>CAWETG010000001.1:0-1206512 GCA_963812035.1 uncultured Gemmatimonadales bacterium
GAATCGCCCCGGGTTTTCCGGAGAGCTCACGGGTTGAGTGTGGCCAGTGCCGCTGGGGCTGCCTGGGCCCGCTCGTAGGCTGCTTCGTACTCGGCGGGCGGGACGTAGCCGAGGGGCTCCAGCAGCCGGCACGTGTTGTACCACGCCACCCACTCCAGGGTCGCGAATTCGACATCCTCGATCGACCGCCACGGGCCGCGGCGGCGGATGACCTCCGTCTTGAAGAGCCCCATGAGCGTTTCGGCCAGGGCGTTGTCGTAGGCGTCCCCCCGGCTGCCGACGGAGACGGTGATCCCGGCCTCCGCGAGCCGCTCGGTATACCGGATCGAGAGATACTGCACGCCCCGGTCGCTGTGATGCACCAGCCCGCCGTCGGTCTCCCGGTCGTACAGCGCCTGCTCGAGGGCGTCCAGGGCCAGGTCGCTCTTCAGGGTGCTGGCGACCCGCCAGCCCACGATCCGGCGGGCGAAGGCATCGAGCACGAACGCCACGTACACGAAGCCCCGCCAGGTCGCCACGTACGTCAGATCGGCCACCCAGAGCGCGTTGGGGCGGTCCACCGTGAAATCCCGCGCCACCAGGTCCCGGGGCCGGTCGGCCACTGCCTCCGGGATCGTGGTCCGGCAGCGCCGGCCGCGCACCACGCCCCGCAGGTTCAGCTGCCGCATCAGCCGCGCCACCGTACACCGCGCCACCGGGATCCGCTCCCGATTCAGCTGCTTCCAGACCTTCTTGGCCCCGTAGACCTCGTGGTTGGCCTTCCAGACCCGCTGGATCGCCGGCCGCAGCGCCGCGTCCCGCTGCGCCCGGGCTGGGAGCCGGGCGGGATCGGCCTCGCGCGCCTTCGCCTCGTAGTAGCTCGCCGGAGCGATCGGCACCTCCGCGCAGATCGGCTCGACTCCGTACGGCTCCCGGTGCGCGTCCACAAACGCCACCATCACCGCGCGCGGCGGTCGAGCTCCGCCTGCGCGAAAAACGCCGACGCCTTCCGCAGGATCTCGTTCGCCCGGCGCAGCTCCCGGTTCTCCCGCTCCAGCGCCTTGAGCTGCTCGCGCTCCCCGCTCGTGAGCCCCGGTCGCTGGCCCGCGTCCCGCTCAGCCCGCCGCACCCACTGCCGCAAGGTCTCCTGGGTGCAGCCAATCTTCTCGGCGATCGAGCCGATCGCGGCCCACTGCGACGCATATTCGCGCTCGTGCTCGATCACCATCCGGACGGCCCGCTCCCGCACCTCCGGGGAGTACCGCGTTGTCGTTGCCATGACTCCATCCTCTCAAGAAATGGAGCCTCCGGCAATCCCGGGGCGATTCACCCCCTCTACTTCGGCAATTCGAACCAAGTGCGTCAGCTCGGGCGCTGGGACCTTTCTCTCCCGCTTGTCAGCCACGACCTCGGTCGGGTCGGACTTCGCAGGCACGACCGCCTTGTCCTTGTCCTCTTCCTCCGGCAGTACCCTGAACCAGCCGGTGACGGTCGGAACAGGCAGTCCAACGTTGCGCGCGAATGCACTGCGGTTCCCTTTGTACTTGTCCACGATGAGCCACCTCAGCTTCTCGACGAGGTCCTCGCGCACCTTTTCTTCGAGCCGCTTCCGACCCGGCCCCCTCCGCCGCTCGACGGCCAATTCGCGTTTGAGTCCGCTCACAGCCCCCCCTGTCGATTAATGCCATAACCGCAAGACGGCTTCGACGGCGGAACGGCTGACAAATCCGTCTCGGAGACGAGGCTTGCGCCCTCTATACTCGCGGCAGGGCGAGAACCTTGTACGAGAGTCCTGCGCCCGTCACCCGGACTCGCTGCAATGGTTCGCCGAGTGACGTTGCAACCATTAGGGGAACACCGCAACCGTCGGGTGAAACACCATGAGCCTCTCAGGGAAAGCGCTTCAGGAAGAGTACGGGGCATGGCTGGAACGCTTCGCTTGGGACTTCTTCGCCACGCTCACGTACCGCGACGAGCCGAAGATGCCGACCGCGCAGCGACGATTCCACGCGTGGACGCGCGTGCTGGAGAGGCGCGGCTTGGGTTCGGTGTCATGGTTCGCCGTCTTCGAATACGGCGGCGCCGAACAGCTCCACGCGCACGCGCTGTTGGGTGGTGGCGCTATGCTCTCGGCATTTGACCTGCGAGACGCGTGGAGGCACGGCCTTTCCCATGCGGTGCGCTATAACCCCAAGAAGGGAGCCGCCCGATACATCGCCAAGGCGGTGGCGGACCCAAGGGCGGAGTACGACATCTCGCAGACGCTTCCGCCTAGACGGCCGGGCGGGAGGGCCTAATGCCCTCGGGGGGGTTGCTCGCCGGCACCCCGGGGCGCCGAGGCCCCAGCGCCTCGGCGCGAAAGGAGCGTGCCGTCGAGCCTCCAACCCCAGACTGGGGCCTTCCTGACCGCCCTAGTGGAGCTGCAGGAACCTCCCCCGAAGCCTTGGCAGGGCCCGAGGAGCCGAACCGAGAGGCAGCCCGAAAGGCACCGGAGGAGCTTTCGGATTGTCACACTGGGCAGCAAGTTGAGGATGATGAAGCGCTGCTCAACGTGGAACAGGTTGCCGCTATGCTGAATGTCCGCAGGAAGCGCGTCTATGAACTGGGCATCCCCTGCGTCCGGCTATCACCGATGACGATTCGGTGGTGTCGCAGCGATGTCTTGGCGTGGGTCGCGTCCCGGAGGACCGGACGATGAGTATCTACAAACGGAAGGACGCGGCCAGCTACTTCGTTGACGTGCGGTGGGTAGGATACTCACGCATCCGAGTCTCGACAGACACCACGAACAAGAGCCGCGCCAAGGCGATGGAGCGGACCTTGCACGCACTCCGAAGTGCTGGCCGACGCGACATCCTCACGATGCTCGCCGATGGCCGGAGACGACTTGCAGACGTTCACGAAGCGTACACCAAGGACCCGGCGGCACTGGAACAGTTGGCTGCGAAGATGGAGAGTCCGACCCTTGGACCGCTCGTTGATGAGTTCCTCAAGTGGCTGGCTTCGCCTTCAGGCATTTCGCGGAAGACGCGCCGTCGCTTCGCTTCCAATACGGTCACGCGCTACACGGTTTCGTGGAATCGCGTTTTCGCGTTGTTGCCGCTGGGTCGAGAGGCCGGGTTGAAGGACATCACCCGGGGCTTCATCGCGGACTATCGGCAATCGCGCGCAGACGCATCGGCCTCCACGGTCAACCGCGACCTGTGCGCAGTGGCGGCCTTCTACACTTGGTTGTGCTGTGTACCCCGATTCGACGAGGCACTTTGGGAAGCGTAGGTTGACTTCTCAAGGGAGGGTCGTCGGATGGAGACGCAGCGGCGGGGGTCGGATGGACGGCGCATGTTTACGGCCGTGTTCAAGCAGGACCAGATTGCTCGGGTGGCCCGGCAGGAGCTGACACTGGCGGAGCTGGCGCGGGAGCTGGCGGTCTCCCCGTCGGTCGTGCGGCGCTGGCACCGGCTGAGCACGAACGGCAGCGCGGCCGCCGTCGGCGCGAACGAGGAGGTGGTGCCGGCCAGCGAGCTGCGGGCGGCGCAGCAGCGCATCAAGGAGCTGGAGCGGGCGCTGGGGAAAAAGGCCATGGAGATCGAGATTCTCCAGGCCGCCCGGGACGAGGTAAAAAAAAGACCCCGCTACTACGGCGTGTGCAAGGCATGACGGGGCGCGGGATGGCGCCGATCTGCCGGACCTTGGGGATCAGCCGGGCCTGCGCGTACCGGGAGAGTGTGGGCCGGCCGGCGCGGTACGTGCGCGCGGACGATCGGGCGGTGACGGCGCAGATCCGCACGGTGATCCGCACCCGAGCGTCCTACGGCGCGCGCCGGGTGTGGGCGCTGGTCAATCGCGAGTTTCAGACCGGGTACAACCTCAAGCGGATCCAGCGCGTCATGGAGCTCAACGGCTGGAAGCTCCCGCGCGCCACACGGCGGCGGACCGGGCGGGCGCACCGGGGACTCATCCAGCGCGCCGTGTCCAACGAACGCTGGTGCAGCGATGTGCTGGAGATCGCGTGCTGGAACGGGGAGCTCGTGCAACTCGGCTTCGCCCTGGACTGTCACGATCGCGAAGCTCTGGCCCATGTCGCGGCGCCCCGGGATCTGCTGGGCACGGACATCCAGCAGCTGATGCAGCACGCCGTCACGGCGCGCTTCGGCGCGGGGCAGCGGCCGGACGTGCCGATCCAGTGGCTGAGCGACAACGGCAGCATCTACACGGCCCTCGACACCCTGCTCACGGCCGAGCGGCTGCACCTGGTGCCCATCACCACGCCGGCGGCGAGTCCGCAGTCCAACGGGATGTCGGAGGCGTTTGTGAACACGCTGCGGCGGGATTATATCGTGGGCGCGGACCTCTCCACGGCCGCGATCGTGCTCGACCAGATTCCGGCGTGGCTCGCCGACTACAACGCCGTCGCGCCGCACTCGGCGCTCGGCTTTCGCTCACCCCAGCAGTACCGGGGTGAGGCAGTCACAGGTAGCCCGAAGTGCTAACCGAAAGTGCCTCACGAATTGGGGGACACAGCAGTTGGCCGAGGAACGAGATTCCACCGTGGTGCGGCCTCCAATGCTGCGCGAGAAAGAGCCGCCGGGCCTTGACCGTTGGCTCTCTCCAGATGAAATCCGCTCTCTAGAGGCGACCTGCCCGCCGTTGTGGTGGCCGCTGTACGCAACTCTGGTCTACACGGGTCTGAGGATAAGTGAGGCGCAGTGGCTTCTCGGGGCAAATGTGCGTTTGGCCGAACGAATCATCACGGTCCGCGACCATCCTGAGCGTCGTCTAAAGACCACAGCGTCAAACCGAGAGGTGCCTATTCCTGAGCCCCTCGCGGTGGTCCTTGGGCGAATGTTCGCGCAGTTCCCGACGACTCCGACGGGCCGAGCATTCCCGTGGCCACTGAATCGTTATCAGGCAGCGGCCCGTCAGCTACAATCGGTGTGCAAGGCTGCTGGGCTGCACGGTGTCACCATCCATACGCTGAGGCACACTTTCGGAGTTCATCTGGCCCAAGCGAATGTCCCCATACCTCGCATTCAGAGACTGTTGGGACACAGCACCCCGGCTATGGCGATGCGGTACGCGGCACACGCGCCAACCAACTACTTCACGGAGGATGCCGCCGCGCTGGCAGCGAACATCAAGGGGATTGACCGCGAAGCCGCTGCGCGTGCTAGAGCAGCTCAGTCAGCCCTGCGGACCGCGTGATTATGCCCCCGTTTCTGCCCACGGGGCGTCCATCGGAGCGTGGTCGAGGGTTGCGACGGAGAGGCTTGCTAGCGACGTTTAACGCCGTGGCGCACTAGGACTTCGCGCCTGAAGCACGCAGTGCCCGGAGAGGTGGCCGAGAGGCTGAAGGCGGCGGTTTGCTAAACCGTTTAACGGGCTAATACCTGTTACGAGGGTTCGAATCCCTCCCTCTCCGTTGTGACCCGATTCCGTTTCGCTCCGTCCTTCAAGGGCACGAGAAGTGCCAATGCCTGACGCCGTAGCCAAGCCAGGCACCGACTTCATCCGTGACATCATCAGGGCCGACCGCCAGGCCGGCAAACACGGGGGACGGGTGCACACCCGCTTCCCACCGGAACCCAACGGCTACCTGCACATCGGCCACGCCAAGTCGATCCACCTCAACTTCGGCCTGGCCCGCGAATTCGGCGGGCTGTGCAACCTGCGCTTCGACGACACCAACCCCGCCGCGGAGGACGTCGAGTACGTCGATGCGATCCAGGAGGACGTCCGCTGGCTGGGCTTCGACTGGCAGGACCGGCTGTACTACGCGTCCGACTACTTCGAGCGGCTGTACGGGTATGCCGAGCACCTGATCGAGCACGGTCACGCCTACGTTGACGACCTGACGACTGAGCAGGTCGGCCAGTACCGCGGCACCCTGACCGAGCCTGGGCGCGCCAGCCCGAGCCGCGACCGCCCGGCGGCGCAGAGCCTGGAGCTGTTCCGAGCGATGCGCGCCGGCAAGTTCCCCGACGGCGCCTGCGTGCTCCGCGCGAAGATCGACATGGCGTCGCCGAACATGAACATGCGCGACCCGGTCCTCTACCGGATCAAGCGCGAGTCGCACCACCGCACCGGCGACGGGTGGTGCATCTACCCGATGTACGACTACGCCCACCCGGTCTCCGACGCCATCGAGGGCATCACGCACTCCATCTGCACCCTGGAGTTCGAGGACCACCGCCCCTTCTACGACTGGGTGCTGGATCACCTGCCGGACCTGCCCCATCCGCAGCAGATCGAGTTCGCCCGGCTGAACCTGTCCCACACGCTGATGAGCAAGCGCAAGCTGCTCGAGCTCGTGGAGCAGAAGATCGTCTCCGGCTGGGACGACCCGCGCCTGCCCACCATCGCCGGGCTGCGGCGTCGCGGTTACACCCCCGAGGCCATCCGCGCCTTCGCCGAGACCATCGGCGTCGCCAAGCGCGACAGCACCGTCTCCTCCGCGCTGCTCGAATACTGCCTGCGCGAGTACCTCAACCGCCGGGCGCGGCGGGCGATGGCGGTGCTGCGGCCCCTCAAGGTGGTGATCGAGAACTATCCAGAAGGGCGGGTGGAGTGGTTCGACGCGGAGAACAACCCCGAGGATCCCGCCGCCGGCACGCGCAAGCTCCCCTTCTCCCGGGAGATCTGGATCGAGCGCGACGACTTCCGCGAGGACCCGCCCAAGAAGTACTTCCGCCTCTCGCCGGGCCGAGAGATCCGGCTCAAGTTCGCCTACTACATCACCTGCACTGGGGTGATCAAGGACCCGGCCAGCGGTGAGGTGACCGAGCTGCGCTGTACCTACGACCCCGCCTCGCACGGCGGGACGACCACCGATGGCCGCAAGGTGCTCGGCACGTCGCACTGGGTGTCGGCGGCCCACTGCCTGGCTGCCGAGGTGCGGCTCTACGACAGGCTCTTCCTGGACGAGGATCCGGCAGCGGAGCTCCAGTCCAAGCGCTACGTCGACGTCTTGAACCCCGCCTCGCTGGAAGTGCTCGCCGACTGCAAGGTGGAGCCGGCGCTGGCCGAGACAACGCCCGACCAGCCGCTGCAGTTCCTGCGGCAGGGCTACTTCTGCCGCGATCGCGTCGACGGCCGGGGCGAGCGGCTGGTGTTCAACCGCGCCGTCACGTTGCGCGACACCTGGGCCAGGATCGAGAAGGCGGGCGCGCCGGGCGCGTCTCCGGCGTGATCCGCGTCCGTTTCGCCCCGTCCCCCACCGGCAGCCTGCACGTCGGGGGAGCGCGCACCGCGCTCTTCAATTGGCTGTTCGTGCAGCACGCCCGGACGCACGGCCCCGATCGCGACGCCACCTTCATCCTCCGCATCGAGGACACCGACAAGCAGCGCTCCACGGACGAGTTCACGAAGGTCATCCTCGACGGGATGACGTGGCTCGGCCTGACGTGGGACGAGGGTCCGCTCTTCCAGGGCTCCGCTCTCGCACGCCACCAGGCCGACGCGCATCGGCTGCTCGACGAAGGGAAGGCGTACCTCGACGACGGGGCGATCCGCTTTCGGGTGAGCCACGAGGAGGTGGCGTGGGAGGACGCGGTCCACGGGCCGATCACCTTCCACGGGAAGGACCTCGAGGATCTCGTCATCCTCCGCGCCGACGGCACGCCGGTGTACAACTTCGCCGTGGTCTCCGACGACATCGCGATGCGGATCACGCACGTCTTCCGCGGCGACGACCACATCTCGAACACGCCGAAGCAGATCCTGCTCTACCGCGCCTTCGGGGTGCCGGTGCCCGTCTTCGGCCACGTGCCGATGATCCTCGGCACCGACGGCAAGAAGCTCAGCAAGCGCCACGGTGCCACCGCCGTGGCCGACTATCAGCACCTGGGGATCCTGCCGCAGGCGATGGCGAACTTCCTTGCGCTCCTGGGCTGGAATCCCGGCGGCGACCGTGAGCTCTTCTTTGACGCCGCCGAGCTGGTGGAGGCGTTCACGTTCGAAGGGGTGCTGAAGAAGGCGGCGGTCTTCGATCCGCAGAAGCTGGAGTGGATGAACGCCGAGCATCTGCGGTCGCTTGGCGCCGAGCGGGTCGCCGGCCTCATCGGCGACGCGCTGGCCGGCCTCGAACCGGCGCGGGCCGTCGAACTGGTGGCGGCCGTGCTGCCGCGCGGCCGGACGACGCTGGACGTGGCGCACCGGGCCCGGCTGCGCGCGGGGCTCGACCCGGTGGTGTTCGACGAGAAGGCCGCGGCCTACGTGGCGAAGGACCCCGCGGGCTATCGAGCCGCGTTGGAAGTGGCGCGGACGTCACTCGCCGGCGCAGCCGAGTGGACGGCGCCCGCTCTCGACCTGCAGCTGCGGCAACTGGCCGAGGCGCAGGGGATGAAGCTGGGCGCATTGATGCAGCCGGTGCGAATCGCACTCACCGGGTCGCTCGTCTCCGAGGCAGTCAACGAGCTGCTCGCGGTGGTGGGCCGGGACCTCGCGCTCACGCGGCTCAACGCTGCCGCTGCCTGAGCGGGCACCAGACGCTCCTTCCTCCCGCCCTTGTATCTCCCGCGAACGCCAACTTGGGGGCATTGTAGAGGCGGGCGACAGCTCGTTCTGCGCTAGGTCCTCGAGAACGTGCGTTAGCCAGGGCGTCGCCCGTCTAACGCTCTGCTGACGCAGCCGCAGTAGACTGGGGACGGCGGATTTCGCAGGGACGCCGCGCGCCCCGGCGCTCCGCCGGGTCCAGGCGTCAGGCCGGACAGGAGTTCCCCATGCGCAGCTTAATCATCGCCGCTCCCCGTACGCTGTCGCCGCTCGCATTCGCCGCTCTCCTCGCAGCGGGGGTGTTGCGGGCACAGGCTCCCGCGACTCACGACCGCAAGGACTTGCGGATCACACGCTACACGATGGACGTCCGAGTCACCGAAGCGTTCACGGCGGGCCTGAACCTGAGGGTGAAGGCGACGCTCGCGCTGGTCGCTCAGGCCAGCGTGGGCCCGTCGCTGCGCTTTACGCTGGAGCCGAAGCTGACCGCCGATTCCGGCCGTTGGGGCACCGGCGAGCCGGTACGGGTCTCCAAGGCCTCGGACGACGAAGTCCTGGAAGTAGAGGCACCCCACGCGCTCCAGGCGGGCGACACGGCCACGCTGACCGTCTGGTATCACGGTGGCGGGATCGATCGGTACGCCGACATGTTCTTCCTGGACCCCGACGCCGCGTGGTACCCCGTCAACCGCCAGGGCCCGCTCGCGGCCACCTTCGACCTCACGTTCCACAGCCCGGCCCAGTATCCCCTCATCAGTATTGGGGCGCTCGCCGACTCCTCGCGCGAGGGCAACGTGTTCACGACACACTGGGTGACGGAGCGCGCGACGCAGTACGCGACCTTCAACCTGGGGCTGTTCGAGCGCTACCACGCCGAAGAGCCCGGCGCCTTCCCGGTTGACATCCTGTTCTCCGAGGAAGCCCACAGCGCCATTCGGCGGATCGCCGCCGCCGAGGGCTGGTTCCTGATCGAGCAGACCCAGAAACCGCAACGCGTGGCGGACGACGTTTCCAACGCGCTCAAGTTCTTCACGTACCTCTTCGGCCCGAGCCCCTTCACCCACTTCTTAGTCACTGAGATCCCGTACGAGGAGGGCGTTTCGTTTCCGGGGCTCATCGATTTCTCGTTCGAGACCTTCCAGAACACTGCCCTGGACGGCTTCGACGAGTACTTCCGCGCGCACGAGGTCGCGCACCAGTGGTGGGGCAACGGAGTTCTGCCGGGTCCCGACCGCGAGCGGTGGCTGAGCGAGGGATTCGCGTCGTTCTCGGGGCTTTGGTACCTGCAGGCCGAGCGCAAGCGCAGCGACGACTACTTCCGCTTCCTCGACCAGTACCAGTCCGACGTGCTGCACGCCGGCAAGGATGCGGGCGCCATCACCGCCACGCCCTACGACAGGAGAGGATCGGAGGGCCGCCGCGTCATGGTCTACGAGAAGGGCGCCTGGGTGCTCAACATGCTGCGGGTCCTGATGCTGGATCTGCGGACCATGAGCGACGATCGGTTCATCGCCATGCTGAAGGACTACTACCAGACGTACAGCGGCGCCGACGCCTCAACCGACAACTTCCAGCGCGTAGTGGAGGAGCACATCGGGTCGCCAATGGGCTGGTTCTTCGACGAGTGGGTCCGGGGCACGGCCATTGCGACGTACCACGTGGCCTGGACCAGCGAAGCGCAGCCGGACGGCCGGTACCGTGTGCGCCTGCGGGTCCGTCAGGAGGGCGTGGACACCGCCTTCCACATGCCGGTGCTGGTGGCGGCCGACCTCGGGGGCGGGCGCACGGCGCGCTTCCGCGTGGACGTGCGGGGCGGCCAGACGGAATACGAGAGCCCGCTCCTGCCCTCACAGGCGCGGAGCGTCACCTTCAACGACCTGCACGCGACGCTGGCGGAGGTGAAGACCGAGCGCTGGTGATGCGCATCGCGTTGACGGGCGAGAAACGCCGCGGCCGGTCGCTCACCCCCTGTCGAGCAGCCGGCCGCGGCACGTGGGGACGGGGCCCTACCCCTAGCCCCTAACCCCTAGCCCCTAACCCCCGGTTGTTCACATCCTCCGCGGCCTCAGCATCGGCCCCAGCACGACTTTGCCGCTGTCGGTCACGATGGGCACGGCGAACAGCTGGCCCACGTCGAACATGAGCACGACGTTCCCGCCGCCCGACGGCACCGTGAACCCGGCCGTGGTCATGATCCCCATCTGTCCGCCCGGGCGGGCGGGCAGCAGCACCGCGTAACCCGTGTCCGCCTTCAGGGTATCGCCGTCCCAGGTCGTGACGGCCGTGTTGAGCCAGATCGTGGCGTTGCTGACGATGAGGCGGGCCGCGCCGTAGTCACCCGCCGGCACCGAATCCGAGGCAAGCACGAGACCCGTCGCCGAATCCGTCGGCAGATGGAACAGGTCGAGCCGCCCGCTGCCCACCACCGCCAGACTGTACCACTCGTCCGCCAGCGAGCCCCAGCCCGTGGCGGGCGGCAGCAGGCTGTCATTGTGCGTCCTGGGATCGTCGGGCCGCGCGAACGGGATCACCGAGTCCGGGAAGCCACCGAAGCCTCCGAACCTGGGACCCATCATCCAGCCACCCTTGAGCCACGCCTGGCAGGCGGCCGGCTCCTGGGGGCCGCTCATCCCGGGCCCGCTCTGCATCCCACCCGGCGCGCCCGGGCGAAATCCACTGGTCGAATCACCCACGGGCGGACGGCAGGACGCCAGCAACGAATCGGGCAGGACGTCCACCTGCGTCACCGTCACGATGAGGGAGTCCACGTCAGCCTGCGCGATCCGGCCGCCCCTGACGTCGGACAGCGCACGGGACGCATTCGCCGCCAGCGCCGTGCCGGTCTGCGCGAGACTGATGGACGTCCGAACGCTCGGCACGGAAGACGATGCGGATTCGGCACTGCCGCCGCAGCCGGCGAGGAACGCCGTGGCGGCCAAGGCCGCTACGAGTGGAAGAGGGTTCCGATTGGTCATGGGGTCTCCTGGCTCAGCGATGAGAACGCCGGGCCGCGACGGGCGGCCCGCAACTGCTATTTGACGCACGTGCGGGGCATTTCGTAACTCCGACGCGCGGCCGGTACATATCATTCAACGCCAGAGGACGGGAACGTGTTCCGCGGACTCGCGCAGGCGGCGGGACGTCAGACGGGCGACCAGATCGCGGCGGGCGCCTAGCTGCTGGCCGGCGCCGCCACCTTCCACGCTTCCTTGAGGAACGCCTCGCAGTACCCTTCGCGCACGAAGATCTCGACCGCCTCCGCCGTGGAGCGGCGGTCCATCCCCCACAGGCTCGCCCGCTTCTCTTCGTTGTCCCACCGCCCCTGCACGAAGGCGCGGTCCTCACGCTTGACGAGCATGGGCAGATCGTTGACCAGGCTCGCGGCGAGCGCGTTGACGCCCGGCCCGCCGACCGCGACCACGGGACAAAGGTGGAAGATGCGGTTCTGCGCGAACCACGCGTCCGATACGACCAGCCCGCCGCGGAAGGCCTTGCCGTCACCGCGCCGGTCGATCTCCGCCTTGAGCCGGTACGCCAGCGGCCGGTCGTTCATCTCCGCCGGAACCTCGATCCCCGTCACGATGAGGACGGTCTCGTCGGTGTCGACGAGCTTCACGGCTGCGCCGGCTGCACGGGCTGAGCCGGCTGCGGGTTGGCTTGCTGCTCTTCGTGCTCCTTTTCCTTGCGCTCCCTGAGGTCCTTGACGGCCTGCTTGAAATCTTCCTCCGTCTGGGCGCGGGCCGCCGCCCGCAGGATGTCCGCCCGCATGGCCATGAATGCCTGGTTCGCCCGTGCCTGGTCGATGTTGCCCTGCGGGGTCGAGAGGAAAGCCAGGACCGCCGTCGGGATCGTGATGTCGCCGAGATGGATGCCCTTGGAGTCGATCCCGTACGTCTTGCCGCCGACCCGGAAGGTCCAGGGCTTGGAGACGTACGGATCGGCGTTGACGTCGGGGCCCGGATTCTTCTCCATCGAGTCCGCCAGCTGCTGCATCCGTACCGCCACCGCCGAGTCGAGGTGGATCTCCCCCCGCGCCGCCGTCGCCTGCCCGGTGACCGGATCTACCCAGACGCGCCCGTCGCCGAGCTGCGGCGTGTAGTTCGTGACTCCACGCACTCCCCGCCCCCGCCGCGAGCCGCCCAGCGCCACGGAGCCCGTGTCTTTGCCCCCGGCGCCGACCCGCAACGCCGGTGCGCCGGTCTCGATAGCGGGCGCCACGACGGTCGGGATCACCACCCCCGACGCGCCGGCGGCGTGGCCCGGCGCCGGCTCGCCATCTCCCCGGCCACGGCCGCGCTCCGCCGGCATCGAGGGCAGATACAGCACTACTTGCTGGCTGGACTCCCCGGGCGACGCTCCGAGCAGCAGGACTCCCCCGCGCGAGCGCTCGCGGTGCCACGACATGCTGGATTCGACCAGCGCCGTCAGCACCGCGAAGTGCGCCAGCACCGACGCGACGAGCCACCACCGTGGCCAGGCGCGCCCGGCCGGAAGGGTGAACGATCTACGCTCGCGCAAGCACGCGCCCCATTCGCTCCGCGGCCTCCGCGAGCCGTTCCTCGCCGACCGTGAGCGCGACCCGGAAGAACCCTTCGCCCGATGCGCCGAACCCGCTGCCCGCCATCACTACCACGCCTTCCTCCTCCAACGCCATCCTCGCGAACTCCGCCGACTTCAGCCCCTCAGGGAGCGGAATCCAGAGATACAGCGTCGCCTGCGGACACGCGACCTCGAACCCCGCGGCGCCGAGCGCCTTGACCGCCGCGTCGCGCCGCGCGCCAAACCGCTCCACCGCCGCCCGCACCACCAGCTCGGCCTGGTCGAGGACGACCGCGCCCGCCTTCTGGACTGCGAGGAAGGGCCCCGTATCGTGATACGACTTGATGGTCGTCAGCGCTGCGATCAGCTCGCGGTTTCCTGCCGCCCAGCCGAGACGCCATCCCGTCATGGTGAACGACTTGGAGCAGGAGTGGAACTCGACCGCCACCTCGCGTGCCCCCTCGATCTCGAAGATGCTCGGCGCCCGGTATCCATCGAAGGTGATTTCCACGTACGGGTTGTCGTAGGCAAGCGCGATCCCGTACTCGCGGCACACCGCCACCGTCCGCTCGAGGTACTCGCGCGGCGCCACCGCCGCTGTGGGGTTGTTCGGGTAGTTCAAGTACACCAGGCTGATCTGGCGAAGCACGCTCCGCGGCAGCTCGCCCAGCTCGACCAGGAAGTCCTTCTCCGGCCGGAGCGGCGCGATCCGCGCCTCGGCGCCCGACGCGATCGCCCCGCCGATGTAACACTGATAGCCCGGCTCCGGTACGATGACGATGTCACCGGGATTGGTGGTCGCCAGCGCGAAATGCGCCAGCCCCTCCTTCGACCCGATGAGAGGCAACACCTCCGTCATCGGATCGAACGACGTGCCGAAGCGGCGCTGGTGGTAACGCACGACCGCTTCCCGAAACGCCGGCAGGCCGAGCTGGAAGCCGTACTTGCTCATCGCCGGGTCCTTGAGCGCCTCGGCCAGCGCCTCCATGGCGAGCGCCGGAGGCGGCTCGACCGGATCGCCGGCTCCCAGGTCGATGACATCCACGCCGGCAGCAATCAGCTCACGCTTCCGGCGCGAGATGTGGGACAGCGGATAGCCCGGGAACTCCCCCACACGCCTGGCAATGTGCGCCACGAACGCCCTCTCGGTTCGATCAGTGTTGGCTGTCGGGGCCCCCGGCGACGCCGCGACGCCGCCCATCAGAATTGAGGGTGATACCCCGCAGCCATGCAAATGTACGCCACCAGCGACCAGCGCCCAACCGGTAGCACCGTGCCAGTTAGACGCATGCAAATACTGCATCTTGCGTCGACATTCCCGCACGCCGTCCCGGAATTCCACGCCTCCTCGGGTTGGTCCGTCTCCCTCGGCTGCTGGGCGCGGTGCGCGGGGTCCTCAACGCTCCGCTCCGCAGGGAGCCTACCGGACCGACGACCGGACGGGGTTCCGCAGCACGCCGACGCCAGGGATCTCGACCTCGACGACATCGCCGTCCACCAGCGGCCCCACCCCCGCGGGCGTGCCCGTCGCGACGAGATCGCCCGGCTCCAGCGTCATCACGCTGGAGATGAAGGCCAGGATCGCCGGAATAGGGAAGACCATGTCCGCCGCGCGGCCGCGCTGGCGCTCGACCCCGTTCACGCGGCAGCACACCTCCAGCTCCGCCAGGTCGAAGCCTGGCCCTGCCGCGAGCAGTCGCGGCCCCATCGGGCAGAACGTGTCGAAGCCCTTGGCGCGGGTCCACTGCCCGTCGGTCTTCTGCAGGTCGCGCGCCGTGACGTCGTTGACGCAGGTGATGCCCGCGACGGCCGCGCGCGCCGCTGCCTCGCCGGCCCTGTACAGCCGCGACCCGATGACCACCCCGATCTCTCCCTCGTGCTCGACCCGCCGCGAGGCTTCCGGCAGCACGATCGTCTCGCCGTCGCCGATGACCGCGGAAGGGGGCTTGAGGAACAGCAGCGGCCGCTCCGGCACCACGTTGCCCAGCTCCGCGGCATGCTCGCGGTAGTTCCTGCCGACACAGACGATCTTGCCTGGTCGCTCCACCTTTCCACCCCCTTCCCGCGGGGAGGTGATGAGGTGAGGGAGGTGATGATGTGATGAAGTGATGACGGGTGTGGCGCCCCATCACCTCATCACCCCATCACATCATCACTTCATCACCTCCCCGTCTCCAATGCCATGTATCTGGAAGAAGTCCCGAATCTCTCCGATCAGTTCATGCCACGGCCCGACGATCCGGCTCGCATCCGGCAGCCCCGCCAGCAGCGCTCCGCCATACCGCTTCCGCAGCACCCGGGGGTCCAGCAGCACCACCGCTCCCACGTCGGTGCGGGAGCGGATCAGCCGGCCGAACCCCTGCTTGAGCTTGAGGCCCGCGAGCGGCACCAGGTAGTCGTTGAATGGGTCGCCTCCCGCGGCCTGAATCGCCTCGCAGCGCGCCGCCGTCAGCGGCTCCGTGGGAACGCGGAACGGCAGCTTGGCCAGCAGCAGCGCGCGCAGCGCCAGCCCCGGCACGTCGACGCCCTCCCAGAACGAGTCGGTCCCGAGCAGGATCGCCGAGCCGGCGTCGCGAAAGCGGCGCAGCAGCTGATCGCGCGGTGCGTCGCCCTGCACCAGCAGCGGCCAGCGACCCGCCACGTCGGCGCGCGCGCGCAGCGCCACCGCCGCCTCGCGCAGCGCCCGGTGGCTGGTGAACAGGGCGAACAGGCCGCCGTCCGAGGCGTGCGCGAGGTCCGCGGCGATCTCGGCCACCCGGGCGCCGTGCGCCTCGGCGTCGTCGCGCGGCTCGGGGATGTCGTCGGGGATGGCGAACAGGCACTGGTCCCGGTAGTTGAACGGCGAGGGCAGCACCTCGCGCGCTCCGGCGCAGGCCGGCGCGATGTCGAGGCCGAGACGGCCCGCCAGGAAGTCGAACGACCCGCCGGCCGCCAGCGTCGCGCTGGTGAGCACGATCGTCTCCACCCGGTCGAACAGCAGGTCCCGCAACAGCGGCGCCAGCTCGAGCGGGGCGGCGGCGAGGGCGACGTGCGAGCCGCCGCGCCGCTCGACCCAGCGCACCATCGGCGGCGAGCCGGAGGGGGGGCGGAGCGCGGTCCGCACCGCGTCGCGCGCGCCTTCGAGCCGGCTCGCGATGCCGCGCAGCTCGCCCAAGAGCGACTGGATGCGCTCCGCGGGTTCGGCTTCCGCCGACAGGCGGTCCATCAGCGCGAGCAGCGAGTCCCGGAGCAGGCTCAGTGCATAGCCGAATCCGTCCAGCGCGTCGCCCAGGCCGGCCGCCCAGACGGGATCGTCGGCGAACTCGTCGGTGAGCCGCACCACGTTGTCCGTCTTGCCGGCGAGGAAGGCGTCGAGCAGCCGGAACAGCAGCTCCGCGGCGCGCCGCGCCTCGGCGAGGGCGGGCTCGGCGCGAGCGTGCACCACCTCGAGCGCCAGCTCGCGCAGGACCTCGTCGGCGTCCGTCGCCAGCGCGGCCGTGAGCGCCGGCAGCACGCCGCGATGGCCGCGCTCCAGGCGGGAGAGCAACCGCTCGACGCCGCGCGACGTGGCCTGCGCGCCCAAGTGGTCGGCCGCGGTGTCCTCGAGGTGGTGCGCTTCGTCCAGCACCAGCCGCCGGTAGGGAGGCAGCACCGCCGCCTCCTGCCAGTTGCCGGCCGCGCCGCGGACCGCGAGGTCGCTGGCGAGGAGATGGTGGTTCACCACCACGACGTCGGCGTCGGCGGCGTGGCGGCGGGCGGCGAACACGAAGCACCGCTCGAAGTGCGGGCAGCGGAGCCGGCTGCACAGGTCCGATTCGGCCGCGATCTCATCCCACAGCTCGGTGCTGGGCGCGAAGCTCAGGTCGGACAGGCTGCCGTCCGCGGTCCGGGCGGCCCACGAACTCACGGCCTCCAGCTCGTCGCGGCGGTCGGGCTCCAGGAGCGTGCCCACGCCGCGCGCCGCCTGCTCGAGGCGGCTCAGGCACACGTAGTTGCGCCATCCCTTGAGCATGGCGAACCGCACCGAACGCCCTTCGGTGCCGATGGCCCGCGCCAGCAGCGGCAGGTCCTTGCCCACCAGCTGCTCCTGCAGGTTGATCGTGTTGGTGGAGACGACCGTGCGCTCGCCGTTCGTCACGGCCCAGCGGATCGCGGGCACCAGGTAGGCGAAGCTCTTCCCCACGCCGGTTCCTGCCTCGAGCAGCGTCACGCCGCCTTCGTTGTAGGCGTCCGCCACGTACGCCGCCATGTCGCGCTGGCTCTGCCGGTCCTCGTGCAGCCCCAGCACCCCGGCGATCGGGCCGCCGGGCGCGAGCAGCTTCGCCACGGCGATGGGGTCCAGCGCCTCCGTGGCCCGCGACTTCGGCACCTCGACCACGACGTAGAGCGACGTCGCCGCATTGTCCACGATCCCGAAGCCGATGCCGCCGTCGTGGAGGCGCACCGCGACGTCGAGATCGGCGTTCGACGGCTCGAGCACGCCGCTCGGGTGGTTGTGCAGCACCATCTGCCCGCGCGCAGCGACGCCCGGGAGTGCGAGGACCGCGTCCGCCGTGCCGCGCGCCACCGGCTCGGCGCGGGTCACGGTTCCGTCGGGCGCGACGTCGGCGACGAACGACACCTCACGGCCGCCCGCCGCCGCGATCGCCTCGGCGATCGCCTCGCGTGCCGCGGTGGCCAGCCGCCCGCCGGTCACGTCTTCAGTTCGCGCTTCCTGGCGGCCGGGAACAGCACGTTGTTCAGGATGAGCCGGTAGCCGGGGGACGTGGGGTGCAACGACAGGTCGGTCGCCGGGGCGCCGATCTGGTGCTGGGGGTCCTCGGGGTCATGGCCGCCGAGATAGGTCCAGGTGCCCTTCCCCAGATCGCCGTGGATGTACTTCACCCACGGCGCCCCTGGCTCCTCGGCGAGGATGGTGTCCGCGCTCTTGAGGGTGGCGCGCGTGAAGCTGGTGGTGACGCCGTAGAAGTCCGGGATCACCTGGCGGTGGCACTGGACCAGCATCGTGAACACCGGATCGATCTTGGCGCTGAAGTTGAACAGCTCGAACGCGCCCAGCGGCTGGCGCAGCGCCGGGTTGTTGACCTGGTGGCCGTCGATGTCGGAGAAGACGGGGATGGCGGGGTTCTTCTCGAGATGCGCGTTCTGGCACGCCATCGCCCGTGACCAGTCGAGCTTGGCGTCGGCGTCGGGATCCATCGGCGTGCCGTCGGCGAAGGCGGCGGCGATGTCCACGTCGTGGGCCGCCAGCGCCAGCTCGAGCGTTTCGGTGGCCGTGCACATCGCGAACAGGAAGCCGCCGCCCTCCACGTAGCCCCGGATGCGCTCCGCCACCGCCTTCTTCAGTGCCGGCACGTTGGCGAAGCCGAGCTGGCGCGCGGTGGCCTGGTCCGCCTGCACCATGTCGTTCAGCCAGGCGGCGCCGGCATACGTAAGGTAGAACTTGGAGTCCTGCCCGGTGAAATCCTCGTGATGCAGGTGCAGCCAGTCGAAGTCGGCGAGGCGTCCGCCGAGCACCTCGGGGTCCCACACGCGGGTGAACGGGATGTCGGCGTATTGCAGCGCCATCGTGACCGCGTCGTCCCACGGCGGCGCGAACGGTGGGGCGTAGATCGCCACCCGCGGCGCGCGCTCCAGGATGATCGCGTCCATGTTGTTCTGCTCGATCGTGCCGCGGATCGCCACGATCTCCAGATCCGTGACGCCCTCGACCGCCACGCCCGCCAGGGTCGCCGCCCGGAGAGCGACCGCATCGTCGGGGACCAGGAACGATCCGCCCCGGTAGTTGAGCAGCCACTCGGTGTGCCCGGCACGCCGCACGGCGTCGTAGGCGATCCCGTAGGCCTTGAGGTGATTGGTCTGCGCGTCGTCCATGGGAATGAGGAGCGAACCCGCGCCCTGGGGGCGGGTGGGGTCCGTGCTTCCGTGCGTCCCTGCGCCCGTGCCCCCGTGCGTCTGTGCGTCTGTGCGTCTGTGCGCCAACATCACGCCCAGCGCGCCGCCCAGCACTCCGAGGAATCCCCGCCGCTTCACGGCACCATCCCGCGGACGCGGTCGAGCTCGCGCCGTGCCTCGGGGACGAGGGCGCTCTCCGGATGGGCCAGGATCATCGCTTCCAGACGCTCCCGCGCCCTCTGGAGATCGCCGCGCGAGGCGAGCGCGCGGGCCAGAGCCAGCTCGGCGGCCGGCGACTGGCTGGACGTGGGGAATCGCTCGGCGATCTCGCGCCACAGCGATTCCGCGCCCGCCGCGTCGCCGCCCGCGCCGGCGAACCGGGCCGCCCACGACAGCAGCGCCGGCTCCCCGTCCCCGCCCACCTGTCGCGCGATCGGGACCAGGGCGCGCGAGGCGGCCAGTGAGTCGCCGCGCTCCGCCAGGAGCAGCGCGGCCCCCAGCGCCGGCAGCGTGTCGCGCCCCACTGCGTCGAGCAGCGTGACGGTCGCCGCGCGGGCGGTGGCGCCGCCGGGATCGCCGCCCATCGCACCGGCGCTGCGCAATGCCTGCCCTCCTTCGGCGAGCTGGCCGCGATACACCGCCACCCAGCCACGTAGCTCGAAGGCGCGGAGCGAGGAGTCGCCGTCGATGGCGGCGGCGGCCCGCGCGAGGTCGCCGCGGCGCAGCCAACCGAGCGCGATGCTCTGGCCGAGCAGCTCCCGCTGCGTGCCCGTGAGCACAGCGGCGTTCGCGTCGAGCAGCTGAGCCGCCGCGGCGGGATCCCCGGCCCGGACCTGCAACTCGATCATGGCGGCAACAACCGACCTTCGCGTGGCGGCGTCGGCGACGGAATCGGCGACCAGCGGGCCCAGGACGCGCCGCGCCGCCGCGGCGTCGCCCGCCGCGGCATACGCCTGCGCACTCTCGATGCGCGTGCCGACCGCGGCCGGCGGCGGCTCCAGTGCGGCCATCATCTCATAGGCTTCCGCGGCGGCGTGCTGGGCGCCGGGGCCGTCGAGTGAGCGTGCCCGGTTGGCGAAGCTCTGCAGCGCCTCGACCCGCAGCGGCCCCGCCGCCGGCAACTCGGCGCTCAGGATCGCCCAGGCACGCCCTGGCTCGTTCCAGCCCAGGAGCAGGTCCGCGGCCAGGCGACGGGCGGCCGTGCTGCCCCCGCCCGGTGCCATCAGGACGCCGAGCAGCTCGTCGCGGGTCGCGACCGGCGCCGGGCGGAGGCTGAACGCCGCGGCCTCCGCGTACTGCGGCTCGGCCGCCACCCCGGCGCGCCACTCGGCCGCCGCCCGCGTCCACTGTCCGGAGGCGATCTCCACGCGCGCCATCTCCGGCGCGAGCGCCGTGGGGCCGCGGAGTCGCTCGCGCGCGAGCATGATCACATCCCGCGCGTCGCCGGTGCGCCCCGCCGCCAAGTCGAGCTGGGCCCACTCGCCGTACGGCATCTGACTCCGCGGCTCCGCCACCACCCACCGCGCCAGCACCGCCGCCGCCAGGGAGTCCCGCCCCATTCCACGCAGACCCCGCACCTCGACGGCGAAGGCCGTGGTGTTCGTCGAGTCGTCCCGCAGCGCGCGCTCGGCGTACGCGACCACCGAGTCGCGCCACTCGGCCCGCTCGCCCACGCGCTCCAGGCCGAGCAGCGCGATGGCGTTGCCCGGCTCCTGGCGCAGCGCGGCCGCGTAGGAGGCCGCCGCCAGACCCCACTGGCCCTGTTGCTCCATGTCCATGGCGCGCGTCAGCGTGGCCTGCCCCACCGCCTGGGCGGGCAGCAGCAGCGCGAGCAGCGCCAGCGCTCCCCTAGCGATCCTGCCCATTGATCCGCTTGAAGTAGTCGAGCACCATCGACCGCTCGGTGGCCGTGAGCCCTTTGAGCTGCTCCCACGTCGGCAGGGGATAGCGCAGCACGGCCTCGACCGGGACCGTGCCGGCGGGGACCCGCCCGAACTGCTGCCGCGCCGTCTCGCTGCGCCGCTCCGGATCGCTGTCACGGTCGTTGCGCAGCGTCCGCCCGGCATCCAGCATCCGCCGGAACAGTTGCTGCTGCCGCTCGAGCGTCGCGCGGTCGAGCTGGCCCGACTCGAGCCGGTCGGCGAGGCGCCGGGCCTCGGGCGCCAGCTGCTCCGGGCGTCCCGGCAGTCCCATCCCACCCAACCGCTCCAGCTCGTTGGCCAACGCCCGCTGGCGCGCCGCGATGGCGCGCAGCTGCTGCAGGACCATCTCGCCCGGCGCGCCCTGACCGAGCACCGGGATCAGCCCGGCGAGCTGGTCGTTGAGCGCGCCCTGCCGCCCTGCCATCTCGGCCAGCTTCTGGAGCGCCTCCGCCAGGCCCGATCCAGATTGCGAGCCGGCGACCTCATCACCCGACTGCATGATCTGGAACGCGACCGAGGAGAGAGACTGCGCCGCGGCCTGCGCGCTGGCCGCCGCCTCGCTCGGGTCGGCGCGCGGGCCCTCGAGCGAGCGTCGCGATTGCTCGACCTGTGCCCGCGCCTGGCCCAGCGCCGCGCCAAGGCGCGGGGACACGAGCGCATTCCGCCCCGCCGCCTGGGCGAGCCGGCGGCCGATCTGGTCCAGGCCCAGCTCGAGCGCCGACTGGAGACCGCTGATGTCGCCGGAGCCTTCGCCGCGCTTCAGCCGGTTGGCCGCCCCCTGCTCCTCCTCCGCCAGCGTGACCGTCTCGGACTGGGCGTCGCGGAGCCACTTCAGCACC
Source organism: uncultured Gemmatimonadales bacterium (assembly GCA_963812035.1). Lineage (GTDB taxonomy): Bacteria > Gemmatimonadota > Gemmatimonadetes > Gemmatimonadales > JACORV01 > Fen-1245. Next base: position 21,644 of record CAWETG010000001.1, read on the forward strand.
TGCGCGCGCCAGCCCGAAGACAGTTTCTCTTGGGCCTGGCGCAGCGAGTCCGCCACCGGCTGGAGGTCGCGGGCCGCCTCCTCCGCCTGCTGCTGCGCGTCAGCCTGCTGCGCCCCCGACATGGCGCCGGCCGCCCCCTGCATCCGGTCCGCCGCCAGCGCCACCTGCCGCGCCCCCCGCTCGACGGCGCCGGCGGTCGCGGTGTCGGACCGCTCGCGAAGCCGTGGACTCAGCGCGCTGAGTCCGGCCTGCAGCGTGTCGGCCTGACGGCGGAGCCCCCGTTGCTCGGCGGCCGCGCCGGCGGTGTCGGCACCGCGGCGCTCGGGGGCGCGAGCCGCCCACTGTTCCTCCGAGCGCCGCAGCGCATCCGCGCTCTGCGCATAGGTCTGGAGCGAGCCCTCGAGCGCCGCCCGCTCGAACAACTCGGCGCTGCGCTCCAGCTCCTGCCGCAGCTCGCGCTGCGCGTCCGCCAGGTTCCGCAGCGCCTGTTCCACCGCGCGCGGGTCGAGGCGCGCCAGCGCCTGTCGCAGCTCGTCGAGCCGCGCCGCCATGTCGGGCGTGATCGCCTGACGGAGGAGCGAGTCCAGTTGCTGCAGCCGCTGCTGCCAGGCCGGATCGTTCAACCCCGCGTCCTCAGCCGCCTGCGCCACCTGGGCCAGCTCGCGGCGCAGCGAGTCGGCGCGCTCCATCAGCCGCTGCTGCTCTTCACGGATCTGCCCGGCGTCCTGCGCCTGCTCAAACGGCAGCGAGCCGGCTCGTGCCGCCTCCGCGCGCGGCGCGTCCGCCGGCGCCGGGGTCCGTTCGGCGGCGGCCTGCTCCGCTCCCGGCGTCGAATCCGCGCTCCGATTGCGCTGGGCCGCCAGGTCGCTGGTGCGCCGGCTCAGCGTCGCCTGGTCCCCCGCCAGGTCGGAGGCCAGGCCGGCCAGGCTGTCCACGCCGGAGCGCACCGCCTCGCGCAGCTCGGCGAGGCTGCGGAGCCGAACCCTGAACTCGCGGCTCACCCCGACGTGCGGCTGCGGCGCACGGTCGGTCGCGCGCGCGAAGAAGCGCAGCGTGTCGCCCGGCAACAGGCCACGGCCGTTGAGGTCGAGGAGCACGCTCTGCACCACGTGGTCCGCGCCCGCCACGCCGGGCAGCGTGTCCACGCTCCGCTCACCCGCCGTCCCGAGCCGGCTCACCCTCCAACTCACGACCTCGACGCGTGCGAGCGCGTGGTCGTCGCGCGCGTCCACCACCAGCGGAAGCCTCAGGTCGAGCGGCGCAGACGTGTCGGAGCCGGGCACCGGGACGGTGACGACCGGCGCGCTGTCGGGCACCGCCCGCACGTTGAGCACCGGCAGCGGCTCGGGATACGGCGCGCCGGCGCCGTCGGCGAGTGCCAGCCGCCACGCGGCGGAGCCGCGCACCACCAACCCGCCGCGGAACGCCTGCCCGGCCGCGACCAGGGCCACCCGCTGCCCGCCGGCTGTGAGGGACGCCGCCGAGAGGGACGCGGAGGTCGCGCCGCGCAGCTCGAGCAGCGTTCCCACGGGGAGCAGCATCACACCGGAGTCGGCCGGCAAGGTTTCGTCCTGCCGGTCGAGGTACGCGGGGTAGTGCGCCGTGACCGTGAAATCGGTGAGGAAGGGGGGCTCGATCACGCCGACGCGCACGGTGTCCGATGCGGCGCGGCCGACCGTGGCGAATACGTAGGTCGGTGCCACGACGCCGGTGAGGTGGGCCGTCGCGCGGCCCGGCGCCACTGCCGCGGCTGGCACCTCACGCCAGATGTCGCCCGTCTCGCGGACGTGCAGCCGGATTTCCTCCGGAGCGCTGGAGCGCGCCAGCACCGTCACGGAACCGCCGCGCCGCACCTCGCGCGGCGACACCACGACCTCGACCCGGGCGGCCCACGATGCCCGCAGCGCGCGGATCGGCGAGGCCAGTGGCGCCGCGGCGGCGCCCGCGAAGCTGAAGGCGAGTACGGCGCCGCCCGCGGCGACGGCGAACGCGGCGGTCCGTCGGCCCACCAGCGCGGCCAGCGAGCGCAGCGTCGCGGGAGTCCAGGCGGCGCTCCCGGTGGCGGGCAGCCGCTCCACCAGCCGCCGCACCGCGCTCTCCACCAGCGCGGCCGACGTGCCTGCCGGTGCAGCCGCGGCCGCGTCCACCACGCCCACGAAGCTGCCGCGGCGCAGTGCCTGCTCCCGCTCCACCAGTGCCGCCGTCTCCCGGAGCGCAGCAGCGGATGCCCGCCACCCGGCAAGCGCCCCGCGCAGCGCCGCCCCCACGAGCGCCAGGGCGGCGATCCACACCGCGAGGGGCACCCATCCCGCCTGCCAGAACAGCCCGGCGCGGCCGGCGAGCGCCGCGACGGCGAACAGCGCAAGCGACGCCGCCAGCGCGCCCACGAGCGCCGCAGCCCCGCGCCGCCGAGCCAGCGTCGCGCGCAGCCGCGCCAGGTCGCCGAGCAGCCGGCTCACGCGCTCCCGCTGACCGCGTAGACGAACAGGTTCACCCCCATCCGGAGCGCCAGCTCGCGGATCGGCGCCGGATCGTGATGCACTTCCGGATCCTCCCACCCGCACCCGATATCCGACTGGTACGAATAGTAGAGCGCGAGCCGCCCGCCCAAGAAGATGCCAAACCCCTGCGCAGGCAGGCCGTCATGCTCGTGTACCTTGGGCAGGCCGAGCGGAAGATCGTACACGGTGTGATAGATCGGATGGGCGAGCGGCACCTCGGCGAACGGCCGGTCGGGGAACGCCTTCGCGATTTCGCGCCGGAACGACTTGTCCATCCCGTAGCAATCGTCGGCGTGCAGAAATCCACCCGCATCGAGGTGGGCGCGCAGCGCACGCACGTCGTCGGGGGACCACAGCACGTTGCCATGCCCGGTCATGTAGAGGTAGGGGACATCCGGCAGCGCCGGGTCGGTGAGGCGCACCGCCCGCTCCCGGTCGGCCGTCGCCAGCGTGGTCCGTTCGCGGATCGCCCGCAGCAGGTTGGGGAGGCTGGACGGATCCGCGTACCAGTCTCCGCCGCCGTCGTAGTGCACCCGCCCGATGGTCAGCGGGGCCATGCGCTCACCGCGTCAGCAGGCGATAGGCGTCGTGGCGGGAGATTCCGAAGCGTTGGGCCAGCTCCTTGGCGATGGCTCCGGGGGCACTGCCGGCGGCGCGCAGCGCGGCCACCAGCGCGCGCGCCTCCGCTTCCCCCGGCGCGGCGGCGGGGGCCGCCGCGCCACCCTTGGGCGCGCCGCCGACCACGATCGTCACCTCGCCGCGCGGGGGGTGCTCCTCGTAGTACCGGACCAGCGCGCCGACCGTTCCGCGCCGCACCTCCTCGTGCAGCTTGGTCAGCTCCCGCGCCACCGCGGCCGGCCGGTCCGGCCCGCAGCACGCGGCCAGGTCCTGAAGCAGCGCCACCGTGCGGTTCGGCGCCTCGTAGCACACGGTGGTCCACGGTTCCGCCGCGATGCGCGCGAGCAGCGCGGCACGGCCCGTCCCCTTCCTCGGGAGGAAGCCCGCGAACACGAAGCGGTCGGCCGGGAATCCCGCGGCCGCGAGCGCCGTGATCACTGCGGCCGGCCCCGGGACCGGGACCACGACCAGGCCGCGCTCGTGCGCCCTGGCCGCCAGCTCGGCGCCGGGATCCGAGATGCCCGGCGTCCCCGCGTCGGTCGCGTAGGCCACGTCTTCTCCCGCTTCCACGCGGTCGAGGATGCGCTCGATGACCTCCGGGCCGCTGTGCGCGTGCAGGCTCACCACCTCGCGCGACACCGCGTAGTGGGCGAGCAGCCGGCGGGTGCGGCGGGTGTCCTCCGCGGCCACCACCGCCACCTGCCGCAGCACCTCCAGGCCCCGAAAAGAAAAATCCCCCAGATGGCCGATGGGGGTGCTCAGCACGTACAACGTCCCGCGTCTCACCACTGCACGCGCCACGGCAGCTTCTCGAAGAAGCCGACTGCGTTGAGGGCGAAGCGGTGCTCGCGCCCGGAGAGCCGCACCAGTCGCGGCGCGCTCTGGGGAGCGAGGACCTCGACCTCGGAGAGCAGGTCGCGCGTCCACGCCGCGACGCCTTCAGCCAGGGCGAGCGGCTCCACGACCGGCTCCGCCGCCGCCGCGTCGCGGGCGCCACCCACGCAGCCCAGCACCGGATGCTTCGGCAGCAGGCGCTGCCGCACCCGCTCCGCGCGCTTCGCGCCCTCGCCCGGGGCCTCGCGCTCGATCAGGTCGCTGAGATCCCACACGTACTGGCGGAACATCGCGATCATGGCCGGCGGCGCCTGGAGCGGCAGCGGCGGCGGCGCGTCGTACAGCTTGATCACCACCGTGGGAAGCGGCTCGGGTGGCACGGAGGTGAACAGGCGCGCCACGTAGCTCAACGGCGGCTCGTCGGCTCGCCGGTCGGAGAAGTGCCCCGACGCGAACCGGCCGTCCTTCACCGTCAGGTAGTTCACGCGCCCGTTCGAGATCAGCTCGAGCAGTCCGGACCAGCGCCGCTCGAACAGCGCCTTGAACACCGATTCCGGCGTGCGGGGGTCGAGCTGCACCGGGAGGGGCGGCTGCGCGCACGAGGCGTAGATCGCAGCCAGCAGGTCGGGCGAGGCCTCGTGGAACGCGATCTCCCCGCGCTCCGCCTCGGCCTGAATGCGCCGCAGCGCCTCGCCGAACCCGATCGGCACGCGCCCGGCCGGCGTGAGCATGGCGGCGTTCACCAGGTCGCCGCCCAGGAAGAACAGCAGCACGACTTCGTCCGGGAGGTACGCCGCGAGATAGGCGTCCACCTTCCCGTCGCGGTCCTTCTTGCTGAAGGCGATGAGGCTGTCGAGCGCCACATACGCCGCACGGGTGCGGGCGAGGAGGACCCGGCCGGGCGGGAACCCCAGGTCCCACAGCCGGATCGAAGTGTCCGTCAGGACGGCGGTCGAGGCTCGCATCGGCGCTTAGATGTGCTGCGTGATCTTCCCGACCAGGTGCGCCTTCGGCACGGCGCCCACCACCGTGTCCACGTGCTTGCCGCCCTTGAAGAAGAGCAGCGAGGGGATGGAGCGCACGTTGAAGCGCACCGGCGTCTGCGTATTCGCGTCCACGTCCAGCTTGGCGATCTTGAGCTTGCCGGCGTACTCGACGGCGATCTGGTCCAGGATCGGCGCGATGACGCGGCACGGCCCGCACCACTCCGCCCAGAAATCCACCAGCACCAGCCCCTGGGCCTGCTCCACCTCGGACTGAAACGTCCCGTCCGTCACCGCCAGCGCCTGCGACCCTGCCATGACTCCCGACTCCGAGTTAGAATGTCCGCGTGCTCCCGCCAGCGGTCCAGCATGCTCCCGGCGCCCGGCTCGCCCACGTCGGCGTGGCGGTGCGGAGCCTCGACGAGGCCGTCGCGCTCTGCCGCAACGTCCTCGGGCTCGAGCCTCGTCCTCCCGAGGCTGCCGACGGCGCCACGGTCGTCGGCCTCGCCGCCGGCGGCGTGGAGGTCGAGCTGCTGAGCTCGGACGACCCGGCCACCCCGATCGGCAAGTACCTCGCCCGGCACGGCCCCGGCATCCACCATCTCTGCTTCCACGTCCCCGACCTCGAGCAGGCGTTGCGACGCTGCCGCGCGGCCGGCTACCAGCTCATCGACGAAACCCCCCGTCCAGGCGCCGACGGCCGGCGGGTCGCGTTCCTCCACCCGAAGACGACGGCGGGCATCCTGCTCGAGCTGTCGGACTAGGGGTTGGGACGGGGGCCCGCCGACGGCATCAACTGAAGGATATCCACTGCCGCGACGAGCCATCCGCCGGCACGCTGCGGTGCCACGGTGAACGGGACGGCCACTCGCTTGCCGCCGTGGAACAGGTCCACGCGGAGCAGCCGCCAGGTGACCTTACCGGGCGCCGGCTCGGTGCCGGTGACGTGCGCGGAGTCGGTCACGAGCAGATGCTGAATGACGGTCAGGATCGAGTCGCGCCTGGCCGCGTTCCGGACGTAGACGGCGAACGGGCCGCGCTCGTCGCCGAACAGCTCGGCCATCCGGGCGTGGTCGTTGGCGTTGACGGCGGCCAGGAACTGCCCTACCGTCGCCTCTGGTGACGCGGGGGCCGGACCGACGGAAACGTGCTGGCCCGAGCAGGCAACCAGCGCTCCAAGGCCCAGCGCGGCGAGCAAGCGATGTGTGGAGACCACGAGCAGCGAAGCTAACCGGCGCCCGGGGAGCGAGCAAGCGTGAGACTGTACGTGAACATCGACCACGCCGCGACGGTGCGGCAGGCGCGCCGCACCGACGAGCCCGATCCGGTGCGGCTCGCGGTGCTGGTCGAGCAGGCGGGCGCCGACGGGATCACCGTCCACCTGCGGGAGGACCGCCGCCACATCCAGGACCGCGACGTCGAGCTGCTGGCCCGGACGGTGCGCACCGTCGTGAACCTGGAGCTGGCAGCGGCCGACGAGATCGTGGCCATCGCCGAGCGGCTGCGGCCCCACCAGGCCACGTTGGTGCCGGAGCGGCGCGAGGAGATCACCACCGAGGGTGGCCTCGACTGCGTGAGCGGCGCGGCACGGATTCGGAAGGCGCTGGAGCGCCTCGCGGCGGCGGGAGTGCGGACCAGCCTGTTCATCAGCCCCGACCGGGAGACCGTCGCGGCCGCGGCGGCCTTGCAGCCCGACGCGGTCGAGCTGCACACCGGTCGCTACGCCGGGAGCTGGCGCAAGGGCGACGCGGCGCTGGCGGAGGTCGGGGCGGCGGCGCGCCAGGCGCGCGCCCTCGGCCTGGCCGTGCACGCGGGCCACGGGCTCACCTACGAGAACGTCGGCCCGGTGGCCGCGCTGCCGGAGATCGAGGAGCTGAACATCGGCCACAGCATCATCAGCCGGGCCGTCTTCGTGGGCATCGAGCGGGCGGTGCGCGAAATGCGAGAGCGAATTGACCGCGCCCGCGGCGCGCCATAGCTTCGCGCGAGTGACGGGGGGACCATGACCAACGCGATCGGGATGACGGATTTCTTCGTGCTCGAGGCCGGCGAATACCTCGAGCGGCTCGACACGTTGGCGCAATCTGCGCCGGGGGCCTTCGACTCGGTCGAGGAGTTCGTGCGCATCGCGCGCGCGTTCCGCGGCAGCGCGCTGATGGCGAGCCAGCCGGCGATAGCCCGCGCGGCGCAGGGACTGGAGTCGGTAGGCCGGGCGGTGCGCGACGGGCGGGTAGCGTGGGACGAGCACGCCCGCGGCGCGGTGGTGCGGGCGGTGGACGACTGCAAGGTGCTGCTCCGCAAGGTGCGCGCGCCGTCGGACGAAGACGCCGCGAAGGCCGAGGCCCTCGGTGCCTTGCTGGAGCGGCTGGCAGGGCGGCCGGCCCCGGCGGGACGTGCATCGGGCGAGGGGCTCGATGCCGGCGCGCGGGCGTTTGTCGCGCGCGAGGCGGCGGCGATCGCCAGCGCCATGGATCGCGCGGCGCGCGCGCTGGTCGCCGATCCGGGCGGCCGCAACGCGTTGCCCGGCGTCACCCAGGCGATGTCGGCGCTGCAGGGCGTCGCGGTCCTGGGCGACCTGCCGCCCCTGGCCGACGTCCTGGTCGGCGTGGAGGGCGCGGTGCGAGAGGTGTTCGCGACCTCGGGTGAGGTGCGGGACACGGTGCCGGCGGCGTTCGACGCGGGCGCCAAGGCGCTGGCGCGCGCGGCGCGCGAGGTGGTGGACATCGGCCGGCCGACCGCCGACAGCGAGGAAGCCGCGGCTTTCGCCGAGTTGCTGCTGCGCGCCTTCGCGAGCAGTGGCAATATCATGCCCATCGAGATGCTGTTCTACGACGACGCCGGCCCGCACGTCGTCAAGGAAGGCGCCGCCCCCGCCGGCCTGTCGCGGGTCGAGGCGGTGAGCCAGGGTGAGTTCCTGGTCGGTGCGGCGAACGGGCTGCAGCGCGCGGCGTCGCTGGTGCTGCGCGACCTCCGGCTCTTCGGCATGGCCGCAAGCCTGAGACCCCTGGCCGGCGCCGGCGGATCGCCGCTGGCCGGCGCGCTGGGCCGTCTGGCTGACGCGGGCCGCGGGGCGATCGAGCGCGGCGCCGCCGCCGCCAACCTCACGATGTTCGTCGCGCTCATCGCCCAGGCCGCAGAGACGCTCCGCACGGCTGCCGACGGCGACGAGATCGCGCTCGGCACCCAACTCGACTCCGCCAGCGCGGAGCTGAACGCGCTCGAGGCAACGCCCACCGCCGCGCCCAGCGCCGCTCCTGCGCCCGCCGGGCTGCCAGCGGAGCTGCCGTTCCTGGTCACGCCGGCGGAGGCTGCGGCATCCCAGGCCGAAGCGGGCGGAGCCGGCACCCCGCTCGCGGCGGCGTACACCGAGGTCGCGCGCCTCACCGCCGAGCGCGCCATCCCGCCGGGCGCGCTCGACGAGCTGTTCGGCGCGCCCGAGGAGCAGGAAGTCGTTCCCGTCGAGGCACTCACTCCGTCCGCGGCTCCGGTCGAAGAGGAGGCGGGCGTTGTGCCGATCGAGTGGCTGGAGCCAGCAGAGCCGCCCGAGGCGGCTCCGATGCCCCCGGCGGATGAAACCGACGTCGTGCCGATCGAGTCGCTGCTCTACGGCGGGACGGCGGCGCTCGAGCGAGCCCTGGCGCTCCAGTCCGAGATCGAGACCCTGCTCGCCACGCGGAACGGCGGCTCGGAGAAGGTCGCGGCGCTCCTCCGCGAGGTGTTCGACCTGGTCCACCTTGGTCTCGACGCCGCGCTCTAGCCCTGGCGCGTCTGCCTCCGCCGGCCACGGGCGGCTCTGGCAGAGTCTGCTTGGTGTGGCCATATCGATCGCGTTCCTCTACTGGGCGCTGCGCGGTGTCTCGGCGGCGGCGTTCCTCCGCGAGGTGCGCAACGCCAATGTCTGGCTGTTCCTGGCGTCGGCCGCGCTGGCCACGCTTACCTTCCCAGCTCGAGCGTCGCGCTGGCGGATCATTCTCGCCGCCCGGAGTCCGGGCGTGCGCTGGAAGCCGGTCTGGCACGCCACCGCGATCGGCTTCATGGCGAACAACGTGCTGCCGGCGCGGGCGGGAGAGCTGGCCCGTGCCTATGCCGGATCGCGGCTGGTGGGCCTCCCGCTCGCCTCGTCCATCGGCTCCATCGCTGTGGACCGGGTGTTCGACGGCCTGATCGTGATGCTGCTCCTCGCGTTCGCCATCGCGACCTCGCACTTCGCATCACCGCTGATGGTGCGCGGCCGCAGTGTCTCGACGCTCGCCGCCATGGTTGCCGCCGTCTTCATCCTGGCCCTGCTGTTTCTCTTTCTGCTGGTCCATGCGCCGCAGCGGGGGCTGGCGTCCGTGGCCGCCGTCGTGCGCCGCCTGCTGCCGACGCGTGCCGCCGAGCTGGTGCTGCGGCTGACGCGGAGCTTCATCGACGGGCTCTCGATCCTGCGCGCACCACGTGACTTCGGACTGGTCGTGCTCTGGTCGTTTGTCGTCTGGTTCATCAACGCCTCTGCCATCTACTGTGGCTTCCTCGCCTTCCACATTCCCGCGCTGCCCCTCACCTCGGCGCTGCTGCTCCAGGGCATCGTCGCGGTCGGCGTGGCGATCCCCTCCTCTCCCGGCTTCTTCGGCCCGTTCGAGTACTTCTCGATCGTGGCGCTCGGGCTGTACGGAGTGGGGTCGACCGCGGCCGCCAGCTTCGCGCTCGGCACCCACATCGGCTGGTTCATCCCCATCACCGTGATCGGGCTGTGGCGCCTGGCGCGCTCCGGGCTCTCCCTCAAGGACATCACCACCGGCGAGGCGGCGTGAGCCCCCGCGTGCGCGCGAGGGCGCCGGCCAAGATCAATCTGTGGCTGCGAGTGTTCGGGCGGGACGCCAAGGGCTATCACGGCATCGAGTCGCTGTTCCAGCTCATCGGCCTCGAGGACGACGTCGTGGTCGAGTTCGCGCCCGAGGGCGTGAGGTTGAGCGGCGCGCCGGCCGCGCTCGGCCCGGCCGAGGACAACCTCATCGTCCGCGCGGCCACCCGCTTCCTCGCCGCGGCGCGCACTCGCGGCGGCGTGGCGATCACGCTCACCAAGCGCATTCCGTGGAATGCCGGGCTGGGCGGCGCGTCGAGCGACGCGGCGACCACCCTCGCCGCGATGAACCGGCTGTTCGGCTCCCCGCTCTCGGCCGAGGACCTGCTCGAGCTGGCGTCCGCCCTCGGCAGCGACGTCCCGTTCTTCCTCACCGGGAGCACGCTCGCGCTGGGCTGGGGACGTGGCGAGCGGCTGCTCGCCTTCCCGCCCCTGCCGTCGCGGCCGATGCTCGTGGTGCCGCCTCCCGCTCCGGTCCGCACCGCTGACGCGTACGCCTGGATCGACAAGGAGCGCGGCACCCGGGACACGGGCGAGTACGCCACGGTCTTTTCGGCCGACGCGTTCACCAACTGGGCGGCCGTGCGCGCCCACTCGCACAATGACTTCGAGTCGGTCGTGGCGGCCCATCTGCCCGAGATCGGCCATTGGCTCGACCGGCTGCGCGAGACCGAGGCCTTCCTGGTGCGGCTGGCCGGAAGCGGCGGCGCGATCGTCGCGCTGTTCGAGTCCGAGCCGGCGCGCGACGCCGCCTGGGCCGTGCTCGGCGCAGGTCCAACGATGCTTCGCGCCGCGACGCTGACGGCCCCGCCCCTCCTCGTGGACGACGACTAGCCCGTGGCGACGCTCGAGATCGACGGCCATCACCTGAGGCTCGAGGACGTCGAGCGTGTGGCGACCGGCGAGATCGCGGAAGTACGCCTCGCACCGTCCGCGCACGGCGCGCTCCAGACCGCGCGCCGGCTGATCGAGGATCATGTCGCCCGGGGCGAGCGGGTGTACGGCGTCACCACCGGCTTCGGCCGCCTGGCCGAGGTGGTGATCGCCCCCGACCAGCGGCTGGCGCTGCAACGCAACGTCATCCGCAGCCACGCGAGCGGCGCCGGCGCGGCCGTGGACCGCGCGGCGACCCGCGCGCTGCTGCTGCTGCGAGCCAACACCCTGGCGCACGGCCACTCCGGCTGCAGTCCGCGCATCGTGGAGCTGCTCCTGGACTGCCTCAACGCCGGGGTCCACCCCGTGGTGCCGGAGTACGGCTCCGTGGGCGCGAGCGGCGACCTCGTGCCGCTGGCGCACGTGGCCCTCGTGCTGATGGGCGAGGGCGAGGCGGAGCACGGGGGACGCGTGGTGCCCGCGGCCGAGGCGCTGCACGCAGCCCACCTCGCGCCGCTCGAGCTGCGCGAGAAGGACGGGCTGTCGCTGATCAACGGCACGCAGTTCTGCACGGCCCTGGGCGTGCTGGCGCTGCTCGAGGCGGAGCGCGCGCTCGAAGCCCTGGAGGTGGCGGGGGCGCTTTCGCTGGAGGGGCTCCGCGGCTCGCCGATCCCGTTCGACGCCGACATTCAGGCCGTCCGACCGCACCAGGGCCAGGCGGTGAGTGCCGGCCGGCTGCGCGCGCTGCTGGAGGGGAGCCAGATCCGCGAGTCGCACCGCCACGGCGACCCGCGGCTCCAGGACGCCTACTCGCTGCGCTGCATGCCGCAGGTCCACGGCGCGGCACGCGACGCGTTGGCCTACGTGCGCCGCGTACTCGAGATCGAGGTCAACAGCGCGACCGACAACCCGCTGGTCTTCCCCGAGAGCGGGCAGATCAAGAGCGGCGGCAACTTCCACGGGCAGATCGTCGCCCAGGCGATGGACTTCCTGGCCATCGCGCTGGCGGACCTCGGCGCCATTTCCGAGCGACGCGTCGAGCGGCTCTTGAACCCCGACGAGTCGGAGCTGCCTGCGTTCCTCGCGGTGCACCCCGGCGTCGAGTCGGGGCTGATGACGCTGCAGGTGACGGTGGCCGACCTGTTGACCGAGCTGCGCCTGCTGGCCGCACCGGCCAGCACCCAGTCGGTCCCCACCGGCGCGGGGCGCGAGGATCACGTCTCGATGGGCCCGGCGGCGGCCCGCAAGGCCCGCCGAGCAGCCGCATGCCTCGTCCAGATCGTCGCCGTCGAGCTGGTGTGTGCCGCCGAGGCCATCGACCACCTGCGTCCGCTCAAGACCAGCCCGGCCCTGGAACGCGCGTGGGCGACGATCCGGGAACGGGTGCCCCGCCTGAGCGGCGACCGTGCGCTGGCGGGCGACGTGCGGCATATTGGCGACCTGGTGAGGCGGGGAGGCTTCCGCGCCATGTAGCCGGTCCGTAAGGGCCGGGGCGATGGGGGGAGGGCCGGCCCGATGACGACGCTGCTGGAACGACTGCGAGCGGCGCTCGCCCCGGACTACGAGGTCGAGCGAGAGTTGGCGAGCGGCGGGATGGGCGTGGTCTTCGTCGGCCGCGACGTCGCCCTCGATCGCCGCGTCGCCATAAAGATCATCCGGCCCGACCGGGCCACCGCCGTCGCCGCCGAGCGTTTCGTCCGCGAGGCGCGGATCCTCGCCAGCCTCAGCCATCCCAACCTGGTCCCGGTGCATCGGGCCGGCGAGTCGCAGAGCTTCTCCTACTACGTGATGGACTTCCTCGAGGCGGAGACGCTGGCCGAGCGGCTGCGCCGCGGCCCGTTGCCGCCGGAGCAAGCCGTCGCGGTCGCCCGGGACGTGCTCGCCGCGCTCGAGGCCATCCATCGCGGCGGCATTGTGCACCGCGACGTGAAGCCGGCGAACATCTTCCTCCTGGAGAACCGGGCGGTCATCGGGGATTTCGGCGTGGCCAAGGCCGCGGACGACGGGGCGCCGCCGCTCACCGATGCGGGCAAGGCGATGGGCAGCCCCGGCTACATGGCGCCCGAGCAGATGGCGGGGCGCGACGTCACGCCGGCCACCGATCTCTACGCCGTCGCGCTGGTGCTCTACGAGGCGCTGAGCGGCAGGGCGTGGTCGTTCACCACCGATCCCGCACGCGGCGACTGGTCGGGGGTGCCGCGCCATCTCGTCGCTCCGCTGCAGCGCGCGCTGGCGTGGGCCGCGGACGACCGGTGGCGGACCGCCGCCGAGCTGCGCGCCGCCCTGGAGCCGCGCGCTGGCCGGCGATGGCGCGCCGTGGCTTGGGCGGCGGCCGGGGTCGCTGTGGTAGCGCTGATTGCCTTCGCCCTGAGCCGGATGCTCGGCGGCGCGAGCGGCGGCGCTCGCTCCACGGTGCTGCGACTCTGGGTGCGGCCGTTCACCGTGCGCCCCCTCGCCATGCAGTGGCTCGGCGACTCGCTCCCGGCGGCGCTGGTGCGCGGCGTGGGCGGGATGCCCGACTTCGCCCCGGCGCTCGTAGCGGCCGGCGTGACGCCCTCGAACGGGCTTCTGCTCGACGGCACCGCGGAGGTGCTCGGCAGCGGGGTGTTGCGCCTCGCGCTCCGCTCCGACTCCGCGTCGGCCCGCGGCAAGCCCATCGCCCTCACCGTGAGCGGCCCGGTGCAGCAGTGGGAGCAGCTGGCCGATTCGCTGAGCTACGGGCTCCTGCTCGCCATCTGGAGCGGCGCCGGGGGCAAGATGGCCGCCGACCTTCCCGTGCACGCATTGCCCGACAGCCGCGCGGGCCTGATCGCGTGGATGGAGGGCGAGCGGCTCTTCGCCGGTGCGCAATGGGAGGCGGCCTATGCCGCGTATCACCGTGCGATCGCGGTGGATTCCACTTGCCTGCTGTGCCGGCTGCGGCTCACCGACGTCGGGCGCTGGCTCGGGCTCGACCAGGACAGCGCCGAGATGCGCCCCTACCGGGTGGCCCTCGACTCCTTCCCGCCGCACTACCGGCAGCTGATCGAGGCGAGCTTCGCGCCCCAGGATCAGCGCTTCGCTCTGCTCCACACCGCCACTGAGAACGCCGGCGACTTCGGCCTCGCCTGGTTCATCGAGGGCGACGAGATCTTCCACCGCGGACCGCTGTACGGATACTCGAGGCGCGACGCCTACGGAGCGATGACGCGGGCCACCATGCTGTGGCCCGACTTCGCGCCGGCGTGGGAGCACCTGGCTTGGATCGCCATCGGCGAGGGAGACTCCGCCGCGGCGCGCCAGGCGCTCGACAGCCTGCGGAGGCTCAGCTCCGGGAACGATCCATTCTCGGCGGCGCTCCACGTCCTGCTCGAGGTGGGCTATCGCTGGCGCTTCGCGCCCGAGCCCGACGCGGCCGCGTTCACCGACGCGCTGCTCCGCTCGCCCGACGTGGCCGGCTACTCGAGCCTCGGCGCCGGCGCCCGCTACCAGTTCACGTTCGATGCGCCGCGGGGCGCCATCTACATCGGGCAGCGGTTCGAGAAGCTCGGCAGGCCCGACCTCGAGCCTCCCGGCCTGCTCGCCCAGATCTACGGCTTCGTCGCGCTGGGCCGGCTCGATTCGGCCCGCGCCGCCGCGGCGCGGCTGGTCGCCCACAGCGCGGATCCCGGTGTAGAGCTGTTCCTCGCCGAGCTGCCGGCCGCGCTGCTGCTCGCCGACTCGGTCTCAGCTCCGGAGATCCGGCGCCAGTGGGTGGCCGTGACGCGCTCGCTCGACGCCTACACGCGCGTCGAGCGCGGCGGGGTCGACGCTCGGCGGGCGGCGTGGCTCCTCGCGCTCCTCGCCCGCCGCGCCGGGAACGACACCGCTGCGCGCCACTATCGCGCCCTGCTCAATGGCGAGCCGAAGCCTCGGCCCTTCGCCGCGTTCCTCGACGCCGAGGCCGCCGCCGCGTCCGGGCACCCGGACTCCGCCATCGAGCGCAGCGAGCCGCTGCTCGCCCTCGATTCCGCGTGGCGCGCTGGTGATCCGTTCTTCCGGGCGTTTCTCCACCTGATGCGCGCCCAGTGGCACGCCGGCGGCGGCGAAATCACCCAGGCGGTGCGCGACCTCCGCTGGCACGAGAACAACGACCTGCGCACCGTGGGATTCCCCGCGGCGGCGCCGGAGGCCGCAGAAGTTGACTGGTCGTTGGGAACGATGGCACGCTGGCGCCGCGCGCGGCTGCTGGACGGTTCCGGCGACGCGGCGGCGGCCTGCCCCGCGTACGCCGCGGTGGCACGCCTGTGGACGGGTGGCGACCCGCCGTTCGCGGCGCGCGCCGACTCCGCGAAGCGCCGGCTCGACTTCCTCAAGTGCGGGAAGACCTCGTGATCCTGTGCCGCACGCTGGGCCCGACAGCCGTCACCGTGGACGGCGCGGCGCCGCCCCCCGAGCTGCTGTGGCGCAAGAACCTCGCGCTGCTGGTCTATCTGGCGCGCTCGCCACGCCGCACGCGCTCCCGGGAGCACCTGATCGGCCTGCTCTGGGCCGACAAGCCTGAGGCCTCCGCGCGGCACTCGCTGCGCGAGGCGGTCCACGTGCTGCGGCACAGCACCGGCGAGACCGGGATCGAGGTCGCGGGTGAGCAGGTGCGTCTGGCGGAGGGCGCGGTCGAGCTCGACGTGGACCATCTCACGTCGCTGTCCGCCCAAGGCGACTGGGCGAGCGCGGCCACGCTCGTGACCGGCGAGTTTCTCGAAGGCTTCAGCGTCCCGGAGGCGCCGGCGTTCGACGACTGGCTGGGGGCGGAACGCACCGAATGGCGCCGTCGCTCGGTGGAGGTCCTGCTGCGGCTGGCACAGGAGCTGGCGCGGACCGGTCACCAGGCCGTTGCGGTGGACCAGGCGCGCCGCGCGCTGGCGCTGGACCCGCATTCGGAGGCCGCGGCGGCCGCGGTGATCCACGCGCTCGCTCTCGCCGGCGAGCGCACTACGGCGCTGGAGACGTTCCGCGCGTTCGAGGAGCGGTTGCAGTCCCACATCGGCGCGCCGCCGGGCGAATCGCTGCGGAAGCTGGCGGCCCGCGTGCAGGAGGAGCGCGCCTGGCGGCTGCCGGAGGCGGCGGCGCCGGAGCAAGGCGCCGAATCGCGGCGCGCGCCCCTGATTGGCCGCGACCAGACGCTCAGTGCCGTGCTGGCGGCGTGGGACGCGTGCCGCGCTGAGCGGCGCGCGGCGCTTGCGTTCGTCGAGGGCGACGCGGGCACGGGGCGAACCCGGTTCGCGGATGAGGTCCTCGCGCGGGCGCGGCTCGACGGGTGCGCCACCTCCGCGGCGCGCGCCGTGCCCGCCGACCAGAAAGACCGGTGGAGCGCGGCGATCGGGCTGGCGCGCGGCGGCCTGCTGGCGGCGCCCGGGATCGCAGGGGCGCCCGCCGCCGCGCTCGCGGCGTTCGCGACGCGCCTTCCCGAGTGGGGCGACCGGTTCCCCGCAGCCCGGAAGGCACGCCCGTCGGCGCCCGGGCAGGCGCTCGGCGACATCCTGCGCGCCGCGACCGACGAGCAGCCGGTGCTGGTGGCGCTGGACGATGCGCAGTGGGGCGACCGGGAAACACTGCTCGCGCTCGACGCCGCGCTGCGCGATCTCGCCCACGCGCCGCTCTGCGTGCTGGTCACCGTGGCTCCCTATCCCGCCCGCGAGGAGCTGGACCAGTTATGCGAGCGGATCGGCCGCGACGTGGCGGGCGCGGCGGTGCAACTGGCGCCGCTGGACCTCGACGCGCTGGGGCGGCTCGCGGCGTGGGCGCTGCCGGAATACGGCGCGGCCGAGCTGGATCGGTTGGCACGTCGGGTGGCGGCGGACTCGGCGGGCCTTCCGCTGCTCGCGGTCGAGCTGCTGCACGCGGTGGCGTTGGGTCTCGATCTTCACGGCGCCGCCGGAGGGCCAGCGTGGCCGGCCGAGCACCGCACACTCGATCAGACGATGCCGGGCGACCTGCCTGACGGCGTCACCGCCGCCATCAGGGTCGGGTTCCGCCGGCTGACTAAGGACGCGCAAGCGGTGTTGGCGGCCGCCTCGGTGCTGGGCGATCGGGTACGGGGCATCGTGCTGGGACGTGCGACGGGGCTCGACGGCGAGCGGCTCTCGGGCGCGCTCGACGAGCTGGAGTGGACGCGCTGGCTGGCCGCAGAGTCGCGCGGCTACTCGTTCGCCGCGCAGATCGTGCGCGACGTGATCGCGCGCGACATGCTCACCGAGGGCCAGCGGCAGCGGATCCTCGAGGCGGCGGGACTGCGGCCGCCCGAGGCGGGGGGGCCGGCGTAGCGCGCAGTGTGAGGCGCGGCTGGACCACGCGGACCAGATTGCCGCTGGCGTCAACTACCTCGATCGGCCGGCGCCCGATGGAGCCACGTTGAACGTGGCCGTCACGCTCTGATACTGCACCATGAGGACCGCGCATGCGCCGGTCCCCGTGCACGCCCCGCTCCAGCCTGCGAACACCGACCCGCTCGTGGCCTGAGCGGTCAGGGTGACCAGAGAGCCCCAGAAATAGACGTCTTCGCATGGGCCGGTGGCTGCGCCCGAAGCAATGGTGCAGTTGATGTTCCCCTGGTTCGACCACACCGTCCCGCTGCCGGTCCCGCCCCCGGTCACCTCCAGGGCGTTGTCGTTGCTCATCGGAGCCGTCACAGCGAATGCCGCACTGGCGGCGCTGGTGAGGCCGGGGGCGGTGGTGGTGAGGGTGTAGCCTGTCCCGCTCTGATTCACCGTGAGGTCGCTGAATGTGGCTACCCCGCTCACCGCTGCCTGCGTCAGCGTCCCACCGAGGACCGCCCCGGCCGTCCCGGTCCCGCCCGTGAGCGCCACGGTGACGTTGCCCGTGAAGGTGGTGGCCGCGTTCCCCTGGACATCGAGAGCAGTTACCCCGGCGCCGAAGGCCGTCCCCTCCATCGAGGTCAGCGGCTGGGTGGTGAACACCAACTGACTCGCCGCCCCCGCTGCGATGTTGAAGGCCATGCTGGTCGCGCCGCTCAGCCCAGCCGCCGCGGCCGCCAGCGTATAGCCCGTCGCCGCGCTGTCGATACTCAGGCCGCTGAACGTCGCCACGCCGCTTGTAGCACTGACGGTCGTGGTGCCCCGCAGGTGCGCCCCCGCCGTGCCGGTGCCGCTGCTGATCGCGACGGCAATACTCGCCGAGGAGGATGTCACCGTGTTGCCGAGGCTATCCTGGACGGCCACCCTGACGGCGGGACTGATCGCCGCCCCCGCTGTGGCAGCGGTGGGCTGGACGCTGAAGGCCAAGTTGGCGGGCGAGCCGGCCGTGACATTGAATGCGGGACTCGTGGCGCCGGTGAGGCCGCCTCCGGAGGCCGCCAGCGTGTAGCCAGTGCCAGCCTTGTCGATGTGCAGGTTAGTGAACGTCGCCACGCCGCTCACCGCCGCGACCGTCGTAGTCCCGGAGAGGGTTCCACTCGCGGGGTTGGTCCCGATGGCCAAGGTGACACTCACGCTATCGCTGGTCACCGTGTTGCCCTGCGCGTCCTGGATCACCACCTCTACCGCGTTCAGAAGAGCACCCGCAGCAGCGTTGGCCGGAGGCGTGAGGAACGCCAGCTGCGTGGCGGTGGGTCCGGTGCTCGTGGACTCCGTACAGCCAGGCAGGAGGAGTGAGAGTCCAAGGATCGAGGCCAGAGTGAGTTGCGGTCCGCGTCGGCAGATGACACGTGACATGGCCACCCTCCCAGATCATGGCCTGGCGACCGTCGGCCATGGGACGAGTCACTGGGGGACGGCAACGGCGCAGACCGGCTCAGAGCTGATTCAGTGCTTCCAATTTGGCGAGGGGGCGTTAGCACCTGTCTTGGTCACGAGGTAGCTCCTGCGCCGACGGGGCGCCAGGGGGTGCCGGTGCGGAGGATGGCGTTGAGGATCGTCAGCAGCTTCCGCATGCAGGCCACCAGGGCCACCTTGGCCGGCTTGCCAGCCGCCCGCAGCCGCGTGTAGAAGGCCCGGATCGCCGGGTTGTAGCGGGTCGCCACGAGGGCGCCCATGTAGAGCGCCGCGCGCACCGACGCCCGCCCGCCCCACACGATCCGCTTGCCGCGCAGCGTGCCGCTGTCGCGCGCTCGCGGGGCCACGCCCACTAGGGCCGCGATCTGCTGGCGCGTGAGGGAGCCCAGCTCCGGCAGCTCCCCGAGCAGCGTGCGACTGACGACCGGGCCGACGCCCGGCACGCTGCGCAGCAGGTCCTCCTTGAGGCGCCACACCGGGCTACTCCGCACCGCTTGCTCGAGGTCGCTGTCCACGTCGCGCAGCCGGCGCTCGAGCCAGTGGATGTGCTGGGTGATGTCCCGCCGCACGCCGGCCGCGGCCGCGAAGCCCAGCCGGTTCTGCTCGGCCGTCCGCATCTCCAGCAGCTGCCGCCGCCGCGTGAGCAGCGCATCCAGGCCGCGGGCCGCCTCATCGGGCAGGGGCCGGAGTTCCGGGCGCACCCGCTCGGCAAACAGCGCCAGGATCTGCGCATCCAGCGCGTCCGTCTTGGCCAGTTGCCCCGTGGCCCGCGCAAAGTCCCGCACCTGCCGCGGATTGGCGACCACGACGCTCAGCCCGGCGGCGGCCAGCGCCGCCACCGCCGCCGTCTCGAAGCCGCCCGTCGCTTCGAGCACGATCAGGGCCGGCGCCAGCGGCCGCAGCCGCGTCACCAGCGCCGCGCCGCCGGCGTCATCGTTGGCCGTCCGCCACGGCGCGCCCGCCGGGCGCACCGCGACATCCAGCGTGGCCTTGGCCACATCAATGCCGACGAAACAGCCGGGCGCACTCATCGGGGCCTCCGGGCTCGGACGTCCCTCTCGACCTGGCCCAGCCTTGCACGATGCGGTCTGGGGCCGCGCACCTGTTCGGGCTCGAGGCGAGAGACGGGCGACGCCCTGGCTAACGCGCGGTCTCGAGGACCCAGGGAGGATCGAGCTGTCGCCCGCCTCTACACTGCCTCTAGAATCGCGATCGCGGGAGATACAAGGGAGACGTTAGCACAGAACGGTCAGAATTCCCCTACCCGGCGTCCGGTTTGATTCGCGCCGGCAAGGCACTGGAGAAGCTACAGCCACGGCTACGGAACCGCCTGCCCCTTAGACCGCGGAGTCGCTAACTTAGTGCGCCATAACTTGCTGGCCCCTCGTCCAAGGGCAGGACTCCGGACTTTGGATCCGGTAATGAAGGTTCGAATCCTTCGGGGCCAATACCCTCGCCAGTAGCCGCTCCACTTTCGCGCCGCCACGCCCGCGGGTCCTCTCCGCGTGCACGGCGCTATGACGGCATCGCGGCTCCCCGGGCGGACGGCCGCCGTCTAGCCGCGTGCCCCTCCAACCAGTATGCTGGAACGCCGGCGACGGCCCGGTCGCACGACCGGCGAGGCCGCCGTGGGCATTGGTACTGCCTGGGGGCTTTGATGACACCGCTCACACGCCACAGTTTCGTCCTGCTCATGATCGTGGGGATGTTCTTCGCGGAGCGGGCCGTCGCTCAGACCGCCCAGCTGCGGCCGCTGTCCGAGGACGAGGTGCTCGACTATCTCGAGAACACCGTCTCCGCGGACATTCCGCGCCGAGTGAAACTGACGCCAGACGACGTGGAACAGCTTCGCTTCCGCATCTTCCAGGCCCCCGACGTATCCATTCCGATCCTCCGCCAGATCGTCCTCGATGGCCGGCTCCGCGCGAGCCGAGCCAATCGCGTCGCCGGCACGTCGGCAGCCGTGCTGAGCGACGTCGCGCGCGTGCTGACGAGGGACGCGACCTCGGCGCGGTTCGTCACCTCCGCCGAGCGGCTGGCACCGGCGCCGGCGCCGCCGCCAGGCCAGTGCGCCGTATTGGACGTGATGGGCAACCTGAGCACCGCACGGAACCTCACGGCCATCTACTCCGGCGGCGGGCCGGGGGCCGGGACCCGCCGGGTCGAGCAACTCATCCTGCGCTTCGCCCTCAAGGCTCGAATGGGACACGTAGTCTCCGACGACTCACTCGCGATCCCCCTCGCACGGATCGCGCGCCTCGCCCACGGCACGTACGAGGGAGAGGAGATCTGGGACATCCTGCTCGGCGATGGCAGCCAGCTGACGCTGCGTCGTCACCGGCTCGAGGAAATCGGGGCCGATGGAGCTTCGGTCTCGCGGCGCGAGCTTGAGAGCTATTCGGTGCAGGCTGGCGAGGTGCAGGGCGAACCGCTGGCGCTCCAGGGCTATCGAGGGGAAACGCGCCCGACGCCACGCCGCCGCGGCCGCCTGGAGATCAGTGAGGACCAGGTCGCACTGATCCAGTGCGCCAGTAGCAGGTAGACGGGGCGAGGGCTGAGGCGCGCGCCCCCTCCCCGGGGCGGGCGTGGGCGGGCCTGCTGCCAGCCCGCGTTGAAGTTGGCCCCCTAACGCCCGCTTAACGCTTCCCTTGTATCTCCCGCCCGCGTCATGATAGAGGCATCGTAGAGGCGGGCGATAGCTCGCTCCTCCCTGGGTCTTCGAGACCGTGCGTTAGCCAGGGCGTCGCCCGTCTCTCGCCTCGAGCCCGAACAGGTGCGCGGCCCAAGACCGCATCGTGCAAGGCTGGGCCAGGTCGAGAGGGACGTCCGACTCCGGAGGCCCCGATGAGCGCGCCCGCCTGTTTCGTCGGTATCGATGTCGCGAAAGCCACGTTGGATGTCGCGGTGCGCCCCGCGGGGGAGCCGTGGAGCACGGCCAATGACGACGCCGGCATCGCCGCTTTGGTGGCCCGGCTGCGACCGCTGGCCCCCGCGCTGATCGTGCTGGAGGCGACGGGCGGCTTCGAGACGGCGGTCGTGGCGGCGGTGGCCGCCGCCGGCCTCGCGGTGGTGGTGGCCAATCCGCGCCAGGTGCGCGACTTCGCCCGGGCCACCGGGCAACTGGCCAAGACGGACGCGCTGGATGCGCAGATCCTGGCCCTATTTGCCGAGCGGGTGCGGCCGGAGCCGCGCCCGCTGCCGGATGAGGCGGTGCGGAGCCTGGACGCGCTGCTCACGCGGCGGCGCCAGCTCTTGGAGATGAAGACGGCCGAGCAGAACCGGCTGGGCTTCGTGGCCGCCGCCGCGGTGCGCCGGGACATTACCCAGCACATCCACTGGCTCGAGCGCCGGCTGCGCGACGTGGACGGGGACCTGGAGCAGGCCGTGCGCGGCAGCCCGGTGTGGCGGCTCAAGGAGGATCTGCTGCGCAGCGTGCCGGGCGTCGGCCCGGTGGTGAGCCGGACCCTGCTGGGCGAGCTGCCGGAGCTGGGGACGCTCACGCGCCAGCAGATCGCGGCCCTAGTGGGCGTGGCCCCGCGAGCGCGCGACAGCGGCACGCTGCGCGGCAAGCGGATCGTGTGGGGCGGGCGGGCGTCGGTGCGCGCGGCGCTCTACATGGGCGCCCTGGTGGCGACCCGCTACAACCCGGCGATCCGGGCCTTCTACACGCGGCTGCGAGCGGCCGGCAAGCCGGCCAAGGTGGCCCTGGTGGCCTGCATGCGGAAGCTGCTGACGATCCTCAACGCCATCCTCCGCACCGGCACCCCCTGGCGCGCCGTGAGCGCGGGAGCTACCTCGTGACCAAGACAGGTGCTAACGCCCCTGCGTTAGCCTGCGCCGGTCCGCACACCCGGTGCCCGACCTGGCGCCGGCAACCTCTCGCCAGGGTTGGTGCCGTATGCGCCTGCCTCTTCCCGCCGCCCGTCGTGTCGCCCTCGCCGCCGCGGTGACCGCGGCCCAGCCTGCCGGCCTCTTCGGCCAGGCTCCTCGGGCCACGCCACCCAGCCCGGTCGCTGCGACCTTCATGGAGCGGTACCACGAGGTGGCGAATCTCGCGCCGCTGCCCGGGCAGGTGGCCGACGTCCACCACCTGATCCTGCGCCGCGACGCCGGGCAGCTGATCCTCGAGGCGGGGAAGCTCTACCTCCTCTCCCCCGTCGGCGGTCGGACGGTGGCCGCCGTTTTCGAGGGCACCGGCAGGTTCACCTTCACGCCGCCGCTGCCCGCTGAGCAGGCGGAGCTGCAGCGCTATGCCGGTGCCACCACGCTCGACGACTCGCTCCACGAAGCCATTCTCATTTTCGCCGACTCGACGCTCGATCAGCTCCACGGCCTCACCTTCGGTCCGGCCGACGTGCCCGGCGACGTGGGCAGCCACGTGAACGGCCTGATCAACTCGTTCAAGGGAGACAACGAGGGGTCGTTCAACAGTTCCGTGATGAGCCCGCTCCTCAACGGAGACAGCAGTGGCTTCTTCATGGCCCGGGTCGCGCGGAACCATGGCGAGGCGGTGCTGTTCGAGCTGAACTCCGCCCTGAGCGAGGCGGTGCAGCTGCTCCAGCCGGTGAGTCGCACCAGGTGGGGCAGCAACTGGGCGGTGGTCACCCAGTTCGGCGCGGCCCAGCGGCCGGCGAGCGCCACGGTCGCGTGGCGGTATCGTGATCGCCTGCGCGTGCCGCACTACACGCTCGACGTGCACGTGACCGAGGGATTCAACGGCAACCTCTCCCTCGCGGTGGCCGCCACGCTTACGCTGGTCGGCCAGGAGCCGGTGGGGCCCTGGCTCCACTTCCAGCTTCATCCGAAGCTCGCAGCGGACTCGGCGCGCTGGGGCAACGGTGAGCCGGCCGCGACGTTCAAGGCCGACCAGGACGACGTCCTGTGGGTGCGGGCCGGACGCCGGCTCGGCGCGGGAGACACGCTCAGCCTGACGGTCTACTACCACGGCGAGATGTTCTACCACTACTTGGCCTGGTTCTTCATCGAGCCGGGGATCGCGTGGTTCCCATTCAACGCGCAGGGACCGACGCTCGCGACCTTCGACCTGACCTATCACAGCCCCAGCCAGTACCCGCTGGTCAGCATCGGCGAATTTACCGATTCGTCGGCCGAGGGCAGCCGCGTCAACGTCTCCCATTGGGTCCAGCGTCTGCCGACCGAGTTTGCGACCTTCAATCTCGGGGACTTCAACTTCTTCCACGCGCAGTACGAGGGCGCGCCTGCGCTGGACGTGCTCATCTCCGAGGCGGCCCACGCCCAGCTGCGGCAACTCACCCGGGGCCGCAGCCTGATGCCCGAGCAGGGCAACAAGAGCGAGGCCGTAGCCGTGGACATCTCGAACAGCTTGAAGCTGTTCACGGCGCTGTTCGGCCGGGCCCCTTACGACCACTTCTACGTGACCGAGATCCCGTACGGGGAGGGGGTGTCGTTCCCCGGCATGATCGACCTGTCGTACTCGACCTTCCAAAACACGTCCCTGGATGGTTTCGACGAGTTCTTCCGAGCCCACGAGGCATCGCACCAGTGGTGGGGCAACGGGGTGCGCCAGGGTTCGTACCGCGACAAGTGGCTGTGTGAAGGTCTGGCCTCGTTCTCCGCCCTCTGGTACCTCCAGATCGAGCGCAAGACGTCGCAGCAGTACTTCAAGTTCCTCGACCAGTACCAGGCCGACATCCGGGCCGACCAGGATGACGCGGGCTCGATCTGGATCGGGTACCGGAACGCGTCGCCCGCCGTGCGGCGCGGGTACGATGTAATGGTCTACGAGAAGGGTGCGTGGGTCTTCAACATGCTGCGGGTGCTGATGCTCGACCTCCGCACCATGCAGGACGATCGCTTCACGGCCACGATGCGGGACTATTACCAGACCTTCCTCGGACACCCGGCCACGACCGCCGACTTCCAGCGCGTCGTGGAACAGCACATGGGGATGCCGATGGACTGGTTCTTCGACGAATGGGTGAAGGGCACCGCGATCCCCACCTACCGGGTGGCGTGGAAGAACGAGCCGGCCGAGGGCGGTCGCTTCCGGATCCGCCTCCGCGTCACGCAGGAGCACGTGCCGGGGAACTTCCGGATGCCCGTGCTGGTCGCGGCCGACCTGGGCCAGAACCGCACCGCGCACTTCCGGGTGGACGTGCAGGGAGCGGAAGGTGAGTACGTGAGCCCGCTCCTGCCGGGGGAAGCGATGAGCGTGACGTTCAACGACCTGCACGCCGTGCTGGGCGAGGTGAAGACCGAGAGCTGGTAGGGCGCCGCGAGGGCCCGGCGTCGCTCCGGATTAGCTCGGGCGCTAGCCCCGGACGCGCCCCACCGTGTACCGAACACCAGCCTCATGGCGCCGCGGCGCGAAACGCACGACGCCGCCCGTAGCCGGGCGGCGTCGCCGCGTCGAGACCCCCACCGCGCTCAGTGCAGGGTGTCGAACAGCTTGTTCACGACCTCCTGCACCTTCTCCTGAGGCATCTCCCGCACCTGATGCGCCTCGGTACGGTAGCGCCCGATCCACGCCACCTCGCCGTCAGACCTGAGCCGCAGCGTCACGGCCAGCCAGCCGTCACGGTAGGTGCGCGCGCCGTACGGGTAGCCACCGGCGTACCCGTAGGCAGGGTAGCCGTACATGCCGTAGGGGGCGAACGAGAATCCCCACCCCCACGGATAGAAGCCCCACGGGCGGTAGAAGCCCCAGGGCCGACCAAACCCCCACGGGGAGTAACCCCAGCCGCCGTAGAAGCCGAACCCGACCGCCGGCGCGGCGACCGCGGGGTGCTGGGCTACATCCGTGCCGCTCAATGTGAAGCTGAGGACGAAGTCGGCCTGCGACGAGTCATCGGCCTTGCGGAACCCCTTGGTCTGCATCGCGGCCGCGATCGCGCGGCGGAACCGCTGCTGAACGATGGCGTCCATTGAGCCCGACTCGTAGCGCTGGGGGATGTACGCGCGCCGCGCCCCGGTGTCCCTCGCCGGGGCGGCGACGTCGGCGCTCCAGGCCCAGGTAGCGCCCTGCGGGAGCGGGATGTTCTCGTCGCGCTCACTTCTGATGCTCGGCGCGCACCCCGTGGCGAAGGCCGCTCCGGCGAGGATGACGATGGGACCGCACAACCGACTGCTGATCATACGCACCTGCTCCAATCTGGGAACTCACCACTGCAACGTCTCACCCAATGAGACGCGGTTTCACTCCCCTTTCTTAACCCTTGGACCCGCTGGTCGTTCCGTGCCAGGCGCCGACTGCTTAACGCGGGCGCGACGAGCCAGACGCACCTTGCACCCGGGAAACCCGAGTGATGGTCGCCTTCGATGGCGCGGAGTGCTCGGAGGTCGGCCGGCGGGATGCCGGCCGCGGCGCTGCTGCTGGCCGAGAGCTTCGGCAGCCGGTGCGCCGCCCTGGTGCTCGAGGCGGCCTGAGGCGGGAGAGCTAGAGCGGCTTCTGGAAGATGCGGTAGCGCTTGTAGATCACGCCGCCCTGCCGCTCCATCTCGGCGCGGATCTTGGTGTTGGTCTCCAGCTCATGGTGGCTGTCCATCATCTCGAAGCCGCCGGCGATGGCCGACCGGAACATGGCGGCACCGAGCAGCGTGTCCACGCCCCTCCCCCGGTACTCCTCCTTGATGCCGCCGAGCAGCAGATCGAGCTGCTTGGCACGCCGCATCGCGCGGAGGATCTGGATGAACCCGAACGGGAAGATGTGGCCCTTCGCCTTCACAATTCCCTCGTAGAGGTTCGGTATCGCAATGACGAACCCCACGACCTGATCGTCTCTTGCCACCGCCTTCACGAACCGCGGATCGAGGAGCGGCAGGTACTGCTTCGCCAACCCTTCCATCTCCTCCGCGTCCAGAGGCGAATACCCGTAGATCCCGACGAACGTCTCGTTCATCAAGTCGAGGATCGGCCTGATGTACGGCTTGAGCTGGCCCTTCGCGGTGAACTCCAACGTGCGGAAGTGGCCACGGGTGGCCACCCGCTGGGCGATGCGCTCGTAGACCTCGGGGATCTTCGCCGGGATGGGGATGTGGTAGACGACGTAGTCCACTTCCTTGCCGTACCCCTCGGCCTCCAGCAGCGGGATCAGGTACGGGAAGTTGAAGTACGTCACGATGGTCGGCTCGTGCTCGAACCCTTCGACCAGGAACCCCTCGGGATCCTGGTCGTTGAAGCCGAACGGACCGATGATCTTGGTCATCCCGCGGGCACGCGCCCACGCCTCGACGTGGGCCAGCAGCGCGTGGCACACTTCGCGGTCGTCCGTGGATTCGAGGCAGGCGAACCGCGCGGTCTTCTGCTTGACCATCTCGTTGTGGCGGCGGTTGATGATCCCCATCGCGCGCCCGACCAGCCGGCCGTCCTTCCAGGCGAGGACGAGCGTGGCGTCGGAGTACGTGAAGGCCCGGTTCTTCTTCGGGTCGTAGTACTTCCACTCGTCCATGTAGATGGGCGGCATCCACTTCGGATGGTTCCGGTGCGCCTGGGAGGGCAAGTAGATGAACCGCTTGAGATCACGCCGGCTGGCTACGGGGGTCACTTGAACGGGCATGCGGTCGCGCTCGCGCTGTGGGGCGGAACAGTGGGGGTGCCGTGGGTCAACTGGATAAGTTATGAAGGCCCCAGGCGGCTCGCCAGTCGCCGCTCCTCGCGCGGGACGCCTCCCCGCGCTTAGCTTGCAGGCACGTGACGACACCGGTCTTCTTCGATCCGTCTGGCAAGCGGCGCCGGGCGGTCAACCGATCGTCCACCGTTCTCGGGTTGGGCGCCGCGGTGCTGACGACGATCTTCGTGGTCAGCCTGCTGGTCGTGCCCTTCCTTCCCCAGTTCCCCGGCATGGCCAATCCGGCGCACCGGCTCTCGCGCGCCGGCCAGACGCTGCTGCCCAAGCGCAGCGAGCGCCTGAGCCGCCAGCTGCTGCGGCGCTCCCGGGTTGCGCTGTTCCGGGAGATCGCGACCAGCCGCGCCCCCGGCCGCCGCCGCGCGGGCCCCGCCGCCGGCCCGGCGCGACCCGACACCATGATCGCGGCGTTCTACGCCATCTGGCAGAAGAGCGGCCTGTACTCGCTCCGGCTCAACGCCGAACGGCTGACCGACCTCTTCCCCGAGTGGCTGCACCTCAACCGCGCGGGCACCGCGCTCGACTTCAAGGACTGGGACCCGGAGGTCACGCAGTCGAACCTCGACGTCATCGACGTGGCGCGCGACCACCACATCGACATCCACCCGGTGCTCAACAACGCCGAGGCAGGCCAGTTCGACCCGGTCCGCGCGCACGTGCTGCTCTCGTCGACCAGGAACCAGCTCGACCTGGCCCACGCCGTGCGCGACTGGCTGGTGAAGCAGGAATTCCAAGGCCTCAATCTCGACCTGGAAAACCTCCGCCCCGAGGACTATGCGCGCCTGCCGCGCTTCGTCGCGCTGCTGAGGGGCGTGCTCCACCCGGCGGGGCTCCAGCTGAGCGTGGACGTCGAAGCCGGCAGGCGGGACCTGCCCCTGGAACAGCTGGCGGCCGCAGCGGACTACGTGGTCCTGATGAGCTACGCGCAACACGCGGCCGCGGGGAACCCCGGTCCCGTCGCTGCCGTGGGGTGGTTCGACAGCGTGCTCGCCCGGACCGTGCAGCGCGTGCCGGCATCGAAGCTGGTGGTCGGCATCGGCAACTACGGCCTCGACTGGCCGAGCAACGGCAAGCCGCCTGCCGCGGTGACCTACCAGCAGGCGCTGTTCACCGCCCAGGACAACCGGCCCGACGATCCGCCGCAGCAGCTGGTGGACTTCGACCCGGTCGCGCTCAACCCAACCTTCCAGTACCAGGACGATTCGTCCAAGACGCACGAAGTGTGGATGCTGGACGCCGCGACCGCGTACAACGATCTGCTCCTCGCGCGCAAGAGCGGAGTGAAGGACGCCGCCCTGTGGGTGCTCGGCTCCGAGGACCCGTCGCTGTGGACCTTCTACGACCGGCACACGGTGGACTCGCTGCCCGGGGCCCACGTGCTCGATACCATGCCACCGCCGTACTCGCCGATCAGGACGGGGACCGGCGACGTGCTGGAGGTGGTCTCCTCGCCGCACGGCGGCCTGCGCAGCACCGACGTCGATTCCACGACCGGCGTGATCACCGACGAGGAGTACCTGCAGTTCCCCTCGCCCTACGTGATCCGGCACTCGGGCTACAAGCCCAAGAAGCTGGTCTTGACCTTCGACGACGGCCCCGACCGGGTGTTCACGCCGGAGATCCTCGACGAGCTGAAGGATCTGGGCGTGAAGGCGACCTTCTTCCTCATCGGCGAGAACGTCGAGCGCTATCCGGAGGTGACGCGCCGCATCCTGCGGGAGGGGCACGAGATCGGCAACCACACCTTCACCCACCCGAACATGGGTGAGGTGAGCTACCGCCGCGCGCTGCTCGAGTTCAATACCACGCAGCGCGCGCTCGAGGCGGTGCTCGGACGCTCGACCATCCTGTTCCGTTTCCCGTACAACGCCGACCAGGAGCCGAATACCAACGAAGAGGCCGATCCCGTCCTGACCGCGTCCCGGCTCGGCTACGTCACCGTCGGTGAGCTGATTGATCCCCAGGACTGGAACCTGTTCAGGACCGACAGCACCGGCGAGCGGGTGGCGCGCACCGCCGACGACATCGTCGCGGACGTTGTGACCCAGGCGGACAGCTCGAAAGGCAACGTCATCCTGCTTCACAGCGGTGGCGGCGACCGCCGCGCGACGGTGCGGGCCCTGCCCGTGCTGGTGCACCGCCTCGAGGACGAGGGCTACCAGTTCATCACCATCGCGCAGCTCATCGGCGTGTCGCCCGAGGTGGTGATGCCGTCGGTGAGCCCGCACGACGAGCTGCTCGTCGGCCTGGACCGGGTCAGCTTCAACACCGTGTTCACCTTCGAGACCGTTCTGGGCATCACCTTCATCTTCGCCGTCGTGCTGGCCATCGGGCGGGTGGTGTTCATCATCCCGGTCGCGCTGCTCGCCCGCCGCAAGGCGAAGCGCACAGTGTTCGACCCGGCCTTCCGGCCCTCGGTCAGTGTGCTGATTGCCGCCTACAACGAGCGGCCGGTCATCACTCGCACCATCCACAGCGTGCTGGCCAACGACTATCCCGATCTCGAAGTCATCGTCGTCGACGACGGCTCAGCCGACGGCACTGGCGACGAGGTGGCGCGCGAGTTCGGCGGCGACCCGCGCGTGCACCTGATCCGCCAGGCCAACGCCGGGAAGGCGGCGGCCCTCAACCACGGGATCCAGGACGCGCGCGGCGAGGTGCTGGTGTGCTTCGATGCCGACACGCAGATCGCGCCGCAGGGCATTGCGCTGATCGTGCGCCACTTCCAGGACCCGCAGGTGGGCGCGGTGGCCGGGAACGTGAAGGTGGGGAACCGGATCAACGTCCTCACCCGCTGGCAGTCCATCGAATACATCACCAGCCAGAACCTCGACCGCCGGGCGTACGCGCACCTCAACGCGATCACCGTCGTTCCCGGGGCGGTCGGCGCGTGGCGCCGCAGCGCCGTCGTGGCGGTCGGGGGCTACCTCACCGACACGATGGCCGAGGACATGGAGCTGACCTACCGGCTCCGGCGCGCCGGCTGGCGCATCACGGCCGACGTGGAGACCCTCGGCTTTACCGAGGCGCCGGCGACCTTCCGCGCGTTCTTCCGGCAGCGCTTCCGCTGGGCGTACGGCACCCTGCAGTGTCTGGTGAAGCATCGCGGCGCCCTGTTCCACTACGGCTGGTTCGGCTGCCTGGCGATTCCCGCGGTGTGGATCTTCCAGGTGGTGTTCCAGGCGCTGGGCCCGCTGGTCGACCTCAAGGTCGTGTGGACGCTGATCGACTTCGTCTACTCGTGGGCAACGATGGGCGCGCTGCACCAGGATTGGCAGCCGCTGCCCGGCATCACCCGGCTCGTGCTCGAGGTCGGGTTCTTCTACGGCATCTTCTTTGGCGTGGACCTGATCGGCGCGTTCGTGGCCTACCGGCTCGACCGTGAGCGGTACCGCGACCTGTGGTGGCTGTTCTTCCAGCGCTTCGTCTACCGCCAGCTCATGTACGCCGTGCTGTGGAAGTCGGTGGTGACCGCCATCAAGGGCAAGCGCCAGGGCTGGGGCAAGCTGGAGCGCAAGGGCACGGTACGGTTCGCAGCGCGCGCCGTGTAGCGGTTGTTGCGCCGGCGGCTCCGGCACGCTATTTCTGACGCAACGTCACCTGTCCCCGAGGTCCTCATGCGTCGTATCCTGTCGCTCTCCGCTGGCGCCGCCCTGCTCCTCGTGGCCGCCTGCCAGCCCTCCAACAAACCTCAGCCGCCCACCGCGGCCGACTCGACGGCCCTGACGAAGGTCACCGCCGACTACGCGGTCGCCTGGAACAAAGGCAATGTGGATGGTGTCGTTTCGCTGTACACGGGCGACGCCCTGCTCCAGCTCGCCGACACGGTGGGGCTCAAGGGCAGCAACGCGATCCGCACCTACCTGAACACCGCGCTGGGCACGCCCACGCGGCCCGCGCTCGCCATCCAGACCACCACGATGGTGGGGCGGCAAGATCTAGCCGTGAGCGCGGGGACCTTCACCCTGACGCCGCCGGCGCCGCCTGCACCGGCCAAGGGCGCGGCGCCTGCCGCACCCGCGCCGCTGACGGGCAAGTGGCTCGACGCGCTGATGAAGCAGGGTGATGGCAGCTGGAAGATCGTCTTCCACGCGATCTCGTTCGACGCGCCCAAGCCGGCGCCCGAAGCCGCCAAGCCCGCGCATCATAGAGGCCGGTAGCAGAAAGGCAGCTTGGCGGATCGCAGAGCAGTTGCGAGACGCCGAGTTGCAAGTGGTCGTGAGTTTGCAGATGACGGGGGCCAGACCGGTTGCGAGGACTTGCAACTGGTCTGGCCTCTGCGCGCTCCAGAGTGGTAGCCACTGGCAACTTGGCGTCTGGGAATTGTCTAACTAGCTTTCCGGGCTGTTATGGCGGACGTGTCGCTTCGACGCAGCCAGCTCATGTTGCTCGCGGGGTCCGCAAACCGGCCCCTCGCCGAGGAGATTTCGGCGTACCTGAAGCAGCCGCTGTGCCAGGTGACGATCCGGCGGTTCGCCGACGGAGAGTTGTTCGTCAAGATCGACGAGAACGTGCGCGGGCGGGATGTCTACATCATCCAGCCGACGAACCCGCCGGCCGAGAACCTGATCGAGCTGTTGCTGCTGATGGACGCGGCGCGGCGGGCGAGCGCGGCGCGGATCACGGCGGTGATTCCGTACTTCGGCTACGGGCGGCAGGACCGCAAGGACCAGCCGCGGGTGGCCATCAGCGCCAAGCTGGTTGCGAACCTGGTGAGCACCGCGGGGGCGGACCGGGTGCTGGCGATGGATTTCCATTCGCACCAGCTGCAGGGGTTCTTCGACATTCCGGTGGACCACTTGTACGCCGCGCCCGTGCTGACGGCGCACTACCGCCAGAAGCACCTGCGCGACCTGGTGGTGGTGGCGCCGGACGCCGGCTCGGCCAAGATGGCCCGGGGCTTCGCCAAGCGGCTCAACGGCTCGCTGGCGATCATCGACAAGCGGCGCCCCTCGGCGAACATCGCCGAAGTGGTGAACGTGGTCGGCGAGGTCGAGGGGAAGGACTGCCTGATCCCCGACGACCTCATCGACACGGCCGGCACGGTGACCGAGGCCGCGTCCGCCTTGAAGCGGCTCGGCGCCCGGAGCGTGTACTGCTGCGCGTCGCACGCGCTGCTGTCGGGTCCGGCCATCGAGCGGCTGATGGCGTCGCCCATCGAGGAGCTGGCGGTGACCAACACGATTTCGTTGTCGGACCAGAAGCGGTACGATCGCCTGGTAGTGCTCTCGGTGGGGAGTCTGCTCGCGACGGCAATTGCGAACACGCATTCGGACAAGTCGGTATCGAGTCTGTTCGACTAAGTGGGACTAGGGTCTAGGGTCTAGGGGAGTCACCTCCCTAACCCCTAACCCCTAACCCCTAACCCCAGAGGTTTCGTTCCCATGGCTCAGATCGTGCAACTCAAGGCCGAATCCCGCTCCACCCAGGGCACCGGGGCTGCGCGCGCGACGCGCCGTGGCGGCCAGGTACCGGCTGTCATCTACGGACGGGGCCGCCAGCCCGTGTCCCTCACGGTGAACGGGGTGGAACTCGGCCGGCTGCTCGAGAAGATCCATCCCGAGAGCACGATCGTCGAGCTCACGCTGGACGGTTCCACCGTCCGCACCCTGATTCGCGAGATCCAGCGTCACCCGGTGCGTCCCGGCATCGTGCACGTGGATTTCTACGAGATCCGTGCGGGCGAGAAGATCCGGCTCGAGGTCCCGATCCAGTGCGTCGGCATCGCGGACGGCGTGCGCAACCAGGGCGGCACGCTGGACCAGGTGATCCGCAACGTCGCGATCGAGGTGCTTCCGGCCGACATACCCGAGCGCGTGGAGCTGGACGTCACGGCGCTGACGATCGGCAAATCGCTGCACATCTCGGATCTCCAGATTCCCAACGTGGAGATCCTGATGGACCCGTCGCTGACCGTGTGCACCGTGGTGGCGCCGCGGGTCGAAGAGGTCGTGGCTGCCCCGGCGGCGGCAGTCGAGGGCGTGCCGGTGGAGGGCGAGGTGGCGGCGGCCCCGGTGGAGGGTGCCGCGGAGGTCGCGGAGCCCGAGCTGATCCGCAAGCGCAAGCCGACGGACGAAGAGGTCGAGGAAGAGAAGAAGGACAAGAAAGACAAGAAGTAGCGGGCATCCCCCTGAAGCTCATCGTCGGGCTCGGCAACCCCGGCGCCGGGTACGCGGACACCCGGCACAACGCCGGGTTCTGGCTGGCCGACGCCCTCGCCGCCCGGTGGCGGCTGGCGCGCTTCCGGCGTGAGCCCCCTTCCCTCGCCACCGGCGGCCTGACGCCGTTCGGCCCCGTGCACTTGCTCAAGCCGCAGACTTTCATGAACGATTCCGGCCTCGCGCTCCGGGGCCTCCGGCCCGCCGAGCCGGGCGGCCCGCTCGAGGGGCTGCTCGTCCTGGTCGACGACGTGGCGCTGCCGGTGGGCTACTTCCGGATCCGCCCCCGGGGGAGCGACGGCGGGCACAACGGCCTCAAGAGCCTCGAGGCGACGCTCGGCACGCGGCACTATGCGCGGCTGCGGATCGGCGTCGGCCCTGCGCCTGAAGACGTGGAAGATCTCGCCGAGTTCATGCTGGCGCCGATGCCGGCCGAGGAGCGCGCCGTCATTGCGGAGCTGATGCCCGGCATGGCCGAGGCGGTGGAGTGCTGGATGGCGGAGGGCGCGGAGCGCGCCATGGCGCGGTTCAACCGCCGAGTCCGGCCGACGGAGGGCCCGGCATCGGAAGGCCCGCCGGACGCGGCCCCGGGAGCGGACGGCGATGAGTGACTTGACTATGCAGCGGCGAGCCGTGAGCCTGGTAGCGCCCGTGGCTGGTGTGATCCGGAACCGAAAGGACGCCCGATGAGCCTGCGCCGAGTCCTGCTGTCCTTCCTCGTCACCTTGGCCTGCGCGCTGGTAGTCTTCAGCCTCCCGCGCGTCGTGTGGAACTCGGTGCAGGCCGCACGGGCCCAGCAGCCCCCGGCGGCGGCACCGGCGGCGGCCAACCCGACAACCGCGCCGGCCTCCGGCGCCCAGGCCACGCCAGCCCCGGCGCCCGGGGCCCCGGCCCCCGCGGCGGCGCCGATTGCGCTGGCGACCCGCCTCACCGGCCTGATCGGCATGGCGTTGATTCTCGCGGTGGGCTACGCCTTGAGCCGCAACCGGCGCGCCATCAACTGGCGGACGGTCGGCTGGGGACTCGGGCTGCAGATCGCGTTTGCGGTCTTCGTCCTGCGCGTGCCCTTCGGCCAGGAGCTGTTCCGGTGGTTCGGGGCCGTGGTGACCCGGATCCTCAGCTTCTCCTACGTCGGCTCGGAATTCGTGTTTGGCGACATCGGCGCCCAGCACGCCAAGATCGGCGTCGTGTTCGCCTTCCAGATCCTCCCGGCCATCATCTTCGTGTCGGCCCTGTTCGCCATCATGTACTACCTCGGCATCATGCAGGTGGTGGTGCGGGCGATGGCGATCGCGATGAACAAGCTGCTCCGGGCCAGCGGCGCGGAGAGCCTCAACGTGGCGGCGTCCATCTTCATGGGCCAGACGGAGGCACCGCTCACCATCCGGCCATTCCTCAACAAGATGACGCGATCGGAGCTGATGACGGTGATGACCGCCGGCATGGCGCACGTCTCCGGCGCGATCATGGCGGCGTACATCGCCTTCGGGATCGAGGCGCGGCACCTCCTGACCGCCGTCATCATGACGGCGCCAGGGACGATCATGATGGCCAAGCTCCTGGAGCCGGAAACCGAGGTGCCCGAAACGCTGGGGAGCGTGAAGCTGGACATCCCCAAGACCGACGTGAATGTGGTGGACGCCGCGTCGCGGGGCACCGGCGAGGGGCTGCACCTGATGCTGAACGTGATCGCCATGCTGATCTCGTTCATCGCCATCGTCGCCCTCATTAACGGCGGCTTCGGCTGGGTGCACAGCGTCGTGGGCTGGTTCCCGGCCGACCTGCAGACCGTCCTGGGGTGGATCGGGCGGCCGGTGGCGTGGGCGATGGGCGTCTCGTGGCACGACAGCGCTGCCGTGGGCGGCCTGCTCGGGACGCGCGCGGTGCTGAACGAGTTCATCGCCTTCGCCCAGCTCGGTCCGATGCGCCCGATGCTGGACCCGCGATCGTTCACCATCGCGTCGTTCGCCTTGTGCGGCTTCGCCAACATCAGCTCCGTCGGCATCCAGATCGGCGGCATCGGCGCGCTGGCACCGGAGCGGAAACATGACCTGGCGCGCCTCGGCTTCCGTGCGATGCTCGCGGGCACGCTCGCCAACTTCATGTCGGCGACGATTGCGGGGATGCTGCTCTGACGGCAAAGACAACGGGGAGGTGATGATGTGATGGAGGTGATGGGGTGATGAGGTGAGAAGGCACACGCCGTCATCACCTTCCTCACGTCATTACATCATCACTCCATCACCTCCCCGTCCTTCCCGATCCTCAGTCTCCCGGGTATGTTTCCGACGTCGTACATACCACCTGCTCCCAGCCCACACCTGGCGGGGGCCGTACAGACCAAAGGGGAGGTGCCGTTCGTGACTCGCCGTTACGAAGTCGTCTACATCTTTGACAGCGCGCTGGAAGAGCCCGCCGTCTCGGAGCGGTTGGCCCGGTTCCACGCCCTGCTCGGGGCGGAGGTCCAGGTCACCGTGAATCACTGGGGCAAACGCACCCTCACGTACAAGATGAAGCGGCACGACACCGGCTACTACGTCGTGGCGCAGTTCGAGGCGCCGCCGGCAGTGCTGCCGGAGTTCGAGCGCGCCGTCAAGCTGGACGGCGGCGTGCTGCGCTTCCTGGTGGTGCTGGCCGAGGCGGCGACGCCCGCGCCGGTGCCGGTCGAACCAGCGGTGGTGGCCGCCGTCGAGGAGGAAGAGGAATGAGGACGCGCAGCAAGACGTGTCCGGTGTGCGAGGCGGGCGTCCGCGTGGTGGACTACAAGGACGACCGTACGCTGGGTCGGTTCCTCACGGATCGGGGCAAGATCCTGCCGAGCCGGCTGTCGGGGATGTGCGCCCGGCACCAGCGCCAGATCTCGACCGCCATCAAGCGGGCGCGGCAGCTGATGCTGCTGCCCTACATCAAAGGGTACGGCCAGTAGCCTGAAGCTCCGGCCGCTGATCCTGGGGACGCTCAGCTACTTCTTCGGGATCGCGCTCGTCTCGCCGGTCGCGCTGGTGGCCGCGCCGCTCGCCGTCTACCTGGGGCTGCAGCGGTCCGGCCGGAGGGACGTGGCGTACACCGCGGTGTTCGCGCTGCTGGCCGTGTTCCTGTGCCTGGGAGCGGCCGACGAGTTTGAGCAGCTGGAGCGCGCGTGGGTGGTCTTGCTCACCGGGAGCGTCGCCATCGTCCTCATCGCGACACGCTCGCGCGGCTACGCCGCCTCGTCGCTCCTCGCCGTCGCGGGTGCAGGTGGAGCGGCGGGAGTCCTGATGGTGATCACCGGGCTGAGCTGGGGGAAGGTGGCAGGTCTGGTCGAGCATCACTACTTCCTCCTGGCGCGCACGGTGGTGGATTTGATCGCGCCGGTGGGCAACCCCGCGCGCGAATCAGTCAACGACTCGCTCCTCGGGGGGATCCGGATGATGAGCGGCTTCCTCCCCGGCCTGGTGCTGCTGCAGTCGCTGGCCGCGCTCGCCCTGGCCTGGGCCCTGTACCACCGGATCGCCCGGGAACCCAGGAGCGAGCCGCTCGGCCCGTTTGCCGGCTTCCGCTTCAACGATCATCTGATCTGGGGCGTGGCCCTGTCGCTGGTGGTGGTGCTGCTGCCGCGGCTCGGCGGGGCCCGGGCGCTCGGTGGCAACCTCCTCGTGTTCTTCGGCGGGATCTACCTGGTGCGGGGCGCCGCGGTGCTCGCCGCCGCCGCGGCTGCCACCGGGTTCACCGGTTTCCTGGCCTACGTCGTCATCCTGCTCGTCACCGTGTTCCTGATGCCCATCGTCGCGCTCACGGCGCTGGCGCTGGGCCTGACCGACACACTGGTGGACTGGCGGCTGCGCCTGGCGCGCGCCGTCCACAAACCTTAGAGGGCACTCTCATGGATGTGATCCTCCGCGAGGACGTTGAAAAGCTCGGGCACGCGGGCGAGGTCGTCACGGTCAAGGACGGCTACGCCCGCAACTACCTGCTTCCCCGCGGGCTCGCCTACCTCGCGACCGACGGCAACCGCCACCGCCTGGACGCCGAGCAGCAGCAGCGCGACCGCCGCGCCGCCGCCGAGGTCGCGGGGGCGCGCGACGCAGCCTCCAAGCTCGAGGCCGTGTCGCTCTCGTTCTCGATGAAGGCGGGCGAAGGCGACAAGCTGTTCGGCTCGGTGACCGCGGGCGACATCGCCGAGCGCCTGCTGGCCGAGGGGATCCAGGTGGCCCGCAAGGCGGTCGAGCTGCACGAGCCGATCAAGGCCCTCGGCGTCTACAAGGTCCCGATCCGCCTGCACCCGGACGTGAAGCCCGAAATCCGGGTCTGGGTGGTCAAGGAATAGCGACGTGGGCACGGCGATCGGCTACCTCGACGGCCGGCGCCTGCGGCGCTCGCTGCTGGCGGCGGCCGCGTGGGTGGTCGCCGGGCGTGACGAGCTGAACCGCATCAACGTCTACCCGGTGCCGGACGGCGACACCGGCACCAACTTCTCGCACACCGTGCGGTCCATCGCCGATGCGTTGCACCGCCTCGGCGACGCGTCGCTGCCGGAGGTCACACGCACCGCGGCCGAAGCCTCGGTGAAGGGCGCGCGCGGTAACTCGGGCATGATGCTCTCGCACTTCCTGGTCGGGTTCAGCGAAGGAATCGGGCAGCGGATGCAGGTCCGCACGCACGAGCTGGCCGCGGCCATCCGGCGCGGCTTCGAGCGGCTGCAGGAGGCGCTCGAGAAACCGGTCGAGGGCACGATCCTCTCGGTCGCCCGCGAAGCGGCGAAGGGCGCGGAGCAGGCGGCGAGCGAGGAGTCCGACATCCTCCCGATGATCCGCCGCACCCTGGCGCACGCCGACGAGGCGCTGCAGCGCACGCCCGACCAGCTCCCGGTGCTCAAGGCAGCGGGGGTGGTGGATGCCGGCGGCAAGGGCTTCGTGCGCATGCTCGAGGGCGTGGTGCGGCTGATCGAGAAGGGCATGCACGCCACCGAGGTGCCGGCGCCGAGCGGCGATACGCTCGCCCCGGCCGCGTTGATGGCGGTCTCGGCCGAGCAGGACTACCGCTTCTGCACCGAGGTGCTGGTGCGCGGCGACCGACTGCCGAGCTCCCCCGAGGCGCGGGCCGCGCTGAGCGGCCTGGGCGGCTCGCTCCTTACTCTGCGGACGGCCGACCTGCTGCGGGTCCACATCCATACCGACGACGCGGAGGCGGTCTTCGGCATCGCCGAGTCGTGGGGCGAGGTGGTGACGCGGAAGGCCGACGACATGCGGGAGCAGCACCGCCTGCTCACCACGGCCACCAGGCGCGTCGCCATCGTGTGCGACAGTACCTGCGACCTGCCCGACACGGTGCTCGACCGATACGGCATCGCCATCGTGCCGCTGCAGGTGCTGTTCGGCGACGAGGTGTTCCTCGACCGGGTCGAGCTCGAGCCGGCGGAGTTCTACCGCCGCCTGCGGGGCAGCGGCCCGCCCCCGACCACCAGCCAGCCGACGCCGGCGCAGTTCTCCGCGACCTTCGAGCACGCGCGCGCCGAGGCCGACGGCGTCGTGGCGGTGCTGGTCTCCTCCGGGCTCTCCGGCACCTACGCCAACGCCGAGGGCGCGCGCCGGTCGTTCGGGGCCGGAGGGGTACACCTGGTGGACAGCCGCAGCGCCTCGTTCGGGGTGGGGCTGCTGGCGCTGCGCGGCGCGGAGCTCGCGGACGCGGGGTGGGACGCCGCCGCCATCGCGCGCGAGCTGGAGCGGGTGCGCGACCACTCCGGGATGTTCCTTACGGTGGATACGCTCGAGTACCTGCTGCGCAGTGGCCGGGTGTCGCGCCTCCAGTCCTGGGTCGGCGGGCTGCTGGACATGAAACCAATCCTCTCGCTCGACCGCGAGGGGAAGGTGATTGCCGCCGCCCGGGTGCGCGGGCAAGCCGCACTGCTGGACCGCGTGTGCCGGCTGCTGGACCAGGCGCTCCCGCCGACGCGCCGACGGCTCCGGTTCGGCGTCGCACACGCCGACGCACCCGAGCTGGCGGAAGCAGTCGCCCGTGAGCTGGCCGAGCGGTATCGACCGCTCGAGGTGCTGGTCGCGCCGGCGACCGGCGTGCTGGCGGCGCACGTCGGCCCAGGGGCGTGGGGCGTGTTTTATCAGGTGGAAGATGGCGCGGCCGAGGGGAACCTTTCCACGTCCGGCAGGCTATGACGGGTCGGAAGCCGGCGCGCCGGCCGGGCAGGCGACCGGAGAAGCGTGCGGGTCCGACAGCGCCGGAAATGCTGGGCTGGACAGAGGCCGCGTGCGCCGACCGGAAGGCCGTCGACGGCGTCGTGCTCGATCTCCGGAAGCTGAGCGACGCCACGGACTACTTCGTCGTGGTGTCGGGAACGTCCGACACCCACGTCCGAGGAATCGCCGAGCACGTCGTGGAGCAGCTGCAGGAGCGCGGAGTGCGGGCACACCACATCGAGGGGCTCGCGGGCGGCCGATGGGTGCTCCTCGACTTCGTGGATCTGGTGGTCCACGTCTTCCACCCGACGCTCCGGGAGTTCTATCAGCTGGAGGGGCTGTGGGGCGACGCCCCCCAGCGTCCGGTCACGACCGGGGAGGAGCGACGATGAAGCGCACTCTCGCGCTGGTCGTGCTCGGGCTGGGGCTGCTGCTCGGCGGGCCGGAAAACGCCCGGGCGCAGTACTTCGGCCAGAACAAGGTTCAGTACAGCGGTTTCGACTTCCAGATCATCCAGACCCAGCATTTCGACGTCTACTACTACGGGCGTGAGCGGGCCGCGGCGCTCGACGGTGCCCGCATGGCGGAGCGGGCCTACGCCCGGCTGTCGCGCATCCTCCAGCAACAGTGGATCGAGCGCAAGCCGTTGATCCTGTACGCATCGTCGTCCGACTTCCAGCAGACCAACGCCACCGAAGGCGACGTCGGCGAGGGAACCGGCGGCTTCACGGAGCCCTACAAGCACCGGATGGTGGTGCCGTTCACCGGCTCCTACGCCGACTTCCAGCACGTGCTCCAGCACGAGATGGTGCACGCCTTCCAGTTCGACGTCTTCAGCCACGGGCACGCGGGGGCGGGGATCCAGGCCCTCATGCAGATCAACCCGCCGCTGTGGTTCATGGAGGGGATGGCGGAGTACCTCTCCATCGGGCCGGTGGACCCGCACACCGCGATGTGGCTGCGGGACGCGGCCGTCGAAGGCAAGCTGCCGACCATCGAGCAGCTCACCTACGACCCACGCATCTTCCCGTACCGGTTCGGCCATTCGATCTGGGCGTACATCGGCCAGCGGTGGGGCGACGAGGCGATCGGCGCGATCCTTCACGGCACGATGGCCGGGGGCGTCGACAAGGCGTTCCGGCGGGTGCTGGGCGAGTCGCTCGACCAGTTCTCCGACGACTGGCGCGACGCGGTGCAGACGATGTACCTGCCGCAGCTGGCGGACCACCAACGCGCGCGCCACTTCTCGCGGGCGCTGCTGACCCAGAAGACCGTCAAGGGTACGCTCCACGTCGCACCGGAGATCTCCCCCGACGGCCGGGAGGTGGCGTACCTCTCGGAGCGGGACTTCTTCTTCGTGGACCTGTACCTGGCCGACGCCGACTCGGGTCACGTGCTGCGGCGGCTGGTGCGCTCGTCGATCAACCCCAACTTCGAGACGCTGCGGTTCATCAACTCGACGGGCGCCTGGTCGCCCGACGGCGCGTCCTACGCGTTCGCGGCGAAGAGCGGCGGCCAGGACAACCTCGTGATCCTCGACGTGCCCCACGACCGTATCGTGGCGCAGTACCGGCTCGGCCTGGACGCGATCACCAACCCCGCGTGGTCGCCCGATGGCCGGCAGCTCGTGTTCACGGGCTTCGACGGCGGCTGGTCCG
This sequence comes from uncultured Gemmatimonadales bacterium, assembly GCA_963812035.1. Taxonomy (GTDB): domain Bacteria; phylum Gemmatimonadota; class Gemmatimonadetes; order Gemmatimonadales; family JACORV01; genus Fen-1245. The sequence continues at coordinate 62,635 of CAWETG010000001.1, forward strand.
ACCTGTACGTGGTGGACGCCGACGGCCAGAACCTGCGCCGCCTGACCAACGACCGGTACGCGGACCTGATGCCCGCCTGGTCACCCGACGGTCGCACGATCGCGTTCACCACCGACCGCGGCCCGGTCACCGACTTCGACATCCTGCGCTTCGGCAATATGCGTATCGCGCTGTACTATCTCGACGGCGACTCGATCCGCGTGCTGCCCGGGATGGAGCGGGGCAAGAACATCAATCCGGTGTGGTCCCCGGACGGCCATTCGCTCGCCTTCGTCTCCGATCGATCAGGGATCGACAACGTCTTCCTCTACGACCTGGGCGATCAGCAACTGTATCAGCTGACCAACGCGTACACGGGGATCACCGGGATCACCGACCTGTCCCCCGCCATCTCGTGGGCGAGCCAGGCCGACCGGATGCTCGTCACCTACTACGAGAACGGTGACTACAACGTCTACGCGATCGACAACCCGCGGGCGTTGAAGAAGGACCCGTACCGCGAGCCGGCGCCCGACTGGATCACCCTCGCCAACGCGAGCGCCCTGCCCCTGCGAAGCGACGTGGCGGTGGCCGAAGGAGTGCACCCGGCACCGCAGACGGATGCCGCGCTGACGCAGCTCGCGGCGGCGCCGGGCGCCGCAGCCGCGGTCCCGGCGGCTCCAGCGGCACCACCGCCGGAGGGTGGGGCGCCGCGTCCAACCACGGTGTCGACGTCCATCTACCGGTCCGGAGGCGGTGAGTTTCGGCCCTCGGACGCCAAGCCGCCCCACCCCGACAGCGGGGCCGCCGCGCCACTCTCGGTCGCAGCACTGCTCGACAGCGCGACCCTGGCGCTGCCCGACACGACCGCGTTCGGCCTCCACCCGTACCGGGTGCGGTTCACCCCGGACTACATCAGCCGGCCCACGATCGGCTACGAGCGCGACAACTTCGGGCAGGGGGTCTTCGGCGGCGGGGCGATCGAGTTGTCGGACATCCTCGGCAACCAGACGCTCGTCTTCTCGGGCGCGGTGAACGGCAGGATCTCGGAGGCCCAGGTCCTGGCCGCGTACCTCAACGAGGGCCACCGCTGGAACTACGACTTCGGCTTCCAGCAACAGCCGCTGTTCTACTATGGCAATTCGTCGTACAGCCAGGGAACCGGTCCGGGGGGGAGCGACGTCCTCACCGAGGAGGTGGAGCGGCTGGTCTACCGGCAGCTGTTCGCGGACGCGTACTACCCGCTGAACCGGTTCCGGCGGATCGAATTCGGCCTGCGCTACACCAACGTCAGCCTGGCGACGCTGAACCTGCAGACGGCGATCGATCCGACGACCGGGGCGGTGCTCGGATACAACGACAGCACCAGCTCCGGCGGCAGCCTCAACCTGGTGCAGCCGTCGCTGGCGCTGGTCTACGACAACTCGCTGTTCGGCTACACCAGCCCGTTCTTCGGGGAGCGCTACCGGTTCCAGGTGTCGCCGGTGTTCGGCGACTGGCGGTACACCGAGGTGCTCGGCGACTACCGCCGCTACGATCTCATCAAGTTCCCGTTCACCTTTGCCACGCGGTTTCTCACGCTGGACCGCTTCGGGCGCGACGGCGACCTGTTCCCGGTCTTCCTCGGCTCGACCGACTTGGTCCGCGGCTACACCTTCGGCTCGTACGACGCCAGTATGTGCACGGCCTCGCGCGCCGGGATTCCCTCGGCCACCGGCTGCCCCGAGCTCGACCAGTTGATCGGCTCCCGGATCGCAGTGTTCAACGCCGAGTTCCGCTTCCAGCTGGTGCGCAGTCTCACCCTCGGCTTCCTCCCGGTCGGCTTCCCGCCGATCGAAGGGGCGCTGTGGTACGACGCCGGCATCGCCTGGAACAGCAACTCGACACTCGCCTGGTCCCGGCCGTCGAGCGCCGACCCCAATGCCGTGCGCGTCCCGCTGACGAGCTACGGGTTCGGGGTGCGGGTGAACGTGCTCGGCATCGCGATCATGCGCGTGGACTACGCCATCCCCCTCCAGCGGCCGGGGCACGGTGGCTACTGGATGCTGAGCCTGGGGCCGCCGTTCTAGCGGCTCCGGACAGCGCGCCGGCGTCCTTTTCCTCCTTTGCCGTCTGGCATCTGGCGCCTATTTTTGTGGCATTGAAGACGCTCACCGCCGCCCTTCTCCTCGCCGTGACAGCGTGCTCCGGTCGGCAATCCGGCAGCAGCGCCGCAGGCAACGAGCCCCCGAACCGATTGTCCCCGGAGGGATCGCGCAGCCTGCCGGCGGTGGCCGTGCGGCTGCCCGCGCACGGCGGGCCGGTGCGTGCGTACCGGCTGCCGGGCCTCACGTCTGAGAACTGGGAGAGCGGCGGGCGGGTCTCGCCGACGCGCTCGGTCATTGGCGTGGACGTGCCGGGCCGCCGCCTGCTGTACCGCGACAGCACCGGCGCCATCGACGCCTTCGATCTGGTGGCATCACTCCAAAAGACGGTCGCGCCCCGGGGGAGGTTTGCGGCGCTGGCGACCGACGGGACGTTCCTGGTCATCACGCCGGATGGTGGCGTGACCGAGTCGCAGCCCTGGGGGTCGCAGCGCTGGCCCGGCACGGTCGGAAGCGGCGTGCGCGACGCGTTCGTCGGCCTCGGATCGCGGCTCATCGTGATCCGGCGGGATTCGCTCGCCCTGTTCTCGCGCGAGGCCGGCCCCCCCGCCACCGCGCCGGTGCCGGACGCGACTGCGCTCGCCGCCAGCCGCGACGGCGACGCCATCGCGTTCGCCACCGACTCCGGGATCGTGGTGGTCGAGGACCGCGACCAGTGGCGCCCGTGGTTCGTCCGCCTTGCCGGCACGCCTACCGCCGTGGCGTTCGCGCCGTCGGGGTACCGCATCTACGTCGCGCTCCACGCGAGAAGTGAGTTGGCGGTGGTCGACCGTTTCCAGCGCACGGAGCGGCCGGCGATTCCCCTCCCCGGTCCGGCGGCCGAGCTGCGCACCGATCCGTGGGGCCGCGTCGTGCTGATCAGGCCGGCGGGACAGAACGGCGAGACGTGGGTCGTGGGCGTCGCCTCCGGCCGGGTCGCCGGACGCCTCGCCACGCAGTGGGCCAGCGACCTGCCGACGGCGTCCGAGGGCGGCGTGCTCCTCGCGAGAGAGGGGCGGGCGATAGTGGCGCGCGACGTCCGATCGCTCGACTCGCTCGGAGCGGTGGCCGACGGCGCCGGCGATTTGTGGTTCGTGGGCCGGTGGAAACCTGCCTCCGCCGGTGTCGCGGCCCGGCAGGAGGCCCGCCGGCTCGACACGATGCCGGTTCGCGCCGCGCCGGCGTTGCCACCCGCCGCTCCGGCGGCGGCGTCCGCGCCCAAGCCCGCGCCGCCGACCCACGCCGCACCGGCGGTGGCATCCGCGCCCCAGCCCGGGCCGGCGCCGGCCCACGCCGCACCAGCGGTGGTGTCTGCAGCGAAGAGCGCGCCGGTCGGCGCGCAGCGTCCGGCCCCCGCGCGGACCCAGCCGGCCCCAAGCGCTCCGGCCACGGCGGAGGCTGCCTCGGCGGTCTGGGTGCAGGTGTCGGCCTCCCAGAACGAGCGCCTCGCGCGCGACCTCGCCGCCGAGCTGGCCCACGCCGGCTACCCGGCCAGAGTCGCGAGCCCGGTGTCGCCCGCAGAGAGCTGGCGGGTGTTGGTTGGCCCGTTCGCGTCCCGCACGGCCGCAGACTCGGTGGCCCGTGGCCTGGGCCGGCCCTACTGGATCACGGGGCGCGGACCCGCGAACGCGACCCGTCCATGACACTGGACCAGCGGACCGCTCCCCCCGATGTCGAGCCCGTACCCGAGCTGCCGGCCGGGGCCGCACTCGTCGCTCTGGTGCCGGCAATCGGCGACATCGACCGCGCGGCGGCGGCGGCCTGGGAGTTCGCGCGCCGCGTGGCCAACGCGGGCCGCCGCGTCGCCCTGATCGACTGCTACGTGGATGCGCCGCGCCTGCACGCCGTCGCCGGCGAGTCGAACGAGGACGGGATCGTGGACGTCTTCGAGTACGGCGCGTCGCTGTCGCGCATCGCTCGCGCGCAGCCTGAGGGCACCCTGTTCTTCGTCCCGGCGGGGACGTTCTCGCCCGATCCGGCCGGCATGATGGCGCGGCCCCGCTGGCGGCGCCTGTCGGCGGGGTTCCGCCACGAGGACGCGGTGATGCTGCTCTTCCTTCCACCGGATTGCATCGGCGCGCTCGCCTCCGACGTCGACGGACTCGTGGCCCTCGCACCCGGGCAACCCGACGCAGACCTCGCCGGGTCGCCTGAGATCCGGGCCGCCCTCGATCGCGGCACTCCACTGCTCACGATCTTCAGCGGTGCCGCAGCTGCGGTTCCCGTGGCGCCGGACCCGCTCGCGGCGGCGCCGCTCGCTGCACCACCCTCGGACGTCGCCGACCTGGAGCCGGCGTGCGCCGAAGCCCGGTCGCAGCCCGTGGAGTCACCGGACGGTGATGCCGGCGATCCGGCCGGCCCGCCCGACCGGCCGATCTTGCGGCGGCCGCTTGATGGCGGGCAGCCGCGCGGACGCCTCGGCGTGTACATCCTGCTGCTGGTGCTGGCGACCGCGGCCGCGGTCATCAATTTCCACCACCAGCTCGGGTGGGGAGAAGGCACGTACGCCGCCGGGCCGTCGGAGCCGGAGCTGCGCCTGACTCCCGCGTTCCGAAGGCTGGTGCCGCACGCCGTGGATACCCTCCCGTTCGCCGTCCAGGTTTCGGCGTGGACCAGTTTCCCCCAGGCGCTCGAGGACGCCGATACCATCCAGGGACGCGGGTTCCTGCCGATGATCTCACCCGTCAGGATTCAGCGGACGCTGTGGTACCGGGTCTACGTAGGGCCCGTCGCCTCCCAGGACGCGGCCGACTCGCTGCTCCGCGCCGTGCGCATCGCCGGGCTCGACGGCAGCAGGGCAGCGACGGTCGCGCTGACACCGTTCTCGTTCGCCCTGCGGCGGGTCGCCACGCCGCTCGCGGCGCAGACGGAGCAGGACCGGTTGCGCTCGGCGGGCGTTGCCGCTTTTGTGCTCGGGCAGGCTGATGGGTCCTATCGGCTGTTCGCGGGCACCTTCGACCAGCCGGACCAGGCGGCGTACCTCGACAGCCTGCTCACTTCTCTCGGGAGCGCCGGGCACCTTGGCCCGCGCGTAGGGTTCCGTCCATGAAGCTGCGCCGTCTCGAACTCGCCGGGTTCAAGTCGTTCGCCGACAGTGTCGAGGTGCTGATCGATCCGGGCGTGACGGCGGTGATCGGCCCCAACGGTTGCGGGAAGTCGAACATCTCCGACGCCGTGCGCTGGGTGCTGGGCGAGCACAATCCCCGGGTCCTGCGCGGCGCGCGGATGGACGAGGTCATTTTCCAGGGATCGACGGGCCGGCGTGCGCAGAACGTCGCAGAAGTCTCGCTGCATTTTGACAACAGTGACCGTGCGCTCAACCTCGACTTCGCGGAAGTGGTGCTGGGCCGACGCGTCTCCCGCTCCGGTGAGTCGGAGTACTTCATCAACCAGGCGCCGGTCACGCGCCGCGAGCTGCTGGCCAAGCTGGCGGGCACGGGCCTGGGCACCAACCAGGCGGTGGTCATCGAGTCGCGGATGGTGGACGCGCTGCTCTCCGACCGGCCGGACGACCGGCGGGCCCTGTTCGAGGAGGCCGCGGGGCTGGGCCTCTACCGCGACCGCAAGCGGAGCACGGAGCGCCGCCTGGAGGAGACCACGGCGGATCTCGCCCAGCTGGAGCAGCTGGTGGTCGAGGTGGAGTCACGGGTGCGCAGCCTGTCGCGGCAGCGCCGGCGCTCGGAGCGGCACGGCGAACTGGAGGCGCGGCGGTACCAGCTGGTCGCGGCGCTGGCGCGGATGGACGTCGCGGCGGTGGACGCGGCGCTGGCGATCATCGCGGAGCGGCGCGTCGCGCTGGCGACGGAGCTGCCGGAGGCACGCCGCCATCTGGCCGACCGGGAGCAGGAGCGGCAGGCCTCGGTGGAGGCGCGAGCCGGGGCTGAGGCCCAGCGCAGTGAGATCGAGCGGCGCGTCGGGGAGTCCCGGCTCGCCCTGAGCGCGCTGGAGGGTGACCTCGCCCTCGGGGCGGAGCGCCGCGCCAATGCGGTGGTGCGGCGGGAGCGCGCGCTCAGCGAGCGCACCGAGGCGCAGGCGTCGGCGGTCCGCGTCACGCGCGAGCGCGACGCCGCGTCGGCGGAACGGCAGGCAGCGGAGCGCGACCGCGCCGGCGTGCAGGCGGAGCTCGACGCGCGCCTCGCCGCGGAAGAGGCGACCCGCGCCCGGCTGGCGGAACAGCGCACCCAGCTGCGGAACCTCGAGGAGGCGTTGCAGCGCCAGGCGGAGGGCGTGCGCCGGCTGGACGGCGAGCGGCAGGCGCTGGAGCGCGAGATGGCGGACTTGCGCCCCGAGCTTGCGGCGGCCGAAACCCGCCGGGCGTCCTTGACGCGCGATCGCGACGTGGCCGCCAGCCAGACCGCTACCTCCGACGCCCGGCACGGCCAGCTCGCCGAGCGACTGGTGTCGCTGGGGCTCGAGGCCGACCGCGCACGCCACGCACTGGCCGAGGCGCGGGAGCACGAGGCGCGGCTCCGGGCCGAGCGCAGGGCGACCGAGGAGACGCTGGCGCAGGCGACGGCACGCCAGGAAGCACTCGAGCAACTGGAGCGCGACCGGGTGGGGCTTGCCCCTGCCGCGGCGGCGCTCCTCGGCTCGCGCGAGCGCTTCGGCGGGGCCGTGCTGGGCCCCCTGGCCGACTTCGTGCGCGTGCGGCGCGAAGACGCCGCACTCGCCGAGCACGTGCTGGGCGAGTGGATGCACGCGGTGGTGGTGACCGATCTCGCCGCGTGCGACGCGATCCACGGGTGGCATCGCGACGCCGGGACGGGCCCCCTGCTGCTCCTCCCCCTGGAGCCGGGACCGGCCGGCGAGCGCGGCGGCAGCGGCGACCTGACTGCCCACGTCGAGGGCGACGGTCCGGCCGTCCGGTGGGTGCGCGCGCTGCTGGCGGGCGCGAAGCCGTTCGCCCCCGCCGGCGACGCCATCATCCGCGCCAACGGCGCGGTGTTCCTGCCGGGGCCGACGGGGGCCGGCGGGCCGCTGCGCCGCCGCGCCGAGTTGGAAGCGCTGGGCGACGACACCAACCGGCTCGCCGTGGCGCTCGCCGACCAGGAGCGCGCGCTCGGTGCCGCGGCCGGGCACTTGGAGCTGCGGCAGCGCGAGGCGGCGGAGGCCGAGACGGCCGTGGAACTGTCGCGCAGCGAAGAGCGGCACGCGGCCGCCGAGGCGGACGACACCCGGCGCCAGCTGGCCCACCTGGAGCGTGACTTCGCCGCCGGGCGCACCTCGGTGGAGCGGCTGTCCGACCGGCTGCGCACCGTGCAGCAGCGGTTGGTCGAGGTCGACACCGGTCTCTCCGCGGCGGAGCTGGAGCGGGTACGGCTCGACGGCCTGCTGGCCGCGGAGCGCGCGCGGCTCACCGAGCTCGAGAACGAGCACGAGGCGGCCCGCGAGCGGCGCGTCCACTGGCAGGTCGAGGAAGCGCAGGTCGGCGCCAGACTCGCCGCGGCGGTGGAGCGCGAGAGCCGTGGCTCGGAGGCGGCCAGGGATTTCACGGATCGCGGCGACACGTTGGGTCAGGAGCTGGCGGCGCTCGAGACCGAGCTGGCCACGCTGGAGACCCAGCGGGTCATCTGGCAGGAGGAGCTGATCGAGCGGCGCGCCGCCGTGGCCGAGCTCGAACGGGCGTCGGTGAGCGCGGCCGAAGGGCTGGCTGTCGCTGAACGCGCGTTGCGGGATGCGGAGGAGCGGGTGACCGCCGCGCGCGACCGGGTGACCGCGCTGAGCGACGAGTCGCACCGCATCGAGTTGGAGGGAAGCGAGCTGTCCGCCTCGCGGCGCGTGCTCGACGAGCGGCTCGCCGCCGAATGGGGGAAGAGCCTGGACCAGATCCTCGCCGAGCCGGCCGACGTCGCCGGGGACCCCGCCGCGCTGCGGGTGGAGGCCGATGAGATCAAGGCCCAGATCGATGCGCTCGGCCCCGTCAATCCGCTGGCGGTCGAGGAGCACGCCGAGGAGAAGCGCCGGCTGGAGCACCTCGTGACGCAGCGGGACGATATCGTCGCCGCACGGAACTCCCTCCAGCAGAGCGTGCGCGAGCTGGACGTGGTGGCGCGGGAGCGGTTCGCCGCCACCTTCGGCGCAGCGCGCGCCAACTTCCAGCGGGTGTTCGATACGCTGTTCGGCGGCGGGTCGTGCGACGTCTTCCTGGTGGACGAGACCGATCCGCTCGAGTCGGAGATCGAGATCGTCGCCAAGCCGCGCGGCAAGCGCACCGAGCGCATCCACCTGCTGTCTCAGGGCGAGCGGTCGCTGGTGGCGCTCTCCCTGCTGTTCGGCATCTACCTGACCAAGCCGAGTCCCTTCTGCGTGCTGGACGAGGTGGACGCGCCCCTGGACGACGCGAACATCGGCCGGTTCACGCGGCTGCTGGAGCAGTTCAAGGACAACACCCAGTTCATCGTGATCACCCACAACCCGCGCACGATGGCGGTGGCGGACGCGGTCTACGGGGTCACGATGCAGGAGCCCGGCGTCTCCAGCGTCGTGTCGGTGCGCCTGGGCGACCAGACCCAGGCCGCCTGACATGCGGGCCGCACTCGCCGCCCTCCTCGCCCTAGGCCTCGCCACGGGGGCAGCCCGAAGCCAGGTCCCGCGCAACGTCTCGGCACGGCTGGCCCGCGCCTGGGCGCGGCCGGACACCACGGTCCTCGTCTGGATCATCGCCGAGCGCGACGTCGATCTCGACAACCTCGCCGCCCGCGTGCGGCAGGCGGGCGGCGTGGTCCGGCACCAGAGCCGCTTCGTCTGGGCCGTGTCGGCGCAGCTGCCGGGCGCCGCGCTCGCCGCGCTCGCCCGGGTTCCCGGCGTGCGCCGCATCCAGGCCGTGGGGACGTACTTCCGCCGGCCCGAGCCCCGGACCCCGGGCTTCGGGCCCCGGTTCCCCGACCTCGCCCCCACGGCCCGCGCGGCGCTGCTCGACACGACCTACGGTCCGGGGGCGTGGGCGGCGCAGCAGCTCGACATCCCCGCGGTGCAGGCGCTGGGCGACAGCGGCGCCGGCGTGCGCATCGCGATGCTCGACGCTGGATTCGACACGACGCAGGCCTGGGTGAGCGGAGCGCAGATCATCGCGATGCACGACTACGTGGGCGATACCAGCGCGGCCGCGAAGACGCACGGGACGGCCACCTTCTCGCTGATCGCTGCGCGGCGTCCCGGCCAGCTGGTGGGCGCGGCGCCCGCGGCGCAGTTCATTCTCGCCACGACCGAGGACATCCGGAGCGAGACGCGCATCGAGGAGGACCACTGGGTCGCCGGGGTGGAAATGGCCGAGTCGCTGGGAGTGAACATCATCTCCTCGAGCCTCGGATACCTCAGCTTCGACAACGGCTTCAGTTACACCTACGCGGAACTCAACGGAGACGTCGGCGTCACGACGCTCGCCGCCGACAGCGCCGCGGCGCTGGGCACACTGGTGGTCGTGGCGATGGGGAACAGCGGTCCGGCCCCCGGCTCCCTCGACACGCCGGCCGACGCCATCGGCATTGTGGCGGTCGGCGCGACGGACAGCCGGGACTCCATCGCCGGCTTCAGTTCGCGCGGGCCGACCGCGGACGGGCGCATCAAGCCGGAAGTCGTGGCCCCGGGAGCCGCAGTGTTCGTCGCGGTGTCACCCGCCTCGGGCGCCTACGAGTCGGGAACCTCCTTTGCCACGCCGCTGGTCGCCGGCCTCGCCGCGCTGGTGCAGGGCACCCGGCTCGGCCAACCCGCCAGCGGGCTGCGGCGCGGGCTGCTCGACGCCGCCAACTTCCGCTATACGCCGGACAACAACCACGGCTGGGGCACCCCCGACGCGTTGAAGCTGCTGGCCTTCCCGACCGGCTTCGAACCTGTCAGCCCCATCGACTCGAACCTCGCCGCGATCACGCCGACCTTCGCGTGGGACGCGGGCACCCCGCCGCCCGGCGTGGCGCCCGACACGATTCATCTCCAGGTCGGGACTGATACCGCCTTCGCCACCGTCATCCTCGACACCACGGTCACGACGTCGGCGGTGACGCTGCCCCGCGCCGCGCAGGCCGGCACGCGGCTCTACTGGCAGGCAACAGCGCGGTCGGCGCTGGGCACGTCGGAGACCATCCGCCGCATCGGGCCACTGGTCGTGCCGCCGTGGGTGACCCTCGTCAGCCTCAATGCCCCGAGCGGCGAGAGCATCAGCGATACGCAACCGCTGTTCGTGTGGCACGCAGCGCTGGTGAAGTCGCCGCCGGGTCCGATGACCTTCGATTTCAGTGTGTTTCCGGCATCCGATGGGCCCGGACAGCCCGTGGTTGCGGTGCGCGGCCTCACCGACACGCTGTTCCGCCCCCCCACGGCGCTCGAGAAGAACCTCCCGTTCCGCTGGCGCGTCGTGGCGCACGTCGGCACCGCCGACAGCGCGGTCGCCACCAGCACCGGGACGTTCCTCGTCCTCGACCAGGCGGCGCCCGCCACCACGATCCTGTACCAGAACTTCCCCAACCCGTTCCCGAACCGCGCCCTCGGCGTCACCACCAGCTGCATCTGGTTCGACGTCGCCACGCCCGGCAACGTGCGGCTCGAGATCTTCGACATCCGGGGACGGCTGGTGCGCCGCATCGTGCCATCCGCGCAGCTGCCGACGCAGTTCGACGTCGGCCGTTACGGCCGGCCGTCCGGCGACGCTGCCGGCACCTGTGACTCGCGTTTCGCGTGGGACGGCCGGGACGAGACGGGGGCATATGTCCGGCCCGGAGTGTACCTTTATCGCTTGACGGCCCCGGGGTTCCAAGACACAAAACGCATCGTCTTTCTCGGAGCACCATGACGCTCTCGCTGGTCACGGTCGGGACCGGGACGGTGGCGCCATCCGCCACCCGCTCGGGCCCCGCGCATTGGGTGGAACGGGGTGACGTGCGCCTGTTGATGGACTGCGGGCCCGGGGCGACGCACGGCCTGGCGCGATGCGGTCTCACGTGGCAGCACGTGTCACACGTGGCCCTCACCCACTTCCATCCCGACCATTTCGGCGAGCTGCCGGCACTGCTGTTCGCGCTGCGCCACGCCACCAAGCGGGAAGAGCCGCTGGTGCTCGTGGGGCCGGCCGGGACGGTCCGGCTGGTGAGGAGCCTGGCGGAAGGCTTCGGCGACTGGCTGCTCGATCCGGGGTATCCGATCGGCATCCTCGATCTCCAGGCGGGCGAGCCGTTCCCACTCTCGCCCGACGTGATGCTCGAGGTGCATCCCACGCCGCATACGCAGGAGAGCGTCGCCCTCAGCGTGGCCACGCCCGAGGGGCGCCTCGTCTACACCGGCGACACGGGACCAAGCCCAGAGCTCGCGGCCTGGGCGAAGGGATGCGACCTGCTGCTGGCGGAGTGCTCCCTGCCGGACGACCAGGCGGTGGAGGGACACCTCACGCCCACGACGGCGGGACGGCTCGCCCACGAGGCCATGGCGAAGCGGTTGGTCCTCACGCACCTGTATCCCCCCACCGAGCAGGTGGACGTGCGCGGGGCGATCGCGGCGTGCTATCCGGGTCCCGTGGCGATCGCGGCCGACGGCGACCGGTTCGAGGTGACACGATGAGGGACGCAACGCGATGCTGATCGTCATGCAGCGCGGCGCGAGCACCGAGGCGGTCCGGGGGGTCGTCGCCGCAATCGAGGAGATGGGCTACCAGGCCCGCCCGATGCCGGGGAAGCAGCGCACGGCGATCGGCCTCGTCGGCAACGACGGCAAGGTGGACGCGTCGCGGCTCGAGGGGATGCCGGGCGTGCTGGAGATCATCCACGTCACGCCGCCGTACCAGCAGGTCTCGCGCGAGTGGAAGAGCGAGAATACGCTGATCCACCTGCCGGGCGGCGTCACCGTCGGCGGCGAGGATGTGGTGGTGATGGCGGGCCCCTGCTCCGTCGAGTCGGAGGCCCAGATCCTCACCACCGCACGGGCGGTGCGCGAAGCCGGCGCGGTCGTGCTGCGGGGCGGCGCCTTCAAGCCGCGGTCGTCCCCGTACTCGTTCCAGGGTCTGGGCAAGGGCGGGCTCGAGCTGCTCGCCCGGGCGCGGGAGGAAACGGGTCTCCTCATCGTCACCGAGGTCGTGGACTCCGAAACCGTGGACCTCGTCGCGCGCTACGCCGACATCCTCCAGGTCGGTGCGCGAAACATGCAGAACTACTCGCTCCTGAAGCAGGTGGGGCGGAGCGGGAAACCGGTGCTCCTCAAGCGCGGGATCGCCGCGACCATCACGGAGCTCCTGCTCTCCGCCGAGTACATCCTGGCCGAGGGCAACCCGCAGGTCATGCTGTGCGAGCGCGGCGTGCGCAGCTTCGACACCGCCACGCGATTCCTGTTCGACCTGACCGCGATCCCGCTGGTCCACAAGCTCTCGCACCTGCCGATCGTCGCCGACCCGAGTCACGGCACCGGCCTGAGGGACAACGTGATCCCGATGGCGCGTGCCGCCATCGCGGCGGGAGCAGACGGCCTGCTGATCGAGGTGCACCCCGAGCCGGCCCGCGCGCGCTCCGACGGGGCGCAGAGCCTGGCGCCGGACCAGTTTGCCGAGCTGATGCGACAGGCCCACGCGATTGCGGACGTGATCGGCCGACGCATCGCCGAGACGGCGGAGGCGAGATGAGCCGGATATACGGACGGACGGACGCACGGAGGCACGGACGCACCGATTCGTGGACGCACGGGGGCACGGGGGCACGGGGGCACGGAGGCGCGTCGCGGACGGCACGGCTGACGCTGGCGGGCTTCCTGGTTGCGTTGGCGGCCGCGCCGCTCGCGGCCCAGGAGCCTGACGGGGGCGACATCCTCGACCGCGCGGTCGCCGCGCTGAGCCGGGCCACCACGCTGCGCGCCGATTTCACCCAACGGATCCGGGACCAGATGCTGGGCACCGACGAGACCTCGACGGGTGAGTTCCTGCAGCAGCGGCCCGGCCGGTTCGCGATGCGGTGGCGCCATCCCGCCGGCGACGTGATCCTGTCGGACGGGCAGGCGCTATGGGTCTACCTGCCGTCCACCGCACCCAAGCAGGTGGTGCGCACCACTCTTTCGGGAAAGCCGGGCGAGTCCGCCGACTTCGTGGCCGAGTTCCTCGACCATCCGCGCCAGCGGTTCACCGTGCAATGGGAACGCGCCGACACCGCAGACGCCCGCGCCGCCGACGTGATCTCCCTCGTGCCTCGCCAGACCGCGAACCTCCCCTACCAGCGGGCGCTCCTCTGGGTGGACCAGGCGGACAGTCTGGTGCGGCGGGTGGAGATCAACGAGGGCTCTGGAGCCGTGAGGCGCATTACGCTCCAGCATCTGCGTATCAACACGCCGATTCCGGCCTCGAGCTTCAAGTTCACGCCGCCCCCCGGCGCGCGGGTGGTGGATGCGAGCCAGTAGGCAGAGTAGCAGGGTTGCAGGGAGTTGAAGGACGGCAGGATCAAGTAGTCCGCAGACGCGCAGACGCCAAGCGGTGTGAAGTGCGAAGGGGTCAGCCTGAGGAACGGCTGACCCCTTGTTGCTGGGTACCACTGCGTGTCTGCGCGTCTTGGAACTACTGGCCCCTGGTCTCCTTCGTACCACTGCAACTCTGCAACTCTGGTCTATCGCAGCAGTTCCTCCAGCCGGCTTGCTTTGTCCTCGCTGAGCCCGGCTTGTCTCGCCAGTTTCAGCGTTTCCCGCCCGGCGGCGCGGTACAGCTCCGCATCGGCGTGCCTCAATGCCATGAGATGACGGCGCACCGTGGCCACGTCGCCGCGGGCCACGGGCCCCGTGAGCGCGGCGACGGGCCCCACCGCCTCGAGGTTTTCGAGGGTGCCGCGGGCGAGAGGCGCCAGTGCCGCGAGGGCCCTTTCCCCCCCGATTCCTGCGTCCTCCAGCAGGCGCGCCGCGACAGCCACCAGCGTGACGAGGTAGTTGGAAGCGAAGACCGCGCCGGCGTGGTAGAGGGGTTTCAGCTCCGGGGCCAGCGTGACCGGCGATCCACCCAGCCGCCGCACGATGGCGTCGGCGAGCGCGACGGCGCCGACGTCGCCTTCGAGCGCGAAGGTCGCACCGCGGCACTGGCGGGCGGCCAGCGCGGGCTCGGGGGCGAAGGCGACCAGCGGGTGCATCGAGCCCGTCCTGGCGCCCAAGGTGGCCAGTGGAGCGAGCACGTCGCTGGTGAGAACCCCGGACAAGTGCAAAACCACCACGCCGGGGACGAGTGCGGCGGAGCGTGCCAGGTCGGCGACGCACGCCGAGAGCGCATCGTCCCCGACCGCCAGCACGACGATCCCGGCCTGGCCGAGCCACGGCGGCGCTCCGCCGATCGTGAGCTTGACCCCGGGCGGCACGGGCACCTCGCGCCGCCCGTGCACTCCCACCACGGCGATCCGCGCCCGCCTGAGCGCGAGGGCGAGGCCGAGTCCCGCGCGTCCGGGACCGACGATCCCGACCGACGGCACGGTCGGGAACACGGCCGGGCCGGCCTCGCGACGAGACCGGCCCGGCGATGTGCCGCCGCCGCGGCGGCGCGGCACTACGGCCGCTGCGCCGGCGCGGAGCCCTTCCCCGCGCTGGAGGCGATCGTCAGGAGGTCCGCCGGCGTCTTCGCCCGCGAGGCCAGCTGCGCGGCCTCCTGCAACACGGGATCCTCGTCGAACAGGCGACGGACGCTGCCGGCGCGCCCGAAGCTGAACTGCGCGACCTCGTACCCGATGTCCTCGTCGATGAACGTCTGCGCCGCCGCCACGGTGTGCTCATCGAGCGTCACGCCCCGGCGGGCCAGCAGCGCGAGGAACGACGCGCGCATCTCCGGACCGACCTCGAAGGTCGGAGTGGTGACGGCGTGCCGCGCCCGCGCCTCGAGCGCGAAGGCGGCGAGCGCGTCGTTGAAGGTCGGGACGTTCTTGCCGAGCGCCGAGTTCAGCAGACGCGCCGCCGCCAGCTGCGTCGAATCGGGCCGCAGCGCGACGTCCGGAACGATCCCGCCGCCGCCCACCACGACACGCCCGTGATCGGTGTGGAAGACCTGGTCCGCCGCCGGCTTCGCCGTATCGGGCCGCACGGCCGCGCTGTCCGCCAGCGCCTCCTGCTCCTCCTCACTCCTCGCCCGGCGCTGGATGCTGCGCCCGCTGGGCGTGTACCAGCGCGCCGTCGTGATCTTGAGCGCGGCGTCGTCGGTGAGCCGGAACAGCGTCTGCACCAGCCCCTTGCCAAAGGTCGGCTGCCCGATCACCAGCGCGCGGTCGTGGTCCTGCAGCGCGCCCGCGACGATCTCCGATGCCGAGGCGGTGCCCTGGTTCACCAGCACCACGACCGGCAGGTCCGGATAGCGCTGCGGCTGCTGGTCCAGGAACTGGTGGCTGGAGCCCGGCGCCCGGCCGCGCGTGGCCACGATCTCCTGCCCGGGATCGAGGAACAGATCCGAGACGGCGATGCCCTCGTCCAGCAAGCCGCCGGGATTGTTCCGCAGGTCGAGGATCAGCGACTTCATTCCAGCGCGCTTCAGGCTGTCGATCGCGGCCGTGAGCTCGTCCGCCGACGCCTCGCTGAACGTGCCCAGCTCCACGTAGCCCACCCGGTCGTTCGCCATCAACGCCGTGCGCACCGAGCCCGCATGGATCTTGGCGCGCGTCAGGTTGAAGGCGATCAGATCGGTCAGCCCCGGCCGCTGGATCTTGAGCGATACCGAGGTGTTCTCCGGCCCACGGAGATTGCGCACCGCCTGCTCCTGATTCCACTGCGCCGTGCTCTGGTTGTTCACCTCCACGATCCGGTCGCCGGTCATGATCCCGGCCCGCTCGGCCGGAGAATCCGGCAGCGGGGCGACGACCACGATGGCGTTGTCGCGCACCTCGATCTGGATGCCGAGGCCCCCGTAGTTGCCCGACGTGACCTCGGTCAACCCCGTCAGGTCGCGGCCGGCGAGGAAGACGGAGTACGGGTCGTGCAGCTCCTTGACCATGCCCGTGATGGCCATGTCATAGAGTTGGCGCTCGTCCAGCGTATCCACGTAGTAGTCGGCGATGTGCGACATCACGTCGTCGAACGTCTTCGCCCGCTGGTAGACGCTCTCGTTGTTGCGGCTACCCTGCTGCATGAACCAGCCGCCCGACACGAAGGCGACGACGGCGACGACGCTGGTGACCAGAATGGTGCGCTGACGAGTCATGGATCCATCCTCATGGGCATACGCCCCTTACCCCACACTCGGTGAGAAGGTCTGCGGGAACCGCCGAGCGAGGGCGTCCCACACATCCGCATGCACGGCCTCAGGTAACCGGTCCGCCGGAAGATGAACGATGTTACCGCCCTGCGCCGCGCGAAAGGCCTCCGCGACGCGCCGGTGGAACGCCTCGCCCTCCAACTCCATCCGATCCTGGACTTTGCCCGCCGCCAGCTGGCGGGCTTGCCCGACCGCCGGAGGCAGATCCAGCACGACCACCAGGTCCGGCTCGAGCCCACCTGTCGCCAAGGCGTTCGCTTCGAGCACCGCCTGCCGCGGCAGCTCCCGGCCCCCGATCTGGTAGGTCCGGGTGGACAGGTCGAACCGGTCGGCCAGCACGGTGGCCCCGCGCTCCAGCGCCGGCTGCACCACCCTCCGCACCAGATCCGAGCGCGCGACCAGGTACAGGAACAGCTCCGCCACCGGTCCCGGGTTCAGCGCCGGGTCCAGCACCAGCCTCCTCGCCTCCTCGGCGAGCGGCGTGCCCCCCGGCTCGCGCACCACGATCACCTCGCGGCCCAGTCCCCGCAGGCGATCGGCCAGCCGCGTGACCTGGGTGGTCTTGCCGGAGCCTTCCACGCCCTCGAAGCCGATAAAGAGGCCTCTACTCGTACTCCCCCCTCGCGTCCCGCAACCACTCGCAACCTGGCGTCTCGCGACTTTCCTGCAATCCGCGCGCTCACAACTCGCCACTAGCCCAGCGTGATGATCCTGCTCTCCGACCCCTTCTTCATCCCGTCCAGGATCGTCTCATTGATGCGATACATCATCTTGTCGAAGTTCGTCCGCGCCGCGATGTAGCCCTGGTACAGCGGGCTCACCTGCACCGTGCTCCACAGGGCGTCCAACTCGGCCTGTTGCTCGGCCGTGGGCTGCTCTCCCCGCTCGGCTTTCTCAGCGGCCGCGACCTGGAGCTGCGCCAGGTGATCCAGCGACTTGCGCAACTCGTCATCGGCGGTGAGTCGCTCTTCGGCCCGGCGCCACGCCAGATACTCCTCCGACTGCCCGACCAGCCGCCCCAGCTCCTCTGCACGCTTGTCAATCGCTTCCATCGGCCGGTCTCCTGGCCCGCACATAGCGCGGGCGTCCGAAGAGGTCCTCGAGGACGGCGTGAGACACAAACCCTGCGGCGACGACCAGCTCAGCGACGCGACCCGCTCGCGGCGCATCCACCTCCAGCGCCAGCAGGCCCCCTGCTCTCAGCGCGGTCCGCGCCGCGAGCACCAGCTCGCGGATCACGTCGAGCCCGTCCGGGCCGCCGTCGAGCGCCACGCGCGGCTCGAACTCCCGCACGCCAGGCTCGAGCTGCTCCCAATCGCCGCTGGCGATGTATGGCGGGTTGCTGACCACCACGTCGCACCGCCCGGGCCCGAGCGGCGCGAGCACATCACTCCGAACCAGCCCGACCCGCTTCGCGACGCCGTGCTCCGCGACGTTGGCGCTCGCCACCTCGAGTGCGCCGCGGGACCGATCGGTGGCGACGATCCGCCCGGCCGGCAGCTCGAGCGCGAGTGCCACGGCGATCGCACCGGAGCCGGTGCCCACGTCGGCCACCACGGGTGCGACCCCATCCGCCAGCGCTTCACCGCGCATCCAGTCGAGGACCACGTCCACCAGCCCCTCGGTCTCGGGGCGCGGAATCAGCACCCGGTGGTCCACCGTGAGCCAGCGACCGCGGAAGTTCGCCCGGCCCGCCGCGTACGCCTGCGGCCATCCGGCGACCCGGCGTCGCACCGCTTCCTCCAGGCGCGCGCCGAGCGACGCCGGCACGAGTTGCGCGCGTTCCAGCCACGCAGCACTGGTGGCGCGTCCGACGAGCGCGGCGTACAGCTCGTCGGCTTCGCGACGCGCATCCGGGAGACCCGCGGCCTCGAGAAGCGCCCGGGCCTCGCGCAGCGCGTCGACCACCGAGGGAGAGGTGAGCAGTGAGTCGTGAGAAGGGTCGGTGAGAAGTGAGGGGTCCAAGGGCGTGAGAGGGCGCACTATGGCTGCGGGGCGCCCTCTCACGCGGTTCCCCCTCTCACCTCTCACGTCCTTGACCTTCTCACCTCTCACCTCTCACTTCTCACCTTCAATGCGTTCCTCCTGCCGCTGCTGCCTGAGTGCCTTGATGATCGAACTCAGCTCTCCGTCGAGCACGTCCTGGAGGTTGTGCACGGTCAGGCCGATCCGGTGGTCCGTGACCCGGCTCTGCGGGAAGTTGTACGTGCGGATCTTGGCTGAGCGATCCCCGGTGCCCACCATCGCGCGCCGTTCGCGCGCCCGCGCCGCCTCCTGCTCCGCCAGCCTGCGATCCAGCAGGCGCGAGCGCAGCACCTCCAGCGCCTTGACCTTGTTCTGCAGCTGCGACTTCTGGTCCTGGCACTTCACCTCGATGCCGGTCGGCAGGTGCGTGACCCGCACCGCGCTGTCAGTCGTGTTGACGCTCTGGCCTCCCGGGCCGCCCGAGCGGAACACGTCGATCCTGAGATCCTTGTCCTCCAGCTTGACGTCGATCTCCTCCGCTTCCGGGAGCACGGCCACGGTGGCGGCGGACGTATGGATCCGCCCCGCGGCCTCGGTGACCGGAACCCGCTGCACCCGGTGCACGCCCGACTCGCTGCGCAGATCGCCGTACGCGTTGCCCCGCACCGCCACGATCGCCTCGCGAATGCCGTCCAGGTTGCCGGCCGAGATCGAAATCGGCTCCACCTTCAGGCCGCGGCGCTCGGCGTAGCGCGTGTACATCCGCAGCAGGTCGGCGGCGAACAGCGAGGCCTCGTCCCCTCCCGTGCCGGCCCGGATCTCGACGATGGCGTCGCGATCATCGAGCGGGTCGCGCGGAGCGAGGAGGTCGGCCAGCTCCGCCTCCAGCGCCGCCACCTGTGGCTCGATCTCGGCCATCTCCTCGCGCGCCAGGCCCGACAGCTCGGCCTCGGCCCCGTCGGCCAGCTCCCGCGCGGCCGCCAGGTCACCGGACAGCTTCAGGTACCGCTGCCCCGAGCGGACGATCGGCTCGAGGCGGGCGTGCTCTATCCCCAGGGCTTTGAGCTTGGCGGGATCCCGGGCCGTCAGGGCGCTGGATCGCTCGGCGGCGACTGCTTCCGCCCGCTCGAGCGCAGCCCTGACGCGGCTCGCGAGGTCAGCCTTCGGACGGTTGCCGGTACTTGGCACGGAACCGCTCGACGCGGCCCGCGGTGTCCACCAGCTTCTGCTTTCCGGTGAAGTAGGGGTGGCACTTGGCGCAGATCTCGAGGTGGATCGCCTTCGCCGTCGACCGGGTCTTCCACGTGTTGCCACACGCGCAGGCCACGGTCACGGTGTGATAATCGGGATGGATGCCAGCCTTCACGTCGCCCTGCTCCGCAAACAAGGGTGAATTCAGAATCTGCAAATATAACGGGGGCCGGCACTTGCCAACAAGCGCCCGGACCCCCGCCCATTTGACACCTGTCCAACGCAACGGTAAACTACGCACACTTGGGCAGTTACCCCCTCCGCCAGGTACTCATGTCCGCGACCGACGTACTGCGAAAGGTACCCCTGTTCAGCGACCTCTCGGAGGCCGACCTGGCGAGCTTCGCCGAGGTCACGCGGGAGCGGGAGTACCCCAAGAACAGCGTCATTCTGTTCGAGGACGACCCTGGGGACTCGCTGTACATCGTGTCCGCGGGCCAGGTGAAGGTGGTGCTGATCGGCGAGGACGGCCGCGAGGTCATCCTCTCCGTGCTGGGCGACGGCGACTTTTTCGGAGAGATGGCGCTGATCGACGACGAGCCGCGCAGCGCCCACGTGATCGCGATGAAGGACTCCCATCTCCTCGTCCTGAGGCGCGACGACTTCCAGACGCAGGTGGCGGCGCACCCCCAGATCGCGCTCAAGCTGCTCAAGGTGCTCGTGCAGCGGCTGCGGCGGGCCGACGCGAAGATTGGTGGGCTGGTGCTGCTCGACGTCAACGGCCGCGTGGCGCGCCTCCTCCTGGACCTGGCCGACGAGAGCGGCGGCCCCACGATCACGCGCCGCCTGACGCACCACACGATCGCGCAGATGATCGGCTCGTCGCGCGAGACCGTGTCCCGCGCGATGCGGGAGCTGGTGGATCGCGGCCTGATCGAAACCACGCGCCGCGAGATCTCCATCAAGAACCAGGAAGGCCTCGCTTCGCTCGCCGGGGCGCGGACGTGAGGGCGGTCACATGACCTGGGTGACCGGATTCCTTGAGATTTCCCCTGCATTTCCGCTAGCGTTCAGCTTGCGCGATTCGGCACTCCGGCGATGAGCACCTCGGTCACGTTCTGGGGTACGCGAGGCACGATCCCGTCGCCGGGTGCGCATACCGCGCGCTACGGCGGCAACACGGCGTGCGTGGAGGTCCGGGACGGCCACGGCCACCTGGTCATCCTCGACGCGGGAACGGGTATCCGCGGGCTTGGCAAGCACCTGGCGGGCCAGAGCGCGCCGGAGGGCGTGCGCGCCCACATCGTGCTGTCGCACGCGCACTGGGATCACATCCAGGGGTTGCCCTACTTCGCTCCGTTCTTCAAGAAGGGCAACGTCATTACGGTGTGGGGCCCGAAGCAGGGCGACGTGGAAATGGGAGCGATCCTGCGGCAGCTGATGCAGCCTGTGGTGTTCCCGGTGCCGCTGGACGCGCTGGCGGCGACGCTCGAAGTGAAGCACGTCAACGCGGAGCCGATCGAGACCGAGGGTTGCACGATCACGTCGCTGCGGGTGCGCCACCCGGCCGTGACCCTGGGCTATCGGCTCGAGATGCCGGGCGGCCAGTCGGTCGTGTACGTCACCGACGACGAGCTGGGCTCGGGCGGACGGTACGAGGTGGGGCCGAAGTGGCGCGAGCGGTTCGTGAAGTTCATCGGCGGCGCGGACCTGCTCATTCACGACGCGATGTACACGCCGGAGGAGTGCGCGAGCCACGCGGGGTGGGGTCACTCGTCTTACGTGGAGGCCGTGGATCTGGCACAGGAATCGGGGGCGAAGCGCCTGGCCCTCTTCCACCACGAGCCCGAGCACACGGACGACGCCACGGACGTGATCGCGGAGCAAGCGCGGGACATCGCGGCCCGGCACGGAGGCAGCACGGAGATCGTCGCGGCCGCGGAAGGCCTCAAGATCACGCTCTAGCCACTCGTTGAGGTTGCAGCGGAACCCTGTTCGATGGAGGTCGCAGCGTATGAAGCGGTTGGCATCGGGAACCATCGCCTTGGCAGTCGGCGCGCTGGTGGTTGGCGCGGCCGGCGCCCGGGCGCAGCAGGCGGCG
The DNA here is from genome assembly GCA_963812035.1 of uncultured Gemmatimonadales bacterium. GTDB lineage: Bacteria > Gemmatimonadota > Gemmatimonadetes > Gemmatimonadales > JACORV01 > Fen-1245. The sequence goes on from CAWETG010000001.1 coordinate 84,164, forward strand.
ACGACGCCGGCCGCTGCGCAGCAGCAGGACATGCGGCCTGGCCTGGCCGTGCTGGACTTCGATATCGGCGCGGCCATGGGGCAGCCACGCGAAGACTACGACGCGCTACGGCGTGGTCTCGCCTCGCTCACGGTCTCCGAGGTGGCGGCGAATCCGGGCGTCCGCGTGGTCGAGCGGGCCCAGCTGCAGCAAATCCTCCAGGAGCAGAACCTCAGCCATGAGGGCCGGGTGGACTCGACGTCGCTCGTCCAGATCGGCAAGTTGATCGGTGCGCGCTACATGGTGACCGGCACCCTGTACGACATGCACGGCAATCTGCGGATCGACACGCGCGTGTTCGACGTCGAAACCAGCCAGATCCTCAAGACCGAGAGTGTGCGCGGCAAGTGGGACGATCTGTACGACATGGTGCCACGGCTGGCGCAGCAGCTCATGCATGACGCGAGCCTGCCCCCGCTGGAGCGCCACGCGATGCAGGAGTTCCGCCAGCAAAACCCGGCTCCGCCCACCCAGGCGGTCATGGCGTACTCGCGCGCGGTGCTGTACGCCGACCGCGGCGACACCCAGCGCGCGGTGGAGCAGTACAAGCGCGCCCTGGCGGCGTTCCCGAACTACACGCAGGCCAAGTCCGACTGCAACCGCTTGCAGGCGGGGGCGTGCTCGTGATATGCTGATGCCGTGACGGCAGCCGTCGCGGCAATCGGCCGGTCTGGAGCGCGCCAGCTCTCCCTGGTTGGAGGGCTGGCGCGCTTCGTCTTGCGGGCGGTGCGCGCCGCGACGCGGCTCACGCGCGCCGGCCGGTGGGTGATGCTGCGCGTGCTGATCAACCAGATCCGCTTCACCGCCCTCCAGGCCATCGGCCTGGTGGCGTTCCTCGCCGCGATCCTCGCGTTTCTGGTCATCTCCCAGAGCATCCGGCAGCTGGGCCGCTTCGGGGCCGTCGACAACCTCGGCACGATCATGGTCGTCGCGGTGATCCGCGAGCTGGGGCCGCTCCTCACGGCGCTCATCGTGGTGAGCCGGTCGGGCACGGCCATCGCCGCGGAGATGGCGACCAACCGCGTGATGGGCGAGGTGACGGCGCTCGAGGCGATGGGGATCGACCCTTACATCTACCTGGTCCTGCCCCGGATGCTGGGCGCCATCGTGTCGGTGGCCACCCTCATGGTCCTGTTCGACGCCGTCGCGCTGGTGTCGGGGTACGTCGCAGCGGCGACCAGCGGGATGGCGCTCAGCAGGTACACGGCCATCGTCCTCAAGACCCTCTCGGCGAAGGACGTGTGGCTCACGCTCGTTAAGGGTCTGTTCTTCGGCGCGTCCGTGGCGGTGTTCTGCAGCTACCACGGCCTCGCCGTGAAGGCGGGGCCGACCGAGATCCCGCAGGCCGTCACTCGCGGCGTGGTGGCCACGATCGTCGCCATCTTCATTCTCTCCGCCGTATTCGTGGTGGTCGCGGCGTGACAGCGTCGCGGGTGTCGATCGTGCTGGGACCCGGCGTCATGGAGATCGCCGGCGCGCCGCCGCTGGTCTACCGCGACGTGGACCTGCTGGGCCGGCCTGACCGGCCCGACCGCCGCTTCAATCTGGTCGTCGAAGCCGGCACCGTCGTGGCCGCCATCGGGGAGGAAGAGAGCGGCATCGAATCGCTTGGCGGCCTCGCGCTGGGACTCCTGCCGCCGGCGTCCGGAGCGGTCGAGGCGTTCGGTGTGCCCATCGCGCTGCTCCCGTATTACGACCTGCTCGCCTTCCGGCGGCGGCTCGGGTACGCCCCGCAGGGCGACGGGCTCTTGCAAAACCTGACCCTGAAGGACAACGTGGCGCTGCCGGTGCGATTCGCGACGGATCACCGCCTGCACGAGGTGGAGGCCCGGGTCGCCCAGCTGATCGACGATTTCCGGCTGCGGACCATCGCGACGCTGCGGCCCGCCCAGGCCAACGAAGAGGATCGTCGGCGCGCTGCCCTGGCCCGGGCCGCGGCGCTGAACCCCAAGCTGGTCGTGCTGGAGCTGCCGTTCGTGGGGCTCACCAGCCGGGCGGCGACGGACTTGCTCGAGAAGGTGAGCCGATGCGACGATGGAAGCCGGCGGGCGGTCCTGCTCACGTCCCGGGACCTGACGCCGTCGGTCCGCGGTCTCGTGACGCGCGCCGTGCGGGTGGTGGACGGCATGGCGGTGGAGGACAAGAAGTGAGGGAGCCAGGATGGCGGTGAACGTCCAGCGCACCGATCTCTACGTGGGGATGTTTCTGGTGGCCACGGTCGCCCTCGTGGCGATCGCCCTCATCGCGACCAGCGGTTGGGGCGTGGACCGCTACGACGTGTTCGTGCGCACCGACAACGCGCAGGACGTCGCGGTGGACACCAAGATCTACATGCAGGGCCTCGAGGTCGGGCGGGTGGCCGGCATCGCGCCTCGGCCCGTGGGCACTGCGGGACGCCTCGAGTTCATCCTCCGGCTCAGCCTGGTGGACCGCTTCCCCGACGGCACGCCGCTGCGGCTCCCGCGCGGCGCGGCGGCCCAGGTGACCTCGGCGCTGCTGGGCGGCTCGCAGCTCGAGCTCATCGTCCAGTCGGATAGCGGGGGCACGCTCGCGCCGGGCGACACGATCGGGATGCAGCGCGGCACCTCGCCCCTGGAGGCGTTCGGGGCGCTGGCCCGCGACCTCAAGGGCACCATCGAGCACGCGCTGGTGTCGGCGACCGGCACGATGGACATGGTGCGGACGCTCGCCGACAGCCTGCGCCTCGCAACCGGCACAGCGCGCCGCCTGCTCATCGCCACCCAGCCGGGCGCGGAGCGCATCCTCAACGGGGTGAGCGCCAACCTCGACCGGCTGCAGGTCATGCTCGACAGCACCAACACGCGCACCGGGCTGACCTTCCAGCAGGTCGACGCGACCCTGGCGCAGTCGCAGAAGCTGGTGGTGAGCATCGACTCGCTGGTCCGCCTGATGACGGCGATGGGCGGCGAGAACCGGCCTGAGATCGCGCAGATGATGACCAATTTCCGCAACATCTCCGCGGAACTCGGCTACGTGCTCGAGGAGCTGAGCCGCCGGCCGCTGCGCTTCATCAGCGGCGTCAAGATCCCGGACAGCCTGAAATTCGTGGACCACCCGAGGCCGCCGGCGTACCCCGACTCGGCGGCACACCCCGCGGCGCCGGCGACCGACACCACGCGCAAGCCGCGGCCGTGAGCAAGCTCGTCCTCCTCCACGGGCCCGCCTGGGACGGCGGCGAGGCCCGCGCGGCGCTCGACGCCGAGCAGATCGAGCACAAGGCCGTCGCCTCAATCGCGGCGGGACTGATCGACGAGCGGCCCACCGTGCTGCTGCTCGACGAGCAGCTGCGGCGCTCGCTGGGCCACGCCGGCGTGCGGGCCGCGGCCGACGCAGGGGCGGCCATCGTCGCCTTGGGCGCGCCGGGCGAAACCGACCTGCCCACCGCCATGCCCGGCGCCGAGCTGGCTCCGATCTTCCTCACCGCCCCCGTCGGTGCCCGGCAGCTCCTCGCCGCGCTCAAGGCCGCCTTCCGGGAGGCGGCGGGCCGCGCCGAGATCCTCAAGAGCCGGGCGGAGGTCGCGGCACGCTCCAAGGAGATCACCGAGCTGACGCAGATCGGCGTCGCGCTCACCACCGAGCGCAACTACGACGTCCTGCTGGAGATGATCCTCACCCAGTCGCGACGCATCACCCAGTCGGACGGCGGCTCGCTCTACCTGGTGGAAGGACGCGACACTCCCAACCCGAAAGTGCGCTTCAAGCTTGCGCAGAACGACACCGTGCCGAAGGCACCGTTCGTCGAGTTCACCATGCCCCTGAACCACGCCAGCATCGGCGGCTACGTCTGCGCGACGGGCGAGACCGTGGTGATCGACGACGCCTACTTCCTCCCCCCCGACGTGGAGTACTCGATCAACCGCAGCTTCGACGAGCGCAACCGCTACCGCTCCAAGTCGATGCTCACGGTCCCGATGAAGAACCACAAGAACGAGATCATCGGGGCGCTGCAGCTCATCAACCGCAAGCGCGACCCCGCAGCCGTCCTCTCCTCGCCCGAGATCGTGGCGGAGCAGGTGATCCCCTTCTCCCGGCGCACGGTCGAGATCGTCAACGCGCTCGCGAGCCAGGCCGCGGTCTCCATCGAGAACAGCCTGCTGTACGAGGACATCGAGCGGCTGTTCGAGGGATTCGTTACGGCGGCGGTGACCGCCATCGAGCAGCGCGACCCCACGACCTTCGGCCATTCGGGGCGCGTCGCCACGATGACCGTGGGGTTGGCCGAGGTCGCGGACCGCGCCGGCGACGGGCCGTTCCGCAGCGTCTCCTTCACCCGCGAGCAGATCAAGGAGATCCGGTACGCGGGCTTGCTCCACGACTTCGGGAAGGTGGGCGTGCGGGAGCAGGTGCTGGTCAAGGCGAAGAAGCTGTATCCCCCCGACCTCGCCCTGCTCAAGAGCCGCTACGCCTTCATCCGGCGGACCGCCGAGGCGGAATACCATCGGCGGCGGGCCGACTGGCTGCTCGCCAACCGGCGCGACGCCTATGAGCAGTTCCTGGCATCGCTCGACGAGGAGCATCGGCGGGAGCTGGAGGACTGCGAACGGTTCCTCAAGACCGTGCTGCAGGCCAACGAGCCGACCCTGCTGCCGGAGGGGAGCTTCGAGGAGCTGCTGGCGCTGGCCGAGCGGAAGTTCACCGACATCGACGGCGAAGCGCAGCCGTACTTGAGTGACGACGAGGTGCGCTTCCTGACGATCCGCAAGGGCAGCCTCGACGATGCCGAGCGCCTGGAGATCGAGAGCCACGTCTCGCACACCTACCGCTTTCTGCTGCAGATCCCCTGGACCAAGGAGCTCTCGCAGATCCCGCTCATCGCCTACGGGCACCACGAGAAGCTCGACGGCAAGGGCTATCCGCGGAAGGTGAAGGCCGCGGAGATTCCCATCCAGACCCGGATGATGACGATCAGCGACATCTTCGACGCCCTCACCGCGGCCGATCGTCCCTACAAGCGCGCCGTCCCCCTGCAGCGGGCGCTGGACATCATGCGTGACGAGGTGAAGGGCGGGATGCTCGACAGCGATCTGTTCCAGCTCTTCGTGGATGGGAAGGTATTCGAGAAACTGAATGAGACGGGGAGGTGATGATGTGATGAAGGAGATGACGTGATGAGGTGATGACGAGCTACGCATCCCATCATCACGTCCTCACCGCATCACATTCATCACTTCATCACCTCCCCGTCGCACTAGCCCCGCCACCACCAGGGCGCCGGTCCCTACCAGCGCCAGCAGGCCGACCCAATCGCCCAGCCGGACGTAGAGCGTCTTCCCGGCCGTCGTGTACACCGTGTCCGCCTCGACCCGCTCCACGTCGAGTGAAGTGCGGGCGTGGGTGTACCCCAGCGGATCCACGAACTCACTGATGCCGGTATTCGCGGCCCGGGCGACGCCCACGCGCGTCTCGATTGCCCGCATCACCAGGTGCGCCGCGTGCTGGTACGGCGCCGCCGTCCGCCCGAACCAGGCGTCGTTGGTGATGTTGACCAGGAAGTCGGCCCCCTCACTCCGGTACCGCCGCGGCAGGTCCTCGAACGCCGACTCGTAGCAGATGAGCACGCCGAACCCGCCCTCGGCGAACCGGTACACGGGGAAGCGGTCGCCGTGGCCGAACCCGCCGAACCATTTCAGCTTGCCGAACCAGTGCGGGTTCACGAACGGGACGCGCTCGACGATCGGCACGAGGTAGGTCTTCCGGTACGACGGCCACGTCGCGTCCGAGCCGGTCGAGTCGAAGAAGAAGGCCGCGTTATAGGTGTCGAGTGTACCCTGCGGGTAGAACTGCGCGTCGAGTCCCCCGACCAGAACGGGAATCCCCGTGCGGCGGACCGTGTCGGCGATCCACGGTTCCCACTGGCGATGGTCGACGAAGTAGCCGTCAGTCGCCGCCTCCGGCCAGGCCACGAGCCGCGTTCCGGGCAGCGACTCGGCACGCACCGTGAGCCGCAGCAACTGCGCGATCACCGCGTCCTGGTCCCGGCTCGTGAGCTTCTCCACGAAGCCCAGATTCGGCTGCACGACCGCCACGACCGTCACCGGCCGGAGCACCGTCGTCCGCTCGCGCCAGACGCCGTAGCCCGCCGCGGCGCCGAGTGTCGCCAGGACAGCCGCCGCCGGCCGCCAGTCGCGCCGGCGCATTGCGACGAACAGCGCTACGTTGGCCCAGGCAAGCCAGAGCGTCACGCCGCGCGCGCCCGCCAGGTCGGCCCACTGCACCAGGACCGGCACACTCGTCAGCGAGGTGCCCAGCCCGAGCCACGGGAAGCGGATCTCCCCCTGGTGGCCGATGCCCCACTCGACCGCCGTCCACAGCAGGGGAAAGACCACCCACAGCGGTAGGCCGGTGCGGCGCCGCACCCACACCGTGCCCCAGCCGAGCAGCGTCCACCACGCGGCCAGCACCAGGATTGACGCGAGGTAGCCGGCCGCCGAAAGGGGCGTGAAGTGCCACAGCGCGACGACCATCCAGTAGAGCACCAAACCGCTGACCAGCAGCCCAGCCCAGAACCCCGATCGGGCGCCGCCGTGCCCCCGTGCCCCGGTGCCCCCGTGCCCACCCGCTTCGACGCATTCCTCCAGCCGCCACAGCAGCGGCACCAGGCACACGAACGCGGGGACGATCAGGCTGCAGGGCGGATACGCGACGAACAGCAAGACGGCGGTCATCGCGGCCGCCGCCAGGTCTCTCCGGTCCGGCAACCAGCGACGGGCGCTCATAGCTTCACGTCGCGCTGCTCGTCGGCCGACTTGTAGATCGCCTCGAGCACCTTGCTGAGCTGGAGCTGGTCCACCGGCGCCTCGACCTCGACCTCGCTCCGCACCGCCGCGAGGAAGTACGCCCATTCCGAGCGGTACGACGCGGAGAACGGATTCTCGCGTCCGGTCGCGCCGGTCGGGGTGACGTCCACCGGCGTTCCGTGAAGCTCCTTGAACACCCGGAGCGGCGAGATCGACGCCGAACCCTTGGTGCCCTGCACGTCCAGCCAGGTCCGCTCCCCCTCCCCGACGTGGCGCCACGACACGTCGCAGAAGATGGAGAGCCCGCCCTCGCAGAACAGGTGCGCCGCGGCGATCTCGTCCACCTGCTTCGCCCCGGGCGTGCGGTCGAAGTACGCCGACACGCGCTCCACCGCCGGCGTGCCCGCGATCCACAACGCCAGATCCAGCATCGGGAGCCCGAGGTCCATCATCACGCCGCCGCCCGACTCGGCGCGGCGTGAGCGCCACCCCAGCGTGTGGTGCGGCTGGCGAAACACCTGCCAGCCGCAGCGGATGGTGGAGAGCTGCCCCAGCTCGCCGCCTTTGAGGAAGCCCTGCACCGCTTGCACGTCGGATCGGAACCGGCTGTTCATTGCCACCAGGAGCGTGCGCTGGAAGCGTTCCGCCGCCTTGAGGACGCGCGCCGCGCCGGTCGCGGTGAGGGCGAGCGGCCGCTCGACCAGAACGTGCGCGCCGGCCGCGAGGGCGCTGACGGCGTGCGCTTCGTGCAGGTGGTTCGGCGTGCAGATCACGACCGCGTCCACCTTGGCCAGCTCCAGCAGCTCCTCGATGTCCTCGTACGCGGCACCGGTCTCGAACCGCGCGGCGAGAGCGCGCGCCTTCGGGCCGTCGTTGTCGCAGATCCCGACGACCTGCACGCCCTTGAGCTTGCGCAGCACCGGGAGGTGCGCGATCTGGGCGATCGCCCCGGCACCGACCACGCCCACTCGGATGTTGGAGACCGCGCCGCCGCCAGCCATCAGTAGAGCCGCTCCAGTCTGGTGCCCGGATAATACGTCGCGAGAATCTGCGCGTAGCGCTGTCCCGCCTTCGCGCGGCCGACCGCGCCCCACTGGCACATGCCGACCCCGTGCCCCGCCCCCGCCCCCGCCGCCGTCACCTTCACGATTTCCCCACCCTGCCGCTGGACGTAAAGCTGGAACAGGGTCGAGAGCAACTGCCGGTCCGGCGCCGGCCGCAGCACGTCGCGCAGCCGGTATGACGGAACCGAAAAGGTGCCGTTCGTGGTCGTCACGACCAGCTCTGCCACCCGTCCGCTCGGCGTGGTCGACGCGACCCGGACGTCGGTCACGCGCCCGACGTTGGCCGCCGCGGCGCCCAGCGCCGCCGGCAGCGTCCGCGCCAGCACCGCGTTCAGCGTGGCGCTGTCCCACTGCTCGGTCCAGCGGAAGTTCGGCGACCCGCTGCAGTAGTAGTCGTTCTTCCCGGGACCGAACCGGTCCGACACGGCGCGAAGGTACGGCAGCTTCGGCCCGTTGCGGAAGACCTGGTCCGACGCCTCGGTGGACCAGCCGCACGCCGAATGGTACATCGCTTCGATGGGCTGGCCGTTCCAGGTGAGGATCTGGCCGGCGGTCGCCCGCGCCGCCGCGGTGACCTCCCGCTGCTCGGAATCGGCGCCCGGATACACCTGGTCCGCCACCGTGGCGAACAGGTCGAACCCCAGCGCCTCGCGCCGCCCGCGGTAATGCACGGCGTAGGTGCGGGACGCCACCGTCTGTGCCAGCACCGCCTCGCGCACGTCGGGAGCGCGCATCCCCAGCTCCACGGCGACCACCGACTGCACGTACCACTCGAGCGGCACGCGGTTGACGATGCTCACGCCGCTCGAGCCGCGCAGCACGGTGGCTTCGCCGCGGTACCGCCGGCCACCGATCAGCACCAAGTCCTCCGGGCGATCGGGACGCACCGTCACCGGCTGCGCGACCTCGACCGGCTGCGGGCGATCCGGGCGGACCAGCGAGATCCGGTCGGGCGCGCCGCCGGGCTCGACCCGCCACGAGACGCCGCCGTCCACCACCGCGAGGATGTCCCCGTCCGGCCCCACCACCCGATACTGGCCCGTGGCGCTGAACTCGCCCGAAGGCTGGTCCACCACGATGCCGACCCGGACGGCGGGCATGCCCTGCACCGGTGCCAACGGCGCCCGGCGAGCACAGCCCGCGACCAGCACGGCGCCGGTGATGCCGAGCGCCCACCCGAGCCGGCGGCCAAGGGTCCGGCTCACGCCACCGGCTCCGCGATCAGGTCGTAGTCGAGCGTCTCGACGATCTTCGCCCGCACGAAGCTGCCGGGCGTCGGTGCGACCGGCCCCACCAGGTGGGTGCAGCCGTCCACGTCGTCCGCCTGCCAGACGGTCCGGCCCACCGCGACGCCGGGATCGTCGGCGTGCGCCGGTCCGTCCACCAGCACCTCCACCTCCCGGCCCGCCAGCCGCTGCAGCCGCTCCGCGGAGATCGCCCGCTGCATCTCCAGGACCTCCGCCAGCCGCTCCTGCTTGAGCCCCTCGGGCACGTCGTCGGGCAGCGCCGCCGCCCGGGTGCCCTCCTGCTCGGAGTAGGCAAAGGCACCCACGCGGTCGAACTGCAGCTCGTCCAGGAACTCGAGCAGCGCGCGGTGATCGGCTTCCGTCTCGCCGGGGAAGCCCACCAGCACCGTGGTGCGCAGGGCGACGTCCGGAATGACCTCGCGCAGCCAGCGCACCTTGGCCCGGATCGTGTCCGCGCGCTCGGGCCGGCGCATCGCCGCGAGCATCCGGTCGGTGGCGTGCTGGATCGGCATGTCGAGGTACGGGGCCAGGCGCCGCTCGGCCGCCATCAGCTCGACCAGCTGCGGCGTGATGCCCGCCGAATACACGTAGAGACAGCGATACCACGGTACACCGGTCTCCCGGAGCAGCGCAGCGAGCAGCTCGGGGAGCCGCGGGCCCCCGGCGACGTCGCGCCCGTAGTGCCCGAGGTCCTGCGCGACCAGGTTGATCTCCCGCGCCCCCGCCCGCTCCAGCTCCGCCGCCTCGCGGACCAGCTCCTCGAGCGGGCGCGAGCGGTGCAGCCCCCGCATCAGCGGGATCGCGCAGAAGGCGCAGGTGTGGTCGCAGCCCTCGCTGATCTTGAGGTAACGCACGTGGGGCGTGGTGCCGAGGTAGTGGCGCACCCCGGGGTGGGCGGCGGCCGCGTCGTCCAGCAAGCCCGCCCGCGTGAGGCGCGGCACCAGCTCGGGCAGGTCGCTGAAGCCGAAGCAGTAGTCCACCTCCGGCAACTCGGCTTTGAGCGCGTCACCGTAGCGCGCGATCAGGCAGCCCACGGCCACCACCGCCCGGCAGCGGCCGGTGCGCTTGTAGCGGCCGGCCTCGACCATCGCTTCTATGGACTCGCGCTTGGCGGCGTCGATGAAGCCGCAGGTGTTGACCAGGATCACGTCGGCGTCGCCGAGGGCCGGTGCGATCTGGGCGCCGTGGCCGACCAGCTGGGCGACGAGTTGCTCGGTATCCACCGTTGCCTTATCGCAGCCGAGCGAAATGACGCCGAGCTTCAACTAGGTGAGGAAGCTCTCGAGGGCGCGCGCCTTGGAGATGTGCCGCAGACGCGACAGCGCCTTCTCCTTGATCTGCCGGACGCGCTCGCGGGTGATACCCAGCAGGCTGCCGATCTCCTCCAGCGTCATCGGCTCCTGGCCGTCGAGGCCGAAGTACAGCCGGAGGATCTTCGCCTCGCGCTCCTTGAGCGTGCCCAGCACGCGCTCGATGCTCTCGCTCAGGGCGTGCTCGAAGGTCTGCTCGTCGGGCGTGGGGTTCAGCGTGTCGGGGAGGTAATCCAGGAGTTTGTTGTCTTCCCCCGGAGTCATTGGAGCGTCGAGCGAGAGGTGGCTCTGCGAGATGGAGAGGGTCTTGGCCACCTCCTCCTCGCTGATGTCCATCCCTTCGGCGATCTCCTCCACCGTGGGCTCGCGCCCGAGCTCCTGCTGCAGCGCCGACGACCGTTTGCCGATGCGGTGCAGCGTCCCGGCGCGATTCAGCGGCACCCGCACGATCCGGCTCTGCTCGGCCAGCGCCTGCAGGATCGCCTGGCGGATCCACCACACGGCATAGGAGATGAACTTGATGCCCTTGGTCTCGTCGAACTTGTGCGCGGCACGGATCAGGCCGAGGTTGCCCTCGTTGATCAGGTCCGCCAGCGAGACCCCCTGGTTCTGGTATTTCTTCGCGACCGACACGACGAAGCGGAGGTTGGAGCGCACCAGCTTGTCGAGCGCTTCCTCCTCGTGCCGCCTGATGCGGACGGCGAGATCGATCTCGTCTTCCCGGCAAATGAGGGGGTAGGCACTGATCTCGCGGAGGTACTGATCCAGCGAGCCTTCATCAACCGACGTCTTCCTGACGGAGGGAAGATGCCTTGGCATGCGCTCCGCTAGCGAGAGGCTGTTGAGGTTAGTGTAGCCAGCCACTTCCATGACGGCAAGCGGCAAGTCCCGCCTGGCAACTAGTCACCGTACGTGTCGATCTGGGCCCGCTGCAGCCTGCCCGAGTAGTCGACGTACACCACCTTCGTCTCCGAGAAGAACTCGTACACCGCCCAGCCGCCCTCGCGGTGTCCGTTCCCGGTCTCCTTCACGCCACCGAACGGCAGGTGCGCTTCGGCGCCGATGGTGGGCGCGTTGATGTAGGTGATGCCGGCGTCAATGTCTTCTACCGCGCGGAACGCCCCATTCACGTCGCGGGTGTACAGCGAACTGGACAGGCCGTACTTCACGTCGTTGTTGACCCGGATGGCCTCGTCGAGCGAGCCGATGCGCGTCACCGCCAGCACCGGGCCGAACACCTCTTCCTGCTCGAGCCGCGATCGCGGCTTCACGCCAGCGAACACCGTCGGCCGGTAGAACCAGCCGTTGGCCAGCCTCGCCCCGCCGGGGCGCCGCCCGCCGACCTCCAGCGAGGCGCCCTGCTGCTTCCCGATCTCCACGTACTGCATCGTGGTCTGCAGGGCCCCCTCGTTAATCATCGGCCCGACCTCGGTCTCGGGCAGGAGCCCGTCGCCCAGCCGCAGCTGTTCGACGCGCTCGCACAGCATCCGGAGGAACGTGTCGTGGATCTTCCGGTGCAGCAGCAGCCGGCTGGTCGCGGTGCAGCGCTGGCCAGTGGTGCCGAACGCGCCCCACAGCACGCCATCGAGGGCGAGATCGAGATCGGCGTCCGGCATCACGATCATCGCGTTCTTGCCACCCATCTCCAGCGACAGCCGCTTGTGCAGCCGCCCGCACACTTCGCCCAGCTTGGCTCCCGTCTCGGTCGAGCCCGTGAACGAGAGGATCGGCACGTGCGGATGCTCGAGCAGCGCGTTGCCCACCGCGGAGCCACGCCCGTGCACCAGCTGGATCACTTCCGGCGGCAGCCCGGCGTCGAGCAGCACCTCCACCAGCAGCGTGCCCGTGTGCGGCACGTCGTTCGCCGGCTTGAACACCACGGCATTCCCGCACAGCAACGCCGGGAAGATCTTCCAGGTCGGAATCGCCATCGGGAAGTTGAAGGGGGTGATGATTCCCGCCACGCCGATCGGCCGCCGGGTGCTCATCGCCCACTTGTCCCGCAGCTCGCTGGGCACGGTGTGACCGAACAACCGCCGGCCCTCGCCCGCCGCGTAGTAGGCGGTGTCGATCCCCTCCTGCACGTCGCCGCGCGTCTCCGCCAGAACCTTGCCCATCTCACGCGTCATCGCCCGGGCGATTGTCTCCTTGCGCTCGACCAGCAGGTCACCCACCCGGCGCATCACGTCGCCGCGCTGCGGCGCCGGCACCTTCCGCCACAGCTCGAAGCCCTGGCGCGCGCTCCGCACCGCCCGTTCGACGTCCCGCGGGCCCGACTTGGGGAAGCGGCCGATCAGGTCGCGCCAGTCGGCCGGGTTGCGGTTCTCCATGTACTCGCCCGTCGCGGGCGCCACCCACTGGCCGGCAATGAAATTCTTGAAGGTCTTCGCCATGATCAGAACGCTCCCTGAGGCTGCGCAGGTGTCGCGGGTGTCCGGGCCGGCGACGGAGCCGCCGGCGTTCCCTGGCTTGGCGGCGTCGCTGGGCCGCCGGCGGGGCAGAACCAGTCGGCGCTCGACCGGGCGTAGCCGACCCGCGGCAGCACCTCGCGGGCCCCCAGAATCACGCCCCAGCACACCAGGCCGAGCGACAGCGCGTGGGCCAACGGTGACCGCGTCCGCCAGGACGAGATCGTGCTCCACAGCCCAGCAACAATCACGCCAGCAACGGCGCCGAGATATCCGAACAGCAGCAAGCCGCAGCCGCGCGCGTACGGCCACTGCGTGATCCCTACCCCGACCGCCAGTCCGAGCAGCAATCGGAGCCAGGTGAACACGACCGACCTCGGTCGCGGGCCCGCCGCGGCGGGCGCCGGAGCGCGGCCACGGGCCGCCGGAGCCGCCGGGCCCGGCGACGCCGCCACGGGCGGTGTCTGCTGCCCCGCACCCGAGGCGATGAGCTTGTCGATTTGCGCCAACTCCTTGTCCCAGTCCCGCGGTGCCTGTCCGCCGGTCACGATGCCCTCGACAGCCGATAGCGTTCGATTTTCTTGTACAGGTTGGATCGCGGCATCTCGAGCTGCCGCGCCGTCTCGCTCACGTTCCACTCGTGCTCTTTGAGCTTTGCCAGCAGAAACGCACGCTCGGCGTTCTGCTTGAACTGCTCGAACGTCGGGGACTCGAGCAGCGCGTCGCCCAGACCCAAGTCCTCCCCCGCCGGCCCCACCATCCGCACGACGTCCGCTTCGCCGATCACGTCGCCGTTGGCGAGGATCATCAGCCGCTCGACCGTGTTCCTCAGCTCGCGCACGTTCCCCGGCCAGTCATGGCGCCGCAGCCGCTCCACCGCGCTGGCGGCAAAGCTCCTGGGCTGCAGGCCCTGCTGGGTGGCGAGCTGCGCCACGAAGTGCTCGACCAGCTGCGGAATGTCCTCGCGGCGCGCGCGAAGGGGCGGCACGTCGATCGGCACCACGTTGAGCCGGTAGAGGAGATCCTCGCGGAAGTGGCCGATGGCGATCTCGTCCTCGAGCTTCTTGTTGGTCGCCGCGATGACCCGCACATCCACCTTCACCGAGCGGGACGAGCCGATGGGCGTGATCACACCCTCCTGGAGCACCCGCAGCACCTTGGACTGCGCGGCCGCACTCATGTCGCCCACTTCGTCCAGGAACAGCGTGCCGCCGTCCGCCAACTCGAACTTGCCGACCCGGTCCGCGAACGCGCCGGTGAACGAGCCCTTCATGTGGCCGAACAGCTCGGACTCGATGAGCTCGGACGGTATCGCCGCGCAGTTCACCTCGACGAAGGAGCGGTTGGCGCGCGGCGAGAGCCGGTGCACCGCCCTCGCCACCAGCTCCTTGCCGGTACCGTTCTCGCCGGTGATCAGCAGGCGCGCCGGAGTCGGCGCCACCTTCTCGATCCGCTCGATCACCTGCCGAATGGCCGGCGAAGAGCCGACGATCTCGTGGCGCTGCTCCACGGCGGCCTGGAGCGCATGGACCTCCCGCTCCAGGACCACGTGCTGCAGCGCGTTCTTGAGGGTGAGCAGGACGCGGTTGGTGTCGAGCGGCTTCTCCAGGAAGTCGTGGGCGCCGAGCTGCGTGGCCTCCACCGCCGTGGCGATCGTCCCGTGGCCCGAGATCATCACCACCAGTGCGCGTGGGTCCGCCTCACGCAGCTTGGTGAGCACGGCCAGCCCGTCCATGCCGGCCATCTTGACGTCGAGCAGCACCAGGTGCGGTTTGAACTCGGCGAACGCCCCCAAGGCCTCCGGCCCCGAGCCCGCCAGGACGACGGCATAGCCCTCGTATTCGAGCAACTGCCGCAGCGCCTCGCGCACGCCCGGCTCATCGTCGACCACCAGGATCCGGTGGCTCACCGTGGCGCCGCCCGGTACGCCCGTATCCCCGCCCGATTCACCCGCACGTCGCCGATGCCGGCCGGCACCGGAATCGGTACGGCCGCGGCCTTCTCGTCAGTGAGACTCATGACATGGAGGATGGCGGGTATGACCGAGCGCGGGAAGGGGAACTCACGAATCTGGAGCTCGTCGATCGTCCACACCACCCGCCCGTCGGGCTGCGCCGAGAGTGTCCCGCCGGCAACGATCGGCTCGCGCCGCCCCAACCCCTCCGCCAGCGGCCCCAGTAGCCGGCGCGGCACCGCCGAAACATCGAGCGAGCCCCGGACCTGGACGCGTTGATCGCCGAGCGCCACGGCGACTGAGTCCAGTACCCGCGTCCCGGTCCCCGCCAGCTGCTCCTCGATGAGCGCCGCGAGCTGCGCCGCCGTGATGTCGACGTACGCTGGCCCCCCGCGCTGCGCCAGCCGGCCGAGCGCGGCCTTGGCCTGTGCCGCCGCGCCGGGGGCCGGCGGGACGAACACGGCGGGCGGCGGCTCCGTCACGCCACGCACGCGCCGGTACAGCGCCGCGATGCGGTCGCGATAGTAGAATCCCGCCACGACCACCGCCACCACAATGACCAGGCACCCGACTCTCCGGAGGCAACCCATCTACGGCTTCTCCCCCGCGCCCAGGGGGGCGCGCGACAGCACGGCATACGTGGCGCCGTGGGGCCCGAGGATGCTCTGCATCAGGTCCACGCTCTCGACCACGGTCGTGCCCTCATACGCGATCCCGGCCGAGAGGCCCGGGAACTCCTTGAAGGCCGCCGGCCGCGCGCTGCGCTCGGCACGACCCAGGGTCAGATGCGGGCTGAACGGTCGCAACTCCGGCTCGAACGACAGCCCCATCAGCGCCAGCTCGACGTCGTTGGCCAGCAGCTCCAGCGCCGGATGGCGCTCGATGCCCAGCCACACGACCCGTGGCCTGCCGAGGCTCGGGAAGGCCCCGACGCCTCCCACGCCGACCGAGAACGGGCGCACGGCGCGAACGGCGCCGGACAGCGCTTCGCCGATCGGCCCGACGCGCTCCGCCTCGACCTCGCCCAGGAACCGGAGCGTCAGGTGCAGCGACTGCTCTGCGGCCCACCGCACGGGGAAGTGCGCCGCCCGCAGCGGCTGCGCCGCCTCCCAGGCCCGCCGCCGCTCCTCAGGCGGGAGATTCACCGCGACGAACAGCCGCATCCTAGCGCGCTCCGCTCACGCGCTCTAACCTAATCGAGCCCCATGCCTTCGGAGAGTGCCGCCGTGTCATACCCGTCCTGGGCCATCAGATTCGCGTGGTGCGCGGCCGCAGTGGCCGCCGCCTGCAGCCACGCGGCGCCCCCCGCCGCGCCCGCGCCGCAGTCAGCCGCGGCGCGAGCCGCCGCCGATTCGGACCAGGCGGACCTGTCCGGTGACTGGGCGGTCCAGCTCAGCGTCCAGGGCGCGACGCCGATTACCGGCCTCCTGCGATTGACGTACTCCGGCGATGGCTACAACGGCAACCTCCAGCTCGACATCGACACACGGCCGTTCTTCGTCCGCTCCGTGCGGGTCCAAGGCGACCATGTGGTGATGATCGTGCAGGGGACCGATGGCGACGCGAGGGTCGAGGGCAACATGCGCTCGGCCACGGAGTTCGAAGGCATCTACACGTCACGCACGCTCAACGGCCGTTTCACCATGAGCCACCGGTAGGCGCGGGCAGCGACGAGCCCGGGCCCGCTCTCCGGGCTCCGTCACCGGTGTCCGCTGTCACTTCGCGAGGCGGTCCAAGCTGCGGTACTGGATCGCCTCGCTGACGTGGGCGGGTTCGATCGCGGCGTTGCCCGCCAGGTCGGCGATGGTGCGGGCCAGCTTCAGCACCCGGTGGTAGGCGCGCGCCGAGAGGGAGAGTCGCGCGATCGCCGTCCGGAGCAGCGCGTCGGCCGCGGCCGTCAGCGCGCAGTGGGCGCGGATGTCGCGCGGCGCCATGTGCGCGTTGGCGAAGATCCCGGGCCGCGCCGCGAACCGGTCGCGCTGCACCGCCCGTGCCCGGGCGCACCGTTCCCGGATCGCGGCACTCGGTTCCCCGCCCCGCTCCGCCGACAGCTCCCGGTAGCGCACCGCCGGCACGTCGACGTGCATGTCGATGCGGTCGAGGAGAGGGCCCGAGATGCGGCCCCGGTAGCGCTGCACCAGCAACGGGCTGCAGGGACAGGCGCGAGCGGGGTCGCCGAAGTATCCGCACGGGCAGGGATTCATCGCCGCCGCCAGCATGAAGCGCGCCGGATACGCCAGCGACGTCGCCGCGCGGCTGATGGTCACCGCCCCATCTTCCAGCGGTTGGCGTAGCGCCTCGAGCACGTTGGACCGGAACTCCGGCAGCTCGTCCAGGAACAGCACGCCGTTGTGCGCGACGCTCACCTCGCCAGGCCGCGGGTAGCTCCCACCCCCGATCAGCCCGGCGTCGGAGATGGTGTGGTGCGGTGCCCGGAACGGTCGCACGGCGATCAGCGACTCCCCCGGCGCCAGCAGACCCGCCACCGAGTGGATCTTGGTGGTCTCGAGCGCCTCGGCGAGGGACATCTCCGGCAGAATGGTGGGCAGCCGTCGCGCGAGCATCGTCTTGCCGCCGCCCGGCGGGCCGATCATCAGGATGTTGTGGCCGCCGGCCGCCGCCACCTCCAGCGCGCGCTTGGCGTGCTCCTGGCCCTTCACTTCCGCGAAGTCGACGTCGGCCGCAACCCGGGCCGCGAACAGCGCCTGCACGTCAACGTCCGCTCTGGGGAGCGGCGGGCCACCGTCCAGGTGGGCCAAGACCTCCCCCAGCATCGCCGCGCCCCGCACGTCCAGGCCGTCGACCACCGCCGCTTCGCGCACGTTGCCCGCCGGCAGGATCACGCCGGTGAAACCCGCCTGCCGCGCCGCCACGGCCATCGAGAGCGCGCCCCGCACCGGCCGGATCTCGCCATCCAGCCCCAGCTCGCCCAGCACGACGTACCCGCGCAGCGCGCCGGCCTGGATCTGGCCCGTGGCGACCAGGATCCCCAGCGCGATCGGCAAGTCGAACGCCGAGCCGTCCTTCCGCACGTCGGCCGGGGCGAGGTTCACCGTGATGCGCTTCAGCGGAAAGGTGAAGCCGGCGTTGTGGATGGCGGCGTTGACCCGCTCGCGGCCTTCCTTGACCGCGCCCTGCGGCAGGCCGACCGTCACGAACGACGGCAGGCCGTTCGCGATGTCGGTCTCGACGTCCACCAGGTAGGCGTCGATCCCCAGGACGGCGGCGGACGTGATCCGCGCCAGCATGGCGAAGACTACGAGGACCGGCACCGTACCTCGCAAACGATTCGCTGCACGGCGGTACCGTGCATTGCAGCTTCGGCCGTGTCTGCGCTATATACGCCAGTCCATGGACCGGCTCGTGACCGAGTTCCGCCAGCGACTGCGCGAGCGCATCGAGGCGCTCACCTCGGCGCGCGCGGCGCTCGCCCACGACCCCGCAGCCCGCACCCTCGTCCGCAACGTCGCCCACGCGCTGAAGGGATCCGGCGGCACCTACGGGTTTCCGGAGGTCAGCGGCGCGGCGGCCGCGGCCGAGCAGGCCGCCGATGAGACTCTGGGAGACCGGGTGGACGCCCTGGTGGCCGTGCTGCGCCGGGCCGCGGAGCAGGACGCGACGGCCGCGCCAGGCCCGCTGGTGGACGACACCCTGCGGGAGGGTCTCGAGGCGCTGCGGGTGGCGCTGCGAGGCGACGCGCCGGCGCCCGGGACCAAGCCCCGGCGCCTGCTGATCGTGGACGACGATCCCGACATGACCAGGCTGCTCAGCCAGGCCCTGGCATCGCCGGATCGTGAGATCGTGATCGCCGCCAGCGCCGCCGCCGCCGAGCGCATCCTGGCGGAGCAGACGATCGCGTTGATCGTCTTGGACCTCATGCTCCCGGATGCCGATGGGCGGCGCGTGCTCGCCAGGCTGCGGGAAGACCCGCACACGGCCACCGTGCCCATCGTGGTGATGTCGGCGCACGCGGCCGGCGCCACCAGGGCCGAGTGCTTCGCCCTCGGCGCCGACGCCTACATCGCCAAACCCTTCGACCTCACCACGGTGATGACGACCGTGGCGTCGAAGCTCGAGCGCGCGGCCACAGTCGCGCAGGACGCCCGCGTGGATCCCGTCACGGCGCTGCCCAACCGCGTCGCCTTCCACGAGGCGTTCGAGCACGCCACGGCACCACGCGAGAATCGGCGCACGCCGATCTCCATCGCGCTTCTGGAGCTGGACCAGTACCGGGCGCTGGCCACGGCGAGCGGCTGGGGCACCGCCGATCGAGCCCGTGCGGGCGCGGCCGCGTTGCTCGCCCGCGCGCTCGGCCGCGCGGCCATCGTCGCGCATTGGGCCGGAGCGACGTTCGTCGCCCTGCTGGTCGGCGCAGACGTCCGCGACGCGACCGCCCTGGTGACGGAGGCGCTGCGGACGGTGCGGGAGGGGCCGCGCTCCGCGGATGGACCCGATGCCCGGTTCACGTTCTCCGCCGGCGTCGTCGAATGGACTGACGGCACGTCGCTGGAGGAAGCGGTGGCCGAAGCCGAGCGCCACGTGGTCACCGCCCGAGTGGCCGGCGGCAACGCCACCCTCTCCGCTTCCCGCCCCGGGACCGCGCGGGCCCGCGTCGTCGCGCTCGCCGAGGACGACGAGCTGATCGCGTCGGTCGTGAAGCACCGCCTCGAGCGGGAGGGGATGACGGTCAAGCACTTCACCAACGGGGACTCCGCGCGAGAGGGGATGCTGCGCCTGCGCCCGGCGTTGGCCATCCTCGACGTGAAGATGCCCGGCATGGATGGTTTCGAGCTGCTGGGCCGGCTCCGGGCGGAGCCGACACTCGCCGGCCTCCCGATCATGATGCTCACCTCGATGGGCAACGAGCACGACGTGGTCCGCGGGCTTCAGCTCGGCGCTGATGACTACGTCGTCAAGCCGTTCTCTCCGGTCGAGCTGGTCGCGCGCGTCCACCGTTTGCTGCTCCGGCGATGAGGGGGGAAGGCCTGGCGCTGGTCCTGGCCGTGGCCATCGCCGGCCTGTTCGCGCTGGCGCTGCTGTTCGCCGCGGCGACGCTCGCGTTGCGGGCCCGCAACGAGTTTCGGGCGCGCCGCTGGGCTCGGCTGGAGGCCGCGTGGACACCGCGTCTGCTGGAGCTGCTCGCGGGCGACCTCGCTCCGGCCGCTCTCGCGGTTGAGGTCGCCGGCCGCGACCGCCTGCGGTTCGTGGACTTCCTGCTGCGATTCGCCCGCCGGTTGCGGGGAGCCGAGCGCGAGACGCTGATCGCGCTGGCCGCGCCCTTTCTCGACGACGTCGCACCTTTAGCCCGTCGCGGAAGCGCCGAGACCCGCGCACTCGCGGTGCTCATGCTCGGCGCTCTGGGCCCCGAGCGCCATGCCGCGACGGTGCTCGCCGCCCTGAACGATCCGTCCCCCCTCGTCGCCATGACCGCGGCCCGTACGCTGGCGCGCCAGGGACACGCCGAGCACGTCGGCGCTATCCTCGAGCGACTCCCCCGATTCGCAGAGTGGAGCCCCGGTTTCCTCGCCTCCATGCTGGCGGCGATCGGGCCCGGGGCCGCCCCGGCGCTCCGCGCGCTGCTGGCTGATGCCCGCCGCACGCCCGGCGACCGCTTCGTGGCCGCCGAAGCACTGCGGGCCATGCACGACCTTGAGGCCGCCGACCCGGCCAGCGCCGTGGTAGCCACAGCCTCCGATCCGGACCTGCTCGCGGCCGCGCTGCGCCTCCTGGGCGCGGCGGGCGGCGCGGCGCACGCTTCCACGGTCCGGGCGGCGTGCGGCAGCGCCGACCCCATCGTGCGCGCTCAGGCCTGCGCGGCCCTGGGCGCGATCGGGAGCGCGCAGGACACCGCACTGCTTCGTGCGGCGCTCGACGACTCGTCCCCCTGGGTCGTGCTGCACGCGGCGCGCAGCCTGAGGAATGTGGGTGGCGACGCCGTGCTCCGCGCCGTCGCGGCCCAGCCCGGCGCCGACCTGGTACGGCAGGCGGCGGCGGAGTAGCGGCGATGGCCGGCCTCGGCTGGACGGCATTGTGGGCGGTCAACATCCTCGTCATCGCCTACTTCGTGCTGCTGAATCTGGCCTACCTCCTGACCAGTCTGGTGGCGTACCGAGCGCTGCGCCGCTACTCCCGGCGCCTGAAACTGCTGGACACCGAGGAGCTGATTGCGAGCGGGGGCGTGCCGCCGATCACCCTGATCGCGCCCGCCTTCAACGAGGAAGCCACCTGCGTCGAGGCCACGCGGTCGCTGCTGACACTGCGCTACCCCGAGTATGAGATCCTGGTGGTGAGCGACGGATCACGCGACGCCACGGTGTCCCGGTTGACGGAGGCCTTCGAGCTGCAGCCTGCGGCGCGCGCCCCGATGGCGGCGATCCCAACCCAGGCTGTCCGGGCCGTGTACCGCAGCCGCGTGCATTCCAACCTCTGGGTCATCGACAAGGAGAACGGCGGGAAGTCGGACGCCCTCAATGTCGGTCTCAACCACTGCCGCACGCCCCTGTTCTGCGCGATGGACGCCGACGGACTGCTGGAGCGCGACGCGTTGATTCGCGTCGTGCGCCCGTTCCTCGAGCAGCGGAACACCGTCGCGGTCGGCGGCATCATCCGGATCGTCAACGGGTGCTCGGTCGACCGCGGGGCGGTCACGCGCGTGCGGCTGCCCGGCAGCCGACTCGCCCGGTTCCAGGTGCTGGAGTACCTGCGGGCGTTCCTCTCCGGCCGGATGGGATGGGCCGCCCTCGACGCCACCCTCATCATCTCCGGCGCGTTCGGGCTGTTCCGCCGCTCGATCGTGGTCGAGGCCGGAGGCTTCGCCACCGACACGGTCGGCGAGGACATGGAGCTGGTGGTACGGCTGCACCGCCTGTGCCGAGAGCGCGGCATTCCGTACCGCGTGACCTTCGTGCCGGACCCGGTCGCCTGGACCGAGTGCCCCGAGACGTTCAGCATGCTGGGCCGCCAGCGGGACCGCTGGCAGCGAGGCCTCAGCGAGTCGCTGATCCGCCACCGCCGTCTGCTCTTCAATCCGCGCTACGGCCGCATCGGGCTCCTGGCCTACCCCTATTTCTTCTTTCTCGAGATGCTCGGTCCGGCCGTGGAACTGGCCGGCTACGTCGCATTCGTGGCGCTCGTCCTGCTAGGCCGGGCATCCGGTCCCTTCGTGGTCGCGTTCCTGATGGTGGCCTTCGGGTTCGGCGTGGCGCTGTCGGTCGCCGCCGTCGGGCTCGAAGAGCTGTCGTTCCGACGTTATCCGCGCCTGCGCGACGTGGTGCAGTTGTTCGGCCTGGCCGTCGCGGAGAACTTCGGCTATCGCCAGCTTTCGACGTACTGGCGCGTGCGCGGCATGTTCTCGGTACTGCGCCGGAAGAAGGGGTGGGGTGCGATGACGCGAAAGGGGTTCGTCCCGCAGGTGCTCAAGTGATGCCCGTGCTTGCGGCGGCCCTCGCCGCCGTGGCGGCGGCCGGGGCGGCCGACACGGGAACCGGGCCCGCGGCGGTGGCCGACACCGCCGCGCACGCTGCGTGGCGCGCCGGTTTCGAGTACGGCTTCGAGTCCTTCACCGAGGGACGCGCAGCCTGGCAGACTTACACGGCCCGGGTGGAGCGCAAGTCCGCCCACGGCGCCATCGCGCTCGAAGCCGTGGACGCCACCCGGTTCTCGCTCTGGGACCAGGCGTTGGCGGTGGACGTCTACCGAACGCTGTGGAGCCGCGCCTACGGCAACCTCCGGGTGGCCGTGGCGCCCGGCGCCCAGGTGCTGCCGCGCTCCGACGTGACGGCGGAGTTGTATCAAGGCATCGGCGGAGGGTGGGAAGCGTCCGCGGGCTACCGCCGGATGACTTACCCCGGGCACCGCGTAGACCTGTGGGGCGCTTCGCTCGGCAAGTACGTGGGCAACTGGTACCTGGTGGCGCGCGCCACCGCGGTGCCGCAGTCCGGCAAGCTGGGGGGCGGTGCCTGGCTGCTGGTGCGCCGCTACCTCAGCACCGCCGACGACTACCTGGACGTGTCGGCCGGCGTGGGCGCCGAAGTTGCCACGCTCGCGGCGGACAGCGTCGCCGTGAGCCACAGCCAGTTCCTGACCGCGCGGCTGCAGCGCTTCGTGACGTCGCGCCTTGGCCTGACGTTCGGCGCGACCTGGAACTCGCAGCAGGGTCTTGGCACCAGGCGCGGCCTGGCGCTCGGCGTCATCTACCGCTGGTAGTCCGCGGCGCCCGTCGAAGCGCGGCGCGCGTCAGTGTGCGGTGAACAGCACCCGCACGGGGCCCGGGCCCGCGCTGACTATCACTCCTGCCGGCGCCGGAACCGCACGCGTCCCGGCCGGCTCCGCACCCGTCAGCACCCACGAGCCCGGCACCTGGAGAACCAACCCCTCGACGGCGGCGGGCAACGACAGGGTCACCACGCGCTGCATCCCGTCGGCCGCGACGTCCACCGCAGTTCCCGCCCGCGCCGCCCAGAAGCGACCGAACTCCCCGACCGTGCCGAACCACGCGTGCGACCGCAGCGAATCCACCAGCGTGCGCTCGAAGTCCAGCTTGGGCTCCACGACGTTGGTGTGCAACAGCACCACGAACGTCCCACCGTACCGCGAGAGCCGGCCGGCCAGCGCCAGGGCTGCCGGCAGGCGTTCCAGCAGCGGGGGCAGCCCCTCGTCCTCGATCGTCACCGGGAAATCGAAGATGCCCGTCTCCGCCTCGGGCGCCCGACTGTAGTTGAGGTGCAGCGGGAGGTGGGTGAGCACGTTGTCGGCGGAGAACGACGAGCTGAACTGGTAGCCCGTCGCAACCAGCGCCTCCGGGAGCGCCCACGGGTTGCGCAGGTATCCCGGCCTGAACGACACCACCGGCTTGCCGATCGCGCGCTCGAGCAGGAACCCGCTCACCCGCAGCTCCCCGAGCACGGTCGCGCCCTCGGTGCGCAGCGCCGCGAGGATGCGGGGCCGATACTCCGGATACCGCTCGTCGCCCGTCCCCGTCGGCATGGTATTGAACGTGCGCGCGTGGGCCACCGAATGGCTGCCGATCTCCATCCCCAGCGAGTCCAGCTGCCGGACCTGGGTGACCGCCACACTGTCGAAGAACGCCTTGTCCTCCCAATCGGTCACGTACTTGGTCTGGATGAAGTACGTCGCGCGGATACCCTGCCCCCGCTCGTACGCCGCCCACGTCACTCCGTTGGCGAGCGAGTACCGGTAGTCCACATCGTGCGTCAGCAGCACGGCCAGGTCGCGCCCTTCCGGTACCGTGCCGAGCGTGACGGCGTCCGGGGAAGAGGTCACGTAGATCGCCCGCAGCAATCGCAGGAATACGTCGAGCACCGGCTCGTAGCCGTTGGCGTACTCGCGGGCGATGAACTCGTCGCGGCCGTCGTGGCTGATGAGGCACAGCGCGCCGATGTCCACGCCCAGGGCGATCGCCCTTCCGCCGCCGTCGAATTGCCGTCGCGTGATGGCGGCCGTGCCGTCTTCGAAGCTCGCGACCGGGGCCGCCGCCCCGCCGTAACCCACCGTCCACTGCGATGCGGTCTGGCGGGCGCGGTCGCCGAGCCGCACGACCCGCTCCAGCGAGTCGGTGAACGCGGCCGTGAGCTCGGTACCGCCGAAGTGCACCTCGAAGCGCGAGCGCGAGGGTACCGCGTCGCGGAACCCGAACACCTCGCTCAACCCGCCGCCCAGCACGTTGTCCGCGACCAGTGTGCCCCCGGTGTGCGCGAGGGTCACGAGCGCGCGCACCCCTTCCGGGGGCAGCGACCCGCCGGAGACTTCGGGGTACACGAGCACCACCCGATGCCGCACCGCTTCGGCCCAGTCGCGGGTGATCGTGAACGGCACGCCGATCGCCTCGAGCCCGTGGGCGAGCCCGAGCCACCCCGAGGCGGTATCGGTGAGCAGCACCGCCAGCCGGCTGGGAGAACCCGAGGTGTAGCGCGTCCAGGGCGTGGGCACCGCCGGCCGGACCGGCGTAGCCGAGTCGGGACCGGCTACACCGCGGTATGGATGCGAGACCACCGGTCCGGCACCAGGCGCCTGGCCCCACGCAGCCGCCGGCAGCCCCAGCGCCACCGCCGCCACGCCACGCCAGCGGCCCCTCAGCACCGTGGCCTCCGCTTCATCAGCCACCAGACGCCGAACATATCGACGATCCCCACCCCCAGCCGGTTGAACAGCCCGTAGTGCGACTGCCCGCGCGTGCGAGGCCGGTGCCCCACCTCGACCGAGACGACACGGCCGCCCGCGCGCAGGAACAGCGCGGGAAGGAAGCGGTGCATGTGATCGAAGTGCGGCAGGGCGAGAAACGCTTCCCGCTCGAACAGCTTGAGGCCGCAGCCGGTGTCCGGGGTGAAGTCGCCGAGCAGCCGGCCGCGCACGCCGTTGGCGACGCGCGACGAGACGCGCTTGAGCCAAGAATCGCGGCGCGCCTTCCGATAGCCGGCGAGCAGCAGCGGGCCGCCGGCCGGGGAGGGACGCACGGCCGCGTCCCGCGCCGCCATCAGCTTCGGGATGTCGGCCGGATCGTTCTGGCCGTCGCCGTCCAGGGTGGCGATCCAGCGCCCGTGCGCGGACCGCACTCCATCCAGGATCGCGAAGCTCTGTCCCTGCGGCGATGGATGCCG
The DNA here is from genome assembly GCA_963812035.1 of uncultured Gemmatimonadales bacterium. Lineage (GTDB taxonomy): Bacteria > Gemmatimonadota > Gemmatimonadetes > Gemmatimonadales > JACORV01 > Fen-1245. The sequence continues at coordinate 109,560 of CAWETG010000001.1, forward strand.
CACCACGACGAGCCCCGGCACGGCACTCGCAGCTTCTTGCGCCCGGGCCGACGTCGCATCGGTGCTGCCGTCGTCCACCACCACGACCTCGTACGCCGGCGCGCCCGCGTCCCGCAGCGCGGCGGCGATCTCCCGCAGCAGCGGCCCGACGTTCTCCGCCTCGTTATGGGCGGGTATCACGACCGAGAGCTCCACGCCGGATTCTACTCCAATCGGGCGCCGCGCGCCTTCCAGAACAGGAAGACCGGCACTCCCAACGCCAGGAGCAGCGCCCCGACGGCGGCGTTCCGGGGATTCGACGCCACCGAGCTCGCCACCACGTACAGGGCGGCGAGGACGAACAGCGCCGGCGTCCACGGGTAGCCCCACGTGCGGTAGCCCGGCGCCGCGCTCGCGCCGGCCGGGGCGCCCGCTGCCACGGCCCCAGCGCGCGAGTCGCGACGGCGGTACACGAACAGCGTGCTCACCACGAGACCGAAGAAGATCCAGTCGCCGAACACGACGTAGTCGAGAAGCTGGCCATACGTCCCGCTCAGCGTGAGCAGGATCGCCCATCCGCCCTGGAACACGATGGCCGCCGACGGGGTGCGGTAGCGCGGATGGAGCCGCGCCAGCTGCGGGAAGAACGCGCCGTCGGCAGCCATCGTGCGGTACACGCGCGGCGAGACGAGAATGACCAGGTTCAGAAAGCCGAACGTGGAGAACGCAATTCCCGCCGCGATGACCGCCGCCCCACCTGCGCCCAGCACGCCGCGCATCGCTTCCGCCGCTGGTGCCGTGCTGCGAGCCAGCCCGGGCGCCCCCAGGACCCTGAGGTAGGTCACGTTGGCGAGCAGGTAGACCGCCACGACGACCGCGACGCCGATCAACAGGGCTCGCGGCAGGTTCCGCTCGACGTCGAGCATCTCCTCAGCGATGAAGTTCGACTGCTGCCATCCCCCGATGGCGAACATGACGGGCACCAGGGCGGCCCCCACCGCCAGGATCACGTGGGGAGGCGCCGCCACCGCGGACGACGAAACGGCGTGCGGCGGCATCTTCAGCAGGAGGCCCGCGCCGATCAGCAGGGCCAGAGCCGCCAGCTTGAGCAGGGTGAAGATGTTCTGGGTGACGGCCCCGGGCTTAACGCCCACGTAGTTAATCGTCGAAAGAAGAGCGATGGCCGCGATGGCGACGGGCAGGATCGCGCCGTTGGGAAGCGCAAGCAGCACCGCGAGATAGCGCGCGAAGGTGACCGCCACGGCGGCGATGGCGCCGGTGGCCATCACGAGGAGCAGCGCCCAGCCGTACAGGAAGGCCGGAAGGAGACCGTACGCGTCGCGCAGGTAGACGTATCCGCCTCCCGCCTGCGGCTTGCGGTTGCCCAGCTCACCGAAGCAGAAGGCGCCCGCGAGCGCGATCAGGCCGCCCAGGACCCAGACGGCGAGCGTGAGGAACGGGGTCCGGACCCGTTCGGCCACGATGGAGGGGTTGAGGAAGATCCCGGCGCCGATGATGCCACCTATGACGACCATCGTTCCGGAGAACAGCCCCAGCCTGCGGGCGTAACCGGGAGACTTGCCCGCGTCTGTGGGGTACGTCATCATGCATCACCCTTTGGAGAACCCATGACCCCTCGGTTTCCGCGTACCGCGCGCGCCAGCGCCCTGCTGGGGCTGTCTCTGGCGACCCTGGCCCTGCTCCCCCAGGCGGCCCGGGCCCAGTACTTCGGCCGCAACAAGGTGCAGTACGAATCGTTCCATTTCCAGGTGCTGCGCACCGACCACTTCGACGTCTACTTCTACCCGGAAGAGCAACTGGCAGCCGAGCAGGCGGCGCGGATCGCCGAGCGCTGGTACGCCCGCGAGTCGCAGCTGTTCGACCACGAGCTGAGCGGCCGCCAGGCGCTGATCCTCTACGCCAGCCCCGCCGCGTTCCAGCAGACCAACACCGTCTCCGGCGACCTGGGCGAGGGCACCGGCGGCGTCACCGAGGCCGTCAAGCGCCGGATCATCCTGCCGCTGGGCAGCTCGCTGGCCGAAACGAACCACGTCATCGGCCACGAGCTGGTGCACGCGTTCCAGTACGACATCACCGAACGCGGGCGCGGCGCCGGCCAGATGCCGGTCGCCACCCAGATGCCGCTGTGGTTCATCGAGGGCATGGCGGAGTACGTCTCGCTCGGGCCGCTCGACCCGCATACGGCCATGTGGATGCGGGATGCCGCGCTCAACGCCAAGCTCCCCAAGTGGCGGCAGCTCGACGACCCCCGGTTCTTCCCGTACAGGTATGGCCAGGCGCTGTGGGCCTACATCGCCGGCCGGTGGGGCGACGAGGTGGTGGGCCGGCTGCTGCGGTCCGCCAGCAAGGCGAGGGACATGGACCAGGCCTTCCTGCGTGAGACGGGTCTGTCGGGTAACCAGCTCGACTCGGCGTGGCAGGCGGACCTGCGCACGGCGTACCAGCCGCTCAGGGCGACGACCGACTCGGCCAGCCATTACGGCGCGCGCCTCATCGCCGGGAAGGACCAGGCGAGCGGGCTCAACGTCGGCCCGGTGGTGAGCCCGGACGGTTCGCGCATCGTCTTCTACTCTGCGCGCGACCTGTTTTCCATCGAGATGTACATGGCCGACGCGCGCACCGGCCAGGTTCTGCAGCGGGTCACCAAGACCGCCGTGGACCCGCACTTCCAGAGCCTCGAGTTCATCAACTCCGCGGGGTCGTTCGACGGCAGCGGCAACCGCTTCGTGTTCTCCGCCCAGTCCCGGGGCCGCCCGGTGCTCGATCTGCTCGACGTGCACCGCGGGAGTGTAGTGCGGGAGATCCTGTTCCCGAAGCTCGGCGAGATCCTCCACCCCGCCTGGTCACCGGACGGCCGCTACATCGCGTTCGCCGCGTTGTCGGGCGGTGTCACCGACCTGTACCTCTACGACCTCCAGACCGACAGCCTGCGCCAGCTGACCAACGACGCCTATGCCGACCTGGAGCCGGCCTGGTCGCCGGACGGCAGCAAGATCGCGTTCGTCACTGACCGGTTCTCGACCAACCTCGCGAACCTGTCGCCGGGCAACTACCGGCTCGCGCTGCTCGATCCGGCCACCGATTCCATCACGCCGCTCCCCAGCTTCCTGGACGGCAAGAACATCGACCCGCAGTGGTCTCCCGACGGGGGGAGCATCTACTTCCTCTCGGACCGCAACGGCATCACGAACATCTATCGGCTCGACGTCGCCACGGGCCGGCAGACCCAGGTCACCAACCTCCTGACCGGCGTCACCGGCATCACGTCGCTGAGCCCGGCGCTCTCGGTCGCGCGCCAGACCGGCCGCGTGGTCTACAGCGTGTACGAGAAGGGCAACTACGCGGTCTACGCCGTGGACTCCGCCGACGCGCTGCCGGGGACGGCCCTCACGGCGGCCCCGTCGCCCTCCCCGGCGATGCTCCCGCCGCAGAGCCGGCCGCACAGTGAGCTGCTCACGCTGCTGGCCGATTCCACCATTGGTGAGAAGTACGCCAGCACCGAGACCGTCACCACGTACCATCCGCGGCTGTCCCTCGACTTCGTGTCGCAGCCCAGCCTCGCCGTCGGCGCCGACCGGTTCGGGACCTATGTGGGCGGCGGTGTCACGCTGTTCTGGAGCGACATGCTGGGCGACCACAGCCTCGCCACCATGCTGCAGGTGCAGGGCAACTTCCAGAACCTCGCCGCCCTGGTGGCGTACGAGAACACGGCGCACCGCCTCAACTGGGCGATCGCGGTGGAGCAGATCCCGTACATCCAGGGCGGTTACGGCGAGTACCAGTCGGCCAACGGCGACACGCTCTACGCGGTGACGGACATCCTGCGCGAGACCGACCGCGAGGCCGACTTCCTCGTCGCCTACCCGCTCAGTCCGGTTCAGCGGCTCGAGTTGTCCGCCGGCGTGCGCAACCTCTCCTTCGCCGCCCAGGAGGAGGTGGAGACCATCTACGCGCCCGGCGGGGTACCGGTGGGGCTGGTGTCCGACAACGTCACCAACCTCGGCGCGCCGCCGTCGGTCTCGATGGTCTCGACCAGCGCCGCGCTGGTGTACGACAACTCGTTCTTCGGCGCCACCAGCCCCATTCTCGGCCAGCGCTACCGGCTCGAGGTCGACCCGACCTTCGGCGGGCTGCAGTACTACACCATCCTGGCCGACTACCGGCGCTACTTCATGCCGGAGCGGCCGTTCACCATCGCCGCGCGGCTGCTGCACTACGGGCGGTACGGCCGCGACGCCGGCGACACCACACTCATGTATCCGCTGTGGATGGGCTACCAGAGCCTGGTGCGCGGCTACGATTACAACTCGCTCGGCGCTTCGGAAGGCGCCATCTACAACGAGCTGGTCGGCACCCGGTTGCTCGTGGGCAACCTGGAGCTGCGCTTCCCGCTGCTCGGCGTCCTCGGCCTCGGCCACGGCTATTACGGCGCCTTCCCCATCGAGGCCGCGATCTTCGGTGACGGCGGCGTGGCCTGGAGTCAGGGCCAGAGCCCGGCCTTCCTGGGCGGCTCGAACAAGGTCCTGAGCAGCGCCGGCGGCGCGCTGCGCGTCAACCTGTTCGGTTTCGCGATTCTCGAGTTGGACTACGTGCGGCCCTTCGACCGGCCCGGGGTGGGATGGCTGTGGCAGTTCGGACTGAATCCGGGGTTCTGAAGACAGGGACTAGGGGATAGGGACTAGGGGCTAGGGGGTGGGGCCCTAGACCCTCACCCCTAGCCCCTAGCCCCTCCTTCACTGCTCCAGGGGAATGTTCAGCCCCACCTGCACCGCGAACGGACTGCGGTTCTGAATCAGCAGCCAGCGTGCCTCGATGAACGGCCACAACAGCCGCCGCCTGAGCCGGGGCGGCGTGAAACCCACGAACGCGTTGAGCCCGGTCTGCGTGCCGCCCGCGCCGACGGCGCGATGCGCGATGCCGATCCCCGCGCCACCGTATAATCCCGCGAACCAGCCCAGGCGGAATGCGGCGTCGAGATTCAGTTGCCACACCGCCGCGGGCGCGCGCAGGTAGTAGTCGCCGCTCGGGATCAGATAGAACCCCGGCACGATCGGAAGACGCAACTGACCGCCCAGGCTCCAGGCCGCGAGATCCCAGTCGTATCCGGCACGGACTCCGGCTTCCGGAGCCAGCGGGGGGGCGACGTACTCAGCCGGGAGCGGGGTGGCGGCCTGCTGGGGCGCCGGTTGCCCGATCGCGTCAGGCGGGAAGAACGCCGTGGCCGCGCACACGCAGCCGAGCACCCAAGGGACACATCGCATCGCGCCAGCCCTCCGCTCGGCCACCTTATACGGCCTTCGCCGCGCTGTCTACCCCTGCGGCTGGCGCGCTGTTCGCACGGCTCGCGCCTGTTAGGTTAGTTTCTCACGCCGCATCCGCCCGGGCTGCGATCCCCCGTGCTGGTCGCGGGTACGGCCCACGGTGGCGGCGGCGGGGTACCTCAGCGGGGGTGCGATGAGCATGGAGCCTTCGAGATCCCCAAGCCCGGCCGGCGGGGCGCCGCCCGAGGACACCGGCGCGGCGCGCCCGGCGTCCGAGGAGAGCCTGCGCGCGTTCCTCGACGCCGCCGTCTTCGGGATCTACCGCAGCTCGACGGATGGCCGCGTGCTGATGGTGAACCAGACGCTCGCCACGCTGCTCGGCGTTGCGTCGCCGGGCGAACTGCTCGGCGCCGATCTCGCCGCCACCGTCTTCCAGGACCCGGCGGAGGGCGCGCGGCTCGTGCAGCGATACCGGACCGGCGAGCGCTACTCGGGCATCGAGACCGTATGGAAGCGCAAGGACGGGAAGCCGCTCCCGGTGCGGCTGAGCGGCCACGCGCTCCACGATGCTTCCGGGGCGGTCGTGGAATTCACGGGCGTCGTCGAGGACCTGAGCGAGCGGCATGCGCTCGAGCTGCGGCTGCGCCAGGCGGAGAAGATGGAAGCCGTGGGGCAGCTCGCCAGCGGCATGGCGCATGACTTCAACAACCTGCTGACCACGATCCTCACCACGGCCGATCTGATCGGCGGCGAGCTGATCGGCGACTCCACCATCCAGAGTGATCTCGAGACGATCAAGGCCTCGAGCCGTCGCGGCAGCGAGCTCATTCGCAAGTTGGTGGCGTTCGCGCGGCGCCAGCGGCTCGAATTCCAGCCGGTCGTGCTCGACGCTGTGCTGCAGGAGACCGCCGGCGTGCTGCGGCGCCTCCTTCCGCCGGACATCGAGATCCGGCTGGAGGTTGACGAGACGGGCGCCGCCGCGCGCGCCGACCCGGTCGCGGTCGAGCAGATCCTGATCAACCTGGCCACCAACGCCCGCGACGCGATGCCGGGCGGCGGGACGCTCACCATCAGCGCGGCGCGCGAGAACCTGTCCGCGGCGGCCTGCGCCGCCCAGGGCTGGGGCGTGCCGGGGCGGTACGCGGTGCTGAGCGTGACCGACACGGGCATCGGGATGGACCAGGAAACTCGCAGTCACCTGTTCGAGCCGCTGTCCACCACCAAGCCGGTGGACGTCGGCTCCGACCTCGGGCTCGCCATGGTGAACGGGCTGGTGCGGCAGCACGACGGCTTTCTCGACGTGCGTAGCACGCCCGGCAGCGGCACGACGGTACGCGTCCTGCTGCCCGCCGCCGAGTCAGAGGCGATGCGCAGCGCTCCGGCGGAGAGCACCGCCCAACTGCGGGGCACGGAGACGATTCTGCTGGCGGAGGACGAGGACGCCCTGCGCCGGGCCGCGACGCGCGTGCTCGAGAAGCACGGTTACCGCGTGCTCGAGGCGGCCGACGGCACCGACGCCCTCGAGCTGTTCGCCAAGCACGAGTTCGAGATCGCGCTGATCGTGGCGGACGTGGTCATGCCCACCCTGGGCGGGCCGCAGCTGGTGCGCGAGCTGCGGCAGGCAGGCAAGAAGGTGCGCGTGCTGTTCACCAGCGGCTACACCGCGCGCGACGTCCAGGAGACCAGGGCCCTCGACCCCGACCTCCCGTTCCTGGCCAAGCCGTGGACGATCTCCGATATGCTCAGGAAGGTGCGCGAGGTGTTGGACCAGCCAGAACCAGGCTGACCGTCGTGCCGGCGCCCAGCTCGCTGGCGATGCCGATGATCCCGCCCCACCCTTCCACCAGCCGCTTCGCGATCGCGAGGCCCAGCCCGCTCCCGCTCGTCGTCGTGCTGAATCGCGGCTCGAACACGCGCGGCAACGCCTCGGCCGGGATCCCCTTCCCGTCGTCCTGTACCTCGATCCGCACCCCCGCGTCCGCCGAGCCCGCGGCGCCGCCGACCCGCTGCTGGCGCACCACGATCCGCGTGGCGCCGGCGTCGCGCGCGTTCTCGAAGAGGTTGACCAGCACCTCCGCCAGCTCGTCGCGTCGCACCATGACCGCCAGCGGCTCGTCGCCGGCGATCTCCCAGCGGAGCGACGTGGCTCCCAGCTGGTAGAGACCGACCACTTCCCGCACCACATCGCCCGCGTTCACCACTTCAACCGGCGGCCGCTCGGCCGTGGGGAGCGCGAAGCGGCTGAACGCCCGCGCAATGGCATCCAGCCGGTCGATCTCCGCCAGGATACGCGCGCCCGTGCCGTCGAGCACGTTACCGAGCTCGGCGGGGCGCTCGCGCCGCAGGCGCATCAGATGCTGGATCCCGAGCCGGATCGGCGTCAGCGGGTTCTTGATCTCGTGCGCGACCTGGCGCGCCATCTCGCCCCAGGCCAGCACCCGTTGCGCCTCGTGGCCGCGCTCCACGTCGGCGGCCGCCTGCTCGATGGCCCGATACACCGGCACCAGCTCGCTCGGCATCGCGTCGGCGATGGGCGTGGGGCGCTCGCCGGCACCCGCCACGAGCGCCGCCTCCGTCAGGTGGCGGATCGGCCGCGCGAGCGCGCGGGCGGCGACGCCCGACAGCACCAGGGCCGCGATGATGCCGAGCACGGCAGCCACCAGCACCGCGATGCCGAGATCCTCCTCTCGTCCGCTCAGCGCCTGGTCGCTCAACAGCTGCGGCGATGCGAGGATCGACAGCTCGGTCGACTCCGCCCGCCGCAGCAGATGGTAGCCGACCAGCACCGGCTGGGGCGTCGCCTCCTGCTCGCCGGTCACCTCGAGGTAGTCACGGAACGCCAGCTGTGTGAACGGGCGCGACGGCAGGAGCCAGTCCACCAGGCCGAGGTCGGCCAGGACCGGCGCCGAGCTCGCCTGCAGCACGCCGCCGCGGCTCAGCACCAGCTCCGCGTCCACGCGCTGGGCGACCTGCGGAAGCTCCGCCGCGTCGTCGACGGAGTCCCCTTCGAGCACCGCCGCGGCGTCCTGGAGCGTGCGACCGATCAACAGCTCGCGCGAACGCCGGAACTCGTCTCCCTGGCGCGAGTAGCTCCACAGCGCGAACGCCACCGTCGGCAGCACGAAGAACGCGGCGAGACTCACCGTGAGGCGCGCCCGCAGCGAGCGATGCACGCGCGGGAACCACCGGCTGACATTCGGGACGAAGCGGCCACCCACCACGTCCACGACCACCCACAGCGCCGCGAGCAGCCCGAAGTCCAGCACGAGCAGCAGCAGGCCGCGCTGCAGCAGTGCCGACAGCCCGCCGAGGTCCACCTGTCCGTGGACGTGCCGGTGCCCGCCGGGCAGCGCCATCACCCGCTCACCGCGGATCGTCCAGCCGGCGCGGACCCACGTCGCCCGTGCGTCGGGCGGCGGCCCCCCGAGGTCCAGCGGCGACAGCGTGAGCCGGTACGGGGGCTCCGGCTCTTCCTCCGCGCCCGCCAGGAAGCGCGCCGCCCGGCTGGGCGCGACCAGGCTCGACCGGGGACCGACCGCCACCGCCACGACGCGCCCATCCAGCAGAGGGATGGTGGCCAGCCCGTACACCCCTTCGCGGCGCAGGTACGAGCGCACCAGCGGGAGCCGCTCCACCAGGCCCTCCCGCACCTGCTGCTGCACCAACCCCGCCGGGAAGTCGAGCTGCGCGAGATCGAGCTGCAGCGAGCGCTGCGCCTGGGCCGACCAGATCGAGAGCGCCGCCGGGTAGTTGTGCGCGGCGAAGTCGGAGCGCCGCCACAGCAGGAAGAGATCGCCTGCGGTCTCGGGCGCGACCGTGGGCGGCGTGCTGCGGACCAGCCGGTCGAACAGCGCAACCTCCAGGGCGTCCTCTCTGTTGCCCAGTCCCTCCATGTCCTGCGTGGCCAGCGCAATCCGGCTCCCGGTGGTGGTCCCCCATTCGAGCAGGGCGGCCGCCGAGCCCGCGACGACGGCCACGGTCGCGATGGTGCTGCGGAACGGCATCGGACGGATCGCGACCAGGAGCGCCGGCAGCCACAGGTACGGGTACCATTCCGGCCAGGCGCCGCGCGGTTCCCACAGGAACAGCCCGGCCACGGCGAGCGCGACCGCGAGCAGCGAGGCGAGAAATGGCCACGCGCCTGCGCGTGCCGGAGCGGCCGGGCCCCGCACCAACGCGGCAGCGATCAGCACCAGCGCGGAAGCCGAGAGGACCAGACCGATCTGCCAGGTGAGCCACAGCCCGAGCGTGACCCCGGCGGCGGGCGGCGTGATGCCGCGCGCCAGGTCCTGCAGCAGGTAGGGAGCGAGCACGGTGACGCCCAGAGCCGCGAGCCTGCTCAGCAGTCCGGGCTTCAGGCCGCGCCTCCACAGCGCGCAGGCGATCAGCGCAACGACGAAGCTGGTCAGGATCAGCGTCCCCGCCGACCGCGAGAACGGCCCGAGCACATCCTGGAAATAGGTGGCTGACGAGAACAGGGAATCCGCGCCGAAGGCTGGGCCGAGCGGCGCGCGCGCCAGACACAGTGCGGCGGCGGCCGCCGTGGCGCCGGCGCCGGCCACCGGCAGGCCCGTGCGCACCGCCCCGACGATGCCCGTGAACAGCAGCGCGACCACCATCCAGAACCCCGCGCGCCGCGCCGACGCCAGCAGGTCGGCGAGGGCCGCGTCCTGCTCGGGCGGCACGGGCTGCACGCTGAAGAGGGTGTCCCCGCCCGCCAACTGGCGCGGGAGCACGTAGTCGAACACGTCGGAGTCGGTCGGCGCACCGCCCGGCGGGTAGAACTGCAGACCCACCCCCACCCGGTCGGCGAACCGGTCGGTGAGCGCGACGCCCGCCTTGGGCGCGTACGACGCCCGCGCCAGCAGCACCGCCGCCACGGCCGTCCCGTCGTGCGCCTGGCGTCGCGCCACGAGCCACAAGTAGAATGGTGTCGTGACCGTCGACAGTTCGGGCCCCGAGGGGCTGAGCGCGATCCGCAGCGTCCCCGCCCACGCCGTTGGGCGGCCCAGCGCGTCGAACAGCACGACGCCCCGCGCCGGCTCCTGCTCCGACACCAGCGGCTCGAGCCTCTGGAACGCGGGCGCCCCGGTCCATCCGATCACGGTGCTGGCGCGGTCCGCCAGGCCGCGCACATCGCCGAACGCGGCCCCGAGATCGTCCTGCAGCTGCGACGACGCCCGCGTCACCACCAGCTCACGTACGCGCGGCCAGCCATCGCGCAACCGGCCCAGCCGCCACGTGAAAGCGCAGACCGTGAGCGCCAGCGCGACGGCCAGCCCAGCGCCCGCCACGCGCACGCCCCACCCGCGCGTCGCGCGCTCCTCCTGCCGCGCGGCCACCGCCGCCACACCGCCAAGCAACACGAGTCCCCCGGCCAGAATCCAGCCGGGCGAGCGCATCCACTCCGCGCCGAGCGCGGCAGCGGCGGCGACCGCGGCAAGCCACACGGCACCGGGCCGCCTCACGTGAAAGCCCCGCTGCGCCTCAAGGAGATGACGCCGGACGATGTCGCGCTCGCCATCGCGTCAAACCCCCGCCTCATCGTACCCGCCGGCACGTGCGAGCAGCACGGGTCGCACCTGCCGATGGGCACCGACGCGATCATCGTGGACCGGCTCGCCGACGACCTTTCGGCGGAGTTCAGGATCGTGCGGGCCCCCACCATCGAGTACGGCGTGAATGCCGCCACCGCCGAGCTGCTCCCCGGCAGTGCATCGGTCCGGCGCAAGACGCTGCGCCGCTGGCTCAATGACCTGCTCCCCGACTGGGAAAGGAGTGGTGTCCAGGAATTCCTCGTGCTCACAGCGCACGGCCACGCTCCCCACCAGGAAGCGCTCGCCACGGTCGTGACGGATCGCGCTCGCGTGCGGGTCGTCGACATCTTCGCGATCGACCTGGCCACGGTGGCCGAGACCGCCGACGGACCGATCCACGGCGGAGAGGTGGACACGTCGCTGATGCTGTTCATCGCCCCCCATCTGGTGCGCATGGACCTCGCCCGCGACTGTATCTTGCCCGAGACGGAGCGCCGGCGCTACCGTCGGGGCACCATCATGCGCCTGCCCGTCGCCTCCCAGGGCTCCGTCGGCGCGCCGACCCGCGCCAGCGCGGAACAGGGACGCATCATCTACGAGTTCATCCGGACCCGGATCTGCGAGCGGGTCCTCGGCGTCGACCTGACCTCCGCGGCGGCCGCACAGCCGTGAAAACCGGGCTCGCCATCGCCGCGGCGACGGCGCTGACGCTCCTCGCGCCCGGCCGGGCCGCCGCCCAGGAGTTCCTGGACCAGGGCGTCTTCCTCATCTCGCGCGACGGCGCTGAGATCGGCCGTGAGGAGTTCGCGATCCGGTCGACCCCCGGGCGCCAGGGCCGCCCCGGCGTGCTGGCCGTGGCGACCGACCACTATCGCGAGCGGGAGGTGCGGGCCGCCCTGGAGCTGACGAACGACCACGCGCCCGTCTCCTATCAGGTAGACGTAACGGTAGCCGGCCGTCTTACGGAGCGGCTCAGCGGCCAGCTGGCCCGCGGACGCTTCGCCGTGCGACTCGTCACCCAGGCCGGCGAGATCGTGCGGGAGTTCCCCGTCCCGGCGGACGTGGTGGTGCTCGATAGTGACGGATTCGATCAGTTCTATTTCTTCCCGCGTCCCGCCGGAGATACCGCTCGGCGTGTGAGCGTCTTGCGGCCGCGTGAAAAGCTCGTAGTGACCGGCGAGGTCCGCACCCTGGGCATCGACACCCTCGCCGTGGGCTCTCGCGCCGTGCCGGCCGACCACTACGCGCTCGCGCTGCCTGGAGGCGAAGCCTGCGAGTTCTGGTTCTCACCGTCCGGCAGTCTCCTCAAGGTCGCCATCCCCGCACGCGGCATCGTCGCCCTTCGCTCCAGTCTCCCAGTTCGCTAGCCCGCTAACACGACAATTTGACCCGGGTTGCCGCGCGTTCGATACTTGACCGCGGTCAACATCAGTCTAGGTTGCCGCGTACCGCTCGGGGCCAAGCCGGGCGGGGACGTGAAACTCACGGTGGCATCGTGACGTAGGGCACGCAGGCGATAAGACAAATACAGGGGCGAACATGCGGGCTCGACTGATTCTCGGATGGCTGGTGGTCCTGACGATGGTGGCGGCGATCGGGTACGCCCAGGAGGCGCCGGTCAAGAAGCTGTCGCTGGCGGAGGCCCTGGACATCGCGCGCCGGAACAACCCGGACTACCTGACGACGGTGAGTGCGCGTTCGCCGGCTTCATGGTCCCTCACCAACGCGACGGTGAGGCTGTTCACTCCGACGGCCAACGTCTCCGGCGGCTACACGTACCAGGGGGTCAGCCCCGGGTTCATCTTCCAAGGTCTCCAAGTCCCGCCGACGCCGAGCTATCACCAGAGCAGCTTCCAAATTGGACTGGCGTATCAACTGTCGGGCTCCAGCATCGCCAATCGGGGCTACGCGGCGGCCCAGTTGAATGCGGCCGATCAGGACATCGCCGGATCGCTGAGCGTCCTCGAGACATCGGTCAAGCAGGAGTACATCAACTTGCTCGAGGCCCGCGCCCAGGCGGACCTAGCGCAGCACGTGGTGGCTCGGGCCCAGGAGCTGCTCAATCTGGCGCAGGCGCGCTACAACGTCGGCCAGAACACCATGATCGACGTGCGGCAGGCGCAGGTCACGAAGGGGAACGCTGACGTGGCGCTGCTGCAGGCGCAGCAGAACGTCGACGTCGAGGTCCTGAAGCTCTACCAATTGCTCGGCGTCCCGGCGCCGGAACCCCCGCACGTCGAGCCGACGGACACCTTCCTGGTCGTGGAGCCAACGTACAATCAGGACTCTCTCGTGGCGCTGGCGCTGCAGGCAAACCCGGTGCTGCGCGCCTACAAGGCCAGGGAGGGCGCGGCACGCTGGAACGTGCGCGCCGCCTATTCTCAGTATCTGCCCAGCCTGCAGGCGAGTGTCGGCACGGGGACATCTTGGGTCACCCAGGATACGTCACATCTCACTCAGAAGAGCCCGTGGGTCTTCCAAGTCGGAATCTCGCTCCCGATTTGGGACGCGTTCTCGCGCAATCTCCAAATTTCGCAAGCGAACGCCCAGGACGAGAGCCTCCGGCAGTCCGTCCGATCGCGTGAGCTGCTGGTCCGGGCCAATGTCAGCGCGGCCTACCTCTCCCTCATGACGGCCTACCGTACCATCGCCGTTCAGGCGAACAACCGCACCGCCGCCGACGAGGCGTTGTCGCTTGCCACGGAGCGCTACAAGGTGGGCTCCGGCTCGATCATCGAGCTGAACGACGCGCAGGTCGCCTCCGAGCAGGCGGGAGTGACGTACATCAACGCGATCTACGACTATCACAAGGCCATCGCCGCGCTCGAGCAGGCGGTCGGCCTGCCTCTTCGTTAGGGGATCGGACAGGAATCCATGAGCACTCGCGGGAAGGTCATCCTCATCACCGGCGGCGCCCTGGCGCTGGCCCTCTTCGTCTACCTCGGCGTCGCGAAGCGGCGCCAGCCGGCGGTCGAGGTCAAGCTCGAGAAGGTCGCGCGGCGTGACCTCGTTGCGGTGGTCACCGCCAGCGGCAAGATCGAGCCGGCCCAGTCGGTGGACATCCTCTCCGACATCATGGGGCGCATCGTCTACCTGCCCGTGAAGGAGGGCGACTTCGTCCAGAAGGGCCAGATCCTGGTCAAGCTCGACACCGCGACCTACGCGGCCGCGGTCGAGCAGGCCCAGGCGACGGTGGCGTCGGCCCGGGCGAACGTGGCGCAGGCCCAGGCCAACCTCGACCAGGCGCAGCGCGCCTACACCCGGGCGCGCGACGTCCGGGCGACCAACGTGCAGCTGATCTCTCAGGAGGCGGTGGAGCAGGCGGAGACCGCGCAGGAAGTGGCGGCTGCCAACCTTGATGCCTCGCAGCGGTCCGTGGACCAGGCCCTCGCCGGCCTGCGCAATGCGCAGGACCAGCTGTCCAAGACCACCATCATCGCGCCGATCTCGGGCCAGGTGACGCGCCTCGCGGTCAAGGACGGCGAAGTCGCGGTCCCGGGTACGTTCTCGCGCGAGACCGGGCTGCTGATGACGGTATCCGACATGTCGGTGATCGAGGCGCGGGTGGACGTGGACGAGACCGACGTGGTGCGGGTGAAGCTCGGCGATTCCGCTCAGGTCTCCATCGACGCCTTCCAGGATACGACCTTCGCGGGGCACGTGACCAAGATCGGCAACTCGTCCACGACCGCGTCCAGCGCCTCGACCAGCGGGCTCGCGACCGCGGCGCAGGCGGTGGACTTCGAGGTGCGGGTGACGCTCGACCACCCGCCGCGGAACCTGCGGCCGGACCTCTCGGCCACGGCGAACATCATCACTGACACGCGCCACCAGGCGCTGTCGGTGCCGATCATCGCGCTCACCGTGCGGGAGCCGACGGCGGACACGACGCACGCCAAGCCGCCCGGCGGGACGGCGGTGGCGCAGAACCCGCCGCGCTACCAGGTATCGCAGGACACGTCTCAGGCGCACCGCGCGAAGGAGACCGAGGGCGTGTTCATCGTGGACACCGCGACGCACATCGTGCACTTCACCCCGGTCAAGGTCGGCATCGCCGGCGCGGAGTACTTCGAGCTGGTGAGCGGGCTCAAGGGCGGCGAGACAGTCGTCGCGGGCAGCTACGCGGCCATCAAGGACCTCAAGGACGGCAGCCGGGTGAAGGGCCAGGCGCCAGCGGCGGGCGGGAGCGGAGCGAAGACCTCGTGAGCGAGCCCGTCATCCGAACCATCGGCCTGACGCGCGACTACCCTATGGGCGGGGAGATCGTGCGCGCCCTGCGCGGCGTGGACCTCGAGATCCCCCCCAACGAGTTCGTCGCGATCATGGGACCGTCGGGGTCCGGCAAGTCCACCCTGATGAACCTGATCGGCTGCCTCGACACGCCGACGGCGGGACAGTACTGGCTGGCGGGTCTTGAGGTGTCGCGGATGACCGACGACGAGCTGGCGCGGGTCCGGAACCGGCAGATCGGCTTCGTGTTCCAGACCTTCAACCTGCTGCCGCGCGCCTCGTCGCTGCACAACGTGGAGTTGCCCCTGGTGTACGCGGGGCTGCCGTCCCGCGAGCGGCGCAAGCGCGCCGAGCAGGCGCTCGCCTCGGTCGGCCTCGCGGACCGGATGGGCCACCGCCCCGCCGAGCTGTCGGGCGGGCAGCGGCAGCGGGTCGCGATCGCCCGGGCCCTGGTCACGGAGCCGAGCATCATCCTCGCCGACGAGCCCACCGGGAACCTCGACTCCACGACCAGCGAAGAGATCATGAAGATCTTCGAGGAGCTGCACCGCACCCGTGGCCAGACCATCGTGATGGTGACGCACGAGGCCGACATCGCGCGCCACGCCGCTCGGGTGGTCACGCTGCACGACGGCGTGGTCTCGTCCGACCGGCTCAAGGCGGCCTAGCTCCGTGTCGCTGCTGGAGGCGGTCCGCCTCGCGTTCGGCATGATCCGCGCCCAGAAGCTGAAGAGCTTCTTCTCCACCATCGGCGCGTTCATCGGCGTGATGTTCCTGATCGCCGTCGTCTCGATCGTGAAGGGCATGGACAAGTACGTGCAGGAGGACTTCGCCGCCAAGATCTTCGGGATCAACACCTTCACGGTGTCGCGGCGTCCGGGGGTGCAGTTCGGGGACCCGGGTGAGGCGACCCGCCGCGCGTGGCGGCGCCGGCCCGAGCTGTACGAGGAGGACTTCCACGCGATTCGCGCCGCGCTGCCTCCCGACTACCTGGTCGCCATCGAGAGCCGCAACCAGGCCGAGGGCGTGGTCGGCACCAAGCACTCCGACTACATCCAGGTCTCCGGCGTTTCCGAGGACCTGTTCAAGATCCGCGCCTACAACGTCGCCGAGGGGCGGATTTTCACGCCGGAAGAGATCAACCACTCGGCCAACGTGGTGGTGATCGGCAAGGACGTCGCCGACAGCTTCTTCACGGGCGTAGACCCGCTCGGCAAGAGCATCCGCATCGCCGGCTTTCCCTACACCGTCATCGGGGTGGTGGAAAAGCAAGGCAACATTTTCGGGATGTCGCTCGACCGGTTCGCCATCGCGCCCTACACCTCCGAGATCAAGAAGGTCGTCAACCCGCACAAGGTGGTGGACGGCATCATCGTGAAGTCGCCGGACGACCCGATGATGCGCTCGGCCATGGACAAGGTCGAGGGCGTGATGCGCAGCCGGCACCACCTGCGCCCCGAGGAGGACGACGACTTCCACCTCGACACGCAGGAGGACGTGCTCAGCTTCTGGTCCAAGATCGCCAACGTGCTGTACACGGCCCTGCCGCTCCTGGTGGGCGTCTCGCTGGTGGTGGGCGGGATCGTGATCATGAACATCATGCTGATGGCGGTCGCGGAGCGCACCCGCGAGATCGGGGTCCGCAAGTCGCTGGGCGCGCGGCGCCGCGACATTCTGGCGCAGTTCCTGGTCGAGTCGGCGACGCTCTCGACCACCGGCGCGGTGCTCGGTATCCTCTCCGGCCTCGGCCTCGCCCGGCTGGTCCAGGCCATCTCGCCGCTGCCGATGGGCGTCTCGCCGTTGTCCATCGTCCTCGGCATCGTCCTCGGCATCGGCGTCGGGGTGATCTCCGGCGTCTATCCGGCGAGCCGGGCGGCCCGGCTCGACCCGGTGGCGGCCCTGAGGGCTGAATGACCGCCTCGCGAACCACCTCCGTCGTCACGACGCTGCTCGAGGGCATCGGCATCGCGCTCGATTCGCTGCGGGCCAACAAGACCCGCGCGGCGCTGACGATCGTCGGCATCGCGATCGGCGTGATGGTCGTCATGGGCATGTCCGCCGCCGTGAAGGGCATCAACTCGAGCTTCGAGAGCGCGATCGCCCAGCTGGGTCCCAAGACCTTCTTCGTGTTCCGGTACTTCCAGGGCGGGATCCAGGTGAACGGCGGCGACCGCAATGCGCCCTGGCGGCACTACCCGCCGATCAGCCAGGACGAGGCCAAGCTCATCGGGCGCCTGCCGACCATCAAGGCAGTGATCATGTCGGAACAGCGCCAGACGACGGTCCAGATGGGAAGCCAGAGCGAGGACAACGTCCAGATCTCGGGTAACGGTGCGGCGTGGCCGCGCGTCTCGGGCGGCGACATCACGGCCGGACGCTCCTACACCGACATCGAGGACGCGGCGGGCGACCGGGTCGTGGTCCTCAACACCAAGCTCGCGGTGCGCTTCTTCTCCCAGCTCGATCCGATCGGCCGCAGCGTGAAGATCTACGGCCAGGAGTTCAAGGTCATCGGCGTGTACGAACCGCCGCCCGACTTGTTCGGCGGCGGCAACGACTACACTGTGATTATGCCCTGGGTCACGTTCCACCGCGACATGAACGTGAACTGGGGCTGGGCGAGCCTCGCGGTGATGCCCACCGACGAGGCCACCGTGCAGGACGCGATGGACGACGTCACCTCGGCGCTGCGGCGCGCGCGCGGCCTCAGGCCGGGCTACGAGAACACGTTCTCCGTGGTCACCCAGGACAAGTTCCTCGACCTGTGGGGCAAGCTCACCGGCGTCTTCTTCGTCGTGATGATCGCCCTCTCGGGCGTCGGCCTGATGGTGGGCGGCGTGGGCGTGGTGGCCGTGATGATGATCAGCGTCACGGAGCGGACCCGCGAGATCGGCGTGCGCAAGGCGCTGGGCGCCACGCGCGGCGAGATCTTGTGGCAGTTCCTGGTGGAGGCCGCGACCCTCACGCTGATCGGTGGCGCGGTCGGGATGGTCCTGGGCGGCGCACTGGCGTGGGCGGTCGCGCACTTCTCGCCCATTCCCGCGCGCGTGCCGCCGCTCTCGATCGTGGTGGCGCTCGGGGCGTCCGTCCTCACCGGCGTCGTGTTCGGAATTGTGCCGGCGCAGCGGGCGGCGAGGATGGACCCTGTAGAAGCCCTCCGCTACGAGTGACCGAGATGTCATGGTGACGGGGAGGTGATGGAGGTGATGAAGAGATGAGGTGAGGATGTGATGACGGGTTGCGAACTCCATCACCTTCTCACATCATCACAGCATCACTTCATCACCTCCCCGTTCCTCGGATCTCGAGCATGCACGTAGATCTCCTGGCGATAGCCGCCCACCCCGACGACGCCGAGCTGACCTGCGGCGGCACGCTCGCCATGGCCGCGCGGCAAGGCTATCGCGTGGGCATCCTGGACCTGGTGGCGGGTGAGAGCGGCACGAGCGGGTCCGCTGCACTGCGCCTGCGCGAAGCCGCGCGCGCGGCCAAAGCGCTGGGCGTCCACGCCCGCGAGAACGCCGGCCTGCACGACGCGCACCTGCACAACACCGACGAGACGCGGCGCACGGTCGTCGAGTGGCTGCGGCGGTTCCGCCCGCGCACCGTCATTCTCCCCTTCCCCGTCGGCCGGCATCCCGATCACCGCGTCGCCTCCGAGCTGGCGCGCGACGCGTGCTATCTCGCGGGCCTCAGACGCTACGACGCTCCGGGACGCGCCCATCGGCCGCTCAAGATCCTCTATGCCCTCGCGTACCGGGAAGACCCGGTGAAGCCCACGTTCGTGGTGGACATTACCGCGGCGTTCGCGGCCAAGATGCGCGCCCTTCACTGCTTCAAGTCGCAGTTCGATGGGGCGGCGGCGGCGGGCGAGATCTTCCCCACCGGCCAGCGGCTGTACGACCTGGTCGAGACGCAGTCCGCGCACTACGGGTCGCTCATTCGCACGCGATACGGGGAGCCGTTCTTCACGCATGAGACGGTGAGCGTCGAGGATGTTGTGGCGCTGAAGGTGCAGTCCATGTGACGGCGAGGTGATGATGTGATGAAGTGATGAGGTGAGGCGGTGATTAGGGAGTGTCCAGTCGTCAGCGAGACAGACGGAGGCGAACCGAGAGCAGGAGGCGGTGGACCAGGTAGCGGACTTCGCGGGTTTGCGCGATGAGAGGCTGGGCGGCGGCGGACGGCAGTCTCCGCGCTGCTTCCGCGACCCGAAGGTGACTCTCCAGCTCCGCGGCCGATGCTCTCGCCACGGTCAGAAAGCGGGCGCCGTCGCCGCAGACGCCCCGTCCGTAACCCTCGGCGATGTTCGCCGGAATGGACTCGGCAGCCCGAACGATCTGACTGCGCGACGCCGCGACAGCCGGTCCCCTCAGCAACCGACTGCCCGCGACCACCGAAGCAGCCAGCGTGGTCGCCTTCTTCCAGGCCAGTAGATCGACGAAGTCTCCGCCCACGCATTCAATACCGCGCCATGGGCCATCGGCCCTCGGCCCGTTCCAACGCAGTGCGCGTCCTAATCTTGCACCCACGCCATCGCCTCCTCACTCCATCACTTCATCACCTCCTCACTTCATCACCTCCCCGTAACGGGATAGATTGTCTCCTGATGCCAGACCGCATCTATCTCGACCACGCCGCAACCACCCCCGTCCGTCCGGAAGTTCGGGAAGCCATGCTTCCTTTCCTGGGCGAGGGAGCTTTCGGCAACCCTTCCTCCGCCCATGCGTTTGGCCGCAGCGCCCGCGCTGCCGTGGAGCACGCCCGGGAGCAGCTCGCAGCCGCGGTCGGAGCCGAGCCCAAGCAGGTCTTCTTCACCTCCGGCGGCACTGAGGCCGACAACCTGGCGGTGCTCGGCGCGGCGGCCGCGGCGAAGGCAGGGCGAGGAACCGGCATCGTTCACCTCGTCTCGAGCCCGACTGAGCACCACGCCGTCTCCGTCGCCGTGCACGAGGCGGAGCGCCGCGGCGCCTTCGCCACGCTCCTCCCCGTGGACGGCAACGGCGTCGTGGATCTCGAGGCCCTCGACCAGACGCTCGCCGGTCGCGGAACAGCCGGCCACCCGGCTCTGGTCTCGATAATGTGGGTGAACAACGAGGTCGGTACGATCCAGCCGGTGCGCGACATCGCGGCGCATTGCGCCGGAGCGGGCGTGCTCTTCCACACCGATGCCGTGCAGGCGCTGGGCAAGGTGCCGGTTGATCTCCGCAGCTTCCCCTGGGCGGCCGTTTCCATCTCGGCACACAAGATCGGCGGCCCCAAGGGCGTCGGCGCGCTCATCGTGAAGGACCCGTCGTCTTTCGCCCCCATCATCCGCGGCGGCTCGCAGCAGCAGGGCTTGCGTCCTGGCACCGAAAACGTGCCGGGCATCGTCGGCTTCGCTCGCGCGGCCGGGCTTGCGGCCGCCGAGCAGCCGGCCAACACGACCGCGTGGGCGGCGATGCGCGACGCGCTGCAGCAATCGATCGTCGCGCTGCTCCCCGACGCGGTCGTTCACGGCGCGGGCGCCAGCCGCGCGCCGAACATCTTGAACGTCAGTGCGCCCGGCACCGACTCCGAGTCGCTGTTGATGCACCTCGACCTGGACGGCATAGCGGCGGCCTCGGGGTCCGCGTGCACCACCGGCTCGGTCGAGCCGTCGCACGTGCTCCTGGCGATGGGCGTGCCGGCCGGTCTGGCGGCCGCGGGCGTGCGGTTCAGCTTCGGCCCGCTCTCGTCCGCCCATCAGGTGCCCCGCGTGGCGCAGGCGTACGCGCAGGTCGTGTCCAAGGTCCGCCAGCTGCGGAAGGTCCTGGCCCGCGCGTGACCCTGCACCCTATCCCCTACAGCCTACACCCACTGGCCTTCGCACCAGTGCCGGGCATTACCTCCCCGTGACCCGGGTTCTCGTCGCCATGTCGGGCGGCGTGGATTCGTCCGTCGCCGCCGCGCTCCTCGTCGAGCAGGGCTACGAGGTCATCGGCGCTACGATGAAGCTGTTCTGCTACGGCGACCAGGCCGTGCCGGACCGGCCCTGCTGCTCCCTCGACTCGATCCAGGATGCGCGCGCGGTGGCCGATTCTCTCGGCATACCGCACTACCTCCTCAATCTCGAGGACAAGTTCGGAATCGACGTGATCGAGAACTTCGTGAGCGAGTATGCCCGCGGTCGCACCCCCATCCCCTGCGTGCGGTGCAACTCCTTCACCAAGTTCTCCGACTTCCTGGCGCACGCCGATGCTCTGGGCTGTGACGCCTTCGCCACCGGCCACTACGCGCGCGCGAAGGCGGGAGGGCTGTACCGCGGCGCCAACCGAGCCAAGGACCAGTCCTACTTCCTCTGGGGCATCCGCGCCGAGGTGGTGCCCCGGATGCTGACCCCCGTGGGCAGCCTCACCAAGCGGGAGACGCGGGACGTGGCCCGGCGCCTGGGGCTGGCGACAGCGGAGAAGGTCGAGAGCCAGGAGATCTGCTTCGTGCCCGACGGCGACTACGCCGCCGTGCTCGAGCGCCGGCTCCCGGCCGGCTCGCCCGCCCTCCAGCCCGGCCCGATCGTGACTGCGGACGGGGCGCAGGTCGGCGAGCACACCGGCTTCGCCCGCTTCACCATCGGCCAGAGGCGCGGGCTGCCGTCGGGCTCTGCCAATCCGCTCTACGTGACCGCCATCAGGCCTGAGACGCGCGAAGTGGTGGTAGGACCGGCAGAGGGCCTCGAGGCGTGGTCCGTGGCCTTGGAGGAGGTCAACTGGCTCTCAGCCGAGCCGCTGGGCCTGGGCGCTCGCTGCGAGATCCAAGTCCGCCACCGGGCCAAGCCGGTGCAGGCGGCAGTCAGCGCCGCAGGCCCCGGAACGCTCGAGTTGGACCTCCTCGAGCCGGCGCGGTCGGTGGCGCCGGGTCAGAGCGGTGTCCTGTACGACGGGGACCGGGTCCTGGGCGGCGGCATCATCCGCTGAAGAGGGCATCCTCGACAGACCGCCGCGCGCGCTGCAACATATCCGCCATGGAAATCATCCTCATTCGCCACGCGAAGGCGGAAAATCGGGATCCCAACAGCTGGCCCGACGACGACCTGCGGCCGTTGACTGCGGAGGGCCGGGCCGAGCAGCGCGCTGCCACGCGCTCGATGAAGAAGATGGGGATCAAGTTCGATTTTCTCGTTACCAGCCCACTGCTCAGAGCGCGGGAGACGGCGGAGATCGTGGCCAAGGGCTATCGATGGCCAGAAGCGCCGCAGGTCGCCGAGGAACTGGGGCACGGCTACAGCGTCAGCGCGGTCGTTAAGCTGCTGGGCAAGTTCCCGCCGGACGCCACCGTGGCCCTGGTCGGGCATGAGCCCGATCTGTCGGACCTTTCGGGTGCGCTGGTCACCAAGGACGGCCGTCTCAACATCGCGGTCAAGAAGAGCGGCGTCGTGGGCATCGAGTTCGACGGGCCGGCCGAGGCGGGCAAAGGCGTCCTGCTCTTCCACCTCAAGCCGGGCCACTTGAGGAAGATGGCGGAGTGAGAATGAAAAGCGGGTATAGGGTGTAGGGGCTAGGGTGTGGGGACTGAAGCCAAGGCGGAGTGAGGAGGACTATGGCCGCCCGGAAGACGAAGGCTGCCGTGCGCGTGCCCGCGATTCGCATCACCGTCGTGATGCCGGTTTCCCCGGTACGCGTATTCCGCGCGCTCACCAACCCTGCGGACATCGAGGCCTGGTCGGGCGCCCCCGGCCGCGTGGCGGCGAAGGTGGGTGGGCCGTTCCGGATGTGGGACGGGTGGAACACCGGCCGGGTCTTGGCGCGGCGCCCTCCCACGAAGCTCGCCTACACCTGGCGCAAGGACAGTTGGTCAGCAGCGACGAAGGACTCGGTGGTGCGCTGGAAGCTGACGCGCGTCCCGGGTGGAACGCGGGTGAGCGTGGTCCACTCGAACCTGCCCAGCGCCTGGGAGTACCGCGATCACAAGGGCGGCTGGCCGAAGTACTTCCTGAAGCCGATGGCGGCGTACCTGAAGAAGAGGGGCTAGGGGCTAGCCCCTCTTTTCCACCACCACCATCCCGCTCATCGTCCCGTGCTGGGGACCGCAGTCGAACGTGCAGTACCACTCCCGGCCCCCTTCCCAGTTCGCCACGAAGCTGACTTCCGCCGACATGCCAGGGTACGCGGTGACATCGAACGTCTGTCCCTCGACCCGGAAGCCGTGCGCGCTGTCCATCGCCTTCAGCGTGACGTGAATCGTGTCGCCGTAGTTCGCTTTGATCTCGGTCGGCGTGAAGTGCCCGAAGTGGCCCTCGATCACCACGTCCACGCGCCGCGGCGCCGCGTGGGGCGGCGCGGCCGAGACCGCAGCCGTGGTGGCCAGAGCGGCCAGACCGATGAGCAGAATGCGTGCTGCGATCATGATTGCGACTCGTATCTTGAGTGAAGTAGTCGTATTATAAATGGTGGCGGCGGCGGGCGGTAGCTCCGGCATCATTCGTGCTACAAAACGGCCTGGCGCCAACTATATTCCGCGACGGAGTTTCAACCTTCTTTCTTCAACTGCGGAGAACACTGCTATGCCGAAGAAGTCAGCCAAGCCTGCGGCGAAGAAGGCTGCGAAGAAGAGCCCGATGGCCGAGGGCGAGGGCTACTGCGTGAAGTGCAAGGCGAAGCGCGCTATGGCGAACGTGAAGAAGGTGAAGATGGCCAATGGCCGGCCCGCACTGAAGGGCACCTGCCCCGAGTGCGGCACCGGCATGTTCAAGATCCTTCCCCCGTCCTGAGGCAAGATGAGCCGGTCCGCGCAGTACCTCACCGAGGTCGTCAAGTACAGCGCCAACAACTACAAGCCGCTGCCCGTGGTCCTCGAGCGCGGCGAGGGCGCATGGGTGTGGGACGTTGATGGCAAGAAGTATCTCGATTGCCTGAGCGCCTACTCCGCCGTCAACCAGGGTCACTGCCACCCGGCCATCGTGAAGGCGGCGCAGGAGCAGGCGGCGCGTTTGACGCTGACGTCGCGCGCCTTCCACAACGACCAGATGGGCCCATTCCTCCACCAGCTGTGCGAGCTGGCGGGCTTCGCCAAGGCTCTGCCCATGAATTCCGGCGCCGAGGCGGTTGAGACGGCGATCAAGGCCATCCGGAAATGGGGCTACAAGGTCAAGGGCATCCCGGCCAACAAGGCGGAGATCATCGTGTCGGCCGGCAACTTCCATGGCCGCACCACCACGATCATCTCCTTCTCGACCGAAGAGCAGTACAAGGACGGGTTCGGGCCACTGACGCCCGGCTTCAAGATCATCCCGTTCGGCGACGCTGACGCGCTCGAGAAGGCGATCACGCCCAACACCTGCGCGTTCCTCACCGAGCCGTTGCAGGGCGAGGCCGGGGTGATTGTGGCGAAGCCTGGCTGGCTCAAGAGGGTGCGGGAGATCTGCACCAAGCACAACGTCCTCTGGGTGGACGACGAGATCCAGACGGGTCTCGGCCGGACCGGCAAGATGTTCGCCTGGCAGTGGGAGGGTGCGCGCCCCGACGCGCTGATCGTCGGGAAGGCAGTCGCCGGCGGGATGTACCCGGTGTCGGCGTTCCTGGCGGACGAGAACGTGATGGGCGTCTACACGCCTGGCGACCACGGCTCGACCTTTGGCGGCAATCCGTTCGGGGCCGCGATCGGGCGGGTGGCGCTCAAGGTGCTGGTGGACGAGAAGCTGGCTGACCGCGCGCAGGAATTGGGCACCTGGTTCATGGACGAGCTGCGGAAGATCGAGACCTCCAGTGTGGTTGAGGTGCGCGGCAAGGGGCTGCTGATCGGCGTCGAGATCAAGGTCGAGGCCGGCACGGCCCGACCCTTCTGCGAGGCGTTGGCGGGGCGTGGGATACTCTGCAAAGAGACGCACGACCAGGTGGTGCGTTTCGCGCCGCCGTTGACGGTCTCCAAGGCGGACCTGCAGTGGGCGTTGCCGAAGATCGCCGAGGTGCTGGCGATGAGCTTCGGCCCGGCGATGGCCGCGGCGCACTAGCCGCGCCGGCGTACAGTGTGCAGTCGTGAGCGGGGCGCCGGTAACGGCGCCCCGTCGCGTTTCAGCGTGGCTACGGGGGGGAACGCTAAGCTGCCGTGGAAGCGCGGCATGACGGCGCCCTAACGGCCGCCTAACGCCCGCACATTAGGCTGCGAGCCTGGCAGTGTTTCCGCGGCGGACGTTCTTGACCGAGGAGCGTGCAAGTGCGGACTTGGCTGGCGCTTGGCGGCGCATCATTCCATTGCAGCGCGGTGCTATGCTGCGAGCCTTGCATGCTTGAGTGCCGGCCGATCCCGGTCCTAGTGCTGTCCAATTGTTGTTAGACGGCAGCGGAGCCCCGATGCGCATCGCGGCTGTGTTGGCTCTAGTTACGGTGAGCCTGACTGGCTGTCAGCAGCGGCTCAGTCGGATCGACCCGGTGCTCGTGTGCGATAGCGTCAGCAACCATACGGACTGGCGACCGATCGGCGTCGGCGCCAGCCTCACAGTTTCAGTCCCTTGGTCTCTGCAGCATCCGGAGCAATTCGACCAACTCGGGCCGGTTCCGAAGAGTCAGCAGTGGTACAGTCGGGACCTCAGCGTCGAGTGGGACATGAAGCCTCGCTCCGCCGATGGCTCGGTGGATTCGCTACGTCCTCTCCCTTCGCGGCCAGACTCGACGGCGGCGTCTCCAGCGTGTTCCGCGCCGGCGCCCGAGGGCTGGGTCACGCTTACCTACATATGGCAGGATCGCCGCACTCGCGTCCTGGCCATCTACAGCATTTCGCGCGCACCCAGTCGTCAGGTCTACGGTCTGTACATTGTAGCCCGTACCGACTCGACCTTTCGGGACGCGCTGGCGATTGCGAAGTCACTCAGGATTGCCGGGGGACCTTAGGATGGCGCTGCCGCCTAACCAGCGCCTGCAGCGGCCTGCGGTATGCCGCTGTGGAGAGTACCAGATTCCACCCTGCCCGGCACGGTGCCCCCTGCCGCAAAGAACGCTGCGGAGCGCACCGGACTCGGGGGCGCGCGATGACGCCCGCCGTCGAGGCTGGGCCGCCCGTTCTGGCGGGCCGGCATCTCGACCATTCGACGGAGTAGTATTGGAGATGCAGACTGCGTTCCCCGTACGCCTGCTCGTCGCCGTATCCTCGGCTCTCGTCCTCGTTGCCGCTGTGTCTACCTGCAGTGGCGAGCCGTTCGCAAATTACCCGGCCTCCTCCTCAACCTCTGCGAACAAGCTGGTCTTCGAATTGCAGCCTACGGTCGTAGCCGCCGGAGCCATCTTCACTCCCCCGGTGGTGGTGGCAGTCCAAGATGCGTCCGGGAACACATTCACGACAGCGACCACCAGCGTGACAGTGGCGATTGGGACCAACCCGGCGGCCGGCACGCTGGCGGGAACGACCACGGTCCCGGCGGTTGGCGGGCTGGCGACCTTTGTGGACCTGAGCATTGACAAGGTGGGCGCAGGCTACACACTCACCGCGGCCGCGCCCGGGCTCACCGGCGCGACCAGCAGCGCCATCAACGTGACGATCGGCGCGGCGAGCAGGCTGACCTTCACGGCCGGCGCAGGGCCTTGAGGACGACTGTCCGGTGGTGCACGACTTGGCGCGCGATATAGACAGTCGCCATCCCACCCCTGCCGCGAACGTGGGCGGGTTCCCCGTCGCGCAGGCGCGAGGCGTCGCGCGCGCCGCGGAGGTCCACGCGTGACCCGACAGGGATTCTATTCCGCTGTGGTCCTCGCGTGCTTGTGGGGGGGGGTCGGGCTGGGTTGCCGAGGACAACCGAGCGCGCCGCTGGAGCAGTGCGGCCTGCCCGCTGACTCGATCGCCGTGTTTGTTCTCTTCCGGGACCGCCAGACGACACAGGACTCGGTGACGGACGTTGACCGCCGGGCCGTCACGCAGGCGGCTGGGCTGATCGCGTTCATCTATACGATCATCCCACAGGTGTCGGTGCACCTGCCGAAGGCGAACCTGAGCCAGTTCAAAGCGAACCAGGCGGTTCTGACCGTTGATGACGCCTCGGGCTGCGTCTATGCGCAGGGCGCCTAATCGGCGCCTGGGCATCCGGAGAGCACACCATGGCGATCCTTCCGCTTAACCTGACCCGACTCGCGCTGCTGTGCGGGCTCCTGGTGGGGACAGCTTTCTCTTCGGCATCGTGTCGTAGCCCGACCTCGCCGAGCCCTTTCGAAGTCGATGGCCTGCCCTCGCGAACGCTGGCGGTTGTTGTAGGCCAGGAGATCCGTGTCGAGGTGGCCAATATCGGGCCGGGAGCGTACGTGAGCCCGCCGACCATATCGAGCTCCGCCGTGCGCTTCTTGGACGTGTCGCTCTGTTGCACGAACCCCGGTGGCGTGGACCAGGTATTTCGGTTCGTGGCGGCAGCTCCCGGTCTCGTGACCGTTGCGTTTCAAAACACGTGGCCAAGCCTCGACCCAGAAATTGACGACACCATGATCGTGTGGTGAATGGCGAGCTGGTCGGCTCGACCGTACTCTCACGCTTGACCGCATCCAAGGAGGATTGCCATGCGCTCTCGCCTCGGCCGTCGCCTGCCTCCACTCGCGGTGTTGGGCGTGGCGCTTGCTGCGGGATGCCATAGGGCGCCGCCACTGCTGACGCCGTCCGTTGCGCCGGCTCCCGAGGCCGTGCTCCTGAGACTTCACGGGCGGATCGGCCAGGCGCGGCACATCCGTCTCGCGCTGGACAATTTCGTGCACCTTGGCCCCGGCGAGCCGCCGTCTGGCGACAGCGCGCCGCCGACCATGCGCATGATCCAGTTCGCCACCGAGTCCGTGACCGCCGTGTCCGGCGATACGATAACGGTGGTACGCGTTACGGACTCAAGCCGGATGAACATGCCGGGTCTGGATCCCTCCAGTGCCATGTTCGACAGTCTCGGCCGCGGTATGACGATTACCACGAAGATGGACAGTCGCGGGCGAGCCATCTCCACAGAGATTCGGGGATCCCCGTGGCTTGACCAGCAGATGGCGTCGCTGCGCAGGTTGCTCCCCGGTACAGACACGTCCGGCACCGCATCCCGCGGCACGTTTACTCGCCTGCCCGACCGCCCAGTCCGCGTGGGTGAGACGTGGGCCGACACCTCCAGTCCACCGCAGGCCTTGGGAGGTCCCACCGGAGCCGTAGTCACCACCTGTCGTCTCGAGCGCATCGAGACGCGCGGTGGGCGCCGCGTCGCGATCATCGTGTTCGACGTCGTGACGCCGCCGATGCGCCTCGACACGCCGATGCGTATCTCGAGCGGACCGATGCACACAATCGGCGAGTTGCAGCTCGATCTCAACGCCGGATGGGTCGTAGGCCTCTCAATGACGATGACCGGGTCGACGCACACTGCGATGGGGGATGTGTCCATGCGCATGGTGACCCGCCAGACGACGCTCGAGGAGAAGCCATGACTCGGGACCGGTTGTTGTGTGGCTGGCGGGCGGTCGCCCGCCGCTGAGGCGTGATTCGTCAAGGAGCGTCCCCCGAGCAGCGGAGAGCCACGTGCCCGAGAAAGCTGTCTACTTCCTGGTCTTCCCAGGCTTCGCCGATTGGGAGGCGGCCCACGCGCTCGCCGAAGTGCGCCGGCATGGCGACTATCGGGTGCAAGTAGTTGGACTAACCCGGGAGCCGGTAGAGTCGATGGGTGGCCTAACGGTGCACCCGACGTGCAGCCTCTCCGAACTGGACCTCAACGATGTGGCTCTGTTCATTCTGCCGGGCGGGGACCGCTGGGAGCAGCAGCCGGTGGAGCAGGCGCTGGTAAGCGTCCTCGCTGCGCTCTTCGACCGAGGGGTACCGATCGCCGCGATCTGCGCCGCCACGACGGCAGTTGCCCGCGCGGGCCTGTTGCGCGGGCGTCGTCACACGAGCAACGGCTTGGCGTACCTCAAGCAGCACGCTCCGGGCTACACCGAATCCGCTGGTTATGTGGACGCTCCCGCTGTCCGGGACGGCGGGCTGATTACGGCCAGCGGCCTGGCTGACGTCGAATTTGCCCGCGAGATCATGGCGGAGCTCGGCGTGCTCACCGAGGAGGAGCGCGCATTCTGGGCGACCATGTTCCGACGGGGCCGCCTGCCGACGGACGCTGCCTGACCAGCGCCCGCAGCGGCGGGCACTCGCGGCTCGATGCTTGCTTGCCTCTTGATTGCCCCGAGGTCGCGCACCTGTGGTCAGGCTGGCGGGGCGGTCACCCGTCGCTGAGAACCAATGCGTCAGGCTGCAGGAGGAGGCGATGACAAGAGACTTCCCCGGCTCGGCTCCCGAACCGCATCGGCGATTTCTCCGGAATCTGATCGAGCGGTTGAGCACGGACACGCGAATCGTGGGCGTCGCGGCCGGCGGCTCATATCTCACCGATTCCATGGACGAATTCAGCGATCTGGATCTCGTCATCGCCATCGAGCCGCGAGACTACGTGGCCGTGCTGGCCAATTGCCGGCCGATTGCCGCGTCGCTGGGGCATCTCGTTGCAGCCTTCACCGGCGAACATGTCGGCGAGTCACGGCTGCTCATCTGTCTGTACCAGGAACCCCTCCTGCACGTCGATCTGAAGTTCGTCGACCTTCGAGAGGTCGCACCGCGAGTCGAGGACCCGGCGGTGCTCTGGGAGCGCGAGGGACGCCTTTCCCGGTCGCTCCACGAAGGGAGGCCGGACTACCCGACTCCGGATCCGCGGTGGATCGAGGATCGGTTCTGGACCTGGGTGCACTACGCCGCGACGAAGATCGGCAGGGGTGAGCTGTTCGAGGCGTTGGACGGCCTTGCGTTCCTGCGGCGGACGGTCCTGGGGCCGTTGGGCCTCATGCGGGCGGGTCGGCGTCCGGCCGGCGTGCGTAAGATCGAGACGGCAGCGCCGGAGTTCGCACGGAAACTGCGTGAGACCGTTGCGCGCTACGATGCAATCGATTGTTCTCGTGCTCTGCGAGCGTGCGTTGACCTCTATCGATCTGTGCGCCCTCCAGTGATCGGCACCGACGGCGGCGGAGAGGCGGAGCGGGCCGCGATGGAGTACGTGTCCAGAGTGGAAGCGCGATCGAGGGGCTGACCCGTAGATGGAGGGGGGATGACGCGTGCCGTACGCAGGTGCCGACCTGTCGTCTGGCAGCTGGTCGCGGCGTCGACTGCCTTGGCTGGATGCTCGACGAAGGGCGTCCGAACCGCCGTGGTGCCGCCCCGAGCCGAAGTGACGCTGGAGCTGCTCGCGGTGCCCGTCACTGACTCCGAAAATCGCGCGGTCTCGTTCACCAACAAGCGGTCGGCGTACTACTACACGCAGACGCATCGGAACGACCATCCCGAGCACGCGTGGTTCCGTGGCCTGAACATCGCGGGCCGCCGCGTCTTCAACGACCTCACCCTGATGGTCGACGGCGCCGCCCTCGATCCCGCGACGGCGCGTGTGGCCGTTCAGCCGGATGCCCTGGTTCGCACCTATCCCGGGGGCGTGACCGAGACGCTCGGCTTGTACGACGATCGCGACGTCGTCGCTTTGACCCTGACCGGCGCCGGGCGCAGCGTCGACCTGCGCCTTTCCGGCGATCAGGTCAGGCCGGCAGGCAGCGGGAACGGGCTCGCCTGGTACGTCTCGTCGAGCGGCGCGGAGCCAGGCACGGTCGACTACATCGTGGTCGGCCGGACCGAGGACCGGTTCCTCATTGCGGTCGGCCCCTCTCGGGCGGACGCGAGGGACCTGTTCGAGCAGGCCGCGACCCACGCCGCGCTGTGGGAGGGCGAGCGACGCGCGCGCCTCGAGCGCCTGGTCAACGGCGACGGGTACCTCTGGACCGACGACCCGGCGCTGACCGAAGCGCTCCGCTGGATCACCCTGACCACCGACGAGCTGATCACGCGGCAGCGTGGGGACGGGATCTACGCCGGACTGCCCTGGTTCAACGAATACTGGGGACGCGACAGCTTCATCTCGCTGGCCGGCGCGACGCTCGTCACCGGGCAGTTCGAGGAAGCGCGCGCCATCCTGACGTCATTCGCCCGGTTTCAGGACCGCGACCGCACCTCCGCCTTCTACGGACGGCTGCCGAACATCGTGAAGCCGGGGAGCATCGACTACCACACTACCGACGGCACGCCGCGCTGGGTGATCGCGCTGCGCGACTACGTGCGCTACTCGGGCGACCGCTCGATCATCGCCGAGCTCTACCCCACGGTCACCGCGAGCATCGAGGGCTCGCTCGCCCATTGGACGGACCCGACAGGCTACCTCGTCCACGCCGACAACGAGACGTGGATGGACGCCCGGCGCGAGCCCGACCACGCGTCCTATTCGCCGCGAGGCACCCGCGCCAACGACATCCAGGCGTTGTGGTACGAGCAGCTCCGAGCCGGCGTGGAGTTCGCGTCCGCAATGGGCGATACCGCATCCGCCGCGCGCTGGACCCAGGCAGCCGCGCGCCTGCGGGGACGGTTCGACCGCGACTTCGTCGACGCGCGAAGCGGCCGGATCGCCGACCGGCTCGACGCCCGGAACGCAGCCGACTACACCCTGCGACCCAATCTGCTCTTCGCGCTGGGCCTTGTGGAGGACGAACGTGTTGCCGCGCGCGCCACGCGCCGAGCCTGGGAGGCCCTCGTGTATCCGTGGGGTGTGGCGACGCTCGACCAGCGGGATCCCTTCTTCCACCCCTACCACCTGGCATGGGAGCACTACCACAAGGACGAAGCGTACCACAACGGCACCGTGTGGCCGTGGCTCGCCGGCATCGCGATGCAACGGATGATCGAGTACGGCCAGACGGACCTCGCCTGGCGGCTGTTCCAGAGCGACAACGAGCTGGCGTTGCGGCGCGGCGTCATCGGAGGCCTGCCGGAGACGATGGACGCCTACCCGCACCCTGGAGAGCCGTTGCCGCGCCTGACAGGCACGTTCCTGCAGGCGTGGTCGAACGCCGAGCACCTCCGGGTGTGGTCCCAGTACTTCCTCGGCGTCCGCCCCGACCTCGCGACGGGATCGGTGCTCCTTGCGCCGCGGCTGCCGGCCGCGCTGGGCGCGGTCGACTTCACGGTCCGGGTTGGCGCGGGTTCGATCCACGGCGTCTACGAGCGGGTGGCAGGCGAGCGGCGCTACGTCTATCGCCTCGCGGACCAGGCCGCCGCGCTCAGCCTGGACATCCAGCCCTACCCGGTCAGGACCTTCGCCGCGTCACCGGGCGATTCGCTCGTGGCGGAGGTCTGCAGCGGAGCTCTTCACGCGCGGCTCGTGTCGTCCACGGGCGCCACGAAGGAGACGGTCGTCCTGGCTCCGTCGCCGGAGCGGCGAGCGCATCAGGCGGCGCTCGATGCCGTCCTCGCCGGATCGGTCTTCGCGAAGCCCCGGCCGATCGAGTCTCACCCAGTCATGTCGCAGGTGTATCGGCGGGACGGCGGTCGGTAGTGAATGGATCGCCCCGCCTGGCGGAGCTGGGGCCTGGGAAGCGCCTGCAGCCGGGCCCACGCCATGAAGCAGCAGCGAAGGAGGTGCAGCGATGCTGAGGGAGGATGAGCGCGCGGTCATCGCCCGGCTGTGGTCGCGGAAGCTCGAACAGGATGCCCGCGGTCTGCCGCAGTCGGAACGGCATCGGAACCTGGAACCGGCTTCCGCGGAGTTCATCCACGCGCTCGCCACAGGCGGTGGCGCTCGCAGACTCCTGGAGATCGGTGGTTCGAGCGGCCTGTCGACGGTCGCCCTGGCCGCTGCCGCCCGGGAGACGTCGGGCAGGCTCACGTCCATCGACATCGAGCAGGAGCGGCAAGCGGAAGCCAGGCACACGCTCGGAACGCTGCAGCTGGACCGGTACGTGGAGTTCGTGCTCGCCGACGCCGGGAGCTGTCTGCAGCGCCTGGGGCCGTTCGACCTGGTCCTCATCGACTGCGAGAAGGAGGACTACGCGCGCTTCTTCGACATGCTGCGCCTCGTGCCTGGCGCAATCGTGGTCGCCGACAACATCCTCTCGCACGACCTCGCGGACTACGTGCGCCACGTCCGGAGCAAGGCGGGCGTCGAATCGCTGACGCTTCCCATCGGCAAGGGGCTCGAGGTCAGCCGTATCGTCACCGCCGGTGGCCCGACGGACTAGAGCGGCGGCCGGCGTTCGCCGACTTGCAGATGACGAGGGCGTGCCACCTGCCGTCACGCCGCTGCGGGCGCTAGGCTTCAACGTTCGGTTGGATGCACGGCTGCTGACGTCCTCTCTTCCAGGAACCCACCGATGACCGCGCTGCGTTCTCGCACTCGCCAGACCGCGCGCCTGCTCCTCTCCGCTATGTGCGCGTCGTCACTTCTGTGCGCGGCATGCGCGCCCAAGCCGAAGCCACCGGCCGCGCCGTCGGGTCATGGCCTCACGATCCGCCTGAGCGTGCCTGCCGGCACGCCGGCAAGTGCGGGCGTCTACGTAGCCGGCACGTTCAATCGGTGGAATCCCGGCGCGCCGGACTATCGGCTCACCGCGCAGGGACCGGGGCAGTACGCGATCGCGCTGCCCGACACCGTCCGCGGGCCGATCGAGTTCAAGTTCACCCTCGGCTCATGGAACGCCGTCGAGCTGGACGCCGCGGGCGGCGACGTCGGCAACCGCATGTTCTCGGTGCCGGACTCGGGGGCGGTCACCTACAGCGGAGCGGTGCAAGCGTGGCGCGACCCGCGCACGGTCAAGCCTCGGGCGCACACCGCGCGGCCGACCGTGTCCGTGCTGGACACTGCGTTCGCGATCCCGCAGCTGGGCCGGACGCGGCGCGTCTGGCTCTACCTGCCCCCCGACTACGCCACGACGACGACGCGGTACCCGGTGCTCTACCTGCAGGACGGGCAGAACGTATTCGACGCCGCTACGAGCTTCGCCGGCGAGTGGGGTGTGGACGAGACGTTGGACAGCCTCCACGCCGCCGGCGACCCGGGGGCCATCGTCGTCGCGATCGACAACGGCGGCTCGAGGCGCACGGACGAGTATCTGCCGTGGCCGAGTGCGGTCCCGGGGCTCGGCGGAGGCGAGGGCGCCCGGTACGCCTACTTCCTGGTCCGGACCCTCAAGCCGTACATCGACGCGCACTACCGCACCCGCCCCGACAGGCTCGACACGGGGATCGGTGGATCGAGCCTCGGCGGGTTGATCTCCTTCTACGCCGCGCTGGCATACCCCCAGGTGTTCGGACGCGTCCTGGTCTTCTCCCCTTCGTTCTTCGTCAACCCGGCCATCTTCGCCCTCGCGCGCGCGGCGCGGCCAGTCAAGCCCGCCTCGCGGTTCTATTTCGTCAGCGGCTTGAACGAAGGCGGGCCGGGACCGCTGTTCCAGGCGATCCCGAGCGGTCAACGCGCGATGGTGGACACGCTCGCCGCCGCCGGCTTCAACGTGCGGAGCGACGTGCGCACGCTGATTCCGGCCGACGGCGCGCACGCCGAGTGGTTCTGGCGCAGGGAATTCCCAGCGGCGTATCGGTGGTTGTTCTCGGGGACACCAGGTCGCGCGGCGGGAACGGCGACGGGGAGGTGAGCAAGGTGAGGGCGTGATGAGGTGAGGATGTGATGGAGGAACCCGTTCTCACCTCATCACATCATCACCTCCATCACTTCATCACCTCCCCGTCCACTTCATCACCCCCCCGTCTTCTCGTGCTCGACGCCGACAATGCTCCCGTCGCGCGCGTCGACGTTGCACTCGTACACGCCCGGTCGCCCCGCCAGGGTGAACGCCCAGGACCAGATCAGCTTGCCGTTCTCGTTCTCCAACTCGACCGCCTGCACCTTGCCGCCGGGAATCCGCGCACTGGCGACTTTGAGCGCCGAGTCCTCGCTGACCTTGACCTGCCGCAGCAGCCGGGCGGGGACTTCGCGCTTGTAGGAAGGGCGAGTCGAGGACGGAGTCG
This sequence comes from uncultured Gemmatimonadales bacterium, assembly GCA_963812035.1. Taxonomy (GTDB): domain Bacteria; phylum Gemmatimonadota; class Gemmatimonadetes; order Gemmatimonadales; family JACORV01; genus Fen-1245. The sequence goes on from CAWETG010000001.1 coordinate 144,415, forward strand.
CTTGAGCCAGGCCGAGCGAAGGAATTGCTGCCAGGGCGAGCGCTGCGAAGAGGATGGATCCGTGCTTCATGGCAGACTCCGATGGGTGAGAGAGATGAAGCGACGGGGAGGTGATGACGCGTTGAAGTGATGGGGTGATGACGTGATGATGGACTCGCGCCCGTCATCACCTCATCACATCATCACCTCCATCACCTCATCACCTCCCCGTGCCTTTCCTTCCCGGGACGTATTCCCTTCCCCGTATCGCCACCACCAGCGTCGGCACCACGAACAAGGTGATCGGCGTGGAAAGCGCCAACCCGCCGATGACCGCAATGGCCAGCGGCTGCTGCATCTCGCTCCCCGCCCCGACGCCCAGCGCCAGCGGCAGCAGGCCGAACAGCGTGCACAGCGTGGTCATCAGGATGGGCCGGAGGCGGATCCGCGCCGCGTCGGTGATGGCCTGCTCCAGCGGCATCCCGTCCAGCAGCCCCCGCCGCCGCGTAAAGTCCAGCAGGATGATCCCGTTCTTCACGATGAGACCCACCAGCAGGATCAGTCCCATGAACGACGAGACGTTGAGCGCCGTGCCGGTCACCAGCAGCAGGGCCAGCGCGCCCACGAACGAGACGGGAGCGGCGAGCACGATCACGAGCGGCTCCACGAACGACTCGAACTGCAGCACCATCACCGCCACGACGCTGACGCCGGCCAGCGCCAGCACGATGAGCAGCGCGCGGAACGCGTCCTGCTGGCTGGCGTACTGCCCGCCGTATTCCATCCGGATGCCGGCCGGCGGCGGCTGGACTGCGAACACCCGCTGCACGTCGCGCATGATCTGGCCGAGCGAGCGGCCGCTCACGTCAGAGGTCATCGCGATCATCTGCTGCTGGTTCTCGCGATCCAGCTCGGCCCGCGTCTCGACCGCACGGAGCCCGGCGAGGGCGGCGAGCGGCGCCGAGCGGCGGCCGGCGGCGATGGGGATAGCCCCCAGCTTGAGCGGGTCGAAGCGCACCGAATCCGGCGCCCTTACCCGGACGCCGATCGCCCGGTCCTGTGTCCGGACCTCGCCCGCGCTGACCCCGAGCAGTGCGCCGCTCACCTCATCCCCCACCTGCTGCGGTGTAAGGCCCAGCCGGCTCGCCTCGGCCCCGTCGACCCGCATCAGCATCTCGGCGCCCGGCTCGCTCACCCCGTCGTAGAGGTCCTCGACCCCGTCCACCTTGGCGAGCGCCGGCGCCACGCGCCGGGCATATGCCTCCAGCTCCTCCAGGTTCGCGCCGTACAGCTTGATCTCGATCGGCCGCGAGCCCCCCGCGAGGTCGTTGATCACGTCGGAGAGGATCTGGACGAACTCGATGCGCAGCCTGGGCAGCGCCGCGTTGACCTCGTCGCGCACCTCGTCCATCACCTGGAAGATGGTGCGGCTTCGCTCGCTCTTCCGCTTGAGCCGCACCACGATGTCGCCGCTGTTCTGCTGGGTCGCGTACAGGCCCAGCTCCGCGCCGGTGCGCCGCGAGGTGCCCACGATCTCCGGCGTCCGCGCCAGGATCCCCTCGGCGATCCGCAGCTGCCGGTCCGTCTCCGCCAGCGCCGTGCCCCCGGGGCTGACGTAGTCGAAGACGAACGCGCCTTCGTCCATGTCCGGCAGGAACCCGCTCCCGACGAACCGCTGGGCCGCCAATCCCAGCGCGATCAAGGCCACCGCGCCGGCCACCATCCGGCGTGGGTAGTGCAGCACGGCGCCGAGCACCCGCGTGTACGCCGCGGCCAGGCCGTCCACCGCGTGACCCACCCGCGCGAGCAGCGAAGCGCCGCGGCCCGCCGACGGCCCCGCCCCCGGCGCGACGTCCACGGGACGGAGGAACTGGTCGGAGAGGAGCGGGATGATCGTCAGCGCCAGGAGCAGCGAGACCAGCACCGCAATGGTCAGGGTGAGCGACAGCGCAGCGAAGAACTGCCCCACCACGCCCTGGAGCAGCCCCAGCGGCAGGAAGACCACCACCGTCGTGATCGTCGAGGTCGTAACCGGCCAGATCAGCTCCTGGACCGCCTCGCGCACGGCCACCCGGCGGTCGGGCACCAGCAGAAGGTGGCGCGCGATGTTCTCCGTGATGACCACCGCGTCGTCGATCACCAGGCCGATCGCGATCGCCATAGCGCCCAGCGTCATCAGGTTGAACGTCTGGTTTGCGAGCCGCATCACGAACACGGTGATGATCAGCGTCAGCGGGATGGACGCGGCGCTGATGGCCGTGATCCGCCCGTGGCGCAGGAAGACGAGCAGCACGAGCACCGCCAGCGCGGCGCCGATCAGCATCGCGTCCCGGACCGAGTGGACCGCGTCGCGCACCAGGACCGCCTGGTCGTAGATGTTCTTCACCGTCACGCCGGGCGGGAGCGTGGGAGCGAGCACGGCCATGGCCTGCGCGACGCTGTCGGCGATCTGCACCGTGTTGCCGCCGATCTGCCGGGTGATGTTGAGCTGCGCCACCGGCTTCCCGTCGCCGGCGATCAGCCGGACGTGGTCCTCGGTGCCGAGGCTCACGGTCGCGACGTCCTTCACCCGGAGGCCACCCGCGATGGCAACGGTGCCCACGTCCTCTGGCGTGTGCGCTTCCTGGTCGGTGACGATGAGGTACTGCTTGTAGTCCTTCGCGATCCGCCCCACCGCCTCCGGCCCGATCGCCTGCCGGATGGCGGACGCGAGATCCTCGTACGAGAGGCCGAGCGCGGCGAGCCGGGCGGGATCCGCCACCACTTCGATCTCGCGCACGTCCGTGCCCTCGACGTCCACGCGCCCCACCCCGGGAACGCGCGAGATGACCGGCTTGATCTGGTAGCGGGCGATGTCGAACAGCGTCGCCGGATCGCCCCCCTCAAGGTTGTACGAGATGATCGGGAAGAGGGTCGGCGTCAGGCGCTCGACCTGGATCTCCAGGCCGTGCGGCAGGTCGGGCTCGACCTCGTTGACCCGCGCCTGCACCTGCTGCAGCGCGTAGATCATGTCGGTGTTGGCGGCGAACCAGACCGAGATTTCGCTCGCGCCGCGGATGGACTTGGAACGCACCCGCCGCACGCCCGGCACCACGCTCACCGCCTCCTCGATCGACCGCGTGATGCTGAACACCACCTGGCGGGCACCCAGCGACGAGCCCTGCGCCACGATGGCGATGCGCGGGAAGGTCAGCTCGGGGTAGATGGCCGACGGGAGCCACAGCGCCGAGCCGATGCCGGCGGCGCTCAGCAGCGCGATCACCAGGTAGACGAAGCGGCGCTGGTGAATCAGGACGTCGAACAGCTTCACGGCTTGGCCGGGACGATCTTCGCGCTGTCCTCCACTCCGAACGCGCCGTAGGTGACCACCGTCTGGCCGCCGGAGACGCCCGCCTGGATCTCCGCCAGCGACTCGGAGCGCGCGCCGACCGTGACCGGCTGCGCGTGCGCGATCCCGTGCGCGTCCACCACGAAAACCTTGTAGCCGTCGCCGTCGGGCACGAGCGCCTCGAGCGGCACCGTCACCGCGTGCGGATGGACACCGACCGCGATCCGCCCGAACGCGCTCTCGCCCAGCCGGAGCGGCCGGCTCGAGCGAGCGACCCGGGCCCGTACCTCCACCGCCCGCGTGGCCGAGTCCACGGCCGCCGACACCGCGCTCACGGTGCCAGTACCCAGCGGGTCGCCCTGCGCCGCCTCACCTGCCCAGAAAGTGACGGCCTGCCCCACGCGGACCGGCGCGACCTCCGCGGGCGTGAGCGTGACGACGATGTCGAGCGCGGACGGGTCGGCGATCTCCACCAGCGGCTGGTTCACGTCCACGCTCGCGCCCACCACGCCTGCGATCCGCGTCACGACCCCCGCGATGGGGGCGTGGAGCGTCGCCAGCTCCTGCGCCCGCTGCGCCGTCACCAGCCCGGCCCCGGCCTGCGCCAGGTCGCCGGCTGCCTGGTCCACGTCCTTCTGCGGGACGATCCCCGCCTGCGCCAGCCGCACAGCGCGGTCGTACGCGTGCTGCGCCGTGGTGACGGCCGCCTGGGCGCTCCTCGCCGCGGCGTCGAACGGCGCCCGCTCGAACTCGATCAGCGGCGCCCCTTGCCCTACCGCTTGTCCGGCGACCACGAAGATCTTCGCCACCCGGGTCGGCGCCGGGGCGCTCATCGCCGCGTAGCGCCCGGGCCGCGGCGCGACCGTCCCCAGGGCTGTCACCGTGAGTGGGAACGCCTGCACGGTGGCCGCCGCGGTGCGCGCCCCTACGACGGCCTGTACCTGCTTCTGGGCGTCTCCGCCACCGGGCGCGCAAGCCCACAAGACAGTCGCGAGTTGCGAGACGCAGAGTTGCGAGAAGAACCAGGCACGCCTCATGGTGAGACCTCAGACGCAGTGAACAGGCGGACCGCCGCGTCGGCGGTGCTCGCGGCGGCCAGATCGTCGATCAGGTGCCCCAACGCCTCGCGCGCCTGGCGCTGCGCCTCCAGCACGCTCGGAAGGGCGACCGCGCCCTCCGCGTAGGCGGTGAGCGACATCGCCGCCACGCGGTCGGCGCTCGCGACCAGGCTCCGATCGCGCACTACCTTCTGGGTGGCGACGGCCAGGCCGCGCCGCGCCTGCGCGACCGCCGCGTCGCTCTCGTGGCGCGCCAGGTCCAGCTCCGCCTGGGCGCGGCCCTGCGCTGCCGCGGCTGCCGCGATTGCACCTCCGTTCCAGCTCAGCAGCGGGAACGTCAGCCCCAGTCCGAAGGTCGGGAGCAGGCCCGGCTCGGCTCTGGTAGGATCGTGGGTATCGAACCCCAGCATGACGCTGGGCGAAGCGAACACGCCGCGGCGGGCCAGCGCGAGTGCTGCATCGGCGGACCTGGCGTCCGCCTCGGCCGCGGCGACCTGGAGGGTGACGCCGGCCGGGCCCGCCGCGCCGCCGCCCGGCAACTCGAGCGAATCGGCGAGAGTGATGGTGGGGCGATCGGACGCGAGTCCCATCACCCGCTGCACTTCGAGCACCGCGGCGATCGCGTCCACGGAGTCGCCGGCGGCGTCGTTCGCCAGCTGTCCCGCGTTGACGGTGGCGAGCTGCACGTCCAGCTCGCTGGCGTCCCCGGCATCACGCCGCAGCACCGCCATCCGGAGCAGGCTGTCGGCGTCGCGCGCGGTGCGCCGCGACAGCCCAAAGTGCGCCGTCGCGGCCAGCGCCGCGGTATACGCCTGTTCCGCGTCGAACCGCGCCCCGGCGCGCTCGAACCCGAACCGGAGTCGGGCGGAGGCCGCAGCCTCGGACGCCACCCGGATCCTGGCGCTCCGGATCCACGGCAGGTCGACCGGCAGATCGAGGCCGGCGTGGTACTGCGGAACGTCCTTGCTGTAGCTGGCGCTCAAGGTCGGATTCTGGAAGGCGCGCGCCGTCATCAGCTCGGCGCGGGCGGCGGCGGTGTCGGTTGCGGCGATGGTGACGCGTGGCCCGCGCGCCAGCGCGGCCTGCACTACCTGCTGTCGCGTGACCGGCTGCTGGGCGTACAGGCGAGCCAGCCCGGCGCTCCACGCGGCCAGAGCCAGCGCACAGCTCGTCAGCTCCGGGGCGATGGTTCTCATCGCCTCAGAAAGTAGTTATGGAACCTGTCAGGAAGATGACAGCGCAGGCGGGAACCGGATCACGACGCGCGTGCCCTTGCCGGGCTCGCTGGTCACGTCGATCCGGGCTCCATGCGCGTCGGCGATCCACCGCGCGATGGCGAGACCGAGCCCCGCTCCTTCGGCACCGCTGGCACGCGCCCGGGCAGGATCACCACGGTAGAACCGCTCGAAGATGTGGGGCAGCTGCTCCTGGCTGATGCCGATGCCCGTGTCCTCCACCACCACCTCCGCCTGCCCCCCCGGGGCCGCCGCGCTCAGGCGCACCCGCCCGCCGGCCGGCGTGAACTTCACCGCGTTGTCGAGCACGATCATCAGCAGCTGACGCAACAGCGCCGGGTCGCCTGTGACCACCGCTTCCTCAAAGGCCCCGACCTCCAGCGCCACGCCGCGCTTTTCCGCCAGCGCCCGGGCGCCGGTCGCCGCATCGAGGGCGAGGTCGTCGAGGAACACCCGCCGGCGATCGGGCGCACGTTCTCCCGCGTCGGCGCGGGCGAGGGTCAGCAGGTCCTCGACGGTGGCGCCGAGTCGCACCGCTTCGCTCTCGACGCGACGCAGCGCCTCCGCGTATCCCCCGCTGTCCCGCTCGCGCTGCAGCGCGACCTCCGCCTGGCTGCGCAGCACGGCGATCGGCGTTCGCAGCTCGTGCGCAGCGTCGGCCATGAAGCGGCGCATCGTCTCCATGGATCGCTCGACCGGCGCGGTGGACTTCCGCACCAAGAGCCAGCCGCCGGCGGCGACGAGCACCAGACCCGCGAGCGCCGCAGCGCCGAACGCGCCGATCAGCGAGGCGTACTGATCCTCCAGCTCCACCACGTCGGCCACGGCCGCGCCGACGTAGGTCTTCCCCGGCACCGTGAACCGCTCGGCGTAGAGCCGGAGCCGGCGGTCGTGCCGTTCGATCTCCACCTCAACGCTCCCGTCCCGCGCCGCCGTGCGCGCCGCATCGCGGATCCACTGGTCCGCCAGCGGCGGCTTGACCGGCACGCCATCGGTGCCGAGCAGGTAGAGCGCGCGGTCGGGGATGTGCAGCTCGTCCACCGCGTCCACCACGGCGCCGGAAGTGGTGCGCGCCTCCACCTCGCGGATCCGAGCCGCGCGCATCAACTCCCCCGCCGCCTGGCGCAAGGAATCGTCCAGGTGCCGGGAGATCTGGGAGCGGATCGTGAGGAACAGGCCGCCGCCCAGAAGCAGCAGGATGAGTCCGAAGGTCGCAACGTACCACGCGGTGAGCCGCAGCCGCAGCAGGTCGAGAGGCCGTATCGCTGCCCTCACACGCCGAACCGATAGCCCGCGCCCCGCAGCGTGTGGATCAGCTTGGGGTCGTAGGCGTCGTCGATCTTGCGGCGGAGCCGGCGAATCAGCACCTCGAGCACGTTGGTGAACGGGTCGTGGTTCTCGTCCCAGACGTGAGCGGTGATCGCCGCACGGTCCACCACCTGACCCACATGGCGGGCGAAGAACTCGAGCAGCGCGAACTCCTTCGCCGTAAGCTGGATGGGCAGGCCCCCGCGGCGGACGCGGCGCGAGCCGAGATCCACCTCGAGGTCGGCGACCGTCACCGTCTCCGGCACCAGCGCGGGGCCGCGACGGGCGAGCGCGCGGACGCGCGCCACCAGCTCGCGGAAAGCGAAGGGCTTGGTGAGGTAGTCGTCGGCGCCGGCGTCGAGCCCGAGGACCCGGTCGTCCACGGTATCGCGGGCAGTCAGCATCAGGATGGGAGTGCGGATGCCGCGGCGCCTGAGCAGGGTGCAGAGGTCGTAGCCGCTTCCGCCCGGCAGCATCACGTCGAGGACGATGACGTCCCAGGCCCCGAGTGCAGCGCGCTCGCGTCCCTCGTCGAACGTCGACGCAAGCGTGGCCTCCACGTGGTGCTCGGCCAGGCCCTCGCGCAGGACGACCGCGAGCCCCGCGTCGTCCTCGACCATCAGTACGCGCATGGGATCGGCTAGTGTGGCGCCCCCGTGGGGGCGCGGGAAAGGATGCCCCGCGGCAGGATCAGTACTTCAGCCCCGCGGCGTCGGCGAAGCTCTTCACCATCGCCTCCTGCTCCGGCGAGAGCTTGGCGGGCACCTCGACCTGGGCCTCCACGATCTGGTCGCCTCGCTCCCCGCCCTTCTCGATGCCCTGCCCCTTGATCCGGAATTTCCGCCCCGCCTGCGTCCCGGCCGGGATGCGCAGCACGACGTGCTTGCCGTCGAGGGTGCGCACCTTGAGCTTCGTGCCGAGCATCGCCTGCGCGATGTTGATCGGGACGGTGCAGTGGACGTCGAGGCCGTCGCGCTGGAAGAAGCGGTCCGGCTCCACCTGGAACGCCACCATCAGGTCGCCCGCCGCCGCGCCGCCGGTGCCGCGGGGCCCGTGGCCCTTCAGGCGGATCTTGGTGCCGTTGTCGGTGCCGGGCGGCACGTTGATCATCAGCCGCCGCTCGACCCGCACCTCGCCACCGCCGTGGCACGCCGGGCAGCTCTGCGCGGCGATCTTGCCGCGGCCCCGGCACGCCGGACACGGGCGTTTCACTGCGAACCCGCCATAGCCGAACGAGATGGTGCCCGTGCCCTTGCACTCGGTGCAGGTGGTCTGCGAAGCACCCGGCGCAGCTCCCGAGCCGCCACAGGTCCCGCACGCCTCCGTCACGGGCACCGCGATGGGCACCTTGCCGCCCAGCGCCGCCACGCGGAACGGAATCGAGACGACGGTCTCCACGCTCTCGCCCCGCTCCGCCTCGCCTTTGCGCTTGGCCGAGCCGCCGCCGAAGATGGACGAGAACAGGTCCCCCAACCCGCCGGAGAGGTCGCCGAAATCCATCTCCTCGAAGCGCTGGCCCGTCCCGGCGCCGGCCGGTCGCCTCCCGGCGCCCTGGCCCCTCGGTCCGGGGCTCGTGAACGCCCCGTACTTCCGCAGCTGGTCGTACTGCTTGCGCTTCTGGACGTCCGACAGGATCGAGTACGCCTCCGTGATCGTCTTGAAGCGCTCGCCCGCGGTCTTGTCGCTGAGATTCGCGTCCGGATGCCACTTCTTGGCGAGCTTGCGGTAGGCGCGCTTGATCTGGTCCTGGGTGGCGTTCGACATCACGCCGAGGACGCCGTAGTAGTCCTTCTCTGGTGCCATCGGTTACTGCGCTGCCTCCCCGGCGGCCGGCTCCGTCCAGATGAGCACCGCGACACGCGCGGGCCTCAGGAGCAGGCCGTTCAAGCGGTAGCCGGGCTGGAGCACCGACCCGACGGTGTGATCGGCGTCGGGCGACGCCGCCGGCATCGTCATCACCGCCTCGTGCAGGTTGGGGTCGAAGGGCTGGCCCGTCGGGTCCACGCGTTCGAGTCCGACGCCCTCCAGCGCCTTCTGCAGCTTGCGTTCGACCAGGCCGGCGCCCTCGTGCAGCGCCTGCGAGGTGGTCTGCGCCGGATCGAGGGCGGCGATCCGCCCGAGGTCGTCCAGCGCGTCGAGGGCCCGCACGATCAGGTCGGCCTGCGCGCGGCTCCCAGCCTCCGTCCGCTCGCGCAGCGCTCGCTTCTTGTAGTTCTCGAATTCCGCCGCGGCCCGGAGGCACCTGTCTTTCCACTCGGCCGCCTCCTGCTCGACCCGGCGCAACGCTTCACCGCTGGCCTCGACCAGCGCGCCCGGCGCGGCATTCAGCTCGTCCCATGTGGCCGGGCCGGCCTCGGCGGGAGCACCCGCCTCCGTTGCGTCCGCGCCAGCCAATTCCTCCGCGGCAGGCTGCTCCTGCGCCGGCGACTCCGGGTGGTGGGGGGCCTGGTGCGGACGGTGCTTCCTGATCATCTCGCCTCGAGGGTCGAACATACGTAGGTTGGCCTCTAACAATACCCTACGGGTCAAGCAGTTGCGAGTTGCGAGACATGAGTTGGCAGTACAGTTGCGAGACGCTGAGTTGCGAGCCGTCGCGAGACATGCGGCTGCAAGGTACGGGCCAATCTCCGGGCGCCAACTTGGCAGGTCCAGTAGCGAGTACGGCGCCGGCACGCGGGCGTTGCGCGGCCCGCCTGGACGCCGGATCGGGCACTACGGCCCCTGAGGATCGCAGTCTACTGAGGCCAGTCTACTGAGGCAGAATCTCGAACCCGATCTGGGCGCGGCCGATCACCTTGACCCCCGTGGGCTCGCGCACCTCCAGCCGCAGCAGGTAACGGCCGGGCGGAATCTGGCCCGGGGCGATGTCCAACCACTCCACAGTCGGGCCGCCCTCGGACGGCTGCTGTCGTTCGAAGGCCAACCGGATGCCGCCGGGCAGCTCCGCCTGCCGCGCATCCCCCGTGAGGTCATTGCTGCGGACGATTTGGTACGAGGCGCGGTAACTCACGTAACTGTCCGCTGCGGTCTGCAAGCCATAGACCTCCGCGTAGGCTCGGAGCGTCGTGCCGGCGGGAAACGTCAGGTCGCGCTGCAGGCGGTGCAGCATCGCGCTTCGCGTGGTCACCGTATCGGTCCACACCGGGGCGAGCAGCAAGTCGCTGACCCCCCAGGTGTGGCCGAGCGTGAGCACGGAGAACGGGAGGCTCATGCGCCCAAGGGTGTCGCCCAGTTTGGCGTTGGCGACGAGCGAGTACCAGCCCTTCCGGGCCGTGAGCACCACTACGCCGCTGCTGTCCTCGCGCGGCGTCCCCTCCTCCTCCGCTGGCGCGACGAGCTGCGCTGCAGCTGCGCCGCGCGTGGTCACCACCACGACGTCGGTGGTGCCCGAGTCGGCGCCGGCGAACTGCGCGGTCCACACGCCGAAGGTCAGGGGAGCCGGGATGGACGTGGCGTTCCGCGTCATCGCCTGTTCCATCGCCTTGAATTGCGTTTCGTTCATCGGCCGGAAGACCTGCTCTCCCGTCGTTGCCCACCCCGCCAGCGCACCGACGTTGACCGCCTCGGGCCGGAAGAAGCGCACCGTCCCGATGTCGTCGTACTGCCAGCGCTCGAGGTCGGGGAGCGCGCAGAACGGATCGCCCGCGTTCAGTGAACCGACGATTCGTTGCCGCGGCGGGCCGAACCGGAGATAGGTCAGCCCCCGGTCGTCGAGCCCGGTGCGGAGGTTGTAGCCGAGCGCTGCGGCGGTCGTGTCAATGTCCCGGATGTCTGGGCCGTAGGGCACATCCAGCAGACCGACACGGTACTTCTGCAGGTCGATGAAAAATTCGCCCGGCGGTTGGATCCCGTGCCTCCAGCTGTTCCAGATCAGTGGATCTGCCAACAGGTCTTCCATCCTCGATGTGACGCGCGCCTGGTCCGTGGCGTGCATCGGGCCGACCTCACCCGCCTCGCAGCGCAGGTAGAAGATCTGCTCGCCCACGCTGGCCCGCGCCGCGAGGGCTCGCGTCAGGCTCCGGTTCTTGTAGCCCGCCAGCGGATGGGTCGCTTGGAACTGCTTCCGCACCACTCGCAGCCGCGCAAAGTGCTCGGCGATCCGCCGATTGATGCCGGCGAAGAGATCCGGGTTGCGGCGCGCCCAGAAGCTGCGCAGGAAGCCGGAGCGCTGCTCCGCCGGAATCCCCGCCTCCCAGGCGCGGATCTCTGCCGGGGTCGCGATGCCGATGGCCTGCTGCCACAGCAGCTCCCCGCCCGCGCGACCGGCATAGGCGAGCGCTTGCTCGTAGAGGGCGCTGCCGGTGACGGTGTCGCCCTTCTCGAGGGCGCTCTGACCCCGCAAGGCGAGCCAGGCTGGCTCCTTCCCGTCCAGCGCGAGCAGCGCATCGAGCACCGTGTCGGCCGCCGCGTACCGCTCGTCTTCGATCAGCAGCTGGGCGATCCGCGCCCGGACCTCCGGTATCGAGTCGTGCTGCGCCAGGATACGCCGTAGGCGCTCCCGGTCCGACTCGGCGCGATACGCCTTAAGCCAGTTTTCGAACGCAGTCGGGTACAGCGGGTCCAGTGCTAGGACTCGCTCGTAGGCCTCGTGCAGGATCAGCTCGCCGTCGGCGTTCCCCAGCTCGAGGCCTGCCCTCCCGTAGCCGTCCCACACCTCCGGCCGCTCGGGAGCAAGACGCGTCGCATGGCGGAAGGCGATGATCGCGGCGACGCGATGCGCGTTGGACGCGCCGCCCCGCCTGAGGGTGGCTTCGCCCTGGAGGAACCATCCACGCCAATCGTCGGAGTGATGGGAGGTGTACTCGCGCGCCAGGTCTACGGCCCGGTCCATCTGGCCCCGCGCCAGGGCGGACTCCGCTACGGCCAGCTGCGCGGCCGCATCGCGCTGAGCCGACGCGGGCCGGGCACCGGCGAGCAGGAGCGCCGCCGCGAGCACGCTGACCGCCGTCGTCCGGCTCATGCGGCCGCCCCGCGCCTCAGGGCTCGATGAGGGTGGTGGTCATCCGGCCGTAGATGGTCTGTGGATTGGTCGGTGACTCGATCCGTGTACGGTTCTCCATCACCAGGCGCGCGAGGCGCCGGTGTGCCACGTCGACGACCATTTCGCCCTCATAGTCCCCGGAGATGCTCGTCGGATGAGCGCTGTCGGCCTGCACGCCGCCGCTGCCCTTCATGGACACGGTGGCATACTGGGTACCGTCGCGAAGCTCGATGCGCTCCAGCCGGAGCGTGGCGACTATGGTGGACGTGCGAGTCTGGCCCGGACGTACGGCAGTCGTCACGCTGTCCGTCCACGTCTCGCCGACCCGCAGCGGGCGCTTCGGGAATCCGTGTTGCCCCACGGTCTCCCCGAAACTGCTGAGCTGCGGCGCAATCGTCGGCGGGGCATTGGGCCCGGGTGTTATGGTGGACGAGAGTATGTCCCCGTCGGCGTTGACCCGCTTAATCATCGTCATGCCCCTGAGCCAGTCCGCGCCCCCACCAAGCGGCGGCAGCCCTCCTCCCATCTGCATACGGGACGAATCGATGACCACGGTGATCGTGCGAGTTCCCGAATCGGCCGCGGCCACCGTCTGGGTGGAGTACATGACCTGCTTCATCGTGGGCTCAGCGCTCGTGTCGGCGGCCACGGCAGGCGAGATCAGCATCCACACCTTGCTTTCCATCCGAGAGCGCGTGACCTGGCCCACGGGCGGGTCGAGTCGCAGCACCACCGCCTCCTGCGCCGCGACGGGAAGAGCGCCGGCAACGGCGATGGCGAGGAGCAGACCTGATCTGGCAACGATGGACATTGGTGTTCCCTCCGCACGGTGCGCCAACGACAAGGCGCGAGCGCGGCGGACGCCCCGCCCGCCAAGCCTCCGCGCATGCCACACTGTAACGTGCCGGCGTTAGCACCTGTCTTGGTCACGAGGTAGCTCCCGCGCTCACGGCGCGCCAGGGGGTGCCGGTGCGGAGGATGGCGTTGAGGATCGTCAGCAGCTTCCGCATGCAGGCGACCAGGGCCACCTTGGCCGGCTTGCCGGCCGCTCGCAGCCGCGTGTAGAAGGCCCGGATCGCCGGGTTGTAGCGGGTCGCCACCAGGGCGCCCATGTAGAGCGCCGCGCGCACCGACGCCCGCCCGCCCCAGACCATCCGCTTGCCGCGCAGCGTGCCGCTGTCGCGCGCCCGCGGGGCCACGCCCACCAGGGCCGCGATCTGCTGGCGCGTGAGCGTCCCCAGCTCCGGCAGCTCGCCCAGCAGGGTCCGGCTCACCACCGGGCCGACGCCCGGCACGCTGCGCAGCAGATCCTCCTTGAGCCGCCACACCGGGCTGCCGCGCACGGCCTGCTCCAGGTCCCCGTCCACGTCGCGCAGCCGGCGCTCGAGCCAGTGGATGTGCTGGGTAATGTCCCGGCGCACCGCGGCGGCGGCCACGAAGCCCAGCCGGTTCTGCTCGGCCGTCTTCATCTCCAAGAGCTGGCGCCGCCGCGTGAGCAGCGCGTCCAGGCTCCGCACCGCCTCATCCGGCAGCGGGCGCGGCTCCGGCCGCACCCGCTCGGCAAATAGGGCCAGGATCTGCGCATCCAGCGCGTCCGTCTTGGCCAGTTGCCCGGTGGCCCGGGCGAAGTCGCGCACCTGGCGCGGATTGGCCACCACCACCGCGAGGCCGGCGGCGGCCACCGCCGCCACGACCGCCGTCTCGAAGCCGCCCGTCGCCTCCAGCACGATCAGCGCGGGGGCCAGCGGTCGCAGCCGGGCCACCAAAGCGGCGATGCCGGCGTCGTCATTGGCCGTGCTCCACGGCTCCCCCGCGGGGCGCACCGCGACATCCAACGTGGCTTTCGCGACATCGATACCGACGAAACAGGCGGGCGCGCTCATCGGGGCCTCCGGAGTCGGACGTCCCTCTCGACCTGGCCCAGCCTTGCACGATGCGGTCTTGGGCCGCGCACCTGTTCGGGCTCGAGGCGAGAGACGGGCGACGCCCTGGCTAACGCACGGTCTCGAAGACCCAGGGAGGAGCGAGCTATCGCCCGCCTCTACGATGCCTCTATCATGACGCGGGCGGGAGATACAAGGGACGCGTCATCCCGCCGACCTGGCAGCCCCCAGCCGCGCCCGCCGGGCCCTCCACGCCATAGAACTCATGGTCGACGGGGGTCCGACGATCAAGGACTGCTTCGGTCGGGATTCTGACCTACCCCCTGCCAACTTGCGGTCTTGCCGCTAGCCTTTGGGTCCAACCCTATCGCCTCGGGACGCCACTAAGAGACAAGGTATGACACGCCGTCCCAGCACGCCCGAGTCCGCCCGGTGAATACCGGCGCGGCGCCCGACCTCACGGCCGAGCCGGATCGGCAGCTCGCCGGGCGCGTGCTGGCGGGCGACGAGGCGGCGTTCCGCCGGCTATACCGGAGGCATACGCCGCGGCTCTACCAGCTCGCGCTCCGGCTGCTCGGGGGCGACGAGACGGAAGCGGAGGACGTGGTGCAGGACATCTGGATCAAGGCGGTGGAGAAGCTGGAGAGCTTCCGCTGGGAGTCGGAGCTGAGCACCTGGCTCCACGCCATCGCGCTGAACACGTCGCGCGAGGCGCTGCGGCGGCGCGGCAAGCGGCGCGAGGTCGAGTGGCCGGAGAACGACGAGCCCGCGGCAGCCCAGCCCTTGGAGCGGCTCGAGCCGGTGGACCTCGAACGGGCCATCGCGACGCTCCCGTCCGGCTACCGGATGGTGCTCGTCCTCCACGACGTCGAGGGCCACACGCACGAGCGCATCGCCGAGCTACTCGGCGTGACGCCCGGCACCACCAAGTCACAGCTGTTCCGGGCACGACGCGCGGTGCGCGCGCTGCTCGCTCCCGGCAACGAAGGACGTGTCTCATGAACGAACCCGACGACCTCACGCCGGCCGAGCGGCGCGCGCTCGAGGCGCTCGCCAGGGAGCGCGCCCCGCGCCCGGAGCTGGAGGACCGCGTGGTGGCCGCGCTGCAGCGGCGCGGCCTGCTCCCGATTCCGCTCGCGCTGCGCACGGGACGGCGCCGCGCCCTGCCCTGGCTCGTGGGCGCCGTCGCGGCGTCGCTGGCGCTCTTCGCCGGCGGCTTCGCGGCCGGCCAGTACCTTGGCGCCCGGAGCGGCGCGGCCGCCGCGCTGTCGGGCGTGCAGGCGTCGCGCGGCTCGGCAGCCCAGGTCGCGGCGCACGCGGAACGCATCGGCACGTTGTACGTGGAGGCGTTGGCGGCCTTGAATCAGCTGAACGACTCGACCGACGCGGCGACCCGGACCAAGGCGCGCCAGGTGGCGCTCACGGCCCTGGGAGCCGTCGCCGGAGAAGTGGCCCATCTGGCACCCGACGATCCGCTCGCGGCCGCAGTGCTGAGAGGATTGAACGAGCGGAGTGAAGAGCAGCGGCCGGCGCCGTCCACCCGGTCCGTGGTGTGGTTCTGAACCCCGGAGGCAGGAGCATGTTGCGTCACATCATCGCGCTGGGCGCGCTGGCGGCCGTTACGGCGCCAGCGGCGGCCCAGGTGGACAGCAGCCGCAGCAACCGCGGCGCCGTCAGTGCCACGGTGCCGCGGCTCACCTACAGCATCACGTCCCGGGAAGGCTGGCTGGGGATCGGCGTGTCGTGCAGCCAGTGCACCCTTACGACGTCCGACTCCGGAGGGGCTCGCCGGTGGATGTTCTCGGAGCCGCCCCGGCTCTTTTCCGTCGATCGCAATGGTCCCGCGGACCGGGCCGGCCTCAGGACCGGCGACACGCTCGTGGCGATCGATCGGAAGCCGTTCACGTCGCAGGAGGGGGGCGCCGCGTTCGCCAACATCCGCCCCGGACAGTCGGTGCGGCTGACGTATCGGCGGGACGGCGCCGAGCACGTGGTGCGCCTGGTCGCTGAGGCACGGCCCATCACTGACGCCCGCGCCCTGGCCTCGGCCGCGCGAGCGCTGCGGCTCGCATTGGCGGCACAGACCCGGCAACTGGAGGTGTCGCACGACCAGCTGGAGCGGGCGCGGGACCAGATCGAGCGAGTGCGGCAGCAGATGGCGGAGCAGCTCGCCGAGGTGGTGCAGCGTCGGGTCGGCTCCGCGGCAGACTCGGGGCAGCTCGAGGCGGTGCAGCGCGCACTGGAAGCCCAGGCGGCCGCCCTGGCCGCGGTCCTCCAGGATCGCGCCGCGCTCGAAGGTCTGGGCGATTCGGCGGGTGCCCTCGCGCCGCCCGAGCCGGCCATGCCCGCGATGCCGGCGGTTGCCCCGACGCCGCCCGCGGGCGCGTTGCCCGCCGAGCCGCCGGTGCCCGCCCTGGCGCCCCTTCCGCCGACGTCGTACGCCGAGCACCGGAGCTTCGGCCCGCTGCGCTACACCGGACGGCTCGGCCCCGTCGTCATCGAGGCACGCGGGTCCGGCTGGGCGACTGCGACGGAAGTGTCTGACAGCGAAGTGGTCGTGACGTCCGGCGACCTCAGCGTGCGGCTCGCCCTGAGGCCCAGCGCCACTCCGAAGCCAGCGGCGCCGGCACCTGCGCCGCGTCCGCCGCAGGACTAGGTCCGTCGGGGCGGGTGCGGCGGGCCGTGCCCGCAGCGGCTAGGCCTTCGACCCGATCGGCGCCAGCCGAGCGGTGAAGTGCGGGAGCACGGGGGCCCGGGACACGATCCTGAGCCCCCGGATCGTGTCGCGGCGCGCCAGCAGCTTGATGCAGACGTCGACCACGTGATCGAGGTGCGCGTCGGTGTAGACGCGCCGGGGCACCGCCAGGCGCACCAGCTCCAGCTCCGGCCAGGTCCACTTCCCCGTGGCCTCGTCGAGCACGCCCTGCATCAGCCCGCCGATCTCGACGCCGCGGATCCCGCCCTCGAGGTAGAGCGCGCAGGTCAGCGCCTGCGCCGGGAACTCGGGCTGCGGGATGTGCGGCAGGAAGCGCCGCGCGTCCAGGTACACACCATGACCGCCGACCGGCAGCACGATCGGGACGCCGGCCGCCCGGAGCTTCTCGCCGAACCGGCCGACCTGGCCCACGCGGTGCTCCAGGTAGCGCTCGTCCAGCACTTCCTCGAGGCCGATGGAGATCGCCTCGAGGTCGCGCCCCGCGAGCCCGCCGTAGGTCGTGAAGCCCTCGATGAGGATCAGCATGTTCGACAGGCGGGTCGAGAGGTCGTCGTCGTTGGTGGCGATGAAGCCGCCGATGTTGACCAGGCCGTCCTTCTTCGCCGACATCGTACAGCCGTCCCCCAGCCTGAAGAACGCCCGCGCGATCTCCTCGATCGACATGCGGGAGCACTCCGGGTCGCGCTGCTTGCAGAACCAGGCGTTCTCTGCGAAACGGCAGGCGTCGAAGAACAGCGGAATCTTGTGCCTGCGGCACCACTCGCTCGTCTGGCGGGCGTTGCCGAGCGACACCGGCTGCCCACCCCCCGAGTTGTTGGTGACCGTGAGCATCACCAGCGGGATGCGTTCCTTCCCCACCTCGGCGAACACCCGGTCGAGCTTCGCCACGTCCATATTGCCCTTGAACGGGTGCTCGTTCGTCACGTCGTACGCCTCGTCGATCACGCAGTCCACCGGGACGCCCAGGTTGTGCTCGACGTTGGCGCGCGTGGTGTCGAAGTGGATGTTGTTGGGCACGCGGTCACCGGGCTTCACGGCGGTCGTGAACAGCAGGTTCTCGGCCACCCGGCCCTGGTGCGTGGGGATGACGTGCCGGTAGGTGGTGATCCGCCGGACCACCCGCTCGAGATTGAAGTAGTTGCGGCTGCCCGCGTACGACTCGTCGCCGAGCATGATGCCGGCCCACTGCCGGTCGCTCATCGCCGAGGTGCCTGAGTCGGTCAGCAAGTCGATGGTGATGAGCGAGGCGGGGACGTTGAAGAGATTGTAACCGGCGGCGGCCAGCGCGTCAGCGCGCTGCTCGCGGGTGGTGAAGGCGATGGGCTCAACGACCTTGATCTTGAACGGTTCCATGGTCAGGGGGCCGCGGGACCGGCGCGCTCGCGCGCCGCCGCGCTCAACACACGGTCGAGCCACGGCTCGACATCACGGAACACCCGTGCGCGATGCGGCTCGTTGAACACTTCGTGGTAGAACCCGTCGTACAGCCGTACGCTCACGTCGCCGGCGAGCGTCCGGGCGAAGGCCTCGGTCGTGGGCCGCGAGACGATCCGGTCGTCGCCCGCCAGCAGCAACAGGAGCGGCACGCGGATGTGCCGGCCCTCCCCCACCACGGCCGCCTGGGCGGCGCGCACCTCGCGGTACGCCCGCGGCGTCATCACGCGGTGATACAGCGGATCGCTCCGGGCCGCCTGCCCGACGGCGGGGTCGGTCGAGAGATGCGCGACGTCCAAGCCGGTGCCGACGGGCATCGAGGGCATCACCTCGACCAGCACCCGGGCCAGCAGCAGCTTCCAGCGCGGCACCGGCATGGCGACGTCGAGGAACGGACTCGAGACGATGGCGCCCGCCAGGCCCTCCGGCTCGGTCTCCAGGTATCGCAGGGCGACGGTGCCGCCGAAGGAATGGCCCAGCAGGATCTGCGGCCCGGCCTGCTCCAAGGCGACCAGCTTGCGCAGCGCGGCGACGTCGGAGAGGAACTGGGCGAAGCGCGACACGTGGCCGCGCTTGCCGGGCGAGCGCCCGTGTCCCCGCTGGTCCAGCGCGTACACCCCCAGCCCGCGCTCGGCGAACCAGGCGGCCACCTCCGCGTAGCGCCCGCTGTGGTCGCCGAAACCGTGGAGCAGGATCAGCGAGCCTCGCCATTGCCCCACGGGCTGCGCCCGCCGGAGCGCCAGCCGGGCTCCGTCGGCCGCGGTCCAGAATTCGACGTCGCCGAATGCGGCCAGCGTCAGTTCCCTTCTCCCAGAACCCGCCGCAGCGCATCCAGCGCGGCCTGGGCCGCGCGGCGCCGGACGACATCACGCTCGCCGGGAAACACGTATTGGAAGGCCCGGACCTGCCCTCCTGAGAGTGCGCCGATCCACACCGTGCCGACCGGCTTCTCCACCGTGCCGCCGCCGGGGCCGGCGATGCCTGTCACCGCCACCGCGACTTCGGCGCCGAACGTGCGCGCAACCCCCGACGCCATCTGCCGCGCCACCGCTTCGCTCACGGCGCCGTGGGCGGCCAGGGTATCCGCGGAGACGCCGAGCAGCCCGAGCTTCACTTCGTCGGCATACGCAACGACGCCGCCCAGGAACACCCGGGAGCTGCCCGGGATCGCGGTGAGCCGGCCGCCCAAGAGGCCGCCGGTGCACGATTCCGCCACCGCCAGGTGCGCCTTGCGGCGCTCCAACTCCGCGAGGATCAGCGCCGCCAGGTCGGCGTCGCCTTCGCCGTAGCAGTGGGCGCCGAGCAGCGGGCGCAGGGCCGTCGCCGCCTTGGTGAGCGCCGCGCCGGCGAGGTCGGCCGAAAGCCCCCACGCTGTGAGTCGCAAGTCGGTCCCTTCGGGACTCGGCAACCAGGCCAGCGTGAGGTGCTCGCCCAGCCAGCGGGCGGGGTCGCCCACCTTGTCGGCGAGCGCAGACTCCGAGATGCCCGTCGTGCGCAGCGTCCGCGACACGATGACCTCTCCGCCCCCGTGCCCCTGTGCCCCCGTGCCCCCGTGCGTCTGAACGTCTGTGCCCCCGTGCCCCCGTGCCGCCGTGCCCGCCTGCCTGGTGAGCAGCTTCGGGATCACCTCGTGCTCCAGCAGGCCGCGCATCTCGGCCGGCACGCCAGGAAGCAGCACGGCCAGGCGCCCGCGCTCGTCCTCCAGCCAGAGGCCAGGCGCGGTGCCCCAGCGATTGGGCAGCACAGTGGCGCCGTGTGGGACGTCGGCCTGGCGCTTGTTCGCCTCCGGCATGGGACCTCGGCCCAGGCGCGTGAACCGCTCCTCCAGCGCCGTCATGATCGCTGGATCGCGCACCAGGGCGCGGCCGAACACCGCGGCGACCGCGTCGCGCGTGATGTCATCCGGCGTGGGCCCGAGTCCTCCCGTGACGACGACCGCACCCGTGCGATCGAGGGCCGCAGCCACCGCCTCGCGCACCGCGGTGGCGTCGTCGCCCACGCTGGCGCGCCGGGTCAGCCGGATCCCGGCCGCCGCCAGGGCGCGGCCCGCCTCCGCCGCGTTCGTGTCGACCGTGAATCCGAGCAGCAGCTCGGTGCCGACGGTCAGCAGCTCGCAGTCCACGGTCAGCGCGCTGAGGCGCGGAACAGCGCGCGGTATCGGTACAGGTAGACGGCGAACGAGTAGACGGTGAGCAGCACGGCGAGCGCGAGCGTGACGGCGACGAACGCGCCATGGAACTTGTCCCAGGCGTCGCGGAGCCGCCCGGTGAAGCCGGTCTTGACCAGGAACTCCTTCCAGGCAAACCAGGCGATCGTGCCCCCGATGAACAGGTACTGCAGGATCGCCTTGAGCTTCCCTTCCCGGCCGGCGGGGATGACGACGCCGCGCTTCTGCGCCTCCCAGCGGAACGCCGTCATCAGCAGCTCGCGGCCCACCAGCATCACCGCGACCCACAGCGGCAGGCTCCCCCACCAGGGGATGCCGTAGAGCACCGTGGGATGGCGGGTGAGCCAGTAGATCGGCACCAGGGTCGCGATCAGGAGCGCTTTGTCGGCGGCGGGATCGAGCAGCTTGCCGAGGTCGGTCACCTGCCGGCTGCGCCGCGCGAGGTAGCCGTCGATCACGTCGCTCACCGCGGCGACCACGAAGATGAAGAACGCGATGACCTTAGGCCAGTAACCCTCGATGAACGGCAGGAGCGCGATGACCGGCGCCAGGCCGATCCGCGCGAGCGTCAGGATGTTGGGCAGCGTCCACATGCCCGGTCAGCCGAGCGACTTGAGGACCAGCTTGCTGACGGCCTTGAGCGTTTCGAAGACCCCGTCGCCGGTGATCGCCACCGCCTCGTAGGTCGGCGCCCGCTCCACCCACTCGCCGGTGGGGAGCTGCCACACCAGATACTCGCCCGACCAGTTGGAGTCCGGCGTCACACGCTGCCGGTCCGGGTTGGTCAGGGGCCAGCCGGGATTGAGCGACGCCTGGAGGTCCTTGACCGGCGAGGCGTTGGGGAGGTCGCGCTTGTTGTACTGGATCACGAACGGCAGCTTCGTCAGGTCGTAGCCGTACTCCGCCATATTGTCGTACAGGTTCTGCATGGACTCGATGTTCGCCTCCATGCGCTCGACCTGGCTGTCCGCGACGAACACGATGCCGTCCACGCCCTTGAGGATCAGCTTGCGGCTGGCGTTGTAGTACACCTGGCCCGGCACCGTGTAGAGGTGGAACCGGGTCTTGAACCCGCGGATCGTCCCGAGGTCCACGGGCAGGAAGTCGAAGAACAGCGTGCGCTCGGTCTCGGTGGCCAGCGAGATGAGCTTGCCGCGCGTGTTGGGCTGCACCTTGCCGTACACGTGCTCGAGGTTGGTCGTCTTCCCGCCCAGCCCCGGGCCGTAGTAGACGAGCTTGCAGTTGATCTCGCGCGAGGCGTAGTTGATCATCGACATGGCGCGCGCTCGCTCCTGTCAGTCCCCGAACAGCTTGTCGATCTCATCTTCCGCCTCTTTGGTGCCGAAGCCCTCGACCTTGGTGCTCTGGGTGCCGGACCGGTTGAACATGTCCTCGAACACCCGGGTGAGGATCTCGACCGTTCCCTTGAACTTGAGCCGCACCAGGCCAAGCGTCGTGCGGCTGTCGAACAACGCCACCAGGATCACGCGCCGCGCCACGTCCGCGAGGTACATCGACTCCTTCTCGCCCTGATGGAACAGCGAGGCGAACTCGTGCTCGCCGATCATCTTGGCGAGCTGGTCGTTGGCGCTGAAGTCGGCGGCGGTGAGCGACGCGAAGGCCTGCGGGTCGAACTGGGGCGGCTCCCCCACGTTCGCCACCACCTGGCCGTTGCGATCGACCAGCATCAGGCTCTTGACGTTGGTCTCCCGCAACAGGCCATTCATGTGTTCCGTGATGGCCTTGTAATCCTCTTCGCGGAACGACCAGCTCGACGCACCCGGCATCCGTGCTCCGCTGCTACGAGAGTTGCGCTTCCATCCGGCGAACGATGGACTCGGCCCGGCGCCGGAGGGCGGGGTGCTCCTCCCAGGCGAGGTAGTCGCGCAGCACCTGCACCGCCTCGACCCCCGGGTGCCCGCTCAAATACCCCAACGCCGCCAGGCGGCGCAAGGGGCGGGCGCTGAACAGCGCGGTCCGCCACTTCCCCATCGAGCGCTGCGCCAGCACCGCGCCGGCCAGGAACCCTGTCGCCACGGCCGCCGCGACGTACAACGACCGGTGCCTCACGGGCCCGGAAACCGGCGGCGCGCCGACAGGGCCTGGGCGATGGTCTCGCCGTCGGCGTACTCCAGCTCGCCCCCCACCGGCAGCCCGCGCGCCAGCCGGCTCACCACCAGCTCCGGGGCGCGCGCGCGCAGGGTCCGCTCCACGTAGTGCGCCGTCGCTTCACCCTCCACCGACGGGTTGGTCGCCACGATCACCTCGCGCACCAGCGACCCGTTGGCCAGCCGGTCCAGCAGCGCCGGAATGTTCAGCCGGTCAGGCCCGACGCCGTCCAGCGGCGAGAGCCGTCCGCCCAGCACGTGATAGCGGCCCCGGTACTCGCCCGCCCGCTCGATGGCCGCCACGTCCGACGCCTCTTCCACCACGCAGATCAGGCCGGCGTCGCGCCGCGGATCGGTGCAGATGGCGCACGGGTCGGCCTCCGTGAGGTCCCCGCAGCTCGAGCAGGCCCGGACTCGCTCGCCAAGCGCGGCCACGGCACGGGCGAGCCGCGCGGACTCCTCACCTGGCTGCTTGAGCAGGAAGTACGTCAGGCGCTGCGCCGTCTTGCGGCCGATGCCGGGGAGCTTCGCGAACTCCGCGACCAGCTCCTCGATGGCGGACACGGCTACAACGAGAAGGGCAGCGGAAACGGCAGGACGCTCTGGACCTTCTTGATCTCGTCCTGGGCCAGCTCCGCCGCCCGCTTCTGCACCTCCGCCACGGCGGCCACGACGAGATCCTCGAGCATCTCGACATCGCCGCCCAGCAGGCTGGGATCAATGTGGACTTCCCGCACCTGACCCCGCCCGTCCGCCGTCACCGTGACCATCCCGCCACCGGCCGAGCCCGTCACGGTACGCTGCGCCAGCTCACTCTGGATTGCCGCCAACCGGCCCTGCATCTGCTGCCCAAACTGCAGGAGCCCACGAAGATCAGTCATTGGAGGAAACCTAGGCCCGGGGTGGGCCCGTGGCAAGGCTAGTCGAGAAGCTCCAAGTCCAAGCTATCCATAGCGCTATCCAGTGTCGGATCCTTCTGACGCAGGGCCTTGAGCCGCTCGGCCCTGGCGCCGGTCGCGGTGACCCGCTGCGGCGGCGCCGGGGGGGTCGGCGATTCCTTGACCACAGCCGCCGGCGCGGGTCCCGCCGGGGCGTTCCGTGGCGCCGCCGGAGCATCGCCCAGGCCGACGCGTACGGACGCCCCCATGATGCGCCCCATAATGGCCTCGATGGAGGCGCGGGAGCGCGTGAGCCCCTCAACCGTCATCGGGTTGCCGCCGAGCGCCTGGAGGCGGACCGCCGCGCCGTCGCACGCCACCGGCGCCGTGTCCTCCAGCGCACTCGCCAGCATCGGCTTCTCGGCCTTGGCCGCGGCCACGATCTCCGGCCAGGCGGCGCGCAGCGACTCCAGCGTGAGCGGGCCGCCGGAATCCCGCATCGCCTGGGCCTTGAGCGCCGGCGGTGGCGCTTCCGCGACCGCAGGTGCGGAGACGGCTGGCGCGGAGTTCGAGGGAGCGGGTAGGGGCGGCGCCTGCCCACCTGCTCCCTCGTGTCTCTTAACCCCTCGCAACTCGGCGTCTCGCAACTGTCCTGCAGTGGCGTCTCGCAACTTCCCCGCACTCTGCCCACTCAGTAGTTCTGCTATCTGTACGGTGCGGTCCATAACGGTCCACCGCACCAGCAACGTCTCGACGGAGAGGCGTGGATTCGCGCCGCGCCGGATCGGCTCCTCCGTCTCCTCGAGCGCCCGCAGCATCCGCAAGAGGTCGCCCGGCTCGAACTGCGGTGCGATCCGCAGGACGTGGACGCCGAGCGCCGACGACACGCCGTCCGGCTTGCCGCCCAGCCGCGTCGCGAGCAGCGCGCGCAGCAGGTCGCCCGCGCCATCGGTGAACGCGGTGAGGTCGAGGCCCGCTTCCGCGAGCTTCGCGACGAACGGGAACACGTCGCCGGCCCGGTGCTCCGCGACGATCGCGAGCAGCTCGGCGAACAGCTCGTCGCCCACCAGGCCCAGCACCTCGCGCACCCGTTGGCTTGTCAGGGCCCCTTCGCCGAACGCGGTCGCCTGGTCGAGGACCGAGAGCGCGTCCCGGAGGCCGCCGTCGGCGACGCGCGCGATGATCTCGATGGCGTCGTCGTCCGCGTGCAGCCCTTCCTGGTTGAGCACGCCGCGCACCCGCTCGGCGATGGCCTGCGGCCCCACCCGCCGGAAGTCGAACCGCTGGAGGCGGCTCATCACGGGAGCGGCGGTGTTGGTGATCTTGTGCGGCTCCGTGGTGGCGAAGACGAAGACGACGCCCGACGGCGGCTCCTCGAGAATCTTGAGGAGCGCGTTCCAGGCGTCGCGCGTCAGCATGTGGGCCTCGTCCACGATGTAGACCTTGTGGCGGCCCTCCTGCGATGCCGCGTACATCGCGCGCTCCCTGAGGTCGCGCGCATCGTCCACCCCGCGATTGCTCGCGGCGTCGATCTCGACCACGTCGAGGCTCGCCGAGCCGGCCCAGATGCGCTCGCAGGAAGAGCACTCGCCGCACGGCTCGCCCGGCGCCGCGGTGGGCCGGCCGGCGTGCCGCGCCTCGCAGTTCAGCGCCATCGCGAGAATCCGCGCGGCCGTGGTCTTGCCCACCCCCCGCGGGCCCGCGAACAGATAGCCGTGCGCCACCTTGCCCTGCTCCACGGCGCCCGTGAGCGCGCGCGCGACGTGCTCCTGGGCGATCAGCTCGGAGAAGAGCCGGGGGCGATACTTACGCGCTAGCGCGAGATACACTGGGGATGGGCGCGGGGAGGCATGTTCTGTTTCCGCCCTCTGGCAACTGGAAACCACTGACGACTTGGCGTCTCGCAACCGCTCTGCTCACCGCCGTCTGCTGTCTGCGTTCTATACTGGTATTGAGGAATGGTGCCCCAGGCTACCCGCCGCGACGCGAGACATCACTTAGCGCTGCTGCCTTCGGGGCTCTGACGCGGTTCGTGCGCTCTCGCCCGTCGGACCTGGGGCACCCCCAAGGTAGCATGCCCACATCTTGGATACCAGTTGCGAGACGCGGAGTTGCGAGTGGTTACGAGATGCAAGCGGCGAGCAACAGAACCTGCCCCGCGGCTCGCTTTGCCGGCCCCGGGGCAAGTTCTCTTTCCGAAACCTGAGCTCTCGAAACCACTCGCAACTCCGCGTCTCGCAACTCCACTCAGTACTGGCAGCCTCCTTACCGGAGCACCTCCGCGATGATCCCGATCGCCCGCTCGATATCCGCCGCGTTGACGTCGAGGTGCGTGATTGCCCGCAGCCGCTTCGGCCCGAACGCCGTCACCAGCACACCGCGCTCGGCCAGCTTCGGGATCACTGCGTCGGCCATGTCCCGCTCGCGCACGAGGTCGAGCATCAGGATGTTGCTCTCCGGCGCCAGCGGCCGTACCGCAGGATGCCCGTCGAGCCCGCGGGCGAGCCGCTTCGCGTTGGCATGGTCCTCGCCGAGCCGCGTGAGGTTGTGGTCCAGGGCGTACAGCCCGGCCGCGGTGAGAATCCCGGACTGGCGCATGCCGCCGCCAAAGCGCTTGCGGATCTCCCATACGTCGGCCAAGGCAGCCTTCGGGAACGCCAGGCACGAGCCGATGGGGCAGCCCAGTCCCTTCGACAGGCTCACCATCACCGTGTCGGCGGGCGCCGCCAGCCGCGCGGGCTCGATGCCGAGGGCCGCGGCGGCGTTCCACAGCCGCGCGCCGTCGAGGTGGAGCGGGAGCTTCACCTCCCGGGCCAGCTTGCCGATGGCCTCGGCCACGGCGACCGGCATCACCTTCCCGCCCGCCGCGTTGTGCGTGTTCTCGATCGCCATCGCCGAAACCCGCGGGTAGTGCGGCGACGCGGGCCGCAGCGCCGCCCTGAGCAGCTCGGCCGTCAGCACACCGTCCGTCGTCTGCACCGGACGCACCTGCACGCCCGAATTCGCCGCCACGCCCGCGATCTCGTAGGTCAGGATGTGTGCATTGGCCTCGAGCAGCAGCTCCGTCCCCGGGCGCGTCAGCAGCCGGATCCCGCTCTGGTTGGCCTGGGTGCCGCTCGGGAAGAAGAGCGCCGCCTCCTTGCCCAGCAGCGCGGCCACGCGCTCCTCGAGCCGCAGGGTGGTGGGATCGTGGTCCAGGACGTCGTCGCCGACCTCGGCCTCGGCGATGGCCCGGCGCATCGCCGCCGAGGGGCGGGTGACCGTATCGCTGCGGAGGTCTATGGGCGTGGACATGAGGACACCCAGGCTGGAGGGCACGGGGGCACAGGGGCACGGGGGCACGGGAGCGGCATGGACGGGCTCCTAGCCAAGGACGGCGCGCTGGGCCGCTTGCCGCCGCCGCAGCTCGTAGACTTGGGCGATCTGGCCGCCGATCAGGAAGACGAACGTCATGTAGTACACCCAGCCCACGAACAGGAGAATCGCCCCCAGCGTCCGGTCGCTCACCAGTTGATCGGGCCGCACGAAGTTCCGGAAGTAGAAGCTCAGCGCTTCCTTGGCGATCTCGAACCCGACCGCGCACGCCAGGGCGGCCACCAGCGCCGTGTCCCAGCGCACGCGGTGCGACGGCGCGTACTTGAAGACCATCATGAACAGGACGATCAGGAACGCGAAGGCCAGGATCTGGGCACCGAAGAACCCGACGAAGCCGATGTGTCCCTCGGCGTCGAGCAGACCATCGCTCAGGAGGGTGTTGGCGGCAAACAGCAGCCCCGTGGCGCAGACCAAGCCGGCGTCGTACACCTTGCCCCGCAGGAAGGACCGCGTCTCCGGGGTGTCGAACACCTCGCACAGCGCGGCCCGCAGCGAGCCGAACAGCCGGGTCGCGAAGAACAGGAACAACGGGAAGCCCACCAGGGTCAGCTTACCGCGCGAGCGCACCACGGTCTCGGCCAGGCGGAGGATGGGCGCGAACGGGTCGGCACCCTGCTGCGGCCCGTAGCTCGGCAGCAGCTGCCGCAGGTATGCCGCCACGTCGAGTTGCGAGGCGGAGGCCCTGGCGTTGAGGACGTAGCCGGCCAGGGCAAGCACCACGAATGCGAACGGAATGGCCGCGAGCAGGGCGTCGAAGGCGAGTCCGCTGGCGAGGAACGGGACGTTCGCCTCCATCGCGCCCTCGTACACCCGGCGGACGAAGTTGCGTACGTCATGCCAGACGAAGATCCAGCGCCGCCGCCGGTCCACCGCGACAGCCGGGTTAGGCGCCCGGATCCTCGTCCGGCGCCTGGCGGGCCGCCCGGCGCGCCTCGCGCGAGTCGGCGAGCCGCCGCTCCAGCTCCTCGCGTGCGCTCTGCGCCACGTCGCGGCCGGCTTCGACCACGTCCCGCGCGGTCTGGCGTCCTTCCTTCACGCTGCGCTTCGCGCTCTCGAGGCCTTCCTCCACCCGGGCGCGGGCCTCTTCGTAGCGCCCCGCCACCAGGTCCTCCAGCTCGTCCACCTTCTGCGACGCGAGGTCCTTGAGCTTCCGGGAGCGCGAGGCGAGATCGGCGCGCAGCTCCTCGCCGCTCATCGGCGCGAACAGCAGTCCCAGGGCGGCGCCGACCGCCAGCCCCCACAGGAAGGGCACCACCGGCGAGCCATGCCGTTCCACCACCTCGTCGTCGTCATCATCGTGCCGCGCCATGGTCCCCTCCCTATTCGCCGGCTTCGGCGTCGTCCGGCGCCGCGCTCATCGCGGCGGCGGGCTCCGTGCGGTGGATCACCGGCGCCTTCACGTGCCGGGCGACCAGCTCCGCGCTGTCCTTGACCTTGAGCGTCTCGAGCAGGAAGACGAACTGCTCCTCCAGCGCGGCGCCGAGCGCCGAGCGCACCACGTCGGGCAGCGCCCACCAGTCCTTCTTGAACGGGCCAAGCGCCTTCTTGCGCGTCTTGTAGAAGAACTGCTCGTCCGTCTCCCCGGCCTTGCGCTCGTTGGCCGCGTTGTCGCGCAGCCAGTCGTAGAGCTTCGCCTTGAACGCGGCCGGCGTGGCCTGGTGGTCGAACAGCAGGCTCTGGAACGCGGTCGCGAGGTGGATTTCCGCCGTCTCCACCTCGGGGAACTTCCCGAAGGCGGAATTGGGCAGCGTCGAGGCGCCGTGCTGAACCGCGCCCGCCATCGCGTACCGCTCCCGCGCGTCGCGGGAGAGCAGCCGCAGCGTCTCGAAATCGATTTTCACGGTCGCGATCGAACCGTCGGGGAGCACCACCCCGCCGTGGCTCGTCCCAGTCTGCACGCTGATCTTGGAGATGCCGGTCAGGCCGGCGCCGCGCGCGGCGAGCGCCTTGCGGTAGCCGTCCATGAACGCGTGCTGCTCTTCGATGGTGCTGTTCTTGCCGCCCACCTCGCCGATCTCCGCGCCGACGGAGATAGTGACGCCCTTCGGCTCCTCGCGGCGAATCGCCTCCGTCAGCTCCGCGGCGCGCTCGTAGTTCACGCGCTGCTGCGAGTCGAGCGTCGGCTGCGAGAGGTCCACCAGCGTCGAGGTGTCCACGTCGATGTTGTAGAAGCCGGCCGCGACCGCCTCCTTGATCAGGGCCTTCACCCCGCCGACCTCGCCCTCCGGATCGGACGCGTACTTCTTGGCGTTGATCTGGAAGTGGTCGCCCTGCACGAACAGCGGGCCGCGGAAGCCCTCGCGCAGCGCCGCGGCCAGCAGCACCGCCACGTACTCCGTCGGGCGCTGGTCGGTGTACGCCATCTCGGAGCGGGCGATCTCGATGAGGAAGGCGCCCGCCTTGAGGCTCCGCGCCGCGCGGAACAGCGCGCGCGCCGAGTCGTACACCAGGCCGCGGATGTTGATGGCGGGAACGGTGAAGCCGTGAATGGCCCCGCGCCCCCGCGCCATGTAGAAGTCGTGGATGGAGGCCGGCCGGACGCCCACCACCTGGCCGATCTCCCACAGCAGCCACCGCGCGGCGTCCCGGGCCGCCGCGTCGCCGAAGACGGCGGTCCAGGCGAGCTGGTCGGTGGCCGGGCCGGTCAGGGCGTTGGGTCGGGGGACCTCGACCTTCCCGGCGGCGTTCAGGGTCACGGAACCGGCGAAAGGCGCGAGCAGCTTGAGGGCGATCTCCTGCATGACGGCTCCCGAAAAACGAGGTTAGAGGAGGTCAGACATCGAAATGTATGGACCCCGCACAGGCGCGTCAAAACGCAGTCATCACGCCGGCGGTCGCAGGTTGCCCGGTCCGCTCCCCGCGGCCAGATTCCGCGCTCGGCCCCCGTCACCGCCCCACCTCCAGGATGGCCGGACCATGAGCGACACACCCAGGTTCCCGTACGCCACGCACCTCAACGTCCTGCACGGCCCGCTGGAGCAGATCGACCTGCAGGCGCTGGTGGACGCGTGCCGCGACCCCTGGTACAACCAGACGCTGTGCCAGGTGAACGACGCCGTGGTGCGCCTCGGAGTGGTGCAGGGGGAATACCACTGGCACCAGCACGACGAGGAGGACGAGTTCTTCTACGTCGTGTCGGGACGGCTGCTGGTGGACCTCGAGGGGCGCACGATGGAGCTGGGGCCCCGTCAGGGCGTCGTAGTCCCGCGCGGCGTGCGGCATCGCACCCGCGCCCCGGAGCCGACGGTGATGCTGATGGTCGAGCGCGCGACCATCGTGCCGACGGGGAGCTGAGCGTGACGCGATCGCGAGGGGCCCCGGCGCGCGTGCTCGAGTATCGCCTTCCCGGCGAATGGACGGTGCTGGTCGGGCGCTCGGACACCGACAACGACCGGCTGAGCATCAAGCTCTCGCGCAATGACGACTGGTGGTTCCACGTGCGCGGCATGCCCGGCAGTCACGTGATACTCCGCGGCCCCGAGGGTGCGGAGCCCGATCGGGAGATGCTCGAACGCGCGGCGGCGATCGCCGCCTACCACAGCAAAGCGCGAGAAGCCGGCGTGGTGGCGGTGTCCTGCACCCGCGCCCGGTACGTCACCAAGCCGCGCGGCGCGAAGGCAGGAACGGTGCAGATCAGCAGGGAGAAGGTGCTCAAGGTCCGGCCTGGAATCCCCGCAGCCCTGCCGGAGGCCTGAGGCTCCACTGTCGCCGCGCTAGGCGCCTTCGCAGTCCACCACCAGCCCATCGTACGCCGGCTCGATGCCGGGCGGCAGCTCGGCCAGGAGCGCCGCGTGGCCCGTCTCGTGGGTGAGGTGGGTCAGGTAGCTGCGCTTGGCTCCGATCGCCCGCGCCGTCTCCACCGCCTCCGGTATAGAGAGGTGCGTGGGATGCGACCGGTGGAACAGGGCGTTCAACACCAGCACGTCGAGCCCCGCCAGGGCCGTGCGCTCAGGCGCCGGCACTTCCTTCACGTCGGTGAGGTACGCCAGCGGGCCGAACCGGAAGCCGAGCACAATGCTTGGGCCGTGCGAGAAGCCGAGCGGCAACACCGAGACTCCCGCAATGGCAGTTTGGACACCCGGCTCGAGCACCGTCGTCGTCACGTCGGGTCGCGACGAGCCGGGAATGGGCTTCGCCAGCGGATCGAAGATGTAGCCGAATTTCCGCCGCATCCGCTCCAGCGCGTCGGCCGGCCCGTAGATCGGCACCGTGCCGCGATGCTGGCCGCTCAGCGCCCGCAGGTCGTCGATGCCGTGCGTGTGGTCGGCGTGATCGTGGGTGTACAGCACCGCGTCCACCGAGCCGATCCCGGCGGCCAGCATCGCCAAGCGCAGCTCCGTCGGCGTGTCGACCAGGATCGTGGCCCCGCCCGACTGCACGACCACCCCGCAGCGGTTGCGCTTGTCCCTGGGGTCGGTCGAGCGGCACACCGGGCACGGGCACCCGATCTGCGGGATGCCGAACGAGGTCCCCGTCCCGAGGAAGGTGAGTCGCACCGCTACACCTCTTCGACCTTGACGAGGTTGGTTGTGCCCGGCACGTCGAACGGCACCCCCGCCGTCACCACCACGCGATCCCCCCGCTTCGCCAAGCCCTGCTCCAAGATCCGCCCGCGCGCCGCGTCGAGCATGGCGTCGTACTGCGGCGGGCCGTCGGCCAGCATCGGTATCACACCCCACACCAGCGCCAGCTGCCGGAACGTCGGGCCATTGTCGGTCACCGCGAGGATCGGCACCGCGGGCCGGCTCGCCGCCACCATCCGCGCACTGAACCCACTCTTGGTGAAGGTCACGATGACCGGGGCACGGAGCATCTTCGCCGCGGCGACCGCGGCGGCCGCTACCGCGTGCTCGGTCCGCGCCGGGGCGTCGGCGCGCCCGTCGAGCCACTCCGGGCCGGGCCGCCAGTGCGCATCGCCCTCGACCGCGCGAATGATGCGGTCCATCGCTTCCACCGCCCCCGTCGGATGGTCCCCGACCGCCGTTTCCGCGGACAGCATCACCGCATCGGTGCCGTCGAGGATGGCGTTGGCCACGTCGGAGGCCTCGGCCCGGGTGGGACGCGGGTTGTGGATCATCGATTCGAGCATCTGCGTGGCGGTGATGACCGGGCGGCGGTGCTCGACGGCCACGCGGATCACCCGCTTCTGAGCGAGCGGCACCAGCTCGAACGACAGCTCAACCCCGAGATCGCCGCGCGCGACCATCACGGCGTCGCTGGCGTCGGTGATGCGTTCGAGGTCGCCGAGGGCGGTGTCCTTCTCGATCTTGGCGACGATGCGGACGGTGGCCGGCAACAGCGCGCGCAGCGCCGCGACATCCTCCGCCTTCCGCACGAACGACAGCGCGAGGTACTCCACGCCGTGCTCGAGGGCGAACGCGACGTCGGCGCGGTCCTTCTCGGTCAGCGCGGGCGCCGAGACCGCCACGCCCGGGAGGTTGATGCCCTTGTGGCTGGTCAGCTCGCCGCCGTCCTTGACCCGCGCCTCGACGCGGGGAGGGCGCACCGCGACCACGTCCAGCTCCATGAGCCCGTCGGCCAGGAGAATCCGCGTGCCTTCCCGGACGTCCGCCGCGAGATCGTAGGTGGTGGGGATGTCACCGGCGCCCGCCGCCCCCTCCGGCGCGAAGCAGACGGTGCGCCCCGGCACCAGCACCACCGGCGCCGCGAGGGCGCCCACGCGGATCCGCGGGCCCTGGAGATCGAGCAGCACGGCGACCGGCTTGCCGGCCTGGGCCGACGCCGCGCGCGTCGCGGCGATGAGCGACGCGTGCTGCTCCGGAGTGCCGTGCGATGCGTTGACCCGGGCCACGTCGAGTCCGGCGGCGATCAGCGCGGCAACCTGCTCCCGCGACGACGTGGCGGGCCCGAGCGTGGCCACGATCTTGGTGCGGCGGATGTTCACGCGCGCTCCCTCGCTGGCGCTTTCAGCCGCCGGCCTTCTTGTGGCGGGCACGGCGCTTGACCGCGTCGAGCGGAACACCCCGCCCGGCCGCCAGGTCCGCCCGTGCCTCCGCCACCCGGCGCAAGAACTCGGGATGGTGTTCGAGGCGATACTCAAACCAGTCCTCCTCGCCGTGAAAGCCAATGAGGACCGCCGCGGGCTGCCCGTGCCGCGTGATCACGATTTCCTCGCGCTCCGCCTGTCGCAGATAGCGCGAGAGATCGTCCTTAACCTTCGCCAGCGCGACCGCCTTCATCGGCCACCCCCTTCTTCTCGAGCCAGGCCTGCGCCTCGGCCTTCGTGACGATGGCCAGCACCTGAACCTCCGTGGCGGTCACATCATAGAAGACGCGAATCTCGCCCACTCGAAGCCGGTACTGTGGCCGACTCAGGCCCCGGAGGCGCTTGATGCGGCTCCTCGACACCTGGGCCGGCTCATGGCGCAGATGCGTTTCGAGCGCATCGCCAAGCTCCCCGCGCCGCCGGGCCGACAACGCCCGGAAGGCCATGGCTACGTTTGGAGCCAGGACGATCTCGTAACGCATTCTGGCTACAATATAGCCAGAATAAGGTCGCTGCGCCACGTCCCGGCCAAGGGTCCCGCTCCGAGCGTGGCGAGACGAGAGAGGAGCTCCACCCCCAGTCTCACCAGCCGCGGCGGGCTCCGGCAGACGTCTCACCACGAACATCGGCCGGCAGAGCAGCCAGTCACACCTTGCGATGATGCTCGACAGCGCATTCAACCGGCTGCTATCATTGCGATTGTCGCGCTCAGCAGCAGGCTGAGCGATCGGCCTCGAACAACTCACGGCTGAGGCGCCAGCCGCGGCCGGATGAGCCGGCTGGAGCGCCGGCGCCGTGAAGGAGGAGTTGGATGACACGGGTCATGCGAGTTCGATCTCTCGCCGTGGTCGCAGTGTTCGCGGCCGCCGCCTGGGTTCCGCTCACTCCCGCCGCGCGGCCCGCTGGCGCCACCGCCGCCGACTCGTGCCCGTGGGTGCACTCGACGGCCCCGATCGCGGCCCGGGTGGCCCAGGTCGTGTCGGCGCTGACGCTGGAGGAGAAGATCCAGCTGGTGCACGGCGCGACGGGGACCGTCTATGCCGGGTACGTTCCCGCGATCCGGCGGCTGTGCATACCGGCGCTGAAGCTGCACGACGGTCCCGGCGGCGTGGCGGACGGCCTGACCGGCGTGACCCAGCTCCCCGCCCCGGTGGCGGTGGCGGCGAGCTGGGACACGTCGCTGGCTTTGGCATACGGCGCGGTCATCGGGGACGAGGAGTGGGGCAAGGGCGCGAACGTCAATCTCGGCCCGACCGTCAACATCGTCCGCGATCCACGGTGGGGCCGCGCCTTCGAATCGTTCGGCGAGGACCCCTACCTGGCCGGGCAGCTCGCCGCCGCGGAGATCCAGGGCGTGCAGGGCCAGGGTGTCCTGTCCCAGGTCAAGCACTGGGACGCGTACAACCAGGAGACCTTCCGCAACACCCCGGCCGACAATGTGGTCATCGCCCAGCGAACGCTGCACGAGATCTACATGCCCCAGTTCGAGACGGCGATCAGGGAGGGTGGCGTGTCGTCGGTGATGTGCGCCTACAGCACGATCAACGGTGCGTGGGCGTGCGAAAACGACGTTACCCAGGACAGCGTGCTCAAGGGACGGTGGCGGTTCCGCGGATTCATCACGTCGGACTGGGGGGCGACGCACTCCACAGTGGCTTCGGCCGGCCACGGCCTCGACCTGCAGATGCCGGACAGCTCCTGGTTCGGCGCGGCGCTCGAGGCCGCGGTGTTGGCCGGTCAGGTGCCGATGTCGCGGCTGGACGACATGGTTGGCCGGATTCTGGCCCAGGAATTCCGGTTCCATCTCTTCGACCGCGAGCAAAGCGGCGGGCCGTCCTCCGTCGTGACCAACGAGCAGCACGCTGCCTTCGCGCGAGCTGCCGCCGAACAGGGCACCGTGCTGTTGCGGAATTCGGGCAACGTGCTCCCCTTCGACACGGGCACGGTGCACTCCATCGCGGTGATCGGCTACGACGCCGGGCAGGGAACGATGAGCGGCGGTGGCGGCAGCGCCGCGGTGGTCGCGCCCTACGTCGTCACGCCCTTCCAGGGGATCGCGAATCGGGCCGGCGGCGGCGTGGCGGTGCGCTACGCCCAGGGCTCGCTCCAGCCGAACGGTACGCTCCCGCTGGTGCCGCCCCGGTACCTGACGCCGTCGTCGGGCGGTGGCCAGGGACTGACCGCGCAGTTCTACAACAACATGACCCTCTCGGGTGCCCCGGTGTTGACCCGCGTGGACTCGATTGTCGCCGCCGACTGGCACGACCGGTCGCCGGGGCCGGGCATGAACGCCAATCAATGGTCGGCCAGGTGGACGGGGACGCTGACCGCTCCCGCCACCGGCGAGTACACCTTCTCGCTCACCAGCGACGACGGCAGCCGGCTGCTGGTGAACGGAGCACAGATCATCGACAACTGGCGGGAGCAGGCGCCGACGACCGAGATCCGGAAGGTGACGCTCACCGCCGGCCAGGCCGTGCAGATCGAGGTGGACTACTACCAGGACGGCGGCGGTGACTCGGTCAGCCTCGGCTGGCGACTGCCGGGCCAGCCTTCACTGATCGAGGAGGCCGCGGCGCTCGCGCGGTCCTCGGATGTCGCGGTGGTGTTCGCCAGCGATTTCGAGAGCGAGGGCTCGGACCTGACCAGCATCGATCTCCCCGGCGAGCAGAACCAGCTGATCGACGCGGCGGCGGCGGCCAACCCCAAGACGATCGTCGTGCTGCACACGGGTTCTGCGATCACCATGCCCTGGCTGGACTCGGTCAAGGGGGTTTTGGAGGCGTGGTATCCCGGCCAGGAGGACGGCAGTGCCATCGCCGCGGTGCTGTTCGGCGATGCCAGCCCCTCGGGCAAGCTGCCGGTGACGTTCCCGAAGAGTCTCGCCGACGTTCCGGCCGCGACTCCCGCTCAGTGGCCGGGCGTGGGCGGCCAGGTGCAGTACTCCGAAGGACTGGACGTCGGGTATCGGTGGTACGGCGCCAAGGGCATCGCGCCGCTGTTTCCGTTCGGGTTCGGCCTGTCGTACACCACGTTCCGATTCGGGAACCTCCGGGTGACCAAAGCGCGGGGCCTGTCGATGAGGGTCAGCGCGGACATCACGAACACCGGCCGGCGCCCGGGTGCCGACGTGGTGCAGCTCTACGTCGGCGCTCCCGCTTCGACCGGTGAGCCGCCCCAGCAGTTGAGAGGCTTCCAGAAAGTCCAGCTCGGCCCGGGCCAGACCAGACGCGTGACCTTCCAGCTCGATCCGGTCGCCTTCGCGCAGTGGGATAGCACCGCCAATGGTTGGGTGGTCGACGCCGGCGTCTATCGGATCGGCGTAGGGGATTCCTCGGCCAACCTCCCGTTGCGCGCCGATGTCACGCCCAAGCCTGGTCGGGTGCGCGGAAAGGGAGGGTGAGCCTGTTCGGACGCGCGCCTTCCGCGCGTCAGAAGCTGAGTTCCACCCCCAGCCTCACCAGCCGCGGCGGGCCGTAAGCGAATATTGCCTGGTAGAAGTCGCGCGCCGCCGCCACGTAGAGCGGCAGCAGCTCGGATTCGCCTGCGATGTATCCGTCGTGGTTGGTGTCGGCCCAGCCCCGGTAGCGCGGCGACTCGTACGGGATGGCCTGGGGGTTGGCCTGGTACGCCGCCAGCGCCGCCGCCTGGATGCCCGCCTCGCCCAGGCCCGGCGTGCCGGTGTCGCGCCGCACCGCGATGATGTTCCGCGTGTCGAGCAGGTTCCGCACGTCCACGTACACGCTGCCGCGCGCCGGCCCGATGCGGATGGGCCGCCGCAGCAGTGCGTCGAGCGTGTACTGCGAGGGCAACCGCTCGCCGTTGATCGGGCCGAGGAGCGTGTCGCCCGCGGCGTTGGTGAGCGTGTAGGGGAGCCCCGTGCTGAAGCGGAAGATCGCCGCGCCCTCGAGCCCCGCCAGCGGCCGCACCCCCAGCACCCGCGGCCCGAACGCGTCGTGGGCCCGCGCCTGGAAGATGGCCGTCACGCCGTGCCGCCGGTCGTAGTCGAGCGGATACTCCACGCGGCCCGGGTAGATCGTGTCGGCCCCGACGATGCTCGGCCCCTTCAGCTGGAACGCGCTGCTGGACGTGGCCGTGGCGTACTGGAGCGTGTAGGAGACCCTGAGGCCCCACCAGTCCTTCAGCTCGCGCTCCCACAGGATCTCGGCGCCCTTCACCGAGCCGTAGTCGGTGTTGCCGAAGATGGTGGAGTCGGGGTTGACCCCGTACGGGATGCTCGCCACCAGCCCGGTGAGCGCCTTCACGTAGACGTTGACCCGCAGCGACATGTCGGGCGTGGGGCGCGCGCGTACGCTGAACTCGTACTGGGTGGACTGCTCGAAGCCGAGATCCGGATTGCCCACCCGGAACCGGCCGGTGCGGGTCGTGTCCTGGAACGCCGCGTCCACCATGTACTGAAAATCGGGCGCCTGGCTGAAGCGGCCGTAGCTGGCCACGAAGGTGGCGCCGTGCAGCACGGCCGAGATGGCGAAGCGCGGGTTGAGGCTGGAATGCGCCGTGATCGCCCCTCCCGCCACCGTGGCGTGCGGATCGAACGTGTCGTACCGCGCGCCGAAGGTGAACGCCAGATCCTGCCACCGGACCTGCGTCTCCGCGTAGGCCGCGGCGCTGGTGGGCGAGAAGTCGGCCGTCGTCGCGGGCGGCACCGTGTCGCCCACCGGCAGGAAGGCCAGCACCCGCTGGAACGTTTCGACCCTCTGCCGCACCAGCTCGCCGCCCACGTACACGTCGGCCTGGTGCGACAGGCCGAGGTCCACGTCGAGCTGCGTGCGGAACTCGCTGAAACGGTTCCAGGCGATCTCGCCGTCCGAGGCGCCGCCCATGAAGAACGCCGGCACGCCCCACGGCGTGTTGGTGCTGAAGTCCGGGGTCGCGAAGCCCGGCACCGCCCCGAGCGCGGCCGCCGTGTCCCGCGCGCGCGCTATCGCCTCGCCCTGGAAATGGAAGGCGCGGTCGGCGAAGGCTCCGAACGGGTAGGAGACGGGCACGTCGAGCGCCCCGCGCTCGAAGTCCCGCGTGAAGTAGCCCACGCGGAGGTCCGCCAGGATCGAGGTGGGCATCGAGGGCGGTGACACCAGCTGGAGGTGCCCTGTGAACAGGTTCCCCGTGAGGCGCTGCGCCGGCGCGAACGACTGGTCGTACTTGTACGCCTGGTCGTACAGCAGCTGCTGGCCGTCGGAGTGCAGCGCGAACAGCCGCAGCGTCTGCCGCTCCGCGAACGGCACGGTGAGCTTGGCGGCGGCGTCCACTTCCTGGCCGGCGTTGTGGGGCAGCATGTAGGGCTGCGCGGTCCGCGGGTCGCGCGGGTCGGTAGGCGCGGGGGCGTTCACCGGGTCGGCATCGAGGCGCCCCGTGGCGTCCACGGCACCCAGCAGCGTGATGCCGGCGAACAGCGGGCCGTCGGCCTCGAACACCGCGCGGTCGAGGCCGTGGTCCACCGCCGCGCCCAGGCCCCGGTCGGTTTCGTACGCCGCCCGGCCCTGCCACCGCTCGCCGCCGTCCTTGGTCACCACGTTGATGAGGCCCGACAGCGCCTGCCCGTAGCGCGCCGAGAATCCGTCGGTGACGAGCGAGGCCTCGGTGAGGATGTCGGGCGGGAGGTTGATCCCGAGCGTTCCCGTCGAGGCGTCGAGCTGGTTCTTGAGTCCCAGGCCGTCGATGATGAACGCCTGCTCGCCCAGCCGCCCGCCGCGGTAGCTGTCGCCCACCGCGCCGGCGGAGAGGGCCACGGCCTCTTCCAGCGTGCTCACGGGCAGGTGCCGCAGGTCGTCGGAGGAGATGTGCTGCACGGTGGCGGTGGCGAGCGGGTCCAGCACCGCGTCGGGCGCGACCTCGACCGAGACGGCCCCCAGCTGCACGGCCTGCGGCACCAGCGGGAAATCCAGCCGCGTCGTCTCGCCCGACCGCACCGGGACGCTGTCCCGGCTCGCGGTCGCGTAGCCGATCAGCCGCACCGTGACCCGGTGGAGGCCGCTGTGCACCCCACGTACGTCGTAGCCGCCCGAGGAATCCGTCAGCGCCGCGAGACGCCCGTCCACCAGCACCTGCGCGCTGCGCAGGGACGCCTGCGACCCTTGGTCGCGCACCTGCCCGCTTATCGAGCCCGTGGACTGCGCGGGGAGCCGGGCCGCCGCGACGGCCAGGCACGTTGCGACCAGCGCGCCGAGCCGTCTCATGGCACCTGGAGCAGCCAGAGGTCCGCCGGCCGGCTCCCTCCCAGCTCGATCACCACCCGCGCCCCGGACGGCGACAGGGCGGGCCGCCGCACCGACTGCGCGGGGTCGGGCGAGGGGATGACCGTGACGGCCGTGTCGCCCAGGGTGGCGGTGGTGAGCGTTCCGCCGATCATGGCGACCAGCACCGTGCCGCTCACCTGCACCTCGCTCGGCACGCCGGCGCTGCCGAAGTCGTACAGCACGGCCGCCGCTCCCCCGGGCCTCGGCAGCCGGTAGACGCGCGTGTCGCCCTGCAGCGTGTAGATCAGCGCGCCGCTCGAGTCCACCGCGAGCGACGTGGCGTTCGCCGTGCCCGGGACCACGGTGCGCGCCGGGGCCGCGCCCGTGAGGTCCACCAGCCCGATCTCCAGCGGGATGGTCACGGTGTCGGCGTACACCCCGCTGGTGATGTAATTCACCTGCTCGGCGAGGTAGACCAGCGTGTCGGCGCCGATCCAGTGCAGGTGCGACGCGTCGTCGCGGAACTGCCCGTCCGTCCCGAGGTAGGGGAAGCCGACCACCACGAGGCCGGGGTCGGGCGCGCCGAGGCTCGCCACCACCAGCTCCCGGCTCTTGGGCGCGAGATCACCCGGCAGGGAGCTTTCGCGCACGTAGGCCAGCGCGCCGCCCGGCCCGACGGCGGGATCCCACAGCGTGTTGGTGGAGTCGGCGTCGTCCACCACCGGGGTGTGGCACATCGTGCGGAGCTGGTGCCCGCCCTCCGCCGGCAGGATGGCGAGGCAGCGGTCGTTGTCGGCGGTACCGCGCGCGAAGGTGTAGATGATGCCGGAGCCGTCGGGCAGCCACGAGGGCTCGAGGTCGGCGCTCGGGCTGAAGGTGAGCTGCCGCGGGAAGGCCGTGCTGAAGGGCACGTTGGGCTCGCCCGACACCGCGTTGAACGGCTGCGCGTGCTCGCACGCGGCCAGGCCGGCGAGCGCGAACCCCAGCGCCAGCGGCCGCAGGCGCCTCAGCGCCGCGGGCCAACGCCGCGCACGGAGATCCGGGCTACGTGCCACGGGTGGGGAACGTCTCCAGCAGCCAGCGGCGCCAGCGCTCGTGGCGCTGCATGGCCAGCACGAACGGCCGCTCGCGCGGCAGCTCCTTGGCCCGGAGCAGCGCGCGCAGGGCCTGCCGCTCGGCCGGCTCCCAGCGCGGCAGATCGGGCACCAGGTCGGCGACGGGCGCGAGGCGCTCGGGCACCGGGCCGCCCAGCGCGCGGGACACGCCGCGCACCGCGGCGGCCACCGCGGCCGCGCGGTCTCCGCCGTGCCGCGACCGGATGGCCCGCGTGACCGCGAAGCCCACACGCCGCACGTCCACGTCGCGGAAGTCCTCGGGCCGGGTGCCGTCGGTGGCGAGCATCATGTCGCTCTGGGCCAGGCGCCGCAGCATCGCCGGTGCGCTGCGCGAGCCCGCGCGCCGCGCCAGCCGGGCGGCCTCGACGTCGGCCAGGGCGCGCACGCCGCGGTCCAGGGAGCGGAAGCCGAGTTTGTAGTAGAACCAGAACGAGCCGGCCTCGATGCCCTCGGGATTCTGGTGGCCGATCTGGTAGCGGCGCATCACGAACTTGCGCGCGCCGAAGTGATGGTGGAACACGGCGCAGAAGCGATCGAACACGTACGGCGACTCGCCGCCGCGGTAGGTGGGGAAGATGTTGATCCCGATGTCGGCGCGGCCGAAGAGCAGCACCGCGTACCCGTAGCCGATGGGCACCCCGTTCTTCACCAGCAGCGCGCCGTAGTCGCCTTCCAGGGTGAGCCGCAGCGCCGGCGCGAGGCCGATCACGAAGATCTCGAGTCCGCGGCCCGCGTCCACCCGGTACACCTCGGCGCGGTGCCCGTGCACGATGACGTGGAATTCGCGCTCCCGCTGCGACAGCGCGGCGCGCGCGGCGTCGATCACCCGGTCGGCGCGCTCCGGCGACAGCGGTTGCAGCGCGCCCGGCGGCCGCAGCACCTCCCGCGCGAAGTCGGCGGGCCGGGCGGAGAGGAGCCGGCGATGGTAGAACGGCCGCGCCGGCAGCCGCGCATGGGTGATCGCGTCGCGGCACCCGGCCAGGTCCCAGCGGATGGGGAGGTTCAGCGCCTCGAAGAGGTGCGCCTCCAGCTTCGGCCCCAGCCGCTGGGCCGCGAGCACGTCCAGGAGCCACGCCAGGTCGGTGCGCCGGTCGGGGCCCTTGGCCGCGCGGATCCACTCCCAGGAGGGCACCTCGTCGTCGTCCAGCCCCTCGTTCTCCGCCCAGGCCACCACCAGCGAGAGCAGGGCCGCCACGTCGTCCCACGCCCGGCGCCGGTACGCCGGCCAGTCGATGTCCGCCGCGCGGCCGTAGCGCCCGCGCAGCCAGCGCGTCATGGCGTAGTTGAAGGGATAGTGGTAGCTGGTGCCGGCGATGCCGGTGTTGCGCAGCGCATCCTTGAGCGGCGCGGCCCGGCGCTCGAACAGCGCCAGCTCGCGCTCGGCGCGCCGCAGCTCCGCGGCGTTCCGGGGGAAGGCGCGGGCAAAGCACACGCGCTCGTGACGCGCGAGCAGCGCGTCGGCCTGCGTCACGCTACGCACACTCCCGCTCGACCACCGCGGCAAACAGCTCCGCCAGGCGGCGCGTGACCGGCCGCTCGGCGGGGAGCTTGTGCCCGTCGAGCGTGTCGATGGACACCACGTCGTACGGCGTGCTGGTGAGGAACAGCTCGTCGGCCTCCGCCAGCTCGGTGGCGAACACCGGCGTCTCGCGGCACGGGATGCCGTGCTCACGGCACAGGTCGAGCACCACGGCGCGGGTGATGCCCGGGAGGATGTAGTTGGAAAGCGGCGCGGTGCGCACCTCGCCGTCGAACACGGCGAAGAAGTTGCTCAGCGAGCCCTCCTGCACCACGCCGTCGCGCACGAACAGGCCCTCGTGCGCTCCCAGCTCCTTGGCCCGCTGCGCCGCCATCGAGTTCGGGACCAGCGACGTGACCTTGATGTCGCAGCGCGACCAGCGCACGTCGGGCTCGAGGATCGCGGCCGCCCCGGGGCCGTCGAACGCCGGGTTCTTCGTGAACGCCCAGGCCATGCCGAACACCGTGGGATGGGTGTCGGCCGGCGGGAACACGTGCGAGCGCGGCGCGGTGCCGCGCGTGATCTGCAGGTAGATGAGCGCGTCGCCCGTCAGGCCGTTCTTCTCGAGCAGGCGACCCGGCACTTCCTCGAGCGGCGTGAGGTGGGCGCCGATCCGCATCTTGGCGCAGCTCGACGCCAGGCGCGCGAAGTGCTCGGAGAGGAGGAAGATCCTGCCGTGGTACGCGCGGATCATCTCGTACACGCCGTCGCCGTAGGTGAAGCCCCGGTCGAGCGGGCTGATGAGCGCCTTGTCTTGCGGCAGGTACTGCCCGTTGAGGTAGACGGTAGTCATGGCCAGCAACCTAGGCCTGAACTAGCGGCGCCGCCAGATCGCCCACGTGGCCACGACCTCGTCGCCGCGAACCACCTGGTAGGCGTCGAACTGCGCCGCCGTCAGGCACGAATGGTTCGGCAGGATCCGGAGCTTCTCCCCCACCGCGAAGCGCCCCTCGATGTCGTGCGCCGTGTCGCCCCCGACCATCCCGTGCTCCTGGGAGACGCCGCGCACCTGCACCCGGGGCTCGAGGTCGTGACCGGCGAGCCCGGCCAGGACCGGGCCGAGGCCCCGCGCCAGGGCGGGATCGTGGGGCCCCGGGTCCTTGGAGAGCGTCAGCGCCCCGGCGTCCACCACCGCGTGGGCCGCGCCACGCTGGTGCGAGACCACGCTCGCCAGGACGGTGACCGCGCAGTCCTCCGCCGCGCAGACGCCTCCGGCCAACTGCATGAAGTCGTAGAAGGCGTAGTTGCCCGGCCGGACCTCGCTCATGCCGTCGAGTCGCTCCACCGCCGACATCGCCGGCGTCGAGCCGACGCTGACGGCCGGCACGTTCACGCCCTCCCCCGCGAGCATCCCGGCAAGCGCGACCATCGTCGCGCGCTCCCCTTCTGCGATGGCGGCCCGCTCGGCACGGGTGCGTGCGTCATAGCTGTGCCCCGCGTGCGTGAGGAGGCCGTCGAACACCACCCCGCGCTCCCTCGCCAGCCTTCGCGCCAGGGCGACGCTCGCGGCCGCGCGCGGGTCCACACCCGAACGGTGATGCCCGGAATCCACCTCCAGCCAGGCGTGCACCTCCACCCCGGCGGCGCGAGCGGCGGCGCCGAGCGCGTCCAGCGCCTCGGGCGAGTCCAGCGTGACCCGGAACGCGATCCGGCGGGCGAGCGCGACCACCT
This sequence comes from uncultured Gemmatimonadales bacterium, assembly GCA_963812035.1. Classification (GTDB taxonomy): domain Bacteria; phylum Gemmatimonadota; class Gemmatimonadetes; order Gemmatimonadales; family JACORV01; genus Fen-1245. The sequence goes on from CAWETG010000001.1 coordinate 187,374, forward strand.
CGTCGAGCCGGCCCACGACCAGCGGGAACGCCCAGGTGATGTCGGTGAAACCGCCGTCGGCGAAGGCGTGCGCCTCGGGCAGCGTGGCCACGGTGATCCCGCGGGCTCCGCGCTCGAGCTGCATCCGGCCCACCTCGAGGCACTTGTGCGTCTTGACGTGCGGGCGCAGGGCGACGCCCAGCGCGCGGGCGCGCTCGGCCATCCGGTCCAGGTTGCGCTCGAGGACGTCGAGATCGAGGAGGAGGGCGGGCGTCGGCAGGTCGCCGACAACAGAGCGGCGCGGCATCAGTCGAAACTGACTCCGCGCCGCCGAAAGCTCAATGCCTACTTCGCGAAGCCGCTCGGCATCTGGAGCAGGAAGAACTTGTTGCCGTCCAGGTCCTCGAAGTTCGCGACGATGCCGCCCCACCGCTCCTTGCGCGGCTTCAGCGTGAACTTGACCTTCTTCTTCGTCAGGGCCTTGTAGGTCTTCTCGATGTCGTCCACCTGGAAGCTCACGCCGGTGCGCACCCCGATCAACTTCTTGGCCTTCTTGTTCCACGGGGTCGTGAGCGAGAGCGTAGTGCGCCCTGCCCCGCAGTCGAAGCACACCCAGTCGTGCTTCTTGTCGAAGAAGCACAGCCGCAGGCCGAGCTTGTCGCGGTAGAACTTGAGGGACCGGCCGAGGTCCTCGACGACGACGGTGACGTTCCCGATCAGCGTGATCATAGACCGCTCCAGCCTCTAGAGAAGCTTCCGTTCGTGCGCCGCCCGCTCGAGCTCCTCGCGGAACTTCGGGTGCGCGATGTCGATGAGGGCGCGGGCGCGCTGCCGCACCGTCTTGCCGAACAGGTACGCAGAGCCGTACTCAGTCACCACCCACCGCACGTCGGCCCGGGTGGTCACGACCCCGGCGCACGGCGAGAGGCACGCGACGATCCGGGAGAGCTGCCCGCCCTTGGCCGTGGACGGCAGCGCGATGATCGGCTTGCCGCCCCGCGAGCGCGACGCGCCGCGGATGTAGTCCGTCTGGCCGCCGAACCCGCTGTAGAAAACCGAGCCGATGGAGTCAGCCGAGACCTGCCCCGTAATGTCCACCTCGATCGCCGCGTTGATCGCCACCATGTTGTCGTTCTGGGCGATGACGAACGGATCGTTGGTGTACGAGGTCGGGTGCAGCTCCACCACCGGGTTGTCGTGCACGAAGTCGAACAGCCGCTGCGTGCCGAGCAGGAAGCCGGAGATCACCTTGCCACGGTGCAGCGTCTTCCGCTCGCCCGTGATTACCCCGGCCTCGATCAGGTCCACGATGCCGTCGGCGAACATCTCGGTGTGCACGCCGAGCGCACGCCGGTCGGACAGGTCCTTCAATACCGCGTCGGGGATCCCGCCGATGCCCATCTGCAGCGTGTCGCCGTCGTCGATCAGCTCCGCGACGTTGTGGGCGATGGCGTTGGTGATCTCGTCACCCGGCTCGATGTGCAGCTCCATCAGCGGGCGTGACGTCTCGATCACCGCGTTGAGCTGGCGCACGTGCACGAAGGCGTCGCCGTGCACCCTGGGCATCCGCTCGTTGACCTCGGCGATGACGTGCCGGGCGTGCCGCGCCGCGTCAAGCGTGTGGTCCACGCCCACGCCGAGCGAGCAGAAGCCGTGCGCGTCGGGGGGCGACACCTGGATCAGCGCCACGTCGATGGGCAGCGTGCCGTCGCTGAACAGCCGGGCGATTTCCCCCAGGAAGATCGGCGTGTAGTCGGCGCGGCCCTCGTTCACCGCCTTGCGCGCGTTGGCGCCGATGAACATCGCGTTGTGGCGGAAGTGCCCTTCCATCTCCGGGGTCATGTGGGAGGCGCGACCCATCGTGAGCAGGTGCACCACCTCGACGTCCTTGAGCGAGGGGGCGCGGGCCGACAGCGCGTCCACCAGCGGCTCGGGGACGGCGCACCCGGGATGGATGTAGACGCGGTCGCCGCTGCGGACCACCTTCACCGCCTCTTCAGGCGTGCAGATCAACGACTGGTAGAACTCGGACCAGGTCGTGCGAGCGTGCGCTGTCGTAGGGCTTGGTGCGACCGCCGGCATGTTACCTCTCCCGTGGCGACGATGAGGCGTGTTCACACCTTCCTCGTGCCCGCAATTTCTGTGCTCGGGTGGGAGGCCACGGAATCGGCCGCGTCTGCTGGCTCGAACGGATGTTCGACGCTTTACATCGTCATTCTCACTGCCAGTCCCCAGCCACGGCGGACTGCGGCCCTTCCGGCCGCTGGACGTGGATCACGCGCCGATAGGTCACGCCGTTCACGGTGACGGTGAGCACGTAGACGCCGGGGTCCACGAGCGCGGCGCCACCGAAGCCACCGAAGCCGCCGCCGAACCGGCCCGATCTGAGCCCCGCGGGGGGCTCCCAGGCGCCCGGCTCGGACTGCTCCGGGTCCCGGCCAGCCGCCAGGCGGCGTCCGAACTCGGTGCTGTCGCCCTTCCATGCCGCGGCCATGCTGTCGCGCACGACCCTGGAGCGCGCGGCGGCGAGGAGGCTGTCGCGGCGCGCGGCGGGGCCGAGCGGGGAGCGGTTCTTCCTGAGATCCCACGTCACCCAGTGGAAGCCCGGGCCGCCGCTCACGCGCATCGTCCGCACGGTGTCGCCCAGCGGGCCGGTGATGACGAGCTGAAGGGTGTCGGCCCGCGCACGGCGCTGGTCCGGTCCTTCGTCGGCGTACGCCGGCCGCGCGTCGTCCTGCTCGCCCGGCTCGCCCTGCTCCGGGCCCGCCGAATCGCGAGCTGCGCTTGTATCCACGGCCGGGGAGCCGGTGCCGGGCAGCCGGTACGCGATCCGGGCGCCGAACGGCGGATTCTGGGCGGCGAACGTCTTGTTCCCCGACCAGAACTGCCCGGTGCGCTCGTTGTAGAGCAGCGCCGGATCGATGGCGAACAGGTGGAACGGCGCAGCGAGGATCGAGTCGGTCAACTCCTCCAGCGGCCCGATGTCCATCGCGTACAGGCTGCGGCCGTGAGTCGCGGCCACCAGCACCCGGTCGCGCGGATGGATGGCCAGATCGTGCACCGGCACCGTCGGCAGGTTCCAGTCCAGCCGGTGCCAGGTCGCGCCGGTGTCGAACGAGACGTACGGGGCGACTTCGGTGCCGAGGAACAGCAGGCTGCGGCGCCGCGGATCCTCGCGTATCACGTGCACGAACACGTCGCCGGGGAGCGCAGCGGAGAGGCTCCGGAAGGTGCGGCCGAAGTCGGTGGTGACGAAGACGTAGGGGTGGTTGTTGTCGTCGCGGTGGCCGTCGAACGTCACGTAGCAGGTGGCGCTGTCGAAGTGCGACGGCTCGACGCGCGTCACCCAGGTCCTGGCCGGCACGCCGGGGAACCGGCCCGTGAGGCTGGTCCAGGCCGCCCCGTCGGAGGTCGTGAGCCACACGTTGCCGTCGTCGGTGCCCGCCCAGATGATCCCCGCCCGCAGCGGCGATTCGGCCACCGTGGTGATGGTGCCGTGCGTCTCGGCGCCGGTGACGTCGCGGGTGATCCCGCCGCTCGTGCTGGTGCTGAGCTTGATCCGCACCGAGTCGCGGGTCGAGAGATCCTCGCTGACGGACGCCCAGTGGTCCCCGCGGTCCACCGACTTGTAGAGCCGGTTGCCGCCCAGGTAGAGCGTACGCGGGTTGTGCGGGGAGACGAAGAACGGCGTGGACCAGTTGAAGCGGGGACGGCTCACGGAGTCCACGGCGATGCGCGCCTTGTAGGCGTTCACGGCCCGCTGCTCGTCCGGCGTGATCGGCGCCGTGGTGTCGCCGCGGGCGATCAAGACCGAGTCCTCGAGCAGCCGGGACAGCGGCCGGCCGGCCGGCTGGATCTGCTTGCGGGTCCAGGTCCGGAGGTCGAGGCGCGAGATGCTGCCGCCCTGCGACTCGACGTACACGGTGTTCGGATCGGTGGGGTCGATGCCCGCATAGAAGCCGTCGCCGCCGTCCACGTTGAACCAGTCCTGATCGACGATCCCGGCCCGGCGGTTGGTGCGGCTCGGACCGCACCACGCGCCGTTGTCCTGCAGGCCGCCGCAGATCCAGAACGGCTGCTGCATGTCGAGGGTGATGGCGTAGAACTGGCCCACCGCCATCTGCATCATCGCGTCGTAGCTGCGGCCCCGGTCATAGGTGACCGCCAGCCCGCCGTCCTCCCCCACGATGTAGTGGTCCGGGTCGTTGGGATCGACCCAGAATGCGTGGTTGTCGACGTGGATGGTCTGCCCGACGCGCCGCGGCGTCCGGCCGCCGTCGTTGGCGAAGTAGAGCTGGGTGCCCATCCAGTACACGCGGTCGGCGTCCTTCGGGTCCACCCCCACCTGCGAGAAGTAGAAGGGGCGGTCGTCGTCGCTGTTCATCTTCGTCCAGGTGGCGCCGCCGTCGGTCGTGCGATAGAGACCGGACTGGAGCCGTTGCCGCTTGGACGTGTCGGCCACGAAGCCCTTGCGCAGCGACTCCGGGTTCGGGTTGCTGTCGGCCTCGACCATCGCGTACACGACTTGCGGGTTGCTGGGTGCGACGGCCAGCCCGATGCGGCCGAGGGCGGTGGATGGGAACCCGCCGCCGGAGATCCGCGACCAGCTGGCGCCGGCGTCCGTGGTCTTCCAGAGGCCCGAACCGGGCCCGCCGCTCTGGAGCGAGTAAGGCGTGCGCTGCCGCTCCCACGACGCGGCCCACAGCACGGCATGATTCGACGGATCCATCGCGACGTCCACGAACCCGGCGCGGTCGCTGATGAACTTGACGTTGGTCCAGGTGTGGCCGCCGTCGGTGGTCTTGAAGAGGCCCCGCTCCTTGTTCGGACCCCAGGCGTGCCCGAGCGCGGCGACGTACACCACGTTGGCGTCGGCGGGATCGATCACGATCCGGCCGATCTGCCGGGTCTCGGCGAGCCCCATGAACGTCCAGGTCTTGCCCGCGTCGGCGGACTTGTACACGCCGCCGCCCGGCGAGATGGAGTTGCGCGAGTCCGCCTCGCCGGTGCCGGCCCACACGACGGCCGTGTCGCCCGGCGCCATGGCGAGCGCGCTCACCGTCGACACCCGCTCGTGGTCGAACACCGGGGTCCAGGTCGTGCCCGCGTTGACCGTCCGCCACAGCCCGCCAGAGGCGAATCCGACGAGCGCCTCCTTCGAATTGCGCGGGTTGCCGACGACCGCGCTGACCCGCCCGCTCATGTTGGCTGGCCCGAGGGAGCGCCAGGCGAACGCGGACAGGATGATAGTGTCAGGATGTGCGGCCTGGGCGCGCGCGGCGCCCAGCGGAACGAGCAGCAGAGCCGAGGTCAGAATGAAGGCGCTTCGCATGAGGACGACCCTGGTTGTGGACGGTGTGGCGGGGAAGATGGAGCCGGCGCGCGGCTCGCGGCCAGCCCCAGAGCTACGGCCGGTCGCCCGGGCGCGTTGAAGGTGGGCCGCCCATTGCCCCGCCGGCGCCGGCCGAGCCACAATTCCCGCCATGGACCCCACCTTGAGCTACGAGCTGCTCCGCAGCTTCACCACGCCGGTGGTCGCGATCACGGCGGAGCGCGACGGGAAGCGGAACGGGATGATCTCCGACGCGGCGACCCGCGCCTCGATCGTCCCCGACGTACCCCGGCTGATCGTCGTGGTGCACAAGTTCAACTACACCCACGACATGATCTTCGAGACCGGCCGCTTCGCGGTGCACGCGCTGCACCGCGCCCAGTTCGACCTGATCGAGCGGCTCGGCTTCGAGAGCGGGCGCAACCGCGACAAGCTGGCGGACGTGCCGCACCGGCTCGGCGACACGCTCGGATGCCCGATCCTGGACGATTGCTGGGCCTGGTTCGAGTGCCGCGTGGTCAACGTGATGGATACCGGCAGCTCGACCTGCTTCCTGGGCGACGTCGTGGACCTGGGGCGCGGTCCCGGGAAGGAGATCATGTCGCCGGGTTACATGCGTGCCAACCTGCCGGAAGCGTGGCGGGAATCGTACCTGGCAAGGCTGGCTGCGGCCCAGGCGTGGGCGCGGGAGCGGTCGCCCGACATCCGCGCCGTGATCTGGAGAGGGCTCACGCCCTAGAGCCTGCCCGGTCCCTACTCTGCCCGGCCATGCTCCGCGACCTTGATTTCCCGATGTTCGTACTGGTTCCAGTCGCCGCACTTGGGGCACGGGATCCGCACGCCCATCGGTTCGTCCGCGATGTATCGTTCGGGAAGCAGGAACTCCACCGCGCAGGTCTTGCACCACACCCGGTACTCACGCATGTGCAACCCTCCGAACATCCGAAGCGAGTTCCTCAGGTCACGACGACCGAGTTCTCACTTCCGAACGGGTTCGCGACGTACTTGTCGGCCGCCGGATCGTTGACGCAGTAGACCCCATCGACCAGGTACCGGAAGCCGTACTCGCGCCCGGCCAGCAGCTCCACCCCCACGCGCCACGTTCCCTCCGCCGACCGCCGCATCGCTTTCGACGCCTGCCAGTCGGTGAAGTCGCCGATGACGTGCACCGTGCCCGCGTCCGGGCGCTCGAGGACAAAAGTGACTCGGACATAGGTGTGCCTGGCGGCTCGTCGCTTGGTGATCACGGTCGGGGCTCCGTTCGTTCCGCTCGATGGGGCGCAGTAGCATTCGCGCCGGTGGCCGCGCCGGCCGAGGGAGGCTGCTGGCGCTGCTCGTTGGCGGGAAGCCCTTCGCACGAAACGAAATGAAACGAGCGTCCGCGGCGGACGAGGTCGTGCTGCTGCGTCTTGCCGGTACTCATACTGCCTTAGTAGGCCGGGCTAAGGGGAAGGAGTAAGGCTGCCCGGCCTGATGGGACGCTGTAATCTAGCCGGGTCCGGGGGATTCCGCTTGACCGGTGGGAGATCCCGGCGCAGGCAAGGGGTCCCCACCGTCCGAAGCCCCGTCCCTCCGCTCAGAGATCAGGGAAACCCTGAGACGGAACGGTTCAGCGCTCGAGCTGCACAACGACCGCGGTGCCGTAGCACAGCACTTCGGTGGCCGAGCCCTGCCGACTGCCAACCTCCGACGACTCGTAGCGTATCCCGAGCACGGCGTTGGCCCCAAGCTGGCCGGCGTGCTGGAGCATCACGTCATATGCCTGCTGGCGGGTCTGCTCGCACATTTCCGTGTAGGCGCCGATCTGCCCGCCGATGATCGCCTTGAGGCCTCCCATGATGCCTTGGCCGATGGTCGGGGCGCGGACCACGATGCCACGCACCAGGCCCTTGTACTCGGCGATCCGACAGCCTTCGATCGAGAACGTGGTCGTGACCTGCATGGTCGTGCTCCTTGCGTGGAGGTCTCGGTACGGGCCGCGACCGACTCGTCACGGACGGGCGGCGCGGGTCGGCTCGAAGTGGCTGTAGAAGACGTGTTTCGCCAGCTCTCCCGAGACGATGTACATCGCCACAACGACCGCCACCAGACCCAGGAAGGCGACCGGCAGCGGGGTCAGGCCCAGGAGGGGCGCGAACGGCACGTACGGCAGCACCAGTGCGGTCGCCACGACACCCAGGGTGGCCCACAGCAGGCGCTTGCCGGGCCGGCTGCGGAAGAACGGCCGGCGGCTGCGGACTACCAGGACGATGAGAGCCGCGGAGACCACCGACTCGACGAACCAGCCGGTGCGGAACTGGTCGGTGCCGGCCTTGAGGAGAAACAGCAGCGCACCGAAGGTCAGGTAGTCGAAGACCGAGCTCAACACGCCGAAGGCCAGCATGAAGGAGCGGATGAAGCCGATGTCCCAGCGGCGGGGCCGCGTGAGCATCTCCACGTCCACGCTGTCGCTGGCGATGGTCGTCTCCGGCATGTCGGTGAGCAGGTTGGTCAGCAGGATCTGCTTGGGCAGGAGCGGCAGGAACGGCAGCAGCAGCGAGGCGCCGGCCATGCTGAACATGTTGCCGAAGTTGGCGCTGGTGGCCATCAGCACGTACTTGAGCGTGTTCGCGAACGTGGTTCGCCCCTCACGCACGCCGTCGACCAGCACGTCCAGGTCCTTCTCCAGCAGCACGATGTCGGCGACCTCCTTGGCCACGTCCACGGCATCTTCGACGGAGATCCCCACGTCGGCCGCGTGCAGCGCCGAGGCGTCGTTGATGCCGTCGCCCATGTAGCCCACCACGTTGCCGGCTTTGCGCAGGGCCAGGATGATGCGCTCCTTCTGGTTCGGCTCCACCTCCGCGAAGACGGCCACCTGGCCGACGCGGGCGACGAGCGCCGCGTCGCTCATCTGCCTCAGCTCGTGGCCCGACAGCACCTGGGCGCCGCCGAGCCCGATCTCGCGCGCCACGGTCGCGGCCACCAGCGCGTTGTCCCCGGTGATGACCTTGAGGCTCACGCCAAGGTCGCGCAGCCGGCCAATGGTCGCCTCGATGCCGGGCTTCGGGGGGTCGGAGAACAGGATGAAGCCCACAAAGCTCATGCCGACTTCACTGTCCTTACCGATCCTCGCTTCGGAGCCCAGCCTCTTGCAGGCAACGCCCAGAGTGCGCCGGCCGTTGCTGCTGTACTGGACGTACTGCGCCTCGATTCGCTCCCGCATGCTGTCCATCGGGGCCGCGACGCCCGCCGGGTCCTCGGCGACGGTGCACACGTCGAGCACCTGGGCGAGCGCACCCTTGGTGATCATCAGGTTGCCCTCGGGGCCGGCTGCGAGAATGGAGAGGCGCTTGCGGACGAAATCGTAGGGAACCTCGTCCAACTTCTTCCAGGCCGAGATGTCGATCTTGCCGTGGTTGCGGATGGCGGCGTCGATGGGGCTCGCGAAGCCCGACTCGAAGGAGGCGTTGAGGAAGGCGTACAGCAGGACTCGAGCGCTCGGCGCTCCGGCGAGGTCGTTGGCGGACTGGAGCGTCACCACCCCTTCCGTGATGGTACCCGTCTTGTCGGTGCACAGCACGTTCATGCTGCCGAAGTTCTCGATCGATGCCAGGCGCTTGACGATCACCTTCCGCTCGGCCATCCGCCGCGCGCCGTGGGCGAGGTTGATGCTGACGATCGCCGGCAGGAGCTGCGGCGTGAGGCCCACCGCCAGCGCCATCGAGAACAGGAAGGAGTCGAGAACGGGACGGTGCAGGTAGACGTTGAAGGCGAAGATGCCGATCACCAGCAGCAGCGTCACCTCCAGGAGCAGGTACCCGAAGCGGCGCAACCCGTGCTCGAATTCGGTCTCGGGCGGGCGCAGCTTGAGGCGCTCCGAGACCCGGCCGAACTCGGTGTCCCTTCCGATCGCCACGACCACGGCCGTCGCCGTGCCCGAGACCATGTGTGTGCCCAGGAAGACCGCGTTGGTCCTCTTGCCGAGTGGCGTGTCGGCGCCCAGGACCGCGACCGCCTTTTCCACCGGGAACGTCTCTCCGGTGAGCGTGGCCTCGTCCACGAAGAGGTCGCGCGCCTCGAGGAGCAGGCAGTCGCCCGGGGCGGTGGCGCCGGCCGAGAGGAGGACCACGTCGCCAGGCACGATGTCGGTCACGGGGACGTCGTGCGGGGCGCCGTCCCGCAGCACCTGGCCCTTGACCTCGACGAGGGAGAGGAGCTTCTCCACGGCTCCCGCTGCGCCTCTTTCCTGCCAGAAGCCCAGGAGGCCGCTCACGAGCACGATGACGAGGATGATGGTGGCGTCCGTCGTGTCGTGAAGAAAGAGGGAGATCACGGTGGCGCCGAGGAGCAGCAGCACGATCGGGCTCGAGAACTGCGCCAGGAGGAGCGTCGCCGCGTCGGTGCGCTTCTTGGGCGCCAGGCGGCGGGCGGCGTAACGCTTCATCCTGGCATCGGCCTCGGCCGCCGACAGCCCCTGGGGCACCGTCTGCAGCCGACTCAGGACCTCGGCGGTGGGCACGCTCCAGAAGGGCGGAGGCTGCTGCTCCATGGACCGTCGCTCCTTCTCATCTTGTTGCCATCAGGCGTCGCTTCGCGTCTGGCTCCACTGAAGCTCGCCACCGCGATTCTCCGCAGTCAATCGGACAGGACCGGGGGCCTTGCCCCGGCGCTCGCGCGCCGACGGCTCCCCCGTTCGCGCTAGACCGTTATTCATCCTTAGGAGCGCGGTGTAGATCGGTCCCCACTATCGTTAACATCAAGTCCTGTCCTGCGTCTGCCCATTCGACACTCAAGGAGAGCCGTATGCGTGTGCCACATGTGCCTCTGTTGATTGCGGGTGGAATCTTGGCGGTGACGATGGCGGCCGCCGGCTCGGCGTTCGCCCAGCAGCGCGGGGAGCAACCGAGGCCGGCGCCGGCGGCGCGACCCGAGGTGGGCGGTGGGCACATTCCTGCGCGCGGTCCCCGCCACGTACGGGCGGCGGCGGCACCTCGCGCTGGCGCGCAGCCCGTGCAGCGCGTGGCCGACAAGCCGGGTCACCCCGTGGCCCCGCACGTGCATGCGACCAATGATGAGTGGGTGGGGCAGGCCGCTCCCAACGATCCCAATCTCCATCTCGATCACCCCTGGCAGAACGGACGCTTCCCGGGCGAGATCGGCGCGCACCACATCTGGCGGCTGCAGGGCGGCAGTCCTGCTCGATTCAACATCGGCGGCTTCTACTTCGAGGTCGCGGCATTCGAGTATGACTACGTCACGGACTGGCTGTGGGACAGCGACGACATCGTCATCTATGCCGATCCCGATCATGTGGGCTGGTACATCGCCTATGATGCGCGCCTGGGCACCTACGTCCACGTGATGTATTTGGGGGAGTAGCGAGCGAGCGCTTCGCGCTGCAGCAACCCGGGGATGAATCGGTAGTCGTTTCTGGTAACCGGGCGGCCCGCCGGTCGACGCAAAGGCGTCGCACCGGCGGGCTGCGCCTTCAGGTCCGCCCTTCCGAACCCCGTGCGGGCGTCCTCCGCGCGCCGTGCTCCTGTTCTCCCACTACCACGCGCACCTGGTGCGTGGCGCCATCGTCCACGAGGGGGATGGCGGCAGGATCCGCGGGGCTGCCGTCCAGTTCGGCTTGCGCGATCCCCCGGCAGCGGTGCTCCGGGTTGGAAACGGAGATCTCGTAGCTGGTTCGGCCGAAGCGCCAGACGATGGAGTATGCGGCCCAGGCCGTCGGGATGCAGGGATCCAGCTCGAAGCTCGCGCCGAGGCGCTTGAGGCCGAGGATGCTCTCCAGGCCCACCCGGTACATCCAGCCCGCGGAGCCCGTGTACCACGTCCAGCCGCCACGCCCGATGTGGGCCGGGTGGGCATAGACGTCTCCGGCGGTGGCGTACGGCTCGGCCTGGTAGCGCTCGACGTCGGCGGCGCTGCGCGTATGGTTGATGGGGTTCAGGAGGTGGAATAGCTCCACCGCCTCGTCGCCGTTGCCGAGCCGGGCCACCGCCATCACCGTCCACACCGCGGCGTGAGTGTACTGGCCCCCGTTCTCCCTCACCCCCGGCGGGTACCCCTTGATGTAACCCGGGTCTTGCGCCGACTGGTCGAAGGGCGGAGTGAGCGCCAGCACGACCCGGGCTCCACGCCGCACCAGATGAGTGCGGACGGCGTCCATGGCCTGCTCGGCGTGCTTGGAGGGCGCAGCCCCGGACAGGACGGCCCAGGACTGGGCGATCGAGTCGATCTTGCACTCGTCGTTCTGCGCCGAGCCCAGGGGCGTCCCGTCGTCGTAGTAACCGCGCCGGTACCACTCCCCGTCCCAGGACTGCTCGAGCATGCCCGCGAGACGGCCGGCCTCGCTCGCGTACCGCGCCGCCCGCGCCGCGTCCCGATGCTCGCACAGCGGGATGAATTGCTGCAGCACTGCGTGCAGGAACCACCCGAGCCAGACGCTTTCGCCGCGCCCCTGGACCCCGACCCGGTTCATCCCGTCGTTCCAATCGCCGCTGCCGATCAGGGGGAGGCCGTGGGCACCCGCCGTGAGCCCCTTGTCGATGGCGCGCACACAGTGGTCGAAGACCGAAGCCGCGGCGGCGGAGACCCCCGGCTGTCCATAGCCCTCTGCCTCTCCTGCGGCGAGGACTGGAGCCTCCAGGAACGGGACGACCTCGTCGAGAACCGCCTCGTCTCCGGTCGTCGCCACGTAGTGCGCGATGGCGAACGGCAGCCACAACAGGTCGTCCGAGCAACGGGAGCGCAGGCCGCGGCCGGAGGGCTCGTGCCACCAGTGCTGCACATCTCCTTCGAGGAACTGACGGCCCGCGGCCCGGACGACGTGCGCCCGGAAGAGGTCGGGCCTCGCCAGGGAGAGGGCCAGGACATCCTGAAGCTGATCGCGGAAGCCGAAGGCACCCCCCGGCTGATAGAAACCGGACCGCGCCCACAGCCGGCAGCTCAGGTCCTGGTACAGGAGCCAGTGGTTCATGAGGAGGTCGAAGGAGTCGTCAGGGGTGTGCACCTGGACGGTCTCCAGGGTGTGCGCCCAGAACCGCTGCACCGCTTCGATGGCGATGTCCGCCGCGGCGACGCTGCCATGGCGGCGCGCCAGCTCGCGGGCATGATCACGATCCCTGCCCTGTCCGAGGAGGAAGACGAGGCGGTGGCACTCTCCCGGAGCCAAGGTGATCCTGACCTGGAGCGCGGCGCACGGATCCAGCCCCGCCCCGAACTCGCCCGACGGAGCGCGGTGATGCAGGGCGGCCGGTCTCGCCAGCGAGCCGTTGCGTCCCAGGAAGGCGAGCCGGTCGCCCGTCGCCCAGATCGGCGTTTCACTGGCGTGGGCGAAGGCGACCCGGCCTGCGAACTCCTGGTTGTACGGATTCGTCGCCAGGACGGCTCCCGTGTCCGCGTCGCGCTCCGTCATCACGTGCAGCTGTTCCCCGGGCTGAGGTGGCCCGAGTCGCCATTCGTTGTACGCGAACACGCTCAGTCGCCGTCGCCGGTCGGTCCGGTTGGTGAGGGTCAGGGTCGAGAACTTCACCGGGTCCTTCGCGTCCACGAAGACCGCGAGCTCCGAGAGGACGCCATGGGAAGCGTGCGTGAAGCGGGAGACCCCGGCTGCGTGTCGCGTCACGAACCGGCCGCCTTCCCGGGCCCGCCGCATCGGCCCGGGCGTGGGCGACCACACTTCGCCTCCGTCCTCGTCCTTGAGAAAGAGGGCCTCGGACGTGGCGTCGGTCACCGGGTCGTTCGCGAACGGCGTGAGGCGGTTTTCGCGGCTGTTCTCCGCCCACGTGAACGCCGAGCCCGAGGCGGAGACCACGGCGCCGAAGCCGGGGTTGGCCATCACGTTGACCCAGGGCATCGGCGTTTCCCGGTCCCCGTCGAGAACCACCACGTACTCACGCCCGCCGGCGGCGAATCCGCCCGTGCCGTTGGCGAACGTGAGGGCGGGGATCTCGATCTCACCATCGTTCGGGCCGGGTGCCAGGCGCGGTGGCGGAGGCGGTTGCACCTCCTGCCAGTTTGGCTCCGAGTACGGCCAGTCCAACTGTTCCGACAGCTTGCCGCGGGCCCCGCTCAAGATCACCCGGGCCACGCTGGCCAGGAGGCTCCGCTCGTCGGCGCTCATCCGGTCGCCGCGCAGCAGGTACACCCCACCCGGCCGGTGCTTCCACGCGCCCCACGGGCCGGTGTCGAGGAGCGCCGCGAGCTGCACGTGCAACTCGTCCACGTAGCTTACCGGCTGCGCGTTCAGGATCACGACGTCCGCGCTCAGGCCCTTGAGCCGCCAGTACTCCTGGGCGTGGAGGATCTGCAGGACGAGGGGGAAGTCCTTCCCCTCGACGACGCGCACCAGGAGGATGGGGAGATCGCCGGAAATCCCGTGGGCCCACAGGCCCGGTTGACCCAGCACGTTGCGCCCCAGGACTTCCGGCCCGGCCCGCAGCGAGGCGTCGGAGTAAAGGACCCGGGAGGCCAGCCGCTCGAAGAGTTGGGCCTCATCGGTCGAGATGCCCAGGTGCCGCAATGTGCTCTGCGCATGCGTGAAGGCCAGGGAGAACGTGCGGGCGGCGGCGCTGGGATCGTGGTACTTGTGCGCCATCGCCAGCGCCCCGTCTCGACTTGACGCCATCCCGGTCGCGAAGGACAGGCGCACGAAACCACCGGGGGCCAGACGGATGCGCTGCCGCAGGCTGACGATCGGGTCCAGAACGGCGCCCGTGGTGCCCGAGAGGGCCCGCCCGTCGAGCGCCACCGGATCCTCGGGGCTGCGGCCGCGACCCAGGAACCGCGCGCGGTCGGTCTCCCATTCCACCGGCCCTTGCATCCTCCCCTCCACGCTCAAGACGTGCACTGCCCAGACGCGGGCCTCGTCCCGGGCGCTGGGTCGCCGGGCGCAAACCAGGGCCGCGCTCTCGGGCAGGTACTCGGTCTCGACGAACAGCTTGCTGAAGGCGGGATGGGCCAGGTCTTCTGCGACCGGGGCCAGGGCGATCTCGGCGTAGCTCGTGACCTCGAGCTCGCGAGGCCGGTCGCTCTGGTTGGTCACGGTCAGGCGGCGCACCTCAACGTCGTCCTCGGTGGAGACCGCGATGTCGAGCTGCGTCGCGATGTCCTCGTCGAGGCGTCGGAAGACGGCCCGCTCGGCCCGGAAGGTGACCAGATACTCCTCGGGCTCCCGGTCCGTGGGATGGTAGGCCGCGGACCAGACCGACCCGGTGCGCACGTCGCGCAGGTAGAGGAACTGACTTCCCAGGTCGCGGGTCGAGTCCTCCCGGTAGCGGGTGACGGCGCGGCCGCGGCACAAACTGGCCCCGCCTCCCGCGTTGGTGACGATGGCGGTGTAGGCACCGTTCGACAGAAACTGCGCGTGAGGGAACCGGGTGTGGGGTGACCGGAAGCGCCGGACCGCCACCGCGGAGACCGGAGCGGTGACCCGCGTCTCCTCGGCAGGCCGGAGCTGCGTGATGGGAGCATGGCGCGGCGCGCGCTCCTGCAGCAGCAGCGCGGTGGCCTTCACGCGGGGATCGGCGTGGAGGCGCTGCACCATCGGGTCGCCGAGGACGGCGTTGGCCAGCGCGATCAGGCTCATCCCCTGGTGGTGGGCCAGGAAGCTCTGCACGACGACCCCACGGGTGCCATGGGGTCGGGGCTCGCCGGCGCCCTCGCCTTCATCCGCCTTCCGGTGGGTGTAATCGATGGCTTCGTAGAAACCGTACGCGCCATCCAGCCCTTCCCGGGCCAGGCGCCGGAAGTTGTGCGCGGCCTTCTCGGGGTCCACCATCGCGGCCAGGGCGGTGGCGTAGGGGGCAACCACCAGTTCGTCGCCGAGACCTCGCTTCAGCCCCAGGCCGGGGACGCCGAAGGCCTTGTACTGGTACGTCCCGTGGCGGTCCACGACGTTGAAAGCGGACTCCGAGATCCCCCAGGGCACACCTTGCTGCCTCCCGTATTCCATCTGCCGACGCACCGCCATGCGGCACGACTGGTCGAGGAGGGTCCCCGGGTAGCGCTGCATCACGAGCAGCGGCATGAGGTATTCGAAGAGGCTGCCGTTCCATGACAGGAGCGTAGGGGCGCCGTCCACGCTGGTCAGCAGCCGCCCCAGGTGAAACCAGTGGCCGTCGGGGACATCGCCCTTCGCGATGGCGACGAAGCTGGCCAGGCGGGCCTCGGAAGCCAGCAGGTCGTAGTACGAAGGATCGAGCCGGCCTGGGCCTTCAGCGTCTGCCAACCGATAGCCGATGCAGAAGACCTGGCGCTGCCACTCGTAGAGAAAGTCGAAGTTCATGCCGTCGACGAGAGCGAGGGCGCGCGAGGCAAGCTCCTCGAGGCGAGTCGAGAGCACGCCGGGCTCCGGGGCCGGGGAGGTCAACCCCGCGGCGAGAGACCGCAACCAGTAGGCCGCCGCGACGTGATCGTCAGAGGCTGCATCTTCCGACTCGAACGTCGCGATCGCTTCGGTCAGCGCGGGGACCAGTCCGCCAGCGTGTGCCAGCTTCTCCTCCCCGTCTCCGAGACCACCCAACCCGCCAAGTACGGACGTCACCGCCGCCACGAGGTGGGCCCTCGCTTCCCGGTGCGCGGACGGATGGTTCGCCAGCCGCGCCAGGGACCGCCGCGCCAGTTCCGCGGTGTCGGCGAGGCCGCCAGAGACCTGCGCCGCGGACTGGGGCTCGCCGGCCAGCCGCCGCAGGCCCTGGGCCAACGCCAGGAGCGAGCCCGCCAGGTTGCCGCTATCCACTGTGGAGACGTAGCGCGGTGGCAGCGGCGCCAGGGTCCTCGTGTCGTACCAGTTGAACAAATGGCCTTCGAAGCGTTCCAGTTCCTCCACGGTGGACAGCGTGGCCTCGAGCCGCTCGACCAGCTCGGGGGTGCGGATGAAGCCGAGGTCGTGGGCGGCCAGGGTCGAGAGCAGCCCCATCCCGATGTTCGTGGGGGAGGTCCGATGGGCCACCACCGGCGTGGGCGTTTCCTGGACATTGTCCGGAGGGAGGCCGTGGTCCTCGGCGCCCATGAAGGTCTCGAAGTAGCGCCAGGTCTTGCGCGCGATGAGACGGAGCAGGCGCCGATCCTCGAAGCCAAGAAGATGACGCTCGGGTGACACCGGCCGGCTAAGCCAGTAGGCCACCAGCGGCGCGGCCACCCACAGGGCAAGGAGAGGACTGGCCACGGCGAGACTGGCCGGCCGGGCGGCTACGATCAGAGCGAGAACGATCAGGGCGATGAACGGGCTGGCCGCCATCCCTGCGAGGAACAGCAGCGCTCCGGCCCGTGCGCTCAGCCCGGCGGCGCGAGCGGTGGTGGCCGCCGCCGTCTCCCACTGGAGGAGGCGGCGCTGCGTGATCACGAGGCGCACCAGCGTAAGGCCGATGGCGTGGGCCATCTCGTAGGCCTGGTAGGCGAGGAACGTGATCTGCAGGAGCGTCTGGGCGGCGGCGGTCCCCGCGTCCTCGGCCAGCATCCGCAGAAACACACCCAAGGGTTGCTGGGGGGCGGGGCCGGCTCCGAAGCGCACGGCCAGCGGGTAAAGTGGAAATGCGATCGCCGCGAGAACCGCGACGGTCCAGGCCAACGGCGCTCCCGGCAACACCAGCCAGGCCAGGGTGAGGAAGGCGACGGTGGCGGGGGCCACCAGCGTGCGCCTCAGGTTGTCGAAGATCTTCCAGCGAGCTATGAGCGGGAGGCGGTTGCGCTCCAGGCCCCCGCGGGTCGGGACCCAGGGAAACAACCAGAAGAGGATCTGCCAGTCGCCGCGTGCCCACCGGTGCTGTCGCCGGGCGTGAGCGAGCACGCTCGCGGGGTAATCGTCCACCACCTCCACGTCCGTCACCAGGGCGGCCCGGGCGTGCAGGCCCTCGAAGAGGTCGTGGGACAGGAGGGCGTTCTCCGGGACCCGGCCCTCAAGGGCAGCCACGAACGCATCCACGTCGTAGAGGCCCTTCCCGGTGAACGTCCCCTCCCGGAACAGATCCTGGTACGTGTCGGAGACCGCCGTGGTGTAAGGATCAACGCCCGTATGCCCGGCGTAGACGCGGGCGAACAGCGACCCCGCGGCGCTTGCCATCGTCACGCTGACGCGGGGCTGCAGGATCCCGTAGCCCTCGGTGACACGGCGCAGGTGAGGATCGAAGCGGGGGCGGTTCAAGGGGTGGGCTGCGATGCCGATGAGCTTCCGGGCCGCGTGCAGAGGAAGCTGAGTGTCGCTGTCCAGAGTGATGCAGTAACGGATGCTGGGCAGCACCTCCGGGTCGCCGACGTGGACGCGGAAGCTCGTGTCCTTGGCGCCGCGCAGCAGGCGGTTGAACTCCTCCAGCTTCCCGCGCTTGCGCTCCCAGCCGATCCACGAGCGCTCGCCGGGGTTCCACTGGCGCACCCGTTGGAAGAGGTGGAACCGGTCGGCGCGACCCTGGCCCAGGCGGGCGTTCAAGTCCAGGACCCCCGCGCGTGCGGCGTCCAGGATCTCGTCGTCTGCCGGCAGCTCGGCCGTGGGGGCATCGGCGAAGTCACCGAGGATGGCGAAGTGAATGCGCGGGTCGGCATTCCCCAGGGCCAGGACCTCCACATGCTCCAGGAGCTCGGTCACGCCGGCCACGCTCGTGAGCAGCGTGGGGACGACGACCATGGTTCGCGAGTCCTCGGGGACCCCGGCCTGGAGATCGAGGCGTGGGAGACGGCGTGGCGGCACGAGGTGCGCAGCTACGCGCTGCACGAGGGCAATGGCGAATTCGCTGGCCGGCAGGAGGAGGAGCGCCGCCGTCCAGGCCTGCGCCCACGGGGCACCGCCCAAGACCCTGACATACGCCACGGCCGGGACCAGCAGGGCGGCGGAAACGAGTCCGATCGATCCCAGGTAGACGCTGGTGGCGTGCGCGAAGAGGAAGCGCCGTGCGCGGCTGGCGAGACGCGGACGGTACGCCACGTCGGTCTCGAGATCGGGCCGGCCTCTCCCGATCAGGTGGTAGCCCACGTGCGAGGCGCGGCCGCCGGCCAGCTTCAGCTCGGTGGCCTGCCGGGCACTCTCCACACTGCGAAGGGCCACGCGGAGCTGGGCCTCGCCACTGGGCTCCGCCAGCTCCTCCACCGCCTGCCGGTAGCGGTCCCGGCTGAGGAAATCCATCTTCCCGTAGACGCCGGCTGGGTCGCGCCGCAAGACCTGTTCGACCAGGCTGACGTGCTCGAAATACAACATCCAGTCCAAGGTGGAGCACAGCCGCAGGCTGGTGATGGCATTGGCCACGGAGACCTGCCCCGCGGCTTGGGCCTGGTGCTCCGTCCGGATCGAATCCTCCGCCGTCATGCCTTGGACGGCGAGCCGTTGCTCGACTGCCGCGCGCACGGGAGCAACCAGGGGTCCGTACTCGCGCATCCGCTGCAGGAGCCGCACCACATAGGCCGTTTCCAGGACGCCGGGGAGGGACGCCAGGGGCACGGCAACTTCGGCGCCGCCGATCTGGTCGAGAAAGTGGTCGGCCCTCAGACGCGCGTCCCGGCCCCGGAGCGTCTCGTCCGCCAGCCGCCTCAGGTTCTCGACCAAGGCGAGCTTGAGCATGCTGGGCCAGGCCCACAGCTCGCCGATGGCCAGGGGCGCCACCGTCTGGTACGCGGTCATGAAGCGCACGAGCTGGTCCCGGTCCAGGCGGCCATCGGTGTGGCGGATCAGCTCCAGGGCCATCGCATAGACCCGTGCAATGCCAGCCATCTCCCGCGAGGCCAGCTTCGGCAGGGCCAGGTAGTACCGCCGCGGAAGGTCGTGCCGGATGCACCGGATCTCGGACTCGATGAGGTGGAAGTTGTCGAGGAGCCACTCCGCCGCCGGGGGGACGAACTCGCCCCGGTGAACGTCGGCGGCGAGGACACGATAGGCCGCGCGCAGCACGCGGGCGTTGTCCTCCAGACGCGAGAAGAACGGGCGGGCCTTGCGGCGGGGATCGCGGGCCAGCGTGAAGCTGGCGGCGAGGGCCCTGGCCCGTTCCTCCAAGCCCTCGATGCTGAGGAGCTGGGCGCGGAGAGGCTGCTCGGCTTCCGGGCGGCGGCCGCCCCTGATCAGGCGGAGCAGCGGCCTCACGAGGCCAGCCAGGGCGACGTTTCCGCGGTCCCGGGGGAACGGTCACGGCGCGGCGGTCTCATCGTGGGGCTTGATCCCTCGCCACGTCGCGCGCTCCGTCGACTGTAGCCTGCCCCGGTTTCAAATGAGTGTGGGAACCGGAAGCCGCACAGGGCTCAGGCACTGGCGGCGGCCCTCCGGATCAACTCCCACGCGACTTCGACGTTCCGTCGCGTCGTCCTCAGGTTGCCGATCGCGATCCGCAGCACCAGCCGCCCGCCGAGCCTGGTATGCGAAAGGAAGACGGGTCCGGCGGCGTTCACCTCGGCCAGCACCTTCTCGTTCAGCCGATCCTGCTCCTCGCCCGAGGCGCCGCGCACCGCGCGGAAACACACCACGCTGAACGGCACCGGCGCCACGACCTCGAAGCCGGGCTCCGCGCGCACCCAGCCGGCCAGCTCCCTGGCCAGCTCGCAATGGTAGCGGATGCGGTCCCGCAGCCCGCTCACGCCGAAGGCGCGGATCACCATCCACAGCTTCAGGGCGCGGAACCGCCGCCCGAGCTGGATGCCGTAATCCATCAGGTTGGTGACGCCTTCCTCGTCGGTGCGCAGGTATTCGGGCACCAGCGAGAAGGCGTTCCGCAACGCGGCCGCCTCCCGCACCAGGAGCACCGAGCAATCGACCGGCGTGAACAGCCACTTGTGGGGGTTCACGACGACGGAGTCCGCCTCCTCCATGCCGTCGAACAGCGGGCGGAACTCGGGGCAGATGGCGGCGCTGCCGCCGTACGCCGCGTCCACGTGCAGCCAGATGGCCTCGCGGCGGCAGATCCCGGCGATGGCCTGGAGCGGATCGACACTGGTAGTGGACGTGGTCCCCGCCGTGGCGACGACGGCGATGGGCAGGCGCCCGTGCGCGCGGTCCTCCCCGATCAGCGCCTCGAGCGCGACCGGGTCCATCCGGAAGGCGGCGTCCACCGGGACTTTGTGGAGGTTGGCGAGCCCCAAGCCGAGCGCGATGGCGGCCTTGTCCACCGACGAATGCGACTGCTCGCTGGTGTAGATCACCAGGGGCGGGATGTCGGCGCGGCCCGCGAGTCCCCGCTCGCGGATCTCGAGCCCCGGCGCGCGGTCGCGCGCCGCCGCCAGCGCGACGAAGGTCGAAACCGACGCCGTGTCGTTGATGTGGCCCCGGAATGGCGCCGGCAGGCCGATCATCTGCCGCAACCAGTCGGTGACGACCTCCTCCAGCTCCGTCGCCGCCGGGCTGGTGCGCCACAGCATCGCGTTGACGTTGAGCCCCGCCGCCAGCGTCTCGCCCAGGATGCCGGGACCCGACCCCGTGATGCCGAAGTAGGCCATGAAACCGGGGTGGTTCCAGTGCGTGACGTTGGGCTCGATCAGGCGCCGGTAGTCGTCCAGCACCGTCTCGAGCGGCTCCGGATCGCGCGGCGGGACGGCGACCAGCGACGCGCGCACATCGCCGGGACGCACGCGGGGGAGCACCGGGTAGTCGCCGACATGCTCGAGGTAATCAGCGACGAGATCGGCGACGCGGTGCATGGAACGACGGAATTCGTCCGCCGGGATATCGCCCAGGTGAGTAGCGGCCATGGTGACCCAAGATACGTCCGGCCAAAGTGAGAGGTGAGGGGTGGAAGGTGAGAAGCCTGAGTGAGGGGTGAGAGGTCAAGAGGCGTGAGAAGATGGGCCGACCTCTCACGCCCTTCGACCTCTCACTTCCTCACCTACGCGTCTCACCTCTCGCTCCTCTCCTCTCACCAGCGACGATCGTTCGCGTCGGTGCATCCGTCCTTATATACCAACCAGGAGTCCCCCGGTGCGTACCATCCCGTTCCTTGCCTGCGCCCTCGTGGGCGCAACTGGCCTCTCCGCCCAGGAGCCTCCTCTCGCGCCCGTCCAGCGCCTGGCCGCCGTTCACGCGGCCGTGGTGCGTGTCGCCGCCGCGCATCCCGACGCCATCTGGCCCGGCTTCCGGCCCGACACGATCCCCGTCCTCTACGTGCTGCCCGACCAGGGCATCCTGCTGGTGAACTGGGGGTCCGCGCGCCTGCCGGAGGGCTTCGTGCCCGCGCCCGGCGTCGCGGGCGCGGGCTGGCAGTCCGCCACGCTGCGGACCGCCGCCAGCACCGGCACGACGCTGGTAGGGAGGAACGCCGCACAGGTGTTCGTGTTCCCCTCGGCGGACGATGCACAGCTCTTCGGAACCACTGTTCACGAGGCGTTCCACGTCTTCCAGCGCTCCGTCCGACGGGACGACCGGAAGTTCGGCTCGGGAGAGAATTCGTTCCTGGTCACCAGCTATCCGGTCTTCGATCCCGCCAATGAGGCCGGATGGGCGTTCGAGGGCCGGCTCCTCGCCAGGGCGCTGGCCGCACGCAGCCCGTTGGAGCTGCGGGAGCGCGCCCAGGAGTTCTCCGCCGCCCGGGAGCGGCGCCACCGCACCATCGGCAGCGACTACGCCCAGTTCGAGGCGCTGGCGGAGCTGAACGAGGGATTGGCGGAGTACACGCTGGTCCGCGTGCTGGAGCTGGCCGCGGGCGATGCAGGTTTCCCCTGGCATGCCGATGCCGTGCGCGAACTAGACCGGCACCGCGCGCAGCTCGACAGTCTCACAGCCGACGTACGCCAGTCGCTGCGCCTGCGCTTCTACGCAACGGGACCGGCGATGGGGCTGCTGCTGGACCGGCTGGCAGGTCCGGCGTGGCGCGGCGACCTGGTCGCGCGCGACCTGACGCTACAAGACGCGCTGGCGGAGGCCTCGGGCTACCGCGACGCGGAGCGAGCGCTCCTCGGCCGCGCTGCCCGGGCGGTGGACACCGCCGCGCTGGGTCGTGGGGCGCGTGCAGCGGTCGACCGGCTCCGCGCGATCCGGCACGCGCAGGAGGACAGCCTTCTCGCCCTCCCGGGCCTAACGGTGGTCCTGCGAGCCGACTCGCTCCCCGGCGGAGGCTTCGGGTTGTGCGGCATCGATCCGCAGAACCTGCTCCAAGCGGACACCACGGTGCTGCTGCACACGCGCTGGGTGCGGCCCTGTGCTCCCGGCCTCACGGCCGAGTTCACGGCCGGCGTCGTTCAGGATCGGGCGGCCGGCACCTTCACTGCCGTGGTCGGGCCCGAGGACTCGGCGCGCGTGACTGCGGCGGGAGCGCCGGTCGCGCTCCGTGACGGCGAGGCGGTGACACTGCGCGACGTGAAGGTGGAGGCTCCGGGTCTCGCATTGCAGGCGGTTCGGGCTGTGATGCTCCGACGCGGCCGGGCGCTGGAGGTGATGCCGCTGGGGAAATGACGGGGAGGTGATGAAGTGATGCGGGCGATGACGTGATGATGTGAGGACGACGCGCATCATCACCTTCTCACGTCATCACTTCATCTCCTCATCACCTCATCACATCCTCGTCCCTTTCATCACCGTCGCGTACCCGGCCATGGCCCTGGTCAGCGGCAGCGTGACCAGCACCAGCAGCGCGGCGACGAGGAACGGCGTCCCGTAGCCGAACCGGTCCATCATGTAGCCGGCGGCGACCGGGAACGCCACGCGGGAAATGCCGCCGAAGGTCTGCTGCACGCCCATGTAGAGCCCGCGATCGGCGCCGGACACCACCTGCGAGAGCAGCCCCGTCACGCACGGAAACAGAAACGCCGTCCCCAGCGGCATCAGCGTCATTGACGCCGCCAGCACCAGGTAGCCGTGCGCCAGCGAGAGCAGGCACAGCCCGGCCGCGAGCAGCACGATGCCCAGGCGCGACAGCCGGGCTTCGCCCAGCCAGGCCAGCATCCACCCCAGCAGGCCGGCCCGTGCGATGACGCCCATCGCGCCGAAGTACATGAAGAAGTAACCCACCGTGTGCTCGGTGACCCCGAGCCGCGCCTTGAGCAGCAGCGGCATCGTCGGTCCCGTGCCGTAGAACGCCCCGATCGCAAAGGTGTAGATCCAGATCAGCCGCGACGCCGGCTCGCCGGGGTGCGACACGACCCGCCGGAGCGCCACGCGCCCCGGCGTCGGCGGGTGCGCCGCGTGGAACGCGCCCGAGGCCCGCATCTCCTTCGACTCGCGCAGGAACCGCCACGCGAACGCCGCGATCAGCGCCGCGAGCACGGCCGCCGCGAGACCCGGGGCGCTCCGGCCGCCGGCCTGGTCGAGGAAGGAGCCGAACGCCGGGCCGACCACCGCACCGAAGCTCGTCACGGCCGACAGCCAACCCAGGCTCCTGGTCCGCCGGTCGGGCGGCGTCGCGTCGGCGACGTACGCCTGCACTACACCGATGGTCCCGCCCCCCATCCCCTGCACCATGCGTGAGAGCAGGAGCAGCCACACCGATCCGGCGAACGCGAACACCACGTACGCCGCGGCCGACAGCACCAGGCCGCCGATGATCATCGGACGGCGGCCGTAGCGGTCGGAGGCGCGGCCCCACAGCGGCGCGACGGCCAGTTGCGCCACCGAGAACGAGGAGACGAGGACGCCCACCAGCAGCGCGTTCGCGCCGAACGCCGTGGCGTAGTACGGCAGGAGGGGCAGGACGAGGGCGAACCCCACCATGTCCACGAAGGCGGTAATGAACAGCACGATCAGTTTGGGCATCGGGAAGGCGGCAATGTCGACGGCGCACTGCGGCTGCGCAAGGGCGAAAGGCCCTACGGGAAGGTGATGAAGTGATGGAGGTGATGAAGTGATGAGGTGAGGATCGCTGCGTCATCACCTCCTCACATCATCACATCATCTCTTCATCACCTCCCCGTAAAGTGCTACTTTTGCAGGATGGACGAGCGCCTCCCCTTCCGGGTCCGGCCCGCCACGCCCCACGACGCGCCGCTGCTGGCCAAGCACCGCGTCGAGATGTTCCGCGACATGGGGCGCCTTGCCGACGAGAGCGCCGCCGCGGAGCTGCGCGCGGCGACGGAGCCGCTGATCGGCGAGTGGGTCGCCGCCGGGACCTACGTCGGTTGGCTCGCGGAGCCGGTGACTCGTCCGGGGCTGGTGGTGGGCGGCGCGGGCGTCCAGCTGCGGCCGATGCTGCCGCGACCCAGCCGCGACGCGCCGGGGATCGTCTCCGGCCCCGAGGCCTACGTGCTCAACGTCTTCGTCGAGCGTGCCTGGCGGCGCCGGGGCATCGCGGCGCTGCTGATGGAATCCGTCGTGAGCTACGCGCACGAGCGCCGGATCCGCGTGGTCACGCTCCACGCCTCCGACGACGGGCGGCCGCTGTACGAGAAGCTGGGCTTCGTTCCGACCAGTGAGATGAGATTGGGATGAGAATACGGGGAGGTGATGATGTGATGAAGTGATGTGGTGATGAAGTGATGATGATTTCGCGCCCCGTCATCACCTCATCACGTCATCACCTTCCATCACTTCATCGCCTCCCCGTCGATTCGTTCAGCCGCATTCACTATATCCACACACGTGGCACTTCACGCACCCCTCGGCGAACTCGAGCTGTGACCCGCAGTCGGGGCAGGCACCGAGCAAGTTGGGCGGGTGCGTCTCGCTCCGCAGGCCCTGGGTGCCGCCCGCCTCGGGGCTCGCCGCGACGGGCCGGGCCGCCGCCGGAGCCTGCGCCGACGTCAGCAGATCCTGCTGCACGCCCTCGTGCTTCTCCTGCATCCACTTCTCGATCGCGATGCCGATCGCATCGGGCACGCTCATCACCTTGTTCGGCCCGAGGCCGATCACGCGGTCGCTGCTGATCCCCCGCAGCTGGCGGTGGATCTCCGCCATCGGGATCCCCGACCGGAGCGACAGCGAGATCAGCCGGCCGATCGCCTCGACGTCGGCCATCAGCGGGGCGCCCGCCTTGCCGAGGGAGATGAACACCTCGAACGGCTGGCCGCGCTCGTCTTCCGTGATGGTCACGTACGCGGTGCCGAGGGGCGTCTCGATGCGGCGCGTCATCCCCCGCAGCAGGTCGGGGCGCGAGCGCTTGAGCCGCCGCTGCGCATTCTCGGCCTCCGACTCGTGGAACTGGCGCCGCACCCGCTCCAGCTCGGCCTCCAGCTCCGCCAACTGCCCGCGCGTCTCCGCCAGCTCGCGCTCCGCCACCGGCACCGGGTTCGGGTTCACGGGCGGGGAGAGCGGCGGGTTCCCCTGCGCCGAGGGCGCCGTCTCGCTGCCGGCCACTTCCCGCGCCGTCTTCCCCGTCGAGAGCACCTGCATCGGCCGACTGTTGTCCCGGTACACCGTCACGCCCTTGCACCCCAAAGTGTAGGCCCGCTCGTAGATCTTGCGGACGTCGTCCTGCGTCGCCGTCTCCGGGAAGTTGCAGGTCTTGCTGATCGCCGAGTCGGTGAACTCCTGGAACGCCGCCTGCATCCGGATGTGCCACTCGGGCATCACGTCGTGCGCCGTGACAAAGACGCGCTGCATCAGCTCCGGCACTTCGGGGAAGTGGATGTGCCCTTCCTCGGCGATGCGCTGCATCAGCGTCTCGCTGAACCACCCGCCGGCCTTCGCGTACGCGACGAAGTCGTCGTTCACGTCGGGCATCAGCGTGCCGGCCTGGTTCCGCAGGAACGCCACCGCGAACAGCGGCTCGATGCCGCTGGCGCAGCCGGCGATGATCGAAATCGTCCCGGTGGGCGCCACGGTGGTGAGGTTGCAGTTCCGCAGCCGGCGCATCGGGCGGATGCGGTTCCCCGCTGCATCGCGCGCGCAGCTCTGGTCGGGCCCCCAGATGCTCCGCTCCCACTCGGGGAACACGCCGCGCTGCTCGGCCAGCCGCTCCGACTCGACCTTGGCCTCTTCATCCACGAAGTGCATCACCTGGCGGCCCAGGTCCACCGCGGCCTCGGAGTTGTACGGCACGCCGAGGCGCACCAGCATGTCCGCCCACCCCATGACCCCGAGACCGATGCGGCGGATCCGCTTCGCCAGATCGTCGATTTCCGGCAGCGGGTAACGGTTCGCGTCGATGACGTTGTCGAGAAAATGGGTGCACAGGTGCACCGTCTGCCGCAAGTCGTCCCACTGGATCTCGCCCTCGCGCACGAACAGGCCGAGATTGATCGAGCCCAGGTTGCAGACGTCGTACGACAGCAGCGGCTGCTCGCCGCACGGGTTGGTCGCTTCGTAGGTGCCGAGCTGTGGGACCGGATTGTAATGATTGGCACGGTCGATGAAGAACACGCCCGGCTCGCCCGTCTTCCACGCGCCGGCGACGATCCTGTCGAACACCTCGCGGGCATCGAGCTTGCCGGTCGCCCGCCCGCTGCGCGGATGGCGCAGCTCGTACTTGGTGCCGGCGGCCACCGCCCGCATGAACTCGTCGGTGACCGCGACCGAGATGTTGAAATTGGTGATCTTGCTGGTGTCGTCCTTGCACCCGATGAAGTCGAGGATGTCCGGGTGGTCCACCCGGAGAATCCCCATGTTCGCGCCGCGGCGCGTCCCGCCCTGCTTCACCACGTCGGTGGAGGCATCGTACAGGCGCATGAACGACACCGGCCCCGACGCGACGCCCATCGTCGAGCGCACCACGTCGTTCTTGGGCCGCAACCGCGAGAACGCGAACCCGGTGCCGCCGCCCGACTGATGCACCAGCGCCATGGCACGCAGGGTGTCGTAGATCCCGCTGGCCCCGTTGGAGAGCGCGTCGTCGACCGGCAGCACGAAGCAGGCCGACAGCTGCCCCATCGGCCGGCCCGCGTTCATCAGCGTCGGGCTGTTCGGCATCCACTTCCGCTCGCCCATGACGCGGAAGAACTCCTCGGCCACGGCCTCGACGGCTCCGTCCGACGCGCCGTAGCTGCGGTCGGGCATCGCGATGGTGCGCGCGACACGCCAAAACAGCTCGCCCGGCGACTCAGCCGGATGCCCGGCGTCGTTCTTGACGAGGTAGCGCCGCTCCAGCACGGTGAGGGCATTGGCGCTCAACAACAGTTCGCTGTGTCCCGCGGGCGATCCAGAAGCCATGCTCGAAACTCCAACAGCGAACTGTAGTCCGGGATAGCGACCCGGCGGTTTGTGAGCGCGCGGTCTGTGAGTTAACCGTTTCCGCAGGAAAGACTTGCGGGGGAGCAATCTAGAGGCGTCATCACTTCCCGCCAACACCCCGAAAGAACCCGCACGCCAGGCCGTTTCCCTGCTATTCACATCACAAATATGGCAAATGGGTCCTGGTGGCGGCGCGTCAGCGCTCCAGGAGGGCGAAGCGGCCCTCGGCGTGGAGCCTCGCCAGGGCGACGTAGTGCTCGACCGTGAGTCGAATGCGAGAGCGGAGGTCAGCATCCACCGGACGCCGGATCTTGGCGGGCACCCCCATGACGAGCGAGCCGGGGGGGATGTCCATTCCCTCCGGCACGACGGCGCCCGCGCCGATGACCGAGCCGGTGCCGACGTGCACGCCGTTCAGCAGGATGCTGCCCATGCCGATCAGGCAGTCGTCCTCGATCGTGCAGCCGTGCAGGATGCAGCGATGGCCGACGCCGACCCCCGCACCGATCGTGCAGGGAACGCCCTCGTCCACGTGCACCATCGTGAGGTCCTGGATGTTGGTTCGCTCGCCGACGCTGATGGGACCGATGTCGCCCCGCAGCACGCACTGGTACCAGACGCTCGCCTCCGCTGCGAGGCGCACGTCACCCATGACGTCGGCGCCGGGCGCGACGAACGCGGTGGGGTGAACTACTGGCGTTTGGGGTGAATGATGAGCGGGGTCCATGCTTCTACTGACTGGCCGCCCCTCTTGGCCGGGGAGAATCGGAAGTCGCGAACCATTGAAACGGCAGCGTCCACGAAAGCCTGGCACGACGACCGCCCCATCGCGACGGCCTGCAGGACCTCGCCGGTCTGCGACACCTGCACGTTGACAGGCAGTGAAGGCAGGGCGGCCGCGCCGCAGCTCGGCGGCACGACGGCCTCGGGCGAAACCAGCAGGATAGGCCTCGTGTCCCAGCAGGCCCCGCCGGGGTTACTCATGTTGACGAGGGCGTTTGTTGCGCAATTGACGCCCACCGCGGCCGGCGCGGTGCGCTGTGTCGGTTCCCTCCGGACAGGCGTCTCCTGCCCGGAGCGCCGCTCGTGCTTGGACGCCGGCTGCGCTTGCGGCTGGGGCTGGGCCGCGGCCGGCGTCGCCGTCGCGGGGGCGGCCGTGCTCTCCGGCTTGGCCGCCGCGTTCTTGGCGGTGTCGCCCGGCATCGCCACGGCCAGCGCGCGATGCGTGGTGTCGGCGGTAGTGGCGACCGGGACGGCCGGTCCGCCCTTCTGCAGCACCAGGAAGTAGTAGCCCGCCAGCGCGGCGATGACGAGCACGAGCAGGGCGGCCGCGTAGAGCGGGGCCTTGCTCTTCTTCGGTGTCGGCCTCGGCCCTCGCGGAGGCCGCACCTTGCCGGGGGCCGGTTGGGCGGCGGCGGCCGCCTCCGCGGCGGCGACAGCCGCCGGCTTGCCCATCGACGCCGAGGCGCGCGGGAGCGGCGTGGTGGCCTGCGACGCCATCGCGGCCATCGCGGCCGGCGCCTTGAGCGCCTCGGTGGGCCGGGTCGCCACGTCGGCGCTCATCGCCGCCGCAATGCCGCCCGAGCCTTCCAGCGCCACCACCAGCTCCTCGGCGCTCTGGAACCGGTCCTCGGGCTTCTTGGCCATCATGCGCTGAATGATGGCGAACAGCTCGCGCTGCTCCGCCGTCTCGAGCGGCGGCGTCGGGAGCTCCTCCATGATGTGCTTGTAGCCGATGGAGAAACTGTCCTCGCCGTCGAACGGCACGTGGCCGGTCAGGCACTGGTAACCGACCACCCCCAGCGAGTAGACGTCGCTGCGGCCATCCAGCGTCTGGGCCCGCGCCTGCTCCGGGCTCATGTAATGCGGTGTGCCAATGGACATGCCCGTGCCGGTGAGCCGGGCGCCGGACTGGGCCTTCGCGATGCCGAAGTCGGTCACGATGGCCTGGCCCAACTCGTCGAACATGATGTTGTCGGGCTTGATGTCGCGGTGCACGATGCCGTGCTTGTGGGCGTAGCCCAGCGCCCGGGCCGCCTCGATCAGCACCCGCTTGATCTCCGGTACCGGGAGCGCGCCGCGCGCCTCGATGACGTTCGACAGGGGCTTGCCGCGGATGAACTTCATGACGAAGTAGATCACGCGGCCGGACTTGCCGACCCGGTAGATGGGGATGATGTTCGGGTGTTCGAGCTTGGCGGAGGTGCGTGCCTCGCGCTGGAACCGCTCGACGAACTCCGCGTCGAAGGAGAGCGAGAAGGGCAGCACCTTGATCGCGACCTCGCGCTCCAGCGCTTTGTCGCGCGCCTTGTACACGATCGCCATCCCGCCCCGGCCCAGCTCCTTCTCCAGCTCGTACTCCTCCTTCAACGCCTCCCGCACGGCGGCGGAATCATCCGCCGCGGGCTGCGCCCCGGTGGCGGCCGCGCCGCCCTGCGTCACACTCGTCAGATCGAGGCCACAATTCGGGCAGTACTTGACCGACGTCTCGACTTGCTGGCCGCACCGGGAACAGAACATGCGCGCTCGCGATGGGGGACGGTAACGCTCTGAGCGGAGTGAACTTAGGCCCCGCCCGGAGGGAGTGTCAAGACGCGCGCGACTTGGTGATCTCGAATGGCTGGCGCCTGGTGAGCCGCTGGCGCGTGGCGCCGTCCACCAGATCGAGTGTCAGCACGTAGCGGCCGGGGGAGAGGCCCGTGAGAACGATCCTCTGGCGCACGCGCGTCCGGCCCGCGGCATCGGTCACCGTGCCGTACTCGAGGTTGGCGCCGCGCCCGCCGCCGAAGATGCGCTGGAAGAAGGAGCGCCCGCCCTCCGGCTGCACGCTCACGCGCGTGGCGACGGTGGCGCCCAGCGGCAGCCCGTACAGCTCGTAGTAGACCTCCACGGTCCCATCGCGCGGGAAGCGGGCGAGCGGGTTCAAGGGGATGTCGCCGCCGGGTCGCCTCAGGACCAGCCCGCTCCCCTGCAGTCCCAGCACCAAGTCGCTGGCGGAGAAGCCGGCGTCGGTCCGCGGCACGGCGACCGGCTCGGCGCTGACCAGCGCGCCCGCGTCGGCCTGCAGCTCCTCCACCACGAAGTGGAAGTGATAGTCGCCGGGAGGGACGGGCGCCTCCAGCTGCTCGGTGAGGAAGCTCCCCTCCGGCAGCGCGGCGGGGCTGCGGAACACCCGCAGCGTGTCGAGGCCCGCGACGCGCCGGTACGCCGAGTCGTAGACGACGAGGCGGAACTCGAACGGGAATCCGACGCCACCCGGGGCCGGGTACGAGCGCAGGTTCGCCGCCGGCAGGGCGAACAACACGTGGAGCACCGGGTGCCGCTCGCTGTCGGCCAGCACGAACGAGGACACGACCGGATGGAGGTCGTGGGCGAAACGCAGCGCGTAGGAATCGGTGGTGGTGCCGATGGCGATGGCGCGCCGGCCCCGCCGGCGCTCCTCGGCGAGCAAGGAGGCCCGCCCCGCGGTCCCCTGATCGGCCAGACGCTCGTAAATGTCCGAGATGTTGGCGCGCGAGCTCAGCAGCCCCCCCAGCAGCGCGGTCGGGACGTCGTGGCGCGACTGGAAGATCACCGCCGTGCTGAAGCCGTACGCATCGAGCAGGCTCTCCACGAGCTTGAAGTCCTGCACGTGGCCCGCCGCCACGAAGTGGAACACCAGATCGCTCTCCGGCGGCGGGCGCCGGTACACCCACGTCTCGTTCGGCTCCACGTACGGATCGGTGTAGCGCGCGCGGTCGTCCGGCTCGCCGTGCCGCAGGTAGATCACGCCGCGGTCGTCGAACTCCTGCTGGCTGCTGTCGCGGTACACGTCGGTGATGTCGTAATGACGGTGGCGGGTGGTGAGCCGGAAGTGGGCGCGCGCGTATGCGTAGCGCCGGAAATGCTCGACCAGCCGCTCCCCCGGCCGCCGGGCGTCCTCGACATCCCGCTCGCCCCAGAACCGCCGGAGCCAGCGCCCCGCCGAGTCCGCCGGCAGCCGGTCGAACGCCGCCAGCTCCTCGGGCGTCGCGATCCACGCCACGTTGGTGCGGAACAGCGCGCGGGCCGCGGGGCTCAGCGGCCCGCGCACGGCGGCGAAGTACTCCGCGACCGCCGAATCGGTGAGCCCCAGCAGCGCGAGCGAGCGCGCGACCTCGAACCCGCCGATCCCGCTGTCGCCGCCGGCGACGACGTAACCGCGGAACGCCACGAGCGCGGAGTCGCGCGCGTCGAGCTCCAGCTCGACCCGGCCCCGCGCCAGCAGCACCTCGGGCTCGCGGCCCGCCGCCGTCGCCGCGGCGAGGCGCAGCGCGTGCTGCGCGACATCGAGCCGCGGCGCGATCCGCTGCCGGAGCGCGGTGGTCGCCAGGTCCACCAGCGCGCGGGAGAACGTTGGGTCGACGGTGGCGGCCCGCGCGAACGCGCGCGCCGCCTTGGAGAGCGCGTCGACGCCGAGCACCTCGCGGATGTTCTCGAGCGGGATGACCCGCGACTCGCCGATCGCCAGCTCGGCCCGGCCCAGCCAGTACCACGGCGTGGGCCACTCGGGACGCAGGTCCGACGCCCACTCGAATTCGCCGGCGGCGTCGTCGTAGTGTTTGGTGCCGGGGGTGACTTCCCCGATCCGGTACGCCAGGATCCCCAGCTCCAGGTGGATCATCGGGTCGTCGCGGTTTTGCTTGGCCACCTCGATGCGCGCGGCCTCCATGGCGAGCAGCGCGGTCGAGTCGGACACCGGCGCGAAGAACGCC
This sequence comes from uncultured Gemmatimonadales bacterium, assembly GCA_963812035.1. Classification (GTDB taxonomy): domain Bacteria; phylum Gemmatimonadota; class Gemmatimonadetes; order Gemmatimonadales; family JACORV01; genus Fen-1245. Next base: position 219,403 of record CAWETG010000001.1, read on the forward strand.
ACGAGGGAATCGAGCCGCGCGCGGTCCCCGGGCTCCTGGGCGGCGAGGCGCGAGGGCCCGGCGGCTGCGGCCAGCACGGCCGCACAGAGCAGCCAACGCGGCGCCGGGAACTTCACCACCGTCATACCCCGGGCCCGCTCACCGGTTGCGGCGTGATGGCGAGCGGCCCGTCCACCGGCTGGATCGCCGGCAGGGGGGCTGGATGGGGGGTCGGAGCCGGCTGGCCGAGCCCGGCGGCCGGGGCGCCGGCCGCTGCCAGAAGGAGGGCTGCCAGCAGGGGGGATCGACGGGGCGGCATCGCGGGCGCAACCTACACCAACTCTCGGTGCAACGTCAATTTAGCTGAGTTGACCAGCCCCCGAAGCGGCCGGTATATTGGCCCTCAATTCATGCCGGATTCTTCGCCCTCGGAGGCGACCCGAAACGTGATCACCTGCGCGCATTGCGGCCGGAGCAACGATCCGGGCTCACGCTTCTGCATGGACTGCGGCAAGGCTCTGTCCGCATCCGCCATGGCGATGCCTGCGCTCGGGGGGCCCGGCAGCCCGCCTGCGACGAGGGTGTACGGTCCGTCGGGCGCCAGCAAGGCCGGCGCCGCGGCGGGCCTCACCTGCTCCTCGTGCGGCCACCCCGTCGACGCCAGCACGCCATTCTGCGCGTACTGCGGGGCCAAACTGGCCGCCGACAAGCCGGCGCCTGCGGCCACGATCACCTGTCCCAGCTGCGGCGCGCCGATCGCGAGCGCCGACTACAAGTTCTGCCCGATTTGCGCCACGCCGCTGGGCCCGGGACCCCGCACCTCGGGCCCGCACGAGCCGACCAAGGTCTTTTCCGCCAAACGGGCCTCGCAGCCCCCCGTCCAGCTGGCCCTCACCACCGAGGACGGCACCAAGAGCACGCGCTACCCCCTGGTGGGCGAAGAGACAACCATGGGCCGCGGCGGCGCCGACATCGCCTTCGCCGACGACATCTACCTCTCGCCGATGCACGCGCTGTTCATCTGGAAGGACGGGAATCTCACCGTCCGGGACCTCGGGTCGCGCAACGGCACGTGGATCTTCCTCGAGGGCCCGCACCGGCTGGTGGACGGCGACCTGATCCTCATCGGCTCCCAGTTGCTGCGGTTCCGGCGGCTCGGCTACCCGGGACCGTACGCGCCCGACGCGGACGCCACGCGGCGCATGGGCTCGCTGATCCCGAGTGCGGACATCGCCTCCGTCTCGCAGCTGCGCGTGGATGGCAGTGTGCGCGATGTGTTCCATCTCTCCCCGGGGCGCGACATCAAGCTGGGCCGCGACGCGGGCGACTGGGCGTTCCCGTACGATCCGTCGATGAGCTCCCAGCACGCGGTGATCCGCTCGGAGGACGCCGACTTCGTCCTGGCGGACGCGGGGAGCCGCAACGGCGTGGCGGTGGCCGCGCGCGGCGACCTCGCGCTCAAGAAGGGCTCCAAGATCCTGGTGGGGGACAAGCTGCTCGTGGTGGAGATGACGTGAAGACCTGTCCGGTCTGCGCCAAGGAGTACCCGGACACCGTCAAGTTCTGCCCGGTGGACGGCTCGACGCTGCGCTCCAAGAACCCGACCGCCGACCTGGTGGGCCAGGTCATCGCCGACCGCTACGCCATCATCCGGAAGCTCGGCGAGGGCGGGATGGGCGCCGTGTACCTCGGCGAGCACGTCAAGATGGGCCGCAAGAGCGCCATCAAGGTGATGAACCCGTCGATGGCCAACGACCCGGACGCCATCAGCCGCTTCAACCGGGAGGCGTCCAACGCGAGCCGCATCTCGCACCCCAACGTCTGCCAGATCTACGACTTCGGGGAGACGCCCGAGGGGATCATCTACCTCGCGATGGAGTACATCGAGGGCGCCGCGCTCACCGACATCATCGAGCGTGAGGGCGCCCTGCCTGCGGCCCGCGCGGTGCGGATCCTCAAGCAGTCGGCCGACGCCCTGGCCGCCGCCCACGACCTGGGCATCGTGCACCGCGACCTCAAGCCCGACAACATCATGATCGTACAGGGCCGGGACGGGTCGGACATCGCCAAGGTGGTGGACTTCGGCATCGCGAAGGCGGTGGCGGGCGACGAGGCCGGTCAGAAGGTGACCAAGACGGGGCTGGTGGTGGGCACCCCCGAGTACATGAGCCCCGAGCAGCTCTCCGGCGACAAGCTCGACGGCCGCAGCGACATCTACTCGCTCGGCCTGGTCTTCTACCGGATGCTCACCGGCGTGCTCCCGTTCCAGGCCGACAGCGCGCAGGAGACGATGATCAAGCGGCTGACGGACGACCCGATGCCGCTGGAGACCGCGCGGCCCGACATCGTCTTCCCGCCCAAGCTGCAGGCGGTGCTGGACAAGGCGCTGGCGCGCTCGCCCTCCACCCGCTACTCGAGCGCGAGCGACCTCGGGCGCGACGCCGAGGACGCGGTGGCGGGGCTCGCGGTCCCCGGCACGCGGGTGGCCGAGCAGGTGACCACGGCGGCGACGCAGCTGCTGGATGCCGACCTCGCGCTCAAGGTCGCGAAGGCGAAGGGCCCGCCGCCGACGGCCGTGGCTCCGGCGCCCGTGGTGAAGAAGTTTCCGTTGGTGCCGGTCCTGGGCGGCGTGGGCGGCGTGGCGGTGATCGCCGCGGTGGCCGTGCTGGCGATGGGCGGCGGGAAGAAGTCAGCGTCGAGCGCGGCGCCGGCGGACACCACGAAGACGGCGGGGCCGGCGCCGAACGCCACGCAGACGGCGACGAACCCGACGCCGACCGGCATGCAGCAGCCGCCGCACACCGCGCCGCCCGCGCCGCGGACACAGACGCCACCGCGGACGGCGCCCGGTGGCACGCAGACGACAGCAAGACCACTGGAAGGCGGGACGGACCTGGCTGCAGTCGGCCGGGACTTAGACGCCGCGATGGACCAGGCTTTAGGCGACAACCCGGCAACGGGCCGCGCGACCGCGCGGCGCTACTTTGACATGACGACATTGCCGGATGCACTTCGCGCGAAGGCCGCCGAGATCATCGCGCAGTCCTACGGCACCCAGGGGGACACCCTGAACTACCAAGCCTGGCACGGCCAAGCGGCGCGACTGGACCCGAAGTACCGGATGCCCGGGCAATGACCGACCGCCCCGTGCGCGTTGAAGTGTTCGGCCGCACCGATGTCGGCAAGGCGCGCGACCACAACGAGGACAGCTTCGTGGTCGCGGACCTCACCACGCGCAACGCGTCGCTGCAGCCCGAAGTGCGCGAGCACGACGTCGGCCGCCGCGGCACGCTGTTCATGGTCGCGGACGGCATGGGCGGCGCCGCTGCCGGCGAGGTCGCGAGCGAGATGGCGACCAGCACGGTCTTCAACCACATGGTCACGCAGTGGGGGAACGACCAGGAGGTCACCGAGCAGCGGTTCGCCTACCGGCTCAAGGAAGCGGTCGAGATCGCCAACCAGCAGATCCACGACTACGCGGCGGCGCACCTCGAGGTCCGCGGGATGGGAACCACGACCACGGCCGCCGGCGTGTTCGAGGGAGCGCTCTACCTCACGCAGATCGGCGACAGCCGCGGCTACCTGATCCGCCAGAACCGCATCGCGCAGATCACCAAGGACCAGTCGCTGATGCAGCGGCTGGTGGACGCGGGCGAGCTCACCGAGGAGGAGGCGGCGGTCAGCGAGCGCCGCAACATCATCCTCCAGGCGCTCGGCCCCGACCCGCACGTCAAGGTGGACCTGACGCGCCAGGATCTGTGCCGGGGCGATATGCTGGTGATGTGCTCCGACGGGCTTTCGGGGCTGGTGAAGAAGGAGGAGATCCTGGGCATTGTGACCCAGGCCACCGACCTCGTCGCCGCCTGCAAGGAACTTATCGAACAGGCGAACGCCCGCGGCGGCCCGGATAACATCACGTGCATCGTCGCGCGGTTCGGAGGCGGGCTGCCCGATCCCGACGGCACGGAGCCGCTCGGCCACCAGGTGTACCCGCTGCTCGACACGGAATCGACGACCGAGCCGGTCCCGGTGTACAAGCCGGAGGAAGCACCCGGCCGCAAGACCGAACCCGCGACCCGGACGACGGACCCCGGCAAGAAGAAGTGGTGGAAGTTCTAGGCCCCTCTCGCGGGAAGGCGCGCGGCACGACATGAGGTGCGAGTTCAGGATCCTGTCGGGCGGGCGCGCGGGCCACCGCGAGGTGTTCGACAAGGCCTACATCGGGCTGGGCCGCCATCCGCAGTCGGATTTCCGCTTCGATCCCGACAAGGACGTAGACGCGTCGACCCGTCACGCGGCGGTGCTCAAGAGCGGCGACCACTACGTGCTGCGGGACGTGGGCAGCCGCAACGGCACCTTCGTGAACGGCCACCGCATCACTTCCGACTACGACCTCAAGCCCGGCGACCGGATGCGGTTCGGCCCCAACGGACCCGAAGTGGAATTTCAGGTGGTGGCCGACGGCGCGGAGCAGGTCGTTCCGGCCGTCCACGCCCCCGCCGGTGCCGCCGCCCCCCGGGCGACGCACGACGCGGCATCGCGTCCACCCCCGGCCGCCCAGCCACCCCGAGCGCCGTCGACGACCTCGGTGCTGCGCGCCCAGGTGAGCCAGCAATCGCTGCGCTACCGTGCGTCGCTGGTGGTGCTCGCGGTCGTGGTCGTCGCCGCGGTCGCCGTCGTGCTGTGGCAGGGGCGGACCGCCCAGCACCAGGTCGCCACCATCGGTACCCAGCTCGATTCGCTGACGAAGGAGCTGGTGGCCCTACGGGGGGCGCAGGCCCGCTCCGATTCCGAAGCGAGCGCGCTGCGCGCGCAGCTCGCCGTCGAGCACGACCCGGCGCGCCTCGCCGCGCTGCAGCAGCGCTACGCGGCGGTGCAGCAGCAGCGGCACGGTATCTCGGAAGCCCAGGGCGTGGACTGGGCGGCGATCAACCGCGCCAACGCCCGCGCCGTCGCGATGATCTACGTCAAGTTTCCGGACGACTCCGTCTTTACGGGGACGGGCTTCGGGGTGTCGGCCAGCGGCCTCCTGCTCACCAACAAGCACGTGGTGATCGACCACGAGGGCCACGCTCCCGTCAACATCGCCGTGCAGTTCGCCGGCACCAGAGAGGTGCTCCGCGCCATCCTCGAGCGGGTGTCGGACGATGCCGACATCGCGACGGTCCAGATCACCGACTCGGGATCGTACCCCGTGGTGCGGGGGCTGAAACCCGACAGCAGCGCCAGCGTCGGCGACCCCATCGCGCTCCTGGGATACCCGCTCGGGATGGACACCCCGATGGGCGGGACCTCGGAGCACCCGATCGTGCAGCCCACGCTGGCACCGGGCACCATCGGGAAGATTCTGTCCGACTCGCTGCTCCAACTCGACGCCTACAGCGGCACCGGCGCGAGCGGTAGCCCCATCCTCGACCGCCAGGGACAGGTGATCGGCATCGAGTTCGGCGGCCTCCGGGAGTCCGGTGGCCGGATCGTGCTCGGCCTCCCCATCAAACGCGCAGCATCGCTGCTGTCGTCCTCTTCACGGGAGTAGGTCCATGCGACTCCGTCGTACGCTTGCGCTCATCGGCGCGGTGACGGGCACGGTGTTCGCGGCATGCGAGCATCCTCCGTTCGCGCCCCGCTGGGACGCGCCCTGGTACATGCCGCTGAGCACCCAGTCCATCTACCTCAACACCTTCTTCACGCTGGGCGCGATTCCTCCGGACACGTCCGGCGCCGTGAGCTTTCCCGCACAGCAACAGGACATCTCGGGGGTGCTCGGCGGCGTGCTGAAGAACATGGTGACCGACCCGGCGCGCTGCACTTCGCCCACCAACCCCGCGCTCTCCTGCGACGTGCTGACCCTGACCGTCAGCAAGACCACGGCGGTCGCGGCGAACGACACGCTGTTCGTCGCCAACGCGCAGGGGAACCTCAACGCCGGAGCCGGCGCGGTCGCCACGGGCACGGTGGTCTTTCCGATCAGCCTGCTGACCACCGACCTCAGCAAGACCGACTCGCTCTACCTCACGCCGGCGTCGGCGGGCATGCTGCAGGCGGCGGGGCAGAACGACACGCCGATCTGGGTCCAACTGCGCGGGCAGGTGAGCAATCCGAGCACCACCACGGCGGTCCCGATCACCAGCGCCGATTCCCTCGGGATCTCCCTTTCGGCGACCCTGCTCGTCGCCGTCTCCCACTAGGAGGACCGCCATGAAGCGCATGCCGCTCGTCCTGGCCGGCCTCCTGGTGCCGGCACTGCTCCAAGCGCAGCTCCCCGATCCCTCCACCCGCGCGCTGGGGATGGGAGACGCCTACACCTCGCTGGCGCGCGGCTACGAAGCTGTGGCGTGGAACCCGGCGATGCTCGCGGCCGTCGGGCGCCCGGGGTTCACGATCGACCTGCCGCACGTCAATCTCGAGTTCGGCAGCAACGCCTATGGCCTCTCCGACGTCCGGAAGTACGCCAACACCTACCTCACCGACGCCGACAAGACGGCGCTGCTGGCCAAGATCGACACGACCCTCACCCTGCGCACGCTGCTCGGCGCGGCCCCCTTCGGGATCTCCGCCGGACCGTTCGCCGTCATGGTCGGGGCCGCGGGACAGATGAGCCTCGGCGTCGGCAAGGACGCCGTGCGGCTGGCGCTGTTCGGCAATGCCCCGGAGGCCGGCACCTCGTCGGTGTTCTCGGGCCAGGGCTCCGCCGGCCACGCCTGGGCGGCCACCACGATCGCTGGCAGCTTCGCGCTGCCGTTCCGCCTGCCGGTGGGCCACCTCGCGATCGGGGCGACCTACAAGTACGTGATCGGCAACTTCCTGGGCACCGCCGGCGATCTCGGCAGCCAGGTGGCGTTCAACCCGCTGTTCTCCGCCGTCGAGGCCGGTCAGGCGCTGTACACCAACTACGACAAGAACTGCGGCAGCTTCAGCCCGTTCAAGACCGGCGTGTGCGGCGGCCGCGCGGGCACCGGCTACGGCGTGGACCTCGGAGGCACGCTGCAGCTCGCCGGGCGGGGGATCACCCTGTCCGCGGTGCTGGTGAACGTCGTGGGCAAGATGACGTGGGATGCGAGCCGCCTCTGCTACGAGCAGACCCTGCGCCAGACCACGCAGACGACCTCCGGCAGCGTGACGGACACGGTGCTGCAGCAGCAGTCGCTGTGCGATCCCGCCAGCATCGCGGCGAATCCCCAGGCCGCGGCGCTGCGCGACTCGCTGCTCGGCAACGGCGACTTCTCGCGCCTGGCGCGCGTGGGGGTGGCGCTCAAGAGCGGGCAGCTCACGCTGGCCGGCGACATGCAAGTCAGGCTCAAGTCGGGACTGGACTACCAGCCCGCACAGCTGCTCGCGGCCGGCGCGGAGTACCGCCTGCTGGGCTTTCTGCCGCTGCGGGCGGGCGGCTCATTCGACTTTGCGGGAACGTCCACGCTCAGCGGGGGGATCGGGCTGCAGCTGCTCGGCATCAACCTCGACGTGTCCGCCGCCAATATGTTCGGCTCGACGCGGCCTGGCGTCCGGCTGGGATTCGGGGTGGGGCTGATATGGTAGCGGGAAGGTGATGAAGTGATGATGAGATGAGGTGAGGAGGTGATGGGGCCTGGTGCTTCATCACCTCTCTCACTTCATCACCCCATCACTTCATCACCTCCCCGTTTGATCCACCGCCGCACGGCCCAACCCGCAACCAGAGCAGCCAGCGCCCCCAGGGCCCACGCCGTCGACCCGATCACGACTCCCCCAATCGCCAGCATCGCGCCCAGCACCATCGCCAGCGTCGCGCCCGCCTCCACGAAATCGCGTCCCAGCGCCGAGGCCGGCTTCACCCCGAGAGCCGTCCGGACGGCGCGCCAGCCCGGGCCGCCGGGCCGCGCCCGCGTGTAGAACGCCTCGAGCACCACGGGACGCTCCGGCGCCGTCAGCAACATCACGGGCACCCACACGGCCACCGAGCCGAAGGCCGTCAGCACGAGCTTCGCGCCGAAGCTCAGCTCACCGAGCCCCGGCACGAACGTGGCCAGCAGCGCGATCAGCGGCGCCACCAGCAGCGCGGCCCACTCCGCCCACGCGTTCACCCGCCACCAGAACCAGCGGAGCAGCAGCACAGTGCCGGAGCCGTTGCCGATCAGGATGAGGAAGCGGAAGATCTTCCCCACGTCGTGCATCGCGAAGCTCGCCGACGCCGAGAGCAGCGTGATCAGCAACGTCGCGGCCCGCCCCACCAGCACCAGGCGCCGCTCCCCCGCGTCGCGGGCCATGAAGCGCTGGTACAGGTCGCGCACGATGTACGAGGCGCCCCAGTTGATCTGGGTCGAGACGGCCGACATGAAGGCGGCGATCAGCGATGCGAACACCAGGCCGAGGACGCCGACCGGCAGGTAGTGCAACATCATCAGCGGGTAGGCGGTCTCCGGGTCCTTGAGCCCCGGCAGGACGACCAGCGCGGCCAGCGCCACCACGACCCACGGCCAGGTGCGCACCACGTAGTTGATGATGTTGAAGAGCCCCGCCGCGCGCTCGGCGGCCCGCTCGTCCCTGACGGACGAGAGGCGCTGCACGAACATCCCGCCTCCGTCGGCGCCGCGGTACGCCCACCACTGGATGCCGATGTAGGCGAGAAACGTCCCGAACGGCAGCGCGACGTCGCCGGGCCGCGGGACCAGGCGCAGCGTGTCGGCGTGCCCCAGCTGGACCAGGCGCTCACGCAGCGCGCCGAGGCCGCCAACCTCATGGAGCGCGAACCCCGCGACCAGCATGGCGCCGAGCAGTGCGAGGGCAAGCTGGAGGAAGTCGGTCGCCACGACACCCCACAACCCGGCGGCCGCCGAGTAGACCAGCACGACCAGCACGATGGCGACCACGGCCCACAGCTGCGGGTCGCCCGGCAGCGGCAGCGCGTCCATCGCGCCCAGGGCCACCAGCACCTTCCGCATCGCCAGCATCCCGTAGCCGATGCCGAGGCAGTTGATGGGGATCGCGAACAGAAGCGCGCGGGTGCCGCGCAGGATCGCGGCGGGCCGGCCGCCGTAGCGCAGCTCGATCAGCTCGGCGTCGGTCATGATGGTCGCCCGGCGCCACAGCCGCGCGAGCACCACCGCCATCAGGACGTGGGTGAAGGCGAAGCTCCACCACTCCCAGTTCCCCGCGATGCCGCGCCGGGCCACCACGCCGGTGACGTAGAGCGGCGTGTCCACGTTGAAGGTCGTCGCCGCCATCGAAGCGCCGGCGAGCCACCACGGGATCGCGCGGCCGCCGACGAAGAACTCCGCGAGGCTCTTCGAGCCGCGGCGCGCCAGGACCATCCCGAGCGCGAGCGTGCCGCCCAGATAGGCGGCGACGACGATCCAGTCGAGGGGGCGCACTACCCGGCCAGCAGGCGCTCCGCCGCGGCGCGCTGCATCGCCACGTCGCCCGACCAGGCGCACCACACCGGGCCCTGCCCGGGAATCTCGGCGAGGAGGCGCGGATGGCCGAACAGGATCACCGTGGCGGACGCGAAGAGGGCCGCCGCCAGGCTCCGGCGGCTCGCCCCGGACAGCGTTGCGCGCCGCTTCCCGCCTTTCACGTCGGCGAAGACCAGCACCACCTTCTCGCCGCCCGGCGCGACGCTGGCGCCGCGGGCCGCCAGCTCGTCCGCGAACGCGCTCCGGGGCGGGACGGGATACGGCCCCCCGGCATCGTCGTCCACGATCTCGAGGTCCACCGCACGCGAAGCGGGGCGGGGCTCGCCGCGCAGCAGACGCACCGCCGCCCGGGCGAGCGCCTGCGCCCGCGCCCGGTGGCGGTCGAGTGCCGCGTCCCCCAGCCGCGCGGGCGCCCACGCGCGCGCAATGGCGGCGAGCCGGCGGGCCAGCGACGCGTCGAGCCGACCTGCCTCCAGCGCACCGGAGGCGGCTCCCCGCTCCAGCGCTGCAACCACGCCCGCGACATCCTGCGGATAGAGGAGCAGGTCGCAGCCGGCTTGCAGCGCCTGCACCGCGCCCTCCCGCTCGCCGGTTCCCTGCAGCGCCCCTTCCATGATCAGCGCATCGGTGACCACCAGCCCGTCGAACGCCAGCTCGCGCCGCAGCACTCCGTCGAGGATGGGCCGCGAGTGGGTGGCCGCGAGCCCCGAGGGATCGAGCGCCGGGTAGGCGACGTGCGCCGTCATCACCCCGGCAACACCCGCGCCCACCGCCCAGCGATAGGGCAGCAGGTCGGCCTCCAGCACGTCACGGGATGCGCCGACCACCGGGAGCTCCGCATGCGAGTCCGCGGTGGTGCGGCCGTGGCCGGGAAAGTGCTTCGCACACGCGAGCACGCCAGCGGCCTGGCAGGCCGCGATCCAGCCCGCACCGGCCCGGCCGACGGCCTCCGGGTCGTCGCCGAAGGCGCGCGTCTGGACGATCGGGTTGGCCGGCTCCACGTCGAGATCCACTACGGGCGCGAGCACCCACGAGATGCCCACGTCCCGGGCCTCGGCCGCGGTGATGGTGGCCGCGTCGGCGAGCGCCTCTTCCCCGAGCGACGCCACGGCCATCGCCGGCGGCAGGGAGGTGAGCCCCGCCACCTGCTGCCCTGCCCCGCGCTCGAAGTCGGAAGCGAGGAGCAGCGGGTGTGGAGATCCGGCGGCCAGGTCGCGCGTCAGCCGCGCGACCGCCTCGCGCTCCCCCCCGAAGACTATGAATCCTCCGACCCCGAGGCCGAGCGCTGCCTCCACCGCGGGGAGCGACGGCGCGAAGCCGCGCTCGGCGTCCCAGCGGATGGCCGGCAGCACCAGCGCGGCGAGCGGTTTCACGCCGGGGTGATGCGGCCCAGGACGCGCGGGCCCCGGGCGCCAGTGGCGGCGGGCTCGTTGCCCGCGCGGCCGGTCCGCGTGAGGTAGCCGAGGAAGGCGAAGACGGCCGCCTCCTTGGCGTCGCCGTCGAAGAAGAGGTCGTCGAACGCGCGGTGCTCCGGGCCGCGCCAGGCCTCCTCGACACACCGGACCAGCACCGGGTTACGCGCGCCACCGCCCGATCGCACGACGTCGAGGGGGCGCAGCGCCGCCGGGATGAAGCGCTCGGCCGCAGCGCCGATGGCGCGGGCCGTCACGGCCACCGCGGTGGCGACGGTGTCGGCCGGCGACGCGCCGTGCTCCTTGCACTGGGTGATGAGCCGGTGCGCGTAGGCGACGCCGAAGACCTCGCGGCCGGTCGAGCGGGGAGGCGGCGCGGCGAAGAAGGGGTGCGCGAGGCTCGCCTCGACCACCTCCGCCACCGCCCGGCCCGTCCGGGCGATGGCACCATCCTCGTCGAACCGGCGGCCCGGGAAGAGGCGGCGCACACACTCGTCGATCACCATCACGCCCGGACCGGTGTCGAGCGCGACGACCGGCGCGTCGGAGCCGCGCGGCGGGACGACCGTGAAGTTGGCGATTCCCCCCAGGTTGAGGAGGGCACGCGGGCCGTCGGGCCGCGCGAACAGCAGCCGGTCGGCGCGCGGCACCAGCGGCGCGCCGTGGCCACCCGCCGCGACGTCGCGCGACCGGAAGTCGGAAACGACCGGGACACCGAGCCGCTCGGCGATCACGGCCGCGTCGCCGAGCTGCAGGCTCGCGCGCTGCGGCTCGTGCCAGATGGTCTGCCCGTGCGACGCGACGAACCCCAGTGCTGTCGGACCGACTCCGCCCCTGGCCAGCACCGCCAACGCCGCGTCGGCCAGCCACGCGCCGAGGTCCGCGTCCAGCAGCGCCAGCTCCCGGGCGCTGCCCCCGGTGATGGTGTTGCCGACGCGATCGCGCTGGGAGTCGCTGAACGGGACTGTGAGGAAGGCCAGGAGTTCGAGCCCGTACTCGTCCGTGGCGGGCTCCGCGATCCTCACCAGCGCGGCGCTCACGCCGTCCAGGGAGGTCCCGGACATCAGTCCGACGGCGAGCACGGTGCGCCCGGCCTCAGCCACGCGGCGTGCCTCCGACGGGCGGCGGGGGCTCGCCGACCGCGCGCCGCACGTATCCGCCGGCCTCGCCGAGCAGCCGCTCGGCGGTGGCGCGGTCCACGCGCTGCTTCAGCATCACGATCGCGGTCTTGACGTGGCCGGCTGCGTCGGCGATGGCCCGGCGGGCGGCCTCGCGGTCGACGCCGCACACCTCCATCACGATCCGCTCCCCGCGGTCCCGCAACTTGTCGGAAAGCGCGACCAGGTCGACCATCAGGTTGCCGTACGCGCGGCCCATCCGGATCATCGCGCCGGTCGTCACGGTGTTCAGCACCAGCTTGGTCGCGGTGCCGGCCTTCATCCGCGTCGAGCCGGTCAGCGCCTCTGGGCCGACCTTGGGCAGGATCGCTATGTCCACGTTGGCGAGGAGGGTGGCCGGCGGGTCGGTACAGGACAGGAGGATGGTGCCGGCGCCGCGTCCGGCCGCGCGGGTGAGCGCCCCACCGACGTACGGCGTCGTGCCGCTGGCGGCGATGCCGAACACCACGTCGTTCGCCCCGGCATCCTTCGCGTCCACTGCCTCGCCGCCCGCGTCGAAGTCGTCTTCGGCACCCTCGGCGCCGCGGACCAGGGCGGCGGCCCCGCCCGCGACGATGCCCTGGACCATCTCCGGCGGAGACCCGAAGGTCGGCGGACACTCGGCCGCGTCGAGCACGCCCAGGCGACCACTCGTCCCTGCCCCCACATAGATCAGGCGGCCGCCGGCCCGGAAGGCGCGCTCAACCATCTCGATCGCGCGGACGATCTGGTCCCGCACCGCCCAGACCGCCTCGGGCACCAGGCGATCCTGCCGGTTCAGCAACTCGACGATGCGCGCAGCATCGGCGAGGTCGATGTCAACGGTGTCGGGATTCCGTTGCTCGGTGAGCCGGGGATCGTGCGGTGCGGAGGGCGACGTCATGGGCCGGCGGGGAATCTACGCGCCGCCGGGTGCGGGTCAACGCGACCGGGGGCGCCCGCTCAGGATTCCAGGCCGGGTGCGGCAGCCGGCGCGTCCGACGACTCGGCGCGCGGCAGGTGAACCGTGAACGTCGTGCCGCGACCCGGCTCGCTCTCGACCCAGATGTAGCCTCCGCTCTGCTTGACGATGCCGTACACGGTGGCCAGCCCGAGCCCGGTGCCCCGGCCCTGCTCCTTGGTGGTGAAGAACGGCTCGAACAGACGGGCCTGCGTCCCGGCATCCATGCCCTGGCCCGTATCCCGGATGCGCAGCATGACGTACCGCCCGGGCTCGACCACCGCGTGCCCGTGGCCGCGCACTTCCTCGGCGTCCGTCTCGGCGGTCTCGAGCGTCAACGTCCCACCATGGGGCATGGCATCGCGGGCGTTGACGGCCAGGTTGACGATCACCTGCTCCAGCTGGCTCGGATCGGCCCGGACGCGGCCGAGATCGGTGGCGAGGTCGGTGACCAGCGCCACGTCCTCGCCGATCAGCCGGCGCAGCAGCTTCTCCATCTCGGTCACGATGGCGTTCAGGTCGAGCAGCTTGGGCTGGAGCACCTGGCGGCGGCTGAAGGCGAGCAGCTGCCGGGTGAGGTCCGCGGCCTTGAGCGCCGCGCGCCGCACCTCCTCCGCGTCGTCGCGCGCCGGATGGTCAGGGCCGAGCGAGACCAGGACGAAGTCCACGTAGCTCAGGATGGCGGTGAGCAGGTTGTTGAAATCGTGGGCGATGCCGCCGGCGAGCCGCCCGACCGCCTCCATCTTCTGGGCCTGTCGCAGCTGGCCCTCGAGGGCCAGCTTGGCCGTCACGTCGGCCGCCACGCCGATCACCGTGGTGATGGCGCCGTTCTTGTCGCGCACCGGGGAGTACCAGATGTCGAAGTGCACCGGACCGACGGTGGTCACCGTGCTGAAGACCTCGCCCGCGAGGGCGCGGCGCGCATCCGCCAGGATGTCCGGATACTCGCGGTACACGTCGAACACCGAGCGCCCCACTACCTCACCCGGCTTGAGGGCGAGGGCGTCGAGCCCCTTCCCCTCCGACAGCACGAAGGTGCCCTTGCTATCCCACGCGAACAGGACGATCGGCGCACTGCTGATCACGGCCCGGATGATCCGATCGCTGCTCTGCAGGGCCTCCTCGGTGCGCTTGCGGAGCGTGATGTCGCGGATGGCGACCATCCGTATCGGCCGCCCGCGGAACTGCGCCATTCTCGCCGACAGCTCGCCGATGAAGGTCGAGCCGTCCTTGCGCAGGCCCTCCGCCTCGTACGGCGTCACCCGCCCTTCGCGGATCGCCTCCATCACGCGGTGCCGGCCCTGGGGCGTGGCGAAATCGAGCACGGACCGGCCGATGATCTCGCCCGGGTCGTCGTAGCCGAACGTCCGCACGAAGGCGTCGTTGGCGTCGACGATGCGCCCGTTCTCGTGCAGCACGATGGCTTCGGTGGTCGCGCCCTCCAGCGCCCGCAGCCGCGATTCGCTGTCGCGCAGCGCGTCCGCGGCACGTCTGCGCTCGATGGCCATGGCGATCTGCGTGGACACGAATCGGAGGATGTTGAGCTCCACCTCACCGTAGCGCAGCCCCTCGGTGTAGGTCTGCACCACCAGCACGCCGATGGTCTTCCCTCCGGTCACGAGCGGCACACCCAGCCAGTCGATGGAGGGCGGCCCGATCAGCTCCACCTCGCCGCGGCGTTCCAGGTCCTCCTGGACGTCGGGCGTCACGAGGAGCCCGCGCCCGGTCCGCAGCACGTACTCCGTGAGGCCCTTCCCGGGCCGTTTGGGGCGCGGGCACGCCGGGTCCACCTCGTCGACGTAATAGGGGAAACTGACCAGGTCACGGTCCGGATCGTACAGCGCGATGTAGAAGTTGCTCGCCGGCATCAGCTCGCCGACGATGCCGTGGATGACGGCGAACAGCTCCTGGAGGTCCCGCGTGGTGAGCGTGGCCTCCGAGATCCGCTGGGTCGCTTTCCGGAGCGTCTCCGCCCACCGCCGCTCCGTGACGTCCACGGCCGTCACGAGCACCGCGTCCACCCGGCCCTTGCGCGTGATGGGCAGCGCCCGGACCTCGTAGAGCGAGGGCCGGTTCGCCGGGCCGGCCGCCAGGAACTCCCGGCTCGCCGGCGTCGCCGTGCTGAACACGCGTGCCAGCAGCTGCTCCGCCAGGGCACGCTGGCCCGCTGGCAGGGGGTCGAGCACGCTCGAGCCGAGAACTTGCTCGCGCGTGAGCGGCGCCGGCGGCCGGTTGATGTACGAGATGCGCCGGTTCCGGTCGACGATCAGCACGGTGTCGGGGGAGTTCTCGAACAGCGACTGCCACAGCTCTGGCGCCTGGCGGAGAGCCTCCAGCGCCTCACCGGGATCGGCATCCGTCTTCGGTCGGCGGGACGGGCTCCCCGTCGAGCCCTTCTTGCGCGTCGGCACTAGCTGCGTGGATCCATCGTCGGGAGCGCGCCACTCGGTTGAGGTGCCGTAAGGTTACGCGTGGCCGGCCGCCCACGCCAGAGCTTCGGCGCGCCGTTCACCGATCGTCCACCCTCACGATCGCGGTGGCGTGTGGCGGCAAAGCGAGCGGCCCCGTGACCGCGGTGCCCGCCCGCCCGGAGCTGTCGCTGGTGGACCACGCGACGCGGGTTCCCCCGCGCCATCGGAGCGTTACCCGCTGCGAGTCGGCGCTGCTGTTCTGCAGCGCGATGATCCACGAGCGGCGCTCCGCGCCGGGGCGCAGCGACGTGACGAGCACCGCGGCGGGCGCCACCGTGAGCAGCGAGCGCGGCGACGGTGCGCGCCCCGCCGCCGCGACCACCAGCAGCGGCTCGCGCGACTCTGCGCCGAATCGCGCCGCGGCGTCGGCGTGGAAGGCGCGGTGCGGCCGGACTGCGTAGTGGAACGTCACCGGGCCTTGCTGATCCGCCTTGTAGTTGGTGTGCCAGTAGTTGTTCATGACGTAGGAGAAGAAGGTCTGGGACGGCGGCACCGCGCGCATCCAGGGCGACTCGGCGTTGATGCCCCCGACTTCCACCAGGGGGGCGTCGGGCGTCGCCACCGTGACGCCGAGGCTGTCGTTGGACACGTCCACCCAGCTCTGCGCCTCGACGAAGTTCCTGGCCGAGCCGCGGAGCTGATCGGCGTCGGGGCGCACGACGCCGGACGCCACGTCGAACCGGAGCTGGCCCCCGCGCACCCTCCAGGGGAAGACGAGGTGGACGCCCTCGGGCGTGCGCACCGCCAGCTTGTCGATGGTCACCCGGAGATCCACGCGGTCGAGCCCGCTCACGACCCGCACTTCCCGCGTGACCGACCGCGCGCCAGGCGCCGAGGCTTCCGACACCAGTGACGCCACCAGCGGGCCGCGCTCGCCGATGCGCAGGGCGACCTGCGTCGGCCTGGCGGCGGCGGACGAATCGCGTCCCGCGACATAGCGATAGTCCGCGAGCAACCGGCGGTGCGACGGGTCCACGAGGTCCAGGTCGCGCGGGTTCCACAAAAGGCCCGCAACTCCGCCGCCAGCCGAGTCCAGGGCAGCGGCCAGCAGCCCGTTCCTGGCGGTCTGCCCCACGGCCGACGCATCACCTGCGGCCGGCGCGCGGCCCGGGCGCACCCGGTAGCGGCGCGCCGCGAACGGCGGCACATCGCGCACCAGGACCGCCAGCTCGCCGGTCGAGAGCCGCTGTGACGGGGCGGCGCGGCCGTCCGGCCCCACCACCCGATCCCCGCTGCGGCTCAGCTCGGCAGGCACCAGCACCAGGTCGGTACGGGACCACGACGAGGTATTGAACACGTCGAAGGCCGCTGCGATCGCCGGGCCGCGGGAGGCGAGCGCGCCCGCAACCAGCGCGCGGGACAGGCTGTCGGCGCCGGTCGCGAACGCCTGTTTGTAGCGCCACTGCGCCACCACGTCGGGGGCGTCCGGGGTCTCGACGCTCGCGGCCGCGCCCCAGGTGTGTTCGTCCCACATCACGACGTCGCGCCAGGCGGCGTAGTCGTCGCTCGCAGGGAACGCGCCGGGATCAAGCATCGCCCACAGCGCGTCGGCTTGCACCAGCCGGCTCGACGCCGCGCGCACCAGCGCGGTCTCGCGCGCCGTCGAGGCCGCGCCGTCTTCCCAGTAACCCGTGAAATCGCCCGCCACGACCGGGATCCGGTCCGCGGCCCCGGAGACCAGGGCGCGGAACAACTGCGCGTGGGTCGCGATCACGAGCCGGGGCGAGACGTAGCGCCCGTTCCATTCACGCACGTAGTCCGGGAGATCCGGGTCGGTGGGCCCATTGTCGCCGTCTACCGTGTAGGGGAGCTGCACCGGCACGTAGGGATAGCCGGCATCCTCGAGGCGCCGCATCAGCGAGAACAGCCGCTTCTCCCCGAACACGCGGATCCGCGCCTCGTGGAACAGCGAGTAGCTCGCGCCGGCCACCCAGGTGAGCACCGTGTCCCGCCCCGACTGGGAAACCCACTCGAAGGGCCGGTCCCCCCAGTCCTGCAGGACGTAGCCGATCCGGTCCCCGTTGTTTGGTGCCATGGCGAAGTACCGGAAGCCGCTCTGCGCGAGCGCGGTGACGATACCCCACGACTGCCCGGGGATGTCGGAAACCAGGGCGGTGGTGATGGGGAGGCTGTCCTCGTCGCGCAGCCGGCGGGCGTAGTCGAAGAAGTGCGCCATCTCCGGCGCGGTCGCCAGGCCGGAGAGCACGTCGGCGTAGAACGCGTTGAGGCCGATGCTGCCCTCACGCACCGCCGCGAAGAACCGCGCCCGCTCCGCCGGCGAGGCCTGCGCGAGCCAGCTCTCCACCGGCCAGAGGATCTCGACGTTCCAGCGGAAGCGCGCCTCCGGCGGGTAGTCGCGGGTCTGGTCGATCAACCGGAGGGCGTCCTCGATGTTCTGCCACTGCTTCTGGCGGACGCGGTCCTGCAGGTCGGAATAGCCGATGTCATTGTGCGAGTACGGGAGCACGTACACGTCGCGCTGGGGCACGGGCCGCAGCGCGAGCACGGTATCGAGCGCGGCCGCCCCGTCGAGGCGCACCGCGATGCGGATGCTGCCGGCCTGTGGCACCGGACCCGCCACCGCGCGGACCACGTTTCCGCCGAACACCAGTGGCGCCGTCAAGGTCGGCCGGCCCGCGACCGCCACCGTCGCCTCGCGGTACCCCGCAAGGTTGTCGAGGATGACCCGCACCTGCGCCTCGGCGGTGTCCCCGGCCCTGACCAGCACCGGGTCCTGCGCCACGCGCGGCCGCGCGGCCAGGCGGTGCCGGAAGGTCATGAACCAGTCGCTGCTCTCCGCGTCGGCCCCCGTGACGGACAGCTCCAGGGGCTGGCCCGGCACCAACGCCGCGCGCGGCAGCCGCAGCGTCATGTAGCCGAATACGTCCGCGAACTGGTCCACCAGTGTGGTGTGGAAGCTGAGGCGGGCGCCCTCTGCTCCGCTCACCGTCCAGTCGCGCGATGCGGAGTCCTTGATGCTGGTAAAGGTGAAGGCGTGCCGGCCGTCGATGGCGAAGTCGAAGGCGTGGAGCCCCTTGCTGCCCGCCAGCCCGGCGATCCACACGAAGCTGACCGTATCCGCCGCCAGCGACACGGGCACGGTGTCGGTGCGCCAAGCCACCGACTGCACGTCGCGGCGCGCGCGCGCCAGCAGGGCCGTCTCCGCCTCTGGGTGCGGCGAATGGTAGGCGATCGTGGCGCCGGACACGTCCGCCAGATAGCCGCTCAGCACGAGCGACGGCACCGGCGCGGCGGGCACCGCGGGCGCCGGGGCCGCCGGCGCGGGCGAAGCCGGGCGGCGGTCCGCCCGCACGTCGGAGAACTCGACGAAGCCCCAGTGCTCCGGCTGGTGCATGTCGATCATACCCTGGGGCGACCAGACCCAGTTGTCCTCGCGGAGCCCAGGCACCTTGTGGTACGCGCCGTCCACGACCGTCGTGTGCCACTCCACCCGCGAGTAGTTGATGCGCCATTGCTGGCCCGGGTGGGGCGCCGAGGTCGATCCGCTCGAGCGCTGGAGCGACCGCCACGGGATGGCGATGGTGACCGTCCACGCCGAATCCGTATCGCCCGGATGGTTCAGGGTGCCCAGGACGCGGACCCCCGTCTTCAGCCCCGCGATGTCGAAGGAGTTGTCGGCGTGGCCACCGTCGCGATACGGCTTGGCGAGAAACAGATCCCAGACCGTGTTCAGCGCGTTGATCTCCAGCTCGACGTAGTTCAGGGCGTCGCCATGGGGATCGATGAACATCTCGAAGTCGTTGTCGTGGAAGATGACCGCGTCGCGCTGGGTGATGGTGCCCCACACGTCCTGCTCCTCGAGCTGCGCACCGACGTACAGGTACCGATCGTCCCACAGCATCTTCATCCGCGTCCGGAAGCGCGGCGCCGGCTTCGCGCTGCCCTCGATGTCCACGAAGTCCGCTGACCACGGCGCGGCCCGCCACGCGGCGTCGTCCAGTGAGCCGTCGAGGCGCGGCGCGCGGGGCGCGCGGTAGCAGACGTACGACAGCGGCACCGACTGGGCCGCGGCCGGCGCCGAGACCAGAATGGCGGCGCCCGCGCCGAGGAGCGGCGCGAGACGGCGGAGCAGAATCGAGAAGCGCGTCATCAGGAGAACTCCGGTTCCAGTGCCAGGCGCTGGCGGGCGCGCTAAAGCTGGCGCCGTCCCGGCGCCACGGCTAGCGTACGTGCCATGCGAAGCAGCCGGATGCTGCTGCTGGCCCTTCTGGCCGCGGGATGCGGCGCCCCCGGGGCCGGGCTGCACCCCGCCTGGACGGGTACTTTCCCGGCCGGCTGGCGGTTCGCGACGCCGCCCCCGCCGGTGGTCGGCCGCTACACGATGGTCGTCTCCGACCACCCGCTCGCCAGCGGGGTCGGGGTCGAGGTGCTGCGCCGCGGCGGCAACGCCATCGACGCGGCGGTCGCCGTCGGCTTCGCCCTCGCCGTGGTGCACCCGCAGGCCGGCAACATCGGCGGCGGCGGCTTCCTGGTCTACCGCGCGGCCGACGGCCAGGCTTTCACGCTGGACTTCCGCGAGGCGGCCCCCGCCGCCGCGACGCGCGACATGTACCTGGACGCCGACGGACGGATGACCGACCGCAGCGTCACCGGGCCGCTCGCCGCGGGTGTGCCCGGTTCAGTGGCGGGCATGGCCGAGATGCACCGCCGCTTCGGCCGGCTGCCGTGGCGCGAGCTGATCGAACCCGCGATCCGCCTCGCGCGGGACGGCTTCGCGGTGGATTCGCCCCGCGCGGAGGCGTTCGCCGATACGGCGTCCCTGAGGCGGCTGCAGCGCTTCCCGTCGTCCGTCGAGACCTTTTTCCGCGACGGGCACCTGCCCGAGGCCGGCGACACCCTGCGGCAGCCCGTACTCGCACGCACCCTCGAGTTGATCGCCGACTCCGGCGCCGACGCCTTCTACCGGGGCGGCATCGCGGATGCGATCGTGGCGGAGATGCAGCGCGACGACGGGATCATCACCCGCGCCGACCTCGCGGGCTACCGCGCGAAGTGGCGAGAGCCGCTCGAAACTACGTACCGGGAGTGGCGTCTCATCGGGATGCCGCCGCCGTCGAGCGGCGGCGTCACCATCGCGGAGATTCTCAACATCCTCGAGGCCTCTGGCCCGCTGCCACCCTACGGCTCCGCGGCGCTGCTGCACCTCGAGATCGAGGCGATGCGGCGCGCGTTCGCCGATCGCAACCGTTACCTGGGCGACCCCGACTTCGTGGCGATGCCGCTCGACCGGCTCACCAGCAAGCACTACGCACTACTGCTGAGCCGCGGCATCGACCCGAACCGCGCCACGCCGTCCGGCGCCGTGCCGGCCATCGTCGAGGGCGACCACACCACCCACTTCTCGATTGTGGACGCGGAAGGAAACGCCGTCGCCATCACCACGACGCTGAACGACGATTTCGGGTCGGCGGTCACGGTGGGCGGCGCGGGATTCCTCCTCAACGACGAGATGGATGATTTCGCGGCCAAGCCGGGATCACCCAACCTGTTCGGGCTGGTGCAGGGAGAGGCGAACGCGATCCAGCCCGGCAAGCGGATGCTGTCGGCGATGGCGCCGACCATCGTGCTCGACCCGCAGGGCCACCTCGCGCTGGTCACCGGCTCTCCCGGCGGCCCCCGCATCATCACCGCCGTCGAGCAGGTCATCTCCAACGTCATCGACCAGGGCATGTCGCTCGCGCAGGCCGTCAGCGCCCCGCGCATCCACCATCAGGCGCTTCCCGACTCCGTCATGTGGGAGAGGGGCGGGCTGACGCCCGACCAGCGCCGCGTCCTCGCGGCGATGGGCCACGCGTTCCGGGCCCGGCCGCTCGCCATCGGCGACGTCAACGCCGTGCTCGTCACGCCGCAGGGTCTCGAAGGCCTGGCGGACCCGCGCCGCGGTGGCGGCGCGGCGGGCTGGTAACCCACATCACCACATGCTGAGGCAACCCGTCATGCGCCGTATCGTCCTCACCGCTCTGGTGCTCACGCTCGCGGCCCACCCGGCCTTCGCGCAGCAGCGCCACGCCATGACCATCCGGGACTTCCTCAGCGTCGTGCGTCCCGGCGAGCCCGCCATTTCTCCCGATGGGCGCTGGGTGGCGTACAACGTGACCACGCCCGACCTCGCGGCGTACCGCAAGCGGACCGACCTGTGGCTGGTGCCCGCCGCGGGCGGCTCGGCGCAGCGCGTCTCGACCGACTCCCTGGGAGGCCGCAGCGCCAAGTGGTCGCCAGACGGGAGAGCCCTGGCTTACGTCACGACCCGCGGCGGGACGCCCGAAGTGTGGGTCTACGAGCCGGCGACGGGCGCGCGGCGACAGGTGACGAGTCTCTCCACCGGAGCGGACGGGCCGGTGTGGGCGCCCTCGGGCGGGATGCTCGCGTTCGTCTCGCAGGTCTACCCTGAGTGCGCCGACGACGCGTGCAACCAGCGGCGCGCCCATGAGGAGGAGCAGAAGCCGAGCCGGGCACGGATCTACGACCAGCTGCTCTACCGCCACTGGAACGCCTGGGCCGACGGTACCCGCAGTCACCTGTTCGTCGTGCCCGCCGCTGGCGGGGCGCCGCTCGACCTGCTGTCCGGCAAGGACTACGACACGCCCGTGCCGCCCTTCGGCGGCTCGGCGGACTACACCTGGAGCACGGACGGTAAGGAGTTGGCCTTCACCACCAAGGTCGGGCGCGACCAGGCGTGGTCCACCAATTCCGACATCTACACCGTGCCCGTCACGGGCGGCGAGCCGGTGAACGTGACCGCGGACATGCCGGGAGCCGAGTCGGCGCCCGCCTACTCGCCCGACGGCCGGTATCTGTCGTTCGTCTCGCAGGAGCACGCCGCCTACGAGTCGGACCGCTTCCGCCTGATGGTGAAGGAGCGGTCCACCGGCGCCGTGCGCGAACTGCCCAAGAACTTCGACCGCTGGGTCGGCGAATACGCGTGGGAGCCGAACTCGCAGGGCCTCATTGTCATCGCGGAGGACCACCAGACCAACCGGATCTTCCACGTCACCATCGGCGGTGACGTCCACCACATCCACCCCGGCGGCGACGCGTCGCAGCTGTCCATGGGCAGCAGCGACGGGCACGACGTGATCGCGTACGTGAGCGACGCGACCAACCAGCCGCCGCAGATCTTCGTGTGGCGCATCGACCACGAGCATCCTACGCCGCCGTTGCAGGTGACGCACCTCAACGCCGCACTGCTGGCGTCGCTCGACCTCCCGCCCGCCGAGGAAGTCGGCTGGATCGGCGCCGGCGGCGACAGCGTGTACGGCTGGCTCTTGAAGCCGCCGGGATTCGACGCTACCCGGCGCTACCCGTTGCTGGTGCTGGTGCACGGCGGGCCGCAGGGCGCGTGGCTCGACGAGTTCCACTCGCGCTGGAACCCCGAGATGTTCGCGGCGCCCGGCTACGTAGTGTTCATGCCCAATCCGCGCGGCTCCACCGGCTTCGGGCAGCGTTTCATCGACCAGATCGCGCGCGACTGGGGCGGCAAGGTCTACGAGGACATCATGCGGGGCGTGGACGCCGTGGCGGCGCTGCCCTACGTGGATTCGACGCGCATGGGGGCGGCCGGCGGCTCGTTCGGCGGCCACATGATCAACTGGATCAACGGCCATACCACGCGCTTCAAAGCGCTGGTCGCGCACGACGGCGACTTCAATCTCTCCTCATTCTACGGCGCCACCGAGGAGCTGTGGTTCCCGGAGCACGACCTGGGCGGGCCGCCGTGGACGGACCGCACCGACTACGAGCGCTGGTCTCCCGACCACTTCGCGCAGGCCATGCGGACGCCGGAGCTGGTGGTCCATGGCGGGCTGGACTTCCGGGTGGTGGAGACGGAGGGAATGCAGACGTTCACGGCGCTGCAGCGGCAGGGCGTGCCGTCGCGCCTGCTCTACTTCCCCGATGAGGGGCACTGGGTGCTGAAGCTGCAGAACCAGGTGGTGTGGTGGACGACCGTCCACGCGTGGCTGGCGCGCTACCTCCACCCGGAGCCGGCGGCGCACCAGTAGATGCAGAGCTTGCGCGCGCTGCTCCCGTACTACCGCCCCTACCTCGGCCGGATGGCGGTCGGGCTGCTCCTGGTCGCGGTGGCGAACGTGTTCACGCTGGCCATGCCCGATTTCCTGCGGCGTGGCGTGGACGCGATCGGCCGGCCGGGCGCCGCGCACCTGCTGCTGCTCATGGCCGGCGCGCTGGTGGGCGCCGCTCTCCTGGGGGGCGCCGCACGGTTCGGGATGCGCCAGATCCTCAACGCCGTGAGCCGCTGGATGGAGTACGACCTTCGCAACGCGCTGTATCGGCATCTCGCCACCCTGCAGCCGTCATTCTACCACCGCACTCCGACCGGCGACATCATGGCGCGGGCGACCAACGATCTCGCGGCCGTGCGGATGGCCGCGGGGCCGGCGGTCATGTACCTCACGGACACCGTCAGCCGAGCGGTGATGGCGATCCCGCTGATGGTGCGCATCGACTGGCGGCTCACCGCGCTGGGGCTGCTGCCCCTGCTTGGCATGCCGACCGTGATGGTGGCGCTCGGCCGGACGATTCACCGCCGCTTCGAGGCGGTGCAGGAGCACTTCGCGACGCTCACCACGCAGGCGCACGAGAATCTGAGCGGCGTGCGGGTGGTCCGTGCCTACCGCCAGGAAGCCACGGAAATTGGGAAATTCGCGGCGCTCAATCTCGAGTACCTGCGGCGCAACATGCGCCTGGCGAAGACGTTCGGCGCGCTCTTCCCGCTGATCACCTTTTTCGGCGGCGCGGGCGGCGTCCTCACACTGTGGTTCGGCTCGCTGCTCGTGGTGCGGGGCACGGTGACGCTGGGAGAGTACATCGCGTTCACCACCTACCTGGTGCTGCTGGTCTGGCCGATGATCGCGTTCGGCTGGGTCATCAACATCTTCCAGCGCGGCGGCGCCTCGATGGACCGGATCCAGCGGCTGATGAACGAGCAGCCGATCATCACCAGCCCCGCCGTGCCACGGGCCCTGCCCCCCGCCCGGGGTGGGCGCGGCATCGAGTTCCGCGGCGTGTGGTTCCGCTACCCGGTGCCGCGGCCGGTCGATGGGCCGGGGGGCGACCGGGGCTGGGCGCTCCACGACATTTCGTTCGCCGCGCCCTCGGGCTCGTGGGTCGCGATTGTCGGGGCGACGGGCGCGGGCAAGAGCACGCTGGTCGAAATGCTGAGCCGGCTGGCCGATCCCGACCGCGGCGAGATTCTGCTTGATGGCATCCCGCTGCAAGAGCTGTCGCTCCCCGAGCTGCGGCGGGCCGTGGGGTTCGTCCCGCAGGAGACGTTCCTGTTTTCGCAGACCATCGGGGAGAACATCGCCCTGGGCGAGCTGGATCACGCGGCGACCGTGGCCGCCGCCCGCGTCGCCCAGCTGCACGACACCGTGCAGGCGTTCCCCGCCGGCTACGACACGATGCTCGGCGAGCGCGGGATCAATCTCTCGGGTGGCCAAAAGCAGCGCGCCGCGCTGGCGCGGGCGCTCGCGCGCCGGCCGGAAGTCGTGGTGCTCGACGACGCGCTCTCGGCGGTCGATACCGACACCGAAGCCGCGATCCTCCGGGAGCTGAAGCAGGCGCTCACCGGCGTCACCACGCTGGTCGTCTCGCACCGCATCACGGCGATTCGCGACGCCGACCTGATCGTCGTCCTCGAGCAGGGGCGGATCGTTGAGACCGGGCGCCACGAGGAGCTGTTCGGGCGGCGCGGCCGGTACTGGCAGCTGCTGCGCCGGCAGCAGCTCGAGGAATCGCTCGAAGAAGTCGGTGATGATGCGCAGAAATGACGGTGATGAGAACAGTTGCGAGACGCCACGACCAGAACAGTTGCGAGACGCCACGACCAGAACAGTTGCGAGACGCCACGACCAGAACAGTTGCGAGACGCCGAGTTCCGAGTGGTTACGGGATGGGAGTGATCGGAATCAGAACAGGCCTCAGTCGGCTCTGTGGCTGCCCGAGGCCTGTACTGTTGCGCACGACTCGCAACTCGGGACCACTCGCAACTCGGCGTCTCGCAACTGTACTGCCGACTCGCTTCCGCTCTTCTCCCGGCTAGAGCCGGCTGCGCAGAAAGCCGGGCGTCAGCCTCTGGAACCACGCCGACAGCACCGTGAAGCTCCCCGTCAGCAACAACAATCCCACCGCGATCAGCAGCACGCCGGCGACCCGCTCCACCCATCGGATGTACCGGCGGAACCGCTGAAACCAGCGGAGGAACGCCTCCAGCGCCCACGCCGCCACGAGGAAGGGGAGCGCGAGCCCGAGCGAGTAGGCCGCGAGCAGGCCGAGGCCCTGCGCCAGGTCAGCGCGGGTCGAGGTGTACAGCAGAATCGAGCCGAGGATCGGGCCGATGCACGGCGTCCAGCCGGCCCCGAACGCGACGCCCACCAGCACCGAGCCCAGCAGGCCGAGCGGCTTCGTGGAGAGCTGGACGCGGGCTTCGCGCGCCAGCACGCCGATCCGCAGCACGCCCAGGGTATAGAGGCCGAACCCGATGATCAGCAGCCCGCCCACCCGCTCGAGCCAGCGCTGGTACGACCGGAGCAGCAGGCCCAGCTCGGTCGCGGTCGCGCCGAGCGCGATGAAGATGATGGAGAAGCCGGTCACGAACAGCGCCGCGTGCAGCAGGGCGACGTGCCGGCGCGACTCGAGCTCGGTCACCCCGCTCACCCCCGTGATGAACGACAGGTAGCTGGGCACCAGCGGCAAGACGCAGGGGGACAGGAACGACAGCAGGCCCGCCAGGAAGGCGACCGTCACGCGGCAGCGCTTCCCGGCGGGCCTTCGCTCACGGCGTCGGGCGGGTGGGCAGGGGCGCGGCGGCCGGCGCCTCGGACACGTGGTTGAACTCGACGTACACGCATGAAGCGACCACTGTCGTCCACAGCCCGTCGGGGCCGCACTCGGCGGTCTGGGTGACGTTGCGCGTCTTCACGATGTCGCCCGACATCAGGTAGGCCGCACGCCGCTCGTCCCACGCCTGATTCGGGTCGAATGGCACGCCCAGGGTGGTGGCGAGCATCGAGGCCGCCAGATCCTCGGCGTAGTCGCCCGCGATCTCCTCCTTCTGACCGTAGGCGTGGTGCTCGGAGATGTAGCCGTAGTGGTTCGGGTCCGCCGGGATGGCGAGCCCGATCGAGGCCGCCACCATCCGGCTCGGCTCGTTGGTGGACATCTCCGCCAGCACGGCGAAGACCACCTGGCCCGGATGGAGCAGCTGCACGCCTTCCTGCCGCGTGACCAGCTTGCCGTGCGGCGGGAAGATCGAGCTGACACGCACCAGGTTGCACTTCTCGATGCCCGCGTCGCGCAGCGCCATCTCGAAGCTGGTGAGCTTTTCCTTGTGGCGGCCCACACCACGGGTCAGAAACCCCTTCGTCGGCACGAAATGCATGGGATCGAACACTTCGCTACCTCTAGTCGGACTGGAAAGAGGATGGGGGAGCGGATGCACTGCCGTCCTTCAGCTGACACTCCCGGCAGAGGCCGTAAATGTCCAGCCGGTGATGGTGATGCTCGAAGCCGTACTCCTCCGCCACGAGCGCCTTGAGGCGCTCGAGCCGGTCGTTGGTGAATTCGATGACCTTGCCGCAGCGCGTGCAGATGAGGTGCTCGTGGTGCGGATGCCCCGGGACGCGCTCGTAGCGGCGGAACCCCTCGCCGAAGTCGCGCTCCGTGATCATGCCGCTCCGCGCCAGGATATCGAGCGTGCGGTACACCGTCGCCTTCCCGATGTGCAACCCCTGCTCGCGCAGCCGCTGCTCGATGTCCTCCACCGACAGGTGCCCGCGCGACTTGAGGACCGCCTCCGCCACCTGCTCGCGCTGCGCGGTCACCGGCAGGCCCTGCTCCCGCAGGTAGCGGCGGAATTCCTCCAGCAGCTGCGACTCGTCACTCGGAGGTGGAACGCTCAACCTGCCCCGCCTTCCACGCGGTGAGATCCACGGGCTCGGCCTCTCCCGCCTCGTCGGCCCGCCGCCGCACGCCCTCGAGCACTTCGGAGAGCAGCGCGGCCGGCGCTTCGGCCGTCTCCTCGACGGCCACCGTCACCTTACCCCGTTCCGGCCCCTGGAGTGGAACCACGTAGCGCGCGCGGTACACCAGGCGCCGGTCGCCACTCACCACCCGGCTGATGACCGCCACCCCATGCTCCCGCCCCTCGTGACGCACCGGCGGGAATGCGTAGACCGCCTCCACCTCGTCCCGCGGCATCCGCTCGGCAAGCACCGCGAGCAGCCGCTCCACCGCATCGCTCACCGGCGTGCGCCCCGCTCCCGCCGCACGCGGCGAAGAAGAAACCGGCCGCCAGGGAACGCCCCATCGGCCGGCACCTGCGAGCGCGGCGCTCGATCCGCGTTCACCGAGGAGGGCCCGCCGCTGGAACGGGACACGAACTGCGCTGACGGGCCATGAGCGGCGCGAATAATACGAACGGCCGGAGACGAGTTCAATAGCGCGCTCAGAGGAGCGACACCGGATCGCGATCTACGATCAGCCGCACCCCTCCGGTCGCCGGCGCCCGGGCCGCCAGATAGCCCACCAGCCGCGTCAACTCGCCGTCATCGGCCGCCTTGATCAGGACGTGCCAGCGCCAGCGGTCGCGGACGCGCTCGATGGGACAGGGCGCCGGGCCGAGCACCGTGGCGGGCACGTCGGGCCGCGCCGCCAGCAGCGCGCGCAGCCAGGCCGCCACCCGTTCGGCCGCCCGCGCCACGGCCCGCTCGTCCTTCCCGCTCAGCACGGCGTTGGCCAGCCGGACATGGGGCGGATACGGCGGATCGCGGCGTTCGACCAGTTCCTCCGTGACGAAGCCGCGCACGTCGTGGCCGGCCGCGTGGACGATGGCGTGGTGCCCTGGCGCCCGGGTCTGCACGATCACGCGGCCGCCCAGCGGGCCCCGCCCCGCCCGCCCCGCCACCTGGGTCAGCAGGTCGAACGTGCGCTCCGCCGCCCGGAAGTCCGGGAGGTTCAGCGCCACGTCGGCATCCACCACCCCCACCACGGTCACCCGCGGGAAGTCGAGCCCCTTGGCAATCATCTGGGTGCCGACCAGCACGTCCACCGTCCCCGCCTCGACCCGCTCCAAGATGCGGTGGTGCGCCCAGCGCTCCCCCGTGCTGTCGAGGTCCATCCGCGCGATCCGAGCGGCGGGGAACCGCCCCGCCAGGAACTCCTCGACCTGTTGCGTTCCCGCGCCCCGGTAGCGTTGCACCGCGGAGCCGCAGTCGGGACACGTCAGGGGTGGGCGCTCCCCGTGGCCGCAGTGATGGCAGCGCAGCGCAGCCGGCGAGCGGTGGTAGGTGAGCGTGATGCTGCAGTTGGGGCACTCCCACACTCGGCCACAGGAGGGGCACTGCACGAACCGGCTGAAGCCGCGCCGGTTCAAGAGGACCATCGCCTGCTCTCCGCGCTCGAGGGCGCCCTGCACCGCCGAGTCGAGGGCCTCGCTCCAGGGAACGGCGTGCGCACCGGCTGCCCGAGGCGCGGCCCGCAAGTCCACGACCTCGACCGGCGGGAGCCGGCGCGACCCGACCCGCTCCGGCAACTCGATCAGCCGGTACGCGCCGGCCTGAGCGGCAGCCCAACTCTCGAGCGACGGCGTGGCGCTGCCCAGGATCACGGTGGCGCCGGTCAAGGCCGCGCGCCGGATGGCGACCTCGCGCGTCTGGTAGCGCGGAGCCTCCCCCTGCTTGTACGAGGGGTCGTGCTCCTCGTCGAGTACGATGGCGCCGAGCCGCGGGATCGGCGCGAACACGGCCGATCGCGCCCCGATCGCCACCCGGCGCCGGCCCTCCCGCAGCGAGCGCCAGGCGTCGTAGCGCTCGCCGTCGGAGAGACCGCTGTGCAGGACGGCGACGTCGTCGCCAAACACGCCCTTGACCCGCGCCACGGTCTGCGGCGTGAGGGCGATCTCCGGCACCAGGACGATCGCGCCCCGGCCCGACGCCACCACGCCCCGCAGGTGCTCCAGGTAAACGAGGGTTTTGCCGCTGCCGGTGACGCCGAACAGCAGCGCCACGCCGCCCGGCGAGAGCGAGGCCAGCGCGGCGACCGCCGCTCGCTGGGCCTCGGTGGGCTCGGTGGGCGGCGCGCTCGTGGGGAGCGCGGCGAAGGGATCCCGGAGACGCGTCTCAACCACGCTGCGAGCGTCGCCGCGCGAGACCAGCGCGGCCAAGGCTGCCCGCGAGATGCCCTTGCGCTCGAGCGCGGGCGCGCTGGCGCGCCCGCCCAGGGCCGCGAGCGTCTCGTACGCCTCGCGCTGCTTCGGGGCCCGCGCGAACCGGCGCTCCACGTCGAGCAGATGCTCGTAGCGCCGCACCAGCTCCACGACGCGCTCCCGCTGCTCCGCGGCCGCGGTGCGCGGCGGCTGCGTCACCACCTGCGCGAGCCCCTCGGCCACCAGCCGCTGCACCAGCCTGAGACCCGCTCCGCCGGCGGCGCGCCGGATGGCGGCGAGGGGCACGGCGCGTCCGGGAGCCCGGAACAGCCTCGCCAGGGCCTGCGCGGACGCGGCGCGCGCGCGGTGGAGCACGGCCGCGGCGGCGGCGCCCTCCAACGCACCCGGCTCGAAGTGCACCATCGGCCGCCCCACCGAGAACAGCGCCGCGGGCAGCATGGCGCGGAACACCAGCCCCGGCGGGGCCGCGTAGTGGCGGCCAATGTGCCGGGCGAGCGCCACCAGGCCCTGGTCGAGCACCGGCTCGGCGTCCGGTGCCGCGATCACCTCTCGGGCGGTCGCGGCGGGAGCCGGGCGGCCCGTCGCGGTCACGATGCCGATGGCTTCCCGGCGCAGCACGGGGACCACCACCCGGCACCCGGGCGCCACGCGGCCGGCCAGGTCGGCCGGCACGGCGTACGTCAGGGCGGTGGGAAGGGCGAGCGGCAGAGCGACGTCGACGAACGCATCGCTCATCGTCGCGTGACGCCGAGTCCCGGAGCGGTGGGGAGGGTAATCCGGCCTCCGTCGATCGAGGCACCCACGAACGGGTCGTGGGCGAGCAGGGCCGCGCCGTCCAGGTCCACGAGGTCCAGCAGCGGCGTGAAGTGCGCCGCCGCGGTGATGCCCAGCGAGGTCTCGATCATACAGCCCACCATCACCGAGAGGTGGTGCGCGCGGGCAACGGCGATCATGCGCAGCGCCTCACGCAGCGAGCCGCACTTGGCCAGCTTGATGCTGATTCCGTCGACGGCGCCCGCCAGAGCGGGAATGTCCGCCGCCACCTTGCAGGCCTCGTCGGCGACGATCGGGATGCGCGACGCGCGATGCACCGCCGCGAGCCCCGCCACGTCGCCGGGCGCGACCGGCTGCTCGATCAGCTCGACGCCCATCTCCTCCAGGAACGGCAGCCGCGCAATCGCCTGCTTCGCCGACCACCCCCCATTCGCATCCACGCGCAGCGGCTTGTCGGTCACCTCTCGCACGGCGCGGAGCATCGCCTCATCGTCGGGCGTACCGACCTTGATCTTGAGCACCGGATACGGCGCCGCTTCCCGCACCTTCGCCCGCACGACCTCCGGCGTATCGAGGCCAATCGTGAACGACGATACCGGCGCCTTGGCGGGATCCAGCCCCCACAGCTTCCACAGGGGGGCGCCGAGGCGCTTGCCGGCCAGATCGTGCAGGGCCGCCGACACCGCGACGCGGGCCGACGGGTTGCCACCCAGCGTCCGCAGCATCGCGGACTCTGCGTTCTCCAGGTCGAACGGCCCCGCCGGCAGGACCGGCTCGAGCCGCCCCAGCGCGGCCACGACGGTATCCGCCGTCTCCCCGTAGTACCACGACGGATCGGCCTCGCCCCAGCCCTCCGCCCCGTCGGCGTCGGTGAGGCGGACCCAGACCCTCCGGTAGGCGTCGGACGTGCCGCGCGCGATGGTGAACGGATGCCTGGTTCGGACTTCGAGGAGTTCGCACGACAGCTTGAGCGCCACGCTCACACCGCCCCTCGCCACGACGATGCCGCAACATACGTCCGCGTCCTCACGAGGCAAGCGCTTCCACGTGCCGGCACGCCGCCTCGGCGAGGCGGGGGAGATCGTACCCTCCCTCCAGCACCGAGATGACGGCGGCGCCTGGCGCTCGAGCGCGGATCGCGCCGGTGAGGTAGTGATAGTCGTCGGGCTCGAGCGTGAAGCCGCCGAGCGGGTCCCCGGCGAGCGCGTCGAAGCCGGCGGAGAACACGACCAGCGATGGCACAAATCCGATGACGGCGCGGTCCACGGCGGCCAACAGGTCGGCGATGTAGCGCTCGCGCGGCAAGCCCGGGCCCCGCGGCACGTGAAAGAGGTTGCCGGCGCCGACGTCGTCCTCCGCACCCGTTCCGGGATACCACGGCCACTGGTGGAGCGAGACGTAGCGCACCCGGGGCTCGGCGCGGAACGCGTCCGCAGTGCCGTTGCCGTGGTGCACATCCCAGTCCACGATCAGCACACGCTCGGCGCCCAGGCGCCCGAGCGCGGTCTGCGCGGCGATGGCGGCGTTGTTGAGCAGGCAGAAACCCATCGCCCGCGCGGGCGATGCATGATGCCCGGGGGGGCGCACCGGGCAGAAGGCCGGACCGCCGCCGCCAAGCGCCCGCTCCGCCGCGTGCACCGCCGCGCCGGCCGCACGCCACGCGGCCTCGAGCGAGCCCGGCCCGAGGAAGGTGTCGGGATCGAGCGCCCCGCCGCCGGCCCGATCCAGCGCCGCCAGGTGGGCGAGGTGCGCCGCAGTGTGCACCCGCAGCACGTCCTCGCGCTCGGCGCGCGGCGCCTCCACCCACTCCGCGGCGCCGCGCAGCACCGGTCCGCCGTCCAACGCCGCCCGGACCGCCTCGAGCCGGTCAGGTGACTCGGGGTGCCACGGCGCGTTGCGATGCTCGAGGCACGACGGATGCGTGATCAGGGCGACCGTCACAGGCCAACCCGAGAGTGTACGGTGCCGACGCCGCCGGAGCCGGCGGCGTCACCACGCAGGTTCATCGCACGGCGCGGCGGCGCGCCGACAGCACGACGAGGGCGGCACCGTCCGGCACCCCCAACTCAGAGAGCGAGCGCGCCTCGTTGCCGACGAGCGCCCCGCCGTACTTGACCACGAAGTCCGCGGCCCGAGCCGCGGCGATCCCCGCCGCGGTCAGGGCGCGCTGCTTCACCGTCGCGATCTTCTCGTTGACGCGGGCCTCCAGTGCGCACACTCTCCAGCCGTCGAGGACGGTAACGCGCAGCCGCACGATCACCTGCACTGCGGCCGTCACGGCGCGCCCACCCGGGCCAGCGTGGAGAAGAAACGGCGCACCTGCTGGTCGAACAGGAGGGTCGAACCGCGGACCGAAGAGCCGAAGGGCGCCGGCGCCGCGGCGATGACGATCTCCTCCCCGCCCTGCCCGCGGAGCGCCACGTGGCCCGCGCTCTCGCGCTCCACGAACGCGCCCGCGGCTGGCACGCGGGTGGAGAAGAACTCCTTGGCCAGCCGCAACACCTCGCCCGGCGGCACCGACGTGGACGTTTCGTACGTCATCGCTACGCTCCTTTCCCAGGTGCCCGCGCTCGCCTGCCGCTCTGACCGGCCAGCCAGCAGCAAAAGGTAACTCGAACGCGGCACCTCAGGGTCGGGGGGGGCCCCGGGAGATCCCCTTCCGGCCATCAGCGTTCGGCCCTGGCCTCCACCTGCCCCACTGCCGGCCGGCGGAATACATCCCGCAGCCACGGCCGGCGCCGCACCACCAGTATCAGGTCTCCCGCCGGCTCGGGTTCCACGCCCTCGACCGTCACGAAGAGGACGTCGGCCAGGGGCGCCGGAAGCGTGACGCGGTAGGAGCGCCCGTGCCAGACGAACGGCAGCGCGCCGCCCGCGGCGCGGTGCCAATCCCGGCGACCCAGCGGCACATCCACGAATACGTCGTCCTCCACCTTGGTTACCCGCGGCGCCACCGGCTCCCCGTCGTGGAAGAACAGCGGATCAAACCGCTCGCCGTCCTGGCGGGCGTAGTTGGCCTCCACGGCGTCGTCGAGCGCCTCGAGCGCCGGCGCGTTGGCGCGCCACTCGAGGTGGTGCCGCACTTCGTGGGTGAGCGTCTCCCACGCCTCGCGCCGCCAGTCGAAGCCCGGGTCGCCCGACGCGAGCGCTGCGAACGAGCCGTAGTACAGGTAGATGGTGGAGTGGAGCTGCGCGGTCTCGTCGCCCGGCGTGCCGAAGGCGTGCGGAACACACTCGCCCATCGTGTAGATGCCGGGCCGGACCGGATGGGGAACCGTCTTCGCCGTCACCTCGATCGCGACGATGCCGTCGCGGAAGTCGGGCGGCAATTCATCGGCCATTCCGCGAACCATGGCCTCGAAGTCGCGGCGTCGCATCCGTCAGGGAGGGCCGGCGGTCAGGCCAGCGCCGCCTCGGCGCGCGCGATGAGGGGGCCGAAGTCGAGCCGACGGCCCAGCACCGTGCCAGCCAGCGCCGACGCGTCGTCCCGCTGGCCACGGGAGAACAGGTCGACCAGCCACTGGCCGCAGTGCGGATTCCGGAACCAGTCTTCGTCGAACCGTTCCTGGAGCGACGCCGCCAGCAGCGCCTCGAGTTGCCAGGCCCTCAGATAGCGGGCCGCGTAAAAGCCGTCGTCCAGGTCCAGCAACGCATCTTCCGCGGCGTAGCGGAACCCGGTGGCTTCGCTCAGCCGGGGCGCGTAGGCGGCCGCGCCGGCATCGAGACTCGGCGCGCGGTGCAACTCCAGCTCGTAGCACAGCTTCGCCGCGTAGCGCCGCAGGATCGCGAGCAACGCGAAGGCCTGCGATCGCCGGAACGCGCGTTGCCGCTCGCCGGCGAGCCCGATGTACCGCCGCAGCCACTCCGGCGCGAACACCATGTGCTCGAACAGCATCGCGAAGGCTTCGGTGACCGAGTTGTCGCCGAGCCAGCGGTGCTCGAAGGGCAGCGCGCGGGAGACGTTGGCGAAATGCTGCGCGTGCCCCAGCTCGTGCCAGAAGGCGCGGTAGTCGGTCTGTCCGCCGAACGGTCGGATCACGAGGTACACCTCGTCCGGGACCTGCACCGGCGAGCAGAACGCCCGCGAGCGCTTGCGCTCGCGGTCCTCCGCGTCGTAACGGATCCGCCCTCCGGCTTCGGCGTCGAGCCCCATATCCGCCAGCTGGGCGCGCGCGGTCGCCATCAGCTCGGAGCCGCGAAAGAACTCGTCGTACCCGGCGCCCCGGAACAGGTAGGCGGCGTCGGCGCGATCGGCGTCGCCCGGCGCGAGCGAGAGTTCCCGCCGGAGCGCCTCGCGCAGGACGTCGCGGTGCAAGTCCGCCGTCGCCGCCAGGAACGCGGCACACGCCTCGCCGAGCGACGCCAGATCCACGCCGGACAGCGCGGAGCGCGTGGCGACCTGGTCGCCCATCCCCAGCGCCGCGAGCAGCTCCCGCTCGAGCGACAGCCGTTCCCTGCGGATGGCGGCCGGCTCGTGCAGCACCGCCCGCCGCGCCGCCTCAATGGCCAGGCGGCGCGGCCGCTGCGCTTCGTTGGCGATCTCGATCGCCGCCCGCTGGTAGGGGAGCGACTCGCCAGCCGCCAGCGAGATCACGGCCCGCGCCTCCCAGGCGTGCAGCCGGTCGTCGAGCGCGGCCGCCGCGCGGCCCACCCGGTTGTCCACCACCCACTCGAACAGCTCGCGATGGCCGCGGGCCGCATCCACCGCCGGCTGGTCGGCGAGGTCGGCATAGCGGCCGAAGATCTCCGCGTAGTGCGACTCCGTCGCGAGGCCCGCGCCGGTGCGGTAGCTCTCCCGGCCCAGTTCGCCGCACATCGCTTCGCCGCGCTGCCGGAGCTGCTCGACGTTCACGACGCCAGGCGCTCGTCGAGGTAGGCGGCCAGGCTCGCCGCCGCCACGCGATCCTGCACCAGCGTGTCGCGGTGGCGGACCGTCACCGTGCCGTCCTGCGTGGTCTGGCCGTCCACGGTGATGGCAAAGGGCGTCCCCGCCTCGTCCTGGCGGCGGTAGCGGCGCCCGATCGAGCCACCGTCGTCGTAGAACATCGTGAATCGGCCGCGCAGATCGTCGTAGATGCGGCGGGCGATCTCCGGCATCCCCTCCTTCTTCACCAGCGGCAGGACGGCCGCCTTGATGGGCGCGATCTCCGGCCGGAAGCGCAATACCACGCGCGCTTCACCCTCGATGGTGTCCTCGTCGTACGCATCGCACAACACGACCAGCGCCAGACGATCCGCCCCCAGCGACGTCTCGATCACGTACGGGAGGTAGCGCTCGTTCCGCTCCTGGTCGAAATACTCGAGCTTCTTCCCCGACGCCTGCTGGTGGCGCGACAGGTCGAAGTCGGTGCGGTTGTGGATCCCCTCGAACTCCTGCCACCCGAACGGGAACTCGAATTCGATGTCGTACGCCGCCTTGGCGTAGTGAGCCAGCTCCCCCGGCCCGTGCTGGTGCCAGCGCAGTTTCGCGCTGTCGCGCACCAGCGCGCTCTGCCAGGCCATCCGCTGCTCGCGCCAGTACTCGAACCACCGCTCGTCCTCGCCGGGCCGCACGAAGAACTGCATCTCCATCTGCTCGAACTCGCGCGTGCGGAAGATGAAGTTCCCCGGCGTGATCTCGTTGCGGAACGCCTTCCCGATCTGCGCGATGCCGAACGGCACTTTCTGCCGCGAGCACTGCAGCACGTTGAGATAGTTGACGTAGATCCCCTGGGCGGTCTCCGGGCGGAGGTACACGATGGCCGCGTCCTCTTCCACCGGCCCCATGAAGGTCTTGAACATCAGGTTGAACATCCGCGGCGCGGTGAGCGAGCCACGCGTCCCGCAGGCCGGACACTGCGCGTCCGGCTGGCCGGGAGTCCCCTTGATGCGGGGGTCGTCGCCGCGGAACCGCTGCTTGCAGTGCTTGCAGTCCACCAGCGGATCGGTGAACCCGGCCACGTGGCCGGACGCCTCCCACACGCGGGGCGACATCAGGATGCCGGCGTCGAGTCCCTCGATGTCGTCGCGGGCGTGCACCATCGCCTTCCACCAGCGGTCCTTGATGTTCCGCTTGAGTTCCACGCCCAGCGGGCCGTAATCCCACACCGAGCCGAGGCCGCCGTAGATCTCCGAGGACTGGAAGACGAAGCCGCGCCGCTTCGCCAGCGACACCAGCTTCTCCATGCGTTCGTTCTCTGCCATGAGCCCTGCTGAACGGGAGTTGGAAGTTGAGAAGGCGCAGGAAATTAGCCTCGCGGGGACGGCTCGAGCAAGCTGGATGGCCAGCGGCCGGGCCGGCGGCCGGCTCGCGCCACCCCTTGCCGCAGAGAAGCCGTGCGGGACGGCGTAACCGATAGTCAGCAAGAGACTTGTGCAATCCGCACCAGCTTCCTATCTTCGCGGTTCATGACAGCGCCGCGCGCCGCTGCTCGCCCAGTGGCCCGACTCGACCTGATGCTGAGGCGCGTGGGCTCCGAGTGGGTGCTGTACGATGCGGCGCTGGAAAAGGCCCACGTCCTCAACCTGACCGCCGCCGTCATCTGGACGTACTGTGACGGGACCTTCGAGCGATCGTCGATTGCCGATGCGATCGTCCGGGCGGTACCTGGGCTCGACCCGACCCGTATCAAGGACGACATCGACGACGTACTCCGCCGGTTCGCCGACGAGGGCCTGCTGCGATAGCGCCCGTGCGGCGGATCGCCGTCGCGCCCCAGGTCTTGGAGTTTGCCAGCGACGACCCGATCGCCGCGCGGGCGCTGGGCGCGCTGTACCACGCGGCCCCGGCCACCACGGCCCCGCCGACGCTGCGCTACGGTCTGCGGCGCGCCGGGACGGGAGTGGCAGAGGGGTACGTCGCGACGAGTCCGTCGCGCGCGCCGTTCGGCCCCGCCGCGCTCGGCGACGCCTGGGCGTTCCTCGAATGGCGCGCGACCGAGGACCTGCTCAACGGCGTGGCCAGCGACGCCGTGTTCCTGCACGCGGCCGGCGCACAGGTGGGCGAACGCCTGGTACTCATCGTGGGCGACTCGGGTGCGGGCAAGTCCACGCTGGTAGCCCATCTGATGCTGCGTGGACACCTGATGCTGGGCGACGACGTGGTGCGGTTTGCAACAACCGACAGGCTCTTTTCGGCGGTCGGGCGGTCGGTGAAGCTCGATCCCAACTCCTTACCGAGCATGCCGTTGATCGCCGGCAAGTGCGCAGTGGGGGCGATCGGAACGCTTCTTGCCGCCGGATGCTACTATGTGAGCCCTGCGGCGATTCGCCGTAGCTGGCAGGCGGCGCCGGCTCGGCCGTGGGCCGTGGTGCTGCTCGACGCCGGCAGCCGGTGTGGCCCCGGTGGCATCGAGCCGACGAGCGAGGGCGAGGCGGCCGTGTACGTGACGCAGAAGGTGCTGGGCGGCGCGGCGGCGAACAGCGCGGCCGGGCGGAAGGACGTGACGATGGGCTTACTCGATGGCCTGGCAGACGTGGCGGCCTACCGTGCGGTCGGGGGGGACCCGGCGGCCGTGGCTGCGGCGCTGGAGCGCGAGGCGGTCGCATGAGCGGTGGCCCGTTCCCGGTGCTCATGGGCACGGTGAGCCGGCGGGAGCTGTTGGGCTCCCTGGCCCGGTGGAGCGTGCCGACGGTGCTCACCATCGCGCTGGCAGCGCGCACGGCCGCAGCCGCGTCGTGCCCGCCGTGTACCAAGAAGAACGGCACCAAGTGCCAGGCCTGCACGATGAATCAGATTCTGAACTGCCAGTGCGAGCCGTGCCTTGGTGCTCCCTACTGCTCCAACGGCGCGCGCTCCGCCCCGGCCCAGGTTCAGGGTGCGATCGCGGCGCCGCAGAGCGGCACCGTGCAGCCCAATCTCCTCCTGGACCTCAACCGGAATCCGTTCTCCGCGCCGCCGCTTCAGGCGTCGCCGTTCGGCCGGAGCCCGTATCGCACGGCGCGTCCCTACGGTTTGCCACGTGACTCCGTCCCGTCGTCCAGGGGCAGCCTGTACGACCGGTTGCGTTCCGACCAGTGGAGGCCTTTCTGAGTCCGACGTCCAGCGGCCGACGTTACGGCCTCGGTGGTGAGCACCAGATCCATCTGCGGGACATCGTCCAAGTCCTGGTGCTGCATTGGAAGATTGTCGGGTTCATCTGCGTCCTCGTGGTTTTCGCGGCGTACACGTCCGCCAAGCGCGCGATGCCGCGCTACCGGTCCGACGCGTCGTTCCAGGTCGGGTCCAAGAAGTACGGCGCGACACGGCTCGACGAGCCGCAAGTCAACGAGCTCGACATCAAGACCGACCCCGTGCTCTCCGAGGCGCTGTTTCTCAAGACGCAGAGCCTGGCGCTGGCGGTGGTGGACTCGCTGGGCCTGCAACTGCGGCTGGTGGACGAGCGCATCGGGCGCGGGACGGTGCTCGACAACGTCCGCGTATCGCCGGCCGCGCCCAACGACACCTTCCAGCTGGTGCTCAAGGGAGCGGCGGGCTACCAGCTGCGGGACGCCCGCGGGCGGGTGACCGATGCCGGCGGCTACGCGGTGCCGGTGCGCGACACGGTGCACGGGTTCAGCTTCGTGGTCCAGCCGTCCGATGACTCCCGCACCGTGCGCTTCGCGATCATCCCGCGGGTGGAGGCCGGCAACGACGTGCGCGCGGGGATGGGTTTCGACGTGCAGCAGCAGGGCACCACGGTCGTCGGCGCCTGGTACGAGGGCGCCGATCCGACGCTCGCCCCGGACATCCTCAACCAGGCGCTGGACATTCTGCGGTGGAACGGTGTCGCGCGGCTGCGCGAGACCGCCGCGCAGCGGGAGGAGTTCCTCAAGAGCTCGCTCGAAGAGGCGGGCGGCCAGTACCGGGGGGCACTGGCGGCGCTCCAGCAGTACAAGGAGACGCAGCACACGACGGAGCTGAGCGTCGAAGAGCAGGCGTTGCTCAACTCGCTGCAGATGTTCGACCGCGAGAAGCAGGAGCGGCAGGAGGACCTGGTGGTGTTGCAGGGGATCCTCGGCTCCTCATCCGACGGCAACATCACGCTCGATGTGCTCAACCGCCTGGCGGCGATGCCCGACATCGAGAAGAACACGGCCATCGCCTTCCAGATGCAGAACCTGCTGAAGCTCTACGACGACCGGCGGAGCCTCACCGCCGGGACGCTCGGGCTACGGGAGGACAACCCGTCCGTCCAGGCGCTGGATCAGCGGATCCAGCAGGCCGGCCGGGCGCTCCGCCAGGCCGCGCAGGCGACCGAGCAGGGGATGCAGGCCGACATCACGGCGTTGGATGCCCGGATCAGCGACCTCAGGTCCCAGCTCGCGAGCTACCCGGGCAAGGAAACGCGGATCGGGCAGCTCGAACTCGATGCATCGCTGTACAACGATACGTATCGCTACCTGCTGACCCAGCTGCAGGCGGCGCAGATCTCGTCGGCGACCATCGCGCCGTACGTCGACGTCGTGGAGACCGCCACCGTCGCGTCCCGCATCGGGATCGGCACCCGTCAGAAGGTGACGATCGGACTGCTGATCGGCTTGTTCCTCGGCGTGGTGAGCGCGTTCTTTCTCGAGTATCTCGACCAGACGATCAAGTCGTCGGCCGACGTGGAACGCGTGCTGGAGATCCCCGTGCTGGGGTTGATCCCGGTGGATCCGCACGGCATGCACGAGGGCCGTCGCACCGGGCAGCGCCGCGGGGCCATCCCGCTCATCTCCCGCGCGGCGCCCGACGACCCGACCAGCGAGGCCTACCGCGCGCTGCGCACCAATGTAACGTTCGTCAGCGCGGAGCAGCGCAGCCTCAAGGTCATCTGCGTGACCAGTCCTGGCCCGGGCGAGGGCAAGAGCACGACGGCCGCCAATCTGGCCATCACGCTGGCCCAGCAGGGCGCGCACACGCTGCTGGTGGACGCCGACCTGCGGCGCCCGCTGGTGCACCGCGCCTTCAACCTGGTGCAGGAGCCGGGACTCACCGACATCCTCGTGGGGACGGCAACGCTCCGCGAGGCCGTGCGCCCCAACGTCGTCTCCGGCCTGGACGTGCTGCCAGGCGGCGCGCTGCCACCGAACCCCTCGGAGTTGCTCGGCTCGGAGACGATGCACCGGCTGGTCGCGGAGCTGCGGACGCAGTACGACTACATCATCTGCGACACGCCGCCCGCGCTGGCCGTCACCGACGCCACGGTTCTCGGCGCGACCGCCGATGCGGTCATCCTGGTGCTGCGCGCCGGAGAGACGGAAGAGACCGCCGCCCAGCGCACGGTCGAGCTGTTCCGGCGGGTGCAGGCCCGGGTGGCGGGCACGGTGCTGAACGGCGTCGAGAAGCAGCGCGATCGCTACTACCACTACTACGACTACGGCCATCCCGCCGGACGGAAGGGACGGCTGGGCGCGCTGCGGGACAAGCTGGGGGTCTAGCAGGGCGACGGCGGCAAGCTGGGGGTAGCGACAAGACGCACAGACGCACAGCGATATCAACTATGCGTCTATGCGTCTGCGCTTTACTTCACGCTTGTATCAGCTGTTCCCTCTTCGTTCCCACTCCCACGTACTTGACCGGCGCGCCGGCCAACTCCTGGAGGCGGTCGAGGTAGCGGCGCGCCGCCGTCGGCAGGTCCTCGAGGCGCTGCGCCTCCGCGGTGCTCCGGCGCCATCCGGCCAGCAACTCGTACACCGGCTGCACGCGCTCGAGGGCGGCGACATTGTCGGGCAGGTCGTCGAGCCGCTCGCCGTCCAACCGGTAGTGGGTGCACACCGGCACCGTCTCGAAGCTGTCGAGCACGTCGAGCTTGGTGACTGCCAGGCCGGAGAGCCCGTTCACGCGCACCGCATAGCGTACCACCACCGCGTCGAACCAGCCGCAGCGGCGCGGCCTCCCGGTCGTCGCTCCAAACTCGTCGCCGAGCGAGCGGAGGCGCTCCGCTTCTTCGGGCTTCGCTTCCGTCGGCAGCGGACCGTTGCCGACCCGCGTCGTGTAGGCCTTCACGATGCCCAGCACCGCGTCGATCGCGGTCGGCCCGATGCCGGCGCCCACCGCGGCGCCGCCCGCCGTGGTGTGCGACGACGTGACGAAGGGATACGTTCCGTGGTCCACGTCGAGCAGGGCGCCCTGGGCGCCTTCGAGCAGAACGTTCCCGCCGCCCGCCAGCGTCTCCCAGACCAGCCTTCCGGCGTCAGCCACGAACGGGAGGAGGCGCGGGGCCAGGCCGAGGAGCGCGTGCTCCACTTCCTCCGCCGAGCAGCGCTTCGCGGAACCTGCCAGCCCCAGCATCTGGTTGGCGCGCTCGCACCCCGCCTTGACCAGCTTCGCGACGATCGCCGGATGCCGCAGGTCGCCCACCCGCACGCCGCGCCGCCCGTACTTGTCCTCGTAGGCGGGCCCGATGCCGCGGCTCGTCGTCCCGATCTTCTTGCTGCGCGCGCTCTCGGCGTCGAGCAGCTTGTGGTACGGCAGGACGAAGTGCGCGCGGTCGCTGACCACGAGGCGCCCCGCAATAGTGACGCCGCGCTCGACCAGCGCGTCGATCTCGTGGAACAGCGTCTCGGCGTCGAGCACCACGCCGTTGCCGATGACGCACCGCGTGCCGGGGTGGAGAATGCCGGCGGGGATCTGATGCAGCACGAACTCGCCGCCGGGCGCGTCGACCGTGTGGCCCGCGTTCGCGCCGCCCTGGTAGCGCACCACCAGATCGGCGCGCTCGGCAAGGGCATCGACGACCTTGCCCTTCCCCTCGTCGCCCCACTGGGCGCCGACGACCACGATGCAGTGGATCTCGGGCGAAAACATGGATAGAGGGGCTAGGGGCTAGGGGTTAGGGGTTAGGGTTTGGACCACGGCGTGGCCGAGCGGCGTCACGCCGCGGCCTTGAGGCCAGCGGCGGCGAGCAGGTCTGCCACGCGCGAGCGCTGCCGGACGTCGAGCGGCACGAGGGGCGGGCGCACCGGGCCGCCCGGCAGCCCCACCGCGTCCATCGCGGCCTTGACGCCGGGCACCCCCAGCTCACCCACGATCTCGCGGGCCAGCGGTGTCAGCCGCTCCTGCATCGCCCCCGCCGACCGGCGGTCGTCGGCGCGGAACGCACGATACAGCTCCACGCAGCGCTCGGCGGCGAAGCAGGCGATCGCCAGCACGCCGCCGTCGGCCCCCAGCTCCAGCGCCGGGTAGAACTGCGATCCCGAGCCGACCAGCGCCCGCAGCCGGGGTGCCGCGGCCCGGTAGTTGGCCAGCACCTTGAGATCGCCGGAGGAGTCCTTGAATCCGATCACCCGCTCATGGTCGGCCAGCGCGCGGAGCACGCTGTCGTGCAGCATCAGGTGCGTGTGCTTGGGGATGTTGTA
Organism: uncultured Gemmatimonadales bacterium; assembly: GCA_963812035.1. Lineage (GTDB taxonomy): Bacteria > Gemmatimonadota > Gemmatimonadetes > Gemmatimonadales > JACORV01 > Fen-1245. The sequence continues at coordinate 262,028 of CAWETG010000001.1, forward strand.
GACCACCACCGGCACCGGGCTCGCGTCCGCGACCCGCAGGTAATGGTCCGCCAACGCCGCCGGCGTGAGGCCCGGTCCGAAGTACGCCGGCGCGCGCACCAGCACCGCATCCGCCCCGGCCGTGGCGGCGCGCTCCGTGGCTCGTACGGTGGCGCGGGTGGACTCCGCCCCGGTGCCGGCCACGAGCCACCGGTCCTCGGGGACGACCTCCCGCATCCATTCCACCAGCCGCACCTGCTCCTCGGCATCGAGCAGCGGCCCCTCGCCGGTCGTGCCCGACACCACCAGTCCGTGAAGCCCGCGGGCCAGCAGCTCGCGCGCCAGCGAGCGCAGCGCCACGGGCGCGACATCGCCCGTCTCTGCGTCGAACGGCGTCGTGATCGGGGCGATGACGCCGCCCAGCTCGTCGGGCCTCACGACGGGAGCATGCTCGACAGGTCGTCCGTGAAGCCTTCCGGCCGGTCGGACGCGGGCTCCGCCGCCTTGGGTGCGGGCGGCGGCTCCGCCGCGGCCTTGGCCTTGGTCGACATCCGGGAGCGCCGGCGGAAGGTCTTCATCTGCAGCTCGAAGTCGGACGGGTTGGACGCATGCGCCAGGGCGCTGTCGTAATCCACCACGTCTTCCTGGACCAGCTCGGTCAGATGCTGGTCGAAGGTCTGCATCCCGTACTGCTCATGGCCCTCGGCGATGAACTCCCGGATCTCGCCGGTGCGGTTCTGGTCGAGGATCAGGTCCTTGATCGTCGCGGTGACGATCATGACCTCGAGAGCCGCCACCCGCCCGTGCCCGTCCTTGCGCCGCAGCAGTCGCTGCGAGATCACCGCGTGGAGCGAATCCGCGAGCCGCACGCGCACGATGTCCTGCTCCTCCGGTGGGAACATCGCGATGATGCGGCTGATGGTCGTGGTCGCGTCGGGCGTGTGCAGGGTGGACACCAGGAGGTGGCCCGTCTCCGCCGCCTTCATCGCGGTGTCGATGGTCTCGGGATCGCGCATCTCGCCGATGAGGATGACGTCCGGGTCCTGGCGCAGCGCGGCCCGGAGGCCGGTGCGGAAGCTCTCGGTGTCGGTGCCGACCTCGCGCTGGGTGAGCGAGCAGTTGATGTCGCGGTGCAAGAACTCGATCGGGTTCTCGAGCGTGACGATGTGCTTCTGCTGGGTGCGGTTGATGCAGTCGATCAGCGCCGCCATCGTGGAGCTCTTGCCGCTCCCGGTCACGCCCGTGACGAGGATCATGCCGCGCTCGGCGGCGGCCACGCTGTTGAGCACCGCGGGCAACCCCAGCGATTCGAACGTCGGCACCTCGAAGGGGATGACCCGCATCACCACCATGAACGACGAGCGCTGCCGCAGGATGTTCACCCGGAAGCGGCCGATGCCCGGCGCGCCCCAGGAGCAGTCGTAGTCCTGGATCTTGTCGATGCGGGCCCGGTCCTCGACGTTGGGGACGAACTCGAGGGCGATGGCCTTGGTCTGCTCAGGGGTCAGGCGCTGCTTGGTCAAGGGGACGAGCTTGCCGTCGATGCGGGCGCGGAAGACGTCGCCCGCCTTGATGTGCAGGTCCGAGGCGCCGCGGTCCACCGCGGCCTTGATGATCTTCTCCATCGGCATCTCAGTACCCCGCGCCGAGGTCCACGACGTTGAGCAACTCCCGCCCCTCCCGGTAGCGCGCCCAGTTTTCCAGCACCAGCGCCTGCTCGCGCGCCCAGTAGCGCGGCGTCACGGCCGCGACGTGCGGATGCACCAGGACGCGCGGGTGCCCCCAGAAGGGGTGCTCCGCCGGGAGCGGCTCCCGGTCGAACACGTCGAGCGCCGCGCCGCGCAGCTTGCCGGACTCCAGCGCCGCCAGCAGCGCGCCCTCGTCCACGATCGCGCCGCGCGACACGTTGATCAGCACCGCGCCGTCCGCGAGCAGCGCCAGTTGGTCCCCACCGATCGCCGCACGCGTGCCCGGCGTCAGCGGCGCCGCCACGACCAGCGCGGCCGCACCGTCCAGCGCCCACGCGGCCTGGCCGGGCCCGACGACCGGAACGCCGCCCGGTCCGCCCAGCGCCGGCCGTCGCCTGACGGCGCGGACCTCGGCGCCCAGCGCCGCGAGGCGCAGCGCCACCGCGCGCCCGATGCCCCCCAATCCGTACACCGCCGCGCGGCTTCCGGCGATCTCCCGGAGAGCGCACGGCAACCCCGTGAGGTCGCTCTTCGCCCAGCGCCGCTCGCGCTGGGCGCCGAGCGTCACGTCCATCGCGCGGAAGAAATGCAGCACGGCGCCGATCACCCACTCGGCGATCGGCTCCGCGTGCACGCCGGCCGAGTTGGTCAGGACCACCCCGGACTGGCGCAGCGCCGGCGTCAGGCTTCCGCCGACACCCGCGGCGGCGGTATGCACCCAGCGCAGCGTCCCGCGCCCGGCCTCGATCACCGCCTCGGGAATGCCCCACCCAATGTATACCTCCGCCCCGGCGGCCACAGCTACCGCCTCGGGCGAAACGTCGCCGCCGTCGCCGTCGCTGTCGTTCGGGGCGCTCACGAATTCCACGCGCCACTCGCCACCCCCGGCCGCCGAGAGCGCGCGCACGAACTCCGCCGGTGGCCGCCACACCGGCCGCTGCGACGACAGATCGACGACCAGCCGGTGCTGCGGCATCAGGCCCCGGAGCCCGGGTGGCGCGGCGCGAACCCCATGATGTCGCGGACACCTGCCAGCGTTTCGGCCGCGAGCGTCCGGCAGTGCGCGGCCCCGCGCTCCAGGATCTCGCGCACGCGGCCGGGATTCGCCTTGAGCTCCGCGGCTCGCTCCCGGATGGGAGCCAGCACCGCTATCATATTGTCCGCCAGCAGGCGCTTGCAGTCCAAGCACCCCCATCCCGCCGTCCGGCACTGCACCGCGACGTGCTCGATCTGGGCCGGCGTGGACAGCTGCTGGTGCAGGGCGTAGATGTTGCAGATCTCCGGGGTGCCTGGGTCGCGCTTCATCTTGCGCGCCGGATCGGTCATGGCCGGCCGCAGCTTCTCCCAGATCACGTCCGGGCTGTCCAGAACCCCGATGGTGTTGCCCAGGCTCTTGGACATCTTCGCCTTGCCGTCGAGCCCGACGATCCGCCGGGACCTGGAGAGGATGGGTTGAGGCTCCGGGAAGAACTCGGTCCCGTATCGCGCGTTCCAGCGCCGTGCAATCTCGCGGGCGAGCTCGAGGTGCTGGAGCTGGTCCTCGCCCACCGGCACCAGGTCGGCCTTGTAGAGGAGGATGTCGGCCGCCTGGAGCACCGGGTAGTTGAGCAGCCCCGCGGGGATGGTCTCCTCGCGCGCGGACTTGTCCTTGAACTGGGTCATCCGCTCCAGATCGCCCAGCGGTGTGACCGAGCCCAGAGCCCAGGCGAGTTCCGTGTGCTCGGGGACGTGCGATTGAACGAACAGCGTGGCATGCTCCGGATCGATGCCGGCGGCGAGCAGTCCCACGGCCATCTCGAGCGTGCGTTCGGCCAGCTCCCGCGGCTCGTACGGCTGCGTGATGGCGTGGAGATCCACGATGCTGAAGATGCACTCGTGTTCCGACTGGAGTGCGACCCAATTCCTGACGGCCCCGAGGTAGTTGCCGATATGCAGCTCGCCCGAAGGCTGGATGCCGCTGAAGACCCGGTGCATCCGCGCAAGCTAAGGATGAGCGGAGGGTGTGGCAAGTGAATCCGGATGCGCGCCAACTGCTGGCCGCGGCGCAACTTGCGGCCGATCGAGCCGCGGCGTTCGTGCGCCGCGAGGAAGGGCGCCTGGCGCCCGAGGCTTGGTCGGAGAAGGGGCGCGCCGACTTCGTGACCGAGGTAGACCGGGAGTCGGAGCGGCTGATCGCCGAGACCCTTCGCGGCGCCTTTCCTTCCGGCACCGTGGTCGGCGAGGAACTCACGCCCGGCCCGCTCCCATCCGGGCTGGCCTGGGTCGTGGACCCGCTCGACGGCACGACCAACTTCCTCCACCGTTTCCCCTTCTACGCCGTGTCGATCGGCGCCCTGGTGGACCGGGAGCCGGTCGCCGCGGTGGTGCAGCACGTGCAGCCGGGGATTCGCTACCACGCGGTCAAGGGCGGCGGCGCCTGGCAAGACGATACGCCGCTCCACGTCTCGGCCGTGAGCGATCCGCGGCACGCCCTGATCGGCACGGGCTTCCCGTTCAAGTACGTGGACCAGTTGCCGCGGTACCAGGCGCAGTTCGCGGCGGTGTTGAAGAGCGCCGCCGGCGTGCGGCGTCCCGGCTCCGCCGCGCTCGATCTGTGTGACGTGGCTGCCGGCCGGTTCGACGGCTTCTGGGAGCTGGTCCTGGCGCCCTGGGACGTGGCGGCAGGCACGCTGATCGTCCGCGAGGCCGGAGGGATGGTCACCGGTCTCGACGGGGGGACGCAGGTCATCCGCCACGGCTCGATCGTTGCGGGGAATCCAGTGATCCACGCGTGGCTGCTGGAGCTGCTCAACACGCCTTCCCTAACCCCTAGCCCCTAACCCCTAGCCCCTATTCCCATGCCGCTCGTCGAGTGTGTTCCCAACTTCAGTGAAGGCCGCAACGCCGCCGTCCTCGAGGCGCTGCGGGAGGCCCTGACCTCCGTGCCGGGCGTCCGGCTGCTGGACGCGCAGGCGGACCCGAGCCACAACCGCTCGGTGTACACGCTCGTCGCGCCGCCGGAGGCCGCACTTGAGGCCGCCTTCCGCGGGGTCAAGGTGGCGTCCGAGCGCATCGACCTCAGGACCCACAAGGGCGAGCACCCGCGAATGGGCGCGGCCGACGTCGTGCCCTTCATCCCGCTCGCCGACGCGACGATGGACGACTGCGTGGCGCTGGCGCGGCGCCTCGGAGAGCGCGTCGGCGGTGAGCTGGGCATCCCCGTCTTTCTCTACGAGCGCGCGGCGACCCGCCCCGAGCGGGCCAACCTGGCCGACGTGCGGAAGGGCGAGTTCGAGGGGCTGCGGGAACTGATCGGCACCGATCCCGCCCACGCGCCCGACTTCGGTCCGGCGGCGATCCATCCCACGGCGGGCGCCGTGGCGGTGGGCGCGCGACCGTTCCTCGTGGCGTACAACGTCTACCTCAAGACGGGCGACCAGGCGGTGGCGAAGGCCATCGCGAAGAAGGTGCGCACCGCCACCGGCGGCCTGCCGGCCGTGAAGGCGCTGGGGATGCTGGTAGGCGGGGAGGCCCAGGTCTCGATGAACCTGGTGGACATCGACGTGACGCCGCCGCACGTGGCGTTCGAGGCCGTGGCCGCGGCGGCCCGCGAGCTAGGCACCGAGGCGACGTGGAGCGAGATCGTGGGGATGGTGCCGGAGCGCTGCGTGCAGGGGGCGGCCGGTGCGCAGCTCAAGCTGCGCGAGCCGCTCGCCGCGCACGTGCTGGAGGCCAAGGTCCGCGGCACGGCGGGCCCGACACTGGGCGACTGGATGGACTCCGTGGCCTCGGTGAGCCCGGCTCCGGGTGGGGGAACGGTGTCGGCCGTGGCCGGCGCGATGGCCGCGGCGCTCGCAGCGATGGTGGGCCGGCTGACGGTGGGCCGCAAGAAGTACGTCGCCGTGGACGGCGAGTTCCAACAGTTGGTCGAGCAGGCGGAGGCGCTGCGGGTGCGCCTGATGCGCCTGGGCGACGAAGACGCGGCGGCGTTCAACGCCGTGAGCGCCGCCTACGCGCTGCCCAAGGAGCCGGAGGCGCCGCGCAAAGACGCCATCCAGCGGGCGCTGATGGGCGCGGCGCGGGTGCCGCTCGAGACGCTGCGGGCGGCGCGTGAGGTGGCGGCGCTCGCCGCGCGGGCGGCGGAGGCGGGCAACAAGAACGCGGTGAGCGACGCGGGCGTGGGCGCGCTGCTGGCGGGCGCGGCGGCGCGCGGCGCCGACTACAACGTGCGGATCAACATCGCGGGCATGCCGCGTCCGCAGGAGGCGGTGGCGCTGGCGGCAGACGCGACCCGCTTGCTCGAGGAAACCCAGCGGGAAACAGAGCGGGCCGCGGCGCTGGTGGAGGCCGCGATCACCGGCTGAGCGCGGCTCTTCCGGAGCGGCGGGCGCCTACGCTGCGGATGGCTGCGCGGCTGGCGCCGGCGTCGGCAGGGTGAGGATGCGTGCCCCGTCCTCGGTGATGAGCACCGTGTGCTCGAAGTGGGCCGAAAGCGAGCCGTCCAACGTCACCACGGTCCACTTGTCGGGCAGGGTGCGCACCTCGGGCCGGCCGAGGTTGATCATCGGCTCGATGGCGATGGTCATGCCGGCCAGGAGCCGGGGGCCGCGGTGCGGCGCGCCGTAGTTCGGAATCTGCGGCTCCTCGTGGAATTGCGTGCCGATGCCGTGCCCCACCAGCTCGCGCACCACGCCGTACCCCTCCGCCTCCGCCACCTGCTGCACGGCGCTCCCGATGTCGCCCACGTGCCCTTCGGCCCGCACCGCCGCGATGCCCGCCTCCCGCGCGCGCTCGGTGATCTCCAGCAGCTTCCGCGCGGCCGCCGACACCTCACCCACCGGCGCGGTGAGGGCCCCGTCTGCGTGCAGGCCGCCGATGCAGGCACCCACGTCCACACTGAGGATGTCGCCTTCGGCGACCAGCCGTTTCTTGGACGGGATCCCGTGCACCACCTCGGCGTTGATCGACGTGCAGAGGGTGGCGGGGAATCCGTACAGTCCCTTGAACGAGGGGGTCGCGCCGTCATGCGAGCGGATGAACTCCTCCGCGATCAGGTCGAGTTGCCAGGTCGAGATCCCCGGCACCGCCCGCGAGCGCACCAGGGCGAGCACGTCGGCCACGATGTGGCCGGCGCGCGCCATCAGCTCGATCTCGCGCGGCGACTTGATGGTGATCACGCCTTCGCTCCGACCGCCTCCCGCACTCTGGCCTGAATGTCGTCCACGCTCCCCATCCCCGGGATGAGCCGCACCACTCCCTGCTTCTCGTAGTACGCCACCAGTGGCGCCGTCTGATCGTGATACACTTTGAGTCGCTGCTGGATCGACTCGAGGTTGTCGTCGCTGCGGCCTTCCTTCGCCGCGCGCGCCAGCAGGCGCTGCACCAGCTCCTTCTCCTCGACCTCGAGCAGCAGCACCAGGTCCACGCGCTCCTGCCGCTCGGCGAGGAATCGGTCCACCGCCTCCGCCTGCGGCACGTTACGCGGGAATCCGTCCATCAGCACGCCGCGCGCGCCCGCCGGGGAATCCAGAATCCCGCGAATCAGGTCGAGGATCACCCGGTCCGGCACCAGCAACCCCCGGTCCATGTACCCCTTGGCCTCGCGGCCGAGCGGCGTTCCCTGCTTCACGGCGGCGCGCAACAGCTCGCCGGTCGAAACCTCGGCGATGCCGAGATGCTCCGCCACCAGCTTGCCCTGCGTCCCTTTGCCGGAGCCGGGGGCTCCGAGGATCATGAGATGCATGGACACTCCCGAAAACGTGGCATCAAGAGTGGGACGCGGCCGGTGAGAGGTCAAGAACGGGGAGGTGATCAAGTGATGAAGGTGATGATGTGAGAAGGGTGATGAGGGAGTCCGGAGCAGGCAGTCTCACCTCATCACCCCATCACGTCATCACGTCATCACATCCCCGTCACATATATCTCTGCCGCCCGCGGAACCTCACCCGTCCCTCCTTCATGAACCCGTCGTACTGCCGCAGGATCATGTGCTGCTGCATCTGCTGCACCGTGTCCAGCGCGACGCCGACCACGATCAGCAGCGCGGTGCCGCCGAACCGGAACGGGACGTTGAACCAGTCGAAGATGACGATCGGCATCACCGCGATCGCGGTGAGGAACAGCGCGCCCGGCAGCGTCACCCGCGACAGGACGTGGTCGATGTACTCTGCCGTGCGCGATCCGGGCTTCACGCCGGGGATGAACCCGCCCTGCTTCTTGAGGTTCTCCGACAGATCCACCGGGTTGAAGATGATCGCGGTGTAGAAGTAGGTGAAGAAGATGATCAGCACCGTGTACAGCGCGTAGTAGATCCACGAGCCGGGCTGGAAGTACTCGGCCAGGTCCTTCAGGGCCTGGACGTTGGAGAACTGGGCCAGCGTGCCCGGCACGATGATGATGGACTGCGCAAACACGATGGGCATCACGCCGGCGGAGTTGATCCGCAGCGGGATGAACGACTTCTGCCCTTCTCGGATGCGGCCCCGCCCCATCACCTTGCGCGGGATCTGGATCGGGATGCGGCGCGCCGCGACCGTGATGGCGACCGTCACCCACACCACGATCAGCATGATGACGGCGAGGACGATGAGCTTCGGCCAGTCGACGGCGCCGGTCCTGAGGTACTCCATCGTCTTGCCGATCGCCGGCCAGCCGCCCTGCACGATCGAGAAGAAGATCAGCAGGCTCATCCCGTTGCCCAGGCCGCGCTCGGTGATCTGCTCGCCGAGCCACATGACGAACACGCCGCCGACGGTCAGGACGAAGGCCGTGGTGACCCGGAAGCCCCAGCCCGGAGCGGCCACGGCGCCCTGGACCACGCCCTCGATGAAGATCGCGATCCCCCACGCCTGCCCGGCCGCCAGCCCCACCGTGAGGTAGCGGGTCCACTGGGTGATCTTCTTCCGGCCATCCTCGTCCCGCTGGAGCTTCTCGACGTAGGGGAAGACGGCACCCATCAGCTGCCAGAAGATGCTCGCCGAGATGTACGGCATGATGCCGAGGGCGAACACGGTCGCCCGCGACAGGCCGCCGCCGACGAACATGTCGTACATGCCCAGCAGCCCGCCGCCCTGGTTGCTGCGGAAGTACTGGGTCAGGGCGTTGACGTCCACGCCCGGCACGGTGATGTGCGCGCCCACCCGGTACAACAGCAGGCAGAGGAGCGTGAAGAGGATCTTCTCTTTGAGCTCGGGGATCTTGAAGAAGTTCGGGATCCGCGGACCGGTCACCGGCTACTCCTCGACTCTCCCGCCGGCGGCCTGGATCTTGGTGCGCGCCGAAGCGGAAACGGCGAGCCCCTTGATCACCAGTCCCTGCGGCGCCTCGCCGTCGCCGAGGAGCTTGACCGGCCGGTCGGCATAGCCGACGAGCCCGGCCTCGACGAGCGCGGCGGCAGTCACCTCGCGGCCGGCGAACGCCCCGAGCGCCTTGAGGTTCACCGTCTGCGCCCGCGTCTTGAACGGGTTGGTGAAGCCGCGCTTCGGGACGCGGCGGATCAGTGGCATCTGCCCGCCCTCGAACCCGGGACGGACGTGCCCGCCGCTGCGCGCCTTCTGACCCTTGTGGCCGTGTCCCGACGTCTTGCCGTGCCCGGACCCGGGGCCGCGGCCCCGGCGCTTGGGCGGGTGCGTGGAACCCTTGGACGGCTTCAGCGTGTCGAGACCGACCCGACCCACGATCTTGTCGGTCATCAGCCCTCCTCGACCGGCGTCACCTGGACGAGGTGCCGCACCTGGTTCAGCATGCCCCGCACCGACGGTGTGTCAGGCACGACCACGACGTCCTGATGGTGCTTGAGCCCGATGGACCGCAACGTCGCGCGGTGACCCGCCGGATGGCCGATGCCGCTCTTGACCTGCTTGACGCGCAGGCGCCGGCCGGCTGGCGCCGTTTCACTCTTAGCTCGCACGGCCCGGCTCCCCCTGCCGCGCCCGATACCCGAGCGAGGCCACGTCCACGCCGCGCTCCTTGGCGACGCGCTGCACGGTGGTGAGCTGACTGAGCCCATCCAGGGTAGCGCGCACCATGTTGTGCGGGTTGTTGCTGCCGAGGCTCTTGGTGAGGATGTCCTGGACTCCGGCACACTCCAGCACGGCGCGCACCGGCCCGCCGGCGATGACGCCGGTTCCGGAGGCCGCCGGCTTGAGGAGCACCCGGCCCGCGCCGTGCCGGCCGATGACCTCGTGCGGAATGGTCGCTCCGGTGCGCGGCACGCCCACCAGCGCGCGGCGCGCGGCCTCGACCGCCTTGCGCACGGCCTCGCTCACCTCGTTGGCCTTCCCGGTCGCCACGCCGACGTGCCCGGCACCGTCACCCACCGCGACGAGCGCGTTGAAGCTGAACCGGCGCCCACCCTTTACGACCTTGGCGACGCGATTGATGCTGATCACGTTCTCGATCAGCTCGCTCTCGCGGTCGCGCTCGCGGTCCCGTCCGCGCCGCGGCGCCTCGCGCTGCTGCCCCTGTCCCCGCTCCGCCATGCGCTAGAACTCCAGTCCACCCTTGCGCGCGCCTTCGGCAACCGCCTTGACGCGCCCGTGATAGGCGTAGCCCGCCCGGTCGAACACCACTTTCGTGATACCCCGCTCCTTCGCCCGCCCTGCCAGCGCCAACCCCACCGCGAAGCCCTTGGCCACCTTGCCGGCCGCGCCGGGTTCCACCTTCTCGGAGTTGTCGGCGACGCCCAGCAGCACCACGCCGCGGTCGTCGTCCACCAGATGCGCGTAGATGTGCTTCAGCGAGCGGTACACCACCAGCCGCGGCCGCTCTCCCGTGCCGCGGACCTTGCGCCGCACCCGGAGGTGCCGCCGGCGGCGGTGCTCGTTCGCCGACTTGGGCTTCCGAACCGGTCTCATGCTACTTGGTTGCCCCCGCCCCCGTCTTGCCGGCCTTGCGCCGGACGTGCTCGCCGGTGTAGCGAATCCCCTTGCCCTTGTAAGGCTCCGGAGGCCGCACGGCGCGGATCTCCGCGGCGACGCGTCCCACCAGCTCCTTGTTGCTCCCCGACACCTTCACGACCGTGGGCTGCTCGGCCTTGATCGTGACGCCGGCCGGCGCCTTGAACTCCACCGGATGCGAGTACCCCACCACCAGGACCACCCCATACGGCTTGGTCTCGGCGCGATAGCCCACGCCCACGATCTCGAGCGACTTCTCGTACCCCTTGGTCACGCCCTCGACCATGTTCGCCACCAGGGTGCGCGACAGCCCGTGCAGCGACTTGTGCTTGGTGGCGTCGGACGGCCGGGTGACGATCACCTGCCCGTCCTCCAGCTTCACCCCGAGCTCGCCCGGGATGGTGTGCGTCAGCTCGCCCTTGGGCCCCTTGACCACGACCGTGTTGCCGGCCACCGAGGCGGTGACGCCCTTGGGCAGCGGGATCGGTCGCCTGCCGATGCGGGACATGCGGCCCCCCTACCAGATCACGGCGAGCAGCTCGCCGCCCACGTGGGCCGTTCGCGCGTCGCGGTCGCTCATCAGCCCGTGCGGGGTCGAGAGGATCGCCATGCCCAGGCCGTTCCTCACCCGCGGGATCTGGCGTACCCCGACGTACCGCCGGAGGCCGGGCGCGGACACGCGCTTGAGCTCGCGGATCACCGGCTCGTCGCCGTCGTGGTACTTGAGGTACAGCCGCAGCACGCCGTGCCGGCCGTCGTCCAGGAGGCTGAAATCCTGGATGTAGTGATTGTCGCGCAGCAGTCGCGCGATCTCCACCTTCAGCTTGGAGACCGGCACATCGACCCGCCGGTGCCGTGCGAGGCACGCGTTGCGGATGCGAGTCAGCATGTCTGCGACGGGATCGGTCATGCTCATAGGTTCGCTCGACTCCTCTTCAACCAGACGGTCCGATCCACGCTCACCAGCTGCTCTTCCTGACGCCGGGGATCTCGCCCCGCAGGGCCAGGTCCCGGAAGCAGATGCGGCACAGGCCGAACTTGCGCAGGGTCCCGCGCGAACGGCCGCAGCGTTGGCAGCGGTGATACGCGCGCACCTTGAACTTCGGCGTCCGTTTGACCTTCTCGATCCAGCACTTCTTGGCCATCAGCTCCCCCGCCTTGGTTCAGCCCACGTCCACCGGCTGCTCGCCGTGGAACGGCACGCCCAGCTCCCGCAGCAGCGCCATTGCCACGTCGTCGCGACCGGCGTCGGTGACGATCGTGATATCCATCCCGTGGATGCGCTCGACCTTGTCGAAGTCGATCTCCGGGAAGATCATCTGCTCCTTGATGCCGAACGTGTAGTTGCCCCGGCCGTCGAAGCTCCGGGTCGGCAACCCGCGGAAGTCGCGGATCCGCGGCACCGCCATGTTGATGAACCGGTCCAGGAACTCCCACATCCGCGCGCCGCGCAGCGTCACGCTCGCGCCGATCGGCATCCCGGCGCGCAGCGAGAAGTTGGAGATCGCCTTCTTGGCCCGGGTCACCATCGCCTTCTGACCGGTGATGGCGCTCATCTCCGCCACGATCGCCTCGAGCGCCTTGGGCGCCTTGGGCGCCTCGCCGAGGCCCACGTTCAGCACCACCTTGAGCACCCGCGGGATCTGGTGCGGGTTGGTGAAGCCGAACGCACGCGCCAGGGCCGGCCGCACCTTCTCGGCGTAGATCACGCCGAGCCGCGCCGGGGGCGCCGGCTCGTAGACCACCGGCGGGCCCTTCGGCTCGTCCGGACGCTCTGCGTCCTTGCCCTTGCCGCCCTTGCTGCCCTTGCCACCCTTGCCGCCCTGCTGCTCCCGGGGGGCCTTGGGCGGCTTCGCCGCCTTCGCGTCCGGCGTCTCTTCCTTGGTTTCTTCCGCCATGGTCCTTACCGGTTCCGCGGGATCGGCTCGCCGGAGCGCACCGACACGCGCTCCACCGTCCCGTCCTGGTCCACCCGACGCCGCACGCGGGTCGGGCGGTCCTCCTTGGGATCGATCAACATCACCTTGCTGGCGGCGATCGGGGCCGGAAATTCCACGATCTGGCTCTCCTCGCCCTGCTGCCGCGCCCGGCGGTGGCGCTTGACGATGCTCACGCCCTCCACCACCACCCGGCCCTTGGCCGGCAGCGCGCGCAGCACCTTGCCGCGCTTCCCCTTCTCTTCGCCGGAAATCACCACCACCAGGTCGCCCTTGGTGATGTGCATCCGCACCCGCACCCGCGGCGCCGGCTTCCGCTTGGCGCGCTGGAGCTTCCGATAGACCAGACGCCGCATACTACAAGACCTCCGGCGCGAGGCTCACGATCTTCATGAAGCGCTTCTCGCGCAGCTCGCGGCCCACGGGCCCGAAGATCCGGGTCGCCCGGGGCTCGCCCTGCTCATCGATGATGACGGCGGCGTTTTCGTCGAACCGGATGTAACTCCCGTCCTTGCGCCGCGTCTCCTTGGCGGTCCGCACCACCACGGCGCGCGCCACCTCACCCTTCTTCACCGTGCCGGTCGGCAGGGCATCCTTGATGGCGACGATCACCACGTCGCCGAGCCCCGCGTACCGGCGCTTGGAGCCGCCGAGCACCCGGATGACCAGCGCCCGCTTGGCGCCCGAGTTGTCGGCGATCCTGACGATCGATTCCTGCTGGACCACGGCCGCCTCCCTACTTCGCCCGCTCGACGATCGCGACGACCCGCCACCGCTTGGTCTTGGACAGCGGACGGGTCTCCACGATTCGCACCACGTCGCCGACGTGCGCTTCGTTGCGCTCGTCGTGCGCCACCACGCGGCTCGTGCGGGTCGCCTGCTTCCCGTACAAGCCGTGCGTCACCCGGCGGGTGATCGCCACCACGATCGACTTGTGCATCTTGTCGCCCACGACGGTGCCGGTGCGCGTCTTGCGCTGCCGCCGCGCCGGGCGCGCCTGCTGAACCTCGCTCATTGTGCCTTCGCCTTGGCCGCGCGCTCGGCCTGCACCGTCTTGAGACGGGCCACCGTGCGGCGCGCGGTCTTCACGTCCATGGGATTGCCGAGCACCTCGGTCGCAGCCTTGAAGCGGAGACCGAACGACTCCTTCTCGTACTCCGCCAGCTTGGCCGCGAGCTCCGCGTCGGTCAGCTCGCGGATCTGCGTCGTCGTCAGCTTGGTCAGCGGCACCGCCCTAGCCCTCCCGCTTCACGAACCGGGTCTTGATCGGCAGCTTCGCCGAGGCCAGCGCCAGGCTCTTCCTGGCCAGCGCTTCCTCGATGCCCTCGATCTCGAACATCATCCGCCCGATCTTCACCGGGCACACCCAGCCCTCGGGGTTGCCCTTCCCCTTCCCCATCCGCGTCTCGGCAGGCTTCTTGGTGATCGGCTTGTCGGGGAACAGCCGGATCCACAACTTGCCGCCCCGCTTCATGCTGCGGGTCATGGCCACGCGGGCCGCCTCGATCTGCCGGTTGGTCACCCACCCCGCCTCGAGCGCCTGGAGGCCGAAGTGCCCGAACGCCACGGTCTGGCCGCGGGTCGCGACCCCGCGCATCCGGCCCTTCATCTGCTTGCGGAACTTGACCCGCTTGGGCGCCAGCATGCTCAGGCCCCCGTGCTGTAGGTGCGGCCGCGCGCGTCTTCCACGACCTCACCCTTGAAGATCCAGGTCTTCACGCCGATGGTGCCGAAGGTCGTCTTCGCGGTGGCCGTGGCGTAGTCCACGTCGGCGCGCAGCGTGTGCAGCGGCACGCGCCCCTCGTGGTAGCCCTCCACGCGCGCGATCTCCGCCCCGCCGAGCCGCCCGCCGCACTTGATCTTGATGCCCTGCGCACCCATCCGCATCGCCGACTGCACCGCGCGCTTCATCGCGCGGCGGAAGCTGATGCGCTGGGCCAGCTGGTGCGCGATGTTGTCGGCCACCAGCTGCGCGTCCAGCTCCGGGCGCTTGATCTCCTCGACGTTGATCCCCACTTCCTTCGAGGTCAGCTGCGCCAGCTCGTCGCGCAGCTTGTCCACCTCCGCCCCGCGCTTCCCGATCACCACGCCCGGGCGCCCGGTGTGCACGGTCACCAGCACCTTGCCGGGCCGGCGCTCGATATGCACGTCGCTGATCGCCGCGTGCTGCAGCCGGGTCTTGAGGTAGGTGCGGATCAGCTCGTCTTCCTTGAGCAGGGCCGGGAAGTCGCGATTCGCGAACCAGCGCGACCGCCACGGCTTGACGATGCCGAGCCGGAATCCATAGGGATGAACTTTCTGTCCCACCGCTAGTGCTCCTTGGTCGCCACGAGAATGGTGACGTGGCTGGTCCGCTTGTGCATCGGCGTCGCCCGCCCCATCGCCGCCGGCTGGAACCGCTTCAGCGTCGGCCCCTCATCCACCATCGCCGTCTTCACGAACAACTGGTCTTCGTCCAACCGCTCCGACGCGCGCTGCGCCTTCTCCCGCGCGTTGGCCACGGCCGAGAGCAGCACCTTCCGCACCGGGACCGCCGCGCCCTTCTTGCTGAACTTGAGGATCGAAAAGGCCTCGCCGACCGGCCGCCCGCGGATCATGTCCACGACGAGCCGGACCTTGCGCGCCGACTGGCGCAGCGTCCGCTGGATCGCGCGCGCTTCGGTCATGGCTTGGACGGCGGCGCCGGCGCGGCCGCGCCCTCCGCCTCAAGTTTGGCCTTCTTGTCGGCCGACATCTTGCCGCTGTGCCCGCGGAACAGCCGCGTCGGCGCGAACTCGCCGAGCTTGTGGCCGACCATGTTCTCGCTCACGTACACCGGCACGAACTTGTTGCCGTTGTGCACGGCCAGCGTGTGCCCGACGAAGTCCGGCGTCACCGTGGACGACCGCGACCAGGTCTTGAGCACCCGCTTCTCGTTCTTGGTGTTGAGCTCGTGGATCCGCGCCAGCAGGCGCGCATCGACGAACGGGCCCTTCTTGACGCTACGGGACATTTATCGCGTCGCCTTCCCGCGCTTGTGGCCGCGGATGATGAGTTTGTTGCTCGCCTTCTTCTTGTGCCGAGTCTTCACGCCCTCGGGCTTGCCCCACGGGCTCACCGGGGGCCGGCCGCCGCTCGACTTCCCCTCGCCGCCGCCCAGCGGATGGTCCACCGGGTTCTTGGCCACGCCGCGGACCTTGGAGCGCCGCCCCAGCCAGCGCGACTTCCCGGCCTTCCCGATGCTCTCCAGCTCGTGCTCGACGTTGCCCACCTGGCCAATGGTGGCGAGGCACACGCCGCGCACCAGCCGCACCTCGCCGCTCATCATCTTGAGGGTCACCATCGTGCCCTCCTTCGCCACTACCTGGACGCCGGCCCCGGCCGAGCGGGCCATCTGTCCGCCGCGCCCGGGCTTGAGCTCGACGTTGTGCACCGTGGTGCCCAGCGGGACCTCGGCGAGCGGCACGGCGTTGCCCAGCCGGATGTCGGCGCCGGGACCCGAGTTGACCGCGTCGCCCACCGCCAGCCCGCGCGGGTGCAGGATGTAGCGCTTCTCCCCGTCGCCGTACTGGATGAGCGCCAGCCGGGCCGAGCGGTTGGGATCGTACTCGATCGCCGTCACCTTCCCCGGGATCCCGAACTTGTCGCGGCGGAAATCCACCCGCCGATACATCCGCTTGTGCCCGCCACCCCGGTACCGGGTGGTGACGTGGCCCTGATTGTTGCGCCCGCCCTGCGAGCGCAACGGCTCCAGCAGCGACTCCTCGGGCGCCTTCTTGGTGATCTCCTCGAAGTCCGAGATGATCCGGAAGCGCGTGCCCGGCGTGACGGGCTTGAACTGGCGGATGCCCATGCTCTAGCCCTCGAAGATCGGAATGACGTCGCCCTCTTTGAGGACGACGATCGCCTTCTTCCACTTCGCCCGGCGCCCCTGCCGCCCGCGGCCCAGACCGCCGGCCCGCCGCTCCTTGGCGCGCATCTGCATGGTGCGCACGTCCTTCACCGTCACGGCGAACAGGTGCTCGATCGCGTCGCGGATCTCCGGCTTGGTGGCGGCACAGTCGACCCGGAAGGTGTAGATCTTCCGGTTCTCGTACATCGCCGAGGACTTCTCCGTCACCAGCGGCTTGACGATCGCGCGATACAGTGCCGGCATCGCCTACTCCTTCTTCCCCGGCTTCTTGCCGGACTTGCTCTTCTTGGTCGGCTTGGCGGGCGCCTTGGCCTTGGGGGCGGGCTTCTTCGCCGCCGGCTTCCGCGCCGGCTCGCTCGCCGTGCGTAGCTTCGCCGCCTTGGCCGGAGGCGCCTTCTTCTCGGGCGCCGCCTTCCTGGCTGGGGCGGCCTTCCGCTCCGCCTTGGCCGCGGCCTTCGGCGTGGCTTCGCGCCTGGGCCGCTCGGGGCGCGGCGCCGGCGCCGGCGCGATGGCGGACGCCTCGCCGCCCTGCTCCAGCGCCCCCAGGGCCGGCTCCTCGATCACCAGCGCGTCGGCCCGCAGGATGTCGTAGGCGGACGCGTCCTGGTAGCGCATGACCGACACGTTCTGCAGGTTGCGCGCGGAGAGCAGCAGGTTGGGATTCAGCGCCTCCGTCAGCACCAGCACGCGGCGGTCCTCAATCCCCAGCCGCCCCAACAGCTCGGCGACCCGGCGCGTCTTCGGCTCCTCGAAGGCGAGCGGCGCGATGACGCTGATCGCCCGCTCGCGCGCCCGCGCGTTCAGCGCGGAGCGGCGCGCCAGCTGGCGCACCTTGCGTGGGATCCCGCGGCGATAGTCGCGCGGGATGGGGCCGAAGATCGTGCCGCCGCCGGGCCACAGCGGCGAGCGGATCGACCCCTGCCGCGCGCGGCCGGTGCCCTTCTGCTTCCACGGCTTCTGGTTGCCGCCCGTGACGAAGCTGCGGGTCTTGGTCTGGGCCGTGCCCTGCCGCTGATTGGCAAGGAAGGTGGTCACCGCCTGGTGCAGCACCGCCTCGTGCACCTGGCCGTCGAACAGATCGGTCGGGAGCCGCACCGCGCGCGGCCGCCGCGTCCCGTCGGCGGCGTAGGCGAGGACTTCGAGCGCCTCGCTCACGCGCCCTCCTTCGACACGGTCACGAGGCCACGCATCGGCCCCGGAACGGCGCCCCGCACGTACAGCAGGTTCTTCTCCCCATCCACCTTGGCCACCAGCAGGTTGATCACGGTGCTCCGCTCGGCCCCCATGTGTCCCGGCATCCGCTTGCCCTTGATCACCCGCGACGGGTCGGTGCCCGGGCCGACCGAGCCCGGCTTGCGGAACCGGGTATTGCCGTGGGTCGCGGGCCCCCCGCCGAAGTGGTGGCGGTGGACCACGCCTTGGAAGCCGCGGCCCTTCGAAATGCCCGTCACCTTCACCCGCTCGCCCGCCGCGAACGCCGCCACGGTGACCACCGCGCCCTGCTGCGGCGCCTCCCCCCGGGCCGCGAACTCGCGCAGCACGTGCGGCGCCGCCTCGAGCCCCGCCTTGGCGGCGTGGCCGCGCTCGGCCTTGGTCGAGCGCTTCGCCTTGGCGACGCCGAAGCCGAGCTGCACCCGCGCGGGCTGGCCCTCGCGCGCCGGTCGCACCTGCACGACCGGACACGGGCCCGCCTCGATCACCGTCACCGGCGTGAGGGTCCCGTCCTCGGCGAACAGCTGCGTCATCCCCAGTTTACGGCCGATGATCGCGTCCATCGCTACTCCACCTTGATCTCCACGTCCACGCCGGCCGGCAGATCGAGCTTGGTGAGTGCGTCCACCGTCTGCGGTCGCGAGTCGAGGATGTCGATCAGCCGCTTGTGGGTCTTCAGCTCGAACTGCTCGCGGCTCTTCTTGTCCACGTGCGGGCTGCGCAGCACGGTCCAGCGCTGCGTCTTCGTCGGCAACGGGATCGGCCCGGACACCTGGGCGCCCGTCTTTTCCGCGGTGCGGACGATGTCCGCCGCGGCCTGGTCGATCACCGCGTGATCGAAGGCCTTGAGGCGGATGCGGATGCGGCCTTTCACGATGTCTACTCCAGGACCTTGGTGACGACGCCCGAGCCCACGGTGCGGCCGCCCTCACGGATCGCGAAGCGCAACTGCTCTTCCATCGCGATCGGCGTGATGAGCTGGATCGTCATCTGGATGTTGTCGCCCGGCATCACCATCTCGACGCCGGCCGGGAGCTCGATCGAGCCGGTCACGTCGGTGGTGCGGAAGTAGAACTGGGGCCGGTACCCCTTGAAGAACGGGGTGTGGCGCCCGCCCTCTTCCTTGGTCAGCACGTACACTTCGCCTTCGAACTTGGTGTGCGGCGTGATCGAGCCGGGCTTGGCGAGCACCATGCCGCGCTCGATCTCCGTCTTCTCCACGCCCCTCAAGAGCAGGCCGATGTTGTCGCCCGCCTGCCCCTCGTCGAGCAGCTTGCGGAACATCTCGACGCCGGTGACGACGGTCTTCTTGGTGGCGCCGAAGCCGACCATCTCCAGCTCCTCGCCGACCTTGACCTTGCCGCGGTCCACGCGGCCGGTGGCCACCGTCCCGCGGCCGGTGATGCTGAACACGTCCTCGACCGGCATCAGGAAGGGCTTGTCGATCTGGCGCTTGGGCTCGGGGATCGACGCGTCGATCGCGTCCATCAGCTCGATGATGTGCTTCGCCTCGGGGTCGTTGACGTCCTTGGCCGACAACGCCTTCAGCGCGCTGCCCCGGATCACCGGAAGGGTGTCGCCCGGGTAGTCGTACTTGCTCAGCAGCTCCCGCACCTCGAGCTCCACCAGATCGAGCAGCTCGGGATCATCCACCTGGTCCACCTTGTTCAGGAAGACCACGATGGCGGGGACGTTCACGCGGGTCGCCAGCAGGATGTGCTCACGGGTCTGCGGCATCGGACCATCCACCGCGCTCACGACCAGGATCGCGCCGTCCATCTGCGCCGCGCCCGTGATCATGTTCTTCACGTAGTCGGCGTGGCCCGGGCAGTCCACGTGCGCGTAGTGCCGCTTCGCGGTGCTGTACTCCACGTGGCTGGTGGCGATGGTCAGGATCTTGGTGGCGTCGCGCCGTCCCTGTGATTCCGAGGCCTTGGCGACCTCGTCGTAGGAGACGTACTTCGCCAGCCCCTGCATCTCGGCCACCTTGGTGATGGCCGCGGTCAGAGTGGTCTTCCCGTGGTCCACGTGTCCGATCGTGCCCACGTTCACGTGCGGCTTGGTCCGCTCGAACTTCGCCTTGGCCATGGTCGTTAACCCTTCATCTTGGTGATGATCTCGTCGGCCTTCGACTTCGGGACTTCCTCGTAATGCGAGAACTGCATCGAATACACTGCCCGCCCCTGGCTCATCGAGCGCAGGGTGGTCGAATACCCGAACATCTCCGCCAGCGGCACCGAGGCCCCGATGACGTGCGCGTCGGCGCGCTGCGTCATCCCCCCGATCCGCCCGCGGCGGCTGCTGAGGTCGCCCATCACGTCGCCCAGGTACTCCCCAGGCGTCACGACCTCCACGTCCATGACCGGCTCGAGCAGCACGGGCTTCGCGGCGCGCGCCGCCTCCTTGAACGCCATCGATCCCGCGATCTTGAACGCCATCTCGCTCGAGTCCACATCGTGGTACGAGCCGTCCACCAGCTCCACCTTCACGTCCACCACCGGGTAACCCGCCAGCACACCGTTCTCGAGCGCCTCGGCGATCCCCGCCTCCACCGGCCGGATGAACTCGCGCGGGATGGTGCCGCCCACGATCTTGTCCTCGAACACGAACCCGGCACCCTTTTCCGCCGGCTCGAGGTTGATGATCACGTGGCCGTACTGCCCGTGGCCGCCGGTCTGCCGCACGAACCGGCCCTCGATGTCGGTGACGCGGTTGCGGATCGTCTCGCGGTAGGCCACCTGCGGCCGGCCCACGTTGGCGTCCACCTTGAACTCCCGCTTCATCCGGTCCACGATGATCTCGAGGTGCAGCTCGCCCATGCCCGAGATGATCGTCTGGCCCGTCTCGTGGTCGACGTGGACCCGGAAGGTGGGGTCCTCCTCGGCCAGCTTCTGCAGCGCCGTGCCCAGCTTGTCCTGATCGGCCTTGGTCTTGGGCTCGATCGCGACGTCGATCACCGGCTCCGGGAACCGCATCGCCTCAAGGATGATCGCGTCGTCGGCGTCGCACAGCGTGTCGCCGGTCTTGGTGTCCCTGAGCCCGATCACCGCCGCGATGTCGCCCGCGCGGACCTCGTCGATCTCCTCGCGCTTGTTGGCGTGCATCTGGAGCAGCCGGCCCACCCGCTCCTTGCGGTCCCGCACGGGGTTGTAGACGTACGACCCGGAATTCAGCACGCCCGAGTACACCCGGATGAACGTCAGCTTCCCGACGAACGGATCGGTCATGATCTTGAACGCCAGTGAGGCGAACGGCGCGTCGTCCTTGGCGGCGCGGTCCGCGTGCGACTCGCTGTGGTGCTGGAGGTGCCCCTGCACCGGGGGGATGTCCTCCGGGCTGGGGAGGTAGTCCACCATCCCGTCCAGCAGCGGCTGCACGCCCTTGTTCTTGGCGGCCGCGCCGCAGAAGATCGGGACCAGGCCGTGCCCGATCGTCGCCTTGCGGATCGCGCGGCGCACGTCCGCGTCCGACAGGTCGTGCTTCCCCAGGTACTTCTCCAGCAGCTCGTCGTCCGACTCGACCGCAGCCTCGATCAGCTCGTGGCGCAGCGTCTCCACCTGCTCCTTCATCGACGCCGGCACCGGGCCCTCGACGTATTGCTGGCCGAGCGACTTCTCGTCGTAGACGATCTCGACCCGCCGTACCACGTCCACCACGCCGGTGAACAGGTCGCCCGCGCCGAGCGGGATCTGCACCGGATACGCCCGGGCGCCAAGGCGCTCGCGGATTTCCTTCACCACGTTGTCGAAGTCCGCGCCGGTCCGGTCCATCTTGTTCACGAACGCGATGCGCGGCACGGTGTACTTGTCCGCCTGCCGCCACACCGTCTCCGACTGCGGCTCCACGCCACCCACCGCGCAGAACACGGCGATGGCGCCGTCCAGGACCCGCAGCGACCGCTCGACCTCGACGGTGAAATCCACGTGGCCGGGCGTGTCGATGATGTTGACCTGATACAGCGCGCCGTCGCGCTTCCACTCGGTGGTCGTCGCGGCCGACGTGATGGTGATGCCCCGCTCCTGCTCCTGCTCCATCCAGTCCATCGTGGCCGTGCCGTCGTCCACCTCACCCAGCTTGTAGGTGCGGCCCGTGTAGTACAGGATGCGCTCGGTCGTGGTCGTCTTCCCGGCATCGATGTGCGCCATGATGCCGATGTTCCGCACGCGGTCGAGTGGTGTGTTCCGGGCCATAGTCTCCAGACTGGTCAAGAAAAACGCGGGGCGACCGTTCGCGCATGCTCGCGCAGGTCTCGCTCCGCCGTCGTCCGAACGTTCCGGACGGGGACCGCTTACGGCAGCGGCCCTATCTTGTTCGCGCTAAGGGTTTACCACCGGTAATGGGCGAACGCCTTGTTGGCTTCGGCCATCCGGTGCGTGTCTTCCTTCTTCTTGATCGTGTTGCCTTCGCCCTTCGACGCCGACACCAGCTCGTTGGCCAGCCGGTCGGCCATCGTCTTCTCGCCGCGCCCGCGGCTGTAGTCGATCAGCCACCGCATCGCCAGCGCCGTGCGCCGCTCCGGCCGCACCTCGACCGGCACCTGGTACGTCGCGCCGCCCACCCGCCGGCTCTTGACCTCCACCACCGGCTTGGCGTTGCTCAGCGCCTGCTTGAAGACGTTCACGCCGGGCTGTCCGGTGCGCTGCTCGATCATGTCCATCGCCG
Organism: uncultured Gemmatimonadales bacterium; assembly: GCA_963812035.1. Classification (GTDB taxonomy): domain Bacteria; phylum Gemmatimonadota; class Gemmatimonadetes; order Gemmatimonadales; family JACORV01; genus Fen-1245. The sequence continues at coordinate 284,274 of CAWETG010000001.1, forward strand.
AATAGAAAATCCCCTCGGCGACCGACTTCTTGCCCCGCCGCATCAGATTGCAGATGAACTTCGATACCGTCTGGCTGTCGTAGCGCGGGTCCGCGGGGACCGCGCGGCGCACGTTCCGCGGCCGCCGGCTCACTTCGCCGCCTTGGGCGCCTTCGCCCCGTACTTCGACCGGCTCTTCTTGCGCTCGCCCACGCCCGCGGCATCGAGCGTCCCGCGGATGATGTGATAACGCACGCCCGGCAGGTCCTTCACGCGCCCGCCCCGGATCAGGACGATCGAGTGCTCCTGGAGATTGTGGCCTTCACCGGGGATGTACGCCGTGACCTCGAACCCGTTGGTGAGACGCACCCTGGCGACCTTGCGCAGCGCGGAATTCGGCTTCTTCGGCGTCGTGGTGTAGACGCGCGTGCACACCCCGCGCTTCTGCGGGTTGCCCCGCAACGCCGGCGCCTTCTCCTTCGCCTCCACCGAACGCCGGCCCGCACGGACCAGCTGATTGATCGTCGGCATAGCCCCCAGCACACGCACAAGAATAAACGCGCGGCCCACTTCGGCCGCAGACAGGGAAACTTACCCGGGGCGGCAAAATGGGTCAAGGGAGCCATCCTGCCAGGATGGGAGCGCCGCGGCCATCGGCTCCCAATTCCGGTTTGGGGGAGCGGCTTTCCCGCCCTGCAGCTCTGCAGCACGACCCCGCCCCGGTGACCCGGGACGGGGTTCGTACCGCCGCGACCGGCCGGCGGAGGCTACCGCAGGCGCTTGATCTCGACCCGCATGTTCTGCCGCCGGCCCGCCACCGTGGCGTTGGATACCAGCGGCTGCGCGGAGCCGTACCCCACGGACACCAGGCTGGCTGCCCGCACCCCGTGCCGCACGAGATAGAGCTTGACGACCCGGGCACGCCGCTGCGACAGGCGCAGGTTCTTCGTGCTGTCCCCCATGCTGCTCGTGTGCCCGCTGATCTCCCACCGCGCGTTCGGGATGGCCCGTAGCGCAGCGGCGACCGCATCCAGATCCGCCGCCGCTCCCGGCGGCAGCCGGGCACTGTTGGGGGCGAAGACCACGTTGCGCAGCACCAGCGGCGCGGCGTTGACGGCCGGCAGTGGCACCGCCCGCGTCGTATCCACCCGGACCGGTGCTCTGGCCGCCAGGGCCTGCACCGACACCGTCAGCCTGGCGGAGCCCGTCTTGCCCTCGACCGACGCGCTGATCTGCGCCGCCCCGTTCCCCACGGCCCTGGCGAGCCCGGTCGCGCTTACCGTCGCCACGCCCGGCGCGTCACTCGTCCAGGTAAACGCCTTGCCGGCGATGGGATTGCCGTTCGCATCCATCGTCTGCGCCGCAAACTGCGTCGTGCCACCGGCCGCGGTGATAGTCGGGTTAGCCGGCGTCACGGCGACCGAGGCGGGCGCCTGGGCCACGGTGATCGTCGCCATGGCCGCACGGCCATTGGCCGTCTCTGCGGTGATCCTGGCTGTGCCGTTCTTCGCCGCCGTGGCGATGCCTGACGCGTTCACGGAAGCCACCGTCGGATCGCTGGATCTCCACGTGACGGCGGGATTGGCGATCGGATTGTGGTTGGCGTCCTCCGCGATCGCCGTGTACAGCTGCGTCTGACCGAGGGCGGTCAGGGCCGCGCTCGTCGGAGTGATGGCCAGCGCCGCCGCCGCCTGGGCCACGGTGACGCTCGCCGTCCCGGTCACGCCCTCACTGGCCGCGGTGATCGTCGCGGCGCCGTTGCTGCCCGCGAGAACCAGGCCGGTGGCCGATACCGTGGCGACCGAGTCATTGCTGCTGGTCCAGGTGACGGCCCGGCCCGCGAGCCGCCTGCCGTGCTGGTCCATGGGAGAGGCGGACAATGGCGCCGTCGCGCCTATGGACTCGAGCGTCACGCTCGCCGGGCCCACGGCGACGATTGCGACGGCGGGCTTCCGGCCACCCAGGAACCAGGAGAAGCCGACCGTGCCGATGCCTTCGTACGCCGCGTACTGGGCCGCATTCGTCGAGAACTTCTCGTACTGCTCACGGGCCTCCACGCGAAGCGCCATCGTCTCACTCAGCATCTGACGAAGACCCACGCCGAGATGGGCCCCATACTGGCTGGTGGCCCGGTAGCCCTTCCAGTCGATGCTCGTGACGCCGCCGCCGAGGGCGATGAACGGGCTGGTGCGCGCGTTGAGATCCAGCGTCCAGGTGATGTCCGCGAACGGCTGGATCACGGTCGTCGACGAGACGTACCCGACTCCGGTCCCCGCGCTCAAGTTCCACAGGTTGCTGAGATTGTAGCCCAGGCGCACGACGCCGCCCGGAGCGGCGCGACCCGCGTTGGCCGCGTCTCCCTTGGCCACGTCACCCGCGTCGATCAACAACTGCAACTGGTGGTCGAGGTAGGTGCCCCCGACCCCCACGCTCAGCTCCCAGCTGCCCTCCCGCTGCGGGCCCGCCATCGGTGTCGTCGCGGCGGCCGGCTGCTGCTGGCCCACCGCCACCGCCGGCAAACAGGCGGCCCAAACCAAAGCACCGATCACGATTCGATAGCGCATCTATGCTCCCGAGCGAGAGACAGGACCCTGCCAACGGCTTCCTGGGAATGCACTAACGAATACCGAGGGGACGCGTCTTCCGCCAGACAGGGCTCCCGAGCGATGGCCCGGAGGACACGGCGTGCCGGGGCGGCGCAGTCAGGCCCCTGTAAGACTGCCGCGCGGACCACTAGCTTGCCGATCCCATGACGCCCGATGCCATGCCGTCCCCGCACGCTCCGTTCGATCCGACCGCCGACGAGGTGCACGCCATCGGCCGGGCGGCGACTGAGTGGATCGCCCGGCACTTCGCCGAGCTGCGCGACCTGCCGGTCATCCCCGACATCACGCCGGAGCGGTCGTTCGCCTTGTTCGCCGAGCCGCTGCCGGACCAGCCGACACCGTGGCCGGCGCTATTCGAGCGCTTCGAGCGCGAGGTCGTGCCCAACAGCTTCCAGTTGCCGAGCCCGCGCTACTTCGGCCTGATGAACCCGACGCCGCTGCCTATCGCGGTGTTCGCGGAGGCGATGGCGGCGGCGCTGAACCAGAACCTCGGCGCGTGGCACCACAGCCCCGCCGCGACCGGCGTCGAGCGCATCGTGATCCGCTGGCTGTGCGAGCTGGCGGGCTATCCGGCCGGCGCGTTCGGCAGCCTCACGCCCGGCGGCTCGCTGGCCAACACCACCGGGCTCAAGGTCGCGCTCGCGGCCACGGTGCCGGAAACGACGACCCGCGGGGTGTGGGGACTCGCGAAGCGCCCGGTGCTCTACGCCTCCGCCGAGGCGCATTTCTCCATCGCGAAGAGCGCGAACATCCTCGGCCTGGGCAGCGCCGGCGGTCTCAGGATGGTTCCGGTGGACCGGAACTCGCGACTGGACGTCGCGGCGCTGCGGCGGATGGTGGTGGACGACCGGGCGGCGGGTCTCAACCCGTTCTGCGTGGTCGGCATCGCGGGCGTCACCAGCAACGGCGTCATCGACCCGCTCGACGACATCGCCGATGCCGCGCGCGACCTGGGCCTGTGGTACCACGTAGACGCCGCCTACGCCGCCGGCGGGCTGATGAGCGACGCGCTGCGCCCGCGGTTCAAGGGGATCGAGCGGGCCGACTCGATCACGATGGACCCGCACAAGTGGTGGTTCATGCCCTATCCGTGCGGCGCCATCCTCACGCGGGACGGCGAGGCGAGTCGCCGGGCGTTCTGGTCCGACGCGGTCTATATCCCGCAGACTGACGACGCCATCGAGTTCCGGGACCACGGCCTCGCCGGTTCACGCCCCTTCAGCGCGCTCAAGCTCTGGCTGGCGATGAAGATGGTCGGCCGGACGGCCTATGGCCGGATGGCCGAAGAGCAGGTCCGCCTGACCGAGCGGTTCGTCCGAGAGCTGACCAGTGACGGGCATTGGGAGACCGTCACGCCCGTCGATACTGCGATCGCAGCGGTGAGGTGGACAGGGAAGTTGCGAGACGCCGAGTCCGGCAGTGGTTCCGAGTTGGACAGCGCGCAGGACAGGATCGTCGCCCGCGTGCTCGCGCAGCGGCGGTGGTGGATCTCACCCACGACCACCGTGGGCAAGCGGGCAATCCGGGTGATGGTGATCAGCTACCTGACGCGCTGGGAGCACCTTGAAGAGTTGATCGGCGAGCTGAAGCGGGCGGCAAGCGACCTGTGAGAATCTCTCTCCGAGCGACCGCGATCGCGACCCTGCTGGCAAGCGTTTCGCTCTCCGCGGCACGGGCCCAGGGGTACCGAATCCCCGACGACGCGAAGGCGAGCGCCCGCGCCCGCGTGGATAACGGCTGGAGCGTCGGCATCGTGATCGCCGTCGTGGACAGCACGGGCGCGCGCTACTTCAGCTACGGCAGCACCGCCCTCACGGCCGGGCAACCCGTGAACGAGCGCACGGTCTACGAGATCGGCTCGATCACGAAGGTCTTCACCGCGCTCGCGCTCGCGGACATGGCCATCAAGGGGGAGGTCGGCCTCGACGACCCGGTGCAGCGCTACCTCCCCGCCTCGGTGCACGTGCCGAGCCGCCCGGGACACGAGATCACGCTGCGCCTGCTGTCGGCGCAGCGCTCCGGCCTGCCGCGCATGCCCAACAACTTCGCTCCTGCGAACCCGAACAACCCCTACGCGGACTACGACGCCGGCCGGCTGTACGCGTTCCTGAACGGCTACACGCTCACCCGCGATCCCGGCGCGAGCTACGAATACTCGAACCTCGGCGTGGGGCTGCTGGGCCTTGCGCTGGCCCGACGCGCAGGCACGACCTACGAGGGCCTCGTCCTCACCCACGTCCTCGCGCCGCTCCACATGGCCGACACGCGGGTCACGCTGACGCCCGGCCTTCGCGCGCGGCTCGCCCACGGTCATGCCGGCGGGCGGGAGGTGAGCAACTGGGATCTCGACGCCCTGGCGGGCGCCGGCGCGCTGCGCTCGACCGCCCAAGACCTGACGAAGCTCCTCGCGGCAGCCATGGGGCTCGTGCGCACGCCGCTCGATTCCGCCGTCCGCCTGACCGAGGTGATACAGTTCGACGCCGGACCCACCATGCGAATCGGTCTGGGGTGGCACGTCATCGGCCCGGACACGTCCATGGTCTACTGGCACAACGGCGGCACCGGCGGCTACCACTCGTTCATCGGCTTCGATCCGCGGCGGAAGATCGGCGTGGCGGTGCTCTCCAACGACGCGTCGAGCATTGACGACATCGGCTTGCACGTGCTGGACGCCACTACTCCGCTCGTGACCGTGCGAGTGGCTATCGCCGTGCCGGCGGAGTCGCTCGACGCCTACGTGGGCACGTATCAGCTCACCCCCACCCTCGCCATCGTCATCCGGAAGGACGGCGGCCGCCTGGCCGCACGGGCCACCGGCCAGGACGCGTTCCCGATCTTTTCCTCCGCCCGCGATGAGTTCTTCTACAAGGTGGTGGAGGCGCAGCTCAGCTTCGTGAGGGACTCGACGGGCAAGGTCGCGTCGCTGGTGCTGCACCAGGGCGGACGGAACATGCCGGCGCCCCGAGCTCCATAGCCCAGTCGGGCGCCCGACGAGACTCCGCAGCCGTTCGGGGAGTTTGGCCATGGCCCAGCGGCCCCGCTCGCAGTAACCGAGCCGGCCGGCGCGGGCGGCGGCGCCCACTTGGTGCCCGAAACGCAAGAGCGCCCGGGGACTTCCCCCGGGCGCTCCTTGCGAATACTCGCCGGCTATTCCTCCATCACGTGCGCCGCGAGCTCCGGGGCCGGCGGCAGGCCCAGCGGCTCAGCGGGCGGCGGCGGCTCGAAGCCCGCCGGCGGCTCCACGTCGATCTCGTGGTACCGGTAGATGCCGGTGCCCGCCGGGATCAGGTGGCCGATGATGATGTTCTCCTTGAGGCCGAGCAGGTCGTCGCGGGCCCCGCGGATGGCCGCGTCGGTCAAGACGCGGGTCGTCTCCTGGAAGCTCGCGGCCGAGAAGAACGACTGGGTCGTGAGGCTCGCCTTGGTAATTCCAAGGAGCAGCGGCTCCGCCGAGGCGGGCTTGCTCCCCTTGCGGGTCACCCGGGTGTTCGCCTCCCGGAAGACCACTTTGTCTGCATGCTCGCCCTCCAGGAACTCGGTGTCGCCCGGTTCCTGGATGCGCACCTTCTGGAGCATCTGCTTGACGATCACCCCGATGTGCTTGTCGTTGATCTTCACGCCCTGCAGCCGGTAGACCTCCTGCACTTCGTTGAGGAGGTACTCCTGCACCGCCCGCGGGCCCTTGATCTGCAGGATGTCGTGCGGGTTCACCGGTCCCTCGGTGAGCCGGTCGCCAGCCCGCACCCGGTCGCCCTCGTGGACGCGCAAGTGCTTGCCGGCCGGCACCTCGTACAGCAGCGGCTCGACCGATTCGTCGGAGACCACTGAGCCGTCCTTCAGGGTGCGGATGTGGTGCACCAGTATCTCGCGCTTGCCGCGCTTGATCTCACCGAACCGCACCACGCCGTCGATCTCGGAGATGGTGGCCGGGTCCTTCGGCCGCCGTGCTTCGAACAGCTCCGCCACCCGCGGCAGGCCGCCGGTGATGTCGCGCGTCTTGTACGCCTCGCGACTGATCTTGGCCAGCGTCTGGCCGGCGCTCGCTTCGTCCCCGTCGTCCACCAGCAACTGCGCGCCCTCGGGCACCACGAAGTCGCGGACCTTCCGCTCCTTGCCGCCCTTGGCCTGCACGATCTCGATGTGCGGGTGCAGCTTCTTCTCGCGGTCCTCGATGATGACCCGCTGCCGCAGCCCGGTGAGCTCGTCGAACTCCTCGCGGATGGTCTCGTCGTCGACGATGTCGCGGAACCGCACCGTCCCCTGCAGGTCGCTGATGATCGGGGTGGTGTACGGGTCCCAGGTGAAGAGCGGGTCGCCGCGCTTGATCAACTGGCCGTCCTGGGTGCGCAGCTCCGCACCGAGCGGCACCTGGAAGCGCGACCGCACTCGGCCGTCATCATCTTTCAGCACCAGCTCGCCGTCGTGCTTGGTGACGATCTGGCGCCCGTCCGGCGTGGTGACGTGCTGGAGTCGGTCGCCGTACTCCACCTTGCCGTCGAGCTTGCTCCGCCGATCGGTCACCTCGGCAATGCGCGCCGCGGTTCCGCCGATATGGAAGGTGCGCAGCGTCAGCTGGGTGCCCGGCTCGCCGATGGACTGCGCGGCCAGGATGCCGACCGCCTCGCCGATGTCCACCATCTCCATCGTGGCCAGGTTCCGGCCGTAGCACATCCGGCACAGCCCGCGCTTCGACTCGCAGGTGAGCACCGAGCGGATCCGCACGTCCTCGATCCCCGCGTCGTCGATCGCCTGGGCCGTGGCCTCACCGATCAGCCCCCCCGCGGCCACCAGCACCTTGGGGTCGCCGTGCTCGTCCAACTCGTGCGGATCGAAGATGTCGTCCGCCGCCACGCACCCCACGATGCGCTCCGACAGCGGCTCGACGATGTCCTCGCCCTCCTTCAGCGCCTGGACGTCCAGCCCCAGCACCGTGCCGCAGTCCTCCTCGCTGATCGTGACGTCCTGCGCCACGTCCACCAGCCGCCGCGTGAGGTAGCCGGCGTCGGCCGTCTTGAGCGCGGTGTCGGCCAGGCCCTTCCGCGCACCGTGCGTCGAGATGAAGTACTCGAGCACCGACAGCCCTTCGCGGAAGTTCGAGCGGATCGGGCTCTCGATGATCTCGCCGATGCCGCCCGTGAGCTTCTTCTGCGGCTTGGCCATCAGCCCGCGCATCCCGGCCAGCTGCCGGATCTGGTCACGCGAGCCGCGGGAGCCGGAGTCGAACATCATGTACACCGGGTTGAAGCCACCCTTCGCCCCGCCCATCCCGCGCACCATCTCGTCGGCGATGTCGTTGTTGGCGTGGGTCCAGGCATCGATCACCCGGTTGTACCGCTCGCCGTTGGTGATCGAGCCGCTCTGGTACGCCTTCTGGAAGCGCTGGATGCGCTCCTCCGCCGCCGTGAGCAGCTTGGCCTTCGCCTCCGGGATCTGCAGGTCCTCGATGCCGATCGAGATGCCACCCAGCGTGGCGAACCCGAACCCCGCCGACTTCAGGCGGTCGAGGAACTCGACCGTCGGCGCGAGGCCCAGCTCGCGGTACGACTGGAAGACCAGGTCGGAAAGGTTCTTCTTCCGCATGGTCTCGTTCTTGAACTGCAGCTCGCGCGGCAGGATCGCGTTGAACAGCACGCGGCCCACCGTCGTATCCAGCCAGCGGCCGCGCTCCGCCACGTCCACCCACCAGAAGCGGATCGGCGTGTGGTGCTTGACCCGCTGGTGCAGCAGCGCCGTCTCGACCTCGGCCATGTCGCCGTACGCCGGCGCACCGGCCTTGAACGCCGCCGCGAAGTCGGCCGGCTCCTTGGTGAGGAAGTAGCACCCGAGCACCATGTCCTGGCTCGGCTCCGCCACGGGCCGCCCGTCCGAGGGCTTCAGGATGTTGTTGCTCGACAGCATCAGCAGCCGCGACTCCAGCTGCGCCTCGAACGACAGCGGCACGTGCACCGCCATCTGGTCGCCGTCGAAGTCGGCGTTGAACGCCGCGCACACCAGCGGGTGGATGCGGATGGCCTTCCCCTCCACCAGCACCGGCTCGAACGCCTGGATCCCCAGGCGGTGCAGCGTCGGCGCCCGGTTCAGCAGCACCGGGTGGTCCTGGATGATCTCCTCCAGGATCTCGTACACCTCCGGGCTCTCGCGCTCGACGATCTTCTTGGCCCGCTTGACCGTCTCGGCGATGCCCTTCTCCACCAGCTTGTGGATGATGAACGGCTTGAACAGCTCGACCGCCATCGTCTTGGGCAGCCCGCACTGGTGCAGCCGCAGCTCCGGGCCCACCACGATCACCGAGCGGCCCGAGTAGTCCACCCGCTTGCCCAGCAGGTTCTGCCGGAACCGCCCCTGCTTCCCCTTCAGCATGTCGGACAGCGACTTCAGCGGCCGCTTGCCGCGGCCCCGGATCGCCTTGCTGCGGCGGCCGTTGTCGAACAGCGCGTCCACCGCCTCCTGCAGCATCCGCTTCTCGTTCCGGAGAATGACCTCCGGCGCGCGGTGCTGCATCAGTTTCTGCAGCCGGTTGTTGCGGTTGATCACCCGGCGGTACAGGTCGTTGAGGTCGCTGGTCGCGAACCGCCCGCCGTCCAGCGGCACCAGCGGCCGCAGGTCGGGGGGGATCACCGGGACGACGTCCAGGATCATCCACGCCGGGTTGTTGCGGATGTCGCCGTTCTCCCCGGAGTTGCGGAACGCGTCCACCACCTTGAGCCGCTTCAACAGCTGCTTCTTGCGGTGCTGGCTGGTCTCGGTGCCGACCTCGCTGCGCAGCCGCTCCGACAGCTTGTCCACCTCGAGCCGCTCGAGCAGGGTCCGGAGCGCCGGCGCGCCGATGTCGGCCTTGAACGCGGCGTCCCCCACCTCGCGGGCCTTGGCCCGCAGCGCGAGGTACTCGTCCTCGTCCAGCAACTGCTTCTCCTCCACTTCCTGCTGGCCGGGGTCGATCACCACGTAGTTGGTGTAGTAGATCACCCGCTCCAGGTTGCGGAGCGTGATGTCGAGCAGGTTGGCCATCGGGCTCGGCAGCGTCTTGAAGAACCAGATGTGCGCCACCGGCACGGCCAGCTCGATGTGCCCCATCCGCTCGCGCCGCACCTTCGACAGCGTGACCTCCACCCCGCAGCGGTCGCAGATCACGCCGCGGTAGCGGATCCGCTTGTACTTGCCGCAGTGGCACTCCCAGTCCTTGACCGGGCCGAAGATGCGCTCGCAGAACAGCCCGTCCCGCTCCGGCTTGAAGGAGCGGTAGTTGATCGTCTCGGGCTTGGTGACTTCCCCCCACGACCACCAGGTGCGTTGCCCCTGCATCTCGAGGCGCTCGCGCTCCTTCGGGTCCTTGGGCCCGCGGATCTCCTCCGGGGAGGCGATCCGGACCTGGATGAAGTCGAAACTGGACCCGGTCCGCTCGCGGGGGCTCCGGAAATCGATCATCGGCTACTCCTCACCGTCTTCGGTGGTCCCGAGCATCACACGGATGCCCAGTGCCTGCATTTCCTTCACGAGGACGTTGAACGACTCGGGGATCCCGGGCTCGGGCAGGTTCTGCCCCTTCACGATCGCCTCGTAGACCCGGCTCCGGCCGTTCACGTCGTCGGACTTGACCGTCAGCATCTCCTGCAGCGTGTGGGCGGCGCCGTACGCCTCGAGCGCCCACACCTCCATCTCGCCGAACCGCTGGCCGCCGAACTGCGCCTTGCCTGCCAGCGGCTGCTGCGTGACCAGCGAGTACGGGCCGATCGAGCGCGCGTGGATCTTGTCGTCCACCAGGTGCGACAGCTTCATCATGTAGATGGAACCCACCGTCACCTCGCTCTGGAACGGCTGGCCGCTGCGTCCGTCCCGGAGCTGCACCTTCCCGGTCGTGGTGAGCCCCGCCAGGCGGAGCAGCTCACGCACCGCAGCGTCGAGGTCGGCTTCGGACTTCTTGCCGAGCATTCCGGCCAGCGCGACGTGGCCCGCCACCTCGAGCGCGGCTTCGGCCGAGGCGTGCTTGTCCAGCTGCGCTTCGACCGCCTTCAGCCCCTTCTTGAGCTCGGCCTTCTGCGCCTTGGTGATCTCCTCATCGCCGGCGAGCCGCTGCTGCACCTCGGCCTCCGCCTTCCAGCGCGCCAGCTCGCGCTCGCCCAGCTCTCCTGCGGCCGCGGCGAGGAAGTCCCGCACGCCGTGATACAGGTCGCGCGTCTCCTGACTCGCGTTCCGGTTGCCCAGCCAGCTGAGGCGCACGGCCGTGAGGTCCGGCCGGTCGCCTTCGTGTACCGGCAGGTGCTGCAGGTCCGCCAGCAGCAGGCGGATCTGCTCGGGGCCCAGCTCCGGCGACTTGGCCGCCAGGCTGAGCGCCTGGGCGGACCAGTGAAGCCCCGCCAGACGGAGCAGCAGGCCGATCTCGTTCTCGTTGGTGCCCTGGAACACCGGCGTCTTGGCCGCGAAGCCCAGGAGCGCCGCGCACCAGCCGAGGTGGGTCTCGAGAATCTGGCCCACGTTCATCCGGCTGGGGACGCCCAGCGGGTTCAGCACGATGTCCACCGGACTTCCGTCGGGGAGGAACGGCATGTCCTCCTCCGGGACGATCCGCGCGATGATGCCTTTGTTGCCGTGGCGACCGGCCATCTTGTCGCCCACCGAGATCTTCCGCTTCTCGGCGATGTACACCTTGACCAGCTGGATCACGCCGGGCGGCAGCTCGTCGGGCTGCAGGATGTTGTCGATCTGCCCCTCGGCCTTTTCCTCCAGCTTGGCCCGCTCGGCCCCCGCCGCGTCGATGATCTGCCGGATGCGCTCGTTGGCGGGCTTGGAGACCACGCGCAGCGTCTTGAGGTCCACGTCGGCGAGGTTGATGCCCTCCAGCACCGGCTTGGTCAGCTTGGTGCTGGCCGGCAGGTACTCCTCGACCGTCCCCGCCTTGAGGCACAGCGCCACTTCCTGGCCGAGCAACTCGTGCAGCAGGTCCTCGTGCAGCGCCGCGGTGACCCGCGCCTTCTCTTCCGCCTCCAGCCGGCGCACGTCGCCGATGCGCTCGCCGCGGTCCTTCTCCACCACCTGGTCCTCGACGCGCGAGAAGATCTTGACGTCGATGACCACGCCCTCCATCCCCGGCGGCACCTTGAGGGACGAGTCCTTCACGTCCTTGGCTTTTTCGCCGAAGATCGCGGTCAGCAGCTTCTCTTCCGGCGACAGCTCGGTCTCGCCTTTGGGCGTGATCTTGCCGACCAGGATGTCGCCCGGCTTGACGTGCGCGCCGATCCGCACGATGCCCCGCTCGTCGAGGTCCACCAGGGACTCCTCGGCGACGTTGGGGATCTCGCGGGTGATCTCCTCCTGGCCGCGCTTGGTGTCGCGGACGTGCAGCTCCAGCTCCTGGATATGGATGGACGAGTAGACGTCCTCCTTGACCAGGCGCTCCGAGAGCACGATCGCGTCCTCGAAGTTGTGCCCGTACCACGGCATGAAGGCGACCACCACGTTGGCGCCGAGCGCCAGCTCGCCGCGGTCGGTGCCGGCGCCGTCGGCGATGACCTCCCCCACCGCGACGCGCTGCCCCTGCTGCACCAGCGGCCGCTGGTTGATGGCCGTGTCCTGGTTGGTGCGCCAGAACTTCTTCAGCCGGTAGCGGTCGTGCTGGGTGAGCCGCGCCAGCGGGTGCTCGATGCGGTGCCCGTCCTCCGACCCGGTGTCGACGATGATCTCGTCGGCGGTAACGCGCTTCACGACGCCGGCCCGGCGCGCCACCACCACGGCGCCGGAGTCGGCCGCCACCTTCGCCTCGAGCCCGGTGCCCACCAGCGGCGCCTGCGGCGCCAGCAGCGGCACCGACTGCCGTTGCATGTTGGAGCCCATCAGCGCGCGGTTGGCGTCGTCATGCTCCAGGAACGGGATCAGGGCCGCGGCGATCGACACCAGCTGCTCCGGCGCGACGTCCATGTAATCCACGCGCTCCGGCGGCAGCATCGGGTAGTCGTCGCGCTTGCGGCACAGCACCATCGAGTCGCGGAAGGTCCCGTCGGGATTCAAGGCCGTGTTGGCCTGCGCCACCGCGAAGTCCTCTTCCTCCGAGGCCGACAGCCAGCGGATCTCGCTGGTGACCTTGCCGTCCTTCACCACCCGGAGCGGCGTCTCGATGAAGCCGAGGTCGTTGACGCGCGCGAAGGTCGAGAGGCTGGTGATCAGGCCGATGTTCGGACCTTCCGGCGTCTCGATCGGGCACATGCGTCCGTACTGCGAGTAGTGCACGTCGCGCACCTCGAACCCGGCGCGCTCGCGGGTGAGGCCGCCGGGGCCGAGGGCGCTGAGGCGCCGCTTGTGGGTCAACTCGGCCAGCGGATTGGTCTGGTCCATGAACTGCGACAGCTGCGACGATCCGAAGAACGCCTGGATCACGGCGCTCACGGTGCGCGCGTTCACCAGGTCGTCGAGGGTGATCTTCTCCGGGTCGTTGTTGATGCTCATCCGCTCCTTGATGAGCCGGGCCATGCGCGACAGGCCCACCGACAGCTGGTTGGCGATCAGCTCGCCGACCGAGCGCACCCGGCGGTTGCCGAGGTGGTCGATGTCGTCGGTGTGCCCGCGGCCCTCGTGCAGCTCGATGAGGTAGCGGATGATCGCGATGAAGTCGTCCTGCGTGAGCACCGTGTGGCTGGGCGGCAGGTTGACGCCCAGGCGCTGGTTGATCTTGTAGCGGCCCACCCGGCCCAGGTCATAGCGCTTGGGCGAGAAGAACAGCCGCTCCAGCGCGGAGCGCGCGGTCTCGACGTTGGGCGCCTCGCCCGGACGGAGCAGCGAGTAGATCTGCGCCAGGGCCTCCGCCTCGGTGGTGGTCGGGTCCTTGGCGAGGGTGTTCTTGATGAGCGGCGACTCGCCGCGCCCGCTGGGGAGGAACACGTCCACCCGCAGGACTCCCGCCTTGCGGAGCCGCTTGCGGAGGGTGTCGCTCAGCTCCTTGCCGCGCTCCGCCAGCACCTCGCCGGTGCCCGGGTCGGCGACGTCGAACGCCAGGATGTGCTTCTGCTCGCGCTCGCGCATCGTCTGCGGCAGCTCGTCGTCGTCGCGCAGATTGAGCTGGGTGTACCCGGCGAACACGGTGACGGTGCCGACGCCCGCGCGTCGCAGCACGTGCAGCGTCTCGAGCGTGAGCTCGTCCCCTTCCTTGGCGAGCGGCTCGCCCTTCGGCTCTTCCGGGTTCGCCACGTCGGCCGCCAGCAGGGTGCCGAGGATCTCCCGGCGCTGGCTGCGCGCCTGGAGGTTACCGGTGATGTCCAGCTCCTTCTTGGCGAAGAACAGCCCCAGGATGTCGGAGTTGCCCGAATACCCGAACGCCCGCAGCAGCGCGGTCGCCGGGAACTTCTTCTTCTTGTCGATGTGCACGTACACCACGTCGTGGATATCGAGGGTGAACTCGACCCACGAGCCGCGGAACGGGATGATGCGCGCCGAAAACAACCGCTGGCCGTTGGGGTGGATGGTCTCTTCGAACACCACGCCCGGCGAGCGGTGCAGCTGTGAGACGATCACCCGCTCGGCGCCGTTGATCACGAACGTCCCCAGCGGCGTCAGCAGCGGCAGCTCGCCGAGGTAGACTTCCTTCTCGAGGATGTTCTTGGGCCGGCGCACGCCGCCGACCTCCTCCATGATCAGGAGACGCAGCGTCGCCTTGAGCGGCGCCGAGTACGTCATGTCGCGCTCGATGCACTCCTCCACGGAGTACTTCGGCTCGCCGATGGCGTACTTCACGAACTCGAGCGAGTAGTTCTCGTTGACGTCGGTGATCGGGAACAGGTCGCGGAACACCCGCTCCAGCCCGACGTCCTCGCGCTCGCCCTTCCCATCCTGCGCGAGCAACGCCTGGAAGGCCCGCGTCTGAATGTCGAGGAGGTGGGGCATCTCCATCCCCTCCTCCAGCTTGGCGAACGAGATTTGCGGCAGCGTCTCAGCCATTGCTCATCCTTCGGGCAGCGCAAAAGGCCCCGAGTGCGAGGGGCATCAGCCTTCGATAGCGAACGTCGTGCGTAACCGTCAGCCTACTTCAACTCGACCGTGGCGCCCTGCTCTTCCAGCTTCGCCTTGATGGCCTGCGCTTCGGCCTTGTTCACGCCTTCCTTCACGGTGCTCGGCGCGCCGTCCACCAGGTCCTTGGCCTCCTTGAGGCCCAGGCTGGTGACTTCGCGGACCACCTTGATGACCTGGATCTTCTTGGCGCCCGCTTCCTTGAGCAGCACCGTGAACTCGGTCTGCTCCTCAACTTCGGGGGCCGCGGCGGAGGCCGGCGCGGCGGCCGCGGGGGCCGCGGCGATCGTCACGTTGAACTTCGACTTGAACGCCTCGATCAGGTCGGCCAGCTCCACCACCGACATCTGGCCGATCGCCTCGAGAATCGCGTCCTTCGACAGGGTCGTAGTTGCCATCGATGTGCGTCCCTCTGCAACGGTTCAGGCAGCGGTGTCGCGCTGCGTGCGAAGCGCCTCGACGGCGCCGACGAATGTGGTCAGGAGCCCGGTCAGGGCCCCCACGAATCCTGCCAGCGGCGCCTGCAGCGCGCCGGCCAACTGCCCAAGCAACACTTCGCGCGGCGGCAGCTGCGCCAGCCGCTTCACCTGCTCCGGGGTGACCTCCCGGCCATCCACCACCGCGGCGCGGACCGCGGGCTTCTGGAACTCCTTGGCGAAATCGGTGAGGACCTTCGCGGCGGCCGCGGCGTCGGTGGCCGTCAGGGCCAGCGCCGTGGGGCCGGCGAAGTGCGCGTCCAGGCCGGCGATGCGCGAGCTCTGCAGCGCGCGCAGGGCCAGGGTGTTCTTGACCACCAGGTACTCGACGCCGGCACGCCGCAGCCGGCGCCGGAGCTCCGTCACGTTGTGGACGTTCAGCCCTGCGTAATCGGTCACGTAGATCGAGCGGGCGGCCACTAGCTTGGCGGCCAGTGCGTCGATCGCGGTCTGCTTCTCGGTGCGGTTCATCGGTACAACCCCGGATCCACGCGGACGCCGGGCCCCATCGTGCTCGACAGGGCGACCGTCCGGATATACGTGCCCTTGGCCGCCGAGGGCCGGGAACGCACGATAGTGTCCATGAACGCCGTGAAGTTGGCCTCGAGCTGCTCCACGGTGAAGCTCACTCTCCCGATCGGCGCGTGGATGTTGCCGGTCTTGTCCACGCGGAACTCGATCTTGCCGGCCTTGATGTCGCGCACCCCCTTGGCGACGTCCATCGTGACCGTGCCGGCCTTGGGGTTCGGCATCAGGCCGCGCGGGCCGAGGATGCGGCCCAGCGGGCCGAGCTGGCCCATCACGTCGGGCGTCGCCACGATGGCATCGACGTCGAGCCACCCCTCCTTGATCTTGGCGATGTACTCGACGCCCACGAAGTCGGCACCGGCCTGCTCCGCCTCCTTCACCCGGTCGCCCTGCGTGATGACCAGCACGCGCACCTTCTTGCCGGTGCCGTGCGGCAGGACCACCGTGCCGCGGACGATCTGGTCAGCGTGACGCGGGTCGACGCCCAGCCGCAGCGCGACGTCGACCGTCTCGTCGAACTTGGCGTACGCCGACTGCTTCACGTGCTCGATCGCCTGCCGCGGCTGGAACCGGGCGGTGCGGTCGAATCGCTCCGCCGCGGTGCGGTACTTCTTGCCCCGGGCGGCCATCAGTCCACCACCTCGATCCCCATCGACCGCGCGGTGCCGGCCACCATCGCCATCGCCTGCTCGACCGTGTTGGCGTTGAGGTCCGGCATCTTGAGCTCGGCGATCTTCTTGACCTGCGCCTTGGTCACCTGGCCGACCTTTTGCCGGTTGGGGGTCGGCGAACCCTTCTCGATGCCGACCTCCTTGAGGAGCAGGATCGCCGCGGGCGGCGTCTTGGTGATGAAAGTGAACGACCGGTCGCCATACACGGTCACCACGACCGGGATGATCATCCCCGGCTGGTTCGCCGTCCGGCTGTTGAACTGCTTGCAGAACTCCATGATGTTGATGCCGTGCGGGCCCAGCGCCGACCCGACCGGCGGTGCCGGGGTCGCCGCTCCGGCCGACACCTGGAGCTTGACGACGGCTTGGACTCTCTTCGGTGGCATACGTCCCTCAATCGTTCGCTGCGGCCCTTGAGCCGGCCGCCAGCTGCCGCGATGGCCCGCGCGGTCGCGGGTGTGTGAGGGTCTAGGGGTTAGGGGCTAGGGGTTAGACAAGCTCCCCGATTGCCCGCTTCTCCCTAGCCCCTAACCCCTAGTCCCTAGCCCCAACTCCTAGTGCGCCCGGAGCTGCAGGTAATCCAGCTCCACGCTCGTCGGGCGCCCGAACAGGCTCACCGACACGCGCACCTTGCCCTTGTCCGGGAGCACTTCTTCGACCGTGCCGCTGAAGTCGGAGAACGGCCCCTCGATGATTTCGACCACCTGGCCCGTCATGAACGGGATCTCTTCCTTCGGCTCCGACTCCGGCGCCGTCTCCGCCACGCCCAGCAGGCGGTTGACCTCCTCCTGCCGGAGCGGCATCGGGTCGCGCCCGGTGCCCACGAACTTGATCACGCCCTGGATATTGTTGATGACGTGGAGCGTCTCCTGATTGGCGACCATCTCCACCAACACGTAACCGGGGTACAGCTTCCGCTCGACGTTGACCTTCTTGCCGTTCTTGATCTCCACGATCTCCTGCACCGGCACCAGCGCCTGGCGGATCGGCTTCTCCTCGGCCGCGCGCGGATCGTCCTGGATCCGGCGGTCGATCAGCGACCGGACCTTGTTCTCGTGGCCGGCCGTCGTCTGGACGGCGTACCAGCGATGGTCCATCGCGGCGCCTTGGGTCACCGGAACCACGTCGGCAGCCAGGTGGTGAAGATCAACTGGAGAATCACGTCCATCAGCCCGATCAGGATCGCCACGATCACCACGAACAGAATGATGACGCCGGTGGCGTTCTTGAGCTGCTGCCGATCGGGCCAGGTGACCTTCCGCACCTCGCCGTTCACCTCGCCGACGAACACCGCGGTGGCGCGCGCCATCGCCTTCACCTGCTCGCGCCATACGACCAGGGCCGCCATCAGGGCGATCACGACGAGCACGCCCGCGATGCTCAGGGCGTTCACTTCGTCTCCTTGTGCAGCGTGTGCTTGTTGCACCGCGGACAGTACTTCCGCCACTCGACCCGCTCGGGATGCTTCCGGCGGTTCTTGGTGGTGAAGTAGTTCCGCTCCTTACAATCGCCGCAGGCCAGGATGATCTTGTCGCGCGCCATGTCGATGTCAGTCTTTCGTATCCGGGGCCCGACTACCAGGCCCGCCAGTCACACCCTATCCCCTATCCCCTCAACCCTAAACCCTGTCTTTTCAAGCTCGCGACCGGGATTGAACCGGTGACCTCATCCTTACCAAGGATGCGCTCTACCGACTGAGCTACGCGAGCGGAGCGGGCGACGGGGCTCGAACCCGCGACCCTCAGCTTGGAAGGCTGACGCTCTACCAACTGAGCTACGCCCGCAGTGGTGGGGGAAGGATTCGAACCTTCGTAGGCCGAAGCCGGCAGATTTACAGTCTGCTCCCTTTAGCCACTCGGGCACCCCACCCCTACGCCGCCTCGGACTCACAGGGCCGCTGAACAGACCACCCCGCGTACGGTTCCGCGGGGTGGAATGTCGAGCCATAGCCGGAAACTCCTTACCTCAAACCCACACTGGAGCTGACGAAGGGACTCGAACCCTTAACCTGCTGATTACAAATCAGCTGCTCTACCGGTTGAGCTACGTCAGCACGCCCAACAGTCGAGTTTGCGCCAGCCTCCAAGCTTAATCGGTGCCCGGGAGAGGGTCAAGTCGCGGCGGGAGGCCGCTTTCGGAGCAGCAGCGGGCTGCCGTCCGGGTTGTCGCGGATCTCGTAACCTTGATCGACCAGGAGCTTGCGGGCGAGGTCGGCCCGGGGCCAGTCCTTGGCCATCCGGGCGGCCCGCCGCGCTTCGGCCACGCCCGCGGCCCAGGCGTCGAGGTCCTCGGCGGGCCCGGGAGGGCCGAGAGGAGCGGCGCCCAGCAACGTGGCCGTGGCCGTCACCGTCGCCTGGCCCCTCGCGTTCGCCGCCACTGGGATCTGTCGCCCTTTGCCGACCACCTGGAGCACACCCGTCGTCCGGTCGAACAGGTCGAGCGCCCGCTTCCGGTCCGCGGCGCTCTCGCCGCCCGCGTCGAGCGCGGCGTTGGCCGCGCGCACGTAGTCCATCAGCGCCGCCAGCGCCCTGGGCGTGTCGAGGTCGTCGTCCATCGCGGCGGTGAACTCGGCCAGGAGCCGCTCGCCCAGCGGCGTCAGGGGCGCGCTGCCGCCCGAGCCGCCGGCCCTCTCCAGGCGCGACCGCAGCTCGGCCAGGCGGCTGGTGCCCGCTTCGGCGGCCTTCAGCGCCTCGTCGGTGAAGTTGAGCTGACGGCGGTACTGCGTGGATCCGAAGAGCAAGCGCAGCGCGGCGGCGTCCCAGCCATCCTCCCGCAGGTCGCGCACCGTGAGGAAGTTCCCGAAGCGCTTCGACATCTTCGTCCCTTCGACCAGCAGGAACTCGCCGTGCAGCCACACGCGCACGAACGGCTTGCCCGTGGCCGCTTCCGACTGCGCGATCTCGTCCTCGTGGTGGGGGAAGATCAGGTCGACGCCGCCGGCGTGCAGGTCGATCGTCTCGCCCAGGTACTGCTGCGACATGGCCGAGCACTCGAGGTGCCACCCCGGCCGGCCGCGGCCGAACGGCGCGTCCCACGCCGCTCCCGCAGTCTCGTCCTCGGGCCTGGCCGCTTTCCACAGCACGAAGTCGCGCGCGTCTTCCTTGGCGTATTCGTCGCTCGAGACGCGCGCGCCGGCCTTGAGGTCGCGGCGCTCGACCCGGCTCAGCCGCCCATAGGAGGGGAAGCGATCGATGGCGAAGTACACCGATCCGTCGTCGCCGCGGTACGCCACCCCCCGCTCCAGCAGGCGCTCGATGAGGGCCACCATCTGCGGGATGTGCCCGGTCGCCTTCGGGTAGTGGGTCGCCGGCTCGAGCCGCAGGTAGTCGCGGTCCTCGAAAAACGCTTGCACGAAGGGCGCCGTGTGCTGCTGGAGCTTCATGCCGGCGCCATTCGCGGCGTTGATCGTGCGGTCGTCCACGTCGGTGAGGTTCATGACGTGGGTGACCTGGTAGCCCGAGAACTCGAGGTAGCGGCGCAGCACGTCCTCGAACACGAACGTCCGGAAGTTCCCGATGTGGGCGTAGTTCCAGACGGTGGGGCCGCAGGTATAGAGCGTGACCCGGGGCGGGGCCAGCGGCGCGAACGGCTCCGCCGCGCGGGTCAGGGTGTTGAACAGACGCAGCGTCACGCAGGCCCCGCCGCGCCGCGGCCCGCCTCGGACACCGCAGCCCCGCCGGCTCGACCCGGCCGGCCGCGCGAGAGATTGGCCACGGCGGTGAGCGCGCCGTTGGCGAGATAATGCAGCGTCCCGTCGTCGGCGCGCAGCACCGTGGCGCGAAGGCTGAGCTGATGCACGGTGCCCTCGACCTCCCCGATCCTGATGCGCTCGCCGACGGCGTACTGGTCTTCCAGCACGATGAGGAAGCCGGTGACGATGTCCTTCATCACGGCCTGGCCCCCGAGCGACAGCGCCAGGCCCAGGACGCCCGCGCCGGCCAGGAGCGGACCGATGTTGATGAAGATGTCCAGGAAGAGCAACCCGGCGGCGATGACGATCGCGGCCATGCCGACATGCGTCAGGATCTGGGCCAGCGTCGTGGCGCGATGGACCCGAGAGCTGACCGTGTCGGGGTCGCCCGCCGCCACGCGAGTGATGATGCGCCGTGCCAGCCGCCTCAGCGACCAGCGGGCAACGTAGGCCAGGGCCAGGATGACGACGGCCTTGACCGCGCCCCGCACGACCAGGTCGAGATCGATCTCCCAGCTCGGGAAGCGGAGCGCGACTCTGCTGAGCGCGAGGACGGCGGCGAGCGGAGCGAACGTGGCGTTCATGGCGGTGCCAAGCTAGCCAGGCGCGCGTTGCGGTTCAACCGCGTGGTGCGTTGCGCCGCCACAGCGACGCATTGAGCGCGCCGGCAAACGTCACCCAGGCGAGATAGGGAACCAGCAGCCAGCCCGCCAGCGGCAGGACCGACCAGAACGCGACCGCCGTCGCGGCGACGGCGAGCCACAGCACGGCGAGCTCGGCCAGCGCAAGCCCGGGGCGCTGGAGGCCGAAGAACAGCCACGCCCACGCGGCGTTGAGCGCGAGCTGCAGCAGGAACAGCCCGAGGCGGGGCGCCACACCCGCCTGCCGCCACACCAGCCACGCCGCGATGGCCATCAGCAGGTAGAGGAGAGTCCAGACGGGGGCGAAGATCCAGTCGGGGGGATTCCACGCCGGCTTCCGGAGGGCCGCGTACCACGGGCCGGGGCGGAACCGGGCACCGACGGCCGCCGCCCCGAAGCACAGTGCCAGCCATCCCACCAGGCCGACGCCCGAGTCCAGCGTGCTCACGCCCACGCTTCAATTGACCCGGCGCACGAGGCGAATTCAATGGCTGGGCGCCGCGGCCCCGGGCTACGGCACGCCCATCACCAGCATCAGGTAGGTGGGGAGCAACGCGGCATACGCGGCGTAGCCGACACCGTAGGCGCAGGCGGCGAGCACGAACGGCCAGGTGACCGGTCCGGCCCGACCGCGCGAGGCATCGCGGTCGAGCCGCGCCAGCCCCCACCCCCAGAGCCCAACCACCCACAGGCCGATCGCATTGGTCGCTTCCGCGACGACGCTGAGTGCACCGCCGGGCGCCTGGCCCGCAGCCGCGAGCAGGCCGGCGAGGCCGACGTTGAAGCGCGCCGCCAGGCCAACGACGTCGCCCGCCACGAGCCCGTCGGCCGGAGTGGTCCAGACGACGACCAGCTCCCCCAGGCGCTGTACAACGAGTGGCGCGGCGCCCACGGCGAGCACGCCGCACACCGCGCGTACGGCGACGCGGCGCCCCGCCAGGATCGGCGCCGAGACGAGCCCCACGATGAGTGCCGCGACGACCAGCGGCACCGGGGGGAGGAGCCGGTCGGCCACCACGTAGCGCACCAGTCCTTCGCGCAGCGCATCGGCGTGTGCCGCGGCGAGGGACGATCCGAACGGGGTGAGGGTCGCCGACAACAGCGCGAGGAGCCGGGGGAGCGACGCCGCCCCCAGGGCGCACAGCAGGAACAGGACGCTGGCCAGCGCCAGCGCGGCGTGGCGGGAGCCGGCCACGTCCATGGCGGCGCCGGGCTCCCCGAGTCCGGCCAGCGGCAGCAGCACCGATTGAAAGGCGGGTCTCATCCGGCATCCGCTTCGAGCAGGGTGGCGATGGTGGTTTCTTCGAGCGTGCGCGAGACGACGCGCGAGGCGCGCACCCCGATCCGGTGCTGGCGGCAGTAGGCGAGGATGTCCTCGGGCGTCTCGCGCGGGCCGATGGCCACACGGGCGCCCGCCGGCTCACACAGCACCTGCGCATAGCGCTGCGACAGGAGGTGCGCGGCGGCGCGCGGCGAGCCATCCACCACCAGCACCAGCGACAGCTCGCGGGCGAGGTCGCCGGCCTCCAGCACCCGCACCGTTCGCCCCAGCTGGAGAATTGCGACCCGGGTGGCCAGCCGCTCGACAGCCGCGAGGTCGTGCGACGAGATCACCACCGTGGCGCCGCGCTCGAGCAGGCCGCGGATGCGCTCGCGGGCGTCGCGCTGCGCCAGCGGATCGAGCCCCGAGAGTGTCTCGTCGAGCAGCACCAGCTCGCGCCAGCCGAGCGCCGCCTGAGCGAAGGCGAGGCGCTGCGCGATGCCCCGCGACAGGGCCGCGGTGCGGCGATCCGCCCACGACGCCAGACCCCCGAGCTCGAGTGCGTCATCCACCAGCGTGCGCCGCGCGGCCGGCGCCCGCGCGTGCGCGGCGGCGAAGCACGCCAGCACCTCGCGCACCGTCAGCTCCGGGTAGAAGGCCGGGTGCTCGGGCGCGTAGCCCACGAGCCGCCGCGCCTCCCGGGAGCGCGGCCATCGGCCGCACACCCAGATGTCCCCGGCGTCCGGGTTGAGCAGCCCCGCCGCGACGGCCAGGAGCGTGGACTTCCCCGCGCCGTTGGGCCCCACCAGTCCCACGCACTCGCCGGAGAGCGCGACCAGGTCGGCGCCATCCAGCGCGTTCACCTTTGGCCGGCCGCGCCCGGCGTCGAAGGAGCGGCGCAGTGCCCGCGCCAGCAGCGTCGCGCGCATCAGCCGCCGCGCCCCGCGAACTCGGCGGTGGCGAGCCGCCGCGTGCCGGCGCCGAGCCAGACGATGGGCTGCAGGGCGAGAACGAGCGCCAGCGTCGGTGCCGGCGCGCCGCCCGTCAGCGCCCATTCGTGGAGGCGGCCCAGCGCCCAGGAGGTAGGCAGCACCGTCCACAGCGTGCGCACTGCACCGGCGGCGAACGCGCCCGCCGGCTGCCCGACGATCTCCGGCGGCACCGCCCCCATCACGCAGAACCCAAGGAGCATCAGAATCTGCGGCGTGGAGCCGACGCCGCACGACAGGGCGACCGCCAGCGAGGCGAGCGCCGCCAGGTGCGCGAGTGCGGCCACCGCGCCGAGCACGACGCCCGGGCCGGGAAACCCGCCCGCGACCGCGAGCAGGACGACCGCGGAGACTCCGAGGACGGTCGCGGCAACCCCGTAGACGGCGAGCCATCGCCCGATCACCCACACCGCGGGCGGCGCCGGGTGCGTCGCGGCGACCGCCAGGCGCCCGCGCTCCCGGTCATCGGCGATGACGCCGGCAGAGACGATCAGCAGCACGAGCGTCGCGCTGGCGGTCGCTGCCGACAGCGCGGCGCGTGCGGTCGTGACAGGATTCACGAGGCTCGCGTACGCCAGCAAGAGCGCGCACAGCGCGACGCTCGCGGGGAGGACACGCCGGCGCGCGAGGCGCCGCACGGCGCAGGTGGTTTCGACCAGGTACGGCGTCACCGCGCGTCGCCGTTCAGCGCCGCCATGGCGCCCGCGAGGACACCGTCCCCACCGGTGACGTCGAGCCGCACCGCGAAGCGCTCGACCGCCACCACGCGCGGCACGAACCGCGTCGGCAGCGCCGCGCCCGTGATCGCGCCGTCACTGTCGGACACGACCAGCAGCCCGGGCCTCGGCTCAGGCCCCAGGACCGCGCGCAGGCGGGCCGGGCCCTCGCGCGAGACCAGCACCAGCGGCGGAGCGCCACGGCGCGCGGCAAGCCCTGGCGCGGCCGCGACGCCCGCGGCGCAGTGGGGACAGTCGCTGCGGAAGAAGTACAACACCACGCGGTCCGCGAGGAGCGGCGCCAGCACCACGGGCCGGTGGTAGACGTCGTGCCGCACCGCCGCCGCGAGCCGCCGCACCGCCGCGCCGGTCGCCCGCGGCTGCTGGCCGCCGGGCGCACAGGCGGCCGCCGCGAGTGCCGCCAGGGCGGCGGTGAGAATCGCGCCCCGGCGGCCGATGCGGCGTGCCGCATGCCCCATGAACATGAGTCGTAGTGCTCCCGGTCCCGGCAATCCGTTCCGCTCAGCTCGCCGCGCAGATCCCGGTGGTGATCATGTAGCACCAGCCCCGGATGGACGCGTTGCGATAGTCGCCCGGAGGAAACCGCGCGTCGCACTCCGCCACCGCCTCGATCATGCACTTGATCACGTTCGTGGCCCGGGCGGGTGTCGGCCGGCCGACGAGGGCCAGCCCCGCCACCAGCGCGTAGATCGTTCGCTTCATTGGCTCGCTCCTTTGGCAAAGGATGAACGGAGGGGCGAGCGCCCGCGCCGCACCGCCTCGCTTTCTGAGGCGGCGCGAACCTAATGGAGCAACGGGTGGGAAATGGTACCGGAAGCGCCCGACGGAGGCGCTTTTCTACGCGGAAGCAGCCGGTCCCGCGCCGCGACGCCGGGCGGCCGCCTGCGCGACGGCCTCCACCAGGGGGCCCGGGCCGAAGCGCACCGGGTCGGTCGCCGGCAGTCCGGTCTCGCGCGCCGCGCGCTCGACGGCGGCAGCCGCGGCGCCCTCCGGCAGGTCGTGCGTGTTGAGCGCCACGCCGATGACGTGCGACGGATGGACCCAGCCGGCGGCCTCCTCGTACCGGCGTACCACGTCGGCCAGGGGCGGAATCTCGATCCACGCCGTGCCCTTGTGGTACTCACCGATCAGCCGCCGCGACACCTTGTGGCAGAGGATCATGGCCGCCGGACACGCTCCATGGAGCAGGCCAAGGGTCACGCCCGAGTAGCCGGGATGGATCAGGCTGCCCTGCCCCTCGACCAGAACCACCTCCGCGTCCCGGGCGGCCTCGACCACCATCTGCTCCGCCGCCCCGCCGATGAAGTCCGCCACCACGGCGTCCACCGCGATGCCCCAACCGGCGATGAGGATCCCGGTCTGGCCCGTGGGCACGAACCGCGCTCGGATGCCGCGCGCCTCGAGCCCGCGGAGCAGCTCCAGCTGCGCCGTCATCTTCCCGGTGTTGCAGTCGGTGCCGACGGTGAGCACGACCAGCGCATCCACCTGGCGCGCGCGCCCGTTGGAGACGGGCAGAGCGTCCGGCGGCCTGCGGAGATCGAAGATCCGGACGCCCTTCGCCCTGGCGCGCGCCGCCAGCTCCGGATCGTCGCCGATCAGCGTGTGCAGACCGCTCCAGATGTCGAGGCCGGAGTCGATGGCCGTCGCGAGCCAGCCCCGCCATTCGTCCGGGAGCCGGCCGCCGCGCGGCGCGATCCCGATCAGCAGCGCCGTGGGCTCCAGAGCCAGGCCCGCTTCCATCGTGCCGACCACCGGGATGCTCCCGCCGAAGCCAAGGACGTCCTGGGCGCTGCGACCCGCGGCCGCGCGGTCCAGGACGGCGACGACCCGCTCCGGGATGTAGCGGATGGCACAGTCGGCCGTCTTGGACGTTTCGGGTCCGAAAGCACCGTCGGCGATGATGAGGAACTTGGGCTCGGCCATCGAGAACGGGCAGCTACACGAGGGGAGGGCCGGCGGCGGAGGACACTTGCGTCTCGTAGCTGCTCACCAGGACTGCCGGGGGCAGCACCACGGACTCGCTCTCGCCGTACGCCCGGTCAATCAGAATGTGACGCACCAAAACGACGGTGACCGCGAGCGCGGGCACGGCGACCAGCATTCCCGGGAGCCCCGACAAGTCGGCGGCGACCAGCACGCTGAGGATGGTGAGCACCGGCGGCAGCGAGATCCGCCGGTGCATCACGATCGGGCTCACCAGGTTCGCCTCGACGAGGTGCACGACCACGCCGACCGACGCCACGGCAAGCGCGGCGAGCACGCCGCGCTCCGGCAGCACCAGCAGCGCGGGGAGCACGGTGGAGAAGAGCGACCCGAAGAACGGGATCAGTACCACGATGCCGGTGAAGAGGGCGAAGGCGAGCCAGTAGGGCACGTCGAGCAACCACAGGCCGATGCCGGTGAGGATGGCGAGCAGCACCATCGACAGCAGCTGCGCCCCCACCCACGCGCGCAGCGTCGCCGCCAGGTCGAGCACGATGGCTCGTGCGAAGCTGCGGTGCCGGGGCGGGACCAGCGCGAGCACCCCCTCCTGGTACAGCGAGGGCCGGACCGCCAGGTAGATCGCCATCACCAGCACCGCGATCCCTTCGATCGCCACCAGCCCGGTCGCGGCGGCGGTGGGGATGATGGCGCCTCGCACGAATACCACGCCCTCCTTGAGCGCGGTGGAAACCAGCCCGCTCTCGCCCGCCGAGAGGCCCGCGCGCCGCAGGATGGGGACGCGCCGGGTCCAGCCGGCGATGGTCGCGTCAAGCTGGGTCAGGTACCGCGGCACCGCGGCGATGAGGTCCAGCGTCTGCTGCGTCACGGGCGTCGCCACCAGCGCCGCGATCGCCGCGAGCGCCACCAGCGTCGCGAGGATGGCCAGCGCCAGCGCCAGCGGACGCGGCAGGCGGGCCCAGCGCACGGCCGCGTCCGTGACGGCCGAGAGGTACACGGCCACCAGCGTGGCGATGAAGACCAGCAGGAGCAGGTCCGCGATCCGGTAGACGAACAGCAGGATCGCAACCACCAACAGGATGAGCACCAGCGGCGCCGCCCGCCGCGCCGCCGGGATGGCGTCGCTCAACGTCGCTCAGCCCTTCTTGCGCGGCGGCTCTTCGTCTACCCCGTCTTCGACCACCTCGGCGTCGTGCACGTCGCTCGCTTTGCCCGTGCCGAGCTGCTTGGGTGCCTCCGTCTTGCCCGGGCCAAGGAGCCCCATCTTCTGCTTCAACGCCAGCAACTGGGTGTCGGCGTCGGCCTTGTACTCGAGCTGCTCGAATTGCTTGGCGAGCGAGTCCCCCGACAGCTCCTCCGACAGCTCGGCCGCGGCAAGCGCCTTGCGCTCGTTCTGCTCGATCCGTTCGGCCATCCGCTCGAACGTCTCGAAAGCGCTCTTGTCGCTGATCGAGCCCATCGTCTCGTGGATACGCTTCTGCGCCTCCGCGCGCCGCTGCCGCGCGACCAGGATGTTCTTCTTGCGCTTGGCTTCCTCGATCTTGTCGTTGAGGGCCCGCAGCGAGTTCTTGAGCGCCTCGGTCTCGCCGGCGTGCTTGCGCCAGGTATCGTCGAGCTGGACCGCGGCCTCCATGTGCTCCGAGTGCCGCAGCAGCGCCTGCTTGGCAAGGTCGTCCCGACCCTCCTGCACCGCCAGCATGGCGCGCTTCTCCCAGTCCTCGGCTTGCTTCTTCTCCTGCTCGGCCTGCGCCTGGAGCTTTTTCTCGTCCGCGATCGCCGCCGCCACCTGCTGCTTGGCCTTGGCCAGCTGGCTCCTCATGTCGAGGATCAGCTGATTCAGCATCTTCTCCGGATTCTCAGCGCTGGAAATCAGGTCGTTCAGGTTCGACCGGACGAGCGTGGACAGACGGTCAAAGATTCCCATATGGCCTCACGCTTCCCGGTAAGGGGCCAGCGTCGCCAGGTGCGACGCCAGCGCCAGCGTCATGGACTCGAAGCTCGCCTGGAACTCGCTGAAGTCGAGGTTCTCCAGCTCGAGCGTGTCGGACAGAACGATGTCGCTGCCGTCCACCCCGTAGGAGCCGTGCACCAGGTCCTTCGCATTGAGCTCCAGCAGGTGCAGGTACAGGTCCGGCTTCTTGAGCTTCTTGGGCAGCGTCATCACCTTGACGCGCAATACCACCACCGGCGGCGCGTAGTGCACGGCCACGTCCGGCCCGTCGCCGTTCGTGTTGAGCACCCACAGGCCGGGCTCGATCTCTCGCGCGTGGACCCCTTCGGCCTCCAGCCGCGCGATGAAGCCCTCCAAATCCTCCCGACTGACCATAGCCACTCCTTAGGGACGGCGCCCGCTGACGCGGGCCGCCATCAATGTTTCACCCGGCGGCATCCTTGGCGCCAGGGAGGTGCGGCTGATTGCGCGCCTGCGCCAGCAACCGCTCCGCAAAGTCCTGCCGTTCCGCCAGCTCCGACACCTGCCGCTGCACCGCGTCCAGCCGGCCGCCCTGCTCGTCGAGCAGCGCACGCACATCCGCCACCTCACCGGCCGACAAGGCCGCCGACCGGTCCACGCCGAACAGATGCAAGATCACCCGGCCGATCGCCCGGCCCACGGGGCCGATCACCACGAAGCCCGTGATCACGACGCCGGTGATCATCCCGAAGATCGGGATGACGATGGGAACCATGTCCTGAGGCGTGGGCGCTTGCATCACAGCGTACCTCCTCCGGCCGGCAAGCCCTTCTCCCGCGCCTTGGCCAGCAGCCGCTCCGCGAAGTCCTGCCGCTCGGCCAGCTCGCCCACCTGCCGCTGCAGCGACTCGACCCGGTCGGCCAACTCGTCCATCACATCCCGCAGCTCGGGCGCGGCGCCGGCGCCGCTCTTCCGATTGATCGCGTTGGCGATGGCCCTGCCGATCGGGCTGAAGGCGACGATGGCCACCATCCCGCTGCCGAACACCATCACGATGGCGAGGACGTCTTCCACGCCCTAGCCTGCCTTCGGAGCCGGCAGGACGCCTGGTTCGCGCCCCTTGGCCAGGAGCCGTTCGGCGAAGTCCTGCCGCTCGGCCAACTCGCCCACCTGCTGGCGCAGGCTGTACAGCTCGTCCCGCAGGGCCTCGATCTCTCCGGCATCGAGCGCGCGCTCCTTGCCCTTGCCGCGCAGCCGCTCGGCGAACGCCCGCCCGATGGGACCGAAGACCACGAAGCTGCCCAACAGCATGGCGAAGAACGCCACGCCGACCCAGGCGCCGGGATCCATCGGCATCGAACCCTGCATCAATGCTCCTTCGGTGCACCCAGCTGCCCGCGCTCCCGCGCCTGGGCCAGCAACCGCTCGGTGAAGTCGAGCCGGTTCTGGATCTCGTCCATCGGGGCCAGGCGGCCATGCAGATCGTCCACCTCGGCCCGAAGCTGGGCGATCTCGTCCCGCAGCCCCTCGATTTCCCTGGAGCTGACGGCGCCCCCGACGATGCGCTTGGCGTACGCGCGAGCGAGCGTCAGCGCCACGCTGGCCGCGCCGCCGAACACCACGACCGCCACGATGGCGTCGGGCCCGCTAATCGGAGGCTCCCAGACCACGCGACACGCTCACCGCTCCTTGGGCGCGTTCAGGAGCCCGCGCTCCCGCGCCTGGGCCAGCAACCGCTCGGTGAAGTCGAGCCGGTTCTGATTCTCGTCCAGCTCCCGCCGCAGCCCGGCGATCTCCTCGCGCAGCGCATCGAGCTCGGCGGCCAGCTGCCGGACCGCCTCCTGCGCGCCGGGATCGGTGTCACCGGGACCGACGGCGTGGCGGCCGCGCCCGCCCCCGCTAATGCGCTTGGCGAACGCGCCGACCAATGTCAGCGTCGACACTCCGGCAACACCGACGAATACCAGCCGTGCAATTTCAACCGGAGCGATGATCGGGTATCCCCCTGCTGTGCGTCACGCATTGCCACGACGGGTGCTGGGGCCGGCAAGTTTCGCCTAACGCGCCAATCTAGGCCGACTTGCGACCTGCCGCCAGCAGCGGCGCGAGGGCGCGGCCGGTGTGCGACGCCGGCTGCCTCACGACGTCCTCAGGGGAGCCCGACGCCACCACCCGGCCACCGGCATCGCCGCCTTCCGGACCCAGATCGATGACCCAATCGGCCGTCTTCACGACGTCGAGGTTGTGCTCGATCACCACCACCGTGTTCCCCTTCTCCACCAGCCGGTGCAGCACTTCGAGCAGCAGGCGCACGTCCTCGAAGTGGAGGCCGGTGGTCGGCTCGTCGAGGATGTACAACGTCCGTCCCGTGTCGCGCTTCGAGAGCTCGGTGGCGAGCTTGACGCGCTGCGCCTCCCCGCCCGAGAGCGTCGTCGCGCTCTGCCCCAGGTGGATGTACCCGAGGCCCACGTCGTTGAGGGTCTCGAGTTTGGCGTACACCCGCGGCTGGTTGGCGAAGTACTCCAGCCCCTCGGCCACCGTGAGGTCGAGCACGTCGGCGATATTCTTGCCCTTGAAGCGCACTTCAAGCGTCTCACGGTTGTAGCGGCGGCCCCGGCACACGTCGCACGGCACGTAGACGTCGGGGAGGAAGTGCATCTCGATCTTCACCAGGCCGTCGCCCTGGCACGCCTCGCAGCGCCCGCCCTTCACGTTGAAAGAGAACCGCCCGGGCCCGTAGCCCCGCATCTTGGCCTCGGGCAATTCGGCGAAGATGTCGCGGATGGGGCCGAACAGCCCGGTGTAGGTCGCCGGGTTCGAGCGCGGCGTGCGGCCGATGGGGCTCTGGTCGATGTCGATGACCTTGTCCACCAGGGCGAGCCCCTCGATGTGGTCGTGGTCGCCGGGGATGAGCTTGGCGCCGTAGAAGTGCCGCGCCAGCGCCTGGTAGAGGATGTCGGTCACCAGGCTGGATTTCCCCGAGCCCGACACGCCGGTGACGGCGATGAACAGGCCGAGCGGGAAATCCACCGTGAGGTTCTTGAGGTTGTGCTCGCGCGCGCCCAGCAGGCGGAGCGCCTTGCCCTTCTCCGGGGCACGGCGGCGCGGGGGCACGGGAATCCGCAACTCGCGCCGGAGGTACCGGCCGGTGAGCGACGCCTGATGCGCGAGCACCTGCTCGAGCGTGCCCTCCACCACCACTTCGCCGCCGTGGCGGCCGGCCCGCGGGCCCAGGTCCACGATGTGGTCGGCCGCGCGGATGGTCTCCTCATCGTGCTCCACCACCAGCACGGTATTGCCCAGGTCCCGCAGCTCGCGCAGCGTCGCCAGCAGTCGCGCATTGTCGCGGGCGTGCAGGCCGATCGAGGGCTCGTCGAGGATGTAGAGCACGCCCACGAGACGGGACCCGATCTGCGTGGCCAGCCGGATGCGCTGCGCTTCGCCTCCCGAGAGCGACCCGGCGGAACGGCCGAGGGTGAGGTAATCGAGGCCGACGTTGACCAGGAAGCGGAGTCGGTCACCGATCTCCTTGAGGATGGGGCCCGCGACCTCGGCATCGAGCCCGGGCCGTCCGGCGCTCCGCAGCGTCAATCCCGCAACGAATTCGAGTGCCGCTGCGACCGACATCTCGACCACCTCACCGACGTTGCGGCCGCCCACCAGTACGGACAGGCTCTCGGGTTTGAGGCGCCGGCCGTTGCAGGTCGAGCACGGCCGTTCGATCATGTACGCTTCGAGCTGCTCGCGCACCGCGTCCGACGTGGTGTCGCGGTAGCGGCGCTCGACGTTCCGCAGGATCCCCTCCCAGCCCGACTCGTACTCGCCTTCGAACTTCTCGCTCTCGTAGCGGAACTTGACCTTCTTGCCCTCGATGCCGTAGAACAGCGCCTGCCGCGTCGCCTGTGGCAGCTCCTTCCACGGCGTATTGAGATCGAACTTCAGCTCGCGGCTCAGGGTGGGGAGAATCACCTTGCGGAGGTACCCGCTCGGCTCGCCCCACGGCAGCACCACCCCCTCGAGGATCGAGATGTTGTCGCCGCCCAGCGCCAGCTGCTCGCTCACCTCGCGCCGGGTGCCGAGGCCGCCGCAGTCGGGGCACGCGCCGAAGGGTGAGTTAAAGGAGAACTGCCGCGGCTCCAGCTCCGGGAGCGAGAGGCCGCAGACGGGGCACGCGTAGCGCTCGGAGAAGGTCACGCTCTCGGCGGACGACCGCCCGTGGCGGACCACCTCCACGACGCCGTCGGCGGCCTTGAGCGCCGTCTCCACGCTGTCGGCGAGCCGCTGCCGGTCCTCAGGCCGCACCGCCAGCCGGTCCACGACGACGGCAATGTCGTGGTTCTGGCGGCGGTTCAGCTTGGGAACCGCCTCCAGCTCGTGCACGGTGCCGTCCACCCGGGCGCGGACGAAGCCGGCGCGGCGCACCTCCTCGAACAGGTCGCGGAACTCGCCTTTCCGCCCGCGCACCAGCGGCGCGAGCACCTCGATCTTCGTGCCGGCGGGCCACGCGAGGACGATGTCCGTGATCTGGCTGGCCGACTGCCGCGCGATGGGCGAGCCGTCGTTCGGGCAGTGCGGCGTGCCGGCCCGTGCGAACAGCAGCCGGAGGTAATCGTAGATCTCGGTCACGGTGCCGACCGTGGAGCGCGGGTTCTGTCCGGCGCTCTTCTGCTCGATGGCGATCGCGGGTGAGAGCCCCTCGATCACGTCCACGTCGGGCTTCTCCATCAGGCCGAGGAACTGGCGGGCGTAGGCGGAGAGCGACTCGACGTAGCGGCGCTGCCCTTCGGCATAGATGGTGTCGAAGGCGAGGGAGGACTTGCCCGAGCCCGAGAGCCCGGTGATGACCGTCAGGGAGCCGCGCGGGATGGCGACGTCGATGTTCTTGAGATTGTGCTCGCGGGCACCGCGGACGATGAGAAGATCGTCGGGCATAGCATGGTAGGATACCCGCGCGACACTACCGATTTCAACACTCAGGGGTTAGGGGTTAGGGATTAGGGGTTGGGGAGTTGGAAGCCAGCGGTCGGCAGCGGCGTTCCCTAGCCCCTAGTCCCTAGCCCCTAACCCCTTATCGTGAGCACCCATGAGCCCCAACGCCCTCTCCGTGGCCGTTCCGTGCCTTCTCTAGAGACCGCCACCCTCGCCGGCGGCTGCTTCTGGTGCCTCGAGGCGGTGTTCCAGGAGCTGAAGGGCGTCGGGCGAGTCGAGTCGGGGTACGCCGGCGGAGACCTCCCGGCCCCGTCGTACGAGCAGGTGTGCTCGGGCGACACGGGGCACGCCGAGGTCGTGCAGCTGATCTTTGACCCGTCGGTCATCTCGTACCGCGAGTTGCTGGAGATCTTCTTCACGATCCACGACCCGACGACCCTCAACCGCCAGGGCTCCGACGTGGGAACGCAGTACCGCTCGGCGATCTTCTACCACTCGGCGGCGCAGCAGGCCACGGCGAACGAGGTCATCGCCGCGCTCGAAGCCGAGCACGTCTGGGCAGGCAGGATTGTGACGCAGGTGGTGCCGTACGAGATGTTCTACGCGGCGGATGAGCACCACCGCGACTACTACCACCGCAACCCGAATCAGGGCTACTGCCGGATGGTGATTGCGCCGAAGGTGTCGAAACTGAGGAAGGGGTACTTTGAGAAGCTGAAGAGGGGCTAGGGGCTAGGGAACTGCCGCATCTAGCGCCCCCTAGACCCTAACCCCTATCCCCTAGACCCGCTTCACCTCTTCTCCACCCTGCTCATCCACGCGTCGCCGTGATAGTCGCGCACGAGCAAGGTGGCGCGCCGCAGGTCGCCCGACACACTGGCAGCGATGATCGGATGCGCCACGGTGCCCAGGCGCGCGAGTTGCCCCGGCGCGCGCACCTGGTACAGCGTGGCAGACTCCTCGGTGCCGAACACGGTGAACAGCATCGAGCCATCGGCCAGGAACTTCGACCACCCGGTCTCCGCGAAGGCGGTCGCCCACGTCACGGGCGCGCCTCCGTTGGTTGGGATGACCGCGACCCCCAGAGTGTCGAAGGTGCTCGCGTTCCAGCCCATGAAGCCGACGCGCTGGCCCGTGGGATCCACTAAGACCTGGGTGAGTGTGCCGAACCACGCCGGCTCACGGATCTCGGATGTCTTCCCCGCCCGCTGCACGATCACCCGATCGTCGGTGGCGGGAATCCACGCCCAGCCGTCCGGCAGCGGCGCAACGTCGATGGTGTTCGAATCCGGCAGATCGACGGAGCGCTGCTGCGCGCCCGTACGCACGTCGACGAGGCCAACGTGCAGACCACGCGCGCTGTGCGTGGTGACGATCGCGGTGACGGAGTCCGCCCAGGAGGCTCCCAGGGGCGAGCCCGCGACGTTGAGTGGAACCTCGCGGCCCCCATCGAACGGCATGATCGAGAGGCGCTGCTCCGTCTGGCCCGCGCTCGAGGGCAGGACCCGGGTCACCAGCACCTTGCCGCCGTCGGGCGACAGGGCGCCGACGATATACGTGGACGCCCGCAGCAGCCGGCGGGACTCCGGCAGGCGCCCGCGCAGCGCATCGGCCGTCTCCACTGCCCAGGTGCTGTACTCGTACGTTCCGTCGTCGTACGCCAGCGACGCGCCGTCGGCCGTGACACTGAAGTTGGTGAACGTGCCGGAGAACACCGTGTCCTGACGGACGGCCAGGTGACCGGTGCCCGGGTCGAGCGCCATCCGGACGATGGCGTGAGACCCGGTCCCGAGCTCGCGCGCCAGCCACAGCGCATCGCTGCTCGAGGTGCCGGCACAGGTGCACGAGTTCACGACGCGGTCGGCGACCTTGCCGCTGCGATCCATCACCTGCCAGAAGCCGTGTCCCGCCCGCACCACCAGCGTGATGATCCAGCGCGTGGCCGGGACCACCGTGATGCCACCCAGGCCCGAGCCCGCCACCGCCACGCGGATGCTGTCCCGCACCGCGCCTTCGAGCGAGGTCACGCGCACCCAGAACACCGAGTCGGAGCGGTACTGCGGCCCAACCAGGAGCGAATCGCCGCCCGCGTAGAAGGCCGCCGCGCCCGACGTCAGGTACCGCGTCGTGCCGCCCAGCGCGGACACCAGATACGTGCCCCAGTGGCCGCCGATGGTCACCACCGCGAGGAGATTGCGCCGGTCCGGGCTCCAGGTCAGTCCGTAAGCGGCCGTCGCGCGATCGAGGACGCGGTGCGTGGCGGTGCCGCCGACGTCCTGCACGTCGATCGCGTAAGTACAGCTACCCTCGGCGCAGTTCCTGGTGAAGAAGGCGAGTTGCTTGCCGTCCGGCGAGAGCGCCGGGAACTGAACGTCGCCCGTGAAGGTGAGCTGCGTGCGGTCGCTGAGTACCACCCCCGGTCGCTGGCCCGCGCCGGACTTCGATTTCACGAACCACGCGCCCAGCACGGCGAGGACGACGAGAGCGGCCGCCGCTACCCACACGAGCGGCGAGCGGCTCGGCCCGGGCCGCGCGGCCCCGACGGAGGCTCGGGTGCCGAGCGCAGCCGCGAACTCCGCGGCCGTCTGGAACCGGTCCGCCGGCACCTTGGCCAGCGCCTTCGCCACCGCGGCGTCGACCGCCTCGGGCACCGTGTCGCGCACCGTCCGGAGCCGCGTCGGCCGCTCGGTGATCAGCTTCGCGATCACCGCCTGCACCGTGGGGCCTGTCACCGGCGGCTCGCCCGCCAGCATTTCGTACAGCACGGCTCCCAGAGAGTAGATGTCGCTCCGCGCGTCGAGGCTCCGGTCTCCGGTCGCCTGCTCGGGGCTCATGTACTGCGGGGTGCCGAGGCTGAGGCCGGTCTCCGTGAGCCGCGACCCACCCGCCTCCCGCATAGCGAGCGCGATGCCGAAGTCGGCCACCACGGCCTCACCCTCGTGCAGCAGGATGTTCTCCGGCTTGATGTCGCGGTGCACCACGCCCTGCTTGTGCGCGTAGTCGAGCGCGCTCGCCACCTGGCGGATGATGCCCAACGCCTCGTCGATCGGGAGCTGCTTCTCACGCTCGAGCCGCGCCCGCAGCGACTCGCCACGTACCAGCGGCAGGACGTAGAAGAGAATCCCGTCGGCCTCGCCCGAATCGATCAGCGTCAGGATGTGCGGATGGTCGAGTCTGGCGGTGATGCTGATTTCCTTGAGGAACCGACCGGCGCCGAGGACGGCGCTCAGGTCGGCGCGTAGCACCTTGAGCGCGACTTCGCGGTCGTGCTTGAGATCGCGGGCGAGATAGACCGTGGCCATGCCGCCCGAGCCGATCTCGCGCTCGATGGCATAGCGGTCGCTCAGGGCCGCGCCGAGTTTCTGGGTGTCTGGCATATGGGAGTTAGACGGTCAAGATAAACGGGCGAGGTGCCGGGGGATAGGGACAAGGGGATAGGGGCTAGGGGCTAGGGGGGTGGCGGGGGCCTAACCCCTAGCCCCTAGCCCCTCCCTCTCAGTCCAGGAAGGGCGACTTCCCCGTCGGCTTCCGGCGCGGCGCGGCCGCATCCAGCAGCCGCTGCAGCTCCTCGACGCTCAGCTCGTAGGGATCGGTCTCGTAGCCCGGCGGCGTGCCGGTCCGCGCGGGCCCCGGGTTCCCCTCGATGGGGGTGAATTCCCACTCGGAGCGGCCGGTGGGGATGATCTCCCAGCGGTCACCGTGGCGGTCGGAGAAGACTCGGTGGGCCATGTAGATGCTGGGGCTAGGGGTTAGGGGCTAGGGGCTAGGGAGCCACGGGGCGTGCTTGCTAGCCCCTAACCCCTAGTCCCTAGCCCCTCGTCTTCAGTGCATCCACCGCTTCAAGAACTCGTCCATCACCTGCTGGATCAGCAGGAAGCTCGGCAAGTTGTATGCGGCGCCGTGGCGGCCGGGCGGGTAGATCCTCAGGTCCGCGTCCACGCCCGCGTTGGTCAGCGCCGTCAGCAGCTGCATCGTGTTCTGCGGATGGACGTTGTCGTCCATCATCGAGTGGATCAGCAGCAGGTGGTGGTTCTTCAGGCTGTCGGCGAAGGGCATCACGGCGCTGCTGTCGTAACCGCCGGCGTTGTCCTTCAACAAGCCCATGTACCGCTCGGTGTCGATCGCGTCATACAGGCGCCACGAGGTCACTGGCGAATTCGCGATCCCCACCGAGAAGATCCCCGGGTACATCGCCATCGTGTACAGGGTGCTGTAGCCGCCGTAGCTGGTGCCGATGATCGCGATGTGCGTGCTGTCCACGTACGGCTGGTGGGAGAGGTACTTCGCGGCCTCGGCGAAGTCGCGCGCTTCCCAGCGGCCGAGGTGGTGCAACACGACCTTCTCGAAGGCGCTGCCGTAGTTGTTCGAGCCACGGTTGTTGAGCCCGACGACGATGTAGCCTTCCTGCGTGTACCACTGGTTCAGGCCGCTCGAGCTGAACGCGTCGTACACCTGCTGCGAGCCCGGACCGCCGTAGACCGAGAAGATCACCGGATAGCGCCTGGTGGAGTCGAAGTCCACCGGCTTGAACATCTGGCCGTCGAGCCGCTGGCCGTCGGAGGCGGTGAAGGAGAAGATCTCGGCGGGCGAGTAGACGTGGGTTTCGAGCCACCGTGCCACGGCGGCGTTGTCTTCCATCTTCTGGAGCATCCGGCCTCCGGTGACCCACAGTTCGACCTGCCGCGGCTGGTGCACCGCCGACCAGCGGTCGATGTAGTACCGGGTGTCGGGCGACAGATCGATGTTGTGCGTGCCCTCC
Organism: uncultured Gemmatimonadales bacterium; assembly: GCA_963812035.1. Lineage (GTDB taxonomy): Bacteria > Gemmatimonadota > Gemmatimonadetes > Gemmatimonadales > JACORV01 > Fen-1245. Next base: position 321,385 of record CAWETG010000001.1, read on the forward strand.
GCCGTCGTCAGCCGGCGCTCGCCGGTGCCGTCGAACTTGATCGAGTAGAGCTGCCGCTGCAGCGGCGACACTTCAGTGGAGTTGTAGTAGATAGTGTGAGCTTTGGGGTCGACGCCTTCGATGCGGGTCACGCTCCACGGCCCGTGCGTCACCTGGTTCAAGAGCCGTCCCGCGTAGTCGTACCGGTACACGTGCTGCCAGCCATCGCGGTCGGAAATCCAGAAGAACTCCTTCAGCCCCTCGGGGAAGGTCATCAGGTCCGGCACCCCGGCGAAGAAGTCGTAGACATCGATCCACGTGGCGGAGGTTTCGGAGTACACCAGCCGCCGACCACCGGTCTTCACGTCGAAGAAGAACAGCTTCATCGTGTTCTGCACGCGGTTCAGCGTGAGGACGGCGAGGGTATCCGGCTGGCTGGTCCAGTAGATGCGCGGGATGTAGAACTCGCCGCTCTCGCCCGTGTCGAGCCACGTCCGCTGCCCCAAGCCGACCGCGACGACGCCGATGCGCACCTTGGTGATGGAGTCGCCGGGCTGCGGGATCCGGATCTTCTCCCACTCCGGGTGCGCGCCGGCGTAGTCACTGATCTGGATCACCGGCTCCGCGCTCTCGTCCACCTGCCAGAACGCGATGTAGCGGCTGTCCGGCGACCAGTCCCAGGCCTGAGCGATGCCGAATTCCTCTTCGTACATCCAGTCGAAGTGGCCGTTGTAGACCAGCTCCGTCGCGTCGCTGGTGAGCCGCGTTTCCTTGCGCTGCGCCATGTCGTAGACGAACAAGTCGCCGCCGCGCTCGTAGCCCAGCGTGGCGCCGTCGGGCGACAGCTCCGCGGTGCGGGCGCCACTGGCGGCGAGCTGCATCGAGCGGTCGGCGAAGTTGTAGACGAAGTAGTCGGCCGTGCCCGAACGGCGGTACAGGGGCTTGAAGTGCGTCTGGAAGACGAGATGCTTCGAGTCGTGCGCGAACTGGAACGACTGGTACGCGAACGGATCGGCGGTGCCCGGAAAAGTCACGCCACGGGTCGTGAACAGCAGCGTGTCCTTGAGCGTTGCCGGGTCCATGGCGCGGATCTGGTTGTCTCCCGAGTCGGATCGCTGGGTGAAGGAGAAGCGCCGCCCCCCCTCGATCCAGTTGATGTTCTGCGGGCCCGCGCGGCCTCCGAGCGCCCGGGAGACCGAGATCCACTCGGAGAGGCTGCGCATGTGGGTCTTCTGCTGCGCCTGGCCGAGGGTCGGCGCGAACAGCAGTAGCAACGCGACTGACGAGAAACGCATGTGGGGCTCGATTGGGTGTAGGGTCTAGGGTGCAGGGTCTGAGGCTCTCGGGCATTGGGGCCGGGCGCGGGGGCACGTCACCACCTACACCCCACACCCTCACACCCGTCTCATCACACCCGGCTTCATCGCCTCTCGACCAGCCACAGGTCCGGCCGGTCGTCGTACACGATACAGGCCCCCGACCGGGCGTCGCGCGAGAGCGTGAGCGAGTTCTGATCGCAGGCCAGCGGCAGCGCGGCGTAGCGCCGTTGCGGGCCGCCCGTCTCAGGGAGCCGCCACAACTCAGGTGGGGCGACCCCGGCGGCCCGCGCGAAGTAGATGAAGCCGTCCAGGGCCCAGCGCAGCACCGTCACGCGGTCCGAATCGGCTGCGTTCACCACGCCGATGGACCGCAGGGCGCCGTCCGCGAGTTGCAGCGCGTACGCCCGCGTCGCGGCCCCGCGGTTCAGCAGCAGGAGCAACGCGCCGCCGTCGGGCGCCAGCGTCATTCCGGCCAGGGCGCCGAGCGAGTCGGCGAGCGGCAGGCGGCGCAGCGTCCGGCCGGTCGAGTCCACGATCGCGAAGCCGTGAAAATCGATCTGCTCGGCGAGCGCGGTCCCGTCCGGCCGCCACGCGACGATGATCAGGCCGGGTTCCAGTGACAGTGTGCGTACGCGACCCGTCGCCAACTCGGCGACTTGCTGGGCGATGTGTCCGGTGCCGGCGCTCGCCAGCACGAGCGCGGAGACCCTCTGCTGGTCGGGCAGCCAGCGCACGAGCTGTCGCGTGCCGGAGTCGGCCGTGACGGGACGCTCGGCACCGCCCGCCGAGGGGACCGCGTACACGTTGGCACCCCATGCGTCCTGCTTGACGTAGGCGACCGTCTGGCCGTCCGGCGAGATGGACGGACCGTAGAACCAGGTCGAGCTGTGGGTCAGGCGGCGCGCCGCGCCGCCCACCGGGAACGCCCAGACGTCGGAGGTGCGTCCCGCGTCGCCGATCACGTACCCGGTCGGCGTCGGGGCGAGGCCCGTCCACTCGTCCTGCCGGATGCCACCGAGGTACTCGACCGGGCGGCCGGTGAAGTGTCCGGACCGGCTGACCCCGATCAGGACCAGCCGCCCGACCGACTGCGCGCCGAGCTCGAACACCATGACGTGCCGGCCGTCGATGTCCCACCCGCCTCCACCCAAGGTGCTGAGCGAGTCGCGCACGGCACCGTGGCGATCGGCGATGCCCTGGTAGAAGGTGCTCCCGTGGAAGCCGGCGAATGCGATCAGACCGTTGTCCGGATTCCAATCGAGCGCGCTCAAGACCCAGCGCCCGTCGCCGATCACCACGCTGTCACGGATGTCGCCCGTGGCGATGTCGGCGAGCGCGACGGCACGGCGGCGGCGGCCGGTGAAGGCGACCGTCCGGTTGTCCGCAAAGGTGTAGAAATCCGCGTCGTCGGCGACCTTGCGCGCGAGGCCCCCCGCCCGTGGAAGCGCGTAGAGTCCCGGTTCGCCGGAGGCTGGTTGCATTGGCAGCAGCAGGCTGGCGCCGTCGGGGCTCCACGTGACCTGGCCCATGTTCCTGCCACCCGCGACCAGCACGCTCGGCGTGCCTCGCGGCAACTCCTGAACGACAAGATCGCCCTCGCAGTTCGAGCCCACCGTCCTGCAACGTCCCCGGATGTACGCCAGCCAATGGCCGTCGCGGGTGACGGCCGGAGAGTTGGCGTCGCCCGTGAAGGTCAGTCGCGTGCGTGTTTCGTGAACCGGCCGCGTATGGAACAGGAGCCGACCGGCCACCAGCCCGACGGCCAGCCCGGCCATCAGCAGCGGCGCGGGCGCCCAGCGCCAGCGCCCGGCGCGGCGCGCGGCCGGCGACGCCGCGAAGCGTCCGGTGGTGAGCGTCGGGCCCTCGAGCGCCTTGGCGAACTCCGCGGCGCTGGCGTACCGGTCGGCCGGCAGCTTCTCGAGCGCGCGGTGCACCGCTTCGGCGATGTGCGGCGCGAGGCGCGGCCGCCGCGTCGCGATGTCGCGCGGCTCCTCCGTCACCACCGCCGCGATGATCGCCTGGGACGTAGAGCCGGTGTGCGGTGGATCGCCGCTCAGCATCTCGTAGAGCACCGCACCAAGGGCGTAGATGTCGCTGCGCGCGTCGATCTGGCGGTCGCCCGTCGCCTGCTCGGGGCTCATGTAGTAGGGCGTGCCGAGGGAGAGTCCCGTTTCGGTCAGCCGGGTTCCGCCCGCCTGGCTCACCGCCAGCGCGATGCCGAAGTCGGTGACCAGGGCGGTTCCGTCCTGCAGCAGGATGTTCTCCGGCTTGACGTCGCGGTGGATCACGCCCTGCCGGTGAGCGTAGTCGAGCGCGCTGGCGACTTCCTTGGCCAGGCGCACCGCTTCGTCGATCGGCAGCTGTTTCTCGCGATTGAGCCGGTCCCGCAGCGACTCCCCCTGCACGTACGGCATCACGTAGAACAGGAGGCCGTCCGCGCTCCCCGAGTCGTAGAGCGGGAGGATATGCGGGTGCTGCAGGTTGGCGGTGACGCGGATCTCGTTCAGGAACCGCTCGGCGCCGACGATGGCCGAGAGGTCGGGCCGCAGCACCTTGACCGCGACGCGGCGCTGGTGCCGCAGGTCCTCGCCGAGATAGACCGTCGCCATCCCACCCGCGCCGAGCTCGCGCTCGATGCGGTAGTGCTCCGCGAGGGCCGTGGTCAGGCGTTCGAGATCGGACATGGGGCGGAGGGCAAGATAACGCGCGCGGCCGACTGGGATTAGGGGCTAGGGGCTAGGGGACCCAGCGGCGTGCTGACAGGCAGCCCTGCCCGCTCAGGCGGAGTGATCCTTGGGCACCGACCGTCCGACTACGACCGTGATGTTGTCGGTGCCGCCGCCGTCGAGCGCATCCTGCAGCAATTGCTCGCACACCTGGCGCGAGGAGGTCATCACCGCGAGCCGTTCGGCGATCCGCTCGTCCGGCACGTGTTTCGTCAGGCCGTCGCTGCAGATCAGGTGCACGTTGTGCCAGTCGGCCCGCAGGCGCGTCACGACCGGCTCCGTCTGCTCCCCCCCGATCGAGCTCGACAGCACATTGGCGAACCGGGAGCGCTGGCCGACCGCGCGGCTGAACACGCCCTGGTCCACGAGGTCCTGGGCAATCGTCTGGTCCCGGCTGACCTGAGTGAGCTGCCCGTCGCGGTACAGGTAGTACCGGGAATCGCCCACCTGCAGGATGTAGTACCAGGGCCACACACCCATCCACAGCGTGAGCGTCGTGGCCATGCTGCGGACGTGCGGCTCCGACTTCGCCCGCTCCGCCACCGCGGCGTGGGACCGCAGGGCCGCGTCCTGGAGCGCCTGCATGAACTCTTCCTCAGTTGCATCCGCGCGGTAGAAGCAGTCGGTGCTGCCCACCAGGTACTGGGTGGCGATCTCGAGCGTGGTAGAGCTTGCCCTCTCCCCGCCTTCCCCGCCGCCGACGCCGTCGGCGACCATCGCGATGAACGCCAGGCGCTCGTCGCCGAACGGCAGCCGCTCCTGGTCGGACAGGCTGGTCTGGTGCAGCTGGATGCGCTTGTGGATGGACGCCAGGAGGAAGTGATCCTGGTTCGCCTTGCGCACCTTGCCGACGTGCGTGAGGCCGTACACGTCGATCTCATCGTCGCGCGGCTTGCGGTTGTCGCCCGGGAGGGTGCTGTCGGGCGTCGTCATGGCGTCCCTCGCTCGCCGGGAACGAGGCGCCTCACCACGATCGTGATGTTGTCGGTGCCGCCGCCGTCGAGCGCGTCCTGCAGCAGCTGCTCGCACAGCTGCTTCGCCGACGTCATCGCCGCGAGCCGTTCGGCGATCCGCTCGTCCGGCACGTGTTTCGTCAGGCCGTCGCTGCAGATCAGGTGCACGTTGTGCCAGTCCGCTCTCAGCCGCGTCACCACCGGCTCCGCCTGCTCTCCGCCGATCGCGCTCGACAGGACGTGTGCGAACCGGGACTGCTGCCCGACCGCACGGCTGAACACGCCCTGGTCCACCAGGTCCTGGGCGATCGTCTGGTCGCGACTCACCTGGGTGAGCTGCCCCTCGCGGTACAGGTAATAGCGCGAGTCACCCACCTGCAGCACGTAGACCCAGGGCCACACGCCCATCCACAGCGTGAGCGTGGTGGCCATGCTGCGGACGCCCGGCGTCGCCTTCGCCCGCTCCAGCACCGCGGCATGAGACCGCAGGGCCGCATCCTGCAGCGCGTGCATGAACTGCTCCTCGGTCGCGTCCGCGCGGTAGAAGCAGTCGGCACTGCCCACCAGGTACCGGGCCGCGATCTCCAGGGTCGTGGCGCTCGCCTGCCCCCCGCCTTCCCCGCCGCCGACCCCGTCGGCGACCATGGCGATGACCGCCAGGCGCTCGTCGCCGAACGGCAGCCGCTGCTGATCCGACAGGCTGGTCTGGTGCAGCACGATCCGCTTGTGGATGGACGCCAGGAGAAAATGATCCTGGTTCGTCTTGCGCACCTTGCCCACGTGCGTCACGGCGAACTCGTCGATCTCGTCGTCACGCGGCTTGCGGTTGTCGGCCGGGAGGGCGCTGTCAGGCGAAGACATGGACTACCTCCTTCACCAGATCGGACGCTTGGTCAGGGGCGCGATCACGTCAGTCATGGGACGCACGCGTCATCGGGCGAGCTTCGCGCTGAGGTCGGCGAACCAGTTGTCCACGCGGACGATCTGCGGCGCGCGCGTGCCCGCGTCCGACTGCAGCGGGCGCATGAAATAGAAGAAGCGGCTGTCCACCGAGACGTCGTACGACTGGTGGAAACCCTCGCGGAAGAAGTCGACCGCGGAGAACAGCGGTCGCTGCCCGGTGACGGCGAAGGCCGGGCCGGGCCGCACGTCCGCGGCGATGAGGCGGCTTCTCGGGTCCAGGAAGAAGACTTCGCGTCCATCGGCCGACCACCGCGGCTCCTCTCCGCCCCCGTTGGAGACCTGCCAGCGGGCACCGCCCGGGTCGGGGAACGGCCGCACGTACACCTCGTTCGTCCCGGACTCGTTGGAGGTGTAGGCCAGCCACCGCCCGTCACGCGAGAGCGCCGGCTCCAGCTCCGTGTAGGGGCTCGCGACGAGAGGCACCGGCGTGGTGTCGCCGCTGGTGCGCACCCCCACGATGTCGCCGGCCCCGGCCTGGCCGTTGTCGGTCCGGAGGAGCAGCCACCGGCCGTCACGCGACCACTCGATCTCCTGGACCCGGCGATCGAGACGCACCAGCCGGCGGTCCGGGCCACTGCCGTCGACGGGATGGGCGAGCACGATGCTGTTGCCCGCCGTGTCCCTGACGAACGCGACGAGCTCGCCGTCCGGGGACCACGCCGGCCTGCGATCCTGCCCGCCAAACGTCAGGCGCGTGAACGGCCCGCGATCGAGCTGTTTGATCCATACGTTGATGCTGCCGGTCGTGGCGCCCGTGCTCACGGCCACCCGGCGGCCGTCGGCCGAGAGGGCCAGCGACGCGAACGGGCCGTGCCAGGCCGTGTCCACCGGCACCGCGACCCCGTCGCGGCTCACCCGCACGAGCGTGTTGTCGGCCGTGCTGCCCGACCCCCGCACGTACACCAGCGTACCGGAGGGCGACCAAGCCAGCTGGGCGAAGCCCGCATTTACGAGCACGCCCTCCAGCACCGGCACGGCCTCGCCCACCACCTCCAGGCGCTTGAGGTCGAAGCGCGCCACGAGCGCGATCCCGTCGCGCCGCACGTAGAGCAGGCGGCCCGACGGCAGGTACCATCCCTCTGCGACGTCGCTGAGCAGGGACTTCTGCCGGCCCGTCGCGAGGTCCAGGACGTGCAGGCTCATGGTCACGCAGCCCGACGAGCAGTACTGGAAAAGGACGCCCCGGGAGCCGGGGAGCGCGACCGGCATACCGATGCCGCCACCGAAGGTGCTGTCGTACAGGGCCACCGTGCTCCGGCCGCCTGCGGCGCTCACGCGCCGGAGCTCGATCAGCGACGGCAGCACGTAGACGAGCGTGCCATCGTCGAGCCAGGCCGCCCCCCCGAAGCCCCCGGAGGCAACCGAGTCCGCGAGGGTAATGGGCGCTCCGCCCCCCGCACGCACCTTCTCGAGGTTCCCGTCGGCGACGAAGGCGATCCACGCGCCGTCGGGCGAGAACACCGGATTCGTGGCCCGCTCCGTTCCAGGCATCGGGATCGGCTTCAGCTCGGCGCGCCGCTTGATCCAGAGCAGCCCGTTCTGGCGGTTGTCCTTGAAGACGAGACTGGAGCCGTCGGGCGAGAGCGCCATCGAGGGGGCTACCGTGGTGGGCGTCACGCTGTCGCCCAGGGAGATGAGCTGCCAGTCCACCGCGGCCCGCGCGGTCCCGCGGGCTCGCGCCCACCCCCACGCGCCGAGTCCGAGCGCGACCAAAGCCACGGCGGCGGCCGCCTGGAATCGGCGGCGCCACCGCCCCCCGGCGTCGGAGGTCCGCTTTCCCCGTGCGTCCGTGCGTCCGTGCGTCTGTGCGTCTTTTCGTGTGAGCGCCTCCGCGAACAGCGCGGCAGTCGCGAACCGATCGGCCGGCAACTTCTCGAGTGCCGTCATCACGGCGGCCTCGACGTGGGGCGGAATCGTCTTCCGCTGCAACGTCAGCGAGCGCGGCTCCTCCGTCATCACCCGCGCGATGATCGCCTGCGCCGTCGGGCCCGTGAACGGCGGCTCGCCCGTCAGCATCTCGTACGTCACGCAGCCCAGGGCGTAGATGTCGGCCTTGGGCGTGATCTCGCGCTCGCCCATCGCTTGCTCGGGACTCATGTAATGCGGCGTCCCCAGACTCATCCCCGTCTCGGTCATCCGCGTGCCGCCCTCGCTCCGCGAGGCCGCGAGGGCGATGCCGAAGTCTGCCACCATCGCGTGCCCGCCGTGCAGCAGGATGTTCTCGGGCTTGATGTCCCGATGCACCACCCCGTGGCTGTGCGCGTACGACAGCGCGTCGGCCACTTCGCGCGCGATCGCCACCGCCTCCTCGACCGGCAGCTGCTTCTCGCGTGTCAGCCGGTCGCGCACGCTCTCGCCTTCGACGTAGGGCATGACGTAGTAGACCAGGCCGTCCGCCTCGCCCGAGTCGAACAGCGAGAGGATGTGCGGGTGCTGGAGGTTGGCCGTGGTCTTGATCTCGGCCAGGAACCGCTCGCCGCCCAGGATGGCCGACAATTCCGGCCGCAGGACCTTGAGCGCCACCTTCCGGTCGTGCCGCACGTCGTGCGCGAGATACACCGTGGCCATGCCGCCCGCGCCCAGCTCCCGCTCGATGGCGTAGCGGTCAGCGAGTGCCGCCGTGAGCCGGCCGGGAATGGCGGTCACCGCTTCACCTTAGCCTTCAGCTCGGAGAGCCAGTTGTCGGCGTAGACGAGCGCGCGCGAGCCGCTCGACAAATCGCGTATCATCAGGAAGTGCCGGCCGTCGGGCGCCACGTCGTACTCCTGCCGGTTGCGGGCCAACCGGTACGCGGCCGCGGAGAACAGTTCGTGCGGGGTGCCGAGGGCGAGCGCCGGGCCGGGCGTGACCGCCACGGCCATGAACCGGCTGCCGCTGCGGAAGAACAGCTCCCGGCCGCTCTTCGCCCAGCGGGGCTCCGTGCCGCCGTCGTGCGAGACCTGCCGGATGGACGCGGCGCCGGGGAATGGCGCGACGTAGACCTCGGGGTGACCCGTGGCGTACCCGGTCCAGGCGAGCCACCGCCCGTCGGGCGAGAGGTCGATCTGCATGGAGAGCGTGGAATCCACGACCACGGGCACGAGGGCGGTATCACCCGTGAGCCGGCGGGCGCGGATGTGGCCGATGTTGCCGCGCTCGTCGGAACGCATCACCAGCCAGGTGCCGTCGGACGAGACCTCGCCCTCCCACACGCCGTAGGCGTGATGCAACAGCAGCCTGGCCGGCGCGCTTCCGTCAGCCGGCATCTCGTAGAGGTCGAAGTCGTCCTCCGAGGCGCCGCCGCGGCGGTTCGAGGAGAACACGACGGACCGGCCGTCCGCCGTCCACGCTGGCCTCCAGTTGGTCGTCCCCTGCTCGGTCAGCTTCTGGCGAGTGCCGTCGGGCCGCCGGATCCACAGCTGGGTCGTCTGGTCCCGCAGGCTCACCGCGAGCGACTTCCCGTCGAGCGAGAGCGCCGGATAGTGGAAGTCGCCGCTCCACGTCGAGTCGAGCGGCACCGCGCTTCCCTCGCGCGAAACCCAGACCAGCTGCGCCGACGCGGCGCCGGCCGCCGTGGTCTCGTAGAGCACCGAGCCCGACGCCGAGATCACGAAGCTGCCCGGCACCACGTCGTCGATCACGGGCACCGGACCGGTCGTCGTACGGAGCCGGCCGAGGTCGAAGCCTACGGCGAACAGCCCGCCGTTCCGGTCGGTGTACAACAGGTGCCCCGTGGGCGAGTACCAGGCTCCGGCCGCGTTGGCCACCAACATCCGGTCGTCGCCGGTCCTGAGGTCGATCACATGGATCTCGGACTGGAGAGCGCAGTTGTCGGGGCACCTGGTGTACAGGACGCCCCGGCTTTCCGGCAGCGGCCAGATCGTGAGCGCTGACGTCCGCTCGTGCGCCGTGTCGGGCAACAGCACACGGCTGGCGCCCCCCTCGGCGCTGACGCGATTCAGACCGGCCTTCCCGCCGTAGACGATGGTGCCGTCGTCCAGCCAGGCGGCCGTGCTGTAGGTCGGGTCGGCGCGGCGTGCCAGGGTGACGGCGCCGCCACCCTCCACGGGGACCTTCTTGAGCGAGCCGTCCTCCGTGGAGAAACCGATCCAGCGGCCGTCGGGCGAGAAGAACGGCGACAGCGCCCCCTCGGTGCCTGGCAGCAGTGTGGCCTCGCTCGCGTCGCGCAGCTTGCGCATCAGGTGGAACGCGCCGCCGATCGAGTCGATGTAGACGATGCTGGACCCGTCGGGGGCGATGGCCGCCTGGGTCGCCTCGAGCGACATGCCCGGGTCGAGCAGCCGCCCCAGCGCATGCTGCCACAGTACCACGTGCTGCCGGCTCACGACGCTCGCCGGTCGCGATCGCAGCCAGCCCCAGCCAGCGAAGCCGATCGCCGCGAGCGCCAGGGCGGCGGCCACCCAGAAGCGGCGCCGCCAGTCGGCCCGGCCGCCGGCCGACGACGACCGTGCCCCCGTGCCCCCCTGCCCCTGTGCCCCCGGTCTCTCCAGCGCCTCGGCGAACAGCGCCGCAGTGGCGAACCGATCGGCGGGCAGCTTCTGCAGCGCCGTCTCGAGCGCCGCTTCGACGTGCGGAGGAACCGTCTTCCGCAACGTCGTCACCGGCTCGGGCTCCGAGGTGAGCAGCTTGGCGACGACCGCCTGCGCCGTCGGGCCTGTGAACGGTGGCTCGCCCGTCAGCATCTCGTACAGCACGCAGCCAAGCGCGTACACGTCGGCGGAAGGCGTGATCGCCTTCTCGCCCAACGCCTGCTCGGGACTCATGTAGTGCGGCGTGCCGAGCGACATCCCGGTTTCGGTCATACGCGTACTGCCGTCGCTGCGGCTCACGGCGAGCGCGATCCCGAAGTCGGCGACGAGCGCGTGTCCGCCGTGCAGCAGGATGTTCTCGGGCTTGATGTCGCGGTGGATGACGCCGTGCGCGTGCGCGTACTCGAGGGCCTCGGCCACTTCGCGCGCGGTCCGGAGCGCCTCCTCCACGGGGAGCTGCTTGGCGTGCGTCAGCCGGTCGCGCAGCGATTCGCCTTCCACGTACGGCATGACGTAGTAGACCAGGCCGTCGGCCTCGCCGGAATCGAACAGCGAGAGGATGTGCGGGTGCTGGAGATTGGCCGTGGTCTTGATCTCGGACAGGAACCGCTCGCCGCCGAGGATCGCGCTCAGCTCCGGGCGGAGGACCTTGAGCGCGACCTTCCGGTCGTGCCGCACGTCGTGGGCGAGATAGACGGTGGCCATCCCACCCTGCCCCAGCTCGCGCTCGATCACGTAGCGGCCGGCCAGCGCCGCCGTCAGGCGCGCCATCGGTTCGCTCATGTGAAGCGGATCTCTCCGTCCATCGAAGCCGGTGTGATCGACACCTGCACCGTCCGCGCGCCGCGCACCCGCGCCGTCACCTGCCGCGGCTCTCGGCGACGCGCCGGCGGAACTCCGTGATCCAGTTAGGCGACACCACGAGCTGGAAATCGTTCGCCTGCGGCACGATCGCGAGGATGCGCTTGCCGTCCGGCGACACGTCGTACCCGCTCGAGAAGTCGCCGCTCAAGAAGGGCGCGCCTGACAGGACGGTGTCCCGCCCCAGCAGCCTAAAGGTGGGCGACAGCGCCACCCGCGCCGCGAGCAGCGCCGAGCCCGCCCGGTAGTAGAGGCGCGTGCCGTCCCGCGACCACACCGGCTCCGACCCGCCGGACACCGAGATCTGAATCCTCGCCGACGGGTCGGGGAACGAGCGGACGTACACCTCGCCGCGACCCGACTCGTCCGACGCGACGGCCACCCAGCGCCCGTCCGGCGAGAAGCGGGCCTGAAGCTCGTTCGACGCTGTGGCGAGATAGGGCCGCGCCACGCGCGCCGAGTCGAGAGGGACGCGCAGGACGTCGATCGAGGACGCCGGCAACGCGTTGACGAGGAGCCACGCGCCGTCGGGCGACATGATCGCGGCCGGGCTGACGAACGGCTGCTGGAACAACTGCTCGGCCGGCGAACCGCCGGATGCCAGCTGCGACCACACAGATCCGCTCTGCGCCTGCCCGGTCGCGGCGAAGACCACGCGCGACCCATCGGCACTCCACTCGACCGAGGTCGCCGTCCCCGCGCTGGTGAGCTTGGAGAACGTCGAGAGTGCGGGGTCGAAGATCCACACGTCACTCTTCCCGTCTTCGGTCAGAATGACCGCGATCCGCCGCCCGTCCGGGGCGACCCTCGGCGACGCCAGGGCGCGCACGCCGGGCACCACCGGCTGGGAACGCCCGTCGGTCCCCATCCACACCATCCTGCCCAGCGCGCCCCCGCGCGACGCCACCAGCGCGCCGCCACGCGAGATGAAGATCCCCGAATTGCCGTTGAGCCCCAGCTGGACCGGGACAGGATCGTGCACGGGGAAGGACCGGCCGATGACCTTCTTCCTCCGTGCATCCAGTCGGACCGCCATCACCGCGCCGTCCACCTGGACGTACACCAGCAAGCCGTCCAAGACCGCCAGCGGCCGGATGCCCGCGACCCCGAGCGGCACGACCTTGCCGTCATCGAGGGAGGTGGCGGCGAGCCGTGACGTTGCCAGGCTTCCCGACCAGATGGTGAAGACGATTGTCCTGCCGTCGGGCGCGGACAGGGGCCACACGTGGTCGCGGTCGCCGTGCGCGGTATCCGGGTGCGTGAGCGCAACGGCTTCGCCGCCTGCGGCGCTCACCGCCGACAAGCCGTGGAAGGCTCCCTGGGCCCCAGCACGATCTGATCGCCGGCCGTCCAATCCGCGCCGTTGGCGCCGTTCGCGGAGGTGATGGTCACCGGCTGGCTGCCGTCGAGTCGGACCTTCCGTTCCTTTCCCGCCGCCTCGAACGCGAGCCAAGCGCCGTCGGGCGAAAAGTACGGCTGGTACGCGCCCACGGTCCCCGGAATCGGACTGGCCTCCAGCTGGTCGCTGTGAAGGGCGTACAGCATGGTGCTCGTCGGGCTCGTCGCGACACTGTAGACGACCGTCCCTCCGTCCGGGGAGATCGCGGCCGGCCACGGGTACGCGGACTGGGAGGGCTTGGTGCTGTCGGTCGCCGTGACGACGTAGCGAATCGTGGGCACCACGGAAGGCGTCTCGCTCCGTCGCGCGAGCCCCACCGCCACCACGACCACCGCGAGGAGGCCGAGGGTCGGCCCGAGCACGAACGGATCGCGGAGTCGCGCTCGCCAGACGGCCGGCTGCGCGCCCGTCGAACCGGCGGCCGGCGCCGCGGAGCCGACGGCCGGGGCGAAGGCCGGATTCGCGAGCGCCTCGGCGAACTGCCCGGCCGTAGCGATGCGGTCGGCCGGCAGCTTCTCCAGCGCGCGCCGCACTGCCGCCTCGACGTGGGGCGGGACGGTCTTGCGCTGGAGCGTCAGTGAGCGCGGCTCCTCCGTCATCACCCGCGCGATGATCGCCTGCGCCGTGGGCCCGGTGAACGGTGGCTCCCCGGTCAGCATCTCGTACAGCACGCAGCCCAGCGCGTACACGTCCGCCTTCGGCGTGATCTCGCGCTCACCCATCGCCTGTTCGGGGCTCATGTAGTGCGGTGTACCCAGGCTCATCCCCGTCTCCGTCATCCGCGTCCCGCCGTCGCTGCGCGAGACGGCCAGGGCGATGCCGAAGTCGGCGACCAGCGCGTGGCCATCGTGGAGCAGGATGTTCTCGGGCTTGATGTCCCGGTGGATCACCCCCCGCTTGTGCGCGTACTCGAGCGCGTCGGCCACTTCGCCCGCGATCCGCACGGCATCCTCCACCGGCAGCTGCTTCTCGCGCGTCAGCCGGTCGCGCAGGCTCTCGCCTTCGACGTACGGCATGACGTAGAAGACCAGTCCGTCGGCTTCGCCCGAATCGAACAGCGAGAGGATGTGCGGATGCTGGAGGTTCGCCGTGGTCTTGATCTCGGCCAGGAACCGCTCGGCGCCGAGAATGGCACTCAGCTCGGGGCGCAGGACCTTGAGGGCGACCCGCCGGTCGTGGCGCACGTCGTGCGCGAGATAGACGGTGGCCATGCCACCGGCGCCCAATTCGCGCTCGACGACGTAGCGGTCTGCGAGCGCGGCGCCGAGCCGCGAAACGGCATCATTCACTGAGTTGAGCTCCGCGCCCGGCCCGTGGCAGCGCCACCGAGACCAAGCAGGTAGTCAATGACTTGGCGGTCCGACAAAGGGCCGCGGCGAAAGTGGCGGATACCTGGCATGTGGGGATTACAGCCGGGAAGATAATGGGACAGCCTGTGTAGTGTTAGGCCGGGCGTGCTCCCGGCGGGCTGCGAAGCCGCTTTACCCCCTAGCCCCTAACCCCTAACCCCTCCGGGTCTTGCGACATCGTAACCCGAGTTGCATCTTCGCTGTCCGCGCCGAAAGTGTGACCAGATGAAACGTGACGATCTACCGACTCCGTTTCTGGCGGCGCTCACGACAGCGCCGTCGGCGGAGACGGCGAAGCGTCTCGTGCGGACGCTGGTCGAGCGACGCCTGATCGCGTGCGGCACGGTGATTCCCGGAGCGCTGTCCACGTACTGGTGGCAGGGCGCGGTGACGGAAGAGGAAGAGGTGGTCGTCGTGCTCAAGACGACGACGGCCCGGTGGGCGGCGCTGGCTGCGGCGTTGCCCGCGCTGCATCCGTACGAGGTACCGGAGCTCGTCGCCCTGCCGGTCGTGGGCGGCTACAGACCCTACCTCGAGTGGTTGCGCGCGGAGACGGGGGCGGCGGCGGGCAAGGCGAAGGCGCGCCAGCGGGCGCGCGCCGGCAAGCGCAAGCGGAAGGAGTGAGGGACATGGGTCGTTCGCGGCGGCGCCAGCGGCAGGCGGGGGACGGCAACGGGTTCTCGCCGCAGTCTACGGAGACCCTCTCGCCCGTCTACGTGCCGATCCCCAACGACCGGCCACCCGTCCTGGCTCCGGTGCTCGAGCTGGAGGGCCTGGATCCGTGGGCAGAGATCCGCGGCCCAGCCCTGGCACTCGACGAAGTTCCGGAAGGCGGTGTCACGGTGCTGGAATTCGACGACCCCGCGCAGCTGCGGCTGGAGCCGGCGGATGTGTCGGGCGACGCGCCGAGCGGGGCGGCCTACGACGACAGCCCTGCTCCGGTGGGCGACGCGGCTGCGGAAGCCGCGTCGGGCGAGATGGCGGACGCCGCCATCGAGGTGCCCTTCGAGCTGGACGATGCGGGGGCCGCGCCGGCCGCAGCCACCGAGCCGGTCGCCGTCGCTCCGCCCCCCCCCGATCCCGTCGAGATCCTGTACGGCGAGGCACGCGCCGCGGCCGAGGCGGGCCGCTGCGACGAAGCGAAGCGGCTGTACCGCGAGCTACTCGCCACGCACGCCTCCCATGTGCGTGCCCGCAACAACCTCGCGCTGCTGCTCGACGCCGAGGGCAGTCACGAGTCGGCGCTGGCCGAGTTGGACCGGGCGCTCGACATCGACGCTGAGAACAGCACGCTGCTGGTCAATCGCGGCGCGCTGCTCGGCGCGATGGGCCGCTACGCCGCGGCCGAGCGCGACCTCAGGAAGGTCCTGCGCGGCGAGCCCGCCAACGCCGAGGCGCTGTTCGACCTCGGCGTCGTGATGAGCAAGAAGGGGCTGTGGGGAGAGGCGATCCCGCACCTGCGGCGTGCGGTGGAGCTGGAGCCGGCCCGCGGCGCGGCCTACTACTACCTCGGTGAGGCCCTGAACCACGTGGATGACCTGGGCGGGGCCCTTGCCTCGTACCAGCGCGCGGCCGAGCTGCAGCCCGGCAACCCCCGCGCGCTCTACGGTCTGGGCATCATCTACGACCGTCTCGCCCGCCCCGACGATGCCAGGCACATGTACCGCCGCGCGCGGGAGGTCGGCCGACGGTAATCCGCGTGGTCGTGGGCGACCTCGCGTCCGTCGCGGCGGACGCGGTGGTGCGGCCCGCGAACGGCAACCTCGAAGCGATCACTCCGGCCCTGCGCCGCCTCGAGCTGGCAGCAGGGCCGCGTTTTCGCGAGTTCTGCCACGTGCAGCGGGAGCTGGGCGTCGGTGCGGCGGTGGTGACGCCGGCCGGCGAGCTCGCGGTCGAGCTGGTGGTGCACGCCGTGATCATGACGCGCCAGGAGCCGGTGACAAAGACCGGCGTGCACCGCGCCGCCGAGGCGGCGCTGCGCCAGGCAGCACAGTGGCACATCGGGACACTCGCGCTGCCGCCCATCGGCACGGGCGCCGGACAGCTGGCGACGGAGGACGCCGCCGCCGCGCTGCTCGACGTGGCCTGGGAGCACGGCCGCAACGCCGACCATCCAGCCACCATCGTCATCGTGGTCGACACCGATGCGGAGCGCGAGATCTTCGAGGCCCGGCTCGCGGGAGGGGGTCTTTCGTGAGCCGCAAAGCGCTGGTCGTCCTGATTCTCGTCGCGTGGGCCGCGGGGATCGGCCTCCTGGTGCGCCGCGAGTACTTCAAGCCCAACGCCGTGCGGCTCCAGGAGGCCGCGCTGCGCGTCGGTCCCGGCGCGGAGTTCTACGCCGTCTCGATGGGCGCCGGACCGATCGGTTACGCCTCCACCACGGTGGACACGACCCCCCAAGGCTTGCGCGTGCAGGACCTGCTGGTCGTGGACATCGAGGCGCTCGGCAAGGTGCAGCGCACCCAGCTCGCCACCGAGATCCGCCTCACGCGCGACCTGCGGCTGCGGGGCTTCGACGCCACGCTCGAGGCTCCCGGCACGGCGTTTCGCGCGCACGGCGAGGTGCAGGGCGATTCGGTGCTGACCGTCGCGCTCGACGCCGGCAGCGCCCGTCCGCAGACCACGCACCTCAGCCTCCGTCACGCCATCGTCATGGCGTCGATGCTGCCGCTCCAGCTCGCCTTCGGCCATCAGCTCGCACCGGGCAAGGAGTACGCGGTTCGGCTGTTCGACCCGACGTCCATGGAGGAGCGCGACGTGACGGTGCGCGTGCTGGCCGAGAGCACGCTGGTCGTGCCCGACAGCGCACGGCGTGACTCGGTGCGGCAGACCTGGGTGATCGCGCACGAGGACACGCTGCGGGCCTGGAAGGTGGCCGAGGAGTCCAGCGGCATCTCGACCGAAGCGTGGATCGACCGGCAGGGCCGCGTCGTGAGCGCGGTGTCGCCCATCGGGTTCCGGCTGGAGCGCATGCCCTTCGAGATGGCGGTGGAGAACTGGCGTCGCAGCGCCGAGACGCGCGTGCCCGCCGGCGGGGAGGGCGGGATGGGCGACGTCATCGCGGCCACCGCCATCACCGCCAACGTGCCGCTCGCGCCCCAGAACCTGAGCGTGCTGCGGGTCGCGCTCGGCAGCGTGTCGCTCGCCGGGTTCGATCTCACCGGAGGGCGGCAGACACTGGCGGGCGACACACTCATCGTGCGGCGGGAGACCGGCATCGGCCGGCTGCCGGGACCCCAGCCCGAGCTCTACCTCCGGACGCTGCCGGTGCTCGACACCGCCCTCACCAGGTACCTGGCGGCGGAGCCGCTGGTGCAGTCGGACGATCCGCGCATCCAGGCCCAGGCGCGTCAGATCATCGGCCGGGAGCGGCGCGCCGGTCCGGTGGCGGATCTCCTGAACCGCTGGGTGTACGAGAACCTGAAGAAGGAGATCACCATCGGCGTGCCGAGCGCGGTGCAGGTCCTGGACGACCGGCGCGGCGACTGCAACGAGCACACGGTGCTGTACGTCGCGCTGGCCCGCGCCGCCGGCCTGCCGGCGCGCACCGCCGCGGGCCTGGTGTACCTGCGCGGGCACTTCTACTACCACGCCTGGCCCGAGGTATGGCTCGGCGAGTGGGTGGCGGTGGACCCGACGTTTGGCCAGTTTCCTGCCGACGCCTCGCACCTGCGGTTCGTCATCGGCGGCCTAGCGCGCCAGGTCGAGCTGCTGCGGCTGATCGGCCGCGTCCAGGTCACCGTCGTCGGGAGCCAGAGCCAGCCCCAGTGATTCACCTCGAGGACCTCACCAAGGACTACGGCTCGTTCCGCGCCGTCGACCACGTCACGCTCCACGTGCCGCGGGGCGCGCTGTATGGCTTCCTGGGCCCCAACGGCGCGGGCAAGACCACCACCCTTCGGATGATCGCCGGCATCCTGCGCCCCACCACCGGCCGGGTTCTGATCGGCGGCGACGACGTGATCACGCAGCCGCTGGCCGCCAAAGCGAGGCTCGGCTTCATCCCCGACCGGCCGTTCGTCTACGAGAAGCTCACCGGCGCGGAGTTTCTGCGGTTCGTGGCGGGGCTGTACGGACAGGACGGGCAGCTGGTCGAACGCCGCATCGACGAGCTGATGGAGATCTTCGAGCTGACGGCGTGGAAGAACGAGCTGGTTGAGTCGTACTCGCACGGGATGCGACAGAAGCTGATCATCTCCTCGGCGCTGATCCACCGGCCTGAGGTGATCGTGGTGGACGAGCCGATGGTCGGGCTCGACCCGCGGGCGGCGCGGCTCTTGAAGGACCTGTTCCGCGGCTTCGTGAGCCGCGGCGGCACGGTGCTGATGAGCACGCACACCCTCGAGATCGCCGAGGCGCTGTGCGACCGCATCGCCATCATCCAGGGCGGCAAGATCGTCGCGTCGGGGACGATGGCGGAGCTGCGGACGCAGACGGCGGCGGGCGACATCGGTCTCGAGGACCTGTTCCTTCGCCTCACCGGCGGCACGGCCGCCAAGGAGCTGGCAGCGGTCCTGGAGGACGGCCGCTGAAGCAGCCGTCGCTGGTGCACGTGCTCCAGCCCAAGTGGCGCACGGCCCTCACGCGAGCGCGCCAGGAGCGCGCCAGCGGTGGCACCGGCAAGATCGTCACGCTGGCGATCGTCGGGCTGCTGTTCTGGGCTGCGGTGTTCGGCGTGCTGTTCCGGGTGCTGCGCTACTTCCGCGACGTGCGGGAGATCGGCGCCCTGCTGGCGGGCAAGCTCCTCTCGGTCACGCTGCTTTCCTTCATTTCGGTGCTGCTCCTCTCGAACATCATTACCGCGCTGTCGTCGTTCTTCCTGGCCAAAGACCTCGACCTCCTGGTGTCCTCGCCGGTGGACCAGGCCCGGCTCTATGTCGCCAAACTCAGCGAGACCCTGCTCCACTCCTCCTGGATGGTGGCGCTGATGGCGGTGCCGATCTTCACCGCCTACGCCGTCGTGTACCACGGCGGGCTGCTCTTCCCGCTGGTGGCCGCCGGAGCATTCCTCCCCTTCCTGGTGCTGCCGGCGGTGCTGGGCTCCGCCGCGACGCTGATCCTCGTGAACGTCTTCCCGGCGCGGCGTACGCGCGACCTGCTCTCGATCATCGCGCTCGCGGCAGCCGCGGGCGTCATCCTGCTGTTCCGCATCATCCGGCCCGAGCAGCTGGCGCGCCCCGAGGGATTCCGCAACCTGCTCGACTTCATCACGGTGCTGCGCGCTCCTGCCAGCCCGTTGCTGCCGAGCGATTGGGTGGCCAAGGCGGTGATGGGCTATCTCGGCGGGACGATGGACTGGCTGCCGCTCTATCTCCTCTGGTCCACCGCGGGCGCGGCCGTGGTGCTGGGCGCCATGCTGCACAGCCGGCTCTACCACGCGGGCTTCACGCGCGCGCAGGAGGGGGCCGAGCGGTTCGTGCGCGGCGGGGTGTGGGGCCGGGCGCTGGGGAACCTGCTCCGGCCGCTCGGGGCCGCGAAGCGCGAGTTCGTCCTCAAGGACCTGAAGCTCTTCTTCCGCGACACCACGCAGTGGAGCCAGCTCATCCTGCTGGGCGCCCTGCTGCTGGTCTACGTGTTCAACATCCGCGCCCTGCCGCTGTTCCGCGGCGAGCAGGTGCCGTTCTACCTGGTGTCGGTGGTGTCGTTCCTGAACCTCGGCCTCGCCGGCTTCGTGCTCGCGTCCATCGCGGCGCGGTTCATCTTCCCCGCGGTGAGCCTCGAGGGGCGGCAGATGTGGCTGCTGCGCTCGAGTCCGCTCGAGCTGCGGGCGCTGCTGTGGTCGAAGTACTGGGTGGGGACGATCCCGCTGCTGGTGCTGGCGCTGGCGATCACCATCCTCACCAACGTCATCCTCAAGGCGACGCCGTTCATGATGGCCGTGGGGGTGGGAACGATCATCCTCCTGACGCTGGCCATCAGCGCGCTGGCGCTGGCCTTCGGTGCGCTCTACCCGCAGTTCGAGACGGAGAACGCCGCGCAGATCCCGACCAGCTTCGGCGGCCTGGTCTTCATGATGACGACGGTGGCGCTGCTGGCGGTGGTGATCGTGATCGAGTCGGCGCCGGTGTACCGCTACCTGCACGCCGCCTTCAATCACGAGCCGCTGACCATCTCGCCGCTGATGGTCGGCGCCTTCCTGCTGGTGATCGCGCTGTGCGTCGCCGCGACGGTGGTGCCGCTCCGGATCGCGCTCAGGCGGATCGAGCAGTTCGAGTTCTAGCCCGGCCCGGTCACCGCCCCGGCGCCGCGACGACGCGCGGCCGGCCCGCTCACTCGCCTCCCCGAATCCACCGTTCCCAGCGCCGCCGGTACTCGGTCTTGTAGTCCTGCACCGCCGCGTCGTAGCTCATCGCCGGCGCGTCCGGGCGGCGCGCCCACCACAGCTCCACCGTCCTGGTCCCCGGGCCGAGGACCAGCACGCCGCCGCGGACGGGCACGGCCCTGCCATCCGCCACCGCGCGCCGCACCTCCATGAACCACGGGACGTGCACAACCAGAGCGGCCGGCGCACGCGTGAACCGCGGGGCGAGCGTGAGCGTCGCCGCCGAGTCTCCCAGCACCGCCAGGCGAAGGTCGATCGGTCCGAAGTCGGTCGGCGCGTCGCGCACGCTCACGCTGTCGCCGGGCCGCAGCCACGCCGGCGACACGACCGACAGCAGGTGCAGCGTGTCTCCCGCCTCGCGGACCAGCATGTCGCGCAGCAGCGTCCGGTAGCAGGCGGCGAACCAGCCGTGCGGCGCCAGGTTGCCGCCGAAATCCCGTGCCCCCCAGGGCCGGACGGAGGTTTCGAATCCGCCGTGCGTCGAGCTGGTGTGAAGGAGCACCGCGTACAGCTCCGCGAGCGCGAGCTGCTGGTCGCCGCGGACAACCTCGGTCTCGGTGTTCTTCATCGTCAGGTAGTCGTGGAGCCAGTACCCGTCACCGTAGGTCATGATGCCCTCGGCGTACTTCGCGCGCGTGCTGTCGAGGGTGGCGGTGACCATCGGATCCTGCGGGCTCAGGACCCGCTCCGGATAGACCGCCATCATGTTGCCCCAGTCCTGGCCGCCTCGAACGTCGAGTCCCGGCGGGATGTAGCCGCCCGTCGCCGCCGTCACTTGCCGCAGCTTCGCCAGCAGCGCGGCCTTGAGCGACTCGTATTCGCGACGGAATGCCTGCACGTCGGCCCGGCGCCCCAGCCCCTCTGCGATGCTGATCGCGCCGTGCAGGCCCGCCAGCGCCCAGAAGTTGTGGCCCGTGACGTGGCCGGTGATGTCCTCGTTGTCGCCGGGAGTGGTGGAAGGCACCAGGTGCAGCGAGTCGCCCGCGCGGGCGCTGTCCAGCCAGGCGACCGCGTGCTGCACGGCCGGGAACACCTTTTTGGCGAAGGCGCGGTCGCGCGTGAGACGGTAGTGCTGGCCGTAGGCCCACAGCGCCTGGCCCCAGCCGTCGAACTGGCCCCCCTGGCTCACGAAGTTGCCGTCCGGCTGCTGCCAGCGGGCAAAGAAGTCCAGCACCTGCGCGGCGACGTCGGGATAGCCCGTGACGTCGTAGGCGCGGGTGATGAACGAGCCGTCGCGCAGCCAGAACGCGTGGTACTGGAACTGGTTGACGGTCTGGACGTACGCGCTGTCCCGCCGGTCGCGGGCCATGAGGTCGTAGACGAGGCTCGCGCGGAACGCATCCGTCACCTTGCGCTCCGGCAGCTCGACGCGCATGCCGCGACCCACCACGCCCCGCCAGAACGAGTCCGTTTTCGCGAGGTAGTCGTCGAAGTCCGCGGCGCGCACCTGCGCCAGCCACGGATCGTCCGGCGGCACCGGCGCGTAGGGCAGCTTGGCGACGAGCGTCCCCGAGGCGCCCGGCGCCAGCACGGTGTCGAAGACGGCGACGCCGACGGGCGTGGTGGGCTGCACTCTCAGGCGGACGGGCATCGCGCTCGCGTCGCGGCTGCCCGTCGCGCCCAGCGCGAGCCGCAATTCGGGCAACCGCTGCGCCGGGAAGAGATAGAACACCTTCCCGCCCCTCAGGAACGCGCCGTCGGCGAAGCCGTACGTCCAGGCCGTATCGAATGCCGCGCCAGGCTGGTCGTACTGGCCGAGGCGCTGGGCCGTCACGGGGCGCGGGAAGCGGTTGTCACCCCCGCCGTACCCGGTCGTGGAAGGGCCGGTGTACCGCTCGGCGAAGGCGAAGCGGGCGCGCGCGGCGGAGGAGCCCGTGTTGGTCATCGTCACGCGCACGAAGTCCACGACCCGACTTTGCGGATTCCCGTCGAGCGTGGCGGCGAACAGAGTGAACCGATATGCGACGTCGCCGCGTCGCACCTCGTACTCGACCACCGGCAGCCAGCCGTCCCGCAGCGTCCGGATGCGCTGCTCGATGGGGGTCAGCGTGGGCCCCGCCAGGAACACCAGCTCGCCGAAGCCGGTGTACAGGTAGCCCTCCGGCGTCACCTCGGTGCCGCGGCCGTCCATGACGCCGATCGCATCGGTGGGGCGGCTGTAGTAGGAGAACGGTCCCGGGCCGTCGTCGATGGAAGGATCCACCATGTCCGGTGGTTCCGGCGGCGTCCGCGTCGCTTGCGCGTCGAGACGATACGGGAGGATCGGGAGGAGAGCGAGGCAGAGGGTGGTCAGGCGCATGGCCGTGGGATCCTCATCATCGATGCGTCGTCGTCGCGGCCGAGGAACGCGAGCACCTGCGACACGCGGAGAATCACCGTGCCGAGCACCGCCTGCAGGCGTTCTCTCAGATGGGCGTCTATCCTCGCGGCGCGAAGATAGGACGGAACTCGACCGGTGGCCAGGCGTGGCCACAGAGGGTTACCACGCGCTTCGGCCCGGGCCCGTGGGGCGCCGTGCTCGCAGTCCAGGGCCGGACCAGCTCAGCCCCCGCGGCGACGGCGCTCCTCAGCGAATCCGGATCACGGAGAGGCGTGGCACCACGATGCTCGCGGGCAGCCCCCCGCTGCCGCCGAACAGCAACGTGAAGGCAGCGGCGCCGGGCTTCTGGAGCGCCCGGACATAGGTTCCCGACCCCCCGCGCAAGTACCCGGACACGCTGACTCCCGTCCCCGAGTCGGCCAGCGGCACCAGCGCGAAGGCGCTGGGAAAGTCCTGTGGATCCTCCGAGTTCAGCGACGAGTACGTCTGGCGGAACGACCACGAGGTGTAGGTGAGCTCCGGCGGCGGCGTGTATCCCGGCAGGTCGGACACCCAGAGGGCGAGGGCCCAGCGGGTCACGGTGGTCGCGAACGGCAGGCCGGTCTGCGCCGCGACGTTGTTCGTGCCGGTGAGCGTGGTCTGCTCCAGCTTGTTGGTCAGCGAGCTGCCGAACTGGTCCACCAGGTAACGCATGTAGAGCCACCCGGCGCCGAACTCGGCCAGCACCGTATCGCCCGTCTGCAGCAGGAAGTAGCTGTATGGCGCCGTGAGGTAGTGCGACGCGTTGTAGAGATCCGGGACGATCAGGTTGCTGAACAGGGAGTCGTTGGGCAGGTAGCTGTCCGCGCCAAGCTCCTCGGCAAATGAGGACAGGGACTCGTCCAACCACAGGTCCTCGACCGGACCGCCCCGGATCAGCACGTGCTGGTTGAAGCCGATGACGTGCTGCAGCTCGTGCAGGAAGGTGCCGGGAAGAGTGGATTCCACGTCCTGGACCGTGTGAGCGCAGCTCAGGCTGCCGGTGGGATCGGCGACGATCGTGTAGAAGATCTCGCCGTCGTTGTACTGCGTGGCGGTGAAGGGGTCGAGGTCGGGCGGGAAGAAGAACCCCGCGACGTAGCCTCCGATGTTGCATTCCGCCGTCGTCACCAGGGAGTTGACCACCGGCGTCATCAGCACGATCACCACGCCGTTGCTGTCGATGTCCGACACGCTGCCGAACGCGACCGTGTCCACGGTATACACGTGGGTGTCGAAGGTCTGGGTGAGCGCGATGAGGGACGCGGAGTCGAGCCCGCCGGCGGGCGCCAGGGTGTCCACGTAAATGGCCACGTGGGCGCCCACCGTTTGGACGCGGGCCGTGACCGGCTTGAACTGGCTGCAGTCCCCGACCGAGCAGACGGTGAAGGTGCGCAGGGCGCCCACCACCGGGGGCGTGATCGTCTTGGCTGGGCCGCCACCGCTGGACGCGCTTGGCAGTGCCAGCGGAGCGCGCAGCGCCGCAGCGTGGGTGCGGGCCAGCTCGTGCATGAAGCGCTCGAAGCTGGCGGCGATCGTGCCGTGGCTGCGGAGCGCGGGCGAGAACGAGCGCCGCGCGGACGCGAACGAGAGCCGGGCGGGCGCGCTGCCGCTGGTGAGCGACGCGCTCTGCAGCTGGAACGCCGCCGAATCGCCCGGCGGGCCGCCGGCCGACTGGGCGATCACGAGGTACTCGGCCGAATCGCTGGCCGAGGCGTTCTTCGCGAACGTCACGCACCCCGAATCCGATGCCGGGTCGAGCGACACGTACCCGGCCACGGCCAGCGTGACGGGCGTGGCCTGCGACGCGGAACAGGGAGGCAGCGTCGTGCCGGTGGAGCTGGAGTGCTCGCTGCTGCACGCGGCCGCGAGGGCCAGCGAGAATACGGGTAGCCATCCAGTGGTGCGCAATGTCATGTCAATGTCCGCGGCGCTGGTGTGGAGGACCGTCACGCGTCATGCGGAGCGCCATCGCCGCACCGCGTCTGCCCGTCTACCCCTGCGGCGGGGTCGGGTTCCGCGGCGGAGTTTGAGACCTGGTTCGAAGTCACGCGCCCACTTGGCGGGGGCGTTTGCCGAGCAGCACCGCCAGGCGGCTACTTCGCCGGGTCCGCGGTCCCGATGTCGAGCACCACTTTCCACGTCCCGTCACCCTGCTTGCGCCAGATGGTGACGTAGCTGCCGTGCAGCGCCGGGGCGCCCGCGTTGACACGCGACGTACGTTCCCAGCGGCCGATCGTGAAGCCCATGTCGTTGCCGGACGCCACCTCGACCGACACCGGACGCCAGGTGAGCGACGCCGTGGTGTCACCCAGCTCCGGTGCCATGACCTCACGGATCGCCGCCCTGCCGATCACATTGCGCCCGGGGATGACCATGACCCCGCTGTCGGCGAAGTAGCTCGCCCAGCCATCCACGCCACGCGCGGCCGTCGCCTTCGCGAACGCCAAGTCGGCATCACGGATCGCCTCCGCGGCCCCGGCCCTGTTCTTCGGGCCCTCGCAGCCCGCCAGGGCAAGCACAGCGGCCAACGCCGTCACCCTCATCTGTGCCCTCACCGGGATCTCCTCTCTTCAACCGGCGGCGGCGGGCCGGACAGGCGGCCCGCCGCCCTCCGGATGCGCTGTTACTTCGGATTCAACGTCCGGTCGATGCGGAACCGCAGGTCCTCGATGTGCGCCCGCGTCACGCGGTCGGCCGCCTTCGGCAGCGCCAGCCGCAGCGCCGCGTCGAGGTCCTTCAGCTCCGCGCGCATCAACGCCCGCGCATCCCCCGGCGTCGGGGGCGGCGGCGTGAAGCCCGGCCGCTGCGGTGCCGCCGGACCCACCCGGGGCACCGCCTGCGGCGGATTCAGCTTGCTGTCCATCAACTCCACGAAGGCGCGCTGCAGGTTCCGCCGGTAGGCATCCACCGCGACCCGCGGCGCCGCCAGCTCGGAGAAGATCGCGTGCCGGGTATCGCCCACCAGATCGGCGATGGCGTACGCCGGCGCGGCGGCGGTCGCCGTGGCACCCTGGTCGGCGAGCCGCGTCAGCCGGGCGTCGTCGAACAGGCCGCGCAGGAAGTTGGTCTGCTCGGTGCGGATCCGCTCCACGTAGCCCGACGACTCGATGCGCCGCAGGATCTGGGGATCGAAGAAGAAGTCCGGCGTCTTGAAGACGTTGTTGGCCAGGAACTGAACCGCCTCTGCCTGCTTGGCCCGCGGCACCGGCGTGTGGATGACACCCTCCTGGCTTGGGTACTTCTCGTGCCGGAACACGCCACCCACCATCGTCAACACGTCGCTCATCTCGAACCGCCACTGGCCGATCACCCGGTCGTACATCTCCGAGAGATCGCTGTAGTCGTCCAGCTTGTTCCCCGTGGTCGCCGGGATCAGCATCCGCATCACGCGCTTGAGGTTCATCAACCCGAAGGTCGTGGCCCGCACCGGATCGTCCCCCACCGCCTCGCGCTGCGAGTTTGGGTCGATCCCGTCCATGTCGCCGAACCGCAGCATCGGGTTGGCGTCCTGGAGCCGGGCCAGCGAGTCGAGATACGGCCGCTCCGCCTCGGGCGTCGCCGCGCCGGGAATCCGGCGGTAGCCCCAGTTCACCGCGAACGAGTCGTACACGCTGATGGTCGGAATCAGCGCCGCGCCGTCGCCCGGCTGCGCCACGTAATTGAAGCGGGCGTAATCCATGATGGACGGCGTGTCACCCCAGCGCGCGGTGTAGCTCGGGCTGCGGAGCGAATCCACCGGCATGGAGGACGACGCGTAGAAGTTGTGCGGGAAGCCGAGGGTGTGGCCGACCTCGTGCGCGACCACGTACTCCAGGAGCCGCCCCATCAGCGAGTCGGGCAGCGGCAGCACCGCGGCCCGTGGGTCGTCGGGCGCCACCTGCACGAAGTACCAGTCGCGCAGCAGGTTCATCACGTTGTGATAGTAGCCGATGCTCGACTGGAGGATCTCGCCGGTCCGCGGATCGGAGAGGTGCGGGCCGAAGGCGTTCTCCGTCGTCGAGGGGAGCCAGCGCACGTACGAGTAGCGCGCGTCGTCCATGCTGAAGTTGGGGTCTTCCTGAGGCGTGGGCGCGGGCTTGGCGACGATCGCGTGGCTGAAGCCGGCGTTCTGGAACGCGGGCTGCCAGTCCTCGACGCCCTTGATGAGCCACGGCACCCACTGCGCCGGCGTGCCCGGGTCGATGTAGAACACGATCGGCTTGATCGGGTCGGAGACCGCGGCGTTCGGGTCCTTCGGCTCCAGCCGCCACCGGTCGATGTAGCACCGCTTGGCGGCCCGGTGCTCGCTGGTGCCGTAGTCGGTCTGCTCGGTGGAGAAGAACCCCACCCGGTTGTCGCACAGGCGCCGCGACGCCAACTGCTCGGGGAGCAGCACCATCGAGTACTGCACGACCTCGGTGATCGTCCCGAGGCTCCGGTCCTCCGGCACGCTGTCGGACGACCAGGTCTGGATCGCGCGCACGTTGAGGTTGGTGGCGAACACCCTGGCCCGGTCGATGAGCGAGCGCGAAGAGTCGAAGTGGCGCGAGTGGTCCTGCGGCCGCCGGGCGACCGACATCTCCGGCACGTCGGTGGTGAACAGCTTGGTCACGTCGATCACGGGATTGCTGTCGTTGGGGCTCCACGCGGCCACGTCGAAGCTCATGATGATCGGCTCGACGTTGTTGAGCCGCACCGCGCGACTGACGGGCGTGCTGCTGTCGGCCACGATGTCGTAGCCCACGCTCCGCAACAGCACCCGGCTGCCCATCCGCTCCCACCGCACCACCCGGCTTACGGTCACCACGCCGGCGTAGCCCGTGCCGTCCTGCGCGCCGGCGAGGTCCGCCGCCATCAGGAACTGCTTGCCGAGTTGGACCCGCGGGATCTCGAAGAGCAGCTGGTCCCCGATCCGGTGGACGATGAAGACGCCGGTGTCGGAAACGGCCTTGTCAGTGACCACCTCGGTGTAGGGCTTCGGGCCCTGGGGCTGCTGGCCCCGCGCACCGTTGCCCGGCCGCTCTGCCCCTCCCGGCACCTGCGGGCCGGTCGGCGGCCCGCCGGGCCGCTGGGCACTGAGGCTGGGCGCGGCGAAGGTCGCGAGCGCCACGAACGCGATGGCGGACAGGCTGCGGTGCGACATGGACGCCTTCTCGGAGAAGAGGTGGAGGGTGAAGACGTGGCTCCGATGACGTTAGAGCTACGCAGCAGCGGCCGGCCAAGTTGAAGCAAAGCGGCGCCCCCCGCCAGGGGAGCGCCGCCCAGAATCCCGAGCCTGCCTCGACCCTACGCCCGCGCCCCGCACTCCACGCAGAAGCGGCCGCTTCCCTCGAGGGCGGCGCCGCAGTTGCTGCAGAACCGGCGGCCCTGGTTCGCCACGCGCGCCTCGGCGATCAGCCGTTCGATCGGGTCCGGGGCCTCCGCGCCGCCGGAGCCCTCGCTGGGCTGCACGGCCGCGTGGCCGTTGCCGCCGGCGACGCCCGCCGCTTCCGTGTCGCGCAGCGCCTCCACCGCTTCCCTGGTGTAGCGGGTCAGCATGGACTGGTAATCGGTGTCGGACAGCTTGCCGGTCGCACGGTCGAACTCGATCTCCTTCAGCGCCGCGAGCGCCAGCTCCTTGCGATGCTCCTTCGGATCGTCGTCGGGCTCGTCCAGGAAGCCCGGTGCCGCGGGAGCGGCCGAGCGCGGGCGCAGGATGGGATCCAGCACCAGCAGCACCGCCGCCACGGCGACCACGAGTCCGATTACGATCGACACGCTACGCCTCGAACTTCTCGAGTTCGCGCTTCAACTTCTCCAGCTCCTCCGGCGACGCCGCCTCGGGCGCAATGCTCGGCGCCGCGGGACCGGCGTCCGCCCTTGGCCGGGCGCGGAACAGCCGCCGCGCCACCGTACCCAACAGGCCGAGCCCCACCGCGAGCCCCACGTACGGCATCAGGTACGCCACCCAGTTGAACCCGTGCTTGGGCGGCGCCATGAAGATCATCTCCCCGTATTGCCGCTGGAACGAAGCCAGCACCTGCACCTCCGTCATCCCGGAGTCGAGGCGCGCCATCACCATCCGGTGCATCGCCGGTGAGGTGGTGCAAGTGAAGTCGGTGGTCCGGCACGTGAAGACGTCGAGATTGCAGCCGCAAGTGCAGCGGATCTTGTGCTCGATGTCCTTGACCAGCGCCTCGTTGTCGCGCTCGGTCACCACGTCGGCGGGGCGCCCCGCCGCTTCCGGCTCGGCGAGCCGGCCGACGGAGTCGCCGGCGCGCGCGCGGATGGCCGCGGACATCGCCGAGTCGCGGCCCGCCGGCGTCTGCGCCGCGAGGCTCGCCGCGGCGCCGACGGCCAAGCCCAAGAGGAGACTAGGCGCCGACTTGCGCCACATAGCCCGCCGGCTCCGCTCTCCGCCGGCTCGCGGCCGTCGGACCCTGGGCCCCCGGCCACAGAGTAATCAACCCGCCCGCGGCCAGCACCAGCCCGCCGTACCACACCCACCACACCAGCGGGTTGATGGTGATGCGGTACACCGCTTCCTCGGTTCCCTGCACCGCGCCGGCGAAGACGATGTAGAGGTCTTCCCGCATGTCGCTGCGGATCGCCACCTCAGTCGAGGGCTCGAAGGTCGGCCGGCCGAGCGAGTCGAGGTGCTGGCGCTTCTCGCTCTTCATCGTGCCGATGTACTTCCCGTTCCTCGTCACGTCCACGCTCGCCGCGGTGACGAAGCGGTTGAGCTCGTCGTATTGCGACACGCCCTGGTGGGTGATGCGGTACGTCCAGCCGTACGGCGACCGCACGTCCACCGACTGGCCGGGCTTCAGCGTGACTTCCGTCTCGCGCTTGAAGGCCAGCCCGGCGAACGCGGCGAACAGCATCACCATCCCGAGGTGCACCACGTAGCCGCCGTAGCGGCGCCGGTTCCGGCCCACCAGCCGCACCAGCGCCAGCGGGTACGACTCGCCGTGCAGCCGGTGCCGCGCGCCGGTGCCGCGCACGAACTCCTGCAGCACCGTGCCGACCACGAACGCGCCCAGCGCGTACGCGATCAGCGACCACCAATCCGACATCCGGACCGCCGCCAGGCACCCCGCCGTGACCACCATCGCCGCCACCGGCCACAGGAACTGGCGCCGCAGGTTCTCCGGACTAGCCCGCCGCCACGCGATCAGCGGCCCGATCCCCGTCAGCAGCAGCAGGAACAGCCCCAGCGGGATGTTCACCTGGTTGAAGAACGGCGGACCCACCGTGACCTTGGTGCCGCGCACCGCCTCCGAGATGATCGGGAAGATCGTCCCCCAGAACACCGAGAACGCGATCACGATCAGGATCAGGTTGTTGAACAGGAACGCGCCCTCGCGGCTCACCATCGACTCCAGCCTGACCTCCGCCTGCAGCATCGGCCAGCGCCATGCCAGCAGCCCGAACCCCAGCACCGCCGCCAGAACGAGGAAGACGAGGAAGAACCATCCCACGTTCGACTGCGAGAAGCTGTGCACGCTGGAGATCACGCCGCTCCTGGTGAGGAAGGTGCCGAAGATCGAGAGGAGGAACGAGCCCACCACCAGCCCGATGTTCCACCTCTTCAGCATCCCACGCTTTTCCTGGATCATCACCGAATGGAGGAACGCGGTCATGGTGAGCCACGGCAGGAACGACGCGTTCTCCACCGGGTCCCACGCCCAGTAGCCGCCCCAGCCCAGCTCCACGTACGCCCACCACATCCCCAGCACGATCCCGCACGAGAGGAACAGCCAGCTCACCAGCGTCCAGCGGCGGATGGCATGCAGCCAGCCCGTGTCGAGCCGGCCCGAGAGCAGCGCCGCCACCGCGAACGCGAAGGGCACGCTGATGCTGGTGTAGCCCAGGTAGAGCATCGGCGGATGGAAGACCATCCCCGGGTTCTGGAGCTGCGGGTTGAGCCCGCGGCCGTCGGGCGGGGTGAAGCCCAGCCGCTCGAACGGATTCGACGCGAACACCATCGTCGCCACGAAGAACACGACCACGACCGCGAGGGTGGCCGCGACGTACGGCGTCAGCTCGCGGTACTTGCCCCGGTTCACGAGCAGCGCCACGGAGCCGAAGGTCGAAACGACCAGCGCCCACAGCAGCAGCGAGCCCTTCTGCCCCGCGTAAAACGCCGACCAGGTATAGAAGACCGGGAGGTTGCGGCTGGTGTAGGCCGCCACGTACTCGATGTTGAAATCGTGCGTCAAGAGCGCGTGCATCAGCGCGACCGACGCGATCACCAGCAGGCCCCACATCACGAAGATCGCGCGCTCGGCCGACCGGGCCAGCTCCGGCCGGTGGGTGCGCCCCGCGATGAAACCGACCACGCTCGCCCATACCGCGACGAACAGCGTGATCCACAGCGCGATGTTGCCGATGTCGGTCATGTATTGGTTTGCTTCGGAACCGCCTCGTAGCGCGAGCCGCACTTCGCCAGCAGCGTCGTCGCGCGGAAGGTGCCGTCGGGCTGCAGGCGGCCCTCCACCACCACGTCGACCTCGTCCGTGAAGGTGTCGGGCGCGAGGCCGCGGTACACCACCGGGTACGTATGCGTGCCGTCCGTCGCGCGGAAGGTGATGGTCTGGCTCGCGACGTCGCGCGTGATCGAGCCCTTCACGACCCGTGCGCCCATCTTCACGCCCACATTATAGAAGGAGCGGTCGGCGTTGATCTTCGCCGCCAGCTCGGTCGGCGTCAGGTAGTACACGCCCGTTTCCTTGATCCCCGACGCCATCAGATAGCCGACCGTGGCGAGGACCAGGGAACCACCAATGATGAACTTCGTGCGGGCTCTCATAGCCTATGACCTGAGTTCGAGGGCTCGGGATATCCGAGTATTCTACTCCGCAAATCTAATACCAAGGTCCAAGTTGCCCAGGTCCTTGCTGGAAGGTGGCAGAACGCCCCAACGGCAGGCAAGCCGGTCACTTTTCACGGCCCCACGCTGCCCAAGAGACCGTGGCCCGAACCGCCCGGTTCCACTCCTCCCACCCCTGCGTCGGGCGGCTCGAAGGCTTGAAGACCGTGACGGGCCGGGCCGCTGCGAAGTCCTCGACCGTCTTCCAGACCCCCGTCGCGAGCCCCGCAAGGCCGGCCGCGCCCAGTGCCGTGGACTCCACCACTTCGGGCCGCGTGACGCTCAGGCCGAGCACGTCCGCCTGAAACTGCATCAGCCAGTCGTTGGCGGCGGCGCCGCCGTCCACCTTGAGATCCGTCAGGGTGAGCCCTGAGTCGCCGCTCATCGCCTCGAGCACCTCGCGCGTCGAGTAGGCGATCGCCTCCAGGGCCGCGCGCACGAGGTGCGCTCTGGTTGTACCCCGTGTGAGGCCAAAGATCGCGCCCCGCGCGCCGGATTCCCAGTGCGGGGCGCCGAGGCCGACGAACGCGGGGACGAACACGGCGCCGCCGGTGTCGGTGACGCTGCGGGCAAGCGCATCCGTTTCGCCGGCATTGGCGATGAGGCCGAGACCGTCCCGGAGCCACTGGATCGCGGCGCCGGCGATGAACACCGAGCCTTCGAGCGCGTAGGCCGGCTGCCCGCGCTCGTCGCACGCGATCGTGGTGAGGAGGCCGCGCGTCGAACGCACCCGCTCGGCGCCCGTATGCATGAGCAGGAAGGCCCCGGTGCCGTAGGTGTTCTTCGCGGTCCCGGCGGCGAAACATCCCTGGCCGAACAGCGCCGCCTGCTGGTCGCCGGCGATCCCGGCGATGGGGATTTCGGCGCCGAACCACTCCGCGTCGGCCGTCCCGAACACGCCGGACGAGGGACGCACCTCGGGCAGGATCTCGCGCGGCACGCCGAACAGCGCCAGCAGCTCGTCGCTCCAGCGCAAGGCGCCGATGTCGTAGAGCATCGTGCGAGAGGCGTTGGTCGGGTCGGTGACGTGGGAGCGGCCCTTGGTGAACCGGTAGACCAGCCAGCTGTCCACCGTGCCGAAGGCGGTGTCGCCGGCGCGCGGCCGCAGCCTCGCCAGCAGCCACTCGAGCTTGGTGGCGGAGAAGTACGGATCGGGCACCAGCCCGGTCGCCGCGGCGATGTGCGCGGCATCGAGCCGGCGGCAGCGGTCCGCCGTGCGGCGATCCTGCCAGACAATGGCGCGATGCAGTGGCGCGCCGCTCCGCCGGTCCCACAGCACCGTCGTCTCGCGCTGGTTGGTGATGCCGATGGCGGCGAGGTCGCGGCCGGAGGCACGCGCCGCGGCGAGCGCGTCCCGGCCCGCCGCGAGCGTGGCGCTCCACAGCTCCTCGGGATCGTGCTCGACCCAGCCGGGCTCCGGGAAGTGCTGGGCGATCTCCCGGTAGCCGCGCCCCAGGACACGGCCGCCCCGGTCCACGGCCAGGGCGGTGCTCCCGGTCGTGCCCTGGTCGAGCGCGAGGACGATTTGACGTGTGCTCATCGGATGCCGTACCGTGGGTTCAAATATGGCTCGAGCGAAGGGTGCGGGTTACCCCGCCGGCGCGCGCATCCTACGGAACGCGTCGCGATGACCGTGGCGGCTGAACGACTTCGGCGCATCGCCGTCGTGGCGGCGTGGGTCGCCGCCGTCGCCGCGCTGGCTCCGGGAGCGGTGCGGATTGACCGGCACCTCGCCCAGGGCGCACGCATCGCCGGCAGCGAGTCGGACGCCGTCGAAACCTCGCTGCAGCGGGACTTCGCCATGCCGCTGGCCCGCTACGCGGTGGGCGTGATTACCGGTCTTCCCGACACAGCGCTCGGTCCTGCGCTCCCGGCCTTGGCCCGTGCGTTCGCCGGCGTCGCGGGCATCACCGGCGCCACGCCGTATCCGGGCGCGGGGCGGCCCGGCGCCACGCGCGTCGGGATCGTCCTCGCCGGCCTCAGCGCCAGCGGCCCGGAAGCCGACAGCATCGTCCTGAGCCTCCGTGCGGCGTCCGCGCGCGCGGCGACCGGCCTGCGGGCCCGCTTCCCTGACGCGGCTATCCGCTGGACGGGAACGGCGCCGATCAACCTCGACACGCGCCGCACCAGCGCCGAGGACATCGGTCGGGCCGAAGCGCGCGCCCTGCCCCTCACTCTCCTGCTCCTGCTGTGGACGTTCGGCGCCGTCGTGGCTGCCACGCTTCCCGTCCTCCTGGGTCTGGTCGCGACGGTGCTCGCGCTCGGGGCCGCCGCGATTCTCACGCAGTGGTGGACGCCGGCCATCCTGCTCCAGAACGTCGGCACCATCATGGGGCTCGCGCTGGGCATCGACTACGCGCTGCTCACGGTCAGCCGGTTCCGCGAGGCGCTCGCCGCAGGCGCGTCCGTCGCGGACGCCGTGGCCGCGACGCGGCGGCAGGCGGGGCACACCATCATGCTCTCTGGCGTCGCCGTCGCCGTGGGGTTCGCTGCCTTGCTGGTCGCGCCGGCGACCGAGCTGCGGTCGGCCGCGGTGGGCGGGCTGTTGGTGGTCGTGGGCGCGGTGCTGGCCGCCACGACGCTGCTCCCGTCGCTGCTGGCGCTGCTCGGGCGGCGGGTGGATGCGGGGCGGATCGGGGGCGCGCGCGCCGGCGCGATGGGCCGCGAGGCCTGGCGCCGCTGGGGCCGGTGCGTCGTGCGCCGCCCGTGGCAGGTGCTGGTCGTCGCGTCCCTGCCGTTGGCGCTCCTGGCGTGGCAGGTCCGCCGCCTCACGATCGCGCTGCCGGCCACGGACTTCCTGCCAATGTCCATGGAGTCGGCCGCGGCGCTGCACGATCTGGAGCGCGCCGGCCTCGCCGCGCCCGTCTACGAGCTGCGGTTGCTGGTGCGGATGCGCGACGGCAGTTCCATGCTCGGTGGGAACGGCTGGAGCGCCGTGCGGGCCCTCGGCGCCTCGCTCGGACGCGATCCGCGCGTGGCGCGCGTGCTGTCGCTTCCGACGATGGTGACCGCGCTGCTCCCCGCTCAGGTGGCCGCCGCGCTCGTGCCCGACTCGGTGCGGCGCCGGTTCACCAGCCGGGACGGGAGGATCGCGCTGGTGGAGCTGCTGCCCGCCGACACCGTCCAACAGACGACGCTGGCGCACCTCGCGCGCGAGCTGCGCGGGCGGGAGGGCGCAGGCGTGGCGGGCGCCGCCGGCGCCGTCGTCCAGGTCGGCGGCGCGCCGGCGTACTACATCGATTACCAGGACGCGGTGATCGGCCGCTTCGCCCTGGTCGCCCTGCTCGTGGTGACGGCGACTGGCATCGCGCTGGGTCTCGGGTTCCGCTCGGTGCTCGTGCCACTCAAGGCGATCGCGCTCAACCTCCTCACCGTCGCCGCTGCCGTGGGCGCGCTGGTGCTCGTCTTCCAGGACGGCCTCGGCGGCGCGCTGATGGGCGTGGCCGCACCGCTGGGCGGAATCCTGCCGGTCATCCCGGTGCTCGCCTTCTGCGCGCTGTTCGGGATCGGCATCGACTACGAGGTCTTCCTGGTCGCCCGCGTGGCCGAGGCGCGCCGCGCGGGCCTGAACGAGCCGGAGGCGATCGCGGCCGGACTCGCGGAAACCGGAGGGCTCATCACCAGTGCCGCGGCGGTGATGATCGCGGTGTTCGGCGCGTTCGCCGCCGGGGCGTTCCTGCCCACGCGCATGATCGGCTTCACCCTCGCCGTCGCCGTGCTGCTGGACGCGACGCTGGTCCGGATGGCCCTGGGGCCGGCGCTGCTCAGGCTGGCGGGACGGTGGAACTGGTGGCCGGGCGACCGCCGCGCCGCGCCGCAGCCGAGTTGCGGGTAGCGGTAGGTCCCCTCAGGGACCGGGGGAGCGCGGGGTACGATTGCGGCGCGGGGACGCGCAAGTCACGAGCCGCGCGCGGCGCGGCTGCATGCGGAGCGGGAGACCGCAGGTCACGAGCCACGCGTGGCGAGGCCCTATCGGTTGCACGGCCGAGCCGCGGCGATGCCGCCGCGAGACCCTACCCACCCCTCTGACGCCCCTTCGCCGTTGGCGCCCCGAGGCCCCCATCCTCCGCACCGCCGCCCTTAAGTGATGACACCATGAGCGGCCGCACCACGGCCCTGCAGACGCACGATCGGCCTCGCGCCAGCGTTCCGGGGCCTCGCGGGCGGGCGCCTGGGCTGCACGGCCTCTGGGAGTCCGACGGACGCGCCGTGGCAGCAGCCGCGTCCTGATGAAGTTCGTATACGAACTTGCTCGTGAAAGCGAACGTCCATCGCAGGCACTCGCGCCGCCGCGATGCTCCGACACCGTCAGGCACCGGCCGGGTGCCGCTCCTCGCCATGCGAACCCGCTCTCCGGCCATCGCTCGCGCTGCCGCGCAGCACTGTGTCGCCTACCAACCTGTGCGCCGAGCCGCGGCGCCGTTGCCTGAGAACCGCGACTTCGTATACGAACATGGTCCGCGGGCAGCGGGCGACAGCGGGGTCGCGTAACCGCCGCACGCTGGCCCAGTCCATTGATCCGGCGCGGTGAGGTCCGTTGAGCATTCGAAGACGGAATCGAGGCGCCGCGGCCGGCTGGCGGCGCGACCGGACGGCTGATCGTAAGGAACCAGCTGCTGCCGGTGGCCCGGCGCGTGCGGGCGCTCCGGCGACCAGAATCCGCAGGGGCTGGCGCCGGCGCGCGCGGGGCCGGCGGGCGGACCAACTTCGAGCGGCCAGCCTGAGCGTCCGGCTCGGCGCCGGGCACCACCTGAGCCACGAAACAGCCCGCCCTCGCGAGCGGCGAGGGCGGGTTGAGGACCGATGAGCTACGCGGCGGCCGTCACTTCACGCGCCGGCGCTCCGAAGCCTTCTGCAGGTACGCGACGATCGTCACCGCCTGATCGTGCGTCACGCCGCTCACCCGCATCTTCTCCATGTTCTTTTCCATCCGCATCACGACCACCGGCCAATCCGGCGGCGAATGGACCTTCGGGTCGGCGAGCGCGTGGCAACGGGAGCAGGTGGTCTCGAACTGCTCGCGGCCCGGCCACGCCGGGAGGTTCGCGGCGACCTGGAGCGCGTGCGCCTGGAGGTAGGTCAGGAGCTGCGCGCGCTGGGCCGTGCTGGGAATCTCGACGCCGAGGGAGCCGGCCATCATGTCGATCCGGACCCACATCCGCCGCGCCACACCCGGCCAGTCCACCGGCCCGTGCATCGCCGGCGAGGGGAGGGCGTGGCATTGGGTGCAATACTGTGCGAGAATCTTCGCACCGGGCGAGTTGGGCTCCGGGAGGCTCTCCGCCGCCATGCCGGGCGGCAAGGCGATTTCCGCCGCCTGGAGCAGGCGCTGCTGCGCCACCGCCAGGGCGGGCGCGCCCGCCGAAGTGGTGTCGGTCGCCGCCGCTTGCCCGGCAGGCTTGGCCTGATTGCAGCCGGCGAGGACGACCGCCGCCAACGTGAGCGCCCGCGCGTTCATGACATCCTCCGAAGTGGAGCAGAATAATGAATCCGCCACCGCGTGATGTGCCAGACCCCGCCCGTCTCGAGGCGGACGTCCGCTCCCTCTCCGTGGTGCGCCATCCGGTCGCCGCGCCAGGGGCGCTGGCGGCCGCGGAAGACTACGTGGCGCTGGAGCTGAGTGCCGCCGGCCTCAGGGTGGAGCGGCAGCTCTTCGAGTGGCGCGGCACGGAATTCCACAACGTGGTGGCGACACGGGAGGGGAGCGACCCCTCGCTCCCGATCGTCGTGGTCGGAGCGCACTTCGACACGCGCGCCGACACGCCGGGCGCCGACGACAACGCCTCCGGCGTGGCCGCGATGCTCGAGGTCGCCCGAGTGCTTCGCGGCGAACGGCTGCGCGCGACCGTGCAGCTGGTGGGCTTGAACCTCGAGGAGCTGCAGCGGAAGCCGTTCCACTACGCCCTTGGGAGCCGGGCGTACGCGCGCTGGCTCCGCTCGGGCGGCCACCTCGTGGCCGGGGCGCTGGTGCTCGAGATGCTCGGCTACACCGACCCCCATCAGAAGGCGCCTCCCGGCGCTCGGCTGTTCGCGAACCTGCCGCGGGAGGGGAACTTCCTCTCGGCAGTGGGAGACCGGCAGTCGCGCGGCCTGCTCGCGGCGTTCGTGCGCGCCGCGGCGCCGCACCTGCCGGTCTCCGGGCTCACCGTGCCGCTCCGGGGATGGCTCCTGCCCGATACCCGGAGAAGCGACAACTGCCGTTTCTGGGACGAGGGGTATCCGGCGCTGATGGTGACCGACACGGCGGACTTCCGCAATCCACACTACCACCGAGCGAGCGACACCGCCGACACGCTCGACTACCGATTTCTCACCAGCGCCACGGCCGCCGTCGCGGCGGCGGTCAGGGAGCTGGCGGGCGCGGCCTGAGCCGTCCACGCAACCGGAGCAGCGCATGCGGCTTGGGCGGTCCACGCAACCGGAGCAGCGCCTGCGGCCTGGGCGGCGCGCGCCGCACGTGCGCCGCGCATCAACGGCATCCCCCGGGACCCCCGCGCACCGCCTTCACAGCGACTTCTCGTAGAGCCGGAACGTCTTGGTCCGCGGGCATCCGAGCCGCTCGATGACGCTGCGCATCCGCGCGTTGCCCTCCAGCACCAGCGACAACTCGCCCTCGCGCACGCCGAACCTGCGCCCCTCCTCGATCATCCGGCTCGCGATCCGCCAGGCGAGGCCGTGCCCGGCGTGCTCCGGCAGAACACCGAGCAGAATGAAGCGCACGGATCGGATGCGCGGAACGCGGCGCATCAGCCGCAGCCATCCGAACGGCAGCAGGCGCCCGCCGAGTCCGGCGAGCGCCTCGTTCACGTCGGGCAGCACCAGGCCGAAGCCCGCCGCCACACCATCCACCTCCGCGATGACCACCAGCTCCGGACGGTAGAACGGCTTGAAGGACTCCGCGCGCTCCGAGAACTCGTCCCACGTGATCGGCACGTAGCCCCACACGCCGGCGAACGACGGGTTGTAGAGACCGTAGAGCAGACGCACCTCGTCATCCCAGCGGCGCGGGTCGGCGGTGCGCAGCACGAGCCTGGCCGGCGTCCCGCCGCGCGCCGGCGACGGGGCCGCGCGTCCCACCACCGGCGGAGGCGGCAGGTCGGGCGTCCAGCGATAGGCGTGATAGTCGCGGCACGGTCCGTAGCCGGCCGCCTCGATGAGCCGCCGGTACCAGGGTGGGTTGTACGGCGAGAGCAGCGTGGGCGCGCGATCGAAGCCGTCGATCAGCAGCCCGACCTCGTCCTGGGTCGAGAGATTGACCGGCCCCAGCACGTGCTTCACGCCCTGCCCCTTCAGCGCCGCTTCCGCCGCCGCAAACAGCGCGGCGGACACCTCCCCGTCGTCGGCGGACTCGAAGAACCCAAAGAACCCCGACTCCGGCCGCCACCGCCCGGCGAACTCCCGGTCCACCACGGCGGCGATGCGCCCCCTGACGCGCCCCTGACGCCGCGCGACGAACCTCTGCACCCAGCGGAGCTTCAGCGAGGCGTTGTGTCGCGGAGACCAGCGTTGCCGCTCGGTCATCCTGAGCGGCGGGATCCAGTGCGGGTCGTCCCGGTACAGGTAGTAAGGAAAGGCGATGAATGCCGAGTTGTCGGCTCGGCTTTTTACGACGGTTACCTCGACGGCGTCGGCCATGCGGGCCACGTTACGGGCCGGCGGGGGTGCTGTCAAACGCGCCAAGCCGCGCCCGCGTGACGCCCGCTTGACGCGCCCTTCCTAGGATCAATCGTGAGCCGAGCCGACCTCCCGCGCGTTCTCCTCATCGCGCCTACTGCTACCGACAGCGCGGGCCGGCCCATCACGCAGCGGCGGCTCCACCTCCCCGGCCTCACGCTGCCGATGCTGGCGGCCGTGACGCCCGCCGGGTGCGAGGTGCGACTGGTGCACGAGACCGTCGAGCCGATCCCCTACGGCGAGCGGTGGGACATCGTCGGAATCACGGGGATGGGCTCCGGAATCGTGCGCGCCTGGCACATTGCCGACGAGTTCCGCCGGCGCGGCACGACGGTCGTGATCGGCGGCATCGCGGCGACGCTGGTGGGGCCGGAGCGCTCGCTCGAGCACGCCGACGCCGTCGTGAGCGGCGAGGCCGAAGACACCTGGCCGGAGCTGATTCGCGACTTCGAGTCGGGCCGGCTGAAGGCCATTTACTGCGCCGCGAGCCCGCCGTCCATCGACGCGCTGCCCGTGCCGCGCTACGATCTGCTCGACCGCCGCAAGCTCGGGCGCTGGCGGCCCGTGCAGGCCACACGCGGGTGCCCGCATACCTGCGACTTCTGCTCCGTCACCGCCTTCTCCGGTGCGCACCAGCGCCGGCGCCCGGTGGACCAGGTCGTGCGCGACGTGCGCGCGGCGAAGCGGCACGGCACGCGCTACATCGCCTTCATCGACGACAACATCGGCGTGGACTGGGAGTACTGCGCGGCGCTGTGGGAGGCGCTGATCCCCGAGCGGATCCTGTGGATGAGCCAGTGCAGCCTTCACATCACCGAGCAGCCGGGGCTGCTCGGCCTGGCGCGGCGCAGCGGTTGCCGGCTCCTCTCCTTCGGCATCGAGTCGGTCAACGCCGAGAGCCTCGCCCTGCACCGCAAGGCGTGGAACCGGCCGGGCCGCTACCACGAGGCGCTGGCGACCGTACGCGGTCACGGCATCGAGGTCTCGACCGAGATGATGGTCGGGCTCGAAGGCGACGACGCGTCCGTGTTCGAGCGCACGTTCGACTTCATCATGGGGAACGCGATTTCGGTGCCGCGCGTCTTCATCGTCACGCCGGTGCCCGGAACGCCGCTGTACGACCGGATGCGGCACAACGGCCGGCTCCTCACGGAGGACTTCAGCCGCGTCAACGGCGGCGAAGTCATCTTCCGCCCGAGCCGCCTCACCGCCGAACAGCTGCAGGAAGGCTACTGGA
This sequence comes from uncultured Gemmatimonadales bacterium, assembly GCA_963812035.1. Lineage (GTDB taxonomy): Bacteria > Gemmatimonadota > Gemmatimonadetes > Gemmatimonadales > JACORV01 > Fen-1245. The sequence goes on from CAWETG010000001.1 coordinate 361,867, forward strand.
AGCTGTACCGGCGCTTGATGTCGTTGCCCGCCATCCTGCGGCGAGTCGCGCGCAACCGCGCCGGCCTCGGCCCGTACCTGCGCGCCTTCGTGCTCGGCGTGAATCTCCACTACCGCAACCACATCCGGCGCGGCATCACGCCGGGGATCGTGTAGGCGGGCGCGATGCGCGTCCTGCTGGTCCGCCCTCCCGTGCCGCCCCACACCATCGGGCTCAAGCACATCATGGTGTGCGAGCCGCTGGAGCTGGAGTACGTGGCCGCGGGCCTGGTGGGGCACGAGGTGGAGATCCTGGACCTGCTGGTCGAGCGCGGCTTCGAGCGCCGGCTGCGCCGCTTCCGGCCCGACGTCATCGGCACCAGCGCCTACATCACCGGCGTCAACGAGGTCAAGAAGTTGTGCCGCGCCGCGAAGCGCTGGAACCCGCGCGTGCGGACCGTGGTTGGCGGGGTGCACGCGTCCCGGGTCCCCGAGGATTTCGCCGACGCCGCGGTGGACTGCATCGCGCTGGGAGATGGGACGTCGCTCATGCCGGAGATCGTGCGCGCGTTCGAGAGCGGACGCCGGCTCGCCGACATCCCCGGTCTCGCGCTCCCGGGCGACGGCGGCGTGACGCGCACCGCGTCGCGGCCATACATGGGCGACCCGGACGCACTTCCGCTGCCCAGGCGCGATCTCGTGGCGCACCTGCGGCACCGGTACTACTACCTGTTCCACCGGCCGGTGGCGCTCCTCAAGACAACGTGGGGCTGCTGGTACGACTGCAACTTCTGCTTCACCTGGCAGGTCACCGGCGGCGTCGCGTACTCGCGCAGCCCCGAGTCCATCGTGGACGAGCTGGCCGGCTTCGAGGCCGACGACGTCTACATCGTGGACGACATCTTCCTGATCAACCGTGCCCGCCTGTCGCGCATCGCGGCGCTGCTGCGCTCGCGCGGGATCCGCAAGAAGTTCCTGTGCTTCGGGCGGTCGGACTTCATCGCAGAGAACGAGGACGTGATCGCGGAGTGGGCAGGCCTGGGGCTCACCGCGGTGCTGATCGGCCTCGAGGCGCCCACCCAGGGCGAGCTGGACTCGATGGTCAAGCGCACCACGGTGGAACACAACCGCCGCGCGATCGAGGTCCTGCGGCGCCACGGCGTGGACATCTACGGCTCGCTCATTCCGGGGCCGGACTACACGCCCGAGGACTGGGCCAGACTGCGCCGCTACATCGAGGACATGGGCCTCTACTACCTCAACATCTCGCCGCTGACGCCGTTTCCTGGCACCTCGATCTGGGACCGATACCAGGACTCGATCGCCGTCAGCCGCCGGGCGCACGGGCTATGGGACCTGTCGCACGCGGTGCTGACGACGCGGATGCCGCTCAAGGCCTACTACCGCGAGCTGCTCCGCACCTACGCCGGGGCGACGCTCGACATCCGCCGCGCGAACCGGCTCACCCTGCGCACCCGGCCGCCGGTCTGGTCGCCGGCCTACCTGCGCCTGTGGTGGGGCGCGATCCGGGTCTTCTTCCAGTTGCTCGGCGCCCACCGGCACCACGCGCCACGGGCGATCGCGCGGGCGGAGTACGCCGGGCCCGAGTACGTCGCGCCCGAGCCCCTCCTTCCGGGGCGGCCGTGAGCGCCACCGCGGCGCGGGGGCGCCCCGCAGTCGCCACGGGCGTCCGCGTCTTCCGCACCATCGCGGACGTGAGGCCGGCGGAGTGGGACAGCCTGCTCGAGGCCGACGACCTTCAGGCGACGCACCGCTTCATCCGGACCTGCGAGGAAGCGCGGGTCGAGAACGCCGAGTACCGCCACGTCATGGTGGACGACGCCGCCGGGCTCGCGGCCGTCGCCTCACTCAGCGTGATGACGGTGAAGCTCGATCTGTTGTCCACCGGACTCACGCGCTCGGCCATCCGGTGGGCGCGACGATTCCGCCCGCGGTTCCTCCAGGTGCCCATCGTGTTCTGCGGGTTGCCGGTGTCGTTCGGCCGGTCCTGCCTCCGCTTCCGGGCCAACGCCGAACGGGAGCCGGTGCTCCGCGTGCTGGCCGGCGCCGCGGAGTCGTTCGCGGCCGAGGTCCGTGCCCCGGTGATCTGCTTCAAGGAATTCACGGCGGCGGAGGCGGCGGCGCTCGCGCCGCTCACTCGGCTGGGCTACTTCACCGCGCCGAGCCTCCCGTCGTGCTTCCTCGAGCTGCCGTGGAGGTCGATTGAGGAGTATCTCGCCGCCCTGCGGTCAGGCTACCGGCATCAGATCACGGCGGGCGCGCGCCTCGGCCGCGCGTCGGGCGCGAAGGTGCGCGTCGTCCGCGATTTCCGGAGCGAGTGCCCGCGCATCTTCGCGCTCTACGAGCAGGTGATGGATCGCGCTCCGTTCCAGCTCGAGCGCTTGAACCTCGCGTACTTCGAGCGCCTGGCCGACAACCTGGGCCCCGCCGCGCGGGCGATCCTGGTCGAGCGCGGCGACCGGCTACTGGCGATGGCGATCCTGCTCGAGTCGCCGCGGCTGATGACCTTCCTGCTGGCGGGGATCGATTACGAGGAGAACCGGCGCCACCATGCGTATCTCAACGTGGTGGCCGAGGTCGTGGCGGAAGCCATCCGGTCGGGCGCGCCCGCGCTCGAGATGGGGCAGACGTCGTACGAGCCGAAGCGGCGGCTCGGCGCCGTCACGACGCCCCGCGTCCTGTTCCTGCGGTATCGCTCGCCGCTCGGCCACGCGCTGTTCCGGGCGGCGAGCCCCCTGCTCTTCCCCGTTCCGCCGCTGCCCCGGCGGCGGATCTTCAAGCAGCCGGCTACGTGACCTTGAAGACCCGGTCGCCCGTCCGCACGCGGTCGGCGACCTGAAGGCCGACCTCATCCGCCGGTTTGGCGACCTCGATCTTCTTGTGCTCCACCTCCATCGAGGTCACGCTCTCGATCAGGTCGGTGTGCGCGCCCTTGATGTGGATCTGGTCGCCGACCTTGATCTCGTCGGCGGTCATCTTGACGATGGCGACGTGCGGACGGTCGAAGTAATGGGTCACGACGCCGACCTCTAGCTCCGGCATACCACCTCCCTGCGGGCCCGCTCTATCGTATCCCGCCGGGCCGCCGGCCGCGAGGGTGCCCCTGCCCGAACCACCACCTGCCAATTCGAGGCCCTCCCGTCTACCTTTGGCGCTATCCTAACCCGGACATCGCAGCGGATGTTGGCAACTGGTGCTACCCTGGCAGCACGCACGGGGGCACGGGGGCACGGGCGCACGGCGTGGGGGCGTGAGCTGGCCGTCGCCGTGCCCCTGTGCCTCTGTGCCGCCGTGCCCGCCTGGTCTCAGTGTCCCGACGGCACGCCGCCCCCGTGCGCGACGCGGACCATGCGCCTCGCGACGGCGCCCGCGTCCAACACGGTCGCTGTGATGTACCTCGACAACGAGTCGCGCGACACCAGCGACGCCTACCTCGCCGACGGGCTCACCGAGGAGATCACGACCAAGCTCGGGCAGATCGGCCGCCTCGCGGTCACGTCGAACACGACCATGCGCCGCTACCGGAGCGGCACGACGGTCAAGCCGGCGGAGCTGGGGCGCATCCTGAAGGTCGCCCAGCTGGTGAGCGGCAGCATTCGCCGCGCCGGGCACAAGATCCGCGTCAACGTCGAGCTGCTGCGCGCGCGGGACGGCGTCCAGCTGTGGGCGGACGCGTACGACCGCACGGATGCCGACCTGCTCGCGATCGAGGAAGAAGTGGCGCGGGCCGTCGCCACCGCGATCGCCGGACGGTTGCTGCCGGGCGAGCAGGCCACGCTGGCGGTCCGGCCGACGCAGAACCCCGAGGCGTACGACCACCTGCTGCGCGGCAACTTCTCCATTGCCCAGCGCACGCCCGCGGCGGCCCGGCGCGCGTTGGCCGAATACGAGGCGGCGGCGGCGCTTGACCCGACCTTCGCGCTGGCGTACGGGCGCATCGGCCTGTGCTACGCGCTGTTCATCGACTGGGGCTGGCCGTTTCCCGGTGTCTCCGAGGACAGCCTGATCGTCCTGGGAGCCGCCGCGGCGGACCGGGCGCTGCAGCTCGATTCCCAGTCCACCGACGGCTGGATGGCTCGGGCCTACATGGACGTGTACCTCCACCCGACCACGTTCGAGGGGTCGTTGCCGGCGTTCGCGCGGGCGATCGAGCTCGATCCCAGGAACGCGGAAGCCCATCATCAGTACGCCAGCATTCTGATGTCCATGGGCCACGACAGCGCCGCCGCGGACGAGTTCCGGCGCGCGCTGGCGCTCGATCCGCTGCGCGCAATCACCTTGGACAACTTCGGGGCCATGCGGTACCTGGAGCACCGTATGGACGAGGCACAGGTGCTCTTGGACAGCGCCATCGCCGCGGATCCGTTGGCCTACTACGCGTACGTGGACCGCGCCGACCTGCGCCTGACGCGCGGCGACGTGGCCGGGGCCCGTGCCGATGTCGCGGCCTCCGTGCGCACCCGCCCGGCGGACTACACCCTCTCGAGTGAGCCGTTCGTGGCCGCGCTCGAGGCCTTCTCGGGCGACACGGTGGCCGCCCGCACGCGGCTCACGCGGGTCGTCGCCGCGCTGCCGGATCCCGAGCACCCGGAGTACACCGCGGGACAGTGGATCGCGCTCGCCTACCTCCGCATCGGCGATCCCGACCGCGCGCTGTCGTTGCTCGAGAGTGTCCGCCCCCGGGGCATCAACCTCTGGTTCGTCATGCGCGACCCGGGCCTCGACCCGATCCGCGAGACGCCGCGGTTCCGCGCGCTGGTCGAGCAGACCCGGCCCAAGTGACGGCGGGCACCGGGGCCCCGACGGCACCCCGCCACCGTGCGCGACGCGGCTTTCCCGGCTTGCAGCAGCGCCCGCACCCAACAGCGTCGCCGTGCTCTACCTGGACAATCTCTCTCGCGACACGGCTGACGCGTTCCTCGCCGACGGCCTCACGGAGGAGATCATCATTCGGCTCGGCCAGGTGCCGCGACTGGATGTGAAGTCGCGCTACGAGGTGCAGCGGTTCCGGGGCCAGGCAGCACAGGACCCGGCGACCCTCGGCCGGGCGCTCCGCGCGGCCTACCTGGTGACGGGCAGCGTGCAGCGCGCCGGCGACCGCGTGCGCTTGCGGTACGAGGTGATCCGCGCCGCCACCCGCGTGCAGGTGGCAGGCGACGTCATCGACCGCGCGAGCGGCGACCTCCTGACGGTCGAGTCGGACATCGCCCGCGAGGTCGCGACCGCCATCACCGGGGAGCTGCTGCCCGACGAGCGCACGCGCCTCTCGCGGCCGCTGACCTCCGACCCGGTGGCGTACGAGCAGTACCTGCGCGGCCTCCAGGCCGCCCACAATTTCGGCGACGAGGCCGCGCTCCGCAGTGCCGTGGCCTATTTCGACCGCGCCATCGCGCGCGATTCCGGGTTCGCGGCGGCGTTCGCGGGGAAGGCGGTAGCCTGGAGCATGCTGGCGGACGGCTATGTGACTCCGCGCGAGGGATACGGGCAGGCGCGCTCGGCCGCCAACCGGGCGTTGGCGCTCGACTCCTCACAGGCGCTGGCCTGGGCCATGCTGGCGAACGTGGTTCTCGCGCTCGACCTGGACGCGCATGAGGCCGAGCGGCTGGCGCGCCGCGGGATCGCGCTGGACCCGCACGGCGGCTGGTCGCGCCTCTTCCTGTCCGGGGCGCTGTGGGCGGAGGGAAAGGCCGATTCTGCCGTCAGCGAAGAGCGGCGCGCGTGGCAGGACGATTCGTCGTTCGCCATCGAGAGCGTCTGGTACATCAGCATGCTGGTCTTCGCCGGCCGCCTTGATACGGCAGCCGCCATGATCCCGCGCATCCGGGCCATCCTGTCGCCCACCGACGCCGACCCGCTCGAGGGCATGCTGCTGGGCGCGCGGGGCGACTGGCGCGGCGCCGCCCGCCTCCTGAGCTGGCGCTACTACGGTGGCTGTTTCGATGCGGGGTTGTACGTGCGCGCGCTGCTGGCGCTGGGCGACACGGTGGCTGCACGTGCCACCGTGGATTCCATGGTGGCGGCGCGCACGCCGGGCTACTACAACCCGGTGGCGCTGGCGCGGGCCTACGCGGCGCTGGGAGACATCGACCGAGGCATCGAGTGGCTGCGCCGCGCGTTCGAGGAGCGGACCGCCACGGCGGTTTGGGTGCGCCAGGATGCGGAGCTGGCGCCGTTGCGCGCCGACCCGCGCTACGCCGCGCTCGACCGGCAACTGAAGTTCTGAGATGATGCCGGCGGGCACGGGCGCACGGACGCACAGCAACGGCACTCGCGCAGAGAATGATCGCCCGGCGCCCACACCACTCGTAGAGGAGCATCACCATGCCCGCATACGTCGTTGCCGATGTGGAAGTCACGGATCCGGTTGCCTTTGGGGAATACCTCAAAGCCGGCCCGGCCATTATTGCGGCACACGGCGGCTCGTACGTCGCGCGAGGTGGAGCGGTTGAAGTGCTCGAGGGCAACTGGGCGCCGACACGGATGACCATCATCAAGTTCGATAGCGTCGCCCAAGCCCGGGCGTGGATCGAGTCGCCCGAGTATCGCCCGTTGCGGGCCATCCGGCACAAGGCGGCAAAATCGAAGATCGTGATCGTCGAGGGGGTCTGATGACCGGACGCACGGACGCACGACCGCACGGACGCACGGGAACTGCAGTGCGAGCGCTGTTGTTGTGCGTCTGCTGCGTCTGTGCGTCCGTGCGTCTTTCCTTCGCCCAGTGCCCTGACGGCACGCCGCCGCCGTGCAGCGCGCGTCCCTTCCGCCCCGCGGTGGCGCCGATGTCCAACAGCGTCGCGGTGCTCTACTTCACCACCCGTGACACCAGTGATCTGTACCTGGCGGAGGGGCTCACCGAAGACATCGCCACCGGTCTGGGCAGGCTCGCGCCGCGCGTCGAGGTGAAGGCCCCAAGCTCGGTGCGCCGGGCCCAGCGCGCGAGCCAGGGAGATCTGCGCAGCATCGGACGTGCGCTTGGCGTGCACTACCTGGTGGACGGCGGGCTGCGGCGGACCCCGGCCGGCTACCGGGTCTCGATCCGGCTGGTGAATACGCAGAACGAGCTGACGGCCTGGGGCCAGACCTACGACCAGTCGAGCGCCGGCCTGCTGGACCTGCCCGCCACAGTGGCGCAAGCAGTCGCGGAGGAGATCGGCGGTTCCCTGGCGCCGGCCGAGCGGACGACTGTTGCGGCACGGCCGACTCGGGATCCACGCGCCTGGGAGCACGTGCTGCGCGGCAACTTCCTGATCGCCCGCCGCACCCAGGAGGACGCGCAGCGCGCCGTGGGCGAGTACGAGGAGGCCATCCGCCTGGACTCGTCGTACGTGGACGCGTTCGCGGCGCTGGGCTCCGCCTACGCCCTCGCGCACGACTGGTCCTGGAACTTCGGCGGACTTCCCCAGGACAGCCTGCTCGCGCGCGCGGAGCGCGCGACAGACCGCGCCCTGGCGCTCGATTCCTCTTTCGCCCCCGCCTGGTCCGCCGCCGCCATGACACGCCTCGAGCAGGACCGCGTGCATCTGGACGGTGTCGTGCCCGCCTTGCGCCGCGCCATCGCGCTGGACCCCCGGCGCGCCGATCCGTACCACTACCTGGGTATCGCGCTCGTGGTCGAGGGCGACGACTCGGGTGGCACGGCAGCGCTTCGCCAGGCACTGGCGCTCGATCCCGAGCGTCCCATCACCCTGAGCTGGCTCGCCAACGCGGCATTTCGGCGGCGCCGCTACGCCGACGCCAGGAAGTGGCTCGACAGCGCCATTGCCGTTTCTCCGGGCTTCCCATACGCCCTGGGCCGGCGCGCGGTGGCCAGGTCCCTCGAGGGCGATACCGCCGGCGGACTGCAGGATGCGCACGACGCGGTCCGCGCCAGCCGCGGCGACAGCCTGCTGGCGATCGCAGAGCTCGCGTGGGTCGAGGCGGTCGCGCACGACACGGCGCAGGCGAGGCTGCACGCCAGCCTCGTCACCAACGCGACGGGGAGCGTGCTCGACGAGGCGACAATGTCCGCGGCGGCGGCTTTCGTCGCATTGGGCGATCGCGACGCGGCGCTGGCGGCTCTCGAGCAATGCCGCCCGCGCGATGCGTTCCTGCGGTTCTACCTGGACATCGAGGCCTTCGACCCGCTGCGCGCCGAGCCGCGGTTCCAACGGCTCGTCCAGTCCTTGCACGGCTAGCGCTCGAGCACTGTGCGTCCGTGCCCCCGTGCGTCCGGATCGGTGACCCAGGTCCTTGCCGCGAGGGGCGCCGCGAGCCATCGTTCGCGGTAGCCTCACGGGAGGCGCCGATGCGCGCGCTTCGTCTCGCCGTTCTGCCGCTGTTGCTCGCCACGTCGCTGGCCGCCCAGGCCCCGCCGGCCCCCAGCGGCGCCGCTTCGCCTCCCGCCGCCGTCGCGCCGAGGCAGACCGCGTTCTTCGACGTCGCCGCCCTGGTCGACAGCCGGCAGCGCTTCGGCCTCGAGCCGCTGGTCTTCGGCCGCTGGACCATCGGCCTCATCGGCACGCACTACCGGACCGATGCCCCGCAACAGACAATCATGGGCGGACCCATTGTGATCATGCCGGGCGGGCTCTGCCCGAGCACCGGCTGCGGGCCCACGCCGTATCCGGGCAACTCGTCGAGCTACGACGCATGGAGCCTCGACCTGGCGGTGCGCTACTACCCGGCCGTCCTCTCGTTCAACGGCGCGCACCACCGATTCATGGCGTACGTCGGTGAGTTCGTGGGCTACCACCGGCGCACCATCACCCAATCGATGTACGCCGTGCCGCTGGCCTCGCCCCTCGCCGACACGCTCACCCTGCCGCCGCTTGCACCGAGCAATCCGGTCTATCCGGTTGCGGAGCGGCAACGGCTCACCGGCTGGGAGCCGGGCGCGGAACTCGGCGTGCGGCTGATCCCGCTGGGGCCCGTGTTCATCGACGTGGGCGGGTGGTTCAAGCTGGTGACGATTGACGACCCGACGCAGAGCATCCGGCCGGGACAGGTGGATGCGAGGCTGGTCGTGGCGGTGGGGGTAGGCTGGTAGAAGGCTGTTGGTGGTTGGTGGGTTGCAGGTTGTAGTGGTTCCAGCCGCCACGCGGCGAGTCCCACGGCCTTGACCACCACCTACCACCTGCAACCCACAACCTCTATGGCTTGAGCACCGCGCGCCCGACGAGTTCTCCCCTCTGTAGCGCATCGATGCCCTTCTGGAATTCCGCGAGCGGCAGCGTGCGGTCCACGATCGTCCGGATCTTCCCGCGCGCCACCAGGTCCACCGCGCGCACCAGCTCGCCCAAGGTGTTGCCCACTGACCCCGTGACGCTCGCCTCGGTGATCACCAGCTGAATGGGGTGCACCGTGTAGCTGTCTTCTGAGTAGCCGATGAAGACCAGCCGCCCGCGCTTGGCGATCGCCGCCGTCGAGGCCGCCATCGTCTCCTTCGTCGCGACCAGCTCGAAGACCACGTCGGCGCCGTGCCGGTGCGTGATCTCGCGCACCCGCTCCGCGACCTTCCCCTCATTGCCGTTGAGCGCGTGCGCCGCGCCCAGGGCCTTCGCCTTCTCCAGCTTGGCGCTCGTGCGCGAGACGGCAATGACCTCTGCCCCCGACAATCTGGCCAGCTGGATCAGGCCGAAGCTCACTGCCCCTACGCCGTAGACCAGCACGACGTCACCGGCGGCGAGCCGCGCCAGTCCGGCCGCGTGCACCGCCGTCGTCACGCCGCAGCCGATCGGTGCGGCGGCCTCGTCGGTGATTTCGGCCGGGAGCCGCACCGCGTTCCGCGCCGGCACCACCGCGTACTCGGCGAAGCCGCCGTCGGAGACGAAGCCGTACTCGGCGCGCAGCGCGTCACACAGGTTCTCGTCGCCCACCAGGCAGTGCGCGCAGCGGCCGCAGCCGACGTAGTAGTAGAGAATGACGCGATCGCCCGGCTTCGGGCTCTCGACCCCGGCGCCCACGTCTTCCACTACGCCCACCACCTCGTGCCCGAGCGTCAGTGGCTGCACGCCGAGGTTCAGGAGGCCGCTCAGGAAATGCAGCTCGGTGTGGCAGATGCCCGCGGCCGAGATCTTCACCAGCACTTCGCCCGGCCGGGGCGCAGGCTTGGGAATGGTCTCCAGCCGGAGGGGCTGCTTCGGGCCGTGATAGCGAACTGCACGCATGCTCATTCCTCCGCGGTCAAGTCGCGCTGCCGTCGAACGGCGGCTTCAGGATCCCCTTCTCGGTGACGTACCCGCTCACCAGCTCCGTGGGCGTCACGTCGAACGCCGGATTGTATGCCGGGCTCCCGTCCGGTGCCGCCTGCCTGCCCAGCGGCCGCGTCACTTCGGCGGCGGCCCGCTGTTCGATCGAGATCCCGCTGCCGCTCTCGCACGCCGGGTCGAACGTCGAGGACGGCGCGACGACGTAGAACGGTACCCCGTGATGCCGCGCCACGATCGCGAGGGAGAGCGTGCCGACCTTGTTGGCGGTGTCACCGTTCCGCGCGATGCGATCGGCGCCCACCAGCACCACGTCCACCCTGCCGGCCGCCATCAGGCTTGCGGCCGCGCTGTCGGTGATGACGGTATGCGGGACGCCGGCCTTGGCCAGCTCCCACGCGGTGAGCCGGCTCCCCTGCAGGAGCGGTCGCGTCTCGTCCACCCACACGTGCACCCGCGTGCCGCGCTCGGCGGCCAGGTGCACGATGCCAAGCGCCGTCCCGATGCCGCCGGTCGCCAGGAAGCCCGTGTTGCAGTGGGTGAGCACGTTGACCGGCCCTGCGCCCCCGTCCCCCTGTGCGGCCGTGCCCTCGCCTTCCCGTGCCTCCGTGCCCCCCTGCCCCCGTGCCCTCAGCAGTCGTTGTCCGTTCTCCGCGATCCGCCGGCACGCTTCCTTGTCCTCGTCCCAGATGGCTTGCGCCTCGGCCTCAAGCGCCGCCAGCACCGCCCGTCCGTCGCCCGGGGTCGCGGCGGCCCGCCGCGTCATCCGCTCCATCGCCCAGCCGAGGTTCGCGGCGGTGGGCCGGGCGGCGCAGATCGTGGCCGCACCCTTCTCGACCAGTACAAGGAACGCCGTACGCGGCTCGGAAAGGTGGACGCGCAGCGCCGCCACCAACCCCATCGCCGCGGCGATGCCGATGGCCGGCGCGCCGCGCACCCGCAGCGTCGCGATCGCCTCGACCACCCCTGCGACCGTATCCAGCTCCAGCCAGCGCTCCTCGGCCGGCAGGAGCGTCTGGTCGAGGATCGTGAGGCGGCCCGCCGAGGTCCAGCCGAGCGGATGCAGGCTCATAGCGGGCAACCTATGCCCCCACTAGTTTTTTCGCTATGAACTTCGAGCACCTCCTCCTCGCGGTGAAGGACGGCGTCGCCACGCTGACGGTGAACCGTCCCGACAAGCTCAACGCCTTGAACGACCAAGTGGTGAAGCAGCTCCACCAGGCGGCGCAATTCCTCAAGGAAAGCCCCGACGTGCGCGGTGTCATCCTCACCGGCGCGGGTCCGAAGGCGTTCATCGCCGGCGCCGACATCGCCGACCTCGCGCAGCAGGGCGTCCTCCAGGGCCGCGAGCGCTCGCTCGCCGGGCAGGCGATGCTGCGCGCGTTCGAGGCGATGGGGAAGCCGGTGCTGGCCGCCGTCAACGGCTACTGCCTGGGAGGCGGGTGTGAGCTGGCGATGGCGTGCCACATCCGCATCGCCAGCGAGAACGCGAAGTTCGGCCAGCCCGAGGTCAAGCTCGGCATCACGCCCGGCTACGGCGGGACCCAGCGCCTGCCGCGGATCGTCGGCAAGGGCAACGCGCTCCACCTCCTGTTGACCGGCGAGCAGATCACGGCGCAGGAAGCGCTCCGGATCGGCCTGGTGACCAAGGTCGTGCCTGCCGACCAGCTCGCCGCCGAAGCCGACAAGCTGATGCGGACCATCATCGCCAACGGCCCGCTCGCGCTGAAGCTCACGATGGAGGCGGTGGATCGCGGTCTCGACATGACCCTCGACGAGGGGCTGGCGCTCGAGGCCGACGCCTTCGGCCTGGTCGCCGCGACTGAAGACATGAAGGAAGGCCTGGGGGCATTTCTGGAAAGGCGGTCGGCGAGGTTCATGGGGAAATGACAGCGGGCACGGGGGCACAGGCGCACAGGGGCACAGTCAGGGCATTGCTTTCCCGTGCCTCTGTGCCCCTGTGCCTCTGTGCCCTCCTGTTTTCGTGCACCGATCCCCGCGCGCGCGTCGCCCCGCCTACCGTGGAGGTGATCGTATCGCCCAACATCTACGTGCGGAGCCCGGGGTCCATTCCCGCGTCCATCTACTGCTATGACTTTACGGGCTTTGACAGCCTGCACGTGGTGCTGCGGAGCTCCGTACCGCAGCTGAACGGCGATTCGCTCTACCTTTTCCCGGACACCACCGAGTCCACCCAGGACGTGGACTGGACCGTGCCGTCAGGGGTCCCGGCGGGCACCAAAATCACGCTCGTCGCAAAGCTGTGGAATCTCGTCGGATTTGCCGCCACGGACAGCGTGATTCTGACCTCGCAGTAGCGCTCCCAGAGATGGCTTAACCCCTTGATTTATCTAGGTTTCGTGGCTATCATACACGGTGTGATCCGGCCCCCGAATGAACGCGCTCCTGGGGTCCGCCGCGAGGGTCGCCATACCTGTATCTCAGCACTCCGGCAGTGGCCCCTGGTTGCGGTGCTCGGAGGGCTGGCGTGGGGCTGCCGGGACGCGCCGACGCCGACGGGCCCGAAGCCCAACGGACCAGACCTGTCGCCGCCGGCGATCACGACGATTCCCGGTCGTGACACGACGGTGGATTCGATCGGCTTGTTGAACATCGAGGTGATCGCGCGCGACCAGAACCTCATCGACACGGTCACGCTGCAGATCTCCGGCGCTCAGATCGCGTTCCCGCCGGACACGGTGGACGACACGGTGGTCGATGCGGTCTACACGGTGGCGCTGGGTCAGCTGCACCACAAGCCGTTCAGCTTTCGGGTGGCGGCGGGCGACGTGCTGGGTCACGACACGGTCACGGACAGCATCACCGTGAGGCTGAAATAGCGCGGGTCGCGCGGCTCACGGTCCGCGCGTTCCGCAATCTCACGGACGCCGACTTGGAGCTGCCGGGCGCGGGCGTGGTGCTCGTCGGGCCGAACGGGCACGGCAAGACGAGCCTGCTCGAGGCGCTGCTGTATCTCGAGGTGTTCAGGTCGTTCCGCGGGGCGCGCGACCGCGAGCTCGTGCGGTTCGGCGAAGACGGCTTCCGAGTCGAAGCAGAAACGGAATCGAGTGAAGCGGCGGGCAGTGGAGTTGCGAGACGCCAAGTTGCGGAGTGGTCGCGAGACAAGAGTCGTGAGGGGCGAGTAATCGCCGCCGGCTACGACGCGCGCACCAAAGAGAAGCGCGTCGTTGCGGATGGCTTGCAGGCGGGTCGGTTGGCCGATGCGATCGGTGCGGTACGGGGCGTGGTGTTGAGCCCCTCCGACGTGCAGTTGGCCACGGGCGGCGCCCGGGTGCGGCGGGGGTTCGTCGATGTGCTGCTCGCGCTCGCGGTGCCCGGCTACGTCGCTGCGCTGGGGCAGTACCGGCGGGCGTTGCGGCACCGCTGTCGCGCGACGCCGGACGACGTCGCCGACTGGGAGGCGCTCCTCGCGCGGTCCGGCGCCACGGTTGCGGCGGCGCGCCGGAGCTGGGTGGAGCGCTGGGCGCCGCGTTACAGCGCGCACTGCGCCGAGATCGGGGAGACGCTCGAGGCCGGCCTGTGCTACGCTTCGCGCGCGACGGGCGGCGAGGCCGAGTTGGCGGAGGCGCTGGAGCGCTCGCGCGAGCGCGACCTGGTACGCGGGACGACGTCGGTGGGGCCGCACCGCGATGACCTGCAGCTCTTGCTGGGCGAGCGCGACCTGGGCGTGTACGGATCGGCGGGCCAGTGGCGCACGGCGGCGCTGGCGCTGCGGCTGATCGAGGCGGAGACGCTGGCCGAGCGCGACGGACAGCCCATCGTCTGCCTCGACGACGCCTTCGCCGAGCTGGATGCGGAGCGCAGTGCGCGGCTGGGCAGGCTGGTCGAGGGGCTCGCGGCGCGGGGCAGCCAGGTGTTCGCGACGGTCCCGCGAGAGGGCGAGATGCCGGAGGCGGTGCGCACACTGCCACGGTGGCGGATTCGCGAGGGGAAGATCGAGACGGCATGAGGGATCGGGACCGGTGACACCACCCCGCAAGTCGAAGCCGACGAAGATCGCGGACATCCTGGGCGGCGTGCTGAAGTCGGCCGGCCTGGCCGACCGCGTCGGCCAGGCGGCCGTGGTGGCGGCGTGGCCCGATCTGGTGGGCGAGCGCATCGCCAGCGCCGCGGTGCCGGAGGCGGTGGCGGCGGACGGCACCCTGTTCGTGCGGGTGAAGTCGAGCGCGTGGCGCCAGGAGCTGTCGCTGATGACGCCCGAGGTCCTCTCGCTCCTCAACGCCGACCGGTCGGCCGGGAGGATCAAGCGGATCCGCTGGCTGCTGGGCGGCGAGAGCAAGGAGCCGGTGGCCCGCTACGGCGGCCGCGGGAGGACCAGGCGGTGAGCCCGACCCTCTCGGCGGCACCCGCCCTCACCGTGCGCCAGGCCGCGAGCCGGATCGTCGCCCGGCAGGTGCGCGAGCTGCTGAGCTACGAGAAGGCGGCGCGGCGCGGCGAGGACGCCGAGGCCGTGCATCAGATGCGGGTGCAGACCCGGCGGCTGCGGGCGGCGCTGGCGCTCTTCTCCTCCGTGGTGCGGCCGCCCAGGCAGGCGGGTCGCGCGCGGCTGCGCTGGCTGTCGCGTGCGCTGGGCCGAGTGAGGGACCTCGACGTCATTACGGCGCTGCTCGAGGACCGGCACCTCATGCACCTGAGCGGCATCGAGGCGGCGCGGCTCGAGGACCTGCTGGCGGCCCTGAAGGAGCGGCGCTGGCGTGCGCAGAAGAAGCTCGCGGCCAGCCTGGCGCGCGGCCGCTACGCCAAGCTCGGCGGCGCGCTCCGCGACTGCGCCCGGCATCCGCGCTTCGTCGGGCGGGGCGACGAGGAGGCGATGGCAACCCGCTACCTGACTGACGTCATCCACCGCCAGGCGCGCCGGGTGTCGGCGCACCGCGGGATGGTGGAGCGCGCGCCGGAGGCGGCGGACCTGCACGCCCTGCGCATCGCGGTCAAGCGCCTGCGCTACGTGCTCGACTTCCACGCGGAAGTCTGCGGCATCGCGTTCGACGAGGAGCGGCGGCTGACGCGCCTGTTGCAGGACTGCCTCGGCGAGATCCACGACCACGACCTGTTGCTGGAGTGGTTCACCGAAGCAGAGGGCACGGGGGCACAGGGGCACGGGCGCACGGGGAAGCGGCGCCGCGGGTCCGTGGCGCGGCCGCCCGTCGAGGCGGAGTTGTTCAGGGGAGTCTGGCGGGTGCTGCCGGAGCGGCTGGCCGCCGACCGCGCCAGGCTGCTCAGGCGGTTCCTCCGGCTGCGGCGGCAGTGGCTGGCGCGCACCGAGCCCGGTGGAACCGTGGTGCCGCTCGAGGCGCCGCGCTTCGTGAACCTCGAGGCGGCGCCGGTGCAGCTCCGGCTGTCCACGCTTCAGAAGACGGTAGCCTCACTGAGAATTGTGCGCTGAGATTTTGGGGGGACGCGGGGTGGACGACCCCCTAGCCCCTGGCCCCTAACCCCTTTTTTCGAGTCATATGCCCAAGAACCCACAGCCCACCGGCTACGACGCAGAACAAATCCAGGTCCTCAAGGGACTCGAGGCCGTGCGCCGCCGTCCGGCCATGTACATCGGGTCGACCAGCTCGCGCGGCCTGCACCACCTGGTCTACGAGGTCGTGGACAACTCGGTGGACGAGGCGCTCGCCGGCTTCTGCGACCGCATCGAGGTCATCATCCACCCCGACGACAGCGTGACCGTGAAGGACAACGGGCGCGGGATCCCGGTGGACATGCACCCCACCGAGAAGATTCCGGGCGTCGAGCTGGCGCTCACGGTGTTGCACGCCGGCGGGAAGTTCGACCGCACCTCGTACAAGGTCTCGGGCGGGCTGCACGGCGTCGGCATCTCGGTGGTGAACGCGCTGAGCGAACGGCTCGAGGTGTGCGTGGACCGCAGCGGCCAGCGCCACCACATGGCCTTCGCCCGCGGCGAGACGGTGAAGAAGCTGAACCTGCGCGAGAAGGTGAAGGGCACCGGCACGATCGTCCGCTTCAAGCCCGACACGGCGATCTTCACCGAGACGCGGTTCGACTACAACATCCTCGCCAGCCGGCTCCGGGAGTTGGCGTTCCTGAACAAGGGCCTCACGATCACCTTCCAGGACGAGCGTGAGGGGCAGCAGCGGCAGGAGACCTTCTTCTACAAGGGCGGGCTGGTCGAGTTCGTGCAGTGGCTGAACCAGACCAAGAAGCCGCTGCACCCCAAGCCCATCGCCATCGAGACGGTGCGCGACGACGTCGACGTGCAGCTCGCGCTCCAGTATGACGACGGCTACACCGAGAACACGCTCACCTTCGTGAACAACATCAACACCCACGAGGGCGGGACGCACCTCACCGGCTTCAAGAGCGCGCTCACCCGGACCATCAACGAGTACGCCAAGAAGAGCGGCGCCCTCAAGAAGGCGGACTTCACCCTCTCGGGCGACGACGTGCGTGAAGGGCTCACGGCGGTGCTCTCGATCAAGGTGCGTGAGCCGCAGTTCGAGGGGCAGACCAAGACCAAGCTGGGCAACAGCGAGGTCGAGGGGATCGTGAAGAGCGTGGTGAACGATCTCCTCGGCAATTTCCTCGACGAGCACCCGCCGGTGGCGCGTGCCATCGTCGAGAAGGCGGCCTCGGCCGCGCTGGCGCGCGAGGCGGCGCGCAAGGCGCGCGACCTCGTGCGGAAGAAGAGCGGCCTCGAGGGCGGAATTCTCCCGGGCAAGCTCGCCGACTGCTCGCTCACCGATCCCGCGCTGTGCGAGATCTACCTGGTCGAGGGCGACAGCGCCGGTGGGTCGGCCAAGCAGGGCCGCGACCGCGCGTTCCAGGCCATCCTCCCGCTGCGGGGCAAGATCCTCAACGTGCAGAAGGCGCGGATCGACAAGATCCTCAGCAACGAGGAGATCCGCACCATCATCACGGCGATTGGTACGGGCGTCTCGGAGGACTTCACTCTGAGCGAGGCACGGTATCACAAGATCATCATCATGACCGATGCCGACGTGGACGGCGCGCACATCCGGACGCTGCTGCTGACGTTCTTCTACAAGGAGATGAAGCAGCTCATCGACGCGGGGTACATCTACATCGCGCAGCCGCCGCTGTTCAGGGTGGCGCGCGGAAAAGAAGAGTACTACGCGTTCGACGAGGCGGAGCGCGAGGAGTACATCAAGCGGTTGTCGAACGGCTCGGGCGCGGCGCCGGTGGCAGCGGCCGCGGACGGCGATGGTGAGGGCGAGGAGCAGGAGGGCGAGGCGCGGCCGGGGCGCCACCGCAACGTCGTGATCCAGCGGTACAAGGGCCTGGGGGAGATGAACCCGGACCAGCTGTGGAAGACCACGATGGATCCGGCGACGCGCACGATCTTGAAAGTGGAGATGGAAGACGCTTTCGAGGCGAGCCAGCTCTTTGAGACCCTCATGGGCGACGAGGTCGAGCCCCGCCGCAAGTTCATCGAGGAGCACGCGAAGTACGTGAGGAATCTGGACGTGTAGGGGACCACTGGTTCGCCGAAGCGGCGAGGGGCCCCAATCGGGGCCCCTCGCGCATGATGCTCGAATGTCGCGGGGCGCCAGGAGGCTACGGAGTGCCGGCCAGTCCCCAAGCGACGGCGTTGTTCATCATGGCACCCAGGATGGGGCCGTAGAAGAAGGTCGAATTAGAGCCAACCGGGACGCGAATCCGCAACACACGACCCGAGCCCACGTTCACTTGGTCCACGCCGTCGGGACCTATCGATCGCTCGGACGTGCAGACGCCGGGCCAGAGCGTGCAGTCCGGTCCGCTCGGTGACAGATACGGCCACCCGTAGGTCATGTACCCCGATTCGTATTGATCTATGGTCGCCGTGGCCGGCGGCGTCCAAGTGGCGGTCGTCTGATACCCGAAAATCTGGTACATCAGATTGGCCGCGGGATCCGGCTGCTGGGGCGGGACCCAAGACGGCAGACCGCTGAAGAGAGGATTGGAGTTGGTCGCCGTCACATAGAACACCTCGTCGTGCACGGCGGGCGACCAGTAGCTGGTGCCAGCCGTCCCGATGCCCGCATACCCCGCTGTGAAGTAGCCGAATGCGGAGATCACGAGCCACGAGCCACCCTGAACCGCGTTGTCGATCGCCGTGGCGCCCGCACCCTGCAACTCAGTGGGCACGTCGGAGAAGGCGCTGATGATGACCGCCCCGTTGAGGTTGGCGGTGGCAGCGCTCGTGGTCGGAACCTCGGTGAAAGAGACTCCAGCCGCCGTCAGCGCCGCGCGGTAATAAGCTACGGTGGCATCGTTGGGACGGGTCAGCAAGATCGCCCTCGAGGGGTGTTGTGCTCCAAGGTAGGTGAAGCAGGAGACGCACTGGGCCTGCCACCCAGAGGCGACAGTGACGACAACGTCCGTCGGCCCGGGCGTGCTGCCGGCCGGGGTGGTACCAGTGATCTGCGTGCTGCTGGCCACGTTCAGATTGGTAAGCGCGTTTCCACCCACAGTCACGCCCGAGATGTTGACGAAGTTGGCCCCGACAATGCTGATAGGAGTGCCGCCGGTAAGCGGTCCACTATTCGGTGAGATGGCTGTGAACGTCGGCACACCAATCACCGAAACGCGGGACGCTTGAGAGTAGGTATGAATCGCCCCGGGATTGCCGGAGGCTCCATTTCTTGAGAGGATGGAGTCATGGCAACGACAACGCGGTACTCCCCGGAGGTGCGGGAGCGGGCCGTCCGGATGGTGATCGAGCACGAGCGCGAATATGCGTCGCAGTGGGCCGCGATCGGCTCGATCGCCGAGAAGATTGGCTGCACCCAGGAGACCTTGCGGCAGTGGGTGCGGCGGGCTGAGCGGGACGCGGGCCAGCGACCGGGGCTCACGAGCGGGGAGCGCGAGCAGCTCAAGGCGCTGGAGCGGGAGAACCGGGAGCTGCGCCGGGCGAACGAGATCCTGCGGAAGGCGTCGGCGTTTTTCGCGCAGGCGGAGCTCGACCGCCGCGCGCGGTGATGGTGGCGTTTGTGGACGCGCACCGGGAGCCGTACGGAGTCGAGCCGATCTGCGCGGAGGTGCCGATCGCTCCGGCGAGCTACTACGAGGCGAAGGCGCGCGAGGCCGATCCCGCCCGGCTCCCAGCCCGGGCGCAGCGGGACGCGGCGCTGCGGCCGGCGATCCAGCGGGTCTGGAAGGCCAACCACGAGGTCTACGGGGCCAAGAAGGTCTGGAAGCAGCTGAATCGGGAGCGGATCCCGGTGGCGCGGTGTACGGTGGCGCGGCTGATGCGGCAGCTGAACCTGCGGGGCGTGGTGCGCGGCCGGCGCTGCCGGACCACGATCCCGGAGGCAGTGGCCGACCGGCCCCGGGACCTGGTGGCGCGGGATTTCACGGTGGACCGCCCCAACGCGCTCTGGGTGGCCGATCTGACGTACGTGGCGACCTGGCGGGGCTTCGTGTACGTGGCGTTCGTGCTCGATGCCTTCGCCCGCCGGATCGTGGGCTGGCGGGTCGCCAGCACCCTGAAGAGCGACCTGGCCCTGGACGCCCTCGAGCAGGCGCTGTACGACCGGGAGACCGACGGCGGGCTGGTGCATCACAGCGACCGGGGCGTGCAGTATCTCTCGATCCGGTATACCGAGCGGCTCGCGGAGGCCGGGATCACCGTCTCCGTCGGCAGCCGGGGGGACGCCTACGACAACGCCCTGGCCGAAACGCTCATGGGGCTCTTCAAGACGGAGGTCATCCGCCGCCGCGGCCCGTGGCGGTCGATCGAGGATGTCGAATTCGCGACCCTGGAGTGGGTGGCGTGGTACAACACGTGCCGGCTGCTGGAGCCCCTCGGCTACGTCCCGCCCGCCGAGTACGAAGCAGCCTACGAGCGGGCCCAGGCAGCCCCAGCGGCACTGGCCACACTCAACCCGTGAGCTCTCCGGAAAACCCGGGGCGATTCACCGACAGCGGACTCGGAATCGCCGTGGCGCTCCGAACCCCAGCGCCGGTCGCCAAGTGGCAGATCATCCACGTTGCGCTGTCGGCCCTCAGTGATTCCCTCGCCCTTCGCGCCTGGGATCACCGCACTGCCTTTCTGCCGAGGTCCGCGGACGACGTCAGTTTGGACTGCGAGGCAGACTATCCAGCGGGCGAATCGGCATGGAGCAAGCAGTTCGTCGCCCTGTCCGTCGGAGGCGATGTCCTCTACGCCCCCGTAGGCTCGGCCCTTGCAACCGGCAAAGCGTGGCTACTCACACTGCAGCTGCTGCCCGATGGACGATGCGGCCTCGCAGTCGATGGACGTGCACTGCGCGTGTCCGCGGTACAGGTCGGCACCGCCACACCCCGACACGTGATCGTTGATGGTCAGTCCGTTCGCACGCGGATACTCGTGGACCAGCTGGAGATCTGGCGAGGTGTCCGGCAGGGCATAGACTGGAGCAAGGTGGACAGCGGCGCCGTTCGCCACTGAGGGCAACGCGGTTTGAGGGCTCGTGCCGACACCGCGATCGACACCACGATGCTGGTGACGCGCAGAAGAGGCCCCTGCCTGGCGAGGTGACATTCGGCCACGGTGTGCTCGAGCCTTGGCCCTGGTATTGCCTATTGTGCAGGCCAGCGTAGACTCAGCCGCGCAGGCGTCACACCGTGTGGCGCGGACCCCCAGCGCAGGCATCGAGGAGAGTGCGGCGATGATGCCTCACCACCGTTCGACGGTTGTGCCGGCGCTGGTGGCAGGTCTTGCCCTGTTCGGATCGGTCGCGCATCCGGCGACGGCGCAACAGCAGATCGGCATGGGCAGGCCCGTGACCGGTACTCTCACCACGGCCGACCCCGTCCTCCCGTCCGACCATTCGCACTACAAGCTGTTCAGCTTCTACGGCACGGCCGGGCAGACGGTGCAGATCGACCTGACGTCGGGCGACTTCGACTCCCGCCTCTACTTGCAGGACTGGGAGGGGCAGAACATCGCGGAGGACGGCGATAGCGGCGGCGCGCGGAACGCGCGCATCTGGTACAACCTGCCCTTCACCGGCATGTACCAGATCCTCGCCAACGCGCGCCGCGCCGACCAGCATGGTGCATTCACCGTGTCGGTCGTGGCGACGGTAGGGCACGCGATGCCGCCGAACGTCAATCCGCCGCAGCTGGTCACGATCGGGACGATCGGCCTCAACCAGCAGGTGCAGGGCACCCTGGCGGACACCTCTCCGACCTACGGCCAGAAGAAGTACCACGCGTACGACTTCCAGTGCTCGGCGGGTCAGCAGTTCCAGATGGATATCCTGTCCGACTGGGACAACTACGCCATGGTCATCGACCCCGGCGGCAACATCGTCTCCCGCGACAACGACAGCGGCGGCAGGACGAATGCGCGCATCGTGCATACCTGCGCGACGACCGGCACCTACCGGCTGATGGTGACCACATCCTCGCAGTGGGTGAGCGTCGGCCGGTACACGATGCGCGTGCAGGCATACGGGACCCCGACGCCGGTTCTCGCGCGGTCCCAGCCCACCGCGCAACCGCAGCCGGTCGCACAGGCGCAACCAGTCGCGAGGCCGCAGCCGGTGGTGCAGCCCCAGCCCGTCGCGCCGCCCCAGCCGGTTGCGCAGCCGCAACCGGCGGTGCAGCCTCAAACGATCGCACAACCCAAGCCGGTATCACCGCCCCAACCGGTCGCGCTGACCCAGCCGATCGCACAGACGCAGCCGGTGGTACAGGCCCAATCGGTTGCGCAGCCGGTGGCGAAGCCCCAGCCGGCCGCGCAGCCCGAGCCAGTCGCACAGAGTCAACCGGTGGTGCAGTCTCAGCCGACAGCACAAGCGCAGCCGGTGTTGCAACCGCAGCCGGTTGCGCAGCCCGAGTCGGTCGCCCAACCCCAACCTGTCGCGCCGCCCCCGCCGGCTGCGCAGCCTCAGCCGGTAGCCCAGCCCCAGCCGACAGCACAGTCGCAACCGGTCGTGCAGCCGCAACCAGTCGCACCACGCCAACCCGCCGCGCAGCCCCAACCAGTCGCACAGACGCAGCCCGCCGCGCAGCCCGTCGCCGTTACGCCGCCGCCGGCCCCAGTGGAAGCGACGCCGACGGGTGCGATCCCAGCGCCCGGCGAGATAGGGCAGATCGCGATCGGACAGACGATGCGGGGGCGGCTGGAGCCCGGCGATCAGACGATGGCGGGCACGTTCGCGGACACCTGGCAGTTCCAGGGGAGCGCCGGCCAGACGGTCACAATTGACGTCAAGTCGACCGCGTTCAGCACCTACGTGCAGCTGATTGACGCCAACGGCAACAGGCTCGCCGAAGACGGCGGCTCGGGCGGGGGAAACAACTCCCGGCTGGCGTTCCTCCTCAAGTCGACGGGGATGTACCAGATCGTGGTCGTCAGCAGCGAAGGCCAGCGCGCGACAGGCGTTTACACGATCTCGATCCGGTAGCCACGAAGCGACGCGGACAACGATCGGCAGGAAACTGACCCCTGATCAGGGCGAGCGCGACCTCCCGCTTATCAGGCGGTCCAAGGCAGGCCCAGACTACGACGCCATTCCGCTATACTGTTGACAGACCGCGCGCTTCCCCGGATTGCTTGCTCCAATGTCGTACGATTCCGACCTCCAATCGACACCGCAATCGACACCACGCTCACGCGCCCGCAATATCCGCCGAGTAGCTCTCACATCTACTGTGGTGTGAAACTCCGGAAGAAGCTAGCCACGTCGAATCCGACGGGATCGACCTCGTAATAGCGGTTGCTGAAGAACCGCCCCGTCGTGGGGAAATACGGAGGCGGGGCCTCAAATGCGCACTGGTCGTACGCATATTGCTTGACGTAGCCCGTCCCTGCCACGGAACCCACACCGCCCCGGGTCCCCTGGATGACGCCGCCGGTCAGGTACAAGCAACCGCGCCCCCACGCCAACGTGCCGCACGGCTCGGCTGTCGTCGGGCCGGACAGGAAATTCTCCGCGGTGAAAGAGTTGAGCGTCAAGAGCACGCCCTGCAAGTACTCGTCCGACGTGGCCGCATACGTCTTGTACGCGCCCGCTGCGCCCCAGGCCTGTGGGGTGTTGAGGACGTTGTCCGACATGTAGATGTCTGCCGACGAGATCAGGCCGAGCATGTCGGCCGAGGCGCAGGGTGCCGACCCGGGCGCGATGGCGTACTTGAGATCGTCAGCGATGATCACGTTGTCGCTCGCCGCCACTGTCACCTTCCCGTGCACCACGCCACTCAGCACCACTCGCCCGTTGACGTAAATCACACCCTGGTAGTTCACGTTGAAGTTCCGCGAAAGCGGCCACAGGTACTGCGCCTCGGTAGTGCGCGTCTCGAGCGTGGTGTCCAGGGCGCGGGATGCCGGCTGCGCCAGGGCGGCGACAATGGACGCGTCCGGCGTAGTGCTGTAGCGCACCCAATAGCCATACTTGTCCGCCGCCTCGAAGCGGTTGACGTACCGCGTGCCGCCCGAGACAATCGAGTCGACGTTCAGGTGCTCGTCGCCCCCTAGGAAGCACCGGGACGTCGAGCGCTGCAGCGAGTACGTCGCGGCGCTGCTGCGGTTGGTGGCGCTGTTGGTGGCGCTCTCTCCCGGCCCGCCGCCGGTGACACTCCCCTGGATCGGATACGCCGGCACCGCCGCGTAATGGTCGTAGGCCGTGTAGAACGTGGTATCCGTCACGCCGGCGGCGGTCCGATAGTGGAAATCGCCGCAATTCAGGCCCTGATTGGCCGTCGCCGGGTCGGAGCCCGTTGCGTAGCCGGTGACCGCCACCACCGAACTGGTATCTACATACACGCGGAAGAAGCCCTCGTTCGGCTCGGTCACCCGCCCATCGCCGTTAAGGTCCAGCGCGAGAAACTCGATCCGGAGCCGCGACTGGGCGCTGGACCCGCCGCTGGGAGCAGTGAAGCTCATCCCGCCGGCGGAGGCGTAGGTGGCCAGCTTGCTGAGTTGCGCCACGGTCGGGAGCGGAATGACGGCGCTGTTCTGCGCGTACCCGTGGTCAAAGGTACCGTAGCCCACGCCCGTGATGGTGCCGGAGACATCGACCGTGCCGTGAAACCGGGCGCCGCTGGGATAGATGCACACGTTGTCGTTGCTGTGCAGCGGGCCGAAGATCTGGTCACCGCCTCCGAAACAGATGTCCGAGCCTTCGCTGTTGGTGTAGTAAGCGAACTTGGCGAAGGATTCCTGGGCCAGCTCGCCGCGCCTGACAACCACCGCGCCGCTCCGATCAGCAACGACGGAAACGACGCTCCCGAAGACGCCGTACTGGCCGGTGGTGGAACCCGTGGGCCCCACGTAGATGCTGCGGGTCACGTCGGGGATGGGATTCCCGCTGGCGTCGTTAACCGGCTGATTGGCGAACAGCGTTACGTACCCGGAGTCGGGGAAGAGCGACGGGTTGCCGTTCAGCGCGGAGCGCCCGATCTCAATGCCCGCGTCCGCGGCGTTTCGCATCTCCACCTCACGCTCGTGTCCCTTCGAGATTAGGCTCGTGCCACTGGTCAGGAGGATCGCTGCGGCAGCCAACGCGAGCACAGCAAGGACGATGAGGATCACTCCGAGCAGGGCCATGCCCCGTTGGAGTCGTACCGGCGTGATCCACATGGGGGCAACCTCCAATTCGGGTCGAATCGCGCTCCTCGCCGACTACTCCGGCGCGCGCGCGCGGAAGAAGCCGGCGACCTCGAACCCCTTCGGATCGATGTCGTAGTAGTTGCGGTTACCGAAGAAACGGCCAGTCGCGGGGAAGTGCGGCGGCGGCGCCTGAGCCGCGCACTGATCGTAGCTGTAGCGCTTGACGTAGCCCGTCCCGCTTGTGGTGCCCGAGGCGCCGCGGGTTCCCGAAATGAACCCGCCGGTCTCGTAGAGGCAACCGCGGCCCGAGACCGTGGTATCGCACGGCTCCCCCGCAGTCGGGCCCTTGTCGTAGTTCTCCACCATGAAGTTGTTGAGGGCCAGCAACACGCCCTGCACGAACACGCCCGGGGTGATCTTGTAGATCCTGTACTCGCTGGAAGCCGCCCACGGTTGCGGCGTGTTGAGGACATTGTCGGCAACGTAGATGGATCCCACCGACAACAGGCCGAGCATGTCGGCCGCTTGGCATGACCCCGAGTCCGGCGGAATCGCGTACTTGAGATCGTCGGCGATGATGACATTGTCGCTGGCGGCGACGGTGACGCGCCCCTGCACCACTCCGCTCACGACCAGCCGCCCGTTGACGTAGATGACGCCCTCGAATTTCGGATTGTACCGGCGCGACAGCGGCCACAGATACTGTGCCTCGAGCGTCCGGGCGGCCAGGCTCGTGTCCACGGCGTTGGACGCCGCGTTCTTAAGGCCGGCGATCACGACCGGGTTGGGCGTGGCAGTGTAGCGGACCCAGTAGCCCAGGCTGTCTGCTGCGACAAAGGTGTTCTTGCCCCCGGCCACCTGCAGACGGTCATCGCCGCCAAGGAAGCAGCGCGCATTGGTCACCTGGAGCGACTGGGTGGCGGCAGTGCTATGGACTGCGGAGTGCGTGATGCTGCCGCCCGGAATCGGGTTGGCGGAGTTCAGGTGGTAGGCTGCCGAGTAGAAGGTCGTCACATCCTTCACCGTGTGGAAGTCGCCGCAGTTCCGTGACGTATACGCCCTGCCCGGCGCCGTGCCGGTCACGTAGTCCGCGTGCGCCACCCCGGAGTCCACATAGACGCGGAAGAACCCCTCGTCCAGTCCTGTGACCCGGCCGTCGCCGTCGAGGTCGAGTGCGAGGAACTCGATTCGCAGGCGGGCTTGCGTGCTCGTTCCCCCAGCCGGCGTGGTGAAGGCCGTCCCCCCCGTCGAGGCGTAAGTGGCCAGTCTGGAGACGGCAGCCGCCGTCGGCAGGGGAATGGCCGTTCCGTGCTGGATGTATCCCCTGTCGAACGTCGCGAAGTTGATGCCGGAGATGGTACCGGTGACCTCGACCGCGTCATGGAACCGGGCGCCGCTGTTGTAGATGCAGATGTCGCCCCCGGTGTACATCGGGCCGAAGACCTGGCCGCCGCCGCCAAAGCAGATCCCCGGTCCTTCGCGGCCAGCAAAGTACCCGAACTTGGCGAAGGATTCGTGAGCTAGCTCGCCGCGCCGCACAACCACCGGGCCACGCTTGTCCCTGATGACCGAGATGATGCTGGCGGTCGCACCCCCCTGGCCGTTCGACGGGCGCGTCGGACCGAAGTAGATGCTCCGCGTGAAGCCGGAAATGGGATTCCCGCTCGCGTCGTTCACCGCCTGGTCGGCCTGAAGCGTCACGTAGCCTGAGTCGGGAAAGAGTGTCGGTGTATCGTTTAGGGCCGTGCGCCCAGTTTCGATGCCGGCGTCGGCGGAGCTGCGCAGCGCGGGCTTCGTTCGCCAGTAGTACCACACGCCTCGCACGGCAGGCCGACCGAACACGGTGCCAACAATCAGCAGGGCGAGGCACGCGGCATAGAAGCCCACGCGCCCGCGCGACGAGCGAAGACCGTGGCGCAGCCGCTGCACTACCCATTGCACGGGCATCCGCACCTTCACCGGCTCCGGAGCCCGGAGCGCCGCCGCCAGCTCACCGGCTGAAGCCCAACGCGATCCAGGCTCCTTCGCCAGGGCGCGCATCACAGCCACGGCGAGGTCGTCGGGCACATCATGACGCCGTCTCTGAATTGGCTCGGGCGGTGTGGCGATGTGCGCCACGATCATCGCCTGCGCGCTTTCCCCTTCGAACGGCAGTCGCCCCGAGAGCATCTGGTACGCCACGCAGCCGAGCGAGTAGATGTCACTCCGCGCGTCGATCTGCTTCTCGCCGGAGGCTTGCTCAGGACTCATGTACTGTGGCGTCCCGATGAGCATCCCCGTGCCCGTGAGGCCTGACTCGCCGCTGCCCAGGGCCTTGGCGATGCCGAAGTCCGTCACGATGGCCCGTCGCTCCGTACCTTCGAGCATGATGTTGTCAGGCTTGATGTCGCGGTGGACGATGCCGGCGGTGTGCGCCACGGCGAGGGCCTCGGCGATTTCGCACACGATGCGCCGTGCCTCCTCGATCGGCAGCGCCCCTGCGCGCTCCAGGCAGGTTCGCAGGCTCTCGCCTTCGATGAGCGGCATGATGTAGAAGGCCAGCCCCTCGACCTCCCCGACCTGGTAAATGGGGATGATGTTCGGGTGCCGGAGCTTCGCGACTGCTTGCGCTTCCCGCAGGAACCGCTCGATCAGCGTGTGGGACACTACCAGGTCGGGGTGCAGTACTTTGACGGCGACGGGTCGCTTCAGCTTCAGGTCGGTGACCGCGTAGACCTCGGCGAAGCCCCCGCGGCCAAGCAATCGACCGAGCTCGAAACTCTCACCCAGCGCGTGCTGGAGGCGACGGCGCTGCGCAGCCTCGTCTATCTCATCCGCGTCGGGGCGCTGAACCGTTCCCGTTTCTTGGCTGATTCCCGTGGGCGTCGCCGCCCCGCAGTGCGGGCAGAACTGCGCGTCCCCGGGCAAGGGCGTGTGGCAGGAGGTGCACGTGCTTTCGGCGGGAGTCACACTCGCAATGCTACGGTCGGCGAGGCCTTCGTCAAGTCAGCGGCGGCACTCGCCCAGACGGAAGCTCCGGGCAACGACGAAAAGCCAAACCTGAGGGGCTTCTGACCTCTATGCGGGACTCCTTGCCCGCTTATCAGACGGTCCAAGGCGGGGCCGAATTACGACGCCATTCGGCTAAACTGTTGACAGACCGCGCAATTCCCCGGGATTGCCCGCAGGAATGTCGTAGTTTCCCGACCTCCAATCGACATCGCAATCGACACCGTGGCGCGCGCCGACCATCGGTCCTCGCGCGTTCATTAGGACGTTCCCTCAACGTGGACCACCACGGGCGCGCTCTCACGGGCCCGCGCGTTGGCCTGCGCAACGGCGGCCCGTCGCTGCCGCTGTGCGAGTCCTCAAGCTGGAGCTGACGGGCCGAGTGGGTGGCGCGGCAACCGGAGTGAACCGCCGCAGGTGGACAGCCGGGGCTCGGGGGGTAGACTCTTGAGGCGGGCGGCTTCGGCTGCAGCGCTACGGAGGGACTGACATGTCGCGTCGCAGAATCCTCTTCTGGGTCCTCGCCCTCGTCGCCACCGGCTATGCGGCGCTGCGGGCCGGAGTCTTCGCGCCACCTGCGCCGGGTGCTCGGCTAGCGGGGGCCACGCTTGAGGTTCCGGCCCCCTCGGACCCGAACGCGCCCACTCTCCGCGTTCTCTTTATCGGCAACAGCCTGACCTACTCTGCGGATCTCCCCGCGATGATCCAGGGCCTGGCGCGCACAGCGGGCGTCAACCTCCTGTACGATCAACACACCCCGGGCGGAGCGCGGCTCCTGAACCACGCCGCCGACCCACAGGTGCACGCGCTCCTCGCCCGCGGTGGGTGGGACGCCGTGGTGCTACAGGAACAGTCGGAGTGGCCCGCCTTCTCCGACGAACAGGTGCGCAGCGGGATCGAGCCGTACGCCACCGCGCTCGCCACCGAGGCGCGCGCCGCGAGCCCATCGGCCCGGCTCCTGCTGTATGAGACTCCCGCGCGGCGCGACGGCGACTCACAGAACGTCTCCGTCTCCCCTGAGCTGGCCACGTATGAGGGGATGCAGCTTCGGATCGACCGGACCTACGAGCGCCTGGCGGCACTACTGCGGGGAACGGTGGTGCCGGCGGGCGAGGCGTGGCTCCTCGCACGGCGTGAGCACCCGGAGATCAATCTGTACGCCGACGCCGTGCACCCCGGGCGAATCGGCGCATACCTCATCGCGTGCGTCTTCCACGCGACGCTCCTGGAACGGTCCCCCGTCGGCTCCAGCTACGCAGCGGGACTCGAACCAGCAGTGGCCACCACGCTGCAGGCGATCGCGTGGCGTGCCGCGAGCGAGGAGAGGCGTGGGCCGTGAAGGGCCGCCTTCCCGCACGTCTGCCCCTCCTGCTCGTCGGTGTCTTCGCGTGCTCGGCTCCGCCCGGTGGCGTGACGGGAACGTGGAAGGGGCACGCGACGGATCCGCGCGGGCAGTCCGTCGACCTCAACCTCAGCCTCAGGGCCGAGGGCAACACGGTGACCGGTACGGTGGCGGGGCCGGGTTCGCTGGACGCGGCGCCGGCCATCGAGAACGGCAGGATCGCGGGCGACCAGGTCTCGTTCGAGATCAGGATCAAGAGCCACGACGGACGCACAGCGGCATTCGCGTTCGCTGTCAAGGTGTCCGGGGACCGGATGCAGGGCTCGGTCACAAGCGTCGGGGAGGGCCGGAGCATTCCGTTCACGGCCACCCGGACCAGTGCGTCAGCCACTGTCTTGCGTCCGTCCGCCCCCGCCACCGACACCCAGCCGCCGGACCTGCATGGAACCGACCCGACGCCGCAGGACGCCCAGGCGGCCACACTGGCTGCGTTCGCCAGGTACGAGGTCGTGGGGCTGGGCATTCTGTCTTACTCCAACCAGGACTTCGACGACTTCATCCTGGCGCTCCTCCGCAATCCGGCTCTGCCCGGCAAGGTGAACGACATCGTCGTGGAATGCGGTAACGCGCTGTACCAGCCCGTGCTGGACCGGTACATCGCGGGCGAGGAGCTGCCCCTCGCCGAAGTGCGGCAGGTGTGGCGCAACACGACGCAGCCGTTCTGCGGCGTATCCGCGTTCTACGACGAACTGTTCCCTCTGGTGCGCCGCATCAACCGGACGCTCCCGCCGGAACGCCGGCTGCGCGTGCTGGCGGGCGACCCTCCGTTGGATTGGAGCAAGGTGGAACGGCGGGAGGACCTGCTGCCGTTCCTGGAGCGGGACTCGAGCATCGCTTCCGTGATGGAGAAGGAAGTGCTGGCGAAGCATCGCAGGGCCTTGATGATCTTCGGCCTGCTCCATCTCATGCACGGCGGCGGCGCCGTCGGCATGTACGAAGCGAGGGGCTTCCCGAACGTCACGTTCGTCGTCATGGCGCACAACGGCTTCGGCAACGACACGCCGTTGAGCAAGTACAACGATGCCCTGGAACGGCGGCTGGCGTCCTGGCGAGTCCCTTCCCTCGTCAGTCTCAAGGGTACCTGGCTCGACGATCTGGGCTTCAGGTACCTGTTCCCCGACGTGCGCGGAGCGGACCGTGTGTCGGACCGCGTGGATGGCTACCTGTACCTCGGGCCCCGCGACGTGCTGCTGAACGAGCGAATTCAGGCCGCGGTGATTCTCGACACGGCCTACATGGCGGAGCTGAGCCGCAGAGCCGAGATCGGGGGCGGCTCCGTTGGGGCCGGCGCGGTGCTACGGGAGGCAGCCGATTCGAGCGTGTTCTTCAACGGGCCGGCGGAAGCACCGCCCGGGATGGCGCGGAGCAGGGTCACTCGCCACAAGTGAGAAGGGACGCGCGTCGCGTCACCCGCCCAGCAGGCCTTTGACCTCGCCTTCCGCCTCGATTCGCCGGTCCACGTAGTCGCCGATTTCCCTGGCGCGCTCGAGCCACAGCGTGAGGTCGCCCACCGTGCCAGTTCCCGCGCGCAACTTGAGGAGCGCGAGGCGCAGGTTCTCCAGCGCCGCCACGGTCTCGGCGAGGCGCTCGCCCGTCTGGCCGGCGGCCCGTAGCGCTTCGGCCTCTTTCTCGAGTTGCTCGACCACCGCTGGCACGCCCCGCACCTGACTCCGCTCGGCTTCCGGCAGGACCTCGTACGCCGCGAGCACGGAGCGGCCGAGCACCAGCTCGGTGGCGTCGGCCGAGGCGATCGCGCGCCGCTCCGGCGTCTTGAGGCGGAAGCCCGCGACCTGGAAGAACCGGCGGCCGAACGGCCCCGCCCACAGCCGGTGCCACACGTTGTTGAGGCGCCGGATCCACTTCCCGCTCCGCATCTCATCCGCTTCCTCGCGCTGCACCTGCGCCTCGGCCAGCAACGCGGTGCGAATGTCAGCGAACGCGTAGCCCTCCCGCAGCAGTCGCCGGGCAACGATCACCAGCTGGGCGACGAGGATCGTACCGATTAGGCCCGTTCCGCCGAGGGAGAACGAGGTTCCGTTGGGACCGGTGTGCACCGCCGAGCCCCCGATGCCCGACGCCAGCACCACCATGGTCGAGACCTGCGCGTTCCTGAGGAACGAACGCACCAGCGGCGGCGCCCTGAGGTCGCGCCCCCGCGCCTCGCCGGCGATGCGTGCCACCTCGTCGCCGGTCTGCACCCGCGCGGCCGGGTCCTTCTGGAGACACTTGTCGATCAGATCGGCGAGCCGCGCCGGGACCTCCGCCCGGACCGTCTGCACCCGCGGCGCAGGAACCGACACCTGCTTGGTGATGATCGCCGGCAGGTTGGATCCCTCGAACGGCGGCCGCCCCGTCAGGGCGAAGAACATCGTCGCGGCAAGCGAATAGAGGTCGCTGCGCGCGTCCACCTTCTCGCCGAGCGCCTGCTCGGGACTCATGTACCGCGCGGTTCCCACGACCTCGCCTGCGCCGCCCGAGCCCGCGCGGCCGCCCACCGCGATGCCGAAGTCGGTGACCAGCGCGCGGTCGGTGGCGCGCTCGATCATGATGTTGTCGGGCTTGATGTCACGGTGGATGACCCCGCGCTGATGCGCGTAGGCCAGCGCCCAACCAACTTCCTGCATCACCTTCATCGCGAGCCGCGGCGAGAGCGGGCCGGAGCGATCCACGCGCTCCCGCAGCGTCTCGCCGTCCACGAAGCCCATCACGAAGAACACCAGGTCGCCGGCCTGCTCGACCGCGTGAATGGGGACGATGTTTGGATGGGAAAGCCCGGCGGCGGTGCGCGCCTCGCGCAGGAAGCGGTCGCGCGACTCCACGCTCGCCGCGAGGTGCGGCGGCAGCAGCTTGATGGCGACCAGGCGATCCAGCGCCACGTCGCGCGCCAGGAGCACGATGCCCATGCCGCCTCGGCCCAGCTCGCGCTCGATCGAGTAGCGGCCGGCGAGGACCTGCTGGAGGGCCAGGAACTCCGCGCTGACGCCTGCGGTCATCTAGATAACCTAACACACGAGGGGGCCCCACCGGGCCCCCTCGCGATACTCACCGGCACGACCTCGCTCAGACTTTGCGCATCTCCGCCAGCACGCGCTCCGAGGTCATCGGCATGCGCGTGAGACGCGCGCCGGTGGCGTCGAAGATCGCGTTCGCGACCACCGCCCCCATGTTGATGATCCCCGGCTCGCCCCCGCCCTGCGTGCCCGGCTCGTCGTTGTGCACCAGCGTGACCTCGATCGGCGGCACCCACGAGAAGCGCGTGAAGGCGTAGGTATCGAAGTTCAAATCGTCGATGCGCCCCCCGTCGAACCTGAGCCCCTCGCTCAGGGCGTAGCCCAGCCCCATCGCGATCGCCCCCTCGGTCTGCATCTTCGCCCCGTCGGGATTCACGACGATCCCCATGTCCTGGGCGCAGACGACGCGCGTGACCTTCACCGCGCCCGTCGCCCGGTCCACCGTCACGTCGGCGATGTGGGCGACGTAGGTGCCGGCATCGCTGCCGCACGCCAGCCCCCGCCCGCTCCCGCTCTTCGCGGGGAACGGCCGCGGCTGCCACCCGTATGCCGCCGCCGCCGCGCGCAGCACGCCGAGCAGCCGCGGATCCCGGGTGTTCTTAAGGCGGAACTCCAACGGGTCCATCCCCGCCGCCGCGGCCATCACGTCCATCTGCTGCTCCGCCGCGAAGCGGTTGTTGCTGGCGCCGGGGGCGCGCCACGGGCCGGTCGCGAAGGGATGATAGCTCTGGGTGCCACGGGTGTCGCTCTGCTCACCGAACGCGCGCACGCGGCGGTTGGGTATGTCGTAGACCACGCCGGCGCCCCGCGACCCGGCGGCGTACACCGAGTAGTCCCACAGCTTTACGTTCCCGGCAGCGTCCATCCCCGAGCGCACCTTGATGACCGCGGCGGGGCGGAAGGTGTCGAAGAAGAACTCCTCCGCCCGCGTCCACGCGACCATCACCGGCCGGCCCGCGATCTGGGCCAGGCGCGCGGCCTCCACCACCTGGTCGCCCGAGCCCTTCCCACCGAACCCGCCGCCGACGTACGGAGTGATGACGCGCACGTTCTCCAGCGGCACGTCGAGGGCGCGGGCCACCTGCGCCTGATGCCCGAACGGCGATTGCGTCGAGGCCCAGATCGTCACCTTCCCGTCGTTCCACTCCGCGACGGCCGTGTGCGGTTCCACCGGCGCGTGCGCCACGTAGGCGCCGTAGTAGGTCGTGTCGAACGTCTTCGCCGAGGCTGCGGCGCCGGCATCGAGGTCGCCGGCGGACTCCACCGTCTCGCTGCCGGGCGCCGCGCTGACCAGGTGGTCGTAAATGGTCTCGGCGTTCACCGTGGCGGCCGGCACGTCCCACTCCGCCTTCACGGCGTCGAGCGCCTTCCCGGCGGTCTCGGGGTCGGCGGCCAGCACGGCCACCAGCCCGTCGTGATTCACCACCGTGACGCCCGGCATCGCTGCGGCGGCCGACGTATCTAGGCTCTTCGGCGTCGCGCCGTGCGCCGGCGGGCGCACGATCCGCGCGTACACCATCCCCGGGCGCCGGATGTCGCCGGCGAACTTGGCCGCACCGGTCACCTTCTCGGGGCCGTCCAGCCGCTTCGGCGAGCGTCCCATCACGGTGAACTCGCGCACCGAGCGGAGCACCGCCTTCTCGTCCACGGTGTGGGTGATCTGCTGGCCCTTCGCCAGCTCGCCGAACGAGACGCGGCGATGCCGGTTCGCAGTGACGTACACCACCCCGTTCTCTACCGTCAGCGCGGAACGCGGCACGCCGAGCCGCTGCGCGGCGAGGTCGGTCAGGACGAGACGCGCCTGCGCCGCGGCGGCCCGCACCGCCGGCCCGAAGAACCGCGTGGACATCGAGCCCCAGGTGCCCGCGTCCCACGGGCACGAGGCGGTGTCGCCCGCGACGACGGTGAATGCGTCGAACGGCGCGCCCAGCTCCTCGGCCGCCTCCTGGGCGAGCGAGGTCGTGATCCCCTGCCCCATCTCGATCTTGCCGGAGTAGAGCGTGACTTTCCCGTCCTCGGCAATGTGGAGGTAGGCGTTGATGTCCGTCGGATAGCCACGCCGGCCCTGCGCGTCGAGCGGATCCAGCAATCCGGAGCCGGGGAGACTCACCAGCACCAGGATGCCGCCACCCAGCGCCTTCACGAAGCCGCGGCGGTCCATCTGGGAAAGGCGGGCGAGGTCAGTCATGGCCGCCTCCGCTGACCGGAAGCCGTCTCGATGGCCGCGAGAATCCGCTGGTGCGCCCCGCAGCGGCAGAGGTTGCCTTCCATCCCTTCGACGATCTGCTCGCGCGTCGGCTTCGGGTGCTCGTGCAGCAACCCAACGGCGCTCATGATCATCCCCGGCGTGCAGTAGCCGCACTGGAAGCCGCCGTGCTCGTGGAACGCGTGCTGGACCGGGTGGAGCTGCCCGTCGTGGACGAGCCCCTCTATCGTGGTCACCTGCTTGCCGCGGACCGACGCGAGGTCGGTGAGGCAGGATCGCACCGCGTGGCCGTCGACGATCACGGTGCAGGCGCCGCACTCCCCGATCCCGCAGCCGTACTTCGTGCCGGTCATCTCGAGGTCCGTGCGCAGCACCCAGAGCAGGGCGCGCGCAGAGTCGGTGTCGAGCGATACCGGCTTGCCGTTCAGGGTGAAGCTGACGGTTTCCTTCATCGCTGCCCGCCTGTGCGTGAAGTGCGTGGAGTGGTGACGCCGAGCCGTGGTGCATTACCCGCGGCGCGCCGATCGGGTTCCGGCGCCGCTGAGCACTAGGAAGGCTGCGCGCACCGGGGGTGTCAAGGGCGACGAGGGGCAGCCCAAGGGGGACAGGCTGGTTCGTATGGCCTGAAGAGCCGCCGGGACAACCTCTGGTGACGATCGGGTGACGACTCCCCGCTACCCTAGCGCACCGTCCGGCTGCCGTGGGGGTTGC
Organism: uncultured Gemmatimonadales bacterium; assembly: GCA_963812035.1. Classification (GTDB taxonomy): domain Bacteria; phylum Gemmatimonadota; class Gemmatimonadetes; order Gemmatimonadales; family JACORV01; genus Fen-1245. The sequence continues at coordinate 396,895 of CAWETG010000001.1, forward strand.
CAAACGTGCCGCAATTACCATTTTCACCATATGGTGAGAAGCTCCCATGCCTCCTTGGTTGCCGCGCGTCCTGAAGCGGGTGCGCGCGCTGGCCGGAGCCTGTCGCCTAAGCTTCACCGAGAAGGCGCTGGTCGAGATGGCGGGGCTCGGTCTCTCGCGGGAGGATGTCCGCCAGATCCTCGCGGGCCTGCGGCCGGCCGACTTTCCGACGCGGCTGCGGTCGTCGCTTGGCGAGGAGTGGATGTTCGAGTTCCGGCCGCGCGCTGCCGGTCTCTCGCTGTAGCTCAAGGTCGTGCTCAGGCAGGACGTCGTCGTGGTCTCGTGCCATGAGGACCAAGCGCCTGACGGGCCCGATGCCGCATCCTGACGCGACCGGTGCGCGCGAGCGCCGAATGGCGCGCCGGCTCGCGGGGGACGGCTGCCCCTCCTGCCGGACGAGAATGCGGCGGCGGCGAGCGACGCTATCGCTGCCGGTGAACGGCGAGGCCGTCCGCGTGCCCGGCGTTCCCCACCTGCACTGCTCGTCCTGCGGCGAGAACCTGCTGAGCTATGAGGAGGCCGGCGCGCTCGAGCGGGGCGCGCTAGCAGGGTACCGCGCGCGGCACGGTCTCCTCGCCCCGGAGGAGATCCGCGCCCTGCGCGAGCGACTCGGCTTGACGCAGGCCTCGCTCGCCAGGCTCCTGCGCCTGGGCGCCAACACGCTGTCGCGATGGGAAGCGGGACGGAACGTCCAGACGGCGGCAATGGACGTGCTGCTGCGACTGCTGCGGGACGTGCCCGGAAGCCTGGCCTATCTCAGGCGCCACGCCGCGTAGGCTGGGCCAGCGGCAGCGCTGGCCCACGATATGCGTTAAGTCACGTGGGCGGACAGCGACGATCCGCCGGACCCTCGACGCACCAGAGTAACCGCATGGACGTGCACAACCTCGGCCACATCTTCAATCCGACCCGCATCGCCATCGTCGGCGTCACTCAGAACCCCAACAGCGTCGGCGGCAAGGTGCTGGCCAACCTCGTCGGCGGGGGCTTCCGGGGCGTGGTCTACCCGGTGAACCCGAGCGTGGAGGCGGTGCTCGGCGTGCCGTGCTACCCCGACGTGGCGCGCCTGCCCAGAACGCCGGATCTCGCCCTGATCTGCTCGCCCGCCGAGGAAGTGCCGCGGCACGTGGCGGCGTGCGGCGAGGCCGGCATCCGCGGCCTCATCATCGTCTCGGCCGGGTTCAAGGAGACCGGCGAGGCCGGCCGGAAGCTCGAGCAAGCGATCCGCGACGAGCAGGCGCGCTTCGACGGCATGCGGATCATCGGGCCCAACTGCCTGGGCATCATCGTGCCGCGGCTCAACCTGAACGCCAGCTTCGCGCCGGCGACCCTCAGGGACGGCGACATCGCCTTCATCTCGCAGTCGGGCGCGCTGTGCGCCTCGGTGCTCGACTGGGCGCTGGAGAACCGGATCGGCTTCTCGCACTTCGTCTCGACCGGGAACAGCCTCGACGTCGACTTCGGCGACCTCATCGACTACTTCGGCGAGGACGAGCACACCCGGTCCATCATCCTCTACATCGAGTCGATCTCCGACGCCCGCAGTTTCATGACCGCGGCGCGCGCATTCGCGCGGCAGAAGCCGATCATCGCCTTCAAGGCCGGACGCTTCCCGGCTTCCGCGCAGGCCGCTGCCTCCCATACCGGCGCGATGGCTTCCGAGGATGCCGTCTACGACGCCGCCTTTCAGCGCACCGGCGTCGCGCGCGTGTCCGACCTGGCCGACGTCTTCGACTGTGCCGCCCTGATCGGCCGCGGCAAGATCCCGGGGGGACCGCGCCTCGCGCTCGTGACCAACGCCGGCGGGCCGGGCGTCATCGCCATCGACGCGCTCATCGCGCAACACGGCGTGGTCGCCACCCTCGTGCCGGAGACGATGGCGCGGCTCGACGAGGACCTGCCGCCCGCCTGGTCGCACGGCAATCCGGTGGACGTCCTGGGCGACGCCAACTCCAAGCGCATCGAAAAAGCCGTTCAGAGCGTGCTCGCCGACCGGAACGTGGACGCGGTGCTGGCGATCGTCACGCCGCAGGCGATGACCAACCCCACCGCCACCGCGCGCGTCCTCGGCAAGCTCGCCCAGGAGAGCCGGAAGCCGCTGCTGGCGGCCTGGCTCGGCGGCCGCGCCATGCGAGAGGGGCTGGGCATCCTCGCCGAGGGCGGCATCGCGGCCTACCCGACGCCGGAGCAGGCCGTCCGCGCCTTCATGACGCTGGTGGAGTACGCAAGGAACCTGGAGACGCTCTACGAGACGCCGAAGGACGTGGCGATCCAGTTCCCCTACGACCGCGCGGAGGCAAAGCGCCAGTTCGTGGCCACGCGGCTCACGGCCGGCGACATTCTCGCCGAGGACGTCTCCAAGGAGCTGATCGCGTCGTACGGCATCCCCGTAACGCAGCCGCTGCCCGCCGCCTCCGCGGCCGATGCCGTCGCCATCGCGGGCCGGATCGGCTACCCGGTGGTGCTCAAGGTCCGTTCGCCAGACGTCACCCACAAGACGGACGTGGGGGGCGTGGCGCTCGACCTGGCCAGCGCGGGGATGGTCAGCGCGGCCTATGACAACATCGTGCGCAACGTCAGGGAACGCCGGCCGGACGCGCGAGTCGAGGGCGTCACGGTGCAGAAGATGATCCACGCCGAAGATGCGCTCGAGTTGATCCTCGGCGTCAAGAAAGACCCCGTCTTCGGCACGGTCATCATGGCCGGGATGGGTGGCGTGGGAGCTGAGCTGCTGGCCGACCGGAGCCTCGGGTTCCCCCCGCTCAACGAGCGGCTGGCCATGCGGATGCTCGAGTCGCTGCGGATGTGGCCGCTCCTCACGGGCTACCGCGGCCGGAAGCCGGTCAATGTCGAGGCGCTGGTCCAGGTGCTGATCCGTCTGTCGTACCTGGCGGCCGACTATCCCGAAATCACGGAACTCGACATCAACCCGTTGCTCTGCACCCCGGCGGAAGTGGTGGCGCTCGACGCGCGCATCGTTGTGGATCGTTCGCTCGTCGGCACGGAGGCCGAGCCCTACGCGCACCTCGCGCTGCGGCCATACCCCGAGAAGTACGTCAAGCAGATCAGCATGACGGATGGCACGGCGGTGACGCTGCGGCCGATCCGGCCCGAGGACGAGCCGCTGTGGCTCGCGATGCTGCGCAGCTGCTCGAAGGAGACGATCTACTCGCGGTTCCGCTACCTGTTCGACTGGTCCACCCACGAGGTGGCCACGCGCTACTGCTACATCGACTACGCCCGCGAGATCGCGATCGTCGCGGAGATCGTCGAGGGAGACCAGCGCACGCTGATCGGCGTGGGTCGCCTCGTCGCCGATCCCGGCCACGAGGAGGGCGAGTACGCGGTGCTGATCGTGGACGCGTGGCAGCACAAGGAGCTGGGCGGCATCCTCACCGACTACTGCATCGAGATCGCCCGGAGCTGGAAGCTGAAGCGCATCGTGGCCCAGACCACCACCGACAATCGCCCGATGATCGCCGTGTTCGAGCGCCGCGGCTTCTCCGTGGTGATGGGCGAGGACTCCGCCGTCGAGGTGGAGAAGACGCTGTAGAGCTGGGGCTAGGGGTTAGGGGCTAGGGGCTAGGGGCTGGAATGCCCTGCCCCCGCTGGCCCTTACGCAATTCCTAGTGAGTTGCTCCTGTATCCGCCGTAATCCCGCCTTGACAAATCCGACTCCGTGTTCAGAAATTGAACGTGGTTCAAATTACTGCCAGGAGCGGTACGCATGCCCGCTGCCACTGCAGCCTCTCCGACCCCCTCCGCCCGCGTCCGCGAGAAGCGCGACCGGCGGCGCAAGGAGATTCTGCACGCCGCCCTCCGCGCGTTCCGCGAGAAGGGCTACCACGGCACTACCTTGGACGACATCGCCGAGCGGTTCGGCGTCCGAAAGACCGCGCTCTACCACTACTTCCCCGACAAGGAAGCGATCCTCTACGCCTGCCACCAGGAGTCGCTGGCGGAGCTGGACCGCATCATCGCCGGCGCGCGGGCGCTGGACACCGCCATCGACCGGCTCGCCTACGTGATTCGCGAGCACGTGCGCGTGATGACGGAGACGCTGGAGGGCTCGCCCCTCGCGTTCGAGGTCACGGCCCTGTCGGCCGAGCGGCAACACGATGTCATCGCCGGCCGCGACCGCTACGAGAGGGCGCTGCGGCGCATCATCGCCCAGGGCGTCGCTGACCACGAGTTCCGGCAACTCAACCCCAAGATCGCGGTCTTCGCCATCCTCGGCGCCATCAACTGGATCGCCCGCTGGTACCGCCCCGAGGGCGCCCTGCAGTCCGAGGAGCTTGGACGCGAGTTCGCCGAGCACCTCGTGGGAGGCCTCACGTGCGGCTGAGCATCTGTGCCCCCGTGCCCCTGTGCCCCTGTGCCCGCAGCTCTTCGTGCCCCTGTGCCCCCGTGCCCCTGTGCCCCTGTGCCCCCGTGCCTCCGTGCTAGCCCTCCAACTCACCGCACCCGGCACGCTCGAGCTGCGCGACGTGCCCCGCCCCACGCCCGCCGCCGACCAGGTGCTGGTGCAGGTCGCCGGCTGCGGCGTCTGCCACACCGACATCGGCTTCTGGAAGGACGGCGTCGGCACGAAGAAGACGCCGCCCGTCACCCTCGGCCACGAGGTGAGCGGCACGGTCGTCGAGGCCGGCGCGGACTTCCGGCGGCTCGTTGGTCGCGAAGTCATCGTGCCCGCCGTCATCCCGTGCGGCAGCTGCGATCTCTGCAAGCAGGGCCGCGGGAACGTGTGCCGCGCGCAGCTGATGCCGGGGAACGACGTGGACGGCGGCTTCGCCGAGTACCTCGCCGTGCCGGGTCGCGGCCTCTGCCTGGTCGCGGACCGGGGCCCGTACGACCTAGCCGACCTGAGCGTCGTCGCCGACGCGGTGACCACGCCCTACCAGGCGGTGGCGCGCAGCGGTGTCACGCGCGGCGAGCTGGCCGTCGTGGTGGGGACGGGCGGCGTGGGCGGCTATGCAGTCCAGATCGCCGCAGCGCACGGTGCGCACGTCGTGGCCATCGACGTAGACGACGCACGGCTCGCCACGCTCGCCCGGCACGGCGCCGGCCTCACCATCAACTCCGCGACGACCGACTTCAAGGAGCTGCGGAAGCGCGTGCGCGGCTTCGCCGCCGAGCACGGGTGCGGCGAAACCGGGTGGAAGATCTTCGAGTGCTCAGGCCATCCCGCCGGGCAGGAGACGGCCTGGGGACTCCTGACCCACGCCGCCACGCTGATGGTGGTCGGCTTCACGTTGGCCAAGGTGGCGCTGCGCCTCAGCAACGCCATGGCCTTTGACGCAACCATCCAGGGCACCTGGGGCTGCAAGCCGGAGCTGTATCCGGCGGCGCTCGAGCTGGTGACGAGCGGCCGCGTCGCGCTCGGCCCGTTCATCGAGCGCCACCCGCTCAGCGCCGGCCCCGACGTGCTGGCCGCGGTGGCCGAGCACCGCATCACCCACCGCGCGATCCTCGTCCCCGGCGCCTGATCCCCTACACCCTAGCCCCTAGACCCTAGACCCTAGCCCCAACCGCCATCCACCCGGATCTCAGCCCATGAAATCCCACACCCTCGTCGACGACTACGCCTACAAGCTCATCCGCTACCAGCTGCGGCCCGCGCGCGACAATGCGCGCCGGGAGGTGACCGGACTGTTCAACGCCTGGATCGCCCTCGACAACCCGTCGCAGCTCAACAGCTACACGACCGACACCGTGAAGGAACTCATTCTCGCCTTCCGGCAGGCCTCGATGGGCCGGAGCGTGGTGGCGGTCGTGTTCACGGCCACGGGCGACAAGGCGTTCTGCACCGGCGGCAATACCAAGGAGTACGCCGAGTACTACGCCGGTAACCCGCAGGAATACAAACAGTACATGCGGCTGTTCAACGACATGATCGACGCCATCCTGCGGTGCGACAAGCCGGTCATCAACCGCGTGAACGGGCTCCGGATCGCGGGCGGGCAGGAAATCGGGATGGCGTGCGACTTCACCGTCGCCGTGGACACCGCGCGCTTCGGCCAGGCCGGGCCCAAGCACGGCTCCGCGCCGGACGGCGGCTCGACCGACTTCCTTCCGCTCTACGTCGGCTTCACCCGCGCCGTGGAAAGCGGCGTGCTGTGCGAGATGTGGAGCGCGCACAAGGCGGCGTTCCTCGGGCTGGTGAATCAGGTCGTGCCGGCGCTCAAGCTGGGCGGGAAATGGATCCCGAACCCGCAGGTCGTGACCGACCGGTTCGTGGACGAGTTCGGAACGATCGTCTACGGCGACTTCAGGCAGGGCGCCGAGGCCGAGGCGGCGAAGGCGGCGCTCGCGAAGGCGACCACCGACCTGTCGAAGCTCGACGAGGCGGTCGAGACACTGTGCACCAAGCTCCTCTACCTGATGCCCGATTGCACCGCGAAGACGCTCACGAGCCTCCGCAAGCACAAGACCTGGCACTGGGACAATACCAGCACGACCAACCGCGAGTGGCTCGCGCTCAACATGATGACCGAGGCGAACGCCGGCTTCCGCGCCTTCAACGAAGGCCCGAAGGGGCACCGCGAGGTGGACTTCATCCGGCTGCGCCAGCTCCTGGCCGAGGGCCATCCGTGGGACGACGAGCTGCTCCGCGCGATCTCGCCTCAGTACCAGGAGGCGCGCTGATGGACCTCGGGCTGTCGGGCCAAGTCGCGATCGTCACCGGAGGCCGGAGCGGCATCGGCGCCGCGATCGCCCTCGGGCTGGCGCACGAGGGCTGCGACGTCGCGGTGGTGGACCGCGTCGTGGACGACCGGGCGCGCGAGACGGCGCGAGGGATCGAAGCCGCCGGCCGCCGCGCCCAGCTGGTCGAGGCCGACGTGCGGGACTTCGCCGCGGCCGAAGCCGTGGTCGGCAAGGTGATCAAGGAATTCGGCCGCCTCGACATCGTGGTCGGCAACGCCGGCACCACCGCCGACGCGCTGAGCTGGAAGATGTCCGAGGAGCAGTGGGACACGGTCTTGGACGTGAACCTCAAGGGGTGCTTCGCCTATGCGCGCGCCGCCGCACCGGTCCTCCGGGAGCGGCACGGCGGGCGGATCGTATTCATCGCCTCGATCAACGGGCTGCGCGGCAAGGCCGGCCAGGCCAACTACGCGGCGTCGAAGGCGGGCGTCATCGCGCTCGGCAAGACCCTCGCCCGGGAATTGGGCCGCTCCAACGTGACGGTGAACGTCGTGGCGCCGGGGATGGTGCGCACGGGGATGACGGAGGCGCTGCCAGGCGAAGTCGTCCAGCGCGCGGTGGACGAAACCGTGCTCGGCAGGATCGCCACGCCGGAGGACATTGCCGACGCCGTCGTGTTCCTCTGCTCGGAGCGAGCGCGGCACGTGACGGGAGCTGTGCTGAGGGTGGATGGCGGACAAGACATATGACGGGGATGTGATGAGGTGATGAAGGTGATGACGTGAGAAAGATGCATCAGGGAGCGAGGCGGGCATGAGCAACGGTGAGCATGTCGCGACCACCACCGAGAACGGGATTGCCCGGGTGACGCTGGACAACCCGCCGCTCAACATCCTGACCCGTGAACTGGCGGGCGAGCTGCGCGCGGTGCTCCGTGCGCTCGCCGAAGACCGCTCACTCCGCGTCGCCGTGCTGACGGCGGCGGGCAAGCACTTCTCCGCCGGCGCCGACGTGGCCGAACACCTCCCGCCGGCCTGGACGGCGATGATTCCGGAGTTTCTCGAGACCATCACGACGCTGCTGGCCTTCCCGCTCCCCTTGATCGCCGCGGTACGCGGCCGCTGCCTCGGCGGCGGATTCGAGTTGGTGCAGGCCGCCGACCTGGTGGTGGCGGGAGAAGGCGCCGTGTTCGGACAGCCGGAGATCGCACTGGGCGTGATTCCGCCGGCGGCCTGCGCCCTGCTGCCGGGGCTGGCCGGTCCGGCGCGCGCCGCCGAGATCGTCTTCACCGGCGACCCACTCTCCGCCGAGCAGGCGCTCGCGGCCGGCCTGGTGACGCGGGTCGTGCCTGACGAGCGCGTGGAAGAGGAGGCGCTCGCCTTGGCCGGCCGGATCGCCCGGCACAGCGCGGCCGCGCTCCGGGTCGCCAAGCGCTCCTTGCGCCCGCCGGTCCGGGAGCGCGCGCAGGCCGACGCGCTCTCGGCCGCGGGGCGCCACTACGCTCGCGAGTTGATGCGCACCGCCGACGCCACCGAGGGCCTCACCGCGTTCGTCGAGAAGCGCACGCCCGTCTGGACGCACCGATGACGGTGGTCACGACCTTCCCCGACTGGCAGGGCCGCCCGTTGGACGGGATGCTGGCGTGCTGCGCCGACCTCCTGGAGGATGACCGCTATCCCACCTTGGCGCGGTGGCGCGAGGCAGGCGGCAAGGTGGCCGGCCACTTCCAGGTCTACTTCCCGGAAGAGATCGCCCACGCCGCGGGGATGCTGCCGTTCAAGGTGCGCGGCGGGCCGGTCGAGGCGATGCAGTCCGATTCGCGCTTCGGCTCCTATCTCTGCTCCATCGTGAAGACCTCGCTCGAGCTGGCCTTGAGCAAGCGGGTGGTGCTCGACCTCTTCGTCACGCACCCGATCTGCGACGCGGCCCGCAATCTCGCCGCCGTGTGGGGGCGCAACTTCCCGTACCCGTGCGAGATCCTGTACCTGCCGCAGAACGCCAACTCGGGCCACGCGGCGGAGTACCTGCGCGGTGAGTACGACCGCCTGCGCCGCACGGTGGAGCGGGTCGCCGGCCGCGCGGTCACGGACGACGACCTGCGTCGCTCCGTCGCGGTCTTCAACCGGAACCGCGCCCTGCTGCGCGAGCTGTACGCCCTGAAGCGCGAGGCGCCGCACCAGCTGCGCGCCGACGAAGCGTACGTCCTCGTCGCGGTGGGCGGCCTGATTCCACGCGAGGAGCACAACGCGCTGCTCGGCGCCGTGCTCCCGCTCTTGAGGGAGCGACCGGCGAAGCGGCTCGACAAGGTGCGCGTCGTGTTCGAGGGCGGATTCTGCGAGCAGCCGCCGCTCGACCTGCTGCGCGCCATCGGCCGCTCGTGCGACGTGGTGGACGACGACCTGCTGATCGGGCTCCGCTGGATCCTGGGCGACGTGCCGGCCGATGGCGACCCGCTCGGCGCCCTGGCCCACGCCTATCTCGAGCACTCCAGCTACAGCCCGGTGCAGCACGACCTGCGGAAGCCCAAGGAGGAGATGCTGCTCCAGCGCATCCGGGCTGCCGGCGCGCAGGCCGCGATCGTCACGGCGGCGAAGATGTGCGAGCCGGGGCTCGAGGAGCAGGTCGCCTACGCACGCGCCCTCGAGCATGCGGGCGTGCCGTTCTTCGTGTCTGAGTTCGAGGAGAACATGACGAGCTTCGAACAGCTCGAGGTTCAGCTCGAGACGTTCGTCGAGAACCTGCTGTTCGATTGAGGGAGGCGGCGTGACGCAGGCGACGGGCACGACGGGCATCGTGGGGCGCGGCAACGACGACGGCGCGCGCTTGTTCCGGACGTGGTTCCAGGAGCTGGCGGCCGCGGCGGAGGCCAACCGCCCGGCGGCGTACGTGTTCGTGATGGGGAGCCTGGGCGAGCTGATGCGGACCTTCGACCTCCCGGTCGTCTTCCCGGAGATCAACTCGCTCCAGACTGCGGTGCGCCGCGTGGCGCACGAGTACCTGAACGAGGCCGAGGACTACGGCTACTCCCCCGACATCTGCGGCTACGTGAAGGCCGATGTCGCCACCCAGCTGAGAGGCGGACAGCTGCCGATGGGCCGGATCCCCAAGCCGTCCATCGCGGTCTACACCAACGCCTGCAATACCTACATCAAGTGGGCCGAGATCTGGGAGCGGATGTACAAGATCCCGACCTTCACGCTCGACGTGCCGGGGACGCGCGCCGACGGCAGGCAGACCTGGCCCGGCGATCCCGATTTCGAGCACGACCGGCGCTACGTCGAGGCGCAGCTGCGGGAACTGATCCCGATGCTGGAGAAGGTCTCGGGCGTGCGCTTCGACGTGGACCGCCTGCGTGAGGCGATGGGACATGCCAACACTCTCTGCCGCGGGTGGAAGCGGGTGCTCGCTCTCAACGGCAGCCGGCCCTCGGTGTTCAACGCGCTCACCGACGGCACCATCTACCTCGGGGTCGTCAACTGCTTCCGCGGCGCTCCCGAGGGGGCGTCGTACTTCACCGACCTGGTCGAGGAGATGGAGTACAAGAGCGCCAACGGCATCGGCACGCTTACCGACGAGCGCTACCGGCTGCTGTTCGTCGGCGTCCCCTGCTACCCGATCTTTCGCCGTTTCTCCGAGATGTTCACGGAGCTGGGCGGCACGTTCGTGGGCTCGACCTACCTCCGCTTCGCCTCGGGGGGCGCCAACCTGGGCTACGAGTACGACCTCTCGCGGCCCATCGAGAGCCTCGCCGAAGGCGTCCTGATCGGCGTGCGCAACGCGATGGACAACATGTTCCACCAGACGCCGGCGCTGCTCGAAATGGTCGACGGCTACGCCGCGGACGGAATCGTCTACCACCCGATCAAGAGCTGCCGCACGGTCTCGACGGGCCTGGCCGACAGCCGCCGTGCGCTGCTGGCCGCGCGCGACGTGCCGAGCCTGTTCATCGAGTCGGACATGATGGACCGGCGCGTGGTGTCGGAGGCGCAGCTCAAGAACCGGATCGACGCCTTTTTCGAAGGTCTCGCCTCGCGCCGCGTGCTGGCGGCGAGCCGGCCCACGGTCTAGGGAGGACGCAGATGGCATATGCCGCAGGAGTAGACGTCGGATCCACGCAGACCAAGGCGGTGATCGTGGATGAGCACCGCCGGATCGTCGCGCGGGCGCTCACGATGACCGGCGCCCACGTCACCCGCGCGGCCGAGGAGGCGTTCTCCGAGGCGCTGCGTGCCGGCAACCTCGAGGAGGAGGAGGTCGAGTACGTCGTGGGTACCGGGTACGGGCGCTACAAGGTCACCTTCGGCAACACGCAGGTGACCGAGATCAGCTGCCACGGCCGGGGCGCGGTGCAGATGTTCCCGCGCACGCGGACCGTAGTGGACATGGGGGGCCAGGACACCAAAGCCATCCGCGTCGCGCCGACCGGCGAGATCCAGGACTTCTGCATGAACGACAAGTGCGCGGCAGGGACCGGCCGGTTCCTCGGCGCCGCCGCCCGCGCGCTCGACATCCCGCTCGACGCCCTCGGCGCCACGGCACTGCGCGGCGAGAAAGCGGTGAAGATCAGCACCACCTGCACCGTGTTCGCCGAGTCCGAGGTGCTGGGGTGGCTCGGCCGCGGGAAGAAGATCGAGGACGTCCTGCTCGGTGTGCACGAGTCCATCGCCGGCCGGTCGGCGGGGCTGGCGCGGCGCGTCGGCATCGAGGAGGAGGTCACCTTCACCGGCGGCGTCGCTCTCAACGTCGCGATGATCGAGACGCTGACCCGCGCCCTCGGCGTGAAGGTGAATGTGAGCGAGGACTCCCACTACATGGGTGCGCTCGGCGCGGCGCTGTTCGCCCTCGACCACGTCTTCGCCGCGCGGACCCCCGCGAGGCAACCCACGTGAGCACCTACACCGCGGGCATCGACGTCGGTTCCACCTACACCAAGGCCGTGGTGCTCGGGCCCGACCGCACCATCGCCGGGCGGGCGATGCGGCCGACCGGCTTCCAGCTCTCGCGCGTCGCCGAGGAAGTGCTCGCCGCCGCCGCGCAGGAGGCTGGAATCTCGGTGTCGGACGTGGCGTACACCGTGGCCACCGGCTTCGGCCGGCACCAGGTGGCGGTCGGCGACGTGAAGGTCACCGACCTCACCGCCGCGGCGCGCGGCGCCACGCTGCTCTTCCCCGGGACGCGCACGATCCTCGACGTCGGCGGGCAAACGATGAAGGCCAGCCGGCTCGACGGCGCCACGAAGGTCCGCTCCTTCCGGCTCAACGACAAGTGCGCGGCGGGCACCGGGGCGTTTCTGGAGAAGACGGCCCGCTACATGGGCTTCTCCACGGAGGAGATCGGCCCGCTGGTCGCGACCTCCAAGACGCCGACCGAGATCTCGGGCGTGTGCGCGGTATTCGCCGAGTCGGAGGTCATCAACCACCTCTCCCAGGGAGCCGCCCCCGCCGATATCATGCACGGCGCCGTCGCCTCGCTGGTCGGCCGGTCGGTGCAGCTGATGAAGCGGGTCGGGATGGAGCCGGAGTTCACCCTGATCGGGGGCATCCTGCGCTACGAGCGGATGGCGCAGGTGGTACGCGACCAGCTCGGTGCCGAGGTCAACGTGCCCGCGGGCGACCTCGCACAGTTCACCGCCGCGCTCGGCGCCGCGCTGCTGGGCCAGCTCCGGCTGCGCCAGCTCGCGGCCGCACCCGCATGAGCGGAGACCCGGTTGCACCGCTGAGCCGGCTGGTGCGCCAGGAGGCTCACCGGCTCCTCTCGGAGGCGCAGCTCGCGCCCGACCCCGCCCGTGTCGCGGCCGGATGGGAGCGCCGCTTCATCGCCGATGGGCCGCGGGTCGAGGAGGCGATGCGCCTCTACGGGGAATTGGGCTTCGAGGTGTGCGCGGACCCGCTCCAGCCGGAGGCCCTGGCGGGCGAGTGCGAGGACTGTCAGCTTCTGATGTTGCTGCAGTTCAAGACGATCTATACCCGTGCACCTCAGGGGAGACGGTGACCATGCGCTGCACCCGCTGCGGCCGCGAGGCGGCCGAGTCCGACAAGTTCTGCGCCGAGTGCGGGATGTTCCTGCGCGACGCCTGGGTGGACCAGCGGCTCCTCGCGCCGATGCTGCTCGAAAGCGAGGGCAAGCACCAGGACGCCCGCCGCGAGCTGGAGCGGCTGGTGGAGCTGCAGCCCCAGAGCGCGCTGGCGTGGCACTGCCTCGGCACCGTGCACATGCACCAGGGCACCCTGAACCGCGCGATCGAGTGCTATCGCAAGTCGCTCGACCTGGCGCCGCGGTTCCTGCTGTGCTGGTACGACCTCGGCGTGGCGTACTACCACCGGGGTAACCTGCCGGCGTCGATCGGCGCGTACCGCCACTGCCTCGAGATCGATCCGCATTACAACGCCGCGCACTACCGGCTCGGCGTCGCGCTGTTCCACGCTGGCGACCTCGACCAGGCGCGCGAGCACTTCGAGAAGTGCACGGCCCTCACGCCGGAGTACCTGCGCGCCCGCTACCACGTGGGGCTCATCCACCAGCGGAAGGGCGACCTGGACGCCGCCGAGCGCGAGTTCCGCAGCAACGTGGCCGAAGGGATCGGCGGGGCCACGAGCCTCTATCACCTGGCAGAGATCCAGCGCGCCCGGGGCGACGAGAAGGCGGCCGCCGCGCTCATCGAACAGGCCCGCGCGCTCGGCCGCAAGGTCGCGGAGTGACCGCGCGGTGACCGCGCCGAGCGAGGATCGCCTCATCTACGACTGGGCGGTGGCCGGCGGAGCCGCGCCCCCGCCCCGCGTGGCGATGCTCGATGACGAGACGCTGCGCGACGGCCTCCAGAGCCCCTCGGTCACCGACCCGCCGGTCGAGGCGAAGATCGAGATCCTCCACCTGATGAACGGCCTGGGGATCGAGACCGCGAACATCGGGCTGCCGGGCGCGGGGCCGCGGCAGCGCGACGCGGTGGAGCGCCTGTGCCGGGAGATCGGCGATCACCGGCTGCGCATCCAGGCCAACTGCGCCGCGCGCACGGTCATCGCCGACATCCAGCCGATCGCCGACACGGTCCAGCGTACCGGCGTGCCCATCGAGGCGTGCCTGTTCATCGGCAGCAGCCCGATCCGCCAGTATGCGGAGGAGTGGGGCATCGATCGGATTCTCCGGCACACGGAGGAGGCGATCCGGTTCGCCGTCGCGGAGCACCTCGACGTCATGTACGTCACGGAAGACACGATCCGCTCCCACCCCGACGACCTGCGGCTGCTGCTTACGGCGGCGGTCCACGCGGGGGCGAAGCGGGTCTGTCTCTGCGACACCGTGGGCGCCGCGGTGCCGCAGGGAGTGCTCAATTTGGTGTCGTGGGTCGCGCAACTCCTGGCCGAGCGGGGCGTCGCCGATCGCGTGGGCATTGACTGGCACGGGCATCGCGACCGCGGGCTCGACGTGGCCAACACCCTCGCCGCGCTCGAGGCCGGGGCCACGCGCGCGCACGGCACGGCGCTCGGCGTGGGCGAGCGGGTCGGCAATACGCCGATGGAGCAGCTCCTGGTGAACCTGAAGCTCCTCGGCTGGCGGTCCGACGACCTGACGACGCTTCCTGCGTACTCCGATGCCGTGTCCCGCGCGGTCGGCGTGCCGATCCCTGCTAACTGGCCCATCGTCGGGCGCGACGCGTTCCGCACGGCGACCGGCGTGCACGCCGCGGCGGTGATCAAGGCGCAGAAGAAGGGTGCCGACTGGCTCGCCGACCGCGTGTACTCCGGCGTGCCGGCGAGCTGGGTGGGCCGAGCGCAGGAGATCGAGGTCGGGCACATGTCGGGCGGCTCGAACGTGCTGCACTACCTCAGGGCGCGGGGGCTTCCCACCGACCAGCTGATCGTGGACGCCGTGATGGCGGTGGCCAAGCGGTCAGAGCGCTTGCTGACCGAGCAGGAGATTCTCGAGGTGGTGCAGGCGGCAAAGCAGCGTTGAGGCGGTGTGCGGTTGAGAGTGGGATCTGCACTCGGACCTTGGCGCGGGTAGATCATCCGGAGGCAAGCCATGACAAGGAAACCCCTGGGATTCATCGCCGCCGTGGCGCTCCTCGCGACGGCAGCGTTCAGCGGCAACGTGAAGAAGACGCCCCCGGCGCAGGCGACCGCTCCCGCGGTGTCCGACACCGGTCCCGTGTTCGACGTGTCGCAGCTCGACACGACGGTCTCCCCGTGCGCCGACCTCAGCGCGTTCGTCAATGCCCGATGGGTCGCCGCGAACCCGATCCCGCCGGACCGCACCCGCTGGGGTGCCTTCGACGAGCTGAGCGAGAAGAGTCTCGACGAGCAGCACCAGCTCGCCGAGCAGGCGGACCGGGACGCCGACACGGCCCAGGCGGGCTCGATCCGCCAGAAGATCGGATGGCTGTATCGGTCCGGCATGGACACGGCCGCCGTCGAACGGGCCGGCTATGACCCGATCCAGCCCGAGCTGGCTGCCATCGACGCGCTGGCGAGCCCGGCCGACGTCGTGGCCTGGCTCGGCGCGTCCTTCGCCAATGGCCGGGGGGAGATCTTCCGCTTCGGCGCCGGGGCCGACTACCACGACGCGAGGATGCAGATCGGGTACGCCTCGCAGGGCGGTCTCGGCCTGCCCACGCCGGACTACTACACCAAGGCCGAGTACGAGGCCATCCGGGACGCGTATGTGAAGCACATCGCCAGGATGTTCGAGCTCACCGGCGTGCCGGCCGAGCAGGCCGCCAGCCGGGCCGACCAGGCCATGGCGCTCGAGACCAGCCTGGCGCGGCACTCGCTGTCCCGGGTCGAACTCCGCGACCCGAAGAACCAGTACCACTTCGTGTCGTTTGCGCAGGCGGACACGGTCACGCCGGACTTCGACTGGGCGGCGTTCTTCACGGCGCAGGGCGTCGAGCCCGGGCCGGGCTTCTCGCTGTCGCAGCCGGAGTTCTTTGCCGCGATGGACAGCCTCATCGTCCACGCGCCGATCGGCGCGTGGAGGGCGTACCTGGCCTTCCACGCGATCGCCCGGGCGGCCCCCTACCTCTCCTCCGCCTTCGAGGCCGAGAACTTCGCGTTCAACGGCACGACCCTGCAGGGACAGCCCCAGGACCGCCCGCGCTGGAAGCGGGTGCTGGGCACGGTCAATGGCGCCATGGGCCAGGCGCTGGGCCAGCTCTACGTGGCGCGCTACTTCCCGCCCGCGGCCAAGCAGCGGGCCGAAGTGCTGGTGACGAACGTGCGCAACGCGCTCAGGGCACGCATCGAGCACTTGGGCTGGATGAGCGCGGCCACCAAGCAGCGGGCGCTCGAGAAGTGGCGGGCGTTCCTGCCGAAGATCGGCTACCCGGACCACTGGCGCGACTGGTCGGGTCTCGGGATCACGCCGGACCACTACTACGCCAGCATCGTGGCGGCCTCCAAGTTCAACCACCAGTACGACATCGCCAAGATCGGCAAGGCCACCGACCGGCTCGAGTGGGGCATGACGCCGCAGACGGTCAACGCCTACTACGACCCGAGCACGAATACGATCAACTTCCCCGCCGCGATCCTGCAGCCCCCCTTCTTCTACGCCGACGGGGACGACGCGATCAACTACGGCGGGATCGGAGCGGTGATCGGACACGAATCCAGCCACGGCTTCGACGACGAGGGGAGCCAGTTCGACGGGAACGGCAACAACGTGAACTGGTGGACGCCGGCGGACCGGCAGCGGTTCGACGAGCGCACGACGAAGCTCGTCGAGCAGTTCGACGCGTACGTGCCGCTGCCCGATCATCCGGACAAGCACGTGAACGGCCGGCTCACCCTGGGCGAGAACATCGCCGACCTCGGCGGCCTGAACGTGGCGTACGACGCGCTGCAGACTGCGCTGCGGAGCAGCGCGCAGGGAGCCTCCGAGAGGATCGACGGCTACACGGAGAACCAGCGCTTCTTCATGAATTGGGCCCGCGTCTGGCGCGGCTCGACCCGCGAGAGGGCGCAGCTCGTCAGCCTCAACACCGATCCGCACTCGCCCTTGCAGTTCCGTGCGGACGGTGCGCCCTCGGACATGCCGGCCTTCGCCGCGGCGTTCTCCTGCAGGACTGGCGCGCCGATGGTGCGCTCCGGCGCCAAGCAGGTGTCGATCTGGTAGGAAGGGGGCCGGCTTCAGCGCGCTTGTGCTGTTCGTCATCGTCGGGGACATTAACAGTCACCGCACGCTGTCATGGACCGCGGCGTGCCGAACACGTGGCAGGAATCGACCGACCCACCGGAGATGTTCATGAACTGCAAGAACGTCACGCGCAGGATCGCCCTGGCCAGGGCTTTTTCCGCCCGCCTTCTTGCCGTCCTACTGCCGGTCCTGCTCCTGGGCGCCACGAGAGGCGTGGCACAGAGCGAGGGGTCCAACTCCGGCGACCTGTCGCGGCGCATACGGTTTGACCTGGATTACCTCTCGACCGGCTCGGGCAACAGCGTGCAGCACTCGCACCTGCTCCTCCTGCTGACGCGCGGCCAGGTGGACACGCTGCAGCCGCCCGTGGACTCCGCCACCACGGCGCAGGAAGAGCGAACCGCGGAGGAGGCCGGCCGCCGCACGCGCCACAACTCGGAGGCCATTCCCTTCGGCGGGCATTGGTACGCGGCCGCGTACACCAACGACTCCCTGTGGGTGCTGGGACGTACGCTGCATCGCCCCGGCGGCGACACGGCGCTCGTCGTGATGGTCGACCATGCCGACCACGTCGGCGGCGACCCCGCGGTGACGGGCGTCGCAGCCATCACGACGCCGATGCCGGCGGCGTTCTGGACGATGGATACCGACCCCATCGGGCAGAACCGCGTACTACTCGCCTGGCTGCAGCGCGACTCGCTGTTGCGGGAGTACCTGCGCTAGGCTTGGAGCGGCTGCGATCCGCCCATGGCAACCAGGACTGCAGCCCAACACTGTCTCCATCGACGCGGTGGGCGCCGGGCACAGCCCGGCGAGCGGAGCGAGGCCGCGCAGCCGCCGCAGCGCAACCCGCGACCCCCCGGAAAGGGCCGGCGTCCACAACCGGCAGTCCGAATCGCTAGAATCCCTTGAGCGCGTCGGCTTCCGTAGCGAACACGGCGAGAATCGTGGAGAACCCGGAGATGTCGAACACCTCCTGGACCGTCTCGTTCAGGCCGAACAGGTGCAGCGCGCCCCCCGCTCCGCTCAGCCGCTTGGCCATTCCGAGCAAGACCCGAAGTCCGGCGCTGCTGATGTAGTCGAGCGTCGTGAAGTCGACGACCATCTTCCGCCCGCCACTCGCCAGAATCCCGTCGAGTGCCTGCTGTGCCTGCGGCGACGTGTTGCTGTCGAGATTCCCCGTCAAGGCGACGAGGATGACGTCGTTCTGCGTGCGTGTGGTGATGTCCATGGACCTTCCTCCGCCGCGACCCGCTGTCATCCCACCCGTCAGGAACTTCGCCAGGGTGACGACGTTGCGATCGGCCCGGCGAAGATAGCTGACTTCGTCCATCATCCGCCGAACCAGGTGAATGCCGAGGCCACCGATCTGCCGCTCCTCCACGGAGGGCGCGGTGTCAGGGGCAGCCATGCCGAACGGGTCGAACGGCTTGCCGTCGTCGGTGAGGGTGACGGACAACCGATCCGTGCGCAGCTCCACTTCGATGGTCACCTCGCCGCTCTCCCGCCCCGCAAATCCGTACGAGATGGTGTTGTTCAGCAGGTCGTCGAGGGCGACGCTCATGCTTCGCCGGATCGACGCCGGCACCGCGTGCGCGTCCGCGAACTCGGCGAACGCCGCGTGGACCCTGGCTACTTCGCCGAGATCGGCGACAATCGTCATACGGAAGCCTTGCCGCATCTCGTCCTCCGGCATGCCGCTGTATAACACCGCCAACACCGTAATATCGTCAGCCTGCTCCGCATCGGCGCGGGGGGCCATCGCGGGGCGGTGGGAGGCCGCGTCCGCGACCCGGCATTGCAGAGGGGCGTCCCTCGATGCACGTTCTCCCGGCAATCCGGCCGGCACGGCGAGAGCGCCGCCGGTCGGATGCACTCCTCCAACCTTTGGCGGTCTGAGTTGTAATTGATAGCGACACCTGCTGCGGCGGACGAACAGGACCGCGCCCTGGTCAAGCGGTGCCTGGAGGGTCAAAGAGACGCGGCGAGCGGTCTCGTTGATCGCTACCAGAAGCGCCTGTTCAATGTCGCGCTTCGGATGCTCAACAACGTGCAGGACGCCGAGGACGTCACGCAGACGGTGTTTCTGAACGCGTTTCTCAAGCTCCGAACCTACAACCCGAGGTACAAGTTCTTCAGTTGGATCTACCGCATGACCGTGAACGAGTCATTGAACACGCTCAAGCGTCGGAAGCCGACGGTGACGCTGGAGGACGAGCTCGATATCCAGGTGCCGGGAGCCGCGCCCGATGGTGCGGCGGAGGTAGAGGACCGCGTCGGGAGGGCGTTGATGGGCTTGGGGCCGGACGATCGTGCGGTGGTGGTGCTGAGGCACTTCGTGTCCTTCTCCTACCAGGAGATCGCTGACGTGCTCGAGATTCCCGTCCGGACCGTCAAGTCGCGCCTGTTCACGGCGCGGGAACGGCTGCGGCTGACGCTTCACGAACGAGCACACTAGCCATGTTGAACCGGGACCAGATCGAACTGATCCATCAGGAGATAGATGGTGCGAACACTCCGGAAGGGAGTGCCGCATTCCGGGCGTTGATCGAGAAGGACCGGGAAGCCAGGGCGCTGGCGGTTGAGCTGCGCCAGGTCGCCGGGCTCTTCGGTCAGGTGGGGGAGCGCGAACCGCCGCCGCAGCTGAGACGGGCGATCCTCGATGCGCTGCCGCAGCCGGCTCGCGCGTCGCCGGGGACCGAGACAGTGTGGACGACTTTGCGCACGATCATGGGAAGGGCCATTGGGGGCTTGAGACTCGCCACTGAACGAATGGAGGAAGTGATCATGACCAAGAAGGCAGTGCTCATTGGAAGCGCGGCGGTGGCGATCGTGCTCGTCGTCGCCGCGTTGGTGACCGGCTGGCCGCCCCGGGGCGGCGAATCCGGCACGATCGGCGGGGTCGAGCAGGCGGCGCGGTATCACGGCCACGCCATGACCGAGTCCGACGTGTCGCTCAAGAATCCCGAGATCCAGGCGCTGTTCCAGAACGACCAGATCCTGCACCTGGTTCAGAGCGACGCGTTCCGGCAAGTCATGCAGAACCAGGCGTTCCGGGAGCTCATGGCCAGTGACGCCTACCGCCAGCTCATGGCCAGCGACGCCTACCGGCAGATCCTGGCCACCGACGCATTCCGCCAGATCATGGCCAGCGACGCGTTCCGCCTGGTGATGTCCAGCCAGGCCTACCGCCAGCTCGAGGCCAGCGAGGCGTTCCGCCAGATCCAGGCCAGCCAGGCGTTCCGCCAGCTCGAGGCACAGGACGCGTTCCGGCAGATGCAGTCGTCCGAAGCGATGCGCCAGCTGCAGGCGAACGAGGCGTTCCGCCAGCTCCAGCGCAATGACGCGTTCCGCCAGGTGATGGCCAGCGACGCCTTCCGCCAAGTCATGGCCAGCGACGCCTACCGGCAGGTGATGGCCAGCGATGCGTTCCGCCAGGTCATGGCCAGCGATGCGTTCCGCCAACTCCAGGCCAATGAGGCCTTCCGCCAGCTCCAGGCCAGCGACGCATTCCGCCAGGTCATGGCCAGCGACGCTTACCGCCAGATCATGGCAAGCGACGCGTTCCGCCAGCTCCAGGCGGCCGATGCGTTCCGCTCCCTGGCGCAGAGCCAGGCGCTGTCCCAGGCGTTCATGCGCGAGGCGATGCGCTCCCAGATGTAAGCTGACCTCACGGGGATCCCGGCTCGCTCTAACGGGAGCCGGGCTCCCCGAGTAGTTTCTTTCCCCCTGACAATGCAGAGACTCCGATTCGTCCTGGCCTTCCTGGCCTGCGCGCGGGTATGCGCGCCCCCCGACCTCGCCGCGCAGTTCCAGACGCTCGAGACCCGGGACATGCGGCTGGTGTACACGTCGCCGCTCCAGTCCTACCTGGTCCCGCAGGTGGCCCGGAGCTTCGAGAACTCGCTGCAATTCCACCGCCGCCTCTTCGACTACACGCCGTCCGGCAAGATCAACGTGCTGATGCATGACCTCTGGCACTACGGCAACGCGGGAGCGAGTCCGATACCGGAGAACCACATCACCATCGGGATCGAGCCGTATGGGCACGACTACGAGTCCGCGCCCGCTCCCGAACGGATGGCCTCCTCCCTCAACCACGAGATGGCCCACATCGTCACGGTCGACAAGGCCACCGCGTCCGACCGGTTCTACAGGTCGCTCTTCTTCGGCAAGGTCACGCCCAACCCCGAAGTGCCCCTGTCCATGCTCTACGGCTACCTGACCACGCCGCGGTGGTATTCGCCGCGGTGGTACCTGGAAGGGATCGCCGTCTATCTCGAGACGTGGATGAACGGGGGGATCGGGCGCGCGATCGGCCCCTACGACGAGATGGTGTTCCGCACCCTCGTCCGCGACAGCGGCACCATCTTCGACGTCGTCGGGCTCGAATCGGAAGGGACGACGATCGACTTCCAGGTGGGCGTGAACTCCTATCTCTACGGAACGCGTTTCATCAGCTACCTCGGGCTCGTGCACGGGAACGACAGCCTGATCGCGTGGTTCAACCGGAGCGAGGGCAGCCGGCGGTACTTCTCGTCGCAGTTCCGGCAGGTCTATGGCCGCTCGCTCGAGGACGAGTGGTCGCGCTGGATCGCGTGGGAGCATGCGTGGCAGGATTCCAACCTCGCGGCCATCCGCCGGCACCCGGTCACGGCCTTCCGCCCGCTGACCGATCGCACGCTCGGCTCGGTGTCCCGCGCGTACTACGACTCGGCGCGGCGGGTCGTCTACGTGGGGATCCGCTATCCGGGCCAGGTCGCCCACGTCGCCGCGATCGATGTCGCCTCCGGGAAGATCACGAACCTCACGGAGATCCTGGGCGCCGCGGGATTTGCCGTGACCGCGCTGGCGTACGATCCGGCGTCACGGACCCTGTTCTACACCACCGACAACGCCGACTGGCGGAATCTCTGCGCCCTGGACCTGGCCTCCGGCCGGTCCAGGGTCCTGCTCAGGAACGCGCGGATCGGCGACCTCGCCTTCGATCCCGCGGACCGGTCGCTGTGGGGCGTCCGGCACGACAACGGGTTCTCGACTCTGGTCCGCCTGCCCCCTCCCTATCGCGAGTGGCACCAGGTCCACACGCTCCCGTACGGGACGGACCTGTTCGACCTGGACGTCTCGCCGGACGGCTCGACCCTCGCCGGGTCCATGTCGGAGATCAGCGGCAGCGAGAAGCTGGTGCGGATGGACGCCGCGGCGCTGCGGGCTGGCCGCTTCGAGCCGTCGCTCCTGTACGATTTCGGCGAGTCACCGCCGATGAACTTCGTGTTCTCGCCGGACGGGAAGTACGTCTACGGCTCCTCGTACTACTCCGGGGTCTCCAACATCTACCGCTATGACCTCGCCCGGCAGGACATGGATGCGCTGAGCAACACGGAGACGGGCTTCTTCAAGCCGGTCCCCCTGCCCGACGACTCCGTCCTGGTCTTCCGGTACACCGCCCGGGGATTCTCCCCTTCGCTCATCGCCGACACGGCGGTGGACAGCGTGAGCGCGATCCGCTTCCTGGGGAACGAGATCGCCGCGACACGGACCGACGTGCAATCGTGGATACCGCCACAGGATTCGAGCCTCAACCTGGACTCGCTCACCGCCACCGCGCGGACCTACCACTCGCTGAGCCACCTCAAGCTGAACAGTGCGTATCCCGTCGTGGAAGGATATCAGAATGCGGCCGGCGCCAACGCCGTGGCCGTCGGCGAGCGCCTGAACGTCTCCGATCAGGTCGGCGCGACCGCGCTCGACCTGACCGCCTCCTACTCTCCCGACCGGGCGCTGTCGTCCTACGAGCGCCTCCACTTGCGCGCGGACTTCCAGTCCTGGAACTGGAGCGTTTCCGCGGCCCTGAATCGCGCGGACTTCTACGACCTCTTCGGGCCCACGAAGGTGAGCCGCCGAGGCTATTCGCTGGCGGTGAAGTACAAGGGCAATCTCTTCATCGACGACCCCAGGAGCCTGACGTACACGCTGCGGCTTGCCGGGTATGGCGGCCTGTCGACCCTGCCGGAGTACCAGGGTGTGACCGCGCCGTTCGACAAACTCCTGTCGTTCTCCGCCGACCTCGCGTACGGGTCCCTCCGGCGCTCCCTCGGGGCCGTCGAGGACGAGCTGGGGACGACCGCCGCTGCGACCGTTTGGGGCAACTACGCCAACGGGAACCTCTTTCCCCGCCTGAACCTGGATGCGTCCCGCGGGTTCCTCCTGCCGCTAGACCACTCGTCGCTGTGGTTCAGGGCCTCGGCGGGGTCGGCGCTGGCCGGCAACCGCAGCGATCCCTTCGCCCAGTTCTTCTTCGGAGGCTTCGGCAACAACTGGGTGGACTACCGGGCCAGCCAGCAGTTCCGGGAGACCGAGAGCTTCCCGGGCATCGGGATCGACGACATCGGCGGCGCCAGCTACGGCAAGGTCCAGGTGGAGTGGGTGCTCCCGCCCCTCCGGTTCCGCCGCGTCGGCACCCCGAGCTTCTACCTCCAGTGGGCCGATCTGTCGCTCTTCTCGACCGGGCTTGAGACCAATGTCGATGACGCGGCCGCCCGGCGCACCCTGGCGAGCGCGGGCGCGCAGCTCGACTTTCGACTGGTCACGCTCTCCCATCTCGAGTCTACGCTCTCCGTGGGGTTCGCCGTGGCCCGGGAGCGGGACGGCCCGACCAACTCCGCGTTCATGTTCTCGCTCAAGATCATGTGACGACCGTCCTCGCGGTTGCCGTCAGTATCCTCCCGGTCTTCCTGTTTCTGGGAGCGCTCGTCCTCATCGACAGCTACAAGCTCGTCTCGCTGCGGGCGATCCTGCTGTCGGTTGCCGCCGGCATGGTCGCCGGCCTCGTAAGCTACGGGGCGAACGTCTGGCTGCGGCCCGCCCTCGACATGGACTTGGACCAGTACTCCAGGTACGTCGCACCCGTCGTGGAGGAGTCCCTCAAGGCCATCTTCGTCATCTACCTTCTGCAGAGGAGCAAGGTGGGGTTCGTCGTGGACGCCGCCATCCACGGATTCGGCATCGGAACCGGTTTCGCGTTCCTCGAGAACCTCTACTACCTGCAGGTGAACCCCGACGCGACGCTCTGGACCTGGATCGTGCGGGGGTTTGGCACGGCTATCATGCACGGTGGCGCCACGGCCATCGTGGCGATGGTCTCCAAGACACTCCACAACCGACTCGATGCCTTCCGGCTCTACCTCGTCCTGCCCGGACTCGGCGTGGCCGTGGTCCTGCACTCGCTGTACAACCACTTTCTGCTGAACCCGATCCTGGCCACGGCGCTGATCGTCCTGGTCTTCCCGTGGCTCAGCGTCGCGGTGTTCCAGCAGAGCGAGCGTGAGACGCAGGCCTGGCTAGGAGTGGGGTTCGACACGGACCAGGAGGTGCTGCGGGCCGTGCACGCGGGGCAGGTGGCGGGGACCCCCGTCGGGAAGTACCTCACGACTCTGCGCGGCCGCTTCTCGGCCGAAGCGATCGTGGACATGATGTGCCTCGTCAGGTTGCGTGCCGAGCTCGCCATTCGCGCCAAGGGTGTCCTGATGATGCGCGAGGCCGGGTTCGAGCCGTCACCGGATCCGACCGTGAGGGACAAGCTCGAGGAGTTGCGCTACCTCGAGAAGAGCATCGGGAAGACGGGGCTCCTGGCGTTGCACCCGTTTCTCCACGCCAGCACCCGGGACCTCTGGCAACTGACGGTGATTGACGGATGACCAACCCGCATAACGCGCCTGACGCCGAGAGACTCGCGCGCGAGATGGAGGTCGCGCGGAACATTCAGCGCGACTTTCTGCCCGAATCGCTTCCGGTCGCGATGGGTGTGCAACTCGAGGCCGAGCTGCGTCCCGCCCGCGAAGTTTCCGGCGACTTCTACGACGCCTTCGTGCTGCCGCCGTCCGGCACGATCGTCCTGGTCGTCGGCGACGTGTGCGACAAGGGCGTCGGCGCGGCGCTGTTCATGGCCCTGTTCCGCAGCCTCATCCGCGCCTCCGCCGATCCGGTCGGGGGCGGCGCGATCCAGATGATCGGCGGACGTCGCACCCTGGTCCGGCAGGCGCTGGAGTCCGCCACGGCGGCCGACCTGCTGGTCCGGGTCGCGGGCTTCACCAACGACTACATCGCCCGGCTGCACGGACGCACCAACATGTTCGCCACGGTCTTCCTGGGAGCGCTCGATCCCCGGGACGGACAGCTCGACTACGTCAACGCCGGTCACGAGCCGGCCCTCGTCGTTGCTTCGGACGGCACCACCCGGGAGTTGCGACCGACGGGCCCTGCGCTCGGACTCCTGCCGGAGGTGGCGTTCAGCGCGGGCCAGGCGAGACTCGAGCGTGGTCACAGCCTGTTCGCGTTCACCGACGGGCTGGTGGAGGCGCGCGGCCCGGCGGGTGAGACCTTCGGCACCGAGCGTCTCCTGGATGCACTTCGGGCGAACAACACCTCCGCCTCCAATCTCGTCCGGGGCGTGATGGGAGCGCTCGATGCGTTCACAGGACAGGCCGAACCACACGACGACGTGACGCTGCTCGCCGCGACGCGCACGATGGGTTGACGGGGCGCGCGGGGGGCGCGGCAGACATAGAGGCGCTTTGAACTCCAATTACAGGATGCAGGTACCGAAATGAGGACGATCGGCACCGAGGAGCACTTCGTCACTGACGAGGTCGCCAAGGCGTGGAGTCGGCTCGACTCCCGGGCGCGAGATGACTCGCGGGCCAGCGCCCCTCCGGGGGAGCTGGAGGAGCGGCTCCGCGAGGTGGGCGAGCGCCGGATCGCAGCGATGGACGAAGCGGGGCTGGATGTCCAGGTCATCTCCCTGACCTCGCCCGGCCTCCACAACCTTCCGGCCGACGAGGCGACCCGCCTGCAGGTCGAGACGAACGACCGCATTGCCGAGCTCGTGAATGCCCACCGGGACCGGTTCCAGGGTTTCGCCACTCTCGCCATCCCCGCGCCCGCCGCGGCCGCGCAAGAGCTTGTGCGCGCTGTCACCGAGCTCGGCCTCAACGGTGCGCTCATCTTCGGCCGCACCGGTGAGCGCAACCTCGACCACCCCGACAACTGGCCGATCTTCGAGGCCGCCGCGTCGCTGCGCGCCCCGCTGTACATCCACCCGCAGGTGCCGCAGCAGCGGGTGCGCGATGCCCTGTACGCGGGCTTCGACGACGCCATTAGCCGCGCGTTCGCGACATTCGGCATCGGCTGGCATTACGAGTCCGGCGTGCAGTTCCTCCGGCTCGCGCTCGCGGGCGTGTTCGACCGCTTCCCTGACCTCCAAGTGCTCCTCGGCCACTGGGGCGAGGTCATCCTGTTCTATCTCGACCGCGCCGACGGGCTGGCCATGCAGGCCAAGCTCCCGCAGCCGTTCTCCGAGTACGTTCGCCGGAACGCCTACATCACGGCGGGCGGCGTCTACAGCCAGCGCTACCTGCGGTGGGCGGTAGAGCTGGTCGGCGTGGAGCGCGTCCTGTTCGCGACCGACTATCCGTACCGGCCCGGCCCTGACGGCGGCGTCGAGCACTTTCTTGCGACCTCGGGACTCAATCACGCCGACCAGGAACGGATCGCCGCCGGCAACTGGGATGCGCTCGTGGCCGGCATCCGCCGCTGACCATCGCCGCCCTCTGATCCCTCAGGCGTAAGGACATGAGGCGAGCCTGCGCTAATGCGAACGTGCGGCCGTACAGGCCGTACACCTGGTCTTCGTCATAGACGGTGTCTTGGCTCGTCTGGCGTGGCAACAGTCCCGTGGCAGGTACCTGAACAGGACTCAGGGGGTCACCGCCGTATTCTGCGGAGAGAGCGGCAGGACTTACCCAACGTCCATCCTGTCCCTCGCGTCCGGCGGCTCAGGAATCAGGCGGGGACTGCACGACGGACGTGATCACGTCACACGTGGCCAGCGTGCTGGATCCTCGCCCGCACCTTTCCCCAGGATGCCGTGATCAGGAAGCTCTCGTCCATGTAGCCCACCAATTGCTCGAAGCGCGCCATCGGGATCGTGAAGGTCATCAAGTTCTCCGACACCTGAGGCCGCGCCGAGACGTCGAACATCCCCAGCACGCACCGCGGCTGGTCGGACTGTGCCTCCCAGTACGGGTAGTTCACGATCGTCGAGCAGCCCGCCCCCATCGGGGCAATCACTCCATGCGGGTCGGATCGGTCGTAGTTGGCCAGGGTGAAGAGGCCGGAAAGCACATCCGCCGAGGCAAAGAAGATGACCGCGAGCGGCTGGTCGCTTTCGGCGAGCTTGTCCCACCGCTTCAACACCAGGAAGCGCCCCGGCGCCTGCAACACGCGATGGCTGTCCAGGTAGCGCTTCACCAGCTCCGGCGACTGCTTGTAGCGTTCGCCTTCCATTTCCCCAGGAATGCCACAGGAAAGGAAGTACTCGAAGTTTGGCCGCAACCCCTTGGAGAAGCCGGTATAGCGCTTCCAGCCCATGCATCCCGGGCTGTCCGCGGCGTAGACGAAGGTGTGACCCTGGCGGACGCGCTGGAAGCAGGCGATGACGCAGTGCTCCTCGTCGCGGCTGTCGGCGCGCTCCTGCGCGGTGACCTCGTCCGTGTAGTAGTAGGCTACCGGCAGCTCGGCGCCGGGGAAGTACTTGTCCCACTTCTGCTGGAACTCTCGCTGGAATTGGGTATTCATCGGCCTACCTCTCCCTCGCAGCGCGCCAGCGATTGATCGCGGACACGCCGTCGAATCATCGGTCAGCTGCTCTTCTTCCTCAGCAGTGCGTAAACGGCCCTATGAGCCCCGTGTCTTCCCGCAAGCTCTATCGTCTTTAGCTCCTCGACTGCGAAGCACGTTGCGAACAGCAACTCAACTTCTTCTTCGCTGGAGAAGTAGAGAACCGTACCGAGCGGCGTCTCCCTGTACTTGCCCGACCCACCAAACTGGGGATCGTCCTCGCTGAAACAGACGGACAGATGTGTGGCACCGGGATTCAAGAGCCTGCAGACGTTGCGGACATACCTTTCTCGATCCTCGGGGAAGATGTGGTGCAGCAGCTCCCAGTCGTAACCAAAGTCGTATCTGTCAGTGATGGTGGGGAGCGCACCGACCACATCCGCTGCGACGAATCGACAGGTGACCCCAGCCCTCAGAGCCGATCTTCCGGCGATCTCGATCGCTGTCTCCGCTATGTCCACGCCCGTAACGTCAAAACCCATGCTCGAAAGAGCTATGACATAGTTGCCGGCGCCGCAGCCGAATTCGATCACCTTGCTTGATTTCGTGGTGCGACTTGCCACTGCCCTCTTCAGGATCTCCGGTGCAGCTTCGACGTTCCACGGGATCTCATCCAATCCAATGTCCCTATAGATCTTCTCCATCTGCTCCTTGATGAACATCGTGACCTCTCAGACAGACGACCGACGAAAGGCGAGCTGGTGTTGGGCGACCCCGAGCCTCGCGATCACGTCGCTCAACGCCGTCCCAGGTCCGCGACGTACACGTCGCTCTCGGTCTCGGTCATGCACAGGAAGATCCGGCCGCGGCGCACGGTGAAGCTGTACGAGGCGATCTGACGCGACGGATCGTCAGCGCGCACGATCATCCGCTCCTTCCCGCCCGTCGCCGCGACCTCGTAGATCCCGCCCTCACCGCCGGGAGACCTTGCTCCGAACCAGATGCTGCGTCCGTCGGGCGACCAGCTCGGGTCGGCCAGCATGCTCCGCCCCTGTCGCTCGAGGTCCACGACCAGGCGCTCCACACCGTCCGGCGAGCGCACACTGACCCCGCTGGCTGACGAGTAGACGAGTTGCCGCCCGTCGGGCGACCACCAGCCGAGAAAGTCATTCGCGCCGTGCGTCATCTGGATCGGCGCGCTCCAGGCCCCGCCCAGAGAATCCCGGCGAACGACGAACAGGTCCGAGCGCCCTCCCCGATCCATGGCGAACACGACCTGCAGCCCGTCGGGAGAGAACTTGGGGTGATACTCCTCGCCCGGATCGCTGGTGAGCCTCGTCTCGCCCGTTCCATCGGTATTGATGAGAAACACGTCCCGCGTGCCGAAACGGGTCGAGTAGAACACGATCTCGCGCCCGTCCGGAGAGAAGTTGGGTGACCAGTGCTCGCCCGGGCTGTGCGTCAGCCGCCGCGCCTCGCCGCCGCCCGCCGGCATCACGTAGATGTTGCTCGTGCCCTCGACGTTGGTATCGAACGTCAGCCAGCGACCATCCGGCGACAGATCGCCACTCACGACGAGCTGGTTCCCGGTGGTCACCGGAATGGCCGAACGGATCGAGACGCTCCCGGTCGCCGGCACGGGCAGCCAATACAGGTTGGTGCGGACACTCGCGCGCGAATAGGCGACGAAGCTCCCGTCGCGGGCAATCGAGACGGTGTGGGGCTCCAATCCCGTGGTCAGGCGCGACAATCCGCCTCGTGGTCGCCCGCCCGCTCCCACGGACCCGACGTAGACGTCGCGGGGGCCGCCGACGTTGGAGACCAGCAGCAGATGCCGTCCGTCGGGGAGCCAGGCCGGGCTCTCGTGGAAGGCACCACCGCTGTCCGCCGTCACACGAACGGCCTCTCCTCCGCGGACACCGACGGTCCAGATCGAACTCGGCGCCCAATTGCCGATGGTGCCGGCGTCGATGTAGTTCGCGTTACCTCGCACGAATGCCACGCGGGATCCGTCCGGCGACCAGGCGGCCGAGTGAAGGCCAGCCGCCGCCGTCACGAAGGACTCCCACGCACCGTCCATGCCTCCGATGAACAGGCTATCGGCGCGCTGGTAGAGCACCGTGTCGCCGCGCACGGCCCACACACAGTCCACCCCGCCGCGGGCGACTGGTACTGCTGCCCCGCCCATCCGCGGGACAGCGAAGGCGCGTGGCTCCTCGCCGGCCCGGTACCGCGTGAACACGATGCCGCTCCCGTCCGGCGTCCAGACGGGAAAGTTCTGCCATCCGCCCAGGTCCTCGGTCAGGGGCAACGCGCGCCCTCCCGCGGCGTCCCGGACGTAGATGTGCATGGCACCAGGGTAGCCGGCCGCGTAGGCGACTTCGCGACCGTCGGGCGAGATGGCCGGCATGTATTCGATCTCCGGCTCCCTCGTCACCTGACGGATGTTCGAGAGCACCCACCCGGGTCCCCTCGAGGGCAGCGTGCGCCACACCACCAACGCCACCACGAGGACCGCGACGCCTCCCGCGCCGAGGAGGATCCGGCGCGCCGGCACCGACAACGGCTTGACCGCCGGCCGGGTCTGGGTCGGGGTGGTGCCGCCGCTCGGCGTGGCCAGTGGTTCCAAGGCCGTCAGCAGCTCGTCCGCCGTCTGCCAGCGATCCGCTGGCTTCTTCGCCAAGCACTTCATCACCACCGCGGCCAGCGCCGGCGATACCGTGGGCCGGTGCTGCTCCAGCGGCTCCGGGTTCGCCGTGACGTGCGCCGCGAGCATCTCCTGCGCCGTCGTAGCCGAGAAGGGCGCCCGTCCGGTGAGGAGTTCGTAGCCCAACACCCCCAGCGCATAGATGTCCACCCGGTGGTCCTGGTGCGGATCGGCCACCGCTTGCTCAGGGGCCATGTACGCGGGCGTGCCCAGCGCCACGCCCGCCGAGGTCAGTACCTGCCGGCCCGTCGCCTCGGTCACCGCCTTGGCCACCCCAAAATCCGCCACCAGCGCGTGCCGGCCCGACAGCATCACATTGTCGGGTTTGATGTCGCGGTGGACGACGCCATGGGCATGCGCATGGCTCAGCGCATCCGCCACTTCCATCAGGATCCGCACCGCATCATGGATGGGCAGTTCGCCCCCGCGTGCCAGGCGGTCCCGCAGCGACTCGCCCTCCACGTACGGCATCACGTAGAAGAAGAAGCCCTCGGCTTCGCCCGAATCGAGCAGCGGCAGGATGTTGGGATGCTGGAGCCGGGCGGCGACTTCGATCTCGCGGGCGAAGCGACCAGCGCCCAGCGTGGCGGCGATCTCCGGGCGCAGGACCTTGAGGGCGACCTTGCGGTGGTGGCGCAGGTCCTCGGCGAGGTAGACGGTGGCCATCCCGCCCTGCCCGAGTTCGCGCTCGATCGTGTAGCGGTCCGCGAGCACCAGGCAAAGCGAGTCGGGAACGTCCACAGCTTCACCGCCGAGTGAGGATGCGCCAACGTATCGCGCGCCCTTCTACCTCGCCAGCGCCACCGCCGCCGCACGCCATTCTCGCGTTGATGGATAGAAGAGCGAACGCGTCGGAAACGGGCAGAGCGGCGCCAGACGGCGCCACTCGCTCCAGCGTCGCCATCCTTGCGGTGATCTGCGCGCCCGCGTATATGCGTGCCAACGACGAATGACTTGCCGGAGTTTCAGCGGAGGGCGGCGCATGGCGGAGACGCGGGTGACGGTCATGGGGAGCTTCATCGCGGACCTGGCGTTCCGCACGCCGCAGCTGCCGGTGTGGGGGCAGACGATCATGGGCTCCGGGTTCCAACTCGGACCGGGAGGAAAGGGCTCGAACCAGGCCGTGGCCGCTGCCCGGCTCGGCGCCAAGGTCGCCTTCATCTGCAAGCTCGGCCGCGATGCGTTCGGCGATCTGGCGCGGCGCACCTACAAGGAAGAGGGAATCGACACACAGTTCTGCTTCGAGACGCCCGACCACGGCACCGGTGCCGCGTCGATCGTCGTTCACGAGGACAAGGGTGAGAACGCGATCGTCGTGGTTCCCGGCTCCGGGTTCCAGTTGACGGTCGAGGAAGTCGATCGCGCCGCCCCGTTGATCCAGCGATCCTCGATCTTCGTCACGCAGCTCGAAGTGCCGCTTCGGACGGTCGAGCGCGGCCTGGAATTGGCCCGCCGCTTCGGCGTGCCGGCCATCCTCAACCCCGCGCCGGCCCACGAGCTGCCTGACCGGGTCTACGCCTTCTGCGACTACCTGACGCCGAACGAGACCGAAGCGGCCGCGCTGATCGGGCGCCCCGTGTCGGGGATCGCCGATGCGGAGCGCGCAGCGGACGTCCTGCTGGCGCGCGGCGTTCGCAACGTCGTGATCACCCTGGGAGAAAAAGGCGCCTTCGTGAAGAACGCCCGCGTCGCGAAGCACGTCCCCGCGCTCAATGCGGGCCCGGTGGTCGACACGACGGGCGCCGGAGATGCCTTCAACGGAGGCCTCGCCATCGGGGTCGCGGAAGGCCTCGACGTGGTCGCGGCCACGCGCCTGGGATGCGCGACGGCGGCCATCTCGGTGACCCGATTCGGCACGGCACCGGCGATGCCGACCCGTGCCGAGGTTGATGTCCTGCTGCGGAAGTGAGGTGACGGGATGTTCCACCCAACGACGTTCGCCACGGCCCTGGTCATGACCGTCCTCAGCACCATCTGCTGGGGCTCGTTCGCCAACACGATGAAGCTCACGAAGAACTACCGGTTCGAGCTGTACTACTGGGACTACGCGGTGGGCATCGTGGTGATCTCGCTGGTGCTCGCCTTGACGATGGGGACGATCCCGGGAAGCGACCAGAGCTTCTCCGCGAACCTGCGCTCCGCAGCGCCGGCCAACCTCGCCTATGCGGCGCTCGGCGGCTTCATCTTCAACATCGCCAACGTGCTGCTGATCGCGGGCATCGAGATGGTGGGCCTCGCTGTCGCCTTCCCGATCTCCATCGGCATCGCCCTGGTCGAAGGCGTGATCCTGAGCTACGCCATCCAGCCCAAGGGCAGCGCGGGCCTCTTGGCCGCCGGCGTCGCGATGGCCGTGCTGGCGGTCGTCCTCATCGGAAAGGCCTACGGAGCACTTCAGGGACCGGGCCGGGCGCCATCGCGCAAAGGCATCGTTACGTGCCTCGTGTCGGGGCTGCTGATGGGCACGTTCGCTCCGTTCGTCACGCACGCGATGACCTCCGCCCGCCCGCTGACGCCGTACACCGTGGCGGTCTGCTTCACGCTCGGAGCGCTGATCTGCTGCTTCGTCTTCAACACGTACCTGATGAGAAAGCCGCTGGTGGGTGAGCCCGTCGGGTTCTCCGGCTACGCGCGGGCACCCGCCTCATACCACGCGCTCGGCCTCGTCGGCGGCATGGTGTGGGGCCTGGGTACCGTCTTCAACTTCGTGGCGGCCAGCCTGACCGGAGTCGCCATCTCGTACGCCATCGGACAGGCGTCGCCGATGGTGGCGGCGCTGTGGGGGGTGTTCGCGTGGCGTGAGTTCAGTGGCTCGAACAGCCGGGCGAAGGGCTATCTCGCAGGCATGTTCGTGGCCTACCTGCTGGCGCTGGTGCTGATCGCCCGGGCGTACCGGGCGTGATTCGGCAAAGGAGGACCTCCAGGCCTCGCGAGAATGGCGGACGCTCCCGTCCCCTCACCTTCCTCCCGGGCCTCCCGGTCCTCCCCCGGGAGGCGGCCCCGGAGGCGGCGGTCCCGGAGGCGGCCCCATCTGCGGCTGCGAGGTCTGGAACGGGCTCGCGGCGCCGGTCGGCGTCGCGCCGCTCGCCTCGACCCCGGCGATGGCGCGCACGCCGGTGCTGATCCCGGCGCCATCGATCGCGGTGATCTGACCGTCGGTGAGGCCGGTGCGCACCGCCAGCACGGCGGGCTGGCCGGTGGCGTCGAGGTACCACAGCTGCGCCGCAGTGTCGACACGGTCGGCAGCCGAGGGCACGGGCTGGCCCGGGTGCGCCGCACGGTACTGGGCCAGGAGCGCCTTGGGCGCCTGGAACTGTAGCGCCGCGTTCGCCACCCTCAGCACGTCCGCCGCCCTGGCAACCACGAAGGTCACCGTCGCCGTCATCCCCGGCAGCAGTTTGCTGTCGAGATTGTCCACCGCGACGACCACGGTGTAGTCCACCACGTTCTGCGCGATCGCCGACTGCAAGCGCTTCTGCGCCACTTTCCCGAGGAACGTGCGCTCGGGATACGCCTGCACCGTGAACCGCACGTCCTGCCCATCCCGGATCTGGCCGATGTCCGCCTCGTCAACCTGCACGAGGATCTGCATCTTCCGGAGGTCGGCCGCGATCACGAAGAGCTGCGGCGCCGTAAAGCTCGAGGCCACCGTCTGGCCCACCTGCACGTCGCGCTCCTGCACCACCCCGTCGATCGGCGCGTAGATGTAGGTGTAGGCCAGGTCCTGCTGCGCCCGCGCCAGGCCGACGCGCGCGGAGAGCAGGTTGGCCTTCGACTGCTCGAAGGCGACCTGCGCCGCCACGTAGTCGTTGTCGGTCATCATTCCGGCTTCGTGGAGCGGCGTCGCCTGGGTGAACGTGAACGCCTTCAGGCTCGAGTCGGCCACGCCCTGCCGCACGCTGGCCTGCGCCGTCCGCACCTCGAGCAGCGGGGGGGCCGGATCGAGCCGCGCAATCAGCTGGCCCTTCTTCACGCGGCTGTTGAAGTCCGCGTGCAGCTCGGTGATCAGACCCGAGACCTGTGCGCCCACCTGCACCGTCGTCACCGCGCTCAACGTCCCGGTGGAGCTCACGGTGGACTCGATGTCGCCCCGGTCCACCGTGACAGTGCGGTACGACACGGCGGGCGCGCCGCGGCCGCGCGGCGTCAGAGCGGCCACCACGCCGGCGGTCACGCCCACGATCACGAGGACTGCTAGACGGCGATTCACCCTACTGCCTACTGCAACCTTCCATGAGGGACTTCCCAATTATGGATGCCCAATCCGCCGTCACCGTCGCACGGGACCGTAAGGGGCCAGGCGTCCGCCGACTGGAGCCGCAAGCCGCGCCGCGGCGCTCTCTAGCGGTCCGCGAGCGCCAGGCGAAGCGTATCGGCAACATCCACCGCTTCACCGCCGACGTGAGAATGGGCCCTAACGCGTTCGGGTTTCGGTGTGCATCGTAGGTGTGGCTGGCGGGGGCGTCGCCCGCCGCCGAGGCGGGATGCGTTAGACGGTTGGTCACCTCAGACGAGTCCGTCCTTCACAGGAGTCTCTCAGTGAAAATGACCAAGGACTGGGGAATGCTGTTGTTGGGCATCTGGCTCATCCTTAGCGGACTGATCCCCCTGCTACATCTCTTCTTTTCGGGATTGAGCACGATCATGGCTCTCCTTGCCATCATCGCCGGTGTCTTGATCCTCTGGCCGGTTGGTAAGACGGCAGCCGCCTAGCAAGCGCCTGACGCCGCCGGCCCGCGGCGCCGCGGGCTGGCGAGGCCGGGGCTTGTTCGGTAGAGCAGCGCGGCTGACGGCACGACGGCCGCCCAGTTCGGGCGGCCGTCGCACCTCAGGACCTGCCTGGAATCAGCTGCCCGCCGCCTCGCAGCGCGAGGGCAGCGCCGTCGCCGTCGGCACGACCTTGGCGAAGTAGAGCTTGCGCACCGCCGGCACCGGGATCGGACCGTAGGAGAGCGCCCGGTCGTGGAAGCGGCACAGGTTGAACGCCGCCCCCTCCTGCTGCTCCGCCGCGCGCCGGAAGTCCCACCATTCCCGCACGCCCACCGGATAGGTGTTGAGCTGCACGTAGTCGAGCTGCGCCCGCTGCAGCTTGGCTTCGGCCTCCGGCCGCTCCTGGAAGGCGTCGCGCACCATCAGCGCCACCGCGCTGTCGCCATTCATGTTCATCGTGTGGAGCCGGATGTCGATGATGACGTTGGCGTACATCCTGAGGTCGGCCTTCAGCGCCACGAGGTGCGCCTTCACCGCGTCGCCCCCGTTCGCCCCCATCGCCTCCATCATCTGCTCCGTGTAGACCGCCCACCCTTCGATGTAGCTGTTGGGCCCGTACACGACGCGCAGCAGCCGCCGCCACTCGGGCGTCACCCGGTTGGCGTAGTCGCCCTGCACGATGTGCCCCGGCATCGCCTCGTGGATCGTCAACGACAGCATCTTGTAGCGGTTGTACTCCCGCAGCTTGGCCTCGGCCTTCGCCGCCGGCCACTCCTTCGGCACCGGCGTCACCCAGTAAAAGGCGCTGAGGTTGGGCTGCAGCGCCGGCGCGAAGACCGCGCCGCCCACGCCGTACGAGCCCCGCTCGAAGACCGGCGTCGGGATCACCTTGAGGTTGGTGAAGTCAGTCTGCGACAGGATGTGGTGGTCCACGACGAACTTCTCGAGGTCCGCCACGGTCCGCTGACCCACCTCGACCAGCGAGTCGCGGTTGGTGTGCTCCTCGCCGATCTTGGCGAGCACCCGGCCCACGATCGTGTTCAACACCGCGGCGCTGTCGCCGGTGGGCCGCTTGCCCGGGAACCAGTTGGGGTACAGCGGGTCGGCGAGCTGCAGCATCTCGTGCCGGATGGTCCGCATGCTGTCTTCCGCCGACTTCAGCATTTCCTCGGGCGTGACCGACGCCTGGAGGTAGTAGCGCCACTTCTGGTCGAACATCGAGCGGCCCATCCGCCAGTCGAACGTCGCCCGCTTGGGCAGCGTGTCGCGCACGAACGCCGTGTAGTGCGCGATGGCCGCCAGCGCCGGCGCCTGCGCCGTCTTGTAGCGTGCCTCGGAGGGCGTGCCCTTCACGAAGGCCGCGCCCATCCCCTTGATCAGGTCCACGACGCCCGCCATCTCCTCGAGCGCCACTTTGCGGTACACGTCGTTCGACGCATTGAGATTCGCGACCGCGACGTTGATGAACGTCGGGATCTTCTCCACGCGCACCGTCAGGTCCCGCGCCCGCGTCGCGGTGTCGGCGTACTCGAGGCTGAGGTTGGCGAACAGCGCGCTGCCCAGGATCTCGGGGTACAGCTGAGGCCGGCGCTGATGGAAGCGCTCGCTGTCCAGGCTGTAGCTCGCGAACTTCATCGCATTGTACAGCAGGTCGTAGTCCGCCTGCGTCTCGAGGTCGAGCCGGTCGCGCCGGATCGCGCCGAGCCGGGTGGCGACGTCGCGGTAGAACGCCCGCTGGTTGTCGAGCGAGGCCGGCGAGTAATCGTCCAGCATCGCATCGAGGTGCAGCGTGTCTTTCGTCTTCGGGTCCACGAAGAGGTGGAGCCCCACCTGCGTGGCGCCCGAGGGCGAGAAGCTAAGGGTGGTGTAGACGTAATCGTTGGCGAGCTGGGGGAACTCGTTGCCCCCGCGGCGGCTGCAGGCGGCCGCGCCAGCGGCCAGGGCCGCGGCGGCCAGAACGACGGTGAACCGGCGGAGCATGGGCGACCTCGTGGTTGGGACCGATGACGACGGCGCAGAATGTGTGCCGCCGCTCGGTCCCGCGCCACGGGGCTAATCCGAGCGATTCACTAAGCGATCTAGAACGCCCTCGTCTCGCCCGGGGTCATGACCTTGAGCCGCGGGTCGCCGCGGAACGCCGCGCGCACGTCCGCCACGGTCGCCAGCGCCGGGAAGGTTCCATAGTGCATCGGGATGATCACGGTGGGGTGGAAGTACTTCCGCACTGCCAGCGCCGCGACCGACGGGTTCTCGGTGTAGGGGCCCCCGCCCACGCACAGCAGGATGATATCCGGATGGTAGATCTCCTGGATCAGCGACATGTCGCCGAAGATCCAGGTGTCGCCCGTGTCGTACAGCCGCCGACCGTCGGCGAACTCGAGCACGAAGCCGATCGGCCGCCCATCGGGCGTGCTGCCGTGCATCGCCGGCACCGCGTGGATCGTCACGTCGCCGATCTTCACCGTGCCGCCCACGTTGACGCCGATGGCCTGCGCGTCCGGCAAGCCGAGGGTTGCCACCCAGTCGAACGCGCCCACGACCGGCGCGCCGCTCGCCGTCGCGATCGCCTTGGCGTCAGCCGAGTGATCGAAATGCGAGTGGGTGACGAGGACCGCCGCCGGGTGATAGCGGCTCAGGTCCTTGAACGAATCGGGCGTGGACGGGTTCTGGCGGAGGAACGGGTCCAGCAGCAGCTGCGTGCCGCCCGGTGAGACCACGAGGAACGAGGCGTGGCCGAGCCAGGTGATGGTGATCTGCCCGGCCGCGGGCGCCGGATGGCGCGGCGGTGGCGCGGCGGCGGACGGTGCGGTGAGCGCGAGCGTGCCGAGCAACGCCAGCCACACGGCCGGTGCCGCCAGAATGCGCGAGCGGCGTGTCATCTCTTGACTCTCCGTTTTGTCGGGTTGGACAATTGTACACCAGCCGCGCTCGTCATCCCACCCCCGGGGTGACAGCATGACGGCCCAGGCACGAACCGGGAGCCCAGGATGAGCGAACCGACCACGCGCGCCGTGCTCATCGAGCGGCTTGGACCGCCGGAGGTGCTCGTCGAGCGTGAGGTGGCGCTCGAGCCGCTCGGCCCCGAGCGTCTGCAGCTCGAGGTGCACGCCGCGGGCGTCAACTTCGCCGACCTGCTGCAACGGGCCGGGCTCTACGGCACGGTGCCGCCTCGGCCGTACAGCCCCGGGTTCGAAGTCGCCGGAGAGGTGGTGCGCGTCGGCTCGGCCGTGAAGGACTGGCAGGTCGGCGATCGGGCCGTCGCGCTGCTCCGCCACGGTGGCTACGCGCGCGACGTCGTGGTCACGGCACGGCAGACGTTCCGTTACCCCGACGCGCTGACGCCGGTGCAGGCGGCCGCGGTGCCGGTGGCGTTCCTCACGGCGTGGATCTGCCTGTTCGAGGCGGCGCGCGCGCGCACCGGCGAGACGGTGCTGATCCTGGGCGCGGGGGGTGGCGTCGGCACGGCGGCCGTCCAACTCGCGGTGCAGCGCGGGCTCAAGGCCATCGGGACGGCCGGCAGCCCGCGAAAGAGGGAGTTCGTGATCGCGGAACTGAGGGCCGAAGCGTGTTTCGATTCGCTGGGCGACTGGGAGAGCGAAGTGCGGCGCCTCGTCGGCCCGCGGGAGATCGACGTGGCGCTGGACAGCGTCGGGGGCCGCGCCACCCGCTCGTGCCGCCGGCTGCTGGCGCCGCTGGGCCGGCTCGTCTTCTTCGGCCTCAGCGAGGCGATTCCCGGCGACCGCCGCAGCTGGCCGCGCGCGGTGGCCGCCTTCTTCCGCACGCCGTGGCTCCACCCGCGGTCACTGATCGAGCCCAACCTCGGTGTGTTCGGAGTGCACCTGCTCCACCTCGGGGAGCGTGAGGAGATCCTCCGGCCGGCGCTGGCAGAGATCTATCGCGGCGTGGCGGCGGGAGCGCTGCGGCCTATCATCGACCGCACCTTCCCGCTCGATCGCGACGGCGCGGTGGAGGCGCACCGCTACCTGCACGAGCGCCGGAACCTCGGCAAGGTGGTGCTGGCGGTGTAGCACGCTCGCTCGGCTGCGGACCGCGGCACGGGCTGGCTGCGTGGCAGCGGGACCACGAACGGAACCGACCTCGCTCGAGTTGGCGGCAGCGTCGAAGTGGACGCAGCCGACTCGACCTCTTCTTGCGGAACGGATGCCGACGCCTTATCATGACTTCATGAGGCCTGCTAATGAACGCAGGAACCGCGGCCGTGTGGCCGAGCCGGTGCAGGTCTACCTGGATCAGCCGGATCGCGAGCGGCTGCAGCGCCTCGCGGCGGAACTCGATGCAACGAAGTCCGATGTCCTGCGCCGCGCGCTCGCGGCTCTCGAGTCGCTGTTGCGCCGGCCCGCTTCGCGTCCGCCGGAGCCCGTCTCCCTTCCGACGTTCAAGGGGAAGGGCCTGCAGCCCGGCGTGGACCTCGATGACACGGCGAGCCTGCTCGACCTGATGCAGGCGCACGATGCGGCTCGTTGACGTCAACGTGCTGGTCCACGCGTTCCGCGCCGACGCACCCGGTCACGCGGCTCACCGCGCCTGGGTCGAGTCACTGGTCGGCTCCGACGAGGCCTACGCGGTGTCGGACC
Organism: uncultured Gemmatimonadales bacterium; assembly: GCA_963812035.1. Classification (GTDB taxonomy): domain Bacteria; phylum Gemmatimonadota; class Gemmatimonadetes; order Gemmatimonadales; family JACORV01; genus Fen-1245. The sequence goes on from CAWETG010000001.1 coordinate 436,336, forward strand.
ACGTGCTGGCGGGATTCCTGCGCGTGGTGACGCATCCGAAGGTCTTCCATCCACCCACGCCGGTCGCGCAGGCGCTGGCGTTCGCGCACGCGTTCCGCGGACGGGCCAACGCGGTGCTCGTCGCGCCGGGCGCGCGCCATTGGAGCATCTTCACCCGGCTGTGCCGGGAAGCCACTGGGCGCGGCAATCGGGTGCCGGATGCGTGGCTGGCCGCGCTCGCCATCGAGTCCGGCTGCGAGTTCGTGACGACGGACCGCGATTACGCCCGCTTCGCGGGCCTCCGCTGGAAGCATCCGCTCGACGGGGGGCGGTCGTGAGCACGATCCTGGGGGACCGAGTCACATCGTGACCGGCGCATGGCCGCGCCGATCGCCGCCGGGATAGAGCATTCCGTGGGGTGCGCCATGAGAGACAGTCCTTGGATGAGAAGTCCGCACCGGCTGGCAGCGTTCATCGCCGCCATGCTGCTCGCGGCCGTCGCCGCCGCTTCAGCCGCGCACGCGCAGACTGCGCCGTTCCTCCTCGACTCGATCAGCGCGGGGAGGGCACATGCCTGCGGCATCACGCCTCAGCACGTGGCCTACTGCTGGGGCCGCAACGCCGAAGGGGAGCTGGGTAACCCGGCCGTCACGGCGCCCTGCCCCGGCAGCGGTGAGGCGTGCAGCGCCAAGCCCGTGCGGGTCGCCACTACCGTGCTGTTCGCCTCCATCAGTGCCGGTCATGGGTTCACCTGCGCCCTGACGACGTCGGGCGTCGCCTACTGCTGGGGCAATAACGGCTCCGGGCAACTCGGCACCGGGTCGCAGGTCTCGAGCGGCCGGCCGGCGAAAGTCGCCATCGCGAGCATCGCCTTCCAGTCCATCAGCGCGGGCGACGCGCACGCGTGCGCTCTCACCAGCGCGGGCGCAGCCTACTGCTGGGGGAGCAACGCCGGCGGCCAGCTTGGCACTGGCCGGGCGGGCGGCGGGCACACGGTGCCGGTGGCGGTGTCAGGGCATCTCGTCTTCCGCACCATCAGCGCAGGGTACTATCACACCTGCGGCGTGACGCGCGACGGGAAGGCATACTGCTGGGGACGCAATGACCAGGGCGAGGTGGGCGACTCGCTCCGGCAAGCGAGCGCCGTGCCGGCGCGGGTAGCGCGCGCGGCGGCGTTCCGCCTCGTGCAGGCCGCAGGACAGTTCGACTACAGTTGCGCCGTGGACGCCGACGGCGCGCTCTCGTGCTGGGGCGCCAACTGCTTCAACCAGCTCGGCGTGGACTCGCTCACGGAGCAGTGCGGCACGCCGCCGATGCCGTGCAGCACCAGACCCTCCGCGGTGCGTGCCACCACAACCTTCCAGACCGTAGGCGCTGCGTTCTCCCACAGCTGCGCGCTCACGACGGCCGGCGCCGTGCTCTGCTGGGGAGACAACAATGTCGGACAGCTCGGCAACGGCACCAGCGGTGACCAGAGCGTCACGCCCTCAGCCGTTGCCGGCACCCAGACCTACCGAGCGCTCAGCGTCGGGCGCGAGTTCACCTGCGCCATCACCGCGCAGGGAGCGCCGCAGTGCTGGGGCATCAACGACGACGGGCAACTGGGCATCGGCGCCCCCGGGAACCGCACCGTCCCGACTCCGCTCGCCGAGCCCTGACCGGGCGACCGGAGGAGCACCACATGGCCAAGCGAGCATTCGTACTGACGGCGCGTGTGAGCACCGATAACCCCAAAGCAATCAAGCCGGTGCTCAAGGAACTGCTGCCCGAGGGGTCGGTGAAGTCCGAGGGCGGAGAATTCGTCGTGAGCGCCACGCTCCGCGGCGACAGCGCGCGCGACCTGAATCGCGCGCTGCTGAGCGCGCTGCGTCGTGCCGAGCGCAAGACGCGCCTGCGCGCCGAATGGACTGCCGCCGGCACGACGGAGCGGTTCTTCGACTACGTGCCCAAGGGATCCAGCAGAGCCTGAGGCGGCGGCGCGGCGGCTAGACCGACTCCTCGCACTCGCACTCCCCCAGCGCCTCCCGCATCTCCCCCGCCGTCTGCCAGCGCTGGTCGGGGTTCTTTGCGAGTGCCTTCATGATCACTTTGGCGAGCCTGGCCGGCACGTGGGGGCGGAGCCGGCGTACGTCGGGGACCGGGCTCTTGAGGTGCATCCCGAACACCACGCGGTCGTCGAGATGCTCGTACGGAGGGACGCCCGCCAGGCATTCGAAGATCACGCAGCCGAGGGAGTAGAGGTCGCTGCGCGGATCGACGTCCTTGTCCCCCGATACCTGCTCCGGACTCATGTAGGCGGACGTGCCCAGCGTGAAGCCGGAGCGCGTGAGCCGTTGGCGGCTCAACGCGGACGCCGCCATCGCCTTCGCGATCCCGAAGTCCATCAGCACCGCGCCGGCCGGCGAGAGCTTGATGTTCTCGGGCTTCACGTCGCGGTGCACCACGCCAAGCCCGTGGGCATACGCGAGGGCGTCGAGCACCTCGCATGTCCCGTGCAGGGTGTCAGCGACCGTGGCGCGGCGCACTCGGTCCAAGGCTTCCCGCAGCGTCGGGCCCTCGACGTAGGTCATGACGTAGTACACCAGCCAGTCCCGCTCGCCGTAGTCCAGGAGCCGGCAGATACGCGGGTGATCGAGGTGCGAGAGGAGGCTGATCTCCCTCAGGAACCGCTCGGCGGTGAGGGAGACGGCCAGCTCGGGATGGAGGATCTTCAGCGCGACGGGATTGCCCGACTTGTCCCACGCCAGGAAGATGCGCGCGGCGCCGCCGCGGGCGATCTCCCGCTCCACGGTATACCGGTCAGCCAGCGCCGACTGCACCAGAGGCAGGAGGGCACGGCGCGCACCATGCGCCTCCTGTTCGAGGGTGGTCACGACCTCCGGCGGCAGGCTCGGCGCCTGTTTGGGGACATGCTGCGAGAACCACGGTATTCGAAACATGCTTCACCGTACGCCGCGGGCCTGAGTCACGCGTCAGCGCCGTCTTCCCGAGCGTAAGCGAAAGCCAAGCCGGGCCCGAGCCGAGAGGTAAGCCACTGGAGGCGCTTCCTGCAGACGCCGAGCCCTTCCTTCCAAGCGCTACAGTATGTCCCGCGGCCCGCTGCGGCTAGTCGCCCACTGGGCCTCAAACACGAGTTGTTGTATCGCAGATGCCAGAGACTGTCGGCAGTGCGTGGTCATGCGCCATCGGACATCGGTCCGCCGGAGCCGAGCCCCGCCGGGTCCTGGCGGTAGAACTTCCGCAGCTCCTCGTACAGCTCGGGCAGCCGCTGCTGCAGCTCCGTGGGCTGCTGGAAGAAGGCCTCGGTCGCCACGGCGAAGAACTCCGCGCGGTTGGTGGCGCCGTAGGGATGCAGCGGAGTCTCGCCCCCCTCCAGTGCGGCCTCGACCTGCCGCTCGTACAGCGAACGGAACACGTAGCCCCAGGTGCGGTACGCCGACGGATGGTCCAGCAGCGGGAGGCCGTCCATCGCGCCGTTCTCGCCGTCCAGGACGTGGGCGAACTCGTGCAGCACCACGTTGTGCCCTTCCTGGGGATTGAGCGAGCCCACGAGACTGCTGTCCCACGACAGCACGACGACGCCATTGCTCCACGCCTCGCCCAGCGTGGCCTGCGGTGGCCGCTCAATTTCGCCGAACCGCGGGATATCCACGCGCCGCGGGTGGAACACGCCCGGGTAGATCAGCACGCGTCGCAGCGTCGGGTAGCAGGGATAGTCGAGCTTGAGGAGCAGCAGGCACGCCTGCGCGGCAACGGTGACCCGGATCTCGTCGGTCAGCTCGAGCCCGACGCCCTCCATCGGCTTGTCGTGCAAGAAAACCTGCGCCAGCCGGAGCAGTCGTTCCTGGTCGGCCGCCGGCAGCCGCGCCGCGAGCGGGACGTTGTGCGCGACGATCTCCCGCCACTCGGCGGGAATGGGCTCGCGCAGGAACCGCACCCGGGGATGTCCCGGCAGGAACCGCAGCAGCGGCGCCAGCCGAGGCACCAAGCGATAGGCGGTGGCCGCGATCGCCGCGCCCACCGCCCAGGGAAGAATGACCCGGAAGAGCTCAAGCAACCAGTCGAGCGACACCCCACAATCCTACCGCGACTGCGGCGCGGCCGCCCGCCCGGTCTACGGCTTCGGAACCGCCCTGCGGCCTCCCGAGCTGGAGCCGCCGCCCGAGGAGCTGCTGCCCGAGGGGCGGCCCTGGCTGCCCGACGAGCCCGCCGGCCGTGCGGTCTGCCCCGTCGAGCCCGCCGTGTACCCGCGGCCGATCACCATGCGCCCGTGGCGCGCGACCTGGCCACCGCCGCCTGTCACGACGATCACACCCCCGGCCGGGTAGAAACCGTAACCGGACCAGGAGCCGTACGGCGAGTAGTAGCCGTAGGGAGAATAGAGGTACGGCGAGTAGTAGCCCCAGCCGAACGGCGAGTAGCAATCCCAGGCGAACGGCGAATAGCAGCCGTACGGTGAGCCGTAGCCGACCGCGTACATGTCCGGCCGCCGGTCGTAGTATCCCGGCGCCGGCGCACGGCGCTCGGCCCTGCGGCTCGCGAGGTTGATCGCGAACACCCTGGGGTACGACAGCGCCACCATCACGTCGATCACGCGGCCGGGGACGCCCTCGCTCTTGAGCCCCACGAGCCGATGCCCGTTCAGCGCGAACCCTTCACCCTCTTCGATCAGCCACGCCTCGACCACGGCGGGCGCCAGCGCATGCGTCGCCTCGACCACATCCGCGATCTCAGGCGGCGCCCCCGCCGCATCGCGCGCCGTGCTCACCGCCATCGCGTTGCCCTGGAGCGCCCACGCCAGATCGCCCGGCACCGCGGCCGAGCCGTCGGCCGGCCGGTAGCGGAGCACCCGCACCCCCTGCGGCAGCCCGCGCGCCACGGCGCCCCGTACGTCCAGCCACTCACCGCTTGGCGTGATGGCGAACAGCTCGTGGGTCGTCCGCTTCAGGTTCCCGGGACAGGTGTACTGGGCAGTGAGGAAGATGCGCTGCCCATCCGTCGAAAACTGCGCGCTCTCCCAGCCCGAGCAGCCTTCCCGCGTGACCGAGCGCTGCTCCCCCGTCGCCTCGACCTGCTCTCGGCTCAAGATCCGGCCGCCCGCGATCGTCGCGACGTCCACCCCGACGCTGCCGGGCGAGGGAATGACGCAGACCAACGGTGTGCTCGAGGTGTCGCCCGCAACCCTCACCGGCCCCGACACGGGCTCCCAGCATCCGAGCCACGCTTCCCAGCGCGGATCGACCTGCGGCGGCGACTGTGGCGGTTGCGGCTGCTGCGCGCGAGCCGGCGCCGCCGCGGCTAGCAAGACGCAAGCGAGCAGCGCGCCCGCCCGCAATCCTGCAACCCTGTGACTCTGTAACTCTTTCATAGCTACCTCTCAGAACCTGAAGCCGACGCCCGCCGTTACGGAGAGCCCCGACAGGTCCACCGAATTCGGCCCGACGAAATCACTGCCCAACTGCGACTGAGCCCACGTGTACTGGGCGCGGCCGGTCAGGATGTAGCGCGGCCCGAGCGCGACGTCCATTCCCGCGAAGGCGTGCACCTCGCCCGTCCACCGGTCCGACTCGAGCGCGTCGTTCACGATGCTGCTGTCCGCGTAGTCCACAAAGTCGCCGTACTGCTGGAAGCGGTACCACATCAACCCGCCACCCACGCCGACGAACGGCGCGAACCGGGTGGGCACCCAGGCGAAGTGCCCGATGTTCTGCCCCGGCCTCACGAGATACCACTTGAGGCTCGCCGTCAGGGGTACCCGCTCCAAGGTGGTCGTCTGCTGGATGGGCTGATTGTAGTTGTCCAACCAGTTGCGATACTCCGACCCCGCCGTGGAGCCGGCCCACGAGGCGCTGAGCATCAGCTCGAGCCGCGGCGCCACCCGCAACGCCAGGTCGCCGCCGATCGCGAACGCGCCGAAGCTGCTCTTGGAGAGCGTGAAGGTGTCCGTGACGAACGTGAAGATGGGGCTGTTCGCCAGCGCCCGGTCGTAGCCAGCCCAGATCCTGAGGCTGCCGCTCGGCCGCTGGAACAGGAACCCATCGCCCGTTGCCTGCGCCCGCGCGCCGGGTGCCAGGAGCAGCGACGCGACCAAGAGCATGCCGCCGCTGCGTGTCACGCGCCAATGAGGCGCTAAGTGCATCATTGCCAAGGCCCTCCCACAGTTCCCTACCCCCCAAGCCAAGCTATGTTGCCCGGCGCGCAGCGCCAGGCCTATGGAATTAGACGGCAACACTGACTGTGGGTTGGGAGATTGTCGAGACATAGGCCGGGGATTCGGCGACGGAGCGCGGATGGCTACGGCCCGGCGGCCGCGGATGCGTTCGCCTCAGGCGCCGACGATGCTCAAGTCTCGCGCGACGTTGTGAGACCGCACGGCTACCACGTTGCAGATCAGGTTGCCCGCGCCATCGCTGCCGTTCTGCCACTGCAGCGCGCACAGATTCTCGAGGCGGTCGCCACCGTCCGGACGCCGGCGCTGGATCACCCAGCCGAACTCGGACTCACGATTGCCGTATTGAGCGCTGGCTATCCAGGCGCCACACTCGTCCCTTCTGAACCGGTTCGGATTCTCGCCGTACACGATTCTCGCCTTCGTCCAGACCTGCGCGATCGTCTCCTGCGACCAGACCATGTTCCACCTCCCACAGCGGCGACTCAACGACGCACCGACGTGATTCTCAGCCGATTCGGCTACGCCGAAGACGCGAGCTGGACCGACTCGCTGAGCCGGGCCCGCAGCCACAGCCAAGCCTCCGCCTCCGTCAGGAACACGCAGGCCTGGCCGCCCCGCGTCTCGGCCAGCGTACAGAGCACTCGCATTCCACCGAACTGCGCACCCGGCCTCGCCACCGCCGCCAGCGGGGGAACCGCTCTCAGGCGGAAGCGAGCGCGCAGGCTCTCGACCAGCGTACCGGCCTCGAGCGCACTCAGGACGAGTGACTGGGCACGGAAGTCCATGAGCAGAGCGCCGATCAGCCCGTCTTCTCCCCGGGGGATCGTGCGGTCCACCTCCGCGACCCAGTCCTGCAGTGAGGCCAAGCGGTCCCCGCCCAGCACCACCACGCGCGCGAGGCGCGAGCGGGGCCCGGGCGTCACGAGGACACCGCCCTGCTCCCCGCAACGCTCCGGCCCCCGCCAGTATTGGGGGGGCAGGCCAAGGCCATGGGGCCAGTATGCGGAAGGTGCGCGGGGGGGGAAAGTCTATAAGATCCTATAGTCCGGCTCGACGGCCCGACGACTATGGGATCTCATAGTCTTTCGTGCCGCCCGGCCGAGGCCCAGACTATAAGATCCCCTAATCCCAGGAGACGCACGTGGCTCTGCCTCCACGGAATCACCGGATCAGCCTTCAGGAAGCGGCCGCTCACACCAAGCGCCACCGGGACGCCAAGATCTTCGCCGTGAACGGCGGCGCCTTTCACAAGGACCAGGTGCTCGAGCTGTTGAACCAGCCGGGCTGCGTCGGGCTGCGGATCTACTTCGGCCGCGACCAGGCCGCGAACCCAACGGTCGTGTTGGCAGGCATGGACAACGCCGACAACGATCTGACGGCGGGAGCGTTGCTCGAGTTGTGGGTCCCGTGCCCGCCCTTGTGCGGAACCGCGAACCCGCTGAACTCCTAGGCGCGTGTGAGAACCCCGGTCCTGCTGTACCTGGCGGCGCTCTTCGATGCCGCCCCCCTCGTCGCCGCGGCGGCGGTGCGGCGGCCGGTGCGTGGCGCGCGGGCCTGGGTGCTGGTATGGTGCGCCCTCCTCGTGGCTGAAGGCGGGATCGAGATCTGGCTCTCGATCCACAGGATTCACAACCTCTGGCTCGTCTACTTCTTCACCCCGGTGACCGGGGCGACATTGCTCTGGGCCCTGTCCTGCTGGCAGGCGAGCGAGGTTGCGCGCCTCACGATGCGACTGGCCATCGTGCCGTTCCTGGTAGTGTGGGCCGTGCTGACGCTCAGCTTCGAGAACACGTCATCCTTCAGCCGCGCGGCGGACCCGCTGGCAAGCCTCGTCGGCCTTTTCGCGGCGGCCTGCACGCTCGTCGGACGGGCGCGAGCCGCGACCGGCGAGCTGCTGCGGCAGGATTGGTTCTGGGTGAGCGCCGGTGTGGCGCTGTACCTCGGGACGTTCAGCATGATCGGCCCGCTCAGCGCCTTGCTGGTCGGGAGCGACCCCATCCTGATGCTCCAGGCCTATCAGGTCGGGGCGGTCCTTTCCATCGTCGGCTTCCTGGCGATCGCGCGAGGCATGACGTGCCCGGTAGAGACCTGACGATCTGGGCGCTGTTCATCGCCGGGGTGCTGAGCGTGGCGATCACGCTCGGCGCGTTCCTCACGGCGCTGGTCATTTCCCAACGCCGCCGCATCGCCGTCGAGCGGGCGCACAGCCAGCGCCTGCTCTCCGCCCAGGAGGAGGAGCGCTCCCGCGTGGCCCGCGAGCTGCACGACGATGCGCTCCAGCGCGTAGCGATTATCCGCCACGAGCTGGGGGAGATTACCGTGCTCGCCGGCCCGGAGGCGGTGCACCGGATGACCGGCGTGTCGGGCGAGCTGGAAGATCTGGGGACGGTGCTGCGCACCGCCGCGCACCAGTTGCACCCTTCCGTCGTGGAGAAGGCGGGACTGGTGCGGGCTTTGGGCGCGCTCGCCGAGGAGTTCGGTCGCACGGCGGGCCTCGAGGTTCTGCTCGCGCTGCCCCCGGCCGACCTTCGAATCGCGCCGGGCGTGGGCATCGCGGCCTACCGCATCGCACAGGAGGCGCTGCGCAACGTGGTGCGGCACGCCGGCGTGAAGCAGGCCGATCTCACGCTCGAGATACACGACGGCACGCTGACGCTGGCGATTGCCGACGCAGGCAAGGGGTTCGCGGCCGGCGCGCCGCGCCCGGAGGACGGCCTGGGCCTCATCGCGATGCGCCAGCGGGCCGCCGCCGCCGGGGGACGCCTCACGGTCACGCCGCGGCCGGGAGGCGGAACCGTCGTGACGGCGACACTGCCGGTCGGAGAGCCATCGTGAAGCGCGAGCATGCGAGGCTGGTGATCGCCGATGACCACCGCATGGTCGTGCAGGGCCTGGAGCAGATGCTCGGTAAGCGCTTCGAGATCGTGGGCGTGGCCTACGCCGGCGACGAGTTGCTCGAGCTGCTGCGCCACACGCCGGCCGACGGCCTGCTGCTCGATCTCTCGCTCCCCGGGCGCAGCGGCCTCGATATCCTCCCGGACATCCGCGCCCTTCAGCCCGACCTCAAGGTCCTCGTCCTCACCATGCACGCGGATCGGGTCCTGGCCGAGGCGTCGCTCGCGGCGGGCGCGCTGGGATTCGTGCCCAAGGACGCCGGCATGGAGGAGCTGGAGCTGGCGCTGAGCCACGTGCTCGCCGGTCGGCGGTACGTGTCGCCGCGCGTCCCCAAGTCCAGCCATCGTGTCGCACTCGATGCGATGCACGCCAGTCTCGCCCGGCTCACCGAGCGCCAGCAGACCATCCTCCGCCTGCTCGGCCAGGGCATGACCTCGGCCGAGATCGGTGACAAGCTCGGTCTGAGCGAGGCCACGATCACGTTCCACCGCAAGCGCATCCGCACGATTCTCGGGCTCTCGTCGGAATGGGAGCTGACGCGCCAGGCGATCCTAGTCCACCTCGCCACCGGCGGCAGCGCGGACAAGGGGCGCTAGCCTCCGGGCTGGCGAGCAATCTCACGCGGAGGGTTCAGGCCGGCGCAGTGCCGCGCGACGCCGTGCGACCGAGCGGCGCCGGCGAACTGCCTACCAGGTGTGGCTGGCGCCGCCGTAGATGGCCGGAGGGTCCTTGAGAACGACCGGTGGCTCGCTCAGGATCGGCACCTCGATCGGAGTGCCGGCCTTGGGCCGTGGCGGGCACACCTCGGGCTCGCGGCAGGAAAGATCCGTCTCGCCCGGACTGGGCTCGGGCCGTGGGTCGGCGGAGTCGCGGGGATTCATGCCGCAGAGTGTGCACTGCGGGGGACCACGTCGTAAAGTCTATGAGAAGTCATAGTCGCCCCGGGCTGCCCGACGCCGTGCCCCGGCGGTTGGCTACCGTACCGGTTCCGCTCCCAGCGCACGCAGCAGCTCTTCCGACCACAGCGGCAGGGACTCCCCGCTGGCACGGCTCGGCTCGGCGGCCGCCTGGTTGTATGTGGCCAGCAGCTCGCGCGGGTCGAGCATGCACTCGATGAGCTTGGCGCGGCCGAAGCGCCGCTCGATCACGACCGCCATCTTCCAGCCCACGGTGTACCACGGGCCCTGCACGCCGAAGAAGCTGAAGCCGACGCTGTCCCGCTCCTGCTGGGTGTTGAGTTTCCCGTTCACGATGTCGAGCAGAAACCGCTGCACGCTGAGCAGATCGGGGCCGAAGTGCGCCATGTCGCGGTCCCACCGCGCGCGTTCCTCGGGCGGGCTCACGGCGTGCGGGTGCACGTCCGGCCCGCCCGCCGCGGCCAGCATCGCGAACCCCTCGCCGAACGCCCCGATCCACTCGGCCGCCGCGTGCGCGTCCGGCGGCAAGCTCGCGATGGCCGAAGCGAACCGCGCCGACACGCTGGCATATCCGATATGGTGCAGCTCGTGCGCGACGGTGTTCTTGAACTGCTCCTGGGTCTCGGATGGGTTCAGGTAGAGGAAGATCGCGGCGTCGGTCGTCGGCTCGTACACGAAGCTGTTGGTCTTCGGCTTGATGACCGGGAACACCTTGGCCCGGATTCGCGCGTCTGGTGGCAGGTAGGCGAACGAGCGAGCGGCCGCCGCAGTGAGATCCGCCCGCTTCCAGTCGTCGACGGTCTGCCCCAGCTCGGTCTGCCGCGCGCCCAGGGTGTCCGAGAGCACGAAGCGCTGGAAATCGGCGTCGGTGAAGTCGCGGTGGAGCGAAGCCTCACGTGCCTTGAGCCGCTGGTAGGGCTCGGTGGCGAACAGCCGCTGCCAGTCGGACGAGTCCACGGGCTGATGGGCCTGATGCTTAGCGAGAATGGCCAGCACCGCCTCGGCCTCCGAGACGTCGAGCGTGAGTTGCAGGCGATCCGACGGCGGCCGCTGCGCGCGTGCGCGCGGCACCAGAAGTAAGGCGAGCACAGTGATTCCCACCGAAACGCTCAAGCGCATACACCCTCCTTGCGGACAGCCAACCTCACCAGGTACTGAATACACCATGGAGCGCCTGGTCACCACCACCCACCTCGAGATGACGCATCGGGCCCAGCTGCGCCCGGCCAAGCCAGCGCGCGCGGCCCTGCAGCTGCTACGGGCGGAGTTCCCCTGCCCGGAACTCAATCGCTTTCTCTACACCGCGGTCGGCGCGCGATGGACGTGGCACAGCCGGCTCCGCTGGAGCCGCGCACGTTGGCTCGCCTATCTCGACCGCCCGGAACTCGAGACCTGGGTGGCCTACGTGTCGGGGACGCCCGCTGGTTACTTCGAGGTGGAGCGGCAGGACGACGGCAACGTGGAGATCGTGTACTTCGGTCTGCTCCCGTCGTTCATCGGCAAGGGCCTCGGCGGACAACTCCTCACCGCCGCCGTGACTCGGGCATGGGACGTGGGGGCGAAGCGGGTGTGGCTCCACACGTGCGACTTGGACCACCCGCGCGCCATCGCGAACTACCAGTCCAGAGGATTCAGAGTCTTCAAGGTCGAGTCCAAGGTCGAGCAGATCCCCGACGCTCCGCTGGAGGCGTGGCCGGGGGCCGATGCAGCTTCCTCAGACCCATAGCGAAGACTCATAGCAAAGTCTCCCCGCACGAAATCCGATCGTTCCCGTCGGCGCACCACGAGGTGACATCCGGCTGACGGTGGCACCTGCAGCTGCCACATCCCGTAGGGTCCCGAGCACCGCACACACAGACGCACGGACGCACAGACGCACGGAGGCATCGCCGGCGCGGCTGTGAGGCCTCTTCCAAGGGGGCGGTAATGATGCGCAAGGACGATCGCGGCCACCGGTGGACCGACCGGGGCGTGGAGCGCGCGGTGATCCGCATCGTGCGCCGCCTCTCGCCGGGATTCGGCCGCCGCAAGATCACGCGGAAGACGCGGCTGCACGCCGACCTCGGCTGGGACGACTGGTACGTCCTGCGCGTGGTGAAGCCCATCCGCCTGACGCTGCACGAGAGCCTCGAGGACCGGGTGGTGCTCACGCTCAAGGCGGTGGGCGACCTGGTGAGCTGCGTGTGGAACGGAATGGAGGCCGCGTGAAACGGCGGCCTTTCGTTCTCGCGGCGCTGCTCGCGGGTTCCCGCGCGGCAGCCCAGGAGCCCGCGCACCGCTGGGACCTGCTGGTCGGCCACTCGTATTCGTCGGCTCGCGCCCTCACACAACCCGCGACCCTGGTGCTGGAGCAGGAGTGGGGGGCCCCGCTCTACACGGTCCTCGACGCCGGCGCCCTCGTGCGCGGCTCGCTTGCCCCGCGCACCTGGCTCGAGGTGGGTCTCCGCGCCCGCGCCGGCTCGGGCCGCCCTGCGCGCCAGCGCGTCTACGGCGCGATGGCGCGGACCTACGCCGAGTTGGACCCGCTGCTCGTCGCCGTCGGCGGCGAGTATCTCGCGGACGGCCACTTCGACGTCAGCCAGCCGGCCGCCACCGCGGAGCTGACCCCGCTCGGGGGCGTGAGCGGACTCGGGACGTGGGTGAGCCCCGGCCTCCACCTTCGCTGGCGCCCCTGGCTGGGGCTGTCGTGCGGGGGCGGCGTGCGCCCCTACGCCAGGCTCTCCGCCGAGTTTGCGAGCGGCCGGGCGGAGGCGGGCGTCGAGGGCACGGCGTGGCTGGTCGAGGGCAGCGGGCGAGGATTCGTCCAGGGCGATCTCTCGGTCCGCCTGGTGGGCGGGCTGTTCGCCACGGCAAGCGCCGAGTCCGGCCGCCCGCCGCCACGTTTCGAGCCCGGAGGCCGCTTCGGTCTCGGACTCGGGTTCCGTCTCGGCTCGACACCCTGAGCAGCGAGGAGCGCCCGATGAGCGACGTGAACGGCAGACGAGCCATGGGTTGGCTCAAGGACTACCCCGACTTCCGGGACTACGCGCCCGCGCACGCGGCCGTGGGGCTGATCGAGTGCTGCGAGCGGAAGGCGTTCGGCGGCCACGTCGACGCCTCGCGCCTTTTCCTTTATAAGGTGACGCGCGACCTGATGCGGACGACGGGCGACACCGGCGCCTACCTCAGGACGACGATGGAGGCGCTCGCCCTGTTCGGCGCTATGGATGGAAACGGGTGCCTTCGGACTCGACGGGTAGCAGTTGGTGGGTGGTAGGTGGTGGGTTGTAGCCTGCGGCGGCAAAGCCGTCGCTCTAACCCACCATCCGCCAACCGTCTTCCTACCGGTCGAAGAACGGGCTCTTGCCGGTGATGCTCAGCGGGATGCCGAGCGCCTGCCGCACGTCGTCGCCCAACAGCTTCAGCTCGAGCGACGCGTAGCCGATCGAGTACATCACGCGGCAGTCGGCCTTGAGCTGGCTGGCGGTCGCCGCCGCGGAGCAGGCCGCGATTCCCAGGTCGATCGAGTTGAAGGCGCACACGCCGTGCGCCGCCTTGAGCCCATCGCAGTTCTTCTGGCCGCAGAATCCGCAGTCGAGACCCGCTGGGTTCGCCACGACGCCGATCACGAGGACCGCGGGCGCGGCCGCGATGCAGCGCGCGTCGCGCACGAGCCCCGGCCGGCTCTCGCGCAGCGCGATCTCGTTCATTTTCGCGCACAGCCGCTCCCGCGACTGGGGGTCGTCCACCGCGACGACCCGGACGTTGTCGATGCCGCGCGTCTTCGGTGCGGTGCGCGCCGCAGCGGCCATCAGGCTCGCGATGTGCCCCGCCGCCTCGGCTTCCAGTGTGCCACTGTCTCTCATGGCCGCATTCCCGTCCTGTGGTGCGACGAGCTATGGATGCTCGACGATGATGAGGCGCGCGTCGTCCTGGGCGATGGCGCGCAGGAAGCCGATCAGGTCGGCGACCTTGTCGGGTGGCTGGATGCCGCGCGCGCCGTGTCCGCGCCGCTCCAGCAGCAGCACCCGCCCCTCCTGCGTGTAGCTCGAGCTATAGAACCCGTAGACCCCCGACACTTCGACGGGCGCCGGGAGCCGGGCGCGCCAGCCGGGGGGCAGCGTGATCCGGTACACGTCGTCGAACGACGTCGGGCCCAGCACGGACGTGACGTCGATCGGGTAGCGCCGCGGGACGTGCGACTCCAGCTCCGCGACCTGGCCCGACGAGAAGAGCGGGCGCAGGGGAAGGCGCAGGATGCTGGTGCCGGTCCCTGCGCCGCTCACCGCCTGCGCGTTGCGGATGACGACCGAGAAGCGGGCCGGAGCGTTCAGGTCGCGGCCGTCGAACAGCTCGAGCGAGTCGCCCACCGCGCCGTCGAACACCTCGTTGACCGCGCTGCGCGTGATCTCATCACGCTCCGCGGCGGAGAAGGTGCGGCTCAGCGCGTCGCGCAGCCCTCCCTGCGTCCGTCCCGTGCGGGTGCGGATCAGCCTGCCGCTGAAGATGCCGTCGGGCGACAGCGCCCCCTCGAGCGAATCCACGGCCTGGTTGTCCGCGATCGAGTCGAGCGGCAGCTGCAGCGCTTCACCCGTCCCGTCGGGGTGGACCAGCAGGGCGAATTCGCCGTATTCCGACGGCGGCAGCTGTCCGAACGGCACGTCGTCGGCCGTGAGATCGACGAAGAGGTAGCCACCGGGGCGCTGCACGGCCGCGATCATGTGGTCGAACTGCTCGGCGGAGGGAAGGGTCGAATCCACCGAGCCGGAGGCGTTGAGCAGGACCGGGAAGGCGTGGAACCCCATCCGCTGGGCGAGGGCGACGAACAACGTCGCCTTGTCCTTGCAGTCGCCGTACTTCGTTTCGAGCACCGCGGCGGGCGGCCGCGGCTGATAGCCGGCGATGCCGAGCGAGACGGAGACGTAGCGGAAGTCCTGCGCCACCCAGCGGTGCACGGCGCGCAGGGAGTCCGCGCTGGTGGCCGCGCCCTTGACGACGTCGGCGAGGCGCGCGTCCAGCTCCGGCGTCACCGCGTAGCGGTCGCGCGCCAGGCCCGCGTACCAGCGTGCCACATCACCCCACGCTCTTGGCGCGCCGACGGCGACGCCGACGTACACGTCGTTCGAGTCGGACGCGAACGGCTCCGGCGGGGGTGGCTTGGGCACGTCCGCGGTCGCCCACACGTACACGCGGCGGCCGTGCGCCTCGGTGGTGCGCCGCTCGAAGCGCACGTTCCGCTCCGTGATGCGCGGCGTGAGCGAGGCCGGCACGTCCACGAGGAAGCGCGAGCGGCGCGTCGCGCGGCCGGTGGTAACGCTCCACGCGGAGAAGAAGTCGCCCGGCATCACGGGCTTGGTCGTCTCGACGGTGTAGCTGTAATCCACCAGGACACCGGGCACGACGCCGCCCAGCGTCGCACGGTGCAGCTTGACGTCGGAGTAGACCGGCGCATCCATCGCCGCCGGCGAGTCGCTCTCCTGTTCGTGGGTGGGCTTCTCGCTGATGACGGTCCCGTCGGCCTTGAGCACGCGAATCCAGTTGATGGTGAGCTTCTCGTGCGAGGTGGAGTAGGAGAACACCTGCTCCCCCCAGTGCTCCGCGCCTTCCTGCGTCAGGACCTGCACCACCTGGCGGTAGGTGCGGGTGCCGCGCCCGTCCGCCTCGACGCGCACCACGCCGTCGTCGAGCAGGTAGACGTACGGATCGTCCGGGTAGTCGGCCGGATTCACGGCCAGCGCGTAGATCGTGTCGGCCCGCACCGAGGGATCGCCGGCCGGCGTCGTGACCGGCGCCTGCGCCAGCGCGGCCGACGCCAGCAGGGGAAGCAGGATCAAGGGAGTCCGCATGGGGTTCAAAGATGACTGGTGCCCGTATCCCCGGCAACGCATAGTATCCACCGTATGCCGTACTGCCCCGAGTGTTCCGCCTTCGTGCCCGAGGCCGTCGAGGTGTGCCCGACCTGCGGGGCCTCGCTGGTGCCGACGCCGGCGGACGGGCAAGTCTCGCAGCCCGCGGCGCGGGCGGCGGCCAATACCGAGCAGGTCGCGCGTGACCTGAGCGCGGCGCTCGGCGCGGGGCACCAGTACCTCCGGATGGTCGGCGTGGGCGGGATGGGCGCGGTCTTCCTGTACCGGGAGGTCGCGCTGAAGCGGCTGGTCGCCGTCAAGGTGCTGGCGCCCGACCTGGCGGCCGACGCCGCGGCGCGCGCGCGCTTCACCCGCGAGGCGCGCTCGGCGGCCGCGCTCTCGCACCCCAACGTGGTCCGGGTGTACGCCGTCGGCGAAACGGTGGCGCTCAAGCTCCCCTACATCGTGATGCAGTACGTCGAGGGCCCGTCGCTGGCGCAGTGGATGGACGAGCACCCGCGGGCGAGCGAGCGCGACGGCCGGCGTATCATCGGCGAGGTCGCCGCCGGCCTCGCGGCGGCGCACGCGCGCGGACTGCTGCACCGCGACGTCAAGCCGGGCAATGTGCTGCTCGAGGCCGAGTCGGGGCGGGCCTACGTCGCCGACTTCGGCGTCAGCGCCGCGGTGGCGGCGGGCTCGCCCGAGTCCACCGGCAGCCTCACCGCAACCGGCCACGTGGTGGGGACGCCCATCTATATGAGCCCCGAGCAGGCCGCCGGCGATCCGCTGAGCGCCAAGAGCGACGTGTACAGCCTCGGCGTGCTGGCCTACGAGCTGCTGGTCGGGGAGCTGCCGTTCAAGGCCACCACGGCGATGGGCTGGGCCGCGGCGCACCTGCGCGATACGCCGACCCCGGTGGCGCACCGCCGGGCGGACCTCTCCCCCGAGGTGAGCCGGCTGGTGGACCGCTGCGTGGCCAAGGACCCCGCCGACCGGCCGAGCGCGGACGAGGTGGCGCGCGGGATGATGCCCACGCTCGCCTCCGAGATCGAGTGGCCGCCGCCGGGACTGCACTGGCTGCACGGCCGCGCGCGGGTGCTGAGCCGCCTTGCGCTGGCCACCTTCGGCGGCGCCGTGCTGACGCTGACGGCACTCACCTTCACGCCCCAAGTGCTGCAGGCGCACGCCAACTGGCTGTGGACCTTCCAGAACCCCTCGAGCCGCGACCCGATGGCCGTCTCGCTGTTCGTGTGGCAGACCCAGCTGATCCTCGGCGTGACCGTGCTCGCGCTGAGCCTGGCGGCCTTCCTCGCGCTCGGTGTGCGCGCCACCGGCCGGCTGGTGCGGCTGCGCCGCGCCAGGTGGCGCTGGATCACCTTGATGGACATCGCAGCCGACCACGACGGGCGCAGCGGACTGCTGCTGAGCGGCGCGCGGGAGTTCGCCTCGCTGGAGGAGCCGCGGCGGCGGGCCGTCCTCGCCGCGCGACGGTGGCGCGCCGCGGCCCTGCTCGGCGCGGTGCTGTGGACGCTGATCACCGTGGGCGGGTGGGGACTGCTGCTGCTCTCCGGGTCGTTGCAGGCGCAGCCGGTCGTGCCCGTCGTGGGGCTGGGACTCTGGCTCGTAGCCCTCGGCCCTCCGCTGCTCGGCATCGCGGGCGTCGCCGCCGCGCGGATCGCGGAACGGCGCCTCACCGGACCTCTGGCCCGCGTCCGACGCGGGTTCAGCGAAACCGACAGCGACGCCGCGGAGTGGTACGCCGCGGTGCCCGACGCCGGGCGCGCGGCCGGTCCGCCCGCCCACGGACTCAGGCGGTACGCGTGGACGGGCCAGCTCGTGGCCGTCCTGCTCGCGCTGGTGGTCGTGGTCGCGATCGGCGAGGCGGTGGCGGCCAGCGTCACGGCCGTGCTCTCCACCCAGCGCCTGGGCCCCAAGACCGCGGCGCTGGTCGACTACCAGAAAGACATCCTGATGGACGACCCCGTCGCGACGGCGCGCGCGGTGTGGGTGGCGCTGCTCCCCTCGCCCGTGCCGGCGGCGGACAGCACCGTGCGCGGTTGGATTCGCGCCCTGGCGGAGCCCGCCGGGAGGACGGCGGCGGCGCTGCCGCCCTACGGGGCGCGTCCGTCCTCCCTGCTTCACGGATCCGGCGCGCTGCTCCAGGCGTTCAGGCAAGCGGCGGCGGACTCTCTGTCCGCGGGATTCAGGGACTCGCTCTCGGCGCTGGCGGAGCACCCGCGCACCCAGCTGCTCCAGCGGATCGCGCGCACGCCGCTGCCCGCGACGCAGATGGGTGGCCTCAACAGCCCGTTCGCCGTTACCGCGGATTCGGGCGACGCCAGATTGAGCACCATTCCGCTGCAGGAGGCGGCCATCGCCAACACGGCCGGCGCGATCCTGGCGGTGGCACGGCACGACCTGGCCAGCGCCACGGCGCGGATCGGCGAGACGGCCGCCTTCGCGGAGCAGCTCCTCACCGCGCCCGACGTCAGGGCCAACGCGCTCGGCGAGAAGCTGCTGCGGGACCTGGTGGTCGAGCCGCTGCTGGTGCTGGCCAAGGCCGGCGCGCGCGGACTCGACGCGGAAGCGCTGCGTGACGCCGAGCAGAGCCTCGACCAGCCGATGCCGGACGTGGCCGGGGCCGCGGGGCTCACCGTCAATCCGCGCGACATCATCCAGTTCACGGCCGCGGTTCAGAACCCGCACATCCCGCCGGGCTACCGGATCGAGTACCTGATCGAGGGGTGGGCGGGGCTGTGCGCCAGTCCGTGGGAGCTGCTCACGGGGCCGAGCGCGGCGCGGAAGCAGGCGATGCTCGCCGCGGCCGACGTGATGACCGACGTCCCGCACGCCCGCGGCTTCGTGGCGTATTACGCCGCGCAGTGGGAGCTGGGGGCCGCGCAGATCGGCGCCACCGGGCTGCGGCACGCGCTCCTCGAGCGCGGGCCGTGGGGCGTGCTGTCGCGGATCAGGATGTGCTCCAACATGCTCTATTGAGTGAGCAGCAGGCGGAAGTCGGTGGGCAGTACAGTTGCGAGACGCCGAGTTGCGAGTGGTGGTGAGACGAGAGTGGTGAGAGGTCAGTCCAGCGGCCAGTACTGCCCACTGGTCTGAATGCTCCAGGCTCTCATCTCGCAACCACTCGCAACTCGGCGTCTCGCAACTGTTCTCAGGTCTGCTCGCTCATTCTCCGCACTTCCGCCACGAACCGGGCGAGTTTCTCTTCGTCCAGCATCCCGCGGGTGCGCACGCCGCTGCACACGTCCACGCCGAACGGCCGCACGGTCTCTATCGCTTCTGCCACGTTCCCGGGCGTGAGTCCGCCTGCGAGCCACACCGGCGCGCCCACCGCCTCCCGGATGCGCCGACTGGTGCGCCAATCGTGGGTGCGGCCGGTACCGCCAAGCTCCTTGATGGGCAGCGACGGGTTGCCGGAATCGAGCAACAGGGCGTCCACCGCGGGCGCGTACGCGACCGCCTCGTCCACCGCCTCGGGTCCCGTCACATGCACGACCTGGACGATGCGAGTCGCGGGCAACGCCGAGCGCAGGGCGGCATGGCACCCCGGCTCAGGGCGATCCACGATCTGGACCGCCGAAGGGCCGAGCCGCCGCACCTGGTCGGCGATCGCGACGGCGGCGTGCGCGTTGGTGAGGAGGAAGGTCGCGACGCCCGCGGGGACGCGCGGCACGATCTCGGCGATGAGAGACTCCGGGATCGGGCCGGGTCCGCTCGGCATCGCCGACACGAGCCCCACCGCGTCGGCTCCGTAGCGCGCCGCGAGCGTGGCCTCGGCCACCGATTGCATGCAGCAGATCTTGATCCGCGTACGGGGCATGTCGCGTTCCCGGAGTGTTCAGAGGCAAGACTGGAGTGCGCCGTGCAGTTGCGAGACGCCGAGTTGCGAGTGGCCTGCAGTCATCAAGTGGTCGGTGCGAGGGCCTCCCCCCTCCCAACTCGACTGTACCCTCCCGACTCCCGGCTCGCGACCACTCGCAACTCGGCGTCTCGCAACTCTTCTGGCATCTCCAGTCTCCAACCTATGCTCTTTCCGGCCGTGCGTGCTACTGTAATGCCATGCCTGTGAACCGCGAAACCACGGAGTGGATCGACCACTGGAAGGACGAGGCCGACGCCGCCTTTCTCTACCGCGTGCTGGCCGCAGCCGAGCCGGACGCGGGCAAGCAGAGTCTCTACCTGCGCCTGGCCGAAGTCGAGGACCGCCACACCGGGATGTGGCGCAAGCTGCTGGCCGACGCGGGCGTGCAGTGCGGCGAGTCCCAGCCCAGCCGCCGCGCGCGGCTGCTGGCCTGGACGGCGCGCCGCTTCGGCCCCGCGCTGCTCACGAACCTGCTGCTCAAGGAGGAGGGGCGCGAGGTCCGGGGCTACCTGGCGCTGTACCGCGACACCGCGCCTGGCGCGGCGAAGGACACGGCGCTGACGCTCGCCAAGGAATCGGCCGAGCACGCCGAGACGCTGGGGGGACTCGCGGGCAAGAGCGGCGAGCCGTGGCACCAGATGGAGTCGGGCGGGTTCGTCCGCAACGTGGTGTACGGTTTCAACGACGGGCTCACCGCGAACTTCGGCCTGGTGGCCGGAGTGATAGGCGCGAGCGTCGCGCCGCGCGTCGTGCTGCTCTCGGGCGTGGCGGGCATGGTGGCCGACGCGCTCTCGATGGGCTCCTCGGGCTACCTCGCCGCCACGAGTGAGCGGGAGGTGTACGAGCACGAGATCTCGATGGAGGCCGACGAGATTCGCCTGATGCCCGAGGTGGAGGCCGAGGAGCTGGCGCTGGTGTACGAGGCCAAGGGCGTGCCGAAGGACGAAGCGCGCCGCAGGGCGGCCGACGTGATGAAGGACCCCGAGCGCGCCCTGGCGGAGAAGGTGCGCGAGGAGCTGAAGATCGGCGCGCAGCACTCGACGCCGCTCCGCGAGGGCTGGATCACCGGCACCGCCACGGCGGTCGGCGCCTTCATCCCCGTCGCCCCCTTTCTGGTCATGCACGGCGCGCCGGCAATATGGACGGCGTTCGCGATCGCGATGCTGTCCCACTTCGCCGTCGGTGCGGCACGCAGCGTGTTCACGGGGCGCGGGATCTTCAAGAGCGGCATCGACATGTTCGTGGTCGGACTCGGCGTAGCCGCGGTGGCCTACGTGGTCGGTGGCCTGATAGCCGGCGCGCTATGACGAGGACGATGTGGATCGCCCTGGCGCTGCTGTGCGTGGCCGGATTCCTGGCCATCGCGCGCCGAATGAGTGAAACCAGAAGTTCAGAGCAGTTGCGAGACGCCGAGTTGCGAGCAGGCGGTGAGCAAGAGCACGGGAGTCTCGAGGACTCCATCGACTGGGAGGAGCTGGAGCGGGCGGAGAATGAGATCCGGGACGTGGATCCGCGCGCGAACCCCGAGGACGGCTTCGAGGGCGACGACTGGGGTCCGGGGACAGCTCCCAAGCCGCCGATTGTGTGAGCCGGGGAGTGATCACCCCGCCATCGCTCTCCGCACGAACGCCTTGAGCCCCAGGTACCAGCACACCGCGCAAATCACCGCCAGAGCGGCCATCACGACTCCCAGCCCCATGTGCGGCAGCGCGGGAGTGAGCGCGCCCCGCATCCCTTCCGCCACGTACACCAGCGGATTGACCAGCACCGCGTACTGGAGCGCGGGCACCACGGACAGCCCCTTCCACGGATAGTAGGCGCACCCGAAGAAGATCATGGGCGTGATGATCACGCTGAACATCAGGCCGATCTGCTGCGGGTTGATGGCCGTGCCGATCAGCAGGCCCAGCAGCGAGAAGCTCGCGGCGCCGAGGACGGTGATCGTCACCACTTCGCCGGCGTGCCCGATCGTCAGGCCGGCGATGGGCCCCATGATCAGCCGCGCGATCGGGAGAACGAACAGCGCGGCGACCGTGCCCTGGAGCACGCCGAACGCCACCTTCTCCAGCGCGACCAGCCGGATCGCGACCGGCGCCAGGAGCCGGTCCTCGATCTCCCGCGTCCAGCCGAAGTCGGCCACCATCGGCAGCGCCACCGACTGAATGCTCGACATCGCGAGGGAGATCGCCAGAATCCCCGGGAGCAGCGCTGCCCCGTAGCTGCGCTGGACGAACCCCATCCGCGGGAGCAGCGCGCCGAACACCGTGACGAACAGGATCGGCTGCAGGGCTACCCGGATGAGGACCAGGGGCAGCTCGCGCTGCGCCACGCGCAGGTCCCGCCGCAGCAGGGCCCAGAAGACGCGCGCCCCGCTCACCCGGGCCGGGCGGTCGAGTGCATCGAGGGCCAGCGCTGTCATTCGAAGGTCCTCCCCGTGAGCGAGATGAACAGCGTCTCCAGGCTCGGCGGAGCCAGGTGGATGTTCAGCACCGAGCGGCCGGCCTGCTCGCACCCCCTGATGAGACTGGCGATCGCCTCGCCCGGCCGCTCGGCGAACGCGCGCAGCAGCTGGCGCTGCGCCTCCGCCCTGAGCACTCCGGGCACGGCGGCCGCGAGCGCCGCGGCCGGGGTCGCATCGCCGTCGAGCGTGATCTCCACCAGCGTCCCGCCGGGAGCGCGCGCCTTGAGGTTGGCCGGCGTGTCGAGGGCCAGCAGCCGCCCGCGGTCGAGGATGGCGACGCGCTCGCACAGGCGGTCGGCCTCCTCCATGTAGTGCGTCGTGAGCACGATCGTGTGGCCCCGCTCGTGCAGTCCGCGCAGCACGTCCCACAGCGCCAGCCGCGTCTGCGGGTCCAGCCCCACGGTCGGCTCGTCGAGGAACAGCACCTCGGGATCGTGCATCAGCGCGCGGGCGATCATCAGCCGCTGCTGCTGGCCACCCGACAGCTCGTTCACCTTCGCGTCGCTGCGGTCCGCGAGGCCGAACGCTTCCAGCAGCCGGTCAGCGCGGGCCGCGGCCGCCGCGTGCGCGATGCCGAAGTACGCCGCGTGGAAGAGGAGGTTCTCGCGGGCCGTGAGGCTCCGGTCCGGATTCGGCCGTTGCGGCACCACGCCGATCCGCTGGCGTACCGCCGCGGCCTCGCGCACGACATCCGCGCCGGCGACCACCGCCCGCCCCGACGTCGGCTCACCGCGCGTCGTGAGAATGCTGATCGTGGTCGTCTTCCCGGCGCCGTTGGGGCCGAGGAGCCCGAAGAACTCGCCGGCGCCGATCTCCAGGTCGAGCCCCTCGAGGGCGACAATGTCCCCGCCCGCCGGCACGGCGGGCACAGCCGCGGGCACGATGGCTCCTCCGCCGGGCACGGGGTAGCCGGCACCCGCGGCCCCGCGCCGCTGCTTGGGCGCGCGGTACACCTTGCGCAGGGCCGTGGTGAGGATGGCTGGCGGTTGGCTCATGTGTGGTACCGGTTAACTGCCTAAACAGACGGGGAGGTGAGGAGGCGATGATGTGATGTGGTAATGAGGTGATCGTCGAGCATCGCGCCCGTCATCACTTCATCACGTCATCACCTCCATCACTTCATCACCTCCCCGTCAGTCTTTCCACTCCCCTGGCCGTCACTCTGCTCGCCACCAGCGGCAGCGGATTGGCTTTCCCTTCCCCAATCTCGATCGCCGCATCGAGCGCGCGACGCCCCAGCTCGATGCCCTCAGCATCCTTGGCGAAGATCGAGGCCAGCGGCTCGGACGTGTGCACCTTCTGCCCCGGCCGCGCCGTGATGACGAAGCCCACCGTCGGGTCCACCACGTCGTCCACCTTGCGGCGGCCCCCGCCCATCTCGACCACCGCGCGGCCGATGGCCCGCGGCTCCACCCGGAGGATCGTGCCGGCCGTCCGGGCGTAGTACACCTCGACCGCCTCCGCTTGCGGCAGCAGCGCCGGATCGTCGACACACCGAGGATTTCCGCCCTGGGCCTCGATGATCTTCTGGAACATCTCCGCCGCCTTGCCGTTCCTGAGCGCCTCCTCGAGCCGCTTGCGCGCCTTGGCCCGGTCCTGTTCCCCCGCCAAGACCAGCATCTCCACGCCCTCGGCGATCGTGACCTCGTGGAGGTCTTCGGGGCCCTCGCCGCGGAGCCCCATGATCGCTTCCTCCGCCTCCAGTGCGTTGCCGCACGCCCGCCCCAGCGGCCGGTCCATCGCCGTCAGCAGCGCCGCGGTCGGGCAGCCGCGATCCTCGCCCAGCTCGATCATCGTCTTGGCGAGCGTCATCGAGCGCTCGGCGTCGGTGATGAATGCCCCGCTCCCCTGCTTCACGTCGAGCACCAGGCCGTTCAGCCCCTCGGCCAGCTTCTTCGACATGATGCTCGCGGCGATCAGGGGCACGCACTCCACCGTCGCGGTCACGTCGCGCAGCGCGTAGAGCTTCTTGTCCACCGGCGCGATCTCGGGCGTCTGGCCGATCATCGCACAGCCGATCCGCTCCACCTGGGCGCGGGTCTGCTCGAGCGAGAGATCGGTGCGGAAGCCGGGGATGCTCTCCAGCTTGTCGAGCGTGCCGCCGGTGTGGCCGAGGCCGCGGCCGCTCATCATCGGCACCGCGACGCCGCACGCGGCCACCAGCGGCGCGAGGATCAACGACACCTTGTCGCCCACCCCGCCGGTCGAGTGCTTGTCCAGCACCGGCCGGCCGAGGGCGCCGAAGTCGAGCCGGCTGCCCGACGCCATCATCCCATCCAGCAGCCCGGCGGTCTCCTCTCGCGTCAGGCCGCGGAGGAAGCACGCCATCAGCAGGGCGGAGATCTGGTAGTCGGGCACGGAGCCGGCGCTGTATGCGCTGAGCAGCTCCCGCCATTCGGCGGCGGACAGCGCGCCGCCGTCACGCTTGCGCTCGATGAGCCCCGGAACAAACATTAGGCCACCCTCACCGCACCGGAGAGCCGTCCATGCGCGCGCTGCCCTTCGCCGCGTCCACCACTCTCGCCGCCCTGCTGGCGTTCACCGGGGCGCCGGCCGCCGCCCAGGACGTGGCCGCCCACATCACCGCAGGCGACGCCGCACGCTGCGAGCGCGACGCGCGCGCCGCGCTGATGCACTTCCGCGAGGCGCTGGCGCTCGACTCGCTCAACTACGAGGCCAACTGGAAGGCGTCGCGCGAGCTGGCCGACATCGGCAAGCTGATGCCTGACGCCCAGCGCCAGGCGCGCGACTCGGTGTACGCCGATGCGCTGGCACTCGCCGAGCGGGCCGTGCGGGTCGATACGATGGGCGCCGACGGCCACTACATGGTCGCGGTGGCCGCGGGCCGCGTGGCGCTCACCAAGAGCGCGCACGAGCGCGTCAAGTCGGCGAGCGTGGTGCGCAACGAGGCGCTGCGAGCCATCGCACTGGATCCGAAGCACGACGGCGCGATGCACGTGATGGGCCGGTGGAACGCGGAGATCATGCGGCTGCCCTGGCTCACCAAGACGTTCGCACGGGCCTTCCTCGGCGCCTCGGTCTTCAAGGAAGCGTCGTGGGACAACTCCGTGAAGTTCTTCAGCGACGCGATCCAGATCAACTCGCAGAACATCTACCATCATCTGGACTTCGCCGAGGCGCTGGTGGATGCCGGCCGGCAGGCGGAGGCGCGGCCGCACCTCGAGGAGGTCGCGCAGCTTCCGCTCGGCTGCGACTCGGGCGATCCGACGTACAAGCAGCAGGCCGCCGAGCTGCTCCAGAAGATCATTCGGCGGTAGCCTCGTCCTTGGCGTGCTGCCGGTGCTCGCGCGCCCGGCTGAGTCGCCGCTTGGCCTCGTCGTACCGGTCGCGCGCTTCGTCCTTCAGCACGCGCGCCCGCCGCGCCAGGTCGCGCCGCGTCTCGGCGCCCGACTGCGGCGCCAGCAGCAGGGCCAGGCCGGCCCCGACCAGCGCGCCCAGAATGAGACCTGCTGCGAACGTGCGGGCCTTGCCGCCTCCACCTTCGGCGTCCATCGCATCCTCCCTCGTGTCGCGCTCCTTCCGCCCGGTCGCGGTCACCGGTCCCGTGCCCCCGCCGGCGGCGCAGCGGCCGCAAGCGGACTGGAAGCGCGCATCAAGCGTCGTGCGGGCATAGGGACGCAGAACGTACCACCGCGCGGCGGCGCCCGGCAACTCGGGCCGGGCGCTACTAGACAAGGGTGAAAATCACTTCTCCCCCCTGCTGAAACATCAGTAACGGCGCCATTTGTACCCACCTATGCCCCAACAATGGCTGCATTCCGCCATTTCCTCAGCTCTTGCGGCGCCGCTCTTGCTCCCGTCTTGGCTGTGGCCGTTCCGCTGTCCCGGGCGAGGGGAGGGACCGACGCTGACCTAACGCGCGAGCGCTAGTATGTGCATGGTATGGAGAAGTGGCGGGTGGATCGCCCGCCGCTGGGGCGCCGTTGGTTCGTATCCACGACGGAAGGCGGCCCATGAAGGAATCGTCGCCGAGAGCGCCCCGCCCCCCAATTTCACCGACTGCAACGACGGTCCCATTGACCCGCACAGGAGGAGCAGATGTTGATCACGAAGCGCTTCGCTGCTGGGGCATTTGCCGGATTGCTCTGCGCAAGCATTCTGGCAGCGCCCGCAGCGGCACAAACCACGGCCACGGCGACGATCAACGCCAAGGCCCAGGTGTCCGGAATCGCGCCGCTCACGGCTACTGGTGTCAATGACCTCAACTTCGGCACCGTCACGGCCGGCACGCCCTTCAGGCAAACCGACGCGACTCAGCAGGGCCGGTTCTCGATCACAGGCCAGGCCAGCCAGCCGGTGACCGTCAGCTTCACGCTGCCGACCGTGCTGACCGGTCCAGGCAGCGCTACGATCCCGATCACCTTCGGGTCGAGCGACGGGATCATCTTCAGCCCCGCGTACCCGACGGTTTCCACGACGTTCAGCCCGTCGGCGTCGTACGGGACGGCCCTCAGCAGCACCGGGAGCCTCGTGATCGGCATCACGGGCACCGTTTCGCCGCCGAGCGTGGCGACCACTGGGCTGTACCAGGCGACGGTCACGCTCACGATGTCGTACTAGAGGCAAACCAGGAGCGGGGGCAGCTCGTCCAGCACACGTACAGCAAACTGAAGTGAAGTGGTCGGCTTACACGCTCTTGCGCTTCCCTAACGGCCCCCTAACGGTGCAGGGGTAGTATGCGAGGCAAACTGGGGTCGCCCAGCAGTTGGGCTCGCGGCGGCCCAAGGACGGGAGTCGTGGCCATGAGATTCCACCCGAAATTGCTCGCGCTCGGAGTTCTTGTCCTCCTCGTGGCGGCCGCGTGTCGCGACGCTAAGGTGGCGCCGACGCAGACGGGGTCCACACCCACGTCGTATGTGACGTTCACGCTCGACACGCTGGGCGTCGGCTTGCCGGTGGACGTCGCCAATTCGTGGGGTGGGCTCACCCTGCTGCAGGCATCAGATCAGAGCGTCCACATCATTGCGCTGGACCCGTGGTCCATGCACCTGCGC
The DNA here is from genome assembly GCA_963812035.1 of uncultured Gemmatimonadales bacterium. Taxonomy (GTDB): domain Bacteria; phylum Gemmatimonadota; class Gemmatimonadetes; order Gemmatimonadales; family JACORV01; genus Fen-1245. The sequence continues at coordinate 463,480 of CAWETG010000001.1, forward strand.
TACCACGGCTGCGCCAACGCCTGCGACCTCCAGACGAACTGGATTGGTGGTTCTGGGGCAGTAACCACAAACCCGGACTCCCTCTTGGACGCGTGGTCCTCCGCCGTGCTGACGGCGAGTGGCATCCAGGCGGTCTATTCCCTGGACTGGCAGATCACCCCCAACGGGGTCTGGTATGCCCGTTGCCCGGGCGCGTGCAGCCTCCAGCAAAATTGGACGACGGCCAGCCTGTTCGTGGGTACGTACTCGACCAGCGCGCAGTACGCCCCGGGCCAAAGCACCTCCCTGGCCGTCGATTCGAGCGGGGGCCTCCACCTGCTGCTTCGCGGTGTTCAGTCCGATGGCCTGTTCTACGCATTCTGTGGCGGCAGCTGCGATGGTGAGGCCAACTGGCAGGTGATGCGCTTGAACAGCGTCAGCAGTTTTCAGCTCAACCACTCACCCCGTTTGATTGCCTTCGACACGCATTCCGGCGTCCACGTGCTCTACGCGACGAGCGCCGGTCTGACGCACGCCTCCTGCAGCGGGAACTGCGCCAGCGCCGGGAGCTGGCAATTGGGGGTCATGCTCGGCGGCGCCAGCCCCAACGCGCTGTCGCTCACCTTCGGCGCCGACGGCCGACTGTACCTGGCTTACGCGGACGGCGCGGGAGTGGTCAACTACGCCACCTGCGCCGCGCCGTGCGGGGCACCGGGATCGTGGTCGGCGGTGGCGCTACCGCTCCACACCACCGATGTCTCGCTCGCTACCAATCGGACCGGAAGCCTGTTCCTCGCCACGTCCGACAGCGTGCTGGCCGTCTCCCGCTGCGACTCGGGCTGCCTCGCGGCCACGGCTTGGCACAGCACGGTGGTGACAGCGGCGCTGGGCGGTGGGCATGTCGCGATGACCGTAGACTCGGCGGGCCACGCGCGAGTCGCCTCTACCGTCGGGTTTCCGAACCTCCTCCAGTACACCCAGATGCTGCAGTGACGGCGAGTATGACGTTTCCCCCGCGAATGAGTCGAGATAGCATCGGAGGGACGCGAGGAGGGCGGGTCGCAAGAAGTCGCCGGCCTAGGTCCGCAGCTTGCGGCGAAGGAGAGGGCGCACGCGCCACGCACAGACACCCGGAGGGACTGATGAAGTCACGCCACATTCTGACGGTCGCCATCCTGCTGGCACTCGCCGCGGCCCCGGCTATCGCCCAAACCCCCCAGGGGCCGCCCGCCGACGGCGGCTACGCTCAGCACCGGATGCAGATGCTGCTGAACGGGATTACGCTGACGCCCGTCCAGCAGGCTCGGATTGATTCCATCCAGGCCGCCTACCGAGCCAGGATGCCGGCCAGGACACCTGGCGTGACGCCGGACTCGGCCACCCGCGCGCGGCGGAGGGAACTCGGCCGCAAGCTGGACGCCGACATGCGCGCCGTGCTCACCACGGCGCAGCAGGCGGTCTGGGACAAGAACTATGCCGACCTGCAGTTGCCCGGAGCCTGATGCCCGGGCAGTTGTGGGGCTGGCGGACGGGCGCCCGCGGACCAGCATGAGGTAGCAAGCATGAGCGATGCCTTTACCATCGAATCGGCGGAATCGCCCACCTCCGATGACATCAGCCTGATCAGACGAGGTCTCGGTGGCTACAACCGGACTGCAGGCGGGCTGGCGAATTACCAGGATCTCACGCTCTTCGTCAGGGACCCCGCGGCTCAACTGGTCGGGGGCTTACTTGGGTACACCCTCGGCACGTGGCTGCATATAGAGACTCTCTGGTTGCAGGAGAGGGTCAGGGGCGCCGGCCTCGGTTCCCGCTTACTCAAACGGGCGGAGGAGATCGCCATTGCGCGAGGCTGCAGAGTGATCGACTTGACGACGTTCGACTTCCAAGCTCCAAACTTCTACAAGAAGAACGGCTACGTCGCATTCGCAGAACTGGGAGAGGTTGGCGGCGATCATACCGTGCATTTCTTCAGAAAACGTCTGGGCCAAGATGCCCCGAGAGTCTAGCAATCGGTTCAGCCGACCCGAGCGCCGGTCGAGAGTGGCCGGCGGTGGGGCTGACGAGCGTTCCCACGTGGCCGCCTCGGAGGCGGAAACCTATGCGACTCAACCTTCGGCCCCGTAACGCCGGCATCGGCCTCCTCCTGCTGCTCGGCGCCGGCTACGCCGGGTGGTCGTTGCTGGGCGTCTACTCTGTGCGCACGTATAGGACATTCCTTGCCCCGACGCGCGAGTTCCTGACCGCTGGCTTGGCCCTGGATTCCGCGAGGCTCGCCCGTCAGGGCGCAGACCCGGATGCCGTACACTGGGTACTGGCTGCCGGTCGCCAGAATGCAGCGTTCCTGCGCACTCTGGACGAGGGCCTCTATGTCGGGCACGGTATGCGCAACGGAGACAGTACGCTCGTACTGTTCGGCGCCAGGGGTCTCACTCAATGCTCCAACTGGCCGCTCGCGGTCTTCTTCGCGGGTCCTCCCGCCGCCGTCCATATCCGCAGGGTCGAAGGCGGTTGTCGCAAACCAGGGCACGCCTAGCAGCGCTCTAGTCGCGGCAGCCCCGAAACCGGCCAGCGGAGCGGCCTGGCCATCGCCGGCAGCGGGCGGGTCGCCCGGCGCTCACCTCGGCTTGGCGGCAGTGACGAGCCCCGTTGGCGCCCACGGACCTCCATACCAGAAGCGCCAGCCGAGGCGCCGCTGCTCCACGTCTTCCATGCCCCGTGCACGCAACCGCGTGGCGTACTCCCCGGTCCACATCAAGTCGGCGATGACAACACGCCCACCCGGCTTCAGCACCCGCACCGCTTCGTCCACAGCCCGGCACCGGCCTTCCGCTTCACGGATGTTGTGGATGGCCAGGCTGCTGGCAACGAGGTCGAAGGCGGCATCGGCGAATGGCAGCGCTGTCATGTCTCCCGTCTGCAGCGCCGTCCGGCCGCTCACGCCTTCCGCGACGAGGTTTCGTCGTGCAGCTCCGGGGCTGTTGCCGGACTGGTCGGCAGTTCTCCACAGGTCCAATCCGACGACTTGCCCCTGAGGGACGAGCTTGGCGAGCATGCACAAGACGGCGCCTCGGCCGCAGCCCATGTCGAGGACGTGCTCGTTGCCCTGGAGTCGGAGGCTGCCCAGCACCTCGGCCCAGACCGCGAACTTCCCCCGCCGGGTCGAGTACAGATAGCTGGCAAGGGTCAGAACTAGCGCCAGGCTGCCGAGCAGCTCCGGCACAGCCAGCAGGGTCTGGCCGCGGCGAAGCGGAAGCAGCGCCAAACCGGCGAGAATCAGCCCGCCGGCGCCGATGGCGACGAGCCCCGCGAGAGACCCGTCGAAACCGTACTCGCCCTTGGGCTCCAGAGGTTCAGCGCGCGAATGAACCACGCAGGACATTCTCGGCGCTCGGTGATGCATCCGCAACCCTGATGCGTTCGACCTGGATCGTGGTCGATGACCTCGCTGTGCGGTGACGCCTGATCCGCGCTCGCAGGGTGCGGGCAGTTGGGGGCCTGACGCCTCGCTGGCACTGGAGGTATAGGTTCGGCAAGTTTCAGGCGGCGGGCGGGTCGCCCGAAGACGGAGCCAATGACTGTGTTGCTACGCTCTCTCCTCATTGCAGCGGCGACGGCTGCGACCGCCGGATGCACTCGCACCGCGATAACCTCTCTGCCTGCACCGGAGCTACGAGGTCGTTCCTACCACTCGATCCTCGTCGTCGCGCAGATCGCCGACCTCGGACTGCGGGTCGAGATGGAAAACCGCTTCAAATTGGACGACCAGCAATGCGTCTACCGGGCGCAGGTGCAGGGGCACGGCGCGCCGTCCACGGTTGACTCGCTGTATGGTATCTGTATGAAGGGCCGCACCCGGTTTGTGCCGTCTCATGCGGTGTTCCTCCCTGGGCGCGACTACAGCAGCGATCAGGTCATGGCAGCGATGCGCGAAGACCAGATCGACGCTACGCTCGTGATCGCCCCCGGTGCGACGGGCAGTACCCAAGGATACGTGCCACCCACGTACACGACGAGCTGCACCGGCTACGACATCTACTCCGGCTGCAGCCAGGCTATGACGACGACCTCCAGTGGCGACTACTCGTTGTCGAAGCCGTGGGCACAGTTCTCAGCGAAGCTCTTTGACGCGGCCAACGGGCAGCTCGAGTGGGTGGCCACCGCATTTTCCACCGGCAATGGGTTCGCGCGGTCGGCGGACCTGGTACGCTCGATGGCCGACAAGACGCTGGAGCGGCTCTTGGCGGACAAGGTCGTTCAGTAGCGGCCCGGCCCGAGGGCGCTAACATCTTCTCATCGCAGGACCTATTCATGGGCGGGCTCCAGGGAGGTGGATCGATGACGCTGGAGATGTTCATGGCGCTGTATCGATACAACTGCTGGGCGAATAGGCGTTTGCTGCAGGCGGCAAACCTGTTAGGTCCTGATGAGTTCACTCGTGACCTGGGAGGCAGCCTCCAATCAGTCCACGGGACGCTGCTGCATGTCCTGTGGGTCGAGTTGATGTTCATGCGGCGGTGGCGTGGGCTCTCGACCACCGACCTTTCCAGCCCACCGCAACTTGATACCGTAGCCGCCATCTCTGCAGCATGGGAAGATCTCGAGCAGGAGCAAGCCGGATTCTTCGGTCAACTCACCGGCGCCGAGTTGTCCCGATCGGTGAGCTATGTAGACTCACGCGGGCGCTCCCTCTCGTTGCCTCTGTGGCAGACGCTCATCCATCTGGCCAACCACTCGACCTATCATCGCGGCCAGGTTGCCTCGCAGCTCCGCCAACTCAGCCACGTCCCGCCAGCCACTGATTTCGTCGTATTCTGTCGCGAGATGCCGTGAGGCGCCCGGGCGCGGGGACCTGACGCGTCGCCACCCGAGCCGACGCCGCACGAACTCGCCGCTCACCGATGCCCGGACGAGGACCATGGCCATCACGCTCGCCCCCGAAACCAAGAAACAGGCGATCGCCTCGATCAGACGGTACTTCGCCGAGAACTGGGACGAGGATGTCGGCGACCTCAGGGCCGACCTCCTGCTGGACTACTTTCTCAAGGAGCTCGCGCCCACCGTCTACAATCGAGCCATCGCGGATTCGCAGGTGTTCCTCCGCGATCGCGTGGCCGATCTGGAGGGCGCCTGTTACGAGAAGGAGTTCGGGTACTGGCCGCCGTCTTCGCAGCGGCTCACGGGCGATCGGCCGGTATGACACGATCACGGCATCGTCCGCAAAACCGGATGGCCTTTGACCCTTCGTTGCCAAGGAGTCTCTGTGCTAGCAACTGAGCTCGACCGAGCGCTCCACTGGGCCCTCGCGGCCGCCATTGCGACCTGCGTCCCGACCGGGGGCGCTGCGGCGCAGTCCGCGCAGACGCTGGTGATCGACGCGGCGACAGCGCCCGCGCCCGCGGAGACCGGCTTCCTGCGCATGGGGACGAACACGTCACCCAGCGGTCATACCATCGGTGTGACCAGCCGCTATCTCACGCGCGACGGGCAGCCGTGGCTCCCGGTGATGGGAGAGTTCCACTTCAGCCGCTACCCTCGGGCGGAGTGGGAGGCGGAGATCCTGAAGATGAAGGCCGGCGGCGTCGACATCGTCGCCGCCTACATCATCTGGATTCACCACGAGGAGGTCGAGGGCGCGTTCGACTGGACCGGACGGCGCGACTTGCGCGCCTTCGTCGAGTTGTGCGCGAAGCACGGCATGTATGTGTATCCGCGGCTCGGACCGTGGTCGCACGCCGAAGTCCGCAACGGCGGCTTTCCCGACTGGCTGGTCCGCAAGGTCGGGCCCGGGCTCCGGAGCAACGACTCCACCTATCTGGCCTACGCCACGCGCTACTACGACCAGATCGGCCGCCAGCTCCGGGGGCTGCTCTGGAAAGACGGCGGACCGGTCATCGGCATCCAGCTCGAGAACGAGTACAACGCCCGCGGGCCGGGCCGAGGCGTCGAGCACATCCTGCAGCTCAAGCGGATGGCCCTGGCCGCCGGGCTCGATGTGCCGCTGTACACGGTGACCGGGTGGGACAACGCGGTGCTTCCCCCCGCCGAGGTGATCCCGGTCTTCGGGGGCTACCCCGACTGGCCGTGGGACCAGTCGATCGAGCAGCTCCCGCCGGGCGAAGTGTACGCGTTCCGTTTCGCGAATCGCTGGGCTGGCAGCCGGGACGCGCAGAACCCGGCAGAAACCGCTCAGGACGCGCTCGCGCGCTACCCGTACCTAGGCGTGGAGTTCGGCGGCGGCATCCAGATCACCTACCACCGTCGCCCGGTGATCCGCACCGACGACATCGCCGCGATGCTCCCGGTGCAGCTCGGGTCGGGGGTCAACCTCTACGGCTACTACCTGTTCCACGGCGGCGCGAACCCCCGCGGCAAGCTGACGACGCTGCAGGAGTCACAGCGCACCGGCTATCCGACGGACGTGCCGGTCAAGTCCTACGACTTCCAGGCACCGCTCTCCGAGTACGGCGAGATGCGGGAGTCGTTCCGCAGAATCAAGCTGGTGCACTACTTCCTCCGCGCGTTCGGCGGTGACCTCGCGCCGATGGTCGTGCGCCGTCCCGACGTCGTGCCGTCGAGCGAGGCGGACACGGCGGTGCCGCGGCTCTCGGCACGCACGCTGGGCAACAGCGGCTTCATCTTCTTCGACAATTACATCCGCCAGTACCAGAGCCCCAAACGGAAGGGCGTGCAGGTGGAGCTGCGGCTGCCGGGCGAGACGCTGCGCGTTCCGGACACGCCCATCGACGTGCCCTCGGGCGCGTATTTCATCTGGCCCACCAACCTCGAGGTGGGCGGCGCGTTGCTGAAGTACAGCACGGCGCAGCTGCTGACGCGGATCACGTCGGGCGGCGAGCCCGTGTACTTCTTCTTCGCGGTGCCCGGCATCGCGCCGGAGTTCGCCTTCGACGCGAACACGGTCACGTCGGTGGAGGCGCCGGGTGCGGCCAGCACGCGTGACAGCGGCCGGATCTACGTGCGCGGGCTCACTCCCGGAACGGGCGCGGCGCTCACCGTGCACCCGACGACCGGTCCCGCCGTGCGCATCGTGCTCCTCAGCGAGGAAGTTGCGCAGAACCTGTGGCGCGGCGACTTCGGCGGTGCCGAGCGCCTCGTGCTCTCACCGCAGGAGGTCTTCTTCGAGTCCGGCCGAGTGCACCTCAGCTCCATCGGGTCACCCGAGTTCTCGGTCGCGGTGTTCCCGGCGCTGCGGGCGGCTCCGCGAGGCAGCGCGCCGCTCCGGAGCCTGGGCAGGGACGGCATCTTCACGCGCTACGCGGCCAGGCTCCCTGCCCGCCGGGTCCGGATCGTCGTGGATACGGTGCGGGAGGCGGCGATCGTGCCGCCGGTGAAGCTGTTCAACGCGGTGACCTGGCGGCACGTCGCCATCGCGCTGGCGCCGGGCGACTCGGCGTTCGATCAGGCGGCGGTATGGCGCCTGCGCGTGCCGGCGGGTGCGGTGGTCGGCAGCGGCGACGTGCTGGAGATCAGTTACGTGGGCGACGTCGCCCGGCTGTATTCACAGGGCGAGCTGCTCGACGACAACTTCTTCAACGGTCTCCGTTGGCGCGTCGGGCTCAAGCGCTTCGCGGAGGAGATCCGGCGCGGGCCGCTCGAGTTGCGCATCCTCCCACTGCGGAGTGACGCGCCCGTCTACATCGAGCCGGTTTTTCGGCCGACCGACTGGCCTGCGAGTGGACAGATCGCACGCCTGGAGTCGGCGCAGGTACTTCCGAGGTACGAGCTGTGGCTCACGGCGCCGCCGATGCACGCTCCCTGAGGTCCGGCAGCTCCAGGGATGCGTTGGGCCGCTGCGTCGGCGATGCCGTGGAGGCGATGGCCCTTGTGACGGCCGGAAGTCACTTCACGAGCACAACGAGGTCCGTGCCGCGCCACGAGGTGGCGCAGACCTCTGCCCGCACCTCCACGCTGTCACCCGGATCCACGGAGAGCACGCCCAGCGCGTGATAGTGCGGGTCGCGATTCACCACGCGCACCCGCACCCACTCCGGGTCGTGCAGCGTCAGCGTCGCCGGAAGCGGCCGCCATCGCCCCTCCCCGACGCGGAACGCGCGGCCATCGCCCCGGAAGGTCACCGCGACGGTGCGGCTGCGCAGAAACACGGCGCCCAGCACGAAGCCCAGTACCAGCGGCAGGAACGGTGCGATCGTCGCCAGCTTCCGCAGCGTCACGTCCCCAGCGCCTCGGTGACGCCCGCGTACAGGTGATCCACGTCCGCCTCGCTGTGCGGGATCACGCGCGCCAAGCCGCCGTCGCGACCGACGACGAACACGGTCGCCGAATGTGCGACCAGGACGTTGCCGGCCGAGTCGCGGGTGACCCACGACGCCACGTGGAAGGAGCGCTGCACCGTGGCCAGGGTGGCCGAGTCGCCCGAGAGGCCGATGAACGCGGAATCGAACTGGCGCGCGTACGCCATGGCGCGCTCCGGGCTGTCCCGCCCGGGATCGACCGTCACGAATACGAACCGCACGCGCTCGGCGCGGGGCCCGAGCCGCCGCCGCACCCCCACGAAGTTCACCAGGGTCAGGGGACAGATGTCCGGGCAGTGCGTGTACCCGAAGAAGACCAGCACGACGTTGCCACGCTCCTGGGCGAGGTCGAAGACGCGGCCGTCACTCCGCTGCAGTCTGAGGACCGGCGCGGCGGAAGGCGCGGCGTCCCCGGCGCTGAGCGCCTGCTCCAACCGGTCGTAACGCACCACCCGGGCGCGGACGGGCACTCGCCCGGCACGCCGGAAGATCAGCACCAGCGGCACCGTGTCGCCTGCGCTCACCCGGCGGCGGAGCCCGTCCAGCATGATGTGCGTGCCGCCCGGTCTGAGGCGCACCGCGGCGTGGCGCGGCACCGGGAGCGCCGCGAGCGGCATCATCATGGTCATGTCGCCCTGGCTCATCGTGCCGTGGAGCTGCGCCGTGGCGGCCAGCGGCGAGTCGACGCCGGCGAGGGTGTCGTCCAGATCACCCTCGTTGGAGATGACGAGGAACACGCCCATCGTCGCCTCCCCCGGCGTCCCCGCGCTGACGGGCTCCGGCCCGACGACGTTGCTCACCACGATCTCGCCCTGGCGAAACTGCTCGGGCCCTCCGAGCGACGCCCGCTCGCGGCACCCGGTCGCGACGCCAGCGACCAGACCCGCTGCGAGCACGCACACTCCACCGCGCGTGATCATCCGTCCTCCGACTTGAGTTGCGGAGCGAGATCAGCCGCCGTCCGCACGGCCATGCGCGGCGGTCGCCACCCGCTCCGGGGTCGCCGAGCGCCCTGCCTCAGCGCAGCGGCGGCTCGACACCGTGCGCCGCCGTGAAGACCGGCTCACCGAACTCCTCCACACCGAACCGGGCGATGGCATCCTGAGCGGCGGGCGAGACGAGCCAATCGGCAAAGGCCCGCGCGCCGACCGCATTGAGATGGGGCCGGCCCGCCGGCACGAGCTCGATGACGTGGTACACGTTGATCAGACTCGGCTCCGGCGGGCGCAATGCGACCAGGTCGAGCCCCGCGCGCAGGGCGCGGAGCGTGGCACGGTCACACATGACGTAGGCCCTGCGCTCGCTCGCCAGTCGGAGCGTCGCCGCCATCCCCTGGCCGCTCTCGATGTAGCCGGGCCACACCGGCCTGCCGCCGGCGGCGCGCCACAGCGCCAGCTCCCGCTGATTGGTTCCCGAGGAATCGCCCCGTGAGACGAATGTCGCGTGTGCCTGCGCGATGGCGAGCAACGCCGCGGCGGCGGTCGGGCTCTGCGCGGCGCCGACCGGATCGCCTGCAGGGCCGGCGATCGTGAAGTAGTTCCAGGCCACGACCATCCGGCGCGCCACATGCCCGGCCGTGGCGAACGCCGACTCGGCCGCCGGTGCGTGCGTGATGAGGACATCAGCGTCGCCGCCCTCGCCCAGACGGAGGCACTCGGCGGTGGCGCAACCGACGACTCGCAGGTGATAACCTGTCTGGCGCTCGAAGATCGGAACGATCGAATCGAGGAGGCCGGAGTCGTAGAGGGTGGTGCCCGCGGCAAGCACCAGATCGCGCGACCCCGGGGCCACCTGCGCACGCGCCGGCACGACAGCGCCGAGCGCCATGGCGACAACCCAGGTGAAGAGCCGGTTTCCCAGCCGGTGCATCATGCGCTCCCCCGTGTGGTGTCCGGCAGCCGGCTACGGCTCGTCACGCACGCGCAGCGCGACGACCTGCCGTACGGCGCGAGTACCCTTCCCATCGGCGGGCACTACCAGGCGAAATGGCCCCGCCGCCGCCGGCAGCGGTTGCCCGTCCTGCCGGTCAACTACCAGCACCACGCGCGATCCGATGCCCGGTGCGAGTTCCGCGAGCGTGAAGACCGCACGATAGCGGTCGGCGGCTTCGACCACGACGCGCTTGGTGAGATCGGGACCCCGCAGGCTGTCGAGTGGTACCCCCACGTGCCGGAGCAGCTCCGACAGGCGGACGCCGGCGTACAGGTGGGAGGGCCCGTGTTCCGGCGACCAGCGCACCGAATCGCGCGGGAGTGCGGCCAGCTCCGCGTCGTGCACGACCGTCACCCGCCCCCCGACCTCGATCAGCAGGGAATCAGCGGGCGGGGCCGAGAGGCGCGGCGCGAGGGCAAGCAACAGGGATGCGAGCAAGTACATGGTGACGGGCTCCGTGCCGAGTGCCCTCCACCCTGGGTGGGCTACCCGGCGACAGGAATGTCAGAGGCGGGCAACGGCCCGCCGCGCGCACAACATCTGCCGTGCTAACGATGCACACGTCATGGGTCGGGCGTCAGGGGCGCACCTGGTGCCGGCTTGGCGCAACCACGTAGAGATAGCGAAGCGGCACCTTCCCCGTATTGAACACGTCGTGCTCGGTGTGCGGCGGGCTATAGGCCACCGTTCCCTCACGCAGGGCGAGCGGCGATTGACCGGTGAGGCGCAACTCACCGACGCCGCCGAGCACGACGATGAGTTCTTCGTACTCCTCGGTGGAATGGCGCCCTACCGACGTCCCAGGGGTCAGCACCACGTAGCCGGAGCGCAGCCCGACCGTGGCGGGTGGCCCGCGGAGCACCGGAGTGTAGCCGGTGGCGGCAGGGTCGAGGTCGATCGCGAGTGGGTGTGGCGTGGCCTGTTGCGAGCTGCCGGGATTCGGTGACATGGCGAGAACCAGTGCCAGCATTGAGAGTGGGATGAAACCGGGACGCATTGCAGCCTCCATTGCAGCCGACCGCGCAATCTGCTCGACTCGCACGTAGACTGCGGCCTCTCGCTCCGCTCTGCAACCGGTCACAGGCGCTTGGTGCCGACGGTCATGAATCGGCCTGGTCTGACCGCCGTCGTGGTCGGCCAACGACGCGCCGAACAGACCACAGCCTCTTGCCTCGGGCCGGAATCAACATAGACTGATGAGTCGCTAACACTGCTCAGGACATGACTATGCGTGCTGTCGACCGGGGAGCACAGGTTGCCGTGATCTTCGCGCCCACCGCGGGAGGCGTCCGCGTCGGCACCTCCACCGAGGCGGCGCGATGAGCGCGTGCGTCAGGTGCGGTGCGGAGCTGCAGCCCGGCGCCCGCGAGTGCAAGCGATGCGGCGCGGAGGTCCCCGGCGCCGGGGCCCGGAGCGCCGGGATCGCTCCCAACGCACCGGCCGCCAACGCGCGGCCCTCGCTGGGCGAAGATCCGGTGCTGCTTCAGCTCCAGCGGTCCCTGGCATCCGTCTACAAGGTGGAGCGGCGGCTGGGTCGCGGAGAGACGGGCACCGTGTACCAGGCGGTGGAGATCGCCCTGAACCGCCCCGTCGCCCTCAAAGTGCTCCCGCCCGGACTGGGGCTTGGCGCGGCGGCCGCGCGCTTCAAGCGCGAGGCCCGGATCGCCGCGGGCCTGGATCACCTGAACATCGTACCGATCTACCGGGTCGGCCTCATCGCCGGCTCGTATTTCTTCGCCATGAAGCTCGTCGACGGACGGGCGCTCGACGCGATCCTCGAATCGCAAGGCGCCTTGCCGCTTCCGGCCGTCCTCGCGGTGCTGAAGTCCGCCGCCGGAGCGCTTGCGTATGCGAACGAGCGCGGCGCCATCCACGGCGACATCAAGGCCGCCAACATACTGGTGGACCGGGATGGGCGTGTGATGCTGTCGGACTTCGGAATCGCGCGCGCGGTCGAAGAGGAAACGCTCCCGGCGGCCGGCCCGGCGGTTCGCAAGCCCCGCCTGTCGAGCCCGGAGCAAGCCATCGGCGGCGGCGTGACCCAGCAAAGCGACCAGTACTCCCTTGGCGTCGTGGCCTACCATATGATCACGGGCTCGGTGCCATCCGGCGACGACTCCCTCGCGACCGTGCCCGACGTGCGCACGGTGCGGGCCGGGCTCCCGGACGCGCTGGTGCGCGTGGTGCAGACCGCGGTCGCGAAGGATCCGGCGCAGCGCTACGAGAGCACCGCAGATATGTACGCCGCGATCGAGGCGATTCCGTTCAGCGGCGACGAGCGCGGGGAGGCGGACAACCTGCTGCGGCTGCTGGCGCGCGGCGAGCCGGTGGCGAGGGTGCGGGCACCCTCTCCGCCCCCGCGTGCTGATGCAAAGACCGTCACCAGGGCTGCGGCCATCAAGGCGGCCAGCGCCGCCGAGCCAGTAGCTCCAGCCGCGCCCGCCGCGAAGCCGGCGCCATCCGCACCCGCTCAGCGAGTCGTGCCGACCGCGCCCGCCGCGAAACCCGCGCCGACCGCCCCCGCGCAGCGGGCCGCGCCCGTCACCCCGACCGCGCCAGCCGCGAAGCCGGCGCCCGCCCCGCCCGCCGCCAAACCTGCGCCAACAGCGCCGGCCCAGCGACCCGCGGCAACCGTGCCGGCGCCGAAGGCCGCGCCACCGGCGCCAGCTCCGAAGCCTGCGCCACCTGCGCCAGCCCAGCGGGTCACGCCGACCGTGCCCGCCACGCCGGCCATGCGGGCTCCGCAAGCAGCGCCGGTCGCGCCGACAGTGCCCGAGATGCCGGCAATGCCAGAGACGCCTGCCGCGCCAGCGGCGCGGGCCACGCCCCCTGAGCGAGTGGTCAAGGCTGCGCCCGCCGAGCCGGAGCCGAAACGGCACTCGCACGTGGCGTTGCTGGTCGCCGCGGTGCTGGTGGTCGTGGTCCTCGCGGCGGCGGCGTACTGGGTGCTGGGCCGCCGTCCCGCTGCGGCCCCGATCGCACAAGCCCCGGTCAGGACCCAGACCCCCATGCCTGCGCAGCCGGCCGCCGTAGCGGCGGTTCCGGCCGCGGCTGAGAGCGCGCGATCCGACACCGCGCACCGGGTTCGGGCGGCGACGGACACGGCCCGGGCCGACACTTCCCAGGCGACGGGCCTGCTCCTGCTCAACACCGTCCCAGATTCGGCGGAGATCCTGATAGATGGCCACCCGGCTGGCGCCAGAGGGTTCGTGGATGTCGAGGTGCCCGCCGGGCACCGACACCTGCGGATCAGCGCTCCGGGCTATGTGACGCTCGATACCGTCATCACCGTGCGCGCGGACGCCACTGTGAATCTCGGCCAGATCGCTCTGGCCGGAGGACCGCCTGCCGTGGAGGCCGCGCCCGCTCCGGCGGCTCCGGCGACCGGGCGGCTCCGCCTCCGCACCGTCCCACCCACGGCAGAGATCTTCGTGGATAACCAGTCGGTCGGCTTCGGAAGCCTGCTGGATTTCGAGGTGCCGGCCGGGCAGCGGCAGCTGCGAATCAGCGCCCCGGGCTACGTGACGCTCGATACGCTCATCACGGTGGACGGTGGCGCCACGGTGCGCCTCGGCCAGGTCGCGCTCAAGACCAGCGGAGGCGGGCCGTGATTCGCCCCCGCGCGGCCGGCCTGTGGGCCGTCCTGCTGGTCGCGACGGTCGCTCGCCTCCCGGCGCAAACCAACACGGACGAGATGTTGCGGCGCGCCGTTCAGCTGTACGAGCAAGTCGAGATCGAAGACGCGCTGGTGATCCTGCGCCAGATCGTTTCGCCCTCTGCGCCCTTCGCGGTGAGCCCGGACCAGCGCGTGCAGGCGTACAAGTATCTGGGTGCGGTACTGGCGCTCGAGCCCGGTCCGCAGAAGCACGACTCGGCCGTCGAGTACTTCCGCGCCGCCATCCGGGGCGACCCGGCGGTCGACCTCGATCCGCAGAGCTTCACGCCCGCCCAGGTCGCGGCCCTCGCCGAGGCCCGCAACCAGACCTTCGCGGTCGCCGTGCGGCCGGTGCTGGCGGACACGCTCGACTCCGCAGGCGCGACGATCACCTTCCGGTGCGTCACGTCGCACGCGGCCACGTTGCACGCTGAACTCCGGTCCGACACGGCAATCGTCCGGGTGCTGTACGACGGCCCGTACGCCGGACTGCTGGAAGTCACCTGGGACGGGACGCTGACCGGGGGAGACCCCGCCCCGACGGGACGCTACGAGATCGTGCTGAGCGGGCAGAGCAGCCTGCTCCATGTGTCGGACAGCGCTGCGGTCTCTTTCGACCTCGCGCTGGCCCACCCACCGCTGGAGGACACGCTGCCGGACCTCGGCCCGGACGACCTGCTGCCCGAGGTGGACTCGAACAACCGGCAGATCCCGGCGAACATCGCCGAGAACAAGCGTCGCCAGGACGAGCGGGCCGCGAACAACGCGGCCGTTGCCGCGCGCAATGCCGAGGTGCTGCGCCAGTCGAAGCGGGTGATCGTTCCCGTGGCGAGCGGCGGGCCATAAGGGCACGCCCGTCAAGACTTCAGCAGCGGCGAAGGTCCACATTGCGCTCCTGCGCGCCGTCAACGTTGCGGGTCACCAGCCGATCGGGATGGCCGACCTGCGCGACTTCCTGACCAGGCTGGGTTTCGCCGACACGCGGTCGCTGCTCGCGAGCGGCAATCTCGTGTTTCGGGGCGGGACGAAGACGGGCGCGCAGCTCGAACGGCTGCTGGAGACGGAGGCGGCGAAGCGGCTGGCGCTCCAGACGGACTTCTTCGTGCGCGCCGCGCAGGAGTGGCAGGCGGTCATCGCGCAGAACCCCTTCCCCGAGGAGGCCGAGCGCGATCCGGCGCACCTCGTCGTCATGTTCCTCAAGGACGTGCCCGACGGGAAAGCGGTGAAAGCTCTCCAGGCCTCCATTACGGGGCGCGAGGTCGTGCGCACGAAGGGCGCTCACGCCTACATCGTGTATCCGGACGGCATCGGTCGCTCGCGCCTGACCAACGCCCTCATCGAGCAGCGGCTCGCCACCCGCGGCACCGGTCGGAACTGGAACACCGTCCTGAAACTCGGCGCCCTCACCCAGGCCTGACCGCCTTCGTGGCGCGCAATGTCGAGATCAAGGCGCGGGTGGGCGACCCGGCCGCATTGCGCCGCCTGGTGGAGGGTGCCGCCGACGGGCGGCCGGAACCCCTGACACAGACCGACACCTTCTTCCGGGTCGGGCGCGGCCGCCTCAAGCTCCGGGAGGCGTCGGGTGCCCAGGCCGAACTCATCTACTACGAGCGTGCGGACCGGGCCGGCCCCAAGGAATCGCGGTTCGAGGTGGTCGCGGCACCGCATGCCCCGGCGCTGCGCGCGCTGCTGGCGGCCGCGCTCGGCGAAGCCGGACAGGTGATGAAGCGCCGGCTGGTGTACCACGTCGGACGCACGCGGGTCCACCTCGACGACGTCCGCGGCCTCGGCCATTTCCTGGAGCTGGAAGTGGAGCTGCGGCCGGACGAGCCGGCGGAGGCGGGCGCCGAGGAGGCGCGGCGGCTGATGCGCCGGTTCGGCATCGCCGAGGGCGCGCTCGTCCCTGAGGCCTACGTCGACCTGCTGAATCGTGAGGCCCGCCCCGCCGGCGGCTGAAGCACCTTCCACTTGCCGGTCGCCGTGCAGCTCACCGCGACGGTCGCCCTCGTCACGCCGAGCCGCTGCGCACACCGGCGAGCACCTCGTGTAGCGCCCGGCCCAGCTCCTGGATGGTCGCGGGCTTGTTGATCAGGCGCCGCACGCCCGCAGCACGGATGGTCTCCTCGGGTAGTTCCTCGATGTAGCCCGTCAACAGCACGATCGGCAGGTCGGGCCGGATGTTGTGCACCGCGCGGGCGAAGTCGAGTCCCACCATCCGCGGCATCAGGTAATCGGAGATCACGAGGTCGAAGTCGCCCGGCCGGGCGCGGACGGTCTCCAGTGCGCGCGGCGCGTCGGTATCGCTCGTCACCCGGTAGCCGAGCGCCTCGAGCTGCCGGGCGCTCATCCGGACCAGCGTCGTCTCGTCCTCCAGGAGCAGGATCCTCTCCCCGCGGCCCTGAGGCACCTGTTCCTCGCCGGGGCGATCCGGCGCACCCGCCGCCTCGAGCGCCGGGAAGAAGCAGGTGACGGTCGTGCCGCGCCCCGGCTCGCTGGCGAGGTCGATCGCCCCCTCGTGTGTCCTCATGATGGTGTGGACGATGGAAAGACCGAGCCCGGTGCCCGAGCCTTTCGGCTTGGTGGTGAAGAACGGCTCGAATACGCGGTCGCGCACCGCCGGATCGATTCCCGTTCCGTGATCGCGCACGACGAGCACGGCGTACCATCCCTCGTGCAGGCCCGGGTGCGAACGCACCACGCGGTCGTGCAGGTACTGCGGCTCGACGGAGATCTCGAGCACGCCGCCACGCGGCATCGCGTGCGCGGCGTTGGTGCCGAGGTTCATCAGGACCTGGTGGATGGAGGTGGCGTCGCCCAGCACCCGCGGCGCCTGCGCGTGGACGCTGACCTCGAGGTCGATCGACGGCGGCAGCATCGCACGCAACAGCTTGCCCGCTTCCGCCACCGTCGGCCCGATCTCGAGCGGCCGCCGCTCCGACGGTTGACGCCGGCTGAAGACGAGGATCCGCTCGACCAGCTCCTTGCCCCGCCGCGCCGCCTTCATCAGCTCCGCCACATCGTCGGCCACCGACTCCCGCGTGCGCGAGGTCTTCCCGATCAGCTCCGCGTACCCCATGATCGCGAACAGGACGTTGTTGAAATCGTGCGCGATCCCTCCGGCCAGCGTGCCCACGGCCTCGAGCTTCTGCGCCTGGCGCAGCTCTTCCTCGAGGCGGCGCCGCTCGTCCTCCGCCTGCTTGCGCGCGGTGATGTCCACGATGGAGGCGAGGACGAACATCCCCTCCTCAGTCGCCACCGGCGTCAGGCCGATCTCGACCGGCACCTCGGTGTGGTCCCGGCGCAGCGCATACAGGTCGCGTCCGGCGCCCATCGCGCGTACCTTCGGAGCCGCCATGAAGCCGCCGCGGAAGCCGGTGTGCCCGGAGCGAAACCGCTCCGGAATCACCAACTCGACCGGCCGCCCCAGCAGCTCCTCGCGAGAGTAACCTAGGAGCCGCTCCACCTCGCGGTTCACCAGGACGATGCTGCCCTGCGAATCCGCCATCAGCAGGCCGCTGGGGGACGACTCGACGGCGGCGCGCAGCCGCAGTTCGACAGCGTGAGTGGGGTCCGGGATCACGCTCCAAGACTGGCGCCATAATGCCGACTACGCAAGTAGGATATCGAACGTCAAGCCTGTGGCAATGGTGCGGTTACGTCTCCCGCGCAGGCGCTGGAAGCCCTCACGATCCGTCGGCGTAACGCGACCCTAACGCGAGCCTAACGCCCGGGCAGTAATGTGGCGCCCCTCGCAGGAGGTCCGATTCGTCTTCCCCGCAAGCGCCGGTGGTGGATCACGGCCGGTGTGGTGGTGCTCGTCCTGGCGATCTGGCTCCTCGCCCGCCCCTCCGCACCCGCCGACCGGTCGGTCGTCGCGACCGTAGCCCGCGGCCCCTTCACGGTCACCGTCACCACGTCGGGCGAGCTGAGGGCGAAGGAGTTCGTGCAGATCAACGTCCCGGCCAACGCCATGCAGGCGCAGGCCTACCAGATGCGGATCTCCTCGCTCGTGCCCGAGGGCACGGTGGTGAAGCCGGGTGACGTGGTGGCGGAGCTGGACCGCTCGGCCCTGGCCTCGCGGCTGACGCAGGTGACGCTGGATCTCCAGAAGGCGGAGGCGCAGCAGGAGCAGGCGATGCTCGATTCGACGCTGACGCTCTCGACCGCGCGCGAGAGCATCCGCACGCTGGAGCTGGACCTCGAGGCGAAGCAGCTGGCGAAGGAGCAGGCGACCTACGAGGCGCCGACGGTGCAGCGCCAGACGGAAATCGACCTCGAGCGGGCGCAGCGCGCGCTGGCGCAGGCCCGGAGCGACCTCCAGACCCGGACCGAGCAGGCGCAGGCCAAGATGCGGGAAGTGGGCGCCGACGTGGAGCGGGGGCGGAGCCAGCTCAGCATCGTTCAGGACGTGCTGGCAGGGTTCACCATCCGGGCGCCGTCGCCCGGGATGGTCATCTACGTCAAGGAATGGAACGGCAAGAAGCGCATTGCGGGCTCGCAGGTGAGCTACTGGGATCCCGGGGTCGCCACCCTGCCCGACCTGACGCACATGGAGTCGGTCACCTACGTGAACGAGATCGACGTCCGGCGGGTGGCGGTGGGCCAGCCGGTCACGCTCACCCTCGATGCCGACCCCACCAAGCAGCTCACCGGCAAGGTGGCGAGCGTCGCGAACGTGGGCGAGCAGCGCCCGAATACCGACGCCAAGGTGTTCGAGGTGCACGTGACGGTCATGGAGTCGGATACCACGCTGCGCCCCGGGATGACCACCGGCAACGCGATCGAGACGCTGCGGGTGCCCGTCGCGCTGTACATCCCGCTCGAGGCGATGTACAGCGACAGCGGCGTGGCGTTCGCGTACCGGCAGGCGGGCGGCCGGGTCGTCAAGCAGGAGATCGCGAGCGGCGCGATGAACGACCACGAGGTGGTCGTCGAGCGCGGCCTCGCCCTGGGCGACCGGGTCCTGCTGTCGGCGCCCGCGAATTCCGAGCGCCTCAAGCTGGTGCGGCTGCCGGCCGCGGCCGGCCCCGGCGTCGCCGGCCGCCACGATTCAGCGGGGGCGACACCGCCGCGGGCCTCGCGCGGCGACCCGCCGGCCCGGCGGCGCTGACGGTGCGGTTCGATCGCGCCACGGTGCGGCGGCTCCGCGCGGAGATCACGGCACGCACCGCTTTCAGCGCCCGCACCGCCCTGGTCGCCGTGGGGCACAACCGGCTGCGCGCCGCGCTCACTTCGCTCGGCATCCTGTTCGGCGTCGCGTCCGTCATCGCGATGCTCGCCATCGGCACCGGGGCCGAGCGCGAGATACTGGAGCAGATGCGCCTCCTCGGCTCCAACAACGTCGTCATCACGCCCCTGGTCGAGCAACACGAGGGCCGGGTCGAGGCGCGCGACGAGCGGCAGATCAAGAAGTGGTCGCCGGGGCTCACCTACGCGGACGCGCAGGCGATCCCGCGCGGCATCCCCGCCGTGGAGGCGACCGCCGCCGAAGTCGTGGTCAACAGCACCATCACGCGGGAAGGGCGGAGCCGGTCGGGGAAGATCGTGGGCGTGGACACCAGCTACTTCCGCCTCACCAACCTCGCCCTCGCCGCCGGGCGCTGGTTCAATCCGCAGCAGGTGGAGCAGGGGCTGCCGGTGGCCATCATCGGCAACGGTGTCCGCTCACGGTTCTTCACCACCGAAGGCGCGCTCGGCAAGCCGCTCAAGGTGGGCCAGATCTGGGTGACGGTCGTGGGGGTGCTGGCCGACCGCCGGGTGAGCAGCGAGACGACGCAGCGGCTCGGCATCCGCGACGCCAGCATGGACGTGTACATCCCGGTGCGCACCATGCTGTTGCGGTTCCGCAACCGCGCCGAGCTGACCCAGCGCGACATGGAGCAGGCCGCCAGCGTGGACAACTCCCGGAACGATTCGACCGAGGAAACCGACGAGGCGCGGCAGGAACGGCTGAACCACAACCAGCTCGATCGGATCATCGTGCGGGTTGGCGACTCGAGGCTGGTTCCCGCCGTGGCCGAGATCACCCAGCGGATGCTGGCGCGCCGGCACAACTCGGTCGTGGACTTCGAGATCATCGTGCCGGAGCTGCTGCTCCGCCAGGAGCAGCGCACCAAGACCATCTTCAACGTCGTGCTCGGTGCCATCGCGTCCATCTCGCTGCTGGTGGGCGGGATCGGGATCATGAACATCATGCTCGCCTCGGTGCTGGAGCGCATCCGCGAGATCGGCGTGCGGCGCGCGGTCGGCGCCACCCGCAAGGACGTGCTGTTTCAGTTCCTCAGCGAAGCGGTGCTGATCAGCGTGGCCGGCGGCGTCGCCGGCATTCTCGCGGGAGCCGGCCTCAGCGCCGGCATCCAGCGTTTCGCCGGCATCCAGACGATTGTGACCTTTGTGTCGGTCGCGCTCGCCTTCGGGGTGTCCATTACGGTTGGCCTGGCGTTCGGGATCGTGCCGGCGTACCGCGCCGCGCGCCAGGATCCGGTCGTCTGCCTCCGCTACGAGTGATGCCCATGTTGCACCCGCTCCGCAGCCGTCCGTTCGCGTCGAGCCTCGCGGTCGCGCTGGTGATGGCCGCCGCCGCGCCGCTCACCGCCCAGCAGCCCATGACCCTCCAGCAGGCGATCGACCTCGCGCAGCAGAACAGCCACCAGGCCCGTGCCGCGCGCGCCGCGCACGAGGCCGGCTGCTGCCGCAGCTGTCGCTCTCCGGCACCGTGCCGAGCTACAACCGCTCCATCGTGCAGGTGCTTCAGGTGGATAGCGCGACCGGAAACGCCGTGACCCTGTTCCAGCCGCAGGCGCAGACCAGCACGTCCCTTTCGCTGCAACTCTCGCAGACGCTCCCGCTGACGGGCGGCAACCTGTTCGTGTCGTCGGCGCTGACCCAGCTGAGCGTGAGCGGCCAGGGCGCCTTCCAGGCCTGGTCGTCCACGCCGGTCACCATCGGGCTGCGCCAGGACATCTTCCGGCCCAACGCCGCCAACTGGGACCGCCGCGAGCAGGACGTGCTCGCCGACGAGCAGGAGCGCACCTACCGCCAGGCGATGGAAGACGTGGCAGTGCAGACCACCGGCTTCTTCTTCGACGCCTACGCCGCCCGCAAGAACCTGGACAACGCCGTGACCAACGCGGCGGTGAACGACACGCTCTACCGGCTCAACACCGGCCGCTTCCAGGTAGGCCGCATCGGCGAGAACGACCTGCTGCAGAGCCAGCTGGCGCTGCTCCGGGCGCGCACCTCGCTGGACGCGGCGCGGCTCGAGTACGAGCGCGCCACGGCCCAGTTGCGCCTTGCCCTCGGTCTGCCGGCCGACCGGCCGCTCGAGGTGGCCGTCACGCCCACCGTGCCCGAACTCGAGCCCGACACGGCTCGCGCCGTCGCGGAGGCGTTGCGCAACGCGGTGGCGGTGAGCGACGCGGCGCTGGCCGACGTGCAGGCCCGGCGCCGCATCGCCGAGGCGCAGCTCGCCGACGGGGTCGGCGCGACACTGCAGGCCAGCTACGGCTACAACGCGACCGCGTCCAGCATGCACCTGGCCTACCAGAACCTGCTCGAGGCCCGGACGTTCAGCCTGGCGGTGCAATTGCCGCTGTGGCAGTGGGGCGCCCACGGCTCCGGCGTGCGGGCCGCCGAGGCGGACCGCGACCGCGTCACCAACCAGTCGGCGACGACGCTCGAGCAACTGGCGCTCGACGCGAAGTTCGCGGCGCTGAACCTCTCGCAGGCGCGCCGCAACGTTGCGCTGCTCACGGTGGCCGACAGCGTCGCCGGGAAGCGGTTCGAGGTGGCGTACAACCGCTACGTGATCGGCAAGATCACGATCGACAACCTGTACATCGCCCAGCAGGAAAAGGACGCGGCCCTGGTCCAGATCGTGGGCGGACTGCGGGACTACTGGCTGGCGTACTACCGGTTGCGGGAGGTCACCCTGTACGACTTCGCAGCGGGCCGGCCGATCCGCTGAGCGGCGGCCCGGACCCGAGCCGCCGGCTTACTCGTGCCGCACGCCACCCATCATCATCTGCATCAGTAGTTGCGGGTCGTACGGCCGCGGGGCCTCGGTGATCTGAGATTTCGCCCCCGCGCCGTGCCCGGTCAGCACCATCTGCCCCGAGTCCCCCTCCTGGCCGCCGGTCGCGGCCCTCACGAGCCCGAACGGCAGGCCCGGCACGATCCACGAGTCCGCCTTCCCATCGGCGTCCTGCACGTGCACCGCCCGGAAGGTGCCCGCCGGCACGGTCACGCTTTCCCAGCCGAGCACCTTGCCATCGGTGCAGCTCCGCATCGTCGTGGAGCCCGGGGCATCGGCGCCCGGCCCCTGACCCACCGGCATGGTCATCGCGGGCGCACCGCCGAACTTCATGATGTGCTCGCGCGGCTGGCTCATCTCCGGCCCGAACCCTGTCACCAGCATCTTGTTGATGATGGAGATCGTGTCGCCCGAGCCGCCCGCCAGTCCCATCGGCGCGCCGTTCACCGTGAGCTCCAGCCACAGGAACGACGTGTCGCCACGGGTCTCCGTGCCGACGACGGACATGCGCATCGTAGTGCCGCCGGCCCTCCCCCCCACCATGGCGTACTGCGACCAGGCGCCGACCGGCGGGTGCATCACCTGTCGGCACAAGGAGGCGAGATCCTGACCGCGGGCG
Source organism: uncultured Gemmatimonadales bacterium (assembly GCA_963812035.1). Lineage (GTDB taxonomy): Bacteria > Gemmatimonadota > Gemmatimonadetes > Gemmatimonadales > JACORV01 > Fen-1245. The sequence goes on from CAWETG010000001.1 coordinate 485,970, forward strand.
GCGGGCACGGCGAACAGAGTGATGGCGGCTGCGGCGGCGATCCGGCGCACCATGGGACAGGCTCCGGCGGAGTGGAGTGTTGGATGCCGCTGAAATCTTGGTGGCGCGCCGGCGCCGTCAAGTCTGGCGGCCGGCGGGCTGCCGGGCGCGCGGCTCCGCTTGACGCCTCGTGCGTGGCGGCGGCACCTTTGGCCCATGACCACGACCGAGTCGTCTCCCCCGCCGGCCCCTGCTGACGCCGCGTCGCTCCTGGCCGGCCGCATCCTCGAGCTGGAGCGTGAGCGCGACCGGCTGATCACGATCATCGACATCCTCTCGGAGATCTCCGGGACGCTCCACTTCGTGGACATCCTGCAGACCATCGCGCGCCGCCTCGGCGAGACGTTCGGGCTCGACCGTTCGAGCATCTTCCTCGCGGACAGCGGCGGGCGCACGGTGCGGCTGGTGGCTTCCTACGAGGACCCAAGCATCCGCAACCTGGTCGTGGACCTCGCCCGTTATCCCGAGATCCAGCGGGCGATGGAGTCGGGCGAAACGGTGTTCATCGCCGACGCCACGGCCGACATCACTCTGCAGCACGTCAAGGGCGCGCTGGCGCGCCGCAAGGTGAAGTCCATCACCGTGGTACCGATCAAGTTCAAGGCCGCGACGATCGGCTGCATCTTCCTCCGGACCTTCAAGGACGGCGAGCCGCTGAGCGAGGGTGACATCCGCTTCACGCAGACCGTCGCCGACCTCACCGCCAAGGCCTTGAGGAACGCGCACCGCTACGAGAACCTGATCAAGCGCACCCGCGGGGTTGAGGCCGACGCCGAGGCCGCGCATCGCGCCGACATCCAGCGCGTCGCGCTGGTGGCCTACCTTCAGAAACTGCTCGAGGCCTTCGCGCAGCACGACCGCGCGGCCATCGAGCAGCTGCTGCCCAACACGTCGGCCGCCGAGCTGCAGCGCCTGGTGGGCGTGACGATGGCGGTCCTGGCCGAAGAAGCCAAAGGCTAGATGCAGGATCCCGCCGCGCGGGCCGCCGAACTCCGCAGGGTTCTCCACCGCGCGATCCACGCCTACTACGTGCTCGACGCGCCGGAGATGTCGGACGCCGAGTACGACCGCCTGTTCCAGGAGCTGCAGTCGCTGGAGGGGGCGCACCCCGAGCTCCGCTCCGCCGACTCTCCCACGCTGCGCGTGGGCGACGAACCCGCCACCCGCCTCGCCAAGCACCGCCACCTCTCGCCGATGCTCTCACTCGCCAACGCGTTCAGCGACGACGACCTCGGGGCGTGGGAGGAGCGGAACGCGCGCATCGCGCCCGACGTGGTGACGGCCGGTTACACCCTCGAGGTGAAGATCGACGGCGCGGCGGTGAACCTCACCTACCGCGATGGCGTGCTCGCGGTGGGCGCCACGCGCGGCAACGGCGTGGTGGGCGAGGTGGTGACGGCGAACCTGCGCACCGTGCCCGACATTCCGCTGCGGCTCGCGGGCACGGAGTGGCCGGCGTTGCTGGAGGTGCGCGGCGAGACCTACATGCCGCGCGCCGCGTTCGACGGGCTGAACCGGAAGCGCGAGGCCGCAGGTGAGCCGCCGTTTGCCAACCCGCGCAACGCGGCAGCGGGGGGCCTCAGGCAGCTCGATTCCCGGGCGACGCGCGAGCGCGGGCTCCGTTTCTTCGCCTTCGCGGCCAGCGCGCCCGAAGCCAGGCTGCCGTTCAAGACGCAGGCCGAGCAGCTGGACGGCCTCGCGGCCTGGGGCTTCCGCGTCGAGCCGCACCGCCGCCGCGTGGCCGACCTGACCGAGGCCCGGACCGCCATCGCCACGCTGGAGCAGGAACTGGACGCGCTCCCCTTCGGCGCCGACGGCGTCGTGGTCAAGGTGGACCGCCTGGCGCTGCACGAGGAGTTGGGCAACATCGGCGACCGCGAGCCGCGGTGGGCCATCGCCCGCAAGTTCGCGCCCGAGGTGGCGGTCACGAAGTTGCTCGACATCAAGGTGAATGTGGGTCGCACCGGCGCGCTGAACCCGTATGCCGAGCTGGAGCGGGTGGAGATCGGGGGCGTCACGGTCTCCACCGCGACGCTGCACAACGCCGACCTCATCGCCGCCAAGGACATCCGCATCGGTGACTGGGTCGAGGTGACGCGCGCCGGCGAGGTGATCCCGCAGGTGCTGGGGCCCGTGCGCGAGCGGCGCGGGGAGCTGGAGCGGCAAGGCCAGCCGCCGCACCCGTTCACGATGCCCACCCGCTGCCCCGACTGCGGTTCCGAGGTCGACGCGCCGGCCGACGAGGTGATGACCTACTGCCCCAATGTCTCGTGCCCGGGGCGCGTGCACGAGAGCATCTTCCACTTCGCCTCGCGCGGCGCCATGGACATCCGCGGCCTGGGCTACGAGAAGGTCAAGCAGCTGCTGGATGCGGGGCTCATCAAGGACGCCGCCGATCTGTACGGTCTCCGGGGCGAGCAGCTGGTCGCGCTCGACGGCTTCGCCGAGAAGTCGGCCGCCCAACTGGTGGCGGCCGTGGCCGCGTCGAAGGGTCAGCCGCTGGCGCGGCTGCTGTTCGGGCTCGGCATCCGGCACGTGGGCGACGGGGCGGCCGAGCTGCTGGCGCGCCGGTTCGGCACGATGGACGGGCTGATGGAGGCGACGGAGGAGCAGATCGGCGAGGTGCGCGGCATCGGCCCCACCATCGCGGCTGCCGTCTCGGCCTTCTTCAAGGAAAAGCGCAACCGCGCGCTCGTCGAACGGCTGAAGGGCGCGGGGCTGCGGATGGACGAGCCGGCCAAGGTGACCGCGGGCGGCGCGTTCGAGGGCCAGACCTTCGTCCTCACGGGCACGCTGCCCAAGCTGTCGCGCGGGGAGGCAAGCCGGCTGATCGAGCAGGCGGGGGGCGCGGTGACGGGCAGCGTCTCGAAGAAGACCACGGCGATCGTGGCGGGTGACGAGCCGGGCAGCAAGATCGAGAAGGCCAGGACCCTCGGCATCCCGATATGGGACGAGGCCGAGCTGCTGCGCCGGCTGGGACGCTGAGGTGAGTGCCGCGCCGAGCCGGGGCGCGCCGCTGGCTCTCGTCCTGCTGATGCTGGTGCGCGGCGCGTCCGCGCAGCAGCCAGCCGCAGTTCCTTCCGCCCCCGCCGTCGTCGACGTCGTGCCGCGCCCCGACTCGGTCGAGCCGGGCGCCGGCAGCTTCGTGCTCCGCAGCCCGCTGCGCATCACGATCGCGACACCGAGCCGGCGGCTCGCAGAAATCGGCGCGCTGCTGGGCGAGTGGCTCGAGGCGAACGGCTACCGCGCCACGGTCGAGCGCGGCGCGCCGCGGCGCGGCGACATCGCCCTCGCCTTGGAGCGCGCCGCCGGCGACGGCCCCGAGGCCTACACCCTGACAGTCGCGCGCCGGAGCATCCGCATCGCGGCCCGTGCGCCCGAGGGCGTGCTGTGGGGCGCTCAGACGCTGCGGCAACTCCTGCCGCCGCCGGGCGACAGTGCCACTGCGGTCGCGGGGCGGCATCCACGGGCGGCACGGCACGCGGCTCCGCTCGCGATCCCGGCCGTCGTGATCCGCGACGCCCCCCGCTTCCGCTGGCGTGGCGCGCTCCTCGATGCCGGCCGGCACTTCTTCCCCGCCCCGTTCGTCGAACGGTTCGTGGATCTGGAGTCACGCTACAAGCTCAACGTCCTCCACTGGCACCTCACCGAGGACCAGGGCTGGCGGCTCCAGGTCCGGAAGTGGCCGCGACTCACGGCCGTCGGGGCGTGGCGCACCGATGCCGAGGGCACCCGCTACGGCGGCTTCTATTCCCGCGCCGACGTGCGCCGGGTGGTCGAGTACGCGCGGCGCCGCGGCGTCACCGTGGTCCCCGAGATCGAGATGCCGGGGCACAGCGTGGCGGCCATCGCGTCCTATCCGTGGCTCGGCTGCACCGGCGACTCGATTCCGGTCGCCAATGCCTGGGGCGTGTTTCAGGATGTGTACTGCCCGCGCGATACGACCTTCGCCTTCCTCGAGGACGTGCTCGGCGAAGTGGTGCGCCTGTTCCCCTCGCAGTACGTGCACGTCGGCGGCGACGAAGTGCCGAAGGACCGGTGGAAGGCGTGCGCCGACTGCCAGGCGCTGATGCGCACCGAAGGGCTCAAGGACGAAGAAGCGCTCCAGGCCTGGTTCATGGCTCACATCGGGCGGTGGCTCGCCGCGCACCACCGGCGGCTCGTAGGCTGGGACGAAATCACGGCGGGCCCGCTCCCGCCCGATGCCGTGGTCGAGGTGTGGCGCGACACGGCGACCATCGCCGCCGTCGCGCGGCAAGGCCACGATGTCGTTGCCGCACCGGGAGCCTACACCTACCTCGACCACTCGCAGTCCAACCTCACCCTCGCGAAGGTGTACGCCTTCGACCCGGTGCCCACAGGCCTGACGCCGGAGCAGGCGGCGCACATCCTGGGCGGCGAGGCGCCGCTCTGGTCGGAGGGGATCACCACCACCAACTTCGACCTGATGGCCTTCCCGCGGCTCCTGGGCTTTGCAGAGGCGCTCTGGACCAGCGGGCCGCGCGACCTCGCCGGGTTCCGGCTCCGGCTCGCCCGCGAGGAGCAGCGGCTCTCGGCGCTCGGCGTCGCGATCGGCCCGGAAGACCGCGACGTGCTCAGGATGACGCCCGTGTTCGACAGCGCGACGGACCGCTTGGGCATGCTCGTGGCGGCCGGGGTACCCGACATCGCCGTGCGCTACACCACGGACGGGAGCGCGCCCAGCGGGACGTCGCCGCTCTACGCCGACACGATCGGCTTCGCCGCCGACGGCACGGTCCGCTTTGAGGCCTTCTACCGCGGCGCACCGCTCGGCGACGGGCGCACGATCACGATCGCACCGAGCCTGGCGCGTGGCCGGCCGTACGCGCTGACCACTCCACCAAGCCCGCAGTATCCGGGGACCGGTCCGCGTACCCTGACCGACGGGGCGCTCGGCACCCTCGACGTCCACGATGGGCTATGGCAGGGGTGGCAGGGTCCCGACCTCGAGGCGGTGATCGATCTCGGGCGCGCGACGCCACTGGGGGCTGTCGAGGGTTCGTTCCAGCAGGCGGTGCGGTCGTGGATTCTCCTGCCGCTCGACTTCACTGTGTGGCTCTCGGACGACGGCGCCACCTGGCGCGAGGCCGGCACGGCACCGAGCGATCAGCCGGCGGAGCGCGCGGACCCCTTCCTCGCCCGGCTGACCGTCACGCTCCCGCCCGGGACGGTGGCGCGGTGGGTAAAGGTGCGGGCGCGGAACCCGGGGCCGCTGCCCGCGTGGCATCCAGGCGCCGGCCGCCCGTCGTGGATCTTCTGCGACGAGATCGTGGTCCGCTGAAGGCGGTGGCGATCGTGCCCCGCAGGTGGCCCGGCCGCGGCTATCTGGCGGCGCTTCGCGCCAAGGCCTAGATTCGCCCCACATGACCGACATCCCACTCTCCGCCTCGACCCTGGTCGCGCTCTCGCCGCGCGCGCTGCACACGCTACGCGACCGTGCCGGAGCGCAGGCCCTCCAGGAGGCCGGCTACGCGGCCGGCGAGGCGACGTTCAATGCGTTCGCCGCCTGGCTCCCGCAGGCGGCCGGCGTGGACCACCCCGCCGAACTGGCGGCGCCGCGCCTCGCGGAGGTGCTGTCGCAGTTCTTCACCGCGCTGGGCTGGGGCACGATGCAGGTAACTCCGCTGGGCGAGGCCGCAGTGGCCGTCGACGCGGAGTTGTGGGCGGAGGCCTCTCCCGAGGCGCGCTTGCAGTACCCCTCGTGCTTCTTCACGGCCGGAATGCTGGCCGACTTCATGGGCCGGATGGCCAACGCATCGCTGGCGGTGATGGAGGTGGAGTGCCGGTCCAAGGGCGACGCGCGGTGCCGCTGGCTCGTGGGTGCGCCGGAAACCCTGAGCGCCATCTACGAGCACATGACCCAGGGGGCGGATTACCTGACAGTGCTGGGGGTGGCCTGAGAGACGGGTCGTAGGCGGTGGGTTGCAGTGCCGCACAACGCACGAGCCAAACAGACACCGTTTCACTGAGCCGACCGGGCCGCTGACCCGGCGCCCGCGCTATCGCGCCTGGCTGCGTGGCGCCGGCTTGCGGGTTCGGTGTTTCTTCGGTATCGTACCTTTCCGCCGATGCTGCCGCTAAACCCGATTCCGTAGAGAGCGACCATGACTGCAGCCGCAGGCACGCCCCGCTTGAAGCACCTCACTCCGGTGCTCGTCGTGGAGAGCGTCGAGCCGTGCATACGCTTCTGGACCGAACGGCTCGGCTTCACGGCAGAGAACGAGGTGCCAGGGCCCGATGGAAGGCTGATCTTCGCGAGCGCCCAGAAGGACGGGATCGAGGTGATGTACCAGACGCGCGAAAGTGTGGTCGCGGACCAGCCCGGCATCGCGAAGGAGCTGGACGGCCACTCCATTGTCCTCTTCATCAGCGTCGACGACCTCGACGCGGTGGAGCGCGCGGTGGCGGGTTCTCCGGTGGTGAAGCCGCGGCACCAGACGTTCTACGGAAGCACCGAGCTGTACGTGCGGGAGCCGGGCGGTCACACCGTGGGCTTCGCGCAGCCGGGGTGAGGCAAGATCGTTGGCAGGTTGTAGGTGGTGGGTTGTGGGAGCATCATCACGACGGGAGGCGCCGATGGCGAAGCGAGAAGCGGCGGGCGACGACCTGCAGCGGATTCCTGGAGTGGGGCCGAGCATCGCGAGGGATCTTCGCGGGCTGGGCATCCGGCGCGTGGCGGACCTGCGCGGGCGCGATCCCGAGGCGCTGTATCGCCAGAGCAACGAGCGCCGGGGGGAGCGGCAGGACCCGTGCCTGTTGTACGCGTTCCGGTGCGCGGTCTACTTCGCGAGCACGGCGCGGCCCGATCCCCGGAAGTTGAAATGGTGGTGGTGGAAGGACCGTGGCGGACGGGCTGGATAGCGAAAGCGTGAGTTCTCGACAAATGCGTGATGAAGGGTAGGGAACTTGGAGGCCATCATGACACTCACGCAGTTACTCCTCGACGAGGTCGAATCGCTCTACACGGTCACGGAGAGGCTGTTTCGGCGAGTCGACGATGACGAGCTGTCGTGGACGCCGTCAGCGGGCAGGAACTGGATGACCGTGGGTCAGCTCCTGATGCACTGCGCCAGCTTCGGCTGTGGGAAAGCGATTCGGGGCTTCGTTACGGGAGAGTGGGGGTTACCCAAGAGCAAGGCGGTCGATGCCGTGAGCAGCGACGTTCACGTGCCGCCCGCGACCGCGTTGCCCAGCGTGGTAAGCGTCGCGCAAGCTCTGGAACTGCTCGCTCACGATAGAGCCATCGCGGTCAGCTGCATTCAATCGGCCGGCGAGGAAAACCTGCTCGGCCGCCAGGTGACCGCGCCCTGGGGTGGTTCGCAGGTCTCACTCTTTCATCAGTTGCTTCGCACGATCGCCCACCTGGCGCAGCACAAGGGCCAACTCTTCTACTACCTCAAGCTCCAGGGCAAAGACGTCAGCACCAGCGATCTCTGGGGAGCGTAGGCAGGCGGCGCGCCGTCGAGGGGCGGCCCCGGATTAGCCGCTTGACGCCTGCCTGACGCTCTCGGCCTAGACTCGTGCGCAGTCGGCGGGTGCAAACGCACCTTCCGTGGTGGGGTGGAGCGTACGAAGTCCGTCAGTCGTGGGCGACGACTGGGGAGGCGGCCGATTACCAGGGTGTTTGGCAGACGTGTGCTGCTGGCCACCGCGCTCGCGGCGCTTGGGGCGTCCGGGCTCGATGCCCAGGCTGCCACGCGGCGCCGCGTGTTCCCCGTTCCGGTCGTGGGCTACGCACCGGAGACCAGCTTGCTCTTCGGCGTCGCCCTGGTCGGCGTCGTCTCGGCCGACACCGCGGGCCCTGCCACCCGGCCCTCGACGGCGCTGCTCACCGCCATCTACACGCTGAAACACCAATACCAGCTCGAGCTGACCCTCGACCACTGGACCAGCGGTGACGCCTGGCACGTCACTGGTGATGCGACCGTCGAACGGTACCCGAGCGACTTCAACGGCATCGGGGCCCAAGCGACCGACAGCTTCGAGATCTACACGCCCCAGCGGCTCACCCTCACGGCCGGCGCGCAGCGCCGGGTGATGCGCCACCTGTTCGTCGGTGCGGGATACTCGTTCCGGCACAGCCGCATGGTCGAGCCCGAGGCCGGCGGGCGCCTCGCGCCGGGGACGATCCCCGGCAGCCGCGGCGGAGACGATGCGATCCTCACGGTGAACGGCGTCTGGGACACGCGCGACGCGTTGTACCGCACCCGTCGCGGCGACTACCTGAGCCTGGCGTACGGCGTCGCTGGCCCGGCGCTGGGCGGCGACAACACTTACCGGCGCTACACGGCCGACGCCCGTGCCTACCGGAGCGTCGGCGACGTCGTGATCGCGGCGCAGGCGATCCTCGACGCCACTCAGGGCACGGTGCCCTTCGATCTGCTGCCGCACCTCGGCGGGTCGGGCATCCTGCGAGGATTCACGGTGCCGCGTTTCACCGACGGCGCGATGAGTGCGGCGCAGCTCGAGCTGCGCGCGCCGCTCAAGGGCTTCGTGTCGCTGGCGGCGTTCGGCGGCGCGGGGGCGACGGCGCCGTCGGTCCGCGCCATTCCCGCTGCCCAGCTGCGAATCGCCGGTGGCGCAGGCATCCGTCTCCTGCTCGACCGGAAGGAGGGTCTGCAGATGCGCCTCGACTACGCGTTCGCCCAGGGGGGCGGCGGCTTCTACGTCGAGGCAGGCGACGCCTTCTAGCGCCGGGGGCAACATCGCTCCGTCGCACACCATCCGATCCAACGGTTACATTCCCGGTCCGGCCGCGCCCTCGGGCTCGAACGCGCGACCGGCGTGACGTTGCGCACGTTCACACCGATGACGGGTCGGCCATGAAGAGACTCGCACTTCTCCTCCTGCTGGCAGGCACGGCCTGCGCTTCGCCGCACCCCTCGCGCAGTGACATCGCGCGCTGGAAGCACGAGACCCAGAACGTCACGATCATCAGGGACGACTGGGGCGTCGCGCACGTCTACGGGAGGTCCGACGCCGACGCCGTGTTCGGCATGGAGTTCGCGCAGGCCGAGGACGACTTCAACCGCGTCGAGATGAATTACGTCAACGCGATGGGGCGGCTGGCCGAAACCGCGGGGAAGGACGAGATCGTCCGGGACCTGCGGATGAAGCTGTTCGTCGATCCCGACAGCATGAAGGCGCTGTATGCCGCGAGCCCGGCCTGGCTGCAGGCGCTGATGAACGCTTTCGCCGACGGCCTGAACTACTACCTGTATACGCATCCCACGGTGACGCCGAAGGTCATCACGCGCTTCGAGCCCTGGATGGCGCTCACCTTTACCGAGGGGAGCATCGGCGCCGACATCGAGCGAGTGAACCTGCGCGAGCTCCAGGATTTCTACGGAAGCGGTTCCGGAAGCGCCGCCTCGGCGGCCGGCGCCGGCGACGCCGCGCCGGCCGAGCCGTCGGGCTCGAACGGCATCGCCATCGCGCCGTCGAACACCAGGGACCACCACGCGCTGCTGTGGATCAATCCGCACACGTCTCACTACTTCCGTGCCGAGCTGCAGATGGTCAGCGACTCCGGGCTCGACGCCTACGGCGCGGTGACGTGGGGGCAGTTCTTCGTCTACCAGGGGTTCAACGCCACCGCCGGCTGGATGCACACGTCGAGCGGTGTGGACGCGGTGGACGAGTTCCTGGAGACGGTCGCGCAGAAGGACGGCCGATGGTACTACCGCCACGGGAACGAGGAGCTTCCGGTGGCGACCCGCCGGATCACCGTGCGGTACAAGACGGCTGCCGGGATGGCCGACACCCAGTTCACGGCCTTCTACACGGGCCACGGACCGGTGGTCGGGAAGATCGGTGAGCGCTGGGTGAGCATCAGCCTGATGCAGCGGCCGGTGCAGGCTCTCATCCAGTCCTACACGCGCACCAAGGCCCGGGACTACGTCGAATTCCGCAAGACCATGGAGCTGCACACCAACTCGTCCAACAACACGGTGTTCGCCGACGCCGCCGGCGACATCGCGTACTTCCACGGCAACTACATCCCCAGGCGCGACACGTCCTTCGACTGGACCAAGCCGGTGGACGGCAGCGACACCGCCACGGACTACCACGGCCTGCTGACCCTCGACGAGACGCCGCACCTCCTGAATCCGAAGAGCGGCTGGCTCTACAACTCCAACAACTGGCCGTGGTCGGCGGCGGGTCCCTACAGCCCGAAGCGGGCGGACTTTCCGCGTTACGCCGAGACCGGCACCGAGGAATCGCCGCGGGGCTCTCACGCGCTCCGGGTGCTGACGGGCAAGCGGGACTTCACGATGCAGTCCCTCACCGCCGCGGCGTTCGACAGCTACCTGCCGGAGTTCGCGGTCCTGGTCCCCACCCTGCTCCGGGCTTACGACGCCACGCCGGCTTCGAACCCCCTCAAGCGGAAGTTGGCCGAGCAGGTGAGACTGCTGCGGCATTGGGACTTTCGCTGGTCCGTGTCGTCCGTGCCGACTGCTCTGGCCGTGTTCTGGGGAACGGAGTTGTGGCGGCGGGTGAGCCGCGAGGCGCGGACGGCGGGGATGACCGTCTACAGCTATCTCGCGACCAGGACCACGCCCAGCGAGCGGCTCGAGGCGCTCGCCGCGGCGTGCGACACGCTGGCGGCCGACTTCGGGACGTGGAAGACACCCTGGGGCAACATCAACCGGTTCCAGCGGATCAACGACGACATCCAGCCGCGCTTCGACGACACGAAGCCCAGCATCCCGGTGGGATTCACGTCGTCGCTGTGGGGCTCGCTGGCCTCGTTCGGCGCGCGGCCGTACCCCAACACGAAGAAGTGGTACGGCAGCAGCGGGAACAGCTTCGTGGCGGTGGTGGAGTTCGGCGACAGCGTGCGGGCCAGGGCCGTGACCGCGGGCGGGGAGAGCGGCGATCCGGCGTCGCCCCACTTCGACGATCAGGCCAGGCGCTACGCCACCGGCGACCTCAGGGACGTGTACTTCTACCGCTCGCAGCTCAAGGGCCACACCGAACGGGAGTACCACCCGGGAAGCTGAGGCGGATCCCCGGGGCCCGCCGCTTTGTCGCTTCGGACGGACACCAGCCCGGCGTCAGCTCGCCGTCGGGTTCATCACCTTCCCCAAGAACAGGATCGTGCCGGTCAGCCGCTCGCGGATCGCGACCAGGAACGGCCGGTTCACGACGATGTGCAGGGGACCGGCCGGCATGGCCGTGGCAATGATCCCCACCGACGTCGCCGCGGCCGCCTCGGTGCCCTCCTCATAGACGTCCACGTAGGTCTTGTGCTTGACCGTCGAAATGCAGACCTCGCCGGGCAACGCGCCCGGTATCAGGCGCGAGAAGTCGGCCGCGCCACCGTCGCAGAAGGCGATCCCCATTCCGAGCGCGGTGAGGACCGGAATCAGATCCGCATCGTATGTCAATGTGAACTTCGGCATCGTCACGATGACGCCGGTGGTGTCGAGGCCAGCCATCCACGCGCTCCAGCGGTCTGAGGTCAACGTTCCGGGCAGCGAGTCGATCCCGGCCGGCGAGTCCGGCAGTACAATGGTCATCGACCAGGCTCGGCCGCCGTAGGGAAGATCCACGACCGTGACCCCGTCGCCCTCATAGAGCCGCGCCGGCGCGGGGTCGGCGTGCGTCATCATGGACGCCGACACGGTCCCGCCGCTCCGCAGGGTGAAGGGGGCATCGTGCGTGAGCGATGGATCGAACCGCTGGGTCCAGCTGCCCTTGAAGTAGATGGCGTTGATCAGGTACATGATCGCGTCGTCGGGAATCGGGCTCTCGACGATCGTCGGGATCTTGCCCTGGGTCTGCGCGCTGACCCAGTTGTTGATGGTCTGCGCCGCGGTGGGCGCGCTGAAATCGAGCGACTGCACTTCGGCGTCGAACCAGGTGCGGACGTCGTCGAGGAACGCCTGCCCCGGCGTGACGCCGGTCCGGTACCAGATCGAGTTGGCGAGCGTGAACGTGACGGCGGGATCGAGACCGCGCAGCAGGTCGATGACGCCCCGATAGCCGCTGTCCACCTGCGCCAGCGCGAGCGAGCCCAGCTGGAGCGCGGCGAGCATCGAGTCGCGGGTGGAGCCGGCGGCGCCGTTGGCGGTCATGCCGAGCGCCATCCCGACGCTCAAGGGCGAGATGAAGAGGTTCGAGGCGGCGGGCTGCTGTGCGGCGACGGTCCGGAACAGGGCGAACGCGAATCCGTTGTCGGCGGTCACGAGCTGCGTTTCGCCGGCCGTCAGACTGCGCGGCAGCTGGGTGATGGGTGCCGGGCCTGGAGCCGTGATGCGCGATTCGCCGCACGCGGCGGGGAGCAGCGCCGAGGCCAGCAGCAAGAACGAACCCAAGGTGAATCGCATGGATCTCCCTTTCGCGCGCCTATCGGCGCGACCCGAGACTACGGAACGGTGACGACCGCTACCGCGCTGAGGGTGAACGCGTGCTGAACCTGGTCCACCACGGTATACCAATACCGAGGCATCAGCGACGGCGCTGACGGCCGCACCCGGTAAATGACCTCGTCGGCGCCGCGTCACGATCGCGGTGTCCGCCACGCCAGCGTCACGTGTGGCAGGAGGTCGACCTGGAACCCCCGCTCGATGGTCGAGCCGAGGTTGGACCGGACGGTCGGGTCCTGCACGTTCAGTGAATACAGGAGCTCCGTGACGCCAAGAGTGGCCGTCAACCGGCGACCGACGTGCAAGTCGAAACCGACTCCCAACGCGGCCGCCACGGAGCTCAACTGCTGCAAGCCGGCATAGGCACTCCCGCTGCGTTGCACGACACCGGCCCCGGCGCTGAGCACGAGTGGGAAGCTCCTCGGTCCGGGTCTATAGAGCACCTGCGCGGTCGCGGCCACGACCCGCGCGTCCTTCGGCGTGGTGACGAAGCCGCCCGGGGTGAAGAGACCCCCTCCGAACCGGCTCGAGGCCACCGCGCCCTGGAGTTGCAGTCCCAGCCGGGGCGTAAACCACAGCCGTCCTTCGGCACCCCACGCCACTCCCCCGAGGTCGCTCGGCTGGTTCGGGAGAGCGGTCGAGTACAGATCGGGCGTGGCGAAGCTCCCCAGCGGCGCGTAGACCGCCACCAAGGGGCCAACCTCGACGCTGGCTTGCCCGGCGGCCGGCGTGGGGCCGGCCAGAGCCGGCACGACGGCCAGCACGAGCCACCATGCCCTAGTCTGCATATATCGGGCTGTCCATCTCGAAGCTGGTGACCGCCGGGTTCGTCTTCAGGGTGGGTAGCCCCCACACCGGAACGACGACGTCGATGGCCGGAATCGTCACGTACAGAAACCGGATGCGGCCGCCGACCGACGCCACCAGATCCCGGTCTGCGTCACTCAGCGTGTCAGCGGCTGTGGGGCGGTCGCGAAAGCCCATCATGACACTGGTCGAGTCGCCGGGATCAATGAGCCAGAGGATGAGAACATAGCTGACCGCCGGATTCGCCTCGAGCGCTGCGATCGCCTCGGCGCTCCCGCTCACCCGAGCCGCCGGCGGCGACGCGCGCGCGGCCAGGATCGTCACTCCGGCCACGCGCAGCAGCGCGATATCGACCGCGGAGGGAAACCCGATGAGCGCCTCCTGCCCCTGAGAGTTGGCTGGCTGGGCGGGGACGGCGGTCTCGCGGCAGGCCCACACAGCCAGACACGCGAGCAGCAAGAGCCAACTACGCTTCCTCACCAGGAGCCAGCACATCCGCCAGGCCGCGTTCACGGCGTGCAGGCCGGGCTGGGAGCCGGTGACACCTGTGCCGCCGCGCCGGGCAAGGTGACGCTCCAGCCGCCGGAACTTGCCGGCACGAACTCGGTCGTCTCGCCCAGCGCACTCATTGGCGACGTTGCCGCAAAGAGGACGACCGAGCTGTCGGCCGTCCACACGGTGAGCGCGGTGTCAATCGGGGTGCCAACCGAGTTGACGGCGATGGTCCTGAAGGTATCCGCGACCGGGAAGCGCAGGCACACCACCCTGGAGGTCACCGACCCCATGAAGGGCACGCCTGCCGGAGGCTGGCCCGGCACACGCCACTGCGGGATGAACGCCCGCACCTCGAACGGCACGCAGGGCCCGGGGTTGCACGTCGCGTTCGTCACGAGAAGGGTCGGAGGCGCCGACACCGCGCGGCGCAGTTGGTTGCTCACGTCCCCCGGAGCCGTTGCCTGACATGCTTCGAGGGCCAGCAGCACTGCCGACGCGGCGATCATGCGAATCGTCATAGACGCCTCCTATGCACCGGCCAAGGGCACCGACGCCAATCCCATTCGTCGCCCGCAGTGACCAATTGCGCGACGACACGGAGGATCGCGCCTAGGGCGATGCTCCGAAGCGCATAGCCTACGGCTTCCGCGACGACGCCTATTTCTTTCGGAAGATCCAGGCTGCCTTCCCCGGAATTCCGTGAAGAGCCTCCTTTCAGCCGTCCCCACGCCGAACGTCGCGGTCACGGCGCGCACCGCGCCGCCTGGACCGCGGTGACCTCTGGAGGCGTGGTCACCGAACTGCTGCTGAGGATCGCGAACGCCCAACCGACAGCGGTGGATGGCGTGAACCATTGCGTGTGGGCGAACTCGGCGAGCGGGAAGGAATCCATCGCCGACAACTGGAGACCCTGCAGCGAGGTCCACACGATCGTGTCGGTGACCCCTGTCGTCACATTCGTGCCGAAGATGAAGACCGTATCAGGGATCTCGATACACGCCGATGCGGACGGCTCGACCGACCCGAGGAGGAGCATACCCCCGAGAGGCTGTGGTATCGGCGGGCTGAGACTCGGGGTAGCCTTAACGAGCAGCCGAATCCCTGCGGCGTTCGTCACGAGCAGCGTGCTTGGATTCGTCGAGAAGCGCACGGTTCTCGAGCTGCTGCTGCCCGGGGACGGCGTCTCGGGAGCGGTCGATGAGCAGCCCGCGGCCACCAACGCCAGCACTGCGATACTGGTCCTCATTGCGACACCCTCCGTCAATTCGGCCTCGTTGCGTCCGCCGACGCCGCAGGCGTATTAGTCCAGCGGGGCACAGCGCCCAGGGTTCAGAGGTCTAGACCCACCCTGGCGTCACGGCGTCACCGCCGGGCTAGTGACCGAATCCCAGTATCGAGGGTCTGGATGAGAGAGGACGAGTCCGACGGGGCGCTGGTGCGCCGGGTTCTGGAGGGTGACACCGAGGCGTTCAGCGGCCTCTTGGCACGCCACCGGGAACGCGGACTCCGCTACGCGGCGGCCATGCTGGGCGACGCCGCCGATGCCGAGGAGGCGGTCCAGGACGCGTTCGTGCGGGCGTACCGAAGCCTGCGGTCCTGCCGGGAGCCCGACCGGTTCGGCAGCTGGTTCCTGCGGATCCTGGTGAATCGGTGCCGTACGCGGGGCGCGGCGCGGCGCCGGAGCGCGGAACTGTTCGTGCACGACGAAGCCGCGGTGGAGAGCGCGGCGGCGCGACCGGCCGGGGACCCGGACTGGCGCGAAGAAATCGACCGGGCGCTGGTGCAGCTCGACGTCCTGCAGCGGGAGGCGTTTCTGCTGAAGCACGTGGAAGGTCTGGAGTACGACGAGATGGCCCGGCTCACCGGCGCCCGGGTTCCGGCGCTCAAGATGCGGGTGAAGCGCGCCTGCGACCACCTGCGGGCACTGCTCGAGGAGGTGGACGATGCACGGGGCCGCTGACGATCCCCTGATCGCGCGTGTGGCCGCTGAGTTGCGCCGGCCCGTCGCGGCGCGCCCCGGCTTTGAGGCGCGAGTGATGGCCGCCGTGCGCGAGGCCCCTCCCCCGCTGCCGGCGCGCGCGTGGGCGTGGCTGCGCGAGCCGCGCACGTTGGCCCTCTCGCCCCTCGGCGGTCTCGCGATGGCGTCGGGCCTCGCAGCGCTCGTGATCGTGGGAACGTGGGGCGTGATCACGGTGGGCCGGAGCGGGGAGGCTGGTCGCGCGGCCGCCGTGCAAGGGGCTGCAGCCAGCCCGCGGTCCGTCGTGACCTTCGTCCTCGTAGCGCCCGGCGCTCGCAGCGTCGCGCTCGCCGGGGACTTCGACGGCTGGGACCGGGCGCGGATGCCGATGCGGCGAGTGGCGTCGGGCCTGTGGACCCTCGACGTTCCGCTGGCGCCGGGTCGCTATCAGTACGCCTTCGTGGTGGACGGCAGCCGGTTCGTGGCCGATCCGGCGGCACCCCGTGCCGTGGGCGACGACTTCGGCCAGCCCAACTCGGTGGTGACGGTTGGCGATGGCGCCATGCGCGCCGCGGGAGGTGCGTTGTGAACGGATCCGTGCTGAGAGTGGCGGCCGTGCTCGGCGGGCTGGTGCCGCCGTCGGCCGCGCGCGCCCAGGTCGAGCGGCTCGCGGGCCGGCTCGACGAGCACACGCGCTCGGCGGTCACCGCCATCGTGGACTCGATGCGCGGAGCGGGCGTGCCCGCGAATCCACTGATCAACAAGGCGCTGGAGGGCGCGAGCAAGGGTGCCGACGGAGAGCGGATCGTGGCCGCGGTGCGCGGGCTGGCGGGCGATCTGGCGCGAGCGCGTGCGGCCCTCGGCCAAGGGGCTACGGAGCCGGAGCTGGTGGCCGGGGCGGCCGCGCTCCGTGCCGGCTCCGGGCCGGCGTTCCTCGAGCAACTCCGCGGGTCCTATCCCCAGGAGTCGCTGGTCGTGCCGCTGGCCGTGATGGCGGATCTCGTCGCGCGGGGAGTGCCCGCCGACACCGCAACGCGCTCCGTGCTCGCGCTCATGCGGGAGGGCGTGCGGGACGCCGAGCTGGTGGCGTTCCGCCAGAGCGTCGAGCGCGACATCGCCCTCGGTGCCCCGGCCGGCGGCGCAGCGGCGGCGCTCGGAGGCACCCCCGTGGCCGCGGGCCAAGTGCCGGGGGTTCCATCGTCGCCGCCGCCGCGCCCAAGGAAGCCGTAGCGCGACTGCCCTCGTGCGTCCGCGCGCGACACGCCGTCTCCTTATCCTCTCCGTCGTCTGCGCCGCGGCCGGGGCCGCACCGTGCGCTGCGCAGGTGGAAGCCGGCCTCGACGCGGCAGCTTCATTCGTGAAGTACGACGGCTACCTCGCGTCGGGCGCCGCGACCCTCACTCCGTCGCTCGCGTGGAAATCCCAGAGCACCACGCTCGCGGCGCGCGGCACTTTCCTCGTCTTCGAGAGCGGCAACACCAACATCCAGGGGCTGCTGACCGCCGGCACCTACTCGCCGCCGGTCGGCAACCTGCGCGTCGAGGCCCTGGCCGAAGCGGGCGCCAGCGCGTACTCCGCATTCGCACAGTTCGCACACGCGCTGGCGCGCCTGCGGCTCCACGTGCTCGGTGGCCGGTGGGGGCTTTGGGCCGGTCCCCTGGCGGGCGCCATTTCGCGTGGTAACGGGGGACTGGGAGCGTCAGGCGTGGCCGCCGGCTGGTGGGGGCACTCGGCCGCGGGTGCGCTCGAACTCTCCTGGACGCACATCGGCGTCGGCGACACGGCCTACAGCGACCTCGAGGCGCGGGTGCGGTGGCAGCGCGGCGCCTTCGACATCCAAGGCTCCGCGGACGCTCGCGGAGTAAGCCGGGGCGGCGGAACCGGCGTGTACGGCGACCTATCGGCAACGCTGCGGCTCAACGACCGGATGGCGCTCATCGTGGCGGCCGGGAGCTACCCCAGCGACCCGGTGAACGGCACCATCGAAGGGCGCTACGTGACGGCCGGCGTGCGCCTCGCGCCGCGGCCATCCCCGCGCGTCGAACTCGTTCGCCAACTCCGCCCATCCTTGTCGGCGCGCGAGGACGCCTCGACAGCGCGGCTCGATGGCGTCCGGGCCGCGGTGGAACAACTCGACGGCGTCTCCATGCTGGTCGTAAGTGTGGCAGGCGCCCGCCAGGTCGAGGTGATGGGGGACTTCACCGCCTGGCAGCCGGTGGTCCTCGCCGCGGCTGGCGCCGGGCGTTACCGGTGTACGCTGGCTCTGGCGACAGGGATGCACCGCTTCAACGTGCGCCTCGACGGCGGTCGCTGGGGCGTTCCGCAGGGAGCCACCATCGCGGCGGACGAATTCGGCGGCAACGTCGGAGTGCTGGTCGTTCCGTAGGATGGTGGGGGCGAGCGGCTCCCCGCGCGCTCGATGCGGCCATGGTCCACTCCGAAGGCGGCGGGGCGCTAAGACACTGCGCGGCTGCGTTCCTGCGAAGCGCGGCGCATGATCAGGCGGATCATCGAACTCATTTCCTACTCCGCTTTGGTAGTTTAGCAAATTCGTTCAAATCGTCCATTTCATCCTGGAATGACTCACACGTCTACGTCAACTCTGTTCATCCATGACCTCGCTAAGCTAGTTATCCACAATCTATTGCGTCTTACGTTCTTCCACGCGCCATGCTATCATCTTACCGTTCAAATCGTCTGAAAGAGAGATGAGAGACCTTTCGCCGAGAGACCTGGCCCGCTCCCTGGGCGTATCCGAGTCGTCAGTTAAGCGCTGGGTGGACGACGGCGCGCTGGCGGCTATGCGCACGGCCGGCGGGCATCGCCGGATCGCGCTGGCCGAGGCCGTGCGGTTCGTGCGCCAGTCCGGGGCACCGGTGGTGCGGCCGGACGTGATCGTAGGCGCCGCGGCGCCGGTCCAGCGGTTCGACGCGGCGGCCATCCAGCGCGTGGGCGAGCAGCTTTTCACCCTGCTCGTGGTGGACGACGCTCCCGCGGCCCGGGCGATGCTGCTGGCGCTCTACGTCGCGGGATGGCCGGTCGCGACGATCTGCGACGGGCCCATTCGCTTCGCGCTCGAGAGAATCGGCACCCTCTGGCACCACGGCCCGGCGGGGATCGTCGTCGAGCACCGGGCGACCGACACCTGCGTGCGGGCCCTGGCGGAGCTGCGAGCGCTGTTCGCGCCGCCCGCCGCCGGCGCGCCGGTGGCACTAGGCTCGGCGCCGGCCGGCGACCCGTACATCCTCCCTTCCACCATGGCCGCGGCGGTCCTCGCCGATCTCGGGTACCTCGACCACAATCTCGGCCCCGACGTCCCGATAGCTGCGCTCGACCACGCGGCCGACCACTACGAGCCCCGCATCGTGTGGCTGGCCATGAGCGTCGTGCGAGACGACGAGGACGGCGCGGCCGCC
This sequence comes from uncultured Gemmatimonadales bacterium, assembly GCA_963812035.1. GTDB lineage: Bacteria > Gemmatimonadota > Gemmatimonadetes > Gemmatimonadales > JACORV01 > Fen-1245. The sequence continues at coordinate 505,076 of CAWETG010000001.1, forward strand.
ACGGCGGCGGAATTTGCGGGCCGCCTGGCGCGCGGCGGAGGCACGCTGGTCCTCGGCGGCCGCGGGGTGCCGCCGCTGGCACCGGCAGCCGGGATGCTGCGGGTTCACACGATGGCGGAACTGGCGGCGTTTGCGCGGGGCGCGCGGCCGCTGAGCCCCTGACGCGACGGTCCTTGCGGCGCCGGCGCTCGCTCCGATACATATCGCTTCATCCCTGACGATCGCCGGCGCTGCCCGCCTGCCCGTAAGCGGATGGCGGCCGGGTTCCCGTGTTCGGCCGTGACCCCTGCGCCCGGAGAACGACGTGTTGCTCAAGCCAGCCTTCACACTTTCGCTTGTCCTCGCCGCCGCCTCGCTCATTCCTGCACTCGCCGGGGCGCAGCCGGGGAGCGGCGCCACGTCCAGCCCGATGCAGCAGGCCGCGCATCTGGACCTCGAGGGCGCCACCGCCAGGGCCCGCGTGATCTTCCAAGGCCTGATCGACTCGGCTCCAGATCCGGCGGCGCGGGCGACGGCACAGCGCGCGATGGCGATCTCGTACGCCTTTGACGGCGACTGCGCCAACACGGTGAAGTACGAGGAGATGGTCATCGCCTACTGGGCGACGCGCGAGGCGGCGGAGCCGCAGAACGCCTTCTACCAGGAGGGCGAGATGGCGGATGAGGCAGCGCGCATCTGCATCGACGCGGGCGACCTCAACACCGCCGAGCGCTGGTACCGCCTGGGTTACGAGCTGGGAGTGAAAGAGCCCGCGCCGCCGACTCACCCGCGGAGTCTCTGGGACTTCCGCCTCGCCCACGCCCTCGGCCGGCTCGCGGCGCGGCGGGGCGACACCGCCGAGGCCCGGCGGCAGATCGCCAGCGCGCGGCGGATCCTCGACGGCGATTCCGCCATGGCGTCAGGGCAGGAGCGTTTCTTCCCGTACCTCGTGGGCTACGTGGCGCTGTACACCAACGACCTGCCGACCGCCGAGGCGCAGCTGCGGAGGGCGGCCGACCTGCAGGGGAACCAGCGCGACCCGTTCATGCGCTTTCTGCTCGGCCTGACCTACGAGCGCCTGGGCCGGCCGGACGAGGCGAAGACCGCGTATCGCCAGGCCTACGATCTGGCCACCGCGCATAACCCGCCGGCTGGTTTCGTGCGTCCCTTCGTGCGGAGGAAGCTCGGCTTGCCCGCGTCGCCGTGACACGGGCAAGGCACCGCTCCACCTAGGAAATTCCGGCGCCGCCGGCGCAAGGCGGGATGGTCCGGCGCCGGGTGCGAGATCCGGCTAGGGCGAGCGCGGCCCCACCCGAGGTCCTGCGGTGTACAATACCCTTATGCAACGCACACGACCCGTACACGCGGAGGGTGCATGGAACTTCGTCGTCAGAATGGCAACGCGTCCGGTGCAGTTACGGCAGACCCCACGACGGGCATCAAACGTTTCGACCGACCCGAGCAACTGCTCGTGTTCGACAGTGGACGGCTCGAGGTCATCACGGTGGGGGGCAAGACCATCGCGAAGGGGAGCTACGCACCGGGGTGGCGGTGGTCGCGCTGCGTCGCACCGTCCGGCGCCGCACGCGGAGACCCCACGGAAGCGGTGGGAGTGGTGCTCTCGGGCCAGGCCCGGCTCCAGTTACACGTGGGGAGCGAGGTGGACCTCAATCCCGGGGACTTCTTCCACACCGTCGTCGGCAACGGGCACGACGAATGGGTGGTGGGGCAACGCCCGTGCGAGATTCTGTACCTCAGCGGAGTCGAGGCGCTGATTCGCCGGCTGCACGGTCCGGCGTGACGCGACCGGGCGGCCGCAAGCTCCGGCTTCGCGGCCCGGACGGCGAGGGCATGCTCTCGCCGTCCGCGCCGACAGGCGAGTCGCACTAGACAGCGGGCCGCCTCCAGGGCACTATTCGCGCTTCCCAAGACCCGGAGTCAGCAGCAATGAGAGCCTCCGCCTACGCGCTGGCGGCCGCACTGTGTGCGGTCCCCGCCATCGCCAGCGCCCAGAACCCCGTGTCCGACGCGTTCCGCGCCAACGAGCAGCGCAACGCGCGCAACCTGACCGCCGCGATTGAGATGTTCCCGGCGGACAAGTTCGGCTACAAGCCCACGCCGGCCCAGATGACCGTGGCGGAGATTGCGGTCCACCTGGCCGAGGGGAACGACGAGTTGTGCTCCACGGTGGGCGGGACGACGGCGCCCCAGCGCTCGAAGGTGGGGGCGGACGCGACCAAGGAGCAGCTGATGGCGCGGCTGCGCGAGACGTTCGACTACTGCGGCACGGCGCTCGCGGGCCTCACCGACGCTCAGCTCGCCGACTCGGTGCCGATGTTCGGCGGCCCCCGGAAGGCCACCCGGGCGAACATGCTCGTCATCACCGTCGGCGACTGGTCGGATCACTACAGCCAGCTGGCGATCTACCTGCGCCTCAACGGCATGTTGCCGCCCACGGCGCGGCGCGGGCCGGGGATGTAAGAGAAGGCGCTAGGGACTAGGGGTTAGGGGATAGGGCCAAGGGGCTGAGAGGCCACAGCACTTCCCTAGCCCCCAGCCCCTATCCCCTAGCCCCTGCTTCTCAGCCATGCCCCCGACCTTTTTCCCCACCGCTGCCCGCTTCCGCAGCTGGCTCGAGCAGCATCACGCCACCGACCGTGAGCTGCTGGTCGGGTTCCACAAAGTCAGCTCGGGCAAGCCTTCGATGACCTATCCCGAGGCGCTCGACGCGGCGCTCTGCTTCGGCTGGATTGACGGAATCCGGAAGAACTCCGGCGTCACGAGTTATACCATCCGTTTCACGCCTCGCAAACGGGACAGCGTGTGGAGCGCCGTCAACGTCCGGCACGTCGTGCGTCTCAAGGCCGCCGGTCTCATGCAGCCCGCCGGTCTCCAGGTGTTCCGGGAGCGGGATCGCGCGAAAGCGAAGCGCTACTCATTCGAGAGCCGGCCGCGCCGCCTGGATCCCGCCTATGCCCGGAGATTCAAGGCGAACCGGCGGGCGTGGACGTGGTTCGAGGCGCAGACGGCGTCCTACCGGCGTCTCGCCGCCTGGTGGGTGATGAGCGCTAAGCAGGAGCAGACGCGAGAGCGGCGGCTGGCGATATTGATCGAGAGTTCGGCCCACGGCACGAAGCCCCCGCCCTTCATCATCACTCGCAAGGAGCGGTAGCCGCAGCCGGAGCCACCACGCCGGAGACCACCGATGCCTGCTGCTCCCACAGGCTCCACCTTCGCGATGCGCGCCATCGGCACGGTCCGCTCCCCCTACGCCGACCGCAGCCAGGTGCCGCGCGGCCCCGGCGCCAGGCACGACGCCGAAGGGGTACTGGAAGTTGACCCGGAGCTCGAGGCGGGGCTGACCGACATCGAGGGCTTCAGCCATCTCTACGTGCTATGGGTGTTCCATCAGGTTCAGGGCTTCGAGCTGCTGGCCACCCCGCCCACCGACGACCGGCCGCACGGCGTGTTCGCCACGCGCTCACCGCAGCGGCCCAGCCCGATCGGGCTCACCGTCGTCCAGTTGGTACGGCGCGAGGGGCGGAAGCTGGTGGTGCGCGGCGTCGACATGCTCGATGGCACGCCGATCCTGGACATCAAGCCGTATCTCTCGAACGTACCGGAGTCGGAGCTGAAGCGCGGCTGGATGGCGGAAGCGGAACAGCGAGGGTCTAGGGGAAAGGGACTAGGGGCAAGGGGTTCACCCTAACCCTAGTCCCTATCCCCTAGTCCCTAGCCCCAACTTACCGCCTCGCCACATTCACACCGTCAAGCAGCAGCGGCGGCACCAACCGGCTGCCGCCCAGCCACTTCGCGGCGCTTCCGATCATGCGGATCCGCTTCAGCAGCTCGTAGGCATTGCCCGCCACCGCCACGTCCTTGACGCGCCCGGTGATCTCACCGCCATCCACCCGGAAGGCGAGCGCGACGGGGTGGCTGAACGCCCCGCTGATCACGTTTCCCTGCCCCACGCCGATCAGCTCGTCCACCACCAGCCCGTGTCCCATCTCCCTGAGCAGCGCTTCCTCGTTCGCCGCGCCCGGCTTGATCGCCAGGTTCGAGAAGCTGATCCCGGGCTTTCCGAAGGTCGAGCGGCGCCCGTGCCCCGTGGACGCGGTGCCGGCGCGGGCCGCGGTCTCCAGATCGTAAACGAACGCGCGCAACGTGCCATGCTCGATCAAGGGCAGCCGCGCCGAGGGCATCCCCTCGTCATCCGCCGGCCGGCTCCCGACGCGACTCGAGAGCAACGGGTCGTCGCTGACCTCGAACGCCGGATCGAACAGCGCCTCGCCCAGCTTCCCACCCAAAGGCGAGATGCCCTGCAGCACCGTCTTCCCCGACAGCGCCTGGTGCAGCGGGATCAGCAGCGCCGCGGAGCCGTGCGGAGTGAACAGGACCGGCAGCTTGCCCTCGAGCGGCTCGACCACCCGTTCGCCGCGCTCGATGCGGCGCGCGACGCTGGCGGCCACGCCGTCCAGCTCCGCCTCGCTCGGCACGCCGGTCCCGGTCACGTCGTCGTAGGCCATCAGCACGTCGTCGCCCTTGACGCGCGTGACTTCGGCCCCGACGCTGATTGCCGTGGCTCGACTCGTGAACGACTGCCCCGCGGAATTCACGAAGCTCGTCGTCTCGACGTAGCGGTCCACCGACGCGCTCACCTGCCAGCCCGGCTTCTTCAGCCGCTCGACCACCCGGCGGCCGAGCGCGGCGAGATGCGCGACCTCCACGGCGGCGGCCTGGTCGTCGAACACCGAGACGGCCGGGAGGCGCGAGGGGCCCGGGAACGCCAGCGCGCACGCCTCGCCCTGCTCCGCGGAAGCGACGGCCCGCTCCAGCAGGTCGGCGAGTGCCTCGTCGCTGGTGAGATCCGTGGTGCCGGCGATGCCGACCTTGCCCCGGCACACCCCGCGGAAGTTGACACCTGCCTCCTGGTGGAGCGCCGTCTCCTTGAGCCGGCCCGCCTCGAACTTGAGGCCGAGCTGCTGCTCGTCCCTGAGCAATAGGTCGAACCCCTCGAAGCGTCCGGACCGCTTCGCCAACTCCAGCACGCGCTCGATCATGGGGGCATAAGGTAGCTCCCCGACGCCGACTTCCGCACGCGGGGGCGGCTGGCTAGGTTCGCGCGATGCCCGACGACCTCAAGCGCTGCGCCTGGATCGGCTCGGACCTGATGCGCGAGTACCACGACCGGGAGTGGGGCGTCCCGCTCCATGACGACCGCAAGCTGTTCGAGTTCCTGGTGCTGGAGGGGATGCAAGCCGGCCTCTCGTGGAGCACCATCCTCAACAAACGGGAGAACTACCGCCGGGCCTTCGACGGCTTCGACCCCGAAGCCGTCGCGCGCTACGACGCGCGGAGGATTGCAGCGCTCCTCGAGGACGCGGGGATCATCCGCAACCGCCAGAAGATCAACGCGGCGGTGAAGAACGCCCGGGCCTTCCTCCGGGTGCAGGAGGAGTTCGGCGGCTTCGATGCGTATCAGTGGCGGTTCGCGGGCGGGAAGCCGCGCGTCAACCACCGGCGGAGCCTGCGCGAGTTGCCGCCACGCACCCGGGAGTCGGACTCGTTCAGCAAGGACCTGATCTCCCGCGGCTTCAGCTTCGTCGGCTCGACGATCGTGTACTCGCACATGCAGGCGACCGGCATGGTCAACGATCACGTGGTGAGTTGTTACCGCTGGACCGAAGTGCAGGACCACAATGGGAGGATACCATGATTCGAGTCGCGACTCGGAACGAGGGATGGAGCGGCGCAGCGGTGGCGCTCGCCGCGTCGTTGGCCTGCGCCAGCCTGGTGGCGTGCGGCGGGAACAAGGAGCAATCGGCTGCCAGCCAAGCCGCGGCCAGCCCCGGCGCTGCCGCCCCGGCCGCCGGAACGCCAGTGGCCACGGCAGCCGCCGCACCTAACGGCCAGCAGATCTTCCAGGGCTGCGCGGTGTGCCACCAGGCCACCGGCCTCGGCATGCCCGGCTCGTTCCCGCCGCTGGCGGGCTCGGAGTGGGCGACGGCCGCGAATGTGGCAGTCCCGATCCGCGTCGTGCTCCACGGTCTGCAGGGAGCCGTGACGGTGAAGGGCCAGAAGTTCAGCAGCGCGATGCCGGCCTACGGCACCAACCAGCCCTTGTCCGACAGCGAGGTCGCCGCGGTGCTGACGTATGTGCGGAGCGCGTGGGGGAACACGGCGAGCGCGGTGACGGCCGAGCAGGTCGCCGCGGAGCGCACGGCGACGGCCTCGCGCACGACGATGTGGGCCGTGGGGGACCTGCAGCCCCTGCTCAAGTCGGGCGGTCGCTGAGGTCCTTCGCTTCCTCGAGGTACCCCGCCGCCACTCCGCCCACGACCATCAGCAGGCCGAGCCAGCCGACGGCCGTGAGGCGCTGGGAGAAGAGGGCGAGCGCCATGAGCGTGCCGACGACGGGTTCGATCGTCGCCGCGACCGCCGTCGGCGCCGCCTCGATCCGCTTCGCCCCGGCGAAGAAGAAGACATTGGCCAGCAGTACCGTGCCGAGGACCAGCGCCGCGATGTACGCCCAGCCGCCCGCCGTAGCGGGCGGCACAGGCGCGCGACCGACGAGCGGCAGGATGACGCCAAGCACGACCGCTCCGCCGGTGACCTCGAGGAGCAACACCTTCGCCACCCCGTAGCGCGGCACGGCGAATCGCGCCAGCAGCGTCGTGCCCGCGTAGCTCAGCGCCGCCAGAAGCCCGCCCGCGACGCCGAGCGCGAGCCGCGGGGTCGCTACGCCGGCCAGCTGCGCACCGTGGGAACCGCCCTGCACCGCGAACACCGCGCCTAACCCGACGACCACAGCCAGCAGCAGCCATCCAGACGTCAGTCGCTCCCCGAGGAGCGGCCGCGCCAGGAGCGCGACGAGGACCGGGGCGGTGTAGAGCAGCGCCGCCGCACTCGCCACGCCGGCCCCCGCGATGGCGAACTGGTACGCCACCTCGAACAGCGCGACCAGCGCGCCGCCCCCGAGACCCACCAGCAGCAACCCGCGCCGGTCCACCGTGAACAGATCGCGCTGGAAGAGGAGGCCGTACGCCACCAGCGCGACGACGCCGAGGAGGAGGCGCCAGAATCCGATGCCGGTGATGGCCTCGCCCTCGGCGTAGAGCGCGGTCGAGAGCGGACCGGTGGTGCCCCACAGCGCGCCGGCGCCCAGGGCGAAGGCGTAGCCCGCGATGCGGGCGCCGCGACGGCCAGACTCCAGCTTGCTATGGGACATGGGCTAGGAAGCTAACGGGCCGCACGGCCGGGCCAGAGGGCCTCGGCCGGTGAAGAAGAGCGCACCCAGGAACGGCAGCCGTTGCCCCGGCTAGCGGTCAACGAGCGCCGCGTGCTGCTCGTTGTAGCGCGGACCGGATACCCGGTCGGGCGCGAGGGCCTCGTCGAGCCGACGGATCTCCGCGTCGTCGAGGACGAGCGAGGCCGCCGCGACGTCTTCCTCCAGATACCGGCGCCGCTTCGTGCCGGGAATCGGCACCACGTCGTCGCCCTTGGCGAGGAGCCAGGCGAGCGCGACCTGCGCGGGCGTCGCCGCGACGCCCGCGGCGACCTCGCGCACCACGGTGGCCGCGCGCACGTTGGCGTCGAAATTGGCGCCCTGGAAGCGTGGGTCGCCGCGCCGGAAGTCTCCCTCGGGATAGTCTTCCGCCCGCTTCGCCGCCCCGGCAAGGAAACCGCGACCGAGCGGGCAGAACGGCACCAGGCCGATCCCCAGCTCCCGGAGCAGCGGGATGATCCGCGGCTCCAGATTGCGCTCCCACAGCGAGTACTCGCTCTGCAGCGCCGATATGGGGTGGGCCGCATGGGCGCGGCGGATCGTCCCCTCTCCGGCCTCGGACAACCCGAGGAAGCGCACCTTCCCCTCCCGCACCAGCTCGCCCATCGCGCCGACCACGTCCGCAATCGGCACCTGCGGGTCCACCCGGTGCTGGTAGAGGAGGTCGATGTGGTCGGTGGCGAGGCGCTTGAGCGAGCCCTCGACCGCCGCGCGGACGTGCGCCGGCCGGCTGTCGAGCCCGACCGATCGCCCGTGCTCGATCTTCCAGCCGAACTTGGTCGCGACGATCGCACGGTCGCGCCGGCCCGCGAGCGCACGGCCCAGCAGCTCCTCGTTGACGAACGGGCCGTACACCTCCGCGGTATCGAAGAAGGTCACACCCAGATCGAGCGCACGGTGGATCGTGGCGAGGGATTCCCCTTCGTCGGCGGGGCCGTACGACTGGCTCATGCCCATGCACCCCAGGCCGAGCGCCGAGACTTCCAGCCCCTGTCGTCCGAGCTTGCGCGTGGTCAGCATGCTCTCCCCTCCGTGGCCGGGCGGCCGCGCGCCGCGGCCGTCGGCGCCGCTGCCGTGGTCAGGACTCCACCTCGCCGCCGACCAGCAGCTCGGCGAATCGGACGTGCGGCGCGCCCTCGGTCACCGGCAGCGGGGACTGGCCGCCCTTGCCGCAGCCGCCGCCCATCTGGTTGAAGCGGAAATCGCCGGCCAGCCGGTCGATGCTCTGCAGCGACTTGAAGAGGTTCCCCGCCAGCACGACGTCCTTCACCATCTCGGCGACCTTGCCGTCGCGGATCATGTAGCCGTGGGCCGCGGAGAAGGAGAAGTTCTCGAGGAAGGTCTGGCCGCCGATCATGTCGAGCGCGTACACGCCCAGCTTGACGTCGGCGATCAGGTCCTCGAAGGTGCCGCTCCCGCCCTCGATGTAGGTGTTGGTCATCCGCACGATGGGTGGGTGCCGGAAGCCGATGGCGCGCGCGTTGCCGGTGGGCCGCTCACCCATTCTCGCCGCCGTCTCGCGCGAATGCAGCCGCCCGACCAGGATGCCCTTCTCGATCAGCCTGGTGCGTTGGGTGGGCGTCCCCTCGTCGTCGTACGGCAGTGTGCCGCGCAATCCCGCCACGCTCCCGTCGTCGCCGATGTTCACGATGTCGCTGCCAAACCGGCGGCCCAGTGTCATCATCACCCGCGCCTGCGGGTTCTCGTAGACGAAGTCGGCCTCCGAGAGGTGGCCGAAGGCCTCGTGCACGAACACGCCGGCAAGCCGCGGATCCAGGACCACGGGATAGGTACCGCCCTTGACCGCCGGCGCCGACAGCAGCTTCACGGCCATCTCGGCCGCGTTGGTGAACATCGGCTCCAGCCCCTGCACGCTGCGCCATCCTCGGCGCAGGCCCACCCCGTCGTGGTAGCGCTCGATCACCTCGCCGTCGCGGGCGGTGGCGAGCGCCGACACGCCGATCTCGGGGCGCACCTCGTGGAGCCACGTCCCCTCGCTGTTGGCGAAGTACCATTCGGTGCGCTCGTCGTAGTAGCTGGCCTGCGTGTCGGCGATTTTGCCGGACGCCGCGAGCATCAGGCCGTTGAGCTGCTCGAGGAAGCGCCGCTTCTCCGCCAGCGGGATCTCGAACGGGTCGCCGTCGATCTCGGGGACAACCTCGTCCACGCGCGGCGCCAGCTCCGCCAGCACGACCGGCTCGTCGAGGACAACGGCCCGCGACGCGGCCTCGGCCGCCTCGATCATCCGCGGCAGATCGTCCAGCCGCGTGAACGTGGCGACGCCCCACCCGTGACCGTTCAGGAGCACCCGGACACATCCGCCGGCGTCCACGCTCTCGGCCGCGACCTCGAGGCGCCGGCCACGGAAACCCACCCGGCTCGAGCGCGCGCGCTCGAACCGGGCCTCGACGTAATCGGCCCGCGAGCGCTTCACCGCCTCGGTGAGCCGGTCCCGCATCCCGTCCGCCCCGCTCACTTCGCCGCCTTCTTGGCCGCACCGCGCGCCCTTGCCGTGCCCCCGTGCCCCTGTGCCGCCGTGCCCGCCGCCTCCGTGCGTCCGTGCGTCGGTGCCTCCGTGCGTCCGTGGGTCCGTGCCCCCGTGCCCGCCGCCTCCAGCGCCTCCTCGTAGTCTGGCCGGATCACCAGCTCGCCGTCGGCAATGACCCAGCGGTCCCACGGCAGGATGATGAACGCTCCGGTCTGGAGGGCCCAGAAGTCGGGCTGATAGTCGCCGCAGCGAAATGAGACGGCGGTCTTGAGCGCCTTCGCACCTTCCTCCTTCATGACCGACGCCGCGAGCCGCATCGTGTCGCCCGAGTCGCAGGTCTCGTCCACCAGCAGGACCTTCCGCCCCTTCGGGCTCAGGGTGGGTCGCGAGACCAGGGCCGGCGCTTTGCCCTCGCGCTCGCGCGTCGCGGTGATCGAGGCGAAATCGCAGCGCATGATGCTGGCGATGACCGCGCCCGGAATCACGCCCGCCCTGGCAATGCCTACCACGAGGTCGGGCTGGTACTCGCGAGTGACCTTGAGCGCGAGGCCCCGGCACAATTCACCGAAGAACGGCCAGTCGACCTCCATCACGCTGCGGGCCTGCGGAGCTTTGGGGGTGCGCGGCATCGGGAGGCCTCGGGCAAGGTCGAGTGGTCGGGGAGTCAGCGTTCGGCGTGCACAGGAATATGCCTCTGGGACCCCGTGCCCAGGTACCAGCACTCCGGCACCATAACCCGTAGGTTAGCCGTTGCCAAGCGGTTGGGCGATTACTATCTTGCCGCTCCATGGGTCTTTTCCGGCGTCTCTTGGGCGGCCGGGCTGCAGACGACCGACCGATCAAGCCGCAACGCCTCGATTATCTCAACGAAGCCCTGGCCCTCGAGCGCCAGGGCGATTACGACGCGGCCATCACCAGCTATCGGTTGGCGCTGCGTGATCACCCGAAGGAGCCCCGCATCCTCCAGAACCTGGCGATCGCCTTCAGCCGCACGGGGAAGGTGGAGGACGCGATCCGGCACTACCGGATGGCGCTCGAGGCCGACGCGACGCTGGCCGGCGCGCACTACGGCCTGGCGTTCCTGCTCCTCAAGCGCGGCGAGACGGACGCCGCGACCCAGCACCTCAAGGCGTTCCTCGGCAATCCCCCGCGCGGCGTGGATGCACAGAAATGGATCGGCCACGCCGAGCAGGCGCTGCACGACATCGAGGGCCCGGCTTCCTCCGAGCGGTCCGTAGGTCTGGAAGGAGCGTGACCATCCGTCACGCCGCGCCCTTGGTGGCGTGCGCGCTCATCGTGCTGGGCGTGAGCTGCCAGGGCTACTCGACCGACTTCACAGCGCCGGTGGCCATCGAGATCATCACGACGCAGATCCCGCCGCTCGAGGTAGAGGAGTTCGACACCATCGTGGTCCGGGTGGTGGTGCTGGACCGCTCGGGCGACACCGTCACGGGTCGGCCGGTGCAATTGCTCTCTCTGAACCCCGCTACGCTTGCGATCGACAGCGCGGAGTTTGGCCTGGTTGGCGTGCAACCGGGCGCCGGCCGGGTGGTGGCGATCTCGGGCACGCTCCAGTCGGCGCCGCTGACCGTCCAGGTGGTGCGCGCCCCCGATTCGCTGGTGGCCCTCGCACCAACCGTGGACACGGTCACGGACGTGGACACCGTTTCGACCGCGCTCACCGCCCAACTGCTGGACCTGCGCACCGACTCCGGGCAAGCGATCGGGATCACGTGGAACGACACCATTCATTTCGCCATCGTGTACCCGGTGTTCGCCGGTCAGCCCGACACGATGGCGACCCTCGGCAATGACTCGCTGACGGCGGCGGTCGTCACCAGCAGCTTCTCGCCGGGGGGCACCGCGTCGGTGGTGGTCCGGCGCAACGGCGCGGTGCAGCCGGAGTCGGTGGTGGTCCAGGCGAGCGCCAAGCGGGCGGTCGGGACGGTCGTCCACGGGTCCCCGGTCCAGTTCGTCGTGTACTTCAAGTAGGGAGGGGCTCCCGTGACCGCCTCGACCGCGAAGGGCACCCTCACCCAGCTGTTCTACGACGCGGTCGAGCGGCACGGCCACAAGTCGAAGGCCGTCGCGTGCAAGCCCGCGGGCGGGGCGTGGCGTTCGCTCACCTACCAGGAGCTGGTGCAGCGGGTGCAACGCGCCGGGCTGGCGCTGAAGCGGCTCGGGGTGCGGCGTGGCGACCGCGTGGCGATCCTCTCGGAGAACCGCCCCGGCTGGCTGGTCGCGGACTTCGCCTGCCTGGCGATCGGCGCGAGCGACGTCCCGATCTACCCCACGCTGCCCTCGCCCCAGATCCGCTTCATCCTCGCCGATTCAGGGGCCGTGGCCATCTTCGTCTCGACCGCGCCCCAGCTCGCCAAGTTCCAAGAGATCCGTGCCGAGCTCCCGGCCCTCAAGCACGTCATCACGATGGACCCGGACGCGCAGGGGGCCGGGGTGATGGGGCTGGCGGACCTGTACGCACTGGGCGCCGAGGCAGAGGCGGCGGGGGAAGGGGCCAACTTCAAGGCCGAAGCGCTCTCCGCCAAACCCGACGACGTCGCCACGATCATCTACACCTCAGGGACGACGGGCGACCCCAAGGGTGTCATGCTCACGCACGACAACATCTACTCGAACGTGATGAGCGTGCTGCAGGTCTTCCGGGTCGGGCCGACCGACTCCACCCTGAGCTTCCTGCCGCTGTCGCACATCTTCGAGCGGATGGCCGGACACTACACGATGTTCTACGCCGGCGCCGCCATCCACTACGCGGAGAGCGTGGACACCGTTCCCGCGAACCTGATCGAGGTGGAGCCGACGGTCGTGACGTCGGTGCCGCGCCTCTACGAGAAGATGTACGCACGGGTGCTGGAGAGTGCGCTGGCCGGGGGACCGATCAAGAAGCGGATCTTCTTCTGGGCGAAGGACGTCGGCGAGCGGTGGGCCGACCACACGCTCGCCGGGGAGCGCCCGCCGACGCTCCTCAACTGGCAGTACGCGCTCGCGCAGCGCCTGGTGTTCTCCAAGCTCAAGGCGCGGACCGGGGGCCACCTGCGATTCTTCGCCTCCGGCGGCGCGCCGCTGCCGGCGGACATCGCCAAGTTCTTCTACTCCGCCGGCCTGCCGATCCAGGAGGGCTACGGACTCACCGAGACCTCACCGGTGATCTGCGCGAACATCCTGGAGCACGTCCGCATCGGCACGGTGGGGCCGCCGATTCCGGGGGTCGAGGTCAAGATCGCGCCCGACGGCGAGATCCTCACCCGCGGCCGCCACGTGATGAAGGGCTACTTCAACAAGCCCGAGGCCACGCGCGAGGCGCTGGAGGCGGACGGCTGGTTCCACACCGGCGACATCGGGGAGTTGGACGGCGAGGGGTGCCTCAAGATCACCGATCGGAAGAAGGACCTCATCGTGACGGCTGGCGGGAAGAACGTGGCACCGCAGCCCATCGAGCAGATGGTGATGCACAACAAGTACGTCGCCAACGCCGTGATGCTCGGTGACCGGCGGAAGTTCTGCATCATGCTGGTGGTGCCGAACTTCGAGCAGCTCGAGCGGTGGGCCGTCTACAAACAACTCGCCTTCGCCAACCACCGCGGGCTCCTCAAGCTCCCCGAGGTGCACGCCAAGCTGGAGCGCGAGGTGGGCAAGATGCTCACCGGGCTGGCGCAGTACGAAACGCCGAAGAAGATCCTGCTCCTCGAGCATGACTTCTCGATCGAGAACGGCGACCTGACACCCACCCTCAAGGTACGCCGGCGGATCGTCGAGCAGAGGTACCAGCGGCAGATCGACTCGCTGTACACCGAGGGGCCGCCGGGGTTGGTGGACTAGGCGGAACGGCGCTCGGCCCGCGCGCCCCGACCGGGGCGCGCGCTGCGTTTCGGGGGTTAGAACGTGGCCGTGATGGTGATCGCGCCGGCGGCGCCACTGGCGGCGACGGCCGGGAGCTTCGCGGTCAATGTGCCGGCGACGAGGTAGGCCTTGCCTTGCGCCGTGGCCACGCTGTCGGAGACGTTGGTGAGGGTCAGCGCATAGCTCCCCTGCGCGGAATCGGCGCCGCCCACGGCGGCAAGCCACTCCAGGCCGGGCGAGATCATCAGCTCCACGACGCCCTGCGCGCCTGAGTCGGTGCTGGCGTAGGTGTGAACCGCGGGTGCGCCGGGCCAGGCGACCGACACGATGATGTCGGGCTGCGACGCGGAGGGCGCGACGGTGAACGCGAAGCCGCCGAGGTTGCCTGACGACGCCCATGCCGCAGTCGCTGGATGGCAGTCGTAGGACCCCGTGAAGGTGCCGGACAGGGTCGCGGTGCAGGTCGCCGTCCCCAGTCCGGCGGCCGCCGGCGCCGTCGTGCTCTTGCCGCATCCCCAAGCGGTGACCGTCACCGCGACGAGCCATGTCCGAGCATTCATGCGATTGCCCCCCTTGGGGGTTTGACGGCGGCGCGGCCGGAATGCTAACGCGCGAGCGACCGGTAACATCCCGGGCGACCTCCGCCCCTTGCGGCGGACCCGTTCCGGCCCGCTACCGGTCCTTGAGGCCGACGAACACCCCCGCGCCCCGCGCCAACTCGGTGATCCCCGGCGCCTCGGGGTGTTCACTTTCAACGACCAGGCGCAGGCCGGGAAGGAGGATGCGCACCCCCTCACCAAGCCACGGCTCGGCCGCGAGGTCGGCGCCCAGGGCGACGCCGCGTACCGACGCGGACTTGAAGGGCAGCCCGCGTGGCGAGACGAGTATCGACAGCATCGGTCCCGCCGCGACGCCCGGCGGGGGATTCACCGCGACGACGTGCACGCCGGGCACCGCCGCGACGAGCGCGGCCCCGCAGCGCGCCGGGCTGCCGGCGAGTACGGCGTAGCCGCCGGGGCCGCTCAGGTTGAGGAAGGCGGCGAGCCCCTCGGCGTCGTACGGCGGCGACGCCACGGCCGGCGCGGGCGGCACGGGGGGGCCGAAGTACGCCACGCCGTCCACAATGGGGAATTCAGCCTTGCACTCGGGGCAGCCGACGACGCCGCGCACGATGCGGCGGCCGTCCATCGTGATCGGCGCCGCCACCAGGTAGGACTCCGGGTGGGAGTTGGGGCAACGCAGGATTTCCGTCAGCTCGATGAACAAGAGTTGCCGGGTCGCTACGGCCGGAATTCGACCCAGCTGACCTTGCCGACCTCGACCCGCACGTGCCGGATCACCTTCTTTCCGTCGATGGTCACGCCGAGGTCGTATTCGCCCGGAGGGACATCGCCCACCGCGAAGTGCTCGTGGTACAGCGGGTCCGGGTTCGCCTTGTCGCCGTACGTCTCCGCGTAGGCGAACGGGGTTTCCTGCGGCTCCGGCTTCACCAGGCCATAGATCCTTGCCTGCACCACCGGACGGCCTGCGGCATCCCACACCTGGCCCGCCACCACGCCGGTCTCCGGCAGCGGCTCGATCCACAGCTCCGGGTTGGCGGTGTACGGCGGATAGCGCTGCGCCGAATCCACGATCGCCTTGACCTGGTCGCTCGGCGCGACGTGCACCTCCAGGTGCAGGTGCTCGTTGGTCGCGCGGCCGGTGTTGCCCACCTGCGAGATCACCTGCCCGCGCGCGACGTGCTGGCCGACGGACACGAGCAGGCGCGAGTTGTGGTAGTAGGTGGAGAACAGGTGCATCCGGCGGCCGTCCACCGTGATGGTCGTGTCGTGCCGGATCGCCACCGTCAGGGCGCCCCGCTCCGCGGGGCCAGCCCACACGACGACGCCCGACCCGATCGCGTGGACCGGGGTGCCGCGCGGGTCGTTGAACTCGACGCCCTGGTGCTGCTGGAAGGTGCCGCCCATCGTCGAGCCGTAGCGATAGGTCTGGTCGATGTACGGCTGGTCGGCGAGCGCGATCGGGCGGCCAAAGAACGAATGCCGCAGCGGCTCCGGGGCGCGCACACCCGAGGTGTCGCCGGCCTCCAGGCAGGCCGCCGGCTGCGCGCCCAGGAGGCCGCAGGCGGTCCCGAAGATGGTGTCGCCCGGCACGCCGGGCGGGGGCGGCAGCACGGCGTAGACGTCGCGCGAGCGCGCGGTGGCGCCCGGTGTCCACATGATGAGGCCCAGCCTCGTGGACAGGAACGCCCCCGAGCTGGTAGCTCCGCCGCACATCAGCCGGTCGCACCCCGCGAGCGCTCGCACCGCGCGTCCTGCGGGCGGCGCGTCACGCATCAGCAGGGTCGAACACTGCCAGAACGCGTCGACCTGCCGGCGCTTGGGGTGGAGGCTACCGGGGCAGCCCTCCCCGCCGAGAACGAGGGGGACGACCGCCTTCTCGCCGGTCACGACGAAGATGGCGCGGACCCGGGCGCCCAGCGCCGGCACCGGCGCCGGATCGGCGGGCTGCGGCGAGCCGCCGACCCGCCACCGCACCAGCCCGCGCAACGTCGAGACCCACAGCCCGGTGTCGCGGGCCGGCGCGATCGTGAGGATGTAGGTGCTGGGCAGCGCGCGGGCTCCCGTGTCGGCCGCCGTGCCCCAGGTGGCGCCGCCGTCGGGCGTGTAGCGGATCCCGTCCGCCGTGGCGATGAAGAGCGTGTCACCGCGGTACACCAGGCCGTTGGGGGCGACGTACTGCCACTTGGGGCCGAGCGCGCGGTACGCCCAGTTCTGCCAGGTCTGCCCGCCGTCCCGGGTGACGCCCCAGCCGTTCCCCACCGTCCCGTACCACACGGCGCCGTGCCGGCTGAAGGCGAACGCGTGCACGTAGTCGAAGGAGATCCCGCGGCCGGTGGAGTCGGCCCGGAGCTGCTCCCACGCCTGCGCCCCCGGCTTCAGGAGGTAGATGCCCTCGCCGTAGGTTCCGGCCCAGATCGCGCCGTCGGGAGAGCGGCCCAGCGCCAAGATGGGCACGCCCCAGCCGCTCGTGTCGGGCAGCGGCGGCAGGTGCGGAGCGCTTTGGGCGAACGCGCCCGGGGCCAGCGCCAGCGTCGTGAGAAGCAGCCGCAACGATCGCACTAGGGCCTCGGCTCGATGTGGAGTTCGGGAATCGCGACCTGATCGCGGCGCGTGGCGACGAACAGCACCGCCTCCGCCACGTCCTCCGCGGTGAGCATCTG
The DNA here is from genome assembly GCA_963812035.1 of uncultured Gemmatimonadales bacterium. Classification (GTDB taxonomy): domain Bacteria; phylum Gemmatimonadota; class Gemmatimonadetes; order Gemmatimonadales; family JACORV01; genus Fen-1245. Next base: position 521,909 of record CAWETG010000001.1, read on the forward strand.
CGCGCGCTTGGTGAACCCCGGCTTCGTGTCGGGGTCGACCGCATCCCAGATCGCCGTGTTCACGGGTCCGGGCGAGACCAGGGTGGCACGGACCCCGGTGCCGCGCAGCTCCTTGGCCAGCACCGCGTGCAGCCCCCGGAGGCCCGACTTCGCGGCGCCGTAGGCGGCGTTCCCCGCGAAGGCCTGGTGGTCGGCCACCGAGCCGATGGTGACGATCAGCCCGTGGCCCCGCTCCAGCATCGCCGGGAGGAACGCGCGCAGCACCAGGAACGGCGCCACCAGGTTGGCGGCGAGCTGGGCACCGAATGCCTCCGGCGACGTCTCGGTGAGCCCGGCGACGAGGAAGACGCCGGCCGCGTTCACCAGGATGTCCGGGGCGCCGCGCTCGTCCAGGATCCGGCGCGCCGTGCGCGCCACGGCGGCGGCGTCCGTGACGTCGCAGGTGAGATCGGTGCGGCGCTCACGCTCCGCGTCGGGCAGGCTGCGCGCCAGGCGCACCACGTGCGCGCCCGCCGCCTGCAACGCCTCCGCGACGGCGAGCCCGATGCCGCGCGACGCGCCGGTGATCACCGCCGATCGGCCGAACAGCGGCGGCCCGCTCACCGGAGGGGGTGGCCTCCCTCGACCAGCCGGAGAAACTCGTCGCGGGTCCGCGGATCGTCACGGAACGCGCCGCGCAGCGCCGAGGTCACGGTCCTCGAATGCTGCTTCTCAACGCCGCGCATCATCATGCAGAGGTGGTACGCCTCGACCACCACCCCCACGCCCGCGGGCTCGAGCGTGGTCTGCAGGGCGTCGGCGATCTGGTCGGTCAGGCGCTCCTGGACCTGGAGCCGCCGCGCGAAGATGTCCACGACTCGCGCGAGCTTGGAGAGCCCGACGATCCGTCCCTTGGGCAGGTACGCCACGTGCGCCACGCCGAAGAACGGCAGCATGTGGTGCTCGCACATCGAGTACAGCTCGATGTCGCGCACCAGCACCATGCTCTCGTGCGGCTCCTCGAACATCGCCTCGCGTACGACCTTCTCGGCGTCCAGGCAGCAGCCGCGGGTGAGCCAGCGCAGCGAGGCGGCTACCCGGTGCGGGGTCTTCAGGAGACCCGGCCGCTCCGGATCCTCGTCGAGACGCCGCAGCATCTCCGCGACGAGCTCCTCGAACTGCGCCTGCGACAGGTCCACGTCAGCCTCCGGTGTACTCGACGAGGTTCCGCTCGGTTTCCCACAGCACCAGGCGGCACAGCCGGCCCCGCGGAATGGCCGGTGCGAGCTGCCGCCAGCACCACATCACGATGTTCTCCGCGGTGGGGATGGTGTGCGCGAAGTCCGGCAGGTCGAGGTTGAGGTTCCGATGATCGAGGCGGCGCAGGACCCGCTCCTCGATGAGCTGCTTGAGCACGTTGATGTCGATCACGTAGCCCGTGGCGGGGTCCACCTCGCCCACAACCGAGACGTCGAGGTTGTAGTTGTGCCCGTGCGAGTTCGGGTTGGCGCACGGCCCGAAGACGCGCACGTTCTCCGCGTCGGACCACGCCGGGTTGTAGAGGCGGTGGGCGGCGTTGAAGTGCGAGCGACGGGTAACGACGACCTGTGGGCTCATGCACCGTTTGCTTGTTGAGGTGAGAAGCGACCGTTAACTTCGCGAGCCAAGAGAGATAATGCCCGGGCCCGCATGACAGTCAAGCCGCTGGGCGCCCTCGGCGGCGTCGCGGGACGCGCGGCCGCTGTGGCCGTCACCCGGGGCCACGCGGTCGGTGCCCCGGCCCTCTCCGCGCTGTGGACCTTCCCTTCCATCCTGCTGTCGGCCTTCCTCGTCGCCTGGGGGGCTGAGGCGGCGCAGTTTCTCATCTCGCAGGGCCTCGCGCTGGCGGCGCTGGCGTGGCTCCAGACGCTGCCCGAGTTCGCGGTCGAGGCGGTCATCGCGTGGGAGGCCGGGAAGGACCCGGGGCGGATGCACCTCGCCATCGCCAACCTCACCGGCGCGATCCGCCTGCTGGTCGGCCTCGCCTGGCCGATGATCTACTGTGTCGCCGCCTTCTTCGGGCGCAAGACGCGCGGGCGGCTTCCCACCATCACGCTGGACCGCGAGCACGCCATCGAAGTGATGGGGCTGTTGCCGCCGCTGCTCTACTTCACCGTCATCCTGCTCAAGCGCTCGATCTCGGTGGCGGACGCCGCGGTGCTGGTCGCGCTCTACCTCGCCTACCTGTGGTTCCTCCTCAAAGTGCCGCCGCACGCGGAGGAGGAGCTGGCCGACGCACCCGCCGCATCCCGCTGGGCCTACAACCTGGGCGGGGCGCGTCGGGTGGCGGCGATCACCGGCCTGTTCCTTCTGGGCGGGGCGCTGCTCTACCTCACCGCGGCGCCGTTCCTCGAGTCCATGCTCGGCATCGCCGCCGTGCTGGGCGTGAGCGACTTCGTCTTCGTGCAGTGGGTGGCGCCGTTCCTCTCCGAGTTCCCGGAGAAGGTCTCCGCCTTCTCCTGGGCGAAGCGGGTGGACAAGGCGCCGATGGCACTCATGAATCTGGTCTCGAGCAACATCAACCAGTGGACGATCCTGGCGGCGATGATCCCGCTGGTCTTCGGCTGGTCACATGCCGCGGCGGGCGGAGGCTGGATCGTCTTCCACTTCGACGCTGAGCAGCAGCTCGAGATCGCGCTCACCCTCGCGCAGTCGCTGGTCGCGATGCTGCTCCTGATGACGATGAAGTTCGACTGGCGGGAAGCCGCGGGATTGTTCCTGCTGTGGCTGGTGCAGTTCGGCTGGCCCGGGACGCGGGAGGCCGTGGCGGCGCTCTATTTGGCGTGGGCCGCCGGGATGATGGTCGGCGCCCTCTCCGGCCGGCGGCCCCTCCGCGCGCCGCGCATCTTCCTGGAGGTGGTGCGCGACAGCCGGAGGCGGCACGGTGGGGGAAATGCATCGCCCCGGGCCTGAGCCCGGGGCGAAAGAACGGGAGCGAAGAGGGTTATTGAAGCCCGAATCGAACCCCTGGCCCCGCACATCGGGTTCCGCCTACCCCACTGAAGGGGCCTGACGTCCACCGGCGCATATGGGACCACCATCGGACCTGTTGGCTCAATAACTAGTCTCTTCGCTCCACTTCCAAAGGTCTGCGGCCAAGGTAGGATTCAGGTGGAAACGTGTCAAGAGTGCAACGCACGGAGAAGGAGCGACGGTGGCATGAAAACCCGGCAGCTAGGCCGCACTGGCTACACAGTGTCGGAAATAGGGTACGGTGCCTGGGGCATCGGGGGCGCGATGTGGCAGGGCGGCGACGACGCGACCGCGCTCGTTGCGCTCGATGCGGCGTTCGAGCACGGCGTCACCTTCGTGGACACTGCGTTCTCGTACGGCGACGGCCACAGCGAGCAGCTGGTAGGGCGGGCGGTCGCACGGCGGCGCGAATCGATCGTGATCGCGACGAAGGTTGCGCCCGAGAACCGCATCTGGCCGGCGCCCGCCGGACTTCCGCTGGCCAAGGCGTTCTCGGCGGAGTACGTGCGCCGCAGCGCCGAGACGAGCGCGGAGAACCTCGGCCGCCCGGTGGACGTTTTGCAGTTCCACGTGTGGCGGGACGAGTGGCTGCGAGAGGAGGAGTGGAAGCGGGTAGAGCGCGCGCTCGGCTCGCTCATCGCGACCGGCACGGTGCGCCACGTCGGGATCTCGAACACGGAGCACGACCCCGACAGCGCGCTCGAAGCGGTGCGGCACTGCGACCTGATCGAGTGCCTGCAGGTGATCTACAACATCTTCGATCAATCGCCGGCGCGGCGCCTGTTTCCCGCCTGCCTCGAGCGGCGGGTCGGGGTCATTGCGCGGGTGCCGTTCGACGAGGGCGGGCTCACCGGCGCGATCCGGCCCGGCGTCACCTTCCCGCCGGGCGACTGGCGCCACCGCTACTTCGGCGGCGACCGCCCCGCCGAGGTGGCCGCCCGGGTGGCGCGGCTCGAGCCCGTCCTGCTCCGGGAAGCGAAGAGCCTCGCGGACGGAGCGCTGCGCTTCTGCCTGAGTCACGAGGCGGTGAGCACGGTCATCCCGGGGATGCGGACATCCGAGCACGCGCGGGCCAACTGCGCGGCCAGCGATGGGCGCAGGTTGACGCCCGGGCTGCTCGCCGAGCTGAAGACCCACGAGTGGAACAGGAACTTCTATGGATGACCGTGCCGTTGCGAGACGTGCGCTCTCATTGCGCGCAACCGTGACCGGAGATTGGAACCCATGAATCTGTCGCTGATCCTGGGTCTGCTGAGTCTGGCCGTCTGGCTCGTCTTCACCTTCATCACGCCCGTCGGGGCCGGCTGGATCCATCTCTTTCTCGCCGCAGGCCTGATCCTGCTCATCCGGCGGGTCGTGGCCGGGCGCGCGGCGTGGTAGCGCGGCGCCGATGATCACGCCGGACGCAGGTCCCGCCGTTGGCGAGCCGGGCCGCGGGATGCGGCTCGCGGCGCTGGTCGCGCCCGTGATGCTGCTCGTCGGGCTGCTGCTCTACACGGTGCGCGAGGTCCTCTCGCCGTGGCTCGTATTCGCGCTGCTGTGGGCGGCGCTGTGGCCCGAGCGGCACAACCGGCACGTGGCGCGCCTGCTTGCCATCGCGACGGCGCTGATGACGCTCTGGCTCTTCTGGGCCGCCGGCTCCCTGGTGGCACCGTTCGTACTCGGCCTGGCGTTCGCCTATCTGCTCTCCCCCGCCGTCTCCTGGCTCGGGCGCCGTCGCGTGCCGCGCTGGCTGGGGAGCCTGCTCGTGCTCCTGCCGTTCCTGGCCGCGCTGGTCGTACTGCTGGCGCTGCTGGTGCCGGCGGTGGAACGGCAGGCGATCCAGGTGGCGGGCCAGCTCCCGGTGCTGTTCGCGCGGCTGGCCGACTGGCTCGACCGGCTCCGCACCAGCTTCCTCGCGAGCAACCAGGGGCTGCTGACCGACGCACAGGTCGCGAAGCTGCGGAGTCTCCAGGCGAGCGACCTGGTCGCGATCGTGCAGGAACGGTGGCAGGACATCGCCCGGGGCGCCTGGGGAGGCATCGTCGGCATCGGAAAGGGCGTGCGGCTCGCGGTGATGATCGTGGGTTACGTCGTGGTCACGCCCGTCGTCACGTACCACCTGCTGAACCATTGGCACACGATCACCGCCTGGCTCGGCGGGCTCGTCCCGCCAGCGCGGCGCGGCGACATGCTCGGCTTGGTGCGCGAGTACGATGAACAGCTCGGCCGTTACGTCCGCGGCACGCTCACCGAGGCGACACTAGTGGCGACGCTGACGGGCGTGGGGCTCGGCCTGCTCGGCTTCCCCGGGCCGCTGCTGATGGCGGTGAGCGCGGGCCTCGGGAACCTCGTGCCGTGGATCGGGGTCCCGCTCAGCATGATCCCCGGCGTCGTCCTCGCTCTGGCCTCGGGCGCCATCGGGACGTCGCTGCTCCAGTTGATCGTGGTGTTCGGCGTGGTGACGCTGTTGGACCAGGCCGTCACCGGGCCACGGATCATCGGCGGCGCCGTGGGGCTCAATCCCGTCTGGGTAATGATCGCGCTCGCGTTGTTCGGCCTGCTGCTGGGGTTCGTCGGGCTGCTCGTGGCCGTTCCCCTGGCCGTGCTGGTCAAGCTGCTGGCTGCCCGGGGCCTGGCACGGTACCGCGCATCGGCGTACTACACGGGGGCCACGAAGTAGCCGGAGACGGGGAGCGGCAGGATTCGGTGCAGTTGCGAGACGTCGAGTTGCGAGCGGTTACGAGATGGGAGAGAGCAGTGACGAGCCGAGTTGGCGGTGGGAGGGGTCTCTAGTGCTCTCCGCTCGCCACTCACAACCACTCGCAACTCGGCGTCTCGCAACTCGACTGAACACCATTCCCCTGCTGCTCTCTTGCTGACCTAGATCTCCCAGTTGCTCCACAGGATTCCGCTCGCGGGCACCGTCTCGGGGTAGCCCGCCATCGTCATCCGCAGGTCCGACCAGCGCACCCGGAAGCCGCTCCTGATCAGCGCCTGGTACGCCTCCTGGTAGGCGGTCTGGCAGCGAACGGCGACGCGGCGGATGCCCTGCGTCGCGGCCCACGCGCCGATGGCGTCGAGCAGGGCGAGCAACGCGTCGAGCCCCGTGGCCGCGACCTTCAGCACCCGGAGTTCGTCGCGGGTTCCGCCTTCCGCCAGCGGGGCGGCGTGGCACAGCGCGAACGCCACCAGCTTCCCGTCCCGGCGCAGCGCGAGCGCGTTGCCGAGCGACAGGTCCAGGGTCAGCTGGATCTCCCGCGAGAAGTCGTAGCCGGGCGCGAGTGACTGCACGAGGGCGTCGATGTCGCGCACGTGGGCCCCGCGTTCGCGGGGATCCAGGGCGCCGAGCAGCTCGTACGCGGCGCGGCCGCCGGACCGCTGCACTTCCCGCGTCAGCGTCAGCGTCAGGTGCCCGGGGACAAAGCCGAGCCCGCTGTAGAAGCCGATGTTGTCCACGGTGCGCGGCATCGTCTCAAGACCCAGCACGGAGACGGCCTGCCGCTTGAGCCACTCCGCGGCGGCCAGCACGATCTCCTTGCCGAGACCCGCGAGCTGGCGGTCCGGCCGCACCGCCAGCGGACCCATCCACCCTTCCGCCCCCGAGCGATGGGCGACGTTGAAGGCGACGATCCTGTCCTGCTCGTCGCGCCACAGCATCGCGCCCTCCCCCGCGTCGGCGATGGCGTAACGCCAGATCGCCGTGTGGAGGAACGGCACCCGCACCCCGACCAGCCCGTCGCGGCGGTACCGGTCCGTGAAGGCGTCGGCGAACAGCCGGTTGAGCCCCGGGATGTCGCGTTCCGTGACCTGCTCCGGCCCGCGGGCCGTCCGCTCAGGCTGCCACATCCGCATCACCACCCCCGTCGAGGTCCAAGGCCGCGCGCTCCTCCTCCACCTCCGCCGCGCCCGTGGCTTCGTCGAACCGCACCCGCAAGACGCGGTCCACGGCTTCGCGGACGCCCTCGATGTGCGTGATCAGCACCACCTGCGGGAACCGGCCCTCGAGTGCACGCAACAGCTCGAGGACGTGGGCCCGGCGCGCGTCGTCGAGCGAGCCGAAGATCTCGTCCAGCACCAGCAGCGACAGCGGCTGCCCGGACCGGTCGGCGATCATCTGGCTCACGGCGAGACGCAGGACCAGGTTGGTCAGGTCCTCCTCGCCACCCGAGATCACCGGCGACGGCTCGCCGTGCTCGATGACGGTCAGCCGGTAGTCCTCGTCCAGGTCCACTTCGTCGTACCGGCCGTCGGTCAGCGCCCCCAGAAACTCTCCCGCCAGCGCGGCCAGCTCCGGACGCATCTCCTGGTTGAGCTCCGTGCGGAGTTCGCCCAGCGCGCGGTCCAGCTCGGTGTGGAGCCGCAGGTCCATCTGCAGCCGGGCGGCGTGCGCGGCGTGAGCCGCGGCTTCCCCCTCCGCCCGCTCCGCCGCCCGCAGCCGCTCGGCCGTCGCCGCCAGCTCCGCCCGCGCGACCGTGAGGTCGAGCTCGGCGCGCCGCGCCGCCTCGTCGAGGCGCTGCATCTCGAGTGACGCGGCCTGGAACGCCCCTTCGGTGTAAGCGACGCCGGCCAGGTCGCGCTCCACGCCGGCCAGCGCCTCGATCAGCGCCGCCCGGCGCGCCTCCGCCGCCTCCAGCTCCGCCGCGAGTCTGGGCGCGCGCTCCGCCTCCGCCGCCAGGCGCTCCGAGCGGGCCGCGAGCGGCTCCAGCGCGGCGACCCTGCGACGCAGCTCGTCATGACGGTGCGCGTCGTAGCCAGGACGGAGCCGCGCCACTTCTTCTCGCAACTGGGCGGCGCGCTCGTCGTGGCGCCGCTGCTGCTTCTCCAGCTCGACCGCTTCCTGCGCCGAGCTGGTCGCGACGGCGAGGCCCTGCGCGTCGCGTTCGACCGCCTCGCGCGCGTCGCGGCGCTGCCCCTCGAGCGCGAGCAGGGCGCGCGGCATCACCTGCAGCTGCTCGAGCCGGCTGCGGAAGTACTGCCCGTTCGATCGCACCTCCTCGAGCTGGGTGGTCAGCAACTCAAGCACGGCGCCGTACTCCTCCCCCAGCGGCCGCCCACACGTGGGGCAGGCGCCTGCGACACCCGCCTGCGTGATACGCTCGCGCTGCGTCTCGAGGTCCCGATACTGGTCGAGCAGCGTCTGGCGCTTCGACTCGGCGTCCTGGCGCTCGCGCACCCAGACGTTCTGCCGCTCCTCGTACTCCCGTTCCAGCGACTCCTGATCGCGCTTGTCCGCGTCGAGGCGCTCGGCGAGGGACCGCACTTCGCCTGCCGCCGTGCTCGCCGCGGCGAGGCGGCGTTCGACCTCGCCCCGCTGCAGCGCGATCTCGGCGAGCTGCGCCTCCAGCGTCTGGCGCCTGGCCGCGTCGCGCGCCAGCACTTCCGTCGCCGCGAGCTCCGCCCTGAGCGCCGGGTACGGCTCGAGTTGCATACGCAACGCGGCTTGCTCCGCCACCGCCGCCGCGGCGGCCGCGTGCTCGGATGCCAGGCGCGCCGCCAGCCCCACGGCGGGCCGCACCCGCTCCTCGTGCACACGGCGCTCCGCGACCAGCGCGAGGTGCCGGTCCCGCAGCTCTGCCACCTCGCGAAAGGCCGGCGCGTGCCGATCCCGCGCCTCCTGCGCCGCAGCGAAGCGAGCCGCCTCCGCCCCCGCCTGTCGCTCCGACTCCGCCAGTTGCACCGCCGCCCGCTCGCGGGCGGCCCGCAGGGCCACCGGATCGGGGCGGCCCTGCTCCAGCGCGCCCAGCTCGCTCTTCAAGAGGCCTCGCCGGGTGCGCACGCGCTCCTGCGCCAGCCGCAACTTGTCGTAGCCCAGGAGCTTCGACAGGAACTGGCCGCGCTCCGTCGGCTTCATCGCCGCCATCACCGCCAGCTCTTTCTGGCCGGTGAAGTAGGTGTTGAAGAACTCGTCGCGCGACATCCCCAGCACGCGGATGAGCCGCGCCGTCACTTCGGCAAGCGACGTGGCGATCGGCTGCGGGGCGGCGTCGAAGTACAGCTCCGCGCCGTACAGCGTCCGCACCACGCGATACTCGTGCGGCCCGAGGCCGAACTCCAGCTCCACCCGCACCTCGGAGCGCGGCTTGGCCCGGCGCCAGCGGATGGAATCGCGGGTGCCGCGCGCCGCGTCCATCCCATAGATCGCCCACGCGATCGCCTCGAGCAGGGTGGTCTTCCCCGCTCCGTTCGCCCCGATGATACACGTGAGACCCGGGCCGAACTCGACATCGGTATCCCGGTGCTGGCGGAAGTTGAGGAGCCGCAGGCGGTGAAGGCGCATCAGCCCTCTCCCTCGAGCAGCGCGCGCTCCACCTCGTCCAGGTATCCGCGGCCGAGGGCGACCAGCCGCTCGCGATCCAGGTCCGCGTCCAGCGGGCGCCGGCCCAGGTACTGGGCGACGAGATCGGGCAACGGCTGGCGCACGCCCGGCCCCCCGGCGCCCACCTGGCGCCCGCTCGGCTCCGGCCGCCGCAGGTCGAGGTGCAGGTGCAGCGCCGCCGCGCGGTCGGCACGCAGCGCGTCGTGGTCCAGGGCCTGCGCGAGGGCACGAGGCACGTTGCGCACCACGAGACGCACCACGGCACCGGCGAGGGGAAATGGCAGCTCCGCGAGGCGTGCGCGGATGGTCGCATCCAGCTCCTCGGCCATCATCCCCTCCGCGTCGAGCCACTCGAAGTCCCACACCTTCCGCTGCGGCGCGATGGTCACGCGCTCGACGGTGCCCGCGTCGAGGTCCGCGACCAGGAATCCCTTGGTGAGATGGCGGCGGTACTCCTCGCGCCATTCCCCCCAGATGTTCGGGCTGGTGTACTCGAGCGAGCCGCCGTACCAGATGCGCGGCGCCACCTCGTGAACGATGTGATAGTGCCCCAGCGCCACGTAGTCGAACGCGCTGTCGCCACCACCGCCCAGCTCGGCCAGGTCCACCCGCGCGCCGCCGTAGTCGGTGACGCCCTCCGGGAACAGGCCGGGAATCTCGGGGTGCAGCATCAGCACGCTGTACCGGGCACTCCGGTCCCGCCGCCACTGCTCGCTGCGGCGCTCCCCGAACAGCGCAGCGTGCGGCACCGCCAGCACCGACAGGCCGAGCGCCGGGTAGTGGAGCCGGCGCGTGGCGTCGTCCACCACGTCCACGCCGAGCGCGCTCATCAGCTTGAGGATCGATCCCGCCTCCACCGACCGCGGCGTGTCGTGGTTCCCCGCGATGAGCGCGACGGGGGCCGCGGGCAGTGCTTCGCGCAGGCGCCGCAGCCCGGTAAAGGCCTCGATGATGGCGCGATTGGTGGGTCGGACCGTGTGGAAGAGGTCGCCGGCGATCAGCACCGCGTCGGGACGCCGCTCGATGACCGCGTCGATGGCGCGGCGGAACGCCGCGGCAACGTCGGCCTCACGTTGGTTGACGCCGGCGGCGTCGAGCCGCTGGAACTGGCGGAACCCGAGATGCACGTCCGCCAGATGCGCGATCTTCATGAGGACGGAGGGACCGCCAGCCGACCCGGCGGCCTAGCGCTCGCCGAGGGTGAAGCCGGCCTCGCGGCCCGCCTTCGAGTACGCCCGGAAGGCGCTGATGGTGTGGGTACGCACGTTCCCCGGCCCCCTGGCCTCCACGACGCGAACGGGCACCACGGTCACAGCGCCGGCTCGTCGGCCGGAAACGGCGGAACGTCCAAGAGCCAGAGCCCGGCCAGCTCTTCCTGCTCGTCCACCTCGACCAGCAGGCCATCCGCCACCCCGACCACCGTGGCCGGGCGCGGCGGCCCGAGCCGCACGTGGAACACCGACTCCGCGGGGTTCGTCTCGATGGCCAGTGCCGTATCCACCTCCACGGCGGCCACCGACGGCTGCGAGCGGCGGGTCGGCAGCAGCACGTCGCCGCTCGTGACCTCCTGCGGCGGTGCGAGTCCCGCGGCGGTACGCACGTCGGGCCACACCACGACCTCGACGCCGTGGATGGCGCCGCCGGCCACGTCGAGCAGGATGAACGAGCCGTCGCTGCCCTCGAGCTCCACCGAACCCGTCAGGCCGCCGCCCTTCTTCACCCCGCTCTTGATCGCTCCGGTGAGGATGTCCGTCTCCGGATCCCACCGGTAGCTGATGTGCGGCACACGGCCGGAGCGCTCTACGACCCGCCCGCCAAGACCCATGCGGCAGCCTCAAGTGAATGCGGGCGGCAAATATACGGCTGGCCGTCACGGGGAGCCAGCATGCGCCATTCGGGAGTGGGGAGATGGCAGAAGGCAGCCACTCAGAACAGTTGCGAGACGCCGAGTTGCGAGTGGTTATGAGCTGCCAGTGTACGGTTGCGAGACGAGTTGGCAGGGTGGAGGGGAACTCGCTTCCTCCTGCTCATTTCTCACGACCACTCGCAACTCGGCGTCTCGCGACTGTTCTCGAATCTCTTGCACTCTAGTCTGCTTTCTCGGACGCGAGCCGCGCGTATTCCCGCACCAGCCGGTCAGTCCCCTCCTTGAGCGCCTCGTCCGAAGCGGCGTAGCTCAGACGTACCCACCGGTCGTCGCCGAACGCCGCACCGGGCACCAGCGCGAGCGCTTCGTCGGCGATGAGCCGGCGGCAGAACTCGGTCGCGTCCGGCACCCGCTTGCTGAACAGGTCGTCCACCCTGAAGAACAGGTAGAAGGCGCCCAGCGGTTCGACAAACTCCACGCCCGGCAGCTCCTTGCGGAACCGCGCGACCAGGTAGTCGCGCCGCTTCCGGAACTGCGCAGTCATCGCCTCGACTTCCGGTTGCACCAGGTCGTTTCCGAACGCTTCGGCCGCCGCCCACTGCGCCATCGTGTTCGCACCCGAAGTGGTGTGCGACTGGAGCGCCGCCATCGTCTGGGCCAGCTCGCGGCTCGCCAGGGCGAACCCGATCCGCCAGCCGGTCATCGCGTACGCCTTGCTGGCGCCGTCCACCAGCACCACGCGCTCCAGCAGGTCGTCCGGCAGGTCGAGGAACGAGGGCGCCACGCCGTCGCCGTAGTGGATGCGCCGGTAGATCTCGTCGGCGACGATCCACACGCCCTTGCGCTTCGCCCACTCCGCGATCGCCTTCAGCTCGGCCAGAGTATAGACCGCACCAGTCGGATTCCCGGGCGAATTCAAGATGAGTCCCTTCACCGACTCGTCCCACTCCCGCTCCAGGTCACGTACCGACACCTTGAGGCTCCACTCTGGATCGCCCGCGATCTCCACCGGCGTGGCCCGCGACAGGTGGACGATCTGCGGATACGACGTCCATGCCGGCGAGGGGATCAGCACCCTCTCGCGGCCTCCGAACAGGCAGAAGCAGGCGTTCATGAGCGACTGCTTCGCGCCGTTCGACACCACGATGTTGTCGGCATTCACCGCCCGCCCGCCCGACAGCAGCGACAGCCGCCGCGCGATAGCGGCCCGAAGCTCCAGGATGCCCTCGTTCGTCGCGTACTTGGTCTTCCCCTGCTGGGTGGCGCGTATCCCCGCCTCGGCCACCAGCTTCGGCGTCGGGAAATCGGGCTCGCCCGCGCCAAGGTCCACCACGTTGACCCCCTCCCGCCGGAGGCGCGCCGCCTCGGCGGATACGGCGAGGGTGGCACTCGGCGACAGCGCGGCGACGTTGCGTGAGAAAAGCGCGTTCATGGGATACCCCGGTGCTCCCGCAGAATGGTGACGGCCGTACCCACGATCAGGGCATCAATCGCCGGGCGGCCCAGTAGCCGAAGAAGATCCCGGCAATGGAGCCAAGCACCATGCCGGTGATGCCCATGATCTGCTGCCCCAGCGCGGCCAACACCGTACCGGCGATGAAGATGAGCAGCGTCCGCAGCAACTTCACGCGGCCTCCGCAGCGAAGTGGGTGAGACCACGGGGACCGTGGCGGCGCTCCACGCCCTGCGGGAACCGCCATCCCGCGCTCAACGTGAAATCCTGCTCCGCGCCGCAGTCCGGGCAAGTGCCGTGCGCGCCACGCCGGAAGTCCCATGGTACTTGACGATACAAAGTACTTGACAGCCGTGGAACGCCGGCCTATCCTCGCGGCATGAGCCCTTCCCAGCCGCCGGCGCCGGCGCCCGGCACGCCACAGCGCCCGCCGGAAGCGCTGCACGCACGCGCGATGGACGACCTGCGCTACATCCGCGAGACGATGGAGGGCGCGGCGTCGTTCACCGCGTTGTCGGGATGGGGTGGCGCGATCATCGGCGTGACGGCGTTCCCGGCCGCGTACCTGGCGGCGCGGGCGCCGACCCACAAGACGTGGATGTGGATCTGGCTGGTGGAGGCGGTGATCGGCGCGCTGATCGGCGTCGGGATGACGGTGCGCAAGGCCCGCCGCGCCCGCCAGTCGCTGTTCGGCCGCCCGGGCCGCAAGTTCGCGCTCACATTCGCCACGCCGCTGGCGGCCGGCGCCATTCTCACCATCCCGCTCTATTACGGTGGCTTCACCGCCATTCTGCCGGGCACCTGGCTGCTGCTGTATGGGACGGCGTTCGCCACGGCGGGGGCGTTTTCGGTGAGCACCGTGCCGGTGATGGGGCTGTCGTTCATGGTGGTGGGGACGGCGGCGCTGGCCGCGCCCGCCGCGTGGGGCGACGCGCTGATGGCGGCGGGGTTCGGTGCGGTGCACATCGTCTTCGGCGCCCTGATCGCGCGGAAGCACGGTGGCTAGGACGAGCGCCGTGCGGAAGGAGCCGGACCGGCGCCGCGACGAGCAGCGCGACAAGGCTCCTCCCGCGAGCCACGCGGCGGACCTTGACCGGCTGATTCACGAGCGCCTGCGGCTGGGCATCGTGAGCGCGCTCGCGGTGAACGAGTCGCTGAGCTTCAGGGACCTCAAGACATTGCTCAATACCAGCGACGGGAACCTCAGCGTGCACGCGCGGAAGCTGGAGGAAGCGGAGTACGTCGCCTGCACCAAGTCGTTCGAAGGGCGGCTGCCGCGCACGGAGTACCGCCTCACTGCCGCCGGCCGCCGCGCGCTGGAGCGCTACCTCGAGCACATGGAGGCACTGATCCGCGCGACGCGCGAGGCGTAGCGCGCCATCGCCGGTCGCGCGGCTAGCGCACCGGGTGCCGCAGGATCGTGCGCAGCTTTTCCGGTTTCACCCGCCGTGGGTCCGACAGGTAGATCTCGTGGTGCCTCCCCGTGAAGCGCAGACCCTGGGCCTTCGCGAACGCCAACATCGCGTCCATCGTCGGGCTTTCGTTCACGTAGGGACCGACGTGCAGCATCTGGACGCAGCGATCCTCGCGCAGCGTTTCCAGCTTCACCCGGGTGACCGCCTTCTCCTTGCCCCTGGCCAGCAGCGTCCTTGCCGCGGCGATCACGTCCTTCGCAGTGACAAAGTCGGGGACGCGAATCAGCACCTTCCATCGCCACGCATCGCGCGCCTGCTCGACCATCCACTTTCCGCGGCCCACACCCCACCACAACCCCTCGAGGCCGGCGACCTTGTAGTCCCTGCCGGCCTTCTTCCGGGCCATCTTCACCGTGAACGCGACGGCAGAGAGCGCGCCGACCTTCTCGCCGAAGGCGGGAGCGTTGGGATCGCCCGAGCCGGCGATCGCGAGGTACTTCGCCGGCCTCGTTTCGACGAGGCGGGGCGTGCGCGGCGCGACGTATTCCGCGGCGTGGAGCCGGTAGAGATCGAGCTTCGTGGTGGCGGCCATCGGTCGTATCCAGGCAAAGGACGAGCGCCATAATGGCCTGACCGACCGCCTCCGGCCAGGCCCCCGGCTTCCCGATTCGCCCCGCGCGCGAGCACCCCGCCTCTTGAGGAACGCCCGCCGCTGCCTTAGTCTCACCACCAGCAGGGTTCGCCTTCTTTGACAATTCGGGGGTTGCCGCCGTGGATGCCGCACCGGTCATTGCTCGTGGCCATAACCTGGCCGTCCTGGTTCCGCCCGTTCCGGCGGCCGCACTGCCCTATTTCCAGGCCATCCCCGAAACTCGCCCGACGCTCGTTGTCACCGCTGACGCCGACCGCGCCCTCGCACTGCTCGACGCGTGTCCGCGCGCGCCGTCGTTCGCGGTGTCCGGCCTCGCCCGGGCCCAGCGACAGCTCGCCGCCGGAGTCCCGAGCTTCCTCTTCGTCTCGGCCGCCGATGCGCTCCGGCTGCTCAAGCACTCCGCGCTCAAGACCGCGGAGTTCCAGACGGTGGTGCTGGCCTGGCCGGAGCAGCTCGACGAGGAAGGACGCGAGGCCCTCGAGACGGTGATGGGTGAGGTCGCGCGCGACTCGCAGCGCGTGATTCTGGTAGCCGTGGCCGACACCGACGCCGAGGCCTTGATCCAACGCTACGCCTTCAAGGCCGTCACCTTCGGCTTCCCGCCCAACGAGGCTTCCGAGATACCGGCGCCCGTGAAGCTCGGGCCCGCGAGCTTCGTCGTGGCACGGCCCGGCCAGCTCGAGGCCGTGCGCAGGCGAATCCTCGACGCGCTCGACCCGGAGTCGGACGACGCAGTGACCATCGCGCCGTGTCCTCCGAGCCGAGAGGCGGCCGAGGCGCTGGCGCAGACCGTGGGAGGCACCCCGGCCAGAGCCGCACAGCGGCTCGTCTTCGTCGTCGAGCCCTCGCAGCTGGTCTGGCTCAAGAGCGTGTTCTCGCCACTCACGGCGCTGCGCCTCCCCACGGCGCTCGACGCCCTGGAACAGCGGGCGGAGGCCGTGCGCGCGCGTATCGCTCGCACCATCGAGACGCGGAACCTGGACCGGGAGCTATTCCTCATCGGCCCGCTGCTCGGGCGATTCGACCCGGCCGAGATCGCTGCGGCCGTCCTGCACCTCGGCCAGCCGCCGGCGCAGACCGCGGAAAGCGCTCCCGAGCCGGGGCCCCGGGGCGGGATGGACGAGGCCGTCGCCGGCGTGCCTTCCTGGGCCAAGCTGTGGGTCGGCGTCGGGAAGAAGGACAACGTCCGGCCGGGCGACCTGCTGGGCGCGATCGTGGGAGAGGCCAAACTGGCGGCGGACCGCGTGGGGAAGATCGAAGTGCGGGAACTCTACTGCCTGGTCGAGGTCCAGGCGGAAGACGCCGAACGCGTGGTGCGGGCCCTCACCGGGACAACCCTCCGCGGCCGGCGCGTCACGGCCCGGGTGGATCGAGGGCACGCACCTTCCTCCGGATCGCGCCCCGGACGCGCCGGGGCCTAACGTAAGGCGCCGCCCCGGGAAACCCGAGACGGCGCCTCAACTATCGCTGGATCAGCGAGCCGGCTACTTGCCCTTCCGGACGGCGTCCTTGAGGCCCTTCCCGGCGCGGAACACCGGGGCGATCGACGCCTTGATGGTGATCTCTTTGCCAGTGCGCGGGTTGCGACCCTTGCGGGCGCCGCGCTTCCTGGTCTCGAAGTTCCCAAAGCCGGTGATCTGCACCTTGGCGCCCTTCTTCAGCTCGACGGCGATGACGCCGTTGGGAGCGAACAGCGCCTCGACCGTACGGCCAGCATCGGCCTTCGACATCTTCGTCTTGCCTGCCAGCATGCTGACGAGATCGGACTTGTTCACCGGTAGACTCCTTCAATGGGGGGTTGGCGTAACGGGGACAGGGCCCCGATATGCCCGAAAACCTAGGTATTTCCTTGTGTTTTCGCAATAGGGAAACCGCGGCTTGACCCCCTCCGGTCCGGGTTTCATACTTCCCCACCCCAACCCGCCCACCCAGGAAAAGAAGATGTTTCACGGTACCAAGCCCGGCTGGATCGAAGTCATCAGCGGCGTGATGTTCAGCGGCAAGAGCGAGGAGCTGATCCGCCGCGTGCGCCGGGCGGTGATCGCGAAGAACAAGATCCAGGTCTTCAAGTCCCATCTCGACGCGCGCTACGCCGGCATCTACACGGTGAGCAGCCACGACGGCACGATTGCCGAGGCGGAGCCGATCAACGAGGCGCGCGAGATCATGGCGCACCTCCGGCCCGACACGCAGGTGGTGGCCGTGGACGAGGCGCAGTTCCTCGACGACGGCATCGTGGCGGTCGCGAACGCGCTGGCGGACCGCGGCGTGCGCGTGATCCTCGCGGGCATCGACTCGGACTTCCGCGCCGAGCCGTTCGGCGCGATGCCGGCGCTCATGGCCGCGGCGGAGATCGTCGACAAGCTGCACGCGATCTGCGTGGTGTGCGGCGGGCCGGCGACGCGCAACCAGCGCCTGGTGAACGGCAAGCCCGCGCCCTACGACTCCCCGCAGATCATGGTGGGCGGGCGCGAGTCGTACGAGGCGCGATGCCGCCACTGTCACGAGGTGCCGCGGAAGCACGAGGGGCAGGTTGAACTCCTCCAAGACGCACAGACGCACTGACGCACGGACGCACGGGGGCACGGGGGCACGGGGGCACGGGGGCCGCCCTGCTCTCGCGGTGCCTCTGTGCCCCTGTGCCCCTGTGCCCGCTGTATGTTGAGCGTCGCCCTCACCGGCAACGTCGCCGCGGGAAAGAGCGCGGTGCTGGGCCATTTCAAGCGCTGGGGCGCCGCCGTGGTAGACACGGACCAGCTCGCGCGGGAGGTGGTGGAGCCCGGCCGGCCGGCGCTCGCCGCGATCGCGGCGCGCTTCGGGAGCGACCTCCGGCAGGCGGACGGCTCGCTGGACCGCGCCCTGCTGCGGCGGCGCGTCATGGGCGACGACGAGCGGCGCGCCGTGCTGAACGCCATCATGCACCCGGAGGTGATGCGCCTGCACGCCGAGCGGCTGGAGACGGCGCGGCGCGCGGGCGCCGAGATCGCGGTGTCCGACATCCCGCTGCTGTTCGAGGTGCTCGATCCGGACGCGTGGGACGTGGTGGTGCTGGTGGATGCGCCGGAGGAGACGCGCCGCCGCCGCCTGATGGAACTGCGCCACTACTCCGAGGAGGAGGCGCGCGACGTGATGGGCGCGCAGCTGCCGAGTCGCCTCAAGCGGAGCAGGAGCCACATCGTCATCGACAACGACGGCTCGGAGGAGGCGCTGGAAGCCAACGCGAGAGCCGCGTGGGAAGCGCTCCGGGCCGAGGCCGCGCGCCGCCGCAGCGCGCGGCGCTAGAGTGCCCCGGCGCGCCGCGCGGCGGCGCGCTTTTCGCTTGACACTGGTCGGCACCCCGAATACCCTTTGGCGGCCGCCCAGTACCCTCGCAGCACGTGGAGCTCCGATGTCGAAGATTCCGGACGATCTCGTCTACACCGAAGAGCACGAATACGTCCACCAGACCGGCACACCCGGGGTCGTGGAGATCGGGGTCACGGACTACGCCCAGGGCGAACTGGGCGACGTGGTGTACGTCGATCTGCCGAAGCCCGGCAGCACGTTCGGCAAGATGCAGCCCTTCGGCACCATCGAGGCGGTGAAGGCCGTCTCGGAGTTGTTCTGCCCGGTCACCGGCGAGGTGGTGGAGGTGAACGCCGCCATCGAAGGGGATCCCTCGGTGATCAACCGGGACCCCTACGGCGGCGGATGGATGATTCGCCTGAGGGTCACGAACCCCGCGGAGCTGGAGGAGTTGCTGGGCCCCACGGAATACGCCGCGCATATCGGCCAGTAGCCACCGCGCCCCGGGTCACGTTCCCGGGGCGCTGCACATTGACACCCTCAGCCTCGACTCCCCATGTCCTACGTACCACATAGCGACGCCGACGTCCGCGAGATGCTGAAGACCATCGGCGTCTCGTCGCTCGACGATCTGTTCGCAGCGATTCCCGCCGCGCTCCGCTCGCGCCGCCCGCTCGCGGTGCCCGAGGCGCTTCCCGAGTGGGACACGGTCCGCGCGGTGAGCGCGGTGGCCGCTGCCGACGCGCCGCTGATCTGCTTCGCGGGCGCAGGTATGTACGACCATTGGGTGCCGGCGATCGTAGATCACGTGCTGCGGCGCTCCGAGTTCTACACCGCCTACACCCCGTACCAGCCCGAAGTCTCGCAGGGCACGCTGCAGGTGATCTACGAGTTCCAGACGCTGATGTGCGAGCTGTCAGGGATGGACGTGGCGAACGCCTCGATGTACGACGGCGCCAGCGCCTGCGCCGAGGCGGCCATTCTCGCGGGCAGCGTGAAGAAGGACCGGCGCCAGGTCGTGATGGCACAGACGGTGCACCCGCACTACCGCCGCGTCACCGAGACCTACATCGGCGCCACCGGGCGTACGATCGCGGTGGCCCCCCGAAAGAGCGACGGCACGCTCGACCTCGCGGCGAGCGGCAAGCTGCTGGCCGGCGCCTCCTGCCTGGTCGTGCAGCAGCCCAACTTCCTCGGCGTCGTCGAGGACCTCGACGCGTGCGCGGCAGCTGCGCACGCCGCCGGCGCCCTGCTGGTGGTGGCGTTCAATCCGATCGCGATGGCGCTGCTCAAGAGCCCCGGCTCCTGCGGCGCCGACGTCGCGGTAGCCGAGGGCCAGCCGCTCGGCATTCCGATGAGCTTCGGGGGCCCGGTGCTCGGCATCTTCGCGGCGAAGAACGAGTACCTCCGGCACATGCCGGGCCGCATCGTCGGCGTCGCCCATGACCATGACGGCCGGCGCGGCTTCGTCCTCACGCTGCAGACCCGTGAGCAGCACATCCGCCGTGAGAAGGCGACGAGCAACATCTGCACCAACCAGGGACTCCTGGCGCTCGCCGCCACGGTGTACCTCGCCACGGTAGGGCTGGAGGGCCTCAAGGGCGTCGCCGAGGCGTCGTGCGTCAACGCGCACGTCGTGTACGACGCCGTCACGCGGATCAAGGGGTATGCGCCGCTCTGCCCGGGCGGGCAGTTCTTCCACGAATTCGCGGTGAAGACCCCCAAGCCGGCGGCGGAGATCGTGCACCGGGCCGCCGCGCTGGGCGTGCTGCCCGGCGTCGCCCTCGATCGGTTCGCCTCGCCGATGGAGGACGGCCACGCGCTCCTGATCGCCGCGACGGAGAAACGCACCGCCGAGGACGTGGACCGGCTGGTCGAAGTGCTGAAACAGGTCTGAGGCGCGAGCGGGGAGGCACCATGCCCAAGCTCACCTTCCATGGCCACGACTGCTTCGTGCTCGAGCACGGGGGGACGCGGATCGTGTTCGACCCGTTCCTCACCGGTAACCCCAAGGCCGACATCGAAGCCGCAGCGCTGCCCAAGCTCGACGCCATCCTGCTCACCCACGGCCACGGCGATCACCTCGGCGACGCCGTGCCGCTCGCCAAGCTGCACAAGGCCACGGTGGTGGCGCCGTACGAGCTGGCGATGTTCTGCGCCGAGCAGGGCGCGCCAAACGTCCACCCGATGCACATCGGGGGCGCGCGTGACTTCCCGTTCGGCAGAGTGAAGCTGGTGGTCGCCTTCCACGGCGGCGGCGTCGAGGGCGACGAGACGGGGAAGTACACCACCTTTCCCTGCGGCTACGTGGTCACGGTGGGGGGCAAGAGCGTGTACCACACCGGTGACACGGCGTTGACGCTGGAGATGCAGCTCCTGGAAGGACGGGTGGACGTGATGCTCGTCCCGATCGGCGACAACTTCACGATGGGGATCGAGGACGCGGTGCGCGCGGTAGCGTTCGTCAAGCCGAAGGTCGCGATCCCGATGCACTGGGGCACGTTCCCGGTGATCGAGGCCGATCCGCAGGCGTTCAAGAAGGCCGTCGGAACACTGGCCCAGGTGGCCGTGCTCCAACCCGGCCAGTCATTCGACTTCTAGAGGATGCCCATGCAGCCGTTCCCGCTGAGCCCGGTTCCCACGCCGCTGCTCTTTGAGCGCTCCAGGCCGGGGCGCGGCGGCACCCGCGTGCCCAAGCCGATCGCCGCGCAGCGCGCCGCCGACCTGCTGCCCGCCGCGGCGCTGCGCCGGGACCCGCCGCACCTGCCGGAAGTGCCCGAGTTCGAGGTGATGCGGCACTTCGTGGAGCTGTCGCTCAAGAACCACCACGTCGACCGCGCGCTGTATCCGCTGGGGTCGTGCACGATGAAGTACAACCCCAAGGTCAACGAGGACATGGCGCGCCTGCCGGGCTTCACGGCGCTGCATCCTTTCACGCCCGACGCCGCATGCCAGGGTGCGCTGCGGCTGATCTACACGCTGGGCGAGTGGCTCAAGGACATCAGCGGGATGGACGCCATCACGCTCCAGCCCGCCGCCGGCGCGCAGGGCGAGATGACCGGCATCTTCCTCATCGCCGCCTATCACCGCTCGCGCGGCGACGCGGCCCGCAAGACCGTCATCATCCCCGACAGCGCGCACGGCACCAACCCGGCGACGGCCGCGCTGGCGGGCTTCGTGGTGAAGGCGATCAAGTCCGACGCGCGGGGCCAGATGGACCTCGCCACCCTCAAGGCCGCGCTGGGCCCCGACACCGCGGCCGTGATGCTCACCAATCCCAACACCGTGGGCCGGTTCGAGACCGAGGTGGTCGAGATCGCCAAGCTGGTGCACGACGCCGGCGCGCTGCTCTACATGGACGGGGCCAACATGAACGCCCTGATGGGCGTGGTGCGGCCGGGCGAGAGCGGCGTGGACGCGATGCACTTCAATCTGCACAAGACCTTTTCCACTCCGCACGGCGGCGGCGGTCCCGGCGCGGGTCCGGTGGCCGTGAAGCGGCATCTCGAGCCGTTCCTCCCGGTGCCGGTGGTCGTCAAGACCGGCGACCGTTACGTCCGTGAGTGGGACCGGCCGCAGACCATCGGCAAACTGCACGGCTACTTCGGCAACTTCGGGATGATGGTGCGCGCCTATACCTACATCTCGATGCTGGGGCGCGAGGGCATCCGGGAGACAGCCCAGGCCGCCGTGCTGAACGCGAACTACATCGCAGCCAGGATCGAGTCCAAGTACCCGATGCCGTTCGGGCGCGGGATGCACGAGTGCGTGGCGACCGGCACGCCATTCAAGGCGCACGGCGTCAAGACGCTCGACATCGCGAAGCGGCTCCTGGATTACGGCTTCCACGCGCCGACGATCTACTTCCCGCTGATCGTCCCCGAGGCGTTGATGATCGAGCCGACGGAGACGGCGACCAAGGACGAGCTGGACCGCTTCGCCGACACCATGCTGGCCATCGCCAAGGAGGCGGAGGAGCAGCCGGAGCTGGTGACCGGCGCGCCGCGGCTGACGCCGGTCAGCCGGTTCGACGAGGCCGCCGCAGCCCGGAGCCCGAACGTGCGGTACAGCTTCGCAGGCTAGCAGAGAGCGCCGATCAGGCCCTCGACGCTGCTCTTTGTCGCCGCCGTCGCGATTGCCGCGGCGTTCGCCATCGTCGCGGCGGCCCGGGGCGATCGTCCGGGCTTCAGCTTCTTCAAGCCGCTCACGACGTTCATCATCCTGCTCGGCGCCGCCTGGCTCGTCCAGCCGGGCGGCCAGCCGTACCGCAGCTTCGTGGTGCTCGCCCTTGCGCTGTCGCTGGCCGGCGACGTGCTGCTGGTCCTGCCGGCCGACCGGTTTGCCCTCGGGCTCGCGGCCTTCCTCGTCGCCCACGTGGCGTACATCGCCGCCTTCAGCACCGGCAGCCCGCTCGCCGGCAACCAGCTCCCATGGCTCGTGCCGTTTCTCGCCGTCACCGGCGGCATCACCGCGTCTGTCTGGAGCAGACTCGGAAGGCTCCGCGCTCCGTTGCTCGTCTACGTCGCGGCGATCTCAGTGATGGCGTGGCGCGCCGCGATGCGCGGCCAGGCCGCGTCGGTGCCGCGCGCCAGCTTCCAGCTCGCCCTGCTCGGGGCCTGCCTGTTCATCGCCTCCGACGCTCTCCTGGTGCTCCGGCGCTTCCGCCGGCCGTTCCGCGCCGCGCACGAAATCGAGCTGGCCGCGTATTGGGCTGCGCAACTGCTGATCGCGCTGTCGGTAAGGACCTGAACCGGAGTCGCCACGCCGGCTTGGGCTACCTTCCTGGCCCGCGGTTTGCTAGTCTTCTAACCGCCGAAAGCGCCTTGCTCACCTGAACGTTCGGGGTATTCCCGTGCCTCCTAAGTCCAAGACAGCCAAGAAGGTAGCCCCCAAGAAGCGGGCGCCCTTCCACCTGACGTACGCCACGATGTTCGACCCGCCGGAGGAGCTGCACCGAAGCTACGAGACGGCGCTGGCCAAAGTGAAATCGACGCTGGGGCGTGAATACCCCAACTACATCAACGGCGAGAAGAGATACGCCACGGAGAAGTTCGAGGATCGGAGCCCGATCGACACCGACTGGCTGCTGGGCCGTTTCCAGAAGGGCGGCGTGGACGACGCCAGGGCCGCAGTCGCGGCCGCGCGGGCGGCGTTTCCCGCCTGGAGCGGGCTGCCGTGGCACAAGCGCGTGCGCTATCTGCGCGCCGCGGCGGCGCTGATCAGCCGGCGCGCGTTCGAGTTCGCCGCCGTGGACTCGCTGGAGGTCGGGAAGAACCGGATGGAGGCGCTGGCTGACGTGCAGGAGACGGCGGACCTGATCTCCTATTACTGCGACCAGGTGGAGAAGCACAACGGGTACGTGTCGCGGATGGGCCGGGATCCGCTCAAGGGCTTCGCGGCCTCCAACACCAGCTTGCTGCATCCCTACGGCGTGTGGGTCGTGATCTCGCCGTGGAACTTCCCGATCGCGCTGTCCGGCGGTCCGTCGGGCGCCGCCCTGGTCGCGGGCAACACGCTGGTGATGAAGCCCGCCACCGATACGCCGTGGGTCGGCCACTTCCTCGCCACCTGCTTCCTCGACGCGGGCCTCCCCAAAGGCGTGGTCAACTTCGTGACCGGCCCGGGGAGCACCTTGGGCGAAGAGCTGATCACCAACCCCGGCGTGGACGGCATCACCTTCACCGGCTCATACGACGTGGGCATGCACATCATCCGCGCCTTCGCCGGCGGCAAGTGGCCGCGGCCCTGCATCGCGGAGATGGGCGGGAAGAACGCGGTGATCGTCTCGCGTCACGCCGATCTCGACCAGGCCGCGCTGGGGTGCTACCGCTCCGCGTTCGGCCTCCAGGGGCAGAAGTGCTCGGCCGCCTCCCGCATCTTCGTCGAGCGCCCGGTCAAGGAGAAGTTCGTCGCCCGGGTGCTGGCGCTGCTCGAGCGCACCAACATCGGCGACCCGACGGTGCAGGAAAACTGGCTCGGGCCGGTGGCCAATGCCGCCGGGGCGCGGAGCTACGAGAACTACTGCGCGGAGCTGCGGCAGGCTGGGACGATCCTGTTCGGCGGCCGGCGCCTGACGCAGGGCGTGCTCGCCAAGGGGTACTTCTGCGCCCCGACGCTGGTGGACAACGTGCCGGCCACGCACCGGCTGTGGCGCGAGGAGATGTTCCTGCCGATCACCATGATCGCGGCCGTCGATTCGCTCGAGGAGGGGATGCGCCGGGCCAACGACGCCGACTACGGCCTCACGGCGGGATTCTACGGGAACCGCAAGGAATCGCAGTGGTTCTTCGACCACATCGAGGCCGGCACCGTGTACGCCAACCGGCCGCAGGGCGCCACCACCGGCGCGTGGCCGGGCCTGCAGCCATTCGGCGGGTGGAAGGGGTCGGGGTCCACCGGCAAGTCGGCGGGCGGGCTGTACTACCTGCAGCAGTTCATGCGGGAGCAGAGTCGGACGCTGATCAGCGAGATATGACGGGGAGGTGATGGAGTGATGATGTGATGAGGTGATGGCGCGGCCCAACATCACGTCATCACCCCATCACCTTCCTCACCTCATCACCTCCCCGTGGGAGAGGTCGGGTGGCGAGTGACTGGCAGGTTCTCGTAGATGATCCGGCGTCGGGGGCGTGGAACATGGCCCTCGACGCCGCGCTGCTCCTGGACGCAGAGCGCGAGGGGACGTGCGCACTGCGGCTCTACGCATGGGATCCGCCGACCCTCTCGTTCGGGCGCAACGAGCCGGCGCTGCGGCGCTACGATCGCGACCGCATCGCGGCCCGCGGCCTCGCCGTCGTGCGCCGCCCCACCGGCGGCCGCGCCGTCTGGCACCACCGCGAGGTCACGTATGCCGTCGCGGCCCCGTCCTCCGTGTTCGGGTCGCTGCGGGACACCTACCGCGAAATCCACGCGATGCTCGCGGACGCGCTCACGTCCCTCGGCGCCGCCGTCCTGCTCGCCGCCGACCGCCCGGCCGACGGGGTCGGCGCCGGCGCGTGCTTCGCCAGCGCGGCGGGCGGCGAGGTGATGGCGCTCCGCGGGGGCAAGGTCGTCGGGAGCGCGCAGGTGCGCGGCGACGGCGCGTTCCTCCAGCACGGCTCGGTGCTCCTGGTGGCGGACCAGGAAGTGGTCGCCGATGTCACGGTCGGCGCGGCAACGGCTCCCTCGGCCACCGGCCTCGACCAGTTGATCGGCTCCAGCCGAGCCAGCTGGGAAACGGTGAGCGGCGCCATTCACCGTACCGCAGCCGGGCGCTGGGGAGTGCCCGGTCGCGCCGGGGCGCTGTCGGCGGCCGTCGAGCGCGCCACCCGTGACCTCGTGACCAGCTACGCCGACGCGGACTGGACCTGGCGACGTTAGCCAGCGCTCCCCGACCCGGTCGTAGCACCCGTCCTCAATGCCGACGTTGCGTGTCGGAGTCTCCTGGCCCCACGACTGACGCCCCCCTTGTATCTCCCGCCCGCGTCATGATAGAGGCATCGTAGAGGCGGGCGATAGCTCGCTCCTCCCTGGGTCTTCGAGACCGTGCGTTAGCCAGGGCGTCGCCCGTCTCTCGCCTCGAGCCCGAACAGGTGCGCGGCCCAAGACCGCATCGTGCAAGGCTGGGCCAGGTCGAGAGGGACGTCCGACTCCGGAGGCCCCGATGAGCGCGCCCGCCTGTTTCGTCGGTATCGATGTCGCGAAAGCCACGTTGGATGTCGCGGTGCGCCCCGCGGGGGAGCCGTGGAGCACGGCCAATGACGACGCCGGCATCGCCGCTTTGGTGGCCCGGCTGCGACCGCTGGCCCCCGCGCTGATCGTGCTGGAGGCGACGGGCGGCTTCGAGACGGCGGTCGTGGCGGCGGTGGCCGCCGCCGGCCTCGCGGTGGTGGTGGCCAATCCGCGCCAGGTGCGCGACTTCGCCCGGGCCACCGGGCAACTGGCCAAGACGGACGCGCTGGATGCGCAGATCCTGGCCCTATTTGCCGAGCGGGTGCGGCCGGAGCCGCGCCCGCTGCCGGATGAGGCGGTGCGGAGCCTGGACGCGCTGCTCACGCGGCGGCGCCAGCTCTTGGAGATGAAGACGGCCGAGCAGAACCGGCTGGGCTTCGTGGCCGCCGCCGCGGTGCGCCGGGACATTACCCAGCACATCCACTGGCTCGAGCGCCGGCTGCGCGACGTGGACGGGGACCTGGAGCAGGCCGTGCGCGGCAGCCCGGTGTGGCGGCTCAAGGAGGATCTGCTGCGCAGCGTGCCGGGCGTCGGCCCGGTGGTGAGCCGGACCCTGCTGGGCGAGCTGCCGGAGCTGGGGACGCTCACGCGCCAGCAGATCGCGGCCCTGGTGGGCGTGGCCCCGCGGGCGCGCGACAGCGGCACGCTGCGCGGCAAGCGGATGGTCTGGGGCGGGCGGGCGTCGGTGCGCGCGGCGCTCTACATGGGCGCCCTGGTGGCGACCCGCTACAACCCGGCGATCCGGGCCTTCTACACGCGGCTGCGAGCGGCCGGCAAGCCGGCCAAGGTGGCCCTGGTCGCCTGCATGCGGAAGCTGCTGACGATCCTCAACGCCATCCTCCGCACCGGCACCCCCTGGCGCGCCGTGAGCGCGGGAGCTACCTCGTGACCAAGACAGGTGCTAACGCTGGTCGCACAATCTTGTGAGGTTGGCAGCTGACTGTTTCATGTCCGCAGGCCCGTGCCGTTTCCGGAGGTTATCGTGCGCGCATTGTTCGCTCTTCTCGTCGCCATCGCCACGCCGCTCGCCGCCCAGCAGCCGCAGGCGCCGACCCGGCCCCACACCCGGCCGGCCCAGGCCATCGCTCCGGCGGCGGCGCGGGGCCCCGCGGTGGAGGGGATCACCGAGTACGACCTGCCGAACGGACTGCGGGTGCTCCTCTTCCCCGACTCGTCCAAGCCCACGATCACGGTCAACATCACCTACCTCGTCGGCTCGCGGAACGAGGGGTACGGCGAGACGGGGATGGCGCATCTGCTCGAGCACCTGTCCTTCAAGGGGACGCCCCACCACCGCAACATCCCGCAGGAGCTGACCGAGCACGGCGCGCAGCCGAACGGCACCACCTGGTTCGACCGGACCAACTACTTCGAGACCTTCGCCGCCACGGATTCCAACCTCACCTGGGCGCTCGATCTCGAGGCGGATCGGATGGTGAACAGCTTCATCGCGAAGCACGATCTCGAGTCGGAGATGACGGTCGTCCGCAACGAGTATGAGGCCGGGGAGAACGACCCGTTCAACGTGCTGATGGAGCGCACGCTCTCGAGGGCGTTCCTGTGGCAGAACTACGGCAAGGCGACCATCGGCGCCCGCTCCGACATCGAGCTGGTGCCGATCGAGCGCCTCCAGTCGTTCTACCACCGCTACTACCAGCCCGACAACGCCATGCTGGTCGTGGCGGGCAAGTTCGATCCACGGCGGACCCTCCAGCTCGTCGAGCGCGACTTCGGGCGGATCCCGCGGCCCGACCGCTCGGGGGTGCTGCGCATCTACCCGACCTACACGGTGGAGCCGACGCAGGACGGGGAGCGCAGCGTGACCCTGCGCCGCGTCGGGGACGTGCAGGTCGTGGACGCCGTGTACCACGTGCCCGCAGGCTCGGACTCCGACTTCGCCGCCGTGGATGTGCTGAGCGAGGTGCTCGGCAGCGCCCCGTCCGGGCGCCTGTACAAGGCGCTGGTGGACACCAAGAAGGCCGCCGAGGTCGGCGCGATGGCGTTCCAGCTCCGGGAGCCCGGCGTGCTGTTCTTGTACGCGCGGGTGCGGCAGGAAGACTCGCTCGACAGCGCGCGCGTCGCGCTGGAGCGCACCGTCGACTCGGTGCTCGTCTTCGCGCCGACGGCCGAAGAGGTCGAGCGCGGCAAGGCGTCCCTCCTGCAGAGCATCGAGCTGAACCTCAACAACTCGATGCGGGTAGGCCTCGAGCTGTCGGAATGGGCCGCCATGGGGGACTGGCGGCTGCTGTTCCTGTACCGCGACCGCCTCAAGGGCGTGACCCCAGCCGCGGTCCAGCGTGCCGCGACGCGCTACCTGGTGCCGTCGAACCGCACACTCGGCCTGTTCATTCCCACTGCGGCACCGGTGCGCGCCGAGATTCCGGCGATGCCGGACGTGGCGGCGCTGGTGCGGGATTATCACGGTGACACTGCCCGGGTGGCGGGAGAGGCGTTCGATCCCTCGCCGGCCAACATCGAGCACCGGGTCACGCGGTCGTCGCTGCCCAACGGGCTCAGGCTCGCGCTGCTGCCGAAGAAGACGCGCGGGCAGTCGGTGAACGTCCAGCTGCGGTTGCGCTACGGCACGGCGACCGCGGTGACAGGCAAGGCGGTGGTGGCCGACCTCGCGGCGGACATGTTGCTGCGCGGCACGAAGCACCACACCCGCCAGCAGATCCGTGACTCGCTTGACCGACTGCAGGCGCGCGTCAACATCTTCGGGGGCAGCACGACGACGACGGTGATGGTCGAGACCACCCGGCCGAGCCTGCCCGCCGTGCTGGGGCTGCTCGGCGAGGTACTGCGCGAGCCCGCGTTCGACAGCACGGAGTTCCGCAGCCTGGTACAAGAAAACCTGGCGCAGATCGAGGAGCAGAAGAGCGAGCCGTCGGCCCGCGCCTCGATCGCCCTGCGCCGCTACCTCAACCCGTTCCCCAAGGGTGATCCGCGCTACACCGCGACCCTGGACGAGCAGGCAGCGGACTATGCCGCGGCCACGGTGGCAGATGCGCACCGCTTCTACGACGATTTCTATGGGGCCTCGCAGGCGGAGCTGGCGGTCGTGGGCGACTTCGATCCGGCGCAGGTCTCGCAACTCGCTGCCGAGAGGCTTGGCGACTGGAGGAGCGCGCAGGCCTACGCACGCGTGCCCCAGATCTACCAGGACCGCCCCGACACCACCATCGCGATCGAGACGCCCGACAAGGCGAACGCCTTCTTCTACGCGGGCCTCAACCTGCAGATCCGCGACGACGACCCCGACTACCCGGCGCTGCTGCTGGGCAACTACATGCTGGGAGGCGGCTTCCTCAACTCGCGCCTGGCGGTGCGCATCCGCCAGAAGGACGGTTTGAGTTACGGGATCGGCTCGTTCGTGGGGGCGGGGGCCCTCGATTCGGCGGGGAGCTTCACCACCTACGCGATCTACGCGCCGCAGAACGTGCGGCGACTCGAAACAGATTTCCACGAGGAGATCGACCGGGTGCTGCGGGATGGCTTCACGCCCAGCGAGGTGGAGCAGGCGAAGGCCGGCTGGCTGCAGTCGCGCGAGGTGAGCCGGGCGCAGGATCAGTCGCTGGTGGGCACGCTGGCCGCGTACCTGTTCTATGGCCGCACGCTCGTCTACGATGCCGCGTTGGAGCGGCAGGTGGAGGCCTTAACGCCGGATGCGATCAACGCCGTGATGCGGAAGTACATCGTGCCCGGCAAGATCGTCATCGTGAAGGCGGGGGACTTCGCGAACCATCCCCCGCAGTAGACTGCCGTGGGGTGGGTGGGACCGAGGGGGCGCTCCGGCGCCCCCTCGGCATGTCGGGCCCGGGCCCGGCGGCGGCAGCCATGCGGAGACCCGAGGCGCGGTCCGCCTAGGACGTTCGGTCCGCTTGCGCTAGATTCTTGCCCCGTGAGGATCGGTGTTCTCCTCGCCGCGGCGGTGGTGCTCGCCGGATGCGCGAAGCGGCCTGCCGCTTCCGCCCCGGGCGGGACGATGGTCATCGCAACGACCGGCGATGCCGACGTCCTCTTTCCGCCCGTCACGACCGTTACCAGCGGCATCAACGTCACCGATCTCATCTTCTGCCGGCTGGCGGAGCTGAAGCTCGACCTCAACACCGTGGACGACTCCGGCTTCCGGCCGGTCCTGGCGCGCAGCTGGGAGCACCCCGACTCGCTCACCATCGTCTTTCATCTCGACCCGCGGGCGCGCTGGCAGGACGGCGCCCGCGTGACGGCCGCCGACGTGGCGTACACCTTCGGGGTCTACCGCAGTCCGGACGTGAACGCGCCGCTCGCGCCGTTCCTCGACGCGATCGATTCCGTCACGGCGCGCGACAGCCTCACCGTCGTCTTCCGCTTCCGGCGCTGGTATCCCGAGCAGCTGTACGACGCCACCTACCACATGCGGATCCTGCCGCGGCACTTGCTCGACACGATTCCGGCGGGCCGGCTCGCCACCGCGCCGTTCGGGCGTGCGCCGCTGGGCGACGGCCCCTACCGGTTCGTGCGCTGGGTATCCGGCTCCGAGATCGACCTGGTCGCCGACACCGCGTGGTTCCTGGGCCGGCCCGGCCTGGGCCGCGTGATCTGGCGGGTCACGCCCGAGCTGGCCACGGCCGTGAGCGGGCTGCTCGCTGGCGAGGCCGACGCGATGGAAGTGATCCCGGCGCGCGGGCAGCTCGAGCGCGTGCAGCAGTCCCCGGACGTGCGTCTCGTGCCCTACCCGTCGCCGTTCTACGCGGCGATCGTCTTCAACCTGCGCCGGCCCCTGTTCGCCGACCGCGACGTGCGGCGCGCCATCGCGATGGCCGTGGATCGCGAAACTGCTGTCCGCTCGGTCTTCGGACCGTTCGCCTCTGTCGCGGTAGGGGCGACCAGCCCGATGCAATGGGTCTGGAGCGATGCGATCCGCCAGTTGCCGTTCGACACGGCCGCCGCCTCCCGGCTGCTCGACCAGCGCGGGTGGCGCCGCGGTGGAGCGGGCGGCATGCGTGCCGGCCGCGGCGGGCCGCTCCGGTTCACACTGCTCGTCCCCACCTCCAGCCAGGTGCGGCAGCAGGTCGCCGTGATCGTGCAGGACGAGCTCCGGCGTCTCGGCGTGGACATGCAGATCGAGCCGCTCGAGTTCACCGTGATGGAGCGGCGGACCCAGACTGGCGATTTCGATGCGGCATTCGTCTCGCGGACGATCGACCCGAGCCCGGCGTCGCTGCTCCAGTGGTGGAGCCCGGGCGCAAGCGACAATATCGGCCGCTATGTGGACACGGCGTTCCGGTCGCTCACAGCCGCCGCGATGCGCGCACGGACCCGTGCCGCAGCCGCGCCGCTGTGGCGGGACGCGCTCGGGCGCCTCAACGACGAGGCGCCGGCCGTCTTCCTCTTCTCGCCGCGCAACAACGCCGCCATCAGCACGCGGTTCAGGAACGTCACGATCCGGCCCGACAGCTGGCTCGCCACGGTCACCGAGTGGCGCGTGATCGAGGCGCGACACATCGCGCGGGACCGGGGCGCCGTCGGGCAGTAGTCGTGCTCGGCTTCGCGGCCCGCCGCCTCGCCTTCGCCGTCGTCAGCATCGCCGCGGTCGTCGTCATCACCTTCTTCCTCGTCCATGCCGCGCCCGGGGAGCCGATGCTCGGCACGGCGGAGCGCACCCTGGCTTCCCCGGAGACGATCGCCCGGCAACGCACCCTGTTCGGGCTCGACCGCCCCCTCCCGGAGCAGTTCCTCCGCTATGCCGGCAACCTGGCCAGGGGCGAACTGGGAGAGTCGTTCGTCCTGCACCGGCCGGTCGCCGCCGTCCTCGCCGAGGCGGTCCCCAACACGCTGCTGCTGGGGGGGACCGCCCTGGTCGTGTCGCTGCTCCTCGGTCTCGCTGTCGGCGCGCTGCAGGCGGCGCGTCACCACTCCCGCACCGACACGTTGCTTGCCGCAGTGACGCTGGTGCTGTACTCCGTGCCGGTCTTCTGGCTGGGGCTGCTGCTCCTGCTGGTGTTCGGCGAGAAGCTTCACTGGCTTCCCGTGAGCGGCATGAGCAGCGCGGCCCTCGGGGAAGGCCTCTCCCCGGTGCTTCGCGCGATCGACCTCGCGCGCCACCTGGTCCTCCCGGTGGCCAGCCTCGCGCTCGTGCAGGCCGCGACGTTCGCACGCTTCCAGCGCAGCGCGCTGGTGGAGAGTCTGGGTGCCGAGTACATCCGCGCCGCGCGGGCGAAAGGGATTGCGGAGCGAACCGTACTGCTCAAGCACGCGCTCCGCGGCGCTCTGGCTCCCACGATCACGCTGGCCGGCCTCTCCGTGCCGTACTTCCTCGCCGGTTCGGTCCTCGTCGAGAGCATTTTCGGCTGGCCCGGCCTGGGCCGCGTCGCCTACGACGCCATCTTCGCGCGCGACTACAACGTGATCACCGCGACGGCCCTCGTCTCCGGCGTGCTGGTCGCAGCCGGCAACCTGCTCGCGGATATCGCCGTGGCCGTCGCCGACCCGCGCGTCAGGCTCGACCGATGAGCCCCTGGCGACTGGCCGCGCGGCGGTTCCGGCGCAACCGCCCCGCAGTGGTCGGGGCCGCCCTGGTCGCGGCGCTGGTGCTGGCCGCACTCTTCGCCCCGGCCCTGACGCCGGATCCGCTGGCGCAGCCCGACCCGGTGCGCCTCCAGGACCGGGCGCCGTCCGCCGCGCACCTCCTCGGGACCGATCCCTACAGCCGCGACGTCCTGAGTCGCACCGTGCACGGGGCCCGCGTCTCGCTCGTGGTGGGTATCGGCGCGGCGCTGCTCGCCGTCACGCTGGGCGCCGGAGTCGGCCTCGTGGCGGGAATCGCCGGGCGACGCACCGACGAGTTGCTGATGCGGGGGGTGGACGTAGCTCTGGCCCTGCCGCGCATCATCCTGCTGCTGGCCATCTTCGCCGTCTGGGAACAGGTACCACCGATCGCGGTGCTGGGCGTCATCGCGGCGACCGGGTGGTTCCAGACCAGCCGCATCGTGCGGGCCGCGGTGCTGAGCCTCCGGGAGGCGGATTTCGTCGCCGCCTCGCGCGCGCTTGGCACGGCCGGGCCGGGTGTCGTGCGCCGCCACCTCTTGCCACACGTTGCGGCGCCGGTCATCGTCAGCGCCTCGCTCGACGTCGGGAACATCATCCTGCTCGAGGCAGGGCTCTCCTACCTCGGTCTCGGCGTGCGGCCACCTACGCCCACCTGGGGCAACATGATCATGGACGGCAAGGACGTCCTCTTCAGCGCCCCCTGGGTGGCGCTCGCACCGGGCTGCGCCCTGGTACTCACCGTCGTCGCGTTCAACCTGGCGGGGGACGGATTGCGCGACGCCCTCGACCCGAAGGCCGCTGCGTGAGCGGGCCGGCGTCCGCGCGCGCGCCACTGCTTGAGGTCCACGACCTCGCGGTGAACTTCACCGGCCTCGATGGCGTCGCGCGTGCGGTGGACGGCATCGACCTCATTGTCGGAGAGGGAGAAACGGTCGGGCTCGTGGGTGAGTCGGGATGCGGCAAGAGCGTCACCGCGCTCGCCATCCTCCGGCTGGTCGAGCCGCCGGGCCACATCGCGCACGGGAGCAGCGTGCGGCTCGAGGGGCGCGACCTCCTCGCGCTCGGTGCCAAGGAAGTCCGGGCGGTGCGCGGCAACCACGTGGCACTGGTGTTTCAGGAGCCGCTCAGCGCCCTGAATCCGGTCCTCAAGGTCGGCGACCAGATCGCCGAGACGATCCGCGCCCACGAGTCCGTCTCCCGCAGCACCGCGCGCTGGCGCGCGGTGGAGATGCTCGCCGCCGTGGGGATTCCCGACGCCGAGCGCCGCGCCGCGGCCTACCCGCACCAGCTCTCCGGCGGGATGCGGCAGCGCGTGCTGCTGGCGATGGCCCTCGTCTGCCGGCCCAAGCTCCTTCTCGCCGACGAGCCGACCACCGCGCTCGACGTCACGATTCAGGCCGAGATCCTCGAGCTGCTCGACGACCTCCAGCAGAAACTCGGGATGGCGGTGCTGCTCATCACGCACAACCTCGGGATCGTGGCCGAGCGCACGCGGCAGGTGTACGTGATGTACGCGGGCCAGATCGTCGAGCACACCTCGACCGAGCGACTGTTCGCGCAGCCGGCGCACCCGTATGCCGAAGGGCTGCTGGCCGCGATCCCCCGGCTCGACGAACGGCGGGCGCGGCTGCGGGCCATTCCCGGCCAGGTACCGCCGGCGAACGCGTGGCCGGCCGGATGCCGGTTCCATCCGCGGTGCCCCCACGCGTGGGACAAGTGCCGGACCGAGATGCCGCCACTGCTCCAGGTGGCGGAAGGGCACGAGGCAAGGTGCTGGCTGGTGGAAGAACCGGAGAAGCGTTCACGCATGAGGAGTCCCGTTTGAGCGACAGGCAACTGGTCGAAGTCCGTGATCTCGTGACCCACTTCACGCGGCGCGCCGGGCTGTTCGGCGCGCGGCGCGAGGTGGTGCATGCCGTCAACGGCGTGTCGTTCGACGTCGCCGCCCGCCAGACGCTCGGGCTGGTCGGCGAGTCGGGCTGCGGCAAGACGACGCTCGGGCGAACGGTGCTGCGCCTGATCGACCGCACGGCTGGCGAGGTGCACTTCGACGGCCAGGACGTCTTCGCCCTCGATCCGGCGGCGCTGCGGCGCCTGCGCCGCCGGATGCAGATCGTCTTCCAGGACCCCGACAGCTCGCTCAACCCCCGCCTGTCGATCGGCCGCGCGGTCCGCGAGGGGATCGAGGTGCACCGGCTTGCCGAGGGCGCGGAGGCCGACCGCCGTGTGGACGCGCTGCTCGCGGAGGTGGGGCTGCCGGCGGGATCGGCTGCACGCTACCCGCACGAGTTCTCCGGGGGCCAGCGGCAACGTGTGGGGATCGCCCGTGCCCTCGCGGTCGAGCCCGAGTTCATCGTGTGCGACGAGCCTGTCTCGGCGCTCGACGTGAGCGTGCAGGCCCAGGTGCTGAACCTCCTGGTGGACCTGCAGGCCCGGCGCGGCCTGTCCTACCTCTTCATCTCGCACGACCTCGCGGTCATTCGCCACGTCGCCCCGCGCGTCGCGGTCATGTACCTGGGCCGGATCGTGGAGCAGGGACCGTCGGACGGCATCTACCAGCGGCCGCTGCATCCTTACACCCAGGCGCTGCTCAAGGCGGTCCCGGTCCCCGATCCCAAGAGCAAGCGCATCCGCGTCGTGCTCGCCGGGGATCCGCCCTCGCCGGTCCATCCGCCCGGGGGGTGCGCGTTCCATCCGCGCTGCCAGCATCCGGCGAAGAACGAGGCCTGCCGGACCGAGCGCCCCGAGCTGCGGGAGCTGGCTCCCGGCCACCAGGTCGCATGCCACCTCGCCGACCGCTGAGCTGCCGCGCATGACCACAGCGATCCTGGCGCTGCTGCTCGTGGTGGTGGCCCTGCTCGTCGCGCTCCTCACGCGCCGGCCCCCGGCGCCGGGCAACGAGGCGGCATTGCTGCAGCAGCAGCTGATCGAGGTGCGCAACCGCCTCGACGCGCTCTCCACCTCGCAGGGCACGGCCGTCGGCGACGTGCGCGAACGCCTCGGCCAGCTCGCCGAGGTCACCCAGCGGCTCGAAGCGGTGGGCCAGTCCGTGGTGAAGGTGCAGGAGCTGCTCCAGGTTCCGCGGCTGCGCGGCACCCTCGGCGAAGTGTGGCTCGAGGAGCTGCTGCGGCAGATTCTCCCAGCGGGACTCTACGCCACCCAGCACGCGTTCCGCTCCGGCGAGAAGGTCGACGCCATCATTCGCGTGGGCGACCGGCTGGTGCCGGTGGACTCGAAGTTCCCCCTCGAGGCGTGCCAGCGGATGCTCGCGGCCGACGCCGGCAACGCCGAGCGGGAGCGCCGCGCGTTCCGCAAGTCGCTGCGCGAGCGGATCGACGAGATCGCCGACAAGTACATCAAGCCGGACGAGGGCACGTTCGAGTTCGCGCTGATGTACGTGCCGGCCGAGAACGTCTACTACGAGGCGGTGGTGCGGGGCGAGGACCTCGAGGATGAGGAGAGTGTCGTCGGCTACGCCCTGCGCCGGAAGGTGATCCCCGTCTCGCCCAACACCTTCTACGCCTACCTCGCCGCGATCCTGCACGGCCTCAAGGGACTCGAGGTGGAAAAGGAGGCGCGGGAGATCCTCGATTCACTCGGGGGACTGCAGCAGCAGTTCGACCGGTTCGACGCCGCCTACCGGCTGGTCGGGAAACACCTGGACCACGCGGTTCGCCAGTACGACGAAGCGGACAAGCAGATCGGCCTCATTCAGGAGCGATTCCAGAAGATCACGGGCGTAAGAGCGGGTGGTGGGTTACTGGTTGCAGGCGGTGGGGAGCCACCGTCGGAGGAGACCGGCACCGAACCCGCGGCACCCGCACCGTAGCCCTACCACCTACCACCCGTCTCGCCCCAGGCGTGACGCGGGCAGGGTGTATATTCCTTCACACTTCAACGCAAGCCGGTGCACAGGCAAGCCGGTCCCCCACGGCACGGGGGCGGCCCACGAGCGCAGCCGCGCTGAACTTCGGTTCGCGAGACGCGCAAGGAGAGACACGCATGGCAGACAGCAGGAAGATCGTGGCGGTGGTGGGCGCACGCGGTGCGCAGGGCGGCGGCCTCGTCCGTGCCATCACGGCGGACAAGGACGGCCCGTTCAAGGCGCGGGCACTGACCAGGGACATCCGCTCGGAGAAGGTGAAGGAGTTGCGGGCGGCCGGTGCCGAGGTCGTCGCGGCCGACGTCGACGATGAGGACAGCCTCAAGCGGGCGTTCACCGGGGCCGACGCCGCCTTCTGCGTCACCTTCTACTGGGCGCACATGTCGCCCGAGAAGGAGATCGCCGAAGCGGCCGCGATGGCGCGGGCGGCGAAGAGCGCCGGCGTGCGGCACGTCATCTGGTCCACGCTCGAGGACACGCGGAAGTTCATCCCCCTGACCGACAGTCGGATGCCGACCCTGATGGGGAAGTACAAGGTCCCGCACTTCGACGCCAAAGGAGCGTCCGACCGGCTGTTCACGGACCTCGGCGTGCCGACCACGTTCCTGGTCACGTGCGCTTACTGGGACAACTTCATTCACTTCGGCTGGGGCCCGAAGAAGGGTCCCGATGGCAAGCTGGCGATCACCTTCCCGCTGGGCGACAAGAAGCTGGCGGGAATCGCCGCCGAAGACATCGGGAAATGTGCCTACGGCATCCTCAAGCGCGGCGCCGAGTACGTGGGCAAGAGCGTTGGGATCGCGGGCGAGCACCTCACCGGCGCGCAAATGGCCGCCGGCCTCGCGAAGGCGCTGGGCCACGAGGTGAAGTACAACGACGTGCCGCCGGAGGTGTACCGGAGCTTCGGCTTCCCGGGCGCCGACGACCTCGCCAACATGTTCCAGTTCGATCGCGACTTCTCGGAGGACATCTGCCGGGCGCACAGTGTCGAGGTCTCGCGAGCCCTGAACCCGGCCCTGCAGAGCTTCGACGCGTGGCTCGCGGCGAACGGGAGCCACATCCCGGTGGGATGAAGGGTTAGTGGGTTAGTGGGTTGTGGGTTGTAGGTGGTAGGAGCGCTCAGGAGCCAGACGGCAGTGGTGACGACGCGTGGGTGGTGGGTGAGTCCACAACCCACCACCTACAACCCACCAACCGCCACCTACCGCACCAGCCCCGGGTAGAGCTTCGCCGCGATCGCCAGCAACAGTACGAACGCCGCGGCTTGAAAGGCGAAGTCGGTGCCCACGCCGAGGGTGCTGTGCCCGCCCTGGATCATGAGCCCCCGCAGTGCATCCACCACGTAGGTCAGCGGATTGACGCGGGCCACCGCCTGGAGCCAGGGGGGCATGATGGCCAGCGGGTAGATCGCGTTGCTGGCGAAGAACAACGGCATCGTCAGCACCTGGCCGATGCCCATGAAGCGCTCCCGGGTCTTCACCAGGCAGGCGACGATCAGGGAAAAGGTGGCGAACAGCGCCGAGCCGAGCATCACCACCGCCACGACGCCGAGCAGCGACGGGACCGAGAACTGCAGCCGGATGCCCAGCGCCAGCGCCAGCAGGTAGATGATCACGGCCTGGGTGAGGCCACGCAGCCCCGCTGAGATCGCCTTCCCCATCACCAGCGCCCCGCGGTACGCCGGGCTCACCAGCAGCTTGTGGATGATCCCGAGGTCGCGCTCCCAGATGACGGCGATGCCGAAGAAGATCGCGCTGAACAGCACGCTCTGCGCCAGCACGCCGGGCGCCATGAACTCCAGGTAGGACAGATTGCCCGTGGGGATGGCGCGGATCCGCGTAAACACTTCGCCGAAGATGATGAGCCACAGGGCGGGCTGGACGGCTCGGGTGAACAGCTCTGTCGGGTCGCGGCGGAGCTTTCGGATCTCGGTGTCCGCGATCGCCAGGCTCTGGCGGACGAACGCGCCGATGGCGCTGCCGTCAGGAGAGTCGGCGAGCGATACGGCGGGCGCGACTGACGTCACGGTAGCTGCCTCCAGCTTCGATAGTTCCTCCGGCGACCTGGGCGAAGACATCGTCCAGGGTGGCCTCGGGGCCGATCCGAACCTTCAGCTCGCTCGGCGTCCCCCGGGCCGCGATGCGGCCCTGGTGCATCAAGGCGAGGTCGTCGCACAGTGCGTCGGCCTCCTCCATGTCGTGGGTGGTGATGAGGATCGTGGTCCCCCACTGTGCGCAGAGATCCTCCAAGCGATCCCATACCACGCGGCGGGCGAGCGGATCGAGGCCGATCGTCGGCTCATCGAGGAACAGCACCGTAGGGTGATGCAGCATCGCCTGGGCAAGCTCCAGCCGCCGGATCATCCCGCCCGAGTAGGTGCGCACCAGCTGGTCGGCCGAGCCGGTGAGGCCCATGAACTCGAGCGCGGCGGCGATCCGCTCGCGCCGTTCCGCCCGCGGCAGACGGTACAGCCTGGCGGAGAGCACCAAGTTCTCGTGGGCGGTGAGACCGCCATCGGCCGAAACGAGCTGCGGGACGTAGCCGATGCGGCGCCGCACCTCACGGGGCTGCGCCGTGACCTCGAAGCCCGCTACCGTCGCCGACCCGGACGTGGGGGGCAGCAGGGTGGTGAGCATCTTGATGGTGGTGGTCTTCCCGGCGCCGTTGGGCCCGAGGAGGCCGAAGATCACGCCCCGGCGCACCTCGAGGTCGAGGGCATCCACCGCCACCAACCTATCGTAGCGGCGGGTGAGGGCGGTCGTAGAAATCACCAGATCAGTGTTCATATGGTTGTCGCCGTAAGATACGGACGAACCGGGCAGCCCGTTGGCTGCCGGCGGCGCCGCGCCCACGCTGGTTGACCGGGCGGAGCGACCGTCGGTATGGTGCATGCCGGCACCATCACCGGAGTCCATCGAGATGCGCAGCTCCCTGTCTGCCCTGGCCACCAGTTGCTGGCGCGCGGCCGCAGCGCTCGCCGCCCTTGCGCTCCTGGCGCTCACTCCCGCGCGTGCGGCGGCACAGGGGGCACCCACGCCGCTCCCGGCCGCCGACCAGCCGCTCAAGGTCCTCGACCCGGCTTTCATCGACCGGACGGCGAACGCCTGCGCCGACTTCATGCAGTACGCCAACGGCGCCTGGCTGGCGCACGACACGATTCCCGCCGCCTACTCGTCGTCGGGCGTGACGCGCGACATGAACGACCACAACGAGCTGGCCGTGCGGTCGGTCCTGGACGACGCCGTGGCGCAACGCGCGTCGCAGCCGGAGGGCAGTACGCCCCGGAAGCTCGCCACCTTCTACGCGAGCTGCATGGACTCCACGGCGGTCGAGGCCGCCGGCCTCGCCCCGCTCCGGCCGTGGCTCAGGGAGATCGACGGCATCACGTCGCGCGCGCGGCTCGTCCAGGAGATCGCGGCGCTCCAGGTGCGCGGCGTCAACCTGGTCTTCCGCTACAGTCCCGACGTGGATCCGCACGACGCGGCGCATTACATGGCCTGGCTCTCCCAGGGAGGCCTGGGTCTCCCCGACCGCGACTACTACACCAACACCGGCGCCTCGGCCGATTCGACCCGCGAGCAGTACGTCGAGCACGTCACCCGCATCTTCAAGCTGGCGGGCGAGCAGGCCGCACAGGCCACCCGCGACGCGCACCAAGTGATGCGGCTCGAGACCGAGCTGGCCAAGGCGTCGCTCACCCGTCTCGAGCAACGCGATCCGGAGGCGACCGACCACCCGATGACCACCGCCAAGCTGGCGGCGCTGGCGCCGGGACTGTCGTGGCCGCGCTACTTCCGCAGCATCGGGCTCACCATCCCCGTCACCCGCGTGAACGTGGCCGAGCCCGACTTCGTGCGCCGGGTCAACGCCCTGCTCCGGGCGGCGCCGCTCGCGCAGTGGAAGACCTACCTCCGCTATCACACCATCGCGGAATCGTCGCCCTGGCTGAGCTCGGCCTTCGTCGCGGAAGACTTCGCGTTCAGCGCGCGCTTCTCCGGCGCCAAGCAGCTGCTGCCCCGGTGGAAGCGCTGCCTGCGCGAGACCGACGGCGACCTGGGTGAGGCGCTGGGCCAGGCCTACGTGGCCAAGACCTTCCCGCCCGAGGCCCGCGCGCGGGCCAAGGCGGTGATCGACGACATCCGCGCCGCGTTCGCGGAGCGGCTGCGGCACCTCACCTGGATGTCCGATTCCACTCGGATGCAGGCGCTGGGCAAGCTCGCCAGGATGCGCGAGAAGGTGGGTTACCCCGACCGCTGGCGCGACTACACGCGGCTGGTGGCGGAGCCCGGCCCGTTCATCCTGAACGTCGCGCGGGCCAACGCCTTCGAGTGGCAGCGGGTGGTGAACCGCCCCGGCACTCCGGTGGACACGACGGAGTGGGGCATCACCGTCCCCACGGTGAACGCGTACTACGACCCCTCGAAGAACGAAATGGTGTTCCCGGCCGGCGCGCTGATGCCCCAGACCTTCGATGCCGCCGCTGACGACGGCGCGAACTACGGCTCGCTGGGCGGGAGCTGGGCAGGTCACGAGGAGACGCACGGCTTCGACGATGAAGGCCGGCACTACGACGCCGACGGCAACCTGCGCGACTGGTGGACAGCGGCCGACTCGGTGCATTTCACCGAGCAGGCGAACCTGGTCGTGCAGCAGTTCGACGGCTACGTGCAGGTGGACACGTTCCACGTCAACGGGAAGCTCACTCTGGGCGAGAACATCGCGGACTACGGCGGGCTGCTGACCGGGTACGACGCGCTCGAGCAGGCGCTGCAGCGCGACGGCCGCCCGGGGCTGATCGACGGCTACACTCCCGAGCAGCGGTTCTTCATCGCCTACGCGCAGAGCTGGCGCGTGCACAACCGGCCCGAGCGGCTGCGCACCCGGGTCACCGTGGATCCGCACGCTCCCGAGAACTGGCGAGTGAACGGCCCGCTGTCGAACATGCCGGCCTTCGCCCAGGCCTTCGGCTGCAAGCCGGGCGACCCGATGGTGCGGGCGGCGGACAGCGTACCGCACATCTGGTAGAAGGCCCGAACGCGCCAACACCCCGTCACGGCGGAGCCGCGACGGGGTGTCTGGCCTTCAGAGCGTCAGCCGGGCTGCCTAATGCAGCTTGGCGTACTTGGCTTCGAGCTGCTCGTGCGACTCCACGTGGTCCGGGTCATGGATGATGCAGTCGTCCACCGGGCAGACGTCGACGCACTTCGGGGTGTCGAACGCCCCGACGCACTCGGTGCACTTGTCCACGTCGATCACGTAAATCGGGTCGCCCTGGCTGATCGCCTCGTTGGGGCATTCCGGCTCGCACGCGCCGCAATTGATGCACTCTTCCACGATCTTCATCGCCATGGTCAGACTTCTCCGTCGCTGAGGGTCCTGAACCGAGCCACGGCGCGGCCCGCCGCCTGGCGAGGACCGCCCTTACTTCCAATGGGGAATACTGCAAGAAGGATGCGAGGGGTCGGCTTCAGACTTTGACGCCACATCGGACAATGAGCTGGCCACTTCGAGTTGACTCTGAGTCTCAACTCCGGCAGGCGCCGATCCACACGCCTTGAACCGGCCCCCTTCACTGCACGATTCGCGGGACGATCTCTCCGGCCGGGCCGGCGAGTCTGATGTCGGCCACGTCCTCGTACTCGGTCCGGCCGGGATCCACGACCACCACCGCCGCGCCGGCAGCCTTGGCGGCGTGCACCACGCCAGCGGCCGGATACACGGCGCCGGTCGTGCCGATCACGAGGCACGCCTCCGCCTCCGCGGCGGCGGCGAACGCCGCCTCGACCGCCCGCGTGGGCAGCATCTCTCCGAACCAGACTATGTCAGGCCGCAGCAGGCCGCCGCACTCGGGACAGTGCGGGAGCGTGGCGATGCTCGTCGCGTCCACCGGCCCCCGCAGCTCCGCGCGGTAGGTGCAGCGCGTGCAGTGGTCGTGAAACAGCGAGCCGTGCAGCCGCACCGGCTCCGCCCGCCGCGCCGTCTCGGCATCGGCGGCCACGTGGCGCGCGGCCCGCTCATGCAAGTCATCCACGTTTTGCGACACCAGCGTGACGCCGGAGCGCGAGAGTATCCACCGCGCCAGGGCGAAGTGCGCAGCGTTCGGCTGGCAACGCAACACCAACTCACGGCGCCAACCGTACCACTCCCACACCAGGCGCGGGTCGCGACCAAAGGCGATGGGCGTGGCGAGGTCTTCCGGCTTGAACGCCTTCCACAGCCCGCCCGCGCCGCGGAAGGTGGGCACGCCCGACTCCGCACTCACACCCGCTCCGGTGAACACCACCACCCGGAGGGCCCGTGCCAGCGTCGCGCGCGCGGCGGCGACCGCCTCCGCCGTCGCCGCACTGGCTCGGCCGGCGGCAGGCTCGCCGCTCATGCCGTCGCACCGTCCCGCCGCCCTACGTCCCGTTCCTCAGCGCTCGCCACCACTCGCACCTCGGCGTCTCGCAACTGTACTACGCGCCGCCGTCCGCCTTCGCCTGCTGCATGAAGATCCGGTCGTACACCCACAGCAATCCGGCCGTGACCACGCCGATGGCCGACACCACGAACCACATCGCCGACGGCCGGTGCAGCACCGCCCCGAAGTGGTGCACCAGCCACCCGCCGAGCGGGCCGCCGATGAAGTAGCCGATGGCGATGGGCAGGAAGGCGAAGCCGAGGAAGGTGGCCTCCTGGCCCTTCGGCGCCAGGCGCGACACGTACTCGTAGTAGCGCGGCGCCTGGGTCAGCTCGCCGATGGCGATGCCCACCAGCGTGGCCGCGATGAACGGCGTGCCGCCCGACACCGTCAGCAGGAGCCAGGACAGGCTGGTGATGAGCACGCCCGAGGCCATGGTGGTGATCGGCTTGAGCCGGCGCGTGAGCCACGCCACGATCACGGTGAGCGCGATGACGCCCGTGCCCTCGATCGCGATGAGCGCGTCGATCGGCGAATGCGGGTCCACGTAGCCGCGGATATAGAGCGGCAGCGCGACGTACACCTGCCAGAACACCACGTAGAACCCGGAGAACAGCAGCAGGAACACCACCACCCGCAGGTTGGTGAGCACGCGCACCATATTGCGCGCGGCGGCGCCCACGGTGACGACGCGGTGGTCGGCCGGCACCGGCAGCTCGCGGAAGAAGAACACCGTGACGAGGAACATCGCGAGGGCGAACAGCGCCGACATGTAACAGACGCTCTCCACGCCGAACGTGGTGCGGACGCCCGAGGCCACCAGCGGCCCGAGGGCGCCGCCGACGTTCACGATGGTGTAGTAGATCGAGAAGCCGAGGGAGCGCATCGCCTCGGTGGAGGCGCGGGCCGTGGTCCCCGCGACCACCGGCTTCACGAGGCCCGGGCCGAGCGCCGGGATCATCAGGATCACGAACACGACCCAGTAGAGCGGGAGCGCCGCGCGCACCGGCGCCATCCAGCCGGCGGTGATGGAGCCGATGAGGAAGTACCCGAGCGACAGCACGAGGTACGCCATCGAGAGGATGCGCCGGTACCCGAAGCGGTCGGCCAGGGCGCCGCCGAAGATCGGCAGGAACCACACCACGAAGCCGAACACGCCCTGCAGCAGCCCGGTCTGCTCGGGGGAGAAGCGCAGCCGCTCGTGCAGGTAGATGGCCAGGACGGCCTGGAGGCCGTAGTACGCCAGCCGCTCGAACAGCTCGGTGCCGTTGGCGACCCAGAAGGGGGGCGCGAAGCCGGTGCGGATTTCCTGCCAGCGCTGGCTCAGGCTCACGGTGCGCTCTCCGCTAGAAACGGGGGAAGTCGAAGACGGTGACCGACGAGATGCGCTCGCGGCTCCGGACCACGTCCTGGGGCTCGCCGTGGAAGATCCCGAACTGCTGCCCGACGGAGAGCTGCAATTCCGGCCCCAGGCCTCGCGACACCGGCACGGCGAGATCCAGCCGGTACGTGCGGCGCGATCCGCGCGGGGCCGCGACCCTCAGGCCGACCCCGACGGTGCCGAGCATGCTGGTGTTCTCCCCGAATGCGGCGTCGCCGGCCCAGCCACGGCCGGCCTCGGCGAACACGGTCGCACCGGCGTCGGCGAAGCCGAAAATGTCGCCCAGAAAGTAGCGCTGTTCACCGCGCAGCACGATGCGACGACCCACCGGCAACGCCGACGCGCCGTATCCGCGGATACCGTCGGGGCCCGCGAGGAGCAACTGAAACGGCGTCCGGGTCTCCCACCCGCCGCCCGCCTCCGCCGACAGCACCGTTGTCTGGCGCGGGCCGATCACGTAGGCCAGCACTTGGCCGTCGGCCAGCACGCCGTCCCATCTCCCCGCCGACTCGAGGTAGCGCCCCTCGAGCTTGGCGTGGGTGAACACCAGTAGCCGCCCGTTGAAGTCGGTTCCCGTGGACAGCTCCATGGCGGAAAACCAGTCGTGCTGCAGGCCGCCGCCGCCGAACAGGGACTTGCCCAGCACGATGCCCGCCTGCGTTCCCAGCGGCACGTCCTCGAGGGCGTGCACCGCGTCGATGCCGCGGTACGGCTCGAACCGGATGCTGCGCGCGCCGAGGAGCAGATGCGCGCGGACGACCCGCTGTTCTTCGAAGCGGCCAGCCAGCTGCGCGGCCGCCGCCGAATCCAGATCCGGGGTCGGGGCCTGTGGCGCGCTCTCCACGTGCAACCGCTCGGCCGACAGCGCAAACCCCACCATCTGCAGCTGTCCCGGCTCGCCGATGCGCGTGGCGACGCCCGCGTCGGCACCCATATCGACCAGGGGCTGAAGCACCGTGCCGAGCGCGGTTGAGACCAGCGCGAAGGGCTCCTTGCGATAGCGGATCGACTCGCGC
Source organism: uncultured Gemmatimonadales bacterium (assembly GCA_963812035.1). Lineage (GTDB taxonomy): Bacteria > Gemmatimonadota > Gemmatimonadetes > Gemmatimonadales > JACORV01 > Fen-1245. The sequence continues at coordinate 566,791 of CAWETG010000001.1, forward strand.
CAGGCGAGTCGGTCGAAGTCGCTCTCGAACGCGCGCCGGATCGTCTCCTCGGCCACCGGCCCCACTTCCGAGCGCCCGCCATCGAGCTCCAGCTCCAGGCGCTGACTCAGGAAGTGGGGATCCAGCACGTTGGCGTAGAACGACGGCTGGAGTTCCTCGTCGCTGTACTGGCTCTGGACGCGGATCCCGCGGCCCAGAACGTCTTCTTCGCCGAGGCTGATGTGACGGACGAAAGCACCGCCTCCGCCGCCGACCGCCAACCGACCCTCGAGCGAGAGATCGTCCCGCGTCTGCACCAGAATCGTGACGCCGCCGTCCGCCGTCGGGACGGCGGCGACCAGAGCGCTGCGGATGTACGGGCGCGCGCGGAGCAGCCGCTCGGTTTCCTGCAGGCGACGCGGATCGCACCGGTCGCCGACGGCGAACAGCAGGTCGAGGCGCACCACCGCCTCGCGGGTCTGCCAGTGGAGGGCATTGCCGACGCCGCGCACGATGCCGGGGATCAAGCTGTCGTCGGAGCTGAAAATGGTCCTGGCGTCGATCCGGATCGCGCGGATGGGGCGCCCGTCGCACGCGCTCTGCGCAGCGAGGCGGGAAGCGGGCGCTGCGAGAGCCAGGAGCGCCGCGACCAGCGCGGCGCGCCGAGGCATCAGGTGAAGAGATCCGACTGCGACTTCGTCTCTTCCTCGGCGGGCGGCGAGAGCAGCGCGCGCAGCCGTTCCTCCCACTTCTCCACCTCGAAGTGTCCCTCGTTCGACAGCACGCGCCGCAGCAGCGGCGACAGGTCCTGGAGCGCGTCCAGCAGGTCGCCGATCACGCTGCGGGCCTCTTCCATCCGGAAGATCTCGTCCGGCGCGGTCACCATCTCCTGCAGGATGGCACGCTCGGAGCGGGACGCGATGAACGCCTCGGACCGCTGGGAGACGTACACCTCGGTCCGCCGACCCGGTCCCCGCCCCTCCTCGATCGGATGCAGCCCGACGATGTCGTCCGACCGCCAGTACTTCCCGTAGCCGAGATACACCATGCGGCCCGTCTTGATGTCCATCGCCATGTCGGGCTCCTGCGAGAGAGTGGGCGTCAGCTCTTGCCCATGCGCCGCTTCAGTTCCTCCAGCCTCGCGTCGGCATCCGACTCCCGCGCGGCGCGATCCAGCCTGGCCTTCAACGCGTCCTGCTCCGGATCGAGCTCCGGACGGTCCATCCCGGCCTGCCCCAGCGCGGCCCACGCCGCCTGCGACGAGCGCTCGCCCTCGATCCCGCCCTTCCGCTTGGTGACTTCCTCGAGCTGCGTGGTCATCTCCGCCACGTCGCGCTCGGCCAGCGCCACCTCCTCGCGCTGGGCGGCCGCCTTCTTCTCAAGCACGGCGGCGTGCTCCTGGTGCTTCGCCAGATACCGGTCCGCGATCTCCACCGTCTCGTGATCGTTGATTCCCGCCGCGAGCGCCCGGCGGCGCTGGGCGGTCTCAATCTCGCGGCCCAGCGCCTGCTGCTCGCGCTCCGACGCCGCCAGGGCATCTCGCATCTTGCCCAGGCCGGCTTTGGCCTCGATGAGCGCCTCCCGCATGCGGCCGGCGATGTCGTACAAATCCGCGGGTGGCGTCGCCGAGGCCAGCGCCGCCTCCAGCGCCTCGCGGAGTCGCCTAAACACGGGACCGCCGTGCGGGAGTCAGCTCTTCTTGACCGTTTTGGCGTAGAACGCGGCGGGCCGCTGCCGCGTGCTGCGCGACCGGCACTTCGGGCACGCCGGCGACCGGCCCGTGTGCTCGCTGATCCGCTGGATCACCGAGAAGCGCTTCCCACACTTCATGCACGCATACTCGTACGTCGGCATCGCGCGTACCTCCTCGAGCGCCATGGATATTGACGCGCGCGCGGGGCGGGGGCAAGACTACCGACCATGCGCATTTCCGCCGCCGCTGCCGTGCTGCTCCCTCTCGCGCTGGCCTGCGACGGCGGCCTCCAGCCCGAGGTCACATCGACGAGTTGCACGGTCGGCATCTGCGGCGTCGTGCACTTCCGCGGCGCGGTGCCCGACTCGACCGACTATGTGCGGGTGATCGTATACCAGGCCGTCCCGGACAGTCTCGACCAACTCACCTCGTTCGCCGGAGTCTCCGACCCGCTCCCGCTGAGCCCCGACTCCGCACGGTACACCTGCTGCATCACGCCGCTGCCGCCGGGCGCCTACGCCTGGGTGCTGGTCGTCTGGAAGAAGCTCGGGGTGCTCGACATCAACTCCGCTCCCGCGCTTCTGATGGCTGCCGGCTCGTACCTGGACCCGGCGGACACGACGCAGCTGGGCGTGGTGACCGTGCCCGCCAGCGGCGGCGTCGGGGGCGTGAACATCGTCGCCGACTTCGGCCAGCTGCAGAGCCTCGGCGCCTTCTTCCCGCCCGCGGCCCGGGCGCGATGAGGACGGCGGCGGTCGCGGCACTCGCCGCGCTGGCGGCGGTCCAGGCCACGGCGGCGCGGGCTCAGCAACCGGCGCTGCGGCGGGTGGCCGGGGTGGTGGTGAGCGCAACCGACAGCGCTCCGGTCGCGGGCGCGTCGGTCGCCATCATCGGCACTACGCTCAGGATGACGACCGACGCGTCAGGCCGCTTCGGCTTTCCGCATGCGCCCGTCGACATGCTCGACCTGCTGGCCGCGCGCATCGGCTACGTGCCCGAGATTGCCTCCCTCCCGGCGGGCTCCGGCGATGACACGACCGTCACCGTCGTGCTCCCCCCGAATCCGATCGAGGTCGCGCCGGTGGTAGTGACGGCGAGCCGGGAGGAGCACCTCGCCGAAGAGGCGCCGGTCTCGGTGTCGGTCGCAACCCAGGCCGACATCGCGCGGCGCGCGACCATCGGCGTGGACGAAGCCATCGCGCGCGTGCCAGGCGTCGAGATCCAGGACGGCCAGATCGGCATCCGCGGCTCCTCCGGTTATAGCAGGGGGCTGGGGAGCCGGGTGCTCCTGCTGGTCGACGGCGTGCCGGTCAACGAGGCGGACCGTGACGGCATCGACTGGGATCTCCTCCCCGTCACGGAGGTCGAGCGGGTCGAGGTGGTCAAGGGCACGGCGAGTGCGCTGTACGGATCGTCGGCGCTGGGCGGCGTGGTGAACGTCATCACCCGTGAGATTCCCGACTCGCTGCAGTTTCGTGCCCGCTTCCTGGCCGGCGGTTACGCCGACCCGCCCTACGCCGTGTGGCGATGGCGCTCATCGCCGGCGCTGTTCGGGGGAGCCGACCTCAGCCTGTCGCGCCGCATCGGCCCGGTGCGGCTGCTGCTCTCCGGCGGCGCGCTGGGCAACGAGGGCTACCGGGAGAACAACGACGACCGGCGGGTGCACGGGCTGGCCAAGCTGGAGCTGGTCTCCAGCCCGCAGCTTCAGGCCGAGCTGGTGGGCGCAGCGGCGGACGAGAACTACGGCCAGGTCCTCTCGTGGTGCGTGCAGGGCGAGTGCGACGACCGCGGCCAGGCGTACCAGCCGTTCCGCGTGGACTCGACCACGCTCGGGGACCGAACTCACTCCGCCAAGTACCTCGTACAGGCGACGGCGCGGCAGGCGCTGACGCCCGACCTGGCGTTGCGGGGCCGCCTGTCGTGGTACCGCACGAGCTTCGAGGATCTGGAGCGCGCCGACTCGGACCAGGCGACGAGCGACCGGCTCGGCGGCGAGTTCGGCGCCGAGTGGCATCCCCGCGAAGGCCAGGTGGTCAACGCCGGTACGGAAGGGACGTACTCGACCGTCACCAGCAACCTGTTCGGCGACCACAGCCAGACCGAGGTGGCATGGTACGCCGAGAACGAGTCCGCCGTGGGGACGGACGCACGGGTGACGCTGGGCGTGCGCATCGACGCGGTCGCGGTGGACGCGGTGGCCTGGAACGCGGTCGCGAGCCCGCGCCTGGCCGCGACGTGGACGTGGTGGCCGGTGCGGCTCAGGGCGAGCGTGGGGAGCGGCTTCCGCGCGCCGTCCCTCGCGGAGCTGTTCACCTCGACTGACGCGCAGGGCATCCAGGTCATTCCCAACCCCAGTCTCCAGAACGAGTCGTCGTGGTCCGGCGAGGTCGGTGCGGCGACGCCCGTGGCGCGGCACCTCCTGGTCGACGCGGCTGTCTTCTGGAGCGAGTACCGGGATCTGATCGAGCCGGAGCTGGTGACGGGCGGCACGGAGATCCAGTTCACCAACGTGACCCGCGCACGGGTGCGCGGCCTGGATCTCACCGCCCGGGCGACCGACCTGGTGGGCGGCCACGTCACCGCCACACTGGCCTGGACCTGGCTGGATGCCAGAGACCTGACGGCCGACCAGCCGCTCGCCTTCCGGCCGCGCAACCTGGCCACGCTGAGCGGCGAGTGGCTGAGCGACCTGGCCGGCGCTGGCACCCTGACCCTGGGGTTCGACGCCCGCGTCGCAAGCAGCCCTGCCCGGGTGGAGATCTTCGAGGATGACCGGCGGGTGGCGGCGCGCACCCTGGACCTGAGAGCCGCCTGGCGGCACCACGACATCACCCTGGTGGCCAAGGTGGAGAACGCGTTCAACTACATCTATAGCGTGGTGCCCAGAACGCTGGAGCCACCGCGGACGTACTCGCTGGCGCTGACTTTCGAGCAGTGACGCGGCTCGCAGCGACGAGTAGCTTGCAGACCCGGCACGATGGGAGCCCCAGCTGACTGACAACCTCGCGGTCCTGGACGAGTTGATCCGGTTCACGCGCAGCCTGAGCGGTGCGGCGCGCCGGGAGACCGTCGCGGAGCGCGCCGCCGACCTGCTGGAGCGCCTGTTCGATCCCGCCGCCCTCACGGTGATCTTCCCGGCCGCCGACGACCCGACCCGTCTGGTGCCAGTGGCGGTCCGCGGCGATCCGCCGCCCGCCCCCTTCGACCCGTTCATCGAGAAGGTGCAGCACGCGGGCCAGGTCGTGCGCACCGTGAGCCCCGCCCGGATGGGGGCGCCGCTGGAGGCGGCCGGCCACGCCATGGGCTGCCTGGCCGTGTGGGGCAAACGGCCGCGGGCCTACGCTGCCGCGGCGGAGCCGGTGCTCGCCGCGGTCGCCGCTCAAGTCACCCTCGCGTTCCAGAACACGCAGCTCTTCTCGCTCCTCTCGGCAGGGAAGCGCGAGTGGGAGGAAATGGCGGACGCGATCGGCCACGCGATCTGCATCATCGACGGACGCGGGCTCATCAGGCGAGCCAATCGCTCGTTTGCCGCGCTGGTCGGCACGCCGGTGACAGCGCTCCCCGGACGCCCGTGGTCCGCGCTCCTGCCTCAGGCATGGACCGAGCCGATTCGTGCCGCCATCGGCACCCCCGGGATCGCCGGTGCCACCGAGATCCGCCAGGAGCGCCGCATCTACTCCGCCAGCGCCCTGGCCCTGAAGGGAGACGACGACGAGTCGGCGGTGCTGATCATCGAGGATCACACCGAGACGCGCCGGCTCCAGGAACATCTCATCCAATCGGAGAAACTGTCTGCCATCGGCCAGCTGATCGCCGGCGTCGCGCACGAGCTCAACAATCCGCTCGCCTCGGTGCTGGGATTCGCTGACTACCTGGTCGAGAGCGGCGACGTGCCGGCGCACCTCGCGGAGCCGCTGCGCGTGATCCAGCAGGAAGCTCAGCGCGCGGCGGCCATCGTGAAGAATCTGCTCACCTTCGCGCGCCGCCAGGAGCGGGACCGCCGGCAGCTGACCATCGGCACCGTGCTCGAGCGCACCATCGGTCTACTCCGGAACCAGCTGCTCGGGCTGCACGTCGACGTCGAGCTGAGCGTGGAGCCCGAGCTCCCCGAGGTCGACGGCAACTTCAACCAGCTCCAGCAGGTGTTCCTGAACCTCGCGAACAATGCGGCCCAGGCTATTGCTTCGGCCGGTCGTCCGGGGGGCGGCCGCGTGGTCGTGCACGCGCGCCGCCGGCTGGACGGCGTGGCGGTGGACGTCACCGACGACGGTCCCGGCATCCCGGAGACGCTCCACCAGCGCGTGTTCGAGCCGTTCTTCACCACCAAGCCGGAAGGGGAAGGCACCGGGCTCGGCCTCTCGATCTGCATGGGCATCGTGAAGGAGCACGGAGGCCGCATCACGTTGCAATCCGCTCCTGGCCACGGGGCGACGTTCACGGTGGAGTTGCCGGCGGCCAGCATCACGCCGCTCGCCGCCGCGGCGCCCGAGGAGCGGAGACCGAGCGCGGGGCGCATCCTCCTGGTGGACGACGAACCGCATATCCTGCACTACATGCGTGCCACCCTCACGGCGTGGGGCCACCAGGTGGACGTGGCGGCAGACGGCGCGGAAGCGATCGCCCGCGTGCTCGAGGGCCATTACGACCTCATCATCACGGACGTGCGGATGCCGAATGTGGGCGGCCGAGAGCTGTACGAGCGGCTGCACCGCGACGCGCCGCAGGTGGCCGCGCGGGTGGTGTTCTCCACCGGCGACACGGTGCGCGACGACACGCTGGCCTTCCTCGAGCAGGCCGGCCGGCCGGTGCTGCATAAGCCCTTCAAGCTGGCGGAGCTGCGGCAGGTCCTGGCGACGGCGCTGGTCCGCTAGCAGAGAGCGGATGGCGGTGGTCAGAGCAGTTGCGAGACGCCGAGAAGCGAGTGGTCACGAGATAGAGCGGTGAGGGACCAACCCTCGTGTCGGTCCTGACATCCGGACTGCGCACTCGCAACTCGCCTCTCGCGACCACTCGCAACTCGCCGTCTCGCAACTCCCCTGTTCCCCGGCCCACTCCCTCCTGCATACTTATAGGATGATCTACGTCTTGATCCCGGCGTACAACGAGGCGGCGACGGTCGGGCTCCTCCTGTGGAAGGTCCGCCAGGTGTTCAGCGCCTTCGGGCGCGAGTACCAGCTGCTGGTGGTGAACGACGGCTCGACCGACGGCACCGACGAGGTGCTCGCACCCTACGCCCGCGCCCTGCCGCTCACGCTGATCACGCACCGGGAGCGGCAGGGGTACGCGAAGAGCGTCGAGGAGCTGCTGCGGCTCGCCGTCGCGCGGACCGACCGGCCGCGGCGCGACCTCGCCGTTTTGCTGCAGGCCGACTTCTCCGATGCGCCCGACGAAATCCCCGAGCTGGTGAAGCGGATCGAGAGCGGCGCCGACCTGGCGCTGGCCGACTACCGGCACCGGCCCGGCATGTCGGGGAGCGAGGCGCTGGTACGACGGCTGCTGCCCGCGCTCCTGCGGCGCCACCGCGGCGGCGTGCTGGACCGCCCGCTCGATTGGGTGTGCTCGCTGAAGGCCATGCGGCTGGTGACCCTGGCGCGCACGCTCTCTGAGCGGGGCGGGCGGACACTCCTCCGGGCCGACGGTTGGGCGGCTGACGCCGAGCTGCTGCTGGAGATCGCGCGGCATGCCCGCCGGGTCGAGGTGGTGCCGCTCCATGGCCCGTCGGCCCCGCGGCAGCGGCCGTCGCGAGCACGGCCGCTCCGCGCGGCATGGGCGGTCTGGACGATGGCACGCCGCCGCACGCCCGCTGCCAGCTCCGGCCGGCCCACCCCGCCCGCCTCGCCCGCGCCAGCCGGCGGGCCGGGCCCCGGAAGGCGCGGAAGGCGCCGTGGCCGCAGAGCGGGCCCGCCTCCCTCCCAGACCAGAACGGCGTCCTCCCAATGACACGACTGCTCACGCTCGCGGCCCTGTCGGCCGTGGCGGCCGCCCTGGCCCAGCCGGCGCCTGCACCACGGCACCGGGCTGGCGCACCGCGGCAGGATTCCGTTGCGGCGCCGCACCTGCCGTTCGCGCTGGGAGAGCGGCTCGAGTACGAAGTGAAGTTCGGGATCTTCCGCGTCGGCCGCGCCACCATGGAGGTCGCCGGAGTAGACACGGTGCGCGGCACGCCCGTGTACCACGTCCAGTTCGTGATCCGTGGCCGCGCCGCGTTCTTCTACTCGATGACCGATACGCTCGAGTCGTGGTTCAGCATCGCCGATCTCACCTCCCGGCGCTTCGTGCAGAACAACAACGAGAACGGCAACCTCTACTACCACCGCTACGAGATCCACCCCGACTCCGGCTACTTCGTCCAGGACGGCAAGGACAGCCTCCCGACCACCGCGCAGCCGCTCGACGACGCTTCGTTCTTCTATTTCGCGCGCACCATCCCGCTCGAGGTGGGGCACACCTACAGCTTCGCCCGCTACTTCAGGCCGGACCGGAATCCGGTGACGCTCACCGTGCTCGAGGAGGACTCGGTCGACACACCGGCCGGGCGGTTCGCGGCCATCGCGATTCGGCCGGTGTTCAAGAGCCGCGGGCTGTTCGCCGAGGGCGGCCGGGCCATCGTCTACCTCGCGGCCGACTCCACCCGTATTCCGTTGGTCATCAAGAGCACCATGGTGGTCGGCTCACTCACGATGTCGCTCCGCAGCCGGAAGTAACGCGATGAAGGACGGGAGCCGCGTGCCGGAGGCGGACCTCTCGCGCATCAAGACGGTGCCGATCGCGCGGCGGGCCAACAAGGTGGATCCCACCCTCCTCGCCAAGGCACCGCCGCGGGGGGAGCGCAGCTTCGACGCGTTCCTCGAGTCACTCCCCGAGATCCTCGCCGCGAAGGACGTCCGCGCCGTGATCGCCGACGTCGCGGCCGCCGCGGGGCGGCGCGCGGTCATCACCATGATCGGCGGGCACGTGATCAAGGTGGGGCTCGGGCCGCTGCTGGTGCACCTGCTGGACAACGGTGTCCTGACCCACGTGGCGATGAACGGTGCAGCCGCGATTCACGATTTCGAGCTCGCGGCGTTCGGTGGCACCAGCGAGGACGTCGCGTCGGGCCTGGGTGACGGCACCTTCGGCATGGCAGAGGAGACCGGTTCGGAGATGAACGCGGCGATCGCCGCCGGGCGGGAGGAGGGGCTGGGCCTCGGTGAATCGTTGGGCCGCTGGCTCGAGCGGCGCAAGACCGTGCCGGGGCGGGCCCAGTGCGTCCTGATGGCGGCGCTGCGGCGCGGCGTTCCCGCCACCGTGCACGTCGCCCTCGGCGCCGACATCATCCACCAGCACCCCGGCGCGGACGGTGGCGCGACCGGCGAGCTGACCTTCCGGGACTTCCGGCGGCTGGCCGCGGCGATCTCCGCCCTGCACGACGGGGGCGTCGTGCTGAATTTCGGCAGCGCCGTCATCATGCCGGAGGTGTTCCTCAAGGCCCTGACCGTGGCGCGCAACCTCGGCGGCGGCAAGCCCACCGGCTTCACCGCCGTGGACTGCGACATGATTCGCCAGTACCGGCCGCGACTCAACGTCGTGCAACGGCCGACTCAGGCCGGGGGCAAGGGCTATCTCCTCACCGGCCACCACGAGCTGCTGATGCCGCTGATTGTCTGGGGGGTGGATGCGGCGCTGGCGCGCCGCTAGCGGCGCCGCCGCCCTCGCGCTCGCCGCGTGCGCGGTTCGCCCCACGCCGCGTCCGCCCCTGCCCTACGACCCGCTGCGCGAGATGGCGCTCGCCCACGACGTCGCCGCGGCCTTCATCGCCGCGGAGGCCCGCGGCGACGAATCCGCCGACACGCTGCTCGCTCCCGGCGCCGACTTCATCATGACCGGGATCCCGGTCACCCGGCCCCCGCGGCTCGCCGCAGTGCTGGGTCACGGCGAGGCGACGATCGAGGACATGCGCACGCAGCTCGCCAGCGAGTTTGCCTGGGTGGTGACGGTGTACCGCTGGACGGGGAACGGCGGGGACGATGTGGAGCGCGGGCGCGCCACGATGATCCTCGAACGGCGGAGCGGGGGCTGGCGCATCCGGCACGTCCACTCGAGCACGGTGGCGCCGTGGCAATGAGGCGCTCCACGACGAACGGGCGCCCCGGAGATCCGGGGCGCCCGCGTCGTGCTCTGCCCTCGGCCCGCCGCCTAGAAGTCGCTGCCGGCCGGGCGGTCTCCGGAGATCATGTCCTTGACACGCCGCGCCGTGCCCGGCGAGATGAGCTTGATGACCCAGTAGATGACCAGGCCGACCAGCGCCAGCATCAGCACGGTCCAGGCCAGGCCGATCACGATCTTGAGCAGGCCCAATGCCAGCTTGAGGACCACGAAGGCCACCACGGCAAGGACCGCGAACCCCACCACTTTGCGGAGCATCAGACTCCTCCGGTACCTGTCCTGAGTCGCCTTACGAAGCTACCGGGCGGCAGGTTTCGCGCAAGCAGGCCCAGATGAACTCGCTTTACGACTGCGTCGTCGTCGGCGGCGGCATCGCCGGCGCCGCGGCGGCGCGGGCCCTGGCGGCGCGCGGAACCCGCATTCTGCTCCTGGACCGCGCGATGCCCGGCGGCGAGGCCTCGGGCGCGGCGGCCGGGATGCTGGCGCCGCAGATCGAGGTCCTGGCTGACGACCCGATCCTGCCGCTCGCCATCGCCGCGCGCGGCCGGTACGCGGAGCTGGTCCCCGAGCTCGATCGCCGCACCGGCGTGAACGTGGGATACTGTGGCGGCGGCAGCGTGCAGGTCGCCCTCGACGACGACGAGGTGGCACCGCTCGTGGCCCAGGTCGAGGCGCAGCGCGCCCTCGGACTCAAGGCCGAATGGCTCGACCGCGCGGCGCTGGTGCGGCGGCATCCGGGGATCGGACCGGCGGCCCGCGGCGCTCTGCTCGCGCCCGACGACGCGCGCGTGAACAACGTCACTCTGACGGCCGCGCTGCTGGCGGACGCGGTGCGGCACGGGGCGGAAGTGGTGGACCACGAGGAGGTGACCGAGATCGTCGTGCGGGCCGGGCGCGTGACCGCCGTCGCGACGCGCGGTCGCCGCTACGGCACCGGCGCCGCGGTCATCGCGGCCGGCGCGTGGTCGCCCTCCCTCCGCGGCCTGCCGCGCGCGCTGCCGATCGAGCCCATCCGCGGGCAGATGGCGGTCGTGACGTGGCCCGCCGGCGAGCCCACCGGCGTGCTGTTCGGCCGCCACGTCTACATCGTCCCGCGCGGCGACGACGCCCTGCTCGGCTCCACGATGGAGCAGGCCGGCTACGCCAAGGACACCACACCCGGCGGCCTGGCGCTGATCTTCACCGGCACCGCGGCGCTGGTGCCCGCCATCGCCGCGCAGCGCATTCACCGCACCTGGGCGGGCCTCCGGCCCATTACTCCCGACGGCCGCCCGCTGATCGGCCCCGATCCGGAGGTCGCCGGGCTGTGGTACGCCACCGGACACGGACGGAAAGGCATCCTCCTCGGCCCCCTGACCGGCGAGATCATCCGCGACCTCGTCCTGGACGGCGCCACGCCCTGGGACATCAGCGCTTGCGCCGTCACCAGATTCGACCAGCGCCCGTAGGGTAGGCTCGATGTACCAGACCTGCGCGTTCTGCTCCGGCGCACTGGGTGGCGACGGCGGCGCGTCCGGCCTCGCGGTGGGCCGGCGGTTCGCGTACGACGGGTGGAAGAGCCGCGCCTGGGTGATCTGCCAACGGTGCGGCCGCTGGAACCTTACGCCGCTCGATACCCGGCTCGACGCCGTCGCCGCCCTCGAGCGGATGGCCGCGAGCGGGCGCGTCGCGGCGACGACCGCGCAGGTGGCCCTGGTGCGGCTCGGCGCGTACGACGTGGTGCGCGTCGGCAAACCCCAGCGCACCGAGTTCGCCGGCTGGCGCTACGGCGAACAGCTCAAGGCGCGGGAACGGGAACGCCTCAAGGTCGTCCTGCCCGTCACCCTGGCCTTCGTCGGCATCACCATCGCCACCAACGTCGCGGCCGGCGGCAGCATGGGATGGGTGATGATGCAGTATCCGCGCATCGGCGACGCCCTCTACACCGGCCTGGTAGGCCGCCGCAAGATCGGGATCGAGCCGCCGGTCTGCGCGCGCTGCGGCACGATCATGGTCCTGCGCGCCCGCGACGTACAGCACGCTCGATTCTCGCGCACGGTCCACCAGGACCTGGCCCTGCTGCTCCGCTGCCCCAAGTGCGAGTACCCCGGCGCACTTCTCGAGGGCGCCGACGCCGAGCTGGCCCTGCGGAGCGGACTCACCTACGTGAACCTCAAGAAGGGCCGCCGCATCAAGCGCAAAGCCGAAGAGGCGGCATCGGTCGTCGAGCGGGCCGGCGGCCCGCAGCAGTTGATCGCCGGCGCCACGCGCTCCGAAATCGCGGTGGCAAGTCTCAAGGGCGCCCAGGGCCTGGCGATGGAGATGGCGGTGGACGAGCAGGCCGAGGTGCGCGACCTGGAGCGGGAATGGCGCCGCGCCGAGGAGATCGCCGAGATTGCCGACAATCTGCTCACCCCACCGGCAATTGAGGACGAACTCCAGCAGCTCAAGAAGCGAGGTCAACCAGACAGTTGACGCTGACTGGCCGGCCCTGTAGGGCGCCGCTATCTTCCTTCGTTCCAATGACAGGCCAGCCTCTCCCGCTCGTCGAGATCACCTCGAGACGCGACGCGCAGCTTGGTGCGGACCGCCCCGCCGCCCGCAAGCCCCCGTGGCTGAAGGTGAAGGCGCCCGGCGGCTCCAACTACGCGCACGTGCGCCGAGTGATGCGCGATCTCGGACTCCACACGGTGTGCGAAGAGGCACACTGCCCCAACGTCGGAGAGTGCTGGGATCACCGCGCCGCGACCTTCATGATCCTGGGCGACCTCTGTACCCGGAATTGCGCCTACTGCGCGGTCGCGCACGGCACGCCGCTTCCCGCCGACATCGAGGAGCCGCGCCGGCTCGCCGAGGCTGCCGCCGCCATGGGCCTGAAGTACCTGGTGGTGACATCTGTGGACCGGGACGATCTTCCCAACGGAGGCGCCGAGCAGTTCGCCGCCGTCGTGGCGGAGACGCGCCTGCGGCTCCCCGACGCCTCGATCGAGCTGCTGATCCCCGATTTCAAGGGGAGCGAGCAAGCCCTGCGGATCGTGGTCGAGGCCCGGCCGGACATTCTGAACCACAACCTCGAGACGGTGCGCCGGCTCTACCGGCTGGCGCGTCCCGGCGGCCGCTACGACCGCGCGCTGGAGTTGCTGGCGCGGGCCAAGGCGATGGACCCGGCCGCCGTGACCAAGTCCGGCGTGATGGTGGGGCTGGGCGAGGAATGGGACGAGGTGGTGCTCGCGCTGCGCGACCTGCGCGGCGTCGGCGTGGATCTCCTGACCATCGGGCAGTACCTCCGCCCGTCGGCGGCGCACCTTCCGGTCGCGCGCTATTACACCCCCGAGGAGTTCGCCGAGCTGGGACGCCTCGGCCGCGAGATGGGATACCGGCACGTCGAGTCGGGCCCGCTCGTGCGCTCATCCTACCATGCCTGGGAGCAGGCCCAGCGCGCCACGGCCGGCGCGTAGGCCACTGCCGCCGATGACCGACACAGTGGCCACCTCGGAACACACCCCCGGCTCCGAAGCCGACGCGCTGCGCCGGATGCTGCGCGACATGCTGCTGATCCGCCGCTTCGAGGAGAAGTCCGCCGAGGCGTACGCCCACGGCAAGATCGGTGGGTTCTGCCACCTCTATATCGGCCAGGAAGCGGTGGCCGTCGGGACGATGGCCGCGCTCCGCAAGGACGATTACGTCCTCACCAGCTACCGCGAGCACGGCCAGGCGCTGGCCCGCGGCGTCTCCGCGCGTGCGGTGATGGCCGAGTTGTACGGGAAGGCGACCGGCAGCTCGGGCGGCAAGGGTGGCTCGATGCACATCTTCGACGCCGCCACCAACTTCCTCGGCGGACACGCCATCGTGGGCGGCCACATCCCGCTGGTGACTGGCGTGGCGTTCGCCATCAAGTACCGCGAGGGCGATCAGGTGGCGCTGGGGTTCTTCGGCGAGGCCGCGGTCAACAACGGCGCGTTCCACGAGGCGCTGAACATGGCCGCGGTGTGGCGGCTGCCGGCGATCTACATCTGCGAGAACAACCGCTATGGGATGGGCACGGCCCTCGAGCGCGCGTCCGCGATCTACGATGTCGCGCAGCGCGCCTGCTCCTACGACATGCCCGCCGAGGTCGTCGACGGGATGGACGTGCTGGCGGTGCGCGACGCCGTGGCCCGGGCGGTGAAACGGGCCCGTGACCGCTACGTCCCCACGCTGCTCGAGATCCGTACCTATCGCTTCATGGGCCACTCGATGTCGGACCCGATTCACGGGCACTACCGGACCAAGGACGAGGTCGAGCAGGCCAAGGCCAAGGACCCGATCCACACCTTCGCGGAGAAGCTCAAGGCCGACGGCGTGCTGGACGAGGACCGGTGGCAGACGATGGAGGCCGAGGTGCTGGACGAGGTGGACGACGCCGTGCGGTTCGCCGACGAGAGCCCGGACCCGGCCCCCGAGGCGCTCTCCAGCGACGTGTACCGGGACGGGAGCAGCTGATGCCGGTCCTCACCTACCGCGACGCGCTGAACCAGGCCCTCAAGGAGGAGATGGCCCGGGACCAGAACGTCTTCCTGATGGGCGAGGAAGTCGGCGTCTACCAGGGCGCGTACAAGGTGAGCCGGGGCCTGCTCGAGGAGTTCGGGCCGATGCGCGTGGTGGACACGCCGATCACCGAGTTGGGGTTCGCCGGCGTGGGTGTCGGCGCGGCGATGGCGGGCCTCCGGCCCGTGATCGAGTTCATGACCTGGAACTTCGCGTTGCTCGCGATCGACCAGATCGTGAACTCGGCGGCGAAGATGCTCTACATGTCGGGCGGCCAGGTGCCGATCCCGATCGTGTTCCGCGGCCCGGGCGGCGCCGCGCTCCAGCTCGGTGCCCAGCACTCGCAGTCGTTCGAGTCGTGGTACGCCCACGTCCCGGGGCTCAAAGTGGTCACGCCGGCGACGCCGGCCGACGCCAAGGGCCTGCTGAAGAGCGCGATCCGCGACAATAACCCGGTGGTCTTCATCGAAGGCGAGATGCTTTACAACCAGAAGGGCGAGGTGCCCGAGGGCGAGCACCTGGTCCCGCTGGGAGTGGCGGACGTCAAGCGCGCCGGCAGCGACGTGACGCTGGTGGCCCATTCCAAGATGGTCGGGGTGGCGCTCAAGGCCGCCGACGATCTGGCGAAGGACGGGATCAGCGCCGAGGTGGTGGATCCCCGCACGCTGCGCCCGCTCGATCTGCCCACGATCCTCGTATCGGTGCGGAAGACCAACCGCTGCGTCGTGGTCGAGGAGGGGTGGCCGTTCGCCGGCATCGGCTCCGAGGTCGTGGACGGGATTCAGCGCGAGGCGTTCGACGACCTCGATGCGCCGGTGCTGCGGGTCACGGGCGCGGACGTGCCGATGCCGTACAACCGCCAGCTCGAGAAGCTCGCCAAGCCGGACGCGGCCAAGGTGGTCGCGGCCGCCCGGAAAGTTCTGTACCTCGGCTAGCGCGGTGGCCACCAAGATCGTCATGGAGGCGCTGTCGCCCACGATGGAAGAGGGACGTCTCGTCGCGTGGAAGAAGCGCGAGGGCGAGGCGGTGAAGTCGGGCGAGACGCTCGCCGAAGTCGAGACCGACAAGGCGGTGATGGAGTTGGTGGCGCGCGAGGACGGGGTGCTCCGCAAGATCGTCCTCGCCGAAGGCGCCACGGTGCCGGTGGGGGCGCTGGTGGCGATCGTCGGGAGCGCCGAGGAGGACATCTCAAAGCTGGCCGCCCCAGCGCCCGCGCAGCCGGGGCTAGGGGCTAGGGGAGAGGGATCGGCGAGCTCGCCTGCCGGTGCCCCGACCCGCTCCGTCGACGCTGCGGCTGCTACGGTACAGCCGGCGGCAGTTGTCCCCCAACCCCCAGCCCCTAGCCCCCAGCCCCTCAGGGTCCGCTCCTCGCCCCTCGCCCGACGCCTGGCTGAGGAGCGGGGGCTGGACCTGCGCCTCGTACCCGGCACGGGTCCGGCGGGCCGCGTCACGAAGCGCGACGTGGAGGCCGTGGGCACGGTCGCGGCGGGCACGGGGGCACAGACGCACAGGGGCACAGAGATGACCGCGGCGGCACCGCTTACCCGTGCCCCTGCTGCCCCTGTGCCCCAGCTGCCTGCCGGCTTCCAGGACGTTCCGCTCACCACCATGCGCAAGACGATTGCCCGGCGCCTCAGCGAGTCGCTCGGTCCCGTGCCGCACTTCTTCCTGACGAGCGAGATCGACATGGAGCGCGCGTGGGAGGCCCGGCAACACCTGACGGGCCTCGGCGACGCGTACCGCGTTTCGTTCAACGACCTGATCGTGAAGGCGGTGGCGCTGGCGCTGCGTCAGCACGCGGCGGTGAACGCTTCGTTCCTCAACGACCGGATCCGCTACCACGGCGACGTTCACATCGGGATGGCAGTCGCCGTCGAGGACGGGCTGATCACGCCGGTCATCCGGCACGCCGATCGCAAGGGGCTGCTGGAGATCGCGGCGGAGGCGAAGGCCCTGGCGGAGCGGGCGCGCGCGCGCCGGCTCACTCCCGAGGAGTACAGCGGCGCGACGTTCAGCATCTCCAATCTCGGGATGTTCGACATCGACGAGTTCACCGCGGTCATCAACCCGCCCGAGGCGGGGATCCTGGCGGTCGGCCGGATCGCCGAGCGCCCGGTGGCGGCCGACGGCGCCGTCGTGGTGCGGCGCACCATGCGGGTGACGATGTCGTGCGACCACCGCGTAGTGGACGGCGCCACCGGCGCGAAGTTCCTCCAGACCGTGAAGCTGATGCTGGAAAACCCCCTCGCGATGCTGCTCTAGGAGTTCTCGTGGCTACGACTTTCGACGTCCTCTGCCTCGGCGCGGGCCCCGGCGGCTACGTGTCGGCCATCCGCGCCGCCCAGCTGGGCCTCACCGTGGGCGTGGTCGAGCGGGACAAGCCGGGGGGCGTCTGCGTCAACATCGGCTGCATCCCGACCAAGGCGCTGCTCCACGCCGCGGAGGTCGCGAACCTGCTCCGCCATGCCAAGGACCTCGGCATCACGACCGGCGAGATCTCGACCGACTACGGCGTGGCGATGAAACGGTCGAGGCGGGTCGCCGAGCAGAATTCCAAGGGCGTCGAGTTCCTGTTCAAGAAGCACCAGATCGAGCTGGTGCGCGGCACCGGGAAGCTGCTCCCGGGCCGGAAGGTCGTGGTGACGACGCCGGACGGCGGCAGCGTGGAGCTGACGGCGAAGCGCGCGGTGGTGATCGCCACCGGATCGCGGCCCAAGGACCTGCCACAGATCGGCCTCACGATCGACAAGACGACGATGCTCTCGAGTGACGAGGCTCTGTTCCTCGAGGCCGCGCCGAAGACGCTGGCCATCGTGGGCGCCGGCGCCGTCGGTTGTGAGTTCGCCGACGTGTTCAACGCATTCGGGAGCCAGGTCACCCTCCTCGAGGTGCTGCCGCGCATCCTCCCGGTCGAGGACGCGGAGATGTCCGACGTCGTCGCCAAGGCATTCAAGAAGCGCGGCATCGCAGTGTTCGCGGGGGCCCAGATCCAGCGGGTGGAGAAGGGCAAGGACGGCGTCACGATCACCTTCGCCGCGGGCGGGAAGCCGCAAGCCGTGACGGTCGAGAAAGTGCTGCTCGCCACCGGCCGGGCGCCCATCACGGAAGGCCTGGGGCTCGAGGCCGCCGGCGTGAAGCTCACCGACCGGGGATTCATCAAGGTGGACGGCGCGATGCAGACCACGGCGCCGGGCATTTACGCCATCGGTGATGTGGCCGGCCCGCCGCTGCTCGCGCATAAGGGGAGCCGCGAGGGCATGGTCGCGGCGGAGGCCATCGCGGGCCTGAAGCCGCACCCCATCGACTACACCGGCGTACCGGGTGCGACCTACTGTCACCCCGAAGTCGCCAGCGTCGGCCTCACCGAGGAACAGTGCAAGGAGCGGAAGCTGGAGTACGTGGTCGGCCGCTTCCCCTTCAGCGCCAACGGCCGGGCCCGCACGGCGGGCGAAACCGATGGGCTGGTCAAAATCATCCGCGGCAAGCAATACGGCGAGATCCTCGGGGCCCACATCGCGGGCGCCCACGCCACCGAGTTGATCCACGAGCTGGCGGTGGCGCGCGCCAACGAGTACACGGTCGAGGAGATCGAGCTGGCCATTCACGCGCACCCGACGCTGTCCGAGGCCATCGCCGAGGCCGCCCTCGACTCGATGGGCCGGGTCATCCACATCTGAAGCCCGTGTCGCCGCTCCGGGGCGCGCTGGCCAGCATCGTGATAGGCTCGGCCGCCGGCGGCGCGGTGGTATCGCTGGTGCTCTTCGTGATGAGCGGATACGCGCTGGCTACCCCTGCGGCGACCTCCTCCCCTGTCATGCCAGCGATCGGGCCGTCGCTGGCCGGCTCCGGTGGGGCGCTGGCCGGCGCCCTCGTCGCCTGGGCAGTCTCGAAGCCCGTGGGCAACGCCTTCCGCCGCGCGGCGCTGGCGATGATGGCCGTGATGGGCACCGCCCTGGTCGCCGGCGCCACCCTGCCGGCGCACCAACTGGCCGGCCGCACCGGCCTCGCGGCGGTGGCCGCGCTGTGCATCGTCGCCATCGTCGTCGCGCGGCGCGTCATCCTCGGCGGCCCGGCCTGACCCCGTGAGCGCCGGCCGCCTCGCCGTCGCCCGGCTCGGCGTCGTGCCCTATGCCGAGGCCCTGACCCGGCAGCGCGCTCTCGCCGAGGATCGGATCGCCGGCCGACTGGGCTGCGACACGCTGCTGCTGCTCGAGCACCCGCCCGTCGTCACGCTCGGCCGAGGCACCCGGGCATCCAGCCTTCCGCTCGCTCCCGAGCTGCTGACGCGCCGCGGCATCGAGGTCTATGAGATCGAGCGTGGGGGCGACGTCACCTACCACGGCCCCGGCCAGCTCGTGGGCTATCCGATCTTCGACCTTAGTGCGCACCGGAAGGACCTGCACTGGTTCCTCCGGCAGATCGAGGAGGCCCTGATCCTCGCCCTGGCGCGCTTCGGTATCGCGGGGGAGCGGCGGGCGAGCTACACGGGTGTGTGGACCGGGGGTCGGAAGATCGCGAGCATCGGCATCCACGTGCGGCAGTGGGTGACCTGGCACGGCTTCGCTCTCAACGTGACGACTGATCTCTCACCCTTCGAGCTGATCGTGCCGTGCGGCATCCCGGATGTGGTGATGACCAGCGTGGCCAGGGAGCTGGACGCACGGACGCACGGACGCACGGACGCACGGGCGCACGGGGGCACCGCGCTCGACGGCGAGGTGCGCGACGCCGTGATCGATGCATTCGTCCGCACCTTCGGCTTCGACGGGGTCGAAGCGCTGGGCGCGGCGGCGACCGCGTGAGTGAGAGGCGCGAGTGGGGCAACGGCTCGCTAGGGTCGGGGCCCCACTCGCGGTACTGATGGATCGTCGGCGCCCGCGGCTGCAAGACGCGAGCTCGACTTGAGAGACCTGCACCTTATATGACGCGCCAGGACCCCAAAAGGTTACATGGGGATCAGGCGGTCAGCGCCTGAAGAGCGACGAAGGTCAGCAGCAGCCAGCCGGCCATCCAGGGCGGACGAGCCCACAGCACCATGGCGCTCCAGGCCGCCAACGATCCCACCGCCGGATACCCCGCGACTGCGCGCACCAGGTGACGCCGGAAGGGCCGGCCGTCGACCCGCATCCAATCCCTCCCCGCACCGACCGCCAGGCGCACCACCAGCGCCGCCGCGCCCCCCAGCGCCAGCAGGGCGAGCATCGCCACGGCCCAGCGTCCGCTCTGCGGCTCGCCGAGCCGCTGATACAGCTCTTCCACGGGGCCACGCCCCCCGGGCACGACCCCGGCGACGAGCAGAGCCGGAAGCCGCAGCGTGGCGAATGCCGCCCATTCGAGCGCCAGCACCCGGAGCCACGCCGCGCCCCACACGAGCTCCAGGACGAGATGCAGCGCCAGACCGAGCAGCGCTGCGCCGACCGGGCCGGCGAGCAGCACGATCGCCCAGAGCGCCGGCGGATGGCTCCCCTCTTTCGCCTGCGCGGCCAGGAGCGTGAAGTGGGGCGAGAGCGAGAGCCCGGCCCAAGGGAAGCCGACCAGGTCCCCGACCAGGCCGGAAACGACGGAGTCGGCTGCGAGGGCGCACCAGGCCGCCGGAACGGCCGCCAGCAGGCAGGCGGCGGTCAGCAGCGGGGGCGACAGTGGAGCGCGTTGAGGCACGAGCCAATCTAGCACTTGGCGGCGGAGTTATCTTCCCGCGATGGCCGATCGCGTCGACGTGCGCACCAGGGATCGCGAGCGACTTCCCCCCGGCCAGATCGCGACCGCGAAATGGCCAGTTCTCCACTACGGCCGCGTGCCCCGCGCCGACCTGGCGCGCTGGACGTTCCGTGTGTTCGGCGAAGTGGAGCGTCCCTTCGAGATCTCCTGGGCGGAGTTCAGCGCGCTGCCGCGCCGCGACGTGCTGTGCGACATCCACTGCGTCACTACCTGGTCGCGCTTCGACAACACCTTCTCCGGTGTCCCCGTCACACTGCTCCTCGAGCGCGCCGGCGTGCGCCGCAGCGCGACGCACGCCCTGGTGCTTGCGGACGAGGACTACACGACCAACCTCCCGCTCCCGGACCTGGCGCGCGACGCGAACCTGATCGCGACCCACCACGACGGCGAGCCGCTCCTGCCGGAGCACGGCGGCCCTGCGCGCCTCGTGGTGCCACACCTGTATTTCTGGAAGTCGGCAAAGTGGGTACGTGGGATCGAGTTGATGGACAGCGACTGGCCTGGCTTCTGGGAGCACAACGGCTATCACATGCGGGGCGATCCGTGGCAGGAAGAGAGGTACGGGAGGCCGGATCCGGCCCGGATGAGGCGGGGACCGCGGAAGTAGGGCGAGCGTCAGGACATCAGCGGACCGGGTAGTCGCGAGACGGACAGTTGCGAGTGGTTACGAGACGTGACTGAAGAGGGGTCAGTCCAGTTGTCAGTACTGACTTCCGGACTGGCCCCTCACGGCTCCCAACTCGTAACCACTCGGCTCTCGGCGTTTCGCAACTCGACTGCCTACTGCCTGCTGCTTACTTGCTCTCTGCCATCAGCTCGAAGAACCGACCGAACAGGACGATCCCCTTCCAGATCTGATCGAGGGTGATCTTCTCGTTCGGCGCGTGCAGCCGATCGTCGGGCAGCCCGACCCCGCACAGCAGCACCGCCTCGCTCCGCTGCTGCAGCAACGGCACGATCGGGATGGAGCCGCCGCTCCGGATCGGCGCGATTCCCCTCCCCCACACCTCGCGGAATGCCCGGTCCAGCACCCGGTAGGCACGGGAATCCAGCTTGGTCTGCGCCGGATCCACGGCGGAGTAGACCGTGACCTTCACGTCAGCGTACTTCGGCGCCGCCCGCTTCACAGCCTTCACGAACCGGGCCGCGATGTCCTTGCCCCGCTGGTCCGCCACGAGACGCAGTGAGACCTTCGCGGTGGCCTCGGCGGGGATGACCGTCTTGCTGCCGGCCCCCGTGTAACCACCCACGATGCCGTGCACCTCGAACGTCGGCCGGGACCACACGCGCTCCAGGAAACTGAACTTCTTCTCCCCGTTGAGTCCCTTCGCGCCGGCCTCTTCCCTGAACCCTTTCTCCTTGACCGGCAGCGACCGCCACGCCTTGAGTTCCGCGGCCGTGGGGCGCTTCACCCGATCGTAGAAGCCGGGGATTCTGATCCGGCCGTCGTCGCCCTTGAGCTTCTCCAGGAGGTGCCACAGCGTCTCGATGGCGTTGGGCGCGGCACCGCCGTAGATCCCACTATGCAGATCCGCCTTGAGCGTCCGCACGTGAATCTCGGCGTGGATGCAGCCGCGCAGGGCGGCGTCCACGCTGGGCCGCCCCGGTGCCACGATGTTGACGTCGGTGACCAGCACCGCTTCAGCGCGGGTGCGTTCCGGCTCCCGGGTCAGCAACTCCATGAGCCCCTTCGACCCGGTCTCCTCCTCGCCCTCGATGAGGTAGTGGACGTTGACCGGCAGCGAACCGCGCGTCGCCTTGAGCGCCTCGAGCGCGGCGACCGCCGTGAACACCTGTCCCTTGTCGTCGGCCGTGCCGCGGGCGCAGAGGTTGCCGTCGCGCACCGTTGGCTCGAAGGGCGGCGAGATCCATTCGCCGACCGGGTCGGGCGGCTGCACGTCGTAGTGCCCGTAGCACAGCACCGTTGGAGCCCCCGGCACCTCGGGGCCCACGCCCCAGAGAATCGGGTGCCCACCCGTTTCGATCGTCTCCACGCGGAACCCGAGCCGCTGGAGGCGGGCGGCGATCCAGGCGGCCGCCTTCCGGCAATCGGCGGCGTGCTCGGGCTGGGCGCTGATGCTCGGGATCCTCAGCCATTCCGAGAGATCGGCGAGCAAGCGCAGCCGCTCACGCTCCGCAAACGCAGCGAGGGGGGTAGTCATAGCGTCGTAAATTAGCGCTCGGCGGCATACCGGCGCCAGCGCCACCACCCGCGCGGGCGACTGGCTGTCCCGCCTGCGGCCTGTATCTTCTCCCTTCCGTTCCTATGCGCCTCACCTCGTCGTTCGCCGTGTTCCGCTTCCAGCCGGGAGAGAAAGGGCTGGCCAAAGCGCGGTGGTACAGCCGCGAGGGGAAGGCGGCCGAGGCGGAGCGTGCCTACCGCGCGGCGATCGCCGCCAACCCCGACCTGCGCGCGGGCTGGCTCGAGCTGTTCGAGCTGCTGCGCCGCGATGGCCGGTTCCAGGACGCGCTGGAGCTGGCGATGCGCGCCGAGGACCATTTCGGCAAGGACACGGCGATGCCCCGGGCGATCAAGGGTGCCGCCCTCGCGGAGCTGGGCCGGACCAGGGACGCGATCGCCGCACTCGAGGAAGCCATCGAGCGGGACGGCAACCTGGCCCTCGCCTGGCACGAATTGGCCTACGCCGCGTTTCGCGCCGGCGAGTACGCCCGGGCGCTGCTGGTCCTGGATCGTGCCTTCGCGCTCGAACCGCACACCGACACTCTGATGCTGCGCGGGCGCATCCTGCGCGCCGCCGGCCAGTACGACGCCGCCGAGGTCGCGTTCGAGGGTGCGCAGCAGTCCGCTGAGCACGACGTGCCGCGGCGCGAGGCCGAGCGGGAGATCGCGGCGACCCGCCGCTCGGCCGCCTTCGGCGGGAAGAAGCCGCGGCACTTCACCACGCGGGAACGGGCCTTCGCCGATCTCGGCGCGGTGCTGCTGGACCGGGGGGCCGACGAGCCCCCGGCGCCCGCGCCCGCCGATCTCGCTCCGCTGCTCGCCGCGTGCCTCACGTCGCTGGCGAGCCTGGTGCATGCCATGGGATGGCAGCCCGCCGTCTGCAGCGGAATCGCTGCGGAGGACAACGCGCTCGCTGCCGCCGTGGCCGGCGCAGTTGGCGCGCAAGCCCTGCCGATCGCGGCACTCGACCCGGCAGACCGGCCGCTCGTCGTCGCAGCGTGGAACGGCGGTGGCCGGGAGTGGAGCCACCAGCTCGCCAGGCTCGACCGCTGGAAGAGCGGCTACGCCTTCGCTCTCGCCCAGGTTCCGGGGATCACGGACTCCGCGGATGTGATCGGCACCCTGCGCTGGACGAGCGACGTGACCGCACTCCAGCAGCAACTGTCGCGGGCCCTCGCCGTGCCGATACCAGCCACCGCAGTCGAGTACGAGTTGCTCGCCCTGGCCCGCAGCCCGCTCGCCCGCTGGCGGACGCGGCTGGCGGGGTCCGAGCACTCCTCCTGATAGCGCGGCGAGCCGCCGCCGGCTAGCGACCCGGCGCCGCCCGCAGCGCGGCCCAGGGATCGCTCGCGCCGGCCACTCGGCGGCGCACCTCCGCGATGGCGCGGACCAGATCGCCGTCCGACTCGGCGAGCAGCCCCTCGAAGACATCGAGCCTGGTGCGGTACAACCGCTGTGCGATCACCACCGCGTTGTTGAGGGGTAGCCGCACCAGCCAGCGGGGGTCGATCGTCTGCAACGTCCGGCCGACCGGACCAGCCAGCTCCCCTTGCGCCGCCTCGAAGAGGAGCCGCCGCTGCTCGCGCAGCGCCGGCCCGGCCAGACCCTGCGCATACAGCCGCTCCAGCCGCGCCGCCAGCGAGTCGTAGAAGTGCTGGAGCTGGATCTCGTCTTCCCAGCGGGCCACCGCTCGCTGCGCGTTCCGTGCGTCGCTCCGCGAGCGGAAGAACGCCTCGGCTCCCCGGTATCCCACGAAGTCCGCGAACGACTCGTTGAACGGCACGCTGCCGGGCACCCACACGGTGTTGTGCAGGATCTCGTGAATCACCGTGGCGGCGAGGTCCACCGAATCCTCGCGCACGATGGTCGACAGCAGCGGGTCGTTGAACCATCCGAGCGTCGAGAAGGCGTTGGAGACCCGCAGGTAGGTATCCAGCCCGCTCCGCTCGAGCCGCCGCGCCTCCCTCACGGCCTCGGCGCGCTCGAAGAACCCTTCGTAGGGAACGCGGCCCACGATCGGCCAGTTCCAGCTGACCTCGGCCAACCGGTCGAACCGGCACGCCGTCAGGACCAGGACCAGCGTGTCCTTGCCGACCCGCGAGTACGTGGTGTAGGTGCGGCGCGCCGCGAGGCGCAGGGAGTCCGCCGCGAAGCCCCGTACCGCAAGCACCAGCTCGAGCTTGGAGCGCGTTGCGGGGTCGGTCGCGGGGTCGGCGACCACCGCACCGATCGCGCGGCGGCGCGCCAGGATGAGCGCCTCCTCGACCGCCGCACGCGCGACGTACCGCACGTCCCGGCTCGCCAACCACGCGACGGCGCCGCCGACCACGACCAGGGCCAGCAGCGCCGTCACGATGCGCTTCACCACGCGCCGCCGGCTGCCTATGGCGCCCACCTCACGCCGACCCGCGACGTGCCGCCACCCAGTGTGCTGAAGCCCTGATAACCGTAGTCCAGCTGCAGGTTGTGGAAGACGAGGCTGCCCCCGAACACCAGCGACCGCTGATCCGACGGGGCGCGCCCGGCCGCGACACCGGCCCGCCCGAGCAGGCCGACGCCGTCGGACACCAGCCCGCCCTCGACCCCGAAGACCCAGTAGTTGGACGAGCCGCGCGGCGACACCCAGTCGCCGACGACCATCAACCGCGGCGTGCCCTGCGGGTCCACGAGGTTGAGCGAGAACCCGACCCGCACCGTCCTGGGCAACGGCGCCGGCGTGCCGGTGCTGGTCTTGAGGTCACCGCCGATGTTCTGCACCACGACACCGAAGGCGGCGATGTCGAAGACCGCCAGCGCCGCCCCCGCGTCGAACCCGAAGCCGGACGCGTCGTACAGCGTCGTGTCGGGGATCGTGAGGTGGTCTTTCAGGTACTTCGCGCTGGCTCCCACCGAGAACATGCCGAAGCGGTAGGCGATCGCGCCGACCGCCTCCGCGCTGTAGGCCCCGACCATCGCGCCACCAGGATCCGCCACGCCGCGGTCCCCGCCAAACGCGGGATCGGGACGGTAGACCGTGTCCTGTCCATAGTCCAGCATATTCACGCCGAAGCCGAGGTCGAACCGGCCCGCCCGCACGATGACGTCGCCGCTCGCCAGATAGGAGTCGAGCAGATAGCTCTGGTAGCTCATGCCCAGAGCCACCTTCCGGATCGACGCGAGTCCGGCGGGATTGACGAAGAGGCTTCCGTCGTCACCGACCACGCCCGTGTAGGCGCCGTCCAGGCCGAGAGCGCGGGTCGTGGCGGGAAGCGCCAGCACCGCACCGGCCGTGCTGCCGGTGGCCTGGGCACGGGCCACGGAAACCACGCCGCCACCCGCGGTCGCGGCCAGCGCGAGCAGCACGGCCGGGCGCCGCATCATGCTCCAGACCTCCGCGCGACGTACAGCCGGTGCCGCAGGATGGGGCCTCCCTGATCCACGACCACGATGTAGACGCCGTTGATGACCGGGCGGCCGTCGGCGGCGGTCAGGTCCCACTGCAGGCGGCCGGCCGGGGGCGCCGTGAATTCCCGGACGAGGGCGCCGGTGAACGTGTAGATGGCGACCCTCGTGGCGGCCCCGGGATAGTGGAAGATGACGGAGGAACCGCGCACCGGGTTCTCCGAGATGTTGATCCCGCTGCCGGAGCCGGCGCCCAGCGCGCTCAGTGCCGCCGGGACGTAGAGCTTGCCGTAACCCCACGAGGCATTCGGCGAGGCGTAGGGCCCGCCGTCGAACGGATGGTGCGCGAAACTGTCCGCCCGCGCTGCGCCGACCAGGAGGGCGCGCGCCGCTTCGGGAGTCAGCGTGGGAGTGCGCTCCAGCAGCAGCGCCACCGCCCCGGTGACGAACGGCGCCGCCATCGAGGTGCCCTCGAGGATCCAGTGGCGGCCGTCGAGCATCACCCGCCCCTGAGGAACCGACGCGGCCGCGGAGAGCGCCGATGCGACGCCCTGTCCGGGGGCGGCGATGTCGGGCTTGAGCACGCCGTCGCGCCGTGGCCCGGGACTCGAGAACCAGGTCAGGTCGCCGAGCCGCTCGCGATTGGTGTACGTCTCGGCCGAGTCGTTGACGTCCCGCCACTGGAGCCGGGTGGTGTACGCGCCGACGGCCAGCACGCGCGTCGCCGTGGCCGGCGTCGCGACCAGGTACCCGTTGCTCGCCGCGCCCACCAGCGAGACGCCGAGCGGGGAGCCCCCCGTTCCCAGCGCCGCGTCCGCTACCCACAGGTGCACCGGCTTCCCGCTGTGCGCCGCGACGCTGTTCAACTGGATGGTCCACGTGCCGGCCTGCGGAGCCGTACCGCCGTTCAGGTCGCCGACCACGATGAAGCCGAGGTTGTCGGCCGTGAGCGCCACGGCGGAGTCCGGCCCGTTCTCGATGTGGATCTGGCCCTGGGGAGCGTCCTCGGTCACCATCGCCGGGGGCGACGCGGTCGCGCCCGAGGTCACGGAGGATCCGTCGGGCCGGATCACGGTCACCGTCAGCGTGTCAGCGGCGGCATACCACAGTTGAAGCACCACGAAATCGTTGTTGATGCCCGGTGCTGGAGTGTACGACGGCACCGTCAGCGTGATGGCGGCCTGCCCGCCCGCCGCGAGCATCGCGGCCGCGTGCAGATCGTCGGCAAACACCAGGGGCGTCGTGTTCCGGTTATCGCCCTCATTGCCCGCCGCGGCCACCACGATCCGGCCGGGACCCACCAGCGAATCGAGCTCCTCCTCCTCGGGCAGCGTGCCGTCGTGGGGGCCCCACTGCGCCCCGAGGCTCAGGTTCACCACCGCCGCTCGGCCGAGCTGCGCCGCCCGGCTGAAGATGTAGTTGACGCCGTCCACGACGGCAGAGGTGAGGAACGACGTCTTGACGACGATCAGATCCGCGCCCGGCGCCACCCCTGCGAACTGGCCCGCCGGAAGGCCGCCGCCCGTCGCGCTGCCGTCACCCGCCGCCGTGCCGAGGACGTGCGTGCCGTGCCCCACGCTGTCGCGCTCCGCGCACCCCGAAAGCGTCAGGCTCGCCTGCGCGCACTCCACGCCGTAGCTGAAGGTCGTCCCACCCACCAGCCCCGGTCCCGCGCCCGCCAGGGTTTGATCCCACAGGAACAGGATCCGGGAGTGCCCCTGCGCGTCCGCCAGGAAATCGGAATGCGTGAAGTCCACCCCGGTGTCCACCAGGCCGACGATCACGCCGCGTCCGACGGACCCGGTGAAGGCGTGCGGCCCCGTGGTGCTGCGCAGCGACGCGACGCCGATGTCGGCGGTGCCCAGGTCGTTGAACGGCGCCCAGCGCCGCGCCCCGTACACCGCGGCGACGGCCCCGTCCGCGAGCAGCGGGCCGAGGGCCGCCAGCGGGACGCGCGCGTTGACCAGGGTGCCGACCTGGGTTCCCAGTCGCGCCCCGAGGCGCGCCAGCGGTGTGGCGTCGGTGGTGCGCAGGCGCACGACGACATTCGCCACGGCGACCCCGTCCGCGTCGCGAGTCACCGCCAGCATGCGGGCCGCGACCGTATCGGTGGCGAGCTGCGCCCGGTCGGCCGGGGAGAGCGCGCGGAGCGCGCGAACGGTGGGCCCGACCGGCGGCTGCTGCGCGCGCAGCGCCGGCCCGAGCAGCGCCACCGCGAGCACGCCCGCCAGGGCGCCGCGTGCCCCCGCGCGCACGGTCAGCACGGCGCCAGGCTGCGGCGCCGAGCGACCACGCCGCGAGCCGCCGCGCCGAGCGACCACGCCGCGAGCCGCCGCGCCGAGCGGGAAACACTGCACCAGGCCGGGTTTCTCCACTGCGCTCCTTCCCTAGACCCCGCGTACGGTCGTGGCCGGGCGACCCGGTGTCAAGGACGGTCGTCACCGTCTTTGACAGCCTCTGAACGCGGGGCTAGCTTGCCCAAACCGATGGCCTTCGCGCACCTCCACACGCACTCCGAGTACTCGCTTCTCGACGGCGCCAACCGCATCAGCGATCTCATCGCCCGCGTCAAGGCGCTGGGGATGGACAGCGTCGCCATCACCGACCACGGCAACATGTTCGGGGCCTGGCAGTTCCATCAGGAGGCCCGGGCCGCGGGCGTGCGCCCGATCATCGGGATGGAGGCCTACGTCGCGTTCGGGCCGCGGCAGGCCCGCGAGAAGCCGCCCGACGCGCCCGGCGCCTACGCGCACTTGGTGCTGCTGGCCCGCGACCGCACCGGGTACCGGAACCTGATCCGGCTCTCGTCCATCGGCTTCGTGGAGGGCTATTACCGGCGCCCGCGGGTGGACCGCGAGACGCTCCAGCGGTACGCCGAGGGGCTCACTTGCCTGTCGGCGTGCATGTCGGGCGAAGTCGCCCTGTGGCTCCGGCAGGGGTCGTACGACCGCGCCAGGGAGGCGGCCGAGTGGCACGCCCGCACCTTCGGCGAGGGCGGCTACTGGCTCGAGGTGCAGAACCACGGGCTCGACGAGGAGCCGCTGGTCCGGGACGGCGTGTTCCGGCTCGCCGAGGAGCTGGGCCTGGGCGTGGTCGCGACCAACGACGCCCACTACCTCACGCGCGAGGACGCCGCCGCTCACGACGTCCTGCTCGCCATCCGCTCCGGCAAGGACCTGAACGATCCGAAGCGGTTCCGTTTCCAAGGCACCGAGAGCTACGTCAAGTGCGAGGAGGAGATGCGCCGCGCCTTCCCCGCGCGCGACGATCTCTTCACCAACACCCAGCGCATCGCCGAGACGTGCGAGTTCGACTTCGAGAAGCGCTTCTTCCTTCCCGAGTACCCGCGCCCGGCCGAGTACGCGAGCGACAACGACCTGGTGGTCGCGCTGGCCGAGGAGGGGACGCGCCGGCGCTACGGCGACCCGCTGCCCCCCCAGGTGCGCGAGCGGCTCGACTACGAGCTGGGCGTCATCACCAAGGTGGGTTACGCCGGCTACTTCCTGATCGTCGCCGACTTCATTCGCTGGGCGCGCGAGCACGGCATCCCGGTGGGGCCGGGGCGCGGCTCCGCGGCCGGCTCGCTGGTCTCGTACGCCCTCGGGATCACCAACGTCGATCCGCTCAAGTTCGACCTGCTGTTCGAGCGCTTCCTCAACCCCGAGCGCATCTCGCCGCCCGACATCGACGTGGACCTCTGCGAGGAGCGCCGCGGCGAGGTGATCGAGTACGTGCGCGAGCGCTACGGCCGCGCGTCGGTGGGCCAGATCGTGACCTTCGGCACGATGAAGGCCCGCGCGGCGGTGCGGGACGTGGCGCGGGTCTTGGGACTCCCGCCCGGCGACGCCGACCGCCTGACCAAGCTCATCCCCAGCGGCCCGGCGTATTCGCTCACGCTGCGCGAGGCGGCCGAGAAGGTGCCGGAGTTGAAGGAGATGGTGGCGCACAATCCCACCCTCCAGCGCCTCGTGGAGTTCGGCAGCGCCATCGAGGGGCTGTCGCGGCACATCTCGGTGCACGCGGCCGGGATCGTGATCGCGCCGGGACCGCTGACCGACTACGTGCCGGTGTGCACGATGCCCGGCAAGGGGACCGGCGCCGGGGCGACGGGCGGCGAGGACGCCATCATCACGCAGTACGACATGGTCGGCCTCGAGCAGGTCGGCATGCTGAAGATGGACTTCCTCGGACTGACGACGCTCACCATCCTCCACCGCGCGGTGCGCACCATCCGCGAGCGGCGCAGCATCGAAGTGGATCTCGACGGGCTCGACCTCGAGGACCCGGCGGTGTATGCGCTGCTGCGCGCCGGCCGCACATCGGGCGTATTCCAGTTCGAGTCGAGCCTGGCCACCGACCTCCTGCAGCGGATGCGCTGTGACCGGTTCGACGACCTCGTGGCCACCAACGCGCTGATGCGCCCGGGCCCGCTCGACAGCGGCATGCACAACGTCTACATCCGCCGCAAGCGGGGCGAGGAGCCGGTCCGCTACCTGCTGCCGGAGCTCAAGGAGACCCTCGAGCCGACCTACGGCGTCATCGTCTACCAGGAACAGTTGATGCGGATCGCGAATGTGCTGGCGGGCTTCTCGCTCGCCGAAGCCGACGTGCTCCGCAAAGCGGTGGGCAAGAAGAAGCAGGAGCTGATCGACGAGGAGCTGGGCCGGTTCGTCGCACGCTGCGTCGAGCGCGGCCACAAGAAGAAGGTCATCGCGGAGATCGCCGCGCAGATCAAGACCTTCGGCCGCTACGGGTTCAACAAGTCGCACGCGGTCGCCTACTCGATCGTCTCCTACCAGACCGCGTGGCTCAAGACGCACTACCCCGCCGAGTTCATGGCGGCGCTGCTCTCTTCGGCCATCGGCGACACCGACAAGGTCGTGCCCTACATCGCGGAGTGCCGCGCGCTGGGCATCGAGGTCCTGCCGCCCGACGTGAACGAGTCGGGCTGGCATTTCACTGTGATCGGCGACGAGCGTATCCGCTTCGGGCTCGGCGCCATCAAGAACGTGGGCCGAGGCGCCATCGACGCGGTGATCGCGGCGCGCACGGCCGGCGGCCCGTTCACGTCGCTGGCGGACCTCGCGACGCGGGTGGACCACCGCGTATGCAACAAGCGCGTGCTGGAGGCCCTGGTCGCTTCCGGCGCGACCGACGCCCTCGGGGGACACCGGGCCCAGTTGTTCGCCGCGGTCGACACCGTGCTCGCCGAGGCGAGCCTCAAGCAGGCCGAAACCGCCTCCGGCCAGGGTACGCTGTTCGGCGCCCCGGCGCCCCGCCCGGGCCACGATCCGGCGGGCGCACCCGCCGTCGCGCGGCCCCGGCTCCCCGCCGTTCCGGAGTGGACCGAGACGGAGCGCCTTGCGCGCGAGAAGGAACTGGTGGGATTCTTCGTTTCGGGCCACCCCCTGAACCGCTACGCCGACGAGGCAACGCTGTTCGGCACGCACACCACGGCTGACCTCGGCCGGTGGTCGAGCGAGAAGCTCGCGGTCGCGGCGGTGGTCACGGCGGTGAAGCGGCAGATTGCGCGGCGCACGGGAGCGGAGTGGGCGAAGCTCGTGGCCGAGGACTTCCACGGCACGGCCGAGTGCCTGGTGTTTCCGGAAGCGTGGGGGAAGCTCGCCAAGGTCATCGCGCCGGACGGCGCGTACCTGCTGGTCGGCGGCTACTCGGCGCGCGACCGCGGCGAGGAGGACGCGCCGTTCATCGTAGAAGACGCGCTGCCCCTCGCCGACCTGAAGGCATCCGGGCGGATTGCCGTGGCGCTGCGTTGGGCCCCGCGCGCCGGCCGGGACGGCGAGGCGGCCCGCACGGTGGCGGCGCTGTGCGCCGCGCATCCTGGCCCCGCTCCCGTGTACGTGGAGTGGAGTGAGGACGGCGCCGGGCGCGACGTGGTCCGGCTCCGTTCGCGTAGCTTTACCGTTGCGCTCGAGCCGGCCCTGCTTGGCGCACTGCGGGACGCCCTGGGTAGCGACGCGGTCACACTCGTGAAGGCAGGGTAACGGGATGGCGACAGCACTCGCCCTGGAGTTCGAGAAGCCGATCGCCGAGCTGGAGCGCCAGATCGAGGACTTGAAGCGCCTGGCCAGTCAGCGCTCGCTCGACGTCGCGCGCGAGATCGCCCCGCTCGAGGCCAAGCTCGCCGAGTTGCGGACGGAGATCTACCGCAACCTCACGCCGTACCAGCGCGTTCAGGTTGCCCGCCATCCGCGGCGCCCCTACGCCCTGGACTACATCAACGGCCTGTTCGCCGACTTCGTCGAGCTCCATGGCGACCGGCTGTATCGCGACGATCCCGCGATCGTGGGCGGGCTCGGCCGGCTCCACGGCCGCAGCGTGGTCGTCATCGGCCAGCAGAAGGGCCGTGACATCAAGGAGAATTTGAAGCGGAACTTCGGGATGCCGCACCCCGAGGGATACCGGAAGGCGCTGCGCCTGATGCATCTTGCGGAGCGGTTCCGGCTCCCGATCGTGACGCTGATCGACACGCCGGGCGCGCACCCCGGGCTGGGGGCGGAGGAACGCGGGCAGGCCGAGGCCATTGCCCGCAACATCGAGGAGATGGCCGCGCTCCGGACCCCGGTCGTCGTGGCCATCGTGGGTGAAGGCGGGTCGGGGGGCGCGCTGGCGCTGGCCGTCGGCGACCGGGTGCTGATCCTCGAGAACGCGATCTACTCGGTGATCTCCCCCGAGGGATGTGCCGCCATCCTGTGGCGAGACTCGTCGTTGAAGGAGCGTGCAGCGGAGGCGCTGAAGCTCACCGCCCCCGACCTGCTGGCGATGGGACTGGTGGACGAGATCGTCCCCGAACCGCCCGGCGGCGCGCATGCCGACCCCGGCGCGGCCGTCGAAGCGCTCGGCGTGGCCCTCGAGCGGCAGCTGGCCGAGCTCGCCGGCATGCCCACCGACGACCTGGTCGCGCGCCGCGCCGAGAAGTACCTCAGGATGGGGAAGTTCGAGGAAGCATAGGCGTGGGCGCACAGCTGGTCGAGATCCGCTTCAAGGGCAACCGCAAGGCCTTCTACCGCTGGCACGAGCCGGAGCCTCTCGGAGCCGACGAGGCCGTGATTGTCGAGACCGACCGCGGGCTCGATCTGGGCCGCGTCTCGACCACCGGCGCGGTGGCGTCGACGAAGTGCGAGCGCTGCGCCCTGCGCGCCCAGGCGTCGAGCGAAGGCGGCGAGCGCCCGGAAGGGCACGGTGCGGCCGACCGGGTACAGGACGCGCCGCCGGACCGCACCGCCGCTGCCACGGAGCCGGAGCGCCGGGTCGTGCGGCGTGCAACCCAGCCGGACATCCGCGCCGCCGAGGAGTTGCGCCACAGTGAGGACGACGTGCGCCGCAAGGTGCGTGAGCGGGTGACAACGCACGGCCTCGAGATGAAGGTCAGCGACACGGAGTGGCAGTGGGATCGCAACAAGCTCACGGTGTACTTCACCGCCGAGCGGCGGGTGGATTTCCGCAACCTGGTGCGCGACCTCGCTTCGCTGTTCCGCACCAGGATCGAGCTGCGGCAGATTGGCGTGCGCGACGAAGCCAAGCGACTCGACGGCATTGGCCGGTGCGGCCGCCAGCTCTGCTGCACCTGGCTGCCGGAGCTGCGCCCCATCGGGCTGCAGATCGCCAAGGACCAGCGTCTCAGTCTCAACCCGACCCAGATCTCGGGTCCGTGCGGCCGGCTGCTCTGCTGCCTGCGCTATGAGCACGATTTCTACGTGCAGTCGCGCAAGCGGTTCCCGAAGGAGGGAAAGGTCCTCGCCACCTCGCGCGGCAACGAGAAGGTCGCCAGCCTCGACATCTTCCGCGAGCGGGTGACGCTCCGGGCCGAGGACGGCACTTCGCGCATCCTGCCGCTGGCCGATCTCAAGCGCGAGGTCGAGGGAACCGGGGGACCGGGGGAGCAAGCGCCCGCGCCGACCCCGCCGACGCCGCCCGCTCCGCCCGCTCCGTCGGCTCCGACCGCGACCGCCACGCCCGAGCCAGCGGCCGCCGGCCCGGAGCGCCGCCGCGGCCGGCGCGGCGGACGGCGGCGCCGCCGCCGCCGCCCGTGAGCCGTTTCTATCTCACCACCGCGATCGACTACGCCAACGGCGAGCCGCATTTCGGGCACGCCCTGGAGAAGATCGGCGCCGATGCCGTCGCCCGGTACCGCCGGCTCAGGGGCGACGACGTGCATTTCCTCATCGGCATGGACGAGCACGGGCAGAAGGTCGCGCAGGCCGCCCAGGAACGCGGCATACCGCCACAACAGCTGGTCGACGGGCTCGCGGACTCCTTCCGCGCCATGTGGAGCCGGCTCGGCATCTCCTACGACCAGTTCATCCGCACCACCGACCCGGGCCATGAGGCCGGCGTCCGGGCGCTGATCGAACGGATCTTCGCGCGACGCCCCGATGATTGCTACGAGCGGGCGTACGAGGGGTGGTACTGCGTCGGCTGCGAGACCTTCAAGCGTGACGACGAGATCGTGGACGGCAAGTGCGTACTGCATCAGACGCGCACCCTCACCTGGACCGCGGAGCGGAACTGGTTCTTCCGCCTTTCCCGCTACGCGCCCTTTCTCGAGCGGCTGTTCCAGGAGCGGAGGGACTTTCTCCAGCCCGACAGCCGGCGCAACGAGATCCTCGGCCTGCTCAAGCAGGGTCTCGAGGACATCCCCATCAGCCGCGCCCGCCTGGCGTGGGCCATCCCCTTCCCGCACCCGACGAGCGACGGGGAGCATCAGGGGACCTGGGTGTGGTTCGACGCGCTGCCCAACTACCTGACGGCGACCGGCTACCCCAACGCCGGCTTTGAAGCTCGCTGGCCGGCCCAACTGCACATCATCGGCAAGGACATCACGCGGCTCCACTGCGTGGTGTGGCCCGCCATGCTGGAGGCCGCCGGGCTCCCGCTCCCGGAACGGGTGTGGGCTCACGGGTTCATCTCCCTGGGCGGCGAGCGGTTCAGCAAGTCGGCCGGCGTGCGCCTCGACCTGGGCACGGCCGTGGGCCGCTACGGCCCCGATGCCTTCCGCTACTTTCTGCTCCGCGAGATCCCGTTCGACGGCGACGGCGACTTCTCCATGGAGCGGTTCGACGAACGGTACGTGGCGGAACTCGCCGACGCCTTCGGCAACCTCGCATCCCGCGTGCTGGCGATGCTCGACCGCTACCGCGGCGGAGCAGTGCCCGCCTCGGGGGAGACGACGCCCCTCGACCGCGCGGGCGAGGCGGCCATGGACCGCTACCGGGGAGCGATGGATGCGCTCCTCCTGCATCGCGGTGCCGCCGCGGCCTGGGAGCTGGTGAGCGAGGCCAACGCGTTCGTGGAGCGGCAGGCACCGTGGGCGCTGGCCAAGGCCGGTGACGCCGCGGCCCTCGACGCCACGCTGGCGGCGCTGGCCCGCTGCCTCGCCCGGCTCGCTGCGCTCGCCGGGCCGTTTATCCCCCATGCGGCCGGGACGCTATGGAGCGCCCTCGGCCTGGACGGCCATCCCGCAGCCGCCGCAGCATGGAAGCTGGCCTCTGCTCCGCGGCTCGAAGCGGCCCTCACGCACAAGATTCCCCCACTCTTCCCCAAGGCAGACAAGGCCGCGCCATAGTGTAAGGCATTGTGGCGCAATGGCTTCCAGCCGGTGATCTTTCGTCTTGACGCGGCTCGCACCGGGCGGTAACATTGGGCCGTCTCGCTATACCCCCCTCGACCGGCGCGAGCTCCGCGCCGGGTGTTTCTGTTGTCTCCTGTACGCGGGGTCCGGATGCCAAGTCGCCGCTGGACGGTCCTACTCGTACCACACGGCTCGGGCAGCACGAAATCACTGTCGGTTTCGGTGACCGTGCTGAAGCTGGCCGCTGGGGTCGTGACCGTGGCGCTTGCGTCGATGCTGGCCGCCAGCTACGGCGTCGTGTCGCACACCGTCGATCTGTCCCGCAGCCAGCGGCTCGAGAAGACCAACCAGGCGCTGTCGAGCGAGGTCGCCACCCTCGGGCAGCGCGTCGGTGCGCTGTCGGACACGCTCGCCCTCATCTCCCGGCGCGACGACGAGGTGCGGCTCGTGGCCGGCCTCGATCCGCTGAGCGCCGACGTCCGGCGCGCCGGCATCGGCGGGCCGAGCGGCGCCTGGCCGGAGCGGGAGCGCCTGCTCAACGACGGCGGCGTGGTAGGGCGCGAGGCGCTCGGCGTGCACATCGACCTCGACGCGCTGCTCCGGCGCGCCAACGTGCTCGCTATGTCGTTCAAGGAGGCATCCGAGAGCCTGTCGGCGCATACCCAGCAACTCGCCGCCACGCCCTCGATCATGCCGACGACCGGCTTCCTGTCGAGCAAATTCTCATTGATCCGCTACCATCCGATCCTGCACGAGAACCGCCCCCATGAAGGCATCGACATCACCGCCGCGTACGGAACGCAGATCATTGCGCCGGCGGCCGGCAGGGTGGTCAAGGTCGGATGGGAGAACGGTTACGGCCTGATGGTCGTGATGGACCACGGCTACGGGCTGGAGACCAAGTACGCCCACATGTCGCGCACCGCGGTCAGCGTCGGCCAGGCCGTGAAACGCGGCGACCGGCTCGGCTGGGTCGGCAGTACCGGGCTCTCCACCGGCCCGCACCTGCACTACGAGGTGCTGGTCAACGGGAGGCCGGTGGATCCATTGAGGTATATCCTGCCCGACGCGATAACAGACTGACAGAGGAGAGCGAGCGGCGGCGAGGACAGTCGCCAGACGCCGAGTGGCGAGCGGTTGAGAGATGTGAGTTGACCGAGACGAGAGTCAAAGGCCCCACCACGATGCCGCGGCGGGGCCTTTTCTCACTCTCCAGACTCAATCCTCGTACCCACTCGCCACTCGGCGTCTCGCAACTCTACTTCGAGCTCCCCGCTGCCTACTGCCCCTTCTTCTGCGGCTGCGTGAAGTCCACCTTGGGCACCTCGCGGGCCTGCGCGGTCGTGACCTCGAAATACTCCCGCGCGCCCTTCCCGATCAGCCGCGCCGTGAGCACCTGCGGGAACCGCCGGATATAGCTGTTGTACGCCTGCACCGCGCCGTTGTAGTCCTGGCGCGCCGTCGAGATCCGGTTCTCCGTCCCCTCGAGCTGGTCCTGCAGCGCCCGGAAATTCTCATTCGACTTGAGCTGCGGGTAATTCTCCGAAATCGCCAGCAGGCGGCCCAACGCGCCCGTCAGTCCCTGATTCGCCTCGGACATCTGCTGCAGGTTGCCGGTCTGCACCGCTCCGCCGAGACGGGCGCGCGCATCGGCGACGGCCGTGAAGATGGTCTGCTCCTGCTGCGCGTATCCGCGCACGGTCTCGACCAGGTTGGGCACCAGATCGGCCCGGCGCTGCAGCTGCACCTCGATCTGGCTCTTGTAGGCGTTGGCCTGCTCGTCCAGCGTCTGGATGCGGTTGTAACCGCACCCCGCAAGCACCACCGCAGCGGCGGCGAACAGCGCGCGCTTCATCCTCGAGACCCTCCGAAGAAATGCGACCGTCACGTGACTGCGTGGAAACGGCCCGGAAGATAACCAGGCGCACGCGGGAGCGCTCCCAGAGGCCGATTGTCATAGTGTCTTGATACTGACCCGATAGCGTATGTACAACATCTTAGTGCAACTGGCTGCAAGAAATCGTCGACACAACGGCACGAGGTCCAATTGACATACGATGCATCGCCATTCAAATTACCAACCAGTCAGTTACTAATGAACTTCGAGCGACCTATGGGACTGCACGACACCGTCACCGAATCCTCCGGCCCGCGCTGGCAACGCCGCAAGGACGCGCGACCGAGCGAGATCCTGGCCGCGGCCTTGGAGACGTTTGTCGAGCACGGCTACGCGGCGACTAAGCTGGAGGATGTCGCCAAGCGGGCTGGGGTCACCAAAGGCACCCTGTACATCTACTTCGAGAGCAAGGAAGCGCTCTTCAAGGCGGTCGTCCGGGAGAACGTCGTTCCCCTCCTCGCGACGGCGGAGCAGCTGGCCGGGGATCGCTCGGCCGACCCGGAGCTGCTGCTCCGGCAGTTGGTGACCGCCTGGTGGGAGGCGATGGGGCCTTCGGGTCTCGGCGGCCTTCCCAAGCTGGTGATATCGGAAGCCACGAACTTCCCGGAGCTGGCGCAGTTCTGGTACGACGAGGTGGTGAGGCGCGGCCGGCAGATCTTCGCGGAGGTGCTGCGCCGCGGGATGGAACGGGGAGTCTTCCGGACCGTCGATGTCGACCTCGCTGTGCGCATGATCCTTGCACCGGTGCTGATGGCCGCGATCTGGAATCACTCGTTCCTCGCCTGCGAAAAGGAAGCGTTCCCCGTTGAGCAATACCTCGCAACTTCGATCGACATCTTTCTGCGCGGCGTGGCCGCGCCGCCGGCCGGCAGTACGGAGGCTCGCCATGCGTAGGCTCGCGGCGCTCGTCGCCACGGCGGCGGCCCTGCTCGCGCCCACGCGCGGCGTGGCGCAGGCGGGACTTCCGCAGCGTCTCTCCCTTGTGGGAGCCGTGCAGGTGGCGACGGAGCATGCGCCCGGCGTGCAGACGGCCGCATACCGCGTGGACGAGGCACGGGCTCGCGTCGGCGAGGCGCGCTCGCGCCTGCTGCCCGACGTGTCGGTAGCGGGGGCCTGGTACAACCGGTCGGAGACCCTGGCCAGCTTCGGGCTGGCGACGGCGGCGTTCCCCTCCTTCATCGGCCCGTTCAACAACCTGGACGCCCGCGTGCGCCTCATGCAGACGGTGTTCGACTTCTCGAGCTGGCAGCACCTGCGGGCGGAGGGCTTCCAGACGGTCGGCAGCAGGGCGGACCATACCGCCGCAGTCGAGGAGGCGGCGCGTGCCTCGGCCCTCGCGTACTTGCGGGCGGTGCGGGCGGCGTCGCTGCTGGCCGCTCGGCAGGCCGACGCGGAGATCGCGGCGCAGCTGCTCTCCCTCGCCGAGGCGCAGCTCCAGGCTGGTGTGAGTGCGCCGCTGGACGTGACGAGGGCCCGGACCCAGCTGGTCGCGGCGCAGGGCGCGCTGCTCGTGGCCCGCAACCAGCGTCAGAAAGCGGACATCGACCTCGCACTCGCGTTGGGCGCAGACCCGGCTACGACGTACGAGCTCGCCGACACCCTGACGGGCGACCTGGGCGCATCGTCGGCGCCGACCGACACCGCGGCGGCCCTGGCGGTCGCACTGGAGCGGAGGGCCGACCTCGCCTCGGAAACGGCGACGGGAGAACGGGCCCGGGCCGAGCGGCAGGCCATCGCGTCGGAACGGCTGCCGCGGATCGACTTCGCGGCGGACTACGGTCCCAACGGCCAGACGCTGCCAACCGCATTCGCCACCCAGGATCTCGCGTTGGTGGTCTCCGTCCCGCTGTTCGACGGCTTCCGCCGCGAAGCCCGGAGCGACGAGCAGCGGGCGGCCGAGCAGGAGAGCCATGTGAGGGAGGGGGACCTCCGCCGGCGGATCGCGGCGCAGGTCCGCGCCGCGCTGCTCGATCTTGGCTCCGGCATCGAACAGCACGGCGTCGCTGCCCAGCGCCTGGCGCTGGCCGTGGAGGAGCTCGACGAGGCCCGCGAGCGGTTCGCCAGCGGCGTGGCCGGCAACATCGACGTCATCAACGCGCAGTCCACCCTGAACCTCGCGCGCGACGCAGAAATCGACTCGCGTTTCACCACCGCGGCGGCGCGGGTCAGCCTGGCCTCCGCCGCAGGCGTCGCGGAAACGATCCACTAGCGGTGACCGACTCGATTGTGAGAGGCATTCGATGGCAACGATGACACAAACCGCGCCACCAACACCTGCGACGGCAGCCACCGGTCTTCCGGCCGACGCTCCTCCGCCGGAGGATGCCGAGGATACCGGCCGCCGCAGACCGTGGCTGCTTCCGCTGGGCGTAGCGATCGCGGTGATCGTCCTGGCCCTTGGCGCCCGCGCCGTCTGGTTCGCCCTCAACCACGTGTCGACCGACGACGCGCAGGTGGACGGGCACATCACGCCGATTTCGCCGCGGATCGGCGGCTTCGTCGTGTCCATCCGCATCGACGACAACCAGCGCGTCAGGGCCGGCGACACCCTGGTGGTGCTCGACGACCGCGATCTGCGCGCCCGGCTCGCGCAGGCTGACGCCGATCTCGCCGCGCTCATCGCGACGGTGGGCTCGCGCGGGAAGGTGGGGCAGGCAGTCGCCCAGCTGGACCAGGCCAAGGCCGCGGCCGCCGCCGCCGCCGCCACCGTGATGCAGGCGGAAGCCAATGCGGAGAAGGCGACCAACGACCTCGAGCGCGCGCGGGCGCTGAGCGCGCGGAACATCGTGAGCCGCCAGGCGCTCGACGCCGCGGAGGCCGCCGCCCGCGCCACGGCGGCGCAGCTCACCGCCGCACAGCGCAACGCCTCAGCCTCCGAGGAGCAGGTCGTCGCCGCCGGCGCGGCGCTCACCGGATCCGAGGCCCGCGTGGCCGCTGCCCGCGCGGCGCGTGACGTGGTGGCGCTGCAGCTGTCCTACACCGTGGTGACCGCGCCCGTCTCCGGCGTGGTGAGCAAGAAGTCGGTCGAGCTCGGCCAGCTGGTCCAGGCGGGCCAGCCACTGATGAGCGTCGTGCCGCTCGAGGACGTCTGGGTGGTCGCCAACTTCAAGGAAACCCAGATCGAGGACATCTCCCCAGGTGCGCCGGCGGTGATCAAGGCCGACGCCTATCCCGGCCGGATCTTCGACGGCAGCGTGGAGAGCTTGAGCCCGGCCACCGGCGCCAAGTTCTCGCTGCTGCCGCCAGACAATGCCACGGGCAACTTCACCAAGGTCGTGCAGCGCGTGCCGGTGCGCATCCGCCTCGAGGGCCCGGCGGACACCCTGCACCCGCTGCGGCCCGGCATGAGCGTGGACGTCACGATACGATCCAAGTAGGCAGAACGGAGGTTGGAGGTCAGCAGAGTAGTTGCGAGACGCCGAGTTGCGAGTGGTTAAGAGACGAGAGTCAGCAGAGCGAGAAGAGGCCCCGTCACCGTTCCGTGGCGGGGCCTTGTCTCTGCTCTGACTGCTCGTGACTCACGACCACTCGCACCTCGGCGTCTCGCCACTCATCCGCATCCTGTTCTGCTCATGTCTCCATCTTGTCAACGAAATCGGCCAGCTTCTCGATCGCGTCGACGTACCTGCCCGCGATCGGGTCGTACGCGGCGAGCGCGGGCGGGTTCTTCCCGTCGAGCGCGGCGAGCACCCAGTCGAAGACCGCTGCATCGAGGCCGGCGGCCGCGGCGGTTTCGCGCACCAGCGCGTCGTGGCCGGCCGGCGGGACGCCGCCGGTGAGCCGCAGGAAGGCGCGAAACAGCACGAAGAAGGTGCCAGCGGAATGCACCAGCAGGCGGCCCAGGGATTTCCCGTCGGCCGCGGCGGCGGCGTATTCGGTCCGCAGGCGCAGCACCTTCCCGCGCACCTCGTGCTCCAGCTCGGTCCTCAGCGCGCCGCGCCTGGTGGCGACCCGGTCGAACGGATCGCGCCCCGCCAGCACTCGGTGCGCATCCCGCATGTCCTCGATCTCGATCGGGAAGACGTCGGTCGATGCGCGCCACTCCGCCTCCGAGAAGATCAGCGGCGGCGGCTGCCCTGCCTTGGTCCACTCCGCCACCACCGGCGTCGCCGCGTGGAGCGCCGCGACCGACGCGTCCCTCACGATCAGCAGGAGATTGATGTCCGACCGGCCCTCGACGTGCGTGCCGCGCGCCGCCGAGCCGAAGAGCGACAGGGAATGGAGGTTCTCGCCCAGCGCCGACTCCACGCGGCGGGCGAACTCCTCCAGGCCGAGTTTCTTGTTCGCCGCCATCAGAACCCTCCGGATGCGCCACCGCCGCTGAAACCGCCGCCACCGCCGAACCCGCCGAATCCGCCCCCGCCGAAACCACCCCCGCCCCACCCTCCGCGCCGGCCACCTCCCAGGAGGGACCCGAGAACCATGCCCTCCACGAGGCCCGAGGCTCCCCGGCGCCGGCCGAGCCTCGCGATCACGAGGAACAGCAGGAACAGGAAGCCCATGCTCACCAGGCGGCTTGCGCTGGCCCGCGGTGCAGTCTGAGGCGCCTCCGCCTCCGGCGGCGGTGCCGCTTCCCCCGTCAGCTTGAAGCCGAACTCCTGCGCGTATGCCGCGCCCAGAAGCTGGACGCCGGCCACCAGTCCTGACGCGTAGCTCCCGGCGCTCACCGACTGTTGACCGATCGCGTCCCGGATACGGCCGGCCAGCGCGTCCGTGACGAAGCCTTCGGCCCCGCTGCCGGTGGCGATTGCCAGCTTCGCCTTCCCGTCGCCGGGATGGGCGCCCGGCACCAGCAGCAGCACCACGCCGGTGTTGCGCCGCGGGTCGCCGGCCGCGCCTTGCGCCCCCACCTTCCACGCCCTGCCGATGTCCCGCGCCACGTCGATCGACTCGCGCCCCCCGAGGTCAGAGAGCGTCACCACGACGATCTCCCCGCCCGAGGCCGCGCGCACCTGGCCGATCACCGCCTCCATCGCCGAACGCGAGGCGGGGTCGATGACCTTGGCAAAGTCGTTGACGTAGCCGGTTGGCGCCGGGAACTGCAGCTGGAGGAGGAGCGCGACGATCAGGGAGACGGGCATGATCCAAGCAATATAGCCGCTACCGCCACCACCGGGCACGGCGTAGAATTCGACTCCCGTTCCGCCACCTGCTCGAGGTTACCGCATTGGACACTCGTGCTCACCGTATCGCCTGGCTGCTCGGCGCACTGGCGCTGCCCGCGGCCGCGCCGCTCGCCCGGGCGCAGCAGTCGGCCGACCTTCGCGAGGCGCGCACCATGGGCAGCGCCACGGCCCCGGTCACCTTGTACATCATGTCGGACTTCGAGTGCCCGTACTGCGGGGATTTCGCGCGGGGCACCTTCCCGATCATCGAGCGGGAGTACGTCGCGACCGGCAAGATGAAGGTCGTCTTCGTGAACATGCCGCTCGCCATGCATCGGAACGCCGAGCCCGCGGCCGAGGTGGCGATGTGCGCGGCGCGCCAGAACAAGTTCTGGCAGATGCACGACCTGCTGTTCCGCCACCAGAGCGAGTGGTCGGACCTCGACGAGCCCGGACCGTTGTTCCTGGCGCTCGGCGACTCCGTGGGGGCCGACCGCGCGGCGCTGACGACCTGCCTGCAGACCGCGGCGACGCGTCAGCTGGTGAAGGCCGACTACGACGGCTCGCTGCGCACCGGGGCGCACTCGACCCCGTCGTTCTACATCGACGGCGGCCTGATGAGTGGCGACGAGCCGATCGACGTGTTCCGCCCCATCTTCGACTCGATCATCAAG
Source organism: uncultured Gemmatimonadales bacterium (assembly GCA_963812035.1). Taxonomy (GTDB): domain Bacteria; phylum Gemmatimonadota; class Gemmatimonadetes; order Gemmatimonadales; family JACORV01; genus Fen-1245. The sequence continues at coordinate 609,663 of CAWETG010000001.1, forward strand.
GCCAAGACCCGGCCCCCCGCGCCGGCGCGCTAGGACGCCTGCAGCAGCGACAGCCCGAGATCGTACAGGGCGTGGGTCCAGGCGGTGATGCCGAAACCACGCGTCACGTAGAGCGCGCTGAAGGCCACGCCCGCGATGGCCCGGTACGTGAAGCTGGCGACGGTGAAGGTGTCGCCGAGCGCGCCGATGTAGTGGAAGGACGAGAAGACCACGGCAGAGATGATCACGGCGAGCGTGGCCGCGAGCCCGGTGCCCGCGCGGAGCAGCCGGCGGGTCCCCCACATCAGCGCTCCGACCAGCACGACGCGGAACAGCAGCTCCTCGTAGATCCCGGCCCCCAGCGACACCACCAGCTGAGTCTGCAGATCGAGCGCTGCGGCGCCACCGATGGCCAGGTGGCGCGGCCCCTCGAGCAGCAGCGTCGTGAGCCAGCCCACCACGAACCCGAACAGCGTCGCGTACAGCCCGCTCTCGATCAGCATCCCGCCGAACACGCGGGCGGAGAGCCGCTCGCCGCTCTTCCTCAGGTCGCGCACGACCAGCACCGCCCCACCGCCCACCAGCAGGAGGCCGAACACCACCAGCCCATCCCGCCCGCCGAGGGCAACGAACAGGCTCTTGAGCAGCACGTCCGCACCGTTGCGCACCCCGGCCACGGCCGAGTGGGACAGCAGGGCGGACAGCCCCTCGTACAGCACCAGGAGCGGCAGCGCGAACAGGATGCTGTAGCGCGGAGCGCGGGAACGGCGCAGATAGTCTTTCAGCATGTCAGGCGGTAACGTACTGCCGGTGCTGACGTTTCTCTATCGCCTCGCCTGGCGCCTGGCGCGACCGCTCGCGGCGCCGCTCGCCCGCGCCCGCGGCAAGCTCGGCCGGGCGCTCCGCGGGCGGCTCGGCGCCGTCGCCGCGCTGACGGATTGGGCCGTGCACGCGCGCGACCTCGCTCGGCCCCTGGTCTGGTTCCACGCCGCATCGGTGGGCGAGGGGCGGCAGGCCGAAGCCGTGCTGCTGCGCCTCAGGTCGGCGCGGCCCTCCTGGCAGGTCGTCTACACCTTCAGCTCGCCCTCCGCCGAGCGATGGGCCGCCTCGCTGCCGGTGGACGTCGCCGGCTATGCCCCGTTCGACACCGTGCGCGACACGGGAGCGGCGCTCGATGCCGTCCGGCCTACGGCGATCGTCTTCAGCACCACCGATATCTGGCCGGAGCTGGTGCGCCAGGCCAGCGCGCGGAACGTAGCGCTGGGCCTGGTCTCAGCGACGCTGGCGCCGACCTCCAGCCGGCGGGGCGCCACCGCGCGCAGACTCCTGCGCGCCGCCTACGGGGCGCTCGACCGCGTGGGCGCGATCGCCGACGCCGACGCCGACGCCCTCGAGCGGCTCGGCGTGCCGCGCGCGCACATCGCGATCACCGGTGACACCCGGCACGACGCCGCGCACGCCCGCATCGCCGCGCTCGCCCCTGACGCCCCGCACCTGAAGGCGCTGCGGGGCGACGGACGCGATCACCGGCCGATGGTCGTCGCGGGGTCCACCTGGCCGAGCGATGTGCGGACGCTCCTGCCGGCCTTGAAGGGTGCCTCTCGGCAGGGCGCCCGGTTCCGCCTGATCATCGCGCCGCACGACCCCACGGCCGAGCACCTCCAGGCCCTCGAAGCCAAGCTCCGCTATTGCATGGGGCCTGGCATGACGCTGGTGCGCCTGTCTGCTCTTCTGGCGACCGGCAACGGGCAACACCTGGCAACTGGCAGCTTGGCGTCTGGGAACTGGGATGCGGTCGTGGTCGACGTCGTCGGCCTGCTCGCGGAGCTCTACACGGCCGCGTTGGTGGCTTATGTCGGCGGCGGGTTTCACGGGAAGGGGCTGCACTCGGTGATCGAGCCGGCCGCCGCGGGAGTCCCCGTGCTGTTCGGACCGCGGTGGCAGGGGAGCCGCGACGCACGCCTGCTGCTCGATGCCGGAGGGGCGGTGGCGGCGCGCGATCGCACCGAGCTGACGGCCGCCCTCGCGCGCTGGCTGCAAGACGAAGCCGCCCGCGCCGTCGCAGCTGCGGCGGCACGGGCGGTCGTCGAACATGGTCGGGGCGCTGCCGACCGCTCACTTCACCTGGTCATCGACCTCGTCGAGCGGCGCACCCTAGCCCCTAACCCCTAACCCCTGCCTTCCTACCGCATCCCGCCGATGCCGATCGAGGCACCGACGCCGAGGTTGTTCACCGTCTCGGTGGCCCCGGTCACCAGATTCTTGATCTTGCCGCTGTCGTACGCGGCGCGCACCGAGATGATCTTGAAGATCGGCACGTCAATACCGGCCGCCCACCGGAACTCGGAACTCGTGCTCGGGCAGCTGCTGCCGCAGCCGATGACCTTGGTCATGTTGAACCGCGGCGCGACCCACAGGTTCGGACTGATGATGACGAGCGGCAGCTTGAGGCCAAGCGCCACACCCACCGGAATGGTCAAGACCTTCGGATTCGCGCTCTTGATGGAGTCCTGAACCGACGTCGGCAGCGAGCCAATGTTCGCGAAGGTGAAACCGTTCACGTCCATGCTGGCGCCGCCGAAGAGCGAGAACGCCCACGGCGAGACCCCGCCGCCGGCCAGCCGGATTTGCAACAGGGCGCTGGCCGTGGCCTTGGTCGATGCCCCGACGTTCGCCGACGCTTCACCGCTGGTGATCGTCTTGAAATCGTTGCGCGTCGTCCCGACGTTCGCGCCGATCCCCACCGGGCCGAGGGCGAACGCGACGCCGCCCTGGATGACGCTATAGTCCCCGAGGCTCGTGCCTGTCGCCGTCGGCAGCCCGAGGTCGGCGAGCACGCGGAAGCCCGTCGCGTAGCGAGGGTTGGTGAACAACGGCATCCCCTGGATCTGCGCCTGCGCCGTCGCCGCTGCGCCGGCCGCCAGCGCGCCGATCATGACCGCCATACCCGCACGGTGCATCCGAGTCATTGCTGTCCTCCCTGAGTGGTGGTGCCCCGCGTACCGGCGCCAGGCCAACCCTGGCCCCGGGGCTGGGCGAAGAATACCCTGCCGGCACGCCGCGCGCAGGTGACCGTTGTCACCCGGATTGGGGTTGGGGACCTGGATCACGCCGCCAACGCGACCAGGGTCGCATTCCGCCCCATTGAGCGGGGGAGCGGTCCGCTGCTAGGTTCGTCCCATGACCCGACGTCCCCTCCCGCTCTCCATCGTGTGCGTGCTGGGTGCCCTCGCCGCGCTCATCACGGCGCTGCTCTTCAGCGCCGACGTCCTGTGGGCCGTGCCTCCCACCGGCGGCCAGCGTGCCCTGGTGTACGCCGCACTGGCCGTGATGGTCACCGCGCTGTACGGCATGTGGAGGATGCGCCGGTGGGGCGTGGCCATCATCGCGGTGCTGTTCCTCGCGCGCATCGCCGTTGGACTGATGGGGCACCTGGCGTGGAATCTGCCCGCGCTCGCCGGGCCAACCGCGATCCTGCTGGTGGGGCTCGCCTACCTGCGGCGGATGAGCTGAAAAAGCGGCGGGGCCGGTGCAACCGCCGGCCCCGCCGATCTCCCTGCCATCAGCGCGTCAGCCCGCGCAGGTCACCGTCACCTGCATCGGCGTGAAGATCCCGAACGTCACCCAACCGACGACCATATTCAGGAAGCTGGCCTGGGTGTCGACCGCTTGCACCGGCTTGCCGTGGCACAACTGTCCCGCGTCGACCTTGCCCGGCACCAACCCGTAGATGAACGTCGGCACCCACTGCTCGACGTGGGTGGGGCCCGGGTTCAGGTTGGTGGTCGTGATCGTGTGATAGCACGCGGTGAGAGCGATGAATCCACCCAGCATAAGGGCTCTCTTCGCGTACTGCGTCAGACGTGCTGCCATGATGGAATCTCCTGTGGGGGGGTAGCGAGCGTGCGCGCAACTCCGGACCACTGCCCTCCGGATGCCCTACAATGCGGCGGCGGCGCGGGTCAGGTCAAGAGCGCCGCGACTACGGCGACCGCGCTGTGATCACGCCCTCGAAGCTCACGGACACGGGATCGACGATGCCCGCGGACACCACCGTGATGAGGATGTCCGTGAAGCGGCGGTATACGTGGATGCGGAGGTTCTGCACACTGCGGCCGCCCGCCAGCTGGCCTTCGAGCGTGCGCTCGAGACTGGGCTCGCTGCTCGGGAACAGCCCCCAGAACAGATACCACGCGTGCGACCGGATGTTGAAGGTGTCCCCTACCGCCGGCTGCGTGGCGGGCGCAGCCATGCTGGCTGGCACCCCCAGGCTGGTGGCGTCGAAGGTCATGACACACCCGGTCACGGCCACGGAGAACACCAGGGCCACCGCGAAGCTCAGCGAGTTGTACTGCGATGATTTTGTCACGGATGCCGGGGTCGAGGGGACCGGGGGGCCGGGAGGCGCGCCGGTCGGCGCGCCTCCCGGTCACGGACAACTCGTCTACATCATCGGCACGTGCAAGTTGAAGTGCGCGCCGACGCCAATGATCAGCGGACTGAGGGTGCTCCCGGCCACCTTGGTCTGGCCCCAGTCGACCGCGGCATGGACGCCGAGACCGAGGAGCAGGTTGAAGTTGACGCCGGCCGAGATGCGGAAGTTCGTCGTACTGCTGCCCCCACCGGTGACCAGGTCCACGCGCGGCGCAATCCACGGCTTCAAGGGAAAGAGCGGCGGGTCGAACGAGAGGCCGACGCCGATGGGGAATGTGCTGGTCGTGACGCCGGCGAGCTGGATTGCCCCGTAGCCGGCCTGCACCGCCACCGCCACCGGCAGGAGACCACCACCAAAAATCCTATAGGCGACGTCCGCGCCGAAGGAGGTCTGCGCGCTCGAGAAGCCGGAGGGCTTCCACGCCCCCACCATCCCCGTGAGCGTGATGGGACCGGCCCCGAAGCTGCCGGCAACGCCGTATGCCGTTCCACCGCCGGCGTCGTCATTGGGGAACCCGAGATTGGCCGCGACGCCGACGCCCGTGCCACCGCGCGGATTGAAGTAGACCGGTATGCCCGCCAACTGCGCCCGGGCGGCCGTCGCACCTGCGACGAGGGGCAGCGCTGCCGCGATCATCACCCTACCGATGCGCCTCATGCGTTTCCCTCCCTGTCAGTGCCCGGCCACCGTGGCGCCGTGCGGCAATAAGATACTCGAAGGTATGCCCGAAAAGCACGGGGCCCGCCAGGAACGTCGGGCGGGCCGCGGCTGCTTCACCGGGAACGGCTGCCGGGTGTCGAGCTAGGGCCTACGCTGTCGAGGCAACCTGGACCCGCTCCACGACGATGCGAACGCGGTCGCCGGCCACCTGCAGGAAACCGCCGGCCACCACGAAGTGCTGGGCCTCACTGCCACCGTGGCGGACGACCAGCTTGCCGTTGCCGAGCAACGTGAGGAACGGGGCGTGCCGCGGGAGAACCCCCACCTCGCCATCGTACGCCGGTGCGACGATGGCGGTGGCCTCCCCCTCAAACAGCTGCCGCTCGGGCGAGACGACGGTCACTCGCACGCCGCGCTCCCTGAGGCCACAGACCCCGTGCCCCCGTGCGCCCGTGCCGCCGTGCCCGCCCGTCTCATCACGCCGCCTCGAGCTTCTTGGCGCGCTCGAGCACGTCCTCGATGCCCGCCACCATGTAGAAGGCCTGCTCCGGCAGCTCGTCGAACTCGCCCGACACGACTCGCTCGAACGACTCGATGGTCTCGTCCAGCTTGACGTAGCGGCCCGGGAGGCCGGTGAAGACCTCGGCGACGTGGAACGGCTGCGAGAGGAACCGCTGGACGCGCCGCGCGCGCGCCACGATCTGCTTGTCGTCCTCCGACAGCTCGTCCATCCCGAGGATCGCGATGATGTCCTGAAGGTCCTTGTAGCGCTGCAGGATCTGCTGCACCTGGGTCGCGACCTTGTAGTGGCGGTCGCCGAGGTACTGGGCGTCGAGGATCCGGCTGGCGGAATCGAGCGGGTCCACCGCCGGGTAGATGCCCAGCTCGAAGATCTGGCGGCTCAGCACGACCGTCGCGTCGAGGTGGGCGAACGCCGTCGCCGGCGCCGGGTCCGTCAGGTCGTCGGCGGGGACGAAGATCGCCTGCACCGAGGTGATCGAGCCCCGCTTGGTGGACGTGATGCGCTCCTGCAGGTCGCCCATCTCGGTGCCGAGGGTGGGCTGGTACCCCACGGCACTCGGCATCCGCCCCAGCAGCGCCGAAACCTCGGAGCCGGCCTGCGTGAAACGGAAGATGTTGTCGATGAAGACCAGCACGTCCTGGCCCTCGACGTCGCGGAAGTACTCCGCCACGGTGATCCCCGACAGGCCGACCCGGAGCCGCGCCCCCGGCGGCTCATTCATCTGGCCGTAAATGAGGGCCGTGGAGGGGAGCACCCCCGACTCCTTCATCTCGAGGTATAAGTCGTTCCCCTCGCGGGTCCGCTCGCCGACGCCGCAGAACACCGAGCGGCCGCCGTGCCCCATCGCGACGTTGTGGATCAGCTCCTGGATGATGACGGTCTTGCCGACGCCCGCGCCGCCGAACAGCCCGATCTTTCCGCCCTTGGCGAACGGGGCGATGAGGTCAATGACCTTGATCCCGGTCTCGAAGACCTCGGTCTTGGGCTGCAGCTCAGTGAACTTCGGCGGCTCGCGATGGATCGGCCACCGCTCCGCATCGGCCGGGATCGGCGCCCCGCCGTCCACCGGCTCGCCGAGCACGTTGAGGATCCGGCCCAAGGCGTGCTTGCCGACCGGGACCGAGATCGGGCCGCCCGTGTCCACGGCTGCCATCCCGCGCACCAGGCCGTCGGTGGAGGACATCGCCACCGCGCGCACCTGGTTGCGGCCGATATGTTGTTGCACCTCAGCCACCAGGCGCACCCGCTCGCCGTGGTCGCCCGGTCCAGCTTCGTCCACCCGCAGCGCCGTGTACAGCTCGGGCAGGTGCTCGGGCGCGAACTCCACGTCGATGACCGGGCCGATGACTTGGACGACCTTGCCGATGTTCGGTTCTGCCATGGGATCCTCGATAAGAGGGGCTAGGGTCTAGGGGCTGGGGGTTAGGGACGCGTGGTCCTTCTAGCCCCCAGCCCCTGACCCCTATCCCCTAGCCTTTCAGCGCTTCCGCTCCACCAACGATCTCCGCCAACTCCTGGGTAATCTGCCCCTGCCTCGCCCGGTTGTACGTCCGGCGGAGAATGTCCAGGATCTCGCCGGCGTTGTCGGTCGCGCTCTTCATCGCGGCGCGGCGCGCTCCGTGCTCGGAGGCCGCCGTCTCCACCAGCGCCCGGAAGACGAGATTGCGCACGTACAGCGGCAATAGCGCCCCCAGCAGCTCGTCGGCACCCGGCTTCAGGATGAAGTTGGCCACCACGGCGCCGGCGGGTGGAGGCGTCTCCCCGTGCCCCCGTGCCCCCGTGCCCCCGTGCCCCTGTGCGTCCGTGCGTCCGTGCGTCTGTGCGTCTTTGCCTGTCGCTTCCACCGGCAGCACGCGAAGGACCGCCGGCGGCGTCGTGAGCGCCGACTTGAACTGCGCGAACACCACGTCGAGCGAGGCCAGATCCCCTGCCTCGAACTGCGCGATCAACGGCTCGACCAGCTCCGCGGCGTGGGCCGCCGTCGGGCGGTCGCCGATGTCGAGCCGCGCCAGCGCGAGCGGGCGCCGCACGAACTTGAAGTAGCTGATGGCCTTCTTGCCCACCACCAGCAGATCCACCGCGTATCCCGCGCTCTCCAGCTCGCCTACGCGGTCACGCGCCATGCGGATCAGGTTGGCGTTGAAGGCGCCGGCCAGGCCGCGGTTCGAGGTGATGAGGAGCACAGCGGCGCGGTGCGGGCCGCCTCTGGACGGCGGCGCCGGCTGCCGCAGCAGCGGGAAGCGCTCGGCCAGCTCCGGGCTCAGGAGGTCGCCGATGACTTCCGCCAGCGCCCGCGCATAGGGACGCGCGCCCACCACGCGGTCCTGGGCGCGCTTCAGCTTGGAGGTGGAAACCATCTCCATCGTCCGCGTGACCTGGCGCGTGCTCTCGATCGAGCGGATGCGGCGCCGCAGCGCCCGCGTCTTCGCCATTACTTCTTGAGCGCCTTGTAGGTCTCGATCGCCTTCCGCAGCCTGCCGGTCAGTTCGTCGGACAGGGCCTTCTTGGTCCGGATCTCGGCCGCGATGTCGGCATGGCTCGCGGCCATGAACTCGTGGAACTCCTTCTCCCACGCCTTGATCGCCGGGACCTCCACATCGTCGAGGTAGCCGTTGGTGGCGGCGAAGATGATCTCCACCTGCTGGGCGACCTCCATCGTGGCGTACTGCGGCTGCTTGAGGACCTCCACCAACCGTTGGCCGCGCGCGAGCTGGCGGAGCGTCGCCTGGTCGAGATCGGAGCCGAACTGGGAAAAGGCCTCGAGCTCGCGGTACTGCGCCAGGTCGAGCCGCAGCCGGCCGGCGACCTGCTTCATCGCCTTGATCTGCGCGTTGCCGCCGACGCGGCTCACCGAAATGCCGACGTTGATCGCGGGACGCACGTTCGAGTAAAACAGGTCCGTCTCGAGGAAGATCTGGCCGTCGGTGATCGAGATGACGTTGGTGGGGATGTAGGCCGAGACATCGCCCGCCAGGGTTTCGATGATTGGTAGCGCGGTCAGGGAGCCGCCCGGCTTGGTGATGCGCGGGTCGAAGGCGATGAGGGCCGGGTCCTCGGCGATCTTGGCCGCGCGCTCCAGCAGCCGCGAGTGCAGATAGAACACGTCGCCCGGGTAGGCCTCCCGGCCCGGCGGGCGGCGCAGCACCAGCGAGATCTGGCGGTAGGCGGCCGCGTGCTTCGACAGGTCGTCGTAGACGCACAGCGTGTCCCGGCCCTGGGCGTACATGAAGTGCTCGGCCATCGCGCAGCCGGCATACGGCGCGATGAACTGCATCGGCGCCGGGTCCGAGGCCGACGACATCACGACGATCGTGTAGTCCATCGCGCCGCTATTGCGGAGACGCTCGACCACCGAGGCCACGGTGGACTGCTTCTGGCCGATGGCAACGTACACGCAGATGACGTCGCCGCCCTTCTGGTTGATGATCGTGTCGATCGCGATGGCCGTCTTGCCGGTGCCGCGGTCGCCGATGATCAGCTCCCGCTGGCCGCGCCCGATCGGTATCATCGAGTCCACGGCCTTGATGCCGGTCTGCAACGGCTGCTTCACCGGCTGCCGGACGACGATGCCAGGGGCGACCATCTCCACGTGGCGGAACCCCTCCGCGGCGATGGGTCCGAGCCCGTCCAGCGGCCGTCCCAGCGGGTCCACGACCCGGCCGACCATCCCCGCACCCACCGGCACCTCGAAGACACGCGCCGTGCGGCGGACCTCGTCGCCCTCCCGCAGCTGGAGGTAGTTCCCGAGGATCACCGCGCCGATGTTGTCTTCCTCGAGGTTCAGCGCGAGGCCGCTGATCGTCTCGTCGGTGGCGGAGGCACGGAACTGAAGCATCTCGCCGGACATCGCGCCCGTCAGCCCGTAGATGCGGGCCACGCCGTCCTTGACCTCGAGGATGGTGCCCACCTCCTCCAGTCCGGTGGCGGCCAGGTCGGCCGCCTCGATCTCCCTGAGGAGGACGTCTTTCAGTTCGCCGGGACGAAGAGCCGTGTCGTTGGCCATGACGCAGTCTGAGAAGGGTGAGAGCGATTCGGCTACAATCAGGAAAATTACCCGGAGGACGCAGCCTCCGGCAACCAACGCGCTACCGGGACGCGGCCCAGCTCCGGCTGCGCGTCCGCCCCCGCAAGAAGGCGCTCAGCACGCCCGCCGGCCCGAGAGTGCTGAGGCCGCGCGCCGTGACGCCGGCCACCCGGCGCGCCGCCCCGGAGAGGTGGCTTGCCGATGCGAAGCCGAGGACGCGGGCCACCGCGCGCACGGAATAGCCGGGGTTGGCCAGCAGGTCCGCAGCGGTCACCGCCCGGGCGAGATCGATGACGCGCTTGAGGTTGGGCGCGCCGCCGGCGCCGAACTGGCGCGACAGGTGCTCGCGCGACACCCCGAGCTCGGCTGCGATGTCGGTGGTCCTGAGCCGGCCGCCGACCCGCCGCATCACCTCGCGCCACGCTTCCTCCTGCAGCGGGTCGAGGAGCCGCAGCAGGCGCGGGGCCCCTGCCAGCATCGAGAGGCGGGCCGCGCTCGCCGTGCGCGGAAGGATCAGGTCCGCCAGCACCGCGTCCTCGACCCCTTCGACGATGGGGTGGGCGCCCGCGCCACGGACGCAAGCCGCCAACAGTTCTGCCTCGTCCGGCCGGAAAGCCGAATAGGCGAACCGCGGGATGCCCGGGTAGATCGCGCGGCAGGCACCGAGTGCGCCAAGGGCGCCGGGAACACGGGGATCCACCACGACGGCGTCGGCGAGCGTTCCGGCGAGCAGCCGCTCCAGCGCCGCGACGCTGCGGCAGGAGACGACGCGGACTCGCCCGCGGGGCAGCGCCCGCCGGAAAGCCGCCCGGGCGGCGGGGCCCCTGAGCAGCGTCACGATGGTGGGCTGGGTCACGGCCGGCCGAGCCCGCCGACGAGCTGCCCGGCGACGCTCAGCACCTCGCGCGCGTTGGCGTAGGAGACGGTCTTCAGCGCGATCTCGAACGGCAGCCAGCGGCAGGCGGTGATCCCCTCGTCCCGCTGGGGGCAGGGCTCGCCCAAGACGCTTTCCATGAGGAAGAAGGCGCAGGTCTTGTGAATCAGGCGCCGGCGGAAGCGGAAGAACCAGTCGATCTCCTGGATCGGCGCGCGCAGCACCAGGTCGGTGAGCCCCGTCTCCTCCCCGACCTCGCGCAAGGCGGCGTCGGCGGCCTCCTCCCCCGCTTCGACGTGGCCCTTCGGCAATCCCCAATTGCGGTACGAGTCGCGGATCAGGAGGAACACCGGCTGGTCACCGTTCCCCCGGCGAAACACCACTCCTCCCGCCGAGATCTCCTCGACCGGCGTCGGCTTCGCGCCCACTAGAAAACCGAGAACTGGAAGTAGCGGCGCGGGTTCTTCTGGATGTCCTGGAGCAGGGTGCGCAGTGCCCGCACGGTCTCGACCGCCTCACTGTACAGCGTGGTGTCGCGGCTCAGGCGGCCCAGCGTGCCCTCCCCCGCCTGGATCCGCGCCAGCGTCGAGTCGGTCCGCGCGACGATGCGCTCGAACGCCTGCTGCTGGCCGGCCGCCGACTGGGCGAGCGTCCGCAGGTTGGCGGAGACGTTGGTGAGGTCGGCGGCGATCGTGTCACTGTGGCCGAGGATGCGCTGCAGCTGGTCACGCGAGGTGGCCGAGTCCACGCGCGAGGCCGCGCGGGCGAAGGACTTCGCCGACTGGGCCAGCAAGCTCGTCCCGGTGTCGAGGTTCCCGCCGATGCGGGTCAGGGTGGACTCCTGCCCCTGCGCGATCGTCCGCAGCACGGCCGACAGCCGCGACAGGTCGCTGAACGCGCTCTTGAGGCGCGCGGCGGACGACGAGTCGAAGGCGGCGTTGACCCGGGTCGCGATCAGTGCGATGTCGCCGGCGATACGGCCGGCCTGCGCGGTCAGCTGCCCCACGTCCGGCAGGGCCGCGCCCGGCACCATGTCGGGACCGGCGCGCTCCGCCTCGGCGATCGCCTTCTGCACCTCCGGGTCAGTCGGGAGGTTGTCCTTGGAGCTGATCTGAACGCCCCAGTCGCCGAACAGCGTGGTCGCCACGAACAGGGCGACCGGGTTCTTGGGAAGGTGCGTCGAGCCCGTCAGCCGCAGACTCACCGACACCCAGTCGTTCGGCGCCAGCGCGATCCCCTCCACCCGACCGATCCGCACGCCCCGCAGCAGCACCGGGTCGCCGACCTGGAGGCCGCCGATCGTCCGCACCCGCACCTCGCGGGTGTAGTCGGTTCCGCCGAAGCGCGCCTGGCTGAGCCACACCGAGCCCGCCACCACGACCGCAATGGCGATCAGCACCGACGCTCCGACCAAGGCCTCGTTGGCGCGCTTCATGCCCCATCCTCCTGTCCGAGGGCGCCGCCCGCGCTCATCAGGCTGGCACGCTCAGCGGCCCGCCCGTCCGGCCGGCCCTCGATGAACTGCCGCACCACGGGATCGGTGGTCGCCCGGATCTCGTCCACCGTCCCGACCTGGCGGATCCGACCTTGATAGAGCATCGCGATCCGGTCTCCCACCGTGTACGCGGACCGCATGTCGTGGGTGATGACGATGCTCGTCACGCCAAGGGCTTCCCGGGTCCGCACGATCAGCTGATCGATCACGGCCGCGGTCACGGGATCGAGCCCCGTGGTCGGCTCGTCGTACAACAGGTACTTGGGGCGCAGCGCGATGGCCCGCGCCAGGCCCACCCGTTTGCGCATTCCGCCCGACAGCTCCGCGGGCATGAGGCGCTCGGAGCCCGGCAGGTCCACCAGCTTCAGCGCCTCGGCGACCCGGGACGCGATCTCCGCCCGGGTCAGGTCGCGCCGCCGCTCGAGCCCGAGCGCCACGTTCTCGAAGATCGAAAGCGAGTCGAACAGCGCCGCGAACTGGAACACGAAGCCGATGTGGGCACGCAACGCCGTCAGGGCCGGGCGCTGGAGCGACGCCACCACCTGCCCGTCCACGGCGACCTGCCCGGCGTCCGGCTCGAGCAGCCCCACCACGTGCTTGATGGCCACGCTCTTGCCCGTGCCGGAGTAACCGATGATCACCATCGTCTCGCCGTCCCGCACCGTGAGCGTGAACCCTTCCAGCACCCGGTTGGCGCCGAACGCCTTGTACAGGTCCGTGAACTCGATCACGACGTACGCAGCAAGGTCACGGCCCAGTAGGCGTTCGAGCACCAGGATCATCTCCGCGCTGTAGACCACCGTGCGGGTGGTGGCACGCCCTACCCCCTCCGCGCCGCCGCGCGTCCCGAGCCCCAGGTAGCAGCCGATCAGCGTGATCACGAAGCCGAACGACGCCGACTTGATGAGGCCGTACTGGATGTCGAACGGCACGAAGAACAGCCGCAGCCCGCGCACGAACTCCGCGTTCGTCACCGGCAGCAGCGTGGTGGCCGACACCCACCCCGTGAACACGCCCATGCCCATCGCAAACGCCACCGCGACGGGGAACATCACAATTCCGGCCAGGACGCGCGGGATCACCAGGTAGGCGTACGGGTTGTAGGCCAGGGTCTCCAGCGCGTCCACCTGCTCCGTGACCCGCATCGTGCCAAGCTCGGCCGCGATGTTGGCGCCAACCCGGCCGGCCAGGGCCAGGCCGGTCAGCACGGGACCCAGCTCCAGCATCATCGTCTTGCCGACGAGCGTGCCAACGAGGTACAGGGGCACCGCGTTGGTGATCACGTAGGTCGCCAGCAGCGCCAGCACGATCCCGGTAAACGCCGAGATGAACAGGGTGATGGGCAGCGAGTCCACACCCAGCCGCCGCATCTGTTGCAGGGTGCGCGGGCCCCACGTGCCGATGTCGGGCAGCGCCCGGCCCATGTCGGCCAGGAACCGGCCCAGCCGGCCGAACCCCTCGACCAGACCCACGACGCGGTGACCCAGGGACGCGAACACGGAAGGCAAGATAGACCGCCCTCGCGCGGAGGTAAAGAATGTGATGGCGGGCACAGGGGCACAGGCGCACGGGGGCACGGAAACGTCGAGGCGGCCGAGCCGAGTCAGCCCGACCGCCTCACCCACCGTCCCGCTGTACCCTGTGCCCCCGTGCCCCTGTGCCTCCGTGCCCCTGTGCCCGCCGCCTCTCAGGCCGCGAAGCTCGCCAGCGCCTTGCCGACCTGTCCCTCACGGAGCCGCTTCAGCGCGCGGTCGCGGAGCTGGCGAATCCGCTCGCGCGTCACGCCAAGCATCCCGCCGATCTCCTCCAGAGTGTGCTCACGACCGCCGTCAAGCCCGAAGTAGAGGCGGAGCACCTTGGCGTCCCGCGGCGGGAGCGTGGCCAGCGCGCTCTCGATCTCCTGGGCGAGGAACCGGTCCATCGCGCGGTCCTCGGTCGTCGGCCCCTCGTCGGTCACGAATCGCTCGATCAGCGAGCGGTCGCCGTCGGGATCCAGGGGCGCGTCGAGCCGCACCTCACCACTGTTGAGGGCCGCCAGCGACTGCACGACCTCCAGCGAGAGCCCGGTGGCCTTGGCCACTTCCTCCGGCGTGGGCTCCCGGCGCATCGACTGGCGCAGCGCCTCGGCGGTGCGCACGATCTTGGACAGGTCCGCCGTGCGGTTCAGCGGCACCCGCACCGTGCGGCCCTGGCGGGCCAGCGAGGCCAGGATTGCCTGCCGGATCCACCACACCGCGTACGAAATGAACTTCACGCCCTGATCGGGGTCGAACTTCCGGGCGGCCGTCATGAGCCCGACGTTCCCCTCGCCGATCAGGTCGGTCAAGGGGAGGCCGCGGTTCTGGTACTTCTTCGCGACCGAGATGACGAAGCGCAGGTTCCGCCGGACCAGCTCCTGCATGGAGTCGTGGTCCCCGGCGCGCACCTTCTTCGCCAGCTCGATTTCCTCGTGCGGCTTGAGGAGCGGGGTGACCGACACCTCGTACAGGTACTGGTCGAGGATGTCGCGGTCGGACTCCCCCGGCCCGAGGGGCAGGAGGGGCTTGGTCGGCCGGCGGCGCTTCCGAACAACGGGCTGATCTGCCATCTCTTTCCTTATATAGCTGGGCGCCGTCAGCCGACGCCGTGGCGGATTTTGGCTCATGGGCCGTGGTACCCGCCACCGGGGTCGAAGTTCACGTTGACCCTGGCGGGGCACCAAAATAGCTTTCGGGGCTCCAAACGCGGAAGACCCACCCGTTTGGGCGCCGGGGGCGTAGCTCAGTTGGGAGAGCGCGTGAATGGCATTCACGAGGTCAGGGGTTCGATCCCCCTCGCCTCCACCTGCGGGAATAGCTCAGTTGGTAGAGCACAACCTTGCCAAGGTTGGGGTCGCGGGTTCGAGTCCCGTTTCCCGCTCTGAAAAGCTGCTGGCACGGGGGCACAGGCGCACGGAGGCACGGGAGCGCCGTTGCCCGCCACGGAAGATGCGGGCGGTTAGCTCAGTTGGTTAGAGCGCTACGTTGACATCGTAGAGGTCACAAGTTCGAATCTTGTACCGCCCATTCGCGCCCATAGCTCAACTGGATAGAGCGTCTGACTACGGATCAGAAGGCTGGGGGTTCAACTCCCTCTGGGCGCATTGAGACAGCGTTGGTAGACGGGGCGTAGCGCAGTCCGGTTAGCGCGCCTGGTTCGGGACCAGGAGGTCGGAGGTTCAAATCCTCTCGCCCCGACTGTAAGATGGCGGTTGATCACGCGGCGCATTGGCGCGCGCCTTGAGACTGCGCGTCTGCGCGTCTGGATACTGTGTTATTGCGCCAGTAGCTCAGCTGGATAGAGCGTCAGCCTCCGGAGCTGAAGGCCACAGGTTCGACTCCTGTCTGGCGCACCTCTGCAAGTCGACTCGTATCGACCGCTTGGGGCCGCCGATTCGGCGGCCTGACGGGTGAACGCGCTGGGGACCCCGTTGGGTGCCGGACACGAGCTGGTCGACCGGCACCGCAGCTTCCGCTTCGCGGATACAGGCAGCGTCAGGCCCCTTCCGCGCTGCGGTCCCTCGAGGCTAGGTTGTTCACAGACAGTCTTCCCTTCCGGACAGGAGTCCGAGTGATTCGCACCTCCACGCTCGTCGGCAGGATCGAGACCTCGCAGCGCGCGTGGTGGTGGCCCCTCGGCTCCAGCGGAGGGCGTGTGCGCACGTAGTAGATCTACCCTCGTCGCGCATTCATCGAAGCCCTCCGTACGCGGGGGGCTTTTTCATTTTCACCTGAGGGAGAGCCAATTATGAGCCGCGTGAGGACGATTCCGGATCGACACGGCATTCCGACACCTGCAATCACGCCGCACGGTGACCGCATCACCCTTCCGGCGGCGGAGCTGCCGCGGCGCTGGTACAACGTGCTCGCGGACCTGCCGTTTCCGTTGAGCCCGCCCATCAGCCCGGCCACCGGCAAGCCGGTGAGCCCCGACGAGATGTTGCGGATCTTCCCGCCGCAGCTCCTCGAGCAGGAGGCGAGCACCGACCGGTTCATTCCCATCCCGGACGAAGTGCGCGAAGTGCTCAGCCTATGGCGGCCGACGCCGCTCGTGCGGGCGCGGCGCCTGGAGCACGCCCTCGGCACACCGGCGCGGATCTACTACAAGCACGAAGGGATGTCGCCTGCCGGCAGCCACAAGCCCAACACGGCGGTGCCGCAGGCCTACTACAACAAGGCCCGGGGCGTGCGCCGGCTCGCCACCGAGACGGGCGCCGGTCAGTGGGGCTCGGCGCTCGCGTTCGCCGCGCACATCTTCGGCCTCGCGTGCCGAGTGTACATGGTCCGCGTGAGCCACGACCAGAAGCCGTACCGGCGTACCTTCATGCGGCTGTTCGGCGCCGAGGTCGTCCCGAGCCCGTCTCCGCTCACGGCCAGCGGCCGCGCTGTCCTGGAGGCGGATCCAGCGTCGCCCGGCAGCCTGGGCATCGCCATCTCAGAGGCCGTGGAAGATGCCGCCGGGCGCGAGGACACCAACTACTCCCTGGGCAGCGTGCTCAACCACGTCCTGCTGCACCAGACGGTCATCGGCCAGGAAGCGCAGCAGCAACTCGCCCTGGTCGGTGACTACCCGGAGTTCGTGTTCGGCTGCCACGGCGGCGGATCGAACTTCGGCGGGATCGCGCTCCCGTTCGTCCGAGATGCCATCGCCGGAAAGCGAGTGCGGGCGGTGGCGGTGGAACCCGCCTCGTGCCCGAGCCTGACGCGCGGCCGCTTCGCGTTCGACTACGGCGACACCGCGAAGCTCACACCGATCATGCAGATGTATACCCTCGGTCACGGCTTCATCCCGCCCGCGTCGCACGCCGGCGGGTTGCGCTACCACGGGGCGTCGCCGCTCATCTCCGCGCTGAAGGACGCCGGGATCATCGACGCGCTGGCGATCGGCCAGCGCGAAGTCTTTGACGCCGCGCTGCTCTTTGCGCGGGCCGAATACATCGTGCCTGCGCCGGAGTCGGCGCACGCCATTGCCGCGGTCGTGCGCAAGGCACGGGAACTCACCGAAGAGGGGCGGGAGGCCTGCATCCTCTTCTCCCTGTCCGGCCACGGCCTCTTCGACCTCGCCGCCTACGACGCCTACCTCGACGGCCGGCTCGAGGAGCTCGACTATCCGGCGGACGCCGTCGCCGCTTCGCTGGCGGACTTGCCGGAGGTAGCGATGTAGCTCGCAGCGCCCGCCCCCGCCCCCCGCGCTGTCACCGCCAGCGGACAGGCTTGGCTTGGCTATGGCGCATAATTATAACATCAAACGCATCAATCACTTGGGGCCGCCGAATAGAGGCGGCCCCCTTTTTGCACTCCCGATTGAATGCTCGGCACCCGCTACCCTCCCGTGGCAGCGACCTGGCGGGCATAGACGGCGCGCTCGTATCCGACCCTCCCGCTCGTTTATCCCGCGAGGCGAAAAAGGGTTGCGAGAAATGCCGCCGAGCGTTATGTGGTGTGGGCACTTTTTGGGCCCTGGTTCAGTTCTTCCCCGTAGGACGACAACGGCACAGCACCCGGTTGTCGACACCATGCACAGCTAGAGAGGACGCGTATGAGTATGAGACGAGTACGGTACTTGATCGGTGCGTTCCTGGCAGTGCTTTGGGTGGCGCCGCTTCGCGCGCAAGTGCCCACAGGCACGATCCGCGGAACCGTCACCGACGACGCTTCAAAGCAACCGCTCGCGTCGGCCACGATCACCTTCGCGGGCCATCAAGTGTTGACGCAGGCGGACGGCCGCTACGTCATCACGGGCGTCACCGCCGGCACTGACACCCTGCGTGCGAAGACGCTCGGCTACGCGCCGGCAGCGCGGGCGGTCACGGTCGTGGCGGGCCAGGCTGTCGTCGTCGACCTAACCATGAGCGCTCAGGCGGTAGGCCTGTCGGAAATCGTGGTGGTCGGCTACGGAGAGCAGAAGGCAGGCGACATCACCGGCGCCGTGAATGCGGTCCAGGCGATTGACTTCAACGCCGGCGCCATCGTCAGCCCGGAGCAGTTGATCGAAAGCAAGGTCGCCGGCGTCCAGGTCTTGGACAACAACCAGCCGGGTGGCGGCCTCTCGCTGCGCATTCGCGGCGCGACCTCGGTCAACGCCGCGAGCGATCCGCTCTACGTCATTGATGGCATGCCGGTGGGCACCGGCGCGGGCGGCGGCCTCTCCTCCGGTCGTGACCCGCTCAACTTCCTGAACCCGAACGACATCGAGAGCATCACGGTGTTGAAGGACGCGTCGTCCGCGGCGATTTACGGGGCGAACGCGGCCAACGGCGTCGTGCTGATCACGACGAAGTCGGGGGCGGGCGCTCAGCACGGCACCGTGGTGGAGTACAGCACCACGGCTTCCACCTCGAACGTCGTGCGCAACCCGCAAGTGCTGAGCGCGGCGCAGTTCACGGCGGCCGTAGCGCAGGTCGATCCGGCGCGGTCCAGCATGCTCGGGACAGCGAACACGAACTGGCTCAACCTGATCGAGCGCACCGGATACGGCACGGAGCAGAACGTGTCCATGACCTCGACGGGCGACAACACGCTGTACCGCTTGTCGCTCGGCTACATGAACGATCAGGGTATCGTTCAGGGTTCCTCGACGCAGCGCCTCTCGGTGGGCTTCAACTACGACACCCACCTGTTCAGCGACGCGCTGGGCATCAAGGCGAACATCAAGGGCTCGCGGGACTACGACCAGTTCCAGGCCGGTGACGTGCTGGGCAACGCGGTCGGCATGGCCCCCACCCAGCCGGTCTACGATCCGACCAACCCGACCGGGTACTGGGATTGGCCGGGGACCACGGCGGGCGCGAGCAACCCGGTGGCCAGCCTGAACCGGTCCACGAACGTGGGCACGACGTGGCGGAGCGTGGGCAACGTGCAGGTCGACTGGGCGGTGCCGTTTATCGACCACCTCAAGGCCAACGCCAACGTCGGCTACGACATCACGGCGATTGACCACTCGATCTTCCAGCCGAACGACTTGCGCGATCAGGCCGTTGGGCTCCAGGGATTTTTGAGTTACGCGAACAACAACCAGACGAACGAAGTGGGGGAGCTGTATCTGAACTACGCCGCCCCGCTCGAGTTCGTGCCGGGCGCCATTGACGTGACGGGCGGCTACTCGTACACGCAGTCGCACAGTGAAGCCCCGTACTTCCAGGAGACGGGCCTGTCGAGCAACCTGCTCGGCATCAACGGTGTGCCCTCGGCCACGACGGCGCAGAACAGCAACTACATCGTGGACTACAAGCTGATCTCCTTCTTCGCCCGCGCCAATTACAACCTGAACGACCGGTATCTCGTCGCCGCCAGCGTGCGTCACGACGGGTCGTCGCGGTTCGGGCCGAACAATCAGTGGGGAACGTTCCCCTCGGTCTCGCTGGCCTGGCGCATTTCGCAGGAGTCGTTCCTGAAGAACGTCAGCTTCCTCAACGACCTCAAGATCCGGGCGTCGTGGGCGAAGACCGGGAACCAGGCGTTCGCGGACTACCTGCAGTATCCGACGTACACGTACAGCAACGGTCAGGCCGAGTATTACTTCAACGGGCAGTACACGACGACGATCCGGCCGAGCGCGGTGGACCCGAACATCCACTGGGAGACCACCAACTCGTATAACGCGGGCCTGGATTTCGCGGTCCTTGGCAGCCGGGTCACGGGTGCCTTCGACTGGTACACCAAGAAGACCACGGACCTGATCTTCACCGTGCCCGTCGCGGCTGGCACCAACTTCTCCAACCTCGTCACGACCAACATCGGCTCGATGCAGAACCAGGGTGTCGAGCTGAGCCTGTCGGCCGCGATCCTCCAGCCGCACCAGGGGAGCTTGGGGTACACGGCCAACTTCACGGTTGCCCACAACGCCAACAAGCTGCTCACCATCAACGGCGCCAACGGCATCACGGCGATCAACGTCGGCGCCATCGGCGGCGGTACGGGCAACACCATTCAGGTTCTGCAGCCGGGCTACGCGATCAACTCGTTCCTGGTCTGCCAGCAGGCTTACAAGAACGGCAAGCCGTTGGAGAACACCTACGTGTCTGGCGACTCGACGGTGACCGGCTGCACGAGCAACGCGCGGCCGTACCATTCGCCGTGGCCGTCGCTGGAGCTGGGTCACACCTCCAACTTCACGTACGGCAACTTCGACTTCAGCTTCTCGCTGCGGGCCTCGCTGGGCAACTACGTCTACAACAACATCGCGGCGTCGAACGGCTCGTACCTGAACGTCACCGGTGGCAACGTGACCCCGGGCAACATGGACGTGTCGGTCCTGAAGACCGGCTTCGTCTCGCAGGAGTACCTGTCCGACTACTACGTGCAGGACGCCTCGTTCCTCCGCATGGACAACATCACCCTCGGCTACTCGTTCACCGTGGCCGGGCGGCGGTGGCGGCTGTACGGAACGGTGCAGAACGCTTTCACGATCACGGGGTATAAGGGTGTCGACCCGACAGCGGCCGAAAACGGCCTGGGCATCGACAACAACATCTATCCGGCGTCGCGCACCTTCACCGGTGGCCTGATCGTCAGGTTCTAGATATAGGGCCATGGATACGCACTCTCGAGAAGGGACCGAGACATGAACATCAGAACATTCAAGGCCCTCGCGGTCGCAGCACCGTTGTTGCTGATGGCCGCGGCAGCCTGCACGGACCCGACGGTTGCTCCCAAGAGCACCGTGACGGGCGCCAACATTTGGAACGATCCGAACTCCTACGCCGAGTACATGGCGAAACTGTACGGTGGGCTCGTCTTGACCGGCCAGATCGGGCCGAACGGGCCCTCGGGTGAGGGCGACATCGCTCAGATTGACGAGGGCACCTCGGAGTACATTCGCCTCAACTGGTACCTCGAGGAGCTACCCACCGACGAAGCGGTGATCGGCTGGGGCGATCCCGGCGTGCCGAACCTCAACCAGTGGCAGTGGGTCGCGAGCGATCCGGGCGGCACCATCGGTAACGCGATGTACTATCGCGTCTTCTACCAGGCGGTCCTGGCAAACGAGTTCCTGCGCCAGACGACCGCAAGCCTGCTCGCCTCGCGGAACGTGTCCACGACGCTCAAGGCACAGATCCAGAACTACCGGGCCGAGGCCCGCTTCCTGCGCGCGCTCGCGTACTGGAACGGGATTGACTTGTTCGGCAGCATTCCGCTGGTGACCGAGGCGGATCCGATCGGCGGCCCGCCGCCGAAGCAGACGGCGCGCGATAGCATCTATCGCTACTGCGTGAACGAGTTGAAGGCGATTCAGGATTCGCTGCCGACCGGCACGGGCGCCAATGTGTACGGCCGCGCGACGATCATCACGGATCACATGCTTCTGGCCGAGTTGTACCTCAACGCGGCCGTCTACTCGGGCACCGCCGACTACGCCGATGCGCAGACGGAGGCGGCGGCGGTCATCGCAGGCCCGTTCACCTTGAATCCGGTGTACCGCAACAACTTCACGGCCGACAACCGCAATTCGAATGAGATCATCTTCGCCGCCGTGGAGAACGGCACCTATACGCAGACGTGGGGCGGCATGACGTTCGTGGTCCACGCGGGCTGCGGGGGCGCTATGCAGGCCTCGTGGTTCGGCATTGACTACTGCTGGGGCGGCTATCGGCTGAAGCAGAACGTGTACCACCTTTACGCTGCCGCAGACGCGCGGCGCGCGTTCTTCTTCGACTCGGTGGCCGACCGCGCTGCTGGCGACACGAACTCGGCAGGCATTCCGGCCGTCAGCGACTCCGTGGGCAACCTCGGCAACTTCCAGAGTGGCGTCGCCGCACCCAAGTTCACCAACCTGACGTCCACGGGCGGCGCTGGGTCGCAGCTCTCCATGGTGGACGCCTCCTTCCCGATGTTCCGGCTGGCCGAAGCGTATTTGATTTACGCCGAGGCCGCGGTGCGCACCGGAAGTAACGTTGGGCAGGGAGTGACGTACTTCAACGCCCTCCGGGACCGCGCGTTCAACAACAACGCGGCCTACCACGTGGCCGCCGGCACGATGACCCTGGACACTATTCTCGCCGAGCGCGCCCGTGAGTTGCTGTTCGAGGCGCGGCGCCGGACCGACCTCATCCGGTTCGGCCAGTTCGCCGGCCCGACGGCGACGATGGTGTGGGCCTTTAAGGGCGGCACCGCCGCGCCCGGCACGCAGGTCACGGATACGCACTGGAACCTGTACCCGCTTCCGCAGAACGAGTTGACTGCGAACCCGAACCTGACGCAGAACCCGGGCTACTAGTCGCTGCGGGGCACTTCTGACCTTTACCCGCCGCTCCACCGCTTCGGCGGTGGAGCGGCGGCTCGCATAGGGGCCGACGGTTCGGATCCATGACTGCTCAACGCCGATTGACGGCCGCCGCACTGATCGCCCTCGCGGCGGTCGCGTGCCACGAGGGAACACCGGGCCCGACGACCGTCAGTGGTCCGCCCCCGGCCCGGCCGACGCTCGCGCAGACTTACCGCCCCAGCGGCCACATGGCCGCGGGCGACGTGTTCGTCCACCTGTTCGAGTGGCCCTGGCCGGACATCGCCAACGAGTGCGAGCGGGTGCTGGGGCCGGCGGGATTCAAGGCTGTGCAGGTCTCGCCGCCCCAAGAGCACAGCATCACGCCGGCCCACGACTGGAGCGAGCGCTACCAGCCGGTGCGCTACAGCATCGCGCGAAGCCGCTCGGGCGACAGCGCCCAGTTCGTGGACATGGTGAGCCGGTGCAACGCGGTGGGCGTCGGGATCTACGTGGACGCCGTCATCAACCACATGACCAACTCCCCGAGTCCCGGCAACGGGAGCAACGGGAGCTCGTACTCGAAGTTCGTCTACCCAGGCCTGTACGACTCGACCGATTTCCACTGGCCGGAATGCACGGTCACGGACTACACGAACGCCGCCAACGTGCAGGACTGTGAGCTACTCGGCCTGCCGGACCTCAACACGGAGAAACAGTCGGTCCGCGACAGCATCGCGGGGTACCTGATCAAGCTGGCGCGTCTCGGCGTCGCGGGCTTCCGCATCGATGCAGCGAAACACATCCAGCAGGTGTCGCTCAACGACATCTTCACGATCGTGGATTCGACGCTGACGGCCGAGGGCCGGCCCATCCCGTACTACTTCCTCGAGGTGAGCACCGGACCGGGCGAGGCCCTGGGGCCGAGCGACTACTACGGGGAGGCGTACAGCTCCGGCGGCGCGGCCGACATCACGGAGTTCACCTTCAGCGGCATCCAGGACAAGTTCCTGGAGAACGGCGGGCAGTACATCGCGCAGCTGAACCCGAATGGCCCACCGGGCGCGCAGTTCTCGCCGGGCGCGTGGGGCCTGATGCCGCCCGACAAGGCGGTCGTCTTCCTCGAGAACCACGACACGCAGCACAACACCGGCCAGATCAGTTATCGTGACGGCGACGTGTTCCGGATCGCGAACGTGTTCATGCTCGCGCAGCCGTACGGCTATCCGTCCATCCTGTCGAGCTACTCCTTCCAGCGTCCGGCGGAGAACTCGATGGGCCCGCCGTCGGACGGGAACGGCTGGACGCTGACGCCCATCACCTGCGCGGCCAGCTGGAACGCCGGGGACGACCAGTGGCAATGCGAGCACCGCGACCCCTACATCCTGAGCATGGTCGCGTTCCGCAAGCTGGTGGCGGGCACCGACCAGAACCGCTGGTGGGACGACGGGGCCAACGCGATCGCGTTCTCGCGCGGCAACAAGGGCTTCGTGGCCATCAGCCGCGAGGACACCGCCGTGACCGCCCCGGTCGCGACCGGCCTGCCGGCGGGCACGTACTGCGATCTCATCACGGGCGGCCTGGCGGGTGGCGCCTGCGCCGGCACGTCCGTGGTGGTGGATTCCACCGGCACCGTGCAGGTGCGTCTCCAGGCCATCTCCGCGATCGCGATCGACGCAGCCAACAAGCTGCCCTGATGATGAAAACCGGCCCGACCCTGGCGCTCGGCGTGGCGCTTGCCCTCGGCGGCGTGCGCGGCGCGGTGGCCCAGAGCCGCCAGCCCGCGTGGACGCGCGGCGCCGTCTGCTACGAGGTCTTCGTCCGCTCCTTCTTCGACAGCAACGGCGACGGCACCGGCGACCTCGACGGCCTGATCTCGAAGCTCGACTACATCAACGACGGGAACCCGGCCTCGAAGACCGACCTCGGCGCGGACTGCATCTGGCTCATGCCGGTCGCGGCCTCGCCCAGCTACCACGGCTACGACGTCGCCGACTACTACCGCGTCGAGCCGGCCTATGGCACCAACGCGGACTTCAGGCGACTGGTCGCGGCCGCGCACCGCCGCGGCATCAAGGTGCTGGTGGACATGGTGCTGAACCACACGTCGAGCCGGAACCCGTGGTTCCAGGCCGCCCTGCACGACACGGCGTCGCCCTACCGGAGCTGGTACAAGTTCTCGCCGCAGCCGCTGGGGAAGGGACCGTGGGGCGAGGTCGCCTGGCACCGTTCCCCGGTGCGGGACGAGTACTACTGGGGCGTGTTCTCGAGCGGGATGCCCGACCTCAACTACGACACGCCGGCCGTGCACGAAGAGACCAAGACGATCGCCACGTTCTGGCTGCGCCGGATGGGCGTCGACGGCTTCCGTCTCGACGCGGTGCCGTACCTCGTGGAGGAGGGGACCTGCTTGATCGGGTGCCCGGGCACGCACGCGTTCCTGCACGAGTACGGCGAGCGCGTGGACAGCGTGAAGCCCGGCGCGTATACGGTGGGGGAGGTGTGGGGCAACATCGCCACCCAACTGCCCTACTACCCGGACCAGCTCACCTCGTACTTCACGTTCGAGATCGCCGATTCGCTCCTGGCGGCGGTCCGCCGCGGTACGACCGGCGGGATGCTCGCGGGCTATCTCCGCCTCCAGGACACGCTGCCCGCGTATCGCTGGTCGCCGTTCCTGAGCAACCACGACGGTACCCGCTCCCTGACGGTGCTCGGGGGCGACGTCGCCAAGGCTCGGGTCGCGGCGACGCTGCTGCTCACGCTGCCGGGGCTGCCCTTCGTCTACTACGGCGAGGAGATCGGCATGACGGGGGATAAGCCGGACCCGCGGCTCAGGACCCCGATGCAGTGGGCGCCGGTCCCCGGAGTGGGCTTCACCACCGGGAAGCCGTGGGAGAGCCCGCAACCCGATTCCCTGACCGCCAACGTCGCGGTGGAGAACCGGGATCCCACCTCCCTGCTGAACCTCTACCGGCGGCTGATCCACCTGCGCAGGGCGAACCCGGCGCTGGCGACGGGCCGACTGGTGCCTCTCGCCGCGAGCAGCCCGCAGGTGACCGCCTACCTCAGGCGCGCGCCGGGCCCGCGCGCCAGCACCGTGCTCGTGGTGGCGAACTTGGGCGATGCGGTCAGCGGTGTCACCATCGGCGCGGACTCTGCCGCGCTGCCGCCGGGTTGGTACGCGCCGCGGAGCTTGCTGGGCGGCCCAAGTGGCACGATGCTGCGCGTGGGCTCCGACGGGCGGATCACCGACTATGCCCCCGTGGCGACGCTGGGCCCGCGGGAGTGCCTCGTCCTCGACCTCGTGCGTCGCTAGTCGTGCAAGCGCGAGTCGCGGTTTCCTGCGCCCTCGGTCTTCTCGCCGCGGCCGCTGGTGCCGCCCGGGCGCAGCGCGCCGGGCCGCTCCGGATCGCGAGCGGGCGCATCGAGGGCACCGTCGTCCCGAGCGGCGTGCGGATCTTCATGGGCATCCCCTACGCCGCGCCGCCGGTGGGGCCGCTGCGCTGGAAGCCGCCGCAGCCGGTGGCGCCCTGGAAGGGCGTGCGCGCCGCCACGCGCTTCGGCCCTCGCTGCATGCAACTCCCCATCTTCAGCGACATGGTCTTCCGCTCGAACGGGATGAGCGAGGACTGCCTCGACCTGAACGTGTGGGTGCCCCCCTCCGCCGCAACGAGCCGCCGGGCTGCGACACGGCTCCCCGTCCTGCTGTACTTCTTCGGCGGCGGGTTCGTCGCCGGCGACGGCTCCGAGTTCCGCTACGACGGCGAGAGCCTGGCGCGAAGAGGCATCGTCGTGGTCACGGCGAACTACCGGCTGGGCGTGTTCGGCTTCCTCGCCCTGCCGGCGCTGACTGCGGAGTCGCCCAACCACGCGTCGGGCGACTACGGGCTGCTGGACCAGGTCGCGGCGTTGCGTTGGGTGCGACGCAACATCGCCGCCTTCGGCGGGGACCCGAGCCGCGTCACCATCGGCGGAGAGTCGGCCGGCTCCATCGCCGTCTGCGCGCTGATGGCGTCGCCGTTGTCGCGACGACTGATCGCGGGGGCGATTGGCGAGAGCGGCGGGATGATCCGCCCCACGTTCGAGCCTGTCCCCCTCGACACGGCGGAGGCGGACGGAGCGACGTTCGCCGCCCGCGTCGGCGCCGGCTCGCTCGCGCAGCTGCGCGCCCTGCCCCCCGAGAGCCTGCTCGCGGTCGCCGGCCGGCCCGGAAGCCGCCGGTTCCGCGCAGCCGTGGACGGTTGGTTCCTCCCCACAAGTCCGGCGGAGATCTTCGCCGCCGGCGAGCAGTCGCGCGTGCCCCTACTCGTGGGATGGAACTCCCAGGAGGCCGACTGGCGTGCACTGCTGGGGACGGAGGAGCCCACATCGCAGAACTGGGCCGCCAAGGTGCGCTCGCTGTTCGCCGGCCAGGCGGACGAGGCGCTGCGGCTATTCCCCGGTGATGCGCCGGAGCAGGTCATCGCATCGGGCACGCTGCTCGCCGGGGCCCGCTTCACGGCCTACAGCACCTGGAAATGGGCGGAGCTGCAGGGCCGCGTCGGGCAGGCGGTCTATCGCTACCTCTACGTCCACCCGCGGCCCGCACCGGTGGTGTCCGGTCCCACGCCTTCCCCTCCGGGCGCGGTCCATTCCGCCGAGATCGAGTATGCGCTCGGCAATCTGGCCACCAACAAGGTGTACGCGTGGACGGCGGAGGACGACAGCGTCTCCGCGGCCATGGAAGGTTACTTCGCCGACTTCGTGAAGACGGGGAACCCGAACGGCGCCGGCCTGCCGCAGTGGCCCGCCGCCTACGCGGGGGACACCGTCCGGAGCATGGTGCTCGACGTCCGTGCGCACGCGGAGCCCGCGCCGCGCGAGGACGCCTACCGATTCCTGGACAGGTTCTACCTCACCAGCGCCACCCCGGAACATTGACGGGCGGTTCGGGTACGGCACGCGCCGTCGGGAACCGAAGTAGGCCTTGCGATCCCGCCACCGCGCGTGCAAGCTGCACGCTAGCCGCGACGTCGCGGACTGGAGGAGGACCCGTGAGAGTACGTGCCATTGTGGTGCTGGCGGTAGTCGGTGCGCTGGGCTGCAACAAGACCGAGACGGCTCCGTCCGGCATCAGCAGCTCCTGCTCGGTCACGCTCTCCGGTGCGGTCTCCGGAACGTACAACTGCCAGCCGGCCACCACCTTGTGGTCCAGTTCAGACAACCGCGGCGGCTTCTCGTTCGGCGTGACCGCATCGGGGACCAGGCCGCTCATCTCGGCCACCGTCCTGTGGCTCAACCAGCCCACGGTCACTTCGTACACGAACGCTGACTCCGCGGCGGAGGCGCAGATCACCGTCACCACGTCTGCCAACCAGACCTGGCAGGCTGCGGTCGGCCAAGGCGCGGCCGCGACGGGCAGCTACACCCTGACCTTCACGTCGGTCGTCCAAAACGGCGCCAACGCGGGAGGCATGGCCTACTCTGCCGACGGTACGCTGAACGCCACGCTACCGGCCGTGACGGCCTCGGGGGCCAGCGGCGTAGTCATCATCACGGCCACGTTCTGACCGGCAACGATCGAGCGACCTCCCCCTCTCGGTCCCGGCGCCCCGCCGTAGCGCCCGCCCGCGCTGACGCCTAGGAGGCACGCACTTGGGCGGGGCGGCGAGACCAACCCCGACTCAGTTCCGGAGCACCACCGCGGCGTAGGCCGGGAGCGACAGCGTGTCGCTTCGCTCCGTGCGGCCCGACAGCAGGTCCCGCGCGCGGGCCACGGCGAAACCCGCCACGGTCACCTTCACCTCGCGCGGCCGCGCGTTCACCAACACCGCGGCCCCGCCCCGCGCGTAGGCGATGACATCGGCGGAATCGCTAGTCACCAACCTCCGCAAGTCGCCCCTTAGGAACGCCGGATCCGTGCGCGCCAGGTGAATGACGCGGGCATAGAAGGCGCGCGCCTGGGCGGCGTGCGGCTGATTCCACACGATCGCCTCCCGCTCGAACAGGCCGAGTTTCTGCGGGCTCTCCACCTCCTGCCCGTCATACAGCAGCGGCCGGCCCGGCATCAGTGCGATGGCGACGAACGCGGCGCGCGCCGCCGCCGATCCCCCGAACAGCGTCACCGGCGGGTTGTCCCACGCCGTCTCGTCGTGGTTCGTGGTGAACCGCATCCGCATGCCGCCTGGCGGCATCGCCTGCTGGTCCGCCAGCACGCCGAGCACGAACGAGTCCACCGGCGCGCCCTTCCACACCGCCTTGAGGCGGCCGTACCCGTCCCACCCGTAGGTGAGGTCGAAGCCGGACCGGTGCATCTCCAGCTCGCCCGCCTCGGCGAGGAGCATGATCGGCCGCCGCACCGCCGCACGAAGCGCCGTGCTGGCCTCCCGCCAGAAGTCGAGCGGGATGAAGTGGGCGACGTCCATCCGGTAGCCGTCGAGGTCGAAATCCACCAGCCAGTGGCGCAGGGCCGCGATCATCGCGGTGCGCAGCCCCTGGTTCCGGTAATCGAGCTGCGCCACGTCCGTCCAGTCGGTCGGATGGCCCTGGAGATCGCGCGGCACGACGATCTGGCCGCTGTCGCCGTGGACGTAGTACTCGGGGTGCTCCCGGATCCACGCGTTGTCCCACGAGCTGTGGTCCGGCACCCAGTCGAGGATGACCTTCAGGTGACGGGCGTGCGCGGCCCGCACCAGGGCCCTGAGGTCCGCCGCCGTGCCGAAGGCGGGGTTGATCGCGTAGAAGTCGCGCACCGCGTAGGGCGAGCCGAGGGGGCCCTTCGCGTTCAAGGTCCCGACCGGGAAGATCGGCATCAGCCAGATGACGTCGGCGCCGGAGGCCTGGATGCGCGCCAGCCCGGCGGTGACGCCGCGCAGGTTGCCGCCCGGCGAGAAGTCGCGGACGTTCACCTCGTAGAGTGCGCTGCGCGCGACCCACGACGTGTCCGGGGCGAGCGCCGCGGCCGGAGTCTGCGCCCGCACCTGGCGCGTGAGGGCGGCGTACCCAGCCATCAACGTCACCAAGGCCGCGAGCGCGGCGAAGATCCTCTTCATCTGCGTCACTCCTGCCTGAAGGGGGACGTCGGTCGAGCGACGCCAATGTAGCTCTAGCGAGGTTCTTGCGGCCAGCAGTTCCTCAGGTCTAACGTACGACGCCCAACCGCCGGACGCACTTACGCACGGACGCACAGACACACGGACGCACGGAAGGTCTCACCCAGGAGTCGCATGATGTCGAAGATCCGGATGTGTTCCTCGCTTGCCGTCGTGGCCGCCGCCCTCGCCCTCGCCACCCACCCGGCCGCCGCGCAGCGCCAACGCCTGTCCATGGACCCCGGCTGGCGCTTCACCCTCGGCGATCCTGCAGGCGCCGAACAGCCGCGATTCGACGACCACCAGTGGCGGCGGCTGGATCTGCCACACGACTGGAGCATCGAGGGCACACCGCGTCAGGACGCCCCGGGCGGCGGGCGCGTCGGGTATTTCCCCAGCGGCATCGGCTGGTATCGCAAGGCGTTCCGCCTGCCCGCCGGCGCACGGAGCCGCGAGGCGTGGCTCGAGTTCGACGGCGTCTACATGAACAGCGACGTCTGGATCAACGGGGTCCACCTCGGCCACCGGCCCTACGGTTACATCAGCTTCGTCTACGACATCACCAAGCAACTCGTGGCC
This sequence comes from uncultured Gemmatimonadales bacterium, assembly GCA_963812035.1. GTDB lineage: Bacteria > Gemmatimonadota > Gemmatimonadetes > Gemmatimonadales > JACORV01 > Fen-1245. Next base: position 639,523 of record CAWETG010000001.1, read on the forward strand.
GGCGTGAACGTGGTGGCCGTGCGCGTGGACAACTCGCGCGAGCCCAACTCCCGCTGGTACACGGGAAGCGGCATCTATCGCCACGTCTGGCTGACCGTCGTCGACCCCCTGCACGTGGCCCACTGGGGCACCTACGTCACGACGCCGCGTGCGGACTCCGCCAGCGCGGACGCGGTGGTCCGCACCGTGGTGGAGAACGACTACGCCGCCCCGCACGGGGGCGTGCTCCGCTCCGTGGTGCTCGACAGTGCGGGCCACGAGGTCGTTCGCACGGAGACACCCTTCTCGCTTCCGGCCGGGCAGAAGATCGAACTCGAGCAACGGTTGCGGATCGACGCGCCGCAGCTCTGGTCCGTCGAAACGCCGCACCTGTACGCGCTCCGCTCGGAGGTGCTGGACGGACCGCGCTCCGCTGACGTTGCCAGCACGACGTTCGGCGTCCGCACCATCGCCTACGACAGGGACCGCGGCTTTCTGCTGAACGGCCGGCACGTCAAGATGAACGGCGTCAACCTGCACCACGATGCAGGCGCGGTCGGCGCGGCCGTGCCGGAGCGGGTCTGGCAGCGCCGGCTGGAGACCCTCAAGGCCATGGGTGCGAACGCCATCCGCACGTCGCACAACCCGCCCGCGCCGGAGTTCCTCGACCTGTGCGACCGTCTGGGCTTCCTCGTCATGGCGGAGGCCTTCGACGAATGGACCATCGGCAAGGTGCCCGAGGGCTACCACACCTACTTCGCCGAGTGGAGCGAGCGCGATCTCACGGATTTCGTGCACCGCGACCGCAACCACCCCTCGATCGTCCTGTGGAGCGCCGGCAACGAGATCGGCGAGCAGGATACGCCTGACGGAGCGCAGGTGCTGCGCCGGCTCGTGGACATCTTCCACCGCGAGGACCCGACGCGTCCGGTGACCACCGGCAACGACCACATCGCTGCCGATGGAGGGCGCGCCACCGACGCCTTCCTGAACACCGAGGACGTGGTCGGCTACAACTACGTGGACCGCTGGCACGAGCGCCGCGAGATCTTCGCCGAGCCGGACCGGCACGACCACCCCGACTGGAAGATGATCGGCACGGAGAGCGGCCCGGCCATGAACGCCTTTGGAGGGCGCTACTGGCTGGGGAACGACACCGCGGTCGTGCGGCCCAACTACACGACCGGGATGATTGCGGCCGAGCGGCACTGGAAGTGGATCGCCATGCACGACTACTTTGCGGGCGACTTCATGTGGACCGGGATCGACTACCTCGGCGAGACGTTCTGGCCGGGCAAGGGCTCCGGCTCCGGGGCGGTGGACATCACCGGCCAACCCAAGGACTCGTACTACTTCTACCAGAGCCAGTGGACGAGCCGGCCGGTGCTGCGCCTCTTCCCGCACTGGAACTGGCCGGGCCGAGAGGGCCAGGTGATCCCGGTGCTGGCGTACACCAACTGCAACAGCGTGGAGCTGTTCCTCAACGGCCGTTCCCTGGGCGAGAAGCGACTCGAGTTCCCGGCGCAGGGCACCTCGGGCGGCTGGAACAGCTATGCGCAGCCGGTGGTCAACGCGACCACCAACGACCTGCACCTGAGCTGGGACGTGCCGTACGCGCCGGGCGTGCTCCGGGCCGTGGGCAAGCGGCGCGACGGCACGGTGGCCTGCGAGACGGAGGTGCGCACCGCCGGCGCGCCCGCCGCCATCCGGCTCTCGGCGGACCGGGACACCATCACCGCCACGCCCGGGGAAGTGGCGCTGGTCACCTTCGAGATCGTGGACTCGGCCGGCACGGTGGTCCCCACCGCCGACAACGTCGTGACCTTCACCGTGACCGGAGGCACCGTCGTGGCGCTCGACAACGCCGACCTGCGCGACCACGATCCGTACCAGTCCGACCAGCGCCACGCGTTCAACGGCCGTGGCCTGGCCATCCTGCGCGCAGGAGGGCCCGGGGTGCTCCGCCTGACTGCCAGCGCGGACGGGCTGCGGGAGGCGAGCGCGGCGATCGCGGTGCGGAGCGGCGAAGCCACCGCGGTGGTCCCGCCGGCGCGCTGATGCTCGCCCCCGGCGCCCGCGACTTGACAGGGCGCCGATGCATCACTATATCGGCATATAGTCATGTATGGTGAACCCACGCAGCCCGGCGAATGGAAGGCGGTGACGCCTCTGCCGCCGCGCCTTCCCGGCGGCGACGACACCAGCTTCCCGCCGCCGGTCGGGCACGCATGCCTCCGTGCCCCGCGGTCACGCCGTGAGCGGCCAGCGCCGTGAGAGCGAGGCGGCGCCGCGCGGCGAGGCGCACCACACCCGGGCGCGGCTGTTCCGCGTGCTCGAGGGACTCCTCTGGCTCGGCGTGGCCGGGTTGTTCGTCGCACGCGTCGCGCCCCAGGTGCGCGCCGCGGTCGGATGGAAGTCTCCGGCGATGGGCGCGCCGGCCGTCACCTTCGACCTGCTGGACGGCGGCGCCCTGCCGCTCGGTGCACTGAAGGGCCGGGTCGTGCTGGTCAACTTCTGGGCGACCTGGTGCCCGCCCTGCCGGGCGGAAATGCCGGGACTCGAGAAGGTCTATGCCGACAAACGCGCGGCCGGTTTCACCGTGGTCGGCATCTCGATGGACCAGAGCCCGCGCCAGCAGGTCGCATCGTTCCTGCACGACCACGCCATCGAGTACCCGGTGGCCATGGCTACAGTGGAGGCGGTCGCGGCCTTCGGCGGCGTCAACGATCTGCCGACGTCCTTCCTCATCGACCGGAAGGGCCGAGTCCGCTATACGGTCCGCGGCATGTTCGCGGGCGTGACGCTCCGTGCCGCGGTGGACCGGTTGCTTGCGGAGCACGGCTGAGCATGGACGGCGGACAGGTGTCGTTTGGGCTGGCGTTCGTAGCCGGCCTCGCATCGTTTCTCTCGCCGTGCGTTCTGCCGGTGGTGCCGGGGTACGTCAGCTTCGTGACCGGAGCGACCCTGGACGAGCTGCGCTCGGCGCACGGTGACGCGGTGCGGCGCCAGGCCGCCGTTCACGCGGCGCTCTTCGTGCTCGGCTTTTCGCTGCTGTTCATCGTCCTGGGTGCGTCCGCGACGGCGCTGGGCACGGTCGTGCGTCGCGCGCTGCCCCTGATCCAGCAGATCGGAGGGGCCGTGATCGTGCTGTTCGGGCTGTACATGCTCGGCCTGATCCGCGCGCCACTGCTCTTGCGGGAGTGGAGGGTACAGCTCGCCGCCAAGCCGGCGGGTCGGGTCGGGTCGGTGATCGCGGGCGTCGCCTTCGGGGCCGGCTGGACGCCATGCATCGGGCCCGTGCTGGCGACCATCCTGTTGTACGCCGGGATGCGTGCGACGGTGCTGCATGGCGCGGCGCTGCTGGCGACGTACTCGCTCGGCCTGGGGCTCCCCTTCTTCGTGGCGGCCGTGGCGTTCAACTGGTTCCTGTCGCGCACCCGGATGCTGCGGCGTTGGCTGGTCCCGATCGAGCGCGCCGCCGGTGCCGTCATGGTCGTGGCCGGCGCGTTGCTCTTCACGGGGCGGTTCGCCGTCATGTCGAGGTTGTTCGCCCGATGAACACGGCCGAGATACCCAGGATCGCCGCGCCGCTGCTGATCGCGGCCGCCATCCTGGTCTCCTTTCGTCTCGAGAAGCCCGCCCCGCCCGTGGAGCTGCAGGGTGGAGAGCCATCGGCGCCATCCGCGGCGGAGCAGCGTACCGCGTACGAGCGGGCGCTGGCGCCCGGCTCCCCCGGCTACGACCGCGGATCGACCAGGGCGGCCGTCACCGTGCTCGAGTTCGCCGACTTCGGATGTCCCTACTGCGCGCGCTTTGCCTCCGAAACGTATCCGGCGCTGGCCGACGAGTTTGTGAAGACCGGCATCGTGCGCTGGAAGTTCGTGCCGTTCGTGCTCGGGATCTTCGCCAACGGGGGCGACGCGGCGCGGGCCGCGGAATGTGCCGCCGATCAGGGCAGAGCGGCGTTCGGCAGGATGCACGACCGACTGTTCGAGCAGGAGGACGCGTGGAAGGGCACGCCGGACCCGGCCAGCGTGTTCCGTTCGTTGGCGGGCGCCAGCGGGCTTGACGTGGCGCAGTTCGCTTCCTGCTACGCGAGCGACGAGCCGGACCGGCGCATTCGCGCCTCCAACGCGCTGGCGGACCAGCTGGCCGTGCGCGCGACACCGACGTTTTTCGTCGACGGCGAACGCGTCGAAGGCGCACTGCCGGTCCCGCAGTTCCGCGCCGTTCTGCTCGACGCGGTGCGACAGAGCCACGGGAACTGAACCGATGAGAGGTGGCCGTCTTCCCGCGGCGATCCTGGACCGGCTGGCGGATCGATTCAAGGCGCTGGCGGAGCCGAATCGCCTGGCGATTCTCTCGTTGCTGCACGCCGGCGAGCTGAGCGTGGGCGAGCTGGTCGACGAGACGGGACTCGGACAGGCCAACGTGTCGAAGCACCTGGACGTGTTGCGCCGCTCTGGATTCGTGGAGCGGCGCAAGGACGGCCTGAACGCTTTCTACAGGCTGGCGGACAACGAGGTGTTTCGGATCTGCGACATCATGTGCCGCCGCCCCTCCCCCCGCACTCCGTTCCCAGACGCCCGGTTGCCGGACCCGCGGACGCGCCCCACCTAGCCGTCATGCCCGCGGCCGGAGTATGGTCGCCGACCCCCTTCACGTGGCGGGGTGGATCTCCCGCATCCGCCGCAGGCGTGGTACAGCCCCGGCCACGATCCCCACCACGGCCAGCGACGCCACCCCGCCCAGCACGACGGCCGGAACTGCTCCCAACAGCTTGGCCGTCACCCCCGACTCGAACGCGCCCAGCTCGTTGGATGACCCGACGAAGATCGCGTTGACGGCCAGCACCCGGCCGAGCAGCGGGCGCGCCGTAAGCACTTGCAGCATGGTCTGACGGACTAGCACGCTGATGTTGTCCGCCATCCCGCTCACCGCCAGAAGCGCGGCCGAGAGGTAGAAGCTCCGCGACAGCCCGAAGCCGATGATGCACGCGGCAAAGAGTGCCACCGCGAGCAGCATCGTGCGCCCGGCGCGTTTGAACGGCCGGCGGTGCGCCAGGTACAGCGACATCACCATCGCGCCCGCCGCCGGCGCCGCACGCAGCAAGCCGAGCCCCTGCGGCCCCACGCGGAGAACCTGGCCCGCGAACACCGGGAGCAGCGCCTCCGCTCCACCGAGCAGCACCGAAAAGAGATCCAGCGTCATGGCGCCGAGCAACACGCGTTCGCTCCACACAAAGCGCAAGCCCGAGAGCAGGCTGTCGCGCTCGTCCCGGTCCTGGGCGCCGCTCGTGGGGAGCGGCTCGACCTCGATCATCGCGAACGCGACGAGCGCGATGAGCAGCAGCGACGCCTGCACGGCGTACGCCGCCGTGACGCCGGCGAAGCCGTAGAGCAGCCCGCCGAGTGCCGGGCCCGCCACGGCGCCGGTCTGCGACGTGGAGCTCCGCCAGGCGATGGAGTTGGGGAGATGCTGCCGCGGAATCAGGACCACGGCCAGCGAGTTGCGGGCCGGCATCAGGAAGCTCCGGGCCAGCCCGCCGATCCCGATCACGAGGTAGAAAGGCCACACGCCGTGCGCGCTCACCCAAACGTGCGCATGGCTGAGCGCCACCAACGACAGCGCGCACGCGAACAGCACGCTGAGCGACCAGAGGGCAATGCGCCGACGGTCGAATCGGTCGGCGACATGGCCGGCGAAAAGGGCCACGGCGATGAACGGCGCGACTTCCGCCAGGCCGATGAGCCCCAGGGACAACGGGTCGTGCGTGATGCCGTAGATCTGCCACGACACGACGAGAGTCTGGACCTGCGTCCCCACGGTCATCGTCAGCAGCGAGACGATGAATCGGCGGAAGTTGCGGGTCCGGAACGAGGCGTAGGGGTCCAGCGGCACGCGAGGAATGTAGTCGGGTGCGGCTACCGGCCTAAGGTACGCAGTGCGATGTCGGCGAGCGGCTACGCGATCACGTTGCGCCCGACGGCGCCGGAGCGCACCTTCCGGCAGCACATTCACCGTGCTTCGGAGCCTGTCCATGCGTGCAACGCTCGGTCTCACCATCGTGGCTTGGCTCGCCGCCTTGCCCCCGGCAGCTAGTTCCCAGACCGCGCCGGTCCCGCGGGCACAGGGCTTCGCCGTCGCCGACCGGGCCGTCTACCTCGACAGCGCGGGCGTGGTGCGCTGGGCAGACGACCGGCACGAGGTCACGCTCTTCGGCGCGAACTACGTGCTCCCCACGGCCTCCGACTACCGGGCGGCGGGCTATCTCCACGCCGATCGCAAGAAGATGATCGACGAGGACATGGCCCAGTTCGCCCGCATGGGCTGGGATGGCCTGCGGCTGACCTTCTGGGGCGACTGGGAGTCCGCCGACAGCGCGGGCAACCTGATCGCGAACGACCACTTGGACTTGATGGACTATCTCGTCGCCCGGGCCAGGGAGCGGGGCATCTACATGCTCTTCAGCCCCATCCAGCTCTACAGCTCCAACTGGCCGGACGCGATGGAGCGGGACGCCGCGACGCCGGGCTTCGGCCGCGTTTTCGGCAAGGCCCGCATGGGTACCGACTCGGCCGCCATCGCGGCGCAGGTGAACTACCTGCGCCAGATCCTGAATCACGTGAACCCCTACACCGGCGTGGCGCTCAAGGACGAGCCTGCGATCCTCTTCATCGAGCTCGTGAACGAGCCGTGGCATCACCCTGAGGACCTCGAAGGCTCGATCCGCTACCTCAACGCCCTCACCGACGCGGTGCGCAGCACGGGGTGCCGCAAGCTCATCTTCTACAACGTGAGTCAGGACTTCAGAATCGCCGAGGCGGTCCGCCGCTCGCGCGTGCAGGGCGTGACCTTCGCGTGGTATCCCACCGGCCTCAACTCCGGCCAAGAGTTGGAGGGCAACTACCTCCGCGCCGTGGACACCTTCCCCGACATGCTGAGCCCGGAGATGGCCCGCATGCCGCGCATCGTCTACGAGTTCGACTCGCCCGACCTCAGGACCGGCACGATGTATCCGGCGATGGCGCGGACGTTCCGGGCCGTCGGCGCGCAGTTCGCCGCGATGTTCGCCTATGACATGCTGGAGACCGCCTCGCGCAACCTGGGGTGGCGAACCCACTACCTGAACCTGGTGTACACGCCGCGCAAGGCGATGAGCGCCATCATCGCGGCGGAGGCCATGCACCGCCTGCCACGGCTGCGCTCGTACGGCCCTTACCCGCAGGACACGCGCTTCGGCGACTTCCACGTCTCCTACGACGACAACCTGGGCGAGCTGGTCGCGCGCGACGCGTTCCTGCACGCGGGCTCGACGCACTCCGTGCCACCCGATGCGGCCGCGCTGCGCCGCATCGCCGGCTACGGCTCCTCGCCTGTCGCGACCTACGACGGAGAGGGGATCTACTTCCTGGACAGGGTGCGCCCCGGCCTCTGGCGCCTCGAGGTCTATCCCGATGCCGTGCCCGTGCGCGATCCCTTCGAGCCGCCGAATCCGGACAAGATCGTGACGCGTGCGATCAGCCGCGCCTGGCCCATGACGCTCGCGCTGCCGGACCTCGGCACCACCTTCACCGTGCAGCCGATCACGGCCGGCAACCCGCAGACGGAGCGGGCCACCGACAGTCGGTTCACGGTCACGCCCGGCGTCTACGTCCTGAGCGCCGCAGGGCCCGTGGACGTCGCCACCCTGCCGGCGACCATGGGGGCGATAGGCTTCGCCGAGTACCATGCGCCTCCGCTGGATTCGCTCCCGCCGTCGGTCCAGTCGCTGGCGGCATCCGAATACGTCGCGGGGCGAGACGCCGAGCTGCGCTCGCGCATCGTCGACCGGACGCCGCCGGACTCGGCGAAGCTCTTCATCCGGCCCTTGGCCGGCTTCTTCTACCGCGGCTTCACCATGCGCCCCGCAGGCGGCTACGAGTACGCTGCCGCGGTGCCGGCGGCGGACCTGCGGGAGGGCCCCTACCAGTTCGTGATCACGATTTTCCGCGGGAACTCGGGCGTCACCTTCCCCAGCGGCCTCGCCCTGCAGCCGAACGCCTGGGACTATTACAGCCAAGCGTCCTGGAAGCTGGATGTGGTCGCCCCACAGACGCCGTTGCAGCTGTTCAGCCCCCGCGCTGATGCTGCGCGCCTGGCCTTCACGCGCATCGGCGACGCGGGACGCCGCGGGCTCTTCGGCTTGGCGTTCTCTGAAGCCACGGGCCGCGCGGTCTTCCACTTCGAGCTGCCGGTCCACCCGAACGGTGAGGCATTGGACGACTACACGGCGTCGTTGGTGGTCAAGGACCGGATCAGGGCCCGGCAGGAGACCATTGCCGGTGCCGACGCGGTGCGCGTGCGGCTGCGCGGCCTGGGGCCCCACCAGGTCCTGCACGTCACGCTGATGGAGGACGACGGCACCAGCTGGAGTGCGGCAGTCCCCGTGGACAGCGTGTGGACAGAACAGTCGTTGCCGTTGACGGCCTTCACCGCCAGCCGTGGCGCCCTGCTGCCGGAGGGGTTCCCTGGTGAGTGGAACTACTGGGTGGGACCTGCAGCCGGGCGTGGTGGCAGCGGAGACCGGCTACGGCTCGACCGGGTGGAGAGGTTGCAACTCTCCCTGCGGCGCGAGGACGGAGTCGCGGCGACGCCGGGGAGTTACGGCGTGGAGGTGGAGTCCATCACGCTGGGCTTTGGTGGGACTCCAGGACACACCGAATGATGCGGATCTGTCAGCGCGCGTGCCGGCTCGCCGGAGGGGCGTTGTCGCTCACCCTGTTCGCCGCCTGTAGCGAGCATTCGCCGACCGGGTCCTCGGCCCAGACGGTCCCGGGCTCCGTGTTCCTCGGCGCCGACGTCTCGGCCCTGGCGCGGATCGAGCAAGCCGGCGGCGTGTTCCGCGATGCCGGTCAGGCGGGCGACGCGATCGCCATCCTGCACTCACACGGCACCAGCCTCTTCCGGCTACGCCTGTTCGTGAACCCCAACGACTCGGACGTGGTGGTCAACGACCTCCCGTACACGCTGCGCATGGCCAGCCGCGTCAAGGCGGCCGGTGCCAAGCTGCTGCTCGACTTCCACTACTCCGATACCTGGGCCGACCCCGGCCACCAGACCGTACCGGCCGCCTGGGCGAACCTCGGCTTCGACTCACTCGAGCAGCAGGTCCAGACCTACTCCGACAGCGTGATCACCCAGCTCAAGCAGGCGGGGGCGCTGCCGGATATCGTGCAGATCGGCAACGAGATTGATGACGGCATGCTGTGGCCGCTCGGTGAGCTGTACGTCACCGGCGCCGACACCACCCAGGAGTGGACACAGTTCACGGACTTGCTCAAGGCGGGCATCCGCGGCGTGCGCGCCGCGCTCGGCCCCGGTGATTCCGTCCGCATCATGCTGCACTACTCGCAGGGCGGCAGCACCAGCAGCACGCAGTGGTTCTTCGACCACATGGCTGCCTACGGCGTGCCCTACGATCTCATCGGCCTGAGCTACTACCCCTGGTACCAAGGCACGCTGGCCGGCCTGCAGGCCAACCTGGCGGCGACGGCGCTGCGTTATGGCCGGGACGTCGTGGTGGTCGAGACATCCTACCCGTGGCGCGCCGGCGGCTGGGAGAGCATGGTCTCGGACTCCGCCGCCGTCATGTCCTGGCCCGTCTCGTCACAGGGCCAGGCGCAGTTTCTGGTGGACCTCGTCGATGCCGTCGCCGCGACGCCGAACGGGCACGGTGCCGGCGTGGCGTGGTGGTACCCGGAGGCGATCCAGGTGCCCCGCCTCTACATCTGGGGCGGCGGGTCGCTCGCGCTCTTCGACTCCACCGGCAACGTCCTCCCCGCCGCCTCGCCGTTCACCGCGCACTGATACGGTGTCGGCGACGAGGCCTGGCCGCCCCGGTGCGACGCCCGAGGTTGGTGGGTGAACGGCGTCAACCATCCAACACACGGTTCTCCCATGCGCTCAGCTCTCGCTCTCGCCACTTTTCTCGCCGCCGCGACCAGCGCCGTGGCGCAGCAGCCCTCCCAGGAGCCGATCGCTGGATGCTGCACGGCGACCATCCGGGTGCACGTCCCGGTGGGCACGGGTACCGTCTATCTCACCGGCAGTCTGCCCGAACTCGGCCCCTGGCGTGCCGACGCACTGCCCATGACGGGAGTCGGAGGCGAGCGCACCGCTTGGGTCACGGCGCCGCCCGGCACGACCTTCGAATACAAGTTCACGTTGGGCAGCTGGAACCGCGAGGCGCTCGGTAATGCCGGCGCGGCCGCACCCAACAACCGACTCATCCTCGATCGGGACACCGTCGTCGTTCACGACATCACGAACTTCAAGAGAGACCCGAGGGATTACATCGCTGACTGGCGCGGCTCAGGCGTCCTGGGTCGCCTCGTTTACTGGACGGATGTCCGGTCGGCGTACCTGGGCCCCACGCGCCACGTCGAGATCTGGCTGCCACCCGGTTACGACGAAGCTCCTTCCACCCGCTACCCCGTGCTCTACATGAGCGACGGGCAGAACCTGTTTGACCCGCGGATTGCGAACACGGGAGTCGACTGGGGCGTGGACCAGGCGGTGGTGCGGCTGGTCGGGCGGGGCACGATCCCGCCCGTGATCGTCGTGGGCGTCTGGAACAGTTCCGAACGGGGGCCGGAGTATTCCCCCTGGCACCGCGCGAGCGCCTATGCGCGCTTCCTCATCGAAGAGCTGATGCCGCGGGTCAACCGGGAGTTCCGCACGCTGACCGGGCCCGACCACACCGCGGTCATGGGTTCCTCGATGGGCGGTCTGCTGTCGTTTTATCTCGTGACGCACCACCCGGACATCTTCGGCGCGTGCGGCTGCATGTCAACCCACTTCCCGCTCTCGGAGGCCACCGTCGCGCAGTTGTTCCCCGGCGCCCCCACGACGCCGACGCCGGACACGACGCCGTACATCATCCGCGACATCGAGGCCGGGCTGACCGTTCCGAAGGGGGTGCGCTACTGGTTCGACTACGGCACGCAGGGTCTCGACAGCACCTACGGGCCCACTCACGCGGCCGTGCGCGCGTGGTTGCTGAAGCAGGGTCTCGTCGAGGGCCGGGACTTCGTGATTCGCCGTTACGAGGGCGCCACCCACAATGAGGCCTCCTGGCGCGCACGGCTCGACGACCCACTCCAGTTCCTGTTCGGAGGCGGGCGGCGCTGAGCGCCGGCGCGCGCGCTGGAATGCCCCGGGACCGGGCCGGCTACGGCCGCAGCCGCACCACCGCCCGGCTGCCGATCAGGTTGGTCTCGAGGATGAAGTCGATGACGTCGCCCGGCGAGACGGGCATCGGGTCGGTCACGAAATGCGGCCCCACGGCGGTGGCCTGGGCGATGAACGTCACCTGGTGGTTGGTGGCCATCAGATCGGGACGGAGCACGAACCGGCTTTCGATGCCCGGATTCACCGTGCCCATGCGGAACGTCGTGCCCGCCGCGACGGCGAAGATGTCCATCGGCAGCGCGTAGTTGTCGGTGACGTACACCACGACGCTATCGTTCTCTGGCCGGTGCGGCTGGCTCAGGAGCACCAGGTTGAACGGCGTATCGAGGGCGAGCGAGCCGCGGCGCACCGTGCCCTCCGCACCCGAGTAGGCGTCCGCCAGCTCGGTGCCGTTGGGGAACACGCCGGCCAGCGGGATGAGCTTCAGGCCCTTCGGCACGTCCAGCGCCACCACTACACGATCGTCCACGTTGTCGGTCACGAGGATGCGGCTGAAGATGAACGGCCTCTCGAGCAACGTCCGGTGGATGCCGGCGCCCACCGCCGGGTGGTCCCGGCGGAACTCGCCCAATTTCCGCCAGTGCTGCAGGATTCGTCTGGTTGAGTCGCTGCGCTCGAGGTCCTGCCAGTTCATGAACGAGCGGAGATTGGCGTCGCCCGTGGCGCCAGCGACCCTGAGGGGCCGAGCCAACTCGTCGCCGTAGTAGATTTGGGCGCCGCCCGGCGCGAGGAGCAGGCGGGTGCCAGCGCCGAAGGGATCCTTCCGGTCCAAGTCGTACGGCGAGCCGTCATCGTGCGAGCTGACGTAGTTGAGGATCGCCACTCCCCGCAGCGCGCCTCCATGGAGCGCCGAGGAGTACCGCGTGAAGACACTGTCCAGCGACCCGGCGACGTCCCTCTTGAAGCCGAAATTGATGAGACCGTCGTAGCCGTGGGCGAAGAAGTCCACGCTCCGGTCCCCGTAGTTGTATGTCCGCCCCTGGCTCGGGTCCCAGCCGTAAACTTCGCCCACCATGTAGAAGGGCAAGTCGTCCAGCACCTGAGTCGGATGGGCGCGCTTCCAGTCCGCGAACGCGCGGTCGGCCTCCCTCTTCAGCTCAGCGGCGACCGTGTCTTCGAAGTGCTTGGCGGTGTCCATCCGGTAGCCGTCGAACCCAAACTCGCGCACCCAGTCGGTGAGCCACTTGATGATGTAGTAGCGAGGCGCCCGGGGGTAACCGGTGCGCTTGAAGAAGGCATTGAGCGAGGCCTGCTCCTGATCCAGTCGGCCCTCCTGCCGCCACTTCTCGACCAGCCAGGGGGGAAGATCCACCGGGTCGTTTCGCTCGGTGCGGACGTCCGGGAGGGTGGCCACGAGGTTGCAGTCCACCGTACTGGCGTAGTCCCGGTAGGTGCAAGTTGGACCCGCGCGCACCCAATCGTCGGGCCAAGAGGGATCCAGCGGGGTCGCCGGGCCCGTGTGGTTGATGACGGCGTCCATCAGGACACGGATGCCGTGCCGGTGGGCCGCGTCGACCACGGCGTGCAGGTCGGCCTTGGTCCCCAGAGTCGGCTCCACAGCGGTCCAGTCCCGGGTCCAGTAGCCGTGGTATCCGTAGGTCTTCCCCGTCCCCTCGTCCACGCTCCCGCGGATCTGCTCCTCGAACGGGGTCAGCCAGATGGCGGTCACTCCCAGGCTGTCGAAGTACCCCTCGTTCAGCTTCGATAGCACACCCCTGAGATCCCCACCCTGGAAGCTGCGCAGCACCGCTCCGTCCTGCGCACGGCCCAAAGCGTGGTCGTTGGTGGAATCGCCGTTCAGGAAGCGATCGGTGAGGAGGAAGTAGACGGTGGCCCCGTTCCAGAACGCGGCCGCACGCGCGGCCCGGGCCGACACGGCGCTCGGGCCGCCGGCGGCGGAGCCGGGCGCCTTGTGAATGCACGAGGAAAGGACACAAGCGCTGAGGCCTGCGAGTGCCACGGCACGCATCATGGTCTTCATGGGCCGACCACCCTTTCGCTGTAAGCCCGCCGCATCGTGCGCCGCACGCGGCAACCTCGACATTCTACCCCATACGTGTCACCCCGATACCGCCCGCGCCACGTCGTCCGCGTCGTTGACGCGGAGCGTCAGCGCCGCGGCCACCACCAGGGACGTGCCGCCGATCAAGATCGCGTAGATGGCGTGCCCGCCGAAGAAGTGGCCGACGACGAAGCCCAGGACGGCTGCAGCGACGATCTGAGGAATCACGATGAAGAAGTTAAAGACGCCCATGTAGTACCCCATCTTCGAGGGAGGCAGGGACCCGGTCAGGATCGCGTAGGGCATGGAGAGAATGCTCGCCCAGGCGACGCCCACCCCCACCATCGAGCCCAGCAGGTACCGTGGGTCCGGAATGACGTAGATGGAGAGGAGCCCCAACGCGCCGCAGACCAGGCAGATCGCGTGCGTGATCTTCCGGCTGGTCCGCTTCGCCAGCACCGGAATGGCGAACGCCACCACGGCGGCGATGCCGTTGTAGGCGGCGAAGCCGACCCCAACCCAGTTGGCTCCCTCGTTGAAGAGCGCCGACGTCGTGTCGGTGGTGTGGTAGATGTGGCTGGTCACCGCCGCCGTCGTGTAGATCCACATGGCGAAGAGGGCGAACCAGGAAAAGAACTGTACCCAGGCCAGCTGCTTCATGGTTCCTGGCATGTCCTGAAAGTCGTTCAAGATGGTGATGAAGCCGCTATCGAATCGGCCGCCGCGCTGCAGGAGCCCGCCGGCGATGAGCAGCACCCCGACGACTCCGAGCCCGGCCGACAGGACCATCACCTGGTACGCCAGCTCGTGGGCGAGCCAGGCGCTGAGCAGCACGCCCACGGCAAGGAGACCCCAACCCATGCGGATCTGTCGACCACCATTGCGTGCGTACTCCTCCGCCGTCCGTCTCTCCTTGGCCAGGCCCTCCCGCGCCCGGTTCTCCTCGAAGGAGGCCATCTCCTCGGGCGAGTACTCCTTCGACTTGAGGACGGTCCACAGCACCGCGCCGAAGAAGACGGCGGCGCCGAGGTAGAATGAGAGACGCACCGAAGCGGGGATCATGCCCTCGGGCGCCGTATTGCCCACCCCGAACACCTTCGTGAGGAACCAGGGGAGCATGGATGCCACGACCGCGCCGGTGCCGATGAAGAAGCTCTGCGCGGCGAAGCCGGTAGTCCGCTGCGCCGAGGGCAGGTTGTCGCCCACGAAGGCGCGGAAGGGCTCCATGGAGATGTTGATGGAGGCGTCCATGATCCACAGCATCCCGGCCGCCACCCACAGGACGGGGGAGTTCGGCATGACGAGCAGGGCCAGCGAGGCGAGAATGGCCCCGGTGAGGAAGTACGGACGCCGCCGGCCCAGACGGTTCCACGTGCGGTCGCTGAGGTACCCGACGATGGGCTGAACCACGAGGCCCGTTACCGGGGCGGCGATCCACAGGATCGGGATGTTCTCGACCTTGGCCCCCAGCGTCTCGAAGATCCGGCTGACGTTCGCGTTCTGCAGCGCGAACCCGAACTGGATGCCCAGGAAGCCGAAGCTCATGTTCCAGATTTCCCAGAACGCCAGGCGCGGCTTGGGCCGGACGGCGCTGGGAGCGGTGGCAGCTGGTGATCCCATGTTGGACCTGGGGCTCAGGGTTGGGTGCTGCGCGTTCCGTTCACTCGGGGTTCCGCGCCCGCTGGAGGCGGCGGACCATCGCGTCAATCTCGGCGTCAGCGAAGATCTCGTCGAGGAGCCGCCGCATCGGGCGTTGCCAATTCGGGCGTGCCGAGGACCGCGTCCCGGGGAGGTTCACGCCTACATCCTCCAGCCAGAAGTCCTCGAGCCACGGGACCACCAGCGGGCTCTCCGACCGGCCGAGCCACTCCAGCAGCTCGGTCAGGAGCGGCAGCGGATCCTTCACAGTGCGGTGCATCCGCTTGGCGAGCCGCCGAGTGGCCCGAGTGCGTTCCTTCCGGACGCTCCCGACCGCCTCTTCGGCCAGAAGGCGATACCGAACCCGCTCCGCGATGTCGTGGCCGGCGAGCCACCCCGCGAAGGTGGGTGTGTCGTGCGTGCCCACGAGGGCCATGTCCGCGGCGGTCGGGGGGGCGACGTGCGGGTCCTTCGAGGCCTGGAACTGCGCCAGGTACATCCCCCAGATCTGGTGGCGCGGAAGCGCCTCGTAGATCTCGCGAGGAACGTTGCCCAGGTTCTCTCCCACGACCTCGCACCTGCCGCGGCGTGACTCCAGCGTGAGGACGGCGAACAGCTCCTCGGCGGGATACGAGACGTAGGTCCCCTCGTGCAACGCGAAGCCGTGGGGAATCCAGTACAGTCGCGTCCACGCCATGATGTGGTCCACCCGGAGCACGCCGGCGAGCCTCGCCTGGTGGGCGATGGACGCCGCCACGTACTGGTGTCCTTCGTGGCGGGAGGCGTCGGGGAGCACCGGCGAGAAGCCCCAGTCCTGCCCACTCGGGAAGCCCAGGTCGGGAGGGGCACCCACCGACATCCCATCACCGAACAAGGCCTGCCGGGACCATGGATCGTACCCATCGGGGTGTCCGCCCACCGCCAGGTCCAGCCCCAGGCGGAAGCCGTCGTGCTCCAGACGCTGGCGGAGGTCGTGGAGCTGCCGGCGTGCCAGCGTCTGGGCCACGAGGTGGAAGCGCTCCTCCTCGGCATCGACGTGGTCGGGCTGCAGCGTTCCGGCGCGGGCGAGTGACGGCCAATCCCGCCAGTTCCTCCCGAGTCGAGCTTGGGCGCCGCGGAACTGTGCGTAGCGGACCAGCTCCTCGTCCAGCAGCGACACGGGCGGAGCCGGGTGCCCTGCCAGGGCCGCCCGGACCTCGGCGTCCGCCCGGGTCACGTCCAGGGTCGTTGGGCGGGCCGTCGGATGATGGGCGTCCCCCAGATCGAGGATCAGCTCGGACCAGAAGAGCCGGCTCACCGCGGAATACGGGCTGGGCTCCGGCCACTCAGAGTTGAAGGTGGGAAGCAGGGGGAGGACCGTGACCAGGTCTCCACCCCGCGCGCCGATCCAGCGGCACAACGACTCCAAGTCCTGGAGGTCGCCCATGGATCGGCTGCGCGCCGAGCGAAGAGCGGCGAGTTGGGTTCCGACCCCCCAGCTCCTGAGCGAGCCCGGGCGGCGCCACGCCTGGACGGGTGCGGCGATGACCGTACACGTCTCGCGCCGGTGCGAGTCTTCGACCGTGAGGCGGTGGTAGCCGAGGGGAAGCGGGCGAGTCGCCCGAAGCTCGCCGCCGGAGGTCGCGAGCTTGGCCCCGTCGCCGTCCTCGAGGCGCATCTCGGCATGCATCGGGCCGTCTTCGGCGATCACGACAGGAGGCAGGACTCCGTCCCAGGCGACCAGGACGGGGGGCACAAGGCCGCCTTTCCGGGTCGCGCGGTGTGCCCGCAGCGCTGCGGTGGCATCACCCGGGCGCTCGACGGGGGCGCCCAGTGCCGCGCAGACGCGGACGAGCGTCTCAGGGGGCACAATGACACGCTTGCCAAGGCCATCCTTGTAGCGGGTGTAGACACCCAGTGCCTTGGCGAGTGATCGAAGAACCCTCAGTTCATCCACGCGCGGGAGTCCTCCTACCTGCTCGCGCTTCTCGGGTCCGGTCGCACCGTGAAGGTCTGCGTGTAGCTCTGCCCGTTGACGGTGAGCTTCGCCGTGAACGTGCCGGTGAGCAGCCGGACGGGGCCGCGGCGGAAGCCGCCCGCCCCACCTGCGCCCGGGCCACCCCGGGTCGGAGCCACCGGGCGCCAGACCACGCGGTGCATGCCGGCCGCAACCGAGAACGGCTCGGGCACCGGCTGCCAGAGCGGCGAGACGCGCGGAATGCCGGCTGCCGCGCCGGGTCCGCGGCCGCCCGCCGGTGTCGACTCGCTCGCCGGCGCACTCGAGAAAATCCTGAGGCTCGCGCCGCTCGCGTCGAGGATCTCGAGCGTCACCGGTCCCGTTGCGGCGCTCTTGAGGTAGTAGTCGATGACGGCTCCGTCCGGCGGGTTCGGCGCCTGCGGCTCGTCCTTCTGCAGCGGCGTGCCGTCGTCTCCACCCTGGATCACGTTGATCGCGTCGGCCGGCTTGAAGAGGTACGCGTCGGACGCGAGCACCGCGTCGCTGATCTGGCGGAGCGGGCTGATGTCGTCGATCACCCAGAAGCCGCGGCCGTGCGTGGCGACGATCAGGTCGTTGTTGTAGATCGCGAAGTCGCGCGTCGAGTTGGGCGGCAGGTTGAGCTGCAGCGGCTGCCAGTGGTCGCCGTCGTCGAACGAGACGAACGCGCCGCGCTCCGTGCCGGCGAACAGGAGGCCGCGCCGCACGGGATCTTCCTTGATCGTGTGCACATACACCCCGGCCGGCAGCCCGCTGCTGATCTTCTCCCAGGTCCTGCCCAGGTCGCGGGTGCGATAGACGGACGGATCGAAGTCGTCGAGCTGGTGGCGGTCCACGCTGGCATACGCCGTGTTGAAGTCGAAGTGCGACGCCTCCACCATGGTGACCCTGCTCCACGCGCTCAGCGCCGGCGGTGTGACGTTCCGCCACGTCGCGCCATCGTCCATCGTGAGCTGGATCAGGCCGTCGTCGGTGCCCACCCACAGCATCGGCACGAGGACCGGCGAGGGAGCGATCGTGTAGATCACGCCGCGCCGGCTGTTGCCGTTGTCGGCGGCGGCCGCCGCGTCCAGGTTCGGCGGGACGCCCGGATCGGGCCGCGTGAGGTCGGGACTGATCTGCTTCCAGGTCTGCGCGCCGTCGGTCGTCTTGAACAGGAACTGGTTCGCGTAGTACAGCGCGCGCGGATCGGCCGGCGAGAGCACCAGCGGCTGCGTCCAGTCGCTGCGCGCCGGCTCGGGGCTCTGCGGCGTGGTGGTACCGGGCACCGCGCTGTTGGTCTCGAGGTCCCAGCGGGCGCCCGCGCCGCCGTAGACGATCCCGGGATGCAGCGGGTCGCCCGCCGTGTAGCCGCTCTCGCCCCCCGCGCCGACCGGCTCCCAGTCGTGCTCCGAGATCTCCGCGAACTTGCCGCGCGACCGCACCGCCACGGTGCCGCTGTCCTGCTGTGCGCCCGTCACCCAGTACGGGAACCGATAATCGACCGAGACGTGGTAGATCTGCGCAGTCGGCTGGTTGAGCCAGGAACTCCAGGTCACGTCCCTGGGATCGTCGGCCCTCGCGTTCCGGGTGATGATCGCGCCCTGGTCGCTCGCCGCGATCAGCGTGTCGGGATCGTCGGGCGAGATCCAGATCTGGTGATAGTCGTCGCCGCCCGGGGAACCGCGGAGCGCGACCCAGGTCTTCCCGCCGTCCTTGGTCCGGTTCACGGCGACGTTCGGCACGTAGACGATGTCGGGGTCACGCGGATCCACCGCGATCTTCTCGAAGTACCAGCCCCTTCCCCACAACGCGGGATCGGACGAGAGTCTGGCCCACGTGGCGCCACCGTCATCGGAGCGGAAGAACCCACCCTGCCCCGGAGGCGCCTGCGGACCGCCGCGCCCCTCGCCTGCCGGCGCCGCAGGTTGAGCGGCCGGCGCGCCCGCCGCCGGTGTCTCCGGCACGAGGCAGTCCACGACCGCGTATACTCGCCGCGGGTTGCTCGGCGACACCGCGATGCCGGTCCTTCCGATTCCCTCCTTCGGCAGCCCCGCCGTGAGCTGCTTCCACGTCGCGCCGCCGTCCGTCGACTTGTAGATGCCGCCCCCCGGCCCATTGGTCGGCGCGTAGGTGAACCACGGCGGACGGCGCGTATTCCACAGACCGGCGTACACCACGTGTGAATTGACCGGATCGATGACGACCTCGACGGCGCCGACGTCCTCGTTCTGGTAGAGGACCTGCTCCCAGCTCCGGCCGCCGTCCCGCGACCGGTACACCCCGCGCTCGCGGTTGGCCGAGTACAGCGAGCCCATCGCCGCAACGAAGACGACGTCTGCGTTCCGCGGGTCCACCGCGATCTTGCCGATGTGTTGCGTGCCCTCGAGGCCGAGATGCGTCCAAGTGCGGCCACCGTCGGCGGACTTGTAGAGACCGTTCCCGTAGCCGGTCGAATCGCGCGGCGTGGATTCCCCGCTGCCCACGTACAGCACGTCCGGCGCCGAGGGCGCCACCGCCATCGCACCGATGGAGGCGACGGGCTGCGAGTCGAAGATCGGCGTCCACACGCGGCCGCCGTCGATCGTCTTCCACAGGCCGCCGTTGACCGAGCCGAAGTAGAACTCGTTCGGCCGGCCCCTGACCCCGGCCACGGCGTCCACCCGTCCGCCGCGGAACGGGCCGAGCATGCGCCACTTCAAGCCGGAATAGAGATCGGCGGGCTGCTGCTCACGGGTCGCCGTCAGGAGACCGGGAGACGGCTGCCGACCACCCGCTGGCGACGGGGCGGAGGTCAGGGCGTGGCCGAGCCACGGGCCGAGGGCGAACGCTCCCCATCCTGCCTGACCAACGAGGACGAGGAACTCGCGGCGCGGGAAACCGATCTCGCCGGGCAAGGTCGCGCCTACGCCTTCGGTGCGGCCGGCTCTTCCTTGCCGCAGGTCGAGATGCCGAACAGCGTGTACAACGGGCAGAAGGACACCAGGCTGGTGAGGAGGAAGATCAAAGCGACTATCCCCAGGATCAGCGCCAGCGTGCCGCCGATCACATGCGCGAAGTAGAGCACCACCACCAGAATCGCCAGCACCGTGCGGATCGCGCGATCCGCGAACCCCATGTTCTTCTTCATCGTGTAGCCTCGCTAGAAGAGTCTCCGGATCAGCAGTACCAGGCCCGCAATCACCGCCAGGCAGATCGCACAGGCGGCCGTCAGCTTCAGCGCTTTGGACGCCGTCCGATTCACGCGCCGAAGGTTACAGGTGGCAGCCTCGGTGCGATAGAGCGGCGCGACGCGGCCGTGGGTGGCGTGTGCGAGGGACCCCGCCGGGCCATCCAGGCGCTCTGGCCGAGCCCCTGGCGGAGAGGGGGCGGAGCGGGCGCTGGCGCGTGCTTGCGCCGTCCCGCCGCGGCGCCTACCGTAGGCCCCATGCGCACCCTTCGACGCGCCGCGGTCCGCGCGGCACTGCTCGCGGCCCTGGTGGCTCCGGTGCCCCGGTCGCTGCACGCGCAGGCCTCGACCTACCAGCTGCTCCGGACCTTCTCCGACCTGCTCAACCAGATCCGGGTCAACTACGTGGATTCCGTCACGACCGCGCGCCTGATGCGCGGCGCCATCGAGGGCATGCTCGCCTCGCTCGACCCCCACAGCTATTTCCTGGCACACGACCAGGCCGAGCAGCTCCATGCGTGGGATGAAGGCCGCCTCGCCGAGACGGGAATCCGGGTCGAGACGGTGGAAGGCGCCATCACGGTGGCTGCGGTGGTCCCCGGAAGCTCAGCCGAGCGGGCCCACGTGGCGCCCGGCGACCGGATCGTCACCTTGAACGATACGTCGGTGGCCGGCGTCGAGGCGCATGCGGTGCAGGCGCGCCTGGTGGGTGAGCGGGGGACCCGCGTGCGCGTGCGTATCGAGCGCGGGCCCCGCCTGGAGCCCGACACCATCTCGCTCACGCTCCGCAACCAGGACGTCAAACCCCGAAGCGTCACCCGCGAGCGCACCCTCGCCGGGGGCATCGGCTACGTCCGTCTCGCGCAATTCAACGAGCACGCCGCCGACGAGGTGCGTGCCGCGATCGACCGCGTCGCCAAGGGTCCGGACCCGCGTCGGATCATCCTCGACCTGCGCGGGAATCCCGGCGGCTTCCTCGTGGCCGCGCAGGGGATCCTGTCCCTCTTCCTGTCCGAGGGTCAGGTGGCGTATCGGGAAAAGGGGCGGCATCCCGACGCCAACGCGACGACCGTGGTCGCTCGCAACGGCCGTTACCGGGACGCCCACCTGGCGGTGCTGATCGACGAGAACTCGGCCTCGGCCTCGGAGGCGGTCGCGGGCTCGCTCCAGGACCACGACCGGGCCGTGATCCTCGGGCGCCGCAGCTTCGGCAAGGCCCTCGTCCAACTGCCGTTCTACATCCAGCCTGCCGGCGACGAGGTACGGCTCACGATCGCTCGCGTCACCACACCGAGTGGCCGGGTGATCCAGCGCCGGTACGAGGGGTTGAGCCCCGAGCAGTACGAAGCGCTGGCGGGCAAGGGCGGCAGCGCCGCGGATACGTCCGATGTCTTCCGGACCGACGCCGGTCGGCCGGTGCGCGGGGGCGGCGGCATCACGCCTGATTCGATCCTCCCCGCGCCCGCCTCGCTGCCGCTCTGGTTCGTGGCCGCCTCGGACAGCAACCTCGACGACGCAGTTTCAGACAGCGTGGCGGCGAGTCTGCCGCCGGATGCAGCCGCCCGCGCCGCTTGGGTCGGCGACCCGACCGGGTGGGTGTCCCGTCTCCTGCCCCCGTTCCTCGACCGAGTGCATAAGCGGTTCGACATTGTCCCGCACCCCAACGCGGCGCAGGGTGCGCGCATCGCCCGGTACATGGCGGCACGCGTAGCCGAGGTGAGGTGGGGCCCAGATGCCTCCGAGGAGCTGCTCGTGGCCAGCGACCCGGAAATCGCCGCCGCGGCGGCGGCCCTGAACCGGCCGCAGCCCGAAGCCGCCCCCCGGTAGCGGCGCCGCTCTCGGCGGCGGCGCCCCGGCGTTACGGTGCTGGGGGCGCCAGCGCGGCGAGCCGCCGGCGCGCCGCAGCCACGTTCGGATCGGTCCGCGCGGCGAGAGCCAGGAAGCGTTGGTACTCAATCGCGGCGCCCTCCCGGTCGACGGCCTCCATTCGCACGTTCCCCAGCGCGAAGTGCGGGTACGCGACCCACGGCTCGATCTCCGCTGCGCGATGCAACTGCTGCGTCGCGGGCCCGAAGGCACGTCGGGCCGCGTTGACTTTCCCCAGCAGCAGCTGTGCGGAGAAGTCGTCATCCTTGATCGTGATGGCCCGCTCCAGTTCCGTCACCGCGGTCGCCGTATCGCCGGCGCGCACGGCCACGTACGCGAGCCGGACGTGCGCCGGATAGAAGGACAGGTCCTCGACCAGGGCGCGCTGGTAGGCGTCCCGCGCCGCCGCCCAGTTGCCCTCCTGCTCGTGGATCCGCCCCAGCTCGTACACCCAGAGCACCTTCGAGTCGTACACATACCTCATCTTCTCGGCGTCGGAGCGGCGCGCCATCACGAGGGCCGCCTCCAGCTCGGCGCTCGCGCTGTCCAACTGGCCTAACAGAAACAGCGCCTGTGAGCGCCGGACCCGCAGGTCGGCGTCCCCGGGGTGGCGGAGCAGCTCGCCGGCCCAGTAGTCCGCCGCCTCGCGGTACTGGCCTCGGCCGAACGCGAGCCACGCACGAGTCGCCGGATCGGCGTTATCAATCTCGCTCCGGATGTAGTCCTCGATTTCCTGATCGCTCACCGCCGAGGTCTGCCACAGCTGCGAGCGAATCTGATTGCCGATGCGGTTCGTGAGGTACTTCACGATGAGGTCTTCGTCGAGGGGCTGAGGGAAGAAAGGGTCCAGGGTGATCGCCTGTACCTGGAGAGAATCAATCCAGCGCACCTTCGCTGACTGGAGGGTCCGGCGGTCCCCGTCCACGTAGCCGCGGAGCAGACGCGGGTCCGCCATCAGGAGCGCCACGCGCTCCGAGTAGTACGCGAAGGGAGAACTCGGCGAGAGCCGCTGCGTCCAGTAGAATGCGGCCGCCGCCACCGTGGGGTGCTCGCGCAGCTGCGACCGGCCGAACAGGTAGTAGGCGTATGCGTCGCACGTGTCGGCGTCCGGAGCAAGCGCCGGACGAGGCAGGGCCATTTGGAGGCCGCCGCCCTGACCCGCGAGAGGCATAGCGGCCGAGGCAAGTTGGGGACCGCCACCGCTGCTGCAGGATGACGTGACGGCCACGAGCAGAGAGCCGCTGCCGAGCAGCAACAAGCGTCGACAGGCGTGCGCGGCGAAGAACATCACCCACCTCCGGAATGTCGAGTCACGGCCCTCGATGGCTGCCAAGGGCGGCTCAGGCTAACCAGGAGGCGTTAGGCCCCCGTCACTCGGGCACGGCGCTAAAGCCGAATGCGACAGAGGGAATTGAGGGAGCCGCGTCGCGCGGCAGGCTTGGCGACGGTCGCTTGCCGCGGACCCTCCCACGACGCTCTATCTATGGCTGGGGCCAGCCCGGCGCCGCCGGCCGAGACTGCATTCGACGGAGGGTCTGATGCGACTGGTTCGCCGATCGACCGTTCTGGGCGCGCTCGCGCTCCAAGCCCTCGCAGGAGTTCCGAGCCGCGCAGGTGCTCGACAACGCCCCGATGTCGTGCGGGGCGTCGTGCGGTCCAGCGGCGTGAGAATCCCCTACGCCGTCGTCGAGCTTGGCGCCCCGCGTGGCAAACAGTTCACCGATGACAGCGGCGCTTTCCTCTTTGCCGGCATCCCATCCGGCCCCTACCGGCTGAGGGTGCGCCAGGTCGGCTTCCGACCCTTCGACTCCACGGTGGTGAAGATCGAGGGAACGCCGCTCGTGGTTGCGGTCGACATGGAACCGCTGGTAGTCGAGCTCGCGGCCATCAACGTCGCCGTGCCACGAACCTGTGCGACGCCAGGCCGCCCGGACTCGGGGCTCGTACCCGAGCTGGCCGCCGTGTTCGATCAGCTGCGCCAGAACGCGGAGCGATACGCATTCCTGTCCGACTCATACCCATTCCACTACCGCCTGTCGCGAACTTTCGCGGCGTACGATCAGCAGGGCAAGATCGTCTGGTCCTCGACCGACACGGTTCGCTACCTCAGCAGCGCCCAGGTGCGTTACCGGCCCGGCCAGGTGCTGGCCCTTGGACTCGGCTCGGAGCACAGCCGCGCCAAGGTCATCCGGCTGCCCATGCTGTCGGACTTCGCCGACAGCGCGTTCCAGGCCCACCACTGCTTCTACTTCGCGGGGACGGTGCAGCGAGACACCAGCCGGTTAGTCCGGTTCGAGTTCGTCCCCGTCGATTCACTGCGCTTTCCCGATATCGAAGGGGAGGTGGACCTGGACGCACGCTCGTTCCAGATCCGGTACGCCACCGTCCGGCTCACCCGGGTCGGGCGAGCGATGCCGGGTCTGCTGTCGACCAGTTCGACAATCACCTACGGGGAGTTGTATCCGAACATTCTGGTGCCGATCAAGATGGAGGGTGAGCTCAAGCCGGAGCCGCGCCTCGACGTGCGCACGCCCATCGCTCGCTCGACGGAGACGCAGCAACTGCTGGACGTGCACTTCGAGCGTCCGCTCCCGGTGGCGGCTCCCGAGCACCGGTAAACGCACGCGCTGGGGGTGGGAGGACGTGGCGCCCGATTGCGGTGGAGGTCTCCCGGCACCACGTTATGCATTCCACCAGAGGAACCCATGACCGCACGACACAGCACGCTGGCCCTGCTTGCCCTCGCGATCCTGGCCGCGACGCCCGCCCAAGCCCAGGACGGCCGCTTCACCTACCTCGGCAGTTACCGCGGCATGGGGCGCGTCACGGGCGGCGTGGTGGCGCGCGCGGAGAACGGGGCCGTCCGCATCGAGCAGATCGCCGGCGTCGGCTTTCGCATCCGCTACTCGTTCGGCGGCGCCTTCGACACCACCTCATCCTGGGCTACCATCCCCGACAGCATCGTGCTCGTCGATCCGCAGGTACGCGAAACGCCCGACGCGGTGGTGGTGCGCGGGGCGGCGCTGATCGTCACGGTGCGAAAGCGCCCGCTCCGTCTCGCCGTGGCCGACACCGCCGGAAACGAGCTGCTCTCGGAGTCCCTCGGCGCCGGCCACCAGGGCGCCCGGGTCGCCGAGATTGTCGCCCGCCCCGCGGACGCGCACTACTTCGGCCTCGGCGAGGAGCCGTTCCCGCTCGACCGCAGCGGCAGCATCCTCACGATGTGGAACACCGACGCTGGCTATCACGCCGGCCAGCCGACGCCGATCTACTCGTCAATACCCTTCTACGTCGCCGTGCACGGCGGCCGCGCGTACGGGGTCTTCTTCGACGACTCGTACAAGAGTGAGTTCGACTTCGGCGCCAGGCTGAGGAGCAACGTGGGCTTCACGGCCGACGGCGGCGAGCTGCGCCTCTACGTCTTTCCCGGCCCCTCGGTCGCGACGGTGCTCGCCGAGTACACCAGGCTCACCGGCCGGACGCCGCTCCCGCCCGAATGGGCGCTGGGCTTCCAGCAGAGCCGCTGGGGTTATTTCCCCGACAGCGAGCTGTACCGGATCACCAGCGAGTTCCGGAGCCGCGGCATCCCGTGCGACGTGCTGTACCTCGACATCGACTACATGGACGGGTACCGCCTGTTCACCTGGAGCCCGCAGCGCTTCCCCGACCCGCGGCGCATGCTGGCCGACCTCAGGCGCCAGGGGATGAAGGTCACGACGATCGTGGACGTCGGGGTCAAGGTGGACAGCGGCTACGACGTGTACCGGCAGCTCCTGGCGTCGGGGAACTACGTGACGTGGCCCGACGGCTCGCCCTACGTGGGCGACGTGTGGCCCGGCAGGACCATCTTCCCCGACTTCACGCTCCAGCGCACGCGGACCTGGTGGGGCGAGATGAACAACCGGCTGTGGGACGCCGGTATCGCGGGCATCTGGAACGATATGAACGAGCCCGCCAACTTCTTCGGCGGCACGCTGCCCGACGTCACGATGTTCGGCAAGGGGGAGCACGAGGGCAGCCACCTCGAATACCACAACCTCTATGCGCTGCTGGAGGCGCGGTCCACCTACGAGGGCTGGCGGCGACTGCAGCCCGACCACCGGCCCTTCATCGTCACCCGCGCCGGCTTCTCCGGCCTGCAGCGCTATTCCAGCATCTGGACCGGCGACAACTCGGCCGACTGGGAGCACCTGCGGCTCGCGATCGGCATGACGCTCGGCCTGGGCATCAGCGGGGTACCGTTCGCCGGCGCCGACATCGGCGGCTTCGCCGGCGCGCCCGACGCCGAGCTGTTCTCGCGCTTCCTCGAGGCGGCCACGTTCTTCCCGTTCTACCGCACCCACAACGAATTCTCGGCGCCCGCCCGTGAGCCGTGGGCGTTCGGCCCGGTGCACACCGCGGCCAACCGCGAGATGATCCGGCTGCGCTACCGGCTGCTGCCGTATCTCTACACGGCGTTCTTTCAGCAGACCCACTCGGGCAGCCCCATCGCCCAGCCGCTGGTCCTGCAGTACCAGACCGACACCGCCGTGTACGGCATCAACGACGAGTTCATGTTCGGCGACCATCTGCTCGTGGCGCCGGTGACCCGCCAGGGGCAGGACGCGCGGCCCGTCTACCTCCCCGCCGGACGCTGGTACCGGTAC
This sequence comes from uncultured Gemmatimonadales bacterium, assembly GCA_963812035.1. Lineage (GTDB taxonomy): Bacteria > Gemmatimonadota > Gemmatimonadetes > Gemmatimonadales > JACORV01 > Fen-1245. Next base: position 666,009 of record CAWETG010000001.1, read on the forward strand.
CCGTTCGACTCCATCTACGACGGCGGGCGCACCGTCACGGTGAGCGCTCCGCGCGTCGACCCGTGGGCGCGCGACGACTCCAACTTCGTCAAGAGCGTGCCCCTGTTCGTCGCGGCCGGCGCCGTGATTCCGATGCAGGCCGTGGAGCAGTACGTCGGCGAGCGCCACATGGACACGCTCGAGCTGCACGTGTGGGACGGAGGCCCGGCGACGAGCGAGCTGTATGAGGACGCCGGCGACGGCTTCGAGTACCAGCAGGGGGCGTACCGGCTCACCCAGTTCGCGACGACGGCTGACGGTGCCACCCTCCAGATCGCGCTCACGCAGTCGGGCCGCTACGATGGTGCGGCGTCCCGCTTCCGCGTCGTGGTGCACGGGCTCAGCGCGAAGCCTGGTTCCGTCACCGTAGATGGCGCCCGGGAGGAACCGAGCTATGACGCGACGCGCAAGCTCGCGACGTTCGACGTGCCGGCCGCGTCCAAGGAGATCAGGATAGAGCGTTGAGAGCGCCGATCAGTTGTGAGACGCCGAGTTGCGAGTGGTGACGAGGCGTGAGCTTGGAGAACGCAGGCAAGTGTGGAAGCGGAAGCGGTGAGGACGAGCGCACTCTCTCCCCGTTTCTCCAAGCTCACAACCACCCGCAACTTGGCGTCTCGCAACTGTTCCGCTAACTCCTACCTTTCTCTTCTGATTACTTTTCGGCAGCATGACCAAGCAGCAAGCTAACAAGTGGGTCGTCGCCAGCACGGTCCTGCTCGGCACGGTCATGGCCGTGCTCGACTCGAGCGTGGTGAACGTCGCGCTGCCCAACATGAGCGGCACGCTCGGCGCCACGATCGAGGAGATCACCTGGGTCGTCACCGGCTACATCCTGGCCCAGGTCATCATCATGCCCATCACCGCGCTGCTCGCTTCGCGGTTCGGGCGCAAGCACTTCTACATGGCGAGCGTGGTACTCTTCACCGTCGCCTCGATGGCCTGCGGCGCGGCGCGCAGCATGGAGTTGATGGTGATCTTCCGCGCGATCCAGGGAGCCGGCGGCGGCGTCATGATCACGGTCTCCCAGGCCATCCTCCGCGAGAGCTTCCCCCCCGAAGAACAGGGAACGGCGATGGGGCTCTTCGGGGTGGGCACCGTCCTGGCGCCCGCGTTCGGCCCGACGCTCGGCGGCTGGCTCACCGACCAGTACTCCTGGCCATGGGTGTTCTACGTCAACGTCCCCGTCGGCGTGCTGTGCATCCTGCTGGTCAACCGCTTCATCGAGGACCCGCCCTACCTGGTGCGGCAGAAGGGCCGGATCGACTGGTCCGGGCTCTTCGCGATGGCGATCGGCCTCGGCTCCTTCCAGCTGATGCTCGAGAAGGGGCAGGACAAGGACTGGTTCCAGTCCTCGTTCATCGTCTGGCTCGCCGTCGTCGCCCTGGTCGGGCTGGTGGTGTTTCTGTGGCGGGAGCTGCGAAGCGAGCGGCCCGCCGTGGACCTGCGGCTGTTCGGCAACATCCCCTTCGCCTCGGCGACGTTCCTGGGCGGCGTGCTGGGGATGGGGCTCTACGGAGCCCTGTTCCTGCTGCCGCTGTTCCTCCAGGAGCTGCTGGGCTATCCCGCGATGAAGTCGGGGCTCGCGCTGATGCCGCGCAGCCTCGCGATGGCCGTCTGCATGCCGGTCGCCGGCCTGCTGTACAACCGCGTGGGCCCGCGGGTGCTGGTCGGGACGGGGCTGGTCGTGAGCGCCTTCTCGTTCTGGGACCTTGCGCACCTGACCAGCGACATCGGCATCTGGGACATCCTGCTTCCCCAGGTGTGGCAGGGCGTGGGATTCAGCCTGCTGTTCGTGTCGTTGAGCACGGCCGCGCTGTCCACCATCCCGAAGTCGAAGATGACGGCTGCGTCCGGCCTCTACAACGTGGTGCGGCAGGTGATGGGAAGCGTCGGCATCGCGGCGGCGGCCACCGAGCTGGTGCGGAGCCAGACGCGCTACCACGATGCGCTGGCGACGAACGTGACGATCTACGACGCGGCCACCCAGAGCTGGCTGCATGCCGCGACGGCGGGGATGGTGCACGCCGGCACCGACGCCTACACAGCGCTGCAGCGCGCCCTGAACGTCCTGAACCTCACGGTGACCAAGCAGGCGATGGTGCTGGCCTACAACCACGTGCTCCTGCTGGTGGCCGTGCTGTTTCTGGTGTCAGTCCCGCTGGTGCTGCTGGTGCGGGGGCACCGCGACGTGAAGGTCGAGGTGGTCGCCGACTGACCTACGGCGTGTCGGGCGCCTCCACGATGGCCGACGCCACCCCTACCCGGCGCCACACGAAGTACACCGGGATCCCGATCATCACGATGATGAGGCCCGGCCAGGTGTAGAGCGGCTTCATCACCAGCAGGTCCACCATGAGCAGGCCCATCGCCGCCAGGTAGAGCGCCGGCATCCACGGGTAGCCGATGACGCGGTAGGACCGCTCGGCCTCGGCCCGGATCCGCCGCAGCCGGAACAACGCGATGACGGTGAGGAAGTAGAAGAGCACCGCCGCGAAGATCACGTAGTCGAGCAGGTTCCCGTACGTCCCCGAGAGCGCCAGCAGGCAGGTCCACAGCGCCTGCACCCACAGCGCGATCCTGGGGGTGCGGTGCCGGGGGTCCACCCCCCCGACGCTGCGGAAGAACACGCCGTCGTGGCTCATCGCGTAGTAGACGCGCGCCCCCGCCAGGACCAGCCCGTTGGTGCAGCCGAAGGTGGAGACCATGATGGCGATGGCCATGATCGCCAGCCCCGCCCGGCCGAAGATGACCTGCATCGCGGCGGTGCCGACCCGGTCCTGCGCCGCGTTCTGGATCTGGCCGAGCGGCAGCACATTGAGGTACGCCACGTTGGCGAGCAGGTAGAGCGTGCATACCACGGCCGTCCCCAGCCCGAGGGCGAGGGGGAGGTTGCGCCGCGGGTTCTTCACCTCGGTGGCGGCGAACGCGACGTTGTTCCAGGCGTCGGAGGAGAACAGCGAGCCCACCATCGAGGCGCCGATCACCGGAAGGATGGCGAGCGTGAACGGCGCCGATCCCCAGAAACGCCCGGCACCGAAATTGGCCGCGAGCGCGGCGGCATTGCGGCCGATGGCCAAGCCCAGCAGGACCAGCCCGCCGAGCGCGAGGACCTTGGCCGCGGTGAAGACGGTCTGGATCCAGGCGGCCGTCTTCACGCCCTGCGCATTGACCCAGGTGAGGAGCAGCACGATGCCGATCCCGAACAGGCGCTGCCACGACACGCCGATCTCGATCGCCTGCGGATGGGCCGAGGGGTGGCCGAACAGGGCAAACAGCGCGTCCCCGGGCGCGGGGATGTGCCCCAGCGACAGCCACACGTCCGGAGAGAGCGCCGGCCACAGGACGGCCAGAAATCGCGAGAAGGCCACCACCACGGCGGCGATCGTTCCGGTCTGGATCACGAGGAAGAGCGTCCACCCGTACAGGAAGCCCCACAGCGGCGACAGCCCCTCGCGCAGGTAGGCGTACTGCCCGCCGGCCCGCGGGTACATCGCGGCCAGCTCGCCCTGGGTCAGCGCTCCCATCACCGTCACCACGCCGGTGACGGCCCAGACGACCAGCAGCAGGCCGGGCGAGCCGACCTGGCGGGCGATGTCGGCCGGGACGATGAAGATCCCGGACCCGATCATCGAGCCCATCACGATGGCGACGGCCGCTGTCGGGCTGATGCCGCGCAGGAGGGTGGTGCTGCCGCTGGGTTGCGTCACTGCCGTGGGCCCGCCGGTGAGTGGTCGCGAAATCCTAGCTTTCCGGCCGCCCCCGAGTCAACGTCCATGGCGAGAGGAGGCGCGACGCATGTACGTGCCCGGGCACTTCCGCGAGACCGACCAGTCACAGCTGGACGCCTTCATCCGGCAGCACGATTTCGCCACCCTGGTGGGTTGGGACGGCGAGCGCCCGGCGGCTTCGCACCTGCTCCTGGAGCTGGTGCGCGCGGCGGACGGGACCGCCTGGCTGTGCGGGCACATGGCCCGCGCCAACCCGCAATGGCGGAGCTTCGCGAGCGGGCGCGAGGTGCTGGCGATCTTCACGGGCCCCCACAGCTACGTGTCGGCGGGCTGGTACGGCCACGCGAACGTGCCGACGTGGAACTACCTCGCCGCCCACGTCTACGGCGTGCCCGAGCTGATCACCGACGCCGAAACCCTCAGGGCAATGCTCAAGCGGCTGGTGGACACGCACGAGGCCGCGGGGGGCGCAACGCCGCCGTATCGCCTGGAAGCCCTGCCGGACGGCCATCTGGGCGAGGCGCTGGAAGGCGTAGCGGCGTTCCGGATCCGCGTGACCCGCATCGAGGCCGGCTTCAAGCTCAGCCAGAACCGCAACCCGCGCGACTATGACGCCGTGATCGCCGCGCTCGAGCAGCGCGGCGACGAGAACTCAGTGGCGATCGCGCGGGCCATGCGTGCGCGCGGCCCCACGAGCGACACGGGGAGCTAGGAGCGGCGACTTGGCCTGCGCGCGCGCCGCGCGCGGCTTCGGCAGGAGCGCCAGCCGCAACACCTCGTCCACCGTCTCCACCAGGTGGATCTTGAGCGCACGCTGGATGCTCTCGGGCACGTCCCGGAGATCGGGCTGATTCGCGGCTGGAATGATGGCCGTGGTGATGCGCCCGCGGACCGCGGCGCCGAGTTTCTCCCTGAGTCCGCCGATCGCCAGCACCCGGCCCGCCAGCGTGATCTCGCCGGTCATCGCCACGTCGGAGCGGATCGGCCGGCCGGTGAACAGGCTGGCGAGCACGGTCGCGATCGTGACGCCCGCCGACGGCCCGTCCTTGGGAATCGCCCCCTCCGGGAAGTGGACGTGCACGTCCTTCTCGCCGAAGCGCCGGCGCGGAACGCCAAGGTCGTCGGCCCGGCTGCGCACCCACGACAGCGCCGCCTGCACCGACTCGATCATCACCGAGCCGAGCTGGCCCGTCACCTGGAACTGGCCGGTGCCCGGCATCGAGATCGCCTCGACCGGGAGCAGGTCGCCGCCGGTCGACGTCCAGGCGAGTCCGTTGGCGATGCCCACCGCCGGGACCGGCTGCGCGCGCTCGTCCACGTACCTAGGCTGGCCGAGTACCTCGTCGATCAGCTTCGCGTCCACCGTCCACGGCCCCGCCGCGCCGGCCGCCTTGCGCGTCGCGACGTGCCGGAGCAGCGCGGCGAGGTCTCGCTTGATGCCCCGCACGCCCGCCTCGCGCGCGTACCCCAGCACCAGGAGCGACAACTCGTCCTCGCCGATCGTGATCTCCGCGTCCGCCAGCCCATGCTCGGGCAGCAGCTGCGGGAGCAGGAACTTGCGCGCGATGGCCACCTTCTCCTCCGGCGTGTAGCCGGGGATCTCGATGACCTCCATCCGGTCCAGCAGCGGATCCGGGATCTGCGGCTCCGCGTTGGCCGTGGCGATGAACAGCACGTGCGAGAGATCGAACGGCACGTTCAGGTAGTGGTCCACGAAGGCGACGTTCTGCTCCGGGTCCAGGACCTCGAGCAGCGCGGCCGAGGGGCTTCCGTGACCGGGGCGGTCGGCGCCGAGCTTGTCGATCTCGTCGATCATCAGGACCGGGTTCATCGCCCCTGCGCGGCTGATCTCCTGGACGATCTTCCCCGGCATCGCGCCGACGTAGGTGCGCCGGTGGCCGCGGATCACCGCCTCGTCGTCCACTCCGCCGAGGCTCATCCGGCCGAACGGGCGGCCCATCGCGTCGGCGATGGCGCGCCCGAGCGACGTCTTCCCCACGCCGGGCGGCCCCACGAAACAGAGGATCGGCGGCCGGGCCTGCGGCGCCAGGCGGCGCACGGCGAGGTATTCGACGATCCGGGTCTTCGCCTCCTCGAGCGCCAGGTGCCCGAGATCGAGGACCGCCCGCACCGCCGCCGGATCGGGACGCCGCTCCTCGACCTCGATGCCCCACGGCAGCGCGAGCATCCAGTCAACGTAGGTCCGGGAAACCTGATACTCCGCCGACGCCGGCGTCAGCCGGCCGAGGCGATCCAGTTCGCGCAGCGCCTCGGCACGGGCCGTGTCCGGCATCTTCAGCCCTTCGAGCCGGCCCTTGAGCTCGCGCGCCTCGCGCAGCGCGTCGTCCTCCCCGAGCTCGGCGCGAATCGCCTCGAGCTGCTGCCGGAGCAGGTACTCCCGGCGCCCGCGCTCCACGTGCAGCGTGGTCAGCCGGTCCACCTCGCGCTGCACCTCGGCGCGCTCCACCGCCGCGGCGAGGAAGTCGGCCAGCATGTCGAGGCGCGCCGCCGCCGCCGGCTCCGCCACGATCCGGTCGCGCTGCACCAGTGAGAAGGGGAGCTGCTGCGCCACCAGGTCGGCGAAGTGGCTCGCGTCCTCGACGTTGGTCCGCAGGTTGTCCACCGACTCGACGTTGACCGCCGGATCCAGCGACGCCAGCGTCTCGGCCAGGCGCAGCACCGCGCCGATGCGGCGGTCCAGCTCCGGCCTCGACTCTTCGAGCGGCGGCACCGGGACCACCTCCGCCACCGGCCACGGCCCGTCGGTCGCGACGCTCGCGATCCGCACCCGGCGCTTGCCCTGGAAGGTGACCTGCACCGCCTCGTCGGCGAGGTTCATCCGGTCGAGCACGCCGGCCGCCACGCCGATCTTGCCGACGAACGACGCCGGAGCCGCGCCGGCCGCCGCCTCGCCACGCACGACCGCCACGACGTTGTCGGTGCGGGACAGCGACCGGATGGCGGCGACGTTGGTGCCGCTGGTCACCTGCACCGCCGCCACGCCGAGCGGAAAGACGTGGGTCGAGCGCAGCGTCACGAGCGGCACGTGCCGCGGCACGTCCCAGGCGCGCAGGTCGTCCCGGGTCGTCGTAAGCAAATCGTCGGTCATCGAAAGGAGGCGCCGCGGGCGCAGACCAGCCCCGGCTGGCTACCCCGCGGCTCGGCTCGCGGCGAGCATCTCACGCATCCGGCGGGCGAGGCCCTCAATCTCCCGGAGCCCTTCGACCGTCTCGGCGTCGAGCGTCGCCTCGTTGAGGAGCAGCAGCTGCGTTTCGGCGAGAATGGCGGCCAGCGGGTTCGACAGATCGTGCCGCAGTTTACGGATGATGTCCAGATCCGGTGCCGCCATGGGCCCCGTCAGGTCGCGAGGGAACGGTAGAGATCGCGCAGGTGGTGTTCCCGGAGATCTCGCACCGCCTGCCACAGATCCTGCTCGGAGGTCGCGCAGAAGATCTCCGCCGTGACCCGCTCTTCCTCCCCGCCACTTTCGATGAAGTGCAGGCGGCCGCGCCAGATGCCGTCCTCACTGCGCCGCACGCCGAGCTGCACGGCGATGGCGACGCCCTCATAGCGGATCGGAGCCAGGTCGTGGAGCACCGGCTCGGATGGATCGGGAACGCTCGGTCGGGGCTGCGGAAGCGGCATCGGAAGCTCCGGTTCACAAGGGGGCATCCGAACCCGGACCAGGACCTTCGGAACGTCCGAGTTTGAAGCAATATAACGAGTTACGAGGCTCGCGCAATATTCCGGCGCTGCGGTTCGCCATCCGCGGGGGGCCGCGCCGCCCGCGGGGAGCACGCACCACTCCCACGGTGCTCTTGACCAGCCTATGTGACTGATCTATAATCAGTTGCTCGCAAACCAACCCCATAACCGCATTGCTTCCTAAGCTGGCCACACTGCCGGCTTCGCGCTTCCACACAATGAGGGTACACCAGGTAGGGGGCTCAGCGCCCTCCACCTCCCGCACCACACTCGGAGTCTCCAACCCGTGGACATCGCCGAACTGAAGAAGAAGTCCGTCGCCGAACTGCATGCGATGGCCGAAGAACTCAACATCACGAACTACTCTGGGCTGCGGAAGCAGGACCTGATCTTCCGCATCGAGCAGAACCTGCTCGACTCCGACACGGTGCTGCGCGGCGAGGGCGTGCTGGAGATCCTCCCGGAGGGGTACGGCTTCCTGCGCAGCCAGGATTGGAACTACCTGTACGGTCCCGACGACATCTACGTCTCGCCCAGCCAGATCAAGCGCTTCGACCTCAGGACCGGTGACACCGTGCTGGGCCAGGTGCGGCCGCCCAAAGAAGGGGAGCGCTATCTCGCGCTGCTCAAGGTCGAGACGGTCAACGGCGACGAGCCGGAGAAGGCCAAGCACCGCATCGCGTTCGACAACCTCCGCCCCCGCTACCCCGACGAGCGGCTGCGGCTCGAACGGAAGGACAACGACCTGTCGATGCGGGTGATCGACATGCTCGCGCCGATCGGCAAGGGGCAGCGCGCGCTGATCTCCTCGCCGCCCAAGGCGGGCAAGACGATCCTGCTCCAGAAGCTCGCCAACTCGATCACCGAGAACCATCCGGAGTGCGTGCTGATCGTGCTGCTGATCGACGAGCGGCCCGAGGAAGTGACGGACATGGAGGAGAACGTGAAGGCCGAGGTCATCTCCTCGACCTTCGACGAGCCGGCCGACCGGCACGTGCAGGTCTCCGACATGGTGCTGGAGAAGGCGAAGCGGCTGGTCGAGTCAGGGAAGGACGTGGTGATCCTGCTCGACTCGATCACCCGGCTGGCGCGGGCCCACAACGTGGTGGTCCCGCACTCGGGCAAGATCCTCTCGGGCGGTGTGGACGCCAACGCGCTGCACAAGCCGAAGCGGTTCTTCGGCGCAGCCCGCAACATCGAGGGCGGCGGCTCGCTCACCATCGTCGGGACGGCGCTGATCGAGACCGGGAGCCGGATGGACGAGGTGATCTTCGAGGAGTTCAAGGGCACCGGCAACATGGAGCTGGTGCTCGACCGGAAGATCAGCGAGCGGCGCATCTGGCCCGCGATCGACGTGCAGAAGAGCGCCACCCGGAAGGAGGAGCTGCTGCTGCCGCCGGACGAGCTGAACCGGATGTACCTGCTGCGGAAGTTCCTGGCCGACATGCCGCCGGTCGAGGCGATCGAGTTCCTGATCGAGCGGATGAAGCGGACCAAGAACAACAAGGACTTCTTCGCGACGATGGCCCAGGGTTAACGGGCCGTGCAGCCCGGAGGAGGAGAGCCGGGAGGAGGCCCGGACGCCGGGCGCGTGCTCGCCGTGGACTGGGGCGGCAAGCGGTTCGGCCTTGCGCTCTCGGACCCGACCCGGCTCATCGCCCAACCCCTCGTCACGCTGACTCGCCGCGCCAATCACCGCGCCCCCGTCACCGACATCGTCGCACTCATCGCACGCCACGAAGTCACGCAGGTGGTGGTGGGCCTGCCGCTCGATCTCGAGGGCGCCGAAGGCGAGGCGGCGCGCGAGGCGCGGGCCCTGGGCGAAGCGGTGGCCCGCCGCTCCGGCGTCCTGGTGACCTACTGGGACGAGCGGCTCTCGACGGCCGCGGCCCTGCGGTCGGCGCGCGCCGCCGGCGTCCGGGACCGCGACTCGCGCGGGCGCATCGACCAGATGGCGGCCGTGGCGATCCTGCAAGGCTGGCTGGACGCGCAACGAGCGGACGGCACGGGGGCGTGAGGATGGCACGGAGGCCCAGGGGCACAGAGGCACGGGAAGGCACACGCACTCCGGTGCCCCCGTGCCCCCGTGCCCCTGTGCCCACCGGCCTTCGTGTTCTTGTGCCCCTGTGCCTCTGTGCCCTCTTGTCGGCCTGCGGCCCCGCGGCGAACGCGCCGCACGAGCGCATCATCGTGCCCAAGCGGGCGTCGCTGAAGACGGTGGCCGATTCCCTGGCCGCCCACCGCATCATCGCCTCCACTGACCGGTTTCTGCTGTCCGCGCGCCTGCTGGGCTTCCTCGTCGCCCCGTACCGGGGGCTCGACCGCCACCTGCGTCCGGGCCGCTACGACTTCCCGGTCGGTGAGAAGACGCGGACCATCCTCAGCGCGATGATCACCGGCCGCACCGACGACGACTTGTTCACGGTGCCCGAGGGCTTCACCGTCGCAGAGATGGCCGAGGCCGCCGCGAAGCGGCTCGGGATGGACAGCGTGGCGTTCCTGGCGGCGACGCGCGACTCCGCCTTGCGCGCCCGGCTCGGCATCCCGCACAACGACCGCACGATCGAGGGATACCTCTTCCCCGAGACCTACCGGGTCGTGTTCGGCGCCTCGCCGGAGCAGCTGGTGGAGCAGATGGTGCAGCAGTTCCAGGCGCAATGGGACACGGCGTGGGACGGCCGCGCCCGGCAGCTCGGACTCAGCCGGCACCAGGTCATCACCCTGGCGAGCATCGTCGAGGCAGAGGCGCGGCGGCACTCCGAGCGCCAGGTGATCGCGGGCGTGTACTACAACCGTCTCAGCCGACGCCACCCGATGAAGCTCGAGGCCGATCCCACCGTCATCTACGCGCTCGGCCGGCACGTGAATCGGGTGCTGATCCGGGACCTCAGGATCAAGTCTCCGTACAACACCTATCTCCACACCGGACTGCCGCCGGGCCCGATCAATTCGCCGGGCCGCGCCAGCATCCTCGCGGCGCTGTGGCCGGCCAGGCACCCGTATCTGTTCTTCGTCGCGCGCCCTGACGGGAGCCACATGTTCAGCGCGACCGGGCAGGAGCATGCGGACTCGGTGAAGGTGGCGCGCCGCCTGCGGGCCGAAGCGCAGGCCGCCAAGCGGGACAGTATTCTGGCCGCGCGGCGGGAGAGCACGGCCGTCGCCCGGCAGGGCCACGCGGCGCGGCGGGCCGCAACGCCGGACAGTGCCACGCCGCCCCCGCCACCACTCCCGTGAGCGCGCCGGCGTCCCTGGAGGAGGCCGTGCGCCTGGTCGTGATTCTCGACGCCGGTGTCGCGGGGGGCCGTGACCTGGCCGCGCTCGCCGCTCAGGCGGCACGGGGCGGCGCCACGATGGTGCAGGTGCGCGCCAAGGAGGCTGCGGCGCGGGACGTGGCCGACCTGGTGCGCCGCGTGATGGCGGCGACCGCGTTGCCGGTCGTGGTGAACGACCGCCTGGACGTCGCGCTGGCCACCGGGGCGGCCGGATGCCACCTCGGGCAGGACGACTTCCCGATCCATGCCGCGCGCGCGATCGCCCCGGCCGGCTTCTGGCTCGGCGGCTCGGCCGGCGATCCCGACGAGGCGCGCCGCGCCGCAGGCGCCGGAGCGGATTACCTGGGCATCGGACCCATCGCCGTCACCGCCAGCAAGGCGGACGCCGGAGCGGCCATCGGGGTGGAGGGCTTCCGGCGCGTGCACGCCGCGGCGCCCGGCGTGCCCGCGGTCGCCATCGGCGGCATCACCGCCGCGCTCACCCCGGCCCTGATGGCCGCCGGCGCAGCCGGCGTGGCCGTGATCCGAGCGGTTCTCGACGCACCCGACCCGGAAGAAGCCACCCACGCGGTGCGCGCGGCCGTCGGCCGATGACCGCGTCCGCCGCCAACCCGACCGTCGTCGTCGCCCCGCGAGGCGTGGGCCGGTTGCGGGCCGGGCACCCCTGGATCTTCCGCTCCGATATCCGCGACGCCGACAGCGACACCCCGGGACTCGCCCGTCTCGTGGACGAGCGCGGCAAGGGACTCGGCACGGCGCTCTACTCGCCTGCGTCCGAGATCCGCGCGCGCTGGCTGGCGCCCGAGAGCACGGCGGTGCGCGGCGCCTGGTGGAAGGCGATGGTGGCGGCGGCCCTGGAGCGCCGGCGAGGAATCAGCGACGGCGCCTTCCGGGTGGTCCACGCCGAAGGTGACGGGCTTCCGTCGCTGATCGTGGATCGCTACGGCGACTGCGCCGTCGCGCAACTGCTCTCGGCGGGACTCGAGGCCGTGCGGGACGACGTGATCGCCGCCATCCGCGACACGCTGGCCCCTGCCGGCCTGCTGCTCAGGAACGACGCCGCCGTGCGGGAGCGCGAACGGCTGCCGCGCGAAGTCACGCTCGCCTTCGGTGCGGTGCCGCAGGAGATCACGGTGGAGGAGGCGCCGGGGATCCGCTACGTGGCGACCCCGTGGACGGGCCAGAAGACCGGCGCGTTCCTCGACCAGCGCGAGAACCGCCGGTTGCTGGGGACGATGGCCCGAGGCCGGTGTCTCGACGCCTTCGCGTATCACGGCGGCTTTGCGCTGCACCTCGCCGGCGGCGGCGCCCGGGAGGTGGTGGCCGTGGAGATCTCCGGAGAGGCCGCGGAGCGGCTCGGGCGCAACGCCGCGCTCAACCGCTTCGACGCCGTCCGAACGGTCGAGGCGAACGCGTTCGACTGGCTGAAGGAAGCTGCGGCGGCGGGTGAGCGCTTCGACGTCGTGGTGCTCGATCCGCCGGCGTTCGCGCGGGACCGGCGCTCGCTCCCGCGGGCGCTGGCGGGCTACAAGGAGGTGAACCTGCGGGCGATGCAGCTCCTCGCGCCCGGCGGCCTCCTGTTCACCGCCTCATGCTCGCACCACGTGCACCGCGGCGATTTCTTCACGATGCTCGCCGGAGCGGCGGCCGACAGCGGCCGCCCGCTCCAGCTGCTCGAGATCCGCGGCGCGGCCGCCGATCACCCCGAGATCGTCACCATTCCGGAGACCGGTTACCTCAAGGGTGCGCTGCTCCGCGCCGTGGACTAGCGCGTCACCCGTTCGACGAACGCCACCACCAGCGACACCAGGTCAGGCACCAGCGGCAGCGACGGATCGTTGTAGGTGACGAGCTGCGCGGCGCGATCCGTGGTCGCGATGTGCACGAAGAGGTGGTTCGCGTCCGGGAGGATGTGCACTTCCGCGTCGGCGCGCGCGGCGCGCAGCGCTTCCGCATCCGCCACGCTCACCTGGATGTCGGTCGCGCCCTGCACGACCAGCAGCGGCACCGTCAGGCGCCGCGCCTCGTCGGCGGGGTCGATGGCGCTCTCGGTCTGGATGAACCGGCGCACCGACGGGCGAAGCAGCGTGCTCAGATCCGCCGGGACATCCGGCATCGGCCCGGAGCCGAGGAACAGGGCCATCAGGCTGTCGTATGCCGCGAGCCGGGCGCCGTCGAGCTGGCGCGCCATCTGCTCGTGCAGCACCGCCGTGAAACGGCGGCCCATGCCCGCCAGCATCACCACCCCCGAAACCGGGGCACCCCTATTCGCGGCGCGCTCGGCGAGCAACGCCCCCTCGCTGTGCCCGACCAGCACCACCTTCGAGAAGCGCGGGTCCGCGGCCAGGGCGCGGGCGCCCGCGGCGGCATCGTCGGTAAAATCGTCGAACGCCATCGTCGAGACGTCGCCTACGAAGGTCGAACCGTCGAGGCCCCGCTTGTCGTAGCGCACGCTCGCGATGCCGCGCTGGGCCAGCGCCCACGCGAGCTTCTTGTACACGTTCGAGGTGAGGCCCAGCCGCGAGTTGCCGTCGCGGTCGGTAGGTCCCGAGCCCGCGATGATCAGCACCGCCGGGGTCTTGCCCGTCGCCCGCTCCGGCCGGGTCAGCGTCCCGGCCAGCCGCTGCGACCCATCGTTCCATCCGAACGGCTCCTCGACCACGCCGGGCGGCGGCGGCGCGGGCGGATGCACCACCAGCGGGCGCGACGCGGGCACGCTGTCAGCCGGGACGCGCTGAACGACCAGCCCTTGGCTGGGCACGGTGGCCGACTCGAGATCGCCGTCCGCCGCCGGCACCATCACGACCTCGGTGCCGGCCAGCGACGCCGTCACGTGGCCGCCATGCCGGGCGAGCGTCAGATCGAGGACGCCGCCGTTGTCCACCAGGAAGGTGTGCAGCACAACCGAGGTGTCGGTGCCCGGAGGGAGGCGGCGCGCCATCGCCGCCATCTGGCTCCACACCAGGTTCTGCATTACCGCCCGCGGCGCGGGCAACGCGCGGGCGCCTCCGGACGGTTGCCCGGCGACGCTCCAGCGCACCGAGTCCCCGACCGTCACGCTCACGGCACGCTGCTGCTCGCCGGTCGCCAGCGCCACCACCTTCAGCTCGTACCACAGCGGCTGCCAGGCGTCGTCGTACTGCATCCGCGTCACCAGGCGATAGCCCGATGCGTCCACCGTGGCCTCGAGCGCGTGCCCGGCCCAATGGAAGTACTCGACCGCGATCTCGCGATCGCCCTGCAAGGTCCGGTAGCCCCCGGACTGCGCGGACAAGTCGAGTGGCAGCAAGGTCACCAGCGCCGCCACCACACAACCAGAGATGTGCACGGTGTGATCCTCACTAGCGGACGGTGATGCCGAGGCGTTCCAGGAACGCCCCGACGTGGTGCTCGGTCACAAACCAGCTGCCCAGTGCGGGGCGCGTTGCGCCGTGCCAATCGGATCCGCCGGTCACCACGAGGCCGGCGGCCCGCGCCGCCTGCTCGAGCTCGACCGAGCCGTACGGATCCAGCGATGGGCGGAGCGCTTCCACGCCGGCGAGTCCACACTCCTTGAGACGCGCGAAGTGGCGTGCGTCCTCCAGGGCCGGATGCGCCCAGACCGCACAGCCACCGGCGGCGGTGATCACCGCGATCGCGTCGGCAACCGCTTCGCCGCGGCTCGGCACGAAGCCCGGGGCCCCGTCCCCGATGAAACGGGCAAAAGCATCGGAGATGGAGCCAGCCCTGCCCATCCGGACCAGGGTGCGCGCCAGGTGCAGGCGCCCGACGGAGGCGCACTCCGGCTCGGTCGTCACGTCCGCCGTGGTGATCGCGACGCCGATGGCCCGCAGCCGCTCGACCAGCGCGGCCATGCGCTCCCGGCGCGCCACGGCCGCGCGCGCCGCCAGCGCGGCGACGCCCGCGTCGTCGAGCCGGAATCCGTACCCCAGGAGATGCAACTCCTTCCCGTCCAGGCGGGAAGTGATCTCGATGCCGGCGATGACTCCGCACCCGGCCTCCGCCGCCGCTGCGCAGGCCGGCCCGAGACCGGCGGCCGTGTCGTGGTCGGCCAGCGCGATCATCCCCAGACCGGCCCGCCCGGCGGCGGCCACCACCGCCGCCGGCGCGAGCGCCCCGTCGGAACAGGTCGAATGGACATGCAGATCCAGGTGCATCGCCCTCCCATCCTCGTGAAACCGAAGCTACGGAGCGGCGGAAGAGCGAACAAGGGAGTTGACAGCCGAGATTGGGTTCCTCAGCTTGCCCGCATGGCAGTGGCCCGCACCGCCGGGCGCGACCGCACGGTTTCCATCCAGCGCGTTTTTCTCGGCCTCCTCGCCGCCAATCTGGTGGTGGTGGGGGCCAAGATCGTCGTCGGCGTCTCGGCGGGTTCGCTCTCGGTCATCAGCGACGCCGTCCACTCCTCGGTGGACGCGCTCAACAACATCCTGTTCATCATCCTGATGCGGTACGCCGGCGCCGAGGCGGACGCCAACCATCCGTACGGCCACGGCAAGTTCGAGGTGCTCGGCGCGCTCGGCATCGTGATCTTCCTCGCGGTCGCCTCGTTCGAGCTGCTCAAGAGCGCCGTGGGCCGCCTCGTGGCACAGGCGCCTTCACCGCGCCTCACCGGCCTCGACCTGTGGCTCCTCGCGGGCACGCTCGCCATCAACCTGTGGGTGGCGTGGCTCGAGTCCCGCAAGGGACGCGAATACTCGAGCGACCTGTTGCTGGCGGACGCGGCGCACACCCGCGTGGACGTGATGATCACCACCGGCGTGATCGCGGGCAGCGTGCTGTCGCGGGCCGGCGTGCGGCACGTGGACCCGATCGTGGCGCTCGCCGTCGTGCTGCTGATCGGGCGCGTCGCCTACCAGATCCTGCGGCGCGGCGTCCCCGTCCTCGTGGACCAGGCCGCCCAGGAACCGGAGGCGGTGCGCCGCTCCGCCGAGGGGGTGGACGGCGTGCACTCCGCCCACGACATCCGCTCGCGCCTCGCGGCCGGCGTCGCCTACGCCGAGCTCACCATCAAGGTCTCGGGCCAACTGCCGGTGGATGAGGCCCACGACATCGCTGACGCGGTCGAGCACCGCCTCAAGGAAGACCTCAAGCTCGACCGCGTCGTCGTGCACATCGAACCGTGCTGAACGCCGTGGAGCGCCGCGCCCGCCGGACCCCGCGCAGCCTGCGTTCGGAGTACGAGGAGTTCATCGAGCAGCGCATCGAGGAATACAAGGACGGCCTGCCGCGAGCGTCGATCCTCGGCATCGGCGACGAGGCCGTCCAGGAGTTGGCCCGCACCGAGCAGTACCAACTGACCGAGGTGCTCCTCCAGGAACAGGTGGATTCCATCATCCGCCGGCGCCTCCGGCTGCCGTCGTACCGTCGCTGGCGCGAGCGCCACGTCGCCCTGCGCGCCGCGCAGGCACAGCCGTCGCACTGGGGGCTCGCCCCGAACGACCCGGTGGTCAGCCTGGCCGATCGCATCGAGGATCTGGACCTGATCGCGGTGGTGGGCGCCGCCGACGGCGCCTGCGCGCTGTTCCTCGCCGCGCGCGGCGCCTCCGTGCTGGTGGGCGACCCCGACCTCGCCGCCATCGAGGGGCTCGAGAACCGCGCCATCGCAGAGCAGCTCGGCAGCCGCGTCGAGTGCCGCGTCGTCCCGCTCGAAGCGTGGACGCCGGATCGCGCCATCGACGGCTGCGTTATCGAAACACCCGCGCTCGCGGGACTCGCCGCCGGCGACCGCGCCGAACTCATCCGGCGGTTCAAGGCGGTCACCACCGCCGGCGGCCACCACGTCGTGATGCCCGCGGTGAGTTCGGGCGGCAAGGCCGCGGCGGTCTCCAGCGACGCGCTGCGCTCCCTCTACGCGGATTGGACCGTCGCGCGCGCGCAGCCGCCCGCCCCGAGCGCCCGTCGCTCGCGCAACGTCGGATTCATCGCAACCCACCCCGGTCCGGGTCAGAGTGAAACGAGCCAGGCTGTGTCCAACTGACACGGAATCTTGATTGCGGTTCCTGCAGTAGTGTGTAACAAGCAACAGGACAATCACTTACAAACAAGAGTCCCAGGCACGGCGAATGCCATACGTAGAGGCAGCGGTTCGTGTGCGCGCCAGGCGCGCGGAGTCCTCTCCTCGGTGGCAGGAAGGTCGTATGACGACAGCCGTATTGGCGGCCAATGAGCCCGTGGGAATCGTGATCCGCGACGGCGGCAACGTTCGCCGCGTGCCGCGCATCCTGATGTGGTTCTGGGCGAATGAGGAAGAGGCGAACGACGAGGAGGAGTGGCGGGAGCGGACTTAGCTCGCCCTGCCGCAGACGTCGGTGACCGGGGCCCGGCCGTGTGCCGGGCCCTTTCTATTCCCTTCCCTGGGTGGTCAGACTGGACGGCTACAGGACGCAGAACAGTTGCGAGACGCAGAGTTGCGATGTGGTCTGGAGTCTGGAACTGTCAGTTGAGAGTGCCCTTCCTCCCACCCGCCAACTTGCCTGCACACTCACCGCCCCCACCTCGTAAGCTCTCGCAACTCGGCGTCTCGCAGCTCAACTGACAGCCGCTGTTCTCACTGCTCGCACCCCTGGGATCAGATCCCCAGCTCCGCCCTGGCCTCCGCCGGCAGCCAGCGGCGCGCCCGGCCGATCGGGATCGCGAAGCCGAGGGCGACCGGTGTGCTCTCGCCGGCCGGCGACGCGTACGCGCCGTAGTGGACGCCGATTACCGCGCCCTCGGCATCGAACACGGGGCTCCCGGACGAGCCGGCGTCGGTGGAGCCGGCGAACTGGATCCACTCGCTGGTGGCCTTGGCGATAACCCCGGCAAACATCGTCGTGCGCACAAAGCCGTTGGGGTCGAACGCCAGCTGCGTGCCGCGGGGGAAGCCGATCAGCGCCGCGGGCGCTCCCTGCCGGACACCGCGCCCCGTCCAGTCGATGGTCCGGACCACGGCGCCGTGGAAGTTGCGGATCTTGAGGACGGCGATGTCCTGGTCCTGCACGTTGCTGGCGGCGATCAGGTCGGCCACCAGCGGCGTGCGCGTATCGGCCATCACCACCTCGATGGCGCGCGGCCGGCCGCGGCCCCGATCCTGGACCACGTGCCCATTGGTCAGCAGGTAGCCGGACGGCGTGATGACGAAGCCACTCCCCATCACCGAATCGGACTGGTAGCGGACGATCACCAGCCCTACCGCCGCCTGGTTCTCGGCCGAGACGCGCGAGAAGTCCGCCACCGTCGAGGGGCCGACGGCGGAGCCGGCGCGGGATTCCGCGTCCCGCAGCTTGGCCTCGAGGCTCTCCACCACCTCGCGCGGCACGCTGGACTGCCGCGCCGCGGTGAGATCGCGGCGCAGCCGCACGATGACGGAATCCGCCCGGAGCTGCGCCTCGCTCGCCGACCGGAGCTGGGCGGCGAACGCGCGCTCCGCGCTGGCCAGCCGCAGCTCGGCCGCGGCCCGCTCGCGCGAGGCGCTCCGGTAGATCAGCGTCACGACCACCGCCAGCGCGACGATGGTCAGGATGACGCCCGCGCGGAAGGACGACGACGACTCCCGCGCCATCTGCCGCGCGAGCGATCGGACGAACACTCCCGCGCGGGCGCCCCGGGCCGCACCGGCCTCGCCGCGCGCCACCTGCACGATGCCGGCGAGCGTCTTGGGCGGCTGCAGTCGCGGACGGTACTCCGCTCCCTGGCCCTCCGGGAGGCTGGCCGCACCCAGCACCCGCACTTCGAACAGCGGGCCGTGCCAGCCGAGCATGACGCGGTCGCCCAGCTTCAACATGGCAGGCCCGCGGACCTGCTGGCCGTTGACGTAAGTGCCGTTCCGGCTGTCGAGGTCGGTGACGGTCGCCGCCCCCGCCTCGTCGAAGGCTACGGCCGCGTGCCGCTTGGAAACCACGCTGTCGGCGACCGTGCGCAGCGGGATCGTGCAGGTGGCCGAGCGCCCCAGCAGAATCTCGCGGCCGTGACCGAGCAGGTCCTCGCCGCCCGCGACCCGCCGCAGCCGCAGCAGCGGTGGCACGGCGTCGGCCACGGGCTCGGCGTGGGTGCGCGCCAGCTCGCCTGGCAGACTCACGCGCAGCGCCGGCCCGCGCTGGCCGAGGCTGAACCGGTCGCCGGATCGCAGCGGCTCCGCCGCGGCGATCCTCCGACCGTTCAGCCAGGTGCCGTTGGTGCTCCCGAGGTCCTCCAGCCACCACGAGCCGCCGGCGTCGCGCCACACGCGCGCGTGCACGGCGCTGACGACAGCGTCGTCCTGGTCGAACGGGATGTCGAGGGTAGGGTCGCGGCCGAGGCGCGCGGACGCGCCGTCCACGGGCAGATCGAGATCGCGTCGCTCGTCGTGCAGGATCACGCGGCGCAATATGGGGGAAATGCGCGGGGCCGGCAAAATCGCCGGCCCCTGTGCATCTCCGCGAAAACTACTTCTTCTTCTTCGCGGTCTTCTTTGCCGTCTTCTTGGCGGCCTTCTTCTTCTTCATCGCCATACAGCCTCCTCGAAATGGTGAAACACTCCGGCGGCCGGAAGTGGCCGGCGGTCAAACACCATGAATAGTGCTGTAGGTGGTGGAAGAGCAGATGTCGGAGGGGATGCCGCACGAGCCGTGGAGGGACGCCACAACCGTCGCCACGGGCGCGACTGACTTTTTCGTCTCGAGAATCGTAAAGGTTGACTCCAACCAGGCGTCTCCGCGCAGTGCGCAAAGCCTTGAGTGCCAATATATAAGAGTCGCTGCGACGCGCAATAGCTCGGAGTGGTGATTTGGCACGTCACGCCGCCGTGGTGTACAATGACGTCGACCCTTCAGACACGCCGATGATCACGCTGACGGTTGATGGCCGCCTCCTCCGTGTCGCCGACGGCACGACGATTCTCGAAGCCGCGCGTTCCGCCGGCATCGAGGTGCCGACGCTGTGCTGGTACCCGAAGCTGCCGGTCGTCGGCTCGTGCCGGATCTGCCTCGTGGGCGTGGCGGGATCGCCGAAGCTGGCGGCGGCGTGCGCCACCGCGGCGCAGGACGGCATGGTGGTCGAGACGGAGTCGCCCGCCGCCGTCGCCAACCGGAAGAGCGTGCTCGGCCTGCTGCTCGAGCGCTACCCCACCGAGCACCTGCGATCGGGCGGCAACCACCTGAACGAGTTCGAGCGGCTGGTGCGCCGCTACCACGTCCCGGTGCGCCCGGTCCGCGACCACGAGCTCGCCCTCCGCACCGGCGACGAGCGGCCCGGCGATCCGATGATCCGGCACGACATGAGCACCTGCATCCTGTGCACCCGCTGCGTCCGGGCGTGTGCTGACCTCCAGGTCGTGGGGGTGCTCGACGTCGCGCGGCGGGGCGCCGCCGCCGAGATCGTGGTCGGCGGCGACGGGGACCCCGATCACGCCGCCTGCACCTGGTGCGGCGAGTGCGTGCGGGTGTGCCCCACCGGCGCCATTCACGAGGTGCTGCCACGCGAGAAGTTCACGGCGCTCCAGATCGCCGAGCCCGACCGCGTGGTGCGCTCGGTCTGCCCGTACTGCGGCGTCGGGTGCCAGATCGATCTCCACGTCCGGGGCGACGCGGTAGCGCGCGTCACCAGTCCGTGGATCGAGGAGAACACGCCCAACCTCGGCTCCACCTGTGTGAAGGGCCGGTTCGGCTACGACTTCCCGCAGCACCGGGACCGCCTGACGATGCCCCTGATCCGGCGGGGCTGGGTGAAGCGCGACGGGCGGTGGGTATGGGAGGGGCCCGCCGAGGGGGAGCGCCGCCGCGGCCCGTGGCTCACCATCGAGGCCGAAGGCCGGCGCGGCAAGTCGCGCCCGCCCGCCCGCTCGGTGGGGAAGTCGCTCGGCGAGATCTCCCGGACGCCCCGCGGCGTGGACGACGTGCGCGACCGCGTGGCGACGCCGGCCTCGTGGTACGAGCCGTTCCGCGAAGCCACCTGGGAGGAGGCGCTGGAGCTGGCCGCCCAGGAGCTGGTGCGCATCCACGCGGAACGCGGCTCCGACGCTCTCGCCGTCTTCTGCTCGGCCAAGTGCACCAACGAGGAGAACTACGTCCTGCAGCGCATCTTCCGCGGCCGCTTCGGGACCAACAATGTGGACCACTGCACCCGGCTGTGCCACTCCTCCTCGGTGGCCGCGATGCAGCGCGCCCTCAGCACGTCTGCGGCGTCCGGCTCGATGCGCGAGGTGGAGCAGGAGGCCGACGTGATCTTCGTGGCCGGCGCGAACGTGACGGAGGCGCACCCGGTTTTCGGCGCCGCCATCAAGCGGGCCCAGCGCCGCGGCGCCACGCTGATCGTCGCCGAGCCGCGCGGGATCGAGCTGGCACGCCGCGCCGACATCCACCTGCAGCTGTCGCCCGGCACCGACGTCGTGTTGTTCAACGCGATGCTGCACCACGCCATCGCGCAGGGACTGGTCGACCGTCCGTTCATCGCGGCGCGCACCCAGGGCTTCGAGCAGGTCGCAGCAGCGGTGGCGCCGTACACCCTGGAGCGCGCCGAGGTCATCACCGGCGTCCCGGCGGCCGACATCGCGCGGGCCGCGGAGCTGTACGCCCGGGGGCCCCGGACGTCCACGCTGTGGGCGATGGGGCTGACTCAGCACTCGACCGGAACGGACATCGTCGCCTCGCTCCTCAACCTCGTCCTCGCAAGCGGCATGATCGGGCGGTGGGGTGCGGCGATGATCCCGATCCGCGGGCAGAACAACGTGCAGGGGGCCTCGGATGTCGGAGGGATTCCGATGTCGTACACCGACTACCAACCGGTGAACGACTCCACCGTCCGCCGCCGTTTCGCCGAGGCGTGGCAGGTGCCGGAGGAGGCGCTGTCCCTCAAGCCCGGGCTCAAGGTCACGGAGATCGTCGGCGCCGACTCCCCGGTTACCGGGATGTACATCTTCGGCGAGAACCCGGTCATCTCCGATCCCAACGTCGCGCACGCGGAGGGCTGGTTTCTCGGCCTCGAGTTCCTGGCGGTGCAGGACCTGTTCCTCACCGACACGGCCCGGTTCGCCGACGTGGTGCTCCCTGGCACGTCGTTCGCCGAAAAGGACGGCACTTTCGTCAACACCGAGCGCCGGATCCAGCGGGTGCGGGCGGCCTGCGCCCCTCCCGGCGGCGCGCGGCGCGACCTCGACATCCTGGTCGAGCTCTCGGAGCGGGTCGGCTTCCGCACGCCGTTCACGGACGCCGAGAGCGTGATGCGCGAGATCGCGGCGGTCACTCCCTCGTGGGCCGGCGTCACCTACCCGCGGCTCGACATGGCGGGGCTCCAGTACCCGGTGCCCGACGCCGGGAGCCCCGGCACGGCCTTCCTGTTCGACGACCGCTTCCCGACCGCGGACGGCCGCGGGACGATGGTCCCGGTGGAGTACCTGCCGCCGGCGGAACTGCCGGACGAGGAGTATCCGTTCGTGATGAACACGGGTCGGCAGCTCTACCACTGGCACACCGGCACGATGACACGCCGGTCCAAGGGGCTCGACTCGCGGGAGCCCGTGCCCACGGTCGAAGTGAACCCCGCCGACGCCGCCGCTCTCGGCGTCCGCGACGGCGACCAGGTGCGCATTACTTCGCGCCGCAACTCGATGCTGATCGGCGCGCGGCTCTCGGACCGGGTGCGGCCGCGGCAGGTCTTCGTCCCGTTCCACTTCCGCGAGGCTGCCGCCAACCTCCTCACCAGCACGGCGCTCGACCCCTACGCCAAGATCCCCGAATTCAAGGTCACGGCCGTCCGCGTGGAGCGGACGGACTAGCGATGGACCTCGGGCTGGCGGGACGGGTGGCCCTGGTCGGCGGCTCGTCCGCAGGCCTCGGCAAGGCGATTGCGACGCGCCTCGCATCCGAGGGCGCGCGCGTCGCCGTGAACGGACGCGACGCCGCCCGGGCCGAGCGCACCGCAGCGCTCATCCGCTCCGAGACCGGCGGTGAGGCGGCGGCCTTCCCCGGCGACCTGAGCGATCCGCACCAGAGCGAGGCGGTGGTCGGCGCGGTCGCCGCGCGGTTCGGCCGGCTCGACGTCCTGGTGTGCAATGCCGGCGGCCCCCCGCCCACCACCTTCGCCGAGGCGCCGGCCGAGGCGTGGCAGCGCGCGCTGGACCTGAATCTCCTCTCGACCATCCACCTCTGCCGCGCCGCGGTGCCGCTGATGCGCCGTGCCGGGTGGGGCCGGGTCGTCTGCCTCACCTCACTGGCCGCCCGCCAGCCGCTGCCCAACCTGATTCTTTCCTCGACCGCGCGCGCCGGCGTCCTGGGCTTCGCCAAGTGCCTGGCCGACGAAGTCGCCCCCGATGGCGTGCTGGTGACGGTCGTCTGCCCGGGCTACTTTCGCACCGACCGCGTAACGGAGATGGCGGCCGCCCGCGCCCGGCGCGAGGGGAAGACGCCCGAAGCCATCCTGAGCGAACAGGTCGGGTCCACCCCGCTGGGCCGCATGGGAGAGCCCGAGGAACTGGCGTCGGTGGTCGCCTTTCTGGCCTCCGAACGCGCGTCGTATATTACCGGCGCCGTTCTTGCGGTAGACGGCGGGCGGCTCCGCAGCATCGACTGACCTCTCTCCAGTTCGAGGGACCATGAAAGCGATCGTCAAGACGACGCGTGGGCCGGGCCTCGCCGTGCGCGACGTCCCGAAGCCGGCGTGCGGGCCGTCGGACGTGCTCATCCGGGTGCATCACGCGGGCGTGTGCGGCACCGACCTCCACATCGCCGACTGGAATCCGTGGGCCCAGGGCCGCTGCAAGCCCCCCTTCACGGTCGGCCACGAGTTCGCGGGCGAAATCGTCGAGGTCGGCAGCGAGGTCCACGAGGACTTCAAGACAGGCCAGCTGGTGACCGCCGAGGGCCACATCATCTGCGGCCACTGCCTGCAGTGCCGGACCGGGAACGGTCACGTGTGCAAGCGCACGCAGATCATCGGTGTGGACCGCAACGGGTGCTTCGCCGAGTACCACGCCATGCCGGCGAGCAACGTCATGATGCTGAGCGGCATTCCCACGGAGATCGGGGCCATCATGGACCCGATGGGAAACGCGTTCCACACGGTGCTGAGCACCGAAGTGTCCGGCAGCGTCGTGCTGATTCTGGGCTGCGGACCGATCGGCTGCTTCGCGGTGGGGATCGCCAAGGCCGCCGGCGCCGCCGCCGTGATCGCGGTGGACGTGAACCCGAAGCGGCTCGAGCTGGCCCGGAAAATGGGCGCCACCCGAGCGCTGAACCCGAAGACGGACGACGTGGAAGCCGCGGTACTCGAGCTGTCGAAGGGCGACGGCGCCGACCTGGTGTGCGAGATGTCGGGCGCCCCGAGCGCGCTGCACACCGGCTTCAAGGTGGTGCGCTACGGCGGGCGCGTGCACCTTCTGGGCATCCCGGACGGCGACGTGCCGATCGACTTCGCCAATGAGATCGTGTTCAAGGGCATCACCATCTATGGCGTGATCGGCCGCAAGATGTACGAGACCTGGCACCTGATGCAGCGCTTCCTGCGCTCGGGGCAGTTCGATCCGCGTCCGACGATCACGCATCGCTTTCCGCTCGAGAAGATCGACGACGCGATCGCCGCCATCCGCAGCGGTGACGCGGGCAAGGTGATCCTCGACATCGGATCCTGAGCCCTTGGCCGCCACCGCATTCACCGCCCGGCTGCAATCGGAGCTGGACGAATTCAAGCGCACCGGCGTCTACAAGCGGCTCAACTACCTGGACGCCCCGCAGGGTGCCCGCACCGTGATGGAAGGGCGGGGCGACGTCGTCATCCTGTCGTCGAACAACTACCTGGGGCTGTGCGACCACCCGGACGTGGTCGCCGCCGGCAAGGCGGCGCTCGACCGGTACGGCGCCGGCACCGGCTCGGTGCGGTTCATCTGCGGAACCTTCACGGTGCACCGCGAGCTGGAGGCGGCGCTGGCGGCGTTGGTCGGCACCGAGGCGTCGCTCAGCTACGTGTCGTGCTGGAACGCGAACGAAGGCCTGTGCGCGACCATCCTCGGTGAGAACGACGTCGTCATCTCGGACCAGCTCAATCACGCTTCCATCATCGACGCGGTGCGCCTCGCCCGGCAGATCACGAAGTGTCAGTCGCTGGTGTACCGGCACTCCGACATGGCGGACCTCAAGGAGAAGCTCGAGGCCGCCAGGGGAGCGCGGACCCGGCTGATCTTCACCGACGGCGTGTTCTCGATGGAAGGCGACACGGCGAAGCTGGCCGACATCTGCGAGCTGGCCCGCCGGTACGACGCGGTGGTGGCGGTGGACGACTCGCACGCCACCGGCGTGCTGGGCGCCACCGGGCGGGGTACGGCCGAACACGCAGGCCTGATGGAGCAGGTTGAGATCATCACCAGCACCCTGGGGAAGGCGCTGGGTGGCGCGGCCGGCGGGTTCACCGCCTCGTCCGCGGCGTTGTGCGACTACCTCACGCAGCGCTCGCGTCCGCAGCTCTTCTCCAACGCCCTGCCCCCCACGGTCGCGGCCAGCGCGCTGGCTGCCGTCCGGGTGCTGAGCGCGCATCCCGAGCTGGTGACCCGTCTGCACGAGAGCGCGCGCTGGTTCCGCGCGGCGCTCCGGGAGGCGGGGTTCAAGCCGCTCGCGGGAGAGACGCCGATCATCCCGGTCATCCTCGGCGAGACGGCGCTGGCCATCAGGATGAGCGAGGCGCTGCTGGATGAGGGCGTGTTCGTCACGGGTTTCGGCTACCCGGTGGTGCCGCAGGGCCAGGCACGGGTGCGCTGTCAGATCTCGGCTGCCCACACGCGGGAACACCTTGAGCAGGCCCTGGCGGCCTTCAAGAAGGTCGGCAAGAGCCTGGGAGTGCTGCAGTAGAGTTGCGAGACGCCGAGTCGGGAGTGGATACGAGCGGGGAGCAGGAGGCCTCGAAGGGCTCCGCTCTCGCCTTTTGCTGCCCATCTTCCTATTATGTGCGGTCGGTAAGCCGTTTCCAACCGTGAGGTTAGTCATGACGCGACACCGCTCGCTGGCGCTCGCCGCACTGCTCGTCCTAGTCTCGGCTGCCCCGCTCGCCGCACAGATCCAGGACTGGCAAAACCAGTGGTACTGGGGGGCGAAGGGCGGCGTGTTCAGCTATACGCTGCCGTCGGGGACGGTCAACCAGCCGCAGGGTGGAGCGGAGTGGATGATCACCGCTAAACGCACCGCGCTGTACGTCGCGTACTCCACCACGTTCAAACAGACCGGTGACAACTTCACCTCGACCGCGGGAGTCGCCGTTCCGGCGACGTACAACGCGGTGCAGCGCGTCCAGGTCGCGATCCTGGTCCTGCCGTGGGGCGGCAACATTCAACCCTACGCCGGCGGCGGCTTCGTGATCGAGTCTCTCAGCAACGCCTCGGTCAACAGCGTGACGCCCTCCACGGCGCAGACGCAGTTCGTGGAGCAGAACTCATCGGGCGGATTCGCGCTGGCCATGGTCGGCCTGCAGCTCAGGGTGGGCAAGCTGGCCGTCTTCGGGCAGGCGCAGTTCAGCCCGCAGGGGCACGGCTTCATGCTGCAGAACGGGTCCACGTCGCTCGAGGCCGGGGTCCGGTACGCATTCCTCGGCTCACGCGAAACCGGGGACGTTTCGACCCAGCAGTGACCGCATCGGCACCGGCGCGAGGCGAAGCGGCCAGCCGATTCCGGCTGGCCGCTTCGCTTTGGTCTGCGCGGCCTACCGGCGGGCGGGAGCGGCGGCTGGCGTCACGGACGGGGTCTGCTGACGAACGGATTGTCCCGGACGTAGAAGCGCAGCTTCCAGTCCGCCGCGACGCGGATACCGACGCGCGGTCCCGCCACCACCTGTCGCGCCGGCGCCGCTTCGCCCGCCGCGATCCACAGCGGCCGTGACGCGAGGCGGTGCCCGTTGAGGCGCCGGTCGATGCCGAGCGCCTGGGTGAGCCGGGCCGGACCGGCGGCCAGCGCCAGGTCGGGCACCCGGCCGCGCCGCCGCCGCATCGTGGCGAGCCCTTCCAGCGGCTCGGCGGCGCGCAGCAGGACGGCGGCCGGGTAGCCCTCCGGCTCCGTGACGACGTTCACGCACCAATGCATGCCGTAGGTGAAGTAGACGTAGGCGAGGCCGGGCGGGCCGTAGAGCACCTCGTTGCGCGGCGTGCGCCGCCAGCCGGCGGCATGGCACGCCGGGTCGTGCGGCCCGACGTAGGCCTCCGTCTCCACGATGCGCGCGAGGCAGCGCCGGCCCCCGACGACGGACACCAGCAGCTGCCCCAGCAGCGCCTTCGCGACGACAACAGTGTCCCGCGCGTAGAACCCGGGCGGGAGCGGCCGCAGGTTCACGACTCCGGGGACGGCTCCTCGGGCTTCTTCTTCGACCGGCTGCGCGCGGCCGGACGCCGCCCGGCGCCGCCCCGCGCGCGCCGGCGCGCCGGTGGCTTCGCCTTGTCCGGCGTCGCCGGCTCCGCGGCGTCAACTTCCACGATCCCCACCATGGGCACACCCGCGGCCGAAGCCGCCGGACGCACCGAGCCGCGGCGGTAGCGGATCCCGCGGGCCGGTCCGGCGTGGCCGGCTGAAGGCGACGGCGCGACCGGCGCCGAGGGCGTGGCGGGCAGCGCAGGTGCCGCCGTCGCCGTCGCAGGTTCCACGACCTTTTCCGCGTGGTCCGCGACCCTGCCCCTGCCGCGGCCCCGGCCGCGGCGCCCACCGCGCCCGCCATGGGCCTCGGGTTCCGCGGGCACGGGCGCGGGCGCCGCTTCACCCTTCAGCGCCACCTCGAAGCCGCGCTCGTTCTTGGCCAGATCCACCAGCTCGGCGTCGTGCGCCTGGCGGAGCAGACGGCCGAACCGGGGCCGGTGGAACAGCGGATCCTGGGCGTTCCCGTGCAGCGCCTCCATCCGCTCGCGCACGATGTCCTCGTCTACGACCGTGGGCGCGAACGCCCCCACCTCACGCAGTGCCCGCTTCAGCAACTCGAACGCCTCCGCCAGCGACAGCGGAGCCACTCCGGAAGCTCCCGTCGCCGGCTTCTCGTGGGCCGGCTCCGGCGCGGGTCCGCGACCGCGTCCGCCGCGCCGCCCGCGGCGCGCCCGTTCCCCTCCCGGCAGCGCCTGCTCCCGGTCGTGCTCGGCGCGCTCCTGCCCGCGCCGCTCGTCCGCCCCGCCGGGAATCGGCGGCAGCGCCCGCTCCCCGCCGGGGGCCGAAGAGCCCAGGTCGATCTCGTACTGCCCGTTGTCGAGCTTGGTCGCGGTCAGCAGTCCCCGGCGCTTCGCCTCGTCCACGAACTTCGAGAACCGGCTCATCCCGACGTTCTTCTCGTCGAACGATGCATCCAGCTCCTGCATCACCTGCTTGAGCCGGTCCGAGCGCATCACGTCGCCGCGCTTCTTCATTTCCAGCACGGCGTCCACCACCAGCTCCCACGGATCGCGCCGCACACCCTCGTCCTCGCCGGCGCGGGCCAGGCCGGCCAGCTCGTTGTACGAGAAGTACTCGTCGCAGTTCTGGATCAGCAGGTCAGACGCCGACTCGCGGATGCCCACCCCGATGATGTACTTGCCGTACTCCTTGAGCTTGATCACCAGAGACGAGAAATCGGAATCCCCCGACAGGAGGATGATCGTCCCGATCTCAGGCCGAGTGAAGACCAGCTCGACGGCGTCGATGGCCAGCCGGATGTCGGTGGCGTTCTTCTTGTTGGAGCCGAAGGCCGGCGCGAAGATCAGGTCGATCGACGCTTCCGACAGCGGCACGATGTACTGCGGATAGCGGCGCCAGTCAGCATACGCCCGCTGGACGGCCACCTTCCCCCGGATGACTTCCGAGTTCATCAGCTTCCGCAGCTCGACCTGGAGATCGGAGCGGATGCCCATCGTGACGTTGTCGAAATCGATCAACAGTGCGGCATTCGGCGCATGCGCCGGCGGCTGTTTGCTCGCCGGACGCGGAGACGGAAAGGTCATGGACTCCTTCAGGAGGCTGTGTGTTCCAGCGCGACGACCTGCGCCAGTTCGCGACGCTTTACCTTCCCGCTCGCCGTCAACGGGAGTGCGTCGAAGAACCGCACCAGGTCGGGCACCTTGTAGTCGGCCATCTGCTTCCGGGCGAAGTCCGTGATGTCCTCGCCCCGGAGGATGGCGCCCTCAGTCGGTACGACACAGGCGCACACCATCTCACCGAGGATGTCGTGGGGGACGCCCACCACGCAGACCTCCTCGACGCCAGGATGCGCCCGCAGCACATCTTCCACTTCGCGCGGGTAAACGTTGTAGCCGCCCCGGATGATCATCTCCTTGCGGCGCCCGACGATCCGCACGTAGCCGTCTGCTTCCAGCATCGCCAGGTCGCCGGTGAGGAAGAACCCCTCCGGCGTAAAGGAGCGCCGGGTCTCGGCCGGCATCCGGTGGTACCCAGACATCACGTTCGGCCCCTTGACCGCCAGCTCGCCCACGGCCTCGACGCCGTGCAGCTCGCCGGTGGTCACGTCCACGATCCGCAACTCCACGCCCGGCAGCGGCCGTCCCACTGTCTCCACCCGGCGGTCCGGCGGGTCGTCGGCCCGGGTGAGCGTGACCGTCGGCCCCGTCTCGGTCAGGCCGTAGGCGATCTCGACGTTGCACGTGCGCCGTACCTCCGTGACCAGGTCGGGCTGGACCGGGCTGCCGGCAATGATCCCCGTCCTGAGCTGCGGCAGCCGCGCCCGCGCGAAGCCGGGCTGCCGCACCAGAAGGTGGAACATCGTCGGCACCCCGTGACACACGGTCACCCGTTCCCGCACCATCAACTCGACCGTCGCGGCGGGGTCGAACCGCTCGTCGAGTGCCAGGGTCGCGCCGGCCGCGACCGCGCCCGCCATCACGCTGGTGCCGAAGATCGTGAAGAACGGCACCGCTGCCAGCACCACGTCGTCCGCCGTGACCCCCAGCGCCCCCGCCACCGCCACCGCTGTCCCCACCACGTTGCGGTGCGAGAGACACACGCCCTTGGGTTTGCCCATCGTGCCCGACGTGTACAGGATCGCGAACGTCGCGTCAGGATCACGCGGGCCCGCCGGCGCCTCGAGCCGGGCCCCCTTCGATACCAGGTCCCGGTACGGGAAGACCCGGTCGTCGTACCAGTAGTCACCGCCGCCGACGGCGACGAGGTACTGGACGTCGGGCAGCTCGGCGATCAACTCGTCGAACAGCTCCACGAAGTCCCTTCCCCCGTGGCTCTCGGCGGTCACCACCACCGAAGCCTCGGCATGGCGCAACTGGTACGTGAGCTCGTGGTGCCCCAGCCCGGGATTGATGGGAACCAGCACCGCGCCGAGCCGCGCCGCGGCCAGGGCGGTGGTGAGCCACTCCGGCCAGTTGGGCAGGTTGACGGCGATCGTGTCGCCGGCCTCGATGCCAAGATCGGCGAGGGCTGCGGCGAAGGCGTCGGCATCACGGCTTGCTTGCGCGTAGGTTAGGCGCCGGTCCCCGCTGACGGTGAACGGCCGCTCAGGATACCGCGCCACGGCGGCGTCGAAAACGTCGGCCAGATGAACCGATGGCAACGACCTGCCCCCACGCAACGCAAGCAGGGAATTGTACTCACCGCCGGGACCGCTGGCCAGCCGCCGACCTGGCGTCCCTTGAGGCGCCGGAGCGCCCGACCCCATATTGGCGCGTGGCCCTGGCCTTCCGCCGCAGCATTTTCGTCTGGCTCGTCGTGGTCGCGGCGATCCCCGCCGGCGTCGGCGTCGGGGTGACGCTGCTCGCCCCGCGGCTCGCGGTGCCGGTCGGCGGCGTCGCCGCCTGGGACCGGGCCGGCGCGACGTGGCGCAACGTCGACAGCGCGCTCGCCCACCAGAATCTTCCGGCCGCTGCGCGCGCGGCACTGGCGCGCCACCGCGACGAGCTCAGCAACTCGGTGGGGCGCGCGCACCAAAGCCTGTTCATCCGCAACGCCGTGGCGGCCGCGCTCGGGGGAGTGGTCGCGGCCCTCGCCGCGCTCGTCGCCCTGGGCACCCTCCGCCTCGCCGGCCACCTGTCGCGTCAGTTGTCGCGTCCGATCGACGAGTTGATCGCCTGGACCGGGCGCCTGACGCGTGGCGAGCCGCTGCCGGACACGCCTCCGGCCAAGGGCGCGCCCGAGTTCGACGTGCTGCGCAACGCGTTCCGCACCATGGCCGCGGACCTGGCCGCGGCGCGCGCGCGCGACGTGGAGGCCGCGCAGCTCCGGGCCTTCCGCGACCTCGCCCGCCAGGTGGCCCACGAGCTCAAGAACCCGCTCACGCCGCTGCGCTTCGCCACGTCGCGCCTCACCCAGGAAGCGCGGCCCGACCAGCGCGAGCTGCTCGAGATCATCGACGGCGAGAGCGAGCGCATCGAGCAGATGGCGAGGGACTTCGCCACCCTGGGCCGGCTGCCCGAAGGACCGCCCGCGGCCGTCGACCTCGGTGAGCTAGTCGAGACCCTCGTCAAGGGCACTGTGCCTCCCGGCATCGCCGTGCGCATCGATCGGGCGCCGGACCTGCCGATGGTGAGTGCCCACTACGAGCCGCTGCGCCGGGCGCTGCACAATCTGGTGCTGAACGCATGCGACGCCTGCGAAGCGGCGGGCACGGGGGCACGGGGGCACGGGGGCACGGACGAGCCGGCGGGCACCGGGCCACGGGGGCACGGGGGCACGGAGGCGGCCACCGCGCCGGCGATCAACATCGCGCTCCGCGCAGTGGCCAACGGCGCCGCGCCCGCCGTGCAGGTCGTGATCGCGGACACGGGCGTCGGCATCCCGCCCGAGCAGCTGGGCCGGATCTTCGAGCCGTACTTCACCACCAAGGCGAAGGGAACCGGCCTGGGCCTGGCGCTGGTGCGCCAGACGATCCACGACCACGGGGGCTCGATCGGCGTGGCGAGCGAGCCGGGTCGCGGCACGACGTTCACCATCACGCTGCCCTTGGCGCGCGCATGACGCGGCACCCGCTCGTGCTCGTGGTCGACGACGAGGCCAACCTGCGCCGGATGCTGGGCGCGGTGCTCGCGGCCGACGGCTACCGCACCGCCGAGGCGGCGTCGGGCACCGAGGCCATCGCCGCCGCCGGGCGCCGCCGGCCCGACGCCGTGTTCCTCGACCTGTCGATGCCGGGCGGCCCCGACGGGCTCGAGACGCTCGAGCGCCTCAGCGCCGAAGCGCCCGGCGTTCCGGTGATCATGATGAGCGGGCGCGCAGGGCTCTCCGACGCCGTGCGCGCCACCAAGCTCGGCGCCTACCACTTCCTCGAGAAGCCGCTGGCCCCGGAGGCGGTGCTGCTCACCCTGCACTCGGCGCTCGAGTTGGCGCGCGCCCGTGCCGAGGCGTCGGCGCTGCGCGAAGTGCTCGGCCCCACCGCCACCCTCGTGGGCTCCAGCCCGCAGATGGCCGAGCTGCGGTCGTTGATCGCCCGGGTCGCAGCCACCGAAGCACGGGTCCTCGTTTCCGGAGAGTCCGGCACCGGGAAGGAGCTGGTGGCCGGCGCGATTCACGCGGCGAGCCAGCGCGCCGACGGGCCGTTCGTCCGCGTCAACTGCGCGGCGATCCCGCGCGAGCTCGTGGAGTCGGAGATGTTCGGCCACGAGCGCGGCTCTTTCACCGGCGCGACGGAACGGCGCGCCGGGCGCTTCGAGCAGGCCGACGGCGGCACGCTGTTCCTCGACGAGGTGGGCGATCTGTCGTCCGAGGCCCAGGCCAAGTTGCTGCGCGCGCTCGAGGGCGGCGAAGTGGAGCGGGTCGGCGGCGACCGCCCGATCCCAGTCGACGTGCGCGTCGTCTCCGCGACGAACAAGGACCTGGAGCGCGCCGCGCGGGACGGCCGCTTCCGCGACGACCTGCTCTACCGGCTCAACGTCTTCCCGATCGCCATCCCGCCCCTGCGGGAGCGGCCCGGCGACATCCCGGAGCTGGTGAGCCACTTCGCCACTTTGGTCACGCAGCGCATCGGCCGGCCCGCGGTGACCGTGACGGACGAAGCCATGGACGTGCTGGTGCGCCATCCGTGGCCAGGGAACGTGCGGGAGCTGGCCAACATCGTCGAGCGGCTGATCATCCTCTCGCCACGCTCGTCGATCGGCGCCGACGACGTGGCGGCCGCCCTTCCTGCCGGCGAGGGCCGGGAGGAGCGGCTCCCCAACCCCGCCGCGATGACGCTGTCGCTGAGCGATGAACTCGACCGCTTCGAGCGGGTGCTGATCGCGCGGGCGCTCTCCGCCGCCGGCGGCAGCGTGGCGGAAGCCGCGCGCCGCCTCTCGACGGACCGGGCCAACCTCTATCGGAGAATGAAGCGGCTGGGCATCGAGCAGCCGTCGTGACGTGTCGGAACGACACGGCGGCTCCGTTGCCAGGGAGACAGACCCCCGGCCGGTCGCAAGTTGCGAGAGTCCAAGTTGCGAGATTCATTTGACTTGAGGAGAGCCGGGCCGCGGCATGAGCCGTGCCTTTGCACCACCCGGCACCCCTGCAGGAGCGTGGCATGATCAAGGCAGTGATCGCAGCAGTTGTCCTCCTGAGCGTCGCCCGAGCGGCCTGGGCCCAAGACACTACCATCACGATCCGGCCGACGCAGCACGGAGCGGGCGCGCAGCCCGCGCGGCAGTTGCCGCGCGATGTGGCCGACGACGTCATCCGGTTGTTCAACGCCGAGAGCACGATCCGGCTCACCGGCGCGACGCGCATCCCCGCGGGCCGGGGTGTCGACGGAGACCTCGCGGTGCTCGGTGGACCGGTAGTGGTGGGGGGCCGAGTGAGCGGCGCCCTGGTGGTCGTGAACGGCGACGTGATCTTCGACTCAGGCGCCGTCGTCGGCGGCCCCGTGCTGGTGGTGGGCGGCTCCGTCCGGGGTGCCGACCAGGCAAGCATCCAGGGCGAGGTCCGCTCCTACGCCGATCCACTGCGCTACCGGCGGCAGGGCGACCAGTTGGTGTACGCGCCGGAGCGCATCTTCCAGCCGCCGCGCTGGATCGAGCAGTACGGCTGGGGCGAGGACCAGACCAATCATGCCGGCATCCTGCTGGCGCTCGCCGGAACGTACAATCGCGTCGAGGGGCTGCCCATCCTGTTTGGCCCCCGCGCCGATCTCCGGGTCGCCGACCAGCTCCGCTTTCAGGCGGACGCGACCGCCATCTTCCGCACCAGCGACATTTCCTTCGACAGCAACGACATCGGGTACCGCGCCCACGCGGAGTTTGTGCTGGGCAGCGCCGACCGGAACATCGGCCTCGGCGTGCGCGGCTACGACGTGGTGGCCCCGATCGAGCCCTGGCCGCTCAAGGACTTCGAGGTCGGCTGGGCGTCATTCCTGTTCCACCGCGACTACCGCGACTACTACCGGCGCCACGGCGGAAGCCTCTTCGCCACGCTGCAGCTCTCCCCCGCGGTGTCGTTCACGGCCGAGGGCCGCGACGAGCGCGAGTCGTCGCTCGACGCCCGCACGCCGTGGACCCTGTTCAGGACCGACGAGACCTGGCGGGTGAACCCCGCCATCACGGACGGCAAGTATCGCTCGGCGGTCGCCTCCTTCCGCATCGACACGCGCAACGACCGGGGCACGCCGAGCGCCGGGTGGTTCGTGACCGGCGAGTACGAGCTCACACACGGAGGTGACGTCACCGGCGACCTGGGGCTGCTGCAGTGCATCAACGCCGTGTGCGACGACCCGGCGCTGGCCAACGGCAATCTGGGGTACGAGCGGATCGCATTCGACGCGCGACGCTACCTGCGGCTCTCGCCGACCGGCCGGCTCGATTTACGCCTGGCGGGCGGCGGCTGGGCCGGCGGTGGGCCGCTCCCCCTGCAGCAGCGTGCCTCGCTGGGCTACCCCGACCCGCTGCCGGGCTATGGATTCCGTCAGTTCTCGTGCGGGGGGGACGAGCTGCCGGGCGATCCGGCGTTGTGCGATCGCGCGGTGGTGGCCCAGGCGGAGTTCCGGACCCACCTCGGTTTCGACTTCGGGCCCAAGTGGGCGAGCGACTGGGGCGACAACGGCGACGAGCACTATGAACCGTTCCACGTGAGCGGACCCGACCTGGTGTTCTTCGCCGACGCGGGCCGCGCCTGGTCGGTTTCGCGCGACGGAAGCGCGGGGCCGGACATCATTCCTGCCGACAAGCTGCCGGCGCTGAGCACCTTCCGCAGCGACGTGGGCGTGGGGCTCGACTTCGGCCCGCTCGGCTTCTACCTGGCAAAACCGCTCGACCAGGCCAATCTCGCGGTGACCTTCACCGTGCGGATGGGCCGCCGCTTCTAGGAGGGTGAACCGGGCTGCGGGGCTCCTGCTCGCGCTGCTGGTGAGCGCCGGCCCCACGGCTCGCGCCCAGGAAGTGCGCGAGCGCGCCCCCCCTGTCCGGCCCCACCTGTCCATCGCACTGTCGCGCGACTCCGCGAACGGCATACGGCCGCCGGTGTTGCGCGCCGAGCACCTGCTCGACGACGGCGTCTTCGAAGGGGCGCTGCGGAACGGGTTTTCCGTCCGGTTTCACTTCCGCCTGGAGCTGTGGCGCAAGGCGGCGCTGTTCGATCACCTGGAGCGCGACGTCGAGTGGGACGCGGTGGTCCGGCTGGATCCGCTCACGCGAGAGTTCGACCTGATCCGGACCGGCGGCGATGTGGAACACTACACCGCGATGGAGGCGGTGAGCCGCGCGCTGGCCAGGTCGTTCACCGTCGAGTTGCTGCCGCCCTCGGCCGGGGCCGGCGCCCGTTACTACTACCTCGCCACGCTTGAGATCGCGTCGCTGTCGCAGTCGGAGCTCGACGAGGTGGAACGCTGGCTGCGGGGCGACGTGGGCCCGGCGATCTCGAGCCACGGCGGCTTGACGAACGCCCTCGCGGTCGGGGCGCGCCGCCTCCTCATTCGCCTGTCGGGGCTCCCGCACCTGCGACTGGAGGCGCGCACCGCGACCTTCCTCGCAGGACGCTAGGTCTTGAAGCGCGCGTCGATGGCGCGGCGGATCTCCTCCAGCATGGCGCCCTGGCCGTGCAGCTGCGCCGCCATCGCCGCCTCATCCAGGCAGATGTCACACGACGCCGCGTGCTCGGACTCGTAGCACGTCAGCAGCGACACGTGCCCCATGTCCTCCTTGCAGTGGCAGTAGCAGTACAGCCCGTCAAACACCTCAGGCATCGTGCGCGCGGCCGTGTAGGCGCGCACCAGGCGCTCGTCCTCGCCGAACAGCGAGGCGGGCAGCACCTTCGCACCCGTAATGCCCGGCCGCGGCGTGGGATGTTGCCCCACGCCCGCCGCACGCGTCGCCAGCACGATCGCGACGATCGCGACGACGGCGGCGCCCGCCACCAGCCAGGGAAGCTTCGTTCTCGCCATCGTGCTCCCCGCTGCGCCGCTCAGGCGTCCAGCGCGTCCGAGCGCTCGGCCAACTCTGATCCGTGCTCCGGCCGCAGCGTCTCCAGGATCGTGTTGTCCGGCTTGAGCAGGACGATCGTGGGCCGGTGAATCCGCGCCTCGTCCGGCGTCATCAGGGCGTACGCGATGATGATGACCGGGTCACCCACGTGCACCAGGCGGGCGGCGGCGCCATTCAGGCAGATGATCCGGGAGCCGCGCTGCCCCTCGACCGCGTAGGTTTCGAACCGCGCCCCGTTCGCAACATCCACCACCTGCACGCGCTCGAACGGCACGATGCCGGCAGCTTCCATGAGCGCGGCGTCGATCGTGATGCTCCCCACGTAGTGCAGATTGGCCTGCGTGACCGTGGCGCGGTGCAGCTTGGACTTGCAGAGCGTCAGCAGCAAGGCGGTCGTCCTCGTGGCCCGGGAATGCCCGGAAGCTAACAACCCCGCCGCCCGGCCTGGTAGCGCCGGTCTACCAGCGGAGAGCCCGCCGGGCCCGGACCGGGGTGCCGAGCGCGGAGTTCCGGTGCCCGGCGGCTTGACAATCGCGACGCAGCCGTAAGGCTTCCTGTTCATGTCCGGCTCCCGCCGCTTCGTCGTCATCCAGCACCAGGCTACCGAGGGTCCGGGCCTCATCGCCACGGTGGCCCACGACCACGGCTTTACCCTGGACGTGCGACGCATGGACCGGGGCGACTCCGTGCCCGCCGCCGACGCGCTCGAAGGCGTCGTCGTCCTCGGCGGCACGATGGGAGCGTACGACGTGGCGGGCCACCCGCATCTCGCCGCCGAGCAGCGCCTGCTCGCTGAGGCCTGCACCCGCGACATCCCGGTGCTCGGCATTTGCCTCGGCGCGCAACTCCTCGCCGCCGCACTCGGCGCGCGGGTGTTCAAAGGCCCGGCCGCAGAGATCGGATTCGGCGTCGTCACGCTGACGCCCGAGGGGACGCTCGATCCGATCCTCGGGCCATCCGGCCCGGCATTCCCCGCCTTCCACTGGCACGCCGACACTTTCGACCTGCCGTCCGGCGCCGCGCACCTGGTCACCTCAGCCGCGTATCCCCGGCAGGCGTTCCGCGTCGGCGCGCGGGCCTATGGGCTCCAGTTCCACGTGGAGCTGGACCGGACGCTGGCCCACGACTGGGCCGCGGCGCTGCCGCCCGGCGTCAAGCTCGAGGAGAAACGCCGCGCGGCCGTGGAACAGACCGGCCGCGCGATCCTGCACCGCTTCTTCGCCGAGGTTCCGCGCTAGACTAGTGCTGGTGCCCCATGCCGCCGTGCCGCATCGGCATCGGGTTCTTCGCCATCGAGTCCACCTGACTCCGCTGCGCATCCGTCAGCAACGCCCGCGCCTGGGCAGCCGCGCGCAACATCGCCCACATCGCGTCGCCCATGAACTGGTGCGCTGCATCGAAGTGCGCCTTCACCGCCACGGTGTCCGGCGCCGCGGCCTGCATCGCCTGCTCCAGCTCCCCCAGGTGTTTCTGGGCCTGGTGCGCCGCCGCGTCGTGCGCCGCCTTCGCCGAATCGCCGAGCGCCGTGAGCTGCGTGACTTGATCGCTCGTGAGGTGCAGCGCGTCCTTCTGCCTCAGCAGGTGCTGCGGTGCGTCCGCCATGGCGCGCATCATCGGCGCCATCATCGAGTCCATCCCCGGCATCATGTCTCCGCGCATCGCCCCTCCATGCGCCATGCCTCGATGCGCAGAGGGTTGCTGCGCGGCGAGCGGCGTCGCCGCCGCTACCAGAACCGCCAACACCGCCATAGCCTTCATAAGCTCAACTCCGTCCTTGAGGTAGGACACAAGGGTAGTGCACTGAGCCGCTTGGTTGCAGTACCCAGCGGAGGAGGGCTGTCGCAATCTGTCCACGCGCTGTTTGTGAATTCGGACACAAGGGATGTTGTTTGCGTCTAACAACTGTTCGACAACGTCGTAACACAATGAGAGTCAAAGGCTTGCGCACACTTGGACAGTGGCACAGGCTGTGCGATCGCATCCGTACGAGTACTTAGCCCTAGCCACGACCGCTACGGGCATTGAACGATTGGGAAGCGCGAGGAAGGGGCTCATGGATCATCCCATCCAGGTCCGACATCTGCTGGTTGCTTCGGCGTTCGCGGTGCTGGCGACGGCATGCGTGAAGGACAACAATACGACCACGTCGCCGACAGGGGGCAGCAACCTCACCGCTGCGTTCGTCGGGTACAGCAACCCCACCACGAAGCAGACGACCTGCGGCAACTGCCACGTGTTGAAGCAGGAGACCTGGATCCAGACCGGCCACTCTCACGCGTGGGCCGACCTGCAGGCGAGCGGGCACGCGGATACGACTTGCAGCCGGTGCCACTCGACGAATGGCACGAGCAACACCGCCCCCGACACCGCCGGCTTCTTCAGCGCTTCGGCGGCGTCGCAGAAGTACTTCGTGGACGTCCAGTGCGAGGCCTGCCACGGTCCCGGGGCGCTGCACGTGACGGTGCCTGACCAGACCGGCACGCAGCCAATCCCGTACTTCGTTTCCAAGGACACGACGCTCGGTGTCGGCTGCGGTATGTGCCACTACGGTGCGCCACACAACCCGTTCTATGAGGACTGGTCGCGCGGGGCCCACGGCATTCTGGAAGCCCCCGCCATCAGCAATGGCGGAACGTGCCTGCAGTGCCACGAGGGCAAGACGACGATGGAGCGGTTCGGCGGGAGCACCGTGTTCGTCGAGGCCGGCAACGCGACCGCCTACCCGATCGGGTGCACGACCTGCCACGCCCCGCACGGCTCCACCAATACCCACGAGCTGCGCGAGTCCATCACCGTCCTCGACACGACGAACCTGTGCATCCAGTGTCACCATCGGAATGCGAATCCCGCCCTCTCGAACACCCGAGGACCGCACTCGCCGCAGGGGCCGACGTTCCTCGGCACCTCGGGGTGGCGGCCGGTGGGCTTCACCTGGGATTCGACCAACATGACGACGCACTCGAACCCCGCTGCCAATCCACTCCTGTGCGCGACCTGTCACGTGGACACGCTCGACGTCAACAACAGCGCCGGCACCCTCGCGTGGCACTACACCGGGCACAGCTTTTACGCCATCCCCTGCGTGGATACCGCGGGGATCGACTCCACGAATTCGTGCGACGTCTCCGTGCGCAGCTTCGCGGCCTGCACCGCGAGCGGCTGCCACTCATCCCAAGCCGTGGTGCGGACTGACTTCCAGGCGCTGGGCGCGGAGCTGGCGTACTTCACCGGCGTCCTGTGGACCGACGTCAACGGCAACGGCAAGATCGACGCGGGCGACACGGGTCTCCTGACCCAGGTCCCGTCCACTGAATTCACGAATACCACGACCATCACGGTGGCGATGGGGGCGCTCTTCAACGTGCAGTTGGTGAGCGTGGACCAGTCGCACGGCGTGCACAATCCTCCGTACCTGCGGGCGCTGCTGGTCGCGACGATCCAGGCCGTCGAGCAGCAGTACAACCTGACACCGTCGCCGGCGGTGGACGCACGCGTCCATCAGTTGGCCGCCCAACTCGGCGTGCGCATCCGCTGAGGCGCGCGCGAGACGGGTAGGGACCGGCGCAGCAGCCTTCGGCGCTCGACGCCCGGTGGAACGCAGCGGGTCGGTCCTCTCCGGACCGGCCCGTTTTGCGTCTCCGCTCGAACGGTGAGAGAATAGGTTGCCATGACGCGATACTACGTCTGGGTCTTGGAGCGATGGGCTCACCTGAGGCGCGGGTGGCGCATCGCTTTGGTGGCGGGGTTCACGCTCGCCCTGGGGAGCGCGTCGGTCGCCGGCTACCGCCAGTGGCACTACATGCAGCACGACAACCACTTCTGCACGTCGTGCCACCTCATGGTGGACCCGTTCCAGCGATTCAGCCGCAGCGCGCACGCGAAGCTCGAGTGCCACAACTGTCACGAGGGGCGGCTCCCGGAGCAGCTGCACCAGCTCTGGCTCACCGCCGTCACGAACCCTACGACCATCGGCCGGCACGCCCGGGTCCCGAACGAGGTCTGTGCCAGGTGTCACGTCAGCGGCGATTCCACCAAGTGGAAGATCATCGCCGCCACCGCAGGCCACCGGATTCACCTGGAGTCGAAGGACCCGAGGCTCAAGGGAATGCGGTGCGTGGAGTGTCACGGCGTGTCGCTGCACGAGTTCGCGCCGGTAGACCGCACGTGCGGGCAGGCCGGATGCCACGACCACAATACGATCCAGCTCGGCCAGATGGGGCGGCTCAGCGAGTTGCATTGCACCACCTGCCACAACTTCCTGGCCGAGGCGCGGGCGTTTGCGGTGGACTCCCTCGGCAAGCCCCTGACGCCGGCCGCCGCCCAGTGCCTCGCCTGCCACGCGATGCAGGAGAAGATGCAGGCGATGGACATCGGCCGGGACCCGCACAACGGGGTCTGCGGCGATTGCCACAATCCGCATACGCAGACCAAGCCCCAGGACGTCAATTGCACCAACGCCGGCTGCCATGCCGGCTGGCAGCGGGTGAGCTTCCACAACGGCGTGCCACACCCCGAGCGCTGTACCACCTGCCACCAGCCGCACAGCTGGCGGGTGGAAGGTCAGAACTGCGTCCGCTGCCACGCCAACATCCCACGGGAGGCCCCAAGCCACGCGCGCCGCGTCTCGCTGTCTCCGCGGTCGCACCTGACGGCCCCGACGGCGGTCGCCGACTTCGCGTCGGCCGCAGCCGCGTGGCTGCCGGACGCCGCGAGCCAGAACCCTCAGGCCAGCGGGGCGCCGGCTCTCGGGACTCCGCCGCGCTTCTCCCACGGCGATCACCGGGGGCAGATGTGCTCGAGCTGCCACTCGAGCCGGGTGCG
The DNA here is from genome assembly GCA_963812035.1 of uncultured Gemmatimonadales bacterium. Lineage (GTDB taxonomy): Bacteria > Gemmatimonadota > Gemmatimonadetes > Gemmatimonadales > JACORV01 > Fen-1245. The sequence goes on from CAWETG010000001.1 coordinate 706,853, forward strand.
GCACGGCGAGCTGCTGGTGAAGTCCAGCGCCGACTGCCAACGCTGCCACCACAGCGGCCCCGAGCGGGCGGAGTGCTCGACCTGCCACGATGTCGCGGCGCTCGGCAAGGCCACGCTGCAGACCGAGCAGACGTTCCCGGTGGCGGCGAAGCACGCCACCGAGACCCGGCGCCTCCCGTTTGAGCACGCGCGACACCAGGGCTTCCCGTGCACGCAGTGCCACACGAACCCGCTGTCCCGTGCGCCGGAGGGCGCGGCGTGCGCCGCGTGCCACGCGAGCCATCACACGGCCTCGGCCAACTGCGTCGCCTGTCACGCTGGCACCAGGCCGATCGCCTTCCACAAGGCCGCCGATCACCCGAACTGCACTTCCTGTCACGGTGCGCGCGCGGCGAACTTGCCTGCCACGCGCGAGATGTGCCTGATGTGTCACAGCGCCCAGGCGCGGCACGTTCCGGGCGTGGTGTGCGAGCAGTGCCACAAAGTCCTGGCCCGGAGCTGACGATGCACTACCGCCTCCTCTCGACCTGTGCCCTGCTGCTCGGGCTCGCCGCGCCCGCAACGACACTACTTGCCCAGTCGGTGCGGCTGCACGGGACGACCACGACACAGTACATCCAACTGCGCCCCATCCAATACGATTCGTCAGCCGATTCGGGGGCCGGGGCCTACGTAGCGCTGCCGGTCGCGTACGCGGCGCCCTTCACCCAGGACCTGGAGCTGTCGGCGTGGGGGCTCGGGATGACGGGCCTGCGCGCTTACGCCCTGGTACGCGGGCGCGCGGCGCTGGGCTCCGAGTTGATCTGGCCGCAGTCCGACATGCACTTCGAGGCCCTGGATGCGTACCTGGAGCTGGAGCGGCCGCAGTACCTGCTGCGCCTCGGACGGCAGCAGCACTCGTCGGGGCTCGGATTCTACGGGTTCGATGGGCTGACGGCCTTGTGGCGCCCGCTGGCCGCGCTGCACGTCGAGGGCTACGGCGGACGCGGCCTGGCGCGCGCCTCGGACGAGTCGTACAACAGCTCGGCCATCGCCTCGCTCGATCCGCTCCGCCCGGATCTGGGAACCATTCTGCTGGGGGCGTCGCTGTGGGCCGCCCCCACGGCGCGCTCGACTTTCTCGGCGATCTATCAACGCGAGCTGCTGAGCGATGCCAGCGGCCTGGTGTCGGAGCGCGCCGCCTTCGACGGCCGCGTGGGGCTCGGCTCGCACCTGATCCTCTCGGCCTCGGCCGACGCCGACATCGCGCGCGAGCAGTGGGGCAAGGCGAGCATCAGCGCGATGCTCCTCCTGCCGCGCGGCACCTCCCTCGAGATCGAAGCCTTCCAGTACCGGCCGACGCTCGATCTGTCGACCATCTGGGGGGTATTCACGCCGGAATCGCACTCCGGGTATTCGGCCACGGCCACCGTGGCGGCCGCCCGCGACCTGACGTTCTCCGGCGCCTTCACCTACCGGCACTGGCAGCCGCTCAGCTCCGGCTCGCCGTTCCTCGTGGACGTCGGCGACGACCAGAAGGAAGTTTCGCTCGGCGCGCACGCGCGCCGCGGAGTGTTCACCGTGGACGCCGGCTACCACCTGCAGCTCGGCTACGGCGGAGACCAGAGTGGCGGAGACCTCAGCGTCACCTACGCGATGCCGCGCGGGTGGCACCTCGGCGTCCAGACGACCGCGTTTCAGCAGACCGACATGTTCCGCGTCGCCGACGGCACCGTCTACGGGGTGGGGGGAAACGTGAAGACCCCGCTCGGCCGGCGGCTGGGCCTGAGCGCTGAAGCCACGCGGTACTTCCACCGCCGCCTCACGGGCTCGACCAGCATCGACTGGAACCAGACGCGGGCCTCGGTCAGCCTCGATTGGACCATCGGCGCCGACGCCGATCGCACCGGGAGCTATCGATGATCGCCCGCGCGCTCACGGCCCTGCTCGCGCTGGTGGCCGCGCTGACCGGCACGCCGGCCCGTCACCGGGCGGGGCCTGCCCTCGCGGGCCAGGTGGCCACCGACACCTTCCCGCACGCACGCCACGCGAACCTGTTCACGACCTGCGCGTCGTGCCACGCCGGGATCTCGACCGGCGACACCGCCGCGCTGTGGCCGTCGCCGGAGCTGTGCGCCGGCTGTCACAACGGCGATCTGGCGCGCCAGGTGAACTGGACGCCACGGCCACCGCGGGTCACCAATCTCAGCTTCGACCACGTGCCCCACGTCGCGATGTTCGAGTCGATGGACAGCGGAGGCGCCACCTGCCAGCGCTGCCATGCGCCGGCGGACTCCCTTCCCTTCATGGAGGTCGGCCGCGCGTCGCCGGAGCGGTGCGTGGGCTGCCACGGCCAGGGCGCGACGAGCCACCTGACGCAGACCAGCTGCGAGCCGTGCCACACCACGCTCCACGACGCCGCCGCGCTCGACACGGCGGCGATCCACGCGTTCCCCAGGCCCCCGTCGCACGACTCCGACTGGGTCCTGCACCACCAGAGCGCCGCCGCCGGCACGACCTGCGCGGTGTGCCACGCGCAGCCGTTCTGCGCCTCGTGCCACGTCAACGCGCGGATGGTGCAGGCCATCGAGAGCCTTCCGCCGGACGACCGCGTGGCCGCGATGGTGCGGGGACGGCAGGTCGCCTACCCGCGCCCGCCGTCCCACCTGGCGGCGGACTGGGACCGCGCTCACGGCGCCGTCGCCAAAGCCGGCGTGGCGGAGTGCGCCAACTGCCACGCCCAGGAGTCGTGCCTCGGCTGCCATCGCATCCAGGAGCGTGTGCCCGCGATCGCGGCGCTGCCGCGCCGCACCGCCGGCGCCGCGCCTGGCGTCAACCTCGCGGGCTTGAGGCCTGCCACCCATCTGCCCGACATGCAGCTGCGGCATCGCACGCTCGCTGCCGGCGGCGCCACGACCTGCAGCACGTGCCACCGGCCCTCGTACTGCGCGAGCTGCCACGACGCGGCCAAGGCGCCGAGCTTCCACGGCGCCAACTTCGTCCAGCGGCATGCGCAGCAGGCCTACGCCGCCGAGGCGGAGTGCACGGCCTGCCACCAGACTCAGATCTTCTGCCGCGACTGTCACCAGAGGCTGGGGCGGGCCAACACCAACGCGCCGCTCGGCGGCGGCAGCTACCACGACAAGCAGCCCGGCTGGTTGTTCGGCCACGGCGGCGTGGCGCGCCGCTCCATCGAGACCTGCGCCAGCTGCCACGCCCAGGACTTCTGCGTGCGCTGCCACTCGGCGACGAGCGGCTGGCACATCAACCCGCACGGAGCCGGTTTCAACCCGAGCGTCGAGAGCAAGAACCCGGCGATGTGCCTCATCTGCCACACGACCGGCGTGCCCACCCACTGAGGCGGGCGGCCGGCGCCGGTCACCGAAACGCCAGGAGGCCAGCCGGGCGTCGGCTGGCCTCCTCGTCATGCGGCGGTTGACCGGCGGGCCCTACCTTGGCGCGGCCCCGGGCGCGAGGAACCGCTCCCGCCGCCGACGCGCCTGGGCGTGGGCGGCCCAGCCAACAGCCACTGGCGCAATCACCGCGATGACCCAGAGCACCGGCACCGAGAGGCCCAGCTCTGCGCCGAAACCCGCCAGCGACAGCGCGAGGAAGAGCGTGATGGTGGCGAGCCCGAGGGCGAGCCGCAGCGGGCTCTCCAACGGGGGCTCCGTGTAGTAGAGCGACGACGGCCCCCGATCGAGCCACGGCACCAGCACGATCACCAGGGAGAGAATCCCGGGCACGAGCATCGCGCCGAAGACCTCCGACCCGATCGTCGCACCGAACAGCTTAAAGCTGAGCCCCCCGGGGATCAGGCGCAGCGCACCGTACACCCACAGCAGGTACCAGTCGGGTTTCACCTCCGGCGTCACCGGCTGCGGCGGCCCATAGAAGGCGGAGGGGTGCACCGGGAGGAACGCCGCCAGGGCCGCCAGCACGCCCAGCAGCACCAGGAACAGCACCCCCATCAGCGCGACCTGCTCCGGCCAGAGCGGAATCCCGCGGATGTAGGCACCCTCGGCCGCGTCGGGCCGGACCCCGGCGCGCCGCATCTCGGTGTGCTTCTGCTTGAGCACGATGACGAGGTGCAGGGCGATCAGCCCGCTCAATGCCAGCGGCGCCCACACCACGTGGTAGGCGAAGAACCGCGGCACGGTGGCGCTCGACGGGAACTGCCCGGCGAACACGAGATCCGCGAGGGTGGAGCCGACCCACGGCACCGAGCGCGCGATGCCGTACCCGATGGCGGTCGCCGTCACGGAGAACTGATCGAAGGGGAGCAGGTAGCCGGCGAACGACGCGCCGAGCGTGGCGCCGAGCAGCCCCAGGCCGAGCACCCAGTTCACCTCGCGCGGCTTGCGGTACGAGGCGGTGAAATAGATCCGGAGGAGGTGCAGGAGGACGGCCGCGATCATCAGATGGGCCGCCCAGTGGTGAATCCGCCGCATCAACGCCCCGAACGGGTGGCTGTCGATGAGCAGCGTGCTCGCGTACGCCGCAGGCGCGGCGCCGTGCCCCGAGAGGAGCTGCGCCGAAGGCTCGTAGAACAGGGCCAGGTAGAGCCCCGTCGCCACCAGGATCACGAAGCAGAAGAGCGCGATCTCGCCCAAGAAGAATGTCGAGTGGACCGGGAAGGGCTTGCCGAGGTACTTGGCGCGGAAGCGTTCGAGCGCGAGCCGCTCGTCGAGCCAGCGTGGCACGGTCATCCGCGGGCCCCCCCTACGCCTTGACGCCGATCGGCGCGCTGAACGGCCCGGCGACGATCACCTCACCCTTGGCGTTCAACTTGACCGGCAGCTGCGGCAGCGGCCGCGGCGCGGGACCGCCCAGGACCGTGCACCCGTGCTGTGGGTCGAACATCGCGCCGTGGCACGGGCAATGGACATGCGGGAAGGGGGCCTGTTCCATCGGCTCCTCGGAGAACCGCACCGTACAACCCAGGTGCGTACAGATCGCGCTGTAGGCCACGATGCCGTGGGCGGTGCCGGCGATGTCGGTCGGCGGCTGGACCTGCGCCGGATCGAGCTTGCAGACCATCGCCAGGTTCTCGTGGTTGTCGGACTTCCCCTCGGGATATGCGAGCACCGCTTCGTTCTGGGTGAAGCTCCCCTCCGTGATCGCCTCGCCCGCGTTGCCCCCCAGGGCGAAGACCAGCCGGTCCCCGGCCTCGACCCCGCGCGTGGCCGACGTGCGGGAGCGCCCCCGCAAGGTGATCACGCCCGGCAGGAGCGCCGCGATGGCGGCGACGATGCCCGTCTTCAGCGACCAGTTCGCGAAGCGTCGGCGATCCACGCGTCCAACCTCCCTACCAGGGAATCCCGTCGTCGCGTTCCGTGCGGATGGACTCCCAGCGCACGAACGCGCGGCTGTACATCACGACGATGCCGGCCAGCGCGAGCAGCCCCACCGCCAGGCTCGACCCCAGCAGCCAGACCGGCTCCGCCCGCGCGACGGCCACCGCGAAGGTCGCGAGGGACGCCACCTCCACCACCATGAAGACCGGGATCAGCGCCATCGCCACCCCCGTCCGCTCCGCGGAGGCGCCCTCGGCGGCGTGGGAGCCTTCGGCCCAACCCGCCACCACCCCATGCACGCCGACGATCAGGAGGACCGCCATCCACACGGTGATCATGATCTGGACGTCGGTGAGGTGATCCGGCAGCAGCGCCCCGCCCGCGGCCTCAGCCGGCGGCCCCGCGAACAGGTCGAGGAGCGCCACGGCCTTGTGCCCCCCGGCGTGGTACGCGGTGAAGTCCTTCGCGTCGGCGGACGCCATGAGCACGCGCGTCTGGCCCGCCATGATCGGCTGGTCCGTGCTGTCGTGCGCGGCCAGCGGCCGCTCGAACTCGATCGTCGTGCCGGCCGCGGTCGTGAGCCCCGCCGAGCCGAGGATGTCGTCGTGGCCGCCCAGGGCCGTGTCGGCCACGTGCGACACCGGAGTATTCGCGTAGTCGTCCTCCACGTGGGCGCCGCGCGCGTCTACGTAGCCGATCACGATGTCGGCGCCAAACATCAGCGGCCCCGCGCCCCCGAACCCTATGGCAACCCAACCCGTGTTCGGGCGTCGAAATCGCGCCGATCAGGCGGTCGCCGACGATGCTCCACTCGAAGGCAAGCTGGCTCGCCGGATCCACCCACCGGAATTGGTACTCCCCGGGGGTGATGCGGCCGTCGAGCTGGTGGGTGGCGTGGCCGGGCCGCGCCAGCGCGAGCAGCCGCTGCGGAAGCCGGAGCGTGAAGGCGAGGAGCAGCGCGAGCACCACGCCCGCGCCCAGCGCCACCAGCGGGAGGCGATCCCGGCCTGGCGTCACTCGCCCCTCCTCGGATTGCGCGGCACCGCGCCGATGCCGCTCTCGCGCGGGGCCGGGTGCCCAAGAGCCTGCCAGGCCTCCACGAGGGCCTGCCTCGCTTCCCCAAGTCGCGCCGCCGCCGAGTCGAGGCGGAAGCTGTGCCAGACCTCGGCCGCCGCGCTCAGATGCCGCTCGGCATCCCCGAGCAGGATGGTGGCGCGCGCGCCGGCACGGGTGCCGCGCCGCCCCGCGGCGTCGGTCGAGACGACGTCGAAGAGAATGTTCTCGGTTCGGACCAGCGCCAGAACCCGGGAGGCCTCCCGCGCCTTCTCGGGCGGCGCGACCCCGCCCTCCACGTGGCACGCCGAGCACGTCGTCAGCAGCCGCTCAGGGGTGAGGATCGACGTGGCCATCGAGCCGTGGCAAGTCACGCAGTTCGGGCCCCGGCCGTCGGACTCCAGCCGCGCGAAGTGCAGGCTCGTGCGGAAATACGCCGCTTCAGCGGCGTGGCACCGGCCGCAGGTGTCAGGGATGCGCGTGAAGAACACCGGGCTCGAAGGTTGACTCGACAACAGCACGCCCTGGTGTGCCGCGGCCGCGTTGGTGGCGGCGGGATTCCCTCCGTGACACGCCTCGCAGGTCACACCGGCCGCCGCGTGGGGGGACGCCTGCCATGCGGCGAAGCCGTGGCCCGCGCCGGAGGCCCCGCTCTGGCGGGCGTGGCAGGTCATGCATTCGCTGCGCGGCGGCCGCTGGCGAGCGTGGGCCGGCACCGCCGCGAGCGCCACGGCCAACGCTGCCATCGGCACCACACGCCAGCGGAGCAGCCCGCGCTCACGACCGACTTGACGACCGGGGCGCAGCTCAGCCACCGCCCGGGCCCGGAGCAGGTGCGGCCGCCACCTCGTGACACAGCTTGCACGTGGAGCCGTCGAAATTCGCATGCGACACGGGGGGCGACGGAGCGGCGCCCGGCACCGGGGCGGCGCCCGCTACCGCCTGCACGTGGCACTTCCGGCACTCCGCATGCACCTCGTCAGCGGCGTGCTTGATCGGGGTCGGCGTCTCCGCGATCGGCTTGTGGCACATCCCGCACGCGCCGTTGGCAAAGTGGTGCGTCGCCGGCACGCTGGTGATGTGCGCGTTGGCCCCGGCGCCGTGGCAGCTCAGACAGTCCTGCTTCCCTGCCGCCGGGTGCAGCATCCGCGGCGGCGTGTGCGGCGCCGCCTGCGCACGCAACGTGGACGCGCCCACCCAGGCCACGAGGGCGGCGGACGCGAGCGCTGCACGTACCGCGCTCATGCTCACCTCCTGCGCACAGCGCGCCGATGCCGGCCGCCGGCGGCTCGAGTCCCTAGTGTTTGCTGAACGTCCTGATGTAGCTGACGAGAGCGGCAATCTGCTCCGGCGTGAGCCGGCTCTTGTACGACGGCATCATACGACCCTTGCCGTTCATCACCGTCGCGCGCAGGACGCTGTCCGGCACCGATGCCAGCGTAGCCGCTACCCCGAAATCCGGCACACCCATCGAGGTCTTCATCGACGCAGTCGGCGTGCCTGCCGCGCCGTGGCACGAGGCACAAGTCTTCGCGAACAGCGTCGCTGCGCCGGCCGGCTGCTGGGCGCGCAGCGTCACCGCTGCAGCGAGTCCGAGCGCGACCGTCAGGAGAATTGCTTTCGTCGCCATGAAGCCTTCCGATCTCAGGAGTCCACTCGCCGCGGCGGAGTGCCGGCGGCACGAGCCACAACACGGACGAACGCCACACCCGCAGGCCCTGGCCTCAGCTCATTGGCACACTGGCTCAGCGCCAAGCGCCGGGCTGCGGGGAGAGGAATCTATATGCCGCCTGTCGAAATGCCATTTTCATCCTCAAAAAAAACCGACAGAATTCCGAATGATTGACTAGGAGACTTTGGCCGCTGGGCAACGAGCCCATTGGCCGAGCCTCGGTGCCGCAGGATAACTACCTCCGGGAGGCCTCCAATTGGCCCCCAGGCAGCCCTTTGGTTGCTATCATGGCGCAACCTGACGAGCTTTCGGGACAGGATGCCTCAGACCCTATCCCAACCCGACCCCGCGCTCGTCGCTGCCATTCTCGACATGGCGGCCGACGCCATCATCTGCGTCGGCCCGGACGACCGCGTCCTCTCCTGCAACCGGGGGGCGGAGAAGATGCTCGGCTGGACCGCCCAGGAGTTGGTGGGCCAGCCGTTCGCGGTCCTGCTGCCGGAGGAGGAGCTGGCGCGCGGCGAGGTCGACTGGATGCGCCGCACGACGAACGCCCAGGGCGCGCTCCGCGACTACGAGACGCGGCGGAAGACCAAGGATGGCCACATCGTCGACGTGAGCATCACCCGGACGGTGGTGTACGACGAGTCCGGGAACCTCATCGGCTACTCGGCGATCCTGCGCGACATCTCCGACCGCAAGCGCATCGAGCGGCAACTGCTCACCGCCGAGCGGCTGGCCACGGCGGGCCAGGTGGCCGCGGGCGTCGCCCACGAAATCGGCGCGCCGCTCACCGCCATCTCGGTGGCGGTAGATCACATGCTCCAGTCCCGCTGCAACTTCTGCGGAGGCGGCGAGGAAATGCAGGTCCTGCTGTCGCAGACCGACCGCATCGCCAAGCTGGCCCGCCGCCTGGTGAACCTCGCCAAGCCGGCGGGGCTGGTGTTCACGCCGACCAGCGCCAACGAGACGGTGGAGCAGGCGACGAGCCTGGTGCAGCCGCAGCTCAGCCGGCACCGCATCCGACTCGAGCTCGATCTGGATCCGGAGCTTCCCGCCATTCACGCGGACGAGGCGCAGCTGCAGCAGGTGCTGATCAACCTGTTCCTCAACGCGCAGCGGGCGATGGCCGACACAGGCGGCCTGCTGAAGGTCGCGACCGGCGCGAACGGAAGCGACATGGTCGAGATCATCGTCTCCGACAATGGTCCGGGCATCGCCGAAGCGGATCTCCCCCACATCTTCACGCCGTTCTTCTCGCGCTCCGGCGGCACCGGACTCGGCCTGGCACTCGCGGCACAGATTGTGAAATCGCACCGCGGGACCATCGACGTCGCCTCGCAGATTGGCCACGGCGCGACCTTCACCATCCGGATTCCCGCATCGGTGAGCCATGACTGAGCCCGAAGCCGTTGCCCAGCCGGTATCCCAGCGCCGCGTCCTCGTGGTCGAGGACGATGCCGTGGTCCTCGGGCTCCTGACCAAGATCATCGGGGAGGCGGGCTACGACGTAGTGGGCGCCCCTACCGGGGAGGCGGCCCTCGCCGAGCTCGACAAGCAGCTGTTCGACGCGGTGCTGCTCGACCTCAACCTCCCGGGCGTGCAGGGGATGGATGTCCTCTCCGTCGGGCCGACGCTGCAGACCGACGTGCCGTTCATCGTGATGACCGCGTTCGGCTCCGTGGACACGGCGGTGGAGGCGATGAAGCGGGGCGCCTTCGATTACGTGAGCAAGCCGTTCCGCACCGAGGAGCTGCTCCTCACCCTGCGGCGCGCCCATGAAGAGACGGAGTTGCGCCGCGAGGTGGCTCGGCTGCGCCGCCACGTGAAGGAAGAGGGCCCCGGCGTCGAGATGGTCGGCCGCAGCGCGGCGATCGAGCGGGTCCGCGACTTGATCTCGCGCGTCGCGCCGAGCCGCGCCACCGTGCTCATCGCCGGCGATACCGGCACGGGTAAGGAGCTGGTGGCCCGCTCCATCCACTTCATGAGCGGCCGGAACGAGCGCCCCTTCGTAGCGGTGAACTGCTCGGCCATCCCCGAGACACTGCTCGAATCCGAGCTGTTCGGGCACGTGAAGGGCGCGTTCACCGGAGCGATCGCCAACAAGCGCGGGCTGATGGAGGAGTCGAGCGGCGGCACGCTGTTCCTGGACGAGATCGGCACCGTGTCCGCGAACATCCAGGTCAAGCTGCTGCGCGCGCTGCAGGAGCGCAGCATCATGCGGGTCGGCGGCCGCGAGCCGGTCGCGATCGACATCCGGCTCATCGCCGCGACCAACCTGGATCTCGGCGAGGAAGTCCGCTCCGGCCGGTTCCGCGAGGACCTTTACTACCGGCTCAGCGTGTTCCCGATCCGGGTTCCGCCGCTGACCGAGCGGCGGGACGACATCCCGCTGCTGGCCGCGTACTTCCTGCGCCGCGCCGCGGCCGAGCACGGCGTGACCCCGCCGGCGATCCCGCCGACCACGATGCAGCGGCTGATGGAGTACGAGTGGCCGGGCAACGTCCGCGAGCTCGAGAACTTCATCGAGCGGTCGGTGATCATGCACGCGGGCGCGAAGACGATCCCGTTCGATCCCGCCGAGGGGTTGTATCGGCGTCGCGAGCACGACGTGCTCAAGACCGCGCGGTCGGAGCGCTGGAACCTGGACCACCTCGAACGCGAATACATCCTCGCTGTGCTCGAGGAGGTGGGCGGACATCAGGGGCGCGCGGCCGAGGTGCTCGGCATCGACCGGCGCACGCTGTATCGCAAGCTGAAGCGTTACCGCGGCGAACCCGAGGAAGGCGAGCCCGACGACCTGGGGGACGAGCCCGAAGCCACGAGGGTTGAGACGGGCTAGATACGCCGCCGCCCTCCCGGCGCGGACACGTTGTCTCATGGGACCCTGAGGCCCCGGCGGAAATCCGCCGGGGCCTCGTTGTAACTAACAACCGGATAATGAGTTACGAAACCGGCACCGATTCGCTCCCGTGGTACGCGATGCGCAACTGAGAGGGAGTGTGATCGAGTCCCTGCTGATCGCCGTGGACGCCGCCGCTTTTGCGGATCGCGTGGCCGGATGGCTGCCCGATCTGGTGAGCGCGGGCGTGCGCCGGGCCACCCTGTTCCACGCTATCGAGGGTGTCGGCGACGAGTGCGTGCGGGAACTCGACGAGCTTCGTCCGAGGCTCGACCGTCTCGCCGTGCAGCTGTCGGCACGCGAGGTGGAAACGGAGATCGCCCTCAAGCGCGGTGACCGGGTGCGGTGGCTGACGTCGCTCGCCGAGCTGCGCACGAGCCAGGTTGTCGTGCTGGGCGTGCGGTGCTCCATGGCCTCGAGTCAGCACACGATCGGCACGACACTGCGGCTGATGCTCGAGGAGTCGCACGCTCCCTTGCTCGTGCTTCCCGCGCCCGTCGACCCAGCGGCTCCGCGGCTGTTCGATCAGCCGGTGCTGCTGTCGAACGGCCGCACCAACGCCGCGCTCGAATCCCGGGCGCGCGCCCTCATCCCGGTCCCGTTGCGCGCGGCCAAGTTCGACCCGGACGACGCCGCTCCGCCGGAGGCCTCGCTGATCGTCGCCGGTCCCGAATTGTCGGGTCACGCGTTCGAACGCGTGATCACGACTGGAAGCTCCTGCCCGGTGCTCGTTTTCCCGGCCCCGTCCCTTTCGACCCATCCTGAGAAGGGCCCGAGTACCGTAGTCACCCCACCGTCGGAAGCATCGGGCACCGCGCGCAAGGGCTAAGTCAGCAATGACCGCGGCCCGCCGTGTGGTGCCCGACTTCCGAGTCGGGCATCATTTTTTTTGAGGGGGAGGAGCAGACTGGCACCGGAGATTCCGGCGCCGCGGCTTAGAGGGCCGACAACTCCGCGAGAACTTCCGCCCCGTAGAAGAGGCGGATGTACTTGGCCTGCGTCGGCGTGAGCCGGCGCACCGCCCACGCCAGGTGGACGAAGTGCGGCTCGACCGGCGGCCGGAGCGGGTGCATGCCCAGCTCTTCCGGCAGGTGGCTGCCCTTGCGGGCGTTACAGGTCGAGCAGGCCGTCACGACGTTGGTCCACGCGTTGGTGCCCCCGCGCGACAGCGGCACGAGGTGGTCGCGGGTGAGGCACTCGCGCGGGCGTAGCTGGTTCTGCGGCCGCGAGCAGAACTGGCAGCGATAGCCGTCGCGGGCGAACAGGAAGGTGTTGGTCACCTGGCGGCGGAAGCGCCGCGGCACGTGGACGAACTTGACGAGCCGGATGACCGCGGGCCGCGGGATGGCCAGGTGCGCCGACCGCGACAGGCGCCCGGCATCCGCCTCGACGATCTCGGCCTTCCCGTCGATGACGAGCCGCAGCGCCCGCCGCACCGGCACCATGGTGAGCGGTTCGAACGACGCATTCAACGCGAGGCATCGCACCCGGAACACCCTCCGAGGCCCGGCCGTACACCCACAAAAAAACCCGTCTCGCTCGCAGCGAACGGGACGGGATGACGCGGATGCTACGGTTGTCGTAACCACGTCCCTGGGGCGCCCTACCCGGCGCCCGAGTTAGATACTAGCGCGGGAGCGCCGCGTCGGCAAGCGCAGGGCCCGCCCCGGGCGCCTCCGCGCCCTCGGCAGCGAAAGCGGCCCGGGCGGCGTCGAGCTGCGCGAGGACAGCACTCCGCGCAGTGCCGCCCGGCAGCGCGCGCCTCTCCACCGCCGCCTCGGCCCCCCCCAGCGCGCGGAGCGAGGCGGGGAGCGCCGGGTCGAGCCGCCGGGCCTCCGCGGCGCTTACTGCGTCGAGCGGAACACCCAACTCTTCGGCGCGGCGGACCAGGGCGCCCACCAGCGCGTGCGCGTCCCGGAACGCCATTCCCGACGTCACCAGCAGGTCGGCGAGATCGGTCGCGAGCACCGAGGGCTCCAGCGCCGCGGCCATGCGCGCGGCATCCGGCACCAGGGTCTCGACGACACCCGCCAGCAGCTCCGCGGCCTCCTCGGCGAGGTCCAGCGCCTCGAACAACGCCGCGTTGTTCTGCTGGAGGTCCTTCTGGTAGCCGGTCGGCATTGCCTTGAGCGTGGTGAGCAACCCGACCAGCCGCCCCAGCAGGTGGCCCGCCGCTCCCCGCACCAGCTCGAGGGAGTCGGGGTTCCGCTTCTGCGGCATCAGACTGCTCCCGGTCGTGAACGGCTCGGCCAGCCTGAAGAAGCCGAATTCCGCCGAGGAGAAGAGCACCAGGTCTTCGGCGAGCCGCGACAGGTGCGTGCCGGCCAGGGCCGCCACGAACACCGCCTCCACGGTGAAATCGCGATCGCCCACCGCATCCATCGAGTTGGCGGTGACCTCGCCGAAGCCAAGGTCCGCCGCAAGCCGGTGCCGGTCCACGGCGAACCCGGACCCTGCGACGGCCCCGGACCCCAGAGGGAGCACGGCGGTGCGCCGGCACGCCGCGCCGAGGCGGGCCCGGTCGCGGGCCAGCGGCCAGACGTGGGCCAGCGCCCAATGCGCCAGCCGCACCGGCTGCGCGCGCTGCGTATGGGTGTACGCCGGCAGCAGCACGTCGATCCCGCGCTCGGCCTGGCCGATGAGCGCGCGGGCCAGCGACACCAGCGCCGCGTCCAGCCGTCCCAGCGCACCGATCGTCCACAACCTCAGGTCGGTCGCCATCTGGTCGTTGCGCGACCGCCCGGTGTGGAGCTTGCCGGCCAGGGCGCCGACGGCTTCGCCCAGCAGGCGCTCGATGAGCGAGTGGATGTCCTCGTCCGCGGCGCCTTCCGCCGCTCCGGCGGCGAGAGCAGCCTCGACCTGCGCGAACCCAGCGAGCAGCGTCTCGCGCTCGGCGGCATCGAGCACACCGCACCGCTCCAGCGCGCGCACCCAGGCGCGGTTGGTGGCGAGGTCCTCGCGCCACAGCCGCCGGTCCACCGGGAGGCTGCGATTGAGGCGGTCGAGTCTCGGATCCATCGGCTCCGCGAACCGGCCGCCCCACATCACGTGGGACGCGTCAGGCATGCGTGCCGGCGGGGAGGCGGGCGAGTTCGGAGAGCGCCCGCGGCGCCCAGCCCAGCAGCGACGTGGCCCGACGTGAATCGAGGGACGTGTCGCGCGGCCGCGAGGCCGGTCGGTCGCCTTCATGGATCAGCGCGGGGGAGAAGTGGAACAGGTCGCACACGATGCGGCCCAGCTCGGCCCGGGACAACCGCTCCGGACCGGCCACGTGAAAGACGCCCGACACCTCGAGCGAGCACAACTCCCAGGAGGCCCGAGCGACGTCGTCCACCTGCGTCGGACTGCGCCACTCGTCGCGATACAGCGTGACGCTCTGCCCGCGCACCAGGCTCTCGCACTCGAACGTGGGGCGCAGCATGATGCCGCTCTCCCCTACCAGCAGCGAGGTGCGGACCACCAGCGCGCCGGCGTGTTCCGCCCGGACCAGCGCCTCCGCCTCCGCCTTCATCCTGCCGTAGCTGGAGATCGGCGAGGCGGGCGACTGCTCGGAGTACCCGCCCGTCCGCCCGTCGAACACCAGGTCGCTGGAGAACAGCACGAAGCGGGCGCCGGCGGCGAGGGCCGCGCGCGCCGCCGCGACCGCGGCGTCCACGGTGATGGCGGGATTGGACTTGTCGTAGGCACAGTAGAAGACGACCGACGGCCGCTCGCGCTCCACCAACTCGCGCACCGCCGACGACGAGGCGAGATCGAGGTGTACGTCGCGCCAGCGCCCGGGCCGGACCGGCCGATGGCCGCCGGTGCCGAGCAACTCCACGTCGTGGGGCGCAAGCGCCAGGAGGCGCGAGCCCAGAAAGCCCGACGCGCCGACGACGAGCGCGCGAACGGGCCGCGGGCTCAGTCGGCGGCCTCCGCGTGCCGCAGGCCGAGCCGGCGCTCGCGCTCGGCCGCGGTCCGCACGGCGAGCCCATACAGCCGGATGAATCCCTCGGCGTCGCTCTGCCGGTATACGTCGTCGGCGCCGAAGGTCGCCAGGCCCTCGTGGTACAGCGACACCGGCGACGAGCGGCCGACCACCTGCAGGCCACCCTTGTACAGTTGCATGCGCACGCTTCCCGTCACGTACTTCTGCAGGGAGTTGACCAGCGCGTCGAGCGCCTCGCGCTCGGGAGTCCACCACCGGCCGTCGTACACCAGATCAGCATAGCGCCGGCCGAGGTCGTCGGCCAGCGCCAGGCTGCGGCGATCCAGCACCAGCTGCTCCAGCTCGCGGTGCGCCTGGAACAGGACCGTCCCGCCCGGCGTCTCGTACACGCCGCGTGACTTCATCCCGACCAGCCGGTCCTCCACGACGTCCGCGCGCCCCACGCCGTGCTCTGCCGCGATGGCGTTGAGCGTCTCGAGCAGCGCCACCGGGGCCAGCAGCTCGCCATCGAGCGACACCGGCTCGCCCGCTTCGAAACCGACCGTCACCACCACGGGGATATCGGGAGCTTCCTGGGGGGAACGCGTCAGCACGTACATGTCTTCCGGCGGCTCCTGCCACGGATCCTCGAGCGACCCGCCCTCGTGCGAGATGTGCCACAGGTTGCGGTCGCGGCTGAACGGCTTTTCCGCGGTGGCCGTGGTGGGAATGCCCTTCTCCTTGAGGTACGCCAGCAGGTCCTCGCGGCCCCGGAATTCCCACTCCCGCCACGGGGCGATGATCTTGAGGTCTGGCGCGAAGGCCGCGTAGGTCAGCTCGAACCGCACCTGGTCGTTGCCCTTGCCCGTACAGCCGTGGGACAGGGCCGTGCCCCCCACCCGACGCGCGTGCGCGACCTGGCGCTCGGCGATCAGCGGCCGCGCCATCGACGTGCCGAGCAGGTAGGTGCGCGCGTAAATCGCGTTCGCCTTGAGCGTGGGCCAGATGAACTCGCGCACGAAGCGGTCCCGGACGTCCTCGACCACGCACGAGTCGGCGCCCGACCGGCGCGCCTTCTCCTCGAGGCCCTTGAGCTCGCCGGCCCCTTGTCCCACGTCCGCCGCCACGCAGATCACCGTGGCGCCGTACCGCTCCCGGAGCCACGGGACGATCGCCGACGTGTCGAGACCACCGGAGTAGGCGAGCACCACGCGCTGTGCCATGACGACGACCCTCGCTGGGGAGATGACTGTTTATGCAGAGTGACGCATAAACATACATTCACCCGGCGCGGGGTTCAATGCCTCGGCGCGGCGTAGTCGGCGAGCCGGCGCGCCAGTTTCCGCCGGGCGGCGGGGCTGCGCGCCACGATCAGGACGGTGTCGTCGCCGGCGAGGGTGCCGAGCACCTCGGGCCACGCTTCGCGGTCGAGGGCGGCGGCGAGCGCGCCAGCTCCGCCGGTCGGCGTCCGGAGCACCAGCAGCGGTCCGACGCCATCCGAGCGGAGCAGCAGCGAAGGGAGGAACCCGGCGAGGGTCGGGGCCGGGACGAGTTCGTCGGGCGGGGCGGTGTAGCACGAGGTGCCACCCTCGTCCTGCTGCTTGCTCAACCCCAGCTCGTGCATGTCGCGCGACAGCGTGGCCTGGGTCACGTCGAACCCGGAGCGCACCAGCAGTGCGCGCAGTCGTTCCTGGTTCGGGATGGAGTGCTCTCGCACCAGGCGCAGGATCGCCGCGTGCCGCTGGGCTTTCATCTGCTCCTCGCCTCTAGGACCGGCCGAACATACCGCCCGGAACCGCCGGGCGCGACACTGCGGCCGCGGCCGCCGCCGCCCGCGCGTAGGCCGCGCGCTCCCCGTCGATCGCCACGTCCGGCCACCGCCCGTGATCGAAGACGACCCGCCCGGCAACCGTCGCGAACACCACCTGTGCCGCGGTGGCGCCCCACGCCACCGCCGCCTCGGGGTCCACGGCGGCGGCGAAGACGGGCGCCGTCAGCTCCACCGCGGCGAGGTCGCCCCAGGCCCCGGGCTCGAGGGTGCCGAGATCCGGAAGGCCGAGCGCCGCCGCGCCGTCCGCGGTCACCAGGCGCAACAGCTCGCGCGGAGACATGCCGCCCTCCAGCCCCAACGCCGCGAGTCGCGCCTCGGCGAACAGATCGAGGCCTCCTCCCGTGACCACCGAGTCGGTGCCGAGCCCTACCGGGACGCCCGCGCGGCGCATCGCGGAGAAGTCGGCCCGCCCGTGCCCGAGCACGGCGTTCGACCAGGGACAGTGCGCCACGGTCGCCCCATGGCGGTGGCCACGCACGAAATCATCGAACCCCGCCGTCACACAGTGGATCAGCAGCGGGCGGCAGGCGAGCAAGCCGGCGCTTTCGAGCCACTCCACCGTCGAGCCGCCGCGCGGTCCGACCTCGATGCCGCGCGAGCGCAGCTGCTCCGCGAACGGCCCCCGCCCTTCCTCTACCAGCGCGCGCTCCTCCCGCGATTCGGCCACGTGCATCGCCACCTTGAGACGCCGCCCGGAGGCGAGCGCCGCCACGGCCCTCACCAGCGGATCGGAGACCGTATACGGCGCGTGCGGTGACACGCCCACGGCTACGCGATCGGAGCGGCAGCGCTCCAACTCCGCCAGCGCGCGCTCCAGGCCGTCCAGTGCCTCCGCGCACGCGGCCGGATCGGGCCCGTAGATCTCGTGGTACGCCACGGCGCGCCCGCCCAGCTCGGCCAGCGCCGCGGCCGCCTGGAATGTCGACCCGGTGTCGCCGTAAGTCGTGATTCCCGCCGCAAAGCCCTCCAGGACACCCCAGCGTGCCGACGCGCGGAACGACGCCGGATCGAGGGCGCTCTTGATCGCGCGGACGGTGAGCAGCCAGTCAGGAAACGGGAGATCGCGGACCAAGCCACGCAGCGCCGTGAGCTCGAGGTGGCTGTGCGCATTGACCAAGCCCGGCAGCAGCGCCGCGTCCCCGAGCTCCACCACTTGCGCACCCGGGGGCCGCGGAACCGCGGCGTCGGGGCCCACCGACGCGATGCGCCCGTCGGCCCCGACCAGCACGGCGCCGCCTTCGATGGGGGCACCGCTCACCGGCAGCACCCACCGCGCGCTCACCCGTAGCGGCGCCACGCGCTCAGCCGCCAGCGTGCGGCGGACGCTTGGGGGGCTTCTGGCCGCCGTCCGTCGGAGCCGGCACCTGGGCCGGGGCCGCCGACGGCGGCGCTCCGGGGCCCGGATGCAGTGGGCAGAACTCGGTCGGCACCGCGTTGGGCGCGAACACCACCCACCGGCGCACCGCCGGCGGACAGTACGGCGTCGCGAGTTTGCCCGATGTCACGTCGATCTCCCGCTGCACCACCCCGGTGGGCCGCACCCAGTCTCCCGCCGAGGGGCGGCGCTCGTAGACCTCTTTCATGAAGTTGGCCCACGCCGGCGCCACGAGCAGACCGCCCTGCGCGTTGTTCTTGATGGTCTGCGGATTGTCGAACCCCATCCAGAACCCGGCCACCAGCTCGTGGGTATAGCCGACGAACCAGACGTCGGTGTAGTCGTTGGTCGTTCCGCTCTTCCCGCCGGCCGGCAGGTCGAAGCCCGAGCGCTTCACCGCCCCCGCGCCGGTGCCGTAGCGGACGACGTCGCGCAGCATGTCGTTCAGCACGTAGGACTGGTCGGTGGACATCACCCGCTCGCGCCGCGGCTGCTGCTGCCACAGCACCTTGCCGTCGGCGTCTTCGACGCGCACCACGGCGAAGGGCCACGCGCGTACGCCCAGCGTGGCAGGGACGGTGTACGCGGATACCAGCTCGAGCGGGATCACGCTGGCGGAGCCGATGAACATCGAAGGCACGGCGGGCACCTGGGTCGAGATCCCGTAGCGGTGCGCCTCGTCCACCACCGCGTCCACGCCCAGCTCCATGCCGAGCCGGATGGCCACCAGGTTGATGGACAGGGCGAGCGCGCGCCGCAGCGTGATGAGCCCCTTGGAGTCCTCTTCCTCGAAGTTGTGCGGCTCCCAGATCGTGCCGTCCGACATCGGCAGGGAGATGGCCGAGTCGGGAAGCAGCTCCTCCGGCAGGTGTCCTGCGCGGATCGCGGCGGAGTACACGAACAGCTTGAAGGTGGACCCGGGCTGGCGTTCCGCCTGGGTCGCGCGGTTGAACTTCGAGTCGTCGAAGTCGCGCCCTCCCACCATCGCGCGCACCGCGCCGGTGGTGTCCATCGCCACCATCGCGCCCTGCAGGTACGGCGTCGAGTTCTGTTCCTCGGCCTCGGCCCCGCTGTTCGCCGTCATGTACTGCGCATACGTCTTGTGCGGGAAGCGACCGAACGCCCCGTCCTCGACCGCCTCGAGCTGCGCCTCGAGGGTTCGCTCGGCCGCCTGCTGCATGTCGAGATCGAGGGTGGTGTAGATCCGGTAGCCCTTCTCGTACAAGTCCCGACCGAATTTGGCGTCGAGCTGCTCGCGGATCCATTCGACGAAGTACGGCGCGACGTCGCCATAGTCCTGCCGGGCCGACAGGGTCAGCGGGTAGGCCTCAGCCTCCTCTGCCTGCGCCGCGGTGAGGTACCCCTGCTCCCGCATGAAATCGATGACCAGGTTGCGCCGCTCCACCGCGCGCGCCGGATGGCGGCGGGGGTTATAGAGCGCCGGTCCCTTGGGGAGCGCGGCCAGGAGCGCCGCCTCCGGGATGGTGAGGTCGCGCACCGACTTGCCGAAGTACCGCTGGGCCGCGCTCTCCACCCCGTTCGCCCCGTTGCCGAGGGGGATCTGGTTCAGATACAGCTCCAAGATGCGGTCCTTGGAGTAGGTCTTCTCCAGCTCAAGCGCGATGCGGGCCTCCCTCAGCTTGCGGACCAGCGTCTTTTCCCGGGAGAGCCGGTCGGGAAACACGTTGCGCGCCAGCTGCATCGTGATGGTCGAGAAGCCCTGTGCCATTGAGCGCGCGCGCAGGTTCGCCCACATGGCCCCGAGGACGCGCGAGTAGTCGATGCCGTGATGCTCGTAGAAGCGCTTGTCCTCGATCGCCACGAAGGCCTGGCGCAGGTACAGCGGCATTTCCTGCAGCGGGATGACCGTGCGTCGCTCGTAGCCCAGCTCGGTGATGAGCCGGTCGTCCATGGCGTAGACCTTGGACGCCATCTGGGGGCGGTACTCGTCGAGAATGGCGATGGAGGGACACGCCCGGCCGGCGCAGACGCGCGTCCAACTCCCGTAGGCCAGCCCGAGGAGGAAGCCGAACACGAGCAACAGGTAGGTGACCGTCCGGCGGGCGTGGTTGGGCGAGAACCAGCGCCGCAAACGGCTGCTGAAGCGTGTATCCGCCATGAACCGCGGAAGTTACCGGAACGCCGCCGCGCTTGCCAGCGGGCGGGGGCCGCGGCTACGATAGCGCATGCGCGCCTTCCCGCCCCTGAACGAGCAGATGGACGCCATCCGCCGCGGCACGGTGGAAATCACGCCCGAAGACGCTCTGGTCAAGAAGCTGGAACGGTCCATCGCGACCGGCGTCCCGCTGATCGTGAAGCAGGGCTTTGACCCCACACGCCCGCACCTGCATCTCGGCTACCTGGTTTCCATCCGCAAGCTCCGCACCTTCCAGGACCTCGGCCACACGGTCGTCTTCCTGCTGGGCGATTTCACGGCGCTGGTGGGGGACCCGAGCGGCCGGAGCGAGACCCGGCCGCGGCTCACCGAAGAAGAGGTCGCCGCCAACGCCGCCACGTACCGGGAACAGGTCTTCAAGGTGCTCGACCCGCAGCGGACGGTGCTCGAGCGCAACAGCCGCTGGCTGCGGCAACTCTCGCTTCCCGAGATCCTGACCCTCACCAGCCACTACACGGTGGCCCGCCTGCTGGAGCGGGACGACTTCGCGAAGCGCTACGCGACCGGCAACCCGATCTCGCTGTTCGAGTTCCTGTATCCGCTGCTGGTGGCATACGACTCGGTGGTGCTCAAGGCCGACGTGGAGATGGGCGGCACCGACCAGAAGTACAACCTGCTGGTCGGGCGGACGCTGATGGAGCGGTACGGGATGGAACCGCAAGTCGCCTGCATCATGCCGCTGCTCCGGGGCACCGACGGCGAGCGCAAGATGTCGCAATCGTACGACAACTACATCGGCATCACCGCGCCGCCCGAGGACCAGTACGGGAAAACGATGTCCATTCCCGACACCCTGCTGGAGGAGTGGACCACGCTGATTTCATCGGCGCAGGGCGCCGACCTCGCGGCGGCACTCGCCCGCTGCCGGGCCGAGCCGTACGCCGCCAAGCGGTGGCTGGCGCGCGACATCGTGACGCAGTTCCACGGCGGTGACGCGGCGGCGCGCGCGGAGGCGCACTTCGACCGGCTGTTCAAGAACAAGCTGGCGCCCACCGACGCACCCAGCTTCACCTTCGCGCCCGGATCGTCGCTCGCCCAGATCCTCAAGGAGATCGGGTTCGCGCCCTCGACGAGTGAGGCGCGCCGGATGGCGGCGCAGGGAGGCGTGCAGCTCGACGGTGCCAAGGTCGAGGACGCCAACCAAGTGCTCACAGCAGGCAGCTACAAGGTGAAGTACGGGAAGCTGAAGTTCGCGGATGTGACCATCACGGGGAGGTGATGATGTCATGAAGTGATGGGGTGATGAAGTCATGGAGGTCGCGGCGTGCGGGTCATCACCTTCTCACATCATCACCTTCATCACTTCATTACCTCCCCGTCATCCTACCACTTCGTCCAGCACCTCCACGACTTTCTCCATCTCCTCGATCGTATTGTAGCAGTGCGGGGCCAGGCGGATGGCGCCCTCCCGGACCGAGACCACAATGCCGGCCTGCCGGAGGCGGCGGTGGGCTTCCCTCGCGTCGGGGGGCGCGATACACACGATCTGCGACCGGTGCAGCGCGTCCGTGGGTGAAGTGATCCGGACACCGCGCCGGGCCGCCCAGGCAAGGACCGGCGCCCCGAGGGTGCGGAGGTAGGCGGCGATCGCCTCCACACCAAGCTCCAGCAGCAGGCCGATCGACGCGGTGAGGCCAAGCTGGTCCTGGGTGGCGGGCCCCGCGACCTCGAACCGCCGGGCGTCGTCCACCAGACGGTCGTCGTACCTCAGCAGGTTGGTGAAGTCGTCCATCCCCTGGTACGACTGCCATCCCGACATCGGCGGCACCAGCTCGGTGATCAGCTCACGGCGCACGTAGCAGAATCCCGAGCCCCATGGCCCGAGCAGCCACTTCTGCCCGCCGCACGCGACGATGTCCACGGGCTGGGCCTGCACGTCGAGCGGCAGCGCCCCGAGCGCCTGGATGGCGTCCACGACCAGATAGACCCCGTTGGCGCGGCACGCGTCGCCCAGGCGGGCGAGGTCGGCACGGAACCCGTTGGAGAACTGCACCAGCGAGACCGCGAGCACGCGAACCCGCGGATCCGCCAGGCGCTCGACCAGATAGTCCTCGTCCGGGAAACCCCGTAGGGTCACCGGCGCGCGCTCGACCACCACCCCGTTCCGCCGTCGAGCCATCCAGGGATACACGTTCGCGGGGAATTCGCGGTCGCTCACCAGCACGATGTCGCCCGGTGCGAGCGGCAGCGCGCCCGCCGCAGTGTGCAGGCCGGTCGACGTGTTCGGCGCCAGCGCGATTTCCTCCGGTGCCGCGTGAACCAGCTGCGCCGCGGCCGCGCGCGCGGCGGCGTGGATCGCGAACAGGTCCCGATCCGGGAGGAGGTGCGGCGCCGTGCGCTTGGCGTTGAATGCCTCGATCGCGAGGCGGGTGCGCTCGGGCAGGGGCCCGATGGAGGCGGCGGCCAGGTAGGTCGTCGCCGCGGTCCACGGGAACTCGCGATTCCGGAGTTCGCGCACGAGTTCGGCGAGTTGCCTGGAGGGCGCGATGTCCGTCATCGCGAGAGTGGCGCTGGCATGGCTTCGGCGGCTACGTTAACGCCACATGAGCGGACGCGGCAAGCGGTGGTGAGCACCCCGGGCTGGCGCTTCGCGCTCGTTCTGGGCGGCGGTGGGGTGAAGGGGCTCGCCCACGTGGGCGTGCTCCGCGCCCTCGCGGAACGGGGCTGGACCCCCGACGTCGTCATCGGCAACAGCATCGGCGCGCTCATCGGCGCGGCGTGGGCAGTGGAATTCACCATCGCCGAGCTCGAGGCGGTGGCGCTTAGCATGACCCGCCATGACGTTTTCTCCATCGCGCGCAGCGAGATGGCAACGCGGCGCCTCCGGGCGCCGGGTCTCTACAAGACCGAGCCGCTCGAGATGCTGCTCCGCGGCTTCCTCGGCGACACCACCTTCGACGAGCTGCCCCGCCGCCTGGTGGTCGCCTCGGTGGACATCAACAGCGGCATGGTGACGTACTGGGGTCTGCCCGGCCTCAAGGGTGTGCAGGTCGCCGACGCCGTGTTCGCCTCCTGCGCCCTGCCGGGCTTCTTCGCACCCCGCGAGATCGACGGCCGCTTCCTGGTGGACGGAGCGCTGGCGGACAACCTCCCGGTCGGCCTGGCAGCCGGCCAGCAGGTGGACGGGGTGGTCGCGGTGGACGTGGGTTCCTCCGGCGTGCTGCGTGCGGAGGTGCAGGAGTCCGGCTTCGCCGCGGTGTTCGCCCGCGCTTCCGAAATCGTCTTCCATCAGATGCTGGAGACTCGCCTGGCCCACTGGACCGGCCCGGCCATGCTGCTCGTCCAGCCGCGGGTCGAGCACATCCCGATGTTGTCGTTCGCCCACAACCGGGAACTGATCGAGGAGGGGTACCGCGCCACGGTCGCGGCGCTGGATCAGGCCGAGGACGAGGTGCGCCACGCCGCGGGGGGGATCTTCCCGCGGCGGCTGGTCGAGGTGGCGGTCGATCGTGAGCGCTGCCTCGGCTGCGGAGCCTGCGTCGTGCTGGCCCCGCCCGGGACGTTCCGGATGGACGAGGCCGGGAAAGCGGTCGGACCCTCGCAGCCGCAGGAGTGGTCGCCGATCAGCGGTGGTTTCATCCGCCACTGCCCGACCTACGCCATCACGGCCCACCCGGCGCAGGCGGCGGCTGGCGGTCCCACAGGCGGTGGGTCCACAAGTACTGCTCGGGGTTGACGCGGACCGCCGCTTCGAGTCGCTGCCGGAACATTTTCGCGATCCGCCGAATCAGCTCCGTCACATCGCCCTGCGGCGACGGATCCAGCAGCTCCGCGTAACCCCGGTAGCGCCCGTCCGCCTCCGCGATGAACGCGCCGAACACCACCGGCGCGCCCGTGCGCGCGGCAAACAGCCCCGGACCCTCCGCGGTCTGGGTCGGCCGGCCGAAGAACGGCACCCAGGTGTGGCTGCGCATCGCGCCCTGGTCTGCGACAAGGCCGATGAGCTTGCCGGCGGCGAGCGCCACTGGCACGGCCGTCTTCGCCTCGGGCAGCGGGATCGGTTCGATGCCCATCTTCCGCCGCGAGCGCTCGACCAGATCCGCCACCCACGGGTTGGACGGCGGCTTCACGACACCGCATACCGGAAGGCCGATGGCCGCCGCCCACGCCGCCGCCAGCTCCCAGTTGCCGAAATGGCCCGTGAGCACGATGGCGCCTCGCCCGTTGGCCGCGAGCGAACGCAGCAGGTCCTCTCCCTCGAAGCTCCGGACGAACGGCAGCACCGCTCGCGGCCCGCCGGCGGTCAGCCGCAACGAGTCGGTCGCCACGCGGCCGAAGTGCGCGTACATCCGGCGCGCCAGGTCCACGCGGTCGCCGGCCGATAGATCGGGGAACGCGACAGCGAGATTCTGGTCGGCCACCTTGCGCCTGAAACCGAGGCCACGCACTCCTCGCCCGAGGGCCGCCCCGACGCCCAGCGCGAGCGAGCGTGGCAGCGGGCGCACCAGTCCCAGCGCCGCGCGCAGGGTCAAGTAGACGGGGTAGTCGCTCCGCCGTCTCATCGCCGCTGGGCCAGCGCGACGCGGTACACCGCTTCGGTCAGCGCCGCGGTCCGCGACAGCGAGAAGCGCTCGCGCGCCGTGCGCCGGGCCCGGTCTCCGAGGGTACGGCGCAGGTCCGCGTCGCCGAGCAGCCGCTCCAGCGCCGCCGCGAACGCCGCACCGTCGCGCGGCGCCACGAGCCACCCGTCCTCGCCGTGGCTGATCAGGTCGGGGTTGCCGCCGGCCCGCGAGGCCACGACCGGCAGCCCGAGCGCCATCGCCTCGAGGAGCGCCTGCGACAGTCCCTCGCTGCGCGACGGCAGCACCACAACGTCGAACAGCCGGTAGAAGGCGAGCACGTCGAGCCGGAACGGCACGCAGCGCACGCGGTGCTGCGGCGCGGCGGCCGCGAGGGCGCGCAGCTCGGCGTCCGCGCCCACGCCGACCAAGGTGACGGTGATCGGGCGCTCGAGGGCCACGAGGGCGCGGAGCAGGACATCCTGGTCCTTGCGCCGCGCGACCACGCCCACCGTGGGTTGCCAGGGTCGCCACCCCGCGAGCGCACGGGCGGTTTCGACCTCGGCTCCCGGAACGTCGCGGTCGATCCGCGCCAGGTCCACGCCGTTGGGCACCACGCTTACCCGCCAGGGTGGCGCGCCCCGCCGCACCAGCGCCCGGGCCACGGACCGGCTCACGGCAATCGTGCGGTCAGCCACGAAGCCGTTGATGAGGACGGACACGGGGAGGGAACGCGGCATCTGGCGCCGGGTCATCACGCACGCCGCGTCCAGCCGTCCGGCGAGCCGCGCCAGCCGGCACGCCGCGCGGTCACGGGCCGCGTGCGAGTTCACCACGTCCACCCCGGCATCCCGCACCAGCCGCGCGATCCGGCGCGCGAGGGGCGCAGGATGGTCAAAGACCAGCGGCACCACCGGCAGCGCGGCGGCGCGTGCCATCGCAGCCAGCACGCTCCCAGCGCGGCAGCCCACGAGGACGCGGTGCCCAGCGGCCTGCTGCGCGGCCGCCAGCGCCGCGATGGAGATGGTCGAGCCGGCGCCGTCACCCTGATGGGTGAGGTGCAGGATGGTGAGCGCGCCGTCGCCGGCCGCCGCCCGCCGGCGACCGGGGCCGGCCGCGCGCTCAGTCCACGAGGACGGGGCGGGGCTCCGCACCGAATTGCAGCGTGTAGAGACGACGGTAGACGCCGCCGGCGGCGAGCAGTTCCTCGTGACGGCCCCGCTCGACGATGCGCCCATGGTCCAACACCAGGATCTGGGTCGCGTGCTGGACCGTGGACAGCCGGTGGGCGATCACGAAGACCGTGCGGCCCTCAAGCAACCGGTCGATCGCGCTCTGCACGAGGTGCTCGGCCTCGGAGTCGAGCGCACTGGTCGCCTCGTCCAGGATCAGGATCGGCGGGTCGCGCAACAGGGCCCGGGCGATCGCGATCCGCTGCCGTTCCCCGCCCGAGAGCCGGGTGCCCCGTTCGCCCAGCAGCGTGTCGTAGCCGGCCGGGAGCCCCGCGATGAACTCGTGCGCGTTGGCCGCGCTGGCCGCCGCCTCGATCGCGGCCGCGTCGAACCGGTCCAGCGCCCCGTAGGCGATGTTGGCCTTCACGCTGTCGTTGAACAGCACCGTCTCCTGGCTCACGATCCCCATCAGGCTGCGCAGCCTCGGGAGCGTGATCTCGCGCAGGTCCGTGCCGTCGAGCGTGACCGAGCCGCTGGTCGGCTCGTAGAAGCGCGGCAGCAGATCGACGAGCGTGCTCTTGCCGGCGCCGCTCGCCCCCACGATGGCCACCACCTCACCCTTCCTGGCATGGAGATTGATGTCCTGCAGCACCAGCATCTGGCCGTCGTAGGCGAACGCCACATCCCGGAAGACGATCGCGTCGCGGAACTCGCGGACTTCCTTCCGGCCGGACGCCAGGGCTTCGGTCGGAGGCTGGTCGAGCACCTGGAGCACGCGCTCCCCCGAGGCGAGGCAGTTCTGGTACTGAGCAGGCCAGTTCGACAGGAACTTGAGCGGCACCAGCAGCCGGAGCGCGACGAACAGGAACATGATGAAGCCTTCGGGGCCGATCTGGGCCGCCGGCGCCGTGGCCATCGTCGCACCGACCCACAGCAGCACCACCGTCACCAGCGCCCCGAACGTCTCGCTGATCGGTCCCGACAGGGTCGCCAGGCGCTGCATACGGATCACACCGCGGGCGTACTTGTCGGCCGCCGCGAAGAAGCGGTGCCGCTCGTACGGCTCGGCCGCGTACGCCTTGACCAGCCGCACTCCCGCGACTGTTTCCTGCATCAGCGCCGTGAGGTCCCCGCGGTCCTCGAGGGTGCGGAGGTAGCCGCGGTGCAGCCGACGGACCAGCGGCCGGAGCCCGACGATCAGGACCGGGGCCAGCACCAGCGCGAGCAGCGTGAGCCGCCACGACAGGGCAATCAGGATCACCATGTACACGACGAGGGTCGCGATGGACTGGACGAAGTTCAGCGCCTCGTTGCCGACGATGGGTTTGACGTTCTCGGCGTCGGCGAGCATCCGGCTCAGCAGCTGGCCGCCCTTGGTCTGCTGGAAGTACCCGAGCCCCATCCCCTGCAGGTGTGAGTAGAGCCGCATGCGCAGGTCGCGCACCACTTTCTCCTGCACCACGGCCACGCTGACGCGCGAGAAGTACACCAGGAGGTTCTTGAGCACCATCGCGGCGAGGATGACCGCGATGACGTTGCGCAGCTCGGCCTGGATGTTCCCGCTCCGCAGCAGCGGACCCACCACGTCGTGGAGAACCCGGTCCACCAGATTGGTGCCCGCGGGCGGCAGCAGCGATGAGCTGCCGAACACCGCGCGCAGGAACGGGATGACCAGCGCGAACGTAAAGCCGTCGAACACGGTGCCGATGAGGGTCGCGACCAGCGCCGCGGCAACCAGCGCCAGATACGGCTGGACGAACCGGAACAGCTCCCGGTAGCGCCCCACGCTACCGGTTCGCCCGCGGCTGCAGCAGCGCGACCGGCAGGATCATCTCATCCGGTGAAGCGCCGCCGTGGAGGAACGCGCCACGGTAGCGTGCCTGGTACTCCCGCAGCTTGGTCGGGTACACGAAGAAGTGGTCCTCCGTGGCGATGACACAGCGCACGCCGAGCCCGCGCGCGGGCAACCCGTAGCTCGCCGGATCCTCGACCGTGATGGCCGACTCCGGCAGCTCGGGCCGCAGGTCCTCGCCGAACTTGAAGCGGAGATTGTTGGTCGCGTCGCGCTTGGCGAAGACGGTGGCCGGGCTCAGGCAGTGAATCGATCCGTGATCGCTGGTCAGCACCACCGGCACCCGCCGCCGCTCCGCCTCGACCAGCGCCGCCTTGAGGGGCGAGCGATCGAACCAGGCGCAGGTCAGCGCCCGCAGCGCCGCCGCGTCGCGCGCCACCTCGTAGAGGATCGCGTTCTCGGAGCGACCATGGGTGAGCTGGTCGACGAAGTTGAACACCATGGCGGTCACGCCGTCCTGGGCGAGCATGGTCGGGAGCCGCCGCTGCACCTCGTCCCCTTCGCCCGTCCCGAACAGCTTCTCATAGCGGCACGGCACCGGCCGGCCCGTGATGCGCTCGAGCTGGCGCGCCAGCAGGTCGTGCTCGTGGGCGTTGAGGCTCTCCTCTTCGTGCTCCGTCCACCACTGCGGGTACTGCGCGGCGATGTCGCGCGGCAGCAACCCGGCGAAGATCGCATTGCGGCTGTAGGGCGTCGCGCTCGGGAGAATGCTGAAGTAGTGGCTGGTCTCGACGTCGAACAACGGGGTCACCTGCGGCAGCAGCGCCTCCCACTGGTCCAGCCGCAGGCAGTCCACGACCACGAACAGCACACGTCCGTGCTCGCGGAGGACCGGGAGCACCATCTCCTCCACCACGTCCGGCGACAGTGCCGGCCGGTCCGCGTCAGGTTGCGCGATCCACCGCGGGTACTGGCGCGCGATGTAGGTGCCAAAATCGCGCCGCAGCCCGTCGAGCAGCGCCTGCAGCGCCTGCGCCAGGCCGGGTTCCGCCGCTTCCGCGAGCTTGAGGTCCCACGACATCAGCTCGCGCCACAGGTCGATCCACTCGCGCCAGCCGAGCGCCGTGCCGCGCCGCGCCTCCAGCTCGCGGAACCGCGTCACGAACTCGCGCGACAAGTGCTGCTGGCGGATCCGATCCCCTTCCAGCAGCCGGGTCACCACCGAGAGGATCTGGCGCGGATGCAGCGGCTTGATCAGGTAGTCGTCGACCGCCATGCCGATCGCCTCGCGGAGCACCGCCGGGTCCTCGGACTTGGTCACCATGACGACCGGGACGGCGGGATCGAGCTCGCGGATGGCGTCGAACAGCTCGAGTCCCCGGCGCCCCGGCATCTGCTCGTCCACCAGTACGACGCCGTAGGCCTGGCGGCGCAGCAACTCGAGCGCGTCGTCGCCGTGGGCGGCGGCGACGACCTGGTACCCCTGGTCGGCGAGGAAGCGGCGGTGGGACTCGAGGCTCTCGATCTCGTCGTCCACCCACAGAATGCTCTTGGGGCGCGAGGCCATGCGGGGCAACCTAGCCGCTCGCCGGGCCGGGCGCTACATTGCGCACATCCGCTGTTGCAGACGTGCCATGAGCCATCCTGCCCTCGTGTTCGCCGACGATTCATTCGCCAAGGCCCTCGCCGACAGCGCGCGCGGGCCGCAGCGTGACGGCGTGTTCGCCCTGTGGCTCGTGGTGCGCGCCGCGCTCGCGGTCGCGCCGCCCGCGGCCCCGCCCGCGCGGCAGCCGGACCGCCTCCGCGCCCTCGCGGCGCGCATCCGGAGCCTCAACGCGCCCGCCCCGCTGCGGCGCTCGCTCGCCGCCGCGATCGCGGACCTCGGCGCGCCGCGGGGTGTCCCGGCCGGCGTCGTCCTGGCCCAGCTTGCCGCGCCCGCCGCGGAATGCCTCGGGCGCCCGGCGGCCGAGGCGGTCCAGGCGGCCGCCCGGGCGGCGCGTCCCGCCGCCAGATCGGCGTAGCCCCGTGTCCTCCCCGCCGGACATCCCGCGCCGCTCCAACCCCGTCACCGACGTCGTCGGCCGGGTCGACGCGCGTCTCGGTGGCGCGCCGAGCGGTGACACGGTGTCCACCGGCTTCCCGAGCGTGGACCGGATCCTGGGCGGCGGGCTGCGCCAGGGCGACCTGGTGGCGCTCGGCGGCGACGTCGGCGTGGGCAAGTCGTCGTTCGCGCTCGCCATCGCCCTGCGGATCGCGGAGCGCGGCGAGAGCGCCGCCGTGATCTCCGGGGAGATGGACGAGGACCGGCTCTGGGAGCGTGCCCTGGCGATCGAATCGCGCACGCGGCTCGACGACATCCGGCGCGGTCGGGTGTCGGACGAGGCGCGTGCATCGCTGGGCGCCGCCGCCGTGCGGCTGCGAAACCGCCCGCTGGTCTACCGGCCGATGGCGGCCCACACCTTCGAGGAGGTCGCGGACCGCATCCGCGCGCTACACGCCCCGTTCACCGCCGTGGACTACCTGCAGCTCCTCCCGCCGGCTCGCGCCGATGCCGAGCGCACCGAGCAGGATGCGGCGGTCGTGCGACTCCTCAAGGAAGTCGCGCTCGACGCGCACACCGCGCTGCTGCTGGTCGCCCAGCTGCCGCGGCACAACCCGAAGCGGCGCGACCCCCGGCCGGCGCTCGACGACTTCGGGGCGCTCGGTGCGGTGAAGTACCACGGCGACGTCGTGCTCGCGCTCTATCGCGAGGAGATGTACCAGATGACCCGCGGCGTGGAGGGGGCGACGGAACTGATCGTGGCCAAGAACCGCCACGGCGCGACCGGCTTCGTCGACCTGTACTTCTACCGGGAGTGGATGCGCTTCGAGGACATGCTCGAGCCCGACCGCTAGCGCGTCGCCGGCGTCGGCCCCGGTGACGGGCCGCCGCGCCCGGTAGCCGTAAACGAAAGCCGGGTCTGCGGGCCCTGAGCGTCGAGCTGGATCCACATCGGCAGGCCGCGCCGCTCCACGTACAGGCTGACGTGAATCGTGTCACCGACGTCGCTCATGATCCGCCAGCCCATGACAGGAAGCCGGGTCCGGTAGAACGCCTCCACCGAGTCGATCGGCCCGGGGGACAGCAGCACGATGTGCTGGGCGTCCGGCGTGCCGGTGGTGTCCTCCAGGATGGACTGGGCGATATAGGGCACGTCAAACAGCCAGTTCGGGCGGGCCACCACCACAGCCTTGCGTTCCGACTTGGCGCAGGCCGCGGCGGCGGCGGCGAGAAGGACCAGGACGAGCGGGTGTGCACGCATGGCGGCGAAGTATCGGAGTGGCTTCCGGTGAGGTCAAGGCGTCGTTGCTGCACCTTTCGGCGCGGACTACATTAGCCGTATCCGCGGAGGCGCGTGTGGCCGGCCACAATGTATGGAAGAAAATCAAGCGCAAGAAGGCCGTGACTGACGCCAGGCGCGGCGCCCACTTCACCAAGCTGATCAAGGAAATCACCGTCGCCGCGCGGCAGGGCGGCGGCGATCCCGCGGGCAATGCGCGGCTCCGGACGGCCATCGACGCCGCGCGCGTTGCCAATATGCCCTCCGACAACATCGACCGGGCCATCAAGAAGGGTACGGGCCAGCTCGAGGGCGTGCATTACGAGGAAGTGACCTACGAGGGGTACGGGCCCGGCGGCGCCGCGATCTTCATCGAAGTCACTACCGACAATTCCAAGCGCACGGTCGCGGACATCCGCCACCTCTTCACTCGGTTCGACGGGAAGCTCGGCACGACCGGCTCCGTCGCCCACCTGTTCGAGAAGCGCGGCGAGCTGTACGTCGCCGCGTCCCGCTACAACGAGGATGCGACCATCGAGGCGGCCCTGGAGGCCGGGGCGCTCGACGTGGTAAAGGAAGGCGAGCAGTTCGTCGTCACCACGCAGCCGCACGACTTCCACGCGGTGCAGGAAGCGCTCAAGCGGCACGGCATCGCCTGGGACTCCGCCGAGATCGCGATGATCCCCCGCACCACGGTGCGGGTGGAAGGCCGCGACGCCGAGAAGCTCATCAAGCTGATGGAGGCCCTGGAGGAGCACGACGACGTCGCCCGGGTCTCCTCGAACTTCGACGTCGACCTCGAGGCGCTGGCCGAGGTGTGATCGTGCTCGGGTTGGATCCGGGCACCGCCGCCACGGGGTACGGCGTGGTCGAGGTGGCAGCGCCCGGCGCGACCCGGCTGGTGGAGTG
This sequence comes from uncultured Gemmatimonadales bacterium, assembly GCA_963812035.1. Taxonomy (GTDB): domain Bacteria; phylum Gemmatimonadota; class Gemmatimonadetes; order Gemmatimonadales; family JACORV01; genus Fen-1245. Next base: position 738,737 of record CAWETG010000001.1, read on the forward strand.
CGGCGTCGTCCGCACCGCGGCGTCTTCCCCGCTCGAGCAGCGACTGTCCCACATCTTCGACGCCGTGACCGATCTGATCGTCCGGCACCGGCCCGACGCAATCGCGGTCGAGAGCGTGTTCGTGGCCAAGAATCCGCGCAGCGCGCTCGTACTCGGACACGCGCGCGGCGCCGTGCTCCTGGCAGCGGCAAAGGCCGGCGTGCCGGTCACGGCATATGCGCCTGCCATGGTGAAGAAGACGGTGGTCGGCGTCGGGGCCGCGACCAAGCTCCAGGTACAGTTGATGACCACCCGGCTGCTGCGCCTCCGGACGCCGCCGGCGCCTGACGACGCGGCCGACGGCGTGGCGATCGCGCTGACGCACTGCATGCGGGGCGCGCGCCGCTTCCGGCGCGCGGTGGTCGGGTGATCGCCCTCCTCTCCGGTACGCTCGCCGCGAAGGAAGCGGACCGCGTGGTGGTGCGGACGCCGAGCGGCGTGGGGTACGAGTGCTTCGTCCCCACCCGCACGCTCGCGGAGCTGCCCCACCCAGGCCAGCCGGTCGAGCTGCACACCTCCCTGGTGGTCCGTGAGGACGGGCAGACGCTGTACGGCTTTGCGAGCGCCGAGGAACGGCGCGTCTTCCAGCGCCTGATCCAGGCCACCGGCGTCGGCCCCAAGCTGGCACTCGCGATGCTTTCGCTGCACCCGAGCGAGCGGTTGGTGCGCAGCATCCGCGACCGCGACATCGCCGCGCTGGTCGCGGTGCCCGGCGTCGGCAAGAAGACCGCCGAGCGCCTGGTCCTCGAGTTGGCCGACAAGACGGCGGACCTGATAGCGGAGCAGGCCGAGCCGGTCTCCTCCGCGAGCGACGCCGCCACCCAGGCGCTGGTCCGCCTCGGCTATGGCGCGCCGGAGGCCGACGACGCGGTGCGCCGCGCCCTGGCGCAGGATGGTCGGCGCAACACGGCGGCGTTGCTCAAGGCCGCTCTGGCCTTCCTGGTGGGCGGGGGCCGGCGATGACGCGCGCACGGTCCGAGATCACCACTCCCGACATCCTCCCGGAGGAGCGCAGCGCCGAGGCGTCGCTGCGGCCGTCCCGCCTCGACGAGTTCGTCGGGCAGGCGAAGATCAAGGAAAACCTCCAGATCGCCATCGACGCGGCGCGCGGCCGCGGCGAGCCCCTCGACCACGCGCTGTTCTTCGGCCCGCCGGGCCTGGGCAAGACGACGCTGGCCATCCTGCTCGCCAGGGAGATGGGCGTCAGCATCCGGACCTCGTCCGGCCCCGTGCTCGAGCGGCCCGGCGACCTCGTCGGGCTGCTGACCGGGCTCAAGCGCGGCGACATCCTCTTCATCGACGAAATCCACCGGATGCGCCCCACGCTGGAGGAGTTCCTCTATCCCGCGATGGAGGACTGGCGCGTGGACGTGCGCGTGAGCGACGGCCCGCACGCCGAGACGATCCCGATGGCGCTCGAGCCCTTTACGCTCATCGGGGCCACCACGCGCTACGGCCTGCTCACGCCGCCGATGCGCGCGCGGTTCGGCATGGTCGAACGCCTCAACTTCTATCCTCCCGAGGACCTCTCCCAGATCGTGACCCGCTCGGCCGGCATCCTCGGTGTGGAGACGGACGTCGGAGGCGTCGAAGAAATCGCCAAGCGCAGCCGCGGCACGCCGCGCGTTGCCAACCGCCTGCTCCGGAGGGTGCGCGACTACGCCGCGGTGCGGGCCGAGGGCCGGGTGGACCGGGAGACCGCACGCCAGGCACTGGCCCGCCTCGACGTGGACGAGTTCGGCCTCGACGACATGGACGCGCGGCTCCTCAAGACGATCATCGAGAAGTTCGAGGGCGGGCCGGTGGGACTCGGCACGCTCGCCGTCGCCGTGGGAGAGGATGCCGGTACGCTCGAGGAAGTGTACGAGCCGTACCTCATCCAGCAGGGGTTCCTCCAGCGCACGCCGCGCGGCCGCATCGCGACCGCCACAGCGTACCGCCACTTCGGCTTCGTGGTGCCGCCGGGCCAGAATTCGCTGTTCGGGCAGTAGGCTCCGGGTTCCGCTCAGCCGAGGGCTGTGCCGATCGCGTCGGCCCAGCCTTCGTTGTGAATCACCCGCGCCCGCGTGGCGGCGCGCAGTCGCTGGAGCGGCTCCAGCTTCCTCAAGGCCAGCCGGTACGGATTGGCTGGCGTGATCTGCGCTTCCGACTCGGTCAGCGCGAGCGCGCCGCGGCGGAAGTGCAGCGCCTGGAGATCCGCGCCGGTCGACGTGATCTCACCCTCGAACACGTAGGTCGCGGCCGACGGCCCGGCCAGGATCTCCAACGCCACCAGCCGCCCCACCGGCACCAGCAGGAAGCAGGCCCAGTTCTCCGGCAACGCCACCTCGCCCGCCAGCCCCTCGGGGTCGGGATCCAGCAGGCACGCGAAACCGATCCGCGCGTCGCCGCCCCTGGCCGCGGCGAGCAGTGTGGCGGCACACTCGGTTCGGTCCGCGGCAGCGAACCGGCGCACCAGCTCGTCGAAGTTGGCCACCTGGCCCCGCTGGACCGCCAACCCGTCCGCGAAGCATGACTGGCCGGCGACCTCGGCAAGCAGTTTGGCCTGCGCGGCCTGGCGCTCGGTGACCGCGCGGACGAACTCGTCGCGGTGCCGCGCCAGCTGGCCGACGACCGTGACGGCCTCACCTATCGCCAGGCGGACGAAGGGCGGGTCCTCTCCGGCGCTGACCCCCGTGAGCGCGCCCAGCGGCAGCTGAAACGGATCGCCGCCCTCGGGAACGATGGTGACATGGGTATCGAAGACCAACAGCTCGGCGGGCCTGACCGTGGCGGCGTCGAGCAGCGCCCCCGCGAACGTCGCCGGCATGGTGACGCCGTGCGCGAGCAGCCCTTTGGTCCGCGCCTGGTTGCGGGCGCGTCGCAGCTCGCTGGTGAAGGTGTCGAAGCGGCGGCCCAGCTGGGTGAGAACGAGTCGGCCCTCGGGCCAGCAAGCCAGCTCGATGCGGTAGTCAGCCGCCCGCAGCGCGTCGGCATCCACGAACGCCACGGTAACCGGCCCGACGCTCAGCGCGTCGTCGCCGATCACCGCCTCGGCGCTGCCGGTGGGACCTCCCCTGCCCTGGGCGTCGGAAAACGCGAACGCCGCGCCGGCGCGCCGCGTGTCCTCGGCCATATCAGGCGCCGTACGGCTTGCCGCACTCCGGGCAGAACTTGGGGCTCCCGTCCGCCTCGGCGCCGCAGTTGGCGCACTTCTTCTTCGCGCTGATCGGCGCGCCGCAGTCGGGGCAGAACTTGCCGCCCTGGGTTTTGGCGCCGCACTTGGGGCACACCGCCGAGGCCACCTGCGCCAGGTCGCGCTGCCCGATGTAGTCCACCTGCTTGGCCTTCTCGATGACCTGCTCCTTGGCCGCCTGGGCCTGCGCCGCCGCGATTTCCTCGTCCAGGTCCGGCGCGCAGGACTCGCACAGCCCCGCCTTCTTGTTCCAGCAGATCGGTTCGCACACCCACTGCCCGCACCGGGTGCACTGCTTGAACTTGGGGCTGATTTCCTGGACGGCGGCGTTCAACGCCGCGTCGTGCTGCGGCCCCGCCACCACGGACTCCAGCGCATCGGCGCTGCGCGCCGCGCCGCCGAAGATCCCGCCCAGCAGCGAGGCGGCGGCGTTGGCCGCCGCTGCCGCAGCGCCCAGCTTGTTGGTCTGGAAGGTGGAGATGTAGCCGTTGCCGCACTTCTGGCAGAAGAACTTGAACTGGTAGCCGCGGTTGGATGACAGGTCGGTGTAGTTGTCGGTGAACGGAATGTTGGCCATGCTGGCCCTCCTGTTGTGCGGAATAGGGAGGGCCGGCGGATGGCCGTCAAGCCGCCCCGCCAGGTCGCCTGCGCCGCCGAGTCCGCGAGCCAGGTCGGCTTGAGGTGGGACTGCGTGCGTGGGAGCCCTGGCCGCCGCGCCGCCGCCTGCGCATCATTGCCGGGTGCGGCTGCGTCGTGCCTCGGGGAGCACCAATGCGTCCCGGCCATGGAGGTCGCCATGAAAGCTCCGTCCCTGCGCCGCCTCGGCGCCGTCCTCGTTGGCGTGCTCGCTCTGGCCCTGACCTGCAGCGCATGCCAGGCCCAGCAGCCGAAGCCCGCGGCCGCGCCGCCGGGTGCGCCCGTCGTGATTCACGTGAGCGGCGCCGGGCTCACCGGCTCGTGATCTCGCTGCTCACCTCGGATCAGGTCGAAATCCGCGAACTCCGCTGAGACCCTGAAGACCTCCGACTTCGAGTACGAGCTGCCGCCGGAGCTGATCGCTCAGGCGCCGCTGGCGGAACGGGACGCCAGTCGGCTCCTCGTCCTCGACCGCCGCACCGGCGCCGTGAGCCACCAGCGCTTTGTGGACTTCACCGGCCTCGTGGCGTCAGGCGATCTGGTCGTCGTCAACGACTCGCGGGTGATCCCGGCGCGGTTGCCGGCGCGGCGCTCCGGGGGCGGCGCCGCCGAGGTGCTTCTGGTGACGCGTGAGGCCGACGGCATCTGGCGCGCGCTGGTGCGCCCCGGCGCGCGCATCCGGCCCGGCGCCCGCCTCGCCCTGGGGGGGGACGACGGAATCGAGGTGCTGGCCACGCTGCCCGGCGGCCAGCGGCGGTTGAGGCTGCTCGGAGCCGGAGGCGACGATGCGATCATCGCCCGCCACGGCCAGGTTCCCCTTCCACCGTACATCACCCGCGAGCCAGAGGAGATGGACCGCGGGCGCTACCAGACGGTCTACGCGGAAGCGCCCGGTTCCGTCGCGGCGCCGACGGCGGGGCTGCACTTCACGCCGAGCGTGCTGGCGGCGCTGGAGCGGCGCGGCGCCGCGGTGGCGCGCCTCACGCTGCACGTCGGGCCGGGCACCTTCCGGCCCGTCACTTCCGCCGATCCCGCTCACCACCTGCTGGATCCGGAGGCGTACACGCTCCCCGACGCGACCGCCTGGCACATCGCCGCAACCAGGGATCGCGGCGGCCAGGTTTGGGCGGTGGGCACCACCGTCGCCCGGACGCTGGAAGCATGCGGGGCGGCGGACGGCACCGTGCGCGCGGGCGCGGGCTGGACCTCGCTCTTCATTCGCCCGGGCCACAGCTTTCGCGTCGTGAACCACCTGCTCACCAACTTCCACTTGCCGAGGTCCACGCTGCTCATGCTGGTGAGCGCATTCGCCGGCAGAGAACGGGTACTGGAGGCGTACCGGGTGGCGATCCGGGAACGGTACCGGTTCTATAGTTACGGCGACGCGATGCTGATTCTCTAGCTGGTTGCAGGTTGCAGCGGTGAGTGCAGTTGCGAGACGCCGAGTTGCGAGTGGTTGTGAGACACGAGGAACGACAGATTTCAGTCCAGTGAACAGCAGTCGGGACTGAGGGGTCGGTCCTCGGACTGCAGACTCAGGCCTCGTAACCTCTCGCAACTTGGCGTCTCGCAACTGTTCTGAAGTCTCGCAGTCTCGTCTCCGCACGCCGAGAGGATGCTTGTTCGAGTTCACGATAGCTGCGACGGACGGCCCGGCTCGTGCGGGCACCTGGCGTCTCCCCCACGGCGAGATCCAGACACCTTGTTTCATGCCGGTGGGGACGCAGGGCACGGTGCGCACGCTTTCGCCCCGTGACCTCGAGGCGTGCGGCGCCACGCTGGTCCTGGCCAATACGTACCATCTCCACGTGCGCCCGGGAGAGGACGTGGTCGCCAGGCTGGGCGGACTGCACCGGTTCATGGGCTGGCCCCGGCCGCTGCTGACCGACTCGGGCGGCTTCCAGGTCTTCTCGCTCGAAGGGCGGCGGAAGGTCTCCGAGGAGGGCGTGGAGTTCCAGAGCCACGTGGACGGGGCGCGCCGTCACCTCACGCCGGAGCGGGCCATCGAGATCCAGTGGACGCTCGGCTCCGACGTCGCGATGGCGTTCGACCACGTGATCCCCGGGCCCAGCGGGCGCGAGGCCGCGGAGGACGCGGCCGCGCGGACCCTGCGTTGGCTGGTGCGGGCCCGCGACCGCTTCGCGGACCTCGCGCGCACCGCCCCCGAGCGGCAGACGTTGGTTCCAATCGTCCAGGGCGGGACCTTCGAGGATCTCCGGCGTGCCTCGCTCCAGGGCGTGGTGGACGCGGGTGAATGGCGGGCCGTGGCCATTGGCGGCCTGTCGGTGGGGGAGCCCAAACCCCTGATGTCCGAGGTGCTCACCAACCTCGAGCCCGTGCTCCCACCCCGGCTTCCCCGTTATCTTATGGGGGTCGGTTTTCCGGAGGACTTCCTCGCGGCCGTCGCGCGCGGCATGGACCTGGCCGACTGCGTGGCGCCGACCCGCATGGGACGCAACGGGGCCGCGTTCACCGACGACGGCCAGGTCAACATCCGGAACGCCCGGCACCGGGAAGACGCCGCCCCGCTGGACGCGGCATGCGACTGCGAGACGTGCACCACCTTCTCGCGGGGTTACCTGCGGCACCTGTTCGCCGCGGAGGAGTTGCTGGGGCTGAGACTGCTGTCGCTGCACAACGTGCGGTATCTGATCCGTCTGGCTGAGCGCGCCCGGGACGCGATCCTGGCCGGGACCTTTGAAGGGTGGAGCCGCGCGTGGCTCGCCCGCTACGGAAGCAGGGAGCAGGCGTGAGACTGCCCATATTCGCCATGATCGGATCGGGCCAGCAGAGCGGCGGCGCGATCTCGGTGTTCGTCCTCCAGATCGCTGCGTTCATCGCGATCTTCTATTTCATCCTCATCCGCCCGCAGCGCCAGCAGGCCAAGAAGCACGAGGCGATGCTGAAGCAGGTCAAGCGCGGCGACGAGATCGTGACGGCGGGAGGGATCGTCGGCGAGGTGGTGCACGTAAAGGACAACCTGCTCACCATCAAGTCAGGTGAGGCGAAGCTGGTGGTCGAGCGCGACCGGATCGCCAAGGTGCTGACCCAGGCACAGGAGCCGGCGACGACGTGAGCCTCAAGCAGCTGCACGTCCTCGGCTCGCCGGTGCTGCGGCAGCGCGCCCACGATGTCGCCGATGTGGACGACGGGGTGCGCGCCCTGATCGCCGACCTGTTCGACACGATGCGCGCCGCCAACGGCGTCGGACTGGCGTCGAATCAGATCGGCGTGGCCCGCCGCGTCGCCATCGCGGCCGTCGAGGGCCAGGGCGAGCATGTGCTCGTCAATCCCGTCATCCTCGAGGCCGCCGGCAAGCAACTGGGCGAAGAGGGCTGCCTCTCGATCCCCGACATCTTTGCCGACGTCGAGCGGGCCGAGCACGTGGTGGTCGAAGCGTTGGACGAGCGGGGGGCGCGCCGACGCATTGAGGCGACGGGCATGCTCGCCAGGGCGATCCAGCACGAGATCGATCACCTCGACGGGATCCTGTTTCTCGACCGGGTGGGGCCCTTGAAGCGCCGTCGCCTGCTCGCTGACTGGAAGAAATCCAGAAAGGGTGACACCGGATACCTCAAGGACGTCGTGCCGGAGGGTTCGGCCAAGCTGGGCTAGGTGATCAGTGCGGGTCCTCTTCTTCGGAACACCTGATTTCGCGGTACCGTCGCTCCGCGCCCTGGTGGGCGAGGGGTTTGACATCGCGTCCGTGGTGACGCGCCCTGACCGCCCGACCGGGCGGCATCGCTCGCACGCGTCGGCCTCTGCGGTCAAGACCGCGGCCCTCGCCGAGGACTTGCCGGTCCTGCAGCCGGAACGACCATCCGCGCCCGAGTTCCTCGCCGCGGTGCAGGCCCTGGCGCCGGAGATCTCGATCGTCGCTGCTTACGGACACATCCTGCCGCAGTCGCTGCTCGACGTGCCACGCCTCGGCTCCGTGAACGTCCACGCGTCGCTTCTTCCCGCGCTGCGCGGCGCCGCCCCGATCCAGCGCGCGATCCTCGGCGGCTACGCGGAAACCGGCATCACGATCATGCAGATGGACGCCGGGATGGACACCGGACCGATGCTGCACCAAGTCGCCACCCCGATCGCGCCGGACGAAACCGGCGGCGAGTTGACGCTGCGCCTGGCGGAGCTGGGGGCGGAAGCGCTGGTCGAGGCGCTGACGCTGCTGGAAGAGACCGGCCTGGAGCCCAAGCCTCAGGATCACGCCAGGGCCACGATGGCGCCCAAGATCAAGCGGGAGGAGGAGCGCGTCGACTGGAACCTCCCGGCCGATGTGGTGGCCCGGCAGATCCGCGCGTTCGACCCCAAGCCCGGCGCCTGGACCACGTGCCGAGCCAAGGAGCTGAAGCTGTTCGGCGGCCGGGCCGACGGGCCGAGCGGAGAGCCGGGCCGGGTGCTGGAAGCCGGCGACGTGCTGCTCATCGCTTGCGGCACTGGAGCTGTGACGGCGACCGAGGTGCAGCCCGCCGGCCGCGCGCGCATGGCGGCGCGGGCCTTCGTCAACGGGCGCGGCGTGGCGGCCGGGGACCGGCTGACGTGATCGCGCAGCTGCCCCGCCTGCACGCCGTCACCGACGATCGCATCGTCGCGCGCGGCGGCATCGTGGAACAGGCGGCCGCGATGGCGGCGGTCGCAGGGGCCCGCCTCGGCGTGCACCTCCGGACGCGGGCGCTCGGCGGCGCCGAGCAGCTCCGCCTGGCCCGGCGCCTCAGGGAGGCGCTCGGTGCACACGGGAGCTGGTTGATCGTCAACGACCGCGTGGACGTGGCGCGTGCCGCAGACGCGGCCGCGGTGGCGCTGGGGCGAACCGGCCTCGAGGTGCGGGACGCGCGCCGGGTGGCGCCGGGGATTCCGGTGGCCCGCTCGGTGCACGCTGCGGCCGAGGCCCGCGAGGCCGAAGCGCAGGGCGCCGATTTCCTGGTGGCCGGGGCCGTGTTCGAGACCGCGAGCCACCCCGGCGCCGCCCCGGCAGGGCCCGCGCTGATCGAAACAGCGGCCACCGGCGGCCTCCAGGTGATCGCGATCGGCGGGCTCACGCCGGCGAACGCGACGGCCGCACTCGGTGCGGGCGCCTGGGGCGTAGCCGCGATTCGCGCGCTGTGGGATGCCGCCGACCCGGCAGAGGCCGCGCGCGCGTTTCTTGCCGTCCTGCCCGCCGCCGCGTCGGTCACACTCGCCGTGAACGGCGAATCGCGCGCCGTGGCCGCGGGTACAACGCTGCGGGGGCTGCTCGAGCAGCTCGGCCTCGACCCGCGGGCGGTGGTCGTCGAGCACAACCGGCACATCGTGCGACGGGACAGCCTCGCGCAGACGGCGCTGGCCGGAGGTGACGTGGTCGAACTGGTCCATTTCGTGGGCGGCGGGTGAAGGACAGAGGCACAGAGAAGGATACGACGATGACGACAACAGTGAACGTGGCTCCCGCGTACCAGGACACCCCGCTGGTGATCGGTGGGCGGAGCTTCCACTCCCGTCTCCTGGTGGGGACCGGGAAGTACAAGGACAACGCCACGATGGTGCGCGCGTTGGAGGCGTCGGGCGCCGACGTGGTGACGGTGGCGGTGCGCCGCATCAGCCTCGACCGGACCAAGGAGGAGGGGATCCTCTTCCACCTCGATCCCGCGCGCTTCTTCCTGCTCGCCAACACGGCCGGGTGCTATTCGGCCGAGGACGCGATGCGGTACGCGCGGCTGGCGCGCGAGGCGGGCTTCAACGAGTTCATCAAGCTGGAAGTGATCGGCGACCAGAAGACGTTGCTGCCGGACGTGGCGGGGTTGCTCGAGGCCGCGCGGGCGCTGGTGAAAGAGGGATTCACGGTGATGGCATACACCAACGACGACCTCGTGACCGCGCTCAAGCTCGAGGACGCGGGCTGCGCCGCCGTGATGCCGCTCGCCTCGCCGATCGGCTCGGGGCTCGGCCTCCTCAACCCGTACACGATTCGCACGATCAAGTCGCGGCTCACGGTCCCGGTGATCGTGGATGCGGGCGTGGGCACCGCCTCGGACGCGTGCGTCACGATGGAGCAGGGCGTGGACGGACTGCTGATGAATACGGCCCTGGCTGAAGCCCGCGATCCGGTGGCGATGGCGCACGCGATGCGCCTGGCGACCGAGGCGGGCCGCGCCGCGTACCTGGCCGGACGGATGGCGCGGCGGGAAGTGGCCATTCCATCGAGCCCCACCACCGGGATGCTCCCGTAAGGCCACTGTTCGGTGGCGCGTGGCGCGTGGCCAGGAACGAGGCCGCGCCGAGTCCGGAGGGCCACCGCCCGCCGGGGCGGCTGCGGCGTGCGGCCGTGCTCCTGGGCGGTGTCGCCCTCACCGCCATTGCCGGCTATCTTGTGGCCGCGCTGCTGATTTTCCCGGCTCCGCTGTTGCCGAACGAGCGGCGCGTGCCGCGGGTGATCGGCGCGGCGCTGGACGAAGCCCAGCGGGTGCTGCAGGCCGAGGGCTTCCAGATGGAAATCGCCGACTCGACGCCGCACCCGACCTACGCGGCGGGACTGGTGACGTGGCAGGATCCCTCGCCGGGCGTGGCGGCGCCGCGCGGCTCCGCGGTTGCGCTGACGGTGAGCGAGGGAACACCGCGGCGCGTGGTACCCGACGTGCACGGGCTCGATCCGGAGCTGGCGCAACACCTGCTGTGGGCCGCCGGGCTCACCGTGGGAAGCGTAGACACCGTCCCCGGCACCCTGCCGGACGGGATCGCCGCCGCAACCGACCCCGCCGCAGGCGACAGCGTCACGGCCGGCAGCAGCGTGCGACTCCACCTCGCGAAAGGACCCAAGTGACCGTCCGCATCGCCCCGAGTATCCTCAGCGCCGATCTCGCCCATCTCAGGGACGAGGTCGAGCGCGTGCTCGCCGGCGGCGCCGATCAGATACACGTCGACGTGATGGACGGGCACTTCGTTCCGAACCTGACCTGGGGCGCGCCCGTCGTGGCGGCGCTCCGGCGGTTCACCGATGCGCCGCTCGATTGCCACCTGATGGTGGAGCACCCGGAGGCCTACATCGAGCCGTTCGCCGAGGCCGGTGCCACCTTCCTCACCATCCATGCCGAGGCCACCGATCATCTCGAGCGGCACCTCGCCGAGATCCGCCGGCACGGGATGCGCCCCGGCGTCGCGCTCAACCCGGCCACGCCCCTGACGGCGATCGAGGAGATCGTGGACGAGCTGGACCTGCTGCTCGTGATGACGGTCAATCCGGGCTTCGGCGGCCAGCCGTTCTGGAAGCCGGCCATCGACAAGGTGCGCCGGGCGCGCGCACTCCTCGGGCAGCGCGAGAGCCGCGCCTGCCTTGAAGTGGACGGCGGCGTCGCGCGCGAGACGATTCACCTGCTGGCGGCCGCCGGGGCCGACACGTTCGTCGCGGGCAAGGCGATCTTCACCGTGGCCGACGCCGCCGCCGAGGTACGGGAACTGCGGCGCCTGGCGGAAGGCGGGGCGGGCGGAAGGACGGTCAAGCAATGAAGGCGCAGTGGATCGCGGTCGCCGTCGTGGTGCTGGTGCTGGGCGCGGGCCTCGCGCTGGGATTGAAGCTCAAGCCCGAGATCTTCCCCGTGGAAGTCGGTTCATCGGCGCCGATGTTCGCGGCGACCGATCTTGCGACCGGGCGGCGGGTGACGCTCGCGGACTACCAGGGCCAGGTGGTGCTGCTCAACATCTGGGCCACGTGGTGCGAGCCGTGCAAGGTCGAGATGCCGTCGCTGGAACAGCTGCAGAAGGAGATCGGACCGCAGGGGCTCAAGATCCTCGCGGTCAGCATCGATGAGGGGGGAGCGGACGTGGTGCGCCAGTACGCGCGCGACCTCGGCCTGACCTTCGGGATTCTCCACGACCCGTCCGGCCGGATCAAGGAAATCTACCAGACCACCGGCGTGCCCGAGAGCTTCATCATCAACCGCGAGGGCAAGATCGAGAAGAAGGTCATCGGCGCCACCGACTGGGATGCCACGGTGAACAAGGACCTCGTGCGCCGTCTCTTGGCGCAGCAGGGCTAGCGTGTCAGTCCGGGAGGCGATCGTCCGCCACTGGCCGCTCAAGCTGGCGGCGCTCGCCCTCTCGGTCATCCTGTGGGTGGTAGTCGCGCTGGAGGAACCGGCCACCCACCTCGAGGACATCCAACTCGATCTTTCGCTCGCGCCGACGGCCGCGCTCGCGCAGCAGCTGCCCCCGGTCCAGGCGCTCATCGCGGGATCGCGTGGCGAGTTCCTCAAGCTGGGCGCCACCCCGCTGGTGATCCGGGCCTACATCCCCGAGTCGGCCGAAGGCACCCACCACCATCTCGCGATCTCGCCCAGCGACGTGGAGTTGCCGCGCAACGTGAAGGTGACCGTGCAGGAGGTGTTGCCCCGCGAGATCGACGTGGTGCTCGACCGCCGCGCCCAGCGCATGGTTCCGGTTGCGGTGCGGGCGATCGTGGAACCCCAGTCCGGCTACGCGCTCGACGGACCAGTGACTGTGGCACCCATGACCGTGCGCGTCACTGGCGCCCGCTCGCTGCTCGGCGCGCTGGACTCGATTGCCACGCAGGCGCTCGAACTCAGAGACGTCGGCGGCACCTTCGAGCGGACGGTGCCGCTCGACACGACCGGCCACGGGGTGCTCCGGATCGTTCCAGCCTCCGTCACGCTGTCCGGCAAGACCAAGAAGACGTGAAGGTCCTCGGCATCGAGACGTCGTGCGACGAGACGTCGGCCGCCGTCGTCGCGGACGACACGGCCAGCGCGCGCGTCGCATCGTGCGTCATTCTCTCCCAGGACGTCCACACCGTGTACCGGGGGGTCGTGCCGGAGCTGGCATCCCGGGCCCATCTCGTGGCGATCGGCCCCGTCGTGGAGCGTGCGCTCGAGGAGGCCGGCATCGGTCTCGGGGAGCTGGACCTCATCGCGGTCACCGAGGGCCCCGGCCTGATCGGCGCGCTGCTGGTGGGCGTGAGCTACGCGAAAGGCCTGAGTCTCGCCGCCGACCGGCCGCTGGTGGGCGTGCACCACCTCGAGGCGCACTTGTTCGGCACCGCGCTCGACGATCCCGCCGCCGTGCCGCCCTTCATCGGCCTCATCGTGTCCGGCGGGCACTCGCTGCTGCTCGACGTTCCCAGCTGGGGCGACTACCGGCTGCTCGGTGAGACGCGGGATGACGCGGTCGGCGAGGCCTTCGACAAGGTTGGTACCCTGCTCGATCTCGGCTACCCGGGAGGTCCCGCCGTGGAGCAGGCGGCGCGGAATGGCGATCCGAAGCGCTACCGGTTCCCGCGGCCGATGCTCAACGCCCGCCAGCAGCCCGGCGAGGCCGACTACTTCGACCTGTCGATGAGCGGATTGAAGACGGCGGTGATCCACGCGGTCAAGGCGTCGGACGACCTGGCCGCCGACCGGCCTCACCTGGCGCGTGGATTCCAGGACGCCGTCCTCGAGGTCCTGGTGACCAAGACCGTGCGCGCCGTTGAGCTGTGCGGCCGGAACCGCGTGGTGCTCTCGGGAGGCGTAGCCTGCAACCGAGCGCTGCGGGAGGCGATGGCCGCCGCGCTCCTCACCCGGGGCGCCACGCTGCACGCACCGTCGCCCCGCCTCTCCACCGACAACGCCGCGATGATCGCCCGCGCCGGGCTGTTCCGCGCCGCCGAGGCCGGACGGCCCGTCGATGCGGCAGCACGGCTTCCCTTTCCTGGCCTGGTGCGCACATGACTGTCTACCCGCTCCTCCTGCATGTAGGCCGTTTCACGGTCACCGGCTACGGCATCATGATGATGCTGGGCTTTCTGGTGGCCGGCTGGATCTACAGCCGGGAGCTGCAGCGCCGATCGCTGGATCCGGCCATCGCGTGGGACACCGTCGTCATCGCCGTGGTGGGCGGTCTCGCCGGCTCCAAGCTGTATTTCGCCATCTCCGTCGGACGGATCGGGGCGGCCTTCTCACGGGGTGGCCTGGTGTGGTACGGCGGCCTCGCCGGCGGCACCGCGGCGGTCCTCGCCTACATGTGGCTCAAGAAGCTCCCGATGCGGGTATTGCTCGATGCCGTTTCGCCCGCGCTCGTCGTGGGCTACCTGCTCGGCAGAGTCGGCTGCTTCATGGTCAACGACGACTACGGGCTCCCCTCGCGGCTGCCCTGGGCGGTGGCGTTCCCTAATGGCTCGCCGCCGTCGACGGCGCGCATCCTCCACGACCAGTTCCACGCGACGATCGCGCCGGGTATCTCGCCCGACCAGGTGCTGACGGTGCATCCCACTCAGCTCTACGAGATCGCGCTCAGCTTCGTCGTCTTCTGGCTGCTGTGGCGCCAGCGCGAACACCGGCACGCCGCGGGCTGGTTGTTCGGTCTGTACCTCGTGCTGTCCAGCGTGGAGCGCGTCGTTGCGGAGATCTTCCGGGCCAAGGACGACCGCATCTTCGGCGCTGTCACGGTCGCTCAAGTCGTAAGCGTCGCCATCATGGTTCTGGGCGCGCTGCTGATGCGGCGGCTGGCACAGCCCGCGACGGAGGGATCTCATCCGACGCTCGTAGCTGGACCGTGAACCGTCAACTTTTTTGACAGGCGTCAAGTAATTAGACAGCCAGTTCCTGGTCACTTGAGTCGCCGTCGTCCGTCGCAGAAGGGCGTAACACAATTCCGGCCAATGTATTGCGGGAACCGGTCACAGCGGGCACGGCCATTGCCATCAACTAGAAGTGAAGCTGTAGCCGGTGGCGATGGAGTTCCTGAGGGGGGCGTCGCCTCGGTGTCCATGATAGCCTGCCAGATGGCAGGCTATCGTGTTTCCGGGGGGGCATGCTGTGCGGTGTCGGCGTGCCTGGCTGCGCCCACCTCTGCCCTGCGGGTTCTGCACACCGGCGCTACTCGAGGATGACCACCGCGGCGGCGACGCCGCCGGCATGGGTGAGCGACAGGTGGCAGCGTGTCGCGCCCAGCTCAGCCATGCGCCGCTGGGCGGCGCCGTGGAACACCAGACCGGGGCGGCCGTCGGCGAAGCGTCGCACCTCGAGATCCTGCCAACCGACCCCCGTGGCGCGGCCGTCCCCGGAAAGCGCCTTGTACGCCGCCTCCTTGGCCGCGATGCGCGCCGCCAGGTGGAGCGAAGGATGGGCGTACTCCGTGGCGCGCTCGCGTTCTGATACCGTGAAGAGCCGTTTCAGCGCGCGCTCGCCGTGCCGCGACAGGAGTTCGTCCACCCGCGACGCCGGCACCAGGTCGATACCTACGCCCAATACGCCCATAGCTGTCCCGTCCCGCCGGCGTGAGCAGGCGTTCGCAGGTCGTCCACCACGGCTAGAGTCCCCAGTCCGGCCAGGCCGGCCGCTGTCCACCCAGTGCCGCGACGCTGAGCGCCGGCGGAGTCCCCGTCCTCTTCTGGTAGCGCGCGGCGAAGTCGAGCAGGCGATCGGGCGTGAAGCCGGCCCGTGGCAATCCGCTCGCCAGCACGGCGGCCTCGATGGCGTCCGGCGGGCCTTCGACCTCGAGCAGCACGTCCATCCGGGGGTACCACTCGAGTCGCAGCACGGCCCCGTCCAGCTCGTAGAACTCCACGCACCGATCGATGGCATCGGTGACGACGAGTCCCAGGCGCGCCAGCATCGCATCGACCGGAGCAGCATCACCGACCGTGAACTGCAACTCCTCCCGCACCTTGTAACCCCGGTCCTGGCGCGTCGCGCCCTTCCACGCGACTTCGGTCAGGCGGCGCGAGCTGCCCGGCGCGGGCTCGAAGGTGCGTACGCGCAGTACCTGGTCTTGCGACTCCAGCGTACGGGGCGGGAGGTCGTAACGCTGGTCGGACATCCGCCCCCGGAACGCGCGGATCGCACCGCGCGAGCCGAGACGCGCAGCGAGCGCCGCCGGATCGTCTACCACCGCCTTGAGCTCGACCTCCTGCTCGCTCATGGCGCGAACGTAGCCGCAACGACGGCGTCGGTGTCCGAGAAGTCCGCGAATGCCGCGTACGCTCCCACCGCGAGCAGATCCGGTACGGTGAATGATCCGGTCGCCACCGCGATCGCCCGCGCGCCGATCCCCCGGCCGCAGGTCACGTCGGCCGGCGTATCGCCCATGATGACGACATCCTGGCCGGCAACCTCCACGCCCAGCACGTCCCGCACCCGCCGCTGCGCAATGGCGGGCAGCTCCGCGCGTTCGCCGTGGTCGGAGCCGTAGGCTCCCACCCGGAAGCGCGCAATGTCGATCCCGGCGGAGCGCAGCTTCATTCGCGCGCCGTCGACCACGTTACCCGTGAGGAGCCCAACGACGCAGTCGTGCCGGCCCTCGAGCGCCGCGAGCAAGTCGAGCACGCCGGGGTAAAGCGTGGTCTTGTGTCCGGGTCGGCTCAGCTCCTCGTCCAGCAGCCGCACGTAGGCCCCCAGCACGGCGGCTACCACGTCGGGGTCGTGCTCCCGGCCGGCCGCCGCAGCCAGCAGCCGCACGATCTCCGGGTCGGTCCGTCCGTCGAAGCGGAAACCTGCGGCAGGACGGTCGATGCCAAGCACCTCCAGCAGCGCCCGATGAATCGCGCGCCGTCCCGCCCCGTCGGTCCAGAGCAGGGTCCCGTCCAGGTCGAACAGCACCGCTTTCATGAGCGGATCAACGCCAGGGAGCCCAAGATGCCCGCCGCCCCGAGAATCTGCCACAGGGTCGGTACCTCGCCCAGCAGTGGCCACGCCGCGGCCAGCGTGACGACCGGCGAGAAGTTGGAGTAGAATGCGGTCCGGGTCGCACCCAGCCGCGCGACGCCGCGGTACCAGATGAGGTAGGCCAGCACCAGCGCGCCGAGCGACGAAAAGACGGCGCCGAGCCACGCGGCGGGTGTGACCGCGCTCCACCGCTGGGCCAGCGCCGCGGGTGCACAGATCACGAGCAGCGGAATCGCACCCAGGCCCATCGTCCAGGCCGTCGTCACGGTTGGCCCGAGGGAATCCACCAGCGGCTTCGCCAGGATGGTGTACGCCGTCCAGAAGCACACGGCGAGGAGCATGAGCAGGTCGCCGGCCAGCGACCCGCCGAGCCCGACGGCGATCCCGCTGCCGACGACCAGGACGGTGAGGCCGGTCGTGGAGAGGGTGAGCCCGAGGACGTCCCGCAGGCGCAGGCGTTCGTGGCCCAGGAGATGGCTGCTGGCCGCCGTGAGGACCGGGACGGCGGCCATGATGAGCGCGGCGTTCCCCGCGCGCGTCCGAGCCATGCCTTCGATGTAACACAGTTGGTACAAGGTGTTCCCCAGCACGCCGAGCAGGCTCAGCTGCAGCAACTGCCGCGCCGGCGGCCGGCGCGCTCCGGAGACCCAGGCAAACGCCCCGATCGAGACCGCCGCGAGCAGGAAGCGGACGGCGTTGAAGGACAGGGGCGAGAAGACCTCGAATGCCGCCTTGATGACGATGTAGTTGACGCCCCAGATCAGCGTCATCAGGACGAGCGGGCCGTCGGTGCCGGTGAGCCCGGTCCGGGGAGCGGTCGCCGCGCGGGGCCCCTCGGCCGGTGCGGCAGGTGACGAAGCAGCGGCCATCAGAGACCGAACCTAACCCCTCGCGTACGCCCAGCCAATCGTCGGCTGAAGCGGCTCCGCGGGGGCGCGGCCCACGGTTTGCGGCACCTGGTGGGCAGCCGACCCGGAGGGTTTCTGAACAGCGGCACCGTGTTCGACATCCGACGCTACTCCATCCACGACGGTCCCGGCATCCGGACCACCGTCTTTCTCAAGGGGTGCGCCCTGTCGTGCTGGTGGTGCCACAATCCTGAGAGCCAGGCCCCCGGACCCGAGGTCGTTCTGCGCGAGGGTCGCTGCATCCGTTGCGGGGCCTGCGTGGAGGCCTGTCCGCACGGCGCCGTCGCGTGGGTAGATGGAGCGCCAGTGACCGACCGCTTGAGGTGCGAGGCCTGCGGCACGTGCACGCACGAGTGCTTCGCGGAGGCGCGCGAAGTGGCGGGGCGCACGATGACCGTCGAGCAGGTCGTCGATGCGGTGGAGCGCGACCGGCCGTTCTACGAAGAATCGGGGGGCGGGCTCACCCTCTCGGGCGGGGAGCCGCTGCTGCAGGCCCCCTTCGCGGCGGGCGTCCTGCGGGCGGCCAAGCAGCGTGGTTTGCATACCGCCCTCGACACCTGCGGCCACGCGCCCTGGGCGAGCTTCGAGCGCCTGCGCGAGGACGTGGATCTGTTCCTTTACGACCTCAAGCTGGTCGATCCGGCGCGGCACCGTCGCTATACCGGAGTGGGCAACACTCGCATCCTGGCCAACCTCCGGCGGCTTTCCCAGCTGGGGCACCAGATCGTGTTGCGGATGCCAGTCGTGCCGGGCATCACCGACGACGCGGAGAACGTCGCGGCGATCTGCGACGTCGCCGCCGGACTCCCGCATCTCGCGCGTGTGGACCTGCTCCCGTATCATCGAATCGGCGTAGGCAAGTATCTGCGGCTGGACCGGAAGTACCGGCTGCCTCACGTCGACGCGCCGACCCGCGAGCGGATGGACGAGATCGCCTCGTCAATGGCCGCGGCGGGTCTGCCCGTCGGCAGGGATTGAACCCGATGATGACCGAGCGCGTAGCCTGTCTAAGACGCCAGAGCCTCGACGCCAAGCCCGCGATCTCCATTGAGCGCGCGCAGCTCGTGACCGCGGTCTACCGGGACCACCCCCGCGCCGAGCCGGCGCCGCTGCTGCGGGCCAGGGTATTCCGCCACCTGATGGAGCACCAGACCATCTGGCTCGGCCCGGGCGAGCTCATCGTCGGGGAGAAGGGACCCGCACCCAAGGCCACGCCGACGTACCCCGAGCTCTGCTGCCATACGCTCCAGGATCTCGACCTTCTCGACACGCGTGACAAGATCCCGTTCGCGGTGAGCGCTGAGGCGCGAGCACAATACGAGCACGAGATCATCCCGTTCTGGAATGGACGCTCGATCCGCGACCAGTTGTTCGCCGCCATGACGCCGGAATGGCGAGCTGCGTACGGGGCGGGGGTCTTCACCGAGTTCATGGAGCAACGGGCACCCGGGCACACGGTGCTCGACGACAAGATCTACCGGCGGGGGCTGCTCGACTTCGCCGGCGACATCCGGGCCAGCCTCGCCAGACGTGACGTGCCCGGCGCCGAGGCCGCAGCGCAGCGGGCCGAACTCGAGGCCATGCTGCTGGGTGCGGAGGCGCTGATCCGGTTCGCGCAGCGCCACGCGGAGCGCGCGCTCTCTCTCGCAGCGTCGGAGCCGGACCCGCGCCGGCGCTCCGAGCTGCTGCGGATCGCGGAGGTTTGCACTCGGGTGCCCGCGCACGCGCCCCGCAATTTCTGGGAGGCAATCCAGGCGTACTGGTTCGTTCACCTCGGCGTCACCATCGAGCTCAACACCTGGGACGCCTTCAGCCCCGGGCGCCTCGACCAGCATCTGCTCCCCTTCTACCGGCAGGGACTGGCCGACGGCTCGCTGACGCGCGAGCAGGCGGAGGAACTGCTGCAGTGCCTGTGGATCAAGTTCAACAACCAACCCGCGCCGCCCAAGGTCGGCGTCACGGCGGAGGAGAGCGGGACCTACACCGACTTCGCCCAGATCAATCTCGGCGGCGTGCGGCCCGACGGCGAAAACGGCGTGTCCGAGCTGACGATGCTCGTCCTCGACGTCGTCGAGGAGATGCGGCTCCTCCAGCCCAGCGCGTCCATCCAGGTCAGCGCCAAGAGCCCCGACACCTTCATCGAGCGCGCCACGCGCATCATCGCCACCGGCTTCGGCCAGCCGTCGGTCTTCAACCACGATCTGATCGTCCGCGAGCTGTTGCGGCACGGCAAGAGCGTCGAGGACGCGCGCAACGGCGGATCGAGCGGATGCGTGGAGGTGGGCGCCTTCGGCAAGGAGAACTACAACCTCACCGGCTACTTCAACCTGCCGAAGCTACTGGAGCTGGTGCTGCACGACGGCGTGGATCCCCGGAGCGGCCACCAACTCGGCCCGCGGACCGGCGATCCCGGCACGTTCCGGTCGTTCGACGACCTGTTCGGTGCGTGGGAGAGGCAACTCAGGCATTTCGTGGACATCAAGACCCGCGGCAACGATGTGGTCGAGCGGCTGTTCGCCGAGCGCATGCCGGCGCCGTTCCTCTCGACGCTGATCGATGATTGCATCACCACCGGCCGGGACTACCACGACGGCGGCACCCGTTACAACACCAGCTACATCCAGGGTGTGGGCATCGGCACGGTGACCGACGCCCTGAGCGCCCTCGGCCATCACGTGTTCGGCAGCGGGACGGTCTCCATGGACGTGCTGCTGAATGCGCTCGGAGCCGACTTCGCCGGACACGAGCGCCTGCGGCAACTGCTCCTCAACCGGACTCCACGGTACGGCAATGACGACGACGCGGCGGACCAGATCATGGTCCGCGTGTTCGAGGCCTACTTCGCGGCCATTGACGGGCGGCCCAACACCAGGGGTGGCACGTACCACATCAACCTGTTGCCGACCACTGTCCACGTGTACTTCGGCTCGGTCATCGGGGCGACCCCCGACGGACGGCGGGCGGGAGCGCCGGTGAGCGAGGGGGTCTCCCCGGTGCAGGGCGCCGACCGGCTGGGCCCCACCGCAGTGTTGCGGTCGGTGGCCAAGATGGATCAGGTCCGCACGGGCGGCACCCTGCTCAACCAGAAGTTCACCCCCGCCCTCCTGGCCGACGAGGCGGGCCGGCGCGGCCTGCGTCAACTGATCCGTACCTACTTCCGCCTGGGCGGCCACCACATCCAGTTCAACGTGGTGGACGCCGAAACGCTGCGCGCCGCGCAGGCGCACCCCGCCGAGCACCGCGACCTGATCGTGCGGGTCGCGGGGTACAGCGACTACTTCTGCGATCTGGGCAGAGCCCTCCAGGACGAGATCATCGCGCGGACAGAGCATCAGGCTGTGTGACGTGCGTCACACGGAACTTCGGCCCGGTTAACAGGGTATCGGGGTCTCCGTCTGACCACACAGCATGACACTGCCGCCCCCCTTCGGTAGCGTCCGCCGTCCGCTCACAACTGGAGAATGCGACAATGAAGAACCGTGCCGTATTGCGCCTGGCCGTCGCGGCGGGCCTGCTCGGCCTCTCGGCCTGCAGTGACAGCACCTCACCATCGCTCATCGACCAGACGACGCTGACGACCGACATTGCCAGCAGCTCTGGCGATGCGGTCGCCGTCGACGTTTCGACCATGTCCGGCAATGAGACCGCTGCGAGCCTCGCCGCGTCCCCGGTTGCGGGGGCCCCCGCCAGCGAGCTCGGCGCCGCCGGGACGGACAGCGTCGTCTACGTGCGCAGCCGCACCTGCTTCGACTCGACGGGGACGACGGTGAACTGCGTCCCGCTGTCGGCGGTGCGCAAGATCGTGACCCACGTGTCGCTGTTCGACATCCGCAGCGACACCGCGGAGAACGGCGCCGTGTTCTCCGGCGACCTGAACCGGGTGGCCGACGACACGCTATTCCGCAACTTCACCGCCGGCACCGAGACGTCGCGCACCCACGACGGCGTCGCCGCCGGCAGTGACACCACGTCTTTCGTCGGCCCCAACCTCACGCGAACCTACGACGAGGCGGGGACCGATTCCGTGGAGGCGGTCACCTGGCAGCTGCCGCGGAGCAGCAACCCGTGGCCGGACTCCGGCAAGATCGTCCGCAACGTGGCCGTGCACGCGACCTTCGCCAGCGCCACCAAGTCGCAGACCACCAACGTGACGAAGCGGGTCGAGGTGGACTTCAACGGCACCGAGACCGTCAACCTGTTGATCGACGGCAAGACCTGCACACTGGATCTCAAGACCCGGCGGGTCAGCAACTGCCAGTGACGCATCGCGCCGCGGTGCGATAACCGAAAGGCCCGGGCTCGTCCCGGGCCTTTTGCTTTACCGTGCCTCTCGGCTGCAAACTTCAGCCCCATGACGGCGCCCCCCGACGAACTCGCCACCCGACTGCAGTCGGCGCTCGGGGCGGGGTACGCCGTGGAACGCACGATCGGCCAGGGCGGCTTCGCCGCCGTGTATCTGGTGCGCGATCTTTCCCTGAAGCGGCCGCTCGCCGTGAAGGTGCTATCGCCCGACCTGCTGCTCTCGACGACGGCGCAGGAGCGGTTCCGGCGCGAGGCCGAGACGGTTGCGCAGCTGTCCCATCCCCACATCGTGCCGCTGCACTTCATCGGCAACGCCAACGACATCTTCTACCTGGCGATGGAGTACGTGGACGGCGAGAGCCTGGCGGACCGGCTCGAGCGCGAGGGGCGCATCGGCGTGGAGGATGCCACGCGCATTCTGCGCGAAGTCGCGAGCGCGCTCGATCTCGCGCACCGGCGCGGCGTAGTCCATCGGGACATCAAGCCGCACAACGTGCTGCTGGAGCGGGACAGCGGCCGGGCGCTGGTCACCGATTTCGGAATCGCACGCACCGCGGAGAACTCCTCGCTGACGGCCTCCGGCATGGTGGTCGGGACTCCGACCTACATGAGCCCGGAGCAGGTCGTCGGCGATGCGGTGGATCACCGGGCCGATCTCTATGCGCTGGGCATCGTGGGGTACGAGATGCTCGCGGGACGGCCACCGTTCGGCGGATCGACGCCGACCGAAGTGCTGATGAAGCGGGTGGCCACGCCCGCGGAACCGGTGGAGCGGGCTCGGCCGGAAGCGCCGCCGGCGCTCGCCGCCGTCATCAACCGCTGCCTGCAGCAGAACCCCGACCAGCGCTTCCAGACGGCGGGCGAGATCGTTCGAGCGTTGGGGGGCATCACGCCAGTATCCGGCGGCCATTCGACCGTCGAGCTGGTCCGCGGAAGGCGGCGGGCGCAGCGGCAGGTCAACCTCGCACTCGGCGCGGTCGTGGTCGTCGCCGCGGCCGCGGGCCTCTGGGTGTGGCGGAGCCACCGGACGGGTGTTCCCGCCGCCATCCCTGCCGCTTCGACGGTACCGGCGGGGATGGTGCCGGTGCCCGCCGGCACGTACACCATCGGCCGCGATGACGGCTCGCCGTGGGCGCGACCAGCGCATCAAGTGACGCTTCCCACCTTCTTCCTCGACCGGACCGAGGTGACCGTAGGCGCCTATCGGCGCTTCGTGCTCGCGACGGGGGCGCTGCCGCCGTGGAAGGTGCAGCCGGACTCGTCGCTGCCGGTGACCGGAGTGATGTGGGCTGAGGCGACGGCCTACTGCGCGTGGCAGTACCCGGGGCGGGGACGGCTTCCCACCGAAGAGGAATGGGAGGCCGCGGCACGGGGCGCCGACGCGCGCCCCTACCCGTGGGGGCTGGCGTGGAGCGCTGGAGCGGCGAACACGCAGGGGGTGAAGCGCGGCGGGCCCGCGCCCGTGGGCAGCTTCCCGCGCGGCAACTCCGCCCTGGGATTCCAGGACCTGATCGGCAACGTATGGGAATGGACCCGGTCGCCCGCCGCCGCCTACCCCGGCGGCGTCGCGCCGCCGCGGAACCAGGGGATGTACGTCATTCGCGGCGGCGCCTACAACACGCCCGACTCCATCGCCGACGCAACGCGACGCGGCTGGGAGCCGGGCACCGGGCTCACGCGGGCCGACCTCGCCGCGACCGGGTTCCGCTGCTCCGTGCCGGCGGCATCACCATAGATTGCGATGCGCCGCACCAGCCTGCAGGAGCGCGCGGAGACAACGGGCCGTCCTGAGCGATGCCGCGCATTCGCCGGGTATGTGATGCAGGGCACAAGTGACTTAGGGCACAACGGCAGGTCCCCCAACTGCTGTAGACTCTCACCCGCAAATCCTCTCGAACTGGCTTGACGGTTCTGGCGCGGTCCGTCAACATTACGAGCTTACATTTCAGGATGCGGTTCACCGCAATCGTGGCGTTTGATCCGCGCGGCGCTCGACGAAGGGAACGTACATGCAACCGGGCACGTCTCCGCTGAACGTGCAGTCCCCACCCGCGCCGAGTTCCGGCGACGCGGGGCGGACTCCCTCGCCTCCGCGGGCGCCATATGAGCCGCCGGTGCTGGAGCGGCTCGGGCCGTGGGATGCGTTCACGTTGCAGATGAGCATCCCGATCTTCCCCTGAACATCAAGAATGAAGCGGCCGCCTGGCATCTCACTCGGCGCCGGGCTCCTGCTCACGTGGAGGCACTGATGCGATCTGTCCTGCGACGCGCCCTGCCACTTCTCCCGCTGCTGCTGATCGGCTGCCGGGGGGAGCCCGTGGCGCCCGGGCAACGCCTGCCGGCCACCGTCCCGGCGGGTCTGATGGAAATCACCATCACCGGCATCGGGACGCCGCAACAGAAGGCCAGCGTGCGCAGCGTGGGCAGTGCGGCGCTCGGCGCCGGAGCCGGAGCCGGCCAGGCGACGACCGGCGGACCATCGCGCGGAGCGCGGATCATCCTCGGCGGGCGCCTCTCGACGCTGCCTGATTCAAGCAGCACGGTCGACGGCACGGTGCAGATCGTTCCGGTCTCGACCGCCTCGTTTACGTGGGGCACGCGGGCGGGCGGCGGGTACCGGTATGTCAGCGCCACCTACCAGGTGCGGAACGCCACCCAGGCAGGTGTGGCCTACGCCGACGCACGCACCAACCTCACGTTCGTGGCGGTAAGCACGGATTCGACGCTGAGCGGGACGGCGATCGCGACGCTGAAGAGGTTCGACGGCACGAGCGCAACGCCGGGCCTCGAGACCTCGGTCCTGCCGACCGGCTGGGCGGACCTGAGCAGCACCGCGACTCTCACGGCGCGGGCACCTGACGTGCTGCAGGCTTACACCGAGGGTGAAATCGCTGTGACGACGACCCCGGCAAGCGTGACGAGCATCGAGCCCTACGGGTTCGTCGTGGGCAACCCGGGCAGCACGAGCAGCCGCACGCTGGCCGGCAGCCCCGGTCCGTCGCAGTTCGACGGACTGGTCACCTTCGCGTTCAAGGTGCCGCTCCAGGCTTCCGCGACCGCCGATCCTTTCACTATCTCGGCGATGTTCCTGCCGGTGGATGACGCCCAGATCGTGGTCACCCAGAGCTTCGAGGAGGCGGACTCGACTTCGACCGCGGCGGTCGCCGCGCGGGCCAACGCGCTCGGCGCGCAGCTGCGGAGCTTCCTTGGGACGGCCGTCAGCGGCGATTCAGCGACCTTCGTGTGCACGGTCCGGACGGCCGGTACGGTCAGCAGCCCCACGGCGTTTCTCGGAGACTCCGTCGGGATCGCCTCGGAGAGCCCTTCGCCTTACGCCAATCCGGCGACCTTCCTCGCGGCCAACGCCACGATCTCCGCGACCTTCAGCCAGAGCATGGCCGGCGCGTCGCCGACGACGTTCGTCGTAAACAGCTTCCAGAGCGGCAGAGCCTTCCTGGGCGGCACGTACACCGGCGCCGGCACCACGACACTCGGCGCTCCGGGAGGCAGTTTCCGGCCGGGCGAGGTACTCGAGGTCGCTCTGACTCCGGGGCTCCAGGGCACGACATCGGGTTCCCGCGTTTGCGCGCCGGTCGTGTACCGGTACCGCGTCGCTTCCGCTGCAGCCAGCGCCGCCTTCGTGCCCGACACCACGCTCTCTCTTGCCACGGGCGCGACTCCGCGTCCGATCCAGGCCGGTGACGTCAACGGCGACGGGAAGCTCGATCTCCTCGTCGCGGACTACAACGGCGGAGGTCCCGGCACCGTGACGGTGTTCCTGGGAAACGGCGCCGGAGGTTTCACAGCAGGTGGCGCGTTCGCCGTCGGCCAGGGACCGCGGGGAATGGTCGTGGCGGACTTCAACGGCGACGGCAATCTCGACATCGCCACCGCGAACAACACCGACAACACCGTGAGCGTTCGCTTGGGCGATGGCAAGGGTGGTTTCGGCGCAGTCAAGACGTACAGCGTCGGTTCCGGGCCGCAAGACATCCAGGCGGGGGACGTCAACGGCGACGGGAAGCTCGACCTGGTGATCGCCAATAACGGAGACAACACCGTCACCGTCCTCCTTGGCGATGGGTTGGGCGGGTTCACACAGGCCCCGGGAAGCCCGATCACGGTCGGCGCCGGGGTCTATGGGGTCGCGCTCGGGGACTTGAACGGCGACGGCAATCTCGACATCGTCACGGGAAACCAGGACGACAACGACGCCACGGTGTTGCTGGGCGACGGAACCGGCCGATTCACGCAGGCGGCTGGCAGCCCCTACCCAACGGGAAGCCCTGGCAGTGCGCCGAGCGCCGTGGCCCTGGCGGACCTGAACGGGGACGGCAAGCTGGACCTGATCGTGCCGAACTCCGGCGACAACAACGTCATGGTGCGGCTGGGCAACGGTGACGGGACGTTCGGAGCGGAGACCGAGGTGAGCGTCGGCGCGACCCAGAAGACCCCGTGGGCCATCGCCGTCGGAGACGTGAACGGTGACGGCTTGCTGGATCTGGTGGTTGCCAATACGGAATCCGACTCTCTGACGGTGTTGATCAACAACGGGAGCGGGATCTCGTTTACCGGTAGTGTGTTTGCCGTCGGAGTGCTCCCGCGCGGGCTCACCCTGGGAGCGTTCAAGGGCGACGGCAAGCTCGACATCGCCGTGGCGAACTTGACTGATGGCACCGTCACGGTGCTGCTGAACCCGTGAGCCCCGGCGCGGACGTTCCGTCGGCCTTGGACGAATCCGCGCCACGCCACGCCCACGCCGCGCCCTCTGCCTCCGCCCGCGCCGGGTCCCACGACCCGGCGCGGGCGTTTTCCCGGCAGGAGTACCTCGCGGCCCTCGCTCGCCACCACGACATCAAGCGCGAGTTGATCCCGCTGGTCGCCGCGTGGCACGCGGCCGGAATCGAGACGCTCATCTACAAGGGGTTCTTCCTCGCCGAATTCGTCTATCCCGCGCCCGGCGAGCGCTTCCACGGCGATGTCGACGCCCTGATTCATCCGGAGCACGGGCCGGAAGCGCTGCGCCTCTCGCAAGGGCTGGGCTGGAAGCAGCGGCTCTATCCGCGCCGGGTTGCCGCCGCGGACGGCGGTGCGCTGTTCGACCTCTACCGCCCGGGCGGCGCCGCTCAGCTGGACGTCCACCAACTACTGGTGCCGGCGGCGCGGTGGTGGAAGCGCCGCCAGCGGTGGATCACGGAGGCGGTGTGGGCAAGCTCCGAGCTGCGCGAGTGGGAGGGAACGGCCGTGCGCGTCCCGAACCCGATGGACGCGATCGTCGTGAACCTCGCCCTCGAGCGCGCCGTTGCCGACGCGGCGCGCGGGCTCAAGCCGCAGGATGCGATCGATTTCGCGTGGCTGATGGAACGGGGTGTGGTGACGCGCGAGGACCTGCGCCGGCGCGCGCGGGATCTGGGATGCTCGCGCACGCTGTCCCTCTTCTTCCGGCAGTGTGAGCCCGCGCTATCCCCCGCCGGCCCCCGGAGCCTGTCACGGCTCGCGTCGCTGCGATGGAGGGTCACTGGAGCGTGGGAAGGCGGCTTCGTGAACGTCCCTCTGCCCCTCCTGCGCGTGGCACGGGCGCCGGCGCTGGCTTGGGACATCGCGAAGGCGTTGCCGCTGCTCTTGCGCGTGCGCCGTGCCCTGCGGCGCCAGCGCGACGTGCGAGCCGTGCTTGCCAGCCTCACCCCTGATACGGTCCCTTCCGCGCGCAGCACCGTGCGAGCGCGCTGGCGTACCGTCCGCGCGATCCACTGGGCGTTCAGGCTGCTGCCGATTGGTCCCGCCGAGGGCCGCTGCCTGCCGCGGGCGCTCGCCATCTATGCAGCGCTGACACAGCAGGGATGGACCGTGGAGTTCGTGAGCGGCGTGCGACGTGACACTGCCGGACTGCACGGTCACGCGTGGGTGGAGGAAGACGGCGTCCTGCTGCGGGAGCTGCGCGGCTGGGAGCGCCTTCCCGAATTCGAAGCCAATTTCCGCTACCCGCCTCGGCCCTGACCTGGCCAAATGCCGGCCGCCCAGTCCAGCGGCGGCGGAACGCTTCCCAACACGAGTCGAGCAACTGGCAGACGGCTGAGCCGCGATACCGCGGCGGCCGTCGCCTCGCGCGACCGCTCGGCGAGCGGAACTCCCGTCGCCTCCCACAGCCACTTGACGACCTCGCGCGGCGACGCCGGCTCCCAGCGGGACGGGCCGGCTGCATCGCGGCTCAGGAGGGCCAGGCGGGTGAGAACGGCGGTTCGCGGTTGGTCGGCGCCCAGCCGGTCGTAGGGGATGAGCAGCTTCCCGTCGGCCGCGGGTCGAGCACCTTTCAGTTGAGGGAAGAGCCGCTCCAGCGTCTCCGGCCAGCAGCGCACGCCACGATCCCAGCCGTGCACGCGCAGCGTCCCCGAATCGAGCCAGCACAAGTCCTCGGCGATAGCGCGCCAGCCCGCTCCGGCGGCATACAGCAGCGTAGTGCTCTTCCCGATCCCACTCGCGCCGAGCCAGGCAATTGTCTCAGCGCCCGCTGCCGCCACTGCCGCGTGCAGCGGCACCAGGCCGCTGGCGCGGAGCGCCTCGCTCAGTGCGACGTACAGACCATGATAGAGCGCAGCGACGTCGGCGCCTCCGTCGCACCCCCACAGCTCGATCCGCGAGGCGCCATCGCGCAACTCCAGTCGGAGCCCCGCGTCGGCGTCGCCCGTCTCCCAGAATCGCCCGGCGTAGCGGAAGCGGAGGGTACGGCCGGGAACGACGATGTCCTGGCCCGTCCATTGGTGTCGTGCGCCCGGCGGCGGCGAGGTTACTGCCTCGAGCTCGATGGCATACGGATGCGGCGGCGCGCCAACGTCCGGGTACTCCCAGAACGCGCGCAGCCACTCGATCAGAGGCCGGGACGCACCGCGCGCGGTGAATGGGCGGCCGAGGATCGAGAAGGAGACGGCGCTGTGGTCAGCGTGCATCGCCAGCGGGCACGATCAAGCCGAGTTCGAGCAGATCGCCGAGGATGTAGCGCACGTCGCTGAGCGCGCGGTCGTACTCGACCTCGAAGGCACGGGTGATCGCGGAGGCGAGGGCCGCCACCGTGTGCTCGGGCAGTGCGCGCCAGATCGCTCGACCCACCGGGTTGAGGCTGTACATCTGTCGGGTCTCCGGGTCGAGCAGCACCAGCTCGGCCTCGAGATTGGTCTCGATGACGCTTCCCTTGCGGCTGAATCGCGCGGTGTCGGCGATCGAAGGCATGCGTGCGCTCCGCTCCGGATCCGGATCCTGATCGAAGATAGGACACGAGCGCCAGAATTGCCCGCACGGTGACGCCAGCGTGGCGACGGACCGGCCGGAACGAGCCAGAAACACCGACAACCGACGAGCGCGCGCGCCCGGCTGGTTGACCGCGGCCTCGCCTGCCCCTTATGGTGCGGCGTGCAGCTTCGCTACATCGCACTCTGCCTGTCTGCCGCCGCGGCGGCGGCCTCGCCACCGCTCCGCGCCCAGGACCGCCCCGACGGTCCTCTGGCGCGGGCCATCGCGCCGCTCTTCCAGGGCCGCACGTGGCGGTACGCCACCTGGGGTGCGCTCGTGGTGAGCCTCACGCGCGGCGACACGCTCTTCTCGTACCACGCCGACCGCCGCTTTCTCCCTGCTTCGAATGCGAAGCTCTTCACCACCGCGGCCGCGCTCCACTACCTCGGCGCGGACTTCCGATTCGTCACCGTCCTGTTCGCCGACGGCCCGGTCCGTGACTCCACGCTCGACGGCAACCTGGTGCTCTACGGCAGCGGCGACCCGACGTTCGCGCTGGATACCGCGAGCCTCGCCCCGTTCGCCGACAGCGTCGTGCTGGCCGGGATCCGGAGCGTCCGTGGGGACCTAGTCGGCGACGCGTCGTTCCTGGGCGGCGAACTGGCTGGGCCGGGGTGGTCGCTCGACAACCTCGACGAGCCGTTCGCTGCGCCTCCGTCCGCGCTCGGCGCGGCGGCGAATCTCATTCGGATCACCGTGGAGCCGGGCCCGAAGCGGGGAGCGCCCGCCCGGATAATCATCGATCCTCCGAACGACTACTACACCGTGAGCAGTGTGGTCATCACCGGCCGCGCGCGCAGCCGCACCCGGATCAGGGTCGAGCGCGGCCCGCCCCACGGCGTCGTGGCCCTGAGTGGCACCATCTCGCCGCGCCGCAAGCGGTGGATCACGGAAGTCGTGGTCCAGCAGCCGGCGGAGTTCGCGGCCGGGCTGCTGCGCCAGTTGCTGGCTGCGCGCGGTGTCACCGTGCTGGGCACGACGCGGAGCGTGACCGACGATGCATCCGGGCGGGCCCGTGTGCTGCTCACCTGGGCTCGCGACCGCGTCGGCGCGCCGTTCGACGGCGCGATCGCGGTGCGCAACTCGCCGAGCCTCGGCGATCTGGTGACGACCATCAACCACCGCAGCGACAACCTCTCGGCGGAACTGGTGTTCCGGGCGATCGGCCGCGCGGTGGGCGGTCCCGGCAGCTTTGCGAGCGGGGCGAGCGCAGTCGCGAGCTTCCTCGCGGCCGAGGTCGGCATCGCGCCCGCCAGCGTGCAGGTCAGCGACGGCTCCGGGCTGTCGGTGCTGGACGCCGCAACGCCGCGTGCCCTGGTCCAGCTCCTTGCCTACGAGCGCCGCGCCCCGGAGGGGGACGTCTTCTTCCAGTCGCTGCCGGCCGTGGGTGATGGGCTGCAGGGGCGCATGGTGGGAACCGCAGCCGAGGGGAAGCTCCGTGCCAAGACGGGCACCCTGAGCGACGCCTCCGCCCTGGCTGGCTACGTGTCGGCCGCGGGAGGCGAAGAGCTGGCGTTCTCGATCATCGTGAACGACCCGCCCCGGATCAAGCGGGCGCGGAGGGTGCAGGACCGGATCGGGGTGGCGCTGGCGAAGTTCAGGCGAGAAGGCGACGCAGGAACGCAGTAAGCACTCGGTTCAGTCCGCCAACCCCGGAACCCCGTCCCGTCCCCGCGCCAGCCGCACACCCCGCTCCACCGCCATCTCCGTCGCCGCCCTGGCGAGCTGCTCGACCTGGAAGGCCGAGGCAGCAACCGCCCCGGCCGAGCCGGCGAAGACGATGTCGCCGTCCACTGCGGTGCCCGACGGCACGACGCGCCGCGCGAGTGCGTCCGCGCCCGCGCGCGCCACGCCGGCCAGCGCGAGACGGTCGAGCGCCGCGTTCGTCGCCAGGACCACCAGGGTCGTGTGGTGCGCCGCGCGCAGCACACCGCCCGGCACTCCCCCGCCGGCGAGGTATTCCGCCGAGCCGGCGAAGCCGCCGCGCTCGCGGCGCGCCCCCGCCAGGATGCGGCCCGACGCATCGAGCACGTCGCCGAACGCGTTCACCACGGCGAGCGCGCCGACGATCACGTCGCCGCCGCGCTCCGACCAGGTCCCGACGCCGCCCTTCATCGCCCACTCGACGCCGAGCGCCTTGCCTACCGTGGCGCCGGTCCCCGCGCCCACCGATCCCTCCGCGACTTCCCGGCCGGCGGCGTCGCAGCACGCCGCACCCATCTCCGCCGCCGGCCGGGCGTCGAAGCGGCCGAGCGGCAGCAGATCGAACACCACGGCGGCCGGTACGATCGGCACGACACCACTGCCGACCCGGAAGCCGCGGCCTCGCGCTTCCATCCACCGCATGACCCCATCCGCCGCAGCGAGGCCGTAGGCCGAGCCACCGGCGAGCACGACGGCGTCCACCCGCCCCGCCAGCGATTCCGGACGGCACGCGTCGAGCTCGCGGGAGCCGGTCGCGCGCCCGCGCACGAACGCCGTGCACGGCATGCCGCTGCTCGGCGCCAGCACCACCGTGCAACCGGTCGCGCCGGGTGCGTCCGTCGCATGGCCGACGAGGATGCCGGGAACGTCCGTGATCGAAGGGGACATGGCTTCGCCGGCGAAGGCTAGCCCGCCGCGCGAGGCAGCGTCAAGCGGAGGCCGGCACCGCCTCCCGATCCTCTCTGTCTTGCCGCTCCTGCCGGCCCGCCGTAGCTTCGCGGCGTGACCGCCCCGGGGACCAAGACCCGCGTGCTGCTCGTGGAGGACGACCGCGACCTGCGGTCCGCCTTGTCCACGTTCCTCGAGCGACTCGGCAACCAGGTGCTGCAGGCGGACAACGCCGAACAGGCGCTCGAGCTGCTCGCGACCCACCGCCTGGCGGCGATGCTGTGCGACATCAGGATGTCGGGCATGTCCGGCATCGAGCTGCTCCCCAAGGCGCTGGCCGCCGACCGGGACCTCGCCGTCATCATGCTCACCGGGGTGGACGAGCCGACGGCCGCGATCTCCTGCCTCAAGCTGGGCGCCGCCGACTACCTCATCAAGCCGGTGGACCTCGAGGAGCTGAAGCACTCGCTCCAGTCGGCGCTGCACCGGCGGGACCTCGAGATCGAGCGGCGCGGGCTGGAGGAGTGGCTGGCCCACGAGGTGGCGGCGCGGACCAAGGAACTCGAGACGCAGTCGCGCCAACTCAGCCGGCTGTCGGTCAACGTCCTCGCCGCCCTGGTCGATGCGCTCGAGGCCAAGGACCCGGTCCTGCGCGGTCACTCGCTACGGGTGGCCGACCTGAGCGGCCGCATCGCCTCCCGCCTCGGCCTGGCCGACGACGAGGTCGAGGTCATGCGCGCGGCCGGCCGGTTGCACGACATCGGGAAGCTCGCGCTCCGGGAGCCGGGGCTGGAGCTGGGGGCCCCCCAAAGCGACGAGATCGCGACCCTGCGGGACGACCCGGAACTCGCGCTCCGTCTGCTCCAGCCCCTGGCGCACCTCAAGGGCCTGGCGGAAATCGTCCGCTATCAGCACGAGCGGTTCGACGGGAAGGGCGTGCCGGAAGGGCGCCGGGGGGAGGAGATCCCCATCGGCTCGCGCATCATAGCCGCGGCAAGCGTGTACGACGACCTGGCTGTGGCGAGCGCCGACGGAACCACGCTCGAGCCGCGCGAGGCGATCGCAAACCTCCGGGCCCTGGTCAGCCTGATGCTCGATCCGAGGGTCTTCACCGCCCTCGTGCTCGAGGTGGCGGGCACGCCCTAAGACGGTTGCCGGGGCGCCGGCGGCGGCAGATTCGCGGGCTCCGGCAGCCCCCGCTTCGCGCGGCACGCCTTGCACAGCGTGATGCCGCGAAACCCGCAGATCAGGCAGACGAAGGTCCCGCAGTCGTCGCACGGCGATCCCTCCGACGCCCGTTCCGGGTTGCCGCACGAGCGACACACCATCATGTCGACTTCCGGAGCCATGACGCCTCCCCAAGGGCCGCCTCAGACGTCGAGGGCGTAGACCTTGATCTTGTTGATGAGCGTGGCGCGTGAAATCCCCAACTCCTCGGCGGCACGGGTGCGATTCCCTCCGTGCCGGCGCAGCGTCCCTTCGATGTGGCGGCGCTCCACCTCTTCGAGCGAGACCGCCTGGTGCGCCACCGGCGCCGACGATCGGCGCCCCACCTCTCCCGGCAGGTGCTCCGGGCCAAGGCGTTCGGCGCCACGGCCCACGATCAGTGCGCGCTCCAGCACGTTCCGCATCTCACGGATGTTGCCCGGCCACGGATACGCCAGCAGCCGCTCCAGTGCCTCCGACGAGAACTCGGCCGGCCCCTCCGGCAACTCGGTCCTCAGCTCCGCGAACAGCCGGCGCAGCAGTGCGAGCCGGTCCTCGCGGGCCCGCTCCCGCAAGGGCGGCAGGTGCAGCGGGATGACGTTGAGCCGGTAATAGAGGTCCTCCCGGAACCGGCCGTGCCGCACCGCGTCGCCGATGTCATGGTTGGTCGCTGCGATGAGCCGCACATCCACCTGGATCTCCCGCGTCCCGCCCAGCCGCCGGAAGCTCTTGTCCTCGAGCGCCTTGAGCACCTTGGGCTGCAGCTCGGGAGCCAGTTCCGCGATCTCGTCCAGGAACAGGGAGCCGCCGTCCGCCATCTCGAACAACCCCTGCTTACGCTCCTTGGCGTCGGTGAATGCGCCCTTCTCGTGGCCGAACAGCTCGGAGTCGAGGAACGTGGCGGAGAGGCCCGCACAATTCACGTCGACGAACGGCGCCTCGCGCCGGCCCGAGAGCCGGTGCAGCAGCCGCGCCACCCAGCCCTTGCCGGAGCCGGACTCCCCGGTCAGCAGCACGGTGGTGCGGTCGGATTCGGCCAGCAGCACCAGCTGGCGCGCGAGATCCCGCATCGGCTTCGACACGCCGAGCACGTCTTCGCCACCCGCCGGCGCCAGCTGCGCCACCAGCAGGGCGTTGTGGCGGCGCAGGTGCACTTTCTCAAGGGCCCGGGCCGCCGCCGCGGCCAGCAGCGGCATGTCCACCGGCTTGGTCAGGAAGTTCTCTGCTCCGAGCTGCATGGCGCGCACCGCGGTGGCGATGTCGCCGTGTCCGGTCAGGAGCAGCACCGCCGCGTCGTGGCGGCGCAGCTCCTCGAGCACCTGCAACCCGTCCATGCCGGGCAGGCGGAGATCGAGGATGACGACGTCGGGTTGCTGGCGGGGGAACGACTCGACGGCCGCTTCGCCGCTCGCCTCACGAAACACCTCGTAGCCGAGCTTCTCGAAGTAGTCGCCGACCGCCCGCAGCACGTCGGCATCGTCGTCCACGATCAGGATGGAGTCGGACATCGCGCGCTCAGGCGAGGAGGGAGGGGGCGCGACGCAGCACATCGAGCGCGGCGTCCACCTCGGCGGCGCCGAACTGCGTGTCGCGCCCGGCCCGCAGCTCGTCCAGGACCGACGCGGGCTCGCGGCGCACCCGCCACGGCCGCGGCGCGCACATCGCCGCAATCGCGGCCGCGGTGCCCAGTGCGCGCGCCAGCGGCGGAATGTCGTCCCCCGCAAGCCCTCCCGGGTACCCGTTTCCATCGAACCGTTCCTGGTGCGCGGCCACCGCCGCTACCACCGTCCGGTCCGCGCCGAGCCGCTCGATCCACCGCGCGCCCAGCGTGGGATGCACGCGAATCAGGTGCTGGGCGGGCCGCGCCATCGCGTCTTGCGAGTGCAACTCCGTCGACGGCACGGCGAGCATCCCGAGGTCGTGCACGCGGGCGGCCAGCACCAGTCGCTCCCCATCCAGGCCGAGCGTCTGGCCGATGGCGCCAGCCAGCCGGGCCGTGCGCGCCGAGAAGCCGGCGCGGAAGGGGTCGGCGCGCTCGTGGGCGTTGACCATCTCACCCAGCACGGCGAGCGTCGGCCCGGCGGCGACCGCCGTGCCGGACGCGACGATCGCCCGCAGGGCCCGGAGCTCCGCCGCCACCGACACCTCGTGTGCCAGTTGCTCGGGGTCGAACGGCTTCAGCACGTAGCCGTCCGCTCCCCGAGCCAGCGCGTCGACCACGACGGCAGCGTCGCTGACCGGCGCCATCACGATGACCGCCGGGGCCTCGGGAAGCTCACGCGCGCACGCGATGAGATCGAGCCCGGACTTGCCCGGCATCTCGATGTCGGTGACCACTAGGTCGAACGGCTCGTCCGCCAGGCGCTCGATGCCCTCCGTGCCGGAGTACGCCGCGACGCAGACCGCGCCGTCGCGTTCGAGCCGCCGGACGACGGCGGCCGCGATGGCCCGCTCGTCGTCCACGACCAGCACGCGCCGGCCCACCAGTGGCGTCGTCATCGCGGCGAAGCTAGCGGCCATCGGTGGATCGGGCGAGGCGGGACGAGCACGGTCAGGGCACGCGGAATCAGCTCGACGGCCATCGGTGTCACACCCAGGGCCTCGCCATCGGCCTCCACCGGCAGGACGGGTTCGCAGCTCACGCGCACCGTGCGGCCCCGGTAGAACGTGATGCCGGAGTCCGCGTCGGGACGCCGCTGGAACAGGCGCCACAGCAGGCGCAGCGCGCTGGCGTACGACGCCGCATCGAGGACCGCCACATCGAACACCCCGTCGTCAGGGACGATGCCGCCGGCCAGGGGAAGCACTCCCGGCAGGATGTGCCCGCAATTCGCCACGATCACCGTGGTGCCGTACCCCTCGTGCATCGTCCCGTCGACCTCGACCCGAATCCCCGCGCGCACCAAGTTGGCTACCATCACGATGGCCCGCGCCACGTACGCGGCAACCCCGTAGCGACGCTTGTGGTGCTGCTCGGTCCCGGCCATCAAGTCGGCGGCAAAGCCGGCGGCACAGTTGACGGCGAAGTACCGGGACCCGGCGGCGGTGGTGAGGCGCCCGACGTCGATCGTGCGGGTGATCCCCGCCGCGATGGTGTCGGCAGCCACCACGAGGGAGCGGCCGATGCCCAGGTTTCCGGCGAGCACGTTGCCGGTCCCACCCGGGAGGAGGCCTAGCGGCACCGTGCTCCCGACGAGCCCCGCGGCGACATCCATGACCGTGCCATCGCCCCCGTGCGCGATCACGATCCCCACGCCACCCGCCGCCGCCGCGCGCGCCAGCCGCTCGCCGTCGCCGGCCGCACCCGTGGTTTCGACCGTGACGCGGAATCCGCGGGCCTCGAGCCGGCGCCGCGCCGCGGCCAGCCCCTTGCCGCCCGCCCTCGCAGCCGACGGATTGGTGACGATCAACGCTTCCGTCACGGTGCGCCCAACTGCCAGAACAGGTCGAACCCGAACTGGTACGGCGCCGGCGGAGCAATCTGGAAACCCGCCGGGCGACACTCCTGCGCCGTCGGCTCGATGCTCGCCTCCACCGACCAGTGACCGGTGAAGCGATACTCCGCGCTGGCGCCCAAGGTCTGCGACGACAATCCCCTCGCCACCTGGCACAGTCCCGCGTTCAGGGCGATGAACGTGCGCTTCCCCACCTGCGACCCCGCCTCGACGCGCGTGCTGCTGAAGATGTCTCCCACCGTTCCGGCGCCGGGCCGGATGGCAATGTAGTCCACCGGTATGCCGAGATTCGCCACCAGCGTCTGCTCCAGTTCTCCGGACACGACGCCCGCCAGCCCCGACATCGCGGCCTGGAAGATCGCCTGCTCGCTCGTGCCCACCGTCGCCCCGGCACCCGACGCCTGGTCGAACGAGGGCCGGCCGAAGAGCAGATAGGAGACAATTTCGGACTCCGACAGCGGGGGCCGTTGGTCGCTCTCCAGCGACAGCTTCGGTACCAGCAGCGTGCCGCCGATCACCACGCGGACGACGAGGTCTCCCCCATTGATCGCCTGCACCGAGTGCTCCGCCACGATGTCCAGGTCAGGGTTCAAGTCCGGTGTTCCGAAGAACCGCACCGTCCCCAGAGTGACCCGGAACTCCTTCGAGGTGGGGCCGACCGCCAGCCGGTAGGTACCCCGCACCGCCCGCAGCGTCCCATCAAGCCGGTAGCGACTCGCGCCGGCCTCGACGTCCTTGGTCACGATGAAATCGCCTGCGAGCTGGATATTGGCTTCGTGCGACCGCAGCCAGACGTCAGGTCCCATCGCAACCGTCAGGTTCCGGATCCTCAGACTGTCGAGAAAGACGTTCTGGGCGCTCGGTCCGAGATCCGAGGCCTGCGAGAGAGCCGAATCCACGATCGCGCGGAACTCCGGGTCATCGAGATTGACGACGCGCTTGTTCACCAGGTCGGCGAAGGCGAGGAACCCCGCATCCACGACCAGCTTGCCGGTCAACGTCGCGCCCACCAGCGGCCCCGTGAGATCGAGGTCGCCGCTGGCCGTCAGGCCCGCGAAGTCGCGCTGGCTGAAGGCGGCGAATGTCCGCGCCTGCACCTTGAGATCCAGCACCGGGCGGGTGAGCGCGGGGAAACGCACTTCCCCGTCAACCTCCAGCGTCCCGGAGCCGCCCTTCAGATGCGCCTCTTCGACCTGGAGCCGGTCGCCGGAGAGCGCCAGCCGCGCTTCGATCCCGCTGTACCGGGCCCCGAGCGACGGAATGCTCACCGCTCCTCCGCTGATGCGGGCGCTGCCGGAAAGCTCGGGCCGGTCCCATGTTCCCCTCACCGTGAGGTCCGCCACGAGGCGGCCGCTCACGCCGCGCACCAGCGGCGTCAACGCATCGATGATCGCCAGATCGGCGGAGTCTGCCTGCACCCGGATGCGCAGCGAATCCGGCAGCTGTCGATGCGCCACCGCCTCGAGCGCGAGGTCGAGCGGCAGTGAGCCGGACGCGGTCGCCACCCGCTCGCTGCCGCTCCCCAAGCTGCCTTGGAAAGTGAGCCGCCGGTCCCGATACACCGCTGACCCTTCGACCAGCGGCGCCCGGAAATCGCCGAACCGTCCCCCGGTTACCGTCGCGGCGGCCTCGATCCGGGGGCTGGCCGCGGTGCCGGTGAGGTGCAGCTTCGCGCTCAGTGTGCCGCCGATGCCGGTGGTATCCAACTCGGCCAGCGCGTACAGATCGGAAAGCGCAACGCTGTCTGCCGTCAGCGACAGCTCGCCGCCTGCCGCGTGCGGGAGACTGCCGCTCACGCGGACCCGGCCCCCGTTCTGCGAAGCAAGCTCCAGCGAATCGATCGCGATGCCATCCCTGGTCGCCGCGATCCGGGTCTCCTGCGCAAGCGCCCACACCCGGGCAGGTAGGGTCAGCCTTCCCGTGGCGACGCGCGCCATCCAGCCGGACGAGTCCACGCGGAGCGCCATGTCCACCTGGAAGGAGGAGCCGTGGCCGAACGCGCCGCCCAGCTGCAGCCGCAGCGAGTCAAGCGGCCCTGTCGCCGTCACGGCGACGCCGTCATACCGCATGCGAGCGATCGCCAGCGAGTCGGCCGTCGCCCGCAACCCCAAGACGTAGCCGCGCTCGGTACGCTCCAGCGAGCCGTTCACCCGCGCCGCAACCGCCGCCACCGATCCGTACGCGATGCTGTCCGCCGCCACGTCTCCCTGCACCACCCACGCCGACATGGTGCCCACCACCTGGCCGCTGATGCGACCGGCCCCGCTCAGCTCAATCCGGGTCGTGTCCCCCACCGCTCGGCGCGCCCATGCGACCAGCGACGCGAGATTGCTCAGCGTGTCGGCGTGCAACGCGAAGCGGAGCTGCCCGGCGGGCTGCCCGGG
This sequence comes from uncultured Gemmatimonadales bacterium, assembly GCA_963812035.1. Classification (GTDB taxonomy): domain Bacteria; phylum Gemmatimonadota; class Gemmatimonadetes; order Gemmatimonadales; family JACORV01; genus Fen-1245. Next base: position 777,350 of record CAWETG010000001.1, read on the forward strand.
CCGCCCCAGGGCGCCCGACACAACCAGGCTGACGCCCGGCTGCTCCGCGTACACCGTGTCGACCACCAGCCGCTCGGCCGTCAGCACGAGCCGCACGCCGGCGTGGTCCAGGACCTCTCCCGACACCTGGCTGCTGTCCAGCACCAGCGTGAGTGAGCCCGTCGCGGAGGACGTCGTGTCCGCAGTCGGTACGGTGACGTCCGCCTGCCACGTGCCGGTGAGCTTGGTCTGCGGCGTCCCGGGCACGCGCCGCGCCAGGTCCACGCTGTCGAGCGTTCCGCTCGCCCGGATCCGCACGGCGGAGTCGCGCGCCGCGATTCCCCCATCGATGCGCACGCCGCCGCCGGGCCCGGTGAGCGCGGCGACGACGGCGAGCGACGTGACCGGACCCGAGAGACGTACCGGCCCGGCCACCATCCCCACCAGCCTGACGGCCGGATAGGACCTCGCCACGTCGTCCAGCGAGACGGAATCCGCCATCATATCCGCATCGATGTGCACGGTGTCCGCGAGGGTCAGGCGCAGCGTTCCGTGCAGCCTCGAGGCAGCGCCTGGACCGTCGGTATGAGCCAGCGTGCCACCGAAGGTCGCCGCCTTCCAGGGTCCGTCGAGGTCGCCGACCATTCCCAGTCGGCCCTTGAGTGTGACCGAGGGAGCCATCGTCTCGATGGTCGCGAGCGCCAGATCCGCCTGGGCAACCCCGAAGTGGTGGAACACGAACCCGTCCCGGCCGCCGAGCGAGACCACACCGGCACCCTTGACTTCATTGCGTGGGCCGCCGGGAACCCGCTCGTCGGTGAACGCGAGATCGGCATCGACCATCAAGCTGTCCAGCGTGCCCGCTGCCGTCAGCCGGCCGCTCACCAGCCCCGCGACAGGCAGCTTGCCAAGGAACGGCACCAGCAGCGCCAGGTCGAGCGGCGCGGCGTCCAGATCGAGCTTCGGAATCCTCGCCGCGCGGCGCGGCGCGAGGATGATGTCACCTGAGCCGCGTACCCAGCTCCGGCCCGCGCGCAGGTCGGCGCCGCGGAACCGCCACGCGCTGCCACCGTCGGCCATGAGACGCGCACGCAGCTCGAGGCGCCCGCCGCCGGACCGGGGCAACCCCGCCACGGCCCAGTGGAAGTCCGCGAAGCTCGCCCGCCGCAGATTGGCCGCCAGATCCAGCCTGGCCCGGCCACCGACGACGCCCTTCCCCCAGCGTGCGACGCCGTGCACGATGCCCGCCGTACCCGGCAATGTCAGACGCGTCAGATCGAACCACACCGAGTCACCCTCGATCGCGACGTGACCCGACGCGTCGGTGACCCGGATCGCCGGATCTGAGATCGAGACCGCCAGACGATGGATGTCGGCTACGATGCCGACGGAGTCGGGATGCGACACCCGCAGGCGCGCCAGATCGAACCCGACAGCGAGGAACCGACGCTCGCGCACCGTCCCGCTGTCGGTAGGTTCCCGCAGCACGAAGGCGCCGTGCGACAGCTGCACGTCGTGCAAGTCCACCAGGGGTCGTGCGCCCGCCGGCCCGCGCCGCGGCGCCAGGAGCCGAAAGAGGTGCTCGATGTTGAGGTGGCCGTCGGCGCCTTCCTCCAGCACCACCGTAGGTAAGTCGAGTTCAACGCGCGACGCCACGAAGCGCCGCCGCACCAGGTCCGTGAGGGCGTAGTGCACCTCGAGGCGCTGGATGCGGACCACCGGCCGACCGTCCGGCATCGACAACGCCACATCCTTGAGCTCGACCGCTCTCCACAGGGGGCCGCCGACGGAGCCGATCCGCACCCGGCCATCCACCACCCGCTCCAGGGCGGCCACGGCAAAGCGGCGCGCCAGGGCGTGACCAGGTCCTGAGGCAAGGACCGCCGCCGCGGCAAGCACCACCGCCCCGAGCCCCACGATCAGCCCACCGGTCACGAGTAACGCGCGGCGCATCACTAGTACGCCTCGCCGACGCTGAACTGGACCTGCAGCCGCTGGAAGAACCCCCCGCCGCGCGGCGGGCCCGGGTAGTTGGCCTGCTCCAGCTTGAGCTGCAGCCCACCGCCCGGCGTCTGGCTCACCAGGTACAAGGGGCCGTTCTGACGCGGGTAGTCGTTGTACGCAACGTCGAGGCGCAGGGGACCGAGTGGCGTGCCGACCCGCAGCCCGACTCCCGGCGTGACTTTGAGCCCGCCCGGCAGGAGCACGCCCGCCGGCTGGTCCCACAGCTCCCCGGCGTCCACGAACGCCGCGAACCTCAGCCGACTCGGCCACACCGGCGAGGGCATGCGCAGCTCGATATTGGCGAGCGCGATGCCGTAGCTGCCGATCGGGGAGGTTCTCACATTGACGGGGACGCTGTCGCCGCTCGCACGGTCCAGCACCATGCTGTCCGCGACATAGACCAGCGGCCCCATTTCGTTTCGGCCGAACCCCCGAACTGACGAAGGCCCACCGGCGTAGAACCGCTCCTCCGGTGGAACGAACCGGATGGAGGTGCCGGCGACGAAGGCGGACGTCGGCCGGACCTCGCCTCCGCGCAAGCGCAACGCCACCACCCAGTCGCGCGCCAGCTGCGCGTACCACGACCAGTCCGCCACCACCTTGTCATACGCGATCAGCGAGTCGGACCCGACCAGCGGCGAGGCGTGGGTGGCTTCGAAGGACAGCACCGAGCCACTCGTCGGCTCGATGGGTGAATTGGTCGTGTTGCGCACCAGCGCGAGGGAGACCGCGGCCTGGCGGCGGTACTGCAGCAGGAAATCCACCGTCTGTGGCTCGCACCGGTTGAAGTAGACGCAGAACACCGCCGCGTCCGCCGTGTCGCGGCCGTAGCTGAGACGGTACGCCAGGGTCAGGAGCGAGACCCGCCCGAGGCCGAACGACATCGCGAGCGAGCCGCCGACGCCGTCGTGCTCGTACGCCTTGTACTCCGATCGGCGCTCGTCGAACGCGGTGAGCGTCAGGGTGCTGCGGCGGCTGAACGCCGCCGGCTGCGTGAGGGTGGCCGACGCGAGGTAGTTGGTCCGCGCGGAGAACGGGTCGCCCGCGAGCGCCGAGCAGATCGAGTTGACCAGCCCCCAGTCGGTCGGCGATCCGACGCCCAACTTGGAGAGCTTGCCGGCCAGCTCCAGCCGCCGGCCTCCGCCCAGGAAGTTGAACGTGGAGAACGTGGCCTGTGACCGAAAGCAGTCGATCGTGCCGTATCCGGCGCCCGCCCGAAGTCGCGACCGCGGGCCCTCGTTGACCTGCACCAGTTCACGGACCAGCGAATCCGTGTCGCCAACGGTCGAGTCCGGATCCACGGCGACGCTGGCGTAACGGAACAGGTCTGACTGGTAGAGGCTGCGCTGCGAATCGTACAGGGCGTCCTCGCTGAACCAGTCGCCGCGCCGGACGGCGAGGGACCGCTGGATGGTGCGGTCGCTCACATCCTGGTTGCCCTTGATGCTCACTTCTCCCACCCGGGCACGAGGTCCGGGCACGACCTCGTAGTCGATCGACGCCGTGCGCGTCACCCGGTCCACGCTGTAGTTCTGGAAGACCGCGACAAATGGGTAGCCGCGATTCCGAAGCGTCAGCAGTATGCTGTCCGCCGCTGCGTCAAACTGTTCCCGATCGAACGGCGCGCCCTCGGCCAGCGGGAGCCTGGAGGCGAGGTGCCGTGCGTCCAGGATTCCATCCACGCCCCGGACGACGACCGAGTCCACCAGGACCGGCGGCCCTTCCGCGATCCGGAACACCACCGCCGCCGTGCTCGCCGTGCGCGTGACCGACGTGTCCACCCGCGTCTCGAAGTAACCGTGCAGGCGGTAGAAGATCTGCACGCGGACGACGTCGCGCCGGAACTCCAGCTCGTCGAACAGATGCCGGGTGCCAAGCCCGAGGTGCTTCAAGAGGGGCACGCGGTACGTCCAACTGGAAGCGCTCGTGGCAATGGCCGACGCCAGCGTCACCCCATCAATCGCGTGGTTGCCCACGAACCGGACCGACGTCACCGTGCGCTCCGGCGCCTGCCCGGACTGGGCAGCCAGGTTGCGGAAGCCGACCGCCGCAACGGCGAAAACCACCCACGGCCTCACGCGGCCGGCACAGGCCTGGTGAACGGATCGGGAACGGTCGGACGAACGCGGAACATGGGTGAGAATGGGGACCCGAGCTGGGGTGCGCGCAATCCGCGCGAAGGGGCCACCGCGGGCGAACTGTCGTACTTTCGTACACCCGCCGCATCGTGTCAACCGCTTGAGCGCAAATCACTTGTCCAACTCAGCATACGCCGGACCGCTGGCGATTGGGGCCGCGCCGTCATACCTTGCGCCGCGTGAAGATCTACACCAGAACCGGGGACGCCGGCGAGACCTCGCTGGCCGGCGGGGACCGCGTACCGAAGGACCACGTGCGGGTGACCGCCTACGGTGACGTCGACGAGACCAACGCCGCCATCGGCGTCGCCCGCGCCGCCCCGCCGGCCGACGCCGCGGACGAGCTGCTGGCGCAAGTGCAGCGCGATCTATTCGCGATCGGGGGCGCCCTGGCGACACCCGCACCTGCAGCCATGCGACCCGCACAACGCGCCAAGGTGGCGGTGACGGCCGGGCGGATTCTGGCCCTCGAGCAGGCGATCGACGCCGCCGAGCGCGAGCTCGCACCGCTCGATCACTTCATCCTGCCCGCCGGCAACTCCAAGGCCGCGGCGCTGCATCTGGCGCGTACGGTCTGCCGTCGGGCGGAGCGCTCCGCCGTGCATCTCTCGCACGAGCAACCCGTAGCGGCGGAGATCCTGGTGTACCTGAACCGGCTCTCCGATCTGCTGTTCGTGCTGGCGCGGCAGGCGAACCACCGCGCCGGCCAGCAAGACGTCGCGTGGTGAGCGTGAGGGCGGGGCCCTCTGGCCCGCAGCCGCAATCCCCAACCCCCATCCCCTGACCGTGGTGTCCAGCATCCGCGTCCCGTTGACCGAAGCGTCCGACGCCTCCTACGACGTCATCGTCGGGCGCGGCGTCTGGGGCCGGTTGCCGCAACTCCTCGCGGAACGGTGCCCGGCTCACGGGTACGCCGTGGTCACCGACAGTCGCGTCGGTGCCCTCTACGGTGAGCGGCTGCTCGCGCTGCTCGACGCGGCCGGGCTCGCGGCGCGGTCGTTCGTCTTCCCGGCCGGCGAGTGGAACAAGGTCCGTGACACCTGGGCCGACCTGTGCGACCAGATGATCGCCGCGGGCATCGGCCGCGACGCCGCGGTCGTGGCGCTGGGCGGCGGAGTCGCCGGCGACCTGGCCGGGTTCGTCGCCGCGACGCTGTACCGGGGCATGCGCTACGTCCAGGTGCCCACCACGGTGCTGGCGATGGTCGACGCGTCCATCGGCGGCAAGACCGGCGTCGACCTTCCGGCGGGCAAGAACCTCGTCGGCGCCTTCCACGCGCCGCGCTTCGTCCTCGCCGACATCGACACGCTCGCCACGCTCCCGAGGAACCAGATCGCCGCGGGCTGCGCGGAGGCGATCAAGCACGGCGTCATCGCGGATGCCGCCTACGCCGACGACGTCGGCCGCGCGGCGCCCGCCTGCCTCGCGCGCTCGCTGGAGGCGCTTGAGCGGATCGTGGAACGCAGCGCGCACATCAAGAGCGACATCGTCGCAGTCGACGTGCGGGAGCGCGGGCGCCGCCAGGTGCTGAACTTCGGGCACACCGTCGGTCACGCGGTGGAATCGCGCAGCGGCTACGCGCTCCTGCACGGCGAAGCGGTCGCAATCGGCATGGCCGTGGAAGCCACGCTCGCGGAAGCCACCGGCGTCGCCCGCGCCGGCACGCGCCAGCGCATCGTGGAGCTGCTCGAGCAGTACGAACTGCCCGCCACCGTGCCCGAGACATTGTCGTGCGACGATCTGCTTGAGACGATGCACACCGACAAGAAGGTGCGCGCCGGCGTCCTGCGATTCGCACTCCCCGCCGCCATCGGTGAGATGGCACACAGTGCCGACGGTGCCTGGACGGTGGAAGTCGGTGCCGCAGAGATCCGCAGCGCGCTGGAAGCGAACAGGTAACGCCATCGTAGTGATACCATAAAGACATTTATGCTGCAGTTGCGTCGTAAGACCTTGTCATGTATTGTCTTCCGTACTGACGAGATGGACACAATCGGTGTTCGACGATTGGCGTATGTGCACGGCGTTTCACAACCGGCACGCGAATAACAACTTAGTGATGTGGATAATTATATTCGCTTGACACGCATTTCCAGCGCTTCCTATTATGGGCCCGCATTTGACCACCCGGATGCTGCTTCGTTCCACACCATCACGAACTCGCTAGGGGCCCCGCATGCTGGAGCGTCACAACGGCAAGCCCAAGAGCTTCTTCCGTCAGAGTGCCTCCGGAGCGTTCGACCAGTACCTGCTGGACATTCAGAAGCTTCCGCTGATCGACGATCCGGCGGAGGAGCGGCGGCTCGCCCGGCTCGCGCAGAAGGGCGACCCGGCGGCGGCCGAGCGGCTGGTGACGGCGAACCTGCGGTTCGTCATCTCGTACGTGAAGAAATACCAGGGCCACGGTCTCGACCTGTCGGAGCTGGTGGCGATCGGGAACGAGGGCCTGCTCAAGGCGGTGCGGAAATTCGATCCCGAGCAGGGCGTGAAGTTCATCTCCTACGCGGTGTGGTGGGTGCGCCAGGCGGTCCTCAAGGCGCTGGCCGAGCAGACCCGGAGCGTGCGGATCCCGCTCAATCAGAATGCGCAACTCATCAAGATGTCGCGCACCGAGATGGTGCTGGCGCAGGAGCTGGGCCGCGAGCCCACGGACAACGAGATCGCGCGGGCGCTGGAGGACACGGTCGACAACGTGCGGACCGCGCGCCGGATGACGGCGGCCGAGGTCTCCCTCGACGCGCCGGTCGATCGCACCGACCGCGACGCGGCGACCTTGGGTGAGCGCTTCGCCGGCGTCGAGGGCGGGGAGATTGAAGAGACCACCGATTCGAAGCTGATGCGCGGCTTCATCGACCGCGTCTTCAAGAAGTACCTGACGCCGCGCGAGCGGAAGATCCTGTACCTTTACTACGGGTTGGAGCAGGGTTCGGAGGCGATGACGCTCGAGAAGATCGGCGCCCTGATGGGCGTCACCCGCGAGCGGATCCGCCAGATCCGCGAGCGCGCCTTCGAGAAGCTCCGCGAGTGCCCGGATGGCCAGGCGCTGATGAGGTTCTGGAGAGCGGCGTAGGAGCGGGTTACCGACACAGGATGAAGATGCGAAGGGCGCGCCGGAAGCCGGCGCGCCCTTCTTGCATTCTCGCCCGACGCCGCCGCTATTGCTTCGCCTGCAACGCCTGACAGACCGGGTTCATCCCCGCGCTGGCGGGATCGGCGCACGCAGCGTCGTAGGCGATGCTCGCCTGGTCACCAACGACGTGGATGATGCGGCCCTCTCCCGTCGTCACGTAGAAGTCACCGGCCCCCGTCCCCCAGACGGCAAGCGCACGGCTCATGTCGAACGCCTGCATGCGCACCGCCATCAGCATGGGATTGGCTTGCAGCTGGGCCGTCAATTGCTGCTGTTGCGCGGCCTGCTGCTGTTGCTGCTCGGCCGTGGCGCCCGGCTGCGCCTGCTGACCGTACATCATCCGCATCATGTCCGCCTGGGCCGACACCACCGCCCAGCGCCCACCGACAAAGCGGGCGAAGCCTCCTCCCTGGTAGAGCGCGACCGGAGTCGCATCGCCCGTGAGGGTCACCCACCTGACCTGAGTGCGGGACATCGCCGACGCCGCCGGCGGCAGCAGGGTCCAACCGCCGCCGCTGCTCGTGGCAATCGCCTTCGTGCCGTCTTCACGCGCGCCGAACAGCAGGAGCGTTCCCCCAGCCGACGAGATGCAGGTCCACGCCGCTGCGCCGACCACCGGGTCCGACAGCTTCTGCCCGTCCCACCCGCTGGTGGTCCATCCGCCACCGCTCCATCGCGCCACCACGCCGACCTGCCGCCGCTGGCTCGGCTGGGGGTCGTAGTAGACGAACCCGGCCACCACGACGTCGCGGCCGACGAGCGCCAGCGCAGAGGCGCGGAACGGCAGGGGCAGCGCCGCCGCCGTCCAGGCTCGGCCGTCATAATGCAGCAGTTGCGGCGCTTCCCGATCGTTGGAGGACTGGGCGAGGGCGTACACGTCATTCGCCGAGCGACCCGCCACGGCAACGAGCTGCCGGTCGGTCGGCACGGTCATGCGGCTCCAGGACCCGCCGTCGAAGTGCAGGACCGCACCGCCGTCTCCCACCGCGAACACGTCCTGCGGACCGCTGGCCCAGACGCCGAACAGCATGCCCGGCCGGCTCACGCCAAACGGCATCTCGTTCCAGGCCTGGCCATCCCAGTGCAGCGCCACCGGGGCCTCGCCGACGACCCAGATGTCGGTGGGCGAGCTTCCCCAGATGGCCCTCAGCTCGACCTGCGCCGGGAGCGCCGACACCGCGCCGGCGCACAGTCCGGCGGCCAGCCACAGCGCACGATACGTCCTCATGGGCACCCTCCAGGCAACCGCAACACCGCCAATGCTAGCGCGGCCGAATCAACATCATCAAGGGCACCTCGCGCCAGCCCGGCATCCGGCGCACGCGACGCGGAAAGCGGACCACCAGTTGGGCGGAGATGCCGCCGTCCAACGCCACCGCGTCGGTGCAGCCGACCGCGGCCGCGATCGTCGCCTGCTCCGGTATCGTGAGCCCCACGGGAATCGTCCCCGCAGGCTCGCCGAACAGCTCGAAGTTGCTGAGCAGCAGCCGCACCAGTCCGTCGGATCCGATGCAGAACGTCAGCCGGCGGTCGCGGTGGGTGCGGGACAGGCGAAGGCCCGAGGTGGCGCCGAGCGCCACGCGCCCCGCACGCACCAGCCACGGCAGGGCCTGGAACGCGGACGCCCCGGCGCCGAGGGAGTCGGCAGTCCTCGGGGAAACCAGTCGGGGCCGGCCGTCCTCGATGGCGACGGCAGCGTCGAGCCAGTCGGCGCGCTGTCCGAACCGCACGCCGTCCAGGAGGACGAGGCCCTGCGGCGTACCGTCCTTCCGGAACAGCCCGGTGTTGACCACGGCGGTGAGGGCGGTGTCGATCATCCAGGTGTCGGCGGCGCGCGGCGCGAAGCCGGGCGCCGCGGCGAGTGAGAAGCGGTAGCGCGCCGGATCGATCTCCACGATCGCGACGCTGTTGACCAGGATCCCGCCCGAGGTGCGGACCTCGAAGCTGCCGGCCCGGAGCCCCGGTTGCTCGTCGTCCCAGCGGATGGCACGCGACAGCAGCGGATCCGGGACCGCCGGCGTCCCGGGAGCAAAGGCGAGCCACCGGACCCAGGTGCCCCCGATCTTGAGATCGAGCGCCGGGGGGTGAACGGCCTGCAGCGAGGCGAGGACCAGTGCGATCGCTAGAGGTGCCAGAGCCGGGAAGCTACATTGCTGCGTATCCCGATGGAACACGCGGACCTCGCTGAAGAACTGTCCCGGATCGTCGGTGCGCGCTTCGTGCGCACCGAGCGGGCGGAGCTGGCCACCTTCGCGTCCGACGGATTGCCTACGCTGCGCCGCACGCCGGCGCTGGCCGTGCTGCCAGGCTCGGCGAGCGAGGTGAGCCGCGTCCTGTCCGCGCTCCATCGCCGCCGCGTCCCGTTCGTGGCCCGTGGCGCCGGCACCGGGCTGTCGGGGGGCGCGCTCGGTGAGGCGCCGTCGGTGCTGGTGACGCTCACCCGCCTGGCGCGCATCCTCGCCCTGGATCCGGCCAACCGCCGCGCGGTGGTCGAGCCCGGTGTGGTCAACGCGTCGCTGAGCCGAGCCGCGGCACCCTTCGGTCTGATGTACGCGCCCGATCCATCGAGCCAGACCGCGTGCACCATCGGCGGCAACGTCGCGGAGAACGCGGGCGGACCGCACTGCCTCAAGTACGGCGTGACCACCAACCACGTCCTGGCGCTCGAGGTGGTCCTCCCCTCGGGCGAGATGGTGCGCCTCGGCACTCCCGGCGGGGAGACGTGGGGACCCGACCTGGTTGGCGCCTTCGTGGGGAGCGAGGGCATGTTCGGCATCGCGACCGAGATCACGGTGCGGCTGGTCCCGCTCCCCGCGCAGGTGCGCACGATGCTCGCCGACTACACGAGCCTGCGGCTCGCCGGCGAGGCCGTGACGGCAATCATCGCGGCCGGCATCGTGCCGGCGGCGCTGGAGATGATGGATCACAATGCGATCGAGATGGTGGAGTCGAGCGTCTATGCCGCAGGCTACCCGGCCGACGCCGCCGCCGTGCTCCTCGTGGAGCTCGACGGCCATTCGGCCGCGGTGGAGGCCGACGCCGCCGCGACCAAGGACCTGCTCGACCGGTCGGGTGCGCGCACCGTGCGCGTGGCCCGGAATGAAGTGGAGCGGGAGAGGCTGTGGCAGGGACGCAAGAAGGCCTTCGGGGCGATGGGCCGGATCAGCGCGGATCTCGTGGTGCAGGACGCGGTGGTACCCCGAACCGCTCTGCCCGAGGTGCTGGAGCGGATCGCCGCGATCGGCGAGCGGTACCGGCTGCGCGTGACCAACGTGTTCCACGCCGGCGACGGCAACCTCCATCCCAACCTGAGCTTCGACGCGTCCGATCCGGATCAGCTCGAGCGGGTGCATGCCGCCAGCGGCGAGATCATCCGCACCTGCGTGGCGGCCGGCGGCACCATCACCGGAGAGCACGGCGTCGGGCTGGACAAGCTCGCCTACATGCCCCTCGTGTTCGGCCCTGACGAGCTGGGACTGATGGCAGCGGTGCGTCGCGTCTTCGATCCGAATGAACGAGCCAACCCCGGCAAGGTCATCCCCACCGCCCAATGCCGCGAGTGGAAGCCCTGGAGCGCGGCTTGAGCGAGCCGATTCCGACCCGCTGGCTGGCCCAGATGGACGCGCAGCTGGCCGACGCCGAACGGCGGCTGGCGGCCGCGGAGCGGCACCTGGCCGCCGGCTCCGGCGCCCGGGCGATCGAGGATGCCTATCCCGGTGTCATGGCGGCCGCGATTGTGAAGGTGTGGCTGCGCGACGAGCCGTGGCACACCCAGCGCTCCCACCAGGACCTGGGCCGCATGATGCGTGACGAGCTGCCGAGCGGCTTCGCCGCGCTGTTCGAGATGAAGGGCGACCGCCGGAGCTTCGCCGGGTGGCGGCCCGAGGACGCCCGACCGCTCATTGAGGAGGCGCGGGCCCGCATTGCGAGCACTCGCGCGGAGGTGGAGGCGTGTCGCCAGCGCCCGTCGGCACAGTAGCGACCCCGGCCGACCTCGCTTCCGTCGCCGCCTCGATCCGTGCTGCGGCCGAGCACGCCACTCCCCTCGAGGTACGCGGCTCCCAGGGCTGGTGGACCGACGCCCCGCGCAGCGTCGAGCTGATCTCCCTGGCCGGCCTGGACGCGGTATCGGATTTCAATCCCGCGGACTTGGTCGTCACCGTAGGGGCCGGCACGCGGCTCGATCGGCTGGCCGCGCGCCTCGCGGCCAGCGGCGCGTGGCTGCCGTTCGACCCGCCCGGCCCGCCGTCGCGCACGGTGGGCGGCGCTCTCGCGTCCGGCTCCGGCGGCCCTCTGGCCGCGCACTTCGGCCCCGCCCGCGATCACGTGCTGGGACTGGTGGTGGTTGCCGGCAACGGCACCGTGGTGCGGCTCGGGGGGCGCGTCGTGAAGAACGTCGCGGGGTTCGACGTCGCCAAGCTGGTGATCGGGGGCCACGGGGCCCTCGGCGTGATCGCGGAAGCCCACCTTCGGCTGCGCGCCCGGCCTCGCAGCGACCGCAGCGAGATTTGGACGGGCGACCGAGCGTGGGCCGTGCGGGCGAGTGCGGCGGCACTGGCGGCCGGCGCCACACCGGCCGCGCTGGAGGTGCTGAGCCCCGACCTGTCCGCGCAGTTGGGCTGGGTCACCGGCGACCGTTGGCTGCTTGCCGCGCGCGCCGTGGGTGCGGACGCCGGAACGGCGGAGGAGTTGGAGATGATCGCGCGCGCCGCCGGATCGCGCTCCGTTCTCACGGCGGAGGGCGATGATCTATGGACGCCGTGGCGAAGCGCGGTCGGCCGCTGGCCGGCGGTGTTGCGCATCGGCGCCGAGCCACTGGGCTGGTCCGAAGCGGTCGCGCTGGCTGAGCGCCACCTGGGCCGCCTGCTCGGCGCAAGCATCACCGTGCCGCGCGGCACGGTCCGCGTGGGCGCCGAGCACTGCACCACCGACGCAGTCCGGCGGCTACGCGCGGAAGCGGCGGCCCGCCGCTGGTCCGTGACGCTGGAGCGCGCCGACGCGGCAACCCGGGCCGCCGTGGGAGTCTGGGGTGCGCTCCCTCCGGCGGTCGAGCGACTCACCCGCCAGCTCAAGGCCACCCTCGATCCGGCGGGGATTCTCGCCGCGCCGCTGCTCGCGTGACGGTGCACGCTTCGGCGGGACTCGCTCCCTGCGTGCACTGCGGCTTCTGCCTCCCCGCCTGTCCCACCTACGAGGTCACGGGCGACGAGGCCGACTCGCCACGCGGCCGCATCGTACTGATGCGCGCCCTGGCCAGGCGCGAGCTGGCCGCGGACGACGCCGCGCTCGACCTGCACCTCGACCGCTGCCTCGGCTGCCGGGCCTGCGAGAGCGTGTGCCCTTCCGGCGTGGTGTATGGGCCCGCGCTCGAGGCTGCCCGCGCCTGCATCGCCCGCGCCCGAGGCCAACCCGCCTCGCTCCGCCTTGGTCTGTGGGTGCTGGCGCAGCCGGACCGCCAGCGCGCGTTGTGGCTGCTCGCGCGCCTGGCGCGAGCGACGCGCCTGCCGGAACTTCTGGTGCGCGGCGCGGCCGGGGCGGCGCCGGAATCTGGAGCTGTTCCCGGCACGTTCGCCGCTCCCGCCTCATCCGTGCTCGCCCTCGCGATGCTCGCCGCGACGCGCCCGAGGAACGGCGGCTGGCATCCTCCGGCCGCGCTCCCGCCAGCTCGTCCCTCGGCCGAGATGGCCCTGTTCCGCGGCTGCGTGATGGAGGGGCTGTTCGGTCACGTGCATGACGCGACTGTTCGCACCCTGGCGACCAACGGAGTGGCGGTGCGTGAGATCAGGGCCCAAGTGTGCTGCGGCGCGCTCGCCGCTCACGCCGGCGACGCCGCCGCGGCGCGCGCCCTGGCGCGGGCCAACGTGCTCGCGTTTGACGCGGCCGCCCCCGGCCTGCCGGTGGTAACGAACAGCGCCGGCTGCGGGGCCATGTTCAAAGCGTACGGCGAGTGGCTGGAGGACGATCCGCTCGCCGAGCGCGCTCACGCTTTCGCCGCACGCGTGCGCGACGTGAGCGAGGTGCTCGCCGAGCGAGGCCCACGCCGCGCCGGTTCGCTACCGCTCCGCGTGGCGTACGATGCGCCGTGCCACTTGCATCACGCCCAGAGGGTGGTGGAGGCGCCGCTGGCCCTGCTCGGCGCGATCCCGGACCTGGAGCTGGTGCCGCTGGAGGGCAGCGACCGCTGCTGCGGCAGCGCCGGCATCTACTCGCTGCTCCAGCCCCATCTCTCGCTCGCGGTCCTCGAGACGAAGCTCAGAGCCATTGCGGCGGCGGCGCCGGATGTCGTCGCCACGGGCAACCCCGGATGCCTGATGCAGATCGGAGCCGGCACCCTGCTCGCCGGCCTCGACGTGGAGGTGTGCCACCCGGTCGAGCTGCTGGATCGAGCTTATCGTGAATGACGACGACGGCGTGACAGACGTCCTGCTGCTCGACTACAACGGTGTCGTCGTGGACGACGAGCCGATCCACTTCGCGGTGCTGCGCGACCTGCTGGCCGTCGAGCGGATCGCGCTGGACGAGGCCACCTACTACGCGCACTTCCTCGGCTTCGACGACCGGGCCTGCATCCGCGAGGCGTTCCGGCGGGCCGGCCGCCCGCTCGGGCCGGAGCAGGATCGCGCGCTCGCCGCGCGGAAGGCGCACTGGTACGCGGAGTCGACCCGGACCGGGCTCCCGCTGGTGCCGGGCGTGCGCCGCTTCGTGCGCGAAGCGGCCGCAGTGGCGCGGATCGCCGTCGTGAGCGGCGCGCTGCGCGAGGAGATCCGCGCGGGGCTGGCGCAGGCCGGAATCGCCGATTCGGTGACGTGCATCGTGAGCGCGGAGGACGTTGCCCACGGGAAGCCGGATCCGGAAGGCTACCGCCTCGCCATCGCCGCGCTCGCGGGCGGCTCCCCGGCGGTGCGGGCCGTCGTCGTGGAGGACTCGCGGCCGGGAGTCGCGGCCGCCAGGGCGCTCGGCGCCGGCTGCGTGCTGCTCACCACCGCCTTCGGCGAAGGGGAAGTGACCGGCGCCGACCTGGTGTGGGATTCGTTCGAAGGGCACCCGCCCGGAGATCTCACACCCTTCATGCGGGAGGTGGGGCCTGTTGCTCGAGCCTGAGCCGGGACCCCTCGTGGCCCGCGGCGCCGTGGGCCCGGCGGAGCGCGTGGCGCTGGCATCGCGCGCCGCGGTCCTGGTGCGGCGCGGCTTGGCGCTGTTCCGGCTGGTCGGCGGGGGGCGCACCGCCTGCGTGCAGGGACTGGTCACCTGCGACGTGCAGCAGCCGGGTGACGGCACCCGTCTTTTCGGAGCGCTGCTCACCGCCAAGGGGATGATCGTCTCGCCGCTGTGGATCACGCGCCTCGCCGATGCCCTCCTCGTCGAAGCGCCGGTCACCGCCGCGACCGAGCTGGCGTCGGTGTTCGAGCGCTCCCTCCCGCCGCGGCTGTGCCGCTGGGAGGACGTGACCGCCAGCTACGCCACGGTCGGACTCTACGGCCCGGCTGCCGCGACTCTACTCGCGGCGGTTACGGAGGGTGAGCCGCCGTCCGTGGCCGGCCACGTCGCGCCGCTAGGCCGGGGTGGCGCGCAGGTAGTCGCGGCACGCCTCGTGGCCCGGGGGCTCGACGGATTCGAGTGCGTCGCCCCCACTGACATGGTGGCCGCCTTCGTCGAAGGGCTCACCGCCCGCGGCGCCCTCGCTATCTCGCCGCCGCTGCTCGAGGAGCGGAGGATCCTGGATGGCTTCCCGCGACTTGGCGCCGAGATCGACGAGAAGACGCTGCCCCAGGAAGTACGGCTCGATGAACTCGGAGGGGTTTCGTACACCAAGGGCTGCTACCTGGGCCAGGAGACGGTGGCGCGAGTCCATTTCCGCGGGCACGCGAACCGGTATCTCGCCGGCCTCGCGCTCGAGCGGGAGCCAGCATCGCTGCCGCTGGAGATCCTCCACGCCGGGGAGCCCGTGGGCCGCCTCAGCAGCGCGTGCTGGTGGGAAGCGGGACACGCCTGGGTGGGACTCGCCGTCGTGCGGCGCAGCGTCAAGGCCGGAAGCGTCGTCACCGTGGCCGACGGCGCCGCCGCGACCGTGCGGGAGCTGCCGTGGGAGCCCGCTGGCCCGGGCGGCGCCCTGTGAACGTCTTCATCACCGGCGGGACGGGCGTGGTGGGCCGGCACGTGATCGCCGCTCTGCGCGCGCGCGGAGACACGATCCGCGCGCTGGCCCGGAGCGAACGGGCGGCCGCAGAGCTGGCGGGGCTTGGGGCGGAGCCGATACGCGGCGATCTCTCGGACGCCGCCCGCCTCGACCGGCTGGCCGCGGGCGCAGACGCGGTGGTCCACGCGGCGGCCATCGTGCTCGCGGGCGGCCGCTGGGCCGGGTGGCACGAGGCGAACGTGCTCGGCACGGAACGGATGGCCCGGAGCGCGGCGCGCCATGGCGCGCGCCTGATCCACCTTTCGTCGGTGGCGGTGTACGGCCGCCAGCTGGCGCGCGAGCCGGCCTCGGCCGGTCTCGATGAGGAGTTCGACCTCGAGCGCGCCGCCGCGCCGCGCGACTTCTACGCGCGGTCCAAGCGCGAGGCCGAGCTCGCCGTGTGGCGCGTGGCGAAGGAGACAGGCCTCGGCGCGGTCGCGCTCCGCCCCTGCGTGATCTACGGGGAGGGCGACCGGCACTTCTCGCCCCGGGTGGCTCGACTACTGCGCCGCGGCTTCGTGCCGCTGGTCGGCAGCGGCGACAACCACCTGACGGTGGTCTACGCCGGCAACGTCGCAGCGGCGGTCATCGCCGCCCTCGATCACGGCCGCGTGACCGGGCCGTTCAACGTCACCAACGATGGCGCCATTACGCAGCGCGGATTCGTCGAGCGCTTCGCCGCCGGGCTCGGCGTCGAGCCACGGTCGATCCGGATTCCGCATGGCCTGGCGTGGCGGGTGGCGCGGCTCTGGGACACCACCATCGGCGCGCTGGCTCCATCGTCAGGCGCGCCATCAGTGGCCAGCGCGGTCCAGTTCCTCGCCGGCGAGAACGGCTATTCGTCGGCGCGGGCGCAACGCCAGCTCGAGTGGCGCCCGCCGGTCCCGGCCGGCGATGCCGTCGAGCGGACCGGTGCCAGCTTCCGCGCCACCGGACGCTCCGGTTCACACCCCTGAAAACACGAAGACCCGGAGCAAGCTCCGGGTCCTCGTGCGTCGAAGAACAGTGACCCTTACTTCTTCTTCGCCGGGGCCTCTGCCTTCTTCGCGGGCGCCGGAGCCGGAGCCGCCATCTTCGACGTGTCCGCCATCGGGGCGGGCTTCATCGTGTCGGTCGTGGCCGGAGCTGGCGCGGCAGCTGGGGTCTGCGTTTCAGCCGGGGGCGCCGCTTCCTTCTTGGCGCACGCCATGAGCCCGAGGACCGCAACTGCCAGGAACAAGCGCTTCATCGAATCTCCTTTTAAACTTGAATTTTCTTCCAGCGGAACACATATCGAGGTCCGCGCGCCGCTGCCGCCGGCCTCAACCGGCGCCAAAGCTACCCAAACCCCGCATTCTGTCAAGGGTTAGCCCATCCCGATCTGCTCTACTCTTGCCGGGAAATCGCGCCGATGTCGCACCTTGCGACCAATCGCGCAACGCGTTGTGGATCAAGACGTTACCGAGGCGGCGCGGTTCGGTCCTGGCACACCCTTGGCCCCGCTTGCGCTCAGACGTACCAATCGCGTGACGGGCCGCGCGAGCAGTTCTAGTGGACTGTCTCAGTTATTCCGCTAGCGCGAATCCGGCGTTGCGGGGTGCTGTACGCCCAGTGGAAGGGGCGACACGTCTTGTTGTGAGCGCGGATGTACTGCATCAGCTTGCGCCGCAGGTCCGCGGTCGAGGTGAAGATCCCGCGGGCGATGCAGTCGCGCTCGATCTTCGCGAACCACAGCTCGACCTGGTTGAGCCACGAGCTGTAGGTGGGGATGTAGTGCAGCGTGACCCGCGGATGGGCCGCCAGCCAGGTGGCGACGGCCTTGGTCTTGTGGGCCGAGAGGTTGTCGGCGATCACGTGGATCGCCAGCCGGCGCGGCTGCTGATGCAGCAGGTGGTCGAGAAAGGCCACGAACTCCTGGCTGGTGTGGCGGATCGCGGTGCGGCCGTCGACGTGCCCGGTACCGACCTCCAGCGCGGCGTAGAGCGAGAGGGTGCCGTGGCGGACGTACTCGAAGCCGTGGCGCTCGGCCCGGCCGGGCGAGAGCGGCAGCACGGGATCGCGCCGATCCAGCGCTTGGATGGCGGTCTTCTCATCGACGCAGAAGACGGCCGCGTGAGCGGGCGGATGGAGATAGAGCCCGATGATGTCGGCGGCCTTGCGCTCGAACTCGGGGTCGGGACTGGCGGTGTAGTGCTCGAGGCGGTGCGGCTGGAGGCCGGCGCGCTGCCAGACCCGGTGGACGGTGGCTGGGCTGACCCCGAGGTGCCGGGCCAAGCGGCGCACGGACCAGTGCGTGAACGGGGCCGGCGGCGCCTGCTGCGTGCGGGCGAGGATCTTCGCCTCCAGACTCGGGCTCAGCCGATCGGGGCGCCCCGAGCGCGGGGCATCGCGCAGACCCATCACGCGGCCGCGCGCGAAGCGCTGCCGCCAGCGGCTGATGGTGGTCGCGGGGACACCAAAGGCGGTGCTGATAGCCGTGTAGGTGGCCCCGTCGGCGAGCGCCAAGATCAGGCGCGCGCGGCGGGCCAGGCCGGCGGGCACGCGGGTGGCGCGGGTCATCGCTTCCAGCTCGGTGCGCTCGGCGGACGCCAGGGCCAGCGCGGCACGGGGTGGGGCCATGCTCCAAGATAGCGCATGATTATCACTAGCGCAACTTCAGAGACGAGCCACTAGCCGCACCGGATGGCGAGCACCGAAATGCGCCGGCAAGGCGCCCACGCCGCCCATCTCCACGCCGATGATGCGGACCACGCCGCGGCCCGCCGCGTTCTTCTCGCCGACGAAGCGCAGGCCACGAGTCGTGCGGCGATGCTACGCCCTTGAACGGGGACCGCCGAGGTACGAATATCCCCGATATGCCCAAGCCACGTACGCTGGGCGATCTGGCGCAAAGCGAATGGGGAGCGCCGGAGCGCCGGACTCGCACGGTCAAGGACGAAATGCGGGAGAACCTGCTGCGCCGTCTGGAGACGGACCAGCCGAATTTCCCGGGGATCGTCGGCTACGACGACACCGTCGTGCCGCAGCTCGTCAACGCCGTTCTCTCGCGGCACAACTTCATCCTGCTGGGACTCAGGGGCCAGGCCAAGTCACGCATCGTGCGCGGGCTGGTCGCGCTGCTCGACGAAGAGATCCCGATCCTGGAGGGGAGCGAGGTCAACGACAACCCGTTCGCGCCCATCTCCAAGTACGGCCGGCTGCTGGTGGAGGAGCACGGCGACACCGCGCCGGTTGCGTGGGTTTCCCGCGAGCAGCGGTTCGTGGAGAAGCTCGCGACCCCGGACGTCACGATCGCCGACATCATCGGTGACGTGGACCCCATCAAGGCGGCCCGGGGCGGGCACCTGCTGTCCGACGAGCTGACGATCCACTATGGACTGCTGCCGCGCGCCAACCGCGGCGTGTTCGCCATCAACGAGCTGCCTGACCTGGCCGCGAAGATCCAGGTGGGGTTGTTCAACATCATGCAGGAGGGCGACGTCCAGATCAAAGGCTACCCGATCCGGCTGTCGCTGGACGTCGCGCTGGTGTTCACCGCCAACCCCGAGGACTACACGGCGCGCGGGAAGATCATCACGCCGCTGAAGGACCGGATCGGGTCGGAGATCGCGACCCATTACCCCCGCTCGCTCGACCTCGGCATGGCGATCACCGGGCAGGAGGCGTGGCTTGACCGGGGAGGCCGGCCAATCCTGGTTCCGGACTTCATCGCCGAGCTGGTGGAGCGCGTCGCCTTCGAGGCGCGCGGCGACAAGCGGATCGACAAGCGGTCCGGTGTCAGCCAACGGCTCCCGATTTCCGTGCTGGAGAACGTCGTGTCCAACGCGGAACGGCGGGCGACCATCAACCACGAGAAGACGATCGTGCCGCGGGTATCGGACGTCTACGCGGCCGTAACCGCCATCACGGGCAAGCTGGAGCTGGAGTACGAGGGCGAGCTGCAGGGCGCCGACGCCATCGCGCGGGAGCTGATCCGTCGCGCGGCTGGCGCCACGTTCAGCGACCGCGCGGGCGGAGCCAACGTGGACGACATCGTGCACTGGTTCGACGAGGGGGGAGCGCTCAAGGTCTCCCACGACGAGCGCTCCGACGCCCTGCTCAAGGGCTTCGGTGTCGTGCCCACGCTCCTCGAGCTGGTGGACACGGTGGGACTGGCGCGGCGCAAGGACCCCGCCACCATGGTGGCGGCCTGCGAGCTGGTGCTGGAGGGGCTGGCCGCGGAACGCCGGATCGCGCGCAGCGAGGAGGCGGGATACACCCGCATCCGCCAGGAGCGGCAGAATCCGCCCTTCCCCAAGTCGGGGCCCGGCAGCCCCTTCGCCTAGTCGGCTCGCCCGCCGCACCGTCCTGTCGGAGTTCCGATCCGTTCCGTATGTTCGGGCCGCCCTCCACTCGGAGCGTTCCGGAGATGGCTGTCATCACGATCACTCGGCAGTACGGGGCCGGCGGCTCGCTCGTCGCCCGGGGCGTTGCCGAGCGCCTCGGGTGGACCGTGATTGACAACGAATTCGTGGGCGAGGTGGCGCGCCGAGCGGGCCTGCCCGCGGAGACGGTGGCTTCCCACGAAGAGCGTGCACCCTCGCTGATCGAACGGCTTGGCCGCACGCTGGCGATGTCCGCCCCGGACATGTTCGTGCAGGCGGCCTCCGCCCAGGAGCCAGACGAGGAAGCGCTGATCCGGATCACCGAGCGGGTGATCGCCGAGGCCGTTGCCCACGGCCGCGTCGTACTGGTGGGCCGCGGCGCAGCCGCGTACCTGGCTACGGAGGGCGAGGCGGCCCAGGCGCTCCACGCCTACGTGGTCGCGCCGCGCGGCGTGCGGGTGCACACCATGATGACTCGGCTCGGCGTGAGCGAGGAGCAGGCGGCCAAGGTCGTTGCGGACACTGACGCGGCACGCGATCGCTACCTCGAGCGCTACTATGGACGGCGACGCGACGACGTGGCCAACTACCACTTGGTGGTCAACACCGCCTGGTTGGGATACGACGGCGCCGCCGACCTGATTGTGGATCTGGCGAGAAGGAGGGGGCTGGAATAGGTCGCGCTCCGATTAGCGGAGGAGCGGCACCTCCGGCACCCGGCGCCACAGCAGCAGCGAGCTAAGCGCGCACACGGTGCCCCCGATCGCCACCGTCGCTGGGGCCCCGATGTGCTCGGCGAACCATCCGGCCTGGAACGCCCCGACCGGCGCCATCCCGAGGAACACGAACGCGTAGAAGCCCATCACACGCCCGCGCAGGGCGTCGGGCGCAATCGTCTGCAGCAGCGTGTTGGTCACGGCGTTGTTGAGGATCATGGCGCCGCCGGCGACCGCCAGGATCGGCAGCGCCAGCGGGAAGAACCGCGTCAGGGCGAACGCCGCCAGCGCGGCGCCGTAGATCGGGCCGCTCCACACCAGGATCCGCCCTTTCCTCACCCGCGTCCCGAACGCCGCGAGGCCGAAGGCCGCGATCACGGCACCGACACCGACTGAAGCCGAAAGAAAGCCCAGTCCGGGCGCCCCCACCTTGAGCACGTCGCGCGCGAACACCGGCATCAGCACGAGGAAGGGAAAGCCGAAGACGCTAATGACCGCCATCATGCCCACGAGGGCGAGGATGCGCCGATCCCGCCACACGAAGCGCGCACCCTCCCGGAACTGGGCGAACGCGTCCCCGGGATGTTCGGGGCGGCGGAACGGCGGCAGCCGCATCGCCAGCAGGCCCCAGATGACCGCGATGTACGACACCGCGTTCAGGAAGTAGCACCAGGCGAGCCCCACCGCGCCGATCAGCACGCCCGCGACCGAAGGGCCCACCACCCGCGCCGCGTTGAACGCCGACGAGTTGAGGGCGATGGCGTTCGGGAGGTCCTCCCGGCTGGCGATCTCGATCAGAAAGGCCTGCCGGGCGGGCTGATCGAACGCATTCACGGTGCCGAGGAAGACGGCGATGGCCGCCACTTGCCACAGCGCGATGCTGTGCGTCCAGATGAGGATCGCCAGCAGCAAGGCTTGCAGCAGGGACAGCGTCTGTGTCAGGATGATCAGCCGGTGCTTGTTCACCCGGTCGACGAACACGCCGGCCGGCAGCGAGACGAGCAGAATGGGGAGCGAGCCCAGTGCGCTGACCAAGCCGACGTAGAAGGGGGAGTTGGTGAGCTCCAGCACCAGCCATCCTTGGGCGACGTTCTGCATCCACGTCCCGACGAGGCTGGTGCCCTGGCCGAAGAAGAACAGGCGGAAGTTCCGGTGCCGGAGGGCTCCGAACGGAGAAAGGCGCGGCACGGGCATTGCCGGAATGTGGGGCCCCCAACAGCTTACGGGGAGTCCCGTGCGATACACGACCTTCTCCAAGCACATCGCCCAGCTGGCCGATTCGGTCAATCTCCAGGACCTGCTCGACACCATCGTCCAGCGGCTGATGGACGAGGGCTACCTCAGTGTCGCCGAAGCGCCGCGGATGCCGGGCGGCCAGGAAGTCGTCGAGGGCACGGCGGGCCAAGCTCGTTCGGCCGCGCAGCAGGTGCACTTCAATCTCACCGAGAAGGGCATCGACTTCCTCGGCTACCGCGCGCTGCGCAACCTGCTGGGGAGTGTCGGCAAGTCGAGCTTCGGCAGTCACGACACGCCGTACTTCGCCACGGGGGTCGAGGCCGAGGCCGCGAGCCGGCCGTACGAGTACGGCGACACGATGAACCTCGACGTGATCGCGACCCTGCTGTCCGCCATCGAGCGCGAGGGACTCGGCGTGCCGCTGAACCTCGAGTACGGCGACCTGATGGTGCACCAGGCGGAGTACCGCTCCAGCGCGGCCACGGTGCTGATGCTGGATTGCTCGCACTCGATGATCCTGTACGGCGAGGATCGGTTCACGCCGGCCAAGACGGTGGCACTCGCCCTGACGCACCTGATCCGCACCCAGTTCCCGGGCGACACGCTCCGGGTGGTGCTGTTCCACGACTCGGCGGAGGAAATCCCGCTCGCCAATCTCGCCCACGCCCAGGTCGGACCGTATCACACCAACACCGCCGAGGGACTCAAGCTGGCGCGCCGGTTGCTGCTGGCGCAGCGCAACGACATGCGCCAGATCATCATGATCACCGACGGGAAGCCCTCGGCGCTCACCCTGCCCGACGGCCGCGTCTACGTGAACTCGATGGGGCTCGACCCGAAGATTCTGCAGGCCACCTTCCGCGAGGTGGCGCTGTGCAAGCGCAGCAACATCATGATCAACACCTTCATGCTCGCGCGCGACCGGATGCTGGTGGACTTCGTCAAGAAGGTCTCGGAGATCTGCCGGGGGAAGGCGTACTTCACCAACACCATGACGCTGGGCCAGTTCATCCTGATGGATTTCATGAAGCGCAAGACGCTGCGGGTCAGCTGAGCGGCGTCCCGGTCGCTCTCCCGGTCCATCCCATGATCGACCTGGTCACCGTGCTCCGTTACGCCGTGCTCGCGGCGGCGGGAGCCGCGGTGCTCGGCGCCTTTGCCGCCATGGCGGTGCAGGCCCGGACGATCAGTCCGTTCAGCCGCGCCGCCCGGGCGATCCGCGCGTGCACCGACCCGCTGCTCCTGCCGATCGAACGCCGGATCCTGAGGTCCGGCGGCAACCCGCAGTCCGCGCCGTGGTGGCTGGTCGGCATCGGGATCGGGGGCGGGATCGCGCTGGTCACCGCGGTCCAGTGGGCTGCCAACCAAGCCGCGGCGCTGGCAGCGGCCGCAAGCTTCGGCCCGCGCTACGCCGGCCAGCTCGCCGTGTACTGGGCCTTCAACCTGGTGATCCTCGCGCTCGTCGTGCGGATCATCGGGTCGTGGATCGGCGCGTCGCGCTACAGCCGGTGGATGCGTCCGTTCGTCTTCCTGACCGAGTGGCTGCTCGCCCCGCTGCGGCGCGTCGTGCCCCCGCTGGGCAGGTTCGATTTCACCCCGGTCGTCGCCTGGTTTCTCCTGCAGCTCGCCCGCGACTTCGTGCTCCGCGCGCTGTGACCGCCTGGCTGCGGGACACCTCGGCGGGGTTGAGCATCGCTGTCCTGGTCACGCCGCGCGCCTCGAGGACCGAGGTGGCAGGCATCGCCGAGGGGCGAATCAGGATCCGCGTCGCGGCCCCACCCGTCGCCGGCGAGGCGAACCAGGAGCTGGTCCGGTTCCTCGCAAGGCGGCTGGGCCTGCCGCGCGCCGCAGTGACGCTGTCGGCCGGGACCGCTGGACGGCGGAAGACGGTGCTGGCGCAGGGGATAGCGGCGGAGGCGGCGCGGCGGCTGCTCGGCGCGTAAGAGGCTTGGCTGGCGTGCCCCGCGGCGCGGTGGTAAGTTGATTACACAACCGATTCCGTGGCGATTTGCGGCGTATTGCGGCCACGTTAAACATCCGCTAAAAAGCCGGCTCGGTGGTGCCAGCTTTCAGCGCCGCCGGGCTTTTTTCATTTCTCGGGGACGCCAGCAGTGACGGACGTGAACCGACGCGATCAGCTGCACCGTGCGCTCGACCAGCGGATCCTCGTGCTCGATGGGGCGATGGGCACGATGATCCAGCGCTACGGGCTGGCCGAAGAGGATTTCCGCGGCGAGCGGCTGCGCACGCACCCGGTGCCGCTCACGGGCGACAACGAGCTGCTGTCGCTGACACGCCCCGACGTGATCGAGGCCATTCATCGCGCTTACTTCGCGGCCGGGGCTGACATCGCCGAAACCAACACGTTCTCGGCGAACGCGATCGCCCAGGCCGACTACCGGACCCAGGACCTCGTGCGGGAGCTGAACCTCGCGTCGGCCCGCGTCGCCCGGCGCATCGCCGACGAGTACACGGCACGGGAGCCGCACAAGCCCCGGTTCGTGGCCGGCATTCTCGGCCCGACCAACCGCACCGCGTCGCTGTCGCCCGACGTCAACAACCCGGGGTACCGCGCGGTCAGCTTCGACGAGCTGGCCGCAGCCTACGGCGAGCAGACCGAGGCACTGCTGGACGGCGGCGCCGACCTGCTGATGATCGAGACTGTCTTCGACACCCTGAACTGCAAGGCGGCCCTGTTCGCCGTGCGCGACGTGCTGGAGCGCCGCGCGCTCGACGTGCCGGTGATGGTCTCGGCGACGATCACCGACAAGAGCGGGCGGACCCTCTCGGGCCAGACCACCGAGGCGTTGTGGAACTCGATCCGCCACGCTGGTCTGTTCAGCGTCGGGCTGAACTGCGCGCTGGGGGCCAGGGAGCTGCGGCCGTTCGTCGAGGAGCTGGCGCGGATCGCCGAGGTCCCGGTGAGCTGTCATCCAAATGCGGGGCTGCCCAACGCCTTCGGCCAGTACGACCAGGGGCCCGCGGAGATGGCGACGGTGCTGCGGGAGTTCGCCGAGTCCGGCTTCCTCAACATCGTGGGCGGCTGTTGCGGCACGACCCCGGCGCATATCGAGGCCATCGCCGCCGCAGTGGCGTCCCTGCCGCCGCGGCGTGTCCCTGCGCCCCCGCCGTTCACCCGCCTCGCGGGCCTCGAGCCGCTCACCATCCGGCCGGATTCACTCTTCGTGAACGTGGGCGAGCGGACCAACGTGACCGGCTCCGCGAAGTTCGCCGAGCTCGTGAAGCGCGGCGACTACGAGGCCGCCGTCGAGGTGGCGCGCGAGCAGGTGGAGAACGGCGCGCAGATCATCGACATCAACATGGACGAGGCGCTGCTCGACTCAGACGAGGCGATGCGACGGTTCCTCAACCTCGTCGCCGCGGAGCCCGACATCGCCAAGCTCCCGATCATGCTCGATTCCTCGAAGTGGGAGGTGATCGAGACCGGGCTCAAGTGCCTCCAAGGCAAGGGCATTGTCAACTCCATCAGCCTCAAGGAGGGGGAGGACGCCTTCCTCGCCAGGGCGCGGCTGATCCGCCGCTACGGTGCCGCGGTGGTCGTGATGGCGTTCGACGAGCAGGGGCAGGCCGACACCTACGAGCGGCGCGTCGCCATTCTCACCCGGGCCTATCGCGCGCTGACCGAGCAGGTGGGCTTCGCGCCCGAGGACGTCATCCTCGACCCCAACATCTTCCCCGTCGGGACCGGGATGGCCGAGCACGCCAGCTACGCGATGGACTACCTCCGCGCCTGCCGCACGATCAAGGAGACGTTGCCCCATGCCCTCGTGTCCGGAGGCCTGAGCAACCTCTCGTTCTCCTTCCGGGGCAACGCGGCCGTCCGCCAGGCCATGCACTCCGCGTTCCTCTACCACGCTCGGCAGGCCGGCATGGACATGGGGATCGTCAACCCGGGTCAGCTGACCGTCTACGACGACATTCCGCCCGAGCTGCTCGGCGCCGTGGAGGACGTGCTGTTCAATCGCCGCGACGACGCGACGGAGCGCCTCGTCGCCCTGGCGGAGCACGTCACCGGCGGGCCGAAGGAGGTGGCGACGGCGCTCGAGTGGCGGACCTGGCCCGTCGAGCGCCGGCTCGCCCACGCGCTGGTCCAGGGCATCCTCGACCACGTGGAGAGCGACACTGAGGAAGCACGCCAGGCACGCACCCGCGCCATCGAGGTGATCGAGGGCCCGCTGATGGACGGCATGAACGTCGTCGGCGACCTGTTCGGTGCCGGCAAGATGTTCCTCCCCCAGGTGGTGAAGAGCGCCCGCGTGATGAAGAAGGCCGTGGCCTACCTGGTGCCGTTCATCGAGCGCGAGCGCGCCGCCGGAGGCGAGGCTCCACGCCCCAAGGGCGTCGTCGTGCTGGCCACGGTCAAGGGCGACGTGCACGACATCGGGAAGAACATCGTGGCCGTGGTGCTGCGCTGCAACAACTACGAGGTGGTGGATCTCGGCGTCATGGTCCCGGCCGCCACGATCCTGGAGACGGCCCGCCGCGTGAAGGCCGACGCCATCGGCCTCAGTGGCCTGATCACGCCGTCGCTGGACGAAATGGTGCACGCGGCGAAGGAAATGCAGCGCGAGGGCTTCACGGTCCCGCTGCTGATCGGCGGCGCCACGACGTCCAGGGTTCACACGGCTGTCCGTATCGAGCCCGCCTACCAGGGCCCGACGGTGCACGTGCTCGACGCCTCCCGCTGCGTGGGCGTGGTGTCGAGCCTCCTGAGCGAGCAGAAGCGCGACGGCTTCGTGGCCGGCGTGCGGCAGGAATACGTCCGGCTGCGCCGCGAGCACGGGGAGCGGAGGGCGGAGGACCGCCTGGTGAGCATCACCGAGGCCCGCCGCAACAAGCTCGCGCTGACGTGGGAGGGCTACTGCCCCCCACAGCCCGCGGCAGAGGGCGTCCACGTCCTGGACGACTACCCGCTCGCCGAGCTGGTGGACACCGTCGACTGGACGCCCTTCTTCGCGGCCTGGGAGCTGAGGGGCAAGTACCCGGACATCTTCGCCGACCCCGCGAAGGGGACCGAGGCCCGGCGCCTGTTCGACGACGCGCGGCGCCTGCTGGAGCGCATCATCGCCGAGCGGCGCCTCGGCGCACGGGCGGTGTTCGGGTTGTTCCCCGCCAACAGCGTCGGCGATGACGACATCGAGGTGTACGCCGATCGCGGCCGGACCCGCGTCGTCACGGTGCTGCACCACCTGCGCCAGCAGATGGAGCGCCCACCCGGCCGTCCCAACCTCTGCCTGGCCGACTACGTCGCGCCGCGCGACACCGGACTCCAGGATTGGGTCGGAGCCTTCGCGGTGACGGCAGGCCAAGGCGTGGACGAGCTGTGCGCGGAGTTCGAACGCCAGCACGACGACTACTCCGCCATTCTCACCAAGGCGCTCGCCGACCGGCTCGCCGAGTCGCTGGCGGAGCGACTCCACCAGCGGGTGCGCCGCGAATTCTGGGGCTACGCGCCGGACGAGAACCTGGACTCCGACGCTCTGATCGCGGAGCGCTACCTCGGCATCCGGCCGGCGCCGGGATACCCCGCCTGCCCCGACCACACCGAGAAGGGCGCGTTGTTCGCGCTGCTCGGCGCCACGCGCCGCACCGGGATCACGCTGACGGAGAGCTACGCGATGTGGCCGGCGGCTGCCGTCAGCGGGTGGTACTTCGCGCACCCCAAAGCGGCGTACTTCGGTCTCGGCAGGATCGGGCGCGACCAGGTCCACGACTACGCCCGCCGCAAGGGCATGGACCTCAAGGCGATGGAGCGGTGGCTCGCGCCGGTCCTGGGGTACGACCCCGATGCCTGAGCGCACGCTGCGGGACGTGATTGCCGACGGGCGCGTGCACCTGTTCGACGGCGCGATGGGGACGATGCTGTATGCGAAGGGCGTCTTCATCAACGTCTGCTACGACGAGCTGAACCTGAAGGCCCCCGACCTGGTGCGGGCCATCCACCAGGCGTACGTGAAAGCGGGCGCGGAGATCCTGGAAACCAACACCTTCGGCGCCAACCCGGTGAAACTCGGCCACTACGGCCTGGCCGAGGAAACCCGCGCGATCAACCGCAGCGCTGCGGTGCTGGCACGCGAGGCGGCCGGTGCGCGCGCCCTGGTGACCGGCGCCATCGGACCGCTCGGCATCCGGCTCGAGCCGTTCGGCGAGACGTCGCGCATCGAGGCCTTCGAGCTGTTCAAGGCCCAGGCTCACGGCCTGCTCGAGGGCGGCGTGCACGGGTTCGTGCTCGAGACTTTCTCGGACCTCGACGAGATCCATGAGGCGCTGCGCGCCGTGCGGTCCATCTGCGACCTGCCGGTCTTCGCGCAGATGACCATCCAGGAGGACGGCGCGACGGCGTATGGGAACGACCCGGAGTCGGTCGCCCGGGCGCTCGACGAGTACGGCGCCGACGTGATCGGGCTCAACTGCTCGGTCGGTCCCCAGGGCGTGCTGGAGGCGATCGAGCGGATGGCACGCGTCACCTCCCGCCCGCTGTCGGCGCAGCCCAACGCGGGCCTGCCGCGCCAGGTCGGCGACCGCAAGATCTACATGGCGTCGCCGGAGTACACGGGCGAGTACGCCAAGCGGCTCGTCGAGGCGGGCGCGCGCTTCGTGGGCGGCTGCTGCGGCACTACGCCGGAGCACATCAAGACCGTGGCGGCGTACGTGCAGAGCGTGTCACCGCGTCAGGTCATCGCCATCTCGCTGGAGCCGGTGGTGGCGCCTTCAGGCGTGGAGCCCGTCCCGCTGGCGGAGCGGTCGCGCTGGGGCAAGAAGCTCGCCACCGGCCAGTTCCTCACCACCGTCGAGATCGTCCCGCCCCGCGGCGTGGACCCGGCGGCGATGCTGGCGGGGGCGCGCCTGCTCCACGACGCCGGCGTTGACGCGATCAACGTGCCGGACGGGCCCCGCGCCCAGAGCCGGATGGGCGCGCTGATGAGCGCACTGCTGATCGAACGCGAGGTCGGGATCGAAACGGTCATTCACTACTGCTGCCGTGACCGCAACCTGCTGTCGATGCTGTCCGACTTGCTCGGCGCCGCGGCCCACCGGCTCCACAACCTCCTGATCGTCACGGGTGACCCGCCGAAGATGGGGCCGTATCCTGAAGCGACCGGGGTGTTCGACATCGACTCGATCGGTCTGACCAATCTGGTCCACCGCCTGAACCACGGCCTCGATCCGGGGGGCAACCCGATCGGCGCCCCCACCGCGTTTGTCGTCGGCGTCGGAGTCAATCCGGTCGCCGTCGACCCCGAGCGCGAGCTGCGGCGCTTTGCGTGGAAGGTCGATGCGGGGGCCGAGTTCGCGATGACGCAGCCGGTGTTCGACCCGGAGCAGCTCGAGCGATTCCTCGCCCGCGCCGAGGGGTTTCGCATTCCCATCATCGCCGGCATCTGGCCGCTGGTCTCGCTCCGCAACGCGGAGTTCCTAGCCAACGAGGTCCCGGGGGTGTCCGTGCCGCCTGCCGTGATGGAGCGGATGCGGCGGGCGCAGGAGCGCGGCAAGGACGCGGCCCTGGCCGAAGGGGTGGCGATCGCCCGCGAGCTGCTCCAGCGCATTCGGCCCATGGTCCAGGGAGCCCAGGTCAGCGCACCCTTCGGCCGCGTGCCGGTCGCCCTTGAGGTGTTCGCCTAGCCAGACGCCTTCGCCGCGCCGCCGCTGCAACGCGTTGCACGTGGTGTGGTGCGGCGCTGCACCCGCCGCCCGCCCTGTCCCTCGCTTGTCCTTTGCAGTAAACTGTGGTACAAGGACTTAGCGACAAGGCAGCGACCGGCATGGACATTGCCACTCACCGTTCCCGACGATCTCCTTGACCCGATCCAGAGCGCGCGAGTCTCCATGCGACGACTCGATGGTGGCCGGCTTCAC
Source organism: uncultured Gemmatimonadales bacterium (assembly GCA_963812035.1). GTDB lineage: Bacteria > Gemmatimonadota > Gemmatimonadetes > Gemmatimonadales > JACORV01 > Fen-1245. The sequence continues at coordinate 806,950 of CAWETG010000001.1, forward strand.
GATCTTCGAAGCCATCCTGGTCATCCTCATCATCTTCGTGTTGGTCGCCAGCCTGCTACCCCAGGTCGGCCTGACCTTGGGGCACGCGCGAGTGAACCGGACGGCCAACGTGATCGCCGCCGACTTCCTGCTGTCGCAGTCGCTGGCCGCCCGTCAGCACATGCCGGTGGTCATCGCCGTCAACTCGGCCACGCTCACGCTCACCATCAGCCAGCCCCCGCCGACCAACACGGTGCTGCGGACCTACGCGTTCGACATCAACTCCGACTTCAAGCTCGGCGCTCTGTCCGCGACCCCGGCCTCGGTCCAGGTGATGCCGAACGGCACGGCCAACGCCACGATGCTGATCACGGTCGGCGGAACGGACTACTTCCACCAGGTTCGCCTGACCAAGGCCGGCCAGGTCCGCATTACCCAGTGAGACCCCGGCGCGCAGAGGGCTTCACCCTGGTGGAGATCATGCTGTCCGTCGTCATCTTCTCGGTCGTGATTCTGTCGCTGGTCGGCTTGTCGTTCCGGGTGGCCAAATACTCCACGCGCGCGACCGACCAGGCGCTCGGGATGGCGGCCCTCCTGGCCGCGGTGGACCAGGCGGCCACCATGACGTTCGACAGCCTGCCCAACCTCGTCGGCTGCGACACCACCGTCAGCGGCCTCTACCAGGTGGCCGGCTGCACCGCCGTCACGAGCCTCTCGCCGCGCCTGGACAGCATTCAGATCATCGTGACCTCAACGCTCCCCGGCGCCCGGCCTGACACGATCAACATGGAGCGGGGCAAGGAGCGGCGCCCCGTGCCGCTGCGGTGACGGGCGGCCCTCGGTGAGGCGCGCGCGGGCAGGATTCGTCCTGGCCGAGCTGCTGGTGGCCATGCTCATCGCGGCCATCATCGGGGCATCCCTCACCCAGCTCGTCATCTCGCAGTCGCGGTTCGTGTCGCTGCAGAGCGCCATCATGCAGGCGCGCGGCGGCGCGCGCGCCGCGCTCAACGTGATGGCGACCGACCTGCGGATGGTCACCGACAGCGGCCTGGTGGCCGCGACCCCGGAATCGGTGACGGTCCGGGCGCCGTACGCCTTCGGGGTCACGTGCGGGCAGGCCTGGGGCAGGACCATCGTGAGCCTCCTGCCGGCGGATTCCGCCACCTACTTCTCCGCCAAGAGCAGCGGCTACGCGTGGCGCGACTCAACCGGGAAGTACGAGTTCGTGCAGCCGGCCACGGCCTCAGGCAGCTTCTGGTTCTCGTGCAACTGGCCGTTCACCAACCCGTCGATCAGGACCTTGAGCGCGCCCGGCTGGTCGGCACGTACCGTCGCACTGCGCCCGAACAACACCCACACGCCGCCGGGAACGGTGGTGTACCTTTACCAGCTGGTGCGGTACGCCTTCGCTCCCTCCGGCCAACTCCCTGGCCGGATCGGGTTGTGGCGCACGCTCCTCTCGACCGGCGAGCGTGACGAACTGGTCGCGCCGTTCGACTCCACAGCGGGGTTCCAGTTCCTGGACAGCACGTACACGGCTTACCCCACGCCACCGGCCGATCTCAACACAGTGAAGGGGCTTCGCCTGGTACTGATCTCCGCCAGCGAGCTGCCTCCGGAAGGCCGGACGCTACCGATGAAGTTCAACCTCACGACGAATGTCGTCTTCCGGAACCATCCGTAGCCGAGCCGCCGAGCGCGGGTTCGTGCTCGCCACGACGCTGCTCGTGACGACGCTCCTGACCGTCATGCTCGCGGCCTCGTTCCTGCTGGTCTCGGCGGAGCAACGCACCACCGACAACTCGTTCGGAACGGCGCGGGCGCTCGCCCTCGCGCAGGCGGGGCTGCAGAACTACTTCGCCCAGAACCGGGGCCTCTCCGACACGTCGAGCTACGACTCGACCCGCATCCCCCTGGTGCTCGGCTACGCCAATGTCGTGGCCACCCGGCTGCGGCCCGCCGGTGCGTCGACCGGCAGTCCGCTCGCGCTGTGGGTCGTCCGTTCCAGCGGCGTCGCCACCAGCCCGGTGATGGCGGGCCAGACGCAAGGCTCGCGCACGCTCGCCCAGTTCGCTCAGCTCAACCAGGGCCTCCTCCCCGCGCGCGCGGCGCTGGTGGCCCTCAACGGCGTCCAGATCACCGGAAGCGGGACCAACCCGTTGAGCGGCAGCGACCTGGGGTCTCAGGCCCCGTGCGTCTCGCCGGGCCATCCGGCCGGCGACACCGTCGCAGTGAGCGTGCCCAGCGGACGGTACGCTGCCTCGGCTGGCACAGGCCCCGTGGGCAGGATCGAGAGTTATTTCCCCGCCTGGAACAACCTCTACGACTCGACCCACGTCGACTGGGTCAGCCTGCTCGCAGGCAACTTCATCCCTGACTACACCATCCCGCCGGCGGCGTGGCCGCCGGTCATGAGCACCAACTACATGGTGGGCTATATCGCGGGCGACGTGACCATTCCCTCAGGGCAGCGGCGCGGTCTGCTCGTGGTGACCGGCAACGTAAGGCTGGAGAGCGGCGCTCACTGGGACGGCATCATCCTGGCCGGCGGCAATCTTACCGTTCCGTCGGGCCTCGGGTACTTCCTCCATGGGATGGTCGTCACCGGCCTCAACGGGGCGAGCGTGCCGGCGGACACGTTGCCGCGCACCGGCGCCAGCCAGCCATCCGTGCAGTGGACCTGGTGCTACACGCAGTCATCCGTGAATTCCCTGTCCGCCCTCGTGCCGATCACCAACGCCTGGGCTGACACCTGGACCACGTACTGATTCGTGCGGGCCGTACCGCCCGCCCACCGGAGCTTTCCGCCATGCCCAGCAGCGTTACGCCGCTCACCGTCCTCTCCGAGGAGGAGGAGATGTTCCGCGAGGCCGTGCGCGGCTTTGCCGAGGAGCGGGTGCGGCCACTCAGCCGACAGATGGACGAGAACGGGGCTCTCGACCCCTCGCTCATCCCGCCCTGTTTCGAAATGGGCCTGATGGGAATCGAGATCCCGGAGGCACTGGGCGGCGCCGGCGGCACCTTCTTCCTCGCCGCCCTGGCCGTCGAGACGCTGTCCCGGGTGGACGCCTCGGCCGCCATCCTGGTGGACGTGCAGAACACGCTGGTGAACAACTGCCTGCTGCGCTGGGCCAACAACGAGCAGAAACAGCGTTACCTCCCGCGGCTGGCGGCGGAGTGGGTCGGCGCCTACGCGCTCTCCGAGCCGGGCGCGGGCTCCGACGCCTTCGGGCTCGAGACCAGGGCGGAGCGGCGCGGCGACCGGTGGGTCCTCAACGGCCGGAAGTTGTGGATCACCAACGGCGCCGAGGCGTCGCTCTACGTCGTCTTCGCCAACGCGGATCCCTCGCAGGGCTACAAGGGCATCACCGCCTTCGTCGTCGAGCGCTCGTTCAAAGGCTTCGCAGTGGGCAAGAAGGAGAACAAGCTGGGCATCCGGGCGTCGAGCACGACCGAGCTGATCCTCGACGGCTGCGAGGTGCCAGCGGACAACGTCCTCGGCGAGGTGGGCAAGGGCTACAAGGTGTCCATCGAGACGTTGAACGAGGGGCGGATCGGGATCGGCGCGCAGATGATCGGCGTCGCGGCGGGCGCGCTGGAGGCCGCCATCGCCTACGGCAAGGAGCGCAAGCAGTTCGGCAAGCCGATCGTGGACTTCCAGGGCGTGCAGTTCCAGCTCGCGCAGGCGGCCACCGAGCTCGAGGCCGCCCGGCTGATGGTGTACAACGCCGCCCGGCTCAAGGACGCGGGACAGCCGTTCACCCAGCAGGCCGCGATGGCCAAGCTCTTCTCATCGCAGGTGGCCGAGCGCGTGACCTCACTGTGCGTCGAGTTGCTCGGCGGGTACGGCTACACCAAGGAGTACCCGGTCGAGAAGTTCTACCGCGACGCGAAGATCGGGACGATTTACGAGGGCACGAGCAACATGCAGCTCCAGACCATCGCCAAGCTGCTGCTGAAGTAACGTCACCGCCGTTCCAACCCCACTTCCGGCTTCAGCGGCGGCGGGTTGACGGCGGCCGCCGGTCCTCTATTTTCCCCTGCGGAAGCCACCCACCCGCGCGATGGCGGTCCCGTCCGGACCGTAGCCGGGATGGGTGGCTTTTCCGTTACCGGAGGACGCCATGGCCGAGCCCAGGAAGAGCGACATCCTCAAGACTCCGCTCGTTCCCATCGACATCAAGCAGCACGACGTGCGCCCGCTGGTCGACGCGATGGCGGACATGGCGTTCCAGGCGCGGAACCTGGGGCGCGCCGCCCGCATCTACGATACGATGCTCGCCGACAAGGAATGTTCGGTCATCGTCTGCATGGCGGGCTCACTCTGCTCGGCTGGGCTGCGGGACGTGTTCATCGATCTGATCGAGCACCGGATGGCCGACGCGATCGTCTCCACCGGCGCGAACATCGTCGACCAGGACTTCTTCGAGGCGCTCGGCTTCCGGCACTGGCGCGGCGACGTCCGCGCCGACGACGACTTGCTGCGCCGCCTGGCCATCGACCGCATCTACGACACGTACATCGACGAGGACGAGCTTCGCGTCTGCGACGAGACGGTCGCGCGCATCGCGGACGAGTTGCTGGCCGCCGGAGGGCCGCGCGCCCTGTCTTCCCGAGAGTTCATCCGCGAGATGGGGGCGTGGCTCGAGCGCGAGCGGCCGGGCGTCCGGTCGATCGTGTCGGCCGCCTACCGCGCTGGCGTGCCCATCTTCGTGCCGGCCTTCTCCGACTGCTCGGCGGGCTTCGGCCTGGTCCATCACCAGGTGCACCACCCCGACGGCTACCTCGCCCTCGACTCCGCCGCTGATTTCCGCGAGCTGACGCAGCTCAAGCTGGCAGCCGGGGCGACGGGGCTCCTGATGGTGGGCGGCGGCGTTCCCAAGAACTTCACCCAGGACGTGGTCGTCGCGGCCGAGGTCCTCGGTCACGATGTCGAGATGCACCGCTACGCCATCCAGATCACGGTGGCGGACGAACGCGACGGCGCCCTGTCCGGCTCCACGTTGCGGGAAGCCAACTCGTGGGGGAAGGTGAAGTTGGGCGAGGAGCAGATGGTGTATGCAGAGGCCACGGTCGCCCTGCCGCTGCTGGCGGGCTACGCGTACCACAAGGGCGCGTGGCGGGCGCGGCAGGAGAAGCGGTATGCCAAGCTGTTCGCGCGTGCCGCTGCCCAAACTGGAGACTGAAGGCTGGAGACCGCGGAATGCGGTCGAGTTGCGAGTGGTTGCGAGGGGTCAGGGACGAGAAGGAGCTACTGCATCACTGAACTTCCTTAGCAGCCCGAAAACCGTCTTGGCGCACTCGTCAACGGTCGCCTCGAGCTTGGCCAGTTCCTCCGGACGGCAGTACTCTAGCGATACCGCCAGCTCCATGATGGCCTCGAGCTCATGCAACGAAGCTCGCGCGATGTCCAGGTGCTTCCGAAACTCCTTCGACCCTCGTCGACTGGCCCCTTCCGCGATGTTGAGCGCCACGCTGTAGGACGCTCGCCGCCACTGGTCGGCCAGCGCATTCGCTTCCTCGGCCGGCAACTTCGCAATCGCCGCCTTGGAAAGCACGGCCACCGACTGAGCGTGTTGCCACGCTTTGAGTTGCTTGAAGTGTCCCACGCGCTCAAGATGAGGAGGTGCACCGCGGCACTGTGACCGGTTTCGCGCAGCCCCTTCTGTTCTCTTGCACCTGATCTCTCACCGCCACTCGTAACTCGGCGTCTCGCAACTCATCTGCTACTCTGGTCTCTCAGCCCTGCCTTCTCTCCCCGGTGCAGCGTGAGCACCGCCACCTGCGCCGCGTGCCCGAGTCGGAACGGAATTCCCCAGTAATTCGTGCCCGGGTGGATGTAGAGCACCGAGCGATCGCGCGTGTGCGAGCCCATCGCCAGCTCGAGGAAGGGACTCGCGAGGCACCACCCCCAGCGCCGGAACCCCACCTGCCCCCAGTGGGTGTGGCCGCTCAGCGTAAGTGACACCCGCCGCGCGGCGAGGGTAGGCCACAGTGCCGGATTGTGCGCCAGCGCCAGCACGAAACCGCCCTCCGGCACGCCCGCGAGCGCGCGGTCGATGTCGGGCGCGACCTCGCTGCCGCCGGTTCCGGCCGGATCGCCCGTCCCAACCACCGCGAAGCTGCCCCCGCCGCGGCCGACGGTTGCGCTGCCGTTCACCAGCAGCGTGAGCGGCAGAGCCTCGAGCCGCGCCCGCAGATCCCGCCAGCCGGAGTACACCTCGTGGTTGCCGGGAATGGCGAACACGCCAAGCGGCGCGTCGAGCGTGCCGAACGCGGCCGCATAGTGATCGACGTCGCGAGCGAAGTCGTCCACCAGGTCGCCGGTCACCGCGATCAGGTCGGGCCGCGCCGCGCGCACGGCGTTGGCCACTCGAGCGAGAAAGCGGCGCGACGTGTGAGGCCCGACGTGCAGGTCGGAGATCTGCGCGACCACCAGCCCCTCCAGCCACGCCGGGAGGTCCGGAAGCGTGACGGCGAGCCGCCGGACGTCGAGGCGCCGGCTGCCGGCGTAGCCCGCGAGCGCGGCCAGCAGCAGCACCACGCCTCCCGCCGCGAGGGCGGCCCGCGCCGCCCCGCCGGCATTGCCGAACGGCAGGCCCAGCAGGGCGCCCCCCACGCTCAGTGGCGCCAGCACGAGCACGAAGAGCTGCGCGTACCACAGCGGCCGGAACACCAGCACCCGGACCAGCGCGCCGGGGTAGATCCCCCCTGCGCGGGTCACGATGAACACGCCGAGGGGAACCAGGGTGAGCAGCACCCAGACGGCGCCCGCGGTCCATCCGCCGCCGGGAAGCGCCGGCGCGGACACCGTCCCCACCACCACCCAGCAGGCGGTGAGGATCGCGAGCACCCGCAGCACGAACCGCGCGATGGATCGTCTCGCGCGCCGCGCCGCATCCGATCCGGCTCCGTTCCCTGCCATGGGCACCAAATGTACTCCCCCCCCATCATCGACCGAAGCCGTGGTTGAGGCGCCACGCCGGACGCCGTACATTGGTCGGCGCATGGAGATCCGCGGAATCCGCCTGCATCGTCACCCGGCGATCGACTCGTCCGTGCTGGTCGGCGCTCTGGTCGCCGCCTTCCTGTTCCTGCGGCTCGCCGGAGCGCACGCGGAGCATGTGGCCGTCCCCGCTACGGCCGTCGACTTCAACGCGGACTCGGCGTTCCTCTCCACGCGCATCCTGAGCGAGAGCTTCGGCAGCCGGGTCACAGGCAGCGAGCCGGCCCGTTACGCCGCCGCCTACATCGCCGCGCGCTTCAGGGCGCTGGGCCTCACCACCACGACGCAGGAATTCCCGCTCGTCGTGAAAGATCAACAGCTGCGGGGCCGCAACGTGGTCGCCCAGAGCAAGGGGACCGCGCCGGGGACGATCGTGCTCGTGGCCCATTACGACGGCCAGCCGACCTCCGATCAGTCGGCGGGAGACAATGCCTCGGGCGTCGCGGTCGTCCTCGAGCTGGCCCGGGTGCTCGAGCGGCACGGCCACCGGCATCCGATCACCTACGTGACCACCGACGCGGAAGAGTGGGGCCTCGTCGGCGCACGGACCTTCGTCGCCTCCCTCCGCGACCCGCGGCAGGTGATCGCCGCGATCTCGCTCGACCACATCGAGAACGGGTTCGGGGGGCCGGTGCGTATCCACGGCGAAGGCCAGGACGACGACGACTACGCCCCGGTGTGGCTGCGCCGCGCCGTCGCCGACGCCTTCGCCGCAGGAGAAGTCCGCACCATAGACATCGGGACGCCGGAGGAGTTGATCCACCGCGTGCTCGGCATCACGCTGACCGACCAGGGCCCGTTCATCGATGCCGACATTGCCGCCGTCGACCTGAGCGTGGACTCACGGCGGCGGGAGTATGCCCGGTTTCTCTACCACACTCCCGGCGACCGCTGGGAGACGCTGAGGCCCGAGTCGTTCTCCCTGCTGGGCAACGGCACGGAGCGGCTGGTCCTGGCCCTCGACACAGCACCCCCTGTGCACGGCCCGGTGCACTACCTGGGGCTCGGCGACGAGCGGATGGTGACGGGCTTCTGGATCCTGCTGGCGGCGATCGCGCTCTTCCTTCCGCTGGCGATCGCGACCTGGGAGTCGTGGGCCGCCGCGCGGACCGATCCGGCGTCGCGCGCGGCGATCCGGTCCGAGCTGGTGCGCGCCGGTGGCTGGTGGCTGATCGGGATCGCCGGGCTGCTCGCCCTCTGGGCGGCGGTGGTCATCCACCTGCTGCCGGAGTACCAGGCGGCTCCGGCCACCGTGCGGGATCCGTTCCTCTACTCGACGCGGTGGCTGCCGATCCTGACGACGCTGGCGGTCATGCTGCTGGTGGGGCTGCTGCTGAGTTCGCTGCGGAAGAAGCCGGGCCTCGTCGTGTCACACCCGCTCGCCGGACGGGCCGCGGCCCTTTCCACCCTGGCCGTGGTCGCCGCGCTGACGCTGGTTCACAACCCGTTCGCCGCGGTCTGGCTGCTGGTGCTGCCCGCCTGGCTGTGGCCCTGGATCGGACCGACACGGCGGCCCCTGACCGGCGCGGCCAGCGTGTTGATCGTCCTGGCGAGCGCGGTGCCGCTCGTCGCCGCCATCGTTGTGATGGCGCGGCCGCTCGACGTCGGGTCCGGGGTCCTGTGGTACCTCTTCCTCCAGGCCGCCTACGTGGTGTGGAGTCCGCTTACGATCGTGGAGAGCGTAGTGATGGTGCTCGCCGCGACCCGGCTCTTGGGGACCGCGACGGCACGCCTGATCCCCGCTGAGGGCGACTAGCTGTGATTGACAAAGAGGTTGTTCACTGAGGCACGCTGAGCGAAGCTGGGGGTGTGTGATGTCCACCAACAGCACAGCGGAGGCCTCAGTGAACGTGCATAAGAATGCGACGATGGCGCCGGCGGGGCGAGTCCTGGCCGTCCGGCGGGTGCTCCAGGGGGAGGCGGTGGGGGCCGTGGCGCGGGGGAGCGGCGTCAGTGCGCGGCGGCTGTACGCGTGGGTCGGGCGGTGGCAGGCGGGGGATCGGGTGCTGGCGGATCGCTCGAGCCGGCCGCAGCGGATGCCGCGGCGCTTGGCGCGGGCCCAGCGGCGGCAGATCGGCCGGTTACGGCGCCACCGCCAGAGCTCCTTGCGCATCGCCGCGACCCTAGGGCTCCCGCTCTCGACCGTGGTGACGGAGCAGCGGCGGCAGGGGCTGGCGCGCCTGCCCCGGCTCTTCCCGCTGCCGCCGGTGGTGCGCTACCAGCGGGAGCGGCCGGGCGAGCTGCTGCACGTGGACACCAAGAAGCTGGGCCGGATCGGGCGGGTCGGCCATCGGATCCATGGCGATCACGCCCGCCGGATGGCGGGGATTGGCTGGGAGGTGCTCTACGCGGCGATCGACGATGCGACGCGGGTGGCCTACAGCGAAGTGCTGGGCGATGAGACCGGGGCGACGGCGGTGGGCTTCCTGGAACGGGCGGTGGCCTGGTACGCAGCCCGGGGGATCCGGATCGAGAGCGTGATGACCGATAACGGCAGCCCCTTCGTCTCCCACGCCTGGCGGGCCGCGCTGCACGCCGGCCAGCTCCGGCACCTGCGGACCCGACCCTACACGCCGCGCACCAACGGCAAGGTGGAGCGTTTCATCCAGACGCTGCTGCGCGAGTGGGCGTACGTGCAGGCCTACGGGCGCTCGTGGATCCGGACCCGGGCCTTGCGGCCGTATCTGCGGTACTACAACCTCGAGCGGCCGCACACGGCGCTCGGGTATCGTCCCCCCTTCGCCCGGCTCGCGTCAGTGAACAACGTCCTTGTCAACAACAACTAGCCAGGTCCAACGCGCCGAGCACGTCGCGCTCCAGCTCCTCCGGACTCTCCAGGCCCACTGAAACTCGGATGAGTCCGTCGGTGATGCCCGCTGCCGCCCGCTCTTCGCTCGAAAGGTGCGCGTGGGTCATCGACGCGGGGTGCTCCACCAGCGTGTCGGTGCAGCCCAGGCTCACCGCCCGCTTGCAGACCGTGAGGGCGTCGAGGAACCGGCGGCCAGCCTCCGCTCCGCCCCGGATGCCGAACGCGATCATCGCGCCGAAGCCCAGCATCTGCCGGCTGGCGATCTCGTGCCCCGGATCGTCCACCAGACCAGGATAGCGCACCCACTCGACCCGCTGGTGCTGCGCCAGCTCGGCCGCAAGCCGCCGCGCCGTGTGCGACGCCCGCTCGATCCTCAGGCGCAGCGTCTTCACACCCTGGAGCAGCAGCCACGCGTCGAAGGGGCTCGGCACCGAGCCCAGCACCTTCTTCATTTGGTTGAGCCTGCCCGCCAGCAGCTCGCGGTCCGGACTCACGACCACGCCCCCCACCACCGTGCCGTGGCCGCCGAGGTACTTGGTGGACGAGTGGACCACCAGATCCGCGCCGAAGCCGAGCGGCTTCTGAAGCACCGGCGTGGCGAAGGTGTTGTCCACCATCAGCCGCGCGCCGGCGGCCTTGGCCACCGCCGCCGCGTGTTTCAGGTCCACGATGTCGAGGGTGGGGTTCGCCGGCGTCTCGACCACCACGAGCCGGGTGCGGGGCCGCCGGGCGGCGGCCTCCAGGCCCTTCGGCAGGTCGCCGGCACACACCTGCGTCACCGTCACGCCGAGTCGCGGCAGCACCTCCAGGAACAACTCCGTCGTGCCGCCGTACAGCGGCCGCACGGCGACCACGTGGTCGCCCTGCTCGACGCACGCCAGCACCGCGGCGCTCACCGCTCCCATCCCGGAGCCGAACGCCAGCGCCGCGGCCTCAAGGCCCGTGCCTTCGCTCTCGAGCGCCGCCACCTTCTCTTCCCACCGCGCGACCGTGGGGTTGCCGATCCGCGTGTAGACAAAGCCCGGCGCCTCGCCCGCGAACCGCGCCGCCGCATCCGCCGCTCGCTCGAAGGTGAAGGTGCTGGTCTGGTAAATCGGCATCTCGTGCGCGCCGTAGGGGTCGGGCAGCAACCCGTCGGCGGGCAGAATCGGACGCTTGGGCATGGGGCTACTCCAAGGGAAGCGCGGTTTCGGACTTCATGGTCGAGAGCACGACGGACGAGTTGAGCCGTTCGACGCCGGGCAGCCGCGTGAGGATGTTGAGCACCAGGTGCTCGTACGCGGCCGCGTCGCGGACCACGACGCGGAGCAGGAAATCAGAGCTGCCGGTCGTGTGATGACACTCCAGAATCTCGGGCACCGCCCGCACCGCCTCGCGGAACTTCCGCACCGCGCCTTCGCGGTGCAGCGCCAGCGTCACGGCGACGTAGACGGTCATCCCGAACCCGAGCCGCGCAGCGTCGAGCACCGCCGTGTAGCGCGCGATGACCCCCGCCGCCTCGAGCCGCCGCAACCGCTCGTGCACCGGGGGAGCCGAGAGGCCGACCTCCGCCGCCAGCCGGGCGACCGGCGTCCGCCCGTCCCGCTGGAGCAGGGCGAGGAGGCGGCGATCCACGGCGTCGATCGCTACCTGAGAATGCTTCTCGATTGACCGCATACTATATGATAATATTAAGTGAAAGTCCGTCAATACGTCATTATCTGCTAGTACGGACGGGCCCGGCGCCACACGGCGAGTAGCGCGTCCGCGGGCAGCTCCGCCAGGGGCGCCCCGGGCAGCGGCGCGTAGCGGCGGGGGCGATCGGGAGCGGTCACGCAGCGGAACTCGACCAGGGGCCGAGTGAGCCTGGGCGCGAGATACGGGGAGGTGCGTCCCGACGACACGATCCGGGCCTCCCAGGCCGTGCCATCGGGCGCGGTGAACGGGCGTGGGGGCTCCGGCGGGGACGGGCTCACGGCCCTATACTACACGCCGTGACGCCCCCTCGCCTGCGTCCCGCCGTGCTGCTGGCGCTCGCCCTGGCGCCGCGCCTCGGAATGGCCCAGGCGCAGCGCGAGCCGCTGCGGATCGTGGTGGTGGGGGACATCAATCTCGCGCGCCTCGTCGCCCGCACCTACGTCCTGCCGGGACGTGGCGCCGAGGTCTTTGCCTCCGTCCGCGACAGCCTCCGCGCGGCGGACATCGCCCTCGGCAATCTCGAAAGCCTGGTGCTCGATCGCGGCGGCTTCGCCGACACCGCGCTGAGCCCCGTGTTCGCAGCGCCGGCCGCTGCGGCACCTCTCCTCGCCGACGCCGGCTTCGCCGCCGTCTCCACGGCGAACAACCACGCCTGGGATTTCGGGCACGCCGCGCTGCTCGAGTCGCTGGCCCACCTCGACCGCGCGGGCGTGCTGCACGCAGGCACGGGCCCCACGGTCGCGGACGCGCTCCGGCCGGCCATCATCCGGCGGCGTGGCTGGACCGTAGCGGTGTTCTCCGTCACCGCGATCTTCAACTACCCCGACCTCACGGTGCGCGGCCACGCGGCCGAGTGCTGCGTGGCGTGGGCCGACACCGTGGCGCTGCGGTCAGCCATCAGCGCGGCGCGCGAAGCTGGCGCTGACCTGGTGCTCGTCATGCTGCACGCGGGGCTCGAGTACCGGTCGGTCCCCCCGCCCGACGTGGTCGCGATCGCCAAGGGCATCATTCACGCGGGGGCCGACGCGGTGTTCGGCCACCATCCGCACGTCCCCCAGGGGCTCGGCTGGGCCGACGGCAAGCCCATCCTGTACTCGCTGGGCAACTTCGTTTTCGCCCAGCACAAGCCGTGGACGGACCGCAGCCTGTGGGCCGAATACACGGTGACCCCCGACGGGCACCGGTCGCTGACGGTCCGCCCCGTCATCGCCGGCGTGCAGCCCCGCCTGGCCAGCGGACCGGACTCCGTCGCGACGCTGGAGCATTTCCGGGCGATTACCGACTCGCTCACCGGCTTGCCACAGCCCCGCGCCCGGCGTAGGTTGGGCCGCCCCCCCGCAACGGGTTCAGGCCACGAATGATCGACGATCGCTCTCTCAAGTTCTTCAAGCGGCTGCTCGACGCGCCGGGCCCTTCCGGCTTCGAGCTGCGGCCGGCGCAGCTGTGGCGTGACGAGGCCGCCACCTTCGCCAAGGCGGAAGTCGACGTCGCCGGCAACTGCTTTGCGACGCTGAAGCCCGGAGGGAAGCCGCGGGTGATGCTCACCGGCCATCTCGACGAGATCGGGGTGATGGTGGTGCACATCGACGACGACGGCTTCATCTACTTCGCTCCGATCGGCGGCTGGGACCCGCAGGTCCTGGTCGGGCAGCGGGTTCGGCTCGAGGGCCGCAAGGGCCCCGTCGCCGGCGTGGTGGGGAAGAAGGCGATCCACCTGATCAAGACGGAGGAGCGGGACAAGGCCTCGAAAATCACGGACCTGTGGATCGACATCGGTGCGAAGAGCAAGGCGGAGGCCGGCGAGCTAGTGCGCGTCGGCGACGCCGGGGTGCTGAGCGCCGCGCTGGTCGAGCTGCCAAACCAGCGGCTGGTCTCGCGGAGCATCGACAACCGAGTCGGCGCGTTCGTGGTGCTGGAGGCCCTGCGGCGGCTGGCGGCCCAGCCACCGGCGGCGTGCGCGGTGGCCGTCGGCACCACCCAGGAGGAAATCGCCTATACGGGCGGCGGGGCGCGGACCAGCGCGTTCGGCCTCGAGCCGGACGCCGCCATCGTCGTGGACGTGACCCACGCCACCGACTCGCCGGGTGTTGAGAAAAAGGAAGTCGGTGACTTCAAGCTCGGCGGCGGGCCGGTGCTTTCGCGCGGCTCCGCCGTGAGCCCCGTGGTGTTCGACCAGCTCGTCGCCGCCGCGGAGGCGGAACAGATCCCGTACGGGATCGAGGCGGCACCGCGCGCGACCTCCACCGACGCCGACGCCATCTACACGTCGCGCCGCGGCATCGCGACAGGCGTGGTGTCCGTGCCGTGCCGTTACATGCACAGCCCCAATGAGATGATCGCCCTGGACGACCTGGACCGGGCCGCGGCGCTGCTGGCCGCGTGGGTGCGGCGGCTCGAGCCCGGCACCTCCTTCCTCCCTTACTAGACCCGTCGGGAGCTTCCATGACGCAACCGTTCAAGCCGTACGTGTCCGTGACCACCGACATGGCGGAGTTCACGCTGCGCGCGGTGCTCATCGGCCTGGTGATGTGCGTGATCCTCGGGGCGGCGAACGCCTATCTCGGGCTCAAGGCGGGCATGACGATCGCGGCCACCTACCCTGCCGCCGTCATCGGGATGGCGGTGCTGCGGGTGATGAAAGGCTCGATCCTGGAGGAGAACATCGCGCGAACCGTGGGCTCGATCGGCGAGTCCGTCGCGGCCGGCGCGATTTTCACTCTCCCGGCGTTCTACATCGCGGGAATCTGGAAGGACTTCGCCACCCGGGGGCACTACCTCCAGTCCACGGCGATCATGATCGCGGGCGGCGTGCTCGGTATCATGTTCGTCGCCCTGCTCCGCCGGGTGATGGTCGAGGACGTGGAGTTGCCCTTCCCCGAGTCGGTCGCCGCCTCGGAGATCCACAAGGCCGGCCGCACGGGCGGCACGGGCGCCAAGTTCCTGTTCGGCGCCATGGGGATCGGCGCGTTCATTCAGGGCCTGTCCCAGATCAACCTGTTCGCCAGCGCGTGGCAGAAGTTCGTCACGTTCTCGCGAACCACGATCGGCCTGCGCTCCAGCGGGAGCGCCACCGGGCAGAGCGGGATGCTGCTCTCCTCGCCGTCCATCAGCCCCGCGTTCATCGGAGTCGGCTACATCATCGGCCCCAAGCTGGCGTCGCTCAACTTCAGCGGCGGCCTGCTGGCGTGGGGCCTGCTCGTGCCCATCCTGACCTACTTCATCGCGCCCACGGTGTTCGCGCCGGGCGCCGTGCCCACCACCGACAATTGGATCGCGCTGGCCAACAACGTGTGGTTCACCATCGTCCGGCCGATCGCGATCGGGGGGATGCTCACCAGCGCGGCGTGGACCCTGTTCCGGATGCGCAAGAGCCTGGTCGCGGGCATTGCCCGCTCCGTCGGCGACGTCAAGAAGGCGGCTGCGGGCGCGCCGGTCGGCGACCGGACCGAGCGCGACCTGCCGTTCAACTGGGTCATGATCGGCGTCGTGGCCACGGGCGTGTTGACGTTCTTCATCTACAACTTCTTCACCCAGAACGCGGTGGGCGCCGCGCTGGTGGCCACCATCGTGATGATCGTCGCCGGGTTCTTCTTCGCGGCCGTGTCGGGCTACCTGGTCGGGGTCATCGGCTCGAGCAACAACCCGATCAGCGGCCTCACCCTCTCGACCCTCGTGGTCGCGGCGCTGCTGATGGTCGCGCTGGGGATGCAGGGCCAGCCGGGCGTCGCCGCCGTCCTCGGCGTCGCGGGCGTCGTGTGCGTCTCGGCCGCCGTGGCTGGCGAGATGCTGCAGGACCTCAAGGTCGGACACATCCTGGGCGGCACGCCGTGGAAGATGCAGATCGGCGACCTGCTCGGCGTGGCGCTGGCGGCCTCGGTGATGTTCCTGCCGCTCGTCGTGCTGCACGTGGGCGACATCAAGGCCGGGCTGATGGCCACCCCGCCTTACCAGGGCGGCTTCGGAGGCCCGATGCTGCCGGCGCCGCAGGCCAGCCTGATGGCGCTGCTGTCGCAGGGCATCGTCGGCGGCCACATGGCGTGGCCGCTCATCATCGTGGGTGCCATGCTGGGCATCGGCATGATCCTGATGCAGGTGCCGAGCCCGATGCTGGTGTGCGTCGGGATGTACATCAACCTGGGAACGACCTTCGCGATCTTCATTGGCGGCGTCATCCGGGGCCTCGTCAACTCGATCGGCCGGCGGCGGAACCACAACGCCGCGCAGCAGGCCCGCGTAGAGAACAATGGCATCCTGATCGCTGCCGGGTTGATCGCCGGCGAGGCATTGATCGGCCTGCTGTTCGCCGCGCTGGCGTTCGGGAGTGTCAACTACGAGAGCTTCCTCACCTCGCGGTTCGCGTTCCTGCCGCTGCAGTTCTGGTTCGCGCTGCTGGTGCTGCTGTTCCTCGGCTGGCTGCTGGTGCAGATCCCGTTGTGGAACGCGGGCAAGCCAGACGAGCCGGCCCCGCCCAGCGCGGTGATGTAGGGCGTTGCCGCAGCCGGTCAACCTCCTGGAGCTCCGGCCCGCGCGCAGCGCGCGGTGGGAGCGGGGGCCCGACGGCCGGGTGACGTTGCTGGTGCCGAAGTTCCGGAACCGGCTGGCGGTGCGGTGGCTGGTGCCGCTGCTGGCCCGGCCCGACGTCACCGTCCGGCTGGACGACGAGGGCAGCTTCGTGTGGGACCGCTGTGACGGCGGGACCACGGTGCTCGCGATCGCGGAGCAGCTGCAGCGCACGGTCGGCGGTGACGCCGACGCCCTGGTGGATCGCGTGGGCCGCTTCATCGAGAAGCTGGCCCGCGCGCAGTTCGTGACGATGAACCTCCCTGGAGACCAACGATGAGCAACGCGATAGACGGGTTGAAGCCCGAGCTGGTGTGGAAGTACTTCGCCGAGATCGCCAAGGTCCCGCGCGGCTCGAAGCACGAGGAGAAGATCACAAAGTACGTGCTCGCCACCGCGAAGCAGCTCGGACTGTCCGCTACGGCAGACAAGCTGGGCAACGTGGTCGTGAAGAAGCCCGCCTCCCCGGGCCGCGAGCGCGTCAAGAGCGTCGCCCTGCAAGGCCACCTCGACATGGTCTGCGAGAAGAACAAGGACAAGGTGCACGACTTCTCGAAGGACCCCATCGAGCTGGTGCGCAAAGGCAATTTCCTGACGGCCAACGGGACCACGCTGGGCGCCGACAACGGCATCGCGGTCGCGACCAACCTCGCCATCATGGAGGACAAGTCGCTGATCCACGGCCCGCTGGAGTTCGTGTTCACGATCGACGAGGAGACCGGGCTCACCGGTGCCTCGGGCCTCCAGCCCGGCTTCGTCGAGAGTCTCACCCTGATGAACCTCGATTCGGAGGAAGAGGGCGCACTCTACGTGGGCTGCTCGGGCGGCCGGGACACCGTCGGCACCTGGAAGGTCGCGTTCGACGCGGCGCCCGCCGGCACCACCGCCGCGCTGCTCAAGGTGACGGGGCTCAAGGGCGGCCATTCCGGCCTCGAGATCGACAAGGGCCGCGGCAACGCCATCAAGATCGCCAACCGCGCGCTGCTGGCGCTCGCCGACCTCGGGGCGCGGCTGGCCTCGCTCGACGGCGGCGACAAGCACAACGCCATCCCGCGCGAGGCAGAGGCCGTCGTCTGGATTCCCGCCAAGCAATGGGACCCGGCGGTGGCGGCCGTCGCCGCTTTCAACAAGATCGCGAAGGCTGAGCTCGCCACGGCGGAGCCGGACCTCACCGTGACGCTGGAGGCGAAGAAAGGCGCCCGGAAGGGCAAGGTGCTGAAGCGGGCGCTGCAGCAGAAGCTCTGCCAGACCATCGCGGCGCTCCCGCACGGCGTGCTCAAGATGAGCGCGGACATCCCCGGCCTGGTGGAGACGTCGACCAACGTCGCGGCCATCCACACGACCGCCAGGACGATCGCGATCCCCACGAGCCAGCGCAGCTCGGTGGCGTCCGAGCTCGACGAGGCGTGCGTGACGGTGCGCGCCATATTCGAGATGGGCGGCGCGGCGGCGCCCACGTCCGACGGATATCCGGGCTGGAAGCCGGACCTGGGCTCAGCGATTCTCAAGACGGCGAAGTCGACCTACAAGTCGCTGTACGGCAAGGAGCCCGAGGTGAAGGCGATCCACGCCGGCCTCGAGTGCGGCATCATCGGCGAGCGGTATCCCGGGATGGACATGGTCTCGTTCGGGCCAACGCTCGAGGGCGTGCACTCGCCCGACGAGCGCATCCATATCGACACCGTGCCCAAGTTCTGGGATTTCCTGCTCGGGATTCTCAAGGCCGTCAATTAGGTAGAGACCGCAGACGAGCAGAGCGCGGTGCAGTTGCGAGACGCCGGGTTGCGAGTGGTCATGAGATGTGAGTGATACCGAGAAAGCCAAGGCCCCGCCTCGAAACCGAAGCGGGGCCTTTTGCTCGCAACTCGGCGTCTCGCAACTACTCTGCAGCCTCTTTCCAACTGGTTCCGCGCAGCGCTTCGATGACCTCGGCGGAACGCGTGGGCGAGCCCGGCAGACCCAGTGCGGTGCTGACTTCTACCGTCGCCGGCGGCTTGAGTCCCAGCCGGGCCAGCGCCTGCCGGTCATAGAGCAGCTCGCGCGCCGGCCGATCCTCGGCAATCCGTCCCTCCCGCATCACCACGACGCGATCGGCCACCTCCGCGACGAACCCGAGGTCGTGCGACACGGCCAGCACGGTCACGCCCCCTGCCGCGCGACGCCGCAGCGCCGCGACCACGCGCGCCCGCTGCGCGTGGTCGAGCCCGGCGGTGGGCTCGTCCAGGACCAGCACGCACGGTTCCATCACCAGCACGCCGGCCAGCGCAACCAGTTTCCGCACCGGCGCTGGTACGTCGTAGGGGTGAAGGTGGGAGACAGGCCCAAGGCCCAGCTCCCCGAGCACGTCCTCCACCGGCGCCGCGGAGCGCCCCAGACAGCGCGGACCGAACCCCACGTCGTCCTCGACCGAGCGCGCGAACAGCTGCTGGTCCGCGTGCTGGAAGGCGTAGCCCACCCGCCGGGCCATCTCGTCGGGTCGCTTCCCGGCCACCTCCCAGTCGCCGACCGCCACCCGCCCCGTGCTGGGACGGCGCAGCGCCACAAGGAGTCTCGTGAGGGTGGTCTTGCCCGCGCCGTTCGGCCCAATCAGGGCAACCTGCTCGCCCGCGCCGATCGCGAGGTCGATGCCCCGCAGCGCCTCCTGCGCGCCGTAGGCGTACCGGACGCCCACCACCCGAACGTCGCAGCCGCTCATCGCGACACCCGCCGCAGCAAGGCCGGCACGTCGAGTGGGAAAGGTGGCGGGCAGCCGGCCGCGCGCGCGATGACGGCGACCTCGGTCCCGCTCAGCACCTCCGCGGGCGCGCCGCGCGCGACGATCCGCCCGGCCTCCAGGGCGACGGCGCGCGTTGCCACTCGCGCGGCGCGCTCGAGGTCCGGTGTCGCCACCACGATCGCCGTGCCCGCAGCGGCGATCGCCGGCAGCACGTCGTACAACGCATCGGCGGCTTCGGGATCCAGCTCGGCGGCCGGGTCGTCCAGCCCGAGCACCTCAGGCTCCACGGCGAGCGCGGCGGCCACGACCACACGCTGCAGCTCCCCGCCCGAGAGCTGCGCCGGCTCGCGGCCCGCGAGATGCGCGATGCGGAGCCGCTCCATCGCGCGGTCGGCGGCCGCCAGCACCGTCTCACGCGGCAACCCCTGCGACGCCGGGCCGAACGCGATCTCGTCGCGCACCGTCGGGCAGAGTCCGGTCAGCTGCGTCCAGGGGCGCGCGAACACCACGCTGCACCGCCGCGCCGCGATGCGGCGTGTGCCCGTGAGGCTCCCGCCCACCACCCGGGGGGCGAAACCCGTCGCCACCAGGACCAGCGTCGAGGCCCCCGCCCCCGACTCGCCGGTCACGACCAGCACGTCACCGGCCGCGAGCTCCAGTGATACGTCGCCGAGGGCCGGACGACCCGCGCCGGGATAGGTGAACGTCGCGCCCTCGAGCGTGACCAGCGCCGTCATCCGCGCATGCTCCAGAATTTCCAGACGTACGCCGCGACGACCAGGGCCAGCAGGATCCAGCGCAGCGCGCGCTGCGGCACCGAATCGCGCGGCGGGTCGAGCGCCGTGCGCCGCGCCCCACCGCCGGCCCCGCGCGCGTCGAGCGCCAGCACCTGCTCGTCCACCTCCGCCAGCGCGCCCAGCACCAACGGCAGCGCCAGCGGGCCGAGCGCGCGCAGCCGGGCGAGGGGTGAGCCGCCGAGCCTCAGCCCCCTGCACTGTTGCGCCTCGAGAATCTGGGTGGTCCGCTCGCGCATCCGCGGCAGCACGGTGAGCGTCGAGGCCAGCAGAAAAGTCCGGCCGAAGGGCACGCCGCCCGCCGTCATCGCCTCGACCAGCCGGTGCGGCGAGGCGGTGGCCAGCGCGGTCAGGAAGCCGAGCACGATGGCCGTCACCCGGCCGCCGAGCACCAGCGCGCGGGCGATGCCGGGCACCGACAGCGAGACCGGCCCGACCGTCATTCGCGGGTCCGCGCCGAGTAGGCCGTGAAGCACGAACAGCAGCGCCCAGATGGGCAGTGACAGCAGCAGCGCGGGGCGCGCGTTGGCACGCAACACGCCGCCCGCGGCGGCGAACGCGGCCGCGGCCACCACGAGCAGCCACACCTCGAGGGGTTGCGTCAGTGCGAACGCGCCCAGCAGCAGCGCGCCGGCCAGCGCCAGCGTGGTGTACGGGTGGGCACGGTGAAGCGGCGAGTGCCCCGGGACGTAGCCGATCATCGCGCCAGCGCCGGAAAGCGGGCCCCGAGGGTCCGCGGCAGGGAGCGGAGGAGCGCGCACACCAGCGCGCAGGAGATGGCCTTATCCAGCAGGTCGGTGGCGAAGCTGGCGGACGCCACCGCCACACCGAGCGGGGCCCCGAGCGCGCGCAGCACCGTGGTGACAACCGTGACGCCGCCGGCGGTGACGCCGCCGAACAGGAAGTAGGCGATCGGCGCCGAGCAGGAGGCCGCCAGCAGGCCCATGCCGATGCCGGCCGGCACGGCCGTGGCGAAGCGCCGAAACAGCCCAAGTCGCGCCGCCGCCGTTGCATAGAGCGCGATCACCACCTGCACCAGCGCGAAGGGCAGCCAGGAGAAGTTGCCCGAGATGACTGCGTTGAGGACCTGCGACACCAGCCCCACGGTGATCGCGGCTCTCGGGCCGACCAGGGCGGCGACCAGGATCGTGCCGACCGAGTCGAGGAAGATGGGCAGCAGGAGCGCGGCGACGATCTGGCCGATGACCAGGTTGATCGCCACACCCAGGCGGACCAGCACCAGATCGCGTAGCGTCACGGCGGGAAGATAGCGACTAACGCCGGCGTGGGTTCTTGAGGCCGGTCGCGAGCTTGTTGCGGACCTCACGGATCACCCTGGCCGCGAGCGCGTCGCCCTGCTCGGCCAGGAAACGGCGCGCCGCCCGTGGGTCGCGTTTGGCCAGCTCCCGCAGCGCCCACGACATCGCTTTGACCACCATATCGTCACGGTCGGCGATCAACACCCGGCAAACGGCCAGCGTCCGTTCGGTGTCCCCGCGCCCGCCGCGCGCACGGCTGTTGAGCGGCACCGTGCTCACCAGCGCGGCCCGGCGCCACCACCGGTTGCGGGAGCGTGCCCAGCGATGGATCCGCGCGTCACCCACCTGCTGCTCCCGCCACGCCGGCCCGGCGAGATAGCACGCGAAAGCGTCCACCGCACCCCAGCTGTCCAGGCCGCGTCCCAGCTGCTCGAGATCGCCTGCGCGCAGGCTGGCCAAAGCCCCGCGGTGGTAGTGCACCAGCTCGTAGGCGACGAACCGGCGCGCGATTCCGCCCGCCGCCACCAGCCGCAGTGCGAGTCGCAGCACCGCTGCCGGCGGCTCCTTCGCCACCCGTCGTGAAAAGGCGCGGCGCAGCGAGCGCAGGACCGCGGCCGTCGCCCCAGGCACCTGCGCCAGCGCACCATCGAGGTCGTCAAAGACGGCGCTCGTCACGCTAGCGGCTCGGATGGTACCAGTAACGCTCGGCGACGGCGTCGATATCCCCGGCTCCGAACAGGTGCACGAACGCCTTCCAGAAGAAGCCGTAGTAGTGCCAGTCGCCGTGCTCGTCGAACTTGCGGGTCGACGCGACCGCCTTGGCGCGGCGGGCGCGCACCAGCCGGCGGCGCGTCCGGCGCCCCAGCCGCCACAGCGCGACCAGGAACGCGACGTCTTCCGCGAACCGCAGCCGCTCGTCGTATCCTCCGGCGGCTTCAAAGTCCGCCCGCCGGCAGAACACCACTCCCGTGTCGAGCCCGGTCACCCAGACGAGCGCCGCCAGCACCGCGTACGTCGCGGCGATACCCGGCGACCAGCGCTCCATGGTGACGCCCGTCGCGCCGCCGATTACGCGCTCCGAGGCGAGCCGCACGGCAATCGCGTTGAACGTCGCGGGATGGATGCGGGAGTCGGCGTCCACGAACGCCAGGATGTCGCCGCGCGCCGCACGGGCGCCGGCGTTCCGCGTCGCGCCGATCGACCGCGGCATTGCGGGCACCACCCGGCACCCGCGGGCGGCCGCCAGCGCGGCCGTGCCGTCGGTCGAGCCGTTGTCCGCCACGATCACTTCGATATCGCCCGGCGCCCCGTGGTACGCGCGCAGCGCCGCCTCCACCGAGTCGAGCAACCGCGGCAGGTACCGCGCCTCGTTGTACGCCGGTACGATCAGCGAGATCAAGCGTGCTCAGCGATTGGCGAGCGCCGGGAGGTAGCGCTCCGCGAGGATGCTCGCGTGGTGGCGCTCGTGCCCCGCGACGATATAGGCCACCGACCGCACCGAGTACGCACGGTTGTTCGCGGTGCCTCGGCGCAGCAGCTCCTCCGTGTCCAGCCCGGCGAAGAGCGGCACCGTCGCGGCGCGGACCATCCGCAGCTCGGCCACCAGGTCGTCCAGCGTGCGGCCGCCGAACTTCGCGTGCGCCACGTACGCGTTCTCGTCGAATCCGGGGAGGCTCGCCGTCTCACCGCGGGCGAAGCAGAGGGCTCGGTACGCCATGATCCGCTCCGTGTCCGCCACGTGTCCGATGACCTCCTTGATGCTCCACTTGCCGTCGGCGTAGCGGAAGTCGGCATCGCGGTCGCTGAGCTTGCCCACCAGCGCCGCGGTGTCGTCCACCTGCCGCCGCAACACGTCGAGCACGTCACCCTCCGGGACCAGCGCGATGTACCGCCCGAAGTAGGGGGCGTATTCGTCGGCGGCGGGACGCGCGACTCGGCTTGCAGTCATCGCTCACTCCTCAGTTCGCTGAGGCTCTTGACCATGCAGACGGACGTGGACGAACACAACTCGCGATACTCAGTCGTGGCTTGAATCGGAGGTGGAGCATCCCCGCGCGGAATCACCTCGTAGCCGAGCTTGCCGAAGAACCGCTCCGCCGTGGTAGTCAGCAGGTACAGCTTCTCGATGCCGAGGCCCCGGGCGTGGCGCTCGATCGCACGCGTAAGCTCGACGCCGAGCCCGACGCCCCGATGAGCGGAGGCGACGGCGAGGGACCGCAACAGACCCACGGAGCCCAACGGTTCGAGACCGACCACCCCCACCAGTGCCTCACCGCGCTTCGCGAGGAGGTAGTGCGCGAGCAGCGCCGCCGTAACGTCCCCGTGGGGGAGACCCGAGTCGTCCAACAGGCGAACCACCGCCGGCAGGTCGGTGGGGCTGGCCGCGCTGATTACCGTGTCCATGGGCGGATGCAAGATAATCCTGCGCGCCACCGTCCGTCCCACGGCTCAGGACTCCCTTCCTGCCGCGACGGCGACCGCGCTACCTTCCGTCCATGTCCACGACCCGCATGCTTGCAACGTTGGCCGCCCTGGCGCTCGGCGCCGCGGCGCTGCCCGCACAGAACGCTCCCGCCACGCACTCGCGCCAGGCGGCCGTCATCCTCAACGACATCCGGTACCTGGCTTCCGATTCCCTCGACGGCCGGCTCACCGGCTCGCCCCAGAACGACTCGGCCGCCGCGTACCTCGCCCGGCGCTTCAAGCGGCTGGGACTCAGGCCGGGGGGCGACGCCGGCACCTATCTGCAGCACTGGACCGTCAACTCCACCAGCGCCACTCGCGAGGCCGGCGTGGCGAACCACGCCACGGAGAACGTGGTCGGCATCCTGCCGGGGAGCGACCGCAAGCTCGCGGGGCAGGACATCGTGATCGGCGCCCACTTCGATCACCTCGGCAACGGTCCGTTCGGCTCACAAGCTCACGGCGACTCGGTGCGCCTGATTCACCACGGCGCCGACGACAACGCCTCCGGCGATGCCGCCGTGCTCGAGATCGCCCGCATCCTGGCCGCTCGGCGGCCGCACCCGGCGCGTACCATCGTGTTCGTGCTGTTCAGCGGCGAGGAAGAGGGCGCGCTGGGGTCGGCGTGGTACGCGGACCACCCCGTGATCCCGATGGACTCGACCCTGGCGATGCTGAACCTCGACATGGTTGGGAGGATGCGGGACAACCGGCTCCTCGTCCTGGGCGCGCTGTCGGCGACGGAGTGGCAACCGCTGCTCGACTCGGTGGACGCTCCCTATCATCTCGACGTCCACGCCTCCGGCAGCGGCTGGGGCCCGTCGGACCAGAATTCGTTCTTCGCCAAGCAGCGGCCGGTGCTGTTCTTCTTCACCGACCTGCACGCCGACTATCACACGCCGGCCGACACCTGGGACAAGATCAACGCCGACGGGATTGAAACCGTCGCGCATCTCGTCGCCGACATGGCGCGCCGGCTCGCCGCACGTGCCGGCTGGCTGACCTTCGTGAACGCGGCGCCCCCGGTCATGGCGTCCGGCGAGCGCGCGTACCTCGGCTCGATCCCCGACATGACGAGCGAGCCGGGCGGAGTGAAGCTCACGGGCGTGACGGCCGGCAGTCCGGCCGACAGCGGCGGCCTCAAGGCCGGCGACGTCATCACCGCCATCGGCGCCGACACGGTGGCGAGCCTCGCCGACATGCAGAACGCCCTGGTGAAGCATCATCCCGGTGACCGGGTGGACATCAAGGTGCGGCGGGGCGACCAGACCGTCACACTGACCGTCACCCTGGGCCGGAGGAAGTAGACGCTCCCGGTGCGCGGCCGCTGATCCGATGAGCACCGCCCCGGCCGAGCGCGAGGGCCGGCTCGCCGGCGCGGGCGTCGAGTTGTTCGCACGCTGGGTCGGGGACGGCGGCCCCACCGTCGTCGCGCTCCACGGCGGGCCCGGCGCCTCCCACGATTACCTGAGACCGCAGTTCGACGCCCTCGCCCGCGGGCGCACCATCCTCTACTACGACCAGCGCGGCGGTGGTCGGTCCGTGGTGCCGCGCGATGCGGCGCTGGGCTGGCGGGAGCACGTCGCCGACCTGGCGGCGATGGCCGCTTCCCTGCCGACTGCTCCGCTGACGCTGCTCGGCTTCTCCTGGGGCGGGCTGCTCGCCCTGCTCTTCGCCGTCGAACACCCCGAGCTGGTCGCGAGGCTCGCCCTCGTGGCTCCCGCCGGTACCCACGCCGACGTCCGGGCCCGGGTCGAGCGCACCCTCGCCGAGCGGCAGGCCGCGCCCGAGGTCGCCGAGGCGCGCGCCGCGCTGTCGCGCTCCGGGCTGCGCGAGCGGGATCCCGGCGCGTTCTGGCGGCGCGCCTTCGAACTCTCGGTGGCAGGGTACTTCAAGGACCCGGGCCGCGCGCGGAACCTGACGCCGTTCCGCGTCGCCGCGCGCGCACAGCGCGCGGTGTGGGAGAGCCTCGCCGGCATGGACCTGCGACCCAGGCTGCCGGGCATCGTGGCCGAGACGCTGGTGCTGCACGGGCGGTTCGATCCGGTGCCGCTGGAGTCCTCGGCGGAGCTCGCCGCGCTGCTGCCGCACGCGAGGCTGGTGGTGTTCGAAGATTCCGGCCATGCTCTCTATGCCGAAGAGACCGCGCGGTTCGTGGAAACGCTGGACGCGTTTCTCCCCCGGAGCCGATGAGCTCCCCGCGGCCGTACCCCTGGACGGCGCTGGTCGAGGCGCTCGGCGATGCCCGCTTCGAAGAGATCAGGGGCGAGCTGGCCACCGCGCGGATCGACCCGTTCGAGCGCGACGCCTTCGTTCTCGCGGGCGCCGTGGGTCGCGTGCTGCGCGACCTCGTTCCCGGCGACGCGCCCGCCGACGCGGTAACGCTTTACTCGGCCCTTCTCCATGTCCTGTACCTGCACTGGGCCGGCGGGCGGCCGGTGCGCGCCGTGTCCCGCGAGCGGCTCAGCGCCCAGTTGGCGGCAGCGCTGGCGCCGCCAGTCCCGGCACCCGGCACCTGCTACCTCCAGCTGCCCGAGCGCCTGGTGTGGGCCGCCCCGTCCGCTGGAGCCGCGCACGAGCCGCTGGATGGCCTGTTCGTGGCGACGACACCGGCGCGGGTCCAACTGCTCGCCGTACTGGGCTTCCGGCCGGAGCGGGAGGGATTCACGACCATCGCCGCGACGGCGCCGCTCCCGGTGCCGCAGACGCCGGCCCGCGCCGACGGCTCGCCGCCGTTCTCCACCGTGCTGCCGGCGGGCGAACGGATGGGGTTCTTCTCCATCACCAGCGAAGCCGAGCTCGCCCGGCTGGCGCTGCTCGCCCTTGCCGGGGCGGAGGGTTAGAATCCGGCCAGATGGATAAGCACGCCGCTGCGCGACTCCTCGACACCATCGCGTCCTACCAGGAACTGAAAGGGGAGAACCCCTTCAAGGTGCGGGCCTTCAGCAACGCGGCCCGCACGGTGGATGCTCTCGCGGGCGACCTCGAGCAGGCGCTCGCTTCGGGAGCGTTGGCGGCCACCAAGGGCATCGGCCCGGCGACGCTCGAGGTAGTACGCGATTACGTGGCGAGCGGTCGCTCCACGCTGCTCGAGGAGTTGCGGCGCGAGGTGCCGGACGGGCTGGTCGAGATGCTCCGGATCTCCGGGCTCGGCGTCGCCAAGATCCGCACGCTGCACGAGCAGCTCCGGATATCGACTATCGCTGAGCTGGAGCTGGCGGCGCGGAACGGCCGGCTCGCCGCCCTCCCCAAGTTCGGTGAGAAGACAGCGGAGAAGATCCTGTGCGGCATCGAGTTTCTGCGACGTACCAGCGACTTCCGGCTCTCGCACCGCGCGGCACGCGCCGCCGAGCAGTTGCACGGCTCCATCGCCGCCCTTTCCGGCGTCGAGCGTGTCGAGATCGCCGGCAGCGTGCGGCGGCGCATGGAGGTCAGTCGCGACGTGGACCTGGCGGTCTGCCTGCGCGGCGCCGCGGCGGGCCTCGAGGCGCGGTTGTCCGCGGTGCCGTCGGTCCGCGAGGTGCGGGCCGTGGGCGAAGCCAGCTTCACGCTGCGGCTCGACGACGAGACGGAGGCCGACGTCTACTGCGCTCCGCCGGAGCGGTTCGGCCACTGCCTGGCTTGGGCCACCGGAAGCGCGGCGCATCTCGAGCGGCTCGTGGCGCACGCCCGGACGCGGGGCTTTGCCCTCGGAGTGGACGGCTTCACGCGCGACGGCGCCTCCGTGCCCTGCTGCGACGAGCCGGCGTTGTACGCGACGCTGGGTCTGGCGTGGATTCCTCCGGAGCTGCGGGAGGGCGGCGAGGAAATCGCGCGCGCCGCGGCGGGGACGTTGCCCCGCCTGCTGGAGCGCCGGGACCTCGTGGGAATGCTGCACTGCCACAGTGTCTACAGCGATGGCTCGAACACCGTCCCGGAGCTCGCGGCGGCCTGCCGCGCCGCCGGGTACCGCTACCTCGGCCTCACCGACCATTCCGCCGCCGCGGCGTACGCCGGAGGGCTGCGCGAGGAGGCGATCGCGCGCCAGCACGCGGAGATCGACGAACTCAATCGGGGCTGGGACGACTTCCGCATCCTCAAGGGCATCGAGGCGGACATCCTCGCCGACGGCGCGCTCGATTACGATTCGGCGGTGCTCGACCGATTCGACTTCGTGATCGGCTCGGTGCACTCGCGGATGGAGCAGGACCAGGCCACCATGACCCGGCGGCTGCTGCGCGCGATGGACGACCCGCACCTCACCATCGTCGGGCATCCGACCGGCCGCCTCCTGCTGGGGCGCGAGCCGTATCAGCTCGACCTGGGTGCCGTCATCGCGAAGGCGGCGGAGCGCGGCATCGCCATCGAGATCAACGGGGACCCGCAACGGCTCGACCTCGACTGGCGCTGGTGTGCCAGGGCGCGGGACGCCGGCGTGGCCATCTCCATCGGCGCCGACGCCCATAGCCTGGCGGGGCTGGATAACATCGGCTTCGGCGTCGGCATCGCGCGGAAGGGCTGGCTCGAGGCGCGCGACGTACTCAACACGCGGGACGCGGAGGGATTCCTCGACTATGCCCGGCACGGGAAAGCGCGGTAGGAAGAAGACGCGCGGACGCACAGGCGCACAGACGCACGGGAAGAAGCCGACGCACGGGGGCACAGAGGCACGGGGGCAAGGCAAGGCGAAGGCCCCCCGCAGCCAGGCCAGGCGTCAGCCCGTCCGTACGTCTGTGCGTCCAGCTTCCGAGCGCATCGGCGAGATCATCGCCCGCCTGGAGCGATGCTACCCGGAGGCCCGGTGCTCGCTCGACCACCGCGACCCGCTGCAGCTTCTGGTGGCGACGATCCTCTCGGCGCAGTGCACCGACGCCCGCGTCAACCTCGTCACCAGGGACCTGTTCCAGACGTACCGCACCGCCGGCGACTACGCCGCGGCGAACCCGGCGGTCCTGGAGGGCGAGATCCGGAGCACCGGCTTCTTCCGCAACAAGACCAAGAACGTCATCGGCATGGCTCAGGCGCTGATCGAGCGCTTCGACGGCAGGGTCCCGGACACGATGGACGCGCTCACCTCGTTGCCCGGCGTCGGCCGCAAGACGGCGAACGTCGTCCTCGGCAACGCCTTTGGCAAGGACGAAGGGATCGTGGTCGACACGCACGTCGCGCGGATCACCGGCCTGCTCGGTCTCACCCGGCAGACCGACCCGGTGAAGATCGAGCAGGATCTGATGGGCGTCGTGCCGAAGCGCCGGTGGACGCTGTTTCCCCATCTGCTGATCCACCACGGGCGGGCCGTCTGCGTCGCGCGCCGGCCGCGCTGCGACGCCTGCGCCGTCGCCGATCTCTGCCCGTCGGCGGGGGCGTAGCGTGCCGCCGGAGCCGGGCGAGGCGCTGTTCGAGCAGCTGCGCGACCGTGACGCGGTCGTACGCCGCCAGGCCGCGCGCGCGATCGGCGCCTCGAAGTTGAAGGAAGGGGTGCACGAGTTGATCGAAGTGCTGGCCGGCGACGCGTCCGCGCCGGTGCGCCGCGCGGCGGCCGAGGCGCTCGGGAAGATCGGTGACGCCACCGCGCGCGGACCGCTCGAGCGCGCCCTGCGCAGCGAACGGGACGAGGGCGTCCGCGGCGCCGTCGCCGCCGCGCTCGCCCGCCTGGGCGCATCGACTGGCGACTACCCGGGAATCCTTCCGGTGAGCGAAGAATGAGCGCGACCGCCGCCACTCCCGTGGAGCTGCGGGAACGCGTCGCGCTGGAGTGCCCGCGCTGAATCGGCTGGCCGGCGAGCCCTCCGCCTATCTCGCGTCCGCCGCTCACCAGCCGGTCCACTGGCTTCCCTGGGGTGACGCGGCGTTCGCGCGCGCCCGCGACGAACACAAACCCATCCTGCTCGACATCGGCGCGGTGTGGTGCCACTGGTGTCACGTCATGGACCGCGAGTCGTACGAGAATCCGGCCCTGGCCGCCTTCCTCAACGCGCACTTCGTGTGCATCAAGGTCGACCGCGACGAGCGTCCGGACGTAGATGCCCGCTACCAGCGCGCCGTACAGGCCCTGACCGGCCAGGGCGGCTGGCCGCTCACCGCCCTGCTCACCCCGGACGGCGACGTGTTCTACGGCGGGACCTACTTCCCGCCTGAAGACCGGTTCGGCCGCCCGTCGTTCCGCGCGGTGCTGGAGCGGGTGCGCGACGTGTTCCACGCCCAGCCGGACCGGGTCGCGGGGAGCGGGCGCGAGGTGCGCGCTCACGTGGCGGGATTGCTGATCGAGGCCCGGCGCGGCGAGCTGTCGCCCGCGCTCCTCGACCGCGGCACCGCGCAGCTGGAGCGGCTGTTCGACGAGCGCCACGGCGGTTTCGGACACCAGCCCAAGTTCCCGCACCCCGCCGCCGTCGACTTCCTGCTGGCACGCTGGTGGGACACCGGCCGCGCCCGCTGGCGCGAGATGG
This sequence comes from uncultured Gemmatimonadales bacterium, assembly GCA_963812035.1. Taxonomy (GTDB): domain Bacteria; phylum Gemmatimonadota; class Gemmatimonadetes; order Gemmatimonadales; family JACORV01; genus Fen-1245. The sequence continues at coordinate 836,638 of CAWETG010000001.1, forward strand.
TCGAGCGAACGCTGACGGCCATGGCCGAGGGCGGCGTCTACGACCAGCTCGGCGGTGGCTTCCACCGCTACTCGGTAGACGAGCGCTGGGTCGTGCCGCACTTCGAGAAGATGTCCTACGACAACGCGGAGCTGCTCAAGGCCTACCTGCACGCCTACGCGGCGCTCGGGACGCCGCTGTTCCGGCAGACCGCCGAGGGCATCGTGCGGTGGAGCCTCGAGGTGCTGGCCGACCGCGAAAAGGGCGGGTTCGCCGCGTCGCAGGACGCCGACGTCGGCCTCGACGACGACGGCGACTACTTCACCTGGACCGAGGACGAGGCGCGACCACTGCTGACCTCGGCAGAATGGGACGCCGCGCGCCTCCGCTGGGACATCTCCGCCGAAGGCGAGATGCATCACAACGCCAGCAAGAACGTGCTGTGGGTCGCACGCAGTCACGCGGCGATCGCGGGAGAGTTGCAGCTGACAGAGTTGCAGGTGTCGCAGCTCCTCGAGTCCGCCGCGGCCAAGCTCCACTCCGCCCGCGTGCTGCGCGCGGCACCTGCCGTGGACCGTGCGGTTTACGTCAGCTGGAACGCGATGCTCGCCGAAGCCTTCCTCGAAGCCTCCGCCATCCTGGCGCGCCCCGAGTGCGCCGACTTCGCGCTCCGCACCCTCGATCGCCTGTGGGCCAACGCAGAGACTGGCGACGGCGGTCTCCGCCACCGGGCCGACCATCCCAGCGGTCCGCTGCTCCTCGACGACCAGGTGCAGGCCGCGTCGGCAGCGATCGCCGCCTACCAGCACACTGGCGCCTCCACGTGGCTCGATCGCGCACGCGCTCTCGCGGACCTCGTCCTTTGGCGCTTCGCCGATGCGGAGGGCGGCGGTTTCTTCGACGCCGTTCCGGGGAGGAGGGCGGGCCTGCTCGATCAACCCGCGAAGCCCATCCAGGACGCTCCCACTCCCTCGGCAAATGCCGTCGCGGCGTCGGTCCTGCTGCGCCTGGCCGCCATCACCGGGGAACCGCGCTACGCCGCCCAGGCCGAGCGTACGCTCGTCGCCTTTGCCGGCGGCGCCGCCGACGCCGGACTGCTCACCGCCGCCTACCTTCAAGCCGTCGACTTCGTGCTCAACGGTGCGTGTCGCATAGTAGTTGCTGATACTACTACTACGAGCGATGGCTTGGCCGGCGCTGCGCTGGCGGCCTACCGCCCGCGGAAGGTCGTGGTGCACGAGGAGGCCTCGCGAGTTCCGGCCAGCGCGAGCCCCAGAGCGCTGGTCTGCATCGGAACTGCCTGCGCTGCGCCCGTTGCGGCGGCGGCGGAGTTGCGACGCACGCTGGAGACTTTCGGCCGGGCGCGCTAGCATTACGGATGCTCGAGGCGGTGCGTCAGAAGCTGTCCGAAGAGGTACAGCGGCTCAATCACGAATTGGCGGTCACCTTGCCGGAGACGCTCAAGCGCGCTCTCCAGATGGGTGATCTGCGCGAGAACGGTGACTATCACGCCGCGCTCGAACGGCAGGGCTTCATCCAGGCGCGACTGAGCCATCTCCGGTCGCGGCTCGCCAAGCTCTCGCAGATCGATCTCACCAAGATCCCGGTAGACAAGGTGGGGCTCGGCTCGCGGGTCGTCGTACAGGACCTGGGCACGCGCGAGCAGGCGACCTATGAGCTGGTGGTTCCCGACGCCATGGACTTTGAAGGCGACGGCGACTCGACCCAGATCTCCGTCGCCTCGCCGCTGGGCCGTGGCCTGCTCGAGCACAAGGTTGGCGACGTCGCGGTGATCCAGCTGCCCAACGGCCCGCGCAAGCTCAAGCTGGTCGAGCTGGTCACCTTCCATCAGCAGCTCGCCGACGGCAAGGGGGAGGCGCAGTGAAGAAGCAGGCGGTGTTCGAGACGGCTCGCGGCCGGATCGTGGCGGAACTGTTCCCCAAGGAAGCGCCGGGCACAGTCGCCAACTTCGAGAAGCTGGCCAACAGCGGGTTCTACGACGGGACGCGTTTCCACCGGGTGATCGCCAACTTCGTCGCCCAGGGTGGTGACCCGCTGTCGAAGGACCCGAACAGCCCGCGCGTCGGCACGGGCGGGCCGGGCTACACGATCAAGTGCGAGACCCAGGGGAACCCGCACAAGCACGAGGCGGGGTCGCTGTCGATGGCGCATGCCGGGAAGGACACCGGCGGCTCTCAGTTCTTCATCGCTCACGGCACGCTGAAGCACCTGGACGGGGTCCACACGGTCTTCGGCAAGGTGGAGACCGGGCTGGACGTCGTGCTGCAGATCAAACAGGGCGACCTGGTGAACAGCATCCGCGTGGCGGACGTGTGAACATCCAGCTGGCGCTGGTCTGCGACCACGCCATCATCGACCAGCACGGCAAGCTGTCGGTGCTGGGGATCTTCGACCGCATCTGGGTGGAGCGCTTTCCTGCGATCCACCCGCGGCTCCACCTGGTGCTGCGGCTCAAGGGCCGCCGCACCGAGATCGGCGATCACGCGGTCCTGATCCAGCTGGTGGATGCACAAGGCCAGGAAATCCTGCGTGGCGAGGGCAACGTGGCGATCGGCGAGCCGCCCGCGGGCGTGGTGGAGATCGAGGCGGCAGCGGTGCTCGCCTTCGACGTCCCGCTGGAGCGCCCCGGCGTCTACACGTTCGAGATCGCGGTGGACGGCGCGCACGCCGCGTCGGTGCCGATCAGCGTGGCGCACATGCAGGCTCCCGCGCATCCGGCGCCACCGCAGCCACCGCTGCCTCCGGTCCCGCCGACGATCAACTGACGGCAGGGCCCTGGCGGGGCCGTTCGATAGGGGGCGGCAGGCTAAGGCGTTGCCAGCCCCTCACGCCCCATGCGGCGCACCGGTACTTTCTTCATCACGCCATCACTTCATCACCTTGTCACCTCATCACCTTGTCACCTCATCACCTTCGGCACTCACCATGGACCGTTCAGCCGCTCTCGCCCTGATGCACGAGTACACCCCCTCCGACGCCCTCCGGAAGCACATGTACGCGGTGGAGGCGGCGATGCGCGCCTACGCCCGCAAGGTCGGCGAGGACGAGGAGACGTGGGGCGTGGTGGGCTTGCTGCACGACTTCGATTACGAGCGCTATCCCAACGCGGGCCGCAGCCCCACGGAGGAGCATCCGTCGGAAGGGGCCCGGATCCTCGCCGCCCGCGGCTACCCGGAGAACCTGCGACGGGCCATCCTGGCTCACGCATCCTATACCGGGGTCCCGCGCGACACACCGCTCGCCAGAACGCTGTACGCGGTGGACGAGCTGTGCGGCTTCCTGGTGGCCTGCGCGCTCGTCCGGCCCAGCCGGAGCCTGGCCGACCTCGAAGTGCCGTCGGTGAAGAAGAAGCTCAAGGACAAGGCATTCGCGCGAAACGTGAACCGCGACGAGATCCGACAAGGCGCGGAGGAATTGGGCGTTCCCCTCGAAGATCACATTGGGTTTGTGATCGAGGCCCTGCGGCCGGTAGAACGCGACCTCGGGCTCGGCTCCGCGGCATGACGATCCCTCCAACGCACCCCGTGTCCTCTGCGTAATACACTGTTGGAGCCCGACGCGGCGCTGGCGGTGCAGGCCGCCGCCGGCGATCGGGAGGCGTTCGGAGCACTGGTCGAGCGCCACCAGGCGGCGGTGCGGCGCCTGACGCGCGCGGTGACCGGAGACGCGCACGACGCCGACGACGCGGCGCAGGACGCCTTTCTCTCGGCGCTCGACCGGATCGAGACGTACGATGCGTCGCGGCCGTTCGGGCCGTGGCTGATGCGGATCGCGACCAACGCGTCGATCGACCTGGTGCGGCGCCGGGCAGTGCGGAGGGCCGATGCGCTGGACGAGCGGGCTCCCACGCGCGGGCGCTCGCCGGCTTCCGACGCCGAGGCCGCGGAGATCCGGGGGAAGCTGAATGCGGCGCTGGCGCAGCTGCCCGAGCGGCAGCGGGTTGCCGTGACGCTGTTTGACGTGGAAGGGTACTCGCACGCGGAGATCGCGGCGGTGCTGGAGGTTCCCGAAGGCACGGTGCGGTCCGACGTGTTTCACGCGCGCCGCGCGCTGCGAGTGGCGCTCGAGGTCTTTGCCCCGGGCAAGCAGATGGAGGAGCGATGAACGACCTGCTGAAGCGGCTGCTCTCGCCCGATGACGACGGTCGGGCGTTCACCGACGCCGTGCTGCTGCGGGCGTCGGGCGCGCTGCACCGGCGGCGGGCGGCGGCGGACACCACCCGTGGCCTGGCGTGGACCTGGCTCGAAGCCTGGGCGCGCCCGTGGCTCGTCGCCGCCATCATCATCCTGGCGCTCGCGCTCGCGCTGCCGGTCGGACGCGGCGCGCCGAGCAGCGCGCAGGCCACGCCGACCCTCGCGGCCGACCTGATGGGGACGAGCACCGGCACCTCGTACGTCCTCGCGGAAACTCTGGGGAACTAGGACACCGGGATGTTCAACAAGTCGAAAGCGTGGGCTATCGGATTGCTGGTCGCAGTGGCCGTGGTGGGCCTGGTGGCCGGCGCTGCGCTCCAGAGCTGGATCGGCTTCGGCCGGGGGCGCTGCGCGGATCGCAGCACCTACTCCGGCTACCTGACCCGCGAGCTCAAGCTCGCGCCGGCGCAGCACGACTCGGTGGTCGCCGTCCTCCGCCAGCATCAGCCGGAGATGCGGGCCATCGTCCAGGTGATCCGGCCGCAGCTGGATTCGGCCCGCGCCCGCGTCGCCGACGAGATTCGCACCATTCTCACTCCCGCGCAGCGGGAGGCGTACCAGCGGCTGCTGGATCGGGACCGGGCCGAACGTGCCCGGACCGACAGCGCAACGGCCGCGCAAGCCAAGAAGCCCTCATAATGACGCTCAACCACTCGTTTGTCGCGCTGGCGCTGGCCTTTGGGCTCGCCGGCACCGCTCGGGCCCAGCAGACACCGCAGGTCCCACCACCGGCCACGGCGCCGAAGCCGGCTGCCGCACCGCTGCCGGCTGGCGCGCCGCTGCCGGCCGCCGCGCAGCAGCCGTCCACGCCGCCGCGCGGCATGACGCTGGGCGAGGCCCTCCAGCTTGCACGGCGGTACAACCCGTCGCAGGTGCAGGCGGAGCAGAACATTCGCGTTGCCAATCTGGGTGTCATGCAAGCCTGGGGCGCCTATCTGCCCTCGCTCAACGGCACCGGATCCGCCAGCCACAACAGCGTCGAGGGCCTCAGCTCGACCAGCTCAGTGCAGTCTTCGCCGCAGACGGACCTTTCGTCCTTCGGCTTCAGCGCCAGCCTGCCCCTGTTCACCGGCTTCCAACGCGGCGCGAACCTGCGCGCGGCGAACGCCACCATGGTCTTGAACCAGGCGTCGCTGCTCCAGCAGGACTACGCGACGGACCTGGCGACCAAGCAGGCGTTCTTCGCCGAACAAGAGAATGAGGAGCTGGTGGGGGTGGCGGTGGCCAACCTCGCGCAGAACGACCAGCAGCTCAGGCTGACCACCGAGAAGCTCCGCCTCGGCGCCACGACGCGCTCCGACTCGCTCACGGCGAGCGTGGCCTACGGGACCGCGGAGGTCCAGCTCATCCAGGCGCGAGCCAACGTTCTCACGGCGCAGGCCAACCTGGCGCGCGCGATCGGCGCCGAGGGCATGGTCGCGGCGGTGCCGGACAGCACGCTGGAAATCCGGCTCGCCAGCCTCGACACGGCGGCGTTGCGGCGCGATGCAGAGTCCACCGCGCCGTCGGTCGTGCAGGCCCAGGCGGCCGTCACGGCGGCGCAGGCCCAGCTTGCCGCGAGCCGGTCGAAGTACTACCCGACGTTGACGCTCAGCGGGAGCCAGACGTGGAGCGGCTACCAGCTGCCCTGGAACGCGGCACCGCTCAATCAGGTCATCACGGGCGTTGACACCGCCTACATTCGGAACACCAGGTACACCGGCACGTGGAACGTCCAGCTCGCGCTGTCCATCCCGTTGTTCAACGGGTTCCAGACCCAAGCCAGCATCGTCACCGCCGACGCCAACGCGATCGAGGCCCGGGCCAAGCTGCGGGACGCCAGGCTGGAGCTGGACGCGAGCCTCATCCAGGGGCTGACCGCGCTCGACGCGGCCGCCGCCCAGATCGACGTGTCGCGCACCTCCGTCGCCTCCGCGCAGGAGAGCCTGCGGATGCAGCAGGAGCGCTACCGCCTCGGCGCCTCCACCATCGTGGATCTGCTCACGGCGGAGACCGCGTTGAACCAGGCCGAGACCGGGCTGGTGCAGTCGCGGTACAACTACCTCATCGCCCGGGCGACGCTCGAGGCCCTGGTGGGACATACGCTGTAGCCTAAGAGCGGGTGTAGGGTGGTGTAGGGTGCGGTGTAGGGGATAGGGTGTAGGGGCACCGAGACCGCACACCCTGCACCCCACCCCCTACACCCTTTCTGTTGTAGATTCTGCCTCGCGTGCTTCCCGCCCTCGCCCTGCTCGCGATCCTCCAGGTGCCTGACTCCGGTCCGTCGTTCAGCGGACTCGAGCACCAGCTCCACGTCCGCCTGCCGCGCATCGACACGACCATCACCGTTGACGGCGTCCTGGACGAGCCGGTCTGGAGGCGCGCCGCGCGTCTCGTCGGCTTCTCCCAGTACCAGCCCGTGGATTCGCGCCCCGCCGAAGAGCCGACCGAGGTGCTGGTCTGGTACTCGCCGACCGCCATCTACTTCGGCATCCGCGCGCGGGAAGCTCACGGCGACGTGGTCCACGCCACGCACGCCGACCGCGACAACATTGACGCGGACGACTACGTCCAGATCCTGCTCGACACCTACAACGACAGGCGCCGCGCGTTTCTGTTCGGCGTCAACCCTTTCGGCGTGCAGCAGGACGGCGTCCGCATCGACTCCTATGCCGGCGGCGCAGGCGGCACGTACGGGGGCGGCGGCGGGTTCAGCTCGCTGAACATCCTGGACGGGAACGTGGACCTGAACCCCGACTTCGTGTTCGAGTCGCGCGGGCGGCTGGTCCGCGGTGGCTACGACGTCGAGATCCGCATCCCGTTCAAGAGCCTGCGCTTTGCGGGCGGGAAGGTGCAGACCTGGAGCATCAACGTGCTGCGGCGGGTGCAGCACTCCGGCTACCAGGACTCGTGGGCGCCGGTGGTACGAGCCAGCGCCAGCTTCCTGAACCAGTCCGGCTGGCTCGACAGCCTCACCGACCTGCACCGCGGCCTGGTGCTGAACCTGACGCCAGTGGCGACCCAGCGGGTCAACGGCGACACCGCCGGGTCCGGGTACCACTACTCCCCGTGGTTCGGCAACGTCCAGCTCGGCCTCGATGCGCACTACGGCGTTACCCCGAACCTCTCACTCGACGGCACCATCAAGCCCGACTTCTCGCAGGTCGAGGCGGACGTCGGGCAGGTCACGCTGAACCAGCGGTTCGCGCTCTTCTACCCGGAGAAGCGCCCGTTCTTCCTCGACGGCCTGGAGCTGCTCGACACCCCCAACCAGCTCATCTACACGCGACGCATCATGAGCCCCGACGCGGGCGCCAAGCTGGCGGGCAAGGTGGGGCCCTGGACCATTGCGACCATCGTCACGTCGGACGCGGATTCGGAGTCCGTCACGGGCAGCCACCCGGTGTTCGGCATCACGCGCCTGCGCTACGACCTCGGCCCGACCTCGAACCTCGGGTTCGTCGGCACCGACCGCGAGGACGGCGACCAGTTTTCGCGCCTGGCCGGCGCCGATGTTCACATCGTCCACTCCAGTCTCTACTACGTGGAGCTGCAGGGTGTGGCATCGTGGCTCCGCGACTCGACGGGTTCCCACCGCGGCACGCTCACCCAGGCCACCTGGGACCGCACCGGCCGCAACTGGGGCTTCCACTTTAACGGGACGGGAATCGCGCCTGACTTCGACGCCGCCGCCGGGTTCGTCAACCGGACAGGCATCGTCAACCTGAGCTACTTCAACCGGTTCACCGGCTACGGCGCGCCCGGCGCACTGCTCGAGACCGTTTCCAGCTTCCAGACCATCTCCCGCCTCTGGAGCTACGACGGGTTCCCCCGGCAATCCGCCATAGAGGGAAGCGAGAGCATCAATCTCCAGGGCACACTGCGCGGCTGGTGGCAGCCCAATGTCAGCGTCACGAGGAACTTCTACCGCTTCGACTCCACGTCGATCGGCTATCAGGGCAATGCCTACGGCAGTTATCGCGTGCGTGCCTCGAAGGTGCCCACGGACACCGCGACCATCCCCTTCGCGATTCCCGCCCCGCTCGACAACCTCTTCTCGGTGAGCGCGGGCCTCACCACGCCCACCTGGCGGCAGTTCACCGGCACGTTCAGCGTCGGGTATGGAGCGGGCGCGAACTTCGACGAGGCCTCCCGCGGCACCAGCACGTCGCTCAGCGCGGCGGTGGATCTGCGCCCGACGCCGGCCATCCGGATCTCGGCCCAGTACAACCGCCTGACCCTGTACCGGCGCGACGGAAGCTGGTACTCCACCGAGGACATCCCACGCCTGAAGCTCGAGTACCAGGCGACCCGCTCGATCTTCTTCCGGGTCGTCGGCCAATACACGGCCCTGAGCAGCGACGCGCTCCGCGACCCGACCACCGACAACCCCATCGTCATCGCGGACACGGTCGTCGGGCCCAGCACGTCCAACCAGCTGCGGGTGGACTGGCTGTTCTCGTACCGCCCGAGCCCGGGGACGCTGATCTACGTCGGCTACGGCGCGTCGTGCACGGCGCTCGATGCGGCCTGCGCCGTCGGCCGCCAGCGCTCCCGAACCGACGACGGGTTCTTCGCCAAGCTCTCCTATCTGTTCGGGATGTAGTCCATGCCGCTGCGCGCTCCGGGAGCGGTCCTGCTCGTCTCCTGCTACGAACTCGGCCGCCAGCCGGCCGGGCTGGCCGTCCCGCTCGCCTTCCTGGAGCGCGCCGGGTTCGCGCCCGCGACAGTGGATCTCGCCGTCGAATGCCTGGACGAGACGGGGGCGCGCCAGGCCAGGCTGGTCGCGATCTCGGTCCCGATGCACACCGCGCTCAGGATCGGAGTGCCCGCGGCCCGCCAGATCCGCGAGCTGAATCCCGCAGCCATCATCTGCTTCCACGGACTGTACGCCGTCCTGAACCGGCAGTTCCTGCTCGAGAGTGTGGCCGACGTGGTGCTGGGCGGGGAATCGGACGAGGAACTCGTCGCCCTCGCCGAGCGCCTCGACCGCGGCGAGCCGCTCGACGCCGCTCCGCCGGTCCACCTCCGCCGGCTCGCCTTCCCCGTGCCGAGCCGGCGGGGGCTGCCGCCGCTTCACCGCTACGCCGCGCTGGAGCTGGGTGGCGAGCGACGCGTCGCGGGAGCCGTGGAAGCGAGCCGGGGCTGCCTGCACCACTGCCTGCATTGCCCCATTCCGCCGGTGTACGGCGGCCGCTTCTTCGTCGTGCCACCCGAGGTCGTGCTCGAGGACATCCGCCGCCAGGTGGCGCTGGGCGCGAGGCACATCACCTTCGCCGATCCCGACTTCCTCAACGGGCCTGGGCACTCGCTCAAGATCGTGGCGGCGATGCACGCGGAGTTTCCCGATCTCACCTTCGACCTCACGGCGAAGGTCGAGCACCTGCTGCGGCACCAGCGCCGCTTGCCCGAATTCGCGGCGGCGGGCTGTGCCTTCGTGGTCACCGCCGTCGAGTCCCTGAGCGATCAGGTACTCGCGCAGCTCGACAAGGGCCACACCCGCTCCGACGTGCAGCGGGTGCTCGAGGCGACGCGGGCCGCAGGCATCACCCTCCGGCCCTCATTCCTCCCGTTCACGCCGTGGACGACGCTCGACGACTACGTCGAGCTGGTCGATTGGCTGCTCGCGGAGGCTCTGCTCGATTGCGTGGAGCCGGTACAGCTCGCCATCCGGCTGCTGGTGCCCCCCGGGTCGGCGCTGCTCACCCGGCCCGGCATGCAGCCGTACCTGAGGGAGCTGGACGCCGCGGCGTTCACCTGGCGGTGGGAGCACCCGGACCCGCGGATGGAACGGCTCTTCCGGACGGTCAGCGAGATCGTGCACCGGGCCAACCACACCCGGGAGAGCACGGCGACGACCTTCCGGAAGGTTCGGGAGGCAGTCTACGAGCTGACGGGCTCCCGCCCCGTCGAGGCGCTGGCGACCCACGCCGAGCGCCGGCCCGTGGCGCCGCGCCTCACCGAGCCGTGGTTCTGCTGAGCGGAGCCGACCGCGGGCCAGTTGGGCCCCGTGATCAGCTGAACGTGGAAGAGCGGCGCCAGCTCAAGCGTCCAGCTCTCCCACCTTCTTGCGAAACCGCGCCCGCAGGCTCTTGGGCAACGTGGACAGATCGGCGAGCCGCCGCAGCATCTCACGGTCGGGGCGGTCCGTTCGGTAGAGGCTCACGACCTCGGCGACGGTCACGGAGTCGGACACCCGCTCGGTGACCGTGACCGCGTCACCGGCCCGGACCTCTCCCTCGCTGGCCACCGACAGGTAGAACCCCGTCAGGCCGCTCCCGAGAAAGCGCTTCTCGATGTCCGCCAACCCGAAACGGATGCCGAGCTTGAAGCAGGGCAGACGCGGCTGGGTGACGACCAGCTCTGCGGTGCCGATTCGCAGCCGGTCGCCGATGCGCACCGCGTCCTCGGTGAGACCGGCGGTCGTCAGATTCTCGCCGAACGCCCCCCAGCCGAGATCGCCGAGGCCCGCCCGCCAGAAAGCGTAGTGCTCGGACGGGTACAGGTAGACCGCCTTGTGCGCCCCGCCGTGCACTGAGGGATCCGCCTGCTGGTCGCCGGCCAGATTGTAGCGCCCCACGTGCACGACGCCGTCCACCGGGCTCTTGAAGATTGCCGTGCGGACGGACTTGCCCTGCCACTCCACGGTCCGCGGGAGCCCCACGTTCACCGAGACCACGGAGGAGGGCACCCCCTGCAAATCACCGCGCGGCCCGCGGTTGCGGGGCTCCGGGAGGGCGTTCGTCATGCGGCAGGAGTGCGGATCGGAGCGGCGCGCGGCCCCGCCGTGACGGCGGTCACCAAGAAGACGTGTGGGCGTCGCATAGCGCGAAAGCTAGTCAGTCGCTACCGTTGCTTGACAGTTTCCTTTCCCTGCGGGTTACTTTCGCCACCAGAACGTGAGAGGCGTCGAGCACGTGCCCTTGAGTGCCCGCAGGTTGATTCGCGGGCTGCTGCCCGTCGTGGTTGCGGCGGGGGCAGCGGTGACGTGCGATGCCCCGACCGGGCCCGCGCGCCATATGGTCGCGCTGTCCATCCAGCCGCTGCTCAAGGTCACGCTGGGCACATTCGGCGGGCTGTCCGTGGACGAGGCCCGCCTGATCGTGGTGAAGCCTGCGACCGACACGGTCGCCACGCAGACGTTCAGCTTCTCTCCCGACTCCGCACAAATCACCGCGAACGTCTCCGTGCCCGTCACCGACACGGCGACCTTCTACGTCACGGTCCAGCTGCTCTCCGGCACTACGCTGCTCTTCAGCGGTGTGGATACCGTGCTGGTGACCGCCGGCCTGCCGACCGGAAGCCCCTCGTCGGTCGTGCTGTACTACGTCGGGCCCGGCAAGAATGTCAAAACGATCCAGATCGCGCCGCGTGACTCGGGTGTCACGTTCGGCGGCTCGCTGCAGTACCGCATCACCGCGGTGGACACGTCCGGCCAGCCGGATTCGCTGTTCTACACGGCGTGGTCCACCACTGGCACGGCGAACACCATCAACGCCAACGGCCTCTTCCGCGCGGCTCAGACGCGCGGGACGACCTCGATCTACGCGCACACGCCGACGGGGATCTGGGACTCGACCCAGGTCACGGTGTCGCCGGTGCCGAGCCAAATCCAGATCGTCAGCGGCAACAGCCAGAGCGGCGTGATCGGAACGGTGCTGTCGCAGCCGCTGGTAGTGAAGGTGTTGGCGGCCGACAACCTCCCCGTGAGTGGCGTCACCGTGCAGTTCAGCACGACCAACGGCTCGGTGAATCCGCCGACAGCCATGACCGACACGGCCGGCCACGCGCAGACGGTCGTGACCCTTGGGACGACCGCGGGCAGCGTCCAGGTCTCGGCCAAGGTCGGGACGTTGGCCTCGGCGTCGTTCACGGAGACCGCGACGCAGCAGGCGGGTGTGCCGGCGATTCTCACGAAGGTTGCGGGCGACGCTCAGAGCGCTCCGGCGGGCACCGCGGTCGCCGTCGCGCCGCAGGTCAAGGTCACGGACGCCTTCGGCACCGCGGACTCCGGCGTCAGCGTGACCTTCGCGGTCGCGAGCGGCGGCGGCAGCATCACGGGCGCGAGCGCGACCACCAACTCTTCGGGCCTGGCCAGCGTCGGGAGCTGGACGCTGGGTTCGACCGCCGGGACCAACACGCTCACGGCGACCGTGACCAGCCTGACGCCGGTGACGTTCACGGCGACGGGCACCGTGTCGACCGCCGCCATCACCCTCACAGTGCCCGGCAACCTGGTCGGAGTCGGCGCCGCGCAGCAGGCCCAGGCGGTGGTGACCCTGGCGCCGGCGGCACCAGCGGGCGGCCTCACGGTGACGGTGACGAGCGACAGCACAAAGTACATCACCGTAAACAGCCCAGGCACGATCGCTATCGCGGCGGGCGCAACGGTCGGGACGATCGGGCTGACCGGCGTCGCGGCGGGCGCCACGGTCCTGCACGCTACGGCGACTGGATACACGGCCGGCACGACCGCGGCCGTGGCGACGCCCAACTTCATCTCGCTGACGTATGACACGGTGGGCGTCGGGCGTACCGCCCTGCTGGGGATCAACCTCTCCACGGCTGCGCCGGCCGGCGGCTTGATCGTGGGTCTGATCAGCGGAGACTCCACCAAATTCAAGTTCGTCAAGGGCGCGGTGACGAACCCGCCCGTTGGCACCCTGGTGGACACGATCCCGGCGGGGAATACCCAGGTCGGCGTGACCATTACGGGCCTGGGCACGGGCACCGTGCCCGTGATCGCGGCGGCGTCGAACTACGCCATCGGGCTCGAAGTCGTCATTGTCACGGGCTTCAACGGCTCACTGGCGCTGGTCTCGGGCGGCGGTCAGACGGTCGGGGTAGACAGCGTGCTGCCCCAGCCGATCACCGTGAAGGTCGCCGACTCGCTCGCGAACCCGGTGAGTGGATTCCTGGTCAACTTCGCCGTGGCCTCCGGCGGCGGCTCCGTCTCGCCGATCACGGTTTCGACCAGCGCCACGGGCCAGGCCAGCACGAGCTGGACCTTGGGCCCGACCGTCGGCACGCAGAGCCTGAGTGTCACGGCGCCGGGAGCCTCCGGCTCACCGCTGACGGTCACGGCCACCGCCACCGGCTCGGCCATTGCCTCGACGACGGTGACGCCGAAGCTCGACACGATCACGGCGATCAACGGCACCGCGACACTCGTCGCGCAGGCCAAGACCGCCACGGGCGGCAACGTGACGGGCAGCTACACGTGGACCAGCCGCAACACGGCCATCGCGAACGTCAGCCAGCTCGGCGTGGTGACGGCCCTGGCGAACGGCTCCACGTGGGTCGTCGCTACCGAGGCGGGCGGCACTAAGGACTCGGGCCAGATCGTGGTGCAGCAGAGACTCGCGTCCATCACGGTGACGCCGGCGAACCGCAGCCTCTACCTCGGCACGAGCTTCGCCTACAGCGCTCAGGCGGTGGACGGGCTCGGGACGCCGCTGCCTAGTAACCCGGTGTTCACCTGGTCCACCACCGCCCCGGCCGTCGCGACCCTCGATACCGCGAACCACGGTGCCGTGGACACAGTGAACGCGATAGGCCTGGGCACGGCGCAGCTCAAGGCGACATCGGGCACCATCATCGGCGTCGGGAACCTGAGCGTGCTCACGGCCATCACGCGCATCGCGGTGGCTGTGGACTCGAGCGGCGTGCAGAAGAACGACACGGCCAGCCTACCGTCGCTCGGCGTGACGCGTCGCTACCACGGCTACGCGTACGACACGCTGAACGTGCTGATGCCGAGCGTCACGCTATTCAGCTGGGCGTCCAGCAATCCGTCGGTGGCGAACGTGCCGAATGAAACGTCCGACACGGCGACGGCCACCTCGGCCGCCAACGGCGTGACCTCCATCAAGGCCACGGCTCAGGGCTTCACCTCGAGCCCCGGCGCGCAGCTCACGGTTTCGCAGGTTCTGGCTTCGATCAACCTCTCGCCCCCCACGGCGACGATCGCGGTGAACGGATCCGTGCCGCTCACGGCGCGCGGGCTCGACGCCAACGGGCGGTACATCTCGGGTGGCACGTTCGGCTTCGTGGCCAGCAACGGCTTCGCCACGGTGGGCGCGACGAGCGGCGTCGTGACGGGCGTCAGCATCGGTGCGGACACGATCACCGCGGACAGCGGCGCGATCGTGTCGAACCCGTCCATCGTCGTGGTGAGCACCACGGTGCCCGCGGCGATCTCTTTCGGCCGCGACACGGTCTCCGTCGGCCGCGGGTCGTCGGCTTCGATCCCGATCCTGCTGAGCACACCGGTGCCGGTGGGCGTACCGCAGTTGATCATCAAGCTCGGCGTGAACCCGGCCGCGTACGCGCACTGGAACACGCCGACGGTCACGATCTCGACCGGCGGGACGTCGGTCAACGCCACGCTGGTGGGTGACAGCGCGGGCACGACCACGGTCATCGCCAGCGACAGCAGCGGCCTGGGCTACGCGCCCGACACCGCGGTGGCCAAGGTCACGGCCAACATGAACCTGGCCTCGAGCTACTACGCCATCAACGCGACGGACATCGTCACCACCCAGGTGCAGCTGTCCGACCCGGCACCGGCCGGCGGCACCTACGTCACCTTCAGCTACGGAACGCCCGGCGTCGCCGCGGTCTCGCCGAACCCGGCATACATCCCGGCGGGCCAGCTCGCGGCCGACATCCAGATCAACGCGGTGGGATCCGGCACGACGACCATCACGCCGGTCGCCACCGGAGTGAACGGTACGTCGTCCACCTTCACCGCCTATGCGCCGGTGCTCACGCTGGTCAACACCTATCAGCTGCTGGGCCTGGGGCAGTACAACCCCAACACCTACGTCTACCTGCCGACCAGCACGTACCTCCCGCTGCCGGTGGCGCTGACCAGCTCCGACACGACGAAGGTGACGGTGACGCCGGCCGTGACGATCCCGGCCAGCAGCAACTACGCCTACTTCACGATCTCGGCGACCGGCCTTGGCGGAGCGGCGATCACGGCGTCGGCGACGGGCTGGACGGCCGGCAACTTCGACAGCGTGATCGTGACGACTCCGCACGTCGGCCTCTGTTGCAGCAACACGATCTACACGACGTCGGGGATCCAGTACCTCAGCGTCTACACCGAGGACTCGACCAAGAACTCGCACTACCGGACGAACTCGCTCCTGGTGAGCCTCCGCTCCTCGGACACGACGGTGATGAAGGTGATCGACACCACGATCACCGTCGCGCCGGGCGCCTATTACGCCAGCCCGCGCGTCACGCCGGGCGCGCTGGGCGGCACGGCCTATCTCGTGGCGAGCGCGAGCGGCCACACGCCGGACTCGGTGCAGTACACGGTCAACGGACCGCCGCTGTACTTCAGCTGGAGCTATAGGACCATCGGCGTCGGGGAGCAGGACCCCAACGGCGTCTACGTGTACGTGCCCAACAGCGTCACGGCGCCCGTGACCGTGCGCCTGACGACCACCGACTCCACGGTCGCCGGCGTGCCGGATTCGGTCATCATTCCGACGGGCACCAACTATGTGTACTTCACGGTGCAGGGCCTGAAGGCCGGGACGGACACCTTCACCGCCACAGCCGCCGGCTACCAGACCGTGACCGGCGCCACGTACATCGTGACGTCACCCACGATCATCCTGAGCTCGACGAGCTACACGTTCAACAACTTCAACGCCGGCGCGAACTTCAACATCTACAGCGCCGACACGACGCGGAACACGCACTACCGCATCGCACCCGACACCGTGACCGTCGCCGTGAAGGACACCACCGTCGCCACGGTGGATTCGGCGACGGCGATCATCGCTGCCGGCCAGTACTACAACGGCAGCCGGCACATCACGCCGGTGGGCGTCGGCAGCACTTACCTGATCGTGACGGCCGGCGGCGGCCAGCTCGTGCTGGATTCGATGCTCATCACGGTGAATACGCCGACCATCTACTTCAGCTTCGGCTCAACCACGCTGGGCCGGCGGCAGCACATAAGCCCGAGCGGCACCGGCTTCTACATCTACACGCCCGACAGCCGCTCCGTGGCCGTGCCGGCGACGATGAGGCAGCTGCACGCCAACGTGGATTCGCTGTCCACGCTGACGCCGACGATTCCGCCGAGTAACGACTACGTGTACCTCGACGCGTTCGGCCTCGGGTACGGCACCGACACCATCAACGTGTCGGCCACAGGCTACAACAGCGGCAACCCGGCCTACATCACCGTGACGACGCCGCGGCTCACGGCCAGCAGCCTGCCGGGCTCGACAACGACCACCAACTTGTCGCCTATTTACCTGAACGTGTACGCGGCTGACAGCATCGGGTACAGCCACTACACGATGGACACGGTCACCGTGCACGTCGTCTCGAGCGACACGGCGGTGATCAAGCCCGATTCGGCCTACTACCACATCCCCAAGAACTCGTACTACGCCCAGACGTCGGTGCACGTGTTCGGCGCGGGCTCGGCGTTCCTCGTCTTCACCGACTCGGCGAACAGCGGCTACACGCCGGACACGACCAACACGATGACCGTGACGGGGCCGTCGCTGTACTTCAGCACCGGCTCGACGGTGCTCGGCATGCGCCAGACGAACGGCGCGAGCGGCCAGTACGTGTACACGCAGAACGACCCGGCGACGCCGGTGACCGTGTACCTCAAGAGCACGGACACGCTCGTGGTCACGGTCCCGGATTCGGTGATCATTCCGACCACCAGCAACTACGTGTACTTCCCGGTCTATGGGATGGACACCACCGGCACGATCCAGGTGCAGGCCCAGGCGACCGGTTTCACCTCGACCGCCATGAACGTGCAGGTGACGCAGCCCAAGTTCGGCATCAGCACCTGCGCCACCCTGTACACGACCTCGGGCCGGTGCGCCGTCACCGTGTACGCCGAAGACCAGAACGGGACCACGCACTACACAACTGACAGCGTGATCGTGCACCTGGCCTCGTCGGCCACCGGCGTGGCGAACGTCGACTCGACCGTCGTTACGATCCCGGTCGGCGCGTACTACAGCCAGCATGCGACCTGGGGGCCGGCGAGCCTGACGACGCCGGGCACCGCGCAGTTGACGGCGACCGATACGACGGCGGCGCTGTACGCCTACCAGCAGGCGACGTACAACGTCACGGTCCAGACGCCGACCGTGTACCTCAGCTGGAGCACGCAGACGCTCGGCATCGGGCAATACAACAACCAGTACGTGTCCGTGCCCAACAACGCGGCCTCGCCCATCGCCGTCGCGCTGACCCACACCGGCACGGCCCGCACGATCGCCACGCTGAACGGCGTGACGGTCGACACCATCCCGATCTCGACGGGTAGTAGCTACACGTACTTCTACGTGGTGGGGACCGCGGTCGGGATGGACACACTGGTGGCGTCGATCAGCAATCCGCCATTCAACCCGGGCACCGCGTATTCGGCGGTGAGCCTGGGCCACGTGGACCCGATCTCGTACTGGCCGAGCACTCTGTCGCTGAGCGGGACGGACTCCGTCCAGATCCTCATGTACGTCCGTGACTCGACCGGGGGTACGCACTACCTCCAGGACAGCACGACCTTCACGTTGACGCCTAACGCGAACATCCAGTTCACGGCCAACGGCGGCACGAGCCCGATCACGAGCATCGTGATCCCGGCGAACCAGTACTACGTGTACCTGTGGGTGAAGGGCCTGGCACAGGGTACCGGCCAGGCGACGATCAGCGCGACGAACTACGTTACGTACAACACTCCGACGATCACGGTGGGACCATGACGAACCTTCATCCGCCTGCCACGCGCCCGGCGCTGCAATCGCGCCGCCAGACGGCCGTCGCACGGGCGGGAGTGGTCGCCCTCGGGCTCGCCTTGCTCGGCCCCATCTCGCAGGCCGCCGCGCAGGCGCCAGCCAGCGCACCATCGCCCCCGAAGCCCGTGATCGTCCAAGCGCCCCCGCGGCTGCCCCCGCCACCGGTCGCGTCGCGACCGCCCGCAGGTCGCCCCGCTGCTGCGACGGCGCCCACCAGCGCTGCCCGGGTCGCGACGCCGGCGCCCGCCCTGCGTGCGCCCGCCGCCGTCGGACTGCCGCTGGACTCAGTACGCCGCAAGCCGGCCGCCGCGGCCCTCGCCGCCCCGGCGCCGCCTCCGAACGCCGTCGCGCAGTGCAAGGACGGCACGTTTATGGTCGCGCCGAAGACGGCGAGTGACTGCACGAGCCACCGCGGCCTGCAGGTGGCCATGACCCAGCGAGCCGCCCCACCGGCGGCGGTGAGCCGTGCGGCGACGCAGCCCGCCGCATTGCGTGCCGCGCCAGCGGCGGCCGCCACGCCGCCGCCCGCCGGAGCGACGATACGCTGCCGGGACGGCACGTATCTCACCGGCACTCCGGTCGCCTCGGCCTGCGACGCCCACGCCGGCCTCGCGATGATGATGCCGGTGCGCGGGACCCCGCCGCGTCCGGTCGCCGTGACTTCGGCTCCGCGCCCGGCCCCGAAGGGTGGCGTGTCCGCGCCGGCCGTGTCGCCGACCACCAAGCCGGCCACAGCCCGGTCCGCGCCGGCCAAGCCCGCGCTCGCCAAGCCGGCACTGAAGCCGCCCAGCAACCCGTAGCGAGGGCGCTCAGGCACCATCGCCTGGAGAGGGCCGTCCGGATCGGGCGGCCCTCTTGCGTGGGGGGCTAGATTCTCCCGCCATGTCCCGCGCCTTCGTAGGCGAGCACGACTCGTGGGGCGATCCGGGCTACCGGATCTCGCTCCCGCCCCGTGACGATCCCGGCTTCGCCGCTGCGGCCGCCGAGGCGATCCTCGAGGCCGCGCGCGCCGGCCAGACGGGCAGCGCCGAGATGGCGACGGGGTACTACTGGGGCGAGCCGCGGTTGTTCGGAGAGGTACGCAAGATTCTCGAGAAGGCCAGGGCCGCGAACGACGAGCGACTCGTGGAACTGTGCGAGCGGTACTTACAGATGTGAGGAGCGGGCACAGGGGCACCGAGGCACAGGGGCACGGGATGTCGTAGCGATTGCCCGTGCGTCTGTGCTCCTGGGCCTCTGTGCCCACTGTCTCACAGCAGGCCCCTCGCCCCCGACCACAGCTGCCAGCAGCCGAAGCACGCCAGCGCCGCCGCCGACACTCCGACCAGCCCCCGCGCCACCCGCGGCCCCAGGCTCCTCGCACCCGCGAACAGCACGATGATCCCCATCGAGGCCACGACCATCGTCCCGTAGAAGGCGACCAGCAGCGCGACGCCGTTCGCGGGAGCCTCGCGCCAGCCCTTGAGGAGCAGCGGCCCCATCACCAGGCTCCAGCCCAGATACGGATTCGGATTCAGCAGGTTCACCATTGCGGCGCTCAACAGGCTGCGCCGCGCCGTGGCCGCGCCGCCTTCCGCCGCCAGGCGGTACGCTCGCCAGGTCCGGAACGCCCGCCAGGCCAGGTAGAGCAGGAACACCCCGCCCGCGCCGCGCAGCGCCTGCTCGACCGCCGTCGGCAGCTGGCTCAAAACAAACACCACGAGCAGGATGATCGGCACGTCGCTCAGCAGCGGCGCCAGGGCCGCGGGCAGCGTGCGCCGCGACCCGTGGCTCAGGGCCTGCGAGATGAGATAGGTCTGATAAGGTCCGGGCTGCACCGCCGCCGCGAAGGCGTAGGTAGCGCCGAAGATCAGGTAGGCGAGCACTCGCTCACCGGGGGCGCGGCTACGCGCCGCGGCTGCGCAGCGCTTCCTGCAGCCGGCCCAGCACCGAGGTCGGGCTCTCCACCTCGACGATCAGCTCGTCGTACCGTTCGTCCGCCAGCTCGATCACGATCGTGCGGTCCGGGTCGTGCACGTCCCAGAACACGCGTTTCCCGTGCTGGATGAAGGTCCCGGCCGTTATCACGCCGGGGAGGTTCGTACCAGGCGCCCGGACGCCGTGCCACCACCCGTGCGCGATCTGGGGATCCAGCCGCACACCCTTGATGTGTTTGAGTGGGATCTCGAGGCGGCTCTTGAGCGACCAGAGCTTGTCGAGCCCCTCGATCTCGAAGACGGCCGTGCCGCCCGCCACCGTGACGTCAACCATCGCTGAGCATCCTCACCGGCCGCGGGCGACGCTCACCACGCGCCGATCAGGCGGGCACCTCGGAGCTGCGCGCGTAGTACAGCTCCGATTCCACCTTGAGGCGGTCGAAGAGCAGGTCGGCCACCAGCTGCCGGAACTCGCGCTCGGTCGCGCAGTCGCGGTCGCACAGCTCGAAGAACGCCTTCATGCGCGCGCTGATGGCGGCGATGGCCGCCGGCTCGGCGCCGGTGAACGCCAATATGTCGTGAACGCAGCGCTCGATCTGCCGCCATTCACGAACGTTCTCGGCCGGGAATTGCTTGCAGACGGTCATGGGAGCTTCCTCTCTTCGCGGCGGCCCGAGTATCAGAGCGCGCCTCTGGTGCGGGGTAGGACGTCGCCCCACCCACTACAGTCGCCTTCGCGGCCCGCTCGCGCCACCTCGTACTTGTTCGGAATCGGGGAGGCGCCGATGAAACTGCTCGGCTTTGCGGCGCCGCGCCCTCAGCCGCGCGCGAGCAGCACCAGCAGCAACGCCAACGCTCCGGGGGCTCCCTGCACCCAAAGGATCGAGCGCTTGGCGGTGGCGGCGCCGAACACGCCCGCCACGACGACACAGCAGAGGAAGAACACCTTCGGCGCGAAACCTGCCGGGCCCGCCAGCAGCCCCCACACCAAACCGGCGGCGATGAAGCCGTTGTACAGCCCCTGGTTCGCGGCGAGGGCCGCGCTCGAGACCATCACGTCGCGCGTCAGGCCGAAGACGCGCTGGCCCACCGGCCGCTTCCACAGGAACATCTCGAGCACGAGAAAGCCCAGGTGCAAAGCCGCGACCAGCGCGACGCCGACGTTGGCGGCAAGCCGCATACCCGTCATCGGCTTGGTCTCCCAGAAGTCAGGTTCGCGGGCCCCTCGAGTACTTGCAGCAGCGATCTGGCACAGTATACACGGTGCCGTTGCTCGCCCGCGATGCGTCGCAGGATACCGTGGGTCTCCAATACGCCGATCGCCCGCTGAGCTGTGGTGAAGGCGACCCGCATCCGTTTGGCGGCGCTGTTCGCCGTCACGAACGGGTTCTCGGCGAGAAACGGAGCGAGCATCTGAGGCGCCCGAGGTGTCCCCGCCAGCTTCCTCTGCCACGCCGAGACCAGCGAGTTGATCCTCTCGGCCCGGCTCAGGACGTCCTCCGACATGCGAGCAACGCCGTCGAGGAAGTACTCCAGCCATGGAGCCCACTCGCCCCGCTCCGTAACGTCCCGAAGGTGGGCGTAGTACTCTGGCCGAGTCTGTTCGAAATAGGCGCTCAGGTAGAGCAGTGGCGCCGGAAGCACCTTGCGTTCGATGAGGAAGAGGATGATAAGGAGCCGGCCGACGCGGCCGTTGCCATCCACGAATGGGTGGATCGCTTCGAACTGGTAATGCGCGAGCGCGACCTGGATGAGGGGTGGTAGATCGCGGGTGTGAAGAAACGATTCCCACCCGCCCAGGCACGACACCAGCTGGTCCGGCGGAGGGGGTACGTAGGAAGCGGACGCGATGGTTGAGCGCGGGGGGCCGATCCAGTTCTGGATCCGACGGAATTCGCCTGGTGCGGCGGCTCCGCCGCGCACCCCATGCATCAGCTTCTCGTGCAACTCGCGGACCAGCCTCAACGAGAGCGGAAGCGTCCGCAGCCGCCGGACCCCGTGCTCCATCGCGACGACATAATTGGCAACCTCGCGTAGGTCCGCCGGGCTCCGGTCCACGGCGGCGCCCGCTTCGGCCGCGAGCAGCTCTCCCAAGGTAGCCTGCGTGCCTTCGATCTTGCTGGAGAGGACGGCCTCCCGGCGGAGGAAGGGCCTTATCAAGATATGCGGGTTCGGCAGGCGCCCGCCTTCCCCGGCCAAGCGGCCAACCAGGAGGTGTGCCTCGGCGCTGGCAGCCATCAGAGCCTGGGTCCACTCGATCTTCGGTGGGAGGGGGGCGGGAACGAAGGCGCGGTCACCTCCGCTGATCTGCACCCACTCACCGGGTACTGCCTGGCGAGTCGTCACAGCGTCCAATTAGCGAAATGAAAATTAGGGCGTAGCAGTATTAGCATTTGCAGCACAAACGAAAATAACGCTTTGGCGGCAAGCGCGCCAGCGGCAACGGCTTAGCCAGGGGCCGCCGATCCCAGCCGCCAAAACGGCGCCAGGCCCTGCAGCCAAGCGCTTGCCTGGCGGACCGTCGCCTGACTCCGTGCAAGCACCGGTCAGGTGAGTTGCCACACGTCAGGCTTCCGCCGCGCTGCCCACCTTCCGCATCCACCGCCAGTGCAGGACGAACAGCGCGACGGAAATGACGAGCAGCATCCCGCTCGCCGTGATCGCCTTCCACGACTGGAACCGGTTCCGGGCGATCCGGTCGGCGCGCAGGGCCTCGTAGCGGGCCCGGAGCGTCGCGTCCGACAGCGTGTCCGCGCGCTGCGCGGCGCCGGCCACCGCCATCCCGGACCGTTGGTCCTTCTGGTAGCTCGCCTTGTAGGCGTCGAACGTGGATTCCATGCCGAACCCGGCCTGGATCGGGTTCGCCAGGTCGAACACGTTGTTGACCACGACCGCGGCGCAGATCAGAAAGGTGATGACCGCGAGTACGCACACGGTGTAGCCATAGATCTGCGGCACTTTGCTGGTCTTCTCCACGGTTCCTCCCCAAGCGGGTTACGCGCCGTGCATGCCGCAACACTCGCGCCACGTCATGCGCGCCGCACCAAGAAGATCCCTGCAACCCGCGGGCGCCAGGGTCAAAACACGACCGAAATCGTCACCAATTCGGGCCGCCGTCACGTGTCTGCGGCCCGCTGTATGCGCTACCTTAGCCGTAGGCATCGGGAAGGAGTCCCTCATGCTGCAGTCCACGCTCTGGGCCATTCTCGCCGTCTGGGTGGGCATCGCTCTCCTGATCCTGGTGGCGATCGTCTCCACGATCGTCATCTCGACGGCGCGGATGCTGCTCGACCGGCGCGGCGTGGCCGGCACCGTGTGGTGCCCCGTGCTTCAGAACACGATGAAGGTGCTCGGCGCTCCCGCAGCCTTCGTGGGCACGGTGAGCGGGTTCGACGACGTGCGCCGCTGCGAGCGGTTCGGCGACGACCGGATCGAGTGCCACAAGTGGTGCCTCAAGGCGGGAGACTACGCCGAGGCCGCGAAGAAGAACTAGAGGTCGCGGCGGGCGAAGACGGCGAAGGCAAGGAGGAGAGCGGCCGCCCCCACCGCGGCTGGGACCACGACCTCGTGCAGCGTGAGCCCCGTGCCCAACACCTGCTGGGGCTCGTAATACCTGAACAACGAGATGGGCCGGAGCGACGCGATGCGCGGCCAGACGCGCGCGGCGTAGTCCAGCACATACGATCCCGCCAGCAATCCCGACAGCCATGCGATGGCGGCGCCCGCCTCCCGCGCCAGCGCGGATACCAGGATGCCCACGGCGCCGAAGCAGGCGAAGACCAGCCACAGCGCCCCGGCCACCGGGAGATAGCGCAGCGCCGAAACCCCCCCGAGCGGGCGCATCGTCAATCCGATCAGCGTGCCCGCCCACGCCGCGGCGGCCAGGATGACGAGCCCGCCGAGCAAGACGACCAGCGCAGCCGCAACCTGGCTCGCGCGCGTAACCGGCCGCGCCGCCACCAGGTCCATCGTGCCGCGCCCGATCTCGCCTGCCAGCGCCGCGCTGGGCACCCGCACCACCCACACCGCCATCATCATGAGCGTGAAGGGGTGCGCGTAGCCGACGCCCACGATGCCCTGGGCGCTCACCGCAGCCAGCAGGTCCTGGTTCAAGAGCGCCAGGAACTGCGGGGGTGCCGCGCGCAGCGCCTCCGTGAGGAAGCGCGAGACCGACGGCTCGCCTGCCACGAACGTCATCATCCACTCGAACAGCGCGAGCCCCACGGCCAGTGGCACGAGCGGCACCCGGTGGAGGCGGGCGTGATGCCGGAGCAGCACCCGCACGCTCACCGGTAGTGCTCCAGGAACGCTTCCTCGAGCGTCGGCCGCTCCACCACGACATCCGAGAGGGGCAGCATCCCCAGCCTGGCGATAAGGGCCGGGAGGGCGGCCTGCGCGACCAGCAGCTCGACGTGCCGCGGCTGCGCGACGACCAGCTCGCCGAAGTGGGCGAGCGACCCCGGGTCGATGTCGCCGCCGAAATCGGCGCTCACCCGCCGCCGCTCGGCGCGGCGCAGCGTCTCCACGTCGCCCACGCCGACTACGGTGCCGGAGCGCAGCATCGCCACGCGGTCGCAGACCCGCTCGACCTCCGGCAGCACGTGCGAGGAGAGAAACACCGTCGCGCCCGCGCGGCGCATGTCCGTCACGATCTGGTAGAACGCCTGCTGTACCAGGGGGTCGAGGCCCTTGGTGGGCTCGTCCAGCAGCGCGAGCCGGGGCTCGCACTGCAGCGCCTGCACCAGCCCCAGCTTCTGCTTCATCCCGTCGGAGTAGGTGCGGACGTGGCGCGCCAGCTCGGACGCAGTGAGCCCGAGGCGCTCCAGCAACCGGTCCCGCGCCGTGGCGGGCCGCCCCGTGAGCCCCGCCAGGAAGTCGAGCGTCTCCACGCCCGACAGCCTCGGCCAGAACGCCATGTCACCCGGCAGGAACCCGACCTCGCCGCGCCACGCCACGCCGCGCCCGCCGACCCGATGCCCGAGCACGGTCGCTTCGCCGCTGTCCGCCCGGATGAGCCCCAGCAGCAAACGGATGGTCGTGGTTTTCCCCGCACCGTTGGGACCCAGGAAGCCGAAGACCTCTCCCACCGAAACGTCGAGGGAGAGGTCTTTCAGCGCGACCACGGAGCCGTAACGCTTGCCGAGGTCACGGGCACGGATCGGCGGCGTGTCCACGTTAGCTCGGCTCACACCGTGATGGCATCCAGCTCCTCGAAGAGCAGCGCCGCGCTCTGCGGCCGCTCGGCGCCGGTGCGGATTTGCCACCTTCTTCGTATGCTATGCATGGGACGAGTTTGACCCCGAGGACCAGGGTAGTCAAGCACGCGACGTTACCTCCACAGGAGACGCCGGTGACCATCCACATGCGCCTGGGGCTGGCTCTGATGCTGTGCGCCGCGACCGCGGTGCCGCTCCACGCCCAGTCCCAGCAGGACTCGCTCGAGCAGCGGCTGAAGGCAGCGGAGGAGGCGATCCAGCGCCTGCAGCGCGAGCTGGAAGCCCAAGCGCAGGCATCGGTCCAGCCCAAGCTCCAGAGCCGTGTCCAGATCTCCGGCCTCATCCTGGTCAACGGGTTCTACGACGGCGCCAAGTTCAACACCGCCGACGACCCGCAGTGGGTGGCCGCCGCGCAGGACACGAGTGGGCTGCCGAACAGCTCGATCGGAGGCGTGCTCCGCCAGACGCAAGTCGGCATCACCGTCCGACCTGGCCGGGTGCTGGGCGGAGACGTCAGCGGCGACCTCCAGCTGGACTTCTACGGGGGCGGAGGCGGCGTCGACGCCAACGGCCGCCTCCTCTCGCCTCCCCGCATACGCTCGGCGAGCATCCGGGTGGACTGGCCGCACGTCGGCCTCCTGGTGGGCCAGGAGAAGGCCCTCGTCGCACCGCAGAGTCCGGTGTCGTTCGCCGCGGTCGGCTATCCCGACTTCGCAGGCGCCGGCAACCTGTGGGCGTGGATTCCGCAGGCGCGCTTGACGCTCGAAGCGGGACGCGCGTTCCGGGTCGGCCTGCAGGCGGCCGCGCTCGATCCGCTGTGGGATCCCGGCGCGGCCTACTCGACCGCGACCGATCTGGGCGAGCGCAGCGGCCGGCCCGCCGCCGAGGGACGCGCCTATCTCGACTGGGGTAACGGCGAGAACGAAAGCACCATCGGTCTTGGAGCCCACCGCGGCTGGATCGCGACCGCGGGCGCGGGCACCATCGCGAGCCAGGTTCTCACCGCGGACTTCCGCATCGTCTTCGCCGGCGTGGTCACCGTCGCGGGCTCGGCGTTCACCGGGCAGGTCCTGAACGGACTCGGCGACGGGGGCATCGCGCAGGACCTGGGGCCGCAGGGGCAACCGGTGCGCACACGCGGCGGCTGGGCGCAGCTGAACATCCGGCCGGTGGTCGGCTGGGAGTTCGGCGGCGGGTACGGTCTCGACAACCCGACCGACAGTGACCTGCTGCAGGTTGGGGACACGCTGCCGGCCGACGCGCGCCTCCGGAACGTCGTCTACGAGGGCCACCTCCACTGGCGGCCGGGCGGCGGGCTGCTGTTCGGGGCCGAGTTCCGCAGGATCGAGACGGAGTATTCCGCGGGCGTGTTGAAGGCAAATCACGTGAATGGATTTGTGGGGTTGTTCTTCTGAGCAGCTGGGGCTAGGGGTTAGGGGCTGGGGGCTAGGGACCGCCGCCCCTCCCTAACCCCTAGTCCCTGGCCCCTAGTCCCTATCGCTTCTGTTTCACCGCCCGGAACGTCCCCATCTGGAACACCGTGCCGCTGCTCTTGCTGGTGTACCAGATCTCGCCCGACAGCGTGTCGCCCTTCAGCATGCCGCGCAGGTCCATGAGACCGTCCCCCTGCGGCGTCGCGAAGTGCACGATCACGCTGTCGCCCGGCAGCGGCCACCAGGCCGCAGCCTGCCCAATGCGGCCGGGCGGCGCGCGCGTGTAGCCGGGGATATTGACCATCGCCGCGAGCTGCGTGCTCGACGCGGCCGTGGCGTCCGGCGCCGCGAGGGGCTGGAAATTCAGGCGGAGGCCGACGACCGGTACCCGTGGCGGCCGCCGCCGGGGCGTGGCCGGCTGTGAGAGCTTGAGATCGGTGGTGAGGACATAGCTGCCGGTCGCCCGGTGCGGCTCGACCACCGGTGCGGCGGGATTCACGGCCGGAGTGACCGGACCCGGCGGCGAGGGCGGGGGCCGGTGCGCGCAGGCCGCCAGCAGGCCGGCCGCCAGCCAGCCGAAGCCCAGCCTCCGACCGCTGCGCAGCAGAGCGGTCATCGGCGCGGCAGGCTGTCGAGGGTGAAGATCGTCGCCGTCGCCGGCTGCTCCTCGCGCTGCAGCCGCCGGGCCACCCGTTCCGCCTGCCGCATCACCCGCAGCACGTTGAGGCCGATCACCTTCTCGACGTCGCGATCGCTGTAGCCGCGCCGGATCAGCTCGGCCGTCAGCGCGGGGAAGCCGCTCACGTCCTCGAGCCCCCTGGGCGCGCAGTCCATGCCGTCGAAGTCGCTTCCGTAGCCGATGTGATCGATGCCCGCCACCTGGCGGATGTGATCGATGTGATCTGCGACCATGGCGATGGTCGGCGGCGGCGGCGCAGGGTGCGCGGCCGACCACTGCGCCACCGCCCCGCGGATCGCCGCGCTGTCGGTGCCGTATTGCCGCCGCGCCGCGACGAAGACAGCGCGCTGCTCGCGGGTGTAGCGCACCGCCGCCGAGTCCACGAACGGACAATAGAAGTTGACCATCACGACGCCGCCGTTCTTGGGCAGCATCTGCAGGACGTAGTCGGGCACGTCGCGCGGCACGTCGGCCAGGGCCCGCGCCGAGGAGTGAGAGAAGATGACGGGCGCTGCGCTGATTCGGAGCACCTGCGTCATCACCGAGTCGGAGACGTGCGCGAGGTCCACCAGCATGCCCAGCCGGTTCATCTCGTGCACCACGGCCCGCCCGAACGGCGTGAGACCGTGATGCGTCGAGTCGTCGCCTGCCGCATCCGCCCACGCCAGCGTGGCGAAATGGGTGAGCGTCATGTAGCGCGCGCCGAGATCGTAGTACATCCGGAGCAGCGGGAGCGAGTTCTCGATGACGTGCCCGCCCTCCATCCCGATCAGGACGGCGATCTTTCCCTGGCGGTGGATGCGCAGCACGTCGTCGGCCGTGCGGGCCAGCGCGAACACCTTGGGGTAGCGCTCGGGCATCCGCCGCACGATGTCGATCTGCTCCAGCTCGACGCGGGCGGCGTCGGCCGGGATCATCTCCGTCGGCACCCAGGTGGACCAGAACACCCCGCCCACACCGCCCTTCCGGAGCCGCGGGATGTCCGTCATCAGTTGGGGCTGGGGCTTGGCGATGTCCATGCTGTCCCACGAGAACACCACGCGGCCGATGTCGGAGCTGTCGAAGCTGTCGCTGCCGCGGGTGCGGAGCTTCCACGGCAGGTCGTTGTGACCGTCGATCATCGGCACCGCCCGGTGCAGGCGCAGGGCGTGACGGATGAGCGCGGAATCGGTCTGCGCGGAGAGCGGCGCGGCGCCCAGGGACAGCAGCGCGAGGAGGAGAGTGGGTCGCATGGGCAAGACGATACCAACCTGCCCCACCAGGCACAACGGGCGGCCAGCGGCCGCCCGTGTGCTCGTCAGGCCTGGAGAAGGTCTACTGGAAGACGAGAGCGGACGGCGCGAACACGACGTTGGTGTTCGTAAAGACGTCCAGGAATCCTGCCAGGATCTCGACGATCGCGAGCTGCTCGACGACCGTCAGCGTCTGCCCGCTGGCATTCGTGAACGTGGGGCTCGATTCCGAGCCGCTCACTGTCGCCCAGGTCACGCCGTTGAACTTGAACGCCACGTTGACGGTGCTGTCGGCGGGGGTTTCGCTGGCGCTCCCGGTCACGTCCACCGTGTGGCCGCTGCGCTGGTAGTGGTCGCTGAGCTGCAGCGAGTGCGACTGGGCAGAGCCGCTGTCCACCATCTGCATCCACACCTGCGCCCCGCTGGCGGCGGTCAGGGTGTCGTTGATGGTGAGCGCGCTGTCCTGCGTGTTGAGCGCGTTCGACAGGTTGAACGTGACCTCGTGATTGGTGGTGTCCACGACGTAGCCCGCGGCGGAGAGGGTGAAGCTCCCCGTCGTGCGCACGCCGTTGATGGCGTAGCTGGCCAGCGTTTGCCCTCCCGCCTGCCTCGGGTCGCCGTACACCATCGTCACGCCGAGCGTATTGGCCTGGGCCGTGCTCTGATCGACGAGGTCGATGCTGCCGATGGGCAGGAGCGGTATCGAAGGCGTACTGCTCCCCGCGGCGACGTAATACAGCCAGAAGCAGAGGCCGTCCGCCGGCGCGCCCGTGATGGTGGTATCGATTTGGTAGGCGCCGTCGGACGTATTCCACACAAAGGTCTTGCCGAGCACGTTTGCCGGGAACAGCGCCAGCGGCGCCGCAGGGGCCCGGGCGCCCAGGCGCTGCATCAGCTCAAGCACGGCGCCCCGCGAGGAGCCCCGCACGGGCGCCGGCACCGAGCCGGCAGCGGGCGCACTGAGCGCGAATGACGACGACAGCGCGTTGAGGCTCTGGAAGCCAACGCCGGCCGTGAAGGCCGCGCTCAGACCGCTGATGTCGGAGGCTACCGCGACCGGATCGGTGGCGCCCGGAGACGTGCTCTCACTGCAGCCGCCGACGGCCAGCGCCGCGGCGACCGCACCGAACGGGATCACTCGCTTCAGCCAGGGCATCAGCGTTCCTCCTCTGCCGGGTGTCACTCATTCGCCGCGCGCCAGGGATGCGCCCGGGCGCGCAGCTGCCTCCCGCACTGTACAACGGCCACGCCCCGGGCGCTATCGGCGCGGCGGGTCGGGCATCCGGCACGCTGGTGCCACGAACCGGTCGCTGATCAGGCCGCGGGGAGTTTGAGTGCGATGCGCGCGGCGCCGGCGGACACCGGCCAGAGCGGCGTCACCGATTCGCCCTGGCTGGTCCGCTCCAGACCACGCTCGGACTTCGCGACGGTCTCGATCGCGAACCGCCACAGCTCCGCGTGAGGATCGAGATCCCAATCCAGGGGTGCGGCGAGGGATAGCTCGGGTGCGAAGCGGCCACCGTGGTCGAAAGCCCGCGCATCCCAGCGATAGGCCACCGCGAGCGTGCCGTCGGGAGCGACGCGGATCCGTTTTTCGAGCCATGGAACGCCGGTCGGCGGCTCCAGGATCACCTCCACCGCTCCGGCGCTCACGCCGATCCGGTGGCTCATCGCCGTTCGCGCCCACGAGACGCGTGGCGTGTACCGGGCCGCCACGTACGCCTCGAGCACGAGGTCGTCGGGCAGGATGCGGTCGACGAACAGCGCGCGCTCGTCGGCGTCGTACGGCGGATGCTCCGAGAGGGAAACGCCCTGGTGCCCCGGCGCCGGCGGCTGCAGCTCGTGGTAGGCCTCGGGACGCCGGGTCAGCGCGTTGGCGTAGTTGATCAGCGTCTCGAAGGCCGTGTAGTCCTCGACCGCGCCGCCACGTGCGGGCGCGATGACGATCGAGCAGCGGCCCGAGTGCACCCAGATCTCCTCGTGTCCGTCGAGGTCGAGGTCCACCAACTCGACCTCGAGTTCTTTCCCGCGCCGCAGCGCCTGTTCCGCGATGGCGAGGTTGCGCCATAGCGCGGCCCTGAGGTGCGGCAGGTACAAACCACCGAAGACCCCGTGCCAATACGCGTCGTTGCACTGCGCGCGCCCGATGGCGCGGCGCGCCGCCACGAGGTCCGCCGTCCGGCTGCCGTCGCCGGGGGCGAGCGCACGGTGCAGCGCCGAGAGCGCGAGCATCTTCTTGTGCATCCGGTTCGCCTCCGGGTAGCGCACCAGGAAGTTCCGCCAGTGCGTCCCGCGAACCAGGGCGCCGTCGGGACCGGCCATCCGGTGCTCTCCCAGCTCCCGCTCGAGCCGGGCGAGCCGTATGGCGGATTCGGGAGGGAGGGCCCATCGCTCCATCTCGCTGTACGACGCCGACGGGAGATACGCCAGCCCACCGCTTGGCACTTCGGCCAGGGCGCCCGCGCAGGTCACCAGCTTCAGCTCGCCGCGGCCCACGGCGAAGCCCATCACCTCGAGGAACTCGTCGAGCCAGCCGCGCTCGAACACCCAGGCCCTGGTGCCCGGCCAGCCGCCGAACTTCTCGCCGTCGTCGGCGAGCACCGCGAGGCGATGGCCGGCGGCGCGCAGCTGCTCCAGGTACGCCAGGATCTCCGCCGGCGGCTTGAACGGGACGAGGTAGCGCAGCCGCTCGTCGATCGGGAAGAGCGCCACCGGGCGGCCACCGCCCTCCGTCCAGAACGGCGCGTGCAGCCGCTGGCGCGGGAAGCCGGTCACGAGGAAATGCCGGTCGTCCACCAGCGCGTAACGCACGCCGGCGGCCGCCAGGTCGGCCGCCAGGTCGGGTTCCCAGACGCGCTCGGTAAGCCACAGGCCGCCCGCCTGCGCCTGTGAGCCGAACCGGCGGCCGATGGCGTCCCGCATCCAGCCGATCTGCTCGACGCGGTCGGCGCGTGGCAGCGCCATCAGGATCGGCTCGTCAAGTCCGGAGAGCAGCAGCTCGACCTTCCGGTCGGCCACCAGGCGGCCGATCAGGTCCAGGAAGGGAGCGTCGTGCCCCTCCAGCCACTCGAGCAGCGGGCCCGAGATGTGGAGGGAGAACGGGGTGAAGCCGCCGGCCGCAAGCCGCTCCAGAAAGGGGCGGTACGCCTCGCGCACGTGCTGCTCGACGACGTGATCGAAGTTGCCCACCGGCTGGTGAATGTGGACGCCGAAAACGAGGCGGAGCGGTTCCGTCACGGCGCCACGGCGAAGCCGAGACGTGCCGCCATCGGGGCGAGCGCCCGCCCCTCGGCGGCGGAGCGGGCTCCGCGCGCCCGGTCGAAGGCGGTCTGCGCCTCGAACGGCACGGCGCGCCCCGCCAGCTCCAGCAGGTCGAGCAGGTCGAGCGCGGCCGCCACCGCCGCGTCAGACCGATCGCGGGCGAGCGCCTCCACGCGCGCCAGGAGGGCGCGGTCGATCACCTCGCCGAGCGACGCCTGGCCCTCGCACAGCGCCGCGTTCTCCTCGGGCCGCAGCGCGCGCCGCGCGAGCGCCGCCACCAGCGCCCTGGTTACCGCCTCCCGCTCCCGCTCGGTCAGGTCCGCCAGCGTCAGGCGCACCACCGTGCCCGACCCTGCGGGCGCCGCCGTAACCTCGAAGCGCCAGCCGTCGAGCGGCTGCACGCCGACGTCAAAGTCGGCGGCGCGGCCGGTGCGGCGCTGCACCACGCGCACCCGCTCGTGGTCGCCGCTCACGTCGTAGTCGTAGAGGTGCTCGCGGGCGGCTGCCGGCGCGAAGCGGAGCAGAGCGGCCCAACTCGCCGCCACGCGGGCGGCCGGCGCCACGCGCGGCCGCGCCGACTCGAGAAAGATGCGCCGGCCATCGCCGACCGCGGGATCGTTGCTCGCAGCCGCCGCGAGCCGCTGGGCGAATCCCGCCCCGAGCTGCTCGCCCGCCGGTCCCGCCAGTTCGATCGCGCGGGCCCCGTAGCGCATCGCCTGCAGGGGCTCGAGCCCTCCGATGTCGTCGAAGAACCAGGCACAGGAGGTGAAGAGCGCCAGCGTGTCCCCTTCCATCTCGAGCAGCTCCCGCACGCGCACCGACTCCTCCGTTGTCAGGGCGCGCGCGGCTTGCGCCGTCAGGAGTTCGGTCACCGCGTCACCCCCCTCCGCCCGCGCCGCCCCGTAGGCATCCCGTGCGGCCCAGGGATCCCGGAGCAACGCGCCCGCCTCCCGCTCGAAAATCCGGTGCAGCTCGCCCGCCAGCCACTCCACCGCCGCCCGCAGTGGCGCGCGCCACCGCTGGTGCCAGCCCTTCTCCGGCGCGGCGCGGCAGCCGCAGTCGCTCCGCCACCGCTCCACCCCGTGCGAGCAACTCCACGAGCTGGGCGCCACCAGCTCGACCGTATCCACCGGCGGCCGCGCCGCCAGGAAAGCGGCATAGTTCGTCACCGCCGCGCCGGGCCGCTGCGCCAGGATCTCCAGCACCCGCGCCAGCGCCATCTCGGCGAAGTGGTGATGGTGGCCGAACGTCTCACCGTCAGTGGCGAGCGACACCAGCGCCGGCCCGTCCGCGCCGCCGCCCGTCAGCCGCTCCGCCCAGGCGAACGCGTCCTTGAGCAGCGCACCGAAAGCCACGTCATGCGACAGCGGCCCATCGTAGATGAAGAGGGCGATCTCCCGTCCGCCGCGCGTGCGGTAGCGGCCCGGCAGGCCGCCGGCCGGCACGCGCTTGACCTGGTGCGGCGCCAGTATCGTGAACCGGATGCCGTGCGCCGCGATCACATCCAGCGTCTCGTCGTCCACTGCGGTCTCCGGCAGCCACATCCCTTCCGGATCGCGTCCGAAGCGGCGGCGGAAGTCGGCGATTCCCCAGCGGACCTCGGTGACCTTGTCCCGCCGGCTGCTGAGTGGAAGGATCACGTGATGGTAGGGGGCCGCGATCGCGCTACCGTAGCCCAGCCGCTCCCGGCTCCGGCGGTCCGCGTCGAGCACCATCTCGTACGTCGCCGGCGCCTCCTGCTCCATCCACTCGAGCAGGGTCGGGCCGAAATCGAAGCTGATCCACTCGAGGGTGTTGACGATGCGCCTGATGCGCCCGGTGGCGTCAGGGATCCGCGCGGCGGTCACCGCGCGGTAGCACTCCCGCTCGATCCGCCGGTTCCAGTCGTGATCGGGCGCCGCGTTGGCTTCGGTCTCTACGTAGCCGAGCCACGGGTTTTCGCGGGGCGGCTGATAGAAATGTCCGTGGACGACGACCGACCGGACCGCCATCAGGCTGCCGCGCCCACTCCGCCGCGCTCCACCGCTCCGGCGATCTGAGCCAACACGTCGGGGAACAGCACGTCGCGGCGCTGCAGCTCCTCGGCGATAGTGCGCGCCTGGGCCGGAATCACGGCGCCGCGGGCGGCGTCCTCAAGCATGGAGACCAGCAACTCGGCATCGCCCGCGTGCAGCATGAAGCGCCGCTTCGCGTAGTCGGTGACCGCGCCGGTCGTGATCATGAACTGCCAATCGGAAGCCTGGGCCAGGAGCAGCTCCCGCGCGGCCTGCGCGAGCACGGCATGCGTCTCCGGCAGGGACAGCGCCAGCGGCGCCACGTTCCAGAAGCGGTCCTCCAGGCGCCACAGCCGTTCCCAGGTCCACGCCGTCTGGTCGTTGAGCCACATCCCATTGTCGCCGCCCGCGCCCCAGGACCCAGGGAGCAGCTCGATGGTGATCCTGGCCGGGTGCCGGTCGAGATGCTCGGAGGCGGTCGCCGCTCGCACCCCGCGCCCGTTCGTCAGGTCGCGATAGACGGCGGCGAGGAAGTCCACGCCCTCGAACCACCAGTGCCCGAACAGCTCGGCATCGATCGGCACGGCGATGATCCCGTCTCTTCCGGCCTCCCCCGACGCCCTGATGCTGGAGAGCAGCGAGGCGAAGTGCGATGCGTGCAGCGAGGCCTGGGCGAGCGCCGCCGACGGGTCGTACGGCCGCTTGGCGCCGAGGTCCGAGTTCGGCGCGCTCACCCGCCAGAGCTTGAGACCGCCCGGCCAGCGGATCTTGTGGAACTCGAGGTACCAGCCGTCGCCGGGATAGCCGAGATCCCGGCTCCACACCTGCAGCGAGGACCGCGGATCGCGTACCATCACGGCGAGGCGGCCCGTCTCGCCCGCCGAGCCCGCGAGGTAGGCACGGTAGGGCGTGCGAAGCGCGCTCGCGCCCCGGAAGCGCGACACGTCGTGCCGCGCGGCGCCAAAGCGCTCCACGGCCATCGGAACCTCGGCATAGCCGCCCAGCGCGCTCCCCGCCTGCGCCAGGTGCGCATCGGTGAAGAAGTAGCGAAAGCCCGCCGCGGCCAGGTGCTCCTCGGTGCCCGCGCGCAGCCCGGGATGCGGCGCGCCGGCCGGCTGCCACCAGCCCCGCGGCCGGTAGGCGCACTCCGGCAGCCAGCAGCCGGCGCTCGCGCGCCCGAACAGTCGCCGATGCTCGGCCTGCGCCACCGCCAGTTGGAGGCGCACCGACTCGTCGCGCGCCAGCAGCGGGAGGAAGCCGTGGGTCGCCGCGCAGGTCATCACCTCCAGCTGTCCCGCCGCCTCCAGGCGCGCCAGCGCCGCGACGATGTCCCGGCCCTCGGCCTCGAACCGCTCCCGCAGCCGGTGGAGCCGCGCCTCCCAGAAATCCACCAGTGGCAGGAGCGCGGCGTCGCCGGTCTCGGGCAGTGTGCGCCGGGCCTCGCGGCACGCCTCGAGGCGCTGGCCGAAGAAGTCGTCCAGCTCCGCGGCGAAGGTGGGATCGACGAGCTGGTTCGCCAGCACCGGCGACACACTCACCGTCACCGGGCAGCGCACGCCGCGCGCCGACAGATCGCTCACCATTTCCACCAGCGGGAGGTACGTGTCGATCGCCGCCTCGCACAACCAGTCGCTGCCGTGCGGCCAGCGCCCGTGACGCAGCACGTAGGGGAGATGACTGTGGAGAGCCAGCACGAAATCCACGCGTCCGCCTATCGCCCCGCCGGCGCGGCGGCGAGGATGCGCCGGTATACGTCCGCGTACTCGGCCGCGGACTGTTCCCAGCTGAAATCCTGCTCGATCGCATGCTCGACCAGCCACGCCCAACGCGCGGGCGCCTGGTACGTCTCCACCGCCTGGCCGACCGCTTCCGCCAGCGCGGCCGGCGTGTACGCATCAAACAGAAAACCGGTCTGGCCGTCGTCGATGGTGTCGGCCAGTCCACCCACCCGCCGAGCCACCGGCAGCGTGCCGTAGCGCTGCGACGACATCTGGGTGAGCCCGCACGGCTCGTACAGCGAGGGAACCAGAAAGATATCGGCCCCGGCCATAATTCGCCGCGCCCCCCGGTCGCTGAACCCGAGCCGCACGCTGACCCGCTGGTGCGACCGGGCGGCGATCGCCGTGAGGGCCGCCTCGTAGCGCGGCTCGCCGCGTCCCGTGAAAACGAACTGGGCTCCGTCGGTAAAGAGCGGCGCATTGTCGAGCAGCAGGTCGAGGCCCTTCTGCGCCACCAGCCGCGCCGCCATGCCGATCAGGGGGACGTTGTAGCGTTGGGGGAGGCCGTAGGTGCGCTGCAGCGCCGCCTTGCAGCGGCGCTTGCCCGAAAGGTCGTTGGCCGAGTAGTTGGCCGTCAGATGGGGATCGGTCGCGGGGTCCCACGCTTCCATGTCGATGCCGTTCACGATCCCGGCCAGCCGGTCGCCCAGCGCCATGAACGCATCGTGCAGCCCGAAGCCGCCCTCCGGAGTCACGAGTTCCCGCGCGTGGGTGGGACTCACCGTTGTCACGAAGTCGGCGAACGCCATCCCGCCCTTGAGGAAATTGACGCGCCCGTACCACTCGAGCAGCCGCCAATCGTAGAGCCAGGCTGGCAAGCCCACGACGTGCAGCAGCTCCTCGGGGAAGTGTCCCTGGAACGCCGCGTTGTGGACGGTGAGCACGGCCCGCACGTTGTCGTAGAACGAGTGCCCGGCAAACCGGGTCCGGAGGTACACCGGCACCAACGACGCATGCCAGTCGTGGGCGTGGATCACGACCGGCGCGCTGGTGATCCGCGGCAGCGCGGCGAGCGCCGCTTGCGCGAAGAAGGCGAAGCGAAAGCCGTTGTCGGGGTAGTCGAGCCCGCCCGAGCCGTAGGGGCCCGGACGGTTGAAGTACCCGTCGTGCTCGATGAAGAACACCCGCGGCGCGCGCGGCG
Organism: uncultured Gemmatimonadales bacterium; assembly: GCA_963812035.1. Taxonomy (GTDB): domain Bacteria; phylum Gemmatimonadota; class Gemmatimonadetes; order Gemmatimonadales; family JACORV01; genus Fen-1245. Next base: position 873,250 of record CAWETG010000001.1, read on the forward strand.
AAGCCGGCACGCGGTACAGCCGCGCCCACTCGACACGCGGTCCGACCTCGACGGGGAACGGCCTGCCGACGGGCAGCAGCTCCTTGGCGGCCCGCCGCACCGAGCGGTACAGCGGCAGGATCACCGCCGTCGGGACCCCGGCGGCGGCCTGAAACCGGGCGAGGCCCGCGACCGCGTCCGCCAGGCCTCCGGTGTGAGCGTAGGGCGTGTACTCCGCCACGACGTGCACCACGCCCACCGGCGTGTCGCCGCTGGAACCGAGCAGCAGAGGCGGTGGCGCCGCGGCCCTCCAACGGGCAGGACGCGCCGCCTCGAACGAGGCGCCCATCACCGCATCACTAGGCACTCGGCGGATCGTCACCCGGGGTCTCGGCCCTGAGCGCCGGCGCGTAGTACGCCTTCACGTATTGTTGCACCATCCGCCGTGCCGTGAACCGCTCCCCCACGGTCCGGAGCGCCTGCTTCATCTTGTCGACCCAGCCGTGCGGCACGCCGTGCGGGTCGCGGTCGTAGAACAGCGGCACGACCTCGTCCTCGAGCAGGCTGTACAACTGCTCCGCGTCCCAGTCGTCGCCGTCCCCGCCCTCCGGCGCCGGCTTGATCGCCCAGCCGTTGAGACCGTCGTATCCCTCGAACCACCACCCGTCGAGCGTGCTGAGCTGCGGGACCGCGTTGAGGGCGGCCTTCATCCCGCTGGTGCCGCACGCCTCGAGCGGCGGGCGTGGGAGGTTGAGCCATAGATCCACGCCTTGGATCATCCGGTGCGCCAGGTGAAGCTCGTAGTCCTCCAGGAACGCGACCCGCCCCTCCAGCCGTGGGTCGCGCGAAAACTGATACACCTGCTGGAGCATCTTCTTCCCGTCCTCGTCCGCCGGGTGGGCCTTCCCCGAGAAGACGATCTGGACGGGGCGCCAGGTGTTGATCAGCAGCTTCCGCAGCCGCTCGATGTCCCGGAAGATGAGCGTCGAACGCTTGTAGGTGGCGAACCGCCGCCCGAATCCGATGGTGAGCGCATCGGGGTCCAGGAGCGTGCCCGCCCCGACGACGTGCGCCGAGTCCTTCCACTCGTCCGACCAGCGGCGCCGCGCCTGCTCGCGGATGAAGGCCATGAGGACGTTCTTGAGCTCGCAATGCACGAACCACAGGACCTGGTCGTCGATCGTGAGCACCTGCGCCCACAGCGACGGATCGTCGAGCCGGTTGCCCCAGTCGGGGCCCAGGTGGTTGTCGAGCAGCGCCATCATCCGGTGCGACATCCAGGTCGCGAGGTGCACCCCGTTGGTGACGTACCCGATCGGCACCTGAGCGGTCTTCTTTCCTGGCCACAGGTCGTGCCAGATGCGGCGCGACTCCTCGCCGTGCCGCTTGGCGACCCCGTTGATGCGGCCCGACAGCCGCTCCGCGAGCACCGCCATGTGGAACTGGCCATGATCGCGCGTGGGATGGTAGCCGAGGTGGAGGAACGCCTCACGGCTCACGCCCAGCTCCTCCCACACCGGACCGGTGCACTTCTCGACCAGCTCGTGCGAGAAGATGTCGTGCCCCGCCGGCACCGGGGTGTGGGTGGTGAAGAGCGACGTGGCACGCACCTGCCGGACGGCCTGATCGAACGGCGTCCCCTGCGCGGTGTATTCGCGCAACCGCTCCGCCAGCATGAACGCGGCGTGCCCCTCGTTGGCGTGCCAGGTGCCGGGGTCCACGCCGACCGCGCGCAACACGCGCACGCCGCCGACGCCGAGGGCCCATTCCTGCTTGAGCCGCTGTTCGGGGCCGCCCGCGTACAGCCGGCTGGCCAACCCACGGTCGGCGGGATCGTTCTGCTCGAGATCGGTGTCCATGAGATACACCGGTACGCGGCCGACCTTCATGCGCCACGCGCCGATGTGCACCGGCCGGCCGAAGGCCCGCACCACGGCGAGCCAAGGCTCGCCGTTCGGCCCGGAGAGCGACTCCAGCGGCCCCATCTGGGGGTCGAACCGCTCGTCCGTGTCCTCCTGCCAGCCGTCGAGCGAGATCCGCTGGTCGAAGTAGCCCTGGGTGTACAGCAGCCCGACCGCGACGAGCGGCACGCCGAGATCGGACGAAGCCTTGCAGTGGTCCCCAGCCAGGACGCCGAGGCCGCCGGAGTAGATCGGCACGGAGTTGTGGAGCCCGAATTCCGCGCAGAAATAGGCGACGGCGCGCCCATCCAGGTCCGGGTAGGTTTGCGCGAACCAAGTGCCGACGTTGGACGCGTTCGCCCGGAGATCGCTGACCACCCGGTCGTACACCTGAAGGAACTTGGTGTCGCGCGCGCACGCGGCCAGCCGCTTGGGATCCACGCGGCGCAGCTGCTCCAGCGGATTGTGTCGCGTCAGGTGCCAGAGCGGGCGGTCCAGCAGGCGGAAGAGCGCGCGCGCGTCGCGGTTCCAGCTCCAAGCGACGTTGGTGGCGATCTCTTGGAGCGCATCGATGCGCTCGGGCAGGTAGGATGCTGCGACGGTAGAGCGTTTCATAGAACTAAGCAAATAACCGGATGGGCGACTTCTCGCCAGCCGAGCCGACGCCCCTATTCCGAGTCGTGAACTCCCTTGAGCTCGCGCAGCGCGCCGGCCACGTAAAGGCGCGCCACCTTTTTTCGCCACCCCAGCGCCAAGTCCGTGTTGTCCATCGGTTTGGCGTGTCCTGCCGCCGCCTCGGCGAAGGCCTTGACAACGTCGTCGCTCAGCGGTTTCCCAATCAACTCCGCCGACTCCGGCACGAGCACGGGATGAGAGGCGACGGCGCCGAGGACGATGCGCGCGTCGCTCACCACGTTTCCTTCCCCAAACCGCACGGCCGCCGCCACACCCAGGACTGGGAAGTCGAACGAGCCGCGACGCCGCAGCTTCCAGTAGGTGCTGCGCCACCCACCCTCGGCCGGTGGCAGGTGTACCGCGGTCAGGATCTCGTCCGCGCGCTTCGTGAGGTAGGCCATCCCGTCGTCGGCGTACAACTCTTCCACCGGGATCTCCCGCTCACCGTCGCTGGACACCAGCGTGACCCGCGCGCCGAGGGCGATCAAGGCCGGCGCGGTGTCGGTCGACGACACCGCCCAGCAGCGCGGGCTCGAGGTAGCTACCCAGCAGATCGCGCCGCCGGTGGGCGTGGTGCACGCGTGGCCGCCGGTGGCGCCCGGGGCCTTCATGCAGAAGTTGATGGCCTGCCGCCACTCGTAGCTCTGATTGTAGTAGGTGCAGCGGGTGTCGAGGCACAGGTTCCCGCCCAAGGTGCCCATGTTGCGAATCTGCGGCGTCCCCACCAGGCCGGCGGCGCGAGCCAGGGCCGCGTAGTGCCTCGAGACGCGCCGGTCGGCGGCGATCTCCGAGAGGCGGACGGCGCTCCCCAGCACGAGCCCCTTCCCGTTCCTGATGCGCCTGAGCTCGCGCAGGTTGCGGATCCCGATCAGCAGCCCGGGCGTCTGCTGGCGCCGCTTGAGGTTGGGCACCAGGTCGGTGCCTCCGGCGAGCAGCATTGCCTCAGGCCCACCGTCTCTCAGCGCGTGCGCCGCGTCGGTCACCGACCGCGCCGCGTGGTAGCGAAAGTCCGGGGCCCGCATCATACGCGCACCCCGGCCGTACCGGAGTGGTGCGTGGGAAGCGCGTCGCGCGACTTGGCCCGCTCGTTGGTCGCCTTGCCGTCGCCCCCTTCCCAAGGTGGTGGGACGACGAGGGCCTCGGGCCACGGCACCGCCGGGAAGGCCGTTGGTCCCACCCGCCCCAACTTCCCCTTCGCCTTCGCCTCCAGCGCCGCGAGCACCAGGTCTGGCGTGATGGGCACCTCGTCGATTCGCACGCCGACGGCGTCGAAAATGGCGTTCGCCACCGCCGGCGCGATCGGCAGCAGCGGCCCCTGCCCGACTTCCTTGGCGCCGAACGGGCCGCTCGGATCGGGATCCTCGACGAAGTAGGTGACCACCTCGGGCATCTCGAGCGCGGTCGGGCTCTTGTACTCCAGGATCGAGGGGATCTTGTGCACCAGCGCGGCGGAAAGGCGCGGCGGCAGCCGGCGGAAACTCTGCTCCTCCATCAGCGCCTCGCCCAGGCCCATATACACGCCGCCCTCGACCTGGCCGCGCGCCAGCACCGGGTTGATCACGCGCCCGATGTCGTGCCCCATCCAGACCTTGGGGACGCGCACCCAGCCAGTCGCCGGGTCCACTTCCACCTCGACCACCGCTGCCGTGTAGGAGTACGCGACCGAAGGGCCGACCCCACCGCCCCGGTACCGCGCCGCACTCCGCGGAGGCCGGTAGGATCCGGTCGTGCCGAGCGTGCCGTGCTCGACCTCGGCGGCGACGACGGCCTCCTGGAACGTGAGGCCCGTCGACGGGTTCTCGACGTCGAACACGCGCCGTTCAGCGAACACCAGGCGCTCGGCCGGCACGCCGAGCTTCGGACCCGCCGCCGCCGCGAGCAGCGCCTTGGCGCGTTCGGCAGCCTGGATCGCGGCGTTCCCCATCATCAGCGTGACACGACTGGAGTAGGAGCCTAGGTCCACCGGCGTCAGGTCGGTGTCGCCGGTGACGAGGCGCACGTCCTCGGCCTCGAGGCCCAGCACCTCGGCCACGATCGCGGCCAGGACGTCGTCGGAGCCCTGACCGATCTCGGTCGCGCCGCAAAACGCAGTCACGCGGCCGGAGCGGTCGAGCTGCAGCTGCACCCCGGAGTGCGGCATCTCGTTCCAGTAGATCGGCAGGCCGGCGCCGCACAGGTACGACGAGCACGCGATCCCGAGGCCGCGCCCCAACGGCAGTTTGCCGCGGCGCTCCCGCCAGGCGGAGCCCTCCATCACGCGCTCGATGCACGGCTTGAGGCCCATGGTGCCGATCTGGAGCCAGTTGGCCGTGAGGGAATGCGCGGGCGCGAGCTGCTGGAGCCGGAGGTCGGCCGGATCCCGGCCGAGGGCGACGGCGATCTTGTCGAGCTGCACCTCCTGGGCGAAGCGCGGCTGCGGCGTGCCGTGCCCCCGCTTGGGCCCGCACGCCGGCTTGTTGGTGAAAGTGCGGCAGGCGCGGAAGCGGTAGCGCGGCACGTAATAGGTCACCGTCTGGAGCTGGCCGGTGTAGAGCGTGGAGGCAGGTCCGTAGCTGCCGTACGCGCCGCCGTCCAGCAGCGTCTCGAGGTCCATCGCCACGATGGTCCCGTCCGCCTTCACCCCGGTCTTGAGCCGCATCAACACCGGGTGCCGCCCGCGGTGGGCATAGAACACCTCCTCACGCGTCAGCGTGATCTTGACCGGGCGCCCGGTCACCAGCGCCGCCTTGGCGGCCACGACTTCGTGGCTCATCACGTCGCTCTTCCCACCGAAGCCGCCGCCGTTGGGCGTCGCGATCACGCGGATCTTGCTGGCGGGGAGATCGAGTGCCCGCGCCAGCTCGCGGTTCACGTAGTGCGGCGTCTGGGTGGACGACCAGAGGGTGAGACGGCCGTCGGCGTCGAGCGCGGCCACCGCTGCGTGCTGCTCGAGCGGGAGGTGAGTGCTCCCCTGGTAGAAGAAGACGTCCTCGAAGACCTGGTCGGCGCCCGCCAGCGCCGGCTCGACGTCCCCGAAGGCGAGGTGCGCCAGGCGGTGCACGTTCGGCCCTTCGCCGTAGTCGTGGATGCGGGGCTCCGCCGTCCGCAGCGCGTCCTCCGGCGAGGCGATCGTCGCGAGGGGCTCGTAGGTCGCGCGGATCAGCGCGAGCGCGTCCGCCGCCTCCCGCTCGCTCGCCGCGATCACCGCGGCGACCGGATCGCCCACGTAGCGGACCTTGTCCCGGCACAGGGCGTGCTCGTCCTGGCTCACCGGCATGATGCCGTAGGCGATGGGGAAGTCGGCGCCCGTGAGCACCAGGTGGACGCCGGGCGCGGTGCTTGCCGCGGACGCGTCGACCTCCCCGATCAGCGCGTGCGGATGAGGCGAGCGCAGCAGCTTGCCGTAGAGCATGCGCGGCAGCACGACGTCGTCGGCGAACCGCGTCTGGCCCGTCACCTTGGCGCGCGCGTCCACCCGGCGCCGGGGCTTGCCGATGATCCTCACGCGCCGGCCTCTGCGCGTCCGTGCGTCGGTGCCCCTGTGCCCCCGTGCCCCTGTGCCCCCGTGCCCGCCGCCGCCTCGACGGCCTCGAAGATCTGCAGGTAGCCGGTGCAGCGGCACAGGTTGCCGGACAGCGCCTCCGCGATCTCCGCGCGCGTGGGATGCGGGTTGCGATCGAGCAGCGCCTGCGCCGTGACCAGGATGCCGGGCGTGCAGTACCCGCACTGCGCCGCGCCCCGGTCGGCGAACGCGGCCTGGAGCGCCGACAACCCGGGTCCCGCGGCGAGCCCCTCCACGGTGGCGACGTTGGCACCCGCGCACTCCACGGCCAGGAGCAGGCACGCGAGCACCGGCTGCCCGTCCACCAGGACGGTGCAGGCGCCGCACTCTCCCAACTCGCACCCGTGCTTCGTGCCGGTCAGGCCGAGGTCCTCGCGCAGCACCTCGAGCAGTGTCTTGTAGCCCGCGAACAGGACGTCCCGCCGCTCACCGTTGACTGTGAGCGTGATCCGCGCCCTGTCCTCCGTGCCCCCGCGCGTCCGTGCCCCCGTGCGCCCGTGCACACGTGCCCTCGTGCCCTCGCTCACTTGACCAGCCCCCTCACCAGGTAGATCGCGAACGCGTCGGCGACCGCCTCCGGTCGCTGCTCGCCCTCGGGCCGGTACCACCGCGCCGTCCAGTTGACGGCCCCCAGCAGGGCGCGTGTCACCAGCACGGGGTCGCATGGCGTGAAGGCACGCGCACGCACGCCCTGCACCACGATGCGCCGCACCGCCGCCTCGTAGCGGTCCCGCTTGGCGACGATGCGCGTGCGCAGCCGAGGCGGCAGCGCCTCTACCTCGGTGTGTGCCGCCGCGCCGTCCAATTCGTCCAGCATGCACGCCACGTGTGCCCGGATCACCGCCGCCAGCCGGTCGGCCGCGCTCCGCCGTCCCGCGCGCACCGCGTGGCAGGTCGCCAGCATCCGGTCCAGCGAGTGGTCCTGGCAGAAATACAGCAGTTCGTGCTTGCTCTTGAAGTAGTAGTACAGGTTTCCCGGCGAGAGATTGGCCGCAGCCGCGATCTCGCGCATCCCGGTTTCCGCGAAACCGCGCCGCCGGAACACCCGGGCCGCCGCCCGCAGGATGGTCTGGCGCATCACCAGTGCCCGCCGGCCTCGCCGGTCGAGCGGTGCGCCCGGGCTGTCCGGTGGTGTAGAACGGCGGTTTGACTTTCGAACCATCGTTCAAGAATGGCACGGAGGCTCCACCCCGGCAAGCCCGGACAGACAAAGGCCCGGCCGGGGGCCGGGCCTCGTCACCAGCTTCGACGCCGCTGCGCCTAGACGGTTGGAGCCTTCGCCGCCTCGACGTCGGCCACCGCCTTCTTCAGGATCTCGAGGATCTTCTGCACCTTGGCATCACCGGGGCCGGCGCGCCACGCCTCGCCGTACGCCAGGCCCGCCAGCCGGGCGAACACTTCGCTCAACTCCCCCATCGAGCCGCCGGCGAAGCCGCGCACCGCGCCACGCACCCGCTCGAAGATGTCGTCGATCACGTCGCGGTGCTCCTCCAGGAACGCCTCCCCCTCGGGCGTGATGTGGTAGACCTTCTTCCCCTCCGTGTCCACCGCGCGCACGTAACCCTGGTCCTCCAGCAGCTGGAGCGTCGGGTAGATCGTCCCGGCCGAGGGCGTGTACCAGCCGCCCATCTTCTCCTCCAGCGCCTTGATCACCTCGTAGCCGTGTCGCGGCTTCTCCTTCAGCAGCCGCAGGATCACGTACTTCACCTCACCGGACTCGAACATCTGCTGCCGCATCCGGCGACGTGGCCCGCGACTTCCCTCCGGCCCGCAGAACGCCCAGAACCTCGGTCCGAACCCGCCGGCAAAGAAGCGCCCGAACGGCCAGTCTTCATTGTCCTTGCTCATCTTACACCTCCATGGTATTAGATACATCGTACGCTATATCGTACGCAATAACGCACGATATGTCAAGGCCAGGATAGTTGCGAGACGCCGAGTTCCGAGGGAAGACGAACCGGGCCGCCCGAAGGGGGGCGGCCCGGCAACCTCAGCGGCTGACGACGGAAGGGATCAGCCGATCGCCCACGGCCACGGCCAGCTGGTGTTCGCGACGATCCACAGCATCGCGCCAGCGAGGGTGAGGTTCTTCCAGAACTGCGCCCGCTGCCCGGCGCGCTGCATCGGGTCCGTCTCCCGCCAGAAGGCGTGCATCATGAAGGACGTGGGGACGAGGAAGACGAACAGCAGGCCGGCTCCGATGCGGGGATGGAAGCCCAGCAGCAGGCTGAGGCCCCCGGCGAGCAGCATCAGCCCGGTGACCACGACCGCCACCTCCGGCAGCGGGACGCCGGCGCCCTTTGAGTAAGCGGCCATTCCCTTCACCTGGGTGAAGTGCGAGTAGGCCGACTGCAGGAACATCCAGCTGAGCAAGACGCGAGCGATGAGTTGCAGGATAGCCTCGTACGGCACGGCGAGCCTCCGACTGAAGGTCCCCTCACCATTGGCGTTGCCTTCGCTGGTGTCAATAGCAGCGCGCGTCGGAGCGGCGCCTCAATGTGCCAGGAACGACCGCATCTCCTCGGCCACTGGCTGCGGGTTCGAGGAGAAGACGTAGTGATTGGCGCCCGGGAGCACCACGATGCGTGCGTGCCGTATCCCGCGCCGGAAGCGGGCGCGCTCCTGCGCGCACCAGGTGTCGGTCCTGGCGAAAAAGGCGCGGGCCGCCGTCCTCGTCGCATCGTTCAGCCTCCCCCAGTACGCGATGCGGGTCGAGTCGCACGGCGCGTAGAAGGCGAGCGCGGGGGCGCGCACGGCCGAGTACCGCGGGTGCCCGGTGCCGCGCAGGACCTGCGCGTCGATCGAGTCGGGGGTGACGTTGCGCAGCAGCCGGTCGTCCGCACCGAACAGGTGGGTGGCGCGGATCTGGGCCTCGGGGATGCGCATCCCGAAGGTTGCGAGATAGTAGGCTTGAACGGCGGCTGGCGACGACGAGTCCGCCGCGGTCATAGCAGGCGCCGGAGGGAAGCCGGTCATCACGCGCACGATGTCGCTGTGGTCGAAGGCCGCGTCGAAATACACCAGCTTGCTCACCTGAGCGGGGGCCGAGGCGGCGAACGCCGTTAACTCGTCTCCGGCGATGGAGTGGCCAGCCAGGATCACCGGCGCGAGATGCAGACTGTCCAGGACGGCGCCGAGGTCCGCGACCCGGGTGGCGAGGTCGTAACCCGTGGGGGGCTGGCTCGACGCCCCGTAGCCGCGGCGGGTGATCGCGAGCACGTGGAAGTGATCGGTGAACTGCGGGGCGAAGGCGTCGAAGCCGTGCGCGACGTCGCCGAGTCCGGAGAGGAACACCAAGGGCGACCCGTTGCCCCCCCAGTCGAGCACCTCGAGACGGACCCCGGGAGCCACGGTCACGAAGCTCACGCCGTGCGGCGACGGGTCCGTCCAAGTCGTTGCCGGACGGGGGTGCGGCGCGCGCGTGCAGGAGCAGAGCGCGAATGCCGCGCCCAGTGCGGCGATCCGCGTCCAGGATGTTGACCCCATCGGCCGACCTCCAGGCGTCGAGTCCGTTGCGCGCCTCCGGAGTACGTGGCGCCCCACTTATATGCCGATCGGCCGGGCAAGACAACGGCGCCCGCCAACCGCGCGGGCGCCGCATCGTTCCCTCGGCTGCTGAGGCGATCAGGTACTGATCACTCGTGTGCTCGTCTTGGGCGGCGACACCCCTCCGGGAAGCGGGAGCAGCATCTTCGGAAGCTCCCGCAGCTCGTCCAGCCCATGCATCCACTGCATCGGCACGTCAGGATCAAAGGAGTCGGGCGTGATGGACCACGCCCCGCTCCGACGGGCCGGCATCTTCCCCGACACCGTGGTGCGATGCTTCATGCGCATGATGTCGAAGCTGACGCTCTCGTTCGGCTCATACGTGCCGAGGATGCGCAGGGCGTGCGCTGGGCTCAGCGGCTTGCGACCGCCGATCGTCAGGATCACGTCGCCATTCTTCAGCCCGAAGGTGGAGTCGTCCCCCACGTTGACGACCAGCAATCCCTCCGAGGTGCCGAAGTAGTCGGCCAGGCCCGGGTTCACCTTGACCAGCTCGATGTCGGCGAACGGTCCGCCGCTGAAGACAAAGTTCTGGGGGCGGAGATCCCTCTGAACGTCCCCGAGGGGCTCGCCGGGACGCAGATCCATCGTGAACGTCCGGGTCATCTCATCCATCCCCGACTCACCCGCCACGACGGTGACGTTCACCGGTTGCGTGCCGCGACGCAGCTCGAGCCGCACCGAGTCGCCCGGATCGAGCCGGGAAGCCAGGTCGAGGAGCCGCATTCCCGGACGGGACTGTGCCTCCTCCTCCTCATCGCCACCGTCGTTCCGGCCGGCCCGGCGCACCAGCGCGGTGCCGTTGAGTCGCACCACGAGGTCTCCCGTCTTGACGCCGGCTTTCTCCGCCGCGCCGCCGGGCGTGAGGCCCGCCACCCGGGCGCCGACCGAGTCGCGCGCCGGATCCGCCGTCAGGTCCACAAGGATGCCGAGCCGGCCCCTTTGGAACATCTGGACCCGCACCTGGTCGGGCCCGTTGAAGAAGTTGAAGCCGCCAGCCCGTCCGCCGGAGCGGGGCGGCGGCGGAGCCACACTGTCACGCGGAGGTGGCTCCTGCGCCATGGCGGGGACGGCCACCGCAGCCAGAAAGACGAGAGACCAGAGCCGTTGCATACCTTCCACTCCCTTCGACTAGAGACCGGCCACGCTGGCGCGCGTTTGGTGCACGTCCACCAGTGCCGAGAGAAGCCCTGCCCGCTGCTTCCAGAGACCCGCAACCCGCGCCGGAGCGCTGCGCCACGCCGTGGTGTCGTTCAGCGCCGCATCCACCTGCGCCAGTTGATCCTCCAGGTCCGCCACGACGCCCGCGGCCTGGCCGCTCAAGGCGCGCCGGTCGGGGTGGAGCGACTGGAACATCTGCTCCATCGCCGCCGACTCGGCCATCGCCTTCTGCAACGCGACGTCCTCCGGGGCCGGAGGCGCCGAGTGGTGCAGCACTGTGAAACTCAGGACCACGACGGCCGCTGCCGCCACCACGCCGGACCACGCCGAAACCCGACGGCGCCGCCGATCCGTCCGCGCCCCCTGCAGCACCACCGGCCACACGTCGCGCGGTGGCGTGAACGCCGGCAGGGCGCGCAGTTGGGCACGCACCTGCTCGAGCCGCTCCAGCTCGGCCGCGCACGCCGCACAACTCGCGACGTGCTCGCGCGCCCAGGCGCTCCCTTCACCATCCCGCAGCGCGAGCAACTCCTCGAGCGTGCCGTGCCGTGTTTCGCTCATGCCCCCACTCCCGCGCCGAGCCACCGCCGCAACCGATCGTGCGCGCGGGCCAACTGGGATTTCGAGAAACTGGTCGTCATTCCCATCAACTCGGCGATCTCCTCATGCGTGTAGCCTTCTACGTCGTGCAGCCACACCACCTGCCGCGACCGCTCGGGCAACCGGCTCAACGCCGCCTCCAGGTCCATCTGCAGCGGCACGTCGTCCGCCTGGTGTGGCACGTCGTCGTCCAGCGGCTCCCACTCCCGGAGCTTCTCGCGGCGGTAGCGCATCAACGCCTTGCTCGCCGCGATCGTCCGGATCCACCCCCAGAGGTTCCCTTCGCCCCGCCACTGCTTCAGCGATCGGCAGACCTCGAGAAACGTGTCCTGCAACACATCCTCGGCGTCGTCGGCGTTCCGCGTGAGCCGGCGCGCGAGCGTGTAGACGGGCCGCTCGTAGGCGCGATACAACTGTTCCAGGGCCGAGAAGTCGCCGGCCCGGGCTCGTGCAACGAGGCTCTTGGCCTCAACGAGCGGGAGGGTGTCCGCCATCACGGCCACAATTGATGAGATGTGTCAGGCGAAGGGAAGGTCGCAGCGACGGAAACGACGGGGAGGTGATGATGTGATGAAGGAGATGACGTGAGGAGGTGATGAAGGCGGGTCGGGCACCATCATCACATCATCACCCCATCACCTCATCACCCCAATCACCTCCCCGTCACGTATCTGCAGTCATAGCACCAGGTTAACGAGCCTGTCCGGAACGAATATCACCTTCTTGGGCTGGCTGCCGCCAACGAACTTCATGGCGGCAGGATCGGCCAGCGCCGCCTTCACGACGGTCTCCTGCGCCGCCCCACGGGCCATCCGCAGCCGAGCGCGCACTTTGCCGTTCACCTGCACGACGAGCTCGATCTCCTCGGCTACGGCGAGCGCCGGTTCGAAACTCGGCCACGGCGCGTCCATCACCGACGTCGTACCGCCGAGGCGCTCCCAGCACTCCTCGGCGAAGTGCGGGGCGTACGGCGCCAGCAGGATCGCCAGGGGCTCGAGCAGCGACCTGGTGGGGACGCCGTCCCGCAGCGCGTTGACGTACTCCATCATCGCCGCGATGGCGGTGTTGTAGGAGAGCGACTCCGTGTCGTCGGTGACCCGCTGGATGGTCCGGTGCATCATGCGCACGAGGTCGGGGGACGCATCTTCGGTGCCCCCGTGCCCCTGTGCCCCCGTGCCCGCGGCCTCACCGACCAGCAGCCACACCTTGTCGAGGAAACGCCGGATCCCGGAGATGCCCGCATCGCGGAAATCGCCGCCTTCCTGGTACGGGCCGAGGAACATCAGGTACATGCGGAAGGTGTCGGCTCCCCACCGCTCCACGTAGGTGTCCGGGTTGACCACGTTGCCGCGCGACTTCGACATCTTCGCGCCGTCCTTGACGATCGTGCCGTGGGCGCGGAAGCGACGGAACGGCTCCTCGAACGGAACCAACCCGATGTCGTACAGCGCCATCGTGATGAAGCGCGCGTACATCAAGTGCAACACCGCGTGCTCGTTCCCTCCGATGTACGACGCGACGGGCAGCCACTTGCGCGTCAACTCCGCATCGAAGGCGACGTCGTCCCGGTTCGCCGACGGATAGCGAAGGAAGTACCACGCCGAATCGAGGAAGGTGTCGGAGACGTCCGTCTCGCGCCGGCCCGGTTTGCCACACTTGGGGCACGGGACACGGTACCACGACTCCACCCGCGCCAGTGGCGAGACGCCGGAATCGTCGGGCCGGAAGTCCTCGAGGGCCGGGAGGACCACCGGCAGGTCCTGCTCCGGAACGGGCACCGTGCCGCAGTCGTCACAGTAGATGATGGGGATCGGCGGCCCCCAGTACCGCTGCCGCGAGATGCACCAATCGTGCAGCCGGTAGTTGACGACGGCCTTGCCGAGGCCCTTGGCGGCGAGGGCCGCTGTGATGCCGCGCTTGGCCTCTTCCCACGGCAACCCGTCATAGCCGGGGCTGTTCACCATCCGCCCGTCAGGAATGTCGGGCTCGGCGGCGAGGAGCGGCGTGGCCGCGTCCTGCCCCGGCCCGGCCACGACCCGCACGCACGGCAGCTTCATGGCCGCGGCGAATTCGAAGTCCCGCTGGTCGTGGCCGGGGACCGCCATGATCGCTCCGGTGCCGTACTCCATCAGGACGTAGTCGGCGATCCAGATCGGCACGGTCTCGCTGGTCGCGGGGTTGCGCGCGTACGAGCCGGTGAAGACGCCGGTCTTGGCCTTGTCGCCGACCTTGCGGGAAACCAGGTCCATCGCGGAGACCCGGCGCCGGTAGGCATTCACGTCGGCGCGCTGCTCCGCGGTGGTCAGCTCCGGCACCAGCGCGTGCTCCGGCGCCAGCACGAGGTAGGTCGCGCCGAAGACCGTGTCCGGGCGGGTCGTGAACACCGTAATCCGCTTGCCGGCTGGAGTCTCGAAGATCAGCTCGGCGCCGTCGGAGCGACCGATCCAGTTCGCCTGGATGGTCCGCGTCGAATGCGACCAGTCCGCCGTCTCCAGATGGTCGAGCAGCCGCTGGGCGTACCGGCCGATGGTGAAGAACCACTGGTCCAGCATCCGCTGCTCGACCTTCACGTCGGGGTGCCGCTCGCAGAAGCCGTTGATCACCTGCTCGTTGGCGAGCACCGTCTTGCACGCCGGGCACCAGTTCACGGCGGCGCGGCGCTTCACGGCCAGCCCGGCGCGGTAGAGCTGCAGGAAAATCCACTGGGTCCACTTGTAGTAGCGCGGATCGGTGGTCTGCACCTCGTACCGCCAGTCCGCCATCAATCCGATCCGCCTCAGCTGGCCGCGGAACCGCTCGATGTTGCGCGGGATCAGCTCGGCCGGATGCGTCCCGATCTTCAGCGCGAAATTCTCCGAGTGGATGCCGAAGGCATCGAAGCCGAGCGGCTCGAAGACGTCGCCGCCCTTGAGCCGCTGGTAGCGGCCCTGGATGTCGGCGCCGACGAACGCGAAGACGTTCCCGACATGCAGTCCCTCGGCCGAGGGATACGGGAACATCATGAGGTTGAAGAACGGGTGCGCCGCGCCGGTGAGATCCGCGTGGTTGGTGCCACGCTCCTCCCACACCCGCTGCCACTTGCGCTCGACGCTCTGCGGATCGTACGCGACTTCGTCCCGCTCGGGCATAATGTTGTAAGATAGCGGCTTGCGGCGACCCCGAGCCATCCCTAGCTTAGCCCCGGCCTTCATGTCCGCGAGCCCCGCTCCGTCGCCGCGCCTCCGCGCGCGCAGCCTCCAACGCACTTTGGTTTCGGCGGGCGTCCTTGCCGCCATCGTGGTGCTGACGGTCGTCTCGCTGCTGGCGTGGCGCGCCGCACGCAGCTACCTCGCGCGCGACGCCGACGCGCGGCTCTCGGACATCGCGCAGCGGTCCGCCGCCCTGGTGGGGCTGTACCTGCGCGAGCGGCGCGCGGAGCTCGAGTTGGTGGCCAGCGGCCCCGCCGTCGCCGCCGCCGCCCAGGCGGCCGACGCCGACGCCGTGCGGCGCGGGTTGACCAACCAGCCGCCCGAGCGGCTCGAGCGCACCTTCTCGGCCACGCACTCCCTCGGCAGGAGCCCGGTCGTCGGCGATTTCCTGCGCTCGCTGGAGCAGCATTCCGACTTTACCAACCTGCTGGTCACCGACTCGCACGGCTTCGTTGCGGTGGCGGCGCGGCCGCAGCCCCGCTTCGCCAACGCGGGGCAGGAATGGTGGCAGCGCGCCTACCGCGGCGGGAGTTTCCAAGGCCTTCCCGCGCTCGACGAACTCACCCGGACGGTGACCCTTCGCATGGCCACCGTCATCGCTCCCCCAGCGGGCGGCCGACGCGTGGGCGTGTTGAGCGGCGAGTTCAGTCTGGCCAGGCTCGCCAGGCTCGTGGCTTCGTCCGACGCGCGGCTGCGCGCCGTGGTGCAGGTCGTGGACCGGTCCGGCCGTCTCATCATCGGCCGCGACTCCTCCGCGCTCCTCAGGCGGATGCCGGGGATCGACGCGCTCGACCTGGCCGACACGGTGACCTATGCCACGCTGGACATGCCGGAGCGGGAGAGTGAGCGGATCACGACCGCGCGCGCGTGGCCCGTGGAGTGGTGGGTCGTGGTACGCCATCCCGTGTCCGTCGCGTACCAGTCGGTGGATCAGCTTGGCCGGCTGCTGCTGGTGGCCGCGGTCCTCCTGCTGGTGGTGGGCGTCGCGGCACTCGCGTCGGTCGGCGCCTGGCTGAACCGCCGCGTCACCGTGCCGGTCGAGCACATGGCGGCGGCGGCCATCGCCGTGGCCGAGGGCGACCTGTCGCGCGAGATGAGCGTCTCGGAGGGTACCGGCGAGCTGCTCCACCTGGGCGCAGCCCTGGCCACGATGCTCGACTCGCTGCGCCGGCTGGTCGGCGCCATCCGCGCAGCGGCCGACGAAGCCGCCGCGATGGCTGCCGAGATCAGCGCCTCGACCGAGGAAATGTCGGCCAGCGGAGCGGAGATGGCCGGCACGACCCACGACCTGTCGCAGCGCGCCCAGGAACAGGCTTCGATCGTGAAGGCGACCGCCACCGACGCGAACCGCATCCGGGCGATCGCCGGCCGGCTGGCGGCCGGCGCACGCGACGCGGCCGAACGGAACCGCGCGCTGCTGACCTTGGCCGAGGACCACCGCAAGCGGCTGGACGACAGCACCGCGATCCTGGCCTCGCTGGCCAGCGAAGTGGAACAGGGCGTGGCCGAGGCGACGGCGCTGGCGGAAGCATCGGCGCAGATCGGCCGCTTCGTCGCCCAGACCAAGGCGGTCGCCACGCAGACCAATATGCTGGCGCTGAACGCCGCGATCGAAGCGGCACGCGCCGGCGAGCAGGGCCGCGGCTTCGGCGTCGTGGCCGCCGAGGTCCGGAAGCTGGCGATCCAGGTGGCGCAGTCGGCCGTGACCACCGAGGGCACCGTGAAGGAGGTCCTCAAGCGGGTCGGCGCGACTCACGAGACGATGACGCGCGTGGGCGCGGCCAGCACGGCCGCGCGCGGCGCCGCGCGCACCGTGAGCGAGGGGCTCAAGAGCGTGGCCGAATCCGCGCACGAGAGCGACCGGTTCGCCCAGGACATCAGTGGCGCCGCGGCCGAGTCCGAGACGTTGGTGACGGAGATCGCGGGCCGGCTCGACGAACTCGCTCGCAGCACGGAGAGCTTCGCCGCTTCCGCCGAAGAGATCGCCGCCGCGTCCGAGGAGCAGAGCGCCGCGACCGAGGAGATCGCCGCGTCCGCCCAGGCGCTCGCGACCGCGGCGGACAAGCTCACCTCTGCCGTCCAGTCGTTCCGCTTGCGCTGAAAACGAGCGGGGGCGGCCATCGCCGCCCCCGCCTTTCCTGCGTGCGCTGCCAACCTACTTGGGAAACGCCGCCAGGTTGACGGCCGCGCTCAGGTCGTTCCTGAGAAGAGCGTCACCCAGCGCCGAGGCGATCTCGGTCGCTACCCGCGTCTGCGCCTCCGCCGTCGACGCCGCGAGGTGCGGCGTCAACAGCACGTTGGCCGCCGTGCGCAGCACCGAGTCCGCCGGCAGCGGCTCCGGATCGTAGACGTCGAGGGCCGCCCCGCCCACCCGCCCGTCCGCCAGCGCCTTCACCAGCGCCGCGTCGTCAATCAGTGCGCCGCGGGCGGTGTTGACGATCAGCACGCCCTTCTTCGCCAGATTCAGCCGCCGCTCGTCGATCATGTGCCGAGTGCTGGAGCTGAGCTTCGCGTGCAGGCTGAGCACGTCCGCGCGCTGCATGAGTGCGTCGAGAGGGACCAGGTCCAGGCCGAGGTGCTCCGCCGTTTCGGCGCTGATCCCCGGATCGGAGCCGATCACGGTCATCCCGAATCCCTTGGCGATCGACGCCACCCGGCTGCCGATGCGACCGACGCCGAGCAACCCCAGCGTCTTCCCTCTCAGTTCCACTCCCTCGAACGCCTTGCGATCCCATTTCCCGGCCGCCAGCGACGCGGCGGCCGGCGCCACCTTGCGGACCAGGGCCAGCAGCAGCGCGAAGGTGTACTCCGCGACGCTGTTCGAGTTGGCACCGGGCGCCGTGAGGACCGGGATCTTCCGCCGCGAGGCTTCCTCGACGTCGATCGTGTCGGTGCCCATGCCGGCGCGCGCGATCACCTTGAGCTTCGGCGCCTTGCCGATCATCGCCGCCGTCACCTTGGTCTCGCTGCGCACCACCAGCGCGACCGCGTCGCCCAGGGCCTGGTCGAGCACCTCGGGGCCCTTGCCGGCCGTTTCCACCACCTCGAAGCCCGGCATGGCTCGCAGCATCTCGAGCCCGGCCTTGCCAAGGCGGTCCGCGACTACGATGCGGTTAGGCACTCTTCAGGACCTCCTCCAGTGCGCCGAGCAGCTTCTCCACCTCGGCGACGGTGTGATCGCCCATGTGGCCGATGCGGATCGTGGCGTCCTTGAGCTTGCCGTAGCCGGCGCCGATGGTGTACCCGAACTTCGCGTCCATCGCCTTCGCCACCGCGCCACCCAGCGCCTTGCCGCCCTCGGGGAGCTTCAGGCACGAGACGGTCCACGAGCGCCGGCCTTCGCGTGGCAGATACGACAGCCCGAGTTGAGCGCCCGCTTCCTGCGCGATCCACTTCTCCACCCGCTCCCGCATCGCGTTGTGCCGGGCCCATCGCTTCTCGATCCCCCCGTCGGCGGCGATGCGGTTGAGCTGCGCCTCGAGCGCGTACATCAGCGACAAGGCCGGCGTGTACGGCGTCTGCCGCTTGCGGATCGCCTCGTCGTAGGGAATGAGGTCGAGATAGATGCCGCGGTCCGGCAGGGTCTTCGCCCGCTCCAGCATCCGTGGCGACGCGACACCGAACGCGAGGCCCGGCGGCAGCGCCAGCGCCTTCTGTGAGCCGGTGAGCACGAAGTCGAGTCCCCAGGCATCCGTCTCCACCGGTGAGCCGGCGAGCGACGTGACCGCGTCCACGAGGAAGAACACATCTGGCTTCGCCCGCACGACCTGGGCGATGTCGCCGATCGGATTGAGCACGCCGGTCGAGGTCTCGGAGTGCGCCGCCGTCACTGCGTCGGCGCCCGAACTCTCGAGCAACCCCTTCACCTGGTCGGCCTCGAACGCCTGGCCCAGCGGTACCTCGGCCTTCACCACCTCCTTGCCGCACGCAGCCGCGATCTTGGCGAAGCGCTCAGAGAACGAGCCGTTGCACAGGCACAGCACCTTGCGCCGCACGCCGTTGCGGATGGCCGCCTCCATCAGGCCGGTGGCCGACGTGGCGGCGATGTAGACCGGGTTGGCGGTGCGGAATGCGGCCTTGAGCGGCTCGTCGAGCCGGGCAAGGAGCGCCTCCGTCTTGGCGCCCCGGTGCCCGATCATCGGCAGCTCCTGGGCCTTCGCGACCTCGGGCAGGACCTCGGTCGGCCCCGGCAGGAAGAACTTCCCGAACGGGGCGGTCATGCGGCCAGCAGGCTGTCCAGCAGCCCGCCCTCCACGATCTCGTTGGTCTTCACGATGTGTACCCCCTGTTGAACCCAAGCATCGAGCAAACGCTGTGCCATGTCTCGATCGATCGGTTTCATGGCGTCGCTCACCGCGAACAGACCTAATGGGGAGTGGCGCTTCAGCAAACCCTCGATCGCGTACTTGTCGCACACGTCCTGAGCGACCCCATAGAGCACCACGGTGCTGGGGGCCAGAATGCCGAGCACGGTTTCGATGTTTTCGTTCGTGAAGACGTCGAACCAGTGCTTGTGAAGGAGGATGTCGCCCGGGTGCGAGCGCACGCGGTCGGCCAGCGCCGCCGGATCCTCGCGGCCCGGCTCGATCACCAGCGGCTCGCGGAGGCGGGTCTCGGGGATCTTGGCCTGGCCCCGGGTGCCCCGCATGCAATGCTCGGGAAACGTCTGCTGCCAGTCGGGCGTGCCGGAGAGTTCCCGGTGGGCGGGCACGTGGTCGTCAGCGCTGGCGATGATCCGGATGAGCCGGGCGTGGGCGGTGTCGGTGAGGCGCTTCAGGTTGGGGATGATCGCTTCCGAATCGGGCACATACAGCTTGCCGTCGGGATGCATGAAGTCGTACTGCGTGTCCACGTCCCAAAACACCACGTTCGCCATGGCCTCTCCCGCCCCTCCGCGTGAAACCTGCCGCTTCGCAGGGGCCGGGTCAATCGGCCGAAGGACGCCAGCGTTCGACACCGACTCCTAAGCGATCCGACCTCGACTGCTAATCCGAGTGTAACCGCAGCCTCATGGTGCGGCCGTAGCGTTCCCACCACAGCCACCAGGAGGATCCCGTGTTCGACCTGCTCGTCGAATGCCGGCCATGCGGAAGGCGCACGGACGCCCTGCGCAGCGGAGTCGCCTCGTTCGTCCTGCATTCCGCCGTGATCGCCGGGGCGGTGGCGGCGACCATGCAGACGACTGCGAGACCGGACGACCCAGATCGCGCGGTGCCGATCGTCTTTCGAGCTTCGCGGGGCCCGGCGGAGCCGCCACCGCCCGCGGGCGTGCTCACGAACCTCGCTGGTCTCAGGATTGGCTTCCGGGTGCCGGATGTCTCGCCGATCGTCCCGGCTGTGATCCCGCCGCCCTCCACGGCCCCGTTCGACCCCCAGGACTTCACCGGCGTCGGACCGGGCGAAGGTCAATGGAATGGCGCAACAGACGCGGACACGGCCAGACGCGCGCCCGGCGCGGTGTTCGCCGCGCGTTGGGTGGATGTACCTCCGGAGCTGCTGAGCCACCCGCCCGTCAGCTATCCTGAGATCCTCAGGCAGGCCGGCATTGGCGGCCGGGCGGTGGTCGAGGCCGTGATCGACACCACGGGTCGCGCCGAGCGCGGCTCCATCACCGTGCTGTCGACCACCAACCCGCTGTTTGGCCAGCCGGCGGTGGTGGTGGTGGCAGCCTCCATCTACCGGCCGGGGAAGATCAACGGTCGCGCGGTGCGAGTGCGGGTCCAGATTCCGATCGACTTCCAGGTGGCAGAGCGGGGGCACTAGCCTGTCACGCACGCCGTGAGAAGCCTCGCCCTGGCGGCCGCCCTCGCGCTCCTGGCGCCGGCGCGGTCTCCTCCACGCCTAGCCCCCCGCGATCGCTCCCACGACCAGGAACGGTTCGACCCCCGTCACCACCGCCTCCGGGAGCAGAGCATCGGGCGACTGGTGTGACAGATCCCGCTCGCACGCGAAGAACCGCATGAACGCCCGGCGGCGGTGCGTACCGTGCTCGCGGATGGTCCCGCGGAGCATCGGATAGTCGG
Source organism: uncultured Gemmatimonadales bacterium (assembly GCA_963812035.1). Classification (GTDB taxonomy): domain Bacteria; phylum Gemmatimonadota; class Gemmatimonadetes; order Gemmatimonadales; family JACORV01; genus Fen-1245. The sequence goes on from CAWETG010000001.1 coordinate 893,864, forward strand.
CCTCCAGCGCGTCGAGCAGGGACCGCTGCGTGGCCGGCCCGCTCACCTCGAGACGCACCTCGTCCTCCACGTGCGCGAGCGTCCGAAGGTGGGGCGGCAGGAGCACGCGGATCACGGCAGCGTCTGCACCTCGACGGAGAGCACGGCGGGCAGGTCCCGCACGATCGGGCTCCAGCTCTCGCCGGCATCCGCCGACGCATACACCTGGCCGCCGGTGGTCCCAAAGTAGATCCCGCACGCGTCGAGCGAATCCACGGCCATCGCGTCCCGCAGCACGTTGACGAAGCAGTTCTGCTGCGGCAGGCCTTTGGTGAGCGCCTCCCACTCGTTCCCGCCGGTCGTGCTGCGGTACACGCGCAGCCGCCCGTCGGGCGGGTAATGCTCGCTGTCGCTCTTGATGGGGACCACGTAGACCGTGTCCGGTTCGTGCGCGTGCACGTCGATCGCGAATCCGAAGTCGGTGGGCAGGTTCCCGCTCACCTCGCGCCACGAGTCGCCGGCGTCGTCGGTCCGCATGACGTCCCAGTGCTTCTGCATGAACAGCACGCTCGGTCGTGACCGATGCATCGCGATCCGATGCACGCAGTGGCCCACCTCGGCGGCCGGATCAGGGATGTGCGAGGACCGGAGGCCACGATTGATCGGCTTCCAGCTCGCGCCCCCGTCGTCGGTCCGGAAGGCGCCCGCGGCCGAGATGCCGATGTACATCCGCTTCGGGTCGACCGGATCCTGGAGGATCGTATGGAGGCAGAGTCCGCCCGCCCCCGGCTGCCACTGGGAACCGGTAGCGTGACGCCGCAAACCGGACACCTCCTCCCACGACTTGCCGCCGTCGGCCGAGCGAAACAGTGCGGCATCCTCCACCCCGGCGTAGACGACGTCGGGATCGGTCAGCGACGGCTCAAGGTGCCAGACCCGCTTGAACTCCCAGGGGTGCGGCGTGCCATCGTACCATTGATGGGTGCCGGGGACGCCGTCGTACTGGAACTCGTTCCCAACCGGTTCCCATGTCTTGCCGCCGTCGCTGGAGCGCTGCATCACCTGCCCGGACCAGCCCGAGCACTGCGACGCGTAGAGCCGGTTCGGGTCGGCGGGCGACCCCTTCACATGGTAGATCTCCCATCCCCCGAAATGGGGGCCGCTCACCTCCCATCTCTCGCGCTTCCCGTCGGCACTCAGGACGAACGCGCCCTTGTGCGTGCCGACCAGCACTCGGACTCTGGCCATCCGTCACCCCTCCTGTGTCGCTGGGACCGTCACGGCGACGCGCTCCGCCCCGAGCCACCGTGCCAGCGCCCATGCTGGGCCGGCGGCGACGCCACCCACTTCTTGACCCCGGTCCGCCGCGGGCGACCGGCGTGGCCGACGCGGCGGTTCTGGGCTGTGCTTCAGTTCCGTTTCGGGATTGGTTTCAATGGTAGCACCGCCGGGGCCGGCGGCGAAAGCCGGCTCGATCCTCGTGCGGTTCCAGGGTCAGCGATGCGGAACGGTCACGGCGCGGGACTCTCCCCGGCGCCGTACTCGATCCCGCGCCGCTCCGGTCCCAGCGCGGCGACCACGGCGCACACGGCGAACACGGCTCCGGCCGTGATGGCCATGGCGACCGCGTAGCTCCGGCCCACCGCCGCCGCGGCCTGGAGGAACGCGATCGAGCCGGCGATCAGCACGCCGCATTGGTAGGCGAACCCGGGCAGGAAACCGCGCACGGCATCGGGCGACAACTCGGTGATGTGCGCCGGAATCACGCCCCACGCCCCCTGCACGAAGAACTGCATGAGGAAGGCGCCGGCCACGAGCACCGCCAGCGAAGGCGCGAACGCCCACAGCGGAATCACGGCGAGGGCCCCAATCAGCGAGATCACGATCGAGCGGCGGCGCCCGAGCCGATCCGACACCAGGCCGACCAGGACGCCGCCCGCGACGGCGCCCAGCATCGAGAACGCGGTGAGCGCGGCGCGCCGGGTCGGCGTGAACCCCCAGTCGCGCTGGAGGAAGGTCGGGTACATGTCCTGGGTGCCATGGGAGACGAAGTTCATCATCGCCATCAGCAGCACCAGGTAGAGGAACAGCCGCCAGTGCCGGGCGATGGCGCGCCCGAGCCCGCGCCAGCTCTCCGCGCGCGAGCGCCGCCACACCTCGGACTCCCGCACCCGGAAGCGGACGAACAGCGCCAGCAGCGCCGGCAGCCCGCCGATGAAGAACAGCGGCCGCCACCCCCACCGCGGGAACACCACGAAGAAGCTGACCGCCGCCAGCAGGTAGCCGACCGCATATCCCTGCTGCAGCAGGCCCGACAGCACGCCCCGGAGCCGCACCGGCACCTTCTCCATCACCAGCGACGCGCCGACCCCCCACTCGCCGCCCATCCCGATGCCGAACAGCGCGCGCAGCACGAGGAACGAGGTAAACGTCGGCGCCAGGCCCGACAGCACCTCCACGACGGAGTAGAAGACCAGGTCCGCCATCAGCGGGATGCGCCGGCCATACCGGTCCGCGAGCAGGCCGAAGATGAAGGCGCCGACCGGCCGGAAGGCGAGTGTCAGGGTGATGGAGAGGGCGACCGCGGCATCCGTGCGGTGGAACTCCCGCGCGATGGCCGTCAGCGACATGACGACGAGAAAGAAGTCGAAGGCGTCGAGCGTCCAGCCGAGGAAGCCGGCCGCAACGGCAGCCCGATGGTCGGCGGCGGGGGCGGATGGAAGGGCGGCCATGCCGGCGGACAACATACCCCCAAAGCGCGAGGCCCGCTCGGTGGGAGCGGGCCTCGTCGCTGGCTGCCGGATGGCCGCTAGATGCCGAACGCCTCGGGAGGCTGGGTCTTCGGCACCGGCTTCTTCTTCTCACGGCTCATCGCTGGCTCCAGGGTCGCGGGTCGGAATGAATAGCTATGCACGTGGGTGCATATATATGCAATAGCCCCCCGCCCCGCAAGACCCCCCGCTCCCAGGGGCCAGTTGCGCAGACGGTCAAGGGGGAAGGGGCTTTCGGGCCCCTTCCCCCTTGCCGTCGTGCCGTCTGGGAACTTGTCTACTCCACCCGCTCCAGCCTGGGATTCGGCCGGTAGTGCCGCCCCACCTTGGCGACCGGCTTCCCGTCCACCAGCACCACGTCGGCGGTGAAGTCGAACCGCCCCTGGTAGAGGGACGAGCCCACCCCGTAGGCATCCACCGGGACCTGCTGCTCCTCGAACTGCCGGATCTTCTCGACCGTGAAGCCGCCGGAGACTACGATCCTGACCTGTCCGAACCCCTCGCGGTCGAGGGCGCGGCGGACGTTCCACACCAGCTGCGGATTGACTCCCGTCGGCTTGAACGTCCCCATCTCCGGGATGAGGGACTTGTCCACGATGGTCTCGGAGGTGTCGAGTCGCACGCCGTAGAGCCGCTCGCCGAGCGCGCGGGCGCAGGCGAGGCTGGTCCCGACGCAGTCGTTCTCGAAGTCCACCAGGGTGATGACCCGGACCGACTCCGGGATGTGCTCCGCGAACAGCCGCGTGGCCTGGACGGTGTCCCCGCCGTAGGCCGCGATCAGCGCGTGCGGCACGGTGCCCACCCCTTCGCTCCCCCACCACGAGGCCTGTGCGTCGGTCGAGACGCCGATCGCGCCCGCGACGTGCGCGGCGTAACCGTCGCCGGTCTGCACCAGCCAGTGGTCGTGACGGGCGGGGAAGAACATGACTTCCTTCGGCCGCGCCGCATCCACCACCCGGCGGGTGTTGGTGCCGACCTTGGTCCGCCGGGCCAGCACGCCCAGGTAGAGGGTCTCGAGGTGTGCGAAGGCGTCGTACGGCCCCTCGATCAGCATCACCGTTTCCCACGGCCGGATCTCGTCCCCGTCGTACAACGCGTGCACCACGAGGTCCTTCCACTCGATGGCGCACTGCTTGAGGATGGCGATCGCCTCGTCGATGCCGCCGAGGTAGGCCTCGGTCTTCCCGAAGACCTGCATCGTCACGTGCGGCCGGTTGCCGTTGGCGAGCAGGATCTCCCGGGTGCGGACGAAGTATTTGTCGGAGTAGTAGCCCGCGCGCATCTTCTCGACGGGCAGATGGAAGATGGACGGATCCAGCCGGGGACGTCGGGTCATCGCGCCTCGAAGTGCATCGCCTTGAGCTCCCGGATCTCGGCTCGCAGGCGGGCGGCGTTGGGGACGTCCGGGTAGGACGCCAGAATCCGCCGCAGCTCCACGATCGCCCGGCCGTAGTCCTTCAGGTTGTCGCGGCAGATGTTCGCCGCCAGGAGCGCGAACCCCGCCTGCCGCCGCGCGTCGGGAACGCGCCGCTCACCTTCGCGCGCCGCGAACAGCGCCAGTGCGTAGTCGTTCAGCTCCCGCAGCGCCAGTTGAGCCAGCTGCTCGCACGCGACCACGTCCGTCGGGTCCGCCGCGATCGCGCTTCGATACGCCTCCGCCGCCTCCGCGAAGCGCCCGCGGGCGACCATCGCCGCGATGTTCGAATGCTGGTTGACCGATGGCGTGGAGGCTCCGCTGGGCAGCGTGAGCGCCCCGATGACGCCCCCTCCCTTGCGAAGCACCAGGCCGTCCACCGCTCCGTAGACCAGCACGAACAGCCAGCCCAGCAGCGCGACGAACAGGGGCGCCAGGCTCAGCAGCAGCACCGCCTCCAGCGCCGTCACCAGCGTCGCGACGGCCATCACCATGACGAGGAACGCGAACCGGCCCTTCGCGGTCGCCGCCGAGAGAGGCTGCATTCCGGGCACGCCCAGCCCTGCCGGAGGAGCGTCTAGTAAAGCCGTCCCCCTGCGGGACGGCAAGAGCTAGTCGTCCTTCTTGTTCTTCTTCTTGGCCTTGCCGTCCTTCTTGCCGCCGAGCCCTTCCTCGATCGCCTCCACGATCGTGCGGAGCGTCCGGATCCGGGCCCAGAGCTTGTCGTTCGCCTCCACGATCGTCCACGGCGCGTAGGTAGTGCTGGTGTTTTGAAGCATGTCCACCACGGCCTGCCGGTAGACGTCCCACTTCTCGCGATTGCGCCAGTCCTCTTCGGTGATCTTGTACTGCTTGTACTCGATCTTCTCCCGCTCCTTGAACCGACGCAGCTGCTCCTCTTTCGAGATGTGCAGCCAGAACTTCACCACGATCATCCCGAAGTTGGTGAGCGACAGCTCGAATTCGTTGATCTCCTGGTAGGCCCGCCGCCACTCCGCCTCGCTGCAGAAGTGCTCTACCCGCTCGACCAGCACCCTCCCGTACCAGGTGCGATCGAAGATCGCGAGGTGGCCCGCCTTGGGGATCTGCCGCCAGAACCGCCACAGGTAGTGGTGGGTGGCGTCGTCGCCCTTGGGCGCGGCGATCGGCACCACCGAGTAGCCCCGGGGATCGAGGCACTCGCTCACCCGCCGGATGTTGCCGCCCTTCCCCGCCGCGTCCCAGCCCTCGTAGCCGACGATGACCGGCCGGCGCTCGTCGTAGCACCGATACTCCAGCTGCCGCAGCCGGACCTGGTACTCCTTGAGCTGCTCCTCGTACTCCTTCCGCTTGAACGACCTGGTGAGATCCACCTTGTCGAGGATGGTCTCCATCTCCTTCAGCGCCTGCACCGAGACGCTGGCGCGGGCCGCGCGCTTCGGCGGCGCCGCGTCAGCCTTGGCTTGCAGTGCGGTCTGCATCGCATCGGCCAGCGTCTTGAACACCTTGATCAGCCGGTAGCGCTTGTCGGTGGCCTCGACGATCGTCCAGGGCGCGTAGGCGGTGTTGGTGCGCTCGAACATCTCCTCCGCCGCCTGCGCGTAGTCGTCGTACAGCTTGTGGTTCTCCCAGTCCTCCTTCGTCACGCGCCACTTGTCGTACTTGCTCTTCTCGATCTCCTTGAAGCGGTTCCGCTGTTCCTTCTCGCTGATGTGCAGCCAGAACTTGACGATCACCATGCCGTCGTCGGTCAGCATCCGCTCGAATTGGGCGATCTCGTTGTAGGCGGAGCGCCACTGCTCCGGCTTGATCAGCTTGTCCACCCGCTCGACCATCACCCGCCCGTACCACGAGCGGTCGAAGACCGCCAGCTCGCCGCGCGCGGGGATCTTGGTCCAGAACCGCCACAGGAAGGGCCGCAGCCGCTCCTCCTCGAGCGGGGCCGAGATCGGGTGCACCTTCACGCCGCGCGGGTCAAGCCGCTCGACCAGCTTGCCGATCGTCTCCCCCTTGCCGGCGGCATCCCAGCCCTCGAACACGACCGCGACCGGGATCTTCGCGTCGAAGGTCTGCCGCTGCAGATCCCGCAGCTTGTCGCGCAACTCGGGGAACGACTTGTCGTAGGCCTCTTTGTCAATTTTCTTGTCGAGATCGAGCGTCTCGAGCATGGCCGGCACCTCGAGGTGCGGGGAAGGGTGAGACCCGATCCAGCGGCTGGCCCCCACTAGATTGCACGGCGCCCCGGCGGCGTCAAGCTGAAAGGCGCATGGACAACCTCTGCCACACCCTCGTCGGCGCCGCGCTGGCGGAAGCCGGCCTCCGGAAGAAGACGCCCCTCGCCACGGCCACGTTGCTGATCGGCGCGAACATCCCGGACGTGGACGGCATCCTGTACTGGCTGAACCGGCCCGTCGACGCGCTGGCCTTCCGGCGCGGGTGGACCCACGGCGTTCTCGCGATGGCGGTCTGGCCGTTCGTGCTGACCGGCCTTATGCTCGCGTGGGACCGCTGGGTACGACGGCGCGGCCACCCCGAGCGCGCGCCCGCCGTCCCGCGCGCGCTGCTGCTGCTGTCGCTCGTCTCGGTGCTGACGCACCCGGTCCTCGACCTCTTCAATACCTACGGCGTGCGACTGCTCATGCCGTTCAGCGGACACTGGTTTCACGGCGACACGCTGTTCATCGTCGACCCGTGGATGTGGCTCTCGCTATTGCTGGGGTACGTGGTGGCGCGCCTGTTGCGGCGCCGTGGCGTGGCGCGGCCGGAATGGCCGGCCCGCGCCGCGCTCGCGCTGGCGAGCGCGTACGTCGTCCTGATGGCCGCCTCGAATCTGGTGGCCCGCAGCATCGTGCAGCGTGCGGCCATCGCCGAGGGCGGCGGCCCGGTGGAGCGGCTGATGGTATCACCGCTGCCCCTGGATCCGTTCCGGCGCAGCGTGGTCATCGCGCGCGACAGCGTCTACGAAGTGGGCTCGTTCGACTGGCTGCACCGGCCGCACTACCGGCGCGACGGGCCGCTGGTGCAGCGTTACGCCGGCCTCGACGCGCCGGCCGTACGCGCCGCGGCCGCCGCCACCAGGACAGGCCGCATCTTCCTCGACTGGGCGCGCTTCCCCGTGTACGACGTCGTGCCGTCGGCATCCGGCTACGAGGTCCTGCTCGCCGACGCGCGCTACACGCTCTCGGGCCGCGCCCGGTTCGGCGCGGTGGCCATCCCCGTCCCGCGGGCGGTATCTTCTCCTCCCTCTCGCAACCCGCTCGGGGAGTCCCCGTGATCGACAGCCTCTCGCGCCGCGATTTCGTTGTGAGCGGCGCCGCCGCGTTGCCGCTGGTCCGCACCGCACTGCAGCAAGCGAGCGTCGGTTTCGGCGCGCCCGCCTTGATGCTCCGCCCGCCAGCGCGGCCCTGTGTCGTCGCCTCCGCCAACGGCATCCGCGGCGTGGCGAAGGCGATGGACCTGATCGTGAACCAGGGTGCCGACACGCTCGACGCGGTCGTCGAGGCGGTGAAGATCCAGGAGCTGGACCCCAACGACACGTCGGTGGGCTACGGCGGGCTGCCCAACGCCGAGGGTGTGGTGCAGCTCGACGCCTCGTGCATGCACGGCCCGACCAGGCGGGCGGGCGCGGTCGGCGCGCTCGAGGGGATCAAGACGCCGAGCGAGGTGGCGAAGTGCGTCCTCAAGTACACCAACCACATCATGCTGGTGGGCAAGGGGGCGCAGGACTTCGCGGTGCAGTTCGGCTTCCAGATCGAGAATCTCCTGACGGAGCGGGCACGCCAGGCGTGGCTGCGCTGGCGCGCCAACCTCAACCCCGACGACAACTACCGCGACGTCCCCGAAGGCGAGGTGTTCCCGACGCCTCCGCACGGCACGATCAACTGCAGCGCGATCAACGCGACTGGCGACATTTCGTCGGTCACCACGACGGCCGGCCTGGCCTGGAAGATCCCCGGCCGGGTTGGCGACTCGCCGATCGTGGGAGCCGGCCTCTACGTGGACAACGAGGTCGGGGCCGCAGGTTCCACCGGCCTCGGCGAATGCAACATCATGGTGTGCGGCGGGTTCACGACGGTCGAGGGGATGCGCCGCGGTCTGTCGCCGACCGACGCCTGCCTCGAGACGCTGCGCCGCGCGGTCGCGATGACCGAGCCACGCCTGCTGGACGCGAGCGGACGGCCGAAGTACGACCTGCAGTACTACGCCGTCAACAAGCGCGGCGAGTTCGGCTCGGCGGGACTGTACGCCGGCTACCAGTTCGCCGTGCACGACGGGCGCGAGGCCCGGCTCGTGGACGGGGCCTACCTCTACGAGAGGCCGGCGAGCCGGTGAGACACGGCAGGGCCGCGGCGCGGGCGGCCGCCGCCGCCCTCCTGCTGGTGCTCCCGCGGCTGGCCCGCGCCCAGCAGGTGCCGAGCGAGCCGTGGTCGTGGCTGCTCGTCCCCCTTCCGACGTACAACGCGCTCGACGGGCTCGGGGTCGAGCTCGCGGGCGGTTGGTGGAAGTCCGCGCCGCCAGGCCCCATCCCCACCGGCGCGTCCATCAATCCCGGCGCGAGCATCACGACCAGCGGGACCCAGACCGTCTCGCTCACCTACAACAACACCGGCCGCGTGCCCGGGTGGCGGTTCCTCGCCATTGCAGGGTACGAGCGGTTCCAGCATGCACCGTACTTCGGGCTGGGTAACGCGACGGTGATCGACGACGCCCTCGAGTCGGCGAACGGGGGCAATGGCCACTACTACCGGTACTCCCTGAAGCGGGCCACCGGCATCCTCGCCGTGCAACACCGCGTCACCGGGCCGCTACGGGTGCTCGCCGGCGCCCAATACCGCCACTACCGGGCGACGAACTTGGGCGGAACGACGGCGCTCAGCACCGACCTGGCGAACGGGGTCACCACCGACACTGGGTCGTCCGGCAGCTTCGAGCTCAGGGGCGGCCTGCTGTTCGACACCCGCGACGAGGAGGAGTCTCCCGCGCGGGGCCTCTTCGTCGAGGCCATCGGGGTGAAGGCGCTGAAGGGTGCGGGTGACTTCGACTACACGCGCTGGGCGTTCGGGGCGGATGAGTTCGCGCCGGTGGGCTCCGAGACGGTCCTGGCCTTCCGCCAGGCCGTGCAGCTCGCGCGCGGCGCGCTGCCGTTCTACATCGCCTACGAGCGCGTGACCGACTGGCTGCCGGACGACGGCTTCGGCGGCACTACTACCCTGCGCCAGAACCTCCAGGGGCGCTGGCTGGCTCCCAACACGGCGCTCGCCAGCGTCGACCTGCGTTACAAGTACTGGGACACGGCCGTCGGCATCAGCCCGATCCGCCTCTGGCTCGTGGCGCACGCCGACGCCGGGCGCGTGTGGAGCGAGACGGAGCGGTTCGAGTGGTCGCAGCTGCACAGCGGCTACGGCGTCGGGGCGATAGGCCAGTTCGGGAGGGCGGCGCTCTGGGGCCTGGAGCTGGGATGGAGCCCGGACGCGCACGTGCAGTTCGGAACGACCGTGACGTTGGGGTACTGACAGGGACTGGACGGACAGAACGGCGCGCTCATCATCACCTCCTCACCTTCATCACTACATCACACCATCACCTCCCCGTATTATTCACGAATGCTCCACATCGCCGCCTCGATCGGCGGCCTCTCGCACCTGCTCCGCGAGCGTCCGCTCGTGGCCCTGCTCACGCTGTTTGCGGCGGGCGTCGCCACCAGCCTCACGCCCTGCATCTATCCCATGATTCCCATCACCGCCGGACTGCTGTCCGGAGTCGCGCCCGCGCAGCAGCGGACCCGGCGTACCGTGGGCCTCACCCTGACCTACGCGGCGGGGCTCGCGCTGGTCTACGCAACGCTCGGGCTTGTGGCGGGGCTCTCCGGCAACCTGTTCGGCACGTTCTCCTCGAGCCCGTGGGCGCGACTGGTCACCGCCAACGTGCTGCTGGTGTTGGCGCTCGCCATGCTGGACGTGATCCCCGTGAACGCGCCGCTGCGGCTCGCCGCCTGGGCCGGCAGCCTGGCGGGGGGCTCCTATCCGGGCGTCTTCCTGATGGGCGCCACCTCGGGTTTGGTTGCGGCGCCGTGTGGTGCGCCGGCCTTCGCCGCCGTGCTGACCTGGGTCGCGACCACGAGGAGTGGCGTGCTCGGTTTCGCGTACCTGTTCGTGTTTTCACTCGGAATGACGGCGGTCCTGGTGCTGGTCGGCTTGTTCTCCGGCACGGTCTCGGCGCTGCCCAAGTCCGGCCCCTGGCTGGGATGGATCAAGAAAGGGGCGGCGGTGGTACTGCTTGGGATGGCCGAGTACTACTTCGTTCTGGCCGGGCAGGTATGGTAACCGCCGCCATCCGCTCCACCCTCGCGCTGGGCGCCGCCACGGCATTGGCGCTGGCGTCTCCACTATCGCTTCGCGCGCAGGACGACGACATCGGCCTCCCGATCGGCTCCGCGGCACCGGCGGCCGCAGTCCAGGATCTGGACGGGCAGCCGGTGGATCTCGCACAGCTGGTCGGCAAGCAGCCCGTGCTCCTGGAGTTCTGGGCCACCTGGTGCCCAGTCTGCGCCGGGCTGATGCCGAAGATCCAGGCGGCATACGCCAGGTACGGTGACCGGGTGGACTTTGTGGAGATTGCTGTGGCCGTCAACGAAACCCGCGCCTCGGTGCAGCGGCACGCCCAACAGCACCACTACCCGTTTCGCTTCCTGTGGGATGCCACCGGCGCGGCGGTGCGCGCCTACCAGGCACCCACCACGTCGTATGTGGTCATGATCGATGCAGCCGGCCGCGTGGTGTACACCGGCACCGGCTCGGACCAGAACATCGATGCGGCGCTTCGCCGCGCAACCGGCCGCTAGCCGGCTCGCGCGGGAGGAGCGCGTGGCGGCATCCCAGCCCGGTCAGCCCGCCGTTCCGCTCAGCCCTTCGTCCAGCAGTGCCTGTGCCAGACGGCGCTCCCGCAGCTCCCCCAACCGCAGGACGTCCACCAGCGCCAGCGCCCGATAGAGGTGGTCGTCCTGAAGAGCGGCGTGAGGCGCCGCTCGGTACAGCGGGACCAGACTCGCTCCGCGCGTCTTGCCCTCAGCCTGCGGCCACACGGCGGTCGGGCCGCCCGGGATCTTCTCGCCGAGCGTGGGCGCCGCCGCGGCCGTAGGTATCCCCTGAGTTTCCGGGCCGAGCACCGCCGGGAAGACGTAGCGGACCCCGTGCACCAGAAACTCGAGAAGCGCCTGGCGGTTCACGCGCCGCTCACCCGTCTGGGCGAGGCGAGCCAGCTCGAGCCGACGGACCCCGCGATGCACCTCCGCGACGCCAAGATGAAGACTCCGCGCCAGGTCCTTGTAACGCGCGCCTGGCGTACGAGCCAGCTGCAGCGCGACGGCGACGTCGCTCGGGCGGAGGGTTGGTTGACCGTTCAGAGTGTCGATTCCCGTTTCCGGAATCGGTAACCTATTATAGTAAACAAGAATACACAACAACTCACGACGAAGGCCCGGCGCTGGCCGGGCCCTCGTTCCGCACAAGACCGGTGGATCGCCGCCTAGTGGTCTTGTGTCGAGTCGGCCCCCGCAATGCGGTCGATGGCGGCTCCCAACTCGACATAGGCCGTGGGGTCTATTTCCCGGAACGGCACCGCCCGCCAGGCGATCTTCCCGTCCGGTCCCACGACGTACAGCGTTCGGTTGTCGAGGTTGTAGCGCTGGATGTAGGCGCCGTACTGCCTGCCCACGACGGAGCCCGTGTCGCTGGCCATCAGGAACGGGAACTGGTCGTCGCGCGCCCAGGACGCCAGCTCCTCGGAGGAGTCGGCGCTGATCCCGATGAGCACGACGTTCCGGCCGCCGTGAAACAGCTTCGCGTACTGATCACGGTACGCGTGCATTTGGATCGTTCAGCCTCGGGTCCTGGCCTTGAAGAAGAACGCGAGGACGACGGTCTTCCCGCGGAAGCTGCTGAGACGCACGGGATCCCTGAGGACGCCGAAGCGCGTCGCGCCCGTAAGCGCGAAGTCGGGCGCCGCCTGGCCCACCTCGAGCGTGGGTGGCGCCGGTGCCGGCTGCTGGGCACGCACCGGCCCGGCCGCGGCGGCGAGCGCGGCGCCGGCGATGAGTGGTACGGCTAGGCAAGCACGCATCCGCGAAACCTCCGGAGGAGCTGGGAACGGTGACAATTTCAAGGATTCCATTGGAAGATATGTACACCGCTGGCGCGGCGCTGGGACTTGGGGGCTGGGGGCCAGGGGCTAGGGGTTAGGGTGTGAGGGTGCGGGTCTACAGGCCGGCGCCTCCCGCCATGACCGCGAGCACCTCCCGGAGCGTGGACTCGCCCTTGTCCCGCGCGTACCAGCGCCGGACCTCGGGGTAGTATTCCTTCGAAGCCAGCCCCTGTTTCCGCTGCTCAGTGACGAAGGCCTGAAGCGCCGCCGGCCTCGAGCCCCAGTGGCCGATCTCGTCCATCGCGTCGGTCAGCACGATAATTACCGGGATCGCGCGCGCTCCGGTGGGGCTCAGATAGCGGTCCATCACCTCGGGGTGCTCGTCACGCCGCACGATGCGGACCTCACTCCCAGTCGCCTCAGCGAAGCGTACCACGACCGGGACGGTGCTTGAGGCGTCCCCGCACCAGTCCTCGGCGATGACCACGAACCGGAACCACCGGCCGAGCTTCGCCGCCGCCGCCACCGCCCAGTCCGGGACCTTCGCCGTGCGATACACGCCGGTCCACAGCTCGCAGTGCTGGTGCGACTCCTTCACGAACCGATCGAAGGTGTGGGCGGAATCCCACAGGGAGGCAAAGGGCCAGGGCATGAGAAACAAGATAACGGGGAGGTGATGAAGTGATGGAAGTGATGATCTGATGGAGTGATGACGGGTGCGCAGGACCATCATCACTTCATCGCCCCATCACCTCATCACATCATCACCTCCCCGTCCGTTCGCTCTACTTCAGGACGAAGATGTTCTTCTCCTCGCAGATCTTGTTCAGCTCCTTGGGCCAGACGGTGACGCTCACTTCGCCCAGGTGCGCCTTCCGGAGCAGGTACATCACGGTGCGCGACTGCCCGATGCCGCCGCCCACGCTGAGCGGGATCTCGTCCTTCAGGATCGCCTGGTGGTAGGGCAGCTTCAGGAAGTCGAGCTGTCCGCTGATCTCGAGCTGCTGCTTCAGGGTCTCCTTGGTGACACGGATGCCCATCGAGCTCAGCTCGTGCCGGCGCTTCGTCACCGGATTCCAGACCAGGATGTCGCCGTTCAGGCCGTGCATCGGCTTCCCGTCGTCCGACTTGGTCGGCGTCACCCAGTCGTCGTAGTCCGCGGCCCGCATCTCGTGCGGGTAACCGTCCTTCAGCACCCAGCCGATGCCGATGATGAAGATGGCGGGATGCTTCTGCAGGATCTGCGTCTCGCGCTGCTTGCGCGGCAGATCCGGGTACATGTCGAGGATCTCTTCGGCGTGGAGGAACTTCAGCTCCTCCGGCAGCGGCGGGTAGCGCGGGTCCTTCAGCTTCGGGAACATGTCCATCACGTGCTTCTCGGCCCCGACGATGACCTTCCAGATCCGCCGCACCGTGTCCTTGAGGTACGCCAGGTTCCGCTGGTCCGCGGTGATGGTCTTTTCCCAATCCCACTGGTCCACGTAGGACGAGTGGTCGTGATCGAGGAAGTAGTCCTTGCGCACCGCGCGCATGTCGGTGACCAGCCCCTCGCCCGGCTTCATTCCGAACTGCTTCAGGGCCATCCGCTTCCACTTGGTCGCCGCCTGCACCACCTGCGCCGTGACCGGTTGGTCGAGGCCCAGCCCGCAGGGGAATTCCACCGGTGTGCGCGACCCGTCGCGGTCCAGGTAGTCGTTCACGCCGCTCTCGCGGCTGACGATCAGCGGCACTTCGACCCGGATCAGATTCAACTCCCGGCACAACCCGTCTTCGATGTACCGCTTGGCCGCGGTGACCGCGACCTGCGTGTCCTTCGGGTTGAGCAGCGACTTGTAGTCCTTCGGGAGGATCTTCGCGACCTCCTCGTACGTGCTGATGCCGGGACCCGCGAGATCGGCCTTCTTATCTGCCATTGATCTACTCCCCTTTCGTCTGTGTCACTCGGCGTTGGCTCGAGCCTGCCTGCATTGGCCAGAAGCCGACGCAAGCTCCGTTCCTCACCGGCGCGGGCGCCGGGAATGAAGCCACTCTCCGGCGATCAGCGGACGGGCTGGGGCTCTATCCGGTAGGGGTGGCGCGAACCGGGACGGCTCAGGCGCTCGGGTGGCGGGACGGGTCCGGTTAGCGGAGAAATTGCGCCAGGCGCTCCAGCATCTTCGGCCAGCGCGCCGAGGCAGAGCGGTCTCCCACTCCGTACTCCGCCAGCGCGCAGTGAGTGCCCCTCGGCGTATGCCGCAGGATCATCACCAACTCGCGCGGGGCGCCACGGCCTGCCGCGGGGAGCCTCCACCGTGCGTAGCGGCTCTCGACGGCGTCTACCAGCTCAATCCCCTCCAGCGCCCCTTCGCTCCATCGCGAGAGCACCAGCGGCTCGGTGAGCGCGCGGAACACCGCATCGGCGCCTGCGGGGACTTCCGCCGACGCGAAGTACCGCTCTCGCCCGGCGAGCGACGCCGCTGAGGCGCGCGCGTCCTTGCCGGACTCCACGAGCAGCCCCAGGGCCGCCAGCGCCTGGAGCCACCCGGCGAAGTGACCCGCCAGCGCGTCCTGCGAGGCAGGGCCTTCCTGCCAACCCTCGTGCCGCAGATCGACCCGGGTGCCGCCGGAGACCTGGGCGAGCGTGATCTCGACGCTGGTCTGGGCCGCGCCGCTCCCGAACGGCCAGTGCACGCGCAGGCGGGCAGGGCTCTGCTCCTCCCGCTGGTCGGGCCACGCGGCGACGGGCAAAGCGTCGAGCACGACGTCGGGCCGGCCTAGGAGCTGCCGCCACACCGCGTCGGGCGGTGCGCTGATGAAGCTCTGGATGTGGATCGTCTCCACTACAGGCGCGTCTCCTCGATCACGAGGCCGCGCTTGGCCCGCTCCTCGTCGTCGTCGAGCGCGCCCGCAAACGGCACGAACTGACGCCGCTCACACCATCTCACGGCTGCCGTCGCACCTGTGCCGTCAGCAGCAAAGCCCCATCGGGGTTCACGCGCACCTCCGTCGGAGGTCCCGGGAGGTCGAGCGCCACGCTTTGGCGGGCCGCGGACAGGGAAATGGATCGGCGGGCCAGCACGCCGGCACCACCCAGAAACTCCACCGTCACTGCGGGCAACTTGAACAGGCCCCATGCGGCGGGTTGCACCTGCCCGATGTCCAGCGAGATCCGGCGGGACGCCGAATCCCAGCGCCATGTCACATCGAGCTGCGGATAGCCCGGCTGGCGCAGCCACTGCGCGAAGAACCAGTCGAGCCGCTGGTCCGACGCCCGCTCCATCACGCGCTGGAAATCCGCGCTCGTCACCGACGAGTCGCGGTAGGTGCGGTAGTAGTCGCGGATCCCCCGCCAGAAGTCGGAGTCGCCCACCGTACTGCGCAGCATGTGCAGCACCCACGCACCCTTGTTGTAGCTGTTGGCGTTGAGGAGCCGCGTCAGCTCCGTGACGCTGGTGTCGATGGTCGGCCGGCTCACGTCCGGCGATCTGAAGTAACCGTTGGCCAGCGCGGCCATGCCACGCGCCAGCAGGGAGTCGCCGTCGAGCGCCGCTCCCACGACCAGGTCGAAGTAGTCGGCAAAGCCCTCCGACAGCCACAGTTCGTGGAAGTCCCGCTCCGTGACGGCGTCGCCGAACCACTGGTGCGCCGTCTCGTGCCGCACGACCCCCTCGCCCAGCCGGCGCGCGACGTACGGCCGCTCAGCGTAGAAGATGGCGCTCGAGTTCTCCATCCCCCCGTAGCGCGTGGACGACTCGACGTGCGCCAGCTTCTCGTACGGGAACGGGCCGACGAGCCGCTGCATCGTTTCCACGATCTCCGTGGCGCGGCGGAACGGGACGGAGTCCGCCCAAGCCGAGTCCTCGGGCTCGGTCCACACCTCGATCGGCACGGTGTCGCCGCCCCATGCCGCCGGCCGGTGCCGGCTCACCGCCATCGGTGCCGCGCCGATCACCGTCGTGTACGTGGGAATCGGGTGATGCTCCTCGTACGCCCACCAGGCGCGCCCGTCGGGCGAGCGGCCGCTCTGCGCCAGGCGCCCGTTCGCCACCACCCTCCAGCCGGCGGGTGCGCCGACCAGCCACAGCACCTCCGCCTTTTCAGCCGGATCGTCCACCGTCGGAAGCCAGTACCTGGCGCGATCCGGCCAGTTGTCGGCGAACGCGGCGCTCCGGCCGCGCCCATCGGGATGGATCTGGAGGCCGTCGCGCGGCGCGCCGTGATAGAACACCGAGACGTTCTCGACCTGGTCCGGCAGCCGGGGAGACAGCGCGATGCGGAGCAATCGGCCGTCATAGTCGAACGGCCGCCGGTTGAACGGCGACCGGTGCAGCGGGTCGTCGGAGCCGACGGAATCTACCGTGAGCCCGACGAGGTTCACGACCAGAGTGTCCGGCGCCACGGGCGCGCGACGGAAGACGATCGTCGCCTGCGCATGGATCGTGTCCCCAGTGTCCGGCAACACGATCTGGAAGCCGTACGAAACGACGTCGATGCCCGGTCGTCGCGCGCTTTCCTGCGCCGTCGCGGAAGCGCCGCCCCAACTGGCGAGCGCGCCCGCCAGCGCGGCCGCCGGCCAGCCCCGGGTCAGGGTGCTGCCCTAGTGCCCGACATAGTGCACGCGGAAGATCCGGCCGCCGTAGTCGTCGCTCACCAGCAGGCTTCCGTCCTTGGCAACCAGCACGTCCACCGGCCGGGCCCAGGGTGCGTCGCTGCCCTCGGGAAGGAAGCCGACGATGAAGTCGGTGATCGCCACGGGGCGGCCGCCCTGCTGCCGCACGTACACCACCTTGTAGCCGGTGGGGATGCTGCGGTTCCAAGAGCCGTGATAGGCCACGAACGCGCCGCCACCGTACTCCGGCGGAAACTGCGTGCCAGTCGAGAACGCGATCCCGAGCGGCGCCGAGTGCGCCTGGAAGGTGATCGCCGGTTCAGCGAGGTGGCTGCAGTCGGCGCTCGGGTACTCCGGGTTCTGGTGCCCGGGCAGGTAGCACTCCGGCCAGCCGTAGTTGCCGCCCTGATGCAGGATGTTGATCCGGTCCGGTGGCAGATCATCACCGAGCATGTCGCGGTCGTTGTTGGTGCCCCACAGCTCTTCCGTCGCAGGGTCGAACGCCAGGCCCACCGAGTTCCGGAGGCCGCGCGCGAAGATCTCTCCGCCGCTGCCGTCCGCGTTGAAGCGCAGCACCGCCGCGCGGCGGGCGTCGTGCTCGTCGCAGATGTTGCAGGACGATCCGACCGAGACGTACAGCTTCCCGTCCCGCGGACCGAAGACGATCGTGCGCGTGAAGTGTCCGCTGCCGTGCGGCAGGTCCGGCACCACCACCTGCGGCGTCTCCACACCCGGAACGAAGCGCACGACGCGGTTCGTCTCCGCCACGTACAGTGTGTCGCCACGGAACGCCAGGCCGTGCGGGCGGCTGAGCCCGCGCGCCACGGTGACCACGGAATCGGCCCGCCCGCGCCCGTCGTGGTCCGGCAGCTTCACCACCAGCCCTTGCCCCGTCAGCGACACGTACGGGACGCCGTCCGGGCCCAGCGCCATGAACCGCGCGCCGCTCAGCCCCTCGGCGTACACGTCGACGGCGAAGCCACGGATCACCTGGAGCGAGTGACCCGCCACTGCGACGGGTGTCCGACCGCCCGCCGGAGCCTGCGCTCGGAGGATGCCCGCGGCGCCGACGCCCAGCGCCGCCACAGCCATCGCCACGGCTCTACTTCGCATACACGCCCTCCACGGCCGTCGTCGGGTCAGGGATGCTCGTCTCGCGGCTCCGCAACGCCTCCTGCTCCGCACGGCCGACGTCCGCTTCGACCTGCGCCTCCAGGTCGGCGAGCACCGAAGCTGCGACACCCAGGTGCTTCAGGTGTTCCTCGTACAGCCCGATCGGGTCCTTCCTCCCCCAAGCCGCGAACCACTCCACCGGAAACAGCGCGCGGGCCTCCCGCTCGTCGTGGCTGGCGTGTCCTCCATCCGGAAGGTCTCGCCCACCAGCATCACGGGGCCGCCGCCCGCACGGCACCGCTCCGCGGCCAAGCTGGCTGCGGCGTACGCGTCGAGGACGTTGTTGCCGTCGAACGCAGCCCCCGCCATACCGTACGCCTCCGGCAGCTCGCTGAAGTCCTCGCTCAAGTGGTACTGTCCGAGCCTCGTGCCCAGGGCGACCTGGTTGTTGTGAATGATGAAGATGCCCGGGACCTTCTGCACCGCGGCAAAGTTCAGACCCTCATGTGTGGTGCCCGTCTTGGTGGAGCCATCGCCGATCCAGGTGAGCACCACGAAGCCGTCGCCGCGGATCCGGCTCACCAGCGCCATCCCGGCCACCACGGGCACGACGTCGCCCACGTGGGAGATGGGCTGAAGCACGTGGTGCGCGAGCGAGCCGGCGTGCAGGTCGCGCCCGCGGCTGGGGCTGTCGCCGGTGCCGAGGTAGGTGCGCAGGTTGTCGGCCATCGGCATGCCCATCTCGGCGCACGCCCCGGCGTTGCGGATCATCGGGACCACGACGTCGCGCGAGCGGTCCAGCGCGTGCACCGGGCCCACGGTCATGGCCTCTTCACCCGTTCCCAGCCATGCCTTGGAGATGACGCCGGTCCGGACCCAGCGCTTCAGGACGATGTCCTGGAGCCGCGTACGCAGCAGCCCGGCGTACAGCCCGAGCAGCGCAGCCTCGTCGAGCGACTCGACCACCCGGCGCCGGTCCGGGTCCCGGCGCAGCGTTTCGGCGAACGCGGCCACCAACTCCGGATCGCCGGACCAGGAGACGTACTCGGGCGGGTCGAAGGCGGGATAGCGTTTCAAAGAAGGGTGTAGGGTGTAGGGTGTAAGGGGGCGCCGGATTGGAGCGCCCCCCGGGACCGCGCCTAGAACAGCTTCTTGAGCTTCCCCATCATGCCGCCACCGCTGCTACCGGCCGCCTCCTCGAGCGCGCGCCCGAACTCGGCGGCGGATTGGTAGCGGGCGGCCGGATCGCCTTCGATCGCCTTCATCAGAGCCTTTTCGAACTGCGCCGTGAACTCGAGGTCCGCGCGCGCCTTGCGCAGCGGCAACGGCTGCCCCCGGAGCCTGGCGATCATCATGTCCTGTGCCGTCTTCCCCTCGAACGGCAGCTTGCCCGTGAACATCTCGAAGGCCACCAGGCCCAATGCGTAGATGTCGGAGCGGCCGTCGAGCGGCTTGCCGCGGATCTGCTCAGGGCTCATGAACTCGGGCGTGCCGAGGATGATGCCGGTCGCCGTGAGCTTGGCGATCCCCGGCTCGGCCCGCTTCTCCTTGGCCAGCCCGAAGTCGGTGACCACCGCGCTGATCCCGCCCTCCGGGGTAGGGCAAATGAAGATGTTCTCCGGCTTCAGGTCGCGGTGGATGATCTGCTGCTGGTGCGCGACCTCCAGCGCATCGCACACCTGCCGCATGATCGGGACACCCACCTCGAGGGAGATGGGCCCCTCGCGGACCTCCTTGTCCGAGAGCAGCTCGCCCTTGAGCAGCGGCATCACCAGGTAGATCAGCCCATCCTCGGTCTCGCCGAGCCGCATGATGCGGCAGATGTTGGGGTGGTCGAGCCGCATCGCCAGGCCGGCCTCGCGCCGCAGGCGCTCGGCTGCGGTCTTATCCTGCGCCAGCTTGGGCGTCATGATCTTCACGGCGACCGACTCGCCGCTCGAGATGTCCTTCGCCTCGTACACGAACGACATCCCGCCCTCACCGAGCTTCCGCACCACCTGGTAGCGCTGGTCCAGAATCTGGTTGCGCAGCGTCTTCGCCGGGTCGGCGCCCATCGGCTTGGGTTTCACGGCCTGGCGCACCTGGGTGGAGCCGGCCGCGGCGGCCGCCGGCGCCGGAGCGGCCACGTCCACCAGCTGGGTGCCGTCCTGCGGACAGAATCGCGCGTCACCCGCATAGACGGTGTGGCACTTGGGACAACGTCGTTGGCTCACTGTCGCACCACGTTGCGGCCGTCCGCCTTGGCGCGATACAGCGCCGCGTCGGCCAGAGCGATGAAGGTTTCCGGCGTAGTCACTGCCGGATCGGGAAAACAGGCCACGCCAACCGAAACCGTGATCCGGACCGGATGCGTTGGCTCCCCGAAGGAGAAGTTAGCGATGCGCTGCCGCATCCGGTCTGCGAAAATCGTCGCACCGTGGGCCGCCGTCTCGGGCAGCAGGATCACGAATTCCTCGCCCCCGTAGCGGGCCACGGCGTCCACCGACCGCGCGTCCCGCCGCAGCAGCTCCCCGAGCTGGCGCAGCACGGTGTCGCCCACCACGTGACCCAGGGTGTCGTTGATGCGCTTGAAGTGATCCAGGTCGATCATCAACAGCGCCAGCACCAGGTTATAGCGCCGCGCCCGGTCCACCTCGTGCTCCACCGCCTCGAGCAGTGCCCGGCGGTTCATGCAGCCCGTCAGCGCGTCGGTCGCGGCGAGGAACTCGAGGCGCTCCTTGTCGGACACGACCGTTTCGAAGTCGTGCGCCTTCTCGATGGCCGCCACTGCAGCGTTGATCACCGTGTCCGCGAACTGCGCGTCATCGCGGCCCAACGGCGCCTCCCCCTGCACGGTGCGCAGATACAGCACGCCGCATTGCTCCTCGCGCATCCGGAACGGCAGCGCGATCACCGACTGGGTCGGGACCGGGATGCCGCTCTTCACCCACGTCGCGCGCACCTCGACGAACAGTGGATCGCTCGACACGTCGCCGATGATCACCGGCTGGTCGGTCTCGAGCGCCTTGAGCATCTCGGGATACCGGACCAACTCGATCTGGAGGTTCCGCAGCATCGGGTTCTCGTACGCGGCCACCACCGTCCCGTACACATCGCCCGGCTTGGCCAGCACCAGCGAGCAGCGCGAGATATTGAGGGCCCGCGCAACCCGGCGCGCCAGGATGTGGTAGATCTCGTCGGGCTTGAGCGAATCGGTCAGCTCGTGGAGGATGTCGGCGATGGCGCCCCGCGCGCGCGACTCCTCACGCGCTGTCCGCAGCTCGCGACCGCGCTTGAGTTGTGACTCCACCCGCGCCAGCAGCTCCTTCACCCGGAACGGCTTGGCCACGAAGTCCGACGCGCCCAACCCGAGGGACTTGGCCGTCCCGTCCTCCGGGTCCATCGAGGAGATCATCAGGACCGGGAGGTCGTGCCACCGCGGGTCGCTGCGGATCCGCTCCAGGAGCTGCAGCCCGTCCACCTTGGGCATCATGATGTCGAGCAGCACCAGGTCCGGGCGCTCCTCGCTCAGCCGCTCGAGCAGGTTGTGACCGTCGGGAACGGCCACCACCTGATACCCCTGCTCCTTGAGAATCCAGGTCAGGGTGCCCACCAGGGCAGCATCGTCGTCCGCCACGAGCACTTTGGCGCCAGCGAGCTGGCCGGCCGCCGTCACGCCTTCCCCGCCAGGAGAGATTGCAGCCCCTCCCACTCGATGTTCCCGCCAGACAGCACCGCGACCACGGGTCCCGCCACGGAGCCCGCCCGCTGCCCCAGGAGCCACGCCAGCGTCGCCGCCCCCGAGGGCTCGACCACCAGCTTCAGTCGATCCAGCGCGTAGCGCACCGCCTGCACGATCTGGGCGTCCGAGACGAGACAGGCCTGCGCGCCGCAGCGCGCCAGGTGCGCGAAGGTCAGCGCCCCGATCCGCAGGGGCAGCAGCCCGTCCGCGACGCTGCCGGTTCGTTCGAGCGTGACCGGCTCGCCGGCGGCCCTCGCCCGCTCGTACGTCGGCGCGCCCTCGGGCTCGACCGTGACCACCCTGGCCTCCGGCTGAAGCGCCTTGACGGCGGTTGCCACTCCGGCCGCCAACCCGCCTCCACCGACGGGAACGGCGACCGTGCGCACGTCGGGACAATCCTCGACCAGCTCGAGTCCCGCCGTTCCCTGCCCGGCGATGATGGCCGGATGATCGAACGGCGGCACGATCGCGAGCCGCTCGCGTTGCGCGATTTCCACGGCGCGGGCGTACCGGTCCTGCGACGTGCGGCCCGCCAGCACCACTTCGCCCCCCAGGCGTTCCACGCCGCGCCGCTTGGGCTCCGCGACGGTCTCGGGCATCACGATCACCGCGCGCAGGCCGAACCGCCTCGCCACATACGCCACGGCCTGACCGTGATTCCCCGACGAGTACGTGATTACGCCCTTCGCCCCGCCCTCCGCCAGTTGGCGGACCAGGGTGAACGCGCCCCGCAGCTTGAAGGCCCCCACGCGCTGCAGGCTCTCGGGCTTCACGAACACCGGCACGCCGAGCCGCTCCGCGAGGTCGTCGGATGGCAGGAGCGGCGTACGTACGGCGACGCCGCGCAAGTGCTGCGCGGCCTCGCGAATCGCTTCGAGAGTGACGAACTCGGCGGGCGATGCGACCGTCACGCGGGCGACGACTCCATGGAAGGGCGCAAGCTACGGCGCCAATGGGGTAGCGGCAAGGTCACGCGCACCGCGCGCTCAGCGCCTCCGCGCCACCCGGCGCAACAGCCAGTGCGTAGCCACCAGGTCCACCACCATGATCGCGAACAACACGATCGTGCCGGTCGTCCCGATCACCTGGAAGTAGCGCAGCGCCCCGACCAGCAGGGAGTACGCCAGCACGCCTCCCAGAACGAGCGGGCGGTTCACGCGCCGGGGAGCAGCCCTTGCGAGTGCAGGAGCTCGGCGTTGAGGAGCGCGGCGCCCGCCGCGCCGCGAATCGTGTTGTGGCCGAGGACGATGAACTTGTAGCCCATCAGCTCGCAGCGCCGCACCCGCCCCACCACGGAGGCCATCCCCCGCTCGAGGTTCACGTCGAGGCGCGGTTGGGGGCGGTCCTCCTGATCCATCAGGACGGTCGGGTGGGCGGGCGCGCTCGGCAATCCGCGCTCCTGCGGCACGCTGCGATAGGTGCGGAACGCCTCGCGCACCGACTCGAGGCCGGGGTCGGATCCGAGAGTGACGAAGACCGCGGCCGTGTGGCCATCCACCACCGGCACGCGCGTGGTCTGCGCGCTCACCGTCAGCCGGTGCGGCGCCACCTCCTCGCCCGTCAGCTGGCCGAGGATCTTCTTCGTCTCCCGCTCGATCTTCTCTTCCTCGCCCGCGATGAACGGAATCACGTTGCCCAGGATGTCGAGCGACGGGAGGCCCGGATAGCCGGCGCCGGAGATGGCCTGGAGCGTGGTGACCACCACGGCTTTGAGGCCGAACCGCCGCTCGAGCGGCGCCAGGGCGAGGACCAGCGTCGCGGTCGAGCAGTTGGGGTTGGTGGCGATGAACCCGCGCCAGCCGCGGCGCCGCCGCTGCACTTCGACCAGCACGGTGTGGTCGGGGTTGACCTCCGGCACGAGCAGCGGGACGTCGTCGGCCATCCGGTGATTGCGCGCGTTGCTCAAGACTGCGTAGCCAGCCGCGGCAAACGACTCCTCGACGGGGCCCGCGACCGCCGCGTCGAGGGCCGAGAACACCACGTCGCACTTGAGGCCCGGCTCCGCCGGCTGCACCACGAGCGCCCGTGCCGCCGCGGGCATGGGGATATCGAGCCTCCAGGAACACGCCTCTCCGTAGCTCTTGCCGGCCGAGCGCTCGGACGCCGCGACGGCGACCAGGTCAAACCACGGATGGCCTGCCAGGAGCTGGACAAAGCGCTGCCCTACTGCCCCCGTCGCGCCGAGGACCCCAACCGGGATCTTCACCGTAAGGCCTCCTCCAGCGCCGTGGCGGCGGACGTCTTCGCGTCGCGGTACTTCACGATCACCGGCGCGTACAGCGACACGCCCCACGCCGCCGCCCGCTCGCCAGCCGCCGGACGCGAACCCGGCACGACCACCGCGCCGGCCGGGATCTCGAGCGGCGCGGCCTCGGAACGCCGGTAGATCTCGCCGCGCACCAGATCGTACACCGGGGTCGAGCCGGTGAGGATCGTGCCGGCCGCGAGCACCGCCCCGCGGCGCACGATGGCGCCCTCGTACACGCCGCATCCGCCGCCCACCAGCACGTCGTCCTCGACGATCACCGGCAGCGCGCCGGCGGGCTCCAGCACGCCGCCGATCTGGGCCGCGGCCGACAGGTGCACCCGCTTGCCGATCTGCGCGCAGGAGCCGACCAGCGCGTGGCTGTCGATCATGGTCCCCTCGTCTACGTACGCGCCGACGTTGACGTACATCGGCGGCACGCACACCACGCCGGGCGCCACGTACGCGCCGTCACGAATCGCGGACCCGCCGGGCACGACCCGCACGCCGTCCGCCACCACGAGCGGTTTCACCGGCCAGGTGTCCTTGTCGAAGAAACGCAGCGTCCGTCCCTCCGACATCTCGACCAGCGTCCCCATCCGGAACCCGAACAGAATCGCGCGTTTGACCCACGCGTTCACCCGCCACCCGCCCTCCACCGGCTCCGCCGCCCGCACCTCCCCACGGCCCAGCGCGCCGCGGAACTCCTCGAACAGCGCGCGCTCGGCGGGACCGAGCGTCGCCGGCTCCGTCGCCAGCAGAGCTTCGACGCGCTCACGCAGCGGCATGCGACCTCGGGGAGAGCAGCGCCAACCCGTTGAGTACTTCGCGCACCCGCGCTCGGCTCGCCTCCTTGACCGGCACCAGCGGCAGCCGGAACTGCTCCTCGAGGAGGCCCATCATCGCCATCGCCGCCTTTACGGGGCCGGGGCTCGACTCTACGAAGTTCACCTCCATCAGCGGCAACAGGCGGAAGTGCAGGGCGCGGGCGTCGTCCCACCGGCCAGCCAGCGCCAGGTCGGCCAGCTGTGCCATCAGGTCGGGCACCTCGTTCGACACCACGGACACGATGCCGTCGGCGCCGAGGGCCATCAGCGGCAGGGTCACGGCATCGTCACCCGAGAGGACGCGGAAGCCCGCCGGCCGGTCGCGCAGGATGGCCATGATCTGCGCCATGTCGCCGGACGCTTCCTTGATGGCCACGATGTTCGGAACCTCGCGTGCGAGCTTCAAGGTCGTCGCCGCCGCGATATTGGACCCGGTGCGCCCCGGCACGTTGTACATCACCACCGGGAGCGGCGCGACCGCCTCGGCCACGGCCCGGAAGTGGGCGAGCAACCCCTCCTGCGTGGGCTTGTTGTAGTACGGCGCGACGATCAGGACGCCATCGGCGCCGAGGGCCCTGGCTTCCTTCGCCTGTTCGATGGCGTGCGCGGTATTGTTGCTCCCGGCGCCCGCGATCACACGGGCGCGCCCCTTCGCCACCGCGACCGTGGCCGCGATGACGCGCTTCCCCTCCTCGTCGCTCATCGTCGCGCGCTCGCCCGTGGTGCCGCACGGCACGAGCAGCTTCACGCCGCCCGCGATCTGGCGCTCCACCAGGGAGCGCATCCGCGGCTTGTCCACCGCCCCGGTCGCCGTGAAGGGCGTGACCAGGGCCGTCGCGCAGCCCCGCATCCACTCCAGCACCATCGTCATCGTGCCCTCTCGTTCCCCGCGCCGAGGATCTCATCCAGGACCTCGGCGAACTCGAAGACGCCGCTTCGCTTCCCGCCGGCGATCCACTGCGCAGCGAGCAGCGCGCCCGCCGCGAAGCCCTCGCGAGACCGGGCGGTGTGTGTCAAGGTGATCTGGTCCGCGGGCCCGTCGAACCCGACGCGGTGCGTGCCCGGAATGTGGCCCGCCCTGGTGCTGGCGACCGGAATCTCGCGCCCGCCGTACGGGCCGGCCACGATATCGCGGAGCTTCAACGCGGTGCCGGACGGTGCGTCCTTCTTGCGGGCGTGGTGCGCCTCCTCCAGGAAGGGCGCGTAGGCCGGATCGCGCGCGTACTGCGCCGCCGCCGCCGCCACGATGCGGTAGAAGAGGTTGACGCCGATGGAGAAGTTCGCGCCGTAGACCAGCGCGCCCCTGCCGCGTTCCACCACGCCGCGCAGCTCGGCGAACTGGGCCTGCCATCCCGTGGTGCCCTCAACCAGCGGCACGCCGGCCTGCACGCACGCGGCGACGTGGTCCGGAACGGCCGCGCCGACGGAGAAGTCCACCGCGACGTCGGCCCCTGCGAGCGCGCGCGCGATCTCCTCCGGCGGACGAGCCGCGTCCTGGTCGGTGAAGATCACGGCGATCTGGTGCCCGCCGTCCTTCGCGCGAGCCTCGACCAGGCTCCCCATGCCTCCGTGTCCGAAGAGCGCCAGCCTCATTTCTTCCCTCCGCTGTTCTTCGCGCCGCTCTTCTCGAGGAGCGTGCGCCCGAGCCGGACGAACGCGTCCACGGCCGCGGACAGCTCCGCCTTGGGCACCTTCTCGTGGTCCGTGTGCGCCTCGAGGATCGAGCCGGGGCCGAAGACGAGGGCCGATCCCCACCGCGAAAGGTGGGGCGCGTCGGTGGTGTAGCGCACCACGCAGGTCTCGAAGTCGGGCAACTCCGTGAGGCGCACCGGCTCGGTAACGGTGTGCACCTCGATCGAGGCGCGGCCCCGCACCACCTGCTCCAGCTTCCGCCGCACGACCTCCGAGGGCACGGCGACGCGGAAGTGCAGCCCCGCGCGCGCCTCGGCCGGCACCACGTTCGCCCGCGTCCCCCCCGCGACCGTCCCGATGTTGCAGGTGGTGACGCCGAAGAACGGATCGGCGGGCCACTCGACCCCGCGGACGTCGGCCAGCACGTCGAGCAGCGCGAGGATGGCCGAGCTGCCGCGCTCCGGGTAGGCCGAATGCGCCGCGATGCCCGCGGTCGCCAGCGACAGCCGGAGCGAGCCCATGCACCCCCTGGCGAGACGGTTGTCGGTCGGTTCGCCGACGACCACGTAGCGCACGCTCCCCGCCGCGGCGTGGCCGTTGGCGACCTTGGCGCCGAGGCTCCCCGCCTCCTCGTCCACCACGTACAGCAGCCCGATCCCCTGGTGCCCCTCCGCCCGCAGCCGTTCGGCGGCCGTGATCTGCGCGGCGACGATGCCCTTCGCATCGCACGCGCCGCGGCCGTACAGGAAGTCGGCGTCCTCCGAGGAGGGCACGAACGGGGGGACCGTGTCGAGGTGGGAAGCGAAGACGACGCGCGGCCCCGTCCCGGTTCGCGCGATCAGGTTCGAGCGGCCGGGCGCCGCCTCCTGCAGCTCCACGCGGTAGCCCCGCCGCTCGAGGTACGACGCCAGGAACGCCGCAATCTCCCCCTCGTCGCCGCTCACGGATGGAACGTCCACGAGGGAGCGGGCGAGCGCGAAGACATCCATATCGGCGGTGGTCTGCTTCCCGCTCCGTTTCACCGCCTTCTCCTTCGCGGCCACGCGCTTCGCGCCGCGCGCGCCGGCCCAGCAGGTCGGGCCCGCGCCCACCCGCGTGCCACGCAGCGAGCCGACGGCGGCGACGTCGAACTCCACGCGTTCGCGCCGCGCGAAGTGCAGCGCCTTCGGCTGGATGACCCTGGAGCCGAGCTTGAGGGCGTCGTCCCACGAGATCACCTCGTAGCGCCGCGGCTTGCGGCTGCTCTGCGCGGGATCGTGCTCGTACACCCCGTCCACGTTCTTGAGGAGGCGGCACGTCCGGGCGCCCAGGCGATGCGCGAGGAAGAGCGCCGTCAGGTCCGTGCCGCCCCGGCCGAACAGCGCGTACCCGCCCGACGTGTCGCGCCCGAAGAACCCCGGGACGACGGCCGCGCCCGACTGCTCGAGCGCGTGGCGCAGCGCTTCGTCGTCCACGGCGACCGGGTCGGCGTCGAGGAGCGGCCCCTTGGTGGTGAGTCCGATGGCGGCCGGCTCGAGGAGCGCGGCTGCGACGCCGGCCGCGTTCAGGGCCAGGGCGAGCCTCGCCGCCGAGGCCGCCTCGCCCGTCGCGAGCAGCGACGCGGTGGCCGCCGGCTCGGGCGCAGGACCGAAGTAGCGCGCGTCCGCGAGGAGGCTGTCGGTGGCACCCTTCAGCGCCGAGACCACGGCCAGCACGCGCTCGCCGCGGCGCAGGTGGCGCTTGACGTCCGCGACCGCCGCCGCGTAGTCGCGTGCGGTACCGAGCACCGAGCCGCCGAACTTCAGCACCACGAGCGGCTGCTTGGCCATCCGCCAACGCCTCCCGAACCCCGGGGAAAGGAAAACGCCACCGCCCGGCAGCAAGGGCGATGGCGAATCCTATCCCGGAATCGGGTCAGCGCAAAGCGCCGGGTCCCGGCGGCGCCGCGCCGTCAGCGCCGCCGCACCGTCACCGGCCCGTTGGTCGTCACGGCACGGATGGTCGGGCCGCCGCTGCCGAGGTCGGTTTCGATGTCGTGGCCGCTGAACCGGCCCTGCACCGTGATCGGGAAGTCGATGCTCATCGGCCCGTTCACCGTACCCGTCTCCAGGTGCGCCGAGTAACCGGCCGGGATCGTGAGCACGACTGGACCATTGTGGGTCTCGCTGTCGAGCCCGGTTCCATCCCACTTGTCGCCCTCGAGGGTCACGACCAGCGGCCCGTTGACGGTCCGCGCATGGACGTCGCCGCCCACCGCCTCGAGGTGGACCGGCCCGTTCTCCGCGGTCAGGTCCATTCTCCCGGTCACGCCCTCCACTGAAATCGGGCCGTTGACGGTCCGGGCTGTCAGGTCGGTGCGGCGCGGGACCGACACGTCGAAGCTGACGCTCCACGACACCCGATGCCTCGTGGCGGGCCCATCGGCGCGGATGGTCCCGCCGGAGGTCACGATGCGGATCTGCTGCGCCAGAGCGCGCGCGTCCGCGTCGCTTTCGGCCTGGGCCTGGATCTTGGCCGTCACGGCGACGCTGTCCCGGTCCCACCCGGTCACGCGGATCGCGCCGTTGCTGCCCGGGTCCACCGTGATGGCGCCGCCGGCTTTGAAGCCGGTGTCCCGTACCTCGCAGTAGTGAGCCCGGGCGTCGCCGCCCTCGTCGCCGTTCCGGCAACGGTCGAGCCATTCGGCGCTGCGGGCATGCTGGGCCAGCAGGCTGGACGTAGCTGTGCCAAGGAGGAGTACAACGGGAGCGATCGCGCGCAGAGTTGTGCGGCACGGCATTGGGGTCCCCCGGGTGGATGCAACTACAGGATTGGACAGCCGAGACTGCCCGGGGGTTGGAACGCCGCGCGCCCGGGAGATGTCCCGGGCGCGCTGGTTCTGAAGTCTGGAGTCTGACGCCTCGTAACCACTCGCAACTCAGCGTCTCGCAACCGCCCTGCACTCTCAGCCCTGCGTGGCTCCTTCTCCCACGGGCTCCACGTCGCCCGTCGGTTCTTCCTCCCCGCCCTCTTCTTCCTTGACCACCCGCGCCACGTCCACCACGACGTCGCCGTCGTCGAGGTTGATCACCTTGACGCCCTGGGTGTTGCGCCCGATGACGCTGATGTCGTTGACCGGCAGGCGGATGATTACGCCGTGCCGGGTGATGACCATCAGCTCGTCGTCCGGGATCACCTCTTTGAGGGCCACGACGTCGCCGGTCTTCTCGGTCCGCTTGAGGGTGATGATTCCCTTGCCGCCGCGGTGCTGTATCCGGTAGTCGGCCAGCTCCGAACGCTTCCCCAGCCCGTGCTCGGCCACGACGAGCAGGGTCGCCTCGCGCTTGACGATGACCATGCCGATCACCGCGTCGCCCTGCTCCAGCTCGATGCCGCGCACGCCGGTGGTGGCGCGGCCCATCTCCCGCACGTCCTTCTCCTGGAACCGGATGCTCATTCCGTGACGGGTGGCGAGCGCGATGTCGTTGGTGCCGTCGGTGACCTGCACGTCGATCAGCTCGTCACCCGACTCGATGTTGATGGCGTTGATCCCGGTGGCGCGCACGTTCCCGTACGCCGAGAGCACGGTCTTCTTCACCGTGCCGCCGCGGGTGGCGAACATCAGATACCGGTCGTCGGCGAACTCGCGCACCGGCGTGAGGGCCGCGATCTGCTCGTCCGGCTTGATCGCGATGCAATTCACGATCGGCTTGCCGCGGGCCGCCCGCCCGCCCTGGGGGATGTCGTACACCTTGAGCCAGTACACCTGGCCGTTCAAGGTGAAGAACATCACGTAATCGTGGGTCGACGCGATGAACAGGTGCTCGACCCAGTCGTCTTCCTTGGTGCCCATCCCGTTGAGGCCGCGCCCGCCGCGCCGCTGGCGCCGGTAGGTCGAGACCGGGATGCGCTTGATGTACCCGGTGTGCGAGATGGTGATGACCATGTCCTCCTCGGCCACCAGGTCCTCCACCGAGAAGTTGCCCTGGTCCGCCACCACCTCCGTCCGCCGCTCGTCGCCGAAATCCTTGGCCAGCGTTTCCAGCTCGCCCTTGAGGATCGCGAGGCGCTTGGGCCTGGAGGCCAGGATGCTCTTCAGCTCCGCCACCAGCGCCCGCACCTCCTTGAGCTCCGCCTCCAGCTTCTCGATCTCCAGCCCCGTCAGCTTGGCGAGCCGCATGTCGAGGATCGCCTTGCTCTGCCGCTCCGACAGCTTGAAGCGCGCGCGCAGCTTCTGGTCCGCTTCCTCGGTGGTCTTGGAGCCCCGGATGATCTTGATCACGGCGTCGATGTTCTCGACCGCGATCTTGAGGCCCTCCAGGATGTGCTGGCGCTCCTCCGCCTTCTCCAGGTCGAACTTGGTTCGCCGGGTGATGACCTCGTGACGGTGCTCCACGAAATGCTGGAGCAGCTCCTTCAGGTTCATCACCTTCGGCTCGCCGTCCACCAGCGCCAGCATGATGGCGCCGAAGGTGGTCTGCATCTGGGTGTGCTTGAACAGGTTGTTCAGGACCACCATCGGCACGGCGTCGCGCTTCAGCTCGATCACCACCCGCATGCCGTCGCGGTCCGATTCGTCCCGGAGGTCCGAGATGCCCTCGATCCGCTTCTCGCGCACCGACTCCGAGATCTGCTCGAGCAGGCGCGCCTTGTTGACCATGTAGGGGATTTCGGTCACGACGATCTGCGACCGGCCGCTCGACTCCTTTTCCTCCACCTGGGCCCGCGCGCGCACCACGATGCGGCCACGGCCCTGCTCGTAGCAGTCGGCGATCCCTTCTCGGCCGTACACGATGCCGCCGGTGGGGAAATCCGGCCCCGAGATGTGCTTGCGCAGCTCCGCCACCGACGCGTCGGGGTGGTCCACCAGGTGCGTGGCGGCCGCCACCACCTCGCGCAGATTGTGCGGCGGGATGTTGGTCGCCATCCCCACCGCGATCCCCGCCGAGCCGTTGACCAGGAGGTTGGGGAGTCGAGACGGGAGCACCGTCGGCTCCTTCAGCCGGTCGTCATAGTTGGGGACGAAGTCGACGGTGTTCTTCTCGATGTCCTCGAGCATCGCGAGCGCGATGCGCGTCAGCCGCGCCTCGGTGTAGCGGTAGGCCGCCGCGGGGTCGCCGTCCACCGAGCCGAAGTTCCCCTGGCCGTCCACCAGCGGGTAGCGGAGCGAGAAGTCCTGGACCATCCGGACCAGCGAGTCGTACACCGCGACGTCGCCGTGCGGGTGGTACTTGCCCAGCACATCGCCGACCACCGTGGCGCTCTTCTTGTACGAGCGATTGGGCAACAGGCCCAGCTCGTTCATCGCGTACAGAATGCGCCGATGCACCGGCTTCAGGCCGTCCCGGACGTCGGGAAGAGCACGCTGCACGATGACGCTCATCGAGTAGTCGATGAACGACTCGCGCATCTCATCTTCGATCAGTCTGGGGAGGATACGTTCGCGCTGATTTGGAGCGGTCATGACCGTTCGGGTAAGGACTGCTAAATATAGACGGAATATCGAGTTAAATCAATCTTGACCCCCTCCTTCCGGATGGCCGGCCGGCGGCCGGAAATGGCCAGCTACGCGCGGGGTCCCGCGGGGCCTGGCGGGGCCTTCGCGCCGATCTCAAGCTCCTGCTGGACGGCCAGCGGCGGCGTGGGCGGTGGCTCCTTCGCCGCAGCCTTCTGGTGGTGCGCTCCGGCGGTCGAGTCAGCCGACTCCCCGGACGCCGACGCGGCCCGCGAGGCCCTCGCGCGCCCGGCGTCATACCAACGGCGGGTGACCTCCCCGGCAAGGCCGCTGTTGCCGAGGCCGAAGGCGAGGGCCACCGCCAGGGCCCCGGCGCCCAGGATCAGCGTGAACGCGGTGGTGACGATGTCGGCGGCGACGCCGATCTGCTGCAGCGCCATGAACACGGAGATGATGATGATCATCGCCTTGGCGACCGTGGCCAGCGTGGGGACGCCTTCGACGGCTCCGGCCGAGGCGAGGATCAGCGCCCGCACGAACTCGCCGAGCACCAGGCCGAGGACGATCACGATGATCGCCGCGAACACGTTGGGGATGTAGCCGACCAGATTGTTGAAGACGTCGTTGATGTTCTGCACGCCGAGGGCCGACGCCGCGAGCAGGATCACGATCAGCATCACCACCCAGAACAGCAGTTTCCCGACGGCGCGGGCGGGATCGAGCCGCGAGCCGGTGCGCTCCACCGCCTCGGTGACGCCCCAGCGCGCCGCCGACCGGTCGAACTGCACGCGGACGAGGAAGCCGTCCACGACGCGCTCCACCAGGCGCGCGACGAAGAACCCCGCTCCCAGGATGACCACCGCCAGAACCAGGCCCGGCAGCAGCCGGCCGATCTGCGTCAGCCCGTCCCGCAGCCGATCGAACACGTCCACCGAACGCCTCCCGCGGCGCTACGCCGCGATCTCCAGCACGAGCTTGCCGAAGTGCTCGCCCGCCGCCAGCCGCTCGAAGGCGCGGCGCGCGTCACGGATCGGGACCACGCTGTCCACCACCGGTCGCAGCGCCCCGCTCCCGAGCAGGCGCACGACTTCGGCGAACTCCCGCGCGTTGCCCATCGTCGAGCCCATCAGTGTGTAATGATACCAGAACATGCGGCGCAGGTCGGTCGTCACCCTCGGCCCCGTCGTGGCCCCGCAGGTCACCAGCCGGCCGCCGGGCGCGAGGGCGCGCAGGCTCTTCTCCCACGTCGCCTCGCCGACCGAGTCGAGCACCACGTCGGCACCGCGGCCGCCCAGCAACCGCCGCAGCTCC
The DNA here is from genome assembly GCA_963812035.1 of uncultured Gemmatimonadales bacterium. Classification (GTDB taxonomy): domain Bacteria; phylum Gemmatimonadota; class Gemmatimonadetes; order Gemmatimonadales; family JACORV01; genus Fen-1245. Next base: position 926,996 of record CAWETG010000001.1, read on the forward strand.
TTCGGCACGTCGCTCGACGCGTGGTTCAGCGCGATGTCGGCCCCGAGTGCTCGCGCCCGCTCGAGCTTGGCGTCGCTCGACGACGTCACGATCACCGTCGCGCCCAGGAGCTTCGCGATCCGCAGCGCGGCGAGCGCCACGCCGCCGCCGATGCCCCAGATCAGCACCGCCTCGCCCGGCTTCGTGGCCGCGCGGGTCACCACCATCCGCCATGCCGTGAGGTGCACCAGCGGGAACGCCGCGGCGTCGGCCCACGACACCGTCTCCGGCACGGGCACGGCGTTCCACTGGGGAACCCGTACCGCCTCCGCGAAGGTCCCAGGGAGGTGCTCGCCGAGGAGCCGGTACGTCGTGCACAGCGACTGCTCCCCGGCCAGGCAGAACTCGCAGGTCTGGCATGAGACACCGGGGTTCAACAGCACCCGATCGCCCGGCTTGACGCGCGTCACGGCGGCTCCGACGGCCTCGACGACCCCGGCCCCATCGGCGCCCAGGACGTGCGGGAACGCGGGCGGGAGCCCCGGCAGACCGCGCAGCACGAAGAGGTCGAGATGGTTCAGCGCGGCGGCCTTGAGGGAGACTATCACGTCGTCCGGTGCCGCGACCGCTGGCCGAGGCACGTCCTCGACGCTGAGGACCTCGGGGCCGCCCTGCGAGCGGGTAGTCACGGCAAGCATGGCGCAAAATCTACGAAGGGGTGCAAAACGAAGATAGCCGCGACAGCCGCGGCTATCTTCCGACGATCCAGGAGCCGGCCGGCGCTAGTGCTGCGCCGGCGGCGCTTGCGGTGCCGCGGGCCGGAACGCCGGCCCGCCTATCCGGTCCGCGCCCGTCAGCCCCAACGGCGTCCGCGCGCCCGTCACCCGCTCGAAGAGCTCGACGTGTGGAACGTCGTGGGTCTGGTCCGCCGGCACGACCGCCAGCGCCAGCGTGCGGCCGTCCGCGCTGACGCTGTAGGCCTGGACGAACAAACCGGCCGGCGTAAGGGGCGTCGCCACCCCGGTCGTGAGATCCTGACTGTACACCCGCTTGCCGGGCGGGTTGCCGCTCTCGAGCCGCAGATAGTAGAACGATTTCCCATCCGGCGCGTACTCGGGTGAATCCTCGACGCGCCCCGTCGTCAGATGCTGCTCCGCGCCCGTGCCATCGAGGTTCATCTGGTAGATGTTGTAATTGCGATCCCGCAACGAGACGTACAGCAGCCTCTTGCCGTCGGGCGACACCACCGGCTGCGTGTTCGGATTGGCGCCCGTGGTGAGCTGGCGCCGCCCTGTCCCGTCCCGGTTGATGATGTACAGCTGCGTCTTTCCGCTCCGGCCGGCCTCGAACACGATCTGGTCGCCCACCGGGCCCACGAAGGCCGGCGAGTGCACCGACGCCGAGTCGTGGGTGAGGCGGTGCCCATCGGTTCCGTCCACGTTCGCCACGTACAGATCGAACAGCTCCGGCCCCGGAGGCGCGGCGACGTAGGCGATCCGCGTCCAGTCCGGGGACCACGCCACCTGCAGCTTCAGCCCGCTGTCCGCGGTGAGGGAACGCACCTTCGGGGGATCACCGCGCTGGACCATGAGGAGGTCCCACCGCCCGCCCCGCTGCGCCGACACCAGCAGGTCTCCCACCACGTACGCATCCGCGGTGACCGTCGAGTCCCACGCAGCCCGGGCCTGGAGCTGGGCGTGCCCCATCGCGACGCCAACCGCGCGCCCGTCGGTCACCCGCGCGATCGAGTCGGCGGAGGACCGCCAGGTGAGTGCCGACGCGGGGCCGAGGGGCCGGCGACGATCGTCGAGCAACTGCACCTCGAGCGGCAGCTGCTCACCCAACGGCAGGGCGAATCGCGGCGCCGCAACTTGGAGACCGCCTGCCACCACCCGTACGTGCCAGCTGTGGTAGATGGAATCGGTGCGGCTGGCCCGCGCCGCCACCCGAATCCGCGTGTCTCCCATCTTGATGCCGCGCAGCGTCATGGTCGCAGTGTCCAGGCGCGCGATGGTGCTGTCGGGCAGCATCCAGTGCACCGGGACCCCTTCGACCGGCGCCGTATCGGCCCCGTAGAACCGGGCGCCGATGGTGGTCGTGCCCTGCATCGCGAGCGTGACGAGGGTGTCGGGCGGAGTGCCGATCACGCGATGGATCGGCGGATGCACGGTGACCGTCGTGGCGATATCGGGGAAGAACCCGCTGGTCGCCTTGATGGTGGCGATGCCCGGCGCCACAGCGGTGATGATCGGCGCAACCGGCGAAACCTGCACCTTCGTGGAGTCCGAGGTCAGGAACTGGAACGACGTATGCGCGGGATCCAGGCGCCGCCGATCCTTCATCACCACCAGATCGAGCGTGTCCACGACGCCCGGCGCCAGGGACAGCGCGCGCTGCGCGAACTGCACGCTGTCACCGCTGACCTCGACCGCGATCTGTTTCGGGGCCCAGCGGGCGCCCGGCACCGTCACCGTCAGCACGGCGTGCCCCGTATCGCCCACCGACGAAACCAAGCCGAACGAATCCACCTGGGCGACTCGCCCGGCGTCCACGGTGAACGTGACGCATGCCGGCTCAGCGACTTCGCCGGCCATGCCCTTGACCGTGTGGTACTCCAGCTGAGCGGACTCGCCCTTGATCAGCTTGACCCGCTGCGGACTCACGACGAGTCCGTCTGCCACTCCGGTGCCCGCCGGCTGCCGCGCCATCGCGGCGCAGCCAATCCCCAACGAACGTCCCCGAGCTGCCGGAGGCTGTGCCGGGGCACTCGGCACTGGTTGCGCCTGAGGCTGCGCCGGGGCATTCGGCGCCGGTTGCGCCTGAGGCTGCGGCGCGACGCTCGCCGCGAACACATAGACGGTCGCCGGTTCACTGATATGGACTGTCCGGCCGCTCCGGTAGCGCGCAGTGAGCAGCGCGGTGCCTACGGCATGCCCGGTCACAGTGCCGTTGGAGTCTACGGTCGCGATGGTCGGCTTGTCCGAATGGTAGGTGAACGTCGTGACTTCGGCGACGGCGCGCCCTGCCCGGTCGATGGCTATCGGGAAGACCTGTGTCGTCTGCCCAACCTGAACGTGATACTCGTTGGGCGACATCACCACCGACGCCACCGCCGGCGGCCGCTGGGCGACGCCCACGGTAGGGAGGAGTGCCGCCGCGGCAGCCACGCAGGTCGCCGCCAGAACCGTCAATCGCTTGGTGTTCATCCGCATCGCCTGGTGTTCATCTCGCGCAAAGAAGGGGGTCCGGACCCGGGGTGTCAAGCATTTTCGCCTGCTGCTGCTGCAATCGGGGCGCGGTCGTCGCGAAGCCATCCCGCAGGCCACCCACCCCTCCGGCGAACCGCACGGTCTCAATTGCGATAGGTCCGCTCGGCTTGTGGATTTCGAGGAGGATGGCGGGAAGAAGCACCGAGCTGGACCGCACGCGTGAGCGCATGTACCGGGGACCTCGCGACCCGCGCCGGACCGCTTGCGAAGTGGAGATTCGCAGGCCATGTATAGAGCCGCTCAACCGAGCGACAGAAGCGCCAAATCCGTTGGGAGGTACGCTCATGCTGTTCGACGACATGACGGGAATGGGAGGATGGGAGCCGCCGTCATCCATGCCTCCGCAGCCACCGCCGCCGACCTGGACACCGCCGCCGCCACCTGCGGTTGCACCCAAGCCGGCGCCGATGCCCGCGCCCAAGCCGGCGCCGATGCCCGCGCCCAAGCCGGCACCGATGCCCGCGCCCAAGCCGGCACCGATGCCCGCGCCTAAGCCGGCACCGATGCCCGCGCCTAAGCCGGCACCCAAGCCCGTGGTGAAGAAGAAGGCCGCCCCGAAGCGGAAGAAGGCGGCCAAGAAGAAGGTGTCACCCAAGCGGAAGGCGGCCAGGAAGCCGGTCCGCCGGAAGACGGCCAAGAAGAAGCCCGCCAAGCGGAAGGCGGCGAAGAAGCGGGCTGCGCCGAAGCGCAAGCCCCGCGGCAAGAAGCGCCGCTAGAAGACTTCGACCGTTCCGGCAAGCACCTGCCTCGCGCGCGCGGCGATCACTTCGAGCCGCGCGCGCGCGACGGGCTTGATCCGCGAATCGGCGGGCGGGCGCGCAATTGAGTAGACCTGCACGGCCTTCGGCTGCAGCCGGGCCAGCGCGTCCAGCCACTCGGCGACCGCCGGCTCGGATGCGCCGCTGTACCCCGGCCCTTCCACCACCAGCGCCTGCACCGTCACGTCCACCAGACCGCGAAGGTCCTCCACCAGACGATTTCGGTCGTACGCAACGCCGTTGACGAGCGGCGCCGGCCCCGGATCGAGCTTCATCAGCCGTTCGTCCACGCGATTCAGGCTCTCCCGCACGGCCGGCTTGCCTGACGACAAGCCGTTCGACATCACGACGACTTTCACCCCGGGCGCGACGCTGTCGCGCACCTCGAGCACGCGCGCCACCACCACGGGGAAGCGTGGATGCATGGTCGGCTCGCCGTTGCCCGCGAAGGTCACCCAGTCGGGGGGCTCGCTCATCCGCTCGAGGGTCTTCCGCACCGCGTCCGCCACCAGGTCCGGCGACGGCCAGCGGGAATGCGGCGCCTTCGGCGTGTTGAAGCCGCACTCGCAGTACGGGCAATCGAACGTGCACAGCTTGGAGTGCAGGGGGATGAGATTCAACCCGAGGCTGACGCCGAGCCGGCGCGAGCGCACCGGCCCGTTGATGATGCCGTCCCACAGGAAGGTGCCTTCGAGCTTGCCGGGGGGAGGCAAAGAGCCGAGACGATCCATTGCCGGAAACGTAGTCCGGCCTTGCGACCATCGCCACGCTTCATAGGTTGACCATATGCCGCTGGCGAGAACCTGTTCGCTCCGGCGCCTGCCCCGATGAACGCCCGCCAGGCGCCGTTCGTCGTGGCGGCCGCGTCCGCCCTGATCGGCAGCGCGATCGGCCTGGCGCTGCGCGGGGTCGAACCCGCCGCGACCTGGCTGTACCAGGCCGCGTGGTACCCGACCATCGCGGGGATGGCCGCCCTCGTCGCGCGCCGCGAAGGGCGCGACCCATTCACGGCCAACCCGCTGCACGCGCTGTCGCTCTTCGCGTGGTCGGCGGTCTTCTGGTTCTTCTTCGAGTTGCTGAATTGGCGCCTCGACAACTGGTACTACATCAACGTGCCGGCCGACCGGGCCGAGCGGTGGATCGGCATCTCGCTCGCCTTCGCCACGGTGCTCCCGGCCATCTTCCTCGCGGCCCGCACGCTGGAGGCGTGGAACGTGTTCCGGAGCGTGCCCACGCGACCGATGCGCGTCACCGTGCCTGGGCTCCGTCTCACGTCGCTGGCCGGGATGGTGTTCCTCGTGCTGCCATTGGTGTGGCCGCGCTGGTTCTTCCCGCTGGTCTGGGGCGCCACGACGCTGCTGGCCGAGCCGGCGCTCTACCGCCGAGAGCGGCGGTGGTCGCTGATCGGCGACCTCGAGCGTGGTGAGCTGGGACGCATCCTGCGCCTGCTGGTGGGCGGCGCCGGCATCGGGTTGCTGTGGGAGCTGTACAACTCGATCGCGCGCAGTCGCTGGATCTACACGGTCCCCGGTCTGGAGAACCTCAAACTCTTCGAGATGCCGCTGCTCGGTTTTCTCGGCTTTCCGGTGTTCGCCCTCGAATGCTGGTCCGTGTTCCACCTCCTCGCGTGCTTCGGCATCTCCACGCCCGAGCAGCTGTCCAGCCGGCCGGTGCGCCTCCGCCGCAAGGTCGGGACGGCGGCGGCCGGGGTGGCCTTCGCCGTGTGCGTGCTCGCGGGGATGGAGCGTTTCTCCATCAGCAGCACCACGCCGCGACTCATCGGCGTGCCAGGCCTGCCGGCGTCGGTCGCGTTCCGCCTCTCCGCGGCGGGGAAATCGCCCTTCACCCTCGCGCGGGAGCCGGCCAGCGAATTGGCTCGCGAGACGGACGTCAGCGTGGACCAGGCGCTGCGCTGGATCGAGGCGGCACGCCTGTGCACCCTGCGGGGCATCGGGACCGAGAACGCGACCCGATTGGCGAAAGTCGGCGTAACGGACGTGGCCACGCTCGCGCGGCAGGACCCCGACAGCCTGGTCGCCCGCCTCCGCGTCGCGGCGCCCGGCGATCCCCCGCCGCGCCGGCCGACGCCGGCGGAAGCGCGGGTCTGGGTCAGGGCCGCACGCGCCACTTTCGGCTGGACGAGTTGATGCGCGCGCCGCTCGTGATCGCGGGCGCGGCGCTCATCGCCGCGGCGCTGGCCGCCGTTCCTCCACGAGCCCAGCGCACTCCCGACTACGACGTCCTGCTCGTCGGCGGCACGGTGGTCGACGGCACGGGCTCGCCCCGCCGGACGGCCGACGTCGGCATCACCGGCGATCGGATCGCCGCGATCGGCGACCTGAGCGGCCACACCGCGCGCCGCACCATCGACGCATCGGGGCTCGTCGTGGCGCCCGGCTTCATCGACATGCTGGGACACTCGGAGGCCACGATCCTGGTGGACCCCCGGGGCGTGAGCAAGGTGACGCAGGGCATCACGACCGAGATCACCGGCGAGGGACTCTCCGCGGCGCCGGTCGACGCCAATACGCTGCGCGACGACAGCGCGCAGGATGCGGCGTGGGGACTCGTCGTGGATTGGCACGACCTCGACGGCTACTTCCGCCGCCTCGAGCGCTCCGGCACGCCGATCAACATCGCGACCTTCGTGGGCGCGACCCAGGTGCGGAAGTACGTCATGGGCGACGCCCGGCGCGCCCCCACCGCGCCGGAGCTGGCGCAGATGGAGGCGCTGGTCGACACCGCCATGCGGCAGGGCGCGCTGGGCGTCTCGTCGGCGCTGGGGTACGCGCCCGCCACCTACGCGACCACCGGCGAGCTCGTGGCGCTGGCCCGTGTCGCCGCCCGCTACCATGGACTGTACGCCACCCACATCCGCAGCGAAGGTGACCGCATCGACCAGGCCCTCACCGAGGCGTTCGACATCGGCCGCCGGGCCGACATGCCGGTCGAAGTGTGGCACCTCAAGGTTGCGGGGCGCGCGAACTGGGGCCGGATGGGCGCGATCCTGCGGAGGTTCGAGGCGCTGCGCGCCGCCGGTCGGCGCGTCGGAGCCAACAGCTACCCGTACACCGCGTCGGCGACGAGCCTGGACGCCGCGATTCCCGCGTGGGCCCACGCCGGCGGCCCCGACTCGCTGATCGCGCGCCTGCGCGACCCGGCGACGCGCGCCCGCCTCAAGCGCGCGATGGGGGACCACTGGGGCACCGGAGGCCGGAACGCGGCCGGGAACGCCGGCGCCGGAGCGCTGTCGGGCGTCATGGTGCTCGACGTGCTCGACTCGACGCTGCGCCGCTTCGAGGGGCGCCGGATCTCGGACATCGCGCGCCAGGAAGGGAAGGACCCCTACGACGTGCTGTTCGACCTCATCGTGGCGGATCACGCGGGCACCGGCGCCGCATTCTTCTTGATGAGCGAGGAGGACGTCGAGGCCGCCCTCGCGGCGCCGTGGGTCGGCGTCGGCTCCGACTTCGGCGCCACCGCGCCCGACGGCCCCCTCAACATGCGGCGCGTGCATCCGCGCGCCTACGGCACGTTCCCGCGCATCCTCGGCCGCTACGTGCGCGAGGAGCACGCTCTGACGCTCGAAACCGCGATTCACAAGATGACCGGCGTCGCCGCCGAGCGGATGGGCCTCGCGGGTCGCGGCATTCTGCGGCCGGGCAACTACGCCGACATCGCCGTCTTCGATCCCGGCACCGTGGCCGACCGCGCCACCTTCGAGGATCCGCACCAGCCGGCGGTCGGCATCCGCTACGTGATGGTGAACGGACGGCTCACGCTGGACGATGGGCATCTCACCGGAGAGCACCCCGGCCGCGCGCTGCGCGGCCCCGGCTGGCAGGGACCGTGAGCCTGACGCCGATCGGGATCACGTTCGGCCTGGTCGCCGTGGTGTTCATCGCGACTGGGACGGCATCGGTGCGGTGGGAAGACAGGGGCTGGGGGCTAGGGGCTAGGGGTTCGTCCGCACCCACCGCCCCACTGGACTGGGGCGCGGCCGTCCGGATCGCGTGGCTGCCGGCCACGGCCGAGGCGTTGGTGCTGACGCTTCTCGCCGCACTCTGGTTCGGCTCCCTCGGTCATGGCGGCTGGGTGCTGGTCTTCCTGCTGCTGGGGGCCCTCGCCAGCGGCGGGGATCGGTGGCTGCGGCAGCGCCTGGCAGGTACGCCGGCCGGGAACGAGCTCAAGCCCTTCATCGCGGGGCTGGTGAAATATCTGCTGGCCGGGGCGCTGTGCGCTTGGTGCCTCTCTTGACACCCTCGTAGCTTTCCTGCCCATGAATCCCGTCCATATCGCCATCGATCGCGCGGCCACGTACTTCGCGGGCCGCGAGACGCGCCAAGGGTATGTGGCGCGGCGGCTGCTCGGTAACCCGCGTCCCGAGGACGACCGCCTCGCCGAGGCGCTGATGAAGGACCGACGGGCGCGCGTCCGCCCCGACGGGAGCGTCGGTGGCGACCTCGTGGCCACGGCGTGGCTGGCCTGGGAGTTGTTGGATCTCGGCGCCCCGAGCGTCGCCCACTCCGTTCACCGGCCCGTGACCTGGATCCTCGGCCGCCAGGAGAAGGACGGCGCCTTCGCCGAAGGGTGCACACCGCGGCGCCACGAACTCAAGCTGTGCGAGCACGCGATCGGCGGCTTCTTCGCCTACCGCTCGTCGGGACGCACCATCCGCCGCCTCACCCTCCCGACCGGAGCCGCCGTGACGTCGGATCAGGGCGCGCGTTTCCTCGCCTCGTGCTTCGCGCTGCGCACAGTGCTGCGAGGTGGCCAGGAGGAGCGGACCCTGGTGCGCCGGCATGTCGGAAGCCTGCTGGCGCTTCCCAAGATGTGGGACTCGTGGGGCGGGCTCTGGGCCCCGACGATGACGGTGGGCGCGCTGGCGGCGATCGCGTGGGCCCCGCCGCCGTTCCGCGGCCAGCTCCCGATCCTCTCCGAGCACCTGGCGCTGAACCAGAAGCCGGACGGGTCGTGGCGCAACCTGGACATCGTTCACGCGGTCGACGCGCTCGCGGCCGTGCCGCTGCCGCAGGCCAAGGAAGCCGTCGCGCTCGCCGCCCCCCGCCTCGCCAAGATGCAGTCCCTGAAGGGGACCGTGGGCAGCGGGCCGTACGCGGAGGAGCGCACGCTGGTCGCGCTCCGCGCCTGGCTGATCGCCCGCGAGTACGCATGAGGCTGGAGGCACAGGGGCACGGACGCACGGACGCACGGACGCACAGACGCACAGACGCACGGGGGCACGGGAAGACGCAGTGTCGAACAGCTCACCCACGAGGCGGCGCCATGGCCGACACCCAGCCAGTCAGCCCACACGAGCGGATCCGACTCACTTCCTACTCCCACGGTGCGGGTTGAGCCTGCAAACTCGGCCCCGCTGAGCTGGCGCAGGTCCTGCGCTTCGTCCCGTCCGTCCCTCCGGGGACCGATCCCGCCGTGCTGGTAGACGCCAGCGGCCGGGACGACGCGGCCGTGGTGCGCATCGCGGACGACCGCGCGCTCATCCTCACGACCGACTTCTTCACGCCGATCGTGGACGACCCGTACACCTTCGGCCAGATCGCGGCCGCCAACGCGCTGTCCGATGTGTACGCCATGGGCGGGCGCCCCCTGTGGTGCCTCAACCTGGTGGGCTGGCCGCACGACCGGCTGCCGCTCGAAGCTTTGGGCGAGGTGCTGCGTGGCGGCGCGGAGATGGTGGCGCGGGCCGGGGCGCGGATCCTGGGCGGCCACTCCATCGACGACCCGGAACCCAAGTACGGACTGATGGTCGTGGGCGAGGTCCACCCGGATCGGATGACCACGAACGCGGCCGCCAGGCCCGGTGACCGGCTCGTCCTGACCAAGCCGATCGGCACCGGCATTGTCGCCACGGCGATCAAGAAAGGGGCGGCGTCCGCCGACGCCATCCGCGCTGCCACCGACACGATGACCGCGCTGAACGACGGAGCCGCAGCCGCCGCGGCCAGCGCCGGCGCACGGGCGGCGACCGACGTCACCGGCTTCGGACTGCTCGGTCATCTCGGCGCGATGCTGCTGGCGAGCGGCGTGGCGGCCGAGATTTGGGCCGACGCGGTGCCGTGGCTGGTCGGCGTCCGGCGGCTCGCCGAGGAGGGGCACATTGCCGGGGGCACCCGGCGCAACCTCACTGCGGCGAACGAGTTCACTGGCTGGGATTCCGGCGTGGACGAGATCGAGCGGCTGATGCTCGCCGACGCCCAGACCTCTGGCGGCCTCCTGATCGCGGTCCACCCCGATGCGCTCGAGCGCCTTCTCACCTCCCTCGCCGCTCACCGGACGTTGGCGGCGGCCGAGATCGGCACGGTCGGCACCGGACGCCGCGGTTCAGTCCAAGTCCACCGCGGCACCAACTGACCAAATCCTACTGAGGACATCGGGATAGGACCGGCGGGCACGAAAGGTGCCGCGTCTAATGGCTGGAGCTATCTTCGATCACGTCGGGAGGTGCCGAGATGACACGCGAGCGCGATATCAAAGTGACGGCTGAGACCGCTGCTTGTGTCTATTGTGGCGCAACCGAGGATCTGGTGCCGGACGACCACCTCGAGGGCCTGTACTACTGCCCCCGGTGTCTCGACCGGCACGTGCGCCACGGTCAGCAGATTGACGATCGGGGAGAAGCCGAGCCACCCTGGGACGGCTGATGCTCGACGTCGCCGGCACCTGAGCAGGCTCGCCGCGCGATGTTCTCCCCGCCACTCGCCGGGCTCGACCGCCGGCCCGGTGCGGACGTCGCCGTTAGCGCCACCATCAACCTCGCGCGGCGCTCCAGGACCACCATTCCATCGCTGACCAGTTGACGGACCATCGGACGCACGCTCGCGCGACCACGACACGCCAGGTCGTCGTGCACGCCGACGAGGCGTGTCTGGGCAACGGGCAGGCGCCACCCACGCCAGGCGGCGCGGGTGGCCTGATCGAGATTCGGGGCGCGTCGGAGCAGGTGGAACGTCGCGACTACTTCCTCGCCGAGCCGGACACCACCAACAACCGCATGGCGCTGCGCTCAGCCATCGCTGCACTGGAGTTGCTGACCGCGAGGGGCCAACGGCTCTCGGTGCGCTTCACGTCGGACTCGACCTACCTGATCCAGGGCATGCGGGAATGGGTTGACGCGTGGCGGGCCCGCGGTTGGCGCCGCAAGGGCGGAGCCATCGAGAACCTCGAGCTGTGGCAGGAGCTGGTGGCCGCGGCGGAGCGTCACGATATGACCTGGCAATGGGTGCGGGGCCACGCCGGTCACGCCAAGAACGAGTACGCCAACCACCTCGCGACGCGCGCCGCCGCGGGACAGCGGCAGTCCGGCGGCCTGATCGCATCAGGGTTCACTGCTTGGCTCGCGGCCGAGCGCGCCAAGAGGAAATACGCGGCCTACGACCCCGACGCGGACGTGCGCTAGCTGTGATTGACAAAGAGGTTGTTCACTGAGGCACGCTGAGCGAAGCTGGGGGTGTGTGATGTCCACCAACAGCACAGCGGAGGCCTCAGTGAACGTGCATAAGAATGCGACGATGGCGCCGGCGGGGCGAGTCCTGGCCGTCCGGCGGGTGCTCCAGGGGGAGGCGGTGGGGGCCGTGGCGCGGGGGAGCGGCGTCAGTGCGCGGCGGCTGTACGCGTGGGTCGGGCGGTGGCAGGCGGGGGATCGGGTGCTGGCGGATCGCTCGAGCCGGCCGCAGCGGATGCCGCGGCGCTTGGCGCGGGCCCAGCGGCGGCAGATCGGCCGGTTACGGCGCCACCGCCAGAGCTCCTTGCGCATCGCCGCGACCCTAGGGCTCCCGCTCTCGACCGTGGTGACGGAGCAGCGGCGGCAGGGGCTGGCGCGCCTGCCCCGGCTCTTCCCGCTGCCGCCGGTGGTGCGCTACCAGCGGGAGCGGCCGGGCGAGCTGCTGCACGTGGACACCAAGAAGCTGGGCCGGATCGGGCGGGTCGGCCATCGGATCCATGGCGATCACGCCCGCCGGATGGCGGGGATTGGCTGGGAGGTGCTCTACGCGGCGATCGACGATGCGACGCGGGTGGCCTACAGCGAAGTGCTGGGCGATGAGACCGGGGCGACGGCGGTGGGCTTCCTGGAACGGGCGGTGGCCTGGTACGCAGCCCGGGGGATCCGGATCGAGAGCGTGATGACCGATAACGGCAGCCCCTTCGTCTCCCACGCCTGGCGGGCCGCGCTGCACGCCGGCCAGCTCCGGCACCTGCGGACCCGACCCTACACGCCGCGCACCAACGGCAAGGTGGAGCGTTTCATCCAGACGCTGCTGCGCGAGTGGGCGTACGTGCAGGCCTACGGGCGCTCGTGGATCCGGACCCGGGCCTTGCGGCCGTATCTGCGGTACTACAACCTCGAGCGGCCGCACACGGCGCTCGGGTATCGTCCCCCCTTCGCCCGGCTCGCGTCAGTGAACAACGTCCTTGTCAACAACAGCTAGACCGAAGCCGGCGCGCCGCCCCGGCTGTTTGGTTGACAAGGGGCTACCACCACTCTAACGTGGCGCGTCTACCAACCGAGCCCTGGGTGTTGCCCGTATCGTCACCGCCTCCCACCGACGAACTTGACCGGCTGTTTCGCCGGCTCGTCCAGAATCTTGCCGATCTCGATCCCTCGCGCATACACGGGCCGGTCGACGTCACCGAGCTTTACCAGCACCTGGTCCCGTACCGGACCCACCGCGCCGCGCTCGGCCTCGACTCGCACGAGGACTATGAGATGACGCTGCTCCGCCTGCTCGCGGGCGAGCGGGGCTACGCTTTCGTGGAGCCTGAGGAGGCGCGCACGGCGCTGGCCAACGAGGCGGCCAGCATCAATCCCGATACGAGCTTCTACAAGCGGTACGGCGCCGCCCAGGTGACTTTCGACCCGGACCAGGTGCGCGCAGCGCTGGGAGGAGCCGACGCCGTGCCTCCCGCGGCCGGCGCCGAGACGACGGACGCGGGCGAGGCGGCTCAGACTGCGGAACGCGCCCTCGGCGAGGTCCCGTGGTTCCCCGAGCCCCCGGCCGACACCCCCGAAATCGAGGTCCGCGGCACCGGGCTGGACGAGGAAGCGGACCAGCCGGAGCTGCCGTTCGCGCTCGACGACGAAGCGGCCGAGCCGCAGGCTGCCTCACCCCGCACCACCAGCGCACCATGCGCGTTCTGCGGTGCAGATCTGCCGGTAGGACGAGCCGTCATCTTCTGCCCGCATTGCGGACAGAACGTCGGAGTCGTCCACTGTCCTTCGTGCGGCACCGAGCTGGACGTGGAGTGGCGCTTCTGCATCACCTGCGGCCGGCAGATGGCCGGGCTCGGATGACCCGCCACCGCATCGCCGTCATCGCCGGTGACGGGATTGGCCCCGAAGTGATCGAGGCCGCCCTGGTGGTGCTGACCGCCGCCGCGCGCCGCTTCGGCTTCGCACTCGACGTCGAGCGGCTCCCCTACTCCGCCGACCACTATCTCGCCACGCACGAGACCATTCCTGACGCAGCCGTCGAGCACCTCAGGAACGACCTGGACGCGATCTTCGTGGGCGCCCTCGGCGATCCGCGCGTGCCTGGCAATGAGCATGCGCGGGACATCCTCCTCGGTCTTCGATTCCGGCTCGATCTCTACGTCAACCTGCGGCCGGTGACCCTGCTCCATCCCGCGCTCTGCCCGCTGAAGGAGCCGCCCAACGGCAGGCGCGTGATCGACTTCGCCATCTTCCGGGAGAACACCGAGGGCATCTACGTGGGCGCCGGCGGCGGGCTGCGCGTCGGCACGCCCGACGAGGTGCAGCTCGCCGAGGAAGTGCACACGCGCAAGGGCGTGGAGCGGATCATCCGCTACGCCTTCGAATGGGCGAAGGCGAACGGCAAGACGCGGGTGACGATGTCCGACAAAGCGAATGCGGTGCCCGCGCACCGGATCTGGGGCCGCGTCTTCGCCGAAGTCGGCGCGGAGTACCCCGGCATCGAGCGCGAGCACCGGTACGTGGACGCGCTGGCCATGGAGTTGGTGCGGGAGCCCGAGCGCTTCCAAGCCATCGTGACCCAGAACCTCTTCGGCGACATCCTCTCTGACCTCGCGGCCCAGTTGGTGGGCGGGCTGGGCATCTCACCCTCGGCCAACCTCCATCCCGGCCGCGCCGGCCTGTTCGAACCGGTGCACGGCTCCGCTCCGCCGCTGGCTGGCAAGGACGTCGCCAATCCGTTCGCTGCGATCCTCACCGCGGCGATGATGCTGCGGGACTTGCGGGAAGCCGAGGCGGCGACTGCCCTCGAGCACGCCGTCCGCGACGCCCTCGCGGCGGCCGTCACGACGCCCGATCTGGGTGGCAATACCGGCACACGGGAGGTGGCCCGATGGGTAGCAGAACGCATCGTCCGCTGATCGCGCTGGCCCTCGCGGCGTTCGCGCAGGGCCTGGCCGCACAGAACCCGCCCGCCGCGGCACCGTCATCCCAGCCCCAGCGCGACACCATGGCGCGCGAGTTGATCCTCAACGAAGTCTACGCGCCCGGCCCTTCGGCCATGCCGCTTCGGGTGACGCTCAACGAAGGGACGGTCTATCGCGTCGAGGTCCAGCCAGGCTCGGCGGACATCAGCATCCGCTCCGCCCGGCGGCTCACGCTGCCGCCGCTCTACCTGGTGCCGCTGGAGGGCGGCGGGCCGATGGGGGCCAGCCTGACGAGCGCGTTCCTGTTCGTGCCTCGTGCCACCGAGGAGTACCGCATCGACGTGACTGCCTACGGCGGCGAGCCGGTGCAGATCAAGATCTGGACCGATCCCAGGGAGATGTCGCGCTGGGCGAGGATGCGGCGGGCGACGAAGGGCTTGCCGATGGCCGGCCTCGGCCTTCGAGCCGTGTACTTCGGCGCGTTCGTTCGGCCCCACGCCGCCGGTTACATCTCCCCTGAACCTCCGCAGGGAACGGCCAGCGCGCTTGGCGTCGAGGCATGCGTGGCTGTCGTTCCTCGAGGCGCGTGGGTGACCGGGCCGATCGGCGGATGCGTGCTCTCCCTCGGCACCTACTCTCGACCTGATTCGTCCGGGCGATTCTTGCTGATCGCCACGGAGCCCCGCTTCGAGCTGAGCGCGCCGGGGGCGGCGATCCAGACATCCGCCGTGCTCACCGTGGGCGTGGGCACCGAGATTTCCCTGCCACAACAGCTCGAGAGGATGGACTACCTGGCTCTGGGTCTCGGCTTGGATGTCGCTACCGAAATCCCCGGGCTCGGGCGGCACTGGTGGGCCGAGGCTGAAGGTGGCCTGGCCCGAATGCAGGAGCTCGGGAGCGGCCTGGAGCCGAAGGGCCAAGCGAGCATCGTTCCGCACCTTGGACTGGGCCTGCAACTGCGGTTCTAGCTTCGCTTGCTGCCCCCTCCCGGCCCGGCCATATTCCGCGGCTGCCGGGACTGCCCGGCTTTCCCTCGAGCCGGCGGAGCACGCAAGAGATGAAGACGCAGGGCAGGGACCGGGACGTGGTGTTCCTGAGCGGAGTGCGCACGCCATTCGGGACCTTCGGCGGCACCCTCAAGGACCATTCGGCCATTGAGCTGGCCGCCACCGCTGCCCGCTCCGCGGTGGAGCGGTCGGGCCTTCAGCCCGGCGACTTCGACCACGTCGTCTTCGGCAACGCCCTGCAGACCTCCGCCGACGCCATCTACTTCGCCCGTCACGTCGGGCTCAAGGCCGGCCTTCCCATCGAGGTGCCGGCCCTCACCGTGAACCGGCTGTGCGGCTCCGGCTTCGAGGCCATCGTCCAGGCAGCCCAGCAGATCCTGCTCGACGAGTCCAGGGTCGTGCTGGCGGGCGGCGGCGAGTCCATGAGCCAGGCGCCGCACGTGATCCGGGGCGCGCGGTGGGGGCTGAAGCTCGGTCCGCCCGCGCCGCTCGAGGATCTGCTGTGGGAATCGCTCACCGACCCGCAGTGCGGCTTCTCGATGGCGCAGACGGCGGAGAACCTCGCGGACAAGTACCAGCTCACGCGCCACGAAGTGGACGAGTTCGCGGAGCGCTCGCAGCGGCTGGCCAAGCAGGCGTGGGACCAGGGAGTGTTCGACGACGAGGTCGTGGCGGTGCAGGTCAAGGATCCGAAGACCCGCCAGCTGGTGCCGTTCCGCGCCGACGAGCACATGCGCCCCGGCACGACGCTGGAGGGCCTCGCCAAGCTCGCGCCGTACTTCAAGAAGGACGGCCTGGTGACCGCGGGGAACGCAAGCGGGATTTGCGACGGGGCGGCGGCGTGCGTCGTAGCGGCGGAGGACGTCGCACGGGCGAAGGGGCTGAAGCCGTTGGGCCGCCTGGTGGGATGGGCGGTGGCCGGCGTGGAGCCCAAGTACATGGGGCTGGGGCCCGCCCCCGCGATCCGCAAGTTGCTCGCCAAGACCGGGATGAAGCTCGACCAGGCGGACCTGATCGAGGTCAACGAGGCGTTCGCGCCGCAGTACGTGGCGGTGGAGAAGGAGCTGGGGTTGCCGCGCGAGAAGGTGAACGTGCACGGCGGCGCCATCGCGATCGGGCACCCGCTCGCGGCTTCGGGCACGAGGATCACCATTCACCTCCTCCACGCGCTGCGGAAGAGCGGCCGTCGTTATGGGATCGGCAGCGCCTGCATCGGCGGCGGCCAGGGTGCCGCCGTGATGGTGGAAGCCTTCACGCCGTAGGGGGACCGACCGGTGGACGCACTCGCAGTCGTCGCGGTGGTGGCGGCGCTCTATACGCTGTCCAGCCTCAGGATCATCAAGCAGTACGAGCGTGCGGTGGCCTTCTTCCTGGGCCGCTACTGGAACACCAAGGGCCCGGGGCTCGTCTTCCTGCCGAGCATGATCGCACACATGCACCGGGTATCGCTCCGGATCGTCGCGCTCGACATCCCGCCGCAGGACGTCATCACGCGCGACAACATCTCGTTGAAGGTCAACGCCGTGCTGTACATGAAGGTGAAGGACCCGGCGGCCGCGATCATCGGAATCGAGAACTACCTTTACGCCACGAGCCAGCTCGCCCAGACCACGCTGCGCAGCGTGTGCGGCCAGCACCAGCTCGACGAGATCCTGTCGGAGCGCGAGAGGATCAACGAGACGCTGAAGGCGATCATCGACGCGCGCACGATCGAGTGGGGGATCGAGGTCTCGGCGGTCGAGGTCAAGGACGTCGATCTGCCCGTGGAAATGAAGCGTGCGATGGCGCGGCAGGCCGAGGCGGAGCGCGAGCGGCGGGCCAAGGTGATCAATGCCGAGGGCGAGCTGCAGGCCTCCGAGAAGCTGGCCATGGCGGCGCACGTGATCGGCCAGGAGCCGGCGGCGATCACGCTCCGCTTCCTCCAGACCGTTTCCGAGATCGCGTCGGAGCACAACTCGACGACCTTCTTCCCGCTGCCGATCGATCTGCTGAAGCCGTTCCTCGGGGCGTACCGGCAGTCGGAGCCGGCCCCGAACGCGGCGCCGGCGCTGGCCAGCGCGGTGGTGCAGGCCGCGCTTGGAAGCCCGGCGCCTGGAGGGGCACTGCCGTCGCCGGCCCAGCGCGAAGGCGCGGAGCGGAAAGGGTAGACCGGCCGATGGCCGGAGAGCTGGTTCCGCGCAAGATCACCCGCGAGCAGCTCGAGCGGATCATCCAGCGCGCCGCCGAGCTGCAGGCCGGTGAGATGGACACCGGCGAGGGGATGACCGAGCAGGAGCTGTTGAAGCTCGGATCGGACGTCGGCATTCCGGGGCGGTTCCTCCGGCAGGCGTTGTACGAGGAAGCGGCCGGTGGGGCGGCGCTGGAGCATGGAGCCGTCAGCCGGTGGGTCGGTCCGAAGATGGTACTGGCCCACCGGGTCGTCCCGGGTGAGAAGGGCCCGCTGGAGCAAGCGATGGCCGGGTTCATGGCCGAGGAGGAGGCGATGACGCCGAAGCGCCGCCTCCCGGACCGCACCGTGTGGGAGCGTCAGAAGGGACTGCTGGCGGAGATGAAGCGCGGGCTCTCGCTGGAGGGGAAGGCGTACCACCTCGCCCGCGCGGTGGACGTCTCGGTCCAGATCACCGCGCTGGAAGACGGCTACTGCCACGCCGAGCTGGCAGCGGACATCAGCAACCTGCGCGACTCCGCGCTGGCCGGACTCGGCACCCTGCTCGGCGCCGGCGTGCTGGGGAGCGCCGTGCTCGCGTTCCTCCCCGGCCTGGTCCCGATCGCGTTCGTGCCGGTCCTCGCCGCCGCCGGGCTCGCGGCCTTCGCGAGCCGCGCCCACCGCCGCAAGGCCGGGCGCATGCAGGTCGCCCTCGAGCAGGTCCTCGACCGCCTCGAGCGGGGCGAGATCCGATCCAGGCCGCAGCTCGCGGGCCCACGTGCCTCCGCCTTCGTGCGGATCGCGAGCGAGATCAAGAAGTCGGTCGAGGACGTGGCGCAGACGCTGCGGCAACCGCCGGGCCCGCCACCCTCGAATTCCACCTCCACTTCCGGGAACCCCCACACGCCATGACCGAGATCACCACCGTCGGCGTCCTGGGCTGCGGCCTGATGGGCAGCGGCATCGCCCAGACCGCCGCCGCCGCCGGCTTCCCGACCGTCGTGCGCGAAGTGAGCGAGGAGCTCATCGCCAAGGGCAAGGGCGCCATCACCGGCTCCCTGAACCGGCTCGTCGAGAAGGGCAAGATCGACGCGGCCGCACGCGACGCGACCTTCGGGCGCTTGCGCTTCACCGCCAAGACCTCGGATCTCAAGGACGCGGACATCGTCATCGAGGCCGTCACCGAGGACCTGGAAACCAAGAACGCGCTGTGGAAGGAACTGGACCGGCTGTGCCGGCCGACCACGCTGTTCGCGTCCAATACTTCCAGCCTCACGATCGCGGCGATGGCCGCCGCGACCCAGCGCCCCGACAAATTCGTCGGCCTGCACTTCTTCAATCCGGTGCCCGTGATGAAGCTGGTGGAGGTGGTGCGCACTGTGACCACCTCGCGCGAGAGCTTCGACCGCGCCTTCGCGTTCGCCCAGCAGCTGGGCAAGGAGCCGATCGCGGCGAAGGACAACTCCGGGTTCGTGGTGAACTTGTTGCTGGTGCCCTACCTGCTCGACGCCATCCGCGCCCTGGAGCACGGGGTGGCCAGCGCGCCGGACATCGAC
This sequence comes from uncultured Gemmatimonadales bacterium, assembly GCA_963812035.1. Taxonomy (GTDB): domain Bacteria; phylum Gemmatimonadota; class Gemmatimonadetes; order Gemmatimonadales; family JACORV01; genus Fen-1245. Next base: position 946,088 of record CAWETG010000001.1, read on the forward strand.
AAGGCGATGCAGCTCGGCTGCGGCTACCCGATGGGCCCCTTCGTCCTGCTCGACTTCGTGGGGCTCGATACGACCTACAAGATCGCGGAGATCATGTTCGCCGAGTACCGCGAGGCGCGCTACGCGCCGCCGCCGCTCCTCAAGCGCATGGTGCTCGCGGGGTACTACGGCAAGAAGGTGGGGAAGGGATTCTACGATTACGGCACGACGCCGCCCACTCCATCCAACCTGGGGCTGTGACGATGTTCCTCGGCTACGACGCGCCGCGCCTCCACGCGGCCCTGAACGACCTGCCGCCGGCCTTGCTGCCGCTGTCGGTGGTGTTCGACCTGCTCGGCAATTTCTTCAAGCGCGAGTCGCTCAAAGCCGCGGCGTTCTGGACACTGGTCTTCGGCGTGCTTGGCACCGGCGCCGCGATCGCCGCGGGGATGTTCGCCTCGCAAGTGGTCCAGCACAGCGACCAGGCGCACGCGATCATGGAAACGCACGAGACGCTGGCGTTCATCGTGCTCGGCATCTTCGGCGTGCTCGCCATCTGGCGGATCGTGCGGCGCGGCGTGTGGAGCGAGCGGGAGCAGCCGATCGCGCTTACCGCCGGCGTGATCGGCATCGCCATCCTGATGTACACCGCGGCCCTGGGCGGAAAGCTGATGTTCGACCACGCCCTTGGTGTCCCGACCGCGCGCCTCGGCGCGATCGCGACCGAGCGGGCGGGCCACCAGCACGACGAAGCCAACCAGGCGGCTCCCGCCGCCGCGATGCCCATGCCGGCGGCGCCGGACACCGCGAAGGCGGGCGTGGCCAGACCCCCTGCCGACACTGCCAAGCGCTGACCGTCGGGTGCGCTGCGCCCGCGCCGCGCTCGTTTTCGCCGCGCTCGCCCTCGCCGCGTGCGTGCGGCTGGGCGGGCTCCGGCCCCTCTATGGCCCGATCCAGGGCAGCATCTCGGCCGACCTGGAGGCGCCGCCCGAAATCGTGATCGGGGCCGCGGCGCGCGAGCTGCAGACGGCGGGGCTGAGCATCGCCCTGGCGGATCCGGCCGAAGGCTATCTGGAATCGTCGTGGTACGACGTGGCCAGGAAGACGACCGTGAGCGGACGTGCTCGCGACCTCGACCAGGTGGTGAAGCTGAGGTTCTTCGCGGACCCCACGGCGGGGAGGACCCGCCTCGCGGCGGAATGCGTGCGGCGCATCGCGGTCGATCCAAGTGAGCCCGAGCGCGACCTGGAGCGGATGGCACCCGACAGCAGTCCGGGCCGAGTGTTGCTGGACAGCATCGTCAGCCGGCTGAAGGTGGCCTATCCGGTGTCGGTCGCGCCCCAATCCACCAATGCCCCCGCCTCACCCGCACCAAGACCCTAGCGCGCCTCGACCAACGTCCTGACCCAGGTTTCGAACTTGGCGACGTCCACCGCCGCGTCCTTGCATGGGCCCGAGGGCAGCCGCATCGTGAGGCCGAGAACCGGGATCTTCGCCGCCACGTCGTGAATGCCGCTCACCATGTCGCGCTCGCACGCGACCGCAACCACCGCCCGGGGGCGCCGCTCCCGGATCGCACGCCGCGCCAACTGCCCGCGCGTCGCCACGAACACCGGCACCTCGTAGCGCCCTGCCACCTCGAGAATCCCGTCCAGCGCGTCCTTGGCCAGGCAGCGGGGCACCAGCACCAGCAACTCCCCCCTGCCCACCTTCCGCCCACGTCGTGACGCGAGGCCGTTGAAGATCTCCACCGCGGCGTGTTCGACCCAGTCGCGCACGCGGAACCGCCGGGCTACCTGGGAAGTGCACCGCATCAAGGGCAGGAACGGCCCGCGCTCCGCCAGCCGCTCCGGCAGCAGGAGCACCGGCCCGTAGAACGACGCGAGCAGCAGGCCGAACCACCACCAGGCGAGCAGGGTGAGGCCGGAAACGGTGAGGATCACGATCCGCGGCAACGGCGCCCACAGCACGCCGAGCCGGGGGTCGAGCAGGTAGGCCACGGCATACGCCGCCGCGGCCACGCCGGCGAGCGTCAGGGCGGCATAGCGGAAGAACTTCCCGGGCGGGCTCGCGAAGCTGCCGCCACCGGGGAGGGCCTCACCGTCCCACTCGTCCCACTCGTGACCAAGGCGGCGGTCCACCTCGATCCGGATGAGGTTGGCGCGTGTTCCGGTAATGGGCATGAAAGCGCGAGTATCACCGCCCCGGAAGTGCTTGTCAAGCTTGAGGCTCGGCCGTTAGCTTGCCCGCGTGCACGCCCCCCCAGGCCTCCGCGGCGAGTTCCGGACCGACGACGTCGCGCGAGCGCTGTATGCGGAAGGAGCCGGCATTCTCCGCATCATCCCCCAGGCGGTGGCCGTGCCGGCGGGCGTGGACGACCTGGCGTTGCTGGTGCGGTGGGCCGCGGGTGAGCGGCTGCCGCTGGTGCCGCGCGGCGCCGGGAGCGGGATGCCCGGCGGCAATGTCGGCGCCGGCATCGTCGTCGACCTCTCCCAGGCGTTCCGCGACGCACCCGTGATCGATCCGGCCGCCGGCACGGCGCGGTGCGGTGCGTCCGTCACCTACCAGTCGCTCAACGGCGCTGCGGCCGGCTTCGGGTTGCACCTGCCACCCGATCCCTCAAGCGGCGCCTTCTGCACGCTGGGAGGGATGGTCGCCACCAACGCCGCCGGAGCCCACAGCGTCAAGTACGGAGCCATGCGGCGCTGGGTACGCGGGCTCGAGTTCGTCACGGCGGACGGAGAAGCGGGACGCACGGACGCACAGACGCACGGACGCACGGGGGCGGAAGAGCGGTTCCTGCGCGACGTGGCACCCACGATTCGCGAGCACGCCGCCGCGCTGGCAGCCGCGGTGCCCCACACCACCAAGAACTCCGCCGGCTACGCGCTCGACGCGTATGCTGCGAGCAGCTGCACCACGGATCTCCTGACGGGCAGCGAGGGAACGCTGGTCTTCTTTACGGCCGTCGAGGTCGCTCTCGCGCCGCTGCCGGATGACCGGTCGACCGTGCTCATGACGCTGCGCTCCCTGGACGATGTCGGGCCTGCGGTGCTCGCCCTGAGGCCGTTCGGCCCATCGGCCGTCGAGTTACTGGACCGCACGTATATCGACTTCGTGCGCGGCGCCGTGCAGCGCCACATTCCCGCCGGCACGGAAGCGGTGCTGCTGGTCGAGTTCGAGGGGGACGGCCGCGGCGCGCTCGCTGCCGTCCGCGGCCTGGCCGAGACGACCGAGTTGGCCGATGACCAGACGTCGGTGAGCCGGTTGTGGGAGTTGCGCCATCTGGCGAGCCCGATTCTCGCGTCGCTGCCCAACAACCTGCGCTCGCTGCAACTGGTCGAGGACGGCTGCGTGCCCGTTCCCGTGCTCGGCCGCTACATCCGGGCGCTCCGCGAAGCCGCGGCCGCGCACGGGTTCGACATCGTGATCTTCGGCCACGCGGGAGACGGCCACCTCCACGCCAACCTCCTGGCCGACGTCTCCGCGCCCGGCTTCGCCGCAAGGCTCTCCTCCTGCCTCGAGGCGGTGACCGGAGTGCAGCTCTCGCTGGGCGGGACACCGTCGGGCGAGCACGGTGACGGGCGGCTGCGGGCTCCGTTCCTCGCCTCGACTTTCGGTGAGGGCTTCGCCGACCTGTGCCGGCGTACCAAGGAAGCGTGGGATCCCGCGGGCATCGTCAACCCCGGCGTGAAGCTCGCGGCGCCCGGGGCGGCGCTCGACGCGGCCACGCTGAAGGTCGGCGCGCGCGCGCCGGCGCTCCCCGGCGACATCGCCGCGCGGCTCCGGGAAGTGGAGCGGTCGGCCGGTTGGGGCCTCTTCAAGCTCTCTCTCGCGCCGGCGCCGACAGCGGCGTCACAGTGATCACCTCATCACGTCATCACTTCATCACCTTCATCACCTCCCCGTCATGGACATAATCCGAGCGCCCCGAATTACGTTGCTGGCCCGCCCACAATTCCTCGAGCCCGCGCACCTTCGGGTGGAGTGGCGGGGCGACGCCACCGACGGCGAGCGGCTGGCCGAGTTCGCCGGCCGCCTCTGCTACATGAGCCAGGCCAACCCTGCCAAGCGCACCACCGCCGAGTACCTCGACAACATCAAGCAGCAGGGCCACGGGTCGGTACTCGAGCACGCGGTCTATGTGCTGCTGCTCGAGGGGCTCTCGCGCTCGTGCTCGCACGAGCTGGTGCGCCACCGCGCCGGCTTCGGCTACAGCCAGCTCAGCCAGCGCTACGTGGACGAGTCGCACGCGGCGTTCGTGGTGCCGCCCGCGATGCTGGGGGACGAGCCGCTCGAGGCAGCCTGGCTGGCGCAGGTCACCGCGGCGCAGGCGGCATACGTGCAGGCAGTGGAAGCCCTGATGCGGCGCTACGAGTGGGTGGCGGACAAGGTCCACCGCCGGAAGATGGCGCGCGAGGCGGCCCGGTCGCTGCTGCCCAACGCGACCGAAACCAAGATCGTGGTGAGCGCCAACGTGCGTGCCTGGCGGACGATGCTGGAGATGCGGTGCGGCGAGGGAGCCGAACAGGAGATCCGGCGCATGGCCTTGGCGGTGCTGCGTGTACTGACTGCGGAGGCGCCGTTGCTCTTCTCCGACTTCGCGATCTATACGGCGGAAGACGGCGCCGAGGCGGCGCGGGTCACGTACCACAAGGTGTGAGCCCGCGGCCCGCGCTCCCTGGGCTGTCCGCTGCCGAATGGGCCCACGGCGGCTTGGGGCACCCCCGCCGGCAGCACACTGCAAACGTTGATATCTGATCGTAAGCGGCTTATGATGTATCCATGAATGGAATTAGGCGTTACCTCGCCACGATCGGATCCAGGGGCGGCCGCAAGAGTCGCCGCGCGCTCGACACCGAGAGCGCTCGTGCCATGGTACGCGTGCGGGAGGCCCGTCGCGCGTTCCGGCGCTTTCGCGTTACCTGTTTCTGGTCATACCGGCCTGATCTGGTGATCACCGCGCACGACATCCCATGGGTGGCGGAGCAGCTCATGAGGCACGGTAACCGCGAGGCGTGGCGCATCGGGGCGAAGCTGTGCCGCTGACCGAGTTTCAGCGCGCCCTGCTCGCCGAGCTGGCGGCCGAGCCGACCGAGGACCGCTACCTCGCCGGCGGGGCCGCCATGCACTTCGCGCCCAACTCCGCGCGGACCAGTGACGATCTCGATTTCTTCCACGATTCCGAGGGGCGCGTGGCGGCCGCGTTCGCGGCGGATCGTGCGCGGCTCGAGCACGCGGGGTACGCAGTCGCCGTCGAGCTGAGCCTGCCCGGATTCGTGCGTGCCGAGGTGCGTCGCGGCACCGGAGCCACGCGCGTGGATTGGGCGCACGATTCGGCGTGGCGATTCATGCCCCTGGTGCGGGACCCGCTCGGCGGCCTCCTCCTGCACCCCGTGGATCTCGCGGTGAACAAGGTGCTGGCCGTGGCGGGACGTGACGAGCCGCGCGACTTCGTGGACATTCTGTTCGTGCATCGCCGCGTCCTGCCGCTCGCTGCCCTCTGCTGGGCCGCGGTCGGAAAGGACCCGGGGTTCACCCCCCTGTCACTGCTGGAGTTGCTCGGGCGGCGTGGCCGGTACCGGCCGGAGGACTTTGCGCGCCTCGACCTCGCCGAGCCCTTCGACCTGATCGCTGCAAAGAACGCGTGGCTCGAAGCGCTCGCCGCGGCCGAATCGTTCGCGCGGGCACGACCACCCGACGAGATCGGGTGTCTGTATTACGCGACGGGCAAGAGTGCCTTCGTCGTGCCGGGCACCCACGTCCCGCTTGGGGATCAGGGCATCGTAACGCACTTCGGCGCCCCGTACGGAGTGCTGCCGAGGATGGCCGGCGCTCGCGTGGAGGGACTCGGCCCGTCGTAGGCAGCTCCGCCGCTCGCGCGTCGGTCAGCTCTCTTCTTCCTTCTCCTTCTTTTCCTTCTGGTGCTCCTCGATCACCTTCGCGGCGGCCTCGGGAGGCATTTCGGCGTAGCCCCTGAACTTGCGGCGGTAGGTCCCGCGGCCCTGGGTGAGCGAGTGGAGCTGGGTGGCGTACTTGTAGAGTTCCGCCTCCGGCACCACCGCTTTGAGCTTGAGGGTCGAGCCCTCCGGCTCCGAGCCCAGGATCTGGCCGCGCCGCGAGCTGAGGTCGCCCATCACCGCGCCCAGGTACTCCTCCGGCGTCATCACCTCGAGGTCCACCAGCGGCTCCAGCAGCACCGGCTTGCAGTTGGGCGACACGTTCCGGAACGCGAGGATGCCGGCCAGCTTGAACGACATCTCGTTCGAGTCCACGGTGTGGTATGAGCCGTCGAACAGCTCGACCTTGAAGTCCACCACCGGGCAGCCGGCCAGGATGCCGCGCACCGCGGCCTCCTGAATGCCGCGGTCGACCGCGGGGATGTACTTGCTGGGAATGGAGCCGCCCACGATGCCATCTTCGAATACGTAGCCCGCGCCGCGCGGCAGCGGCGCCATCCGGATCCAGCAGTCCCCGAACTGCCCCCGCCCGCCCGTCTGCTTCTTGTGCCGCCCCTGCCCCTCGCCCTTCCCCTTGATCGTCTCCCGATACGGGATCCGCGGCTTGGCCTGCGTGGCGTGCACGCCGAACTTCCGGGCCAGCCGGCCCAGGACGACCTCGAGGTGCCGCTCGCCCAGACCGTAGATCCAGGTCTGCCGCACGTCGGCGTTGAACTCCCAGTGAAACGTGGGATCTTCTTCGGTGATCTTCGCCAGCCCGATGTTGATCTTGTCCTCGTCGCCCCGCTCCTTGGCCTCGATGGCGACGTGGATGATCGGCTCGGGGAACGGAATCCGCGGCAGCACCACCTGCACCGCCTGGGTGCACAGCGTGTCGTTGGTGTGCGTGTCCCGCAGCTTCGCGATGACGCCGATGTCCCCCGCGTGGAGGACGTCCACCTCGAGCTTGTCCTTCCCCTGCGCCACCGAGAGGTGGTTCAGCTTCTCGGGCGCGCTGCGCGCCGCGTTGTAAACCTCCTGCCCGTTCTTGACCGCCCCGGCGTAGATCCGGAACAGCGACACGTCGCCGACGTGCGGCTCCGAGACCGTCTTGAAGACCAGCGCGCTGAACGGCGCGTCGTCCCGCTCGGCGATCTCCACCTTCTCCGCGCTGCCCCACTTCTCCGCCATCACCGGCGGGTTGTCGGCGGGCGGCGGCACCAGCTCGACGATCTCGGAGAGCAGCGCGCGCGTGCCGTAGGTCAGCTCCGCCGCGCCGCACAGCACGGGGAACAGCTCCCGGCGCTTCATCGCGGCGCGCATCGCCGTCACCAGCTCCTCGTGCGAGATCTCCTTGCCCTCGAGGTAGCGCTCCACCAGCGAGTCGTCCGTCGAGGCCACCGTCTCGATCAGATCGCCCTCGTACTTCTCGTACTCCGCCTGCAGCTCCTTCGGGATCGGCTGCTCGTCGTACTCGCCGGTCTTGGTGCCCGGCTTGTAGATGAGCGCCGTCTTGCTGATCAGGTTGATGATGCCGCGGTGGGCCGGCCCCGCGCCGATGGGAATCTCGATCGGGATCGCCTTGGGCGTCAGGCGCTCGCGGATCTGGGCGTACACCTTGCCGAAGTCCGCGTGCTCCTTGTCCATCATCGACACGAAGAAGATCGCTTCGTGCTCGCAGGTGCGAGAGTACTCCCACACCTTTTCCGTCCCCGTCTCGACGCCCGCCGAGGCCCCCAGCACGATCAGCGACGCGTCGGCCGCGTACACGCCCGCGAGCGCGTCGCCGGCAAAATCGAGGTAGCCGGGCGTGTCCACGAGGTTGATCTTCACGCCTTCCCACTCGGCGTGGGCCAGGGCGAGGCTGATGCTGTAGCCGCGTTCGATCTCGTCGGGGGAGTAGTCGGTGAGGGCGGAGCCTTCCTTGATGCGGCCGTGCCGCTTGCTGCTTCCGGCCACGAAGGCGAGGGCGTCAACCAGGCTGGTCTTGCCGCTGCCTCCGTGGCCGACTACGGCCACATTCCTGATATGTGTGCTCGGATATTCCTTCATGGCCAACCCTTCAACCTAAGGGGAGGCTAACCTACCCTCGGAGAGAGACAAGAGGCAAGGAGGTGGGCAGAACAGTTGCGAGACGCCGAGTTGCGAGTGGTTCCGAGGTGACCGGAGCACGGCTGCGAGGCCCCCTCTCCACCTCAGTACTCAGAACTCAGGACCACTCGCAACTCGGCGTCTCGCAACTCGCCTGCCATCCGAATTCCGCGCCCTCAAGCCCGACGGGTTACGGGCCGCTCACGAGCCGTGGCGGTTTCACTGGGCGGGCCGCATACTCTGTCGCGTGAACTGGCAATTCGAGCTGGCGGTGGTCACCGGCGCTTCCCAGGGTATCGGCAAGGCGCTGGCGCAGGGCCTCGTCGACCGCGGCGCTGCGGTGGCCGTCTGCGCCCGCAACGCGCTGGCCGTCGAGCGCTTCGCCTCCGAGCTGCGGGCGGGGGGCGGCAAGGCCTTCGGCGCCCCGTGCGACGTACGGGACGAAGCGGAGGTCGCCGGCTTCGCGGCGCGGGTGCAGCGGGAGATGGGTGCGCCGACCATCCTCATCAACAACGCCGGCGTCGCCCGGTTCGCGCCCGTCACCGACATGACGGTGGAGCAGTGGGACGAGGTGATCGCGACCAACCTGCGGGGGATGTTCCTGGTGACGCGCGCGTTCCTGCCGGCGATGCTGGCGCACGGTCGCGGCGCGATCGTCAACATCGCCTCGCTGGCCGGCCGCAACGGCTTCGCCGGCGGCGCCGCCTATTGCGCCTCGAAGCACGGCGTGCTCGGCTTCTCCAAATCGCTGATGATGGAAGTGCGGAAGCGCGACATCCGGGTCATCGCCGTGTGCCCGGGGTCCGTCGACACCGCCTTCTTCGACGGGAACACACCGTTCCAGCCCGACCGCGAGAAGGTCCTCCGCGCCGAGGACGTCACGCACGTCGTGCTCGAGACGCTGGAACTGGACGAGCGCGCCACGGTCTCCGAGCTGGACATCCGCCCGACCAATCCGTAGCGCCGGCGGGCCCTACTTTCCGCGCCGCGAAGCGAACACGCGCTGCATCTCGTCGTACGGCACCCCCCACTCCCTGACGAGCTCGATGGTGCCGTGGTCGTGGAGCTCGCGCGCCGCGCGCCGCGCCAGGCCGAAGGCCGCGCGGGCGATTCCGGACCCAACGCTGATGCGTCTCACGCCGAGTGCCGACAACTCGGCGACGGACGGGCCGTCCGGCACCACGAGTATGTTCACCGGGCCGCGGATGCCGCGCACCAGCTCGGCGATCGTTTCCCGGTCGCGGACGAACGGGACGAACACCGAATCCGCCCCGGCATCCAGGTACGTGTTGCCCCGCTCGATCGCCTCTGCGATCCGCCCGGGCGACGGCTGACCGAAGTGGAACACGTCCGTCCGGGCGTTGATCACGACCGGCACACCGAGCTCCGCGCCGGCGGCGCGGGCCGCGAAGACACGCTCGGCGTGCACCGGCGCCGCGAGCAGCACCCGCCTGCTCCGGCCCCGCGCGTCCTCGAGATTGAGGCCCACCGCCCCTGCCGCGACGACGTCGCGCACCGTCCTCGCCACCGCTATCGCGCCTACGCCGTAACCCGCCTCGACGTCCGCCGTGACGGGGACGGAGACCGCCGCCGCGATGCGCCGCACCGAGTCCAGCATCTGCCTGCGCTTGATGTGCTCGCCGTCGGCAAGGCCCCAGGCATACGCGACGCCCGCGCTGGTCGTCGCCACCACGGGGAAGCCCGCCTCCTCGAACAGGCGGGCGCTGCCGGCGTCCCATGCGTTGGCCAGCACCAGGGGCCGGTCGGCGTGGTGGAGCGCGCGCAGCGACTCGGCCTGCTGCCGAAGGGCGTCGGGCACCATGACTAAGGGTGTCATTTCTCTCCCTCGGCCGCCTTCCCGTGGCGGCTGAAAAAGTCCCAGATCGCGAAGGTCGCGTCGAAGTCGCGACAGACCCGGCCGATGTAGCGTTGCGGCAGGTACTGCGGGCCACCGGGCCAGGTGTGGCCGCCGCCCTCCAGCGTGTACAGCCAGACCTCGGTGCGCTTGCGCCCGCCGCTCCAGCGCTGCCAGTGCGTCCGGCAGCCGTCGGTGGGGTCCGTGTCGGGGAGATCGCCCGTCGCGGCCGCCGCGCGGATCCCGTCCGCGTCCTCCCAGCGCTGCGCCGTCGCCTCCGCCCCCAGCTCGCTCCCCAGGCGCCCTCCGTCCACCGCCCCTCCGGCGTACGGGACGAGCGGGTCGGCCGTTCCCTGCATCACGAGCACCGAGACCGGCGCCGCCGGCGCGAACCGGCGCGCGAACGGCGCCGCGATCCCTCCGGCGACGGACGCGATGGCCGCGATGCGCCGGGAGAGGTTGGCGGCCAGGTAGTGCGAGAAGGTCGCGCCGTTGGAAAGGCCGGTCGCGAAGATGCGCCGGGGATCGAGGCGCAACTCGGCCTGGAGCGAATCGATGAGGGCCGCGACGAACCCCACGTCGTCGACGTTGAGGCGTTGCGCCACGGAGCCAGAGATGTGCCGGCCGTCATTCCAGCTTCGGCCGACTCCGTCGGGATACGCGACCGCGAAGATGTCGCGGTCGGCCAGGGCGCTGAAGCCCGTCAGCCGCTCCATCCCCGCGCCGTCGCCACCTCGACCGTGGAACACGAGGACCAGAGCGGCGGTCCCCTCGCGGGGCAGGCGTGGAGGGACATGGAGACGATAGTGGCGCTCGAGCCCGCCGACGCTCAGCGTGCGGGCCACCGTCTGCGCGCGCGCGGTCGGGGCGCCGAACGCGAGCGCAGCGGCGACCAATGCAACCCCACCCCGAGTGATGCTCAGCGCCGAGCCCCCACTGACAACGCGAGACTACCGGACCGGATCATACCGGAAGGAATGCGACGACCGGGGCGTACCATCAACCCCCTTCCTCATCGGTGGTAGCAGACGTGCGACGGTCGGACGCCGAAACGCAAAGGGCCCCGATAGTGGGGGCCCTACGCGAAGAGGCGCCGGGCGGATTCGAACCGCCGTATAGAGGTTTTGCAGACCTCTGCCTTACCACTTGGCTACGGCGCCGTGGGGCTTGTAACCTCGCTTCCCGCTTCGCGTTTCTCAACCTGCCGCCGAACGCGTGATCGCCGGCTCCCGCCGTTGGTGGCAGAATTGGTGGCGGTCAGAGTGTCCTACGCGCTCCGGAGACCGTCTCGGGCGGCCTTCGCCCGGGCCTCCGCCTCGGCATCCTGGGCGCCCGAGAGGCTCGCGGCCACCCGCGCGGCGTCCTCGGCGAAGTAGCTCTCCGGCGCGTGCTTCATGTACCGGAGCGTCATGTGCGGCGTGGCCTAGCAGCTTCTGGAGCCGCACGATCGGGACGCCGGCCTGCGCGCAGTGGACGCCGAACGTATGCCGCAGGTCGTGCAGCGTGACGGCGTGGAGCTTCGCCTGGTCGCAGGCGCGCGTGAAGGCCCGGCGGGCGCGCCGGTAGTCGCCCAGGTCGCCGGGAAAGACTAGATCCGCCGGGCCTGCGGGGCACCGTGCCAGATGCTCGCCCAGGACGGCCGCCAGGGGCTCGGGGATCGGGACGTCCCGCGCGCTCGAGGCCGTCTTCAGCGACCGCACCCCCTCGCAGATCGTGATGCGCCGCTCCGCCAGCCGCACGTCGGCGCCGAGCAGACCCTGCGCCTCACCGACCCGCATGCCGGTGTAGACCAGGGTGGCGAACAGCGGCCACCACGCGCGCGGACTCGCCGCCTCGAGCTGGCGGACCTCGTCGGCCGAGAGCCACCGCTCGCGGCCAGCGGGCTCGCGTTCGCGCCGGATCTTCGGGCGGTGCACGGTGAGGCCTCGCTCCTCGGTGCACCAGGTCAGCAGGGCCATCAGGGCGCACAAGTCGCGATTGACGGTCCCCGGCGCCGCGCCGGTCTTCCCGCGCGCCTGGCGGAAGTCGGCGACGAACCCCTTGCCCAGGTCGACCAGGCCGGCGTCGCGCCCGCGGGGCAGCGCGGCGAGGAGGCGCTGCCAGCTCATCCGATAGCGGCGGACGGTCCGCGGCGCGTAGCGACGTCGGGTCTTCGCACTCACCGCCGCCGGCGACTCGAGCCAGGCGAGCCACGCATCCAGGAGCGGCCCGATCGCGGGACTCGCGGCGCGCGCCTGCAGCTGCTCGAGCTCGTCGCCCCGCTTCTCGTACGCAGCGAAGACGTCGGGGAGTGTGAGCCGCCCTGTGGCGAGCAGCTCGAGGAGATCTCGGCGTCCGGCGCGCTTCAGCGCCGTGAGCATGTGCTCCATGTCCTCGGCGCGCGCCTTGGTGGTGGTGCCCGTCGAGAGCTTGAGCCGAGGGAACCCGCGCCAGCGCAGGTCGACGTAGTAGGTCGTCCCGCCGTCCTGTCGCTTAAAGGGGCTCACGCCACTCTTGTCCTCGCTGCGAGCCAGGCCTCGACGTCGCCGCGGCGCCAGCGCAGCGTGCGCACCGCAAGTCGCATCGACGGGATCCCGAGCTCATAGACCCGCTTGGGTCGCACCCCGAGATAGCGTGCCACCTGCTCCGCCGTCCAGAGGGGTTCCGGATCGGCCGGCGGCGACAGCTCGCCGCGGTGCAGCTCAAGATGGGGAGCGTCGACCACGGGCCTCAGCCCTCCCCGAGGATCTTCTGCAGGGTCTCGACGGGCAGGAGTGGCGTACCTTCGGCGCCGGTGAACTCGTGGCGATCGCGCCACCGGCGCGGCGCCCGGTTCTTCAGGAAGAAGATCACCTCCGTGCCCGACGCCTCGCCCCGGATCACCCGCGCCGCGAGGTTCTCTTCGGCCTCAGTCGCGACCAGCTCGTCGGCTTCCTCGCGAGCCTCCTCGACCTGGCGATCGAACTCTAGGTCGGCCTTCCGCCAGCGGTAGATCGTGGAGGCGTCCAGGCGCGCGCCGTTCTTCGCGGCCAGCTCCAGGGTGAGCATGCCCGTGCGATAGAGCGCCAGGAATGCGCTTTTAGAGGATCGAATCAATGCGATTCATGGTCCGGTCGGTGGTCGCGGCAGAGGCCGGGCGCTTCGGCGACCTTCTCGGGCGGGACACCCCAGCTGGACAGTACGATCACACGGGCTGCTATCCGCGTTTCGGCCGCCGAAATCCCCACAGGTGCGGCCGGCGGTAGGAGACCGGACGCGGGGCATGCTTCACCGTCGCGCGTGCGGTGCGCGGCCGACGCGGAGTCGAGTTCTTGGTCATAGCGCCGACGCCAGTGCGGCCGAGGAGGCGTCAGGGGCAACCGCCACGGGCCTGGGGTGGCACACGCCGCAGACCACGTGCCCACCGGGGTCCCCGTACCAGTGGGCACGGTGGGAGTCGGGGAACGAGCATGGAGCCGTGGTGCCCGAAGGGGTTGCCGTCCTCCTGGTGTGCGCCTCGCGCACCGCGTGGTCGAAGTGGGCGAGCGCGAGCCGGCGCGGAAGGGTCCCGCGATCAGTCCGGATCCGTTCGGCGATCGCCGCGCAGGCGGTCGCGACCGGGATGCCGTCCTGTTCCCACGAGGACGCCCAGCCAGCGGCCTCCTCAACCGACGTGACCAGCAGCCCGAGCGTGCCGGCAGGCAGCTCCGCGATCACGCGATTGCCCGCGACGACGCAGGCCGCCGTGTACGCGTCCGGAGCCGGTCCCGGCGCTGCGGGCTCCGTGACGGGCACAACGGGCACTATCTGGGTTGTTTCTGAAACTTCCCTGTCCGCGCGCGCATGAGGGGAGTTATTGGGAACGGGGTGGAATGTGCCCGTTGTGCCCGTTCCCGTCAGGTCTGCAGCGGCCGCGGTCGTTCCTTCGGCGGCATCCCTCAGCCACAAACCGGACCAGATCCGCGTCCCACCCGCGCCGTGTTTCCCGCGACTGAACCCGCGAGCCAGGAGGCGAGCAGCGAAGGCCTTGCCCTGCAGAGGTCGCTCGCCGTTCGCTTCACAGAACCGCCCGTAGGCCGCTCGCAGCTCCGCAGCGACGACCCAGCCGTCCCGATCAGGCTCGCACCGCTCCTCGAGGAAGTCGCGGAGTGGATCCATGTCCGCGCGGTACTCGGCCGTGGCCCGCCTGATGACATCGGGCGGCTTGAGCCCGTCGCGCTGCCAGGCCAAGCAGCCCCGCACGGCCCACGCGAGGACGGCGGGGCCACGCCTGCACCGGATCCCGGAGAACCGCCTTCACGTCTGGGTCGCGTTCGGCTTCCGGGATCTCGACGTTGAAGGGGACGCGGAGCACGCGGCGCCACAGCGCGGCATCGTCGTCGCGGGCGCGCGGGGCCGAGTTGGCGACCAGCCAGAGCTTGAGCTGCGGGCGAAATTCGAAGCTCTCCTGGTACAGATACCGCGCGGTGACGGTGTCGCCGCCCGTGATGAGCTTCACGAGGCCCTCGGCGAGCGCCCGCCCCTCGTCCACCTCGATCGACACGACAAGCCGGGCGCCCGCCAGTGCCGCCACGTCATTCCGGGGGCCGCCGCTGGGTGGCCGCTTGAGAAAGGTCTCGAAGTCGGCCGTGACCGAGTGGTCGCCCAGCGCCGCCTTGAGCGCCTCGACGAACGTGGACTTGCCGGCCGCGGTGGGCCCGTGGAGGAAGAACAGCACCTCCTCGCGCGTGTCGCCGGTCAGCGAGTAGCCGGCGGCCCGTTGCAGGAACTCGCGCACGTCGGGGTCCGGGACGACGCGCTCGAGGAAGCGGTCCCAGAGGTCGCAGCGCGCGTCGGCGTCGTAGGCCACCGGGCTGAGCTTCGTGATGCTGTCGGCGGCGGCGGCCTTCCGGAGCTCGGCGGTGCGAAGATCGAGCGTGCCGTTGGCGCAGTTGAGGAGCCACGGGTCCGCGTCGAAGTCCGCCGGGACGGCCGCGATGAGCCGTTCGCACTGCGCCAGCGAGAGCATCGCCCGGATCCGGTGCTCGCTCATCGACCCCAAGGCGTGTTTCGCGAGGGGGGCATCGAAGGGGTTGGCGTTCGAAGCCTCGAGATAGATCGACCGCACGAGATCGGTTGCCCGGAGACGCACCTGGTTGTGGTCGTCGCGAGCCCACCGGTGCCCGTCGAAGAGGAGCCACTGGTTCCACGGCTTCACGAAAGCCGTGTCCGGGTTGCACCGCGCGAACCGCTCCGCGTTGGCGAGGTCGGTGTAGCGTCGCTCGCGCTCGGCGTTCTGGTGAATCACGTCAGCCTGGCCGCGGTCGAGGTGGATCGCAGGCGCCTCGGCCGGCGACGGATGAGGTTGCGCGGACGAGCTGCTCACGGAACGAGCTCGCGGCCGACGATCCGGATCCGCCGGCCTGGCGGCTGGCGGGTTCTCTCCCGCTTGGGCGCCGGCAGCAGCTCGCCCAGGGCGCGCAACGTGTCGGCGTCACCCTCGGCGAGGCGGGCCCGCGCTAGGTGCTTGCACACGCCCCGGCGCATCGCGTGGTCCGGGCAGTCGCAGGTGTCCGCTGTCAGGTCGACGATGTGCGGCGCCGAGCCCCCGGTGATCCGCCAGCGACCGTCCGGCAGACGCTCGGCCTCGAGGTGCACAGCTCGAGCCAGGCGGGTGCGATCGACGGTGGTGGGCCAGGGGTTGGGCATCGTGCGCTCAGTAGGTGGCGATCTTGGTGGCGTTCCGGAAGCCGCTATCCTCCTGCAACCCCTTGAGGTGCAGGTTCTGCAGAATGCCACGACTGCGCTCGAGCGCGGTCTCCCAGTCGCTCGTGTCGAAGGCGCGAATCTCCCAGCGGTGATTGTGATTCGTGTACGAGGGCTGCAGCGCCGGCTGGCTCGCGACGGACACCGCGCCAGGTAGCCCGTTGAGCACGTGGCCAGGCAGGGAGGGCGCGGGGAAACCGAACGCCCCGAAACCGAACGCGCCGAGGGCGGACTGGGTGGCGCTGAGGGCGGAATGGAAGGCCCTGTCGACGGCGGGGAAGCCCCTCAAGCTCGTGCCCCACGAACTCGTCGGTCCCGCGCCGCCACCACCACCACCGCCTCCGCCACCGCCAGCGGCGGCATTCTCCGCGCTCCGCATTCCGAGCGCGATCTCCACTTTCTTGCTGAGGAATTCGCTGACGATGCGGGCGAGCATCTGGCGCAGCGTCTGGGCCACATTCGCTGTGCCCATGATGAGGCCCTCGATCAGGCTCTTCCCGGCGCTCACGCCTTCCGATCTCGCGATCGCGGAGAGATCCCCGGCCTCCAGCTGCTTGCGGAACGTCTCGGCCACCGCGTCCCCGGTCGTCTTGGCCACCGCGCGGCGATAGGTCTCGGCGTTGATGGCGCCCTCGAGGAAGAGCGCCTGCAGCTTGGCGAGGTCGATCGTGAGCTTCTCCGTCGGCGTCATGAGCTCTTCGGTGATGCGTCCGGCCTCCGCGAAGCGTTCGCTCATCCGGCCCAGCGTGTCCTCGGTGCGCTGCTGGGCGAGGATCGCCTCCCGGTATGCCGACGAGCTGGCGCAGGGTCAGTCCCGTGCCGTGGATCACGGTCGCCAGTCGAGACGTGGAGCCCATGAGATGTCTGCACGCCCTCGGCGAGCGCCGACTGCCGCGCCTGACGTCGTCATAGGCCGGACCCAAGAGCAGGGCCTGGACGTCGATGGCGTGCAGCTTGTTCGCGAACTCCTCGACCGCCTTGGCCTTCTCGTCCGCGTTGCCCGTGCCCAAGTACTGGCCCATGCAGGCCGGCAGCACTCGCTGGATCCGGCGCGCTCGCCCTCGGCGAACACCGCAGAGTAGATGCCGCCATGCTTGCGGATGACTCCGTGGCCGCCGCCCAGTCGCTCGCCAGCAGGTGCGCGGCGTCGCGCCCGTGCTCGGCGGCGATCTTGATCGCCTCAGCGTGCCGCTGCGTCAGGGCGATACTAGTCTGCGTGTCGCGGTCGGCGCCGGCCTCCGCCTCGTTCGCTAGCTGCTGCTCGCGGGCGTTGTTGTGCAGGATCGCACCCAGGAGGGCGAGCGCGCCGGCCAGAACCAGCACCGGCCCGGCCGCGACCGCCAGCCGCATCGCCGCCGCCTGGACACCCAGCAGCGTCGCCGTGAAGCCTGTCGCGGCGAGCCCCGCCACCGCGAAGTCGGCGCCGATCGCGGCGACCAGGCCCCGGAGGGCGACGAACGCCGTGCCGAGCCCGGTCACCGCCGCGGCCGCCTGGAGGAGCTTCCCCAACAGGAGGACGAGCGGGCCCGCCACGAGCGCCACGCCGGCCAGCGCCCCGACGGTTGCTTGCACCGGCCCCGGCAGGCCGCTGAAGGCCGCGACGAGCTGGACGACGAGGCCGCCCAGATCCCGCACGCCGCCCATGGCGCGCATGGCCGCCGGCATCAGCAGGTTGCCCAGGGACTCGGCCGCGTCCTTGACGGCCGCGTGCATCTGGCGCAGCCGACCGATCGGGTTGTCCATCGCCGGCGCCAGCGTCCCGTACTGCTTGCTGGTCTGCTGCAGGATCGTGACCAACGTTGCCGCACTCTTGGCCTGGATGCTCATCTGCTCGGTGCCGCTGATGAAACCCATCCGCAGCGCGATCTGCTTCAGGGCCACGTCGTTGGTGTAGATCCCCAGGTCCTTGAGGCCGCGCGTCGCGCCGGCGAGGCCGCGGGCTAGAGCCCCTCCGTCACCTGCTCGATCGGCGTCCCGAAGCGCTGGGTGATGTTCTGCGCGATGCTGGTCAGCGCCTCGCTCGCGGCGAGCGCCTGCTGAGGCTTGAAATCGAGGCCCGAGAGCACGCGCTCGAAGCCCACCATCTGGCTCTGGATGTCGACCAGGTTGAGCCCCAGGCCGCGGGCGAGGCTTGAGGCAAAGCCGCTCGCGTCGCCCGCGAGCCGGCCGAACGTCGCCGCGAACGCGCGCTCGGTGCGGTCCATCTCGCTCGCCGACTTGAAGGCCTCGTAGCCCACGGCGGCGAGCGGCGCGGAGACGCCGATCGAGAGGCTGGAGCCGATGGAGCTCAGCCGCGCCCCGGCGGTCGCCAGGCCCGCCTCGAGCGCCGTGAGGCCGCGCGTGAGCTCGGCGAAGTCGCCGCGGAAGAGGACATCCACGATGCCGGCGCGGACGCTCACGAGGGACTCCTGTGCATTTCACGTTTCAGGTTCTGCAGGTCCGCGCGTGCGGCCTCGACGCTGCGGCGCTGTTCACTCTCCGGGCGTTGCCCAGCCCCTGTGTGCCGCGGTGGCCGGTAGTGCCGCGGATGGGCAGGCTTCCCCGTCATAGCGTTGACCATCACGGCCGCCAGCTGGGCCGTCCGATCCCAGGCCAGGTCATCCTCGAGCAGCCAGCCCTCCAGCCGTTGCCCGAACTCCACCATCGTTAGCCGACCGAAGTCCCACGGCAGGAGCTGCAAGATGCCGTAGGCGAGCGGCTCAGAGCGCCTCAGCCAGTGGCCGAATCCGACGCCGGCGGTGGCACTGGCGCCGGCGTCCCCGGAGGGGGGCCACTTGGTTCCTCGGTGCCGATCGCGGCGTCTGTCGCGGCCTTGGTATCCTCGAGCAGCTGCTCCAGGGTGCCACCGTGGTCCAGATGCGACTGCAGGAGATTCCCGGCCGCGTCAGGAGTCCAGGGCTCCTCGCCCGGCGCGAGAGGCGCGAGCCCGCGCCACTTGTCGGTCGCCCCGATCCGCGCACCGGCCCAGATGACCCAGCGGAGCGCCGAAACCGTCTTTCTCGCGCCGAGGATGTCCGCGAGACCCTCGTCGGCCGCGTCCTCGATCCGCGTCATGCTGTTGATGTCGAGCCTGATGTAGACCGGCTCGGCGACGCCACGCATTCGCAAAGGAATTCCCAACGGTGGCATGACAGACCTCCTGCGGTTCTACAGTTCAGGCCTCGAGCAGCAGGCCGGGAATTCCCGGCTCGATCGCGACGGCGCCCAGGCGCACACTCACTGCACCGCCGCGGCTGCGGCCGGACGCTCCGCCTCGGCCGCATTCTGCCGCTTCCACCGCTTCACGGAGGCGACACTAATCAGGTAGCGGCCGTTCACGCGCCTTGCCTCGAGCTTTCCGGCGAGGACGAGGTTGTAGGCTCGGGCCCAGGTGCAGCCGATGGACCGGCACACTTCGGGGAGCGTGATCTCCAGGCCGGCGGTCTTCGTGGGGGCACGATCTCGCATTCCGTCTCCAGGGTGCTCGGACGATGGTAGGATGCGGCCCGCGGCCAGGTCCCACCAAAGACCCGACCGCTGAACTCCTCTCTTACGTTGCCGAGTCGGTTGGGACCTAGTCGGGGGGAGGGGCGGGGAGTTGCGGGTCGAAGTGCGCGGGCCCAGGTTGCCGCGCGTGAACCGGGTGGCTTCGCGCTCACACTTGCCAGATCCCGCGCCCCGCGACTCCTCGACGGGGCGCGCGGCGTTTCAGGGATGCAGCAACGGCACCGGCTGCCAGGTTTCGAAGGGCAGGAGCAGCCCCACCACGGCTCCAGCTAGGACATAGACCGGCGCGTTCCCGAAGAGCACGCCGGCCACGAGGCCGATCCCGGCGCCCGTCGCGATCCCCAGCTCGTAGCTCTTGTGGCTCACCTCGACCAGGGCAATCGAACGCGTGGGCATGGCGAGGGCTTGGGCGCCTTCCCGGACCGCGAGCGTGTCCGGATGCGCGAACAGCAAGCTCCCCGTGTAACGTGCGCCCTGCGTCGTGGTGACGCGCACCAAGGCGTCCGGGTCAAGGCCGAGTGCGTGCGCCACGGCGGGCCATCCCTCAGCCGGCGCCAGCATGCCGCCGGCGTTGCGAGCGGTGAGGTCCAGCGCCGTGGAGTCACCGCGCACGGTCAGGGCCAAGCTCCAGCTGAATTCCTGGCCGCGCCAGACGTAGGGCCGGAAGGACGTCACACGATACTCGCCCGCCGGCAAAGCCACGGCCGCGACCCCATGGTCATCGGTCAGCGCCGGCATCGTCTCACTGCCGCGATGGATTAGCAGCATGAAGTGCGGCACCGGTGCGGGTGTCGCGCCCGAGTCCGAGAGGCTCACCGTGAGGCGCACGGGCACCCGTGTGACCTGGGCCTGGGCCGTCAACCCGACCACCAGCAGACAGGCGGCTGCCACGAGCGTACGGCCGATCGCGACGGCGCGGGATTCCATGCGGCGGGTCTCCAGGTGAAGGAACTTCCGGAAGGTGCGTCCGAGGCGTTAGGGACCCGTCACATGGGCCCGGGAGAGCTCCCGCCACCCAGCCTCGCGCAGGATCCCGCGGACCTGGCGCCCGCTCAGCGTCTCGCGCTCGAGCAGTGCCGCGGCGACGACCTCGATCGCGGGCCACCACCGCGCGACGTTGCGCGTCGTCAGGAGCTCCAGGTAGTGCAGGTAGGCGTGCACTACTTGGGCGAGTTCCCCTGCGGCGTTGCCCACCTCGAGACGCTCGCCGAAGCGGCGGAACGCGAGATCGGCCACCCGCCCCAGGTCCTTGAGAGCGCCGACGCGATCGCTGCGACCGGTGCGCTTCCTCTGCGCAATAGGGCCAGCGAAGGCGACGATGATCTCCTTCTCGAGGCGGTCCAGGGTCCGCAGGCCACGCCCGCCCGGATGAAACGGCACGCCATGGACGCCGCCGGCGCTGCCGGCCTGCCGATCGCGGACGATCGTCACTGACCTGATCGGCAGGAGCTGCCGGCACATGGCGACGACGTGGCCGGCTTCGTGGTAGGCGGTCGTCTCGCGTCGGCGCTCCGTCTGGAGGCTCCGCCGGCTCATGTCACCTCCGTGGTACGCTGCTCGAGCCAGCGCCGCACGTCGTACTCCCACCACCCGCGCTTGACGTGGCCAATGCGCACCTTGCCGGCCTTGACGTTCCGCAGCACCCATTGCCGCGTCACCTGGCCACGGAAGATGTCCGCCGCCACCTCCTCCGCCGTCAAGAGGCGCCCGCGATCGGGCGGCGGAGCCAGTGGTGTCCCGCGGTCTCCGACCGGAATGCCCCTCACTCGGCCCCCACCTCGATCCACTCGAGCACGTGGGCAGCCAGGTAGCGCCGCCGATTCCCCACGTACCAGGAGCGGATCGGCAGGGTCTCGACCTTCCGCACCGACAGCTGGAGCCAGTCGGCTAGTTGCTCCACCGTGAGCACGGTCTCCGGCGGGTAGCTGACCGGCGCGCGCTCGATCTTCCCGGCCACGGTCACGCCGCCCCAGCGGGGGCCGGCGCGCTCGCGTTCGGCGCCACGGATAGCAGCAAGTCATGGGGCCACAGCACAGCGTACCACAGATCCGGCCGCTTGGCGATGGCCTGGGCAGCCACATGCTCAGCGGCCAGCCGCGCTTCCTCAACGAGCGCGCCGCCGATGTCACCCTCGAGCTGATCTCCATCTTCGGCGCAGTCGTATCCGCTCGCGTAGATGCCGTCGGTTCCAAGGCCAACGAGCCGCGCCCGCCGTGCCCGTGTGGCGCCTTCGCCAGCGACATCCAGGAAGTTGCGGAGCGCCAAGGTGAACAGCTCCTTGGTGTCTAGGTGGGCCTCGTCCACCGCCCGCTCCGCGTGCTCAAACAGCGCGGCGGCGTTAAGGAGGTCGGCCAGGATCCTGGTGGCGTACTCCATCAGGCTCGTGCTGCCGTCCACCAGGTCGGCGTCACAGAGTGCTGTGCAGCCACCGAACATTGTCACTCCCTGCGGCCGGGGCCGCGGTGTGGGGTTGGCGCGAGGCCTATACGCTCTAACGTGTACACTCTAGAGGGTATGGACGCAAGAGGGGGCAGCGCCTAGATTCGGGGCATGAGCCCCACGACGTTGCACCTGCGGGAGGTCCGGCAGGCCAAGGGCCTGAGCCAGGTGAAGCTGGGCCGGCGCGCGAAGGTCCGGCAGGCGACGATCAGCGCCCTCGAGAGCGGACGGGTCCGCAATCTCGACCTGGACATCCTCGATCGGCTGGCGGCCGTCCTGGAAGTCCAGCCCGTGGTGCTGCTCGGCTGGGAACCGGAGCAAGCGTCGGAGCGATCGCCCGCCAAGGGGCCCCGAGGGCCGCGGCGCTCCAGGAGGCGCTAGGACGGGCGACCCGGTTGAGAACGGGCGCGCCTGGGGTCACTTGGACACCCCCCGAGAAACACGCTCGCCCTAGGGCAACATCGCGCGTTATACGCGACACCGCTTAACATAATGCCTAGTATACGAAGTCGGCGAGAGAAACCCTAGCAACGGCGCGGGTTTCTCTGGCAGGCGCGCGACGGCGGAAGTTATCTGCTCCCACGGCCGCGCCGTGCAGACGCCTGCACGCGCCAGACGGTCCATCAGCGCGCCCCCGTGGCCGGCGGTCACCCGCGCGGCGATCGGCCTCCTCGCTGTCTGCGCAACCGCGTGGCGCGCAGCTCCACGTCCGGACAGGCACACACACCGCCCTCGACTCGATCGCGCGTCGTGGGCCAACCTAGAGAGCATGGAGGTCGCCGGTGCGCTCCGTGGCGCGCGCGCCGGCGCGGTCGCACACCCTGGCTCGTGCAGCGGTGCCCTGGCGCCACTTCGGGCGGAGAGGTTGAATAGGGGGCAGGTGTCGTGTGGCTGGCAGGTGGTCGCCCGCCGCAGTCTCAGGGAACCGTGAAGCACTGCCTCTCCCGGATGGGCCATGACCGACCACGTGGCGAGTTTGGCGTCTTACCAGCACATCCTGCAACGCATCCAGGCCGCCTGGCCTGTTTTTCTGGAGAAGCGCAGTGCCCGCCTGGAGCAGCAACGCCGCTATGGAGCGGCCGCCGAGAAGGTCGCTGAGAACATCGTGGAGGATCTCTTCACGGAGGTCCTGGACTGGACGGTGGCGGACCTGAATAACCAGGTCGAGTACGCGGACCTGCTGCTCTCTCGGCTCGGCATCAAGTACCTCCTCATCGAAGTAAAGCGCCCTGGCGCCCTGGCGTGGCACCGCCGCGCCATGGATCTGGCGCTGGACCAGGCGGTGCGCTACGCGAGCGAACAGAAGGTGAAATGCGTGGCGGTCAGCGACGGCGTGATGCTGTATGCTGCGGACCACGAGCACGGTGGCCTTCGGGATCGGGTCTTCGTTACGCTGGCGACGCCGGAGGCACCTGAAGCCCTGTGGTGGCTGAGCGTCCACGGCATCTACCGGCCCCGGGAGGAGACGGAGGGTGCGGTGTTGAGGCTCCTGCCCGAGGACGCGCCGGCTGAGCCGGCGAGCGCCCAGCTGGCGCCGGGATTGCTGGTGCACCCGAAGTACCGCCTCCCGGCACCGTGCTTCGCATTTGTGGGCGACCCGGATGCCATGGAAACGTGGAAGCTGCCGTATCGTCTTGCAGACGGCAGCCCGGATGTGAAGCGCCTTCCGAAGGCGATCCAGGCCATTCTGAGTAACTACCGCGGCACCAAGGTGTCGGGCATACCTGAGAAGGACATCCCGGATGTGTTGGTGCGGTTGGCACAGGAGGCGGTCAGGTTGGGGCGCATGCCCCGCCAGGGTGGTGAGAGCGCCCCCGTGTATGAACAGCTCGCGGAGGCACTGGAGCAGTTGGGACGCCTTGGGGAGATCGGAGGGACCGACTCGTCGCAGTAGCGAGCGCGCTCGGCGAGCTCTGGCTCGACGCCTTCGAGGGCGGCCTCAAGGCTCTGTTCCCCGACCACTTCGGCGACGTGGACTGGCACTGCGTCCTGGACCGCGCCAGCCTCGCCGTGACCGCCGGCCACCGACTAGGCGGCGCAAGCGTGACCGCCGAGCTCCCTCGGCGCTACCTCGAGCAGAACCCGTGGCTCCTCGCTGGCGAGCTGCTCGGTAGTGGGTCAGTTTGAACTCCGTTGAGAATTGAGCAAGCCAACTAGTTCGTCCACGGTCCAACGGGGAAGCGGGAGGGGCCCTGCCCATGCATGCGCGCCTGGCGGGAGGCTTTGCCCCGGCGCCCATGCTCGCAGGCGGCTGGTATCCGGTGATCGCGCGCGAAGGCGACCAAGTCACCATCTCGGTCGACGGAGCCACCTACGCCGTGCACGAGTCCTTCCTCGAGCTCAGCGCGCACAAGCGGCCAAACGCGACCTGGGCCTTCGACCCCGGCCACGCCGACGCCACCGGCTTTGCTGATTTGGCCGCGACCGTCGTCTGCCCGGCCGGCCACCACATCACGGGGGTCGCGCCGGCGAGGCCGAGCTGCCGCTGCGGTCGGTGCGGCCGGGAGTACGGAATCGAAACCTGACGCGGCCTTTCTCGGCCGCCGTGGACGTCCAGGCCGTCAAGCACGCGCATCGCGCCCTGGATCTTCGAGGCGGGCGCCCTGGCGCGTAGCAGGAGATCTGCCTCTATAGCGCGCCACCTCCGCGCCGGTGCCACCGGACTACCGCTGCGGGGGCGATCGACAGCCAGGGGCGCGACGGCGTGCGCAGCGCGCGCGCTGGTGGTCGTTCACGCGACGACAAAGGAGTTGCCGTTGGCTGGTGGCATTTCTGGTGGCAAACCGTGCCGGAATCGTACCGCTTAAGCGGACTCAGACGGACAGGCGCGCGCGTCGCAAGCGGAACAGGATGGACTAGTTGGCTCCGTAGCGGACTGAGCGGGACGGCGCTCGATGTTCTTTGCAGACCTCTGCCTTACCACTTGGCTACGGCGCCGTTGCGGGGAGGAAGTTCACACGGGCAGAGGCCATTCTCAAGGCGACCGTCTCGCGCGATCACTCCTCCACCTTCACGACGCCACCCGCGTCACGGCCCTCAACACTGCCTCGCGGTATTCCGCCGGCGAGAGGACATCGGCATCGGGGCCGTACTGCAGAACATGACGAACGGGCCACGATGGGTCCGCGACCCTCAAGGTGATGAGGTCGGAGCGGGTGCTCACAGTGTGCCTCCGGGGCCACGAGACGCCAGAAGGGTCGGCAGGAGGTGCGACGTGGTGACGCGCCGGCCGGACCCTAGGGTGTCCGCACCAGTCTGCCTGCCGCCGGCTCGCCCCGGAGCCGGCTGATCATCTCCGCGTAGCGATCCACCTGCGCCTGGTACGCCACGGCGCGGCTCACCCAAGTGGCCTCATCCACCTCGTCCGACTTCCAGTCCAGCACGTGCCACGCGGCACCATCGAACACCGCAGCGTCTATCACGCCCTCGGTCAGACGCTCCACGCCATCGGCGTCCCTCTCGCTGACGGCAACCGTCCACTCAAACCGCCGCCGCGCCGCCGAGCCTGGCAGGCCGCCCGGGCTCGACGCCCACACTCGCTGGGCCACCGCGACCAACTCGTCCGCGACCGGCCCAGCCTCGGCCGGCGTGGCAGCGAGACCCTCGCTCACCGCGACCGCAACGGCGAAGACGCGGAGGTTCTCTCCCGTCCTTCCCCGCTCCACGCCCTCGATGGCCCGGTGCACCGCACTCCCCCACCGCAGGCCTCGTCCACTGACCTGGGACTCCGGCCGGATCATCGCCCAATCGCCGTCCTCCGCTCGCCGTTCCGCAAGCTCGGCCTTCGCACTCCGCGTCACGCTGGTGCTCGTCATCGTCTTGCGGCCAGCAAGCGCGCAAGCGGCAGCGACCTGTTCGGTGCGCCCGAGAAGCTCCTCGGCCGAGCGCGCCAGCTGCCGACGCCCGGGGGGCGCGTCCACGCGGAGCGCGAAGGCAGCCCCTTTCTCCTGCAACGAGGCTTCGAATGGCGCCCAATACCCTCCGCCAACACGCACCTCACCGCTCGCGTACGTCTTTTCCAGTCGTGCGACAATCAACTCGCGCCGTGCACGGGTCGCTGCCACGTAGCGCAACCGCTCTTCCTCCGCCGCCCGAAACCGCGCCTCGGTCGCCTCCATCTCGTCCCAACCGGCCGGTTGGGCAATCACCTCTTTCCCGTCCAGGATCCGCAGACCCGACCGCGTGCCCTCCGCGCCGCTGCGGGCCACGTGCTCGTTGAGCTGGTGCTCCTTGTCCTCGGTCGGCGCCGCGAGGACCACGATGTCCGCCTCGAGGCCCTTCGCCTTGTGGAGGTTCATCACCCGCACGGCGTCTCGTCGCTCGGGCCTCAGCTGCGCGCCGCCTTCCGACACGGCGAGGGATTCCTCCACCGCCTCAACGAGCCCGGCGAGACCGCTCGCCGACCCGGCCATCTCGCGCAGCGCCGCGACGAGCCTCATCAGCGCTCCAGCCCGCGCCTCACCGAGCTCGCTCGCGGCGGCGTGCGCGAGCAGCCCTGTCTCGTCCAGCAGCCGCTCGACCGCCTCCTCAAGCGGCCACGCCTGCGAGCGCAGCCACCACCCGTGCATCCGCGCCAGCGCCCGACCCGCGGCGGAGTCCGCCGTGGCGGGGGGCTGGGAGAGGGTGAAGCGCAGTCCCGCGTCCCGCGCCGCGAGCAAGTCGAGTGGGCTCAGGCCGAAGCACCAGCCTTCGAGCGCCGCGGTCACCAGCACCGCGTTATCGGGGTCCGCCAGCGAACGGAGGATGACGAGCAGCTCCGCCAGCTCGTCCCGCTCCTCGAACCTGCCCCCCGAGAGACTGACAGGGACGTTGCGCTCCCCCAACTCGCGAGCCACCTCCGTGGTGTCGGCCCTACGGTACGTCAGGATCAGGAAGCTCTCGGGCGCCTCGCCCGCACGCACGCGACGTGCGATCCACGACGCGAGCTGCCCGGCGTCAGCAGCTAGCACCCTGTCCCGCCCCGACGCCTTCGCCTCCGCTCCGACCGTGTAGTGAAGCACACTGCCCTTCGCGTCGGCCGCCGGTCCCCAGGGCTGCATGGGGGCGAACGCTGCCTGCTCATCCGAATCCTGGGCCGGGAGGGTTGTCCGGAAGTGGGCTTCGACGAAGCGCGCGATCTGGGGTGCGCAACGGAAACACGCCGTGAGCTGGAGGACCTCGCCGCACTCCCGGAACCGTTCTTTCACCAGCTTGTAGGTGTCGAAGCTGGCGCGCCGGAAGCGGTAGATACTCTGCTTCGGGTCGCCGACCACAAAGAGCGCCCCGTCGCGCAGCCTGACGGTGCGCCAGTCGTTGCCCGACTCGGGATCCGACGCGAGGAGGAAGCAGACTTCCGCCTGGATTGGGTCGGTGTCCTGGAACTCGTCCACCAGCACGTGCGCGTACCGCCGACCGAGGTCGCGCCGGGCCTCGGGGTCTCCCCGCAGCAGGTCGCGGGCGCGGAGCAGAAGGTCCTCGAAGCCGAGCTGCCCCGTGACGAGACGCTCCTGCTCGAACGCCTCTTGGGCGGCATCAAGGAAGCGCATCACAGCCGGGTACCGGTACTCTCGCCACGCCACGAGTAGCGAACCACCCGGTCCATCCACGAACGCCTGGAAATCTTCGCCTAGCTGCTTCACGGCCTTCTTCGTCTTGGCGTCGTCGCTCCAATCCTTCTGCGTGACCTTGATGTCGGAGCCGCAGAGCTGCGCCAGAGCGCCAAGGAACCCAAGGTCTTCAGACCAAGTCGCTAGCGATCGCTGGAACCGCAGGCGCCGGCACTTCGACTGCAGCCCGTCCCACCCACCAGGTGGCTCGCTGGCAGGCAGGAGCGCGAGCGCGCGGCCGAGCAGTCGCTCCAGCGCCGCACGCACCGCGGAGACGTTCGGCTTCGGCGTCTGCTTCGCCGCGAAGTCCACCTCCGGGTACTTGATGCGCGCCGTGAACCCTTCCCGCAGCGCGGTCGGGAGCACGCCCAGCGCACGCAGCTCAGCGATCATCGGATCGTTGGCGATCAGCTGCTCCTCGACAAACCGTCGCCAGAAGTCCGCCCGCAGCTGCTCCCATGCCGCGTCGGTGACCTCCTCGAACGACGGGTCGAGGCCGGCGGCGATGGGCCGCTCTCTGAGGAGGCGCGCGCAGAAGGAGTGGATCGTCCCGAGGAAGGCGCCGTCCAGGGCGGCCAGCGCCCGCTCGCACCTTTCCGTGGCGGCGATCGCGCCCGCATCACCGGCGCCCGCCAGCGCACGGGCGGCGCGCGCCCGTGCCTCGAGCGCGACCTGGAACCGCTCACGCAGCTCGGCAGCCGCCTTCCGAGTGAAGGTGACGGCCGCCAGCGTCTCCGCCGGATCGCCCCGTTCGACGTACGCCATCAGGCGGTCCACCAGCGACGTGGTCTTGCCCGAGCCAGCGCCCGCTTCGACCAGGATGTTGGCGTCGAGTGCCGTGCGGATGCGGTTGCGGGCCGCCTGATCGGGAGGCGGCGCGGCGTCAGGCTCGCGCCCGTCCGAAGACCGGGTCGCCGCGCTGTCGCTCACGAGTTGCCCCCGCCGGGCCTGGGCTCGTTGCGCGCGAGCAGACCACGGTACTCGGCGAGCGATTCAGCGTGCTCTTTCGCCCAGGACGCGGGCGGCGAGTTTGTGCGGTGGTATAGCGGGTCGTGGGTGACCCGGCAGATGGGGGCGTAGTCGCAAAACGCGCAGTCGCCGCTGTCCGTGGTAGGAATGAACGTCCCGGTCCGCGGGTGCTCGAGCAGCGAGGCGATCACCGCCGGTCCGTCGCGCAGATCGGCCGGCCCGTACGGCACCGTCCGGTCGGCCGCCGGGAACCAGTACTCCGACCTCGAGACGGCGGCCCCGAGCAGCGCAGCGGCAGCGTGCGCGTAGAGCGCCGCCTGGAGCACGCGTCCGCCCTTGAGCGGCGCGTCCTTATTCGAACGCACATACCTCCCGGCGCTGCCGGTCTTGTAGTCAATGATCCGCAGTGTGCCGTCCGCGAGGCGGTCCACACGGTCCACCGATCCCTGAATCGGAAGGCGGCTGCCGTCCGGAAGCCGTAGCTCCACCGCCTTCGGCTCCTTCCCGAACCGGTACTCCGCATCGAGCCACGCCGCCGGCAGCTTGATCGCCTGCTCGCGTTCGAGGTTGAGGAACCCGCGCGCTATCTCATGGATCTCCTGTTCCTCCGTCTGGAAGACGGCCTCGCCCGGCGGCGGCACATCGGCCTTCCAGCGCCGGATCTCGTCAGCCGTGATCTCCTCGAGGCGCCGGCCCGCGGCGTCCCCGGTCACTTCCCCTTGCTTATCGCGGAACTCGCGCACGAACCGCTCGAACACGCGATGGAGGAGGGTCCCCCTCTCCATCGCGTCGAGCCAGCACTCGGGGTCGTACTCCACGTCGTCCGGCGGCCGCAGGCCCAGTCCATACTTGTAGAACCAGCGTAGCGGACACGCGGCGAGTGCCTGAAGCGACGACGGAGAGATGGGCCGGCCCGCCAGCGCCGGATCGAAGCGGCCAGCCGTCTCCGGCAGAAGGCCGTAGTGGACCGTCAGCGACTCGCCCTCCAGCGCTTCGCGTGCTTCGAGCCCGCGCGCCAGGTCGGGATACGCGGCGCGCACGGCCTCGCGTCCATCAAGGAGGACCGATTCGGCCGCCAGCTCGCCGAGCCATACGTCGCGCCCGTCGAGGGCCACGGGGCGGCGCGGCACCGGCGACGCCGGTTCGCCGAGCTGCTTGCGGAGGTCGTCGTAGCCCGCTTCGCTCGACGCAGGGTCACACCGCAGGGCTTCGAGCAACACCCAGGACGGCCCTGCGGCGCCGGCCTCGGGCGAAGCGGCCGCGGCATATGACAGGGTGCCGTGGCCGGTGAGCGCTGCGAGGGCGAGGCGAATCGCCGCTCGGCGCTCCGCCGCGCGGTCCGCCGTTGTCGTCAGCGCGTCGTGGCCGAGCAACGCGTTGAGGCGGCTTCGGTCCGCATCTGTGAGGATCGGGTCCTGAAGGCGCGACCCGGCGACACGATCCGCGTCGAGCCCCACGAAGAAGACGTGCGGCCGGCCGGTCGTGCCGGCGTGCTCGAGGTCGGTGAGGTAGAGCTGTCCGCCCGCGGACGCCCACGGCGACCCTGCTCCCGCCGCCAGTGGCCAAGCGCGCAGATCGGTCAGCGCCTCGCGCAGGGCGGCCATTGCCGTGGAGAATGGCAGCTGCGGCTCGCCGCCGACTTCCGTGAGCCGGCGCAGGCGATTCAGGTGACGCTCGCGAGCGCGCGATTCGCCGCCGCCCGCGACCGGCACCATCTCGAGAAAGCCAAGAACGGCCTTCGCCAGCACCGCCGGAGTCGTCGTCGGCTCCGTGTGGCTACCGCGCTCGGGGATCTGCGGCGGCACGATAGCGAGGAGCCGCTCCAATACTGCGGCGAGCGCCTTCGCCTCGGCTTCGGCCGCGGCGCAGCGTTGGGCGAGCGACTCGTCGTCTTCGTCCTCGTGCCGATCCGACCGCGCAGCGACGTAGGAGCCATCGGTCAACCGTTGGATCGCGTCTCCGTACCGCTTCCGGCCCCATCCGATGTGCAGCTGGCGCAGAGCCCGCGCGAGGGAGGCGCCGTCGGGAGCGCCCTCCCCAACCGCGCTGACCGCCGCATTCAGCTCCCCGCACTCCAGCGCTTCGCGGATGAAGTCGGCCGGCAGTCCGTCCTCGAGCCACTCGAGCAGGCGCGCGACCGCCCTTCCCGTCCGCGTCCGTGCCATCGGCACACCGTTGAGCGATGTCAGCGGGATTTCGTCTCGCAGCGCCAGGCCGTGCAGGGCCACGCCGTAGGTGTCGGGGTCGGTGGTCACGATCTCCACCTGGTCCCAGGTGAGGCCTGCGACGGCGAGGACGCGGCGCAGCACCTCGCGCACTTCGTCCGCCGCGGTCGCGGCGTGGAAGAGGGAGGGCCTCGCGCCCGTCGCAAACAGTGGGCTCTCCGCCGCAGGCTCGGAGAGCATGTGCTTCCGGTTCCCGAGGCGCTCGAAAAGGCGGCCCGCCAGCCCCCTTGGTTTGAGCCCAGGGGCCACGACGATGAGGCCGTCGAATACGAAGGGGGCTTCGGCGTCGAAGGAGCCGAGCGCGACCTCGAAGAGGCCCGCCGGGTCCACGAGGCCGGCGGCACCGAGGAGCGCAGCGAACCGATCCATCACGACTGGGAGCTGCCCGGCCGGCGACTCACGGTCCGTGACGCGGTGCACCATTTCGGAAGTGGCGCCTGCCACGCGTAGCGCGAGGATCGAGTCCCTCACGGCCGCACGAATGCCCAGCTTCGCCCCGTGGACGGCGAAGGCTGGCCGCAGCTTGCCTTCTGCCAGGCACTCGTCGAGCGCGCGATTGAAGAGCGATGTGATGTCCACGTCGTCGGCCGGCCGGCGGCCCGCCGCGGCGAGAGGCACGAAGGCGAGTTCCTCGGAGATCGAGCGCAGTGTGGCTGGCTCCCAGCCCAGCCAGCCGCCGGTGCGGCGCGCCAGCGCGCGGAGCAACTCCCGCCCGTAGTTCAGGTCCGGGCCAAGGAGCAGTTTACGCTCGAGCGGGTGCAGCCGGTCGATCTCCTGCAACTGCGTGAGAACCGCCTTCACCGAGCCGCCGCGGTGCAGAGTCGGTCCGGCCGCACGCGGATGCCCGCGCGCGGGAGGTCCGGCCGGTCGGCGTCCCAGCACGTCTGCACCGTCACCTCCGTCGCAGCTCCCCCAGCCGCGCCAACCGCATCTGAAGCCACTCCTCTCCGAGGTGGCAAGCCACCGGCGTTGTCCCGCCGCCCAGCCGAGACGCAGCCGCAATTCTAGCCCATGGCCGTCACACGACCGTCAGCCCGGCTTCCGATAGTCTATGGGCGGGGTGCGACACCCAGAGGCCCAAGGCGCCTGCGTTGCCGCCGTGCCGTTCAAATTCGCATGGGAGGTGAGCCGACGGCCAGCTGCAGGCTGCGATGGAGGGGAGGCGCACTTCGCCCGTCGAGGGCCAACCTAGAATGCGAGTGTAACGGTCTGGCCGGTCGTCAACGCCCTTCCGAGCGCGCGCCTAGGGCCGGAACTCCTTCGGCACCAATAGCGCCTCGATGCCCTCGTAGACGGCGATGAGGTGCCGCACGTTCGAGACGAAGTCGATCTTCGAGACGTCGATGACCAGCACGGGGCCCTGGTACCAGCCGGTCTCCCGCAGGTTCGCGACCAGCGCGTCGTAGCGGGGGTTCAAGGCCCGCACCAGCCGCGACAACCCCTCCGGAATCTCGGCCGCGTGGGTTTGCTCCTCGTCGCGCTGCCGCTCCCGGATGTTGCGCAGCAGGTACTCGACCGGGCTCTTGAGGAGCACCACCAGCCCCGGCCGCACCAGGCTCCGGAACTCACCGTCCAGCCGCGCGTCGATCACCCGCAATGACTCCGCCGTGAGGTACGGCACGTCCATGTCGCGGTGCAGCACCTCGCAGAACGCGTACCGGTCCGCCAGCGGCGAGCCGTCGATGCAGGTCGAAGACTGGAGATGCGGCACGGCCTCGAGCTGCATCTTCCGGAGGTCGAGATACGCGTGCTGGATGTCGAGCGCGGCGAGCTCCAGGTTCCGCTTCGCCGCGTCCCAGGCCGGGCTGCCCGCCTTCTCCCGCCCCTGGCAGGCGATGAACTCGTTGATCGCACCGTAGTAGCGGCCCAGCGTCCGCTTGGCGGAGTTCTTCGCCGTCGCCAGCAGCGGAAAGAGCGACGGGTTCTGCGCGACGTGGTCCTCGAACCCGTCGTCCGGCAGCTCGAACAGCGCGTTCATCCCGGTGCTGTAGGCGAGGAGCTTCACCAGCGAGCTCTTCCCCGCCCCGATGTTGCCCACGCACGCCACGAGGGTCTGGTTCTTCGCGAGATAGGTGAGGAGCCGCCGCTCGACGTTGGTGAGCCGGCTCGCGATCTGGTGCCGCCGGATCGACTCGTCCTCCCGCACTTCCAGGATGGCGGGGCGGTCGGTCACGTGTGCTGCTTCCTCGCGGCCACCATGCGGCGCACGTTCTCACGGATGGTCCCGGCCGCGACGTGCACGTAGTCGGGGTGCTCGTACATGTCGATCTCGGCCGGGAGGATCACGATGTCCGAATCCGGCGGCACGATCGCCAGCTCCTGGTACTTGCGCAGCTTGCCCCGCCAGTTGACCACGAGGTTCTCGTAGCAGGCGTGGATCTCGCGCAGGTACTCCCGCGAGATCGTCCGGGCGTACGAATCG
This sequence comes from uncultured Gemmatimonadales bacterium, assembly GCA_963812035.1. Taxonomy (GTDB): domain Bacteria; phylum Gemmatimonadota; class Gemmatimonadetes; order Gemmatimonadales; family JACORV01; genus Fen-1245. The sequence goes on from CAWETG010000001.1 coordinate 978,781, forward strand.
CCCTCCTCGGCCCGCTTCACCCTCCGCTTCTCGAGCACCTCGGGCTCGACCCGCAGGTACACCGCGAGGTCGGGCAGACGGATCCGCTCGTTCTCCAACGTCTGATAGAAGAGCGTGTGGTAGAGCCGGGCGTGCGCCGGCGGCATTTCGCCCGAGTCCATCATCCGCTGCACGAACACCTCCGGCCCGTCGAGGAACGGCCGGTCCTCGAGGATCAGCACGGGCCGCTTGCTCTCGCGCGTCATCAGGTGGCGGATCTCGCGCTGCTGCAGCGTGCGCATCTGGAGGAACGCGGTCTCGGTGGGGAAGATGTTCGCGACCCGGTCCTTGTAGAACAGGGCCAGGCACTCGTCGGTGAGCGAGCCCTTCTCCACCCGCTCGGAGAACGCATGCGTCTCCGCGCCGTCGAGCAGGGCCTCGAGCTCGGAGCGGTACGGCTCGCCGGCGAGGGCGTTCATCAGCGTCGTCTTGCCGGAGAAGAGGTTGCCCATGATGCCGATGTGAAAATTGCCCGAAGCCATCGCAGCGTTCTCCCGGAGGATTTCGATTGGCCGCTGGCCGAGTATACCGACCGCGCCCGCGCTCTGCCAGACGTCCACGCCTGACGTGCGCGACCCTCGACGCGCCGCGCCTCCAACCGTAGGTTCTCGGTCGCGCCACGCTGGTCGAGACCCAACCTTTGGGCCGCCCACATTGTCAAAGCCGGTTAGCCGCACCCTCTCAGCGACCGCCTGCCGGAGACCGTCATGAAACTCGCCGTCGCCTGCGCCGTGCTCCTCGCCGTCGTCCCCATGACCGCCCAAGCCCCGGCCCCCCACGGCTACTACCGGTATCCGGCCATTCACGGCGACACCATCGTGTTCACCGCCGAGGGCGACCTCTGGGTCGTCGGCATCGAAGGCGGCGAGGCGCGGCGCCTCACCTCGAACCCGGGAGTCGAGACCAACGCGGCCATCTCGCCCGACGGCCGCACGGTCGCCTTCACCGGGACCTACGAGGGTCCCGCCGACGTGTACACGATGCCGCTCGCCGGCGGGCTGCCGACGCGCCGCACGTTCGAGGACGGCGCGACCGTGGTGGGCTGGACGCGCGACGGCGCGGTGCTCTACGCGACCCGCAACTACTCCACGTTGCCCAACACGGAGCTGGTGCGGCTCGATACGGCGACCGACACGCCGACCCCGATGCCGCTCGCGCAGGCCGCCGACGGCGCGTTCGACTCCTCGGGCGCCACGCTCTTCTTCACCCGCCAGGCGTTCCAGGGCAGCCACACCCGGCACTATCACGGCGGCACGGCGCAGAACATCTGGCGGTTCACCGCGGGCGACCCGGAAGCCCGGCCGCTCACGGCAGACTATCCCGGAACGTCGAAGGACCCGATGGTCTGGGCCGGCCGCGTCTACTTCCTGAGCGACCGCGACGGGACCATGAACCTCTGGTCGATGACGCCGGACGGCGGCGACCTCAGGCAGCACACGCACCACGACGGCTGGGACATCCGCAGCGCCGCGCTCGACGGCGGGCGCGTCGTCTATCAGCTCGGCGCAGACCTGCGGCTCTACACCATCGCCACCGGAGAGGACCGCGCGATCCCGATCACCCTGGCCAGCGACTTCGACCAGATGCGGGAGCACTGGGTCACCAACCCGATGGAGTACCTGACCGGCGCGCACCTCTCGCCTAACGGCGACCGGGTGGCGCTCACCGCGCGCGGCCAGGTGTTCGTCGCGCCGGCCGGGCCGGGCCGCCTGGTCGAGGCGTCGCGCCAGCCGGGCGTGCGCTACCGCTCCGCGCGGTTCGCGCCCGACGGCCGCTCGGTGTACGTGCTCTCCGACCTGACGGGTGAGACCGAGTGGTGGCGCTTGAGCGCCAACGGCGTAGGCGAGCCCGAGCAGCTCTCGACGGGCGCTGCCGTGATCCGGTTCGACGGCACGATGTCGCCCGACGGGGCGTGGATCGCCTACGGCGACAAGAACCAGGAGCTGTGGCTGTTCGACGTCGCGAAGAAGACGAGCTCGCGCATCGCGACGTCGCCGGACGGCGAGTACTCGGACCTGGCATGGTCGCCGGACAGCCGGTGGCTCGCCTACACCGAGCCGACCGCGACCTTCAGCCGGTGCGTGCTCCACTCCATCGATACGGGGCGCGACGTGCGGCTCACGGACGAGCGGGTGGATTCGTGGAGCCCGGCATGGAGCCCCGACGGCAAGTGGCTCTACTTCCTTTCCGACCGGAACTTCCAGACCCTGGTCAACGCCCCGTGGGGCCCGCGCCAGCCGGAGCCGTTCTTCGACCGGCAAACCAGGATCTACCAAGTCGCCCTTGCCGCCGGGCTCCGCTCCCCGTTCCGCCCCGCGGACGAGCTGCTGCGCGAGGACTCGGCGCGCACCGTGAAGCCGGCGGCGGCTTCTCCCGCCGCGCCGGGCCGGCGCGCGCCGGCCGACACGACGCACCGCGAGCCGGCCGACACAGTCCACCACGTGACCATGGCGCTCGAGGGACTCCAGGGCCGGCTCTACGAAGTGCCCGTGCCTCCGGGCAACTACGGCAGCCTTTCCGTCAACCAGGGGCGGCTCTTCTGGACGTCGCGCGAGACCACGCTGGAGGGCAAGCAGAGCCTGATGGCGCTCGACGTGAAGAGCGAGCCCGGCGATGCCGTTCGCATCGCCGACGACGTTCACAACTACGAGCTGTCGGCGGACGGCAAGAAGCTGCTGGTGCGCAAGGACGACGAGCTGCACGTGCTCGACGCGAGCGCGGGGGCCGACGCCACGCTGGGCGCCAAGACCAAGGTGAACCTGTCCGGGTGGACGTTCTCGTTCCCGCCGCGGGAGGAGTGGCGCCAGATGTTCGTCGAGGCCTGGCGCCTGGAGCGCGACTTCTTCTACGACAAGGGCATGCACGGCAACGACTGGCCGGCGATCCTCAACAAGTACCTCCCGCTGGTGGACCGCGTCACCGACCGCGACGAGCTGTCGGACCGGCTGGCACAGATGGTGAGCAACCTCTCCGCCCTGCACACGTTCGTGTACGGCGGCGACCTGCGCCGCGGCAAGGACCAGGTGCAGCTCGCTTCGCTCGGCGCCGCGCTCGAACGCGACAGCGCCGCCGGCGGGTGGCGGGTGACGCACGTCTATCGCACCGATCCCGACTTTCCGGCCCAGCTTGCGCCCCTCGCCCGACCCGACGTGGCCGTGCACGAAGGCGACGTGATCCAGATGGTGGACGGCGTCCCGACCTTGAGCGTCCCGAACCCGGCACTCCTGCTTTGTAACCAGGCGAGCCGCCAGGTGCGGCTGCGGGTCCAGGCGGCGGGGGCCGAATCGGCGCGCGACGTCATCGTCACCCCGGTCACGCAGCAGCGCGCCGCCGGCCTGCGGTACGACGACTGGGAGTACGCCAACCGGCTCAAGGTGGACAGCGCCGGCCAGGGGCAGATCGGCTACGTGCACTTGAGGGCGATGGGCTCCAACGACATCGCCCAGTGGTTCCGCGACTACTATCCGGTCTTCAACCGCCAGGGTCTCATCGTCGACGTGCGGCACAACAACGGCGGGAACATCGACAGCTGGGTTCTCGGCCGGCTGCTGCGCAAGGCGTGGATGTACTGGAAGGACCGGGTGGGGAACCCCTATTGGAACATGCAGTGGGCGTTCCGCGGCCACCTGGTGCTGCTGGTGGACGAGCGGACCGCCTCCGACGGCGAGGCGTTCAGCGAGGGATTCCGCCGGCTCGGCCTCGGCCGGATCATCGGCACGCGCACCTGGGGCGGCGAGATCTGGCTCAGCTCCGACAACGTGCTGGTGGATCGCGGCATCGCGACCGCGGCCGAGAGCGGCGTGTACGGCCCCGAGGGTGCGTGGCTGATCGAGGGACATGGCGTGGACCCCGACACCGTGGTGGACAACCTGCCGCACGCCACGTTCGGGGGCGGCGATGCCCAACTCGACGCGGCGCTCGCGTACCTGCAACGCCAGATCCGCGAGCACCCCGTGCCGGTGCCGCCGGCGCCGGCGTATCCGCGGCCGGCGCGCCGTCCCTAGACCGGGGGCGCTACTCCAGCTTCGCGTCCAGCTCGAAGGCGACGTTGCCCTTGAGGGCCCCGGACACGATGCAGCCGTCCTTGGTCACCTCGGCCGCGGCAAGGAACGCGGCCTCGTCCATGCCCGGCACCTTGCCGCGCACCACGAGCCGCATCTTCGTGATCTTGAACCCTTCGCCGACCTTCTCGACCGTGCAGGCGGCCTCGGTCGCCACGCGGGTGGGCGCCTTCCCCGCCCGCTCCAACCCGGCGGAGAGCGCCATGCTGTAGCATGCGGCGTGTGCCGCCGCCAGCAGCTCCTCCGGATTCGAGCCTGGAGCCTGCTCGAACCGCGAGCCGAATCCGTAGTTCCCGCCGACCATACCGCTCTCGGCCTTGAAGCTCCCCTTGCCGCCGCGAAGGCCGCCTTCCCAGACCGCCGAAGCCTTGCGAGTGGGCATAGAAACCCCCGTCCTATGGTGATGAAGTGAGAACGTGATGAGGTGATGAAGTGATAACAGGTGCCAAGCACGAAACGAAAATCCCCCCTGGCTGGCGGGAGCGGGACAGAGCGGATAGGCTTGAACGGTGCCCGCCAGCGGAGGAACGTGATCCATGCCGACCAAGAAGAAGAGCACCCGGAAGCCTACCAAGCGCGTCAAGCGCGTCAAGCGGACCAAGCCCGTGAAGCGCGCGCCGGCACGTCACCGCGCGACCCGGGCGCGCCATCAGCCCGAGACGTTGCGGCTCAGATCTTCCAACGCCGGTTTCACGGTCAACGACATCGACAAGAGCGTCGCCTGGTACGAGCACATCCTCGGCTGCGTGGTGGTGGATCGCTGGGTGCGGGCGGGCAAGCTGATGGGTGCCACGCTGCGGGCCGGAGATGTCGAGTTCTATCTCGGTCAGGACGACTGGCGGAAGGGCAAGGATCGCAAGAAGGGCGAGGGGTTCCGCCTGTACTGCGTCACGGCGCAGGACGTCGAGGCCCTGGCGGCGACCATCAAGGCGCGGGGGGGAACGCTGCTGCACGAGCCCCAGACCGAGCCGTGGGGCGAGCGCGATTTCGCCGTGGTCGATCCGGACGGCTTCAAGATTACGATCAGTCAGGCGCGCTGACCTGCCGCGCGGCTACCTCGCTGTGGGAACCGCCTTAGCATAGGTTGCACGTTCTCACATCGGGATGGAACGGTGCCGGAAGCACTATCTGCCAGTCAGCGCGCCGTGCTCGCCGCCGTCTGCGAGACGCTGCTTCCCGAACTGCGCGTCGATCCCGACCCGGCAGGCTTCTTTGCCACGGGCGCGCGCCAGGCGCACACCGCCGACCGGGTCGAACAGCTCATCGCGCAACTCCAGGACCCGCTGGACCAGCTCCGGCTCCGCCTGCTCCTGTCGGCCCTCGGCTCACCGGCGGTCAACTTCGCGCTGAGCGGCAGGCTCGCGTCCCTTCCGGCCATGGGTGGCGAGGCGCGCGAAGCCACTCTCCGCAGCTGGGCAATGTCGGCGATTCCGCAGAGGCGGGCCGGCTTTCAGGCGCTGAAGCGGCTCGCGCACGTGGCATACTACTGCTGGCCGCTCGACCGCACCGGACACCCGGCGTGGCGCGCCGCCGGATATCCCGGCCCGCTCCCCGAACCCGCCACCAGCATCGATCCGCTCCCGACGCTCACGGTGGATCGGGACACGACTCTGGACTGCGATGTCGTCGTGATCGGGTCGGGGGCGGGCGGCGGAGTGGTCGCGGGTCTCCTCGCCGGGGCCGGGCGCAGCGTCGTCGTCCTGGAGAAAGGGCCCAACCCGGGCTCGCGCGACATGACGCAAGTGGAAGGCGACATGCTCGGCGCGCTCTACCTCGACGGGGCGCTGTTGATGACCCAGAGCGGCTCCCTCCCGATCCTCGCGGGAAGCTGCCTGGGTGGCGGGACGGTGATCAACTACACGACCAGCTTCCCGTTGCCGGAGCGGGCGCGCGCCGAGTGGGACGACCTGAGTGGCTTGTCACTCTTCAGCGGCCGGGACTTCGATGCGTCGCTCGGGCGGGTCAACGCCCGCCTCGACGTGGGCACCAGCTGGACGACGCCAGGCGTGCGCGACGCGCTCCTCGAGCGCGGGTGCCACGCGCTCGGCTGGCACGTGGACGTGATCCCCCGCAACGTCACGGAATGCAAGGAGGGCCTCGAGTGCGGCTACTGCACGTACGGGTGCCGGCACGGCGCCAAGAACTCCACTGCCCGCACCTACCTGGCCGACGCGGCCCGGGCCGGTGCGCGGCTCGTCGTGCAGTGTGATGCCGAGCGCGTGACGGTCGAGCGTGGCCGGGCGACCGGCGTGGTCGCGGCCGGGCGCGACGGCGCCCGGCACCGGTTGTCGGTGCGCGCCAACGTGGTCGTCGCTGCCTGTGGCGCGGTGAACACCCCTGCCCTGCTGGCGCGCTCCGGGGCTACGAGTGCAGCGTTGGGGCACGGGCTCCGCCTGCACCCGGCAACGGCCGTCGCCGGCATATTCCCCGAGCGCGTCGAGCCCTGGACCGGAGGCCTGCAGACGCGCTACTCCGACCAGCTGGCGGACCAGACGGATGGCTACGGCGTCAAGCTCGAGACCGCCCCGGTGCATTTCGCCCTTCCCGCCTCCGGCTTCGGCTGGGAGAGCCCGCGCCAGTTCAAGCAGGACGTCGGGCGGCTTGGCAACCTCAGCATCGTGGGCGTGCTGCTGCGGGATCGGGACGCGGGCCGCGTCGCGGTGAGCCGGCAGGGCCGGGCCCGGGTCCACTACGAACTGTCGCCGTTCGACGCAGGACACGTGCGCGCGGGTCTCAAGGGCGCTGCGCAGGTGCTCGCGGCGGCCGGGGCTACCGAGATCTTCTCGCTCCACACGCCGCCGGCCCGCGTGCGGCCCGGCGAGCCCGGGTGGCTCGAGCGTTTCGTGGACCAGTGCGACAGTCGCGGCTATCGCCGCTGCCGCATGTCGTACATCAGCTTCCATCAGATGGGCAGCGCTGCGCTGGGCCGCGATCGGAGCCGCTCGGTCGCGGGAGAGACAGGAGAGGTGCACGACGTGAAGGGGCTGTACGTCGCCGACGGCAGCGCGTTCCCCACTTCCAGCGGCGTCAATCCCATGATCACCATCATGGCGATCGCCGACCACGTCGCCCACGCGATCCTCGCGGCGTCGTGAGCCCGAACGCCCTCCAGCTCGAGCTGTCGCTGGTCGTCTTTCAGGCCTGCGTCACGCTGCTCATCGCCGGCCTGTTCCTGGGGCTCGCCGCCACCTACCGCAAGCGCTACTACGGCATTTGGGGCGGCGCATGGAGCGTGTACGCGCTGCGGCTCGCGATCATCGCGCTGTTCCTGTGGACCGGCAATCAGAACTGGCTGTTCTGGCACCAGGTCGCGACCGGCTGGACGGCGCTGCTGCTGCTGTGGGCGGCGCTGGTGTTCGCCCGGCAGCTTTCCTGGGATCGCCGCTACTACCTGTTCTTCGCCGTGCCCTTGATCTGGTCCTACATCGCGATCTACCGCATCCAGAACTTTTTGTGGGCAGCGCTCCCGGCGGTGCTGTTCCTGAGCCTCGTCACCCTCTGGACTGGCGTGGTGTTTCTCCAGTACTGGAGGCGCGCCGCGTCGAAGGGCGCCGCCGTGCTCGCCCTGGCCTTCCTGCTGTGGGGCGCGCACCACCTCGACTACACCTTCCTGCGCGCGCGCGGTGCCTGGGTGCCGTACGGCTACTACCTCGACCTGCTGTTCGAGCTCGCGGTCGGCGGCGGCATGCTGCTGCTGGTGCTGGAAGACCAGCACCGCGGCATGGCCGCACTGGCCACGCTCTCGGGTGACCTGCAGCGCAGCCTCCGGCCGGCCGACGTCGTGACGGCCGTCCTGGAACGCCCGCTCGCCCTGCCGCCGGTCGTGGGATGCGTGTTGTACCGGGAGGAGACGCCGGGAACATTCACCTTCCGTGGTGGCTCCGGCGCGTGCGCCGGCTGGGACCGGACCGCGCTCGCCGTCGCCGCGCCCGGAAACGCCAACGCTGAGCCGATCCTCGCCGCTTCCCGCGACGGCGCGCCGCAGGTGGAGCACTTCTGGCCGAAGGCGGCGCCCGGCGACGAGGCGAGCATCACACCTCATCCCTACGCCGCGTTCCTCCCCGTCTTCATGGGCGAGCGCGCGGCCGGGACGTTCGTGATCGTGGCGCAGGCCCGTGACCCCTTCGCCTCGCTGGACCGCGGCTTCCTGCGGGCACTGGGGCAGCAGATCGGCGCGGCGCTCCAGCACGCCGAGCTGTACGCGGCGCTCGAAGCGCGCAGCGCCGAACTGGCGCATGCGTCCGCCTCGTTGCTCCGGGCCGCGGAGATCGAGCGCGGGCGGATCGCCCGCGAATTGCACGACGAAACCGGGCAGGTGCTCACCGCGATCAAGTTCGAGCTGGCCGAGCTCGAGAGTTCCCTCGTGGGTGCGGGTATCAGCACCGACGCGGTGGATCGGGCCCGCGACCTCGCCGGGCGGGCGCTGGAGTCGATCCGCGCGACGGCGCGCGGACTCCGGCCCGCCGTACTGGACGATCTGGGATTCGTCCCGGCGCTCCGCGCGCTGGCTGAGGACTTCGCGGGACGCACCAGCGTGGCGGTGAACTTGAGTGCCACCCCGTTGCCGGCGCCGCCCGGCCCCGAAGTCGAGGGGGCCGTCTACCGTGTGTTCCAGGAGGCCCTGACCAACGTCGCCCGCCACGCCGCGGCGACGCGCGTGGACGCGCGCCTCACCCCTGACGGCACCGACTTACTGCTCGTCATCCAGGACGACGGGCGCGGTTTCCGGCTCGAGCCTGGCGCGAACGCCGGCGCGGGTCACGCCGGCCTCGCGGGGATGCGAGAGCGCGTCGTCGGCGTGGGGGGGCAGTTCCAGATCGAGAGCGCGCCGGGCCGGGGCGTGCGGCTCGAGGTGCGGTTGCCGCTGGGAGCGAACGATGCCTGAGAAGATCTCGGTCCTGCTGGCGGACGACCACACGCTGGTGCGCGACGGCGTGCGTCGGATCCTGAGCGCCGCCGGGGACATCACGGTCATCGCCGAGGTCGGGGACGGTGAGGCCGCCATCCGGGAGACTGTCGCGGCGCGGCCCGACGTCGCCGTGCTCGACATCACCATGCCCAAGGGCGGGGGCCTCGAGGCGGCGCGGCAGATCCGCGCCCGCGCGCCGGAGGTCCGCATCCTGATCCTGTCGATGCACCTGCAGCCGGAGTACCTGATGGAGAGCGTGCGCGCCGGCGCGCACGGCTATCTGGTCAAGGATGCCGCGGCGGGCGAGTTGGTCCAGGCCGTGCGCGAGGTCTGCGCGGGCAACTCGTACTACAGCCCCGCGGTCTCCCAGCAGCTCTCCGACCTGCTGCGCCGCAAGCTCGAGGGCGAGGAACTGCAGAACGCGCTCGAGCGGCTCTCCCCGCGCGAGCGCGAAGTGCTGCGCTACATCGCCGAGGGAGCCACGAACAAGGAGACGGCCCGGGCGCTGGGCATCAGCGTCCGCACGGTGGAAACTCACCGCGACAGCCTCATGAAGAAGGTCGGCATCAGGACGATCGCCGGACTGACGCGCCTCGCGCTGCGGTCCGGTCTCATCAGCGACGAACCGTAGTCACCAACGGAGAGGACGATGCGTTCCATCCGCCTGACGCTTTGCGCGCTCGGCACGCTCGCGCTGCCGGCCGCTCCGGCCAGCCTGTCGGCCCAGGGCGCCGCGGCGCCGGTCAGCGTCGACTCGCTGCGCGCCAACCTGTTCGCCATCGCCGACGATTCGATGGGCGGCCGCGAAACCGGGAGCCCAGGCGACGCCAAGGCGGCCGACTGGGTCGCCGCGGCGTTCGCTCGCTACGGCCTGCTGCCCGCGGGGGAAAACGGCACGTTCTTTCAGACGGTTCCCTTCTGGCGTATCGCGCTCGACACCACGAGCGGCCTGGAGGTGGGCGGCGTGCATCTCACGGCCGGACGTGACGTCCTGCCGGCCGGCGTCTTCATGAGCTGGACAACGAATCTGACGGCGACGATCTACGGAGGCGTCGCGAACGACAGCACGACCTGGCCCTCGGCCGAGCAGAGCGCCGGAAAGCTCGTCGTGATGAAACCGCCCGCCGGCGGCGGCTGGACGGCTGTGACGCGGGCGGTGATCGCGCTGCGCCGCAACCCGCGCTTCCGGACCGTCGCGGGGTTCGCGATCGCCGCCCTGGACTCGGCGCCGCCGGGCCTGGCCCAGCAGGCGACGACCGGCCGGGTGAGCGCGGACACGCTGATGTTCTCGCTGGTGCGCGGCTCGCTGCTGGTGACGACCTCCGCCGCTTCGGCCCTGCTCGGCGCCCCGCTGGCCACGGCCGCGCCCGGGCAGGTCGGCCCCGCGGTCACCGGCTCCGTCGCCTACAAGCGCCGCCCCTTCGACTTCCCCGCCCGGAACGTGATCGCGATCCTGACCGGCAGCGATCCGGCGCTGGGCAACACCTATGTTGCCATCTCCGCCCACAATGACCACCTCGGCCGTGCCTGGCCGCCGCTCGACCATGACTCCACCCGGGCCTTCAATCGCGTGGTGCGCCCGATGGGCGCGGATTCTCCCCCCCGCCCGCCGACGACGGAGGAGGCGGCTCGCATCGCGGCGCTGCGCGATAGCCTGCGCGCGGCCCATCCCACCAGGGCGGACTCCGTGTACAACGGCGCCGACGATGACGGTTCGGGCACGGTTGCCCTCGTGGAGCTGGCGCGGGTCCTGTCGTCCGGCGCCCGTCCCCGCCGCTCGATCCTGTTCATCTCCCACGCCGCCGAGGAGCTGGGCCTGGTCGGATCGCACTGGTTCACCGACCACCCCACCCTGGCGCTCGACTCCATCGTAGCGGAGATCGACATGGACATGATCGGACGGGGCGATGCGACCGACCTGCCGCACGGCGGCCCCGGATACCTGGAGGTGGTGGGCAGCCGACGACTCTCCACTGAGTTCGGCGACCTCATCGACGCGGTGGCCGGCCGGGAGCCGCAGCCGTTTCACTTCAACTACGAGTTCGACGCGCCGGGCCATCCGCTCCAGTACTACTGCCGCGCTGACCACTACAGCTACGCACGCTACGGCATCCCGTCGGTCTCGCTCTCGACCGGCGAGCACCTCGACTACCACCAGGTGACGGACGAGGCGCAGTACATCGACTACCCGCAACTGGCGCGCGTGACGTCGCTGGTGCGTGACATCGCGCTCGCCGTCGCGAACCTCGATCACCACCCGGTCGTCGACGGCAGGCGCCAGGATCCGCGCGCTCCGTGCCGCCAATGAGCTGGTGGACCGCCGCCGCGCCGGTCGGCGGCGCGGAAAACGAAACCCCCAGGGATTGCTCCCCGGGGGCTCGCTCACCACGACAAGCTGCCTCTGCTTGAGGCATCGCGATGATAGGCGCGCAGCCAAGAATGCCTTGCGGTGGGAAACCTTGGCTCGCCGCGCCAGCCACGCTCGGTCACTGCTGAACAGGCCGGGCGTACGCGCGTCGGCTAGAGCGCGCACCGCACAGTACGGGGAATCGTCGCCGCGGGCAATACCGCCCTTCTGCGTGCGCTCCGCGAAGCTGATAGTTCCGCTCGGAGATCTTCCGCCGATGTTGCCGGGGGACGTCGCACGGCGCCACCACCCACCCGTTTCACAGACGCCCGCCTGTGGTGTTATAGCTCCCGAGCCATGACTCCAGCCGACAGCTCCGCCCAGGCCGCGCACCACATCGCCTTTCTGCTGGCGAAGCACGGCGACGAGCTGGCGCGCCACATCCGGCGCATGGTGCGCGATGACGACGCGGCACAGGACATCCTGCAGGACACCATGATCCGCGCGCACCGCGCGCTGCCGCGCCTCGCCCCCGGCTCCAACGAGCGCGCCTGGCTGTACCGGATCGCGACCAATACGTCGCTCAACCATCTCCGCTCGCGGACCAGGGAGCGAGAGGCCTTGCGACGCCACGCCTCGGAACGCGAGACTGCCGTCGAGCCGCAGGCCGATGCACCGCGCGAGCGCGACGAGGCACAGCGCAACGCGCTGTGGGCCCACGTGGCGCGCCTGCCTGCGCGGCAGCGCCTCGCCCTCACCCTGCGGATCGTGGACGAGCTGGACTACGAAGAGATCGCGCGACGGATCGGCGGCAGCGCCGCTACCGCCCGTGCCAACGTCTATCAGGCGACGAGGAAGCTCCGCCTGGAGGTGAACGCGCTATGACGACCGAGCACGCAGCGGCCGAGCGTCGGGCCGTCGAGCGGATCGTGCTCGACACCTTCGGCGCCCTCACCGGTCGCCGGAACGAGCCGCTCCGCTACGCGATGATGGACGACACGCCGGTCGGCGTGCTCGGCCTCGCCGCGGGGAAGAAGGGACTCCGCCACGTCACGTTCGTACACGGCGAGGATGAATTCATCGAGCTGCTCCTGGCCGAACACGGCGACGTGCCCGTGCTCCACTCAGCTGCGCTCGACGACGTGCGCCGCGCGCTGGGCCGCTACTTCGCCGGCAGGCGGCTGGAGTTCGACCTGAAGGTGGACTTGAGCGGCTTGCCGCACTTCCACCGGCGGGTGCTCGACGCCACCGCCCGCATCCCGGCCGGGCAGGTGGCGACCTACACCCAGGTGGCCTCCCGCGCGGGCTCGCCCCGGGCATCGCGCGCCGCCGGCAACGCGCTGCACAACAATCCGGTCGCCATCATCGTTCCCTGCCACCGGGTGCTGAGGACCGACGGGTCCTTGGGTGGCTATGGGGGCGGACTGCCGATCAAGGAGTGGTTGCTCCAACACGAGGGCGCGCGACCTCGGACGCTGTAGATTCCCGGCAACCTGGAGGACTCCTGATGCCGATGTGTGCGCTCCGCCTCGCCGCCGCCCTCTTCGTACTCGCCCCCGCCGCGGCGCTGGCCCAGGCTCCCGACAGTTGCACGATCCCCAAGGCCCACACCGTGGACCAGGCGGATGACTACTTCGGAACTACGGTCCGGGACCCCTACCGCTGGCTGGAGAACACCGACGCTGCCGACACCAAGGCGTGGGTGGCCCAGGAGAACTGTGTCACCTTCGCGTACCTCGCCCGGATCCCGGAGCGCGCGCGCATCCGCGAGCGGCTGACAAGGCTGTGGAACTACGAGCGCTACGGCCTGCCGAGCCGCGAGGGGGGCAAGTACGTCTTCGCGAGGAACGACGGGCTCCAGAATCAGTCGGTGTTCTACTGGCTGCCGACGCTCGCCTCTGAGCCGCGGGTGTTGATCGATCCGAACAGTCTCTCGAGCGACGGCACCGTCGCCCTCGCCTCGTGGGACATCTCTCACGACGGGCGCTACTTCGGCTACGGCACCGCCGCCGCCGGATCCGACTGGAACGAGCTGCACGTCCGCATCATCGCCACCGGCCGAGACCGCCCCGACACGCTGCGCTGGGTCAAGTTCTCGGGCCTGTCCTGGACCCACGACAATGCCGGATTCTATTACAGCCGGTTCCCGACCCCGGCCGGCAACGCGCTGCAAGCCGTGGTGAAGAACCAGATGCTCTACTATCACCGACTCGGCACCGCACAGCGGGCCGACCGCCTGGTGTACCAGCGCCCCGACCATCCCGACTGGGGCTTCAGCGGCGGCGTCACCGAGGACGGGCGCTACCTGATCATCGGCGTATCGCTCGGCACCGACTCGCGCAATCGCGTCTACTACCTCGACCTCGGGAATCCGAGCCGGCCGCGCATCACGGGGCGGGTGGTGCCGCTGCTGGACGACTTCGACGCCAGCTATGACTTCGTCGGCAATCGCGGTCCCGTCTTCTACTTCCAGACCAACCTCGACGCCCCACGGGGCCGCCTCATCGCCATCGACACCCGGCACCCGCTGCGCCGCGACTGGAAGGACGTCATTCCACAGACCGACCAGGTGCTCAACAGCGTCACGCTGGTGGGCGGCAGATTCGCCGTCGACTACCTGGTGGACGCCCACAGCCGCCTGGCGATCTTCTCCCGGGACGGGAAGCCCGTTGCCGATGTCACCTTGCCAGGGCTCGGCACGGTGGGAGGCGTAAGCGGCCGCGCCGCCAGCCCCGAGATGTTCTACTCCTTCACCTCGTTCCTCTATCCCACGACGATCTTCCGGTACGACGTCGTCACCGGCTCCGGCTCCGGCTGGAAGGCGCCTCACCTCGATTTCGACCCGAGCCGTTACGAGACCGAGCAGCTGTTCTACCGCAGCAAGGACGGCACCCGCGTGCCGATGTTCCTGACCCACCGCCGGGGCCTGGCCAGGGACAGCGCCACTCCGGTGCTCCTCACGGCGTACGGCGGGTTCGACATCAGCAACCTGCCGTACTTCTCCGTGGCGAACGCCGTGTGGCTCGAGCTGGGCGGCGTGCTCGCGCTGGCCGACCTCCGGGGCGGCGGCGAGTACGGCGAGGAGTGGCACCAGGCGGGGATGCACGAGCACAAGCAGAACGTGTTCGACGACTTCATCGCGGCCGCAGAGTACCTCGTGAGCCAGGGCTACACACGGCCCGCCAAACTGGCCATCGAAGGCGCGTCGAACGGCGGTCTGCTGATCGGCGCGGTGGAGAACCAGCGGCCCGACCTGTTCGGCGCGACGCTGCCGGGCGTGGGCGTGATGGACATGCTGCGCTTCCAGAAGTTCACCATCGGATGGGCGTGGGTCACGGAATACGGCTCGTCCGACAGCGCAAGCCAGTTCCCGTACCTCTATACGTACTCGCCGCTCCACAACATCCGGCCGGGAGTGCACTACCCGCCGACGCTGGTGACCACGGCCGACCATGACGACCGGGTGGTGCCTGGCCACTCCTTCAAGTACGCGGCGACGCTCCAGGCGGCGCAGGCCGACAGCGCCCCGATCCTGATCCGGATCGAGACGCGTGCCGGCCACGGCGGGGGGATGCCGGTTTCGAAGCAGATCGAGCTGGTGACCGACGAGTGGGCGTTTCTCGTCAAGAACTTGGGGATGACGCTGCCATCTCCTTGAGAGGGCAGAGGCGAGACCGGAAGAGCGCAGGGAAGTTGCGAGACGCCAAGTTGCGAGTGGTTGCGAGCGGGGAGTACTCGGAACTCAGAACAGGCTCAGCAGGTCAGCAACGCTGGCGATGATCCGGTCCGGCGTGATGCCGCTCGCCGCCATCACGTCGTCGCGGAACTTGCCCGTGCGCACCATCCACGCGGTGAGGCCCGCCTGCTGCGCGCCCTCCACGTCGCCCCACAGGTCGTCCCCCACCATCACGACGTCGCGCGGCCGAGCCGCGACCTCGGCCGGAAGTGCCGCCAGCGCGGCACCGTAGAACGCGGCAGAGGGCTTGCCGCACAGCGTCGCGCCCCTGCCGGTGGCGTACTCGAGTGCGGCCACGAAGGGGCCGGCGTCGAGCGCCAGCGCGTCGCCCTTGAGCCAGTAGCGGTCGCGCTGGAGCGCCAGCAGCTCCGCGCCGTCCATCAATTGGTGGAAGGCCCGGTTGAGCTTCGCGAAGTCCCACGCCTCACCGAGATCGCCGATCACGACGGCCGCCGGCGGCGAACCGTGCAGGTCGAACCCGGTGAAGTCCTCCAGGGTCTCGGCCGCGACATACGCCGCCACGCGCTGGACGCCGCGCGAGCGGAGCAGCGCCACACCCGACATCACGGCGGTGATGATCTCTGCGGGCTCGATAGCGAACCGGTAGCTGGCGAGCCGCGCTGCGAGGAGCCGCCGCGACCGCCGGGTGGTGTTGGTCACACAACGGAATGGGACGCCGCGGCGCCGCAGCTCGGCCAGCGCCTCCACCGCGCCCGGGATAGCCCCCGCGTCGGTGTACAGCGTCCCATCCAGGTCAAGCAGCACGCCCCGCGGAGCCGCCCCTGCGCCCCTCACTTCTCACCCTGACTTCTCACCTCTCACCTATCCGTCTCACGCCTCGCGTCTCACTTCTCACGCCTTCTAGTATTGCCCCAGATACTTCTTGATCTCCCACTCGCTGACCTGCGAGATGTACTCCGCCCACTCGGCGCGCTTGGCTTCCACGTAGCGGCCGGCGATGTGATTGCCGAGCGCGGCGAGGATCGCGGGATCCTCCTCGAGACAGTCCAGGGCCTCGTGCAGGTCGCGCGGCAAATCGTCGATCCGGTGATGCCGGCGCTCCCGGTAGGTCATGGTGAAAATGTTCTTGTCCACCGGATCGGGGGGCGTGAGCTTGCGCTCAATCCCATCGAGCCCGGCCGCCAGCTGCACGGCCAGCGCGAGATACGGGTTCGCTGAGGGGTCCGGCATCCGCAGCTCGCACCGCGTACCCGACTCCCGGCGGTCCGGGATACGGATCATCGGCGACCGGTTCTTCATGCTCCAGGCGATGTTGACCGGCGCCTCGTAGCCGGGCACCAGCCGCTTGAAGCTGTTGACCAGGGGGTTGGTGACCGCGCAGAACCCGCGCGCGTGATCCAGTAGCCCGGCGATGTAGTACAGCGCCGTCTTGGAGAGCTGCCAATCGCCCTTCGCGTCGTAGAAGGCGTTCTTGTCGCCCTTGAACAGGCTCTGATGGGTGTGCATCCCGGAGCCGTTCTGCCCGAAGATCGGCTTCGGCATGAAGCTCGCCACCAGGTCGTAGCGCTCTGCGGCGCTCCGCACCACCACGCGGAAGGTGGAGAGGTCGTCGGCCGTGGTCAGCGCGTCTGCGTAACGGAAGTCGATTTCGTGCTGGCCCGGTGCGACCTCGTGGTGCGCCGCTTCGACCTCGAACCCCATCTCCTCGAGGTCCGCGACGATCAGCCGCCGCGCGTGCTCACCGCGATCCACCGGGCCGACATCGAAGTAGCCAGCAACGTCGTGCACCTCGGTGGTCGGGTCGCCGTGCGCGTCCTTGTAGAACAGGAAGAACTCGGCTTCGACTCCGGCCATCATCGTGTACCCCAGCTGGCGCGCCCGCTCCACCTGTCGCTTCAGTGCCAGCCGGGGACAGCCGGCAAAGTCAGAGTCGTCGGTATTGCGGATGTCGCAGATCAATCGCGCGACCAATCCCTCCTCGGCCCCCCACGGAAAGATGCGGAAGGTGTCGAGGTCGGGTGCCAGCAGCATGTCCGACTCCTCGATGCGCACGAATCCCTCGATCGAGGAGCCGTCAAACATCATCTGCGCGTCCAGCGCCTTCTCGAACTGGCTGCGCGGCACCTCGACGTTCTTCACCACGCCGAGGATGTCGGTGAACTGGAGGCGGAGGAAGCGGACGCCGAGCCGGTCGCAGACGTCCAGGATGTCGCGCTTGGTGATGCCGCGGGACCGCACCATCGCGCGGTAGCCGGCGTCGAGGGCCATGGGCAACGGGCGCGCCGCGGTGCGAGACGAGACGGGCGCGACGACTGTCGCGCCCGCTTCGCCCGACACCGTGCCGCGCACCCTGCGCGGACGTGGCGTCATGGATGCTCCTCAGTAGGCGTGAGCAAGCTCACACGTCGTAGTACAGGAAAAACTCGTACGGATGCGGCCGGAGCGCTACCGGCTCGAGTTCCTTCTTGGTCTTGTACTCGATCCAGGTGTCGATCAGGTCCTGAGTAAACACCCCGCCCTGAAGCAGGAATTGGTTGTCCTTCTGCAGCGCATCCAGGACTTCCGCCAGCGAGCCCGGGGTGTTCTTCACGTGCTTGCGCTCCGACGCCTCGAGTTCGTAGAGGTCCTTGTCGATCGGCGCGGGCGGCTCGATACGGTTCTTGATGCCGTCGAGGCCAGCCATCAGCAGCGCGGCGAACGTGAGGTACGGGTTCGCGGCCGGGTCCGGCGCCCGGAACTCGACGCGCTTGGTCTTGGGCGACTTCGAGTACATCGGGATCCGGCACACCGCGCTGCGGTTGCGCTGCGAATAGATCAGGTTGATCGGCGCTTCGTAACCGGGCACCAGCCGCCGGTACGAGTTGGTCGTCGGCGCCACGAAGCCCAGCAGCGCGGGGGCGTGCTTGATCAGCCCGCCGATGTAGAACCGCGCCATGTCCGAGAGCCCCGCGTAGCCGCGCTGCGACCAGAACAGGTTCTCCCCGTTCTTCCACAGGCTCTGGTGCACGTGCATCCCGGAGCCGTTGTCGCCGAACATCGGCTTGGGCATGAAGGTGGCCGTGTAGCCGTGCTCATGGCACACGCCCTTGACGATGTACTTGAACATCATGATCTGGTCGGCCATGCGGACCAGCGTGCCGTAGCGCATGTCGATTTCGGCCTGCCCTGCCGTGCCGACCTCGTGGTGCTGCACCTCCACTTCGATGCCCGAGGCCTGCAACGCCAGCATGATGCGCGAGCGCAGATCCTGCAGCTTGTCCACCGGCGGCACCGGGAAGTAGCCCTCCTTGTGGCGCGGGCGATGCCCAAGGTTGGGCGCGCCGCCGTCCTGGCCCGAGTTCCAGATCCCCTCTTCTGAATCGATGTGGTAGTAGCCCTCGTGCGCGTTCTGGTCGAACCGCACCGAGTTGAAGATGTAGAACTCCGCTTCGGGACCCCAGTACGAGGTGGTCGCGATCCCGCTCTTGACCAGGAACTGCTCCGCCTTCAGCGCCACGTACCGCGGGTCGCGGCTGTACCGCTCCCCGGTCATCGGGTCCTTGATGTCGCAGGTCAGCACCAGCGTCGGGACCTTGAGGCAGGGGTCCACGAATGCCGACGTCGGGTCCGGCAGAAGGAGCATGTCGCTCTCGTTGATCGCCCGGAACCCGCGAATGCTCGAGCCGTCGAAACCCAGCCCTTCCTCGAACACGTCCTCGGTCAGCTGCCCGACCGGGATCGAGAAGTGCTGCCAGGTTCCGGGCAGGTCGGTGAACCGGGCGTCCACGACCTGCACGCCGCTGTCGCGGGCCTGGCGGATGACGGCCGCGGGGCTCCGGGCCGGGGTCTTGGTGGTGGCGTTGCGCTTGCGCGTGGTCTTCGGCATGGCTGGTCCCGTTGAGTGAAGGCGGCGAAGCTAGCAATGGTCGTGCAGAGTGTCAAGCAAGATTCGTGCGAACCGCACAATTCGCACGCCTCGAGGCCAATTGCTACCTGTCTTTGTGCATTTTGTGAGGCAGAAATGCGACAGGTGTGGCGCCTAGGGGGTCAAGCCCTCGAGGAAGGTCCACAGCTCCCCGGCCGAGAACTGCCGCGCCCGGTCCACCACTTCCTTCTCGGTCCACTCGAGGAAGATCCAGGTGGTCGCGCGGTGGCGGTCATCGGCGAGGAAGTGGAGGCGCCCGCGAATGGCGCCTACGTCGGGGTGCGGCTCCGACTGGAGGTAGACTTCCCAGCGTGCGGCGCCCCGGGCCAACTGGCCGAGGTGGAGCGCCGTCTGCATCCAGGGAAAGCGGGGGGAAGGTTCCATCGCAGCCCCGCCTGGCGGCTAGTCTTCGGGGTGGTCCGGGGACTCGCGCTCGGCGGCGCGCTCGGACGCCTCGACGTATCCCCTGAGGCTGGCTCCGATGACCTCGTCGAGGTACTGGTCGATGGCCAGCATCACCTCGAACGCGTCGCCCCGCCCCCAATCCAGCTGCTGCCGGAGGAACCGCCAGATGGCGTGCCGGAGGTGGCGGAACTCCCGGTACAGGTCGGCGGCGTCGTAGCGTGCCAGGCCGCGCAGCTTCCCGAACCGGAGCCCGCGGCGGCGGCGGGCGATGGACCGGTCCGGCGAGGCCCCTTCCTCCCCTTCCTTGAGCGCCTGCGCGATGTCGGCCAGGATTGCCGGCACCTGATTGGTGAGGAGGAGATCGGGAAGCCGGTCATCGCCGGCGATGGCCGAGTCGGCCCGCACCAGGTCGCGCCAGTTCTGAGCGATCTCGTTCGCGTGACGGAGCATCACGTCGCCGGCGTCGCGGTAGGCCTGGCTGGCGAGGGACATGTCTTTGAAGCTAGTCGGAAGCACTGCAGCGTCCAGTAGTGCCCAGACGCGCAGGCGCGGTAGTGGTGCCGAGTCGGCAGTTCGAAGCCTGGGCTGGACACTTCCCCCTTCATACCACTGCGCGTCTGTCGCGTCTGGATACTACATGGTTGGCGCTGGTTTCCTCCCCGCTCTAGGTTTCAGCAATGACTCCTGAGACCCAGAAGTGCCCCTCCTGCGGCGCCCAGACCTCCGGCAAGTTCTGCTCGGAATGTGGCGCGCCGCTCGCGCCGCTCACCTGCCGCTCCTGCGGAGCCAAGCTGTCGGCGCGAGCCAAGTTCTGCGCCGACTGCGGCACGCCGGTCGCCGGCGCGGCCCGGGGTCTAGCGCCGGGCACTCGGCCGATGCCGCGGAGCGACCGGATGGCCTGGTACGTCGCCGGTGTCTGCGTGCTCGCCCTGCTGATCGTGGTGGTCGTGGTGGTCGCCAGGAAAAGTGGCGCTCCGGCAGCCGCCGCGGCGGGTGCCGCCGCCGGCGCGCCGCCCGGCGGTGAACGGGCGACCACCGATCTCTCGACGATGACGCCCCGGGAACAGGCCGACCGGCTCTTCAATCGCATCATGACGGCGCACGAGGCCGGGGATACCGCCCAGGTCAACTTCTTCGCACCGATGACGCTCCAGGCGTACGCCAACCTCGGCGGCGACCTCGACGCGGACGCGCGGCTCCACGTGGGGCTGGTGCAGCTCGCCGTGGGCGCCGCCGTTCCCGCGGCCGCGGAGGGGGACACGATCCTCAAGGGCTCTCCCACCCATCTGTTCGGCTGGCTCCTCAAGGCGCGGGCCGCCGAGGCCGAAGGCAACACCGCCCAGGCCAAGCGGGCCTACCAGTCGTTCATGAAGAACTACGACGCCGAGCTGGCCAAGCCGCGCCCCGAGTACCAGGAGCACGCCCAGATGCTGCAGGACACGCGCACCCGGGCGCAGCAGGCAGGCGCCGCGGCGGGCGGGTCCTGACCGTGCCGACGATCCGGGTCGCGCACAGCCCGGACTCCGACGACGCGTTCATGTTCTATGCTCTCGCCGCCGGGAAGGTGGAGACCGGGGACCGCAGGTACGTGCACGAGCTGGCGGACATCGAGACGCTGAACCGCCGCGCCGTCGCGGGCGAGCTCGACGTCACCGCGGTGTCGTTTCACGCCTACGCCCATCTCGCCGACCGGTACGCCCTCCTGGTGCACGGCGCCTCCGTCGGCGACCGCTACGGCCCGCGCCTGGTGGCGCGGGAACCCCGGCCCGCCGATCCCCGGACGGCGCTCGCCGGGCGCCTGGTGGGCATTCCCGGAGAGCTGACGACCGCGTACCTCGCCTTGCGGCTCTACCAGCGCGCCGCCCGCACGCGGGTGCTGCCGTTCGACGCCATCGAAGCCGCGGTCCTCGCGGGCGAAGTCGAGGTCGGGTTGCTGATCCACGAGGGCCAGCTCACCTACGCGGACCGGGGCCTCTACCTGTGGGAGGATCTCGGCGAGTGGTGGGGCCGCGACACCGGCCTCCCCCTCCCGCTCGGCGGCAACGTGGTGCGCAAGGATCTCGGGCCCGAGTTGGTCCGCGCCGTGGCCGGGGATCTCAAGTTGTCCATCGCCTGGGGGCTGGCGCATCGCGCCGAGACGCTGGCCCACGCGCAAGGCTATGCGCGCGGAATGGACGCCGCTCGCACCGACCAGTTCGTCGGGATGTACGTCAACGACTACACCGTCGACCTGGGCCCCACGGGCCGGCGCGCGGTGCAGCGCCTGCTGGACGAGGGCCACCGCGCCGGCGTGCTCCCCGCGCCGGTCCACGCGGAGTTTGTGGCGGCGTGAGCGGCGCGCCGGCCGACACCGCGCGCCCCGTCTCCCGGGTGCTCATCGTCGAGGATGATCCGGCGCAGGCCCGGCTGGTGCAGCTCCTGGTGAATAACGCCGGACTCGGTCTCGCCGGGATCGCCGTCACCGCGGACGCCGCGGTCACGCTCGCCATGCAGGCCGACGTCATCCTGATGGACTACCGGCTCGAGGGCGGGGCCACCGGCCTCGACGCCCTGCGCGAGATCCGCGCGGCGGGCTTGCTGGCCTCTGTCATCATGATGACCGGGCATGGGAGCGAGCGGGTCGCGGCGGAGGCGCTGCACCTCGGCGCCAGTGACTACATCATCAAAGACGAGGGCTTCACGGAGTTGCTCCCGGAGGTCCTGGCGCGTGCCGTGCGGATGCGGGAGATCGAGCGCCAGCTCGCTGCCGCGCAGCAGAACCTGATTCGGGCGGAGCGGCGGGCGGCGATCGGCGAGATCGTGGTCGCGCTCTCGCACGAGATCAACAACCCGCTGATGGCGCTGAGCGCGCAACTCGACCTGGTGCGGCTCGACGAGTCGGCGCTGCCGACGGCGAGCCGCGCCGCGCTCGCGCTGGCCCGGACGCAGTTGGCCCGCATCGCCGACCTCCTCAAGCGGCTCGCCGAGCTGGACCTCGAGCAGCCGACGACCTACGTGGGCGTGACCCGGATGACGGACCTCACCAAGTCGCCACCCGGCGACCCCGGTCGCGACCCGAATGCCGGACAGCCAGAAGGCAAGGCGGCAGGCTAGTCCGCCGGCACGCCCTCCGGCTCCGGCGCGGCCGGCACCTCCCCTTCCGCGGCCTTCACCCGCGCCCGCTTGCCCGCCGTCACGAACGCCACCACCCGCGATCCGAAGTCGTCGAGATAGGTGTAGACCACCGGCACCACGATCAGCGTCAGCATCGTCGACGTGATCAGGCCGCCGATCACCGCCCGCGCCATGGGGGCGCGGAACTCGCCGCCCTCGCCCAGGGCCAGCGCCGTCGGAAGCATCCCGAAGATCATCGCGAGCGTAGTCATCATGATCGGCCGGAAGCGGATCTCGCCGGCCTCGATCAGCGCCTGGCGCCGGGTGCCGCCCCTCTCGCGCGTCTTGTTCGTGAAATCCACGAGCAGGATGGCGTTCTTGGTCACCAGGCCCATTAGCATGATGACGCCGATCATGCTGAGGATGTTGAGCGTGTCGCCCGTGAGGGCGAGGGCGACCAGCACGCCGACGATCGAGAGCGGCAGCGAGAGCATGATGGCCAGCGGCTGGAGGAACGACCCGAACTGCGAGGCCAGGATCAGGTAGACGAAGATGATGGCCAGGGTCAGGGACTCCAGCACGTAGCCGGTGGTCTCGGCGAAGTTCCTCTGCTCGCCCCCGTAGTCGATCCGGTAGCCGGGGGGCAGCGGCACCGTGGCGAGGCGCTTGCGGATGTCGCCCATGACACCGGTCAACGGGCGGTCCTGGTAGTTGCCCTCCAGCCGCGCCGAACGCTCCAGCGAGAGCCGCTTGATCTCGGCGGGCGCGCCCGACGGCGCGATCTGGGCCACCTGGCCCAGCGGCACCATCACCGGCGAGAGCGTGCGCGCGTTGAAGCTGGACGTCGCGATCGGGATCTTCCCGAGGTCGGCGAACGAGGTGCGGTACTCCGGCGCCACCTGCACGGTGACGTCGTGGCTGTACCCCGCCTCGTCCTCGAACGTGGTGGCCGTCTCGCCCGCAAGCACCGTGCGCAGCGTGGCGGAGATGGACCCGACCGAGAGCCCGACGTTGGCCGCCAGATCGCGGTTGACCTCGATCACGTACTCCGGCTTGCGGCCCTCGAGGCTCGACTTGAGGTCCACGAGGCCGGGCACGTCACGGATCGCGGCCATCATCCGGTCATTCAGGTCCTGAAGGCGGGTCATGTCGGGCCCGAGGATGTTGACCTGGACCGGAAGCTGGCCGCCCCCCATGCCGGACGCGTCCATGATCCCGGTCTTGACCCCTTTGAACGACGGCAGCACCTCGCGCAGCGCGATCTGGAGCTTGTCCTGCGAGAGGTGCCGGGCACTCCTCGGCTTCAGCCGCACGTAGATCGTGCCGTCGGTGACGCTGGGCGTGTAACCGCCGCCGATCGTGAAGTACGTGTACGCCACCTCCGGCCGCGACCGCAGGTAGCGGTCGATCTCCTCGCCCTTGGCGCGAGTGTAGACGATCGACGAGCCTACCGGCGTCTGGATCGTGACGTTCAGCTCGCTGCGGTCCACGATCGGGAAGAACCCGCCGCCGACCAGGCCCACGGCCATGAGCACGATCGCCGCCACGAACGCCAGTCCGGCGAGGCCGAGCACCGAGCCGCGGTGATCGAGCGCCCAGGCGATCACGTCCCGGTAGCGCTGCCCGTAGCCCCGAAACGCGTCGTTGAACCGCTCGAGCCGCTTGCCGATCGGGCCGCGCTCCTTGTGGCCGGCGGCCTGCGGGTCGTACCACAGCGAGGACAGCATCGGGTCGAGCGTGAACGAAACAAACAGGGACACCGCCACCGCGAACGCGACCGTGATGCCGAACTGGTAGAAGAATCGGCCGACGATGCCGCTCATGAAGCCCACGGGCACGAACACGGCGAGGATGGACATCGTGGTCGCGAACACCGCGAAGCCGATCTCGCTGGTGGCGGCGCCGGCGGCCGTATGGTGGTCCTCGCCGCGCTCCACGTGGCGCACGATGTTCTCGCGGACCACGATCGCGTCGTCGATCAGGATGCCCACGGCCAGGGACAGCGCCATCAACGTCATAGTGTTGATGGTGAAGTCCATGGCGTAGATGACCAGGAAGGCGGAGACGATGGAGACGGGCAGCGTGAGGCCCGTGATCACGGTCGAGCGCCAGGAGTTGAGGAACAGGAAGACGATCAGCACCGTGAGCAGGGCCCCCAGCACCAGCGCCAGCTGCACGTCGGCCAGGGAGTCCTTGATCCACTTCGAGTTGTCGCGGATCACCTCCAGGTGGACGCCCTGCGGCAGCTCCACGTTGAGGTGCGTGATGACGGCCCGGATGCCCTCCGCCACGTCCACGGTGTTGGCGCCCGACACCTTGCGGATGTCGATGCCGATCGCCCGCCGGCCCGAGTACTCCGCGAGGCCCCGCTCCTCCTCCTGCGCGTCCTCGATGCGCGCCACCTCGCCCAGGCGCACGGGCACGCCGTTACGCGAGGTCACGACCACCGACGCGAACGCGGCCGGATCCGTGATGCGGCCCTTCACCCGCACCAGCTGCTCCCCGTTGCCGCGCTCGACCCGGCCCGCCGGTGTGTCCATGTTCTCGCGCCGCAGGGCCGCGAGCACCATGTCCGGACTCACCCCCAAGGCATCCATCCGCGGCGGGAGCAGCAGCGCGTGGATCTCCCGCTCCAGCCCGCCCACGACGGCCACGCTGCCCACCCCGTCCACCGTCTCGAGCCGGCGGGTGATGGTCTCCTTCGCCAGGGTGGTGAGGTCGCGCAACGCAACGTCCCGTCCGGACAGCGACAGGCTCATGATCGGGTTCTGCCGGAAGTCGAAGCGCGAGATGATGGGAGGATCGATGTCGGTCGGCAGGTCGGCGCGGATCCTGTCCACGGCCGACCGCACGTCCGACTGCGCGGTCACGATCTTCGTCTGGAGCGTGAACTGGATGAAGATCGTGCAATACCCTTCCACCGACGACGACTCGATGCGGTCCACGCCCTCGATCGGGTTGACGGCTTCCTCGATCTTCTTCGTGACGTCGCGCTCGACCGACTCCGTGCTCGCGCCCGGGTAGGAAACCTGGATCATCAGGAAGGGCAGCTCGACGTCGGGCATGTCGTCGAGCTTGAGGCGCCGCAGCGAGAACAGGCCCAGCACCATGAGCGCCAGCATCATCATGGTGGCGAACACCGGCCGCTTGATCGACAGTTCGGACAGGAACATCGCGCCGCCCCGCTAGCGCTTCGCCGGCGCCGTCGGCGCCGTCGCGGCGCCGATCGCCACCGGCACGCCGTCAGCGAGGCCTTCGATCGGACCGATGATCACGGTGTCCCCGGCGGCGACGGCTCGGGTGATCTCGACCAGGCCCGCATCGCCGTCGCTGATCCCCACGCCCACCGCGCGGCGGGCGATCTTGCCCCGGCTCACCGCGTAGACGTACGGCGTCCGGTCCTCCCCCTCGTAGCGGACCGCCGCGGACGGCACCGCGACCACCCGGTCGGCCTCCTTCGTGACGACGCGGCCCGAGACGAACAATCCGCCCACCAGCGTCTCGCGCGGGTTCGGCACGTCGACGTAGATCTGAATCTGCCGCGTCGCCGGGTCGGCCGTCGGATTGATCCGGCTGATTCGCCCCGAGACTTGCGCCGAGTCGAGCTGCGCCACGGTGAGGCTCACCGGCCGGCCGATCTTCAGCTCCGGGAGCCACTCCGTCGGCACGGAGGCCGACAGCTGCAGCACCCGCGTGTCCACGATCTCGAGAATCGGCTTCCCGTTGTCCACCCGGTCCCCGGCCTGGACATACCGCTTGCTGACGACGCCGGCGGCCGACGCGGTGACGGTGGCGCTACGGAGCCGGTCCTCGGCGTTCGCTGCCTGCGAAACCGCCAGCGACAGGCGGGAACGCGCGCCCTCCAGGGCCGCCAGAGAGTTGTCGCGATCCCGCTGCGCAATCGCGCCCTCGGCAAACAGCGTAACGGCCCGGACCGACTCCGCTTCCGCCACGCGCACGTTCACGCGCTGGGTCGCGACGTCGGTGTTCGCGTACGCCGCGGCCGCCTGGAGCACCTGGTCCTTGAACTTGGCGAGTCGCTGACCCGAATCGACGCGATCGCCCTCGTTCACGTACATCTCGACCAACTGTTCCGCCATCGGGGCGCCGACGGTCATCCGCACCTTGGGCTCGAGCGCGCCGCTGAGCGGAATGCCGGAGCGGAGCGTGGCCCGCTGCGCCACGATCACGTCGGCCGCGTTCAGGGTCGCGAGGGACTGGCCGCCGCCCCGCGTCTCCGCCTGCGCTCCGTCGCCCGTCCGCTTCGCGCCGCACGCGGCGACGACCAGCGTCGCCGCTGCCGCCATGACCCCGATCCCCCAACGATATGCCGTCATCGGATGCCGTTCCTCATCTGTCCACTCATGTCTCTCGTCTGGTAACCACTCGCAACTCGGCGTCTCGCAACTCGCCTCTGTGAGGGGCGTCTCGCAACTCGCCTCTGTGAGGGGCGTCTCGCAACTTTACTGACCTTCTGCCACCCGTTTCTCCGCTCTCTGCAGGGGCACCGGGTGCCCCAGCGCCCGCTCCAGCGCCGCGATGGCGAGCAGGTAATCGTGCGTCGCCTGCGCCTCGTTGACGCTGGCCTGCTCGAGCGCCAGCCGGGCGTCCGACACCTCGAGCGCGGTCGCGATCCCATTGGCGTACCGGACCGACGCCAGGTGCTGCGCGCGCTCCGCCTGCCCCACGGTCACGTGCCGCGCCACCACCAGCGCCTGCGCCCGCGCGATCTCCTCCCGCGCCTGCTCGATCTCGATGGCCACGCTCGCCCTGGTCTGCGAGAGCTGGGCCTCGGCCCGCGACAGGTCGGCCTGGGCCTGCTGCACCACGCCGCGGGTCTTGAAGCCGTCGAACAACGGCATCGAGACCACCAGCGAGGCGCTCCAGTCCTGGTGGAACTGGCCGATCGCCGAGGGAAACGTGCCGCTGGGGAACGCCTGGCCCCCGTAGGAACTCGTGAGCTTCAGCGACGGGTAGTAGTCGCCGCGGTAGTAGTGGACCGCCTGCTGCCGGTATTCCACCGTCGCCTGCGCCGCTTCGATCGCGGCGCGGCCGGCCGCATCGAGATCCAGCGCCACCGAATCCAGCCGCGGCAGCGAGTCGGCGGGCGTCAGCAGCAGCCCGCTCGCCAGCTCGACCGGCTGGTCGGCGGGGATGTCGACCAGCCGCCGCACCTCCAGCAGGGCGATGTCCCGGCTGTTGCGTGCCGCGATCACCAGCGGTTCCTGATTGGCCGCCTCGACCTGGGCGCGCAGCAGGTCGTAATCGGCCGACGCGCCGACCTGGTGGTTGAGCGACACGCGGTGCAGCTGGTCGTTGACCTGAATCTGGGACGCTTCCGTGATGTCCACGATGCGCTCGGCGTACAGCGCATTGAGGTACGCCTGCGTCACGCGGTACGTCACGTCCCGGCGCGTCTCGTCGAGCTGCGACCGTGCAGCCTGCTCATACGCGTGCGCCCCCGCGATCCCCGCCCCCACCATCCCACCCTGGAACAGCGTCTGGCTGAACGTCAGCGTCGCGGTGTAGCTGTTCGGGCTCCCGAAGCCCGTTTGCGAGAAGAGGCTGCCGATGCCCTGGAGGGCTGCGTATTGCGCGTTGGTTTCCAGATAGCGGACCCGTGTCGCGAGCGGGGCCGTGGTATCGGGCAGAAACGGTGGAATCCCGGAGCTGCCGAGTTCCTGGAACACGGACGCGAAGGTGCGTTGATAGGTCAGGTTGGCGCGGATCTCCGGCAGCGCCGATGCCCAGGCCTGGGTCACCTGGCCCTCGGCTTGGCGCACTCCCGCCTCCGCGATCCGCACGTCGGTGCCGGAGTGCAGCGCGCGCTGAATGGCATCCTGCAGCGTCAAGCGGACGGCGGGGCGCGCCGGCTGCTGCGCCGCGGCCACGACGGGCACCAGGGCGATGAAAATGCTGGCCACGATGCGCATCGTGCTACTCCGAACGACCGGTCACCGCCGGACGGCGGACGCCGTTCAGGGCGACGGAAAGCTGAGCTTCGACGGCGTCGTGCAGGCTGATGGTGCTGTGCGCCACGACCGACTGGTGCGGCCCACCGCCGACCCACCAGATCAGCGTGCCCATGAAGACCGACGCCACGACACCGAAGACGGAGTCCACCGTCAGGTCCGACCGGAACTCCCCGCTGGCCTGGCCGTCCTGCACCGCCTGCACCACGCACTGGTACAAGCCGGTCCGGGAGACATCAGGCTCCGGGCAGACCATCCGCTCCATACTCACCCGGAGCAGCATGCGCGCGAGCCCCCGGTCCTGGCCGTAGGACTCTGCCACCCCTCCGAACAACGCGAGGATGCGCTCGGAGGCCGTGCGGCCGTGTTGCGATGCGTGCTCCTCCGCCCGCGCCATCCACTCCTCACTCAGGGCGGCGAGCACCGACTCCTTGCGCGGGAAGTAGTTGAAAAACGTGCCCTTCGCGACGTCGGCACGCTCGGTGATCTCGTCCACCGTCGTCGCCTCGAAGCCCTTCTCGTGGAAGAGCTCAAGCGACGCCTCCGTGATGCGCCGCCGAGTCTCCTCCTTCTTCCTCTCCCGCCGTCCTTGCGTCAACTCTGTCACGGTCGCCAAACCTCAGCGCTGAGCATTAAATGATTTCCGGTCATATGCGACCCTAGTATACTATTAGACCGCAGTTGTGGTCAACATACCTGCACTACGGTCAGCTTTCTCTTCGGGTTTCGGTCCGCGGCGGCAGGCAGCATTTTGGCACCCATGCGTGTCGCCATCACAGGCGCGACCGGCTACGTGGGCCAGGCGATCGTCCAGAAGCTGCTCCGGCGCGACCATGAGGTTCGTGCATTGGTCCGCCGGCCGGACCGGGCTGGTGCGCTTCAGGACCTGCGTGTCGAGTTGGTCGCCGGCAGCCTCGGCGATCCGGCCGCGCTGCGATCCCTGGTCGAGGGCGTCGGCGCAGTCGTGCACCTCGTCGGCATCATCGTGGAAGAGGGCCGGCAGACATTCGAGTCGGTGCAAGTCGCCGGCACCGAAGCGGTGGTCGGCGCGACCCGACAGGCCGGTGTGCCGCTCGTGCTGCACATGAGCGCCCTGGGTGCCCGGGCCACGGCGTCGACCCGGTATTACAGGACTAAGTGGCAGGCAGAGGAAGTCGTACGGGCGAGCGAGCTGCCGCACGCGATACTCAGGCCGTCGCTCGTCGCAGGGCCTGGGAACGCCGCGCTCAAGATGATGGTGGACATGATCCGCTTCTCACCGGTCGTGCCCGTCATCGGCGACGGACGCTACGAGATGCAGCCCATCTGGCTGGGAGACGTGGCGGAGGCGTTCGCGCTCGCCCTGGAGCGCGCGGACCTGCGCGGCAGCTTCGACCTCGGCGGGCCGGAGCAGCTGAGCTATCACCAGATGCTCGACCATCTCGAGTCCGCGCTCGGCGTGCGCCGGCGGCGGATCACGATCCCGGTAGGCGTGGCGCGGTTCGCCGCGGCCGCTGGTGCGGCGTTGCCCAACGCCGTCTCCATCACCTCGGACCAACTGCAGATGCTCCTGGAGGGCAACACGACGGCTGACAATGCTATCGTCTCGCGCTTCGGGATCTCGCCACGGACCTTCGCCCAGGTAGCCCAGGAAATCTGCGCGCCCTACGCCGCGCGTCCCGTCGCGGCTCCGTAGGTGCCTGCGGGCAAGCCAGCACGGGGCTCCAAGTTCCCCCCGGGGGGGAGAAAACAAGCGGCCCGGGGGCAGAGCCCCCGGGCCCCATGGCCGGGCAAAGCCGCCGTCAGACTCTGCGCGCGGCCACTTCCTTTGACGTCCAGCTCTTCGGAACACTCCCGCTCGGCGCGAACACGGTCGGCATCAGAGAAGGGCGCACGGCGTAGCCCCAGACTGCCATCTCGCGGCGCGGTGTCGCCACCGGCGTGTTGTTGCGCCACCCTTGCGGCATTCTCTCTTCCGTGGTGTAATGGCCGGCGCCCGGCGTCGCGCCCATCGGATCTCCGCGCTGTGCCCTTTGATGGTTAGACGCCCGAGCGCGCGGAAGGTTGCAAGCCGCTAGCGGCGAAGCCGTCCGGTGCGCGAGGTGGTGACCGTGTCGGCGGAGGCCCCGCGGGCGAAGATCACTCTCGTGTTGGAGGCGCCGTAGCCGAGGCCGAGCGGACCAAAGACCATGGTCGGGTTGCTGCAGTCGATTGAGGCGGAGCCGAGGGGATAACTGCCGACCGTGTCCCACGCCGCAGGGGGGCGTCGCACGGACAGGGTCGCGGTGCGTTGGGTACGGTCCAACTCGAGCCGCGCGAGCGTGTTGCGCGAGATGGCCAGTTGGCGGGTTGTGGCGTGGAGCGCCGCAAAGTGCTCGACGCCTTCGCGCACGGCGGCCTGGTCCAGGGCGCGACCCAGGGGCGGGGTCACGATGGACAACAGGACCCCAACGATCGCGATGACGGAGAGCAGTTCGGGCAGCGTGAAGCCTTGGCGCACGCGGACACGCTAGCGGCGGCCCGCCCACTCCCCGGTATCGGTTTCCCGCAGCCCGGAGCGAACGGTTCTCTCCGCCCGCGGTCGCCCTGGCCACGCCCGTGACCGGACGCTAGACTGCGGCATGCACATCCTCGTGCGCCTCTATCTCAAGACGGCCTTCCTCTTTCTCGCGCTTGGCCTGCTGGGCGGCCTGTGGATCGAGTTCCAGACGACGGCCGGGGGCGTGGTCAGCCACGGAATGGTCGTGGCCCACGTGCACGTACTGCTCGTCGGCTTCCTGCTGATGATGATCTTCGGCGTGGCCTACTGGCTCTTCCCTCGCTCGGGCCGCGGCGAGCCCATCGGGCCGTACCCGAACCTGGTGGGATTCGCCTACGTGCTGCTTACCGCGGGGACCTTGATTCGCGCTATCACGGAGTTCTTCGACCTGGCGCTCGTGGCACAGCTCTGGAGCTTTGTGCGGCTCGCCGCCGCGACCAGCCAGGTGTTCGGGATCGTGGTCGCGATCGTGGCGCTGTGGGAGCGGGTCCGCGGCGCGGGCCTCCTCAAGGTGGAATCGCCCGCCGGCACCTCGCCCTAGCGGCCCGCCGCCGGCGCCAGCAGCCGCCGGCGTGTGTAGGCGATCAGCCCGCCCGCGTCGATGATTGCCTGACGCGCCGCAGGCAACGGGCGGACGGCGAACCGCCGGCCGCTCGTCAGGTTCACTACCTCCGCCACGCCGATCGACAGCTCGTCGCCCTCGGCCGCCGTGACGCCCGGCGCCTCAACCAGCCGCAGCCCGAGGTTGATGGCGTTCTGGAGGAAGATGCGGGCGAAGCTCTCCGCCACGATCACCAGCTCGTGCCCCTTGAGGGCCGACACCGCCTGCTCGCGCGAGGAGCCGCAGCCGAAGTTCTTTCCGGCAACGACTGCGCTCCCGGCGGGCACCGCGCCCGCCTTGAGCTTCGCGTTGAAGGCCCCGAGGTCGGCGAAGGCGTACTGCGGCGTCTCCGAGGGCAACACCGTCGCCATGTAGCGTCCCGGGTAGATGACGTCGGTGGAGACGTCGCCGCCCAGCGCCAGCACCACCGTCGCCGCGCTCACCGCTCGCCCTCCTGCCGCGGAACGGTAATCACGCCCGTCAGTGCCGAGGCCGCGGCCACGGCCGGCGAGCACAGGTAGACGTCGGACCCCGGGTTGCCCATCCGCCCCTTGAAGTTGCGGTTGGTCGTCGAGAGTGCGACCTCGCCGTCGCCCAGGGCTCCCTCGTGCACGCCGAGGCAGGGGCCGCACCCGGCGTTCATCACCACCGCGCCGGCCTGCACCAGGTCGGCGACGTAGCCGGCGGCGAGTGCTTGCTGGTAGATGCGGCCGGATGCCGGGAACACCAGCATCCGGGTGCGCGCCGCCACCTTTCTGCCCTTGAGGATCCGCGCGGCGACGGCGAGGTCGTCGAGCCGCCCGTTGGTGCACGAGCCGATGACGACCTGGTCCACCGGCCGGCCAGCCACCTCACCCACCGCTCGCACGTTGTCCACCGTGTGCGGGCAGGCGATCTGCGGCGCGAGCGCCGACACGTCCACGTCCACCGTGCGCGCGTACGCGGCGTCGGGGTCGGGCACAACCGGGTGGATCGCCTCGAGCACCCCTGCGTCGTCCTTCAGGTAGCGCAGCGTCTCCGCGTCGGCGGGGACGATGCCGGAGGTCGCACCAGCCTCGACCGCCATGTTGCACAACGTCAGGCGTCCGGAGGTGGACATCGCGCGGATGACCTCGCCGTGGAACTCCAGCACCCGGAAGGTCGCGCCCGCGGCGCCGAGGTTGCCCACGAGGTGGAGGATCAGGTCTTTCGGCCCGACCATGGGCGGCATCGTGCCGCTCACGTTCACCTTGATGGTGGCCGGGACTTCGACGTTGACCGCGTACCCGAGCGCCCAGACGCTCGCCATCTCCGTGGCGCCGATCCCGAAGGCGAAGGCCCCGAGGGCGCCGTGGCTGGTGGTGTGCGAATCGGTACCCACGATCACGGCCCCGGGGCGTACGTAGCCGTTCTCCGGCAGGATCTGATGGCAGATCCCGCCACAGTCCCCCCGGATGTCGTGGAACTTGGCGATGTCCTTGGCCGCGACGAACGCGCGGATCTTCTTCTGGTTGGTCGCGGTCTTCGGTGACTCGGCGGGCACCCGGTGATCGAAGACGATGGCGATCCGCGACGAGTCCCACAACGTCGGCTCGAGCCCGGTGTTCTCGTAGATCGCCAGGAACTGGTTGATCACCAGCGCCGCGTTCTCGTGGCTCATGGCCAGGTCCACCGCGGGTTCCACCACGTCGCCCACCGCGACCTCGCTCCGGCCCGACGCGCGCGCCAGGATCTTCTGTACGACCGTCATGCCCATGTTCGCCCTCATCCCCCTTAGACGATGCCCCGTTCTCTGAGTTGGGCCACCTCGGCGCGCGAGTAGCCCAGGCCGCCCAGGATCGCTTCGGTGTGCTCCGAGAGGCGGGGCGGTGGCGATTCGATGGCGCCCGGGGTCTTGCCGAACTGCGCCGTCAGACCGAGCAGCTTCAGCTCCCCGATCCCCTCGGCGCCCACCGTTTGCACCGTTCCGCGGTGCACGACCTGCGCCTGGCGCAGCGCGTCCTCCAGGCCGAGAATGGCGCCCGAGGGTACGCCCCTGTCGTTGAGCCGCGCCACCCAGTGCTCGGTCGTGTCCAGCTTCAGCCGCTCCTCGAGCAACGGCGTCAGCGCCCGGCGGTTCTGCTTGCGGGCGTCCCGCTTGGCGAATCGGGGATCACGCTTGAGCTCGGGCACCCCCAGCTCGTCGGCGACCGCCTCCCACTGCTCCTGCTTGTTGGCAGCGATGTTGATCGCGCCGTCCTTGGTGGCGAAGGTGCCCGAAGGCGCCGCGGTGAAGTTGTCGTTCCCGAGCAGCTGGGGCTGCTGGTGGCCGATCAGCAGGTTGGCTGCCACCCAACCCATCAGCGGCATGATCGAGTCGACGAGCGCGACGTCGATGTACTGACCTTCGCCCGTGCGCTCCCGATGGAAGAGTGCGCCCATGATGGCGAACGCCGCATTCAGCCCGCCGACCGTGTCGCACACGGGAAAGCCGCAGCGCAGCGGGTTCAGCCGCTCGTCGCCGTTGATGGCCATGATCCCGCTCACGCCCTGGATGATCTGGTCGTAGGCGGGCTTCAGCGCGTCCGGCCCGGTCTGCCCGAACCCCGAGATCGCGCAGTACACCAGGCGCGGATTCGCCGCCGCCAGCGCGGAGTACGACAGGCCCAGCCGTTCCATCACCCCGGGACGGAAGTTCTCGACGACGACGTCGGCCGTCGCGGCGAGCTGGAGGAAGATCGCCTTCGCCTCCGTCTCCTTGAGGTTCAGCGTCACCGACTTCTTGTTGGCGTTCTGGGCGAGGAAGCTGGTGCCCATGAGCCGCTCGTTCAGCTCCGGGACGTTGCCCAGCTTGCGGGCGAGGTCCCCGTCCACGGGGTTCTCGATCTTGATCACCTCGGCGCCCAGCAGCGCGAGGTGGAGCGTCGCGAACGG
This sequence comes from uncultured Gemmatimonadales bacterium, assembly GCA_963812035.1. Taxonomy (GTDB): domain Bacteria; phylum Gemmatimonadota; class Gemmatimonadetes; order Gemmatimonadales; family JACORV01; genus Fen-1245. The sequence continues at coordinate 1,013,219 of CAWETG010000001.1, forward strand.
ACCGCTCAGCACGTTCGTGAGGTCGAGGACCCGGATCCCGGCGAGCAGCTTCGCGTCCGTCATGATTGCCCAGCCACGGCGTCCGCGATCGTGCCCGTGCGGTAGACGGTGCCCGGCAACTCGCGCCCGAAGAACCGGCTCACGTCACCGGCGACCGCGATCAGCCGGTCCAGCCGGATGTCGGGGCGCAGTCCCGAGCGCTGCAGCAGGTGCACGAAGTCCTCGGTGCACGCGTTGCCGCCCGCGATCCTGGTGAACGGGCAGCCGCCCAGACCGGCGACCGACGATTCGAACCAGGTCACGCCGGCGCGCATCGCCGCCCAGCAGTTGGCGAGCGCGAGACCGTAGGTGTTGTGGAAGTGGCAGGCCGCCTCGACGCCCGCGCCGGCGGCGAAGACCGCTTCGTACAACCGCTCGACCTGGTCGGGCGCCGCGTGCCCCGCCGTGTCCGCCAGGCTGATATGCGCCAGCCCCGCGTCGAGGAAGCGGCGCACCAGGCTCAGCACCCGGTCCTCGGGCACGGCGCCCTCGTACCCGCAGCCGAACGCCGATTGCACCGACACTTGCACTTGTCGCTTCGCGTCCACGGCCCGCTGCGCGATGGAGATGATGCGCCCCGTCGCCTCGGCGATCGACATGCCGGTGTTCTTGCGGCTGTGCGTCTCGCTGGCCGAGACACCCATGCAGAACAACTCCACGCCGCACGCCAGGCCGCGCTCCAGCCCCTTTTCGTTCAGCACCAGCGCTGAGAGCGTCACGCCGTCCGGCTTGCCAAGCTCTACGAACAGCCGGTCCGTGTCCGCCATCTGTGGCACCTTGTCGGGATGGACGAACGAACCGACCTGCACGACGTCCACGCCCGCGGCGATCAGGTCGCGGATCCAGCGCGCCTTCTGCTCGGTCGGCACAACCTGCCGCTCCATCTGGAGGCCGTCCCGGGGGCCGACCTCGTGGATCACGATGGCGCGCGCGGTCGCAGCCACGTCCCTCAGCCCCTGAGCTGGCGCGCCACGGCCTCGGCGACTTCCAGGGTGGTGCTGGTTCCACCCATGTCGTAGGTCCGCACCTGCCCGGCGCGGATCACCTCCGCCACCGCCCGCTCGAGTCGCTCGGCCTTTGCCTTCTCGCCCAGCCAGTCGAGCATCATCTTCGCGGCCAGGATGGTGGCGATGGGATTCACCTTGTACTGGCCGGCGTACTTCGGCGCCGAACCGTGCGAGGGCTCGAACACCGCCAACTTCTCCCCGATATTCCCCGAGCAGCCGAAGCCGAGTCCGCCCACCATCTGGGCTGCCAGGTCGGAGATGATGTCGCCGTAGAGGTTCGGCGCCACCAGCACCTCGTAGCTCATCGGGTTCTTGAGCAGCCACATGCAGATCGCGTCGACGTTGGCGTCGTCCATCGCGACGCCGGGAAAGTCGGCGGCCACCTTCCTCGCTTCCTCGAGGAACAGCCCATCGGTGGCACGCACCACGTTCGCCTTGTGCACCACCGTGACCTTCTTGCGGCCATGCTGTGCGGCGTACTCGAACGCCGCGCGCACGATGCGCGCGGAGCCCTTTCGCGTGTTGATCTTGCAGGAGACCGCGTACGCGTCCGGAGCGAGGTCCTTGAACGGCGCGAACGGCTTCGATGCCTTCGCGAGCGCCGCGGCGAGGTCGGCCGGCACCGGGCCGAACTCGACGCCGGCGTAGAGGTCCTCCGTGTTCTCGCGGAAGATCACCAGGTCAAGGTCGTCCTTGAAATTCAGCGGATTGCCCGGATAGGCCTTGCACGGACGCAGGCAGACGTACAGGTCGAACAGCTGCCGCATCCGGACGATGGGCGAGCGGTACACCAGACCGGTGCCTCGGAGCGGGAGTTCCAGCTCGGTCTCCGCCGCCCGCACCGGTTTCGAGGTAATGGCGCCGAACATGGCCGCGTGCACGCCCGTCAGCAGGTCGATGGTGCGGGCTGGCAACGCGTCGCCCTCCCGGCACCAGAAATCCCAGCCGATGTCGCCGTGGACGTACTCCGCGTCCAGGCGTATGCCGTCGAGGACGAGCCGCGCCGCATCCATGACGTCCTTGCCGATTCCATCGCCCGGCAGCCATGCGATCCTGTACTGAGCCATGCACTCCGCTCCCAAGGGGCCGGTCCCGAAAAACAGCAAGAAGTGCGCCGAGATTGGGGGGGTCGGCTAAAGCCCTGCGGCGCCGCCACAAACGCCGGGAGACCGGCCGGAAAGACGTCAAGGCCCGGCGGCCCCGGCCCCTCCTTGCGCTGCGCGCGGCGGCGGGATATGAAATCTGCACACCATGAGCGACCCCCTTCTGGCTCTCCGCGAATACGCCAAGCTCGCCCCTTGGAACATCCGTGATCTGGCGGCCTTGTCCGGCGGGATCCTGAACGCCTCCGGCGTTACGCCGATCAACGCCGCGGCGCAGAGCCAGCCGTCCGACCGCACGATCCGCTTCTACGTGACGCGGCGCCTGATGAGCCCGCCGGAGGGCCGCGGGACGGCGGCGACCTACGGCTACCGCCACCTGCTCCAGCTGCTCTCGATCAAGCTGCGGCAGATGGAAGGTGCCACGCTGGCGACGATCACCAAGGACATCGCGGACTCGCCGGGCGACGTCCTGGAGAAGCGCGTGGCGGCCGCACTCGGCAACCTGCCGACGCCCGAGGAAATTGATTTCCGGAGCATCGTCGCACCGCGGGGGCGGGTCGCGCGGGCCGTCGGCCATCACCTTCCAGCCGGCGGACCCGGGGCGGGCCATGGGCAGCAGGCGAATGCTCCGGCGGGGGCGTGGTACCGCATCCCGCTGGAGGACGGGGCCGAGTTCTCGCTCCGGCAGGACCACCCCGCGGCGCGCACCGCGGCCCAGCGCCAGCGCCTGGCGGACCGGTTGGCGCGCACCGTCCGCGAAGCGGCGGGCGAGTCGGGACCGTAGCGACGCATGCGGCTGCGCTGGCGACTTCCAGTGGCGCTGTCGGTCTGCGTCATCGTCGCGCAGCTCTTTCCCCTCAATCCTCTCATCGACGTCGTCACCTGGGCACCCCCCGCTTCCGCGCGGGTCGCGTACCCGTTCTTCCACGTGGGGTTCGCGCCCTTCACCCTCCTCGCCGATTGGCTGAACGGCGGATCCCGGCGCGACCTGATCGGATTCCCGGTCTGGTCCGTGGTCGCGTATGCGATTCTCCGATTGGCCGCAAGGGGGGTGGGCGCCGGCCGGCGCGCGCTCCGCGAAGTGGCATATGCGGCGCTCTTCGTCTGCGCGCTCGCGGCGTTTGTCGGCTGGGGCGCGCTCGCGTCCCGTCCGATCCCGCGATTGGTCGCGACGAGTCCCGACGCGCTCGTCCTCGACATGCACTCCCACACCGCATTTTCCCATGACGGGCGGCCGGGCTTCGGCGCGGCCCAGAACGCCGCGTGGCACGCACGCGCGGGCTTCGACGCGGCGTTCGTCACTGACCATAACGTCTGGCGGGCACGGGGGCACGGGGGCACGGGGCCACGGGAGGTGCCCGGCGCGCCGGTCGCGGCGCGGCTGCTGGACGGTGAAGAGATCTCGCTGTCGGGCATCCATGTGCTCGCTCTGGGGATCGACCGCGCGATCCCGCACCAGCCGTACGACGCGTCGTGGGATTCCACCGGCGCGTTGATCCGCCGCCTGCACGCGGACTCCATCTTTCTCGTCCCGACCCTGCCGGAGGACTGGACGCACCACTCCGGCGCCGAGTTCGGCCAGCTCAGCGAATGGGGCGTGGACGGCTTCGAGATCTGGACCAGCGCGCCGCAGGCGATGGATCTGCCGCCTTCCGCTCGGCGTACGGTGATCTCGTGGTCCCGGTTGGAGCGCCGCCCGGTGTTCGGCTCGACCGACATGCACGGATTCGGGAACGCGGCGACGGTCTGGAACGTGGTGCGGCTGCCCGGGTGGCGCACGCTCGGTGACAGCGCCCTGACGCGGGCGATCCTGACGTGGTTCCGCACCGGCGGCGTGGCGGCGAACCAGGTGGCGGCCCTGCGGCGTTGGCTGCCGGAAACACGGCTGGGCTCCGCCTTCAGCGTCCCGATCAACCTCGTGCTGCTGCTGCGCACAGCCTCGCGGCCGCACGCGCTGGCACTCCTGGGTTGGATCTGGATCCTGGCGGCCGCCGCTAGTTACCGCAGGGCCTCGCCGACAGGGTGAGCACCGCCGGCTCATCGGAGCCCCGCAGGTCCAAATAGGCCGAGCCGTCGGCCCGGAACGTCGGGCCGGGGTGCTCCGCCGGGGCCGCGCCTCTTCGCAGCTCCACGCACGATCCTGCCGTCAGCCAAGGGAATCGCAGCACCAAGCGCGTGTGACGCGCCGCGGCGAGGCCGATGGTCGCCAGGCGCGCCGCCGGCCGGTACGCGACGGTCAGCGAGTCGCGGCTGGTCTTCCAGCCATCCAGGCGCCATATCGAATCGTCGGCGATGCCATCCACGTGCGGCGCCACCTCGAGCGAATCCAGGTGCTCGTCGACGCCGAACAGCCCGCGGGCGAGGAGGTCGAGATACGAGCCCGCCGAGAACATGAAGAGCCCGTTGTTGTCGCCCCGTTCGCCCGGCCGCCCATAGTTGACCCGGATGATCCGCGACGCCTCATCGCCCAGCCGCTGCCACGCCACCCGGCGCTGCTCGGCCGACCCGAACCGGAAGACCGCCTCCAGTGCCTTGAAGTCCATGATGTGCCAGCCCCAGCCGGTCCAGTAGCCCTCGCGGTTGAACCAGGGATCGTCGCTCGGCACCGCGAGGAAGCCGCGGTTGCGCGCGTCCCACCACTCGGGCCTGAGCAGCGTGGCGACCATCGCGGCCTGCAGGGCCGTATCGGCCACCGCCCCGAACAGCAGCGCGTCCACCGGCTGCAGGTGGTAGTGGTCCCAGCTCGCGGCGCTGTCGGCCATCGCGTGATAGGTGAACCACCCCAGCCGTGGGCGCCACAGCGCCGGCAGGGCCGCGCGGATGCGCCGTGCCGCGGCGCGCCACACGTCCGCGCTGTCGCTCAGAGCGGAGCCCGGCAGCCGCCAGGCCGCTTCGTTTTCGAGTTCGGCGAGCCGGTCGAGCGCGTAGGCGGCCAGCGCGTTGACGTAGGGGTCCTCCGTGAGGTACGGCTGGTCGCTGGACGACAGCGGCGACATCTCGGAGTAGGTGCCGAAGCTCACCCCCTCGACCAGGCCGTCGCCCTTGCGATCGGTCCGCAGCACGTAGCGCGCGACGCGCCGCAGGAACGGCAACTCCAGAGCAAGCCAGACGGTATCCTGCGTCGCGCGATAGCACGCGTACCCCTTGAGGATCTGGTACGGATCCTTGTCCCCCATCCAGCGTCCGCCCCAGTCGTCGGTCCACACGTAGCGTCCCTGCGCGCCGAGCCGGTTCCAGATCTCGTGGCGCTGCGCGCCGGACGGATCGGCGAACTGCTTCATCAGCGCGTACTCGGAGCAGACGACTTCGGGGTCCCCAAGCTGCAGCGCGGTGGTGGCACCGTACCACCCGTCGCGATCGAAGGCCGCGAGGAAGGTGTACGACCCCGCCGGCATATTGCGGAACGTGGCGATGCGATCGTAGCGCAGCATCGGCTGCGCGGCCGCCAGCACGTGCGCGAGCAGGGTGGCGACGTCCGGTGTCGGAGTCGTCACGCGCGGGCCCACGGCCACGTGCGGGGCCGGGTCATCGCCGATCGCCTGCGCCAGGGCGCTCACCGCCTCGTCCTCCGTGCTGCCCCGGCCGAAGACCACTTCGGCGCGGATGCGCCCGGTGCTGTCGCGCGCGGGCTCCAGAATCAGCACCAGGCGTCCGACCGCGCGGCGCTCACGGCCCACCGCGCCACCGAAGACGGTGGTCATCACGATAGAGGTCGTCTCGGTGCGGATCGCCGCCCGCGTGCCGCGCCCGGGCGCGACGGCGATCACCGTGTGGGCGACGGTCGTGTCCTGCAGGAACGCGACGTGGCGACTGTCGTCCACGCTGATCCGGTCGCGCACCCCGTACCCGACCGAGCGCCACCGATGTTCGTAGAGGTCCGCGGGATCGATCGTGACGAGCACGACGCGCCCGTACGGCCACCACGGAGCGGTGATGACCAGCTTCCCCGCCGCCGCAGCGGTGTCGCCCTGCGCCTCAACGGCGAGTGGCGCTGCGATGGCCGAATCGGCCACCAGCAGCGTCACCCGCCCATCGGAGGAAAAACGGACGCTGTCGGAGAATGGTGGCGATTCCGGCGCGCGTTCGCCGGGCTGGAAACCCTCCACGCGGACCCAGCCGGTGAAGGTCACCGGATTGATCGTGACGTCCCGGATCACCACGCCGCCCGCCGCACTATCCACCGCCACCCAGAACTGGAAGTGCGGCAAGAGCACAGCGGTCGGCCGGAAGGCAGGAGTCGCGACGACGGTGATGTTGGGCGCGGCCTGGGCGTGAAGGGAGAGGACGCACGGACGCACGGACGCACAGGCGCACAGCAGAAGACCGGCTCCCACCAGGCGCACGGCCCGCTGGATCCTGGTACCCACTGCGCGCTTTCCCGTCTCGGAACCCATCTGGCTACCGCCCTCCGTATGCCGACTTACTCCACAGCATACGTGTCACCGGTCTCCCTTGCCAGCCTGATCGCACGACCGCACATTGGCAGCAACCTCCCTGGAGACCAAGGCGCCATGGGCTCGATTCTCCTGATCTTCATCCTTGTCGTCGCCGTCCTGTGGGTTGTCAGCGCCTACAACGGCCTCGTCGCCCTCAAGAACCAGACGGTGAACGCCTGGAAGCAGATTGACGTGCAGCTCAAGCGGCGGCACGACCTGATCCCCAACCTGGTCAGCACCGTCAAGGGCTCGATGGAGTTCGAGAAGGAGACGCTGCAGGCGGTGGTCGACGCCCGCTCGAAGGCGATGGCCGGCGGCGGGGGCGTCAAGGAGACGGCGGCGGCGGAGGGCCTCCTCTCGGGCGCGCTGAGCAAGCTGTTCGTGGTGATGGAGCGTTATCCCGACCTCAAGTCGTCGCAGAACGTGCGCGACCTGCAGGAGGAGCTTTCCTCGACCGAGAACAAGATCGCGTTCGCCCGCCAGCTCTACAACGACGTCGCGACCGGCTACAACACCAGGCAACAGCAGTTTCCGACCAACCTGGTGGCTGGCCTCGCCAAGGCCGAGATCGCCGAGCTGTGGGAGATCGAGGACAAGGCGGAGCGTGACGTGCCGGCCGTGGACCTCTCGCTCAAGAAGCCGCAAGGGTGACCGCGGGGCTGAACCTCTTCGAGCAGCAGGCCAGGAACCGCCGCCTCACGGTGGCGTGGCTCGTGCTGTTCATCCTGTTCTTCGCCTGGCTCGGCTTTGGGGGCGACCTGGCCCTGTACCTGGCGGCGGCGTCCCGCACCGAGGGCCAGGTGGCGTACCGGTTCCCCTGGATCGGCGTGGTGGTCACCACCATCGCCGCGATCGTCGCCTGGGTGTCGTGGCGGAAGGGGCCGCAGCAGGTGCTCTGGTCCACGGGCGCGCGGGAGCTGACCACCCCGCAGACGTTCGAGGAACAGCAGCTCGTCAACGTAGTGGAGGAGATGGCGATCGCCGCGGGGCTGCCGAGGCCGAAGGTCTACGTCGTCGACGACCCTGACCCCAACGCCTTCACCACCGGCCGCGACGCGGCGTCGTCCTGCATCGCCGTGACCACGGGGCTGCTGGCCGTCGTGAACCGCGAGGAGCTGCAGGCGGTGATCGCGCATGAGATGGGGCACGTCCGCAACCTCGACGTGCGGCTCCTGACCCTCATCGCCGCGCTGGTCGGCGTGATTGTCGTGCTGTCGAACGGCATGGGCCGGATGCTGCGGGGCGGCGGCCTGCTGGGCGGCAGGGGTCGCAAGGGCGGCGGCATCGCCATTGCGGCCGTGATCGTGTTCATCCTGTGGGTCATCACCCTCATCCTCGCCCCGATCATCTCTCGCATCATGGCGATGGCGGTCGCGCGCGACCGGGAGTACCTGGCCGACGCGACCGGCGCCGAGTTGACGCGCAATCCGGCGGCCCTGGCCTCGGCGCTCCAGAAGATCGAAACGCACGAGGCGCCGACCACGCATATCAAGGAAGGCGCCGCGCACCTCTGCATCGCCGACCCGCTCGGGCGCGACGTCAACCTGAAGGAAGGCCGCCTGGCCGATCTCCTGGCGACCCACCCCCCGATGGCGATGCGGATCACCCGCCTGAAGGGCATGGCGTTCGAGCAGTTGAAGGCCGCGGGCCAGCTGCCCGCGACCTGACCGCGCGGCGCGCGGCGCATGACCCCGCTGGACTGGCTGCTTTTCGGCATCGCCGCCGTGCTCGCGGGCGGCTTGGTGCTGTGGCTCACACGCCAGGCCACCGCGGCCTTCCGCGAACGGATGCGCCGCTGGGCTCGCGGCACGGTGCTCGATTTCCAGGCGCGCATCGCACGGTACAAGCTGGTTTCCCGCCGGGCCATCCACGACGAGCTGATCCTCGACCCCGTGGTGGTGGCCGCGATGCGCGACCACATGCGCCAGAAGAAGCTCACCGAGCTCGAAGTGCGCGTGCGGGTCGAGCGGTACATCGACGAGATCCTGCCGTTCTTCAACGTCCTGTCGTACTACCGGCTGGGCTACAACCTCGCCAGGGCCACGCTGAACGTGCTCTACAAGGTGACGGTGGACTACCAGGACGAGGCGGCGCTCGAGCGGATTCCGCGGAGCGACGTGGTGGTCTACCTGATGAACCACCGCTCCAATGCCGACTACGTGGTCGTCGCCTTCGTCCTCGCCCGGGGTGTCGCGGTGAGCTACGCCGTGGGCGAGTGGGCGCGAGTCTGGCCGCTGGAGACGATCTTCAAGTCGTTCGGCTCGTACTTCGTCCGGCGCCGCTATCGCGAGCCGCTCTACCACGCCGTGCTCGAGCGGTACGTGCAGCTCATCACCCGCAACGGCGTCACCCAGGGACTTTTCCCCGAGGGCGGGCTGTCGCAGGACGGGAAGTTGCGGCCGGCCAAGATCGGGCTGTTGGACTACATCGTCGGCACGCTGCGTGAGCAGGGGTTCGGCCAGCGCGACATCTGGTTCGTGCCGGTCGCCCTCAACTACGACCGCACCCTCGAGGACCGTGTCCTCATCCAGGAGTGTCTCGATCCCGAGCTGCGCCTGTCGCGCTCCCGCCAGGCCTGGAGTGTCTTCCAGTACGTGGGCCTGAACGGGGCGCGCTTCCTGACGGGGCGCCTGAAACGCTACGGGCGCGCGGCGGTCAACTTCGGCACCCCGCTCTCGCTCCGGGGCTGGCTCGCCGCGCAGGCGACCGACGTCCTTGCCCTGCCGAGGGACGAGCGCCTCCCGCACATCCAGCGCCTGGCCGACGACGCGATGGAGCGGGTTCGGGCCGTCGTGCCGGTGACCGCCGTCGCTCTCGCCTCCGCCGCGCTGCTCTCCTTCGAGCGGCACGTGGTCACCGTGCCGGAGCTGCTCGAGCGGATGCGCGAATTCCGGGACCGGCTCCTCGAGGTCAACGCCAAGGTCGTGCGGGCCGACCGGTCGATCGAGACCACCTGGACGAATGCCCGGCGGATGTTCCGGATGCGGAGGGTCGTGCTGGTATCGGGATCGTCGGTGGCGATCATGCCACGGCAGCGGCCGCTCCTGGAATACTATGCAAACTCCATCGTGCACCTCCTGCCGGAGGCGGCGCCCATCGCCAACCGGATGACGCCAGCGGACGAGGCGGACCGTTCGCTGCACCGGCTGCGGGAGCCGAGAAAGAAGGGGGGTAGGGACTAGGGGTTAGAGGCTAGGGAGTGGAAGCCGCAGTCCTCCTAGCCCCTAACCCCTATCCCCTAGCCCCGCTGTATTATTCCCCCATGCCCGCCCCCGTATCCCTTCCCGACCTCCCCGTCGGCGCCCGCGTCGAGGAGCCCTTCCTCGTCTGGGACGTCGAACAGCGAACCCAGAGCGACGGAAATCCCTTCGTCATCCTCACGCTCGCCAACAGCACCGGCCGCGTGAAGACCGCGCCCTTCTGGTCGTCCGACCTCCACAAGGTCGAGGGAGTCCAGAAGGGGGCCGTGGTCAGTGTGATCGGCGACCTGGGCATGTACCGCACGGACCGCCAGCTCAAGGTGTCGAGCCTTCGCCCCGTGCCGCGCGAGCTGGTCGACTGGTCGCGACTGCTGCCATCGGTGGGCGACGTGGCCCCGTGGTGGAGCACCGTCGAGAAGTGGCGGGCGGAGATGGCCGACGGCCCGTGGCGGCGAACCGTCGCGCTGTTCTACGACGATCCCGACTTCCGGTCGCAGTACGAGCGATGCCCGGCGTCACTCGCCAATCACCACGCCGAGCTCGGCGGGCTGCTCAAGCACACCGTCGAGGTCGGCGCCATCGCACGCCAGACAACCAAGGTGTGCGGCGCCGCCTGGGACCTGGTCCTGGCCGGCGTGCTGCTCCACGACATCGGGAAGCTCGAGGCCTACCGGTGGGACGGGCTGTTCGAGATGACCGAGGCAGGAAGCCTCCTCGGTCACGTGGTGCTGGGGTCGCTGATGCTCGACCGCCGACTCGACGAGCCGGAGCAGCCCGTGGTGAGCGACGGGGAGCGCCTGCTGCTCCAGCATCTGGTCCTCTCGCACCACGGCGAGCTGGAGTTCGGCAGCCCGGTGCGCCCCATGATCCTCGAGGCGGAGGTGCTGCACTACGCCGACAGCGCCTCCGCAGCCACCGCCAACTTCGCCACCGCGCTCAAGGAGGCGGCCAACTTCGGGGATGGCGGGACGGTCTCGAAGCCGATCTGGTCGCTCGACCGGCGGCGCGTGTATCGCGGCCCGTCGTGAACGCGCCGCGGCGGGGCGCGCTGCGCTTTTCGCGGGGCGATCGCTGTGTGGCGGAAGGAACGAGGTAACCGGATGACCGCGGTTTCCGACCGGCGCACGACCCAGGAATTTGCCGAGCGCTCCGAGGCGCTCGCCGCCTTCCTCAAGGCCGCCGGGCCCGCCCCACGCCTCATCACGGTGGACGACAGCGCGGGGTGCCCGCTCTATTACGCACTCGCCGCCCTGCAATGGACCGGCGAGACGGGTCTGTTCCAGCCCTCGGACCGCTTGCACGCAGCCTGGTTTGCAGCGGAGACGGGCGTCGCCGTCATCGAGCGCGTGGCCGATGGCAAGCCAGTCTACCGGTTCCTTGGCCCGCGCATCGAAGCGCCACAGAAGACGCCCGTCGACGGCACGCCGGTGGTGGACGAGGCCTACGTGCTGGGCTACGAGTTCTCCGAACGCTGGAACGCGATCGCCCATTTCCTCGTGACCACGCAGGGCCGCGGGGCGCTGCTCGCGCTCTTCGCGGCGCGCGCGCCCGAGCTGGACCACGTCCGGCGGTGGCTGCTCGAGTTGTTCCAGGGACCAGTGCCCGACGGCGCCGACCACCTCCACGCCGCCTGGTTCGCCACCACCAGCGCCGGGTTCCTCTTCCCTCCGACCACCCTCGCCGGTCATAGCAGTCGCGGCTGGGCCTACGTCGAGTTGGGCAGCTCGCGCGACGACTGAGGCAGGAGTTGCAGCGTTGCAGGTGGAAACACGACGGCCCGCCTGGGTCTCCCCAGTCGGGCCGTCGCCGAAGCAGTTACCCGGAGCCGAAGGATCACTCCTTCGTTTTTCTCCCCACAGCCACCGGTTGTCTGTTGTCAGGTTCCCGGTAGGGCCGCCGGAAGCTCCGGCTTCGATCCCCACGCGGCGCGGCCGCGCCACACGGTTCACCGCTCCGAGCGCTTCGAGTCCGGCCGGATCGCGTACCGGCCTCTCGAAGAGCACCCCGCTGCGCCATGGCGAGGTGGGTGAGGCGCGCGATTGGCCTCACCTGCCAGAGTCGGCGGGTGCCCTGGGATCGACAGGCGCCTGTGCCCTTGTTTGCATCGGCGCCCTCCCCCAAGCTGCCGCTCAGGCCCATCAGCAGGCGTGGACCGAGCAGGGCCCGATCCCTTCCCCACTGACGACGCCGCGAATATACCCCCATCGAGATGGCATGCAAGTGCCGGATTTGCTTCGGGTTACGACATCTGCATGTGAACGAAATGTGGATTCCAAATGCTCGCCGACAATCGGGTTCCGCTAGATGTCCCCACAATGTCGACATGTGGATTGGAACAACTTGTGGAGTCGCCGACTTGCCACCGGGCGGCGGCGGCGCGCCAACCGGCGTCGAAGCACCCGGCAGGGCGGTCTGCGATGACCGCGGGGTAGGGGCTGCAACCCCCCGACCCCGCACCCGCATCAACTCGGGGCGGCTCCAGCGTAGGGAGGATTCTGCGGCAACCCGGCCGGCGGCGGTGATCGGCGCGCTGGCGGCAGAAGCCGGTTCAACTCAATCATCAGCGCGCGATCCATCTCATGCACGTCGCGGACCTGGCCGTAGAAGTCCCGATAGAAGTGGCGTGCGGCGTTCTCGTACTGCTCCTGCCACGATGTCCGTCCTTCAGGTGCCGCGATCATACTCGAAACGTTGTCGCACTCCGCGGTGGCCACGCTCCTGGTGAACGACGAGTCGAGGTCCGCTGCCGCGCGCTGCAGCGCGGGATCCGTGCCGAGCGACGGCTTCAGCGCACCGACCGCCGCCGCATATGTCGTAAGATCCCAGTAGAGATCGCGGCAGCGGGTCCAGCGGTCCTGCTCGCGCCGCGACAGCGTCGCCGGACTGTTCGCGCCGATCATCGGCTGCCCCGACGTGTTCCGGAACGTGCCGACCAGCGTCACGATCGTTGAATCCAGCATTCTGCCCAGGCGTGCGGCGTACTCCAGAGCATCTTCGGTCGTCCTGCCGGCATACGGTGGCATCGCCAGGCCGGCGGTGTACGTCCCCGTTGCGGCGCCGGCCGACGGCCGCGCCGCCTGAGGTGTCACCGGTGCCGCTGGTGGCGTGCTCACAGGAGCCGCGGCGGGGGGCTGGGTGGCCGTCGGTTGTGGCGCTGCGGGCTGGGCCGTGGGTTGCGCGGCCGGTTGCGCGGCGGGCTGCTGGGCCGGTTGCGCCGGGACAGCTGGCGACGGCGGGAGCTTGCCTCCCGTCGGCGGCGTGGTCGCCGGCTGGGCCTGCGGGTGCTGGGTCGCCGGTGGCGGCGTCTTCTGGGCGTACAGCGGAGACAGCACACCACCAGTGGCAATCAGGGCCGCGAGCACGATCGAGCAGCGCATCATGGAAGCACCTCGACGAACGACGTCTCGGTGAGAGTAACCGCCGCGCCGACGAACCGCCACCGAGCCGCAATGGGACGGCGCGGGCCGCAATGCTCGGGCTGCGACGCTTGGAAGCGTCCAGCTACCTTAGGCGCGACGCGCGGTGGGTCCCGCCCGGCGGATGCCACCCGAGATCGGGCCACCGCTCGCGTGCGGCTCGTGCCCACCGCGCGTCACCTACCTTGCCCTGCCAGGTGCACCACCAGCGGGTCGCGCCCCGGTGGCGCCCCAGGTGCCTAGTGCCGCCGCTTGCCGTGCGCCGCCGACTTCTTTGGATGCGCCGGGCGCTTGGCCTTCGCGGCGGGCCGCTTGGCCGGCTTCTTCGCGGTCGGGTGCTTGCGCGCCGGCGCCGATCGGGCCGCCGCGTGAACGCCGCCCCGCGCTGGCCGATCGGTCACCCGCTTCCGGTGCTCGCGCGCCGCCTTGCGCGTCGCGGCCTTCTCCGCCTTCACAGCGGCCGCACCCTCGACCTCCGCCGAGACACGGTCGCCCTCGTCGCTCCCGATGAGTCCCCGCCGCACGGCGTACCGGATCAACTCCCGGGCATCCTGGATGCGGAACGGCCCGACCCCGGCTGCGGCTCGCGACAGATTCACCATCGCGTCCGCGACAGGACTGCGCAGCACGTGCGCGATGCCAGGAACGGACTCGAGAATGCTGGAGATTGCTCCGCTGCTCAGCTCGGTGGCCACGGCGATCTCCATGTCCTCCAACGCGTTAGGCTACACGACGCTATCGGATGATGGCGCCCGCTGCCCGCTCTGACGGATGGCGAGCGCCAACCTACCGAGCGGCCAGGGGTTCGTCAAGGACATGGCGCACATTCATCGCCCCTCGCCGATTCCCTAAGAAAAAGCCCGGCAACGAGTTGCGGTTGCCGGGCCAGCTGTCCACCGATGGAGACTGGCTAGCGCTTGCGGCTGACCCGGATGCCCTGAGGTCCCTTCGGCTTGTGCCACGGCGCAGCCAGTGCCCGCGGGCCACGAGGCGCCGCAACGGCTCTTGCCGGGCTCAGCCGAGCGGCGACGACGGGCTGAATCCTCTTCACTGCGACGCGACCGCGCGGTGCTGCAGCAACGACCTGGCGCGCGCTGGCCGGGCGACGGGGCATCGCCGCAAGAGCGCGGAGCGGCCGCAGCGCAGGCGCAGCTGTCGGTGCCAAACCGGTCAGGAAACCGCTGAAGGTCACCCCGTCGGAGCCGATGGCGTCGCCCGTCGTGCCGGGGCACGAGAACCCCGTAGTCTCGGAGTTACATGTCGGACCTGCGGAATCGTTCCAGAAGTTCGTGTCGGCGGCGAGCATCACCTCGCCGTCCGACAAATTGTACGCGTCGTTCTCGACACCTGCGCTCACATTCCCCAGGAAATTGCTGTTCACCACCGACGATGACATTCCGGCGTAATCGTACATCCACATCCCGATGCCGTTGGCCTGGAAGCGCGACCACCGCACCCGGGCGCCCGATACGTCGAAGATGTAGAGGCCGGCAGTGCCGTTGTTCGTGACTGCAACGCTGTCAATCCGCGCCGTCGCGCTGTAATCGAGATCGATCCCGATGGAACTCGCGTCCATCAGGCCGCCACGAATGGTCGCGGAGTCTACGGTGTAATCGATGTACACTCCGTATGTGTCGGCCTGGGTCGTGTCGCCCAGAAGGCCCAACGTATCCACGGAGTATGCGCTGATGCCGGTGTTCGCGTGGCGCGCCGCGGAGTTTCGCACGGTACCGCGCGTCACGTAGGAGAAATTCATCCCGGCGCCACCGGCGCTGTCCACCAGCATGCTGTCGAGTTGCACGAAGCTCGCGCCCCCGATTCCGAGAGCGTCAGAACCCGTGGCCACCACCGAATCGTGCGCGATCAGCACCGAGTCGGCCGGGCCCGCACCTGAACAACCGTCGCACTGCACCTGCCCGAGATACACGCCGTAGTTGGTCGCGTTGTGTACGAGGTTGTGGCGGCCGGTATAGACCACTCCGCCGTAGGCGTCCACCCCGTCACCAGTGGAATTGCTGATCCGGCTATCAGTCAACGTGAGGCGCGGACCGGTGAAGTAAAGGCCGCTCGTCCCTGACCCTTCGGTGTAGGCGCTCCCGACGCTGTCCACCACGAGGGAGTCCACGAGGGCCGCAACGGCCGTGTCCACGCGCAGCCCGTAGCCGTAGTAGCCGCCCACCCCGATCACCGTGTCGGCCAGCGACGTCACCGTGTCGGGTACCGTCGTGACCCAGGTGGCCTCGATGCCCGACGCTGTGTAGCAGCAGGTGCTCTGGCCGGCGGCCGTGCTGCGCACCGAGTTGTGGTCGAGCGCGACCAAACGCGTGCCCGAAACAATGCCGCTGCTCGATGCGCCGGTCACGCGGTTGTGCGAGATCGTGGCGCGGCCCACGTCGCTCAGCACATAGCTGTTGGGCTCGTCGAACGCGCCGATCCCCTGGCTCTCCGGGTTCACGAGGACGTTGTTCTGCACCACGCTCACCGACGCCTGGGTGATCATGATGCCGCTGGGCGTCGTCACCGACGCGCTCCATCCCCCGGGTCCCGGCACCGAACGGGCAACGGTACTGTTCTGGACGATGGCGGTATCGGCCGCGTCCACCACGATCCCATTGACGGTCGAGTCGGCGGTCACCGTCACCCCGTCAATCAGGACGTTGCCGAGGGCCGATGGCGCCCCCGAGCGCGCCGGGCCGCCGCGCGCCGGCGGCGCCGGCGTCAGGTTCTCGCTGTACACCTCCAGCCCTGCGTAGGTGCTGGTACCGCCCAGGCCCTCGATGGCCACGTTGCGCACCGTGATGTCGTGGCCGGCGAGGTACACGCCGCCGGCCCGCACGTCCAGATTGGCCATGAGCAGGGGCGCGGCCGCCGAGCCGAAGGACAAGGCGTCGTCGTAGGTCGACCAGCTTGGGGACCCGCGCGGATCGATGACCGGCCGGTTCACCGAGTCGCCGAGCAATACCACGGACACCGAACCGCTGACGATTTCCTCGTACGTGCCGCTCGCCACCTGGACGGTGTCGCCGTCCAGCGCCACACCCACCGCGTCGCCGATGAACTGGAACGGCAGCGCCTGCGAGCCGACCTGGGCCGGCACGTTGAGCGCGCGCTGCACGTCCACGTACCACGTCGTGCGCCGCGCAATCACGCTCACCTTGAGCGTGCCCTGCACGCCGGGGCCGAGCTGCGCGGTCAGGGTGGCAGCTCCGGGGCTGCGCCCGCGCACCACGCCGGCACTCGAGTCGAAGCCTGCAATCGATGGACTGCTGGAGATCCAGGACAGGCTGTCCACCGGCACGGCACGGCCGGCCGCATCGGTTGCCTGCGCGAGCACCGCCACGCCCTGCCCGACTTCGAGCTCCACGCTGTCCGGCGCGATGACCAGCGCCGCCGCGGAGCCCGTCCCGCACGCGCCCGCCGCCGGCAGGAGGACCCGCGTCCCGGTGACCGGCAACCCCACGGCGTACGACAGCATGATCAGCGCGTCGCGCGACGTGATGAGTCCGTCGCCGTCCACGTCCGCCAGCGCCGGCGTCATCACCGTCGTATCCACCGGGAGCCCGACGACCACCGAGAGCGTGACCAGCGCGTCGAGGCTGTTCACCAGCCCGTCGTGATTCACGTCGCCCCATTGGCCCAGCGAGCGGCAGAAGGTGCCCTGCACGTACTTGAGCAGCGGGAGCAGGATCTCGAACGGTGTCACCAACGAGGTCGCCGTAGCCGACATCTCGTCGAACGACACTGTGACGGGACTCTGCGCGGTGTCCGCCAGGATGTAGAACTGCGCGATGAAGACCGTGACCACGCCGGTCGCGCCCGTCGGCATCACCGCCGCGACCTGCGCCGTGCCCGTGCCCGCGGTGCTCATGTTGGCCTGGGGCGCGGCGAAGTTGCCGGTCTGCACCTGAATCAGCTCGAGCAGCGCCGGGTTCCAGGCAAGCTGGCCATGGTAGCTGCCCAGCTGCCGCCCGGGCGCTCCGCTCAGGTCCACCGTGATGGGCACGTCAACGTAGTTGCCTGCCCGCCCGGTGATGTCGCCTCCGACGCGCACCAGGATGCTGTCGGTCACCGCGTGCGCGCGCTGCGCGCCAGCCACCGAGAACAGGGCTGCGCACAGCAGCGTGAACCCGGCGCGGGTCGCCCTCACGGGCTCCTCCGCCAGGTCGGCGAGAGGTCGCCCACGGCGGGCCTCGTCACCCGGTATATGGGCGCATTGATGCCCTTAGAGAACCAGATGCTGGGCGCGCCCGTGCCGGTGTTGAGGCTGATCAGGATCCCCGCCGAGCTCCAGTCGCCGCCGGTGATGAGGCCGGCGAACCCGAACATGATGCCGGGTGTGCCTCCCGTGACCGGCACCACCCACAGCCTTGTATCGGTGGTGCGGACGAACGCGATGGAATCGCCGGCCGGAGACCAGCGCAGACTCTTGACGTCGCTGAATCCGGTGGTCACCGCCGTGAGGCCCGAGCCCGTCGTCCCCGCGGTCCACAGCGCGCCCGACAGGTCCACGAACGCGAACTCCGTCCCGTCCCGGCTCCACTTCACGTCGCGGGCGCTGGAAAGGTCCACGCCCCGCTGGAAGATCCCCGAGGCGTCCATCACGGAGATCGAACTGCCATAGCGCAGGAACACGATGCTGTCGCCGGCCGGCGACCAGTCGGGATCGGAATTGGTCGCCAGCGTATCAGAAGTCAGCTGCGCGAACCCCGACCCGTCGGTGTTGATGCGGCAGATCTGGTAGCCTCCGCTCCCGGGACACACATACACGACCGTCTTCCCATCTGGCGAGAGACGGGCGCCGGGGTCGGGCGCCGTGGCGGTCGCCCCGGGGATCGCCACCGGCACGGTGGACGTCGCGCCCAGCGCGTACAGGCCGGAGGGCACGTCGTTCCGGAAGAAGACCACCGAGTCGCCCGGCGCGGTGAGGCCCGGGCACGCATCGGGCACGCCGGCGCCGAGCCTGACGCCGGGAACGCCCGTGAGCGGCAGGCCGATGGTGTAGCTCAGCACGAGTAGCGCGTCGCGCGAGTTGACCAGGCCGTCGCCGTCCACGTCGCCCACGGCGAGGTTGAAGCCGGTGACCGGGAGCCCAACCGCGGCCGACAGAATGATCAGCGCGTCGCGGGAATTAACGACGCCGTCGCCACTCACGTCGCCCCATATGTCGGTGGCGTGGCAGATCTGGCCGATCGAGCTCACCGCCACCCGCTGCACGCCCGACACCGGGACGGAGTCGCCTTTAACCCACAGGTAGGTCCCGCTCGAAGCGCCCGCGCTGAGCTGCAGCAGCAGCTGGTACAGCGGGGCGTCGGACCCGACGGCTGCACCCGTGGCAGAGACCGTGAACGACCCCGGGCCCCGCACCGTGTCCACGATCGAGTCCAACCCCGTACCCGCTTCGATCTGCACGCCGAGGATCTGGACCTTCGACGCGTCGAAGTAGAACGTAAGATTCGCGCCCTGCACCGTGGCGGCCAGCGAGTCGCTCGCGCGGACCTCGACCGGTGTCGGCTTGCCCGGGACTGCGCCCGTCGCGGTGTCGCCCAGCGGCTGGAAGTACACCGCCACCTGGGCGCGCGCGGGAACCACCGCGAGCAACGCGAGGGCCAGTACCCCGAGAGCGGCTGCGACGCGACTCACGGCCGCCTCGCGTGCAGCGCCCGCTGCGCCGTCACCTGCTCGGCCACCTTCGCTGCGCGCGCGGCGGCGCGCTGCTCAGCGGCGTGTTCCACGGCCTGGAGCCACGCCGCGCGCTCGGCCGCGCGGGCGGCCACGGCCGCCGTCACGGTGGCCTGCTCCCGCGCCCTCGCCGCCAGGTTGGCGCTCCGGCGGTCGAGTTGGCGCTGCACCGCCGCGGCCCGCGCCGGGCTCAGGCCGGCCGGCACGCGGGCGGCTACCTGGTGGGCTGGTGGCGCGACGAGCGACGCCATCGCCGGGCTGCTACGCACCGAGGCGCCGCGGGCGATCGGCGCCACCGATGCCACCGCGGAGGCGGCGCGCACGGCGACCGGACGGCGCACCAATGCGAACCTCGCGGGCGGCGCGCTCAGCGGCAGGCCCGAGGCCACCGGGGCGGCCAGCCAGGGATACACATTCAGCGATACCGAGGCGCTGTCGCCGGTCGAACCCCCGGCGCAGGGTTCGCCCGTACAACTGGGGCCGGCTGCGGCTCCCCACCAGTTGTTCTGCGTGTAATAGTATGCGCCGTCATAGTCGTAGGCGCCGTACTGGTTGCCTACGATGTTGTTCTCGGTCACGCGCGAGCGGACCGGATCGGCATAGTAGAAGAAGAGCCCGAAGGAGGAGCCGTACGGTCCGAGCGAGCCCGTGATGCGGTTGTTGGTGACCGTCACCGCCCCGACCGGCGGGTACTGCCCCAGCGACATGCCGATCGTGTTCCCCGAGACCAGGTTCGAGTCCACCACGATCGTCGTCGTGTCGGAGTTGCTCGCGCTGATGCCGGTGCCGACGCTCCCCCGTACCAAGTTGCCGTAGATGGTCGCCTGGCCGCGGATCGGGCCGGCGGCCACGATGCCACCGTCCAAACACCCACCGCACCCCGCCTTGGACACATCCTGCACGGTATTGAACACGACATCTACGCCGTCCAAGTTGCTCACGTAGATCCCGTAGTACGAGCCGCCCACCACGGTATTCGAGTCCACCCAGGCCGTCACCGACCCGGCGCTGGTCGAGTCCCCGCCCACCCAGATGTCGCCGTACGACGAGTATCCGGTAGTGTCCGCCGTCACCACGTTTTGCTCGACGAAGGCCTGTACCGCGCCTGAGACGTAGATACCGCCGTACGCGTTGGCCGGCACCGTCACGGTGTTGCCGACAATGCTGTCGAACCGCGGCACCGCGGTGTTGGTCTCGTTCGCCCAGGCGGAGATGCCCGACCAGCAGCCTTGCACCTGGTTGGCGCTGATCACGCTCTGCGCGAGCTCCTCCTCGATCCCATAGCCGCTCGTCGCGCCCTGCGCGTTGCACGCGATCGTGTTGCGCAGGATCTGATATTCGACGTTGGTCGAGTCGGCCCCGCCGCCGCCGATGATCCCGTAGCCCGCGAGGTCCGTGATCGTGTTGTCCGTGATCGCAACCTCGACCGTGTGGACCGGGGCGACGTTGATCGCACCGTACACGCCGGCAAAGCTGTTCCCGGCGATCTGCACGCTCCCTTCGGGCTGCGCCACCTGGATCGCCGGGTAGAGCGACGCCTGGAAAGCGTTGCTGTCAACCAGCACCGCGCCGTAGTTCGAGACGATCGCGTCGGAGAAGCCGAGGAACTGACTGTTCCTCACCACGAGCTGCGCGCCCGTGCCGCTGTCCGTCACCGCCCACACGATCGGCGTATCCACGTGGTTGAACACCGAACTGGTCACGGTGAGGCTGGAATCGCCCGATGTGGACAACGCCATCGAGAGATTGGTGCCGGTGAAGTTGTTGGCGGTGGTCGCCGCGCTGGAGAGGTAGAAGGCCGTGGCACACAGATCGCAGCTCGGGGCGCCCGTCGCGCTCACGTTGTCGATGGCGACGCGGCCCCCGGTGCCGTAGAAATACACCTCGAGTGCCAGGCCGGTGAGGTCCACGAACTGCGAGTTGGTGACCCGTACCAGCGGCACATCGTACGCGTAACCGTAGCCGTTGGGAATGCGCGCCCAGAGCGAGTCGATCCGCAGGCTGTCGAGCCCTTCGGCGTCGAGCCACTCCGGGTCGCTCCCCGTCTGGTTGATCGAGTCGCCCTCGAACCGCAGCCACCCGCCGCCGCCGCTTCCGCTCACCGAGACCCCGGTGAAGTAGCCGCTGTAGTTGCCGTTGAGCGGCACGTTGGTCAGGTGATTGTGGGAGAAGGCCGCCGACTGGATGCCGCCCAGCATCACCGACCAGGAGGACGTGTTGAGCACGGACGTGCTGTCCATGACGAAAGTCAGCGGCGCCTCGCACTCGGCGAAGATGCCGTACCCCCCCAGGTCGTGAATCAGACTGCTGTGCACGGCGACGCTCAACACTTCGTCGGCACTCACCCCGTCACCCGCGAAATCGCTGATCTCCGTGCCCTGCACGACGAGGGTGTCCAGCGTCGAGTAGATCTCGACACCCGAGCCGCTGTTGTACTCGCCTCCGGTGCCAGTCAACCGGGATGACTCAATGCGCAGTTGGCCGATCGGACCGCCATCTGACATCACGCCGTAGCCGACGCCCGTCGCCCAGATTCCCTGCAGCAGCACGTGCGACGGCCCCTCGATGTCGATGGCGCTCGCAAACCCATCCAGTTCGAGGTAATCCACCTCGGCAGACCCCGAGCCGCCGAGGTAGATGCCCGTCCCCGCTCCGGCCAGCACCGGACGCGTCCCGTCCGCAAGCGTGTCACCGAGCAGCACGATCGCGCTGTCCACCACGAGGTTTTCCCCGTAGCGGCCCGGCTGCGGGCGAACCGTGTCGCCGCCCCGCGCGACGGCGAGCGCCGCGCCGATGGTGGCGAATGGCAGCGCCTGCGTGCCGAGCTGGTTCGGCGCCGAAGCGGCCTTCGCGTCCACGTAGTGGGTCGTCCGCCGAGCCACCACGGTCACCGTGGTCTGAGCCGAGTCCTTGCCGTCGCGCACCGCCGTCACCGTGACGCTCCCGGCCGCGCGCGCGACTGCGACGACGGGAGAGCCCTGGAAAGCCAGGACGGTCGTGTCGCTGCTCCGGAAGACGGCGTTCGGGAGCGTCATCAGCGCCCCGGTCGGACCGCTGGCCCGCGCCTCGAAAGTCACCTCCTGCCCCACCAGCACGCCGGTCACGGCCGTCGGCGCGATGGCGATCGTGACTGGTATCGCCGTGGCGCAGGCGCCGCCCAGCATCCGACCCACGCGCGGGAAGGCGCTCACGTCGATCCCGACCGCGTCGGAGAGCATGATCAGCGCGTCGCGTGTGTCGGTCACCCCGCTGCTGTCCACGTCGCCCAGCGCGATGGGGTACGAGCCGACGGGGAGCCCGACCGCGTTCGTCAGCGCGATGAGGGCGTCGGCGCTGTTGATCACGCCGTCTCCGTTGATGTCGCCGTACCGCCCGACCGCCGCGCAGTACTCCCCGCTCGTCACCGTGAGACTGGGCCGGAGATCGGCGAAAGTCCCGGCGGCGTACAGCTGCGCGAAGCTGAGGGCCAGCGTGGTCGTGTCCGCCGTGAGCGGTACGAAGCGGCCGATCCCGAGCGTCACGAGGCCGCCGACGCCGGCGGGATTCGCGCCCGTCAGGCGGATAACGCCCTGCGCCGCCGAATCGGTGTTCGCGGTGACGGCCCCGAAGGTGCCGCCGATGCCCTCCTGGAACTGCAGCACGCCGGGACGCCAACGCAGCGTGAGCGCGAACGCCCCGAGCAGGTCGGGCCGGCCCGTCATGTCGACGACGATCGGAATGTCGAACGGCTGGCCCACGAGGCCGCTGGCGTTACCGCCGAGCCCGGCACCGATCGTCTGGGCGCGCGCCGCCCACGGCGCCAGGAGCGCCGCGACAACGAAGAGCGACAGGGCCGCGCGTCGCATCGGCAAGTGCCTAGTGCTGCGCCGTCCGGCTCAGAAAGATCTGCCGGTTGATGCTGAGCTGGGGGCGCAGGTTGGTCAGCGACGCCGCCGCCGACATCTCCTCCATCAGGAGCGTGAGACCGGACGCATAGTTCGCGGCCTTCACCACGAAGGTGGCGTCGTACAGCACCAGAGTCTTGAACCCCGCGGCCGACGCGCCCGCGAACCGGATCTCGCCCTTTGCCGCGTTCGCCGGGTTGGAGATCCGGAGCCCGTCGCTGATCGGGTTCTCTGCCTGGAACTGCAGCTGGTCCGCGCTGAACTCCAGCCGGCCGGTGTAGCTCCCCAGCTTGAAGGTCTGCTGGGTGCCGACCTGCACCTCGACCTGGACCCGCACGGTCGCGCCGACCGGCGCGTCCAGCTGGTCGACCGTGATGTACGCCGCCACGCCCTGCTGCGGCGCCGGCGGCAACGGCCCTGTCGTGCGCACGGGCTGATCCTGGCATGCCGCGAGCGCGATGGTGACCGTTGCCAATCGGATGAGGTTCATCATGCGATCCTTCCTCCCAGCTTCCGTCCGAGCCGCTTCCGCGCTCAGTGAATCGTTATGTACCCCTGGGTCCACCAGGACTCCGGGAGCAGGTTGGTGAACGTCTTGGCCGCCGACAGATCGCTCGGCGAGGGCAGCAGCAGCTGCGACGTCGTGCCGGCGGTCTTCGCCACGAAGGTGATCTGGATGAGCGCCACCGGGGTGGCCGAGCCGTTCGGGTTCGCCGACCCGAAGCGCAGCACGCCGCTGTCCGCCTGCGTAGCGTTGATCGTCGGCGCGGCGAAGCCGCCACTGACCGAGTCGGAGCTGACGTAGGTCAAGTCCGCCGGATTCCAGTTGAGCGTGATGTCGTAGCTCCCCAGCACCTCGCCGGGAACGGCCCGGATATTCGCCACGACCTGCGCCACCAGGGTATCGCCGGCCTTCGCGGCGGCGAACTCGCGAGCGCCGAATTGCGCCGACACCACCGACGTACCGGTCGGCGGCACGGCGACGAGTATCGAGTCCGCGACCGTCCCGGCGCCCAACGGCGCCTGGGCCACGATGACCACGTTGGTCGGCCCAACCGCCGTGACGAGCCCGGTCGTGGCGTTCACCGTCGCCACGCTCGGGTAGCGCGACACGAAGCTCAGCCCGGACACCGTCACCGGGTTCCCGCTCGCGTCCTTCCCCGTCACCTGCAGCGTCATCGTATCGCCGGGCAGCATCACGCGGAATCCCGGCGACACCGTCAACGAGGCCAGTATGTTCGGGGCCGGTGCGATCTGGAAGGTGACGCTGACGCTCTGCGGGCTGTTGCTGGCCGCGCCCGACTGGACCGGCACCGTCGCGGTGTACGTGCCTGCCGCCAGGCTGCCCTTGGCCACCTGCAGGCTCAACGTGGTGGGCGCGGTCGTCCCGTTCAGCGTGGCCGCGAGCCATCCGGTCGGCTGACTGGCGCCGTAGGTGATCGTTCCGACCGCGAGTCCGCTCAGGGTTCCGCCCCCCGTGTTCGTCACGGTGACGGTGCTGGGCGCGGGGTCGGAAGTCCCCAGGGTGTCCAGAATGCTCACCGACGATGGCGCCAGCCCGATGGCCGCCTGCGCCGCGGTCGCCACCGTCACCAGCGCGCTGTCCTTCAGGGACGTACGCGCGCCGGACGTCACCACCACGTACGTGGTACCGGTGTTCACTGCCTTGGCGACGCCGGCGGCGTTCACCGTCACCTGGCCCGGATTGCGCGACGCGAAGAGCGCCGGCATCCCGACGATCGGCCCCTTAGTGGAGTCGAGCGCTACGAAACCGAAGGTGAGCGTGTCCCCCGGACGCAAGGTGGCCGCGGTGGGCGTGATCGAAATGGACAGGATGTTCTTGCCCGGCCCCACGTAGGTGGCCACGATGGGCGCCGCTGTCGTCGGGAGCCCGGGCCCGACCGCGACCGTGTCGGTCCCGGTATAGAGCACCGTGCTGTCACTCGAGCGGATCGCCTGGAATCCGATGACGACCGAGTCCACCGTCCCGTTCAACGCCACCGGAACGGTGACGACGATCGAATCCTGTCCGGGCGTGACCGGGCGGTCGATGGTCGTGTCGGGCGACGGCGGATTGTGGATGGTGAGGCGGATCAGGTCCACGTCACCCGGGATGCCGCCGGACGCGGCGCCTGCGAACACCGGCATCAGCCGCAAGCTGGCCCCCGCAACGCCCCCGTGACCCGGCGCGATGGCGTCGAGGCAACCGACCACGGCGCTGGCGAACAGCGCCGCGAAGGCGACGAGGGGAACCCGGCGACTCACATCTTGGCCCGCAACATCAGGGCGGCGCTCCAGCCGGTGAAGTTGGCCGACTGGCTGGTCGGGTTGCCGAGGCCGTCGAGCGCGTCCTCGCTCCCGGTGTCGAACCGCACCGACGGCAACAGCGCCCACCGGGCGCCGACGGACAGCTGATACTGCAAACCGAGCGACAGAAGCTTGCCCGCGCTCGTCAGCGTCGTCGGGTCGCCGATTGTGTGAATACGATACTCGATCTGCGGCCGGAGCACGTCGCGCCCCACCTGCACCGAGCCGGCGGCGCCGAAGGCGAGGACGTTGCGCTTCTGGGTGGGCGCCGAGGTCACGGTGGTGGTATCGAGACGGATGAACTGCGTGCCTGGCGAGCGGTAGAGGTCCCACGCGTAGATCTGCAGGCCCACGTTGCCGACCGGGAAGCTCCACGAGCCCTGGCCGATGTAGCGCGTGCCGGACTGGAAGATCGGCGAGCTGGCGTACGAGTCCTCACCGAAGTCGGAATAAGTGAACCCGAGCGAGAGCCGACTCTGGCCGATGAGGCGGTCGGCGCCGAGGCGCACGCGAAACTCACCGCCCGCTTTGTAGCTGCTGCTCGTGTCGGCGAATGGAGTGAAGGCGCCGTTGACCCGATAGCTGCCCGCCACGCCGAGGGCCCACCCCGCCACGGGCACGGCGAGCGCGAGGCCCGTCGTGAGGTTGAAGCCCGAGCCGAAGTTGGCCACCGGATAGAGCAGGAGGTCGGAGGCGATGGCCCCCGCCGTGAGGAGCTGCTCGTCGGTGATCTTGGTCGTGCCGGTCGGGAGGTTCGCCGAGACGGTCAGGACGGCGATGTCCGGGACCAGTTGGTACACGCCCCGCACCTGGATGTCGGTCAGGCCCGAGATGGTGGCCGTCGTGTCGTTGCTCCCCGTACGGCTGGCGGTCGCCCAACGGCCGCCGAGGTCGAACGAGAGGCGCGTGCTCGCCGGCCAGACCACCGCGAAGGGAATCGCAACCTCCGACACGCTCTTGATCCCCGTGCCCGCCTGGTAAGTCACCCCGCGCGCCTCCACCCCCGCGAACCCCGTGACGTCGCCCTGCGCGAGCAGCGTCGCCGGCAACAGCAGCGTCGCGGCGAGTGCGGCGGCACGCATCTTCACGGCCAGCGCGCTCACGACGGCCTCTTGATGATGATGACGACGCTGCCGGTGCTGGCCTGCCCGCCAGTGGTGTTCGTCGCGTCGGGGATCGGGTTCCCCCGCCCGGTGCCCGGCGTCGTCTGGTTCGTGCCACCTCCCAGGGTCGCCGTTTCGCTCCCGGTCGTCGGGTTGACGTTGTTCGAGCCCTGGGTCAGCGCGTCCTGTACGGGGGCCGGCGACGGGGGGGGCTCGATGATGGCGGTCTGCGAAATCACGGTCTCGACCTGGCTCACGGTCTGTTGCGACGCCGCGGACAGGTTGGTCGCGCTCGCCGCGCTCACCGCGGCCGCACGGAAGCTCGGATCAAGTACCGAGGCCTGGTCGAAGTCCGCCTGTGCCGCCCCGAAGTCGCCGCGGTCCTGCGCCGCGAGCCCCCGGCTGTAGATCAGGAACGCCTGGAGGTTCTGGGTCGGCCGCTGGTTGATCGCCTCCCGCTCGGCCGGCGAGAGCTGGATGCCCAGGTTGGCGAATAGCGTGAAGGCGACCTGCTTCTCGACGTCGAACAGCCGCTCCAGGAGATCTCGCCCCTGCGCCGTGGCCTTGACCCCCGCGGTCCCCACGTCCACCACGGTCGCGATCACCTGCAACTGGTTGCCGGGTTGGTCGGAGAGCGAGCCCTGCACCACCTCCGCGGCCCGAAGCAGACGGCCGCTCCGCAGCGCTGTGGCCGGCGCCGCGCGTGCCGAATCGGACAGCTGGAGCTCGTTCACGATGGCCTGCATGCGCTCGCGCTCCAGCACGCGAATCTGCCGCGACTTGGCCAGATCGGTCACGAGCAGCTGGGCCATGCCCCGGCCGAGCGGCTGAATCGTGCTGTCGGTACCGGTATAGCTGAAAGGCATCACCGCCACGGTGTTCGACTCCGGCGGCATCGCCGCAAGCGTCGCTTCGCTTGCCAGGGCCTGCCGCGCCTGGTACTGCATCTCGTTGCGATCTGCCAGCGCGAGCCGCTGCTGCGCGGTGCGCTTGAGCGCGGCGTCGGACGCGACGGCGAGGTAGTGCTGGTAGGCGGCGCGGGCCGCGGCGAAGTCGCCCAGCTGCTCGGCAGTCATTCCCAAGTAGATCGCGGCGACCCCGTTGCCGGGGGCGCGGGCTACCACGCTGTCGAGCACCGGCCGCGCGTCCCGAAAGCGCCCGGCCTTGAAGTAAGCGACGCCGAGACGGGTAAGTGTGTTCG
This sequence comes from uncultured Gemmatimonadales bacterium, assembly GCA_963812035.1. Classification (GTDB taxonomy): domain Bacteria; phylum Gemmatimonadota; class Gemmatimonadetes; order Gemmatimonadales; family JACORV01; genus Fen-1245. The sequence continues at coordinate 1,040,594 of CAWETG010000001.1, forward strand.
TGTCCTGGGGCCGCTGATTCCGCTCGGCCTCGAGCGAAGGGATGGATTGCGGGGTCACATCGCTCACCCGGATCGCGCCACCGGTGGCGCACGCGCCACAGGCAACCACCAGGGCGAAGCGAAGGACCCTGTTGCCGAGCAACGCAGGCGTCATTGACTGATACCTCACCAATGGGGTGTGCGGCAGACGTGAGCGTTCAAGTATGCAGGCATCGAAAAACGCCTGCAAGCTCTCACCCCCAGGTCGCGACCGGCCAGACTACACCCGCCGTGAAGCCTCCGCCGTGACACCAGTCACGCGCCAGCTACACAGGCTGGCCACGCCTCGGCGGCGACCGCCACCGCATGACCCTAACCTCAGCCTGCGAGAGGATTTCGCTCAGCACCTTCTTGGTGCGCTGATCGACCGGCCAGTCGAGGTGCATCTCGAGGCGATAACCCGAGCGGTCCGCCCCGCGCCCCTCCATCACAAAGCCCTCCGGGGTGACGCGGACCGCGTCGATCGGGACGTCGGCTACCAGGTCGTAACTCTCGGCCGCCGGGTCTGTCGCCATAAGACAGCACCTCCCGCCGCGAGAGTTACCCCGCGACGGGAGGTGCCGCAAGCCGCCGAAGGGAGGCGTTACTGGACCGTAATGACACCCACCATCCCCAGCGCCCGGTGGGGGAGGCAGTAGTAGCTGTAGGTGCCCTTGGGGGCGCCCGTGAAGTTGACCGAATAGACCTCGTTGGCCTGGGTCAGGAACGGTCCCATGAGGTCGCCCTGACGCCGGGCCATCGCCTTGTTGAGGATGTCACGCGCCCCGGCGGGGATGTGCTCCTTGTCGAACGCCACGTTGTGCGGCCCACCCGACACGTTCACGAACTCGACGATGTCGCCGGAGTTGATCGTGAAGTTCGCCGGATTGAACAGGTACTTGGCGCCCTGCTGCATCATCCGGACCCGGTGCGTGACTGGAGGCGCGGCGTGCGTGGCGGGCCTGGCAAACGCGACGACGCCGATCGCCAGGACCGGCAAGGCTGCGAGCGACCAACGGTTCATTGCGACGATACTCCTCGGTTGGGGAACGCCTCGACGGACGGCGGGATGCTACCCCACCAGCGTTCCGAAGTGACGAATGGATTGGTTGTGAATGAATTCACAAACAGTCGGGATTTCGCAAGACCCTGTGGGAAACCCCTTTGCGCACCTCCTGACGCGCGGCTACGTTACGGGGGGTCGGGGGCTCGAGCGCGCCCCGGCATTCCCATCTCAGCCAGGAGCGGCTTCCGGACGTGGCAGGCGACGCCATCCAGATGATGGGCACCATCACCGAGGTGCTCCCCAATACCACGTTCCGAGTCGAGCTCGAGAACGGCCACGAGATTCTGGCGTACGTCTCGGGCAAGATGCGCAAGAACTACATCAGGATCCTCCGCGGCGACCGGGTGGCGGTAGAGCTGTCGCCGTACGACCTCACCCGCGGCCGCATCACATACCGCTACAAGTGACCTGCCGGACACGCGTGCTGACCTGCAGCGGGTGAACAAGCAGCTCGGCGTCGTTTTCGCGGTCGTCTTCGTCGATCTCCTCGGCTTCGGGATCGTGCTCCCGCTGCTGCCCACCTACGCCGCCGCGTTCCATGTCTCGCCCGCCGCAATCGGGTTCCTGGTCACGAGCTTTTCCCTGCTCCAGCTCGTGGCGGTGCCCGTGTGGGGCGGAATTTCAGATCGGTTCGGCCGCCGCCCGGTCCTCATCGTGGGACTGGTAGGTTCCACGGCGTCCTACGTGCTGTTCGCGGTGGCCGGCAGCTACTGGGCGCTGCTCGTCTCACGGATCGTGGCCGGCGCGATGGGCGCGACGATCGGCGTCGCGCAGGCGTACATCGCCGACATCACCACGCCGGAGCGCCGGGCGCACGCGATGGGGATCCTGGGCGCCGCCTTCGCTATGGGATTCATCCTCGGGCCTGCGCTGGGAGGTGTCCTCTCGACGCACAGCTACAGCAGCGCGGGCGTGGTGGCCGCCGCGCTGTGCGCGGTCAACGCCCTTGCCGCCCTGGTCTGGCTCCCCGAGACCCCCAAACGCGAGGCGACGCACCGGTTGCGCCGGGTCCCCCTCGGCGCCCTGGCGGCACCCCTCGCCGCGAGCTTCCTGGTCACCGCCGCATTCGCCGTCATCCACGTCACCTTGCCGCTGTTCGGCCGCGACGTGTGGCACGACACGACTCGCCAGATGGGGTTGCTGTTCGCCTACATGGGCATCATCTCCGCGATCGTGCAGGGGGGGCTCGTGGGCCGGCTGGCCGCGCGGGTGGGCGAGAAGCGGGTGGCGGCGGCCGGTGGGCTGCTGCTCGCGCTTGGCCTGGCGCTGGTGCCGGAGGCTTCGGGGAGGGTGGCGCTGTACGCCGCCCTGGGCGCGCTGGCGGCGGGCTCGGCCCTCGCGACGCCAAGCGTCTACGCCGTCGTCAGCCGCCGGGCATCCGCCTCCCAGCAGGGGGCGGCGCTCGGAATCACCCAGACCGCATCTACCCTCGGCCGGATCGTCGGCCCCACCATTGCCGGCTTTCTCATTGGAGCGTCGGGACTGCGCGCGCCGTTCTGGGCGGGAGCGCTCCTCGGGCTGCTGGGGATGGTCGCGGTGCTGTTCCTGCCCCCGACCGCGGCGCGGGAGCCGGCCTAGCGCGGCTGGTGGCCGATCCTGGCCCAGCGGATGGCGGTGAGGAACGGCAAGGCGCGCCACGAGTCATGGTCGAACGAGTAGTAGATGAAGATCGGCCGCCCGCGGACCACCGCCCGGGGGACAAAGCCCCAGTAGCGCGAGTCGAAGGAATTGTCCCGGTTGTCGCCCATCACGAAATACTGGCCCGGCGGCACCGTCACCGGCCCCCAGTTGTCCCGGGTCGGGCGATAGGTGTTGCGGTCGACGCTCGGGAGCAGATATGTGACCTGCCACTCGCGCATCGACGGGTCGCTGGGGTCCTCGAGCGAGTCGACGTGCTCGACGTACGGCTCGCGTTGAGCGACGCCGTTGCGCCACAACACCGCGTGCTTCATCTGCAGCGTGTCTCCCGGCACCCCCACCAGGCGCTTGACGACCTTGACCCCGTCCTCGGTCCGGGAATCGAACACCACGATGTCGCCGCGCCGCGGATCGCGGATCGCCGGCAGCCGCGCGTGAATCAGCGGCACCTCCGCGCCATACAGGGCCTTGTTCACGAACAGGAAATCCCCCACCAGCAGCGTGCGCTCCATGCTGCTCGAGGGAATGCGGAACGCCTCGACCAGCAGCGTCCGCAACACGAACCAGATGATCAGGGCGATCGCCAGCGACTTGATCCACTCCCAGGTCGCGTGGCGGGCGCTCTTCGCGGGCTTCGGCGCTTTCGCTTTGCTCATGCTTCTCCTGTCACCGTCGTCTCGCGGCTCGCAACCGCTCGCAACTCACAACTCGGCGGCTCGCAACCGGCCGTCATGGCACCCAGTCCGCGATGAAGATGTTGGTCTCGTGCGGCTGGCTGCCGTGCCGGTTGGAGGCCCAGATGAGTTGCTTGCCATCGGGTGAGAACATCGGGAAGCTGTCGAAGGCGGGGTACGTGGTCACCTGCTCGAGCCCGCTGCCGTCGAGGTTGACGAGGTAGAGGTCGAAGTTGCGGCCATGTGGGTCCTTGGCGTTCGACGCGAAGATGATCCGCCGGTCGTCCGGGGTGAAATACGGCGCGAAGTTGGCCCCGCCCAGGTGGGTGATCTGGTGGCGATCGGTGCCGTCGGCGTTCATCACCCACAGCTCCATCTCCAGCGGCTGCACCAGGTGCTGCGCGTACAACTGGCGGTACTTCGCCGAATCCGCCGCGGTGCCCGGGTGGTACGCGCGGTACACGATCTTCCTGCCGTCGTGGGACCACCACGGACCGCCATCGTAGCCCAGCTCGTGCGTGAGCTGGCGCAGGTGGGTCCCGTCGATCCGCATGGTATAGATGTCCAGGTCGCCGTGGCGGGTCGAGGTGAAGACGATCGACTTGCCGTCGGGCGAGACCACGGACTCGGCGTTGTAGCCGCGGGTGCGTGTGAGCCGGCGCAGGTTCGTGCCGTCCACGTTCGCCGTGTAGATGTCGAAGTCCTCGAGCGCCCACACATATCCGTGGGAGAAATCGGGAGGCTTGGGGCAATCGGGGCCCACCGCCGACGTCGAAGAGAACAGCACCTTGCGGTCATGGTCGAAGAAGTAGCCGCAGGTGGTTCGGCCCCGGCCGTCGGAGACCCGGTGCACGTCGGAGCCGTCCACGTTCATGACGTACTCCTGGTCGCACGGGTGATCGCCCCGGGTGCTCTGGAATACGATCTTCTTCCCATCGAACGAGAAGTACGCCTCGGCGTTCTGCCCGCCGAAGGTCAGCTGGCGGATGTTGGCGAGGTGAACTTCGCCGGACTCCGGCTGGACCGCCTGCCACGTGGGCTGCCCGGGCTGGGGCGGTTGCTGGCAGGGCGCGGCCGCGGCCACCACGACGACACCCAAGCCCACCACCAGCGCGATAGTTCTGGGGTTCATGGCCCGAATTCTAACCGTCTGCTCGGATGGTCACCAAGTCCGCGAATCTACTGACATTGAGGAGGACCGGTGGTCGGAGAGCCGGGCTCGCCGGACGGCCGGAGAGCCGGGTGCTGCCCCCCGGGCGCCGCTCAGCGGAGTCCGTTGCGCTGAGCCGCGTACATCCGCCGGTACCAGGCGTAGTTCGCGTACACGCCCCGGACGTAGTCGCGAGTCTCGGCGATGGGCAGCCGCTCGACGAACAGGTCGGGGTCGCGGAAGTCCGGCCACTGCCGCCAGCGCGCCAGGCGTTCAGGGCCCGCGTCGTACGAGGCGATGACGGCGTAGACAGGAAGGGCGTCCCGCATCAACCGGTCGTGCACGTAGCGCGCGCTGAAATGGAGGTTGAAGTCCGGCACGTCCAGCAGCGCCGGGTCCCACGGCCGGATCCCCTCGCGCCGGCTCATCTGTCGGGCGGTCCGCGGCAGCAGTTGACTCAACCCTCGCGCGCCTGCCCGGGAGCGCGCCTGCGGCTCGAACCGCGACTCCTGGCGGACGATGGCGGCCAGCAGCAGCGGGTCAACGCAGTGTTCCGTGGCCTCGGCCTCGATGACCGCCCGGTAGGGCAGCGGGAAGAGGGCGCGGGCAACTCCGCTGGTGATCGCCGCTCGCGCCCGGGCGGCACCACCGAGGAAGATCGCTTCTTTCGCGTACCCGGCTTCTGCGGCCGCGGCGGCGGCCGCAGCCAGCAGTTGCGGCGAGGCGCTCGTGTCCCGGATCCACGCCACCGCCTCCGCGCGCGCCTCTCCCACGAAGCCGACGGCCGTCAGCAGCCGGATGCGCTCGGCCGCTCGCGCCGCCGAGAAGCTGCTCGGCCGGGGGGGCGGGAGCGTGGAATCCAGCGCGACAGGAAGTGATTCGCCGAGCAGCTCGCGCGCGCGGACGCCGTAATAGCCCGTCGGGTCTGCGACGGCGAGGGCGCGCAGATCGACGGCTGCGGCAGCCTCGTGCCGCTCCAGGGCGAGCCGCGCAGCCCAGTAGCTCGGGGCCGTGCCGAGCCGGTGCGCCGTATCGCGTGCCAACACCTCCGCGAGGCCCGCCGCAGCCGAGTCGCGGAAGCCGGCGGCGTACGACGCGAGCGCAAGCCGGAACCGGGCGACGTCCGCCGCCGGCGTGCCGCCGAAGCGGCTCACCAGTACCCGATACCACGCCGCCTCGATCTCGCGAGTTCCTTCCGCGCGCTCGTGATTGGCGAGGAGGAGGACGGCGCCGGCGACATTGGAGTCGCCGGGATTCACCCGTGCCAGGCGTGCCACGAGCGAGTCGGCTTCTTCCCACCGGTCGCCGGAGCCCAGCACCTGGACCGACGCCCCGGCGAGCACAGTGGTGGGAGTGCCGGGCCGTCGCCGCACCAATGTTCCCGCGCTGGCGAGCGCTTCTTGCGCCGCCACCGAGCGATGACGTGCCGCCGCGATCCCCGCCATTTCGAGCCAGCCGGCGAGGCTGGTGTCCTGCCGCGCGACGGCCCGCCGCGCGTACCGCTCCGCAGACATGAGATCGCCCCGGGCGCGGTAAGCACGCGCGATCCCGAGCCATTCGTCCGCCGTCGGCACCGCGAACTCCGCGACGACGAAGTTGGCGGCCAGCAGCGCCACCGGCCTCGTGGGGTCGGCCGCCAGTAAGGCGTCGACCCGGCGGCGCGCCACGTCGTCCCGCCCCAGCGCCAGCTCGGCTCGTGCCGCATCGAGCAGCCGTCCGTGCCGGAGATACAGCTCCAGAGCGCCGCGGGGATTGCCGGACGCGAGGCGGCGCCGCGCGATGAAGTCGTCGGCGCTCTCCGCCGCGCCGGGAGAGCGCACCGCCGCGACGGAGGCGAAAGCCAGCGACGTGTCGAGCTCGAATTTCGCGCGGTGCAGTGCGAACCAGTCGGAGAGGTCGGGGAGCGCCTGCGCTGCCCGGTGCCACGCCGCCTCGGCCGAGTCCGGGGCGGCCAGCTCTTCGAACGCCACGGCGCGGCGCACCGCGGCCACCGCCTTCAACTCCGGCCTCGCGTCCGCCAGCATGGCCAGCCGCCGGTAGCGCGCCGCCGCCGAGGCCCAGCGCTCGAGCCGCTCGTCCTGCTGCGCGGCGGCGGCCAGGAGCTCGGGGATCGTGTCGACCCCCCGCACGCGGGCCAGGATCGTGTCCAGCTGCGGCCAGCGCCCGAGCCCCTCGGCGATCCGGACCCGCAGCAGCGCGTCGCGGGTCCGCAGCGGACGCGCGTCCCGGGGCAGCGCGGGAAGCGCGCGCCAGGCGTGCCAGTACCGGCCTGTCGTGACCAGGCTGTCAACGCTCGGGGCGGGCGCCCGGGCGCAGGTATCAGGGAGGGCGTGAACCGGCCGCGCCGGGCGCGCGGGGGGGACCGCCAGCGGCAACACCGTGACGGCGACCAGCAGCCCGTGGCCCACCTTCACGCCACGGGCTCAGCGCTTGAGGAGACGCACGCCGCCCGCGCCCGCCACCACCGCCACCCTGGCCATGCGGAGAAACAGCCCGTCCTCCACCACGCCGGTTCGTTTCGCCAGCGCCCGAGCGAGCGCGGCGGGATCCGGGATGCCGCGCACAAAGCGGCAGTCCACGAGGTAATTGCCGTTGTCGGTCACGGTGGGCGAGCCGTCGGGCCCCCGCCGCAGCACCGGTTCAGCCCCGAGCGTCTCGAAGAACGGCAGCAGCGCCGTCCACCCGAAGGGAATGACCTCCACCGGAACGGGCGCGCGCGTGCCGAGCCGGCGCACCAATTTCGATTCGTCGGCGACGACGATGAACCGTCTGGCGGCCTGCGCGACCAGCTTCTCGCGGAGCAGTGCGCCTCCCAGCCCCTTGATCAGGTCGAGCCGCGGGCTCACCTCGTCGGCGCCGTCGATCGCGAGCGACAGCTCCGGACAGTCGACCAGCGTCACGAGCGGGATGCCGAGCTCCCGGCAGCGGCGTGCCGTGTCCTCCGACGTCGGGACGGCCGCCACGTCCTTGAGGTCGCCCTCGCCGAGCCGCTCCGCGAGCAGCGTGAGCAGCGGCCGCACCGTCGAGCCGGTGCCGAGGCCGACCGTCATTCCGCTCTCGACGAACTGGAGCGCGCGAACGGCGGCGGCGCGCTTCATCAGGTCCGTTCCGGATGCCTTCATGGCGAGGGAAGATGGTGCGAGAGCCCGCCACACGTCGAGTCGGCCGCCCAACCCGCCGCGGCCGCCGACTATATTGCTGCCACACTCGACTCCCGGAGCGCGACCTCGTGACCGTCCCCGCGCGCATCGTCATCGAGGAGGCCTCCCGTCTCGCTGCTGTCGCGGCGGAGTGGATCGCCACCGTCGTCGAGGCCGACGTTCGCGAGCGCGGACACTGCGCGGTGGCGCTCGCGGGCGGCGACACGCCGCGCCTGGTGTACGAACGCCTCGCCGGCGATCCGTACGCCGTGCGACTCAGTTGGCGGGACGTGGAGATTTTCTTCGGGGACGAGCGTGCGGTGCCGCCCGGCGACCGGGCGAGCAACTACCTCATGGCGGCGACGTCCCTCCTGCGTCGGGTGCCGATACCGGCCGTCCAGGTTCACCGACTGGAGGCCGAGCGCGCCGATCGGGACGCCGCCGCACGGGACTACGAGCGGATCCTGCCGGAGCGGCTCGACCTCCTGCTGCTCGGCATGGGAGTGGACGGACACACGGCGTCGCTCTTTCCGGACTCGCCAGCGCTGGACGAGCGTACCCGCCACGTCGTCCCCGTGACCGGCCCCAAGCCTCCGGCGAAGCGTCTCACCATCACGCCTCCGGTGATCGCCGCGGCACGACGGGTCGCGGTGCTGGTGGCCGGCGCGGACAAGGCCGCGACCGTGGCGCGCGCCCTCCAAGGGCCCGTGCGCCCGCGAGATCTGCCGGTGCAGCTGGCCCTGGGCGCCGTGTGGTTCCTGGACCGGGACGCCGGAGCCCGATTGGGGAGTGTCGCAACATGAAGGTTCTCGCCGGTGACGTCGGGGGCACCAACGCCCGGTTCGCGCTCGTCGAACTGACGGACGCCGCGATACGGATCCTGCACGAGCGGCGCTACCCGAGCGGCAGCGCCCCGGGCCTCGCGCCGATCGTGCGGCGTTACCTCGACGAGGCAGGGGCGTCTCCCGAGCGTGCCTGCTTCGGCATCGCGGGTCCGGTCGTGGATGGCGAGTGCCGGACTCCGAATCTCCCCTGGACGGTGAGCGCGCGCGCTCTCGCCTCGGACACCGGGATCCCGCACACGACGATCATCAACGACTTCTACGCGGTGGGCTACGGAGTCGGACGCCTGGGTCCAGCAGACCTCGTGACACTGCAGCAGGGGACGGCGGTGGAGCACGGCACGATCGCGTTGATCGGCGCCGGCACAGGTCTCGGGGAAGGGTTCCTCACCTGGGACGGTGACCGCTACGTGGTGCATGCGTCCGAAGGCGGCCACGTGAATCTCGCCGCCCGGGACGCCGTCGAGTGGGGCCTGCGGAGCACCCTGCTGGACGAGTTCGGCCACGTGTCGTACGAGCGCATTCTCTCAGGCGCGGGGCTCGGGCACCTGTACAGCTACCTCGCCGTGACGGGGTTCGCCGCCGAGCGGCAGGACGTGACGGACGAGATGGAGCGCGACGATCCGGCGGCCGTGGTCTCGCGGCACGCCCTGGCGGGCGACGACGCGCTCTCGGTCAAGGCGCTCGACATCTTCGTGTCGGTGTACGGCTCCCAGGCCGGCAACTTCGCGCTCACGGTGCTGGCGACCGGAGGGGTGTACGTCGCCGGCGGCATCGCGCCGCGCATCGTGACGAAGCTCAAGGACGGGACCTTCATGACCGCGTTTCGCAGCAAGGGAAGGCTGTCGGAGCTGAACTCGCGGATTCCCGTTCACGTGATCGTGAGTCCGAACGTCGGCCTGCTGGGCGCCGCAGTGGCGGCGGCGCAATGATCTCGCGGTTCTGCTTCGTGGAGCCGGCGCACTCGGTGTCCATCGACGATCGGGAGAGGGAACCATGCAACTGGGCATGATCGGCTTGGGCCGGATGGGCGGGAACATGGTGCGGCGGCTCGCGCCCGCCGGGCATGCGGTCGTGGCGTACGACCACGCCCCGGACGCCGCCCGCGCGCTGGCGAAGGAGGGTGTGGCGAAGGCGGCGGCCGACCTGCGCGACTTGTGCGCGCAGCTGAAGCCGCCCCGGGTGATCTGGCTGATGGTCCCCGCGGGAGCGCCGGTCGACGAGACGATCGAGCAGCTCGTGCCGCTCCTCGCCGCAGGCGACATCATCATCGACGGCGGCAACTCCCGTTACACCGACAGTATCCGGCGTGGCGAGACGCTGCAGGCCCGCGGCCTCGAGTTCGTGGACGCCGGCACCAGCGGCGGCATCTGGGGTCTCGAGGTCGGCTACTGCCTCATGGTCGGCGGCTCCCGGGCCGCGGTCGAGCACTGCGCGCCGATCTTCCGCACCCTCGCCCCGCCCGACGGCTACGCGCACGTCGGGCCCGTCGGCGCCGGGCACTACGTCAAGATGGTCCACAATGGCATCGAGTACGGGCTGCTGCAGGCGTACGCGGAGGGCTACGAGATCCTCCACGCCTCGAAGCGGTTCTCCCTCGATCTCCGTCAGATCGCGGCGGTATGGAACCACGGGAGCGTGGTGCGATCCTGGATCAACGAGCTGGCCGAGCGCGCCTTCGCCCCGGGGGCCGAGCTTGCCGGCATCAAGGGATGGGTCGCCGACTCCGGCGAAGGCCGCTGGACGGTCCAGGAGGCGACGGACCTCGACGTTCCCGCTCCGGTCATTACCCTGTCGCTGCTCGAGCGCTTCCGCTCCAGGCAGCCGGAGTCTTATGCCGCCAAGGTCATCGCGGCGCTGCGCCACGAGTTCGGCGGCCACCCGGTGAAGGCCGAGTGAGTGCGCTGCCGCTGGCCGTGCCGCTGCACCTCACCGGCGGCATTGCGCCCCCCGCGCCGCCGCTCAAGCTCGGCGACCCCTGTACCGCAGTCATCCTCGGCGCGGGCGGAGACCTCACCCAGCGCAAGCTGATGCCGGCGCTGTACCACCTGCTGCACGACGGGTTGCTGCACGACGACTTCTCGGTGGTCGGCGCCGCGCGCGAGCCGCTGACCGACGCGGGGTTCCGCGCGCGGATGCGTGAGGCGATCGCGAGTTCCAAGGAGATCGGCCACGTGCCGGACGCGACGTGGGACCGGTTCGCCGAGCGGATCTTCTACGTGCAGGGCGACATGACGGACCCGGCGTTCTTCGCCGCCGTCAAGGAGCGCGTAGCCCGGTTCGAGCGGGCCAGCAGCAATCCCCGTGGCCGGCTGTTCTACCTCGCGCTCCCGCCCGCCGTGTACGCCACCGCCGTCGAGCTGCTCTCGTCCACCGGGCTCGCGCCCAGAATCGACGACCCCGCGCAGCGTCCGTGGGCGCGGGTCATCATCGAGAAGCCGTTCGGCTCGAGTCTCGCGAGCGCGCGCGCCCTCAACCAGGTCGTCATGAAGGCACTCGCCGAGCATCAGGTGTACCGGATCGATCACTACCTCGGCAAGGAAACGGTGCAGAACCTCCTGGTGCTGCGCTTCGCGAACTCGATCTTCGAGCCCGTCTGGAACCGGCAGCACATCCACCACGTGCAGATCACGGCGGCCGAAACCGTGGGCGTCGAACACCGCGGCGGTTACTACGAGCAGGCCGGCGTGGTACGCGACATGTTCCAGAACCACCTGCTCCAGCTCCTCGCGCTGACCGCCATGGAGCCGCCGGTCGCCTTCCGCGCCGAGGAGGTCCGCGACGAGAAGGCCAAGGTGCTGCGCGCAGTGCGCCCGATCGTGCCGGCCCTGGTCGACGAGAGCGCGGTGCGCGGACAGTACGGCCCGGGGACGATCGACGGCGCCGCCGTCCGCGGGTATCGGGAGGAGCCACGGGTATCGCTGGCGTCGGCTACCCCGACCTTTGCCGCCGTCCGTTTCCTGGTGGACAACTGGCGGTGGCAGGGCGTGCCGTTCTACGTCCGCAGTGGCAAGCGGCTGCCGCACCGCGTGACCGAGATCGCCATCCAGTTCCGCCGCCCACCGCACCTGATGTTTCCGGCGGAGGCCGGGCAGTCGCTCGCCCCGAACGTGCTGACCATCCGGATCCAGCCCAACGAGGGCGTCTCGCTCTGCTTCGAGATCAAGATGCCGGGCGCCGACGTGCGGATGACGTCGGTGCAGATGGACTTCGCCTATGCCGGAGCCTTCGGTGCCGGCGACCACTCGGCGTACGAGACGTTGCTGCTCGACTCGATGGTGGGCGACGGAACCCTGTTTGCCCGCAGTGACCAGGTCGAGGCGGCGTGGGCACTGGTGGACCCGATCATCGAGGCCTGGGACGCGCGGCCGCCGGCGGGCTTCCCCAACTATGCCGCAGGAACATGGGGGCCCGCCGCGGCGGGCGAGTTGATGGTGCGCGATGGGTGCCGCTGGCGCCAACCATAGCGACTCGGCCGCGCCGGCGGCGGCGCCCGGGCCGCCGGCTAATGCCAGGTGCGCCGGATCGGGTGCGCTTCCGTGTTGAAGATGATCGCGTCGAAATCGAGCGCCACCGAGGGCGCGAAGAGCAGATAGGCGTACTTCAGCGTCTCGGCCAGGAAGAAGCTCTCCATCTGGTCGCGCCGCTCCTTCGTCACCACGCTCTGGAGCGCGGCGAAGCCCGTCTCGGCGCCACAGTAGTGGAAGAGGCTGTCCACCATCACGCGCCCCATCCCGCGGTATCGCTCGTCGCCGGTGATCCGGTACAGGTAGTACGCGGACTCGAGCGCCTCCGGCCGTAGCACGTAACCCGCCGACACCGGCTGCATCGTCACGTAGTCCAGCTCCTCCGGCTCGATGCCGAAGGTCGTCCACATCCGGTAGATGGACTGCATCAGCCGCCCGGCGCGCGCGGTGTCGCCGCTCTTGGCGAGCTCCGCGGCAAAGTAGGCGTCGAGCGCGCCGAAATGGGTGAGCGTCCGCTCTCCCGTGTCCATGTTCGCGTGGCCGTACCAGAAGCCGGTCGGCCGCTCGTCCGGGAGATACTGGTTCACGGCAACGATGCTGCTGTCCCATATCCGCTTGAAGTCGGGGTCGCGGAACAGCAGCCACGACTTCAACAGGTACTCGTAGTACGAGTCGATGCCGCCGCTGACGTGGCTGTCACGGTCTTCCCACGCGCCGGTTTCCACGTTGATCGTGCTGCCGACCAGACCGATGCGCGAGCGCCGCCCGAACAGTACGACGACCGCGTGCTTGGCCGCGGCGTAGTAGCGTTCGTCGCCGGTGAGCCTCGAGAGCGTCCCGAACTCCAGCATCAACGTCCCGATCTCGGCCGGGTTGCTCACCGGCCCGCTCACCGCGCCGGTCCTGAGATTCACGAACCGGTAGGGCATCCCGGTGGGGGAGCCGAACGCCGGCAGCAGGCGGGTGCCGAGGTCTCGGGCGAGGGCGAGGAAGCGTGGGTCGCCGTCCATCTGGTACGCGCTGATCAGACCGCCCAGGAGGCGGATCGTGATCTCGAAGACCTGGACCGGGAAGCCGCGGTCGAAGTTGAGCGAGTCGAGGATGAGGGTCTTGGCGCGCGCAGCCTCGTCGGTGAGGCCCATCAGGAGCATCGTGTCGAAGGCGTCCACCGGGGTCATCACGAACGAGGCGGGATACCAGTCGCGATGGCCACGCGAGAGCGGGAGCAACTCGTCGTGGCCCCAGGCGTAGCGCTCGTAGCCGTTCCAGGCGTGGAGAAAGGCCCGGCGCACCGCCGCGGCCTCCGAATCCGGCGATGGCTGGGCAGCGGCCGGCGGAGCGCCCGCCGCCAGGAAGCCGACCACCAGAGCGGCGGTGCCCCACGCCGGAATCAGGCCGCCGACTCTCATCGCCACCCCATCCGCTCGCGCAGCCCGGTGATGTGCGCGACGTGGTGTCGCCCATGCCAGGCGTACATGGCCAGCACCGTATCCAGTGTCGTCGGCCCCGACTCCGGGTGATTGAAGCGCCGGGCGAAATCGTCCGGGCCGAGGCCGCGCAGCAGCAACACCCACTTCCGGTGCAGTGCGTCGAACAGCGCGAGCGAGACCTCGACCGGTGCCCCCGCATCCGGCGTCTCGGCCCAACGCGCCTGATCGTACGGCTTGATGGTCGGCACGTCTTCGGTGAGCGCGAGCTTGCAGCGCACGTACGCGTTGAGATGGCTGTCGGGGAGGTGGTGGACGACCTGTCGCACCGTCCAGCCGCCGGGCCGGTAGGGGGTGTCGAACTGCTGCTCGTCGAGTCCCGCCACCGCGCGGCGCAGCAGCGTCGGCGCCGCCGCGATCTGCTCGATGCACTCCGCGCGCTGCGCGGGCGTGAGCGTGGTCACCCTAGTCGACCGGCCGATGGGATACTGGAGATCAGTCATGGCACCCTCCGCATCTGCGTGTCACGGTTCAGGGAAATGACGCCGGCCGATCCGGGGCGCGTGGGGTCGTCGTCGCCCGGACCATTCGCGCCGCCGGTGCGGCCCTTGGCGCTCCACTCCTCGATCTCGAGCGCCACCAGCGCCGTGGACTCGAGCTGCGCGGTGGTGGGCGGCGCGTAGTCCACGCCCGCGGTCCGCCCGGGGAAGTAGCGCGCGATCATCGCCGCGAGGATCCGCTCCCGCTCCGCCGGCGTCGGCTGCGCCACTGCGGCCCGCGCGGACGCCACGACCGAGCGGTAATTGACCGAGTGGTTGACCGCCGTCCGCGAGTAGACCAGGCCGTCCAGCTCCGTGACGGTGACGCAGACCGGCGCCCCCGCTCCGAGGTGTGTCATCAGCCGGCCCTGCGCGCCTCCATGCAGATAGACGCGGCGGGGTTCGTCTTCCGCGTACTGGTAGGTCATCGGGATCACGACCGGGCGGCCGCCGTCCAGGAAGCCGACGTGGGCAACCAGTCCCGACGCGAGAAGCCGCGGCGCGTCGGACGTCCGGTCCCGCTCGGGGTGGGCCCGGATGACGGCGTGACGAGGCAGTTCATCGGGTGCGGTGCGTCGTGTCTCGGCCATGCGTGACTCCCCTCTCCGGTGCGGCGCCGCGCGCTGCACGCACGACCACTATTCTGTAGGGAGTGTGGTGCTACGAGAAGTGCCCCGTGCGCCGCCGCCGGCTCACGCGGGCGCGCGTCGGCGCAGGGCGGCGAACGCGACGGGACCGGCTAGGCCGAAGACCACGGCAACCAGCACGCCGACGAGGCCGATCGCCCGGCTCCGCACTTCCAGCGCGACGGCCAGCCCCAGCACCAGCACCGGCAGCGCCGCCAGGGCGACCAGGCCCGATCCTCGCAGCGGGACCCGGAAACTGCCGACCAGTTGCGGCTCGCGACGCCGCAAGCCGATCAATGCCGCGAACTCGAGGGCCAGCGCCGCAGTGTAGAGCAGCACATCGGCCGCGAGCAGTCCGCCGAAGGAGAGCAGCGCGAACACGGAATAGCCGGCGGCCGAGATCACGACGGCGCGCCGCGGCGTACCGCGCTCGTCCGTGGTGGCCAGCGCCGCGGGGAGGAATCCGTCGCGCGCCAGCACCAGCGGGACGCGCGAGTAGACCAGCAGCAGCGCGTTAAAGAGCGCGAAGGCGCTGATCATCCCGGCGGCGGCGATCCACGCCGCAAGCCACTTCCCGACCACCGTCGCGGCGATCGTCGGCCAGGCGCCGTCGGTCCACACGTGCCAGTCGGTCACCGCGAGGGCCGGCACGACCGCCAGCAGGTACGCCACGGTCACCAGCGGCAGCGCTCGGAACAGGGCGCGCGGATAGGTCGCGCCGGAGTCCTGGATCTCGCCGCCGACGGTGGAGGCGTTGTCCCACCCGCTGTAGTTCCAGACGCTCTGCGAGATGCCGAGTCCGAGGGCCCCGAGGAACGACGCGCCCGTCGCGTGGAACGGATCGCCCGCGAAGGCGACCGCATGACCCACCGCTGCCCAGCGCGCCACGGCGAAGCACGCCAGCACCGCGAACGGCGCCAGCACCAGCACGGTGAACCAGCCGGACGCGAGACCCACCAGCCGCGTTCCGCGCAGATTGAGCCAGGTCGCGCCCCAGATCAGGGCCAGCGCCAGCAGCCAGGACGGCAGCCGCCCGAGATCGCCGGTGAAGAAACGGAGGTACTGGAGGAGGAGCACCGGGTAGATCGCCATGTCGATCAGCGAGTACATCCAGCTCAGCCAGCCGTTGGTGAACCCCCAGAACCGGCCGAAGGCGCGCTTGACCCACTGGTAGTAGCCGCCCTCGGCGGGCAGCATCGAGGCCAGCTCGCCGATGATCAGCGCTTCCGGCACGCTGTAAAGGAGGGGCGTGAGGACCAGGAGGAGCATGGCGACGCCCGGTCCGACGCCGCCGACCACGCCCTCGATGCCGAACGGCCCGCCGGAGACGCAGAAGAACATCACTGCGACCAGCGGGCCGAGAGTCAGGAGAGACGGCGGGCGCGGCTTCAGGCGCCTACGCGATCGTTCGCGTGATCGTGACGCCCCGCGCGCGCAGCTCCTCCATCATCGCCTCGAAGAAGCGATCATCGCCGGCGAGGCGCTCCGGGGGCTGCACGCCCGGGCGCGACAGCTCGCCCCGGGCGAGAAGACGCGCCACGATCGCGCACGGAAATCCGGTGACCCGCGCCATCGAGTGGTAGCCGGTCGCGGGGTCGGCTTCGTCGTACAGGTCCCAGGTCCAGGTCTTGCGCGCGCCGCCGATCACGCCCGTCGCCTCGACGCGCATCACCGTGAGATCCGCCTCCCCTTCCGGGAGGCGCCACGCATCAAAGAGGAGCTTGGTGGTCACATCGTAAGGACGGACTCGTGTCCCGGCGACCTCGATCGGCTCCTGGGACAGGAAGCCGGTCTCGCGGAGCATCCGCATCTTCTCCACGTGGCCCGGCCAGCGAAGCGTCTTCTCCTTCATGAACGGGGCGTGGAGGGTCTTCGCCAGGCTGCGGAGGCCGTCGGTGTTGAACGCCTCGACGGTGCCGACTCGCGGCAGGTAAACCAGCTCGACGTCGGTGAGGGCCGGCTTGGTCACCAGCCGTCCGTGCTCGACCCAGCGCGCCGGGCGCGTGTACTCCTCGATCACGTCCACCGCCGAGAATACGACCCGGTACTCGAAGGGCCAGACGCGGTTCTTGGGCAGGCCGCCCACGAGGATAAGCATCTGCTCGACGCTGTCGAACTCGTGCTCCGCACGACCGCACAGGAGGTTGGAGAGACCGGGGGCCACGCCACAGTCCACCACCGCCGTCACGCCCCGCTCGCGGGCGAGGCCGTCCAGCTCGAGGAAATCCTCCGGCATGAAGGCGATGTCGGCGTACGGCTTGCCGGCCTCGATCACGAGACGGAGGAGACGGTAGCCCATATGGCCGGGGGCCGCGCCCACGACGACGTCGGCGCCAGCGATGGCCCCGCGCACGGCCGCATCGTCCGCAAGGTCGAGCGCAATCGTGGCAAGGCCCTCCGCGCGCAGGCGCGCCAGCGTCCCTGCGGCCGCGTCGGCCACGGTGACGCGGAAGTTCGTTTCACGCGCGAGGTCGCGCGCGATTACGCGGCCGACCAGCCCACCCCCGAGGACGGTGATCTTGCTCACTTCGAACTCCTCCTTGCCTGGCCCTCAGCTGGTCTCAGAAACCAGAAGCGGGACGAACAACCGAAGTTGTTCGTCCCGCCTCCGAGTGGCCAGGGGCAGAATCGAACTGCCGACACGCGGATTTTCAGTCCGCTGCTCTACCATCTGAGCTACCTGGCCGGACTATGCGGGAAAAGAACTTAGCGGGCTTGGCGGCGCGGTGGGAGGGTCGGTGTTTGCCGCTGGTTCGCCATTGAACCGCTTGCCGGCCACCTGCGCGAAGTCGACTGCGTCGCTGTGGTCAGGCGGCGTACCACAGTACCGCGAAGCAGTGGCAGGTCGTGCCCGCCAGCACGCACAGGTGCCAGACGAAGTGCGCGTAGCGCAGCCGCTTGGCGGCGAAAAAGGCCACGCCCGCGGTGTAGGCGAGGCCGCCCGCCAGCAGGAGCAGCAGCCCCAGCGGCGGGACGCGGAGCCAGAGCGGTCGCACGGCGATCACCATCAGCCAGCCCATCGCGACGTACACCGCCGTGGACAGGATCGGGTGCCGCACGCCGGCGACGGCCTTGAGGGTGATCCCGATGACGGCCAGTCCCCACACGACGCCGAACAGTGTCCAGCCCCAGGGACCACGCAGCACGCCGAGCGTGAACGGCGTGTACGTCCCGGCGATGAGCAGGAAGATCGCGCCGTGCTCGATCACCCGGAACACGCGCTTCGCCTTGTTCCGCGGCAGGGCGTGATACAGCGTGGAGGCGCAGTACAGCAGCACCATGCTCGCCGCGAAGACGCTCGCCCCCACGGCGGCCTCGTTCCCGCCCTGCCGGGCCGCATGCGCGATAAGGAGCGGCGCCACGCTCAGCGCCGCCACCAGGCCCACGCCGTGGCTCACGCTGTTCGCGATTTCCTCGCCCAGCGACTGCTGGCGTTCCGCCGAGTGGGTCGCCTCACTCATACGAGGCCCGCAGAATCACGCCTGCGCGTCTGAGCGCCGCCTTTCCGAAAACCTGCCGACGACGCACTTTTCTGCCCCATGAACACCTTCCCGAATCTCACCATCCTCGGCCATCCGCTCATCAAGCACAAGCTCCACGTCCTGCGCGACAAGCGCACCCCGGTCAAGGACTTCCGCGACCTGGTGAGCGAGATCGCGATGCTCATGGCCTACGAGGTCACCAAGGACCTGCCCACCGAGCCGGTGGAATTCGACACGCCGCTCGAACACATGACGGGCGAGAAGGTCGCCGGCAAGAAGCTCGCGCTGGTGCCCGTCCTCCGGGCCGGCCTCGGCATGGTGGACGGCATCCTGCGCCTGGTGCCCGCCGCCCGCGTGGGCCACATCGGCCTCTACCGGGACCACGACACCCTCCAGCCCGTGGACTACTACTACAAGGTGCCGAGCGCGCGGGAGCAGCGCGACTTCTTCCTCCTCGACCCGATGCTCGCTACCGGCGGCTCGGCGGTGGCCGCCTGCACCAAGCTCAAGAAGGCCGGCGCCCGCTCCCTGCGCCTGCTGTGCATCGTCGCCGCGCCCGAGGGAGTGCAGAAGATGCTTGCCGCGCACCCGGACGTCCCGATCTACGCCGCGGCGCTCGACCGCCAGCTCAATGAGCGCGGGTACATCCTGCCGGGCCTGGGCGACGCCGGCGACCGCCTGTTCGGGACGCGCTGACCGTGACCGAGTACCAGACCGCCATCATCCGGCTCTCGGGAAAGAGCCTCGCCGACGAAGAGGCGCTCACCGACGACTTGAACGAGCGGCGCCGCGGCGGGTGGACGCTGGTCGAGCTGGTCGCGCTCTCGCCCCGCAAGATCCTCGCCGTCTTCGAACGGGAGGGCTGATGCGCCTGACGTGCTGGGGCGCGGCCGGCGAAGTGACCGGCTCCATGCATCTCCTCGAGGTCGGTCCCAAGCGGATCCTGCTCGACTGTGGCCTCTTCCAGGGGCGCCGCGAGGAGGCCCAGAAGAAGAACGAGAACTTCCCGCTCGACGTCCACGACATCGACGTGGTGGTGGTGAGCCACGCGCACATCGACCACACGGGCAGGCTCCCGCTCCTGATCAAGAAGGGCTACGCCGGGCCGATCTTCTGCACGTCGGCCACCCGTGACCTCGCGAGCGTGATGCTGCCGGACTCCGGCTTCATTCAGGAAAAGGACTTCGAGTTCCTCAAGAAGCGCGGGCACGCCAGCCTCGCCGAGCCGCTCTACACGGCCGCCGATGCAACACGCGTCGTGGATTCGATGGTGAGCCTGCCCTACGACCGGCCCCTGGACATCACGCCCGGCATCCGCCTCAGCTACACCGACGCCGGCCACATGCTCGGCTCCGCGTCGGTTGTGCTCGACATCGACGTGGCCGGCGCGAAGCGCCGGGTGGTGTTCTCGGGCGACATCGGGCGATGGGGCCTGCCGATCATCCGCGACCCGAAGCCGCCCCAGGGCCTCGCCGACGTGCTGATCATCGAGAGCACCTACGCCAACAAGGTCCACGAGTCGCCGGTCGAAGCGCAGGGCATGCTGGCGGGATTCGTCAACAAGGTGGCGAAGCGGGGCGGCAAGATCTTCATCCCCGCCTTCGCCATCGAGCGCGCGCAGGAGCTGATCTACGAGTTGCACAGCCTGGTGCGCGACAACGCCATCCCCAAGATCCCGATCTACGTGGATTCGCCGCTCGCGGTGAACGCGACCGACGTCTTCCGCATGCACTCCGAGGCATTCGACCACTCCGAGCGGCTGGTGCGCGAGACCGACGACCTGTTCCGCTTCCCGATGGTGAAGTACGTGCGCTCGGTGGACGAGTCCAAGGCGCTGAACGGACTCCACGGACCCGCCATCATCATCGCGGCCTCGGGCATGGCGGAGTCGGGGCGGATCCTCCATCACCTGAGGAACGGGATCGGCGACCACCGCAACCTTGTCCTGATCGTCGGCTTCCAGGCCAGCTACACGCTCGGGCACCGGCTTCAGGAGGGGGCGAAGGAAGTGCGCATCTACGGCGAGATGGTGCCGTGCCGCGCCGAGGTCGCGACCATCGGTGGGTATTCGGGCCACGCTGACCGCAACGAGCTCCGCCAGTGGGTCACGGGACTGGGGGAGACGCCGAGGCGGGCCTTCACGGTGCACGGCGAGACCGAGCAGCTGCAGGCAATGGCGGAGTTGTTGCGCGGGCTCGGGGTCAAGCAGGTCGACACCCCGGCGCTCGGCCAGCCGTTCGAGCTCTGACGCGGCCGACCACTCGCCGGCGCCGGCCGTCCCGCCAGGTGGCTGAGCTTCCGGCGCTCGGCTAGGTTCCTGACATGCGCCGTGTCATCGCAGCGGCCGCGGCGCTGGTCGTGGCGGCCTGGCTACTCGTGGTGATCGAAGTCGTGCTGGTGGCAGGGCACGACGCCGCCGCGCCGGCGGACGCCATCGTGGTGCTCGGGGCCGCGCAGTACAACGGCCACCCGTCACCGGTCTTCCGCGCGAGGCTCGACCACGCGGCGGAGCTGTTTCGCCGCGGCCTTGCCCCGCACCTCATCGTGACCGGCGGGGTCGGCGCCGGCGACACGGTGAGCGAAGCCGCGGTGGGCCGGCGCTACCTGGCCAGCGGAGGGACCGATTCGGCGGCCCTGGTAGCCGTCGCCACCGGCCGCTCGACGGAGCCCTCGCTCCGCGCCGCGGCAAACTGGATTCACACGCACGGCGGCCGGCGGGTCATCCTCGTCAGCGATGGCTTTCATATGCTGCGACTGTGCTTGATGGCGCGCCGCCTGGGGCTGGTGCCGCTGGGCTCGCCCGCGAGGCTCAGCCCCATCGCGTCCAACCGGCGCCTCGAGATCGGTTACGTGCTGGCCGAATCTTTCAAGGCTCCCATCGCGTATCTCGTGACGAGGTGAAGATGAACCGGGCGCACGGAGGCACAGACGCACTGATGCACGGCGCCTCGCTGTGGGGCCGGCCCGTCCAATGAGCGACGAGGTGAACGTGCCGAAGGACCAGGTGGCGACGCGGCGCATCCATACCGGCCGCGTCCTGAGCCTCGATGTGGACACGGTGCGTTACCCGAACGGCGAGACCGGAGAGTTGGAGATGATCCGCCACCCCGGGGCGTCGGCCGTCCTGCCGGTGCTCTCGGCGGAGGGCTCGACGGACCCCCAGCTCCTGCTTATCCGGCAGTACCGCTACGCCGCTGGCGGGCCGATCTGGGAAATCCCAGCCGGCCGGCTCGAGTCCGGAGAATCCCCGGAGGAGTGCGCCCGCCGCGAGCTGCTCGAAGAGGCGGGGGCGACGGCCCGACGCTGGAAGCGGCTCACCACCATCTACACGACACCCGGCTTTACCGACGAGCGCATTCACCTGTTCGCGGCTTTCGACCTCGTGGTAAAGCCGGAGAGCCAACGGCGCGAGCCTGACGAGTTCATAGAGCTCAAGGCGCTGCCGACGAGCGAGGTCCTCGGCATGATTCGGGACGGAGAACTGGTGGACGGCAAGACGGCCGTAGCTGTTCTCTTTTTCGCAGGTTTCCATCTCAAACTGTAGTAATTAGTGGACGGTCGGCGAGTTCGACCGTGGTCAATTTGTGGACGGAAACGTCGCACAAGTTTATTCCCCGCAACGTCTTGACAGTCGTGCCAGTTGGGCAGGCAACCAGGGTACGGTTCCTGCTTGTAGGGAGCAACGGGCTCCCCATTCCGAGGCAGGCACGACGTGACGCTGGCGGTAAGGGACGGCGTTGGCACTCTCCGGCACGTTCCGAGCACTCCGTTCGCGGGTCTCGACGACGCGCAGGTCGTTCGGGCGTTCCTCGAGGGGCGCGATCGAGCCTTCGATGAGCTGGTGTCCCGCTACCAAGTCCGCCTCCTGAGCTTCGTCTACCGGACGGTCGGAGACCGGGAGCGCGCCGAGGACCTGGTGCAGGAGGTCTTCATCCGGATCTACCGCCACCTCCATCGCTTCGACCAGAGCAAGAAGTTCTCGACTTGGGCGTACACGATCGCGTCCAATCTCGCGAAGAACGAGCTCAGGAATCGCAGCAGGAACCCGCTCGTGCTGTTCCAGACCATCAAGCGTCACTGGGAGGCCGATCACCGCCCGCTGCAGTTCGAGGACCCGGGATCGCGGCCCGATGACCTGTTCCGCAAGCGTCACCTGCGCGAGCTGGTCGAGGAGTCGGTATCCCAACTCCCCGAGCACCACCGGGTGGTCTTCGTCCTGCGCGAACTCGAAGGAAAGACCTACGAAGAGATCGCGGAGATCACGGGCTGCAATCTCGGAACCGTGAAGAGCCGGCTGAATCGCGCCAGGAGCAACTTCGCCACGATAATCTCCCCGCACCTCGACTGACTGGCCGCCGCGCAGGCCGGCGGAACAGTAGGCGCCTGCCGCGGTAGTAGTAGGGTCCTCGCTAGGGCCCACATGACCTGTTGTGAGTTCCGAGAGAAATACTCTGATTTCGCGGACGGGCTGCTGGCCTCCCAGGAGAGCGCCGAGGCCGGCGCGCATCTGCTCGCCTGTGCCGCGTGCCGCCGCTTTGACGCCGCGCTTCGAGCCGGGGTGGACGCGTTGCGTGCGCTGCCCAGCGTCGGCGTGTCGCGTGGGTTTGGTCCTCGCCTAAGGCAGCGCCTGCGTGGCGAGCTCGCGGTTCATGTTCCGGTTGTGGCGCGGTGGTCGGGAACCGTCGGTACCATGCTCCTGGTGGCGACGGTCGGCTTCATCGGGTGGGATCTGCTCGACTCCCGGCCGACCCACCGCCATAAGGCGGCATGGTCCGCGGCGGTCTGGAGTTCAACGCCAATGCCGCTCGCGGAAACCAGGCCGATCGCCTCCTATCCCGACCCGCGCCGCTCCTCAGTTGACCTTCGATTCGACGCTTTCCATCCCCTGAATTCCATCCTTGTGACCGAGGACATCCGCCCCGCTTCGACTGGAGGTCCGCCGCGTTTCGACCTTCCCGCCGTGTGGGGAGGGCCGTAGCGCCCGCAAGGCTTTTGCGGCACCCGCTTTCGGGCTAAGTTGCGCCCGATGCCGGGCCGGTCGTTCGATGCGTTGCAGCGCTCCCTCGCCAAGGGCGAGGTCCAGTCCGTCTACTACTTCTTTGGCGACGAAGAACTGCTGAAGGACGACGCGGTGCGCCAGGTCGTGGCGCTCGCCGTTGAAGCCTCGACGCGCGACTTCAACCTGGATCGCCGCCGCGGCCCCGAGCTGTCGGCCGACCAGTTTCGGTCGCTGGTCGAGACCCCGCCGATGCTGGCGGCGCGGCGCTGTGTGGTCGTCACGGAAGTGGAGTGCCTGCAGCAGAAGCGGCCGAAGCAGCAGGCGTTGCGCGCCGCCGTGACGGGTTACGTCGCCCGCCCGTCGCCGGAGACGGTCCTGGTGCTGGTCCGGTCGGCCGGGGAGAAGCCCGATCCCGAACTCGAGCGCCGCGCCACTGCAGTGGACTTCGAGATCCTGGAGCCCGCGAGGGTCCTCAAGTGGATCCACCACCGTGCCAAAGAGAGTGGCCTCACATTGGAGGACGACGCGGCGCGCCTCCTTCAGGAGGCAGTGGGGGACGACCTTCCGCAGCTTGCGGCCGAGTTGGCGAAACTGGCGGCGGCTGTCCAGGGCAGGCCGGTGACGGTCGCCGACGTCGCCGACCTGGTGGGAGTGCGCCACGGCGAGACCGCCAGCGACTTTGTGAACATGGTGACCGGGCGGCGCTTCGCGGAGGCCGCGGCCATGGTCCCGCGGCTGCTCGCGGCATCGGGCAATACGGGGGTCCGACTTCTTTCCTCGCTTGGCACGGCGTTCATCGGGCTCGCCCTCGCTCGGTCACATCTCGACGCGGGCGAGTCGCGGGCCACCGCCCGGGATCGCGTGTTCAAGACGATCCAGGCGGCCAGGCCGCCGGGCCTGAGAAGCTGGGGGGACGAGGCGGCGCGATGGGTCGACGATGCGGCGCGTTGGACGGCCGCCGAATTGGACCAGGGGTTGGCCGCGCTGCTCAGGGCCGACACGAGGCTCAAGAGCACCGCCGTGTCTGGAGAAGAAGAGATCGTCGCGGAGGCCGTGCTGTCGCTCGGCGTCGGGGAGAAGACCGTGGCATGAGACAAGACGCACGGGGGCACGGGGGCACGGGGGCACGGGGATTCATCACCATGGCCACGCTGCTGGCCGTGCCCCTGTGCGCCTGTGCCGCCGTGCCCGCGCTCCTGGCCCAGGACAATCCGGCGCTGCGCAGTGCCGTCCAGCTCGCCGGCGAAGGGCGCGGCGACTCGGCGCGGCGCATCGTCGCGCTCGAGCTGGCGAAGGCGAAGCCCGGCGATCCGGCCTACGTGGAAGCTCTGTTCTGGCGTGGGAGGCTCGCCGCCTCCGGTGACAGCGCGGAGCGCGACCTCAGGCGCGTAGCGATCGAGTACTCGACGTCCCGCTGGGCAGACCAGGCCCTGCTCCAGCTTGCGCAACTGGCCATGGCGGCGGGCAACAGCCCGGGCGCCCTCCAGTTGGCGGAGCGCCTGCGCACCGACTATCCCACGAGCACGCTGCGCGGTCGCGCTGCCCTGTGGGCCGGTCGCGCCGCGTTCGAGGCCGGCGACCCGGCGACCGCGTGTGCCCTGCTCGACTCCGCGCGCACCGAGTCCGTCGGCGACGTCGAGTTCCTTAATCAGGTGGCCTTCTACCGCAGCCGCTGCAGCGCCGTGGTTGCGGCGCCACAACCCGACACCTCGCACGCGGCAGCGCCACCCGCCCCCAAGGGGCCCGGGGACACGGCGCGCCCGACTGCGCCCGGCCAAAGCGCCTCCGCCGCCAGGCCGGGTGGGGCTGAGTCCACCGCCGCGCCGATTCCGCACCGGGCCGCGCAGTTCGAGGTGCAGGTCAGCGCGACCCGCACGAACCGTACGGCGCAGTCGGTACTCGTCCGCGTCACGCGCAGCGGGGAGCACGCCCGCATCGTGAAGGGCGCGGACGGATACGTTCGCGTCCGGGCCGGGCCCTACCTGACCGAACATGAGGCCGCGGCCGCGGCGAGGCGGCTCAAGAAGGCCCTCGGCGGACACCCCTTCGTCGTGCCCGCCTCGTGACGCTCCCCGGCCTCGACGTTTCGACGCCGCTCATGCAGCAGTACCGCGAGATCAAGGCGCGGCACCGCGATGCGATTCTGATGTTTCGGATGGGCGACTTCTACGAGATGTTCGAGGACGACGCTGAGGTGGCGGCGCGTACCCTGGGCCTCACCCTGACTTCGCGCAACAACGGCGGAGCTGCGGAGACGCCGCTCGCCGGCGTGCCCGTCAAGGCGGCCTCGGTGTACATCAAGCGCCTCGTCGAGCGTGGTTTCCGCGTCGCCATCTGCGAGCAGGTGGAAGACCCGAAGCTCGCCAAGGGCATCGTGCGGCGCGAGGTGATCGAGGTCGTGACGCCGGGCGCCGTGATGGCCGACGACCTGCTCGAGGAGCGGCGCAACACCTTCCTGATCGCGCTCGTGACCGACGGCGCGCGCGCGGGGTTCGCGGCGGCTGATCTCTCGACCGGCGAGTTCGTGCTGGAAAGTGTCGAGCTGCCCGCGCTCGATGCCGCGCTGCAGCGCTACAGCCCCTCCGAGGTGGTGGTCCCCGAGGGTGCCGCCGCGCTCGCGCCAGCGGGAGCTCTGGTAACGCGGCGTGAACCGTGGGAGTTCGACCCGGCGCTCGCCAGCGAGGAGCTGGCCCGCCGGTTCGATCTGGCGTCACTCGACGGCCTGGGGCTCGGCGCCGAGGCTACCCTCGCCGTGGGGGCCGCGGGCGCGCTGCTCCGCTATCTCAGCGACCTGCAGCCAGGTGGGTTGCCCCAGTTGCGCCGCCCGGTCGCGCGGCGGGCCGAAGGAGCGCTCTACCTCGACGCGATGACCCGCCGCAACCTCGAGCTGGTGGAGCCGCTGCGTCCGGGCGGCGAGCAAGCGACTCTGCTCGCCGTTCTTGATCACACGATGACGCCGATGGGTGCGCGGTTGCTGCGGCGCTGGCTCCTCGCCCCGCTGACCGACCCCGCAGCCATCGCGGCGCGCCACGACGCGGTGGGCGCGCTGCTCGCCGACGAGCCACGCCGTTCCACGCTGCGCGAGGCCCTCGACGGCGTCCGCGATCTCGAGCGGCTGGGCGCCAAGGCGGCCGCCCGACGCGCCACGCCGCGCGACCTCGGCGGGATGCGCGACTCCCTGCAGCGGCTCCCGCAACTGGCCAAGGTCGTGGGCGATCTGTACGGCCTCGACGCGGGCTTCGACGTGCTGGCCGACCTCGCTGCACTCCTCACCGCGTCCCTGGTCGATCGCCCCCCGGCCGCGCTCGGCGACGGCGACGTCGTCCGCCCCGCTCACGCGCCGGCCCTGGACGAGCTCCGTGCGCTCCGCGACGGGGGGCGATCCTACATCGCGTCGCTCCAGTCCAGGGAACGCACGCGCACCGGCATCGGGTCGCTGAAGGTCGGCTACAACAAGGTCTTCGGCTACTACATCGAGATCACCCGGGCCAACCAGGATGCGGTGCCCTCCGACTACGAGCGCCGCCAGACTCTGACCGGCGCCGAGCGGTACGTGACCCCCGAGCTCAAGGCGTACGAGGCCAAGATCCTCGGCGCAGAGGAGGAGATCGCGCGGCTCGAGGAACGCTTGTTCGCCGAGCTGCGCGATACCGTGGGCGCAGCAATTCGCCGGATCCAGGACGCGGCCGCGCGGGTGGCCGCCGCGGATACGCTGGCGTCGCTGGCCGAGGTGGCGGCGCGCAACGGCTACACGCGGCCCGAGATCGGCGACGGCTTCGCACTCGAGATCGAGGCGGGCCGCCATCCGGTGGTCGAGCGCGTGATGCCCCGCGAAGCCTTCATTCCCAACGACGTCCGGCTCGACGCCGAGCACCAGATCATGATCGTCACGGGCCCCAACATGGCCGGGAAGAGCACGGTGCTGCGGCAGGTCGCGCTGCTGGTGCTGCTGGCACAGGCCGGTTCGTTCGTGCCGGCGCGCGCGGCCCGCATCGGCGTCGTCGACCGTCTGTTCACGCGGGTCGGCGCGAGCGACGACCTGGCCCGCGGCCAGAGCACGTTCTTGGTGGAGATGAGCGAGACGGCCTCCATTCTCCACAACGCCACGCGCAAGAGCCTCGTGCTGCTCGACGAAATCGGCCGCGGAACCTCGACGTACGATGGCGTGGCGATCGCGTGGGCGGTGGCCGAGTATCTGCACGAGCGGATCGGCTGCAAGGCCGTGTTCGCCACGCACTACCACGAGCTCACCCAGCTCGCCGACCGGTTCGCTCGCATCGTGAACTTCAACGTCGCCGTGCACGAGTCCGGGGACGAGGTGATCTTCCTCCACCGGCTGCGCCCCGGCGGGGCGGACCGCTCCTACGGAATCCACGTCGGGCGCCTGGCCGGCCTGCCCGCGGAGGTGCTCGAGCGGGCGGGCGCGGTCCTGCGGTCGCTCGAGGCCGGCCACCGGGTAGCCACCACGCCGACCCCCGCCGACCAGTTGGCGCTGTTCGCGCCGGCCGAGGATCCCGTGCTCGCCGATCTGCGCGCACTGGATGTCGACGGCCTCACGCCCCGCGATGCGCTGAGCCGCCTGGCGGACCTGCAGCGGCGGGCGAGGAAGGGACCATGACAGACGGCACAGTGGCACAGGGGCACAGGGGCACGGAGATGCGCGGAGACGGTTTCGCCCGTGCCGCCGTGCCCCCGTGCCCCCGTGCCCGCCGGTTGCTGTGCCTCGGTGCCCTCCTGTTGATTGCCGCCGCCTGTCACGGCCGCGAGCCCGCGCCCGCCGCAGCCACCGTGGAGAACGACGTGCCGGTCGCGATCAACAGCGGATCGCCGTTCCAGTATCCTCCGGACCTCTACGATCAGGGCGTCGAAGGAGAGGTGCGGTTGCGCTTGTACGTCGACTCTGCGGGCCGTGTCCGACCCGAATCGACCCGCGTGGCGGCGGGTTCGGGGTCGCCCGCCCTGGATTCTGCAGCCGTGCGGGGTGCCGCTCTGCTGCAGTTCGCGCCAGCCCACCGCAACGGCCAGCCAGCAGGCATGGCCTTCTATCAGCCGGTGATCTTCCACCGTGGCGGGGAGCCGGCGGGGCAGCCCAACCCATGAGCGCGCGGGCCGCGCCGCTGAACAGCGTGCTGGAAGCCATCGGGCTGACCCCGATGATCCGCTTGAGCCGCGTCGCGCGCGGCCTCCGCACCCCCGTGCTCGCGAAGGCCGAGCAGTTGAACCCCGGCGGCTCCGTCAAGGACCGCATCGGCCTTGCCATCATCGAGGCGGCCGAGCGCAGCGGGGCGTTGAAGCCCGGCGGCGTGATCGTGGAGGGCACCAGCGGCAATACCGGCGTGGCCCTCGCGATCGCAGCGGCGATCAAGGGGTACCGCTGCATCTTCACGATCCCCGACAAGATGTCCACCGAGAAGATTCGCCTGCTCCGCGCGTTCGGGGCCGAAGTGGTGGTGGTGCCCACCGCGGTGCCGCCCGACCACCCGGAGTACTACATCCAGAAGGCCAAGGCGATCGTGGCCGCCACGCCCGGGGCCGTGCTGGCGGATCAGCACTTCAACCCCGTCAACCCGGAAGTGCATTACCGCACCACCGGCCCCGAGATCTGGGAGCAGACCGCCGGGCGCGTGACCCATTTCGTGTGCTCGCCGGGGACGGGCGGCACCGTGTCGGGCGTGGGGCGCTACCTGAAGGAGCACAACCCGCGCGTCCGGGTGATCGCACCCGACCCGGTAGGCTCGATCTATGCCGAGTACGCTGCGTCGCACCGCAAGGGCGATGGGTTCCCGTACAAGGTGGAAGGCGTCGGGGGCGACAAGATCCCGACGTCGCTCCATTTTGATGTGGTAGATGAGTTCGTCGCCGTCAGCGACCACGACGCGTTCCGGATGGCGCGCCGCCTGACGCGAGAGGAAGGGTTGTTCGTCGGCGGATCCAGTGGCCTCAACGTTCACGTCGCGCTCGAGTTGGCCCGGCGGCTCGACGACCCGGATGCGCTGGTCGTGACCGTGCTGTGCGACACCGGAGAGCGCTACCTGTCGAAGCTGTACGACGACGAGTGGATGCGCGAAAATCAGATGCTGGACACGGAGCCCGTCACCGTCGAGTCGTTGATGGCCCAGCGGCCCGGCCAGATCCCGCCGCTGGTGTCGGTCGGGCCTGCGGCCAGCGTGCGGCAGGCGCTGAACCTGATGAGCACCTACGGCATCTCCCAGGTCCCCGTGATCGTGGGGGACGACTGTGTTGGCTCGGTCACGGAGGGGCCGGTGATCGCACGGGCGCTCGGCGACGCCAAACTCCTCGAGCGGTCGGTTGGAGAGGTCATGCAACCGCCATTCCCGGTCGTAGACGCCGCGCTCCCGTTCGAGCGCCTGAACACGCTGCTGTCGCATGAGACCCAGGCCGCGCTGGTCCGCAAGGAGGGCCGGCTCATCGGTCTCGTCACGCGCTACGACGTGCTGCGCCAGGTCGCGGGGATCCAATGAAGGTCGCGGTCCTCACCGGGGGAACCTCGGCGGAGCGTGATGTCGCGCTGGCCTCCGGGCTTCAGATCGCGGCAGCCCTCCGCTCGCTCCACCACACGGTCGACCTGGTCGACCTGGCGTCCGGCTTCGTGTCTCCCGAGCACGAGGCCACGCTCCTGCCGGGCGGGGTCGGCCGGGAGCCGCCCCCGCTCGAGCGGCTCAAGGAACTCGAGCGGGGCATGCTCTCGGCCGGCCTGGGCGAGGTGCCGGCTATCCGCGAGGCTGACGTCGTCTTCATCGCCCTGCACGGCGGCCAGGGCGAGGACGGCACGGTCCAGGCGGTGCTCGACGTCATCGGCGTGCCTTACACCGGCAGCGGACGCCTGGCTTCCGCCCTCGCGATGGACAAGGATCTGGCGAAGCGAATCGTGCGGGACAATGGGCTTGCCGTCCCGGCGTGGCTGATGGGACCCGCCACGCCCGACGACGTCGAGCGGGCCGTAGGATACCCGTGCGTCGTCAAGCCATCCAAGCAGGGGTCGTCGGTCGGCATCACCCTAGTCAAGCGCGGGACGGACCTGGCGGCCGCGATTGAGTTGGCCGCGCGGTTCGACGACGAGGTGATGCTCGAGCAGTTCATCGCCGGGCCCGAGCTCACGGTGGGCATCCTCGGCGACGACGCGCTGCCGGTCATCGAGATCCGGCCGAAGCACGAGATGTTCGACTACGAGTGCAAGTACCAGCCCGGGATGGCCGAGGAGATCTGCCCGGCGCCGATCGACCCGGAGCTGGCTGCGCGCACCCAGGACGCAGCCCAGCGCGCCCATCGCGCCCTCAAGCTGGCCGGCTACAGCCGGATCGACTTCCGCGTGGGCGAGGGGGGCGGCCTCTTCTTCCTCGAGGCCAACACGCTCCCCGGCATGACCGCCAATAGTCTCATCCCCAAGGCCGCGCGCGTGGCCGGTCTCGGGTTCCCCGCCTTCACCGAGACGGTTTGCCGATTGGCCCTCGCGCGCCGCGGAACAAAGCGGTAGGCCGCGGGATACCTTTCCGTTAAGCGTATGCGCTACGACGGTTCACCGTTCTTCCTGACCCGCTGGGTGCAGCGACTGCTGGCCGCCAACGGCGTCGTGTACCTGCTCCAGTTGACGATCTTCACGAGCCCGTGGCTGGTGGAGGTTTTCGGGTTCAGGCCGTCGGCCGCGCTGGAACATCCCTGGAGCCTGCTGAGCTACGCGTTCCTGCACCATGATTTCCTGCACATCTTCTTCAACATGCTGGCGCTCTTCATGTTCGGTCCGCTGGTCGAGGACCGGCTGGGGGGCCCGCGCTTCGCGCGGTTGTACGCGGTCTCGGCGCTCGGCGGCGCCGCGTTGAGCCTGGCGTTGTTGCCGCTGGCCGGCGATGGGGTGATCATCGGCGCCTCGGCCGCGGTCTTCGGCGTGATGCTGGCTTTCGTCTTCGAGTGGCCGGATGCGCCCATCTTCGTCTTCCCCCTTCCGTTCCCGGTGAAGGCGAAGTGGCTGATCCTGTTCTTCGCCGCCGTGAACGTCCTGCCGCTCGTACTGCAGGTGCGCGACGGGATCGCCCACTTGGCGCATCTCGGCGGTTTCGCCGCGGCGTTCCTGTACCTGCGAGGTGGTGCGCTGGTGAGGGGCGCGCGGCGCCGCCCCGCCGCCATCCCTGACACCGCCGTGCTGGTGCATCCGTCGGCCGCCCAGGTCGATCGCCAGGCGGGCCAGTTCGGCGGGCGGCCGCGGGAGGCCGACGCGAAGGTGCACGAAGAAGTGGATCGCGTCCTCGACAAGATCTCCGCCGGCGGCCTCACCAGCCTCACCCCCGAAGAGCGGCGCTTCCTCGACGAGATGAGCAAGCGGTTCAAGCAGCAGCCGTGACATGATCCGCGCGGCGCCAGGCGACATCACCACATACGCCGGCGGCGCCATCGTCAACGCAGCCAACAACCACCTCGTCCTCGGCGCTGGAGTCGCCGGCGCCATCAGGCGGCGCGGCGGCCCGGCGATCCAGGCCGAGTGCCGGCGCCAGGGCCCGATCCGGGTCGGGGAGGCCGCGATCACCGGCGCCGGTACCCTGCCGTGCCGCCACGTCATCCACGCCGCCGTCATGGGGGATGAGCCGGTGAGCGAGCGGAGTATCCGCGACGCGACCCGGGCCAGTCTGCGGTTGGCGGCCACGCACGGAATCCGAGACGTGGCGTTCCCGATCCTGGGCACGGGTGTCGGGGGCTTCCCCTTCCGGCGCGCCGTGGAGATCATGGTCGACGTCGTGCACCGGGCAGAGCGGGAGGGCCCCGCCGTGGATGTGGTGCTGTACGGCTACACGGCCGAGGACGTGGCCGTCATCGACGAGGTGCTGGCGCGCTCGCCCTAGCTGTGGCACTCCTGGCGCTGCAGCAGGCGTCCCCAGCGCCACCGGAGCTGGCGCAGGCCGAGTCGCTGCTCGCCGCCGGTCGCCTCGCGCCCGCACGCGCCCTCACCGAGCGGCTGGCGCAGACCCACCGCGACGATCCTGCCACCCTGACTCTGCTGGGCCGGGTCTGGCTCGACTGGCCCGTGTTCGGCCGCTATCGGGCGGAGTCCCTCCTCGAACGCGCGGGCGCGCTCGCCCCGCAGGATCCCGAACCGTTCTACTACCTCGGGCAGGTGGGGCTGACACTCGGCGCCGACGACGGGGAGGCGATCGCGCGCCGCGGCCTGGTGCGCGCGCTCGCGCTGGAGCCCGACTACCGCGACGCGTGGTCGCTGTGGACCACCCTGTACCGCGGCCGCCGCGAGCGGGCCGAGATGGTGCACGCCCTTGCCCGCCATGCCGGGGTCTACTCCGTCGACCTGCGCAGGGTAGAGCTTCTGGTGGAGCTGCGGCGCTATGCGGAAGCGGTGGCGCTCCTCGACTCACTGCGCGCCGCGTTGCCGGCCGACCCCGTGCCCCGCGCGCTGCTCGCCCGCACCCGGTACGAGCAGGGCCGCGACCGTGAAGGTGAGTGGTACTACGGTGAGGCGCTGGCGCGCGCGCAAGCCGACACCGGCAACCTGCTCTGGCACCAGGTCCGCAGTATCGCGACCCCCGAGGAGCGCAACGCGTACGCCCAGTTGGCCCCGGAGGAACGCGAAGCGTTCCTGCGCCTGTTCTGGGCCCGCCGCAACCCCGACATCCGCGACTCCGTCAATCGGCGCATCGGCGAGCACTTCCGACGCCTCGCCCAGGCGCACGAGATCTTCGCGCTGCTGCATCCGCAGTCGCGCTGGTACCACTCACGCGGGTGGCGCTCGCTGCAGGGAGGCGTAGGCGCGCCCTCGAGTTCACTGCACCTTGACACCATCCGGACCGAGTTGGCCAAGATCCGTCAACCACGGGTCGGGGATCCCGCGGTGGCCGCGGGCATCGCACCCCGCCTGGACGAGTCCACGCAGGAGACCCTGAATCTCGAAGACGGCCTCGACGACCGCGGCCGGATCCTGGTGCGCTACGGCCTCCCGAATCAGCGCTACGTGTGGAGCACCGACGCCGAAACCTGGCAATACGATCTCCCCCAGGGACTGCTCCAGGTCACGTTCGTGCGGCGCACCAGCCCTGGGCGCGGTGGCGACCAGATCGTCACGCCGGTCGTGGCCGGGGAGGCCGAGGCCGCTCAGTACTTGTTGTGGACCGATCGGCCAAGTCTGACCACGAACCTCCAGTTCGTGTTCTGGCCCGCCGAGTTCCGCCGCGGCATCGGACGCACCACCGAGGTCGTGCTCTTCCCCGATCGGGTGAGTGCGACCGCGGTGCTGTACGACACGGCCGGCCGCGAGGCCGCACGCGACTCCGCCACCGGTCGCCCGCTCCACCTCCTCGCGCCTCCGGGTCGGTACGTGCTCGCGGTGGACGCCGAGCGCGGCGGAGAGCTCGGCCGGTTCCGCGGCTCGATCCCGCTGACACGCTTCGCCCCCGACTCGCTCGCGGTGTCGAGTCTCCTCGTCTCGCCCGGCGACGTCCCGCCGGCGCGCCCGGAGCTCGAAGCGGCCGCTCCGCCGGCGCTGCAGCTCCCGGCTGGGCGGGCACTGCGGATTTACGCGGAGGTGTACGGGCTCGGCCGCGATTCGGGGGCGACGCGCTACGACGCCGTCTACCGGTTCGAGCGTGCCCGGAGCGGGGTACTGCGCTTCCTCTCGCGCAGCCGCGTGACCAGCGTGGCGTTCCGCCGCGTGCAGGCGGCGACCGATCCGACGATCGAGACGCTGGTCGTGGACCCCGGGCGCCTGCCGCGCGGTCACTACTTTCTCACGCTCGACGTGCAGGATGCGGTGCGCGGCAGCAGCGCGGCGAGTGCGACACTGGAGTTCGATCTGCGCTAGCACTCTTGTCCGGCGCGCCCGCACGCTTCAAATTGGGGCGGCCGCCACGATGATCATCAACCTCATCCCCGAGTTCCTCGCCGTACACGCGTCCTCCGGGCGTGAGGCCGCCTATCGCGCGTACCTCGAGCGGCACCGCCCGGTGCTCGCCGCGTACTGGCACAACTACGTGCTCGACCTCGACTCGCCGCACACCGCCGAAGTGGTCGCTCGCGCGCTGGCCGCCGACCGGGACGACCTGCGGCGCCTCATGGCATCGGTGGATCTTGAGCGGATGGCGGCGGATGTCCTCGATCGCGCCGCGACCGTGCTCGAGATGGACAACGAGGTGGATCTCTACCTCACGGTGGGGGTGGGCGCGGCGAACGCCGCCGAACTCGTGGTCGGCGGACGTGGCGTCGTCATCGTCTGTGTGGAGCACTTCACCGGCCAGCCCAACCCCGACACCTACGGACTGGGACTCTCGCCGCAGCTGCTCCCGCTGTGGATCGCGCACGAAGTCGCACACACCGTGCGTTACACGTCACCAACCAGTCGCGCCGAGCTGAAGCGTCTCGTGGCCGAGGCGGGCGGCTCCTACGATTACTGGGACACCGGCAGCCGGGCGACGCTGCGCGAGTTGCTGCTCAACGAAGGAATGGCGGTCCACGCGGCGCGGGCCGCCGCGCCGGACTTCGCCGACGAAGAGTATTTCGGCTTCACCCGCCGCCAGTATCGCCGCATGCGGGAGCTCGAGTCGTTCCTCTTCCGGGCGGCGGCGCCGGACCTCGACCGCACCGGCCTTGGCCTGCGGCTGCGCTACTTGAGCGGCGGGATGAGTCCGGCCGCGCGCCTGGTGCAGGGCCGCGTACTTCCCGAGCGTTCCGGCTACTACATCGGCGCGCGCATGGCCGAGGCGCTGGTGGCCGAGCGCGGCGTGGCGGCGGCCGCGCGGGCGCCAGCCGCAGACTTCACGGCGGCGGCGACTCGCCAGTCGGCCGGCCGGGCGGTCGGGGCGTGAGCCACCCGGCCGGCGAGCGGCGGGTCAACCGCGAACTGCGCGAGGTGTTGGACGAGTTGGTCGAGCACGTCCGCTACGTCGCCCGCAACGTGCAGACGATGAGCAAGCAGGACCTGGAATACGCCGAAGAGCGCCTCGAGTGGCTGGCCGACGAGGTGTGGCGCGCCGCCACCGAGACGCTGGAGTCGCGCGGCTAGGCCGGCCCCTTCCGCCGCGCCATCTCGCGCAAGCGGGCCTTGTTGATCATGTACTGCTGCGGCAGGCTCACCAGGTTCGACACCGCGTAGTAGAGATTCAACCCCGATGCGAAGTTCAGGAACAGCACCGTCATCATGATCGGCATGACGGTCGTCATCATTTTCGCCTGTGGGTTCGGCGGCATCCCCAACTGCCCGAGCTTCGAGAGCGCCCACATCGACCCGCCCATCACCACCGGGATCACGTAGGTCGGATCCCGCAGCGACAGGTCGGGCAGCCACAGGAACGACGCACCGCGGAACGCGATCGTGTTGGCGAAGACGAAGAACAGCGCCAACAGGATCGGGAACGGCACCAGCATCGGCAGGCAGCTGCCGAACGGGTTCACCTTGTGCTCGCGGTACAGCTTCATCATCTCCTGCTGCAACTTCTGCGGGTCGTCCTTGTGCCGCGTCTGAATCTCCTTCATGTGCGGCTGGATGGCCTGCATCGCCACCGAGCTCATCATTGCCTTCTGGTTCAGAGGCCACAGCGCCAGCCGGATCGCGAGGCCGAACAGGATCAGCACCCACCCGTAGGGGAGCGACAGCCGCCGGTGCATCCACAGCAGCAGCTGCGTGATCCACCCCGCGACCGGCATGACGATGGGCTTGAAGATCCAGCCGTAGGGGGAGGCCTTATCGAGTTCGCGACCCACCCGGCGCAGCTGCCCGGATTCCTGCGGCCCAAGGTAGAGACTGTAGCGGAACCGCCCGTCTGGGCCCACCGGCAATGTCGCCCAGGTCTCAGCTGTCACCTCGTAGCGCCCGCTCAGCGGACCGCCTGTGGCGACCACGCCGCCGAAGGACGGCCTGGTGCTGTCCGCCGAGAGCAGCGCGCCGATGAAGTACTTCGACTTCACGGCCACCCAGTCGAACGGTCCGTCGAGGGTCGACGTCATCCCGGGCTTGAGCTTCGAGAACCCGAGGCTTACCGGCTCGCCACTCCGCCCGACCACGGCGTAGGCGCGGTAGTTGCCGAGGCTGTCGGCTTCGACGTTGGCGAACCCGGACCCCAACCCCACCAGCAGCAGCGCCCCCTCGCCGCCGAGGCCGTCCACCTCGCCCGCGATGTCGAGCAAGTACTCGGTTCCAGGCCGCGAGGTGACCGAAAGCTGCACGTCCAGTTGCCCTGTGTGGCCGCGGAAGATCGCTCCTTGGGGCGAGCGCTCCACCACGAACGGCACGCTGTCGAGCGAGACGGTGTCCCGCCCTACCACCAGTTGCTGCGCGAGCATCCGGTCCCCGGGGCGCAGCAGCTCTACCGGCTTCCCCTTGGACGAGGGCGCGAACGACCGGTACCCCGTGAACTCCACGCTCTGGAGCGCGGCGCCCAGGGTGGTCAGTGTGTAGCGTGCCCCCGAGGTGGCAACCGTCAGCGTCTCGGCGGGCATCGATGTCGCCGCGCCGGCGTGCGCGCGGCCGACGCCTGCTGGCTGGCGCGCCACGGTGTTGCTCGTGGCCGGGCGGGTGGGCACCGTGTCGGCCGGCACGCCCGACACGCGCGTGGTGTCAACGCGAGAACTCGCGGGACGGCGCGTCGGCTTGAAGAACAGCGACGGCAGCACCGCCACCACGATCATCAGCAGGATGGCTACGACAAGTCGCCGTTCCATGCGTCAGGGCACCGGATCGTAGCCGCCGCGGGCGAACGGGTGGCAGCGCAGGATGCGCCGCATTCCCATCCATCCGCCGCGCATCGCGCCGTAGCGCTCGACGGCCTCGAGGGTATACGCCGAACAGGTCGGCTGGTAACGACACGCCGACGGCAGGAGCGGCGAGAGTGTCACCTGGTAGCCGCGGATCATCAAGACGGCGACGCGGGCAAAGATGGACACAGGGTCCCTACGATTTCGCTGCGCAAACGGTCGAAGGCGGCGGTGTACGCGGCCGGCCTGGCACGCACCGCCAAGTCGGTGGATTCGGGAAACACCGGCAGGACCGACCGGCGGCAGATTTCGCGGAGCCGCCGGCGCAGCCGGTTGCGCTGAGGTGCGGTATGCCCGTATCGCGCCACGATCACCGCCAGACGTGAATGCTCAAGAGGGGAAGGCCGAGTGAACAGATCGAGATGATCCGTTCGGCGGCGCTTCCCCTCGGTCATCAGCGCGCGGAGCTCCGCGGCGCGCCCAATCCGGAACGACTTCGGCAGTCGTTCGGTCGTCAACCGCCCCGGTGCTTGGACGGTATCCGGACAGTGAGACGCTTGCGCCCCTTCTTGCGGCGACTCGAAAGCACGGCGCGGCCCCAGCGCGTCTTCATGCGGTGCCGGAAACCGTGCTTGTTCAGGCGCTTACGGTTGTGCGGACGATACGTCGGTCCCACGGGTTTAGCCTCCGGAAAGCCGCGAAACGTACACGCGCGCGGCGCTGCCGGTCAAGGTTGACTTTTCAACATTCGAGGCGTACGTTCGGTCGCCCTTTGAGACCTTCCGCTTAACTCCGACCCGCATTGATGGAGCTTTCGGTAAAGGAAACCTGGAACCGCCTCCTCGACCAGGCTCGTGGCCGTCTGCCGGAACCCACGATCCGATCCTGGTTGGAGCCGGTTGAACCCATCGGCCTCGAGAACGGTACGTTGGTTCTCGCGGCTCCGGACGAATTCGCCGCGGACTGGAACAAGTCGAACTACGCTGCGTTGCTCTCCGACCTCTCGACCCAGGTCGTGGGCCGTCGGTTGGAGATGTCGTTCCGGGTGATGGAGGAACGCTCGCGCCGCCCGCAGATGGATTTCTTCGTGGCGTCGCCAGCGTCCGCCACGGGCGCGGCTCCCGCCAAGGCACCCGCCTGGTCGATGCCGCTCAACGAGCGGTACACCTTCGGGACCTTTGTCATCGGCAAGTCCAATGAACTGGCGGCCGCCGCGGCGCACGCAGTGGCGGAGGCCCCTGGTAAGGCCTATAACCCCCTCTTCATCTACGGCGCGACGGGCCTCGGGAAGACGCACCTGATGCAGGCCATCGCCCATGCCGTGCTGGAGCGCTCGCCTCAGACGCGGGCCGTGTACATGAGCGGCGAGCAGTTCACCAACGAGGTGATCGAGCACATCCACGGACAGAAGATGCCGGAGTTCCGGCGGCGCTATCGCAACGACCTCGATCTCCTGTTGCTGGACGACGTGCACTTCCTGGAACGGAAGGAGTCCACCCAGGAGGAGTTCTTCCATACCTTCAACGCGCTGTACGAGGCCGGCAAACAGATCGTCCTGACCAGTGACCGCTCCCCCAAGGAGCTGCCCGGCCTCGAGGTACGGCTGGTATCCCGGTTCGACTGGGGCATGGTGGCGGACATCGGCCAGCCCGACCTCGAGCACCGCACGGCCATCCTGCGCAAGAAGGCGGAACAGGACCACCTCGAGCTGACGATTCCGGACGACGTGCTGCAGTTCATCGCCGAGCATGTCAGGAGCTCGGTGCGCGAACTCGAGGGCTGCATCATCAAGCTGTTGCTGTTCGCCTCCCTGAAGCACCGGGAAATCACCATCGAGCTGGCCCGCGAGGCGCTCTCGGACAAGATCAAGCCCGCGGAGGAGGCCGGCGCCGACGCGGTAGGCCGGCGCGGCGGTCCGTCCATCGATCGCGTGCAGGAAGTCGTCGCTCGGCGGTGGGGAGTGACACCCGAGGGCCTCCGGTCGAAGGCGCGGACCAAGCGGCTCACCGTGCCGCGCCAGGTCGCGATGTATCTGGCGCGCGACATGCTCGGCATGCAATTGGTGGAGATCGGGCAGGCGTTTGGCGGGCGGGATCATTCGACAGTGATTCACAGTCTCGACAAGGTGTCGCGACAACTCGCGCGCGATCACAGCTTCCGCGATCGGGTCACTCAGGCGCGGACGGAGTTGTCCGCAGTCTAGTTGTTGGCAAGTGTGCTGGCGTGTTCGTTGGGTGTTGGTGGATGTGGACGGCGCGGGCTCGCGGCGACGGGATGGCGATGCTTCCACATTAGAGAGGACGACGGAATCGGGCCAAGCCGGTGTCCGCGTACGCTCTAGCGCCGAAGCGAACAGTTCCACATGCTCTACGGTTACTACTAGTATTTTCTTAACAGTTTGGTAGTAGGCTGTACGACTCGCATCCAATGAGGATTGGATGAAGTTCACGATCACGCGGGAGAAGCTCCAGGAAGGCCTCCTGGCGGTCGTCTCGAGCATTCCGACGAAGACGACACTGCCGGTGCTCTCCAACATCCTGATCGAGGCAACCAAGGAGGGCATCCGTCTCTCCGGGACGGACCTCGATATCGCGGTGTCGACGACAGTGCCAGCCGAGGTGGACGAAGAAGGAGCGCTGACACTACCGGCAAAGAAGCTGTCGGAGATCGCGCGCGAGCTGCCAGGCTCACCGGTGCGCGTGACCTCGGCGGGCGAACAGCGCGCGCAGGTCGAGTGCGGGAAGAGCAAGTTCCGCCTCCTCGGTCTGCCACGGGATGAGTTTCCTTCGTTCCCGGCGGTGAAGTTCGACGGCTCCTGGAAAGCGCCCGCGAAAGACCTGCACAAGTTGATCGGGCATGTGGCGTTCGCGGTGTCGACCGAGGAGAGCCGGCCGATCCTCAACGGCGTGCTGTGGGAGCTGCGCAAGGACCGGATGCGGATGGTGGCGACCAACGGTCACCGGCTGGCCCGCATGGAGGTCCCGCTCTCGGGGGCGGCAGCGTCGCAGGCCGACCTCATCGTGCCGCCCAAGGCGCTCGAGCAGATCCGTCGGCTGTTCGCGGAGGACGTCGAGGTCGAGATCGGCAAGAGCGAGAACCACCTCGGCTTCCACAGCGCGGGCACCCAGGTGTTCACGCGGCTGATCGAGGGCCCGTATCCGAACTACGAGCAGGTGATCCCGCGGGAGAATGACAAGTTTGCGACGGTCGACAAGGTGGCGATGGCGGCCGCGCTGCGGCGGATGACCATCGTCGCGAGCGACCAGACGCACCGGATCCGTCTGTCATTCGGCGGCGGGATGCTCAAGTTCAGCGTCCAGACGCCGGACCTCGGCGAGGCCCAGGACGAGATGGCGGTGACCTACGAGGGAGACGCATTGGAAATCGGGTTCAACGCCGCGTACCTGCTCGAGCTGCTGAAGTACATGCCGACAGACGAGGTGCGCTTCACGCTGAAGGCGCCGGAGCGTGCCGCGACGGCGGAGCCGGTGGGTTGGGACGACCCCGCGTCCTATGTCTGCCTGGTCATGCCTCTGCGGTTGATCGATTAGGGCCTGCGCGCCGCCGCGGGCGGCGTCTTCGTCGGCGGTGCGGCCGCCGTGTCCGGTGGGATCAGGGGCGCGGCGGCCGAGTTGTCGTGTGGCGGGACCGTGTCGCGGCGCACGGTGTCAGCGCCTGTGCCGCTGTCGGGAGGCGCGAGCAGCAGTGCAGGAATTGAGTCCTCCGCCTCCTCCCGCGGGACGACGACCGGCGCGCCTCCGAGCTTGAGGAGGATCAACTGCTGGCGCCAGCGGGTCCGGCCGGGCCGATACGACGGGTTCGACGCCAGCGGGTGCGGCAGGGTCGCGACGAGCAGTGCGGCCTGATCGGCGGAGAGCCGGCTGGCGGGCCGGCCGAAGTAGCGCTCGCTCGCGGCCTCGACGCCCCACAGGTTCGGGCCGAACTCCGCGACATTCAGGTACAGTGCCAGAATCCTGTGCTTGTCCAGCGCCCACTCGAGCCGGTAGGCGATGAGCGCTTCCTTGAGCTTGCGCAGCGGGTTACGGGAGGGCGAGAGGTACAGGTTCTTCGCGAGTTGCTGCGTGATGGTGCTGGCGCCACGCAGCCGGTCACGGCGGGCCCATGCGCGGCCGAGCGCCCGCCACAGCTCGGCGCGGTCCCTGGGATCGCCCCAGGAGAAGGCGGCCCGGCGGTAGTCGATCGCCTCGCGCAACGCCCGGTAGTCGATTCCGTGATGCAGGTAGAACGCCTCGTCCTCACCGGCGGTCGCGACCTTGGGCAGCCAGGGGCTCATGGCGTCGGCGGGCACCGGCACGTAGCGGCGCGGCACAACATCGGGGCCGGCGCCCCTCTGCCGCGAGCGCATCGCCATGAAGGCTGTCTGG
The DNA here is from genome assembly GCA_963812035.1 of uncultured Gemmatimonadales bacterium. Taxonomy (GTDB): domain Bacteria; phylum Gemmatimonadota; class Gemmatimonadetes; order Gemmatimonadales; family JACORV01; genus Fen-1245. The sequence goes on from CAWETG010000001.1 coordinate 1,081,748, forward strand.
GCAGGCCAGTGCGTTCGCCACCACGAAGGGGGTGGCCAGACGACACCAAGCCAGAGAAGAACGGCGCCCGCCGTCACCGTCGCGCCGACGGCGATCCGGCGGAGCGCGTGACTCATCGGGGTCAGTGGTGGGGCGCTGGGCTGCGGGTGACCAGGGCTCCGGAAAGGCCCACCGCGTCCACTTCGTTGGCGCCGCCGGTAGCGAGGGCGAACGCCCCCGCGCGGCTTCCCGACGCATCGAAGCTGAGGGCCACGATCAGCGCGCGCCGCTTAAAGCTCGGCGTGAGGTCGGCGCGCAGCAGCAGGGCGAGCCCCCGGCCCAGCGCGACGGTACCTCCGGCGCGGTAGGCAATCGACCGCCATGTATGGGGCGCGACCTCCCACTCGCCGCCCACCTGCAACGCGCCAGTAAACAGGCTCACCAGCGCCCCGGGCACGAGCGTCGCCCAGTAGGTGGAATCGAGGAGCCGCGGGGAGCCGACATTCCTCGCGACGAGCGAGAGCTGCGTCCCGTCGGCCGAGGAGACTCGGGCCGCTACGTCATAGGCCGAGCCGGTGACCGCGCCGCTGTACCAGCGCCGCGTCGCGCCGGCGGAGAACTGTTCGTCTCCGAGGCCGATGCCGACGGCGTACGCGTTCAGCGCCTGCCCCGGCGGGAAGCGCTCGTGGATCCAGCTCGCCGCGAGGCCGTGGCCCGCGAGCGAGAGGCTGTACTGGCTAAGTTGGGTGCCGCCCGGGAAGAAGCGGTCCTCGGTCAGGTCGGCGCCGATGCTGGCCTCAAGGAACCGGGCGAGCCCCGCGGGGTTCACCCACAGGGCGCGCGCATCCGATGCCTCGGTCGTGAGCAGGTATCGGTCGGGCTGGGCGGGAATGACTTGGCCGAAGGCTGGCGGCGCGCCGGCCGCCGCCAGCCAGGCGAGGCCACCGGCGAGCGCCAGCGCCCGCCGCTGCTTCACGGCAGCCGCGTGAACGTGCTGTGCGTCCTGCTCCGCACCGGCACGACGAGGCCCGCGCTGACGATGTTCGCGTTCACCACTGAACTGTCACTGACCGTGCTGCCGAGGTAGACGCCGGCCGCCGTAACGAAAGCGTCCCCGGTTCGCTGGCCGCTGCCACTCAACTCGACGGTCTGGCCCTGCGTTTCGCCCGAGCCTGTGAGCGTGTACGAAGTCGTCGTCGTCAGGTGCAAGGCTCGGGTGCCTGCGTGGTCTTCCCATCCAACCACGCGATGCTGACGCGCCATGTGCATCGTGACTTCAACGCCCTGGGAGGGCGTCGTCAGCGAGGAGCTGTCCGACCAGGTCGTGCCAACTGCCATCGAGCCCGGCGGCAACGGGGGGAGGAATTCACGGAACCCCTGGGCTACCTGCCGCACCGCCGGAGTGGCACTGTCCGGAGGCGCCAGGGAGATCATCTGGCCCTGCGGCGAGGTGACCAGGTGCACGGTCTGTCCCTTCGCCGCGTTCAGTTCCGATGCGTCCGGCGCGCCCGCCGGCATCGTAATCGCGAGCGAGTCGATGGTGATCGCAACACCAAGATTGCCGGCGGCGTCGGCGACGGTGACCGAGAGCAGCACGCCGGTTGAGAGGTCGAAAGCGGTGGTCTGTCCCATCGCCTCCTGCTCGATATGCGACTGCGACTCAAAGCGATAGTGACCAGCCCCGACGGCGTAGCGGAGCGTCGTTGGTTCGGCCGGCGCGGCCGGCGCCGCGGCGGGGGCGGCAGCGCTGACGCGCGTTGGTGCCGGGGTCGAGGCCGGTGTGGTGCGGCCCGCGCAGGCCGCCACTGCGAGTGCCGCGGCGCTGAGATACAGACGGCGATTCATGACCATCTCCTTCTCGGGTTCAGCGCCTCACGATCCGGGCGCGCAGGTGTGGCGAGGCAGAAAGGACGGCGGCGCCGCAAGCCTCCCCGAAGGGCGCTCCCGGCGCCGTCGGCGGAGCCGTAAGCCGAGTTCTGTTCGACCCGAAGGTCGGACGGTCATCTCTCTGGGATGGCGGTCGCCCGCCACCTCACGCGGCCTACCCGCGGCTCGCCGTTGCCGGCGTTGTCGGTCCGGGCCGGACCTCGCCGCCTATTTGGCCTTGCTCCGGCTGGGGGTTGCCGTGCCGCGTCTGTTACCAGGCGCGCGGTGGGCTCTTACCCCACCATTTCACCCTTACCTCGCCCGAGGGCGGGGCGGTGTCTTTTCTGTGGCCCTGTCCGTCGCCTTGCGGCGCCCAGGCGTTACCTGGCAGCCTGCCCTGGGAGCTCGGACTTTCCTCAGGCCCGTAACGAGCCTGCGACCGCCTCGCTCCGCACTGCAAGATACCGCGGCCCGGCACGCGGGACAAACGGGAGCGGCCCCGCGTGTGCGATTGGGTGACGCGGTGGTGACGCGTACCCGTAGCGTGTCACGCGAATCGAGCGAGGAGTGAAATGCCCGCCGCCGCGACCGTCGCCACCGTTCTGCTGCCCGAGGAGCGCGCCCGCGTCGAGGCCGCGGGGCAGGATTGCTTCGTCGCCTTGCACGGCGACTCGCTCGACGACGCGATCCGGCAGGTGCGGCGCCAGCAGGTGGACGCGGTCTTCCTCTCGGTTCACCGGTGCGATGACGCCGCCTTCCCCCGGGTGGCGCAGTTCGTCCGCGAATTCCCCCAGGTCCCCGCCGTCGCACTGATCTCGCACCCCGACCACGAAGCGCCGCGCCGGGTGCTGGGCCTCGGGGCTTCCGGGGTGCGTGCGGTGGTGGATGTGTCGGTGCCCGCAGGATGGGGCCGGCTCCGCGATCTGGTGCACGAGCCGAGCTCGCCGGTGGCCGCGCGGGTGATGGCGGCGTTGGACCGCGACATCGCAGGCGTCCCACCCGACTGCCACCTGTTCTTCGAGGTGGTCGTGCGGCGCGCGCCGGAACTGCGAACCGTGAAGCGCCTGGCCGGCGCACTGCGGGTGGTGCCGAGTTCGCTGATGTCGCGCTTCTATCGGATCAACCTGCCGTCGCCCAAGACCTATCTTGCCCACGCACGACTGCTGCACGCGGCGTACCTGTTCCGCAACGGCGGCCTCTCGATCGCCGACATCGCCAACCGGCTCGATTACTCGTCGCCACAGAGCTTCGGCCGCCACCTGCGGGCGCTGCTGGGGGTGACGGCGGGCGAGTTCCGGCGGCGCCTCCCGTTCGACGCTGCAGTGTGCCGGTTTCGTGAGCGGTTCGTCACCCCATACCGGGACCGGTTGCTCGCGTTCCATCCACTAGGAGCGCGGCCCGGGGATCACGGACAGATCACCGTGTGAGCAACCGGTCCCGCAGGGGAGGCGATTGGGCCGACGATGGGCAGGAAAGGGGTCCGGCGGCCGGATCAGGTCGCGGCGGAGAGCAGCTCGCGCAGCCGGCAGAGCGCGTGGACCTGGAAACCTTCACCCTCGAGCGCTTCGCGGCCACCCTCTTCGCGGTCGACCACAGCGAGAATGCCACACACCATACCTCCCGCCTCGCGGACGACCGCCGCGGCCTCGAGGGCTGACGCCCCCGTGGTGATGACATCCTCGACGACGACCGCCGCGGCACCGGCCTCGAAGCACCCTTCGATGCGATTCCGCGCCCCATGGGTCTTCGCCGCCTTCCGCACGGTGAAGGCGTGGATGGGCGCGGCGGTGGTCGCGGTGGCGCGGGCGATCGCGTACGCGACCGGATCGGCGCCGAGGGTGAGACCGCCCACCACTTGAGGGTGCCAGCCCGCGGCGCGGATGGCTGCGAGGCCAAGGTCGCCGATCAGGGCGAGCCCCTCGGCGTGCATGGTGGTGCGGCGGCAGTCCACGTAGTGCGGCGAGCGGCGTCCGGAGGCGAGCAGGAAATCGCCGTGCATTACGGAGCGAGTCTTGAGCAGCGCGATCAGGCGTGCGCGCGCATCCGCCGCGTTCGGCGTCACCGGATCAGTCGCGCGACCCGAACAATCCCTTGATCGAGCCGAGGAGGCCCGCGCGCGGCACGTCAAGAGGTTGCGTGGCCGCGGCGGCGAAGTCGTTGGCGAAGGCGCCCACGTTCGGCTGGCGCCGACGCGGCTCGCGGCTGAGACCGCGCATCACGGCCTCTTCAAGTGCGCGAGGGAACACGAGGTCGCGTCGCGCCTGCCCGAGCGGGACCGGCGGCTGGGTGAGTAACTGGTGGAACAACTCGCGCGGTGACTTGGCGACGTAGGGCAACTGCGCCGTGAGCAGGAAATACGCGATGGTGGCGAGGGAGTAGATGTCGGCGGCCTCACCCACCAATTCCCCTGACAACGCTTCTGGAGCCACGTATTGCAGCGTGCCGACGAAAAAGCCCGTCCGCGTCAGCCGCTCCGCGGGCGCGAGATCCGCGTCCCGCGCGATCCCGAAGTCCAGGAGCCGCGCACGCTGTGTCCGCGGGTCGTAGATGATGTTCTCGGGCTTGAGGTCCCGGTGAATGATGCCCGCCGCGTGCGCGGCAGCGAGCCCGTCAGCCACATGTCGGACGATCGTGGCGGCGAGAGGAAGCGCCACGGGCCCCGAGCGGCGGACGAACTTCGCGAGGATCTCGCCGTCCGCCCATTCGAGCGCAAGGTAGTGAAGACCGCCCGGAGCTTCACCGAACTCGTAGGTCTGCACCACGGCGGTATGCGCCACACGGGCGCCGTATTCGGCTTCTCTCAGGAAACGCTGGACGGCGGTCCGATCAGCCCGCAGCTTCGCGCGCAGGATCTTGACGGCGCATATACCACGCGCCGAGTGCTGGGCACGGTACACCGTCGCCGTGCCCCCCTCACCCACCCGTTCGAGCAGATGGTAGCCGGCGACGACCGTGCCGGTCAGATCCTCAGGCTGCATTGGATTTGGCGAATGTACCGCAGCCCTGCGGACGCGGCAAGTCAAGGCGTGGCGCCGCCTTGACTGCACTGCCCCGGCCTCCGTAGCTTCGCCTCGAGGCCGACTCTCATCGCTCCGAGGCTCCCACGTCCAGCGTCGTCCGCGGATTCCTGACCACCTCCGGTGTTATTGCGCTCGTCGGGTGCGGGCCGTGGCAGCGCGTCGGAGCACCGCCGCACAGTGAGCCATCGTTGCAGCAGGTGACGGAGCTGTTTGACCCCACCGCCGTGTATCGGGCCCTGGGGTACGTCACTGGCGCCGGCCAGATCCGTTTCGTCGGCAATGTCCGGATGCTGGCCGGCCGCTCGCCCGATACCGCCCTGGCCGTCGTCGCCCTGTCGATGCAGAACCGGTACTTGGCGTTCCGGCGTGACGCGAACGGCTTCGCCGCGGCCTACCGCGTCGAGTTGGCGTTTCGCCAGGGGACGACGCTGGTGCAGCAGGTGGTGCGCGACGAGCGGGTCGTGGTGAGCACCTTCGCTGAAACCCAACGGGCGGAAGAGAGCTTCATTTACCAGGAGTTCATCCCGGTGCGGTCGGGGGCGTACCGGCTGTCGATCGTTGTGCGCGACCAGAACAGCCCGGGCGTCGGCCGGTACGAAGGGCCGTTCGACGTGCCGCGACTCGAGCTGCCGGCGGTCTCCACCCCCATCGCGGTGTACCGGGCCACGCCGCGCACGGACGATTCCGCCCCGCCAGACATCGTCGCGAATCCACGCAGCACGGTGGACTACGGGACCGACTCGCTGCGCTTTTATGTGGAGACGTACGGACTTCCCGCTGGCAGCGAGCTAGTGGTGGCGGCGCTCGACAGCACGGAAACCCCGGTCTGGGCCGACACGACTCGGCTCGATTCCGCCAAAGCCCTCCGACCGTTCGTGTTCGCCGTGGCGCCATCGCGACTCTCGCTCGGCCGCCACCAGCTGCGGGTGGGGCTCGTGGGCGGAGGTGCGGTCGCCAGCGCGTCGTTCCTCGTGGCGTTCTCCGGCCAGTGGATCGTGGCCAACTTCGACGAGATGATCTCACTCCTGCGCTACTTCACCACGCCGGACACGCTCAAGAAGCTGGCGCAGACTCCACCGGAGGATCGCCCCGCCGCGTGGCGCAAGTTCTGGCACGACACCGACCCGGACCCCGCGACGCCGGAGAACGAGGCGCTGGATCGCTACTTCGCCCGGCTGAGCGCCGCCAACGAGCAGTTCCGCGACGAGGGCGTGCCGGGCTGGCTCACCGACCGGGGCGAGGTCTTCATCAAGCTCGGGCCGCCGGACCAGATCATCGACCCGCACCCGGACTTCCGCGGTCGCGGTCGCTGGATCGCGTGGACCTACGATCAGTTGAACATCGAGCTCTACTTCGTGGACGAAGCCGGGTTCGGGCACCTGCGCCTCGATCCTGCCTCCCGGTCCGCGTTCGACCAACTCGTCAACCGCCTGCGCTCGAGGTGAGCCCACACTCGGGGGCGGCCGTCCCCGGGGCCGCCTATGTTACCGCCACGGCTGGAACCGCCCACGACGAGGTCCAGCGACGGACGGTTCACGTTGCCTCGGGAGTGCTCGGTCCGCTCGCCGCGGCGGTGGGGAGCCGCGTGGCGACCCCGGCCTTCGTCGCGCTGGTGGTTGCGGCAAGCGTCGGCGAGATCGCCCGATTGCGCTGGCCGTGGGCGCGGAGCGCGCTCGCGCGGCTCACCGGCCAGCTGTTCCGGCCCGCGGAAGCGTCGATGGTGAGCGGCGCCGCGATTCTCGCGCTCGGCTACGCATTGGCCTGGTGGCTATTCCCGGTCGCTGCGGCGGAACGCGCCATTCTGGTCGCGGCAGTGGCCGACCCGATGGCGGCGACGGTCGGTTCCCGGTTTGGCGGTGGCCGGCGGAAATCCTGGGCCGGCTCGGCGGCGTGCGCCGCAAGCGCAGCGCTGGTGCTGCTGCTCACGGGCCTGCCGGGAGGCACCGCCGCGATCGCCGCGGCGGTGGCGGCGACGGTCGAGCGGGTGCCGTGGCGCGGCGTGGACAACCTTCTCGTGCCGGTGGGCGTCGGGCTCGTGTTGTGGTGGATGGCGTGAGCCCCGCTGCAGCCAAGGCTCGATGAGCGCCGCCGCGCGCATCTTCCTGATCGACGGCTACGCGCTCATTTACCGCGCCTTCTTCGCCATGCTGTCTCGGCCGCTCACCACCAGCCGCGGCGAGAACACGTCGGTCGCGTGGGGGATCACCAACTTCCTGCTGCGACTGACGGACCGGCACCGGCCGGAGTTCGTGGCCTGGATCCACGACGCTGGCACGAGCTTCCGGCACGAGCGCTTCCCCGAGTACAAGGCAACGCGCGAGAAGCTCGACGAGGAGCTGCAGCAGGATTTCGACCAGTCGGTCCGCCGGGTCGAGGCGTTGCTCCGCGCGTTCCGAGTGCCCCTGATCGCGGTGGACGGCTACGAAGCCGATGACGTCATCGCTACGCTGGCCGAGCGGGCCGCCGCGGCCGGTTTCGACGTAGTGATCGTCTCCGGCGACAAGGACTTCTACCAGCTCATCGGTCCGCAGGTGAGCCTCCTCAACCCCGGTCGCGGCGGGCCTGCGGCGGTCGAAGAGCAGTTGGTGACGCCTGCCAACGCCGCGGAGCGGCTCGGGGTTCCGCCGGAGCAGACGGTGGACTTCCTCGCCCTGGTCGGCGACGCCGCCGATAACGTGCCCGGCGTGCGCGGTGTGGGCGAGAAGACGGCGGTGAAACTGCTGCAGGAATACGGCACCCTGGAGGCCATTCTCGCCCACGCCGGCGCCGTGGCATCGAAGCGGGTGCGGGAGGCGCTGGAGCGGGACACGGACCGGGCGCGCCTGTCGCGCGAGTTGGTAACGCTTCACCGCGACGTGCCGGTGCAGCTGGAGCTGAGGGCCCTCGCCGCGCAGCCCCCCGACCAGGCGGCGCTTCGCTCTCTGATGTCGGAGCTGGAGTTCCATTCACTAGCGCGCGCGCTTGACGAGCCGGACGGGAAAGCTGAGGTGATACCCGCAGGCGAGTACCACGTCGCTGAGACGGTGGAGGCCGTTGCTGCGGTGATCCAGAGAGCGCGGGCCGCGGGGGAGTTTGCGCTCGACACTGAAACCACGTCCCTCGACCCGATGCGTGCCGAGCTGGTCGGCCTGTCCATCGCGGTGGCGCCGGGCGAGGCGTGGTACCTGCCGTTCGCGCACCGGCCTTCCACCGACATGCTGGAGCGCCGCGACGTGGCCAACCTGCCACCGCTGACGGGCGCGGCACTGGCGCCGCTGGTCGCGCTCCTGGGCGATGCGGCGGTGGCCAAGGTCGGGCACAACATCAAGTACGACTGGCTGGTGCTGCGGCGTGCCGGCGTGACGCTGCGCGGCGTCGCCTTCGACACGATGATCGCGAGTTTCATGATCGATCCCGGCAAGCGTTCGCACGGGCTCGACACCCTCGCGCTGGAGCAATTCAACGTCCGGCTTCGGCTCTTCTCGGAGCTGGTCGGCAAGGGCCGATCCGAGAGGAGTTTCTCCGAAGTGCCGGTGCGGGAGGCGGCCGATTACTGCTGCGCCGACAGCGACTACACGCTCCGCCTGCGGCAGCGGTTCGCGAAGACCCTCGCCGACCACAGCCTCGAACGGCTGTTCCGCGAGGTCGAGATCCCGCTGATCGGCGTGCTGGTGGACATGGAGTGGGAAGGGATCGGGATCGACGGGGAGCACTTCGCCCGGCTCGCGGGCCAGATGCGGCGCGAGCTCGCGCAGCTCGAGCGGACGATCCACGAGGAAGCGGGCGTGGCGTTCAACCTCAACTCCACGCCACAACTCCGCCACGTGCTGTTCGAGAAGCTGCAACTGCCGACGCTCAAGAAGGGCAAGACCGGAGCGTCGACCGACGCGGAGGTGCTCGAGGAGCTGGCCGGCATGGGACACACGGTCCCACGCCTGCTGCTGGAGTACCGCGAGATCTCAAAGCTGCTGACGACATACCTCGAGGTGTTGCCGGGCGAGGTGAACCCGGCCACCGGCCGGATCCACACCTCCTTCAATCAGATCGGTGCAGCCACCGGTCGGCTGAGCTCGACCGACCCCAACCTCCAGAACATCCCGGTACGCTCGCCCCGGGGGGAGGCGATCCGGCGCGGCTTCGTGCCCCGGACGGGCAACCGCTTCATCGTCGCCGACTACTCGCAGATCGAGTTGCGGCTGCTGGCCCACCTGTCGGGGGATCCCGCCTTCGTGGACGCCTTCCACGCGGGAGGAGACATCCACCGGCAGACGGCGGCCATCATCTTCGGGGTGGCGCCGGACGCGGTGACGCCGGAGATGCGCGGCCGCGCCAAGACGATCAACTTCGCGACAATCTACGGCCAGGGCGCGCGCGCCCTGTCGCAGCAGCTCGGCATCCCGTTCGAGGAGGCCGAGCGGTTCATCGCGGACTACTTCGTGCGCTTCGCCGGCGTGCGCACCTTCCTCGACCAGACCGTCGCCTCCGCGTGCGAGAAGGGGTACGTCGAGACGATCTTCGGGCGGCGCCGTTACATCTCCGAGCTCAAGGACAAGAACTTCAACGTCCGGAAGTTCGGCGAGCGGATTGCCGCGAACTCGCCGCTGCAGGGCTCAGCCGCCGACCTCATCAAGGTGGCCATGATCAGGGTCCACGAAGGGTTGCGCTCGACGTTCCAGGCGAAGCTGCTGTTGCAGGTGCACGACGAGTTGGTCGTGGAGGCGCCGGACACCGAAACCGAGCCGGTCGCCGCCCTCGTCAAGGCATGCATGGAGGGCGCCGCGGCATTGCGGGTTCCCCTGGTCGCGACCGTCGGAATCGGCGACAACTGGCTGGTCGCGAAGGCGGGCTGATTGTTGCTGCGACCGGGCGCGCGGGGTACTATAGCCGGGTTGTCGCCGGCGCAGCTCCGGTGACCCGGAGGTTGCGGGAGTGCAGCGATTTCGCGGCTTTACGCTGGTCGAGCTGCTGATGGTGGTCGCGATCATCGGGATACTGGTGTCGGTCCTGATTCCACGCTTCGCCAACTCGAAGGAGAAGGCGTTCGTCGTGGCGATGAAGTCGGACCTGCGCGACCTCGCCACGGCGCAGGAGTCGTACTACTACGACTACGCGGCGTACTCCCCTTCCGAGGACCAGCTGCCCGTGTTCAACTCGAGCGCTGGAGTCAGCGTGACCATCAACGAGGCAACCATCAGCGGGTGGTCGGGTTCCGCGTCGAACGCCAATTCCACGCGACAGTGCTTCCTCTTCGTCGGCAACGCGGCCCCCGTCGGGGTGGCGACGCAAGACGGCCAGGTCGCCTGCGACTAAGTGAGCTGGCAGGAATTCTCTCGCCGACGGGACGGTCTCGTCCACGCGCTGGACGGCGGGCTGTGGCTTCACCGGTTCACCCTCGATGATCGGCCCATGGCGCACCTGGTCAGCAGCGACCGGGAACGACTGGTGGCCTGGGGACATTCCGTCGGCCTCGATGCCCGGTGGCTGCAATTCAAGCCGCTGCGCGATCCGCGGACGGGGGTGCGTGTGGCCGCGTGGCACTGGGATCTCTGGGGCGATCTCCTGCCGCCACGCTGAGGCGGCGGCTCCTTCCTTCCTCGCCGGCCTTTGGCGGAGCGCGCCAGGCGGCCCCGCCGCAGGAGTGAACGGATGAGCTACCATCGCTACCTGTGGGCAGTCGTCGCGCTGGAAGCCCGTACGGCCGGGGGCCGGACAGGCGCCCCCGGGGCCGTCCGTGACGACTCGGTCGTCAGCGCCGCGCGGCCCGGCGTCGCGACCTATTCGGTGGATGAACTGGTTCACATCCGAGCGCATTCGGCCGTCGGCTTCTCGCCGGGCGGGCGTTGGGTGGCGTATCGGTCCGACGTCACCGGCCTCAGCCAGGTCTGGAAGGTGCCGACCGCGGGCGGATGGCCCGTGGAGCTGACGTTCGGCGACGCGCCCGTGAGCGGCGCCGCCTGGGCCAGGGACGGTGCGACGCTCGCGTTCGAGCGCGACTCGGGCGGCGACGAGCAATACCATCTCTTCTCCGTGCCGGGCAACGGCGGCGAGCCCGAGACGCTGACCGCGACGCCGAAAGCGCGAGAGCACCTCGTTGGCTTCTCGGACGACCAGCGTTTTCTGGCGTACACTTCCGACTCCGGGCAGCCCGGCCACTTCGAGCTGTGGATTCGCGATCTCGCCGCCGGCCGCGCCCGTCGTGTCACCTCCGACTCGGTCAGCACGCTCGGCGGTGTGTGGTCCCATGACAGCCGATTGTTTGCCTTGGCCAGGACCAACGACCTCGCGAACGTCGACGCCGTTCTGCTCGACGTGTCGACGGGCAGCACCCGGGCGCTGACGCCGCACACCGGATCGAACGCGTACACGCCGGTGGCATTCTCTCCCGACGACCACGAGTTGCTGCTCATCTCGGACGCGCGGGACGGGGTCGCCCGACTCGCGATCGTCACCCTGGATACCGATTCCCTGCGCTGGCTCGCTACCGGGCCCTGGCCGATCGAGGCCGCCGGTTGGTCGGTGCGTGGCAGCATCGCGTACTCCGAGGATGCCGACGGTCGGATTGCCACCTACGTGATGCGCCCGGGAGGCTCCCAGCGCCGGCGCATCGGACCGAGCCAGGGCGTCACGACGTTCGAGGAGTTCTCTGATGATGGGAGGCTGGTGCTCTTGTCCCGCTCCGACGCGACCCGGCCGAGCGACTTGTGGGTGCACGACCTGGGACGTGACTCCACGTGGCAGCTGACCTACGCCCTGGAGGGGGGTGTTGACCCGTCGAACCTCGTGCCGGCGGCGCTGGTGCACTATCCAACGTTCGACGGCCGGAAGATCTCCGCTTTCGTGAGCGTGCCGTTCAATCTGCGGAAGGACGGATCGAGCCCCGCGATCGTCATGGCGCACGGAGGGCCGTCGGGCCAGTGGGACGACGCCTTTTCGCGGGATGTCGCGTACTACGCGAACCACGGGTATGTCGTGATCCGGCCCAACGTCCGGGGTTCCACCGGCTACGGAAAGGCCTTCGAGGACCTCAACAACCTCGACTGGGGTGGCGGCGACCTGAAGGACCTCGTGGCCGCCGCCGACTATCTGGTGCAGACGGGCTACGTGGCGCGGAGCAAGATCGCGGTCCTGGGTGGGAGTTACGGCGGCTACCTGACACTCGCGGCGCTGGCGTTCACTCCGCAGCGCTGGGCCGCCGGCGTGGACCTGTTCGGCATCAGCTCGATCGTGACACTGGCGCGCACCACCGATCCGCGGCTCCTGCCCTACCTCACCAGGGAGATGGGCACTCTGGCGACGAACGAGGCGCTGATGCGGGACCGGTCACCGCTGTTTCGGGTCGCCGCGATTCGAGCGCCGCTGCTGATCATGCAGGGCTACAACGACCCGCGGGTGCCGCTGGCGGAGAGCCGCCAGATCGCCGACGCCATCCACGGCAGGCATGGCGTGGTCGACCTCATTGTCTATCCGCGCGAGGGGCACGGGTTCCACCGGCAGGAGGACCAACTCAACAGCATGCGCCGGGCGGTCGAGTTCCTCGACCGCTACGTCAAGGGTCGGGGCTAGGGGAGCGGGGCGGCCTCGCCGCTACCCCGGCGGTAGTTGCCGCCGCGGGCGCGGCGGTAGCCCGGCCACCAGTTGAGGCGCCCGGCGAGATGCATGACGCCGGGGACCATCGCCACCCGGATCAAGGTGGCGTCGAGCAGGACGGCGACCGCCAGTCCGAAGCTGATCATCTGGACGGCCATCACCCGCGCGAAGGCGAAGGCGCCAAACACCAGGATCATGATCAGCGCCGCGTTGGTGATGGTGCCGCCGGTCGCCGTGAGGCCGTTGATGGTAGCCTCGTCGTTGTCGTGCGTCTCGTCGAACTCCTCTTTGATGCGCGACAACAGGAAGACCTCGTAGTCCATCGACAGGCCGAACACGATCGCGAACACGAGCACCGGGCTGATGACGAAAATGGCCTGGGTGGGCCCAACGAGCCCGAACAGCGAGCCACCGACCCCCCACTGGAAGACCACCACGGTCATGCCGAACGCGGCCGAAACCGATAACGTGTTCATCACCACCGCCTTGATCGGCACCAGCACCGAGCGGAAGACTGCGGCCAACATCGCCCCGGTGACCCCGAGCACCAGCACGACCAGGAGCGGGAAGAGCCCCAGCACCTTGTCACGGAAATCGAGGTTCGACGCGGAGAAGCCGCCGATCTTCATCTGGGCGCGGCCGAGCGTCGGCAGCCGGCGCACGTCGATGCGCCGCACCTCTCGCACTGCCTCGAGCGAGCCGTCGAGCGAGACGGTGTCACGGAGCACGACGTCCAGCATCGTCGCCGTGCCGTCATGGCTCACGAAGGTCCGAAACACGTCGGGCATCCGCTTCCGCGCCTGAGCCGTGTCGCCGTACAGTTCGACGTATTGCCACAGGGGAATGCCCGGCCGGAGATCCACCACGCCGCGCACCTGGGCCACGCGGGGATTGGCGCGGAACGAGTCGGCGAGCGCTCGCAAGCCCCGGAGCCGGTCCACGTCGAGCACCTGGCTGCCGTCGGTCATCTCTACGACGACCTTGAGCGGGCGCAGGGTGCCGCCGTGTCCCATGTCTTCGAGCACGGCGAGGCCGTGGGCCGAGTCGGTCTCGGTGGGGAACCAGTTCACCACCGGGAGGCCGATCCGCAGCCACAGCGCCGGCAGGGCCAGTGCGACGATGAGCGCCCCCGAGATCGAGACGGCCCGCCAGGGGTTCCGAGCGATGGACCGCGCATAGCGGTTCCAGCCGCGGCCGAAGCGCAGCCTCCGCAGCCGGCGCGCCAGCCACAGGGGTCGATCGACCTGGCGGCCCAGGATGGCGAGCATGGCGGGAAGGAAGGTGACCGCCAGCGCGATGGACGTCGCCACCACGAACAGGCCCGCCAGGCCGATGGAGCGCGTCTCCTGGAGCGGCACGATCATCAGGGCAACGAACCCGATCATCACCGTCCCTCCGGAGGTGATGACGGTGCGCGACGCGGTGCGGATCGTCGCCGCGGCGGCCTCCAACCGGTTCGGCGTGTAGTCCAATTCCTCGCGGAACCGCGTGACGACCAGCAGCGAATAATCGATGCCGACCCCGAGCCCGATCATCGTCGTCAGATTGAGCGCGAAGATGGACATCGGTACGATGGTCGCGGCGATCCCAACCAGGCCGAGGCTGATGGTGATGGCGATGAATCCGACGGCGATCGGAGCCAGCGCGGCCACCAGCGCGCTGAACGCCACGAGCAGGAGCAGGACCGTGAGCGGAATCAGGCGCTGCTCCATCCGGCGCGAGTCGTCCTCCGCGGTCGTCCGGATGTCGTAGTCGAACGCGGGGTCGCCGGTGACGTAGGTGTTGAAGTCGCTGCCGAACCGCCGCTGGACGTTCTCGACCGCTTCGCGCAGGCGCGGCGTGTCGCTGGTCGCGGAGCTGTCCGCCGAGAGACCAATCAACACGAACGTGACCCGTCCGTCGCGGCTGCGGAACGCCTCGTCGTCGGCGTTCCGCCAATTGAGCGTCTGGAGCACGAAGGGGAGCCGCTGCAGGGCGGCCGTGATGGAATCCACGTAGGCCGTATAGCGCCGGGTCCGGAGCGTGAGCGACGGGTGGCGGATCGCCACCGCTGCGAACGCGGCGTACGGTGAGTCGAAGCCGTTGCGAATCAGGTCCTCGGCGGCGGTAGACTCGGAGTGCGACAGGTTCTCGCCGCCGACGTGCAGGCGCTCGTGGAGCTGCCGGCCCAACGGCGCCATCACCACCGTGACGGCAATCCATACCGCCACGATGGGCCAACGCCATCGCACGATGGTCTTGGCGGGCAGTTGTATCACGCAGACATCCTGTCAGTTCGGCATCGGACTCGCCGGCGGTTCGTCGCGCGCGGTGGCGCGCATATTGCGCGTTTGTGCGGCGATTCGCAAATGCGGCGTTTGCCCCGGCGCATCCCGGTTTACAGATTGCGTGCCTATGGGGGCCCCCGGCTCACGCAACGTCCTGATCCCTGCGCTGGCCTTGCTGCTGGTGGCAGCGGTCGCGACGGACATCGTGCGGCGCGCCATCGTCGGGGCGCAGCCCGGGGCCGCTCCCGCCGCGTCGCAGCCCAGCCGGGGCGGGACGGCGGCGATCAGCACGGAGGCCACCGCACCGCCCGGACTGGCCTCCGTCAACCCCACCGACCGACTGGATTCGGCCACTCGCACCCTCACGCTGGAGCGCATCGCACGCGAGGGGGCCGGCACGTACCTGCCGGAGATGTTGGCGGGAAACGACTCGGTGCTGCATCGCTGGGCCGACGACCGTGCGAAACAACCACTGCGCGTGGCGGTGCTGCGCCAGGATACGGTGCCCGGATTCCGGGAGATCTTCATCGCCAACGTGGCGTGGGCGATTGACCGTTGGAACGGCATCGGTCTGCCAGTCTGGCTCGAGCAGGGCCCGGACTCGTCTGGGGCGGACATCGTGGTCTCGTGGGTGGACCGCCTGGACAGCAATCGGACCGGCCGAACAGAGCTGACGTGGCAGCGCCGAGGTCCGATCGTGAAGGTGTACGTCACTCTCGCCACCCACCTGTCGGATGGTCGCCCACTACAACCCGCACAGATGGTTGCGCTCGCGCTGCACGAGCTTGGCCACGCCATCGGGCTTGGCCACTCGCCCGTGAAGAGCGACGCGCTGTACCCGGAAACCTCGGCGACCGACCTGACGCCACGCGACCGGGGCACCGCGATGCTGCTCTACTCCATTCCACCGGGCTCGCTCAAGTAGCACGCCGTCTCCCCGCACGGTTGCGAGGCCGGTCACCTCGCTGGCAAGAGGGATGAGCGTGGCGCTGCGGCAGCGGCCATACCCACCCGGTAGCCGAACTCCGCGTATCGGACCAAGCCCGAAAAGGGGAAATCAGCCTTCCATTCGTCGGCGGCTTGGTGGTAATGATCCCACCGGCTGCCCAGCGCCTGCGACGCCTCCGCGCTCAGTCCCTCGTACGGTGCCACGGGAACGAGAAAGACGGCGGGCACGCCGATTCGTAGCAGGGGGTAGTAATCCGAGTTCGGGCTCGCCGAAGCCACTTTCGCCTCCCACCCGGCGTCGTGTGCCACGCGGACGGCCAGCTGCCCGAGGGTCGAGCGGTCCCCCCCGGCGATCTGCCAGCTGACCGGCGGCGCCGGCGGGGCGCCTGCGTCGAGATTGATCTCGGCGACCATCCGGTCCGGCGACACCAGCGGGTGCGCCGCGAAGTAGTCCGATCCCAGCAGCCCGCGTTCCTCACCAGTGGGCCAGAGGAACAGTACGGATCGCGGGGGCCGCGGCCCCTCGACCATCGCCTTCGCGATGGCCAGCAGCATCGCGCACCCGGCGGCGTTGTCGGAGAATCCGTTGTAGATGGAATCGCCGCGCGCGTCCGGGGTCGAGATGCCGAGGTGATCGAGGTGCGCGGTGAATACGACGAACTCGCCGCGCCGCGCCGGATCTGAGCCCGGCAGCATCGCCACGACGTTGCGCGAGATCACCGCGCGCCCATGAAGCCCCAGGCGCACTGCCACGCTCCGGCCCGGCAGCAGGCGGGGATGGTCGTCGGCGGAGCCTGGGACCGGCAGATCGGGGGCGAGCGCGCGCACCAACTCCGGACTGGCGATCACGTCCGGGATCGGGGGGATGAAGGACGAGACGGCGTGCACGGAGTCGGCGATGAACAGGCGCGACGGCCCGCGGCTGCGGACGTACAGCGCGTATGTGCCCGTATCGGAGGTGAGCTGCACAACGCCGGTTGCCCCCCGCGTCCTGAGCGTATCGGCGGCCGCCATGTCGGAGCCGAACGGGCCGCGGACCAGTGCCACGCGTCCGGCTAACACGGGAAGGGCCCCGGGGTTCGCAAGGACGTCGTGCGCCGTGCCGACATAGGCCAGGCCGCCCGAGAACGAGATCAAGGTCGCCGCAGTCCCCACGTTCGGGACGAAGTCCCGCGGAGTCGAGTACTCACCGGCCTGCCCGGGGCTGCCCGCGGAATCCACCGTGAAGGAGAGCTTGGTTACCCCCGTGTCGATCACCTCTTCGGTGAGTGGCACGACTTGGAAGTAGCCGCCGTCCTCACCCGCGCCCTCGAGGCCGAGAGCCTGGGCCGCCGTCGCCAGGTAGAGCGCCGCGATGTCGTTCCCGCGCCGCCCCGTCCCCCTCCCTTCCAAGAGATCGTGGGAGAGGAAGTAGGTGTGCGCCCGCAGAGCCATCGAGTCGATGAGAGGCTTTGGGGGCGAGGTCGAGGGGCCGCGTGCTGGCTGCGCGAACGCCGGCGCCGTCGCGGCAAGCGTAAGTGTCACAACGAGTTTCCATCTCATGCCTGCATCCTACCTCGGCCCCTGGCGCCACGGCAAGCACCTGGCCACTATTCGCCACATGGCAGCCGAAACGCCACGTCGAGCCATCCCGGTGCTGCAGGGCCACGACCCCCGGACCGCGAGTCTCCAGGATCAACTGGACGAGCGCGCGAGACCGGGCGACCTGTGGCACGCCGAAGGGGACGACGGTTCGCTGCGATGCGTGGCGTGCGGGCATCGCTGCCTGATCCGGGCGGGACGGCGGGGAATCTGCCGGGTCCGCTTCAACCGGGCCGGCACGCTCTTCGTGCCGTCGGGCTATGCGGCCGGCGTGCAGGTGGACCCCACGGAGAAGAAGCCCTTCTTCCACCTGTTGCCGGGGTCCGACTGCCTCACGTTCGGCATGCTGGGCTGCGATTTCCACTGCGGCTACTGTCAGAACTGGCTGACCTCGCAGGCGCTGCGCGATCCCGGGGCTGGCAGCCTTACCAGCGACGTGTCGGCGGAGACACTGGTGCGGCTCGGACGCCAGCACGGCGCGAGGGTCGTGGCGTCGTCGTACAATGAGCCGCTGATCACGGCTGAGTGGGGTATGGACGTGTTCCGGCTCGCACGGGCAGCGGGGCTCAAGACCACGTTCGTCTCGAACGGCAACGCCACAGCGGAGGTCCTGGACTACATCCGGCCCTGGACGGACGGCTACAAGATCGACTTCAAGGCGATGCGGGACCGCGCGTACCGTTCGCTCGGTGGGGTGCTCCAGCACGTGCTGGATGCGATGCGCATGGTTCACGAGCGGGGATTCTGGATGGAGGTGGTCACCCTGGTCGTGCCGGGCTTCAACGACGACGCCGACGACTTGAAGCGGATGGCGGACACCCTCGCGGCGATCTCCCCGGGGATTCCGTGGCACGTGACCGCGTTTCACCAGGACTACAAGATGACCGATCCGCGGAACACCACGGTCGAAGACCTGCTCCACGCGTGTGAGATCGGCAAGAACGCCGGCCTCAGGTTCGTGTACGCGGGCAACTTGCCGGGACGGGTGGGCCGGTGGGAGCACACCTGGTGCCCGGACTGCGACGATCTGCTCATCGAGCGGTTCGGCTACCAGATCCGCCGGCAGCGCGTGACGCCCGCCGGGCTCTGCCCGTCGTGTGGGGCGCGCATCCCGGGCGTCTGGTCATAACGGACCCCCAGAACGATCTGCTGAGGAGTTGAACCATGGTGACCGTCGATCAGATCCGCGACGCGTTGCGTGCCGTGAAGGACCCTGAGCTGAACATCAACGTCATCGATCTCGGACTGGTGTACGAGATCGAGATGAGTGACGCCGGAGAAATCCACGTGGAGATGACGCTGACATCCCCGGGCTGCCCGGTCGGCCCCGAGATGCTGTCGGAGGCGCACGGCGTGCTCGAGAAGCTCGATGGGGTAACGAAGGTGAACGTGGAACTGGTGTGGGAACCGTACTGGACGCCGGAGAAGATGGACCCGCGCGTTCGCTCGCTGCTCTGGGGCTAGCCCGCCAGCGCCTTCAGGAAGTCCGCCCCCAGCAACCCCACCTGCCACTTCCGGATTTCATGGACTTCGCCCAGCGCGGCGGGAGCCTTGGGCCGCGCCCGCGCCACGGCCTCGAGCGTGCCCTTGGGGCAGAGGACGCCCGGGTCGAGGCCGAGCCGCTCGGCCATCTCGTTGCGCACCCGCTTGAGACGGTCCACCGCCTGATCGAACACGGGGTCGGCGACATGTCGCTCGGACCGGGGGAACCTGGGCAGGTCCTTCTCCGGCACGGAAAGGCCACGCTCGATGACAACGAGGAGCGCCGCGCCGCGCTCGCTCACGAGGCGCGGCGAGAGGCCACGGACCTTGGCCAATTCCTCGGACGAGCGTGGCGGCGCCGCGGACAAGGCCAGCAAGGCTTCGTTGGAGACCACCCGGAAGCTGGCGCGGTCCAGTTCCGCCGCGATGGAATCTCTCCAGGGCAGCAATTCCCGCAGGATCGCCAGGCTGCGCCGGCTCAACGCGCGAGCACCCTTCATGCGCAGATAGGCGCCGCCGTTGGCCTCCGCGGGCGTCCAGCGCACGCCTTCCAGTCGCTCGAACTCCTCCTCCGCCCATGACAGGCGACCGCGCGCCTCGAGCTCGTCGCGCAGCCGCTCCCGCAGCGCGAGCAGGTAGCAGGTATCCGTCGCCGCATACTCGAGCATCTCGGGGGGGAGTGGCCGGCGCGACCAGTCTGCCCGCTGGTACTTCTTGTCGAGACTCACTCCCACGTGCTTCTCGAGCAGCGCCGCCAGCCCGACCGCCGGTTCACCGAGCAGGTGAGCCGCAATGCGCGTGTCGAAGAGGTGCCGCGCGTGAAACCCGTAGTCCCGGTCGAGGATCCGGAGATCGTAGTCCGCGTCGTGAAAAACGACCTCGACGGCAGGGTCCGCGAGCAGCGCGCCGAGCCCCGACACCTCGGTCACGGTCAGCGGATCGATGATCGCGGTCTCTCGGTGACTCGACAGCTGGATGAGGTAGATGCGGTCCACGAACCGATGGAAGCTCGCCGCCTCTGTGTCCAGCGCCACGAGCGGCTCGCGGGCGACCCGCCGCATGAGCGCGGCAAGCTCCTCGTTGCTGCGCACATAGCGCTGAGGAGGGAGCCGATCGGAGGGCCGCACCATAGCTTTGAACGTTGCCCGCGGCCACAGGGCTGCGCAACTGGCAAAGCTGGCGTTGTGAACCTCTCCACATAAATGTGACTAAAGTGTTCAACAAATTGATGTTGACTAGTGTGCTCAAGTCGCCACGTACGCGCCACAGTAGTGATGTACACGCGATGTTGTCACTTAACTGTCGTGTGAGAGCTTTCACACCAAGGCGTCATTGTCGCGTCATTCTATGGCCCACCTTGGCAGATTGGTCGGCTCACGGCAAGCCCGCCCAAGCGTCAGCCCGTGCAGTTGCGTGCAAGCAACTGGGTGGTCCGAGGGGCGTGTCTCCCTCTCGCAACCGGGGTTGACAGAGGTACCTTACAGTTTCAGATGGCCGCTGCAGCGGCTCAAGTCCGGTCACCCTCAACCCCCACAGATCAGTGAGCCGACTCCCCGCCGTCGAAGTCACCGTCTACCCGTACGAGTGTGACGCGTACGGTCACATGAACGAGGCCGCGTATCTGCAGCTCTTTGAGCGGGCGCGCTGGGAGGCGCTCGCGCGGGGTCCCGGCCTTGATCTGTTTCGACGCCACGGTGTGTGGCCGGCCGCGCGCCGCGCAACCGCGGAGTACCTGCTGCCGGCGTTCCCCGGCGATGTGTTGCGGGTGGAGATGGAGACGGAGAAGCTCGGACGCACGTCGCTGGAACTGCATCAGCGCGCCACGCGGATCAAGGACGAGGCGGTGGTGGCCGAGCTGCAGATCGTGTTCGTGATGATTGACGGCGAGGGGAAGCCGACCCCCATCCCGCTTGAGATCGCCACGGTCTTCGGCGGGCGGCTCTCCGCGCGGCCTGGCGAGCTGGTGCGTCACGACGTGGGGGGCGTGACCCTGGCTGTCGACGCGCGCGGCGATGGGCCGGCACTCCTCCTGGTCCACGGGTTTCCGCTGGACCACTCGTTGTGGGCGCACCAGGTGGCAGCATTGGCACGCTGGCGCCGGATCGCCCCCGATCTCCGTGGCGCCGGCGCGTCGGATGCTCCCGACGGCGGCTATTCGATGACGACGTACGCGGACGACTTGGCGCGACTCCTGGACCGGCTCCACATCGAGCGTGCGGTCGTAGCCGGACTTTCGATGGGCGGGTACATCGCCTTCGAGATGCTGCGCCGTCATCGCGCCCGCGTCATGGGCCTGATCCTGGCCGATACGCGAGCCGATGCAGACAGCGCGGAGGCTCGGCAGGGGCGCGAGAACATGATTGAAATTGCCCGGACGCAGGGCGCCGCGGCCGTGGCGGAGCGGATGGTGCCCCGGTTGCTGGGCCGGTCGAGCCAGCAGACCCAGCCGCACGTTGTTGAGCAGGTGAGGGCCATGGTTGGCCGCACGCCGGTGCCGGGGATCGTCGGAGCCCTCGGTGCGATGCGCGACCGGCCCGACTCGACGCCGCTCCTCGCTACGATCGACGTGCCCACGCTGGTGGTAGTCGGGGCTGAGGATGAGTTGACGCCGCCGGCCGCATCGCGCGCGATGGCGTCGGCCATCCCGTCCGCGGCGATGACGACGATACCTGGAGCCGGACACCTCGCTCCGCTCGAGGCTCCCACCGCCGTGACGCGCGTCATCGCCGAGTTCCTGGAAGCGCTGCCAAGACCATAACCCAGCCGGGCAACAGCACGAAGCCCCGAGGGGTTCACGCTCGGGGCTTCGTCGTCCTGCCGGTTGGCCTTAGCGCTAGGGTGCCTTCTTCTGCGGCTTGCCGGGCGGCGTTGGACTGTTGAAGGCGTCCTTGTTCTTGGCGATGAAGTCCTTCCACTGTGGAGGAACATCCTCTTCAGGGAAGATCGCGGTCACCGGGCACTCCGGTTCACAGGCGCCGCAGTCGATGCACTCATCCGGATGGATGTACAACATCAGGTTGTCTTCGTAGATGCAGTCGACCGGGCACACGTCGACACACGCGCGGTCCTTCACCCCGATGCACGGCTCGGCAATCACGTACGGCATGCGCTACTCCTCCGCCCAGGCGGCTGTCGACGAATCCAGAGTGCTTTCGCCGAAATTGAGAAGGCCGAATTCAGGCTGTCAAGTGGAGTGTGCAGCGAAGGTTCTCATCGCGCCGGCGAGCGCCGCTGGTTGCGTTCCTGAGGAGCGAAAACCCTCCCGCAGCAGCCGGGAGGGTTCTCGTTCGCTTCGCTCGCGGGGAGGCTCGAGGAGTCGCCGACCCGCACGCGGACGTTACACCGGGCCGGTCACCGGGCCGTCACCAAAGGCGCCGCCACCGGCGCCGCTGGTGGGACGGACACGGTACCGTCGCCCCCCTCCTGGATGGTCCGCGTGATGTGCATCGAGCAGAACTTCGGCCCACACATCGAGCAGAACTCCGCCGACTTGAAGTACTCGGCCGGAAGCGTCTCGTCGTGGTAGGCGCGGGCGCGGTCGGGGTCCAGCGCGAGCCGGAACTGCTCGTTCCAGTCGAAGGTGAACCGCGCCCGGCTCAAGGCGTCGTCCCGGTCCCGCGCGCCCTTCCTGCCACGGGCGATGTCGGCGGCGTGGGCGGCGATCTTGTAGGCGATGACGCCCTCGCGCACGTCGTTGGCGTTGGGCAGGCCGAGATGCTCCTTGGGCGTCACGTAGCAGAGCATCGAGGCGCCGAACCAGCCGATCATCGCGGCCCCGATGGCGCTGGTGATGTGATCGTAGCCGGGGGCGATGTCGGTCACGAGCGGGCCCAGGGTATAGAACGGCGCTTCGTGACAGAGCTGCTGCTCCATCCGGACGTTCATCTCGATCTGGTACAGCGGGATGTGCCCCGGGCCTTCGATCATCACCTGGACGTCCCGCTCCCAGGCCCGCACGGTCAACGCGCCCAGCGTTTCCAGCTCCGCGAACTGGGCGCGGTCCGAAGCGTCGGCCAGGGAGCCAGGCCTGAGGCCGTCGCCCAACGACAGCGAGACGTCGTGGGCGCGGGCGATCTCGAGCAACTCGTCGAAGTGCGTGTAGAGCGGGTTTTGCTCCCGCCGTTGCACCATCCATGCGGCCAGGAGGGCGCCGCCCCGACTCACGATGCCGGTGACGCGCCCCATCGCGAGGTTCACGTGCTCGCGGAGGATGCCGCAGTGCACGGTGATGTAGTCCACGCCCTGCCGGGCCTGGTGCTCGATGTTGTCGAGCAGCATCTGCGGGGTGATGTCGGCGACGTCCTCGACCTGCTGGATCACCTGGTAGATCGGGACCGTGCCGATCGGCACCGGACTGGCCGCGATGATCGCATCGCGGATCGCGTCGATCTCGCCGCCGGTGGAAAGGTCCATCACCGTGTCGGCGCCGAAGTGCACGGCGAAGTGGAGCTTCTCCAGCTCCCCGTCCACGTCCGAAGTCACGGACGAGTTGCCGATGTTGGCGTTGATCTTCACCCCGGCCACCGTGCCGATCCCCATCGGGTCGAGACGGCCCGCGAGATGGTGCGTGTTGGCGGGGATGATCAGGCGGCCCCGGGCCACCTCGCTCCGGACCAGCTCGGGATCGAGCGCCTCACGTTCGGCGACGCGCCGCATCGCCGGAGTGACGTCGCCTCGGCGGGCGTAGAACATCTGGGTGGCACACTCGCTCATCGGCTGCTCCGGTTGGCCAATGGAAAACGCCTCCCGCCTGGCAGGGGCCCAAGCGAGAAGCGTCTTTGACCTGGAGGTGACTCCCTACGCCGGTCCAAACCGGGTCAGGTTCAAAGGGTCTGATCTCAGCCCGACGCGGCGGGCACCCCTGTCATGAAGAGCAGTATAGGCCGATCCCCGATTCCCGACAAGCGTCCGTGGGGATGGGCGCACGGAGGCACAGGCGCACAGCTGGGCACCCGACCACCACTGTGCGTCAGTGCGCCTGTGCGCCCCGTATCAGCGAGTCCCGATCCACGATCCCCACCGGCACGGCGACCAGCGCCGGAACCTGCTCGCCGTGCAGCACGCGGTAGACGGTCTCCATCGTCCGGCGCCCGATCACTTCGGGGTACTGAATGGCGTCGGCCTTGAGCGGGCTTCCCTCGCTGATCGCCGCCCGGGCCTCCGGTATCGCGTCGAAGCCGACGATCACAATGTTGCTTCGGCCGGCGGCGCGGACCGATGCCAGGGCACCGAGGGCGCAGTCGTCGTTGCTGCCGAAGACCCCGACCAGATCGGGATGCGACTGGAGCAGGTTGTCCATCTTGTTCTTGGCGACATCCCTGAGCCCGCGCTCGACGGCCGGCGCTGCGACGACATGGATGCCCGGGTAACGGGCGATCGCCTCGCGAAAGCCGCGCACGCGGTCGATCACACTGACCAGCGTCGGTTGGTCGAGGATGGCGACGTTGCCCTTCCCCTTCAGCTGTGCCGCGAGGTACTCGCCGACCAGGCGCCCACCCTGCGCATTGTCGGAGGCAACGTGGGCGCTGACTTTGCCGCCTGCGGACGCGATGTCGGCGGTAAAGACCGGGATGCCGGCGCGGTTCGCCTCCTCGACGGCCGAGACGATGCCACGCGAGTCCACGGGGGCGATGATGATGGCATCCATCTTCTGCGTGACGAAGTTCTCCACTTGGGCCGTCTGCCGGGCGAGGTCCCACTCGCCAGCGACGATGTGGAGGTCCATCCCCAGGCTGTCAGCGGCCTTGAGGAGGCCCTTCTTCAGGTCCTGGTAGAAGACGTGCGCTTCGGTGAGCAGCGTGACGCCCACCTGCGGTCGCGTGTGCGCGGCCTGCTTCGCGCACCCGGCGGCCGTCAGCACCCCGACCAGTGCCAGGGCTGCGGCGGAGAGCTGGCGGGACAAGCGTATGGCGGTCAGGCGCGACACGGCACCATCTCCTCTCATCACGGGGCTGTCTCCGCCACCACGGTGGCAATCTCGAAGGGCCGCAGCGGCACGCGAATCGTGTGGGCCGTCACCGGCAGCGGGTCGCCGGGATCCTCGAGGAAGTTGCTCCTGTGCGCCGAGCGAATCATCGGGCGCAGTGTCACGATGGCCGTGGCCGGGCGGCCATTCCACTCCACGAGCCTCAGGACGAGGGCGTCCGAATCCTCGGCCCGCTTCATCCACGTCAACTCCACGCCGGAAGCGTCCACCGAGGCGAACGACGTCTGGTGGCCCAAGGCGCCGACGTGCGCCGCTTCGCTGGCGGCCAGGAGCGGCGTGTTGTACTCGGCCGCCAGTCGCTCGGTGTGTGCGGCCCGCCAGTCGCCGGCGTGCGGGTAGATCGCAAACCGGAAATGGTGGGTCCCGCGGTCGGCCAGCGAGTCCGGCCAGAGCGGCGAGCGAAGGAGGGAGAGACGCAGCACGTTCCCGTGACAGTCCCAGCCGTACTTGCTGTCGTTGAGCACGCTCACACCGTAGCTGGAATCGGACAGGTCGGCCCAGCGCTGGCCCGAGACCTCGTACTTCGCCCGTTCCGCCTGTGTCCGCGGGCGGCAGGACCGTCCGATGGTGCCGTAGGGGATCTCGTAGGTAGCCGAGTCGGGGCTCACGCCGAGGGTGACGGCGACCTTGAGGAGTTTATGCGTCTCGTGCCACCCCACATCGTTGACCACATCGAGGAACGGCGTCTCGCGGCCGAGGACGAGCGTCTGCCTGAAGGTCGAGTGCCCCCACCGCCGCGTGAAGCTGATGCGCGCCTGATCCGCGCCGGCGTGCCGCTCCAGGCCGCTCGTTTCGGTCACCTCCCACTGCTCGCCGGTGTAGCCGATGTCCCAGGCATCCCACTCGCGCGGCACGTCGCCGAAGACTTGGAAGACGTTGGCGCGGCCGCCGGGGGCGAGCGCGTCGCGATGGTTGCGCTTGTCGAACACCCGGGTGACGGCGCCGGTCGCCGTGTCCACCTCGATGCGCAGGTACGCGTTCTCGAGCCAGGTCGGGCCCACGGTCGGCGCCGGGAGACGGCTGGCTATCGCAGCCGAGCGGGGCCGCACGTAGTACACCCGGGCGCCCAGCGCCGGCACGTCGTGGGCGAGAACGGTCACGGTGTCGCCGCCGCGCAGGGCCACGCGCACCGGCGCGCTGCGCGCCCAGGTCAGCGCGTTGAACGCCACGACGGGGACCGTGCCGCGGGGAGCGCCGCGCGTGTCCATCCGGGAGCGAAGGTCGGCGAAGCCGCCCTGGGTCATCGTGTCCAGCGTCGCCCACGCGCTGTCGTACTGCGCGTTGGCGTCGAGGTAGATCTGGTGGATACCGGAACCGGGAAGGACGTCGTGGAATTCGTTGAACAGCACCCGGTGCCACACGCCCTCGAGCTGCGCGCGCGGGTAGGCGGCCGTATCCACGGCGGCGAGCGCCTCCGCGATCCGCAGCTCGGTCTCACTATGGCGCGCCGACCACTTCTGGCGGGCCTGCGTCGTGTAGGTCCCGCGGTGCTTCTCGAGATACAGTTCGTCCCTCCAGACGGGGAATGTCGAGTCGGGCTGCGACGAGCGCACCGTGGCCAACGCATGATCCGGGTTGTCGTACTGCATCACGGGGAAGGTCGGGACCCGCCGCAGTCGCTCGGCGCGCTCCAGCATCTCGATCGTGGGGCCACCACCGTGGTCCCCCACGCCGTAGAGCACGATCTGCTGGTGGATTCCGGCGTTGCGCCGGAGGTCGTCGAGCCGGTCCCGGATCAGCTGTCCGGGCGCCAGGTCGTGGTCGTAGCCGAACGGGTTGTAGGTGAACAACCGCGTTCCGTCACGGCCTTCCCACCAGAACGCGTCGTAGGGCAGCGAGGTCGAGTCGTTCCAGCGGATCTTCTGGGTGACGAAGTAGTCGAGGCCCGCCTGCCGGTAGATCTGCGGCAGCGTCCACGGGTACCCGAACGAGTCCGGGGTCCAGCCCACTTTCGCGCGGCGGCCGTAGCGGCGCTGAAAGTAGCGTTGCCCGTACAGCCCCTGGCGGGCGAGTGATTCGCCGGAGGGGATGTTCTGGTCAGGCTCCAGCCACCATCCGCCGACGATGGCCCATTGGCCGGCGTCGACCGCGGCGCGCAGCGAATCCGCAAGCGTCGGGAAGAGGCGGTCCATCGCATCGTAGTAGACCGCGGCACTCCCGGCGAAGACGTACCCGGGGAACATCGCCGCGAGCTTGAGCGAAGTGCGCCAGGTGTTCGGGATGACGTCGCTGGACGTCTCGCTCCACGGCCACAGCCACGCCGCGTCGATGTGCGAGTTGCCCACCAGATGCAGCGTGTCCTGGCGGATCTGCGCGGCGAGCGGCGCGTAGGCTGCGGCGTACCGGTCCAGCAGCGCCGGGTAGAGCGAGGGGTCCGCGCTCTCCAGCGCGGCGAGCCATTCGTGGGCGTCGGGCCGCGCGATGGCGGGGCTGTGTCCAGTCAGTTCCTGTGCGTAACCGTACCCGTCCGCGTACTCGGCGTACCCGATCTCGCGCACCTGTGCCTCAGGGAAGGTCCACCAGGGACGACCAGGCTCGAGGCGAATCAGGACGGCGAGCGTGTCTCCCACACGACACGGCGCGCACAATTGGAGCGCGCCGTCCCGCCACGCGCCGGTTTTGCCATTGACTTGATATCGGGCGCGCGGACCGAACTGGGCCACCAGCAAATCCACGGCCCGGCCGGCGAGCGCCGGCGGCACGGCGAACCTCACCTGGGCCCGCCGTGCCTCGGCGGAGGAATCGGTCACCCACGTTCCCGTCGTGAGGCGTCCGCCCCAGGTCCGGAGGAGCCAGTCGGGGTCCACGGGCAGGGTCGCGCGTTGCGCGGTGCCGGCCGACGTCACGGTTACGGCCAGGGGGGAGATCCCCAGCGCCGCCCGCCGCAATTCGTCGAAGCCCGGCCGGAAGCTCACGGTTCGCGGCACGCCGGGCGGGAGCGCGGTCAGCGATTCGGCCGACCAGCTCAGGGAATCCTGCGTCACCCGGGTGGTGGCGCCGGGCAGACTGTCCCGTCCCCAGATCGTGATGGCGAAGGTGGTCGGAACCTCGAGCCGAGAGCGGTTCCACTCGAGCAGGCCGTTCACACGGAGCGTGGACGCGGTGATCGTCTGCGCCGGGTAGTTGTGGGAGCGCACCTCCGCAGGACGCCGGCACTGGTAGCGGATGCCATCGAGCGCGGGCTCGCCTGGCGCGCGCGCGAGGCGACCGAGCACGCCGAAGCCGCCGCTGCGGTTGACGGCCTTGAGCAGCAGGCTGTTCCAGCCCGCGGCGAGGCGCACGGCGACCGTGTCGCTTCCGGACGTCATTCCGCGGGCGATCACGTGCTCCCAGACACGCTGCCCGTTGAGCCACGCCGCGAGATCGTCGTCGCTGGCCATCACGAGCAGGACGGTACGGTCCTCGGGAGAGAACACATAGGCGTGAGCGTAGGCGGCGGTTCCGTCGGTCGAGCCGGTGAACAACCGATTGAGATCGATCCCACCCAGGGAATCCGCGTCGGCCGGAAGGAAGGGGCCGCCGGCGATAACGTCGCTGGAATCGGGGAGGACGGCGGCCTCGCCGCCGAGGTAGTCCTGCAACGGACCGGCCGTGGCCTTTACGGGGCCGCGCACCAGCCAGCGCCTGATGGGCAGGTCCTGCGCGCGGAGCGAAGCGCTCACGAGCAGCCCCGCCACAACCGCATATGCCGTGTGCTTCAGACGTCGGGGCATCGGATTCTCCTCCGGATGCTTCGCCTAGGTTCGGCCGACCCTCGCGCGGCGGCGGGCGTCCGCGCGCTTCATCCACACGTCGAACAGCACCGCCAGGAGAATGATCACGCCCTTGGCGATCTCCTGCCAGAAGGACTGCACGCCCAGCAAGTCGAGCCCGTTGTTCAGGACGCCGATCAGCAACGCGCCCGTCAGCGCACCCCACGCGGTGCCGATGCCGCCGAACAGCGACGTGCCACCAATAACCGCGGCCGCGATCGCGTTGAGCTCGTACAACATGCCGGCATCCGGGCCGCCGCTTCGCAGTTGGCCCACCAGCAGGACGGCGGCGAGTCCGGCGCAGCCCCCGGAAATGGCGTACGTGCCGAGCTTGATCCTGGCGACGGCGACCCCCGAGAGGCGGGATGCTTCCTCGTTGCCACCGACCGCGTAGACGTGGCGTCCGAACCGCGTGCGCGCGAGCACGAAGGCGCCGACGGCGACCAGGGCGAGCATCACCAGCGCCGGGACCGGGAATCCGGTGGGCAGCCCGGGCACAGGGATCCGGCCGCCGCCCAGGGTGTGGAGCGCGTCGAGCGCTGCGACCTTCCCGCCGTACAGCGGGTCGCCGGGGTCGGGGAAGCCGACGGGCACGCCTCCGGTCACCAGACGCGCCGCGCCACGCGCTGCGGTCATCGTGGCCAGGGTGACAATGAACGGGGCGACGCCGAGCCGGGCAACGACGCTGCCGTTGAGCAGGCCTACCGCAGCCCCGGCGGCGATCCCCACGACGCCCGCGGCCAGCGCCGCTCCGGCCGGACCGAGGAGCCGCAGCACCTCTCCGCTGGTCAGCGTGGCGGCCGTGAGTACGCCGGCGAGCCCGACGACAGAGCCGACCGACAGGTCGATGCCCGCGGTGATGATGACGAACGTCGAGCCGAGGGCGATGATGCCGTTGATGGAGACGTGCAGCAGGATGGTCGTCAGGTTGGCGCGGCTCATGAAGCCCGGAATCAGCACGCCCGCCACCAGCACCAGCCCGGCCAGGACGAACGGGACGCCGAACCGGGCCGCGCGCGGGGCCTTCATGCGGCGTGCGACGCCGGTAGCGCGAGCGCGAGCACGCGCTCGGCGGTGGCCTCGGCAGCGGCGAGCTCTCCCGCCACGCCGCCCTCCCGCATCACCACGATGCGGTCGGCGAGCGCCAGGACCTCAGGCAGCTCCGACGAGATCACCAGCACGGCCTTGTCGGCGTCGGCCAGCGCGCGGATGAGGCGGTGCAGCTCGGCCTTGGTCGCCACGTCCACACCGCGGGTCGGCTCGTCGAAGATCAGCAGGTCGGCGTCCGCCAGCAGCCACTTCGCCAGCACGACCTTCTGCTGGTTGCCCCCGGACAACGTACCTGTTTCACGCTCGATCTCGGGCGGGCGTAGCTCTACGGCGCCGGTCTGCCGGGAGGCGGCCGCCCGCTCGGCACGCAGCCGGATGACGCCGAACCTCGAGAATTCCCGCAATGTCGCGAGCGTCACGTTCTCGCGGACGCTCATCCCGAGCACCAGGCCCTGGGTCTTTCGATCTTCCGGCAGATAGACGACACCGCGTGCAATCGCGTCCCGTGGCGAGGAAGGCCGGTACGGCGCGCCGCCCAGGGTCATGGTTCCCACGTCCAGCGTGTCTGCTCCCGCGATACAGCGAGCCACCTCCGTCCTTCCGGCGCCGACCAGCCCGGCGAGGCCGACGATCTCGCCACGCCTGACCAGCAACGAGACATGCGAGAAATCACGTCCCTTCCCCAGCCCCCGCGCTTCCAGCAGCGGCTCACCCGAGGAGGGAACGGCGGACGGCAGGCGGGCGTACTCGACGTCGCGGCCCACCATGTGGCGGATCAGGCCGGCGTCGTCGACGTCGGCCGCGGGTCCAGTGAAGACCCGCCGGCCATCCCGCAACACGGTGATCTCGTCGGCGATGCGCCGGACCTCTTCCAGCCGATGCGACACGAAGATCACCGCGATGCCGCGCGCACACAGCCGCCGGATCTGCTCGAACAGTCGCTCCGTCTCGAGGTGGGAGAGGGCGGCGGTCGGCTCGTCCAGGGCGATCAGTCGCGCGTCGCGGGCCAGGGCGCGAGCCAGCTCGACCAATTGCTGCTCGGCGACCGACAGCTCGGCCGCCAGCGTCCCCGGGTCGAAGTCGGCGCCGAGTGTCTGCAGCGCCTCACGGGCGCGCGCGGCGGCGGCCCGCCGGTCCAGCACCCCGTGCCGCACCGGTTCCATTCCGAGGAAGATGTTGGCGTCCGCCCCGAGCTGCGGGACGAGCGAAAGCTCCTGGTAGATAACGGTGATCCCGACGCCCAGCGCGTCGCGCGGCGCCGAGAAGCTCACCGGCCGCCCGTCCAGCGCGACGGAGCCGGCGTCGGGTCGGTACGCGCCCGCGACGATCTTGAGAAGCGTGGACTTGCCGGCTCCGTTCTCCCCGACCAGCGCGTGCACGCGGCCCGCATGTACGGCGAGATCCACCGCATCCAGCGCGACCACGCCCGGGAAACGCTTCGTGACTCCGCTCAGGGCGAGGAGCGGCGGTGCAGGCGAATCGGGGAGGGCGGGCACGGGGGACGGCGACGTCACATTCTTCTGACGAGCCTGAGAACCCGGAAGGTCATCACCACGGCGAGTGCGAGAAGCCCGATGGCGGCACCGATGTTGATCTTCCTCATCACGTGGGCGGAAACGAAGCGGCGGCTCCAGGCGACCACGCCCGAAAGCGCGAGCCCATAGAGGATCGCCCCGGCCACCAGCCCCGTGAAGAACCACATCCGGGCAATGTGGTGGCTGCTGTCGACTCCGACGCTCGCCATCGCGCCGGACGCGGCCAGCCACAGCCAGAAGAACACGGCGAACGGGTTGGCCATCGAGAGCGCCGCGCCCACCAGGAAGCCGATTCGCTTGCGGGGCGGCTCCGCCAGTCGGTAGTCGGGGATCTTCGCGGACGCGCGGTAGGCGCTCCACGAGAGGAACAACAATATGACGACCCCGGTGAAGCCGACCCCCACCCGGATGGGCAGCGACTCCATCAGGAGCCCCGAGCCCAGGATCCCGACGGCCGCCCAGAAGGAGTCGCCGATGACCGCGCCGAGGGCGACCAGGAAGGCTGCCACGAAGCCGACCGTGAGGCCGCGCCGGACGATCTCGATGTTCACGGGCCCGACGGGCGCGCAATAGAGAGCGCCGACGGCGATGCCTAGGAGGAAGGGGAGGAGCAGAAACATGGGCCCGCCAATGTAGCGCGGTTTCGCTCCGACTTGTAGGATCGAGCCATGCTCGGGATTGTGCTGGCCCTGCTGGCCGGCGTTCCGGCCCCGCAGGACACGACGACTCTCGACGCCCCGGTCTACGCGAACGAGGCGTACGGGGTTTTGATCCCCCGCCCCTTCGACGACTGGGTATTCGAACCCGGGGTGGGCCCGCAGACCACCACCGTCATCTTCCATCCTCGTGCCGCGCTGCTGCGGGATCAACTGTGGGGCGCGCTGATTCTCGCGACCTTCCCCGCCCCGGTCGCACTACGGCAGGTCGCCGATCAGTTGGCGACCACCATTTGGCGGCGCCAGCTGGGACGCACGTACGTGCTCCTTTCCCAGGACTCGCTCTCCGTTGATGGCTTGCCCGCCATCCGGACGCTGATGAGCGGCGCCATTAACCACGTGGCCCTCGACGTGGAAGAATACGCGATCGCCCGGGACAGCGATCTCATCATCCTGCGCCTTCGCTATCCGCGCGGCCTGCCGCGCGACTCGATCGCCGCCGGGTATCGGCGAGTCATTGGCGGACTCAGGATCCGCGGTGCGCCGGCGCCCCAGCGGGTGAGTCCGCCCGCTCTGGCGGACAGCGTCGCCGCGGCGGGCGTGGTGCCTCGATCGCCGTGGGAGGCGTCCGCCTATGACGCACTGGTGCGCTACGATGAGCAAGAGTCGCGCGCCGATATCGCCGTCCGCCTGGACCTCGTAGACACCAGCGCGCTGCCCGCCGATTCGGTGGCCATCTGGCTCTGGCCAGCCCTCACACTCGACAGCGTCCGCGGCGTCACCGGGAACCTCTCCCTTCGCACGCGCGGAAGCGTGTCGTGGGTCCGGTTGCCGGGCGCCATCCAGCCACAAGAAGCCACCTCGCTCACGGTCTTCTACCGCGCCGAGGGCGGAGACCGGCCGCTGCCGGCACAACTACTGGGCATCACGCGCGCCGGCGCGTACTTCGCGACGGATTGGCTGCCGAGGGTGCAACCGGTGCTCGATTCGGCGGGGCAGGCCGTGCAGCAGCCCCGAGCCCGGATCACGCTCAGCTTCGACCTGCCCCGGGAGTGGCGCGCCGTGGCCCAGGGCCGCCTGACGTCCGACGTCGCGTCTCTGGGCCGCCGCCGGATGACCTGGCGGACCGTTGATGTGGCTCCCGCCGTGGCGGCCTTCGCCCTCGGGCCGTACCGGGTGTGGACCCGTCGCGAACAAGGGGTCGTCGTGTCGGTATGGCTCACGCCTGCCGATTCCCCATCGAGTCCGGCCATCGACTCACTGGCGGCTTCCATCCAGGCGGCGTGGAGCTTCTGCGGCCGGGCCTTCGGCCGCCTGCCGATCGACGAAATCAACGTCGCCGCCACCGATCTCCCCGACGTGCGCGGGTTCACCGGCCTCCTCCTGATCGGGCACCTGACGGGCCCCACACCACCATCGCCGGATTCGATGCACGGAGCTCCGCCGCTGCCGGCGTTCGTCGTCCTGGCGCGAGAGGCGGCACGTACGTGGTGGGGAAACTCGGCGGCGCCCGCCGGAGCTGGCTCAGCGTGGATTCTCGAGAGCTTCCCGGCGTGGGCCGCCATCGCCGCAGAGGGAGTGCTTCAGGGCGACACGGTCCGCCAGCGGCTCGTGCGCGAGGCGGAAGCCGCGTGGCGTGCCCTACCCCGGAGCCTCGACGCACCGCTCAGCCTGGTCCCGGCGTCCGAGACGAGTGTCGACCTGTTGCGGTCGAAGGGGGTCGCCGCAATCGAGGCCGCCCGGCGGGCGGCGGGAGAAGCCCGGTTCCGGGAAGCCATGATGATGCTCGCCAGCGATCACCGCGACGACTGGATCACACTCGACGACATCCTGGCAGCACTTGGGCCGGACGCCGACACGGTGTTGCGCCCCTACCTTTTCTAGAGTTACCTTACTTCGCTAACAAAAGTATTGGTGAAGTGAGGTAACTGCCTATGACATTCTCAAAGCCAGCCATCTCGGGACACCGGGGCCTTCGGGCTCAGATTCTGCTCGAGATCAAGAAGTCTCAACCAGTTACTGCAAAAGAACTTAGCGTCACATTCAACGTCTCTGTGAACGCTGTTCGCCGTCACTTGAAGGAGCTTGAACTCGAGGGCTCTATCAACTATGGCCGCGAGCAGCGCGGGATGGGCGCACCTGTCTTCGTCTACCAGTTGACCGGGCACGGTGAGGCCATGTTTCCCAACCGCTACGAGGACGCGCTCACGGGGTTGCTGCGGCACATCGAGGATAAGGCAGGCCGCGGAGAGATCAGCCGCCTGTTCCTCGACCAGTTTCGCGCGCGCGCGGAGGCGCTCAAGACGGAGTTGGCAGATCAGCCGGTCGAGATGCGCCTGCAACGGCTGGTGCGCCTGCTCTCGGAAGAGGGCTACATGGCGGAGTGGGACACGAGCGAGGGGACCATCCGGCTGGCCGAGCACAACTGCGCCATCCGCGCCGTGGCGCAGCGGTATCCCGAGGTGTGCGCGGCGGAGCGGCGGTTCCTGACCGAAGTCCTGGCGGCCCAGGTCGAGCGCCGCACGCACATCACGGAAGGTTCCAATTCGTGTGAATACTCGATCACGCCGGACGTGGCGGGTGCGGGATATGACGCGACCCCGCAGCCGCAGGAGCAGCCGTGACGTCCATCGAGACGCAGGTTCTGCAGCCGTACAAGTACGGATTCGTCACCGACATCGAGTCGGACAACGTACCGGCGGGGCTCAACGAGGACATCATCCGGGTGATCTCGGCGAAGAAGGGCGAGCCGGCGTTCATGCTGGAATGGCGCCTCAAGGCCTTCCGGCACTGGGTGACGATGAAGGAGCCGACCTGGGCGAACGTGAAGTATCCGCCCATCGACTATCAGGCCATTGTCTACTACGCGGCGCCCAGGCAGGCCAAGTCGCTCGACAGCCTCGAGCAGGTGGACCCGAAGCTGATCGAGACGTTCGCGAAGCTGGGGATTCCCCTGTCCGAGCAGAAGCGGCTGTCGGGCGTCGCGGTGGACGCGGTGTTCGACAGCGTTTCGGTGGCCACGACCTTCAAGGCGACGCTGGCCCAGCAGGGCATCATCTTCTGTCCGTTCTCGGAGGCGGTGCGCGACCACCCCGAGTTGATCGAGCGGTACCTCGGCACGGTGGTTCCCACCAACGACAATTTCTTCGCCGCCCTGAATTCGGCGGTCTTCACCGACGGGTCCTTCGCCTACATCCCGAAGGGCGTGCGGTGCCCGCTGGAGCTGTCCACCTATTTCCGCATCAACGCGGCGGCGTCGGGGCAGTTCGAGCGAACGCTCATCATCGCGGATGAGGGGAGCTACGTCAGCTACCTCGAGGGGTGCTCGGCGCCCATGCGGGACGCGAACCAGCTGCACGCCGCGGTGGTCGAACTCGTTGCGCACGACGACGCGCAGATCAAGTACTCGACCGTGCAGAATTGGTACCCGGGTGACGAGCAGGGGCGCGGCGGCATCTACAACTTCGTGACCAAGCGGGGCAAGTGCGCGGGGCGGAACTCGAAGATCTCCTGGACGCAGGTGGAGACGGGGTCCGCGATCACCTGGAAGTACCCCGGCTGCCTGCTGCAGGGCGACAACTCGATCGGGGAGTTCTACTCGGTGGCCGTGACCAACAACCGCCAGCAGGCGGACACCGGCACCAAGATGATTCACATCGGGAAGAACACGCGCAGCACGATCGTGTCGAAGGGCATTTCGGCGGGACACGGCCAGAACACCTACCGCGGGCAGGTCACCATCCTGAAGGGCGCGACGGGCGCACGCAACTACTCGCAGTGCGACTCGATGCTGATCGGGGACCAGTGTGGGGCCCACACCTTCCCCTACATCGACGTGCGCAACAGCACGGCGATCATGGAGCACGAGGCCTCCACGTCGAAGATCGGGGAAGACCAGATCTTCTATTGCCGGCAGCGCGGGCTGTCGGCCGAGGACGCAACGAGCATGATCGTGAACGGATTCTGTAAGGAAGTGTTCCGCGAGCTGCCGATGGAGTTCGCGGTCGAGGCGCAGCGCCTGCTCGGCATCAGCCTTGAGGGCAGCGTCGGATGAGTCCGGCGACCGGAACCCCCATGCTCGAGATCACGAATCTCCATGCCTCGGTCGAAGGCAAGGAGATCCTCCGCGGCATCGACCTGGTGGTGAACCCCGGCGAGGTGCATGCGATCATGGGGCCGAACGGCTCCGGCAAGAGCACGCTCGCGCAGGTGCTCGCCGGCCACCCGGCCTACGCCGTCACCGGGGGCTCGATCCGGTACGAGGGGAAGGACCTGCTGGAGCTGAACCCGGAGGAGCGGGCGCGCGAGGGAGTGTTCCTTGCTTTCCAGTATCCGGTCGCGATCCGCGGCATCACCAACGCGTACTTCCTGCGCTCCGCGCTGAACGCGGTGCGCAAGCACCGGGGCCTGCCGGAGCTCGATCCGCTGGAGTTCATCGACCTGCTGGCCGAGAAGCTGCGTTCCATCGAATCCGATGACAGCCTGATGAACCGGCCGGTGAACGACGGTTTCTCGGGTGGCGAGAAGAAGCGCAACGAGATCCTGCAGATGGCGGTCTTGGAGCCGAAGCTGGCGATCCTCGACGAGACCGATTCCGGACTGGACATCGACGCGCTGCGGACCGTGGCGGGCGCGGTGGACAAGCTGCGGCGGCCGGACAACGCTACGGTGGTCGTCACCCACTACCAGCGGATCCTCAACTACATCACGCCGGACTTCGTCCACGTGTTGAGCGCCGGGCGGATCGTGCTGTCGGGGGGCAAGGAGCTGGCGCTCGAGCTGGAGGCGCGCGGCTATGACTGGGTGCACGCCGAGGCGGCGGTCTGAGCCGATGGGCTCCGGGCTCGTGACCCAATCGGCGGACGCAGTCCAGCGGTTCGTGGCGCAGTTCGAGTCGTTTGCCGCCAACGGAGGCGGCGCGGCGCCGGCGTGGCTGCGTGAGACCCGTGCGGCGGCGATCGCGCGATTCGGCGAACTGGGCTTTCCCACCACGCGGCAGGAGGAGTGGCGGTTCACCAACGTGACCCCTCTGGTGGAGACTCCGTTCGTCCTGGCGCCGGCGAGCGGGTCCATGGGAGCGCCCGCGTCCCCCGGCGCGGCGACCCGGCTCGTGTTCGTGAACGGGCGGTTGGACGCGGAGCGCTCCGCCCTCGCCGGCCTGCCAGCCGGGGTGCGGGTCGGGAGCCTCGCGGCCGCACTGCTCGGCGAGGAAGCGAGCCTGGTCGAGCGGCACCTCGCCCGGCACGCCGACTTCACGCAGAGCGCCTTCACCGCGCTCAACACCGCATTCATCCGGGACGGTGCGTTCGTCCATGTGCCGCGCGGCCTGGTGCTCCAGGAGCCGGTGCACCTGATCTTCGGCTCGGCGCCCGGGAGCGCGCCGGCGGTGGCGCACACCCGGGTGCTGCTGATCGTGGACGAAGGGGCCCAGGCGACGGTCGTCGAGCACTACCTGGGCGACGACGCGACCTACTGGACCAACCAGGTCACCGAGGCCGTGGTCGGGGACCGGGCGCGCCTTGAGTTGATCCGGCTGCAACAGGAAGGCGCCGGCGCGTACCACGTGGCGAGGTTGCACACCACGCAGGGACGCGACAGCGAGGTGCGCATCCATCCGCTCGCCTTCGGTGGGGCGCTGGCGCGGCACGACATCACGAACGTGCTCGACGGGCCCGGGGCGGAGCTGCTGCTCAACGGGCTGTACCTGCTCGGCGGCCGGCAGCACGCCGACCACCACACGGTGATCGACCACGCGAGGCCCGACTGCCGGAGCCACGAGTACTTCAACGGAGTGCTGGGCGACAGCGCGCGCGGCGTGTTCAACGGGCGGATCATCGTCCGGCCCGGTGCGCAGCGCACCGATTCGAAACAGACCAACCACAATCTGGTGCTGTCGGAGGAAGCGCGCGCCGACAGCCAGCCGCAGCTCGAGATCTACGCCGACGACGTCAAATGCACGCACGGCGCCACGCTGGGACCGCTCGACCCCAAGGAGCTGTTCTATCTGCAGAGTCGGGGCATCGCGCCGGCCGAGGCGCGGGCGCTGCTGGTGTACGGCTTCGGTGCGGAGATTCTCGGGCGATTGCAGCATGCGGGCATGCGGGAGCGGCTGGAGACGATGCTGCGGGAGCGGCTCGCCACCCGCGGCGCGGCGGGGACTGGTTGGAATCGATGAGCAACTTTGTGATGTGGCTCGATCGTCGCGGCCAAGCGCCGCGCAGGGCGGACTGAATGCGTGACGTGCGCTCGGACTTTCCGATCCTCGGGCGGGAGGTCCACGGCCACCGCCTGGTCTACCTCGACTCCGCGGCGACGACGCAGAAGCCCCGTCAGGTCATCGAGGCGATCGCGGAGTACTACGGCCGGCTGAACGCGAACGTGCACCGCGGGGCGTACGAGCTCGCGGTCCGCGCGACGGAGGCCTACGAAGCGGTCCGCTCCGAGGTGGCCGCATTCGTGGGCGCACCGGATCCCAGCGGCGTCATCTTCGTCCGGGGCACGACGGAAGCGATCAACCTGGTCGCCTCGTCGCTCGGCCGGGTGCGGGTGCAGAAGGGCGACACGATCGTCGTCACGGCGATGGAGCACCACTCCAACCTGGTCCCCTGGCAGCTGCTGGCCGAAGCCCGCGAGGCGCGGCTCGTGATGGTGGAGCTGACCCGGGACTGGCAGATCGACCTGGCCGACTTCCGCCGGGCGCTCGAACGCGGGCCGAAGATCGTGACGTTCACCCACGTATCGAACGTGCTTGGCACCATCAATCCGGTTGCCGAGCTGACGCGTCTCGCGCACGACGCGGGCGCCGTGGTGCTGGTCGACGGGGCGCAGGCCGTCCCGCACCTGAAGGTTGACGTGGCGGCGCTGGACGCGGACTTCTACGTCTTCTCGGGTCACAAGATGCTGGCGCCGATGGGCATCGGAGCGCTGATCGGCAAACCGGCGTTGCTCGATGCGATGCCGCCGTACCACGGCGGGGGCGAGATGATCCGGACCGTGCACGACACGTCGGCGACCTACGCGCCGCTGCCGCACAAGTTCGAGGCGGGCACGCCCAACGTAGAAGGAGCGGTCGGACTCGGCGCAGCGATCCGCTACCTCGACGGGCTGGGGATGGACGAGGTGGCGGCGCACGAGCGGGCGCTGGCGCGGTATGCGCTGGAGCGACTGGCCGCGATCGACGACCTGACGCTCTACGGTCCGGCGGGCGAGCGCGCCGGCGTGGTGTCGTTCACGCTGGGGGACATTCACCCGCACGACCTCGCGACGATCGTCGACAGCGAGGGTGTCGCGATCCGCGCCGGACACCACTGCGCGCAGCCGTTGATGCGGCGGCTCGACGTCGCGGCGACGGCGCGCGCCACGTTCTACGTGTACAACACGCGCGACGACGTGGACGCCCTGGTGGCGGCGCTCGAGAAAGCGCGCACGCTCTTCGGCTACGCCCATGCCTGACGGCGACGCACCCGGCCTCACCGAGTTGTACCAGGAGTTGATCCTGGACCACTACCGGCGCCCGCGGAACCAGGGGAGCCTCGAGGCGTACACGCGGCGGGTCGCGCTTTCCAATCCGACCTGCGGCGACGAGCTGGAGCTGGACCTCCTGCTCGATGGCGAGACCATCGCCGACGTCCGCTTCTCCGGCCGCGGCTGCTCGATCAGCCAGGCATCGGCCTCGATGATGACACAGCTCATCAAGGGCAAGAAGCTGGCGGAGGCGCGCGCGCTCGCCGTGCGGTTCAGCGAGATGCTGCACGGCTCCGCCGAGGCCGCGCGGGACAAGTCGTTGGGCGAAGCGCGCGCCCTCGCGGGCGTCGCCAAGTTCCCGGTGCGGGTCAAGTGCGCGCTGCTCGGCTGGAACGCTTTGGAGGAGAGCGCCAGACCCGAGCCCTGAGTCGCCCCGGCGCGCCGGCGCTGTTATTCTCCCTCTCCGGCAAGTTCCCCGAGGCCCGCGTGCCCGCCAAGATCCTGTTCGTCATCGCCCCCGAACGCTTCCGCGACGAGGAGCTGCTGGAGCCGAAGCGCGTCCTCGAGCAGCATGGCGCGACCGTGACGGTGGCCTCGACCAGGAGCGGCACGGCCGTCGGGATGCTCGGCGCCAAGGTGATCGTCGACTGCACGGTGCAGCAGGCCGACGCGGCGGCGTACGACGCGCTGGCGCTGGCAGGGGGCGCCGGGTCTCCGGCCCACCTGTGGGACTCCGAACCGCTGCGTGCCATGGTCAAGTCATTCCACGCCGCGGGCAAGCCGGTCGGCGCCATCTGTCTCTCGCCACCGGTGCTGGCGCGCGCCGGCATCCTCGCCGGCAAGCGCGCGACCACCTTCCCTGCCGACCGCGCGCTCGTGGAACTGAAACGCGGCGGCGCGACCTACGTAGAGGAACCGGTCGTGCTGGACGGCACGATCGTCACCGCCAGCGGCCCCGAAGCAGCGGCCGCCTTCGGCCAAACCCTGGCCCGACTGCTCACGCCATGACTGAAACCAACGTTGTCGCCGTCGACGGCATCGCGAAGCGCTTCGCCGGACACGTCGCGGTGGAGGGCCTCTCCCTGCGGGTGCCGAAGGGTGTGGTCTTCGGGCTCCTCGGTCCCAACGGCGCCGGCAAGACCACCACGATCCGGATGATCATGAACATCACGATTCCGGACGACGGCACGATCGAGCTGTTCGGCGACCGCCTGGGCGGGCGCCATCACAGCGCGCGCATCGGCTATCTGCCCGAGGAGCGCGGGCTGTATCGGAAGATGCGGGTGCGGGACATGCTCGTTTTCCTCGCCGAGGCCAAGGGTGTGGACCGCGCGCGCGGCGCCGCGAAGGCGGACGAGTGGTTGCGCCGGCTGGATCTCGCGGAGTGGGGGCCGCGCAAGGTCGAGGAGCTGTCCAAGGGCATGCAGCAGAAAGTCCAGTTCATCGGCACCATGCTGCACGAGCCCGAGCTCCTGATCCTGGACGAGCCGTTCGCCGGCCTCGATCCGATCAACCAGCAGGTGCTCAAGGACATCATCGTACACCTCTCGCGCAGCGGCGCGACGATCATCTTCTCGACCCATCAGATGGACGTTGCCGAGAAGATCTGCGACCACGTGTGCATCATCGCACGGGGCCGGAAGGTGCTGGACGGCGGCCTGGCTGAGGTGAAGCGCGTGCACGGCGGCACTCACGTGGCCGTGGCCTTCGAAGACACGGCGGCGAGCGGCGAGGCGATGCGCGCCGTGGCCGACCTGGTGGCGGCGGCCGACGACTCGGGGGTGTTCGCCGAGCTGAAGTTGAAGGACGGGGTCGACCCGCAACTGGTGCTGGAGCGCCTGATGAAGACGGGCGCCCGGATCCGGCGCTTCGAGCGGATCGAGCCGTCCTTGAACCGCATCTTCCTCGACAAGGCGGGTCCGGACGCGGTGAGCCCGGCGGTGCCGGAGGTGGCCCATGCGTAAGGTCTGGGCGGTGATCCGGCGCGAGTTCCTCGAGCGGGTCCGCTCGAAGTGGTTCCTGGTTTCAACGATTCTCGGGCCCGTGTTCATGATCGTAGTGATGGTGATGCCGAGCGTTCTCATGATGAGGTCGGGGGAAATCAATCACATCGTGCTGGTGGACGAAGGGGCGGGCGGTTTCGCGGAGCGGCTGAAGACTCAGTTGGAACGTTCGGGGCGCTTCGTGGTCGCCTTGGCTCAGTCAGGCGGGCCTCGGAGTGATGCGCTGCGTGACTCGCTCACGGGTGCCGTCCGCTCGGACTCGCTCGACGGCTTCCTGACGGTCTCTGCTGCCACCGTTGAGTCGGGTATCGCGGAGTACAGGGGCCGCAACGTGTCGTCGCTGAAGGACATGGAGATCATGCAGGGTGTCCTGCGTGCGGGCGTGGTGACCGAGCGGTTGATGCGCCAGGGCGTGAACCCGGCGGTGGTCCAACAGGCGCAGAGCGCCATTGAACTGCAGACGGTCCGAATCACGAAGCACGGCGTGAGTGGAGAGTCTGGAACCGCAACGTTCATCCTCGGCTACGTTGTCGGTTTAGTTCTGTACATGATCATAGCGCTCTACGGCGTCAGCGTAATGCGCAGCGTCCTGGAGGAGAAGCAGACGCGGATCATCGAAGTGCTGGTGTCGAGCCTCCGTCCGTTTCAGTTGATGGTGGGGAAGGTGATGGGGGTCGGTGCGGTCGGCCTGTTCCAGTTCGGTATCTGGGGTTGGACCGGGTACGTTGCAATACACTTCCGCGCCCAGATCCTCGGGGCATTCCACATGTCGGCTGAGCAGATCAGCGCGGTCACG
Source organism: uncultured Gemmatimonadales bacterium (assembly GCA_963812035.1). Taxonomy (GTDB): domain Bacteria; phylum Gemmatimonadota; class Gemmatimonadetes; order Gemmatimonadales; family JACORV01; genus Fen-1245. The sequence goes on from CAWETG010000001.1 coordinate 1,123,699, forward strand.
ATGCCGGCCGTCGGCGCTGGCCTGCTCGTCGTGATCGCCGTGTACTTCGTGCTCGGCTTCCTGCTGTACTCGGCGATGTTCGCGGTGGTCGGGGCGACCGTGACGGCGGACTCGGAGGCACAGCAGGCCCAACAACCTGTGATGATGCTGTTGATCTTCTCGCTGCTCGTGTCCTTTGCCGCCATCACCCAGCCGGGCGGTCAATTGGCGGTCGCCACCTCCATGATCCCCTTCTCTTCCCCGATCATTATGCCCGTGCGCGTGGCGACATCCGACGTGCCGGCTTCCCAGCTCGCGCTGTCGCTGGCCATCAGTGCCGCCACCAGCGCCCTGGTCGTCTGGCTCTCGGCCCGGGTCTACCGCATCGGGATCCTGATGTACGGCAAGCGGCCAAACCTCAAGGAGTTGTGGCGGTGGGCCAGGCAGAGCTGAGCGCCAGTCTGATCTAGGCCGGATAGACCGGAACAGGCGCCCTGACTGGGGCGCCCGTTGCACGTGCAACACCCCCGCCCGGCCCGCAAGTGCGCTAGCCCGTTGCACGTGCAACAGATAGATTCCCCCGCCCAATGGCCAGGGTCATCGCGATCGCGAATCAGAAGGGCGGCGTCGGCAAGACGACGTCCGCCGTCAACCTGGCTGCCTCCCTCGCGGCCGCGGAGAAGCGCACCCTGCTGGTGGACGCCGACCCGCAGGCTAACGCCACCAGCGGCGTGGGGCTGGAGCGCGAGGGGCTGCAACTCACCGTCTACGAGGTCCTGCTCGACGGCCGGCCGCTGGCGGATGTCGTCCGCCGCGCGGTCCACTTCCCTTTCCTGGACGTAGCACCAGCATCGCGCGACCTCGTGGGCGCCGAGGTCGAGCTGGTTTCGCGTGCCCACCGCGAGTCAATCATGCGCGGCGCGCTCGAGGGGATCCGGCGGTCCTACGACTACATCCTGATCGACTGCCCCCCGTCGCTGGGGCTGTTGACGCTCAACATGCTTACGGCGGCCGACTCTGTCATCATACCCATCCAGTGCGAGTATTACGCCCTCGAAGGGCTCTCCCAGCTGCTCAACACCGTCCGGCTCGTGCAGCGTAACTTCAACCCACGGCTCGCGATCGACGGCGTGCTGCTGACGATGCACGACGCGCGGTTGAACCTCTCGCGCCAGGTCGCGGAAGAGGCCCAGGAGTACTTCGGCGGCCGGATGTTCAAGACGGCCATCCCGCGGAACGTGAGACTTGCCGAGGCCCCGAGCTTCGGGAAGCCGATCCTGCTGTACGACATCGGGTCGGTCGGCGCGCAGTGTTACCTCAGCGTGGCCGAGGAGTTGATTCGCCGCACCGCCTCCAAGGTGGCCGGTGACGCCCGCGATAGCGCTCGCCATCCCGCGGAGGCGTCCACGTGAGCGGCGCCGCGGGCAACCGCCGGCGGTTGGGCCGGGGCCTCGAAGCCCTGCTGGGGGTCGGCTCGGTGGAAGAGGCGGAGCGCGAGGGCGCCCTGCGCGAGCTGCCGGTCGAGGCCATCGAGCCGAACCGTTTCCAGCCCCGCCGGGCGATGGACCCCGCAGCGCTGGCTGAGTTGCGCAACTCGATCGCCGCGAGCGGCCTGCTTCAGCCGGTCGTCGTGCGACAGGTCGGATCGGACTACGAGTTGGTGGCCGGTGAACGGCGCTGGCGCGCGGTGCGCGAACTGGGGTGGAAGAAGATCCCCGCGGTGGTTCGCGACGTGGACGACCGGACCTTGCTCACGCTCGCCCTGGTCGAGAACCTCCAGCGCGCCTCGCTCTCAGCGATTGATGAAGCGGAGGGATACGCGCGGCTCGCAACCACTTTCCACCTGTCGCACGCCGCGATTGCGGAGGCTGTCGGCCGGGACCGTTCTACCGTTGCCAACGCGGTCCGGCTGCTGAACTTGCCCAAGAGCGTACAGCAGCTGGTGAGCACGGATGCGCTGTCGGCCGGGCACGCGCGCGCACTCCTCAGCCTGGGGGACGGGCGACAGATCGAGCACCTCGCCCGCGAGTGCGTGGCACAGGGATGGTCAGTGCGCGAGGTCGAGCGCCACGCTCGGGGCACGCCGGCGCGCGGACGCCAGGGAGCCCGGGCCGCACGTCGCGGGGTACCACCCGAGGTCGTCCGCATCGAAGCCGCGCTACGGAAGAAGCTCGGGACTGACGCCACTGTCGTGCTGACGGGTAAAGGGAAGGGCCACCTGCAGGTGCGGTTCTATTCCGAAGAGGATCTCGGTCGACTGCTCGAGCTCATCCTCGGCCGGCGTTGGGACGGATAGTGCGAGCACCTGGCTACACCGTCATCGTCCACCGGAACGGGGCGCTGGAGTCGAGGCAGTTCCAGGTGCCGTCCTGGTTGGCGCGCGCGGCGGTGATCACCGCTGCGGCGGTGCTCGTCGTAGTCGCGGCACTCGTCGCCGCTTATGGCCCAATCCTGGCGGCCGCGACGCGGGCCCCGCTGCTGCAGCACCGCGTGGATGAGTTGACGCGCGAAAACGCGCGCGTGGACCAGCTGGCGCGCGAGCTCTCCGACGCCGAGGCGCGATACGCCCATCTGCGCGGAATGCTCGGCGCACAAATGCCAGCGTCGGCAGGCGATGCCGGAGGACAGTACGCGGCGGGGGAGGAGCGACTCTACATCGCGCCGCCGATGTTGGCGCGTCCACCGGCCACGGACTCCGGAGTGGAGGAAGGAAGCGGCGCGTCGATTCCGCACCGCTGGCCGCTCTCGGTCGCGTCGTACCGCACGCGCGGTATGGTGGCCGGGACGCCGGGCGAGGAGATGCACCCGGGAATCGATTTGGCCGTGCCTGAAGGAACGCCCGTCCGGGCATCGGGCGGCGGGACAGTGGAGCGCGCCGGTCCCGACTCCTCGTACGGCCTGTTCGTGCTCCTCCAGCACCCATCGGGATATCAGACCATGTACGGTCACCTGTCACGCATTCTGGTTTCCCGTGGTGACACGGTAGCGGCGGGGCAGGTGATCGGACTGTCAGGCAACACCGGCCGATCGACCGCCCCACACCTGCACTTCGAGGTGCGACTCCACGGTCGCTCGATCGATCCGACGAAGTTGGTGCGGGAGGCACCATAGCTATGGGCATCTTCGGCAGTAACGCCAAGGCCGCCGGCGAGAAGCCGGCCGGGCAGGGCAAGGGGTCGCCGGCGGCGACCAGCCTCTCCATCGTGGGCACGGGGATGACCGTGCGGGGCGACTTGGAGACCGACGGCGTGGTGAAGGTCGAGGGAACGGTGGACGGGCACGTGAAGGCTGGGTCGCAGGTCCTGGTCGCCAAAGGGGGAGTTGTGCACGGTGACATCGAGACGACGGAGGCGGTCGTTGGTGGAATCGTGCATGGAGCGATCCGGGCGAAGGAACGCGTGGAGGTCCAAGCGGGCGCGGCTGTCGAAGGCGACGTCACGACCCGCCGGATTGCGGTGGCCGAGGGTGCGACGCTGAATGGCCAGATCAGGATGGGTGACGCCCCGTGGAGCGCGAGCGAGTCCAAGGCCGTGGTGACGACACCACAACCCGCCGCTGGCGCTGGCAGGCCATCGTCGGCCCCGGTGGCGCGGATCGCAGTGCCGCCGCGCGCACCGGGTTCAGGCCAGACACCATAGCGAGACAAGCATTGTGATAGTGTCAAGTCGGCGACCACACAGTATTGCAACTACCACACGACTACAGGCCTGAACGGTGCGACTCGACGATCTGGTTCGGTACCTAGACGGCTATCTGCGCACCAGCGAGGTAGGCGACGACCCGAACGCCCTGAACGGACTCCAGGTCGAGAATGCGGGCGAGGTGCAGAACGTTGCGGTCGCGGTCGATGCCTGTCAGGCGGTCATCGACCAGGCGGCCGAGCGCGGCGCGGATCTGTTGATCGTCCATCATGGGCTGTATTGGGGAGGCTTGGAGCCGCTGGTCGGGCGGAACTACCGGCGCGTCTCGTCCCTCGTGAGGCATGGCACGGCGCTGTACTCGGCACACATTCCACTGGATCGCCATCCCGAAGTGGGCAACAACGTGGTGCTGGCCCGCCGCCTCGGGATGGAAGTGCGAGGCTGGTTCGGTGAGTATCGCGGTGCACCCATCGGCACCTGGGGCGAGTTGGACCTGGCCAGAGAGGCGCTGGCCGCGCGGCTCGAGGAAATCCTGGGCGGTGCGGTCCGGCTCATCGCGGGCGGACCGGAGCGGGTTCGCCGCGTTGGCATCATCACGGGCAGCGCCGGCACGATGATTCCCCAGGCCAAGAGCGCGGAGCTCGATTCCTTCATTACCGGCGAGGGCCAGCACTGGACCTACTTCGACGCGGAAGAGTTGGGGGTCAACGCGTTCTACGCCGGGCACTACGCCACCGAGACCCTGGGAGTCAAGGCGCTGGCGGAGCACATCGCCGAGCGATTCCAGCTCCCCTGGTCTTTCATTGATCATCCCACCGGGCTGTAGGACCGGATCTCGACGCGCGGCCGCGAGGGTGCGCGGCGCGTCGTGATTGGTCCGTTGATTCGCTCGCCTCAACATCTTCCTCGCAGCTCTGCGCTCGTTCCCGGCCGCACGCGGCGGCTCGAGAACGTCGCCAGTCATTGGCTGGAGTGGCTCTCGGCGCCGTTCGGCTTCTGGCGCTTCAAGCAACTGGTCGTGGAGCGGCGCGACGTCGAGTTGCGCGATCTGGCGGCGTCATTCGACGGGTACCGCATCGCCTTCCTCACGGACCCCCACTACTCCGCCGTGGTGCCGCGCTGGTGGATCGCCAAGGCGGTGTCCACAGCGCTGGAGCTGCGCCCGGACCTGATTCTCCTCGGCGGCGACTACCTCTCCCACAGCCCGCGCTACGCGGCTGACCTGGCGGGACTGTTTCGGCCGCTGGCGGCTCCGGATGGCGTGTACTGTGTGCTGGGGAATCACGATCACTACGTTGGCGCGGAGCTGGTGCGGCGGACGCTGCGCGAGGCGGGGCTCACCGAGCTTCGCAATGCCTCCGTCCTGATCAGGCGGGGCGCGGACACCTTGGCGGTGGCGGGCGTCGGCGACATGCGATTCGACGTCATCGACTTCGAGGCCGCGCTGCGCGGCATCCCCGAGAACGTCCCGCGCGTGGTGGTGTCCCACGATCCCGACGTCTTCGCCTTCTGGCCACGGGAACGGCGCCTCGATCTGATGCTGTCGGGCCATACGCACGGTGGCCAGGCGCATCTGCCGTTCGTGGGCCCGCCCTACGTGCCTTCCCAGTTCGGGTTCCGGTACCTCGCTGGCCTGCTGCGCGACGGCAGTCGCCAGCTCTACGTTTCACGCGGCATCGGGGCGATCACGGCGCCGATCCGCTGGCGCTGCCCTCCCGAAATCACGCTGCTGGTCCTGCACCCCTCTTGACAGGACGGGCCCACCGTATCACTGTATCGGTACATCAATACAGATGGCGGTGGGTGTGTTCCGGCAGATAGATCCGCGCAGTCCGATTCCGCTCTATGCACAGATCGCCGATCGGGTCCGGATCGCGGTCGCGACGGGTGAGTTGGCTCCGGGGGCCGCGCTGCCGTCGGTGCGTCAGCTGGCGTCCCGGCTGCGAATCAACCCGGCCACGGTGGTGCAGGCCTATCGCCAACTCGAGGAGGTCGGCGTGGTCGAGAGCCGCCAGGGTGCTGGCACGTACGTGCGGGAGCTGCCCGAGGCGAAGCGCGACGCCGAGCGGCAGCGAGAGGCTCGCCGCCTGGTACGGCGCCTGTTGAAGGACGCCGCTGCTCTCGGCGTGTCGCGGGAGGATCTCGAGCAGGCGCTCAGAGTCGAATTGAAGGTGCGGTCCGTATGAGCTACGCGATTGAGACACACGATCTCGGGTACCGGGCAGGAAGGGACTTTGCAATCCGGGGCCTCGACCTCAACGTGCGGGAAGGTTCGATCTACGGGTTCCTCGGCCCCAACGGTTCGGGGAAGACGACGACCATTCGACTGTTGCTCGGGATGCTCCAGCCGCGCGGTGGGACCATCCGGCTGCTCGGTCGCGTGGTGCCGGGCGAGATGCCGGCCATCCTGGCGGAGACCGGCTACGTGCCGGAGCGGCCGCACCTCTATCCGCACCTGTCGGTCACAGACGCGATTCGCTATCACGCGGCGTTCTACCAGAGCTTCGACATCCCCTACGCGGCGGAGCTGCGCCACACGTTCAACATCCCGGCCGATCGCCGGTTGTCCGCGCTGTCGAAAGGCGAGACCGGGAAGCTGCACGTGCTGCTGGCGCTCGCTCAGAAGCCGAGGCTCCTGGTTCTCGACGAGCCGACCGATGGCCTCGACCCCGTAGTCCGGCGCGACGTCCTGTCGGCGCTGCTCGACTTCTGTTCGCAGAAGACGGCCACCGTCTTCATCTCCAGCCACCTGGTCCACGAGCTGGAGCGGATCTGCGATTGGGTTGGAGTGCTGGACGATGGGAAGCTGGTCGCCGAGATGCCGATGCAGGACTTCAAAGGGGGGATCAAGCGCGTGCGGGTGTCGGGCGCCCCGTCGGCTTGGGCCGGCGCGCCCTTCGGCGTGCTGAACCGGGAGCCGGAGGGAGCGGAGCAGGTGTGGGTGGTGCGGGGCTGGGAGCCGCAGATGGCCGAGTGGTTCGGAGCGGCCGGCGCCGAGGTGCGGGAGATCGTGGACCTTGATCTCGAGGAGGGGTTCGTCGAGTTGCTTCGCTCGTCGCGATCCCCGGCCTCCTGAGGCAGGGGGGAGCGATGTACAAGCAAGTCCTTCACGCGCTGTGGTCCGCGCTGCGGCTCCCGGTGGTGCTGCTGGCGGTGCTTGCCTTCGCGGTGCCGCTCCTCACGGTCACCTACGGCGGCAACCTCGCGGACGCGCCCACCGGGCGGGTGGCCGAGTGGGTCTATGCCGCACAGCAGATCGGTGTGCTGATTCCAGGTCTCGCTCTGCTCGTGGGCCTGCTGCTGGGCATCGGGACCTGGATGCACGACCACGCGGGGAAGCACGTCTACGCGTTGTCGCTCCCCGTGACGCGGGCACGGTACGTGTGGTTGCGCTTCGCGGCCGGCGCCACGCTGCTGCTCGCTCCGGTGGCGGCGCTCGGCCTCGGGGCGCTCATCGCGGTGTTCTCGGTCACGCTGCCCAGCGGCATTCACGCGTACCCGCTCCAACTCACCGGCCGGTTCCTCCTCGCGTCGCTGACGTGCTACGCCATCTTTTTCGCGATTTCCATCAGCACGAGGCGGGCGGCGTTGGCGGTGTTGGGTCTCATCGGCGGCGTCCTGCTCGCGGACCTGCTGCTCTCGGCTGTTGGTGCGGGCGCGTCGGTAACGCCCACCGTGTTCATGTGGCTCACCAACTGGCCGGGACCGCTCAGCATCCTGATCGGCCGCTGGGCGCTGTTCGATGTGTAGAGCGGCCGGTTTGCTCGTGCTGGTGCTGGGCGGCGCGGTGCACATGGCCCAGGCTCAAACCCAGGTGCCGGGCGCGGGCACGGTTTCGGCGCGCGCGCTCCTGGCTCGGGTCGACTCCCTGAGGATGCAACTTGCCCAGCGTGATTCGGCCAGCCGCCGGCCCACCTATGTGGAGCGGCGCGCCCGGCGATTCGATGCCGGGCCGGTGGCTGCGCTCCTTCCAGGCTCGGTGGGAATGGAGACGGGGCGCCGGGTGGCGGCAGGGGCGGAACGGTACGTCGGCGGCGCCATTCCCACGGAGTTCGTGGCGTCGCACGTGGTAGTGGCGTTCGCCGCGACCGGTGTGGACTCGATGCTGCGCGCGGAGAGATTGGGGCCCCGCACCAGGCTCATGGCGGACGTGGCGGCGCGCCCCGACACGTTCGCCGACGGCTGGGCGGTCGCGGCGGCGCTGGCGACAGCCTACGGCGAGACGCTCGATACGACGTGGCGCGAGTGGCTGCCGCTGGACCTCGGCGTGGGATGGACGCTGCGGCGCAACGGGCGGGGGGCCGTGTGGGACCTAATGAGAGGGGACACGCGCGCCGGCGCTGAATGCCTGGCGGGCAACGTGGCCGAGTGCCGGCTTTGGCTGGGCCTCGATAACGACGCGAGTCCTTATCGTGTTCGTTATCGGCCCAAAGAGCTGCGGCGCCAGATCGGCAGCCGGTGGTTTGCCTGGGGAGATGCGAGGGCTCTCGCGCACGACTGTACTACGGGGTCCGACGATGCGTGCGTTCGCGTGGCGTCGCTCGGCTTACTTCCCGCGATACCGGCCGGCCCCTCGCCCCGGAGCAGCATGGTCGCGTTCGTCAGGGCGGGGAAGAGCTCGACCGCGCTCCCGCGTGCATTCGCTGACAGCGCGGGGTCGGTCGGTGATCGCCTGGCGCGGGCCACGGGCCTCCCTGAGGACTCACTGGTCCAGGAGTGGCGCATCTGGCTGCTCACCGGGGGCGGGCAACCGCGCGTCACGGCAGATCTGCGCGACGCGCTGCCGGTCGTGATCTTCGGCGGGTTGCTGCTGCTGGCCGCGGCGAGGAGTGGACGATGGCGCTGAGACGTTGGAGGTGGGTCTGGGGGAGCGCGCTTGCGGCCCTGCTGGTGGCGATCGCTCTCCTCCCGCCGCGCGTGCCGTCCGAAGGCAATTCACTGTTCCGGTTCTCCGGGTGGTCCGGCTACGCGTACCAGATCGTCAATGAGCGCAGCCAGTTCAGGAACGACCTTCAGTCCGCCGAGTGGACCCAGAAGGGGCGGCTGCGTCGTGCGATCCTCGCCGACTCGATCCTGAAGGCGGCGCGCGGCCGTGGCGCGCTCAGGTCGGAGGACGGTGTGATCACCCTCGTATATGAGACGCCACTCAGCGCTGATTCGGCCCGGCTCTGGTTGAGCGCTGCCGCGCGAGAGCTCGCGCTCTACCCGATGGGGCCGGCCCCGGGTATGCACCTGGTCGTCGCCCTGCTCTCGAACCCGCAGCGCGCGGGGCCCGGGAGTCCAGGGGCGAGCGCCGAGTGGGGCGTTCGGGAGTTACTGGATCAGGCGGCGTCAACCGGTGGCTGCGTCGTCACGGTCAACCTGCTCCCCGGCCGGACCCTGGGCCGGCCCGCCGTCGGACACGACTTGGCCGGAAAGCCGGTCAGCCGCGTGCTCGGTGCCTGCGCCCTCTACGCCCGCTTTGGCGCTCCGGGACCTGAAGTGTCACGCTGGGCCGTGGCGGGGCTCAGCTCCGGCTGGTGGTGGGATCCGCTGACGGCGCAGTTGAACGAGGCGCGACGCCGCGTTCGGCGGCTCGAACTGCCGCGCGGCGTCGATTGGGGCAGCTCGCCGTGGTTCGGTGAGGTCCAGTGGGTGGAGATCGGATGTCTTCGGGGGGCGGCAGCGCTCTGCCTCCGCACGGCGGGTCTCGGCCCGGAACCGGATTCACCGTTCCCCTACTACCGCTATTCCTCGCTCTCGCGCACCAAGTTCCTCGCCTACTTGCTTGCGACGCGCACGCCGGCGCAGTTCGCCGCCTTCTGGCGCTCCCCGCAGCCCGCCGCGGCGGCGCTCGGCAGCGCCTATGCGGAGCCGGCTGGCATGCTCGCCATGTCGGCGTTCGAGCATTGGTATACGGCGCCCGCGCCGAGCGGACTATGGGAAAATGCGCGGAGCCTACTGGCCGGGCTCGGGTGGGTGGGTCTGGCCCTGGCGCTGTCCATCGTCGCCAGCCGCCACTGGAAGACGGAGATCTAGCTACCCGAGCGGCACCACGAACCGCACGATCAGCCGCTCGCGAGACTGCGGGCTTACAGAGCAGAAGGACCTTCCACCGAGCAGTCGCTTCACCGCATTGACCTCGGCCTCGCCGATGCTCGGCACGTCGCGGAACGCGATCTCCAGCGTCTGGCCCGCCGTCAGCTCGTAACGCACCGGCCGGCCGTGGAGCCGGCGATACGGGTCCACTTTCTCGAGCCCGGTCGCCAGGCTGGCCTTGATGGCCGCCACGCGCTGCTGCGCCGCCAGAACCTTCACGCTGCCGGGCACGCGGCGGCGCCTCGGCCGCGCGTGTTCTCGAGCACGACGGCGGCGTTGCGCGCCAGGCCGGCCCGGCCCGGCCGCAGCAAGGCCGTAGCACCGAACGCGTCGTCGAACTGCCCCTCCGTCATCGTCGCGATCTCCTGCAGCGTCGGCCACTCGCTCTTCGGCCGAGCCCGGTAGTGCGGCTCCGCCGCCTCCGCAGCGAAGCGGACGTTCCAGGGGCAGACGTCCTGGCACACGTCACAGCCGAAGAGCCAGTCGCCCACCGCGGGCTGCAGCGGCGCTGGCATCGGGCCGCGGGCCTCGATGGTGAGGTAGGAAATGCAGCGCGTCGCATCGAGCAGCCGCGGCTCCGGGAACGCGTTCGTCGGGCACGCTTCGAGACAGCGGCCACAAGTGCCGCAGCGATCCGCCTCGAACGGATGGTCGCGCGGCAGGAGCAGGTCGGTCAGCAGGACGCCGATGAACGTGAACGAGCCGAGCTTCGGGTGGATCAGCATGGTGTTCTTGGCGATCCAGCCGAGTCCCGCTCGGCGCGCCAGTTCCCGCTCCGGGAGAGGACCTGCGTCTACATAGGCCCGGAAGATCCCGGCACCGGCCGCACCGACGAGACGCGCCCCGAGTTGGTCCAGCTTCCTCTTGACGACGTCGTGATAGTCATCGCCCAACGCGTACCGCGCGACGCGACCGCGGCCCGTCGCCGGGTCGCCGTCGCGCTGCCAGTAGTTGTGAAGCACGACGATGGCGGAGCGGGCTTCGGGCCACGCCCGGGCCGGCTCCCGGCGCACGGGCGCCTGGCGCTCCATGTAGCGCATCTCGCCCTGATAGGAAGCGGAGAGCCAGCGGTCGAGCGCGGCGGCCGCGGTCGAGGGGGCGAGATCGGTGATACCGCACGCCTGAAAGCCGAGTTCGTGGGCGGCGGTCTTGACGATGGCGGCCAGCGCTGCGGGAGTCATGGCTTCAGCAGATCCCGCCGCCAGCGCGCGACGCGCAGCACGTCTGCCGCCGGCGGGACGGCACGCTCGTCGCCGTATGCGGTGTACATCCGCCAGCGCACATACTCGGGCGGCGGCAACGGCAGGAAGGGCGGCGCGCGGTACCAGCCGCGCCGGCGCATCGACCAGGCGAGGCTGGCGAGTTCCCACGCCACCCGCGGATTGATGACGGCCCGCGCGAACAGGGCGAACGACAGTGCACGCCACGAGCGCATTTTGCTTTGTGCCCCCCAGGTGGAACCTGTATATTCGCACGTTCACACCCTGGCAAGAGGGCTCCCGATGTCATCAGACGGCGATCGCCGAAGCGGACCGAGGCATCTCGGGCCGACGGAAGACGAGCGTCTCTTCAGCGCACCGCATCCCGGCGAACGGCGGCGCGAGTTCGTGTCGTCGGATCCGTGGCGCGTACTGCGGATCATGGGCGAGTTCGTGGAGGGCTTCGACACCCTCGCCGGAGTGACTTCGGGGGTGACCTTTTTCGGGTCGGCGCGAACCAAGGCCGATGACGCGCAGTACCGGGCCGCGACGGAGACCGCGCGCCGCTTCGCTGCGGCGGGCTTCTCCATCATCACCGGCGGCGGGCCCGGCATCATGGAGGCGGCCAACCGCGGCGCGCAGGAGGGCAACGGCCCGTCGCTCGGGCTCAACATCGAGCTGCCGTTCGAGCAGGGCACCAACGCGTACGTCGATACGGCGATGCACTTCCATTACTTCTTCGTGCGCAAGATGATGTTCGTGAAGTACTCGATCGCCTTCGTGGTCTTCCCCGGTGGCTACGGCACCCTCGACGAGATGTTCGAGGCGCTGACCCTTATCCAGACGGGGAAGATCAAACACTTCCCGGTAGTGTTGTTCGGCACCGCCTACTGGCGGGGGCTGGTCGACTGGCTCCGCACGACGGCGGCGGCTGAGCTCAAGATCGATGTGCGCGACCTCGACATCTTTCACCTGACGGACGATCCCGCGGTCGCGGTGGACTTGGTGACAGGCGCGCGGGAGAAGCTGCGCGCGTCGCAGTCGGACCCGACAGTTGGCCGGTCGGTGGATGGACTGTTCTAGGCCCGCACCGCGGCGCGGGGGCATGGCGGAGTGAACGCCGCGCCCGGCACGTCGCCGATCAGCAGCCGGTACGTGTGGTACGCGCTGGCGCTGCTTGCGTTCGGCAATCTGCTCAACTATCTCGACCGCAACATCATTCTCGCGCTGTTCGAGCCCATCAAGGACGAACTGGACGTCACCGACACCCAGCTCGGCTGGTTGGGATCGTCGTTCGCCATTGCCTTCGCCCTCGGCGCCCTGGCTGCCGGCGTGCTGTCCGACCTGCGGTCGCGACGCGCGGTCATCGCGGGCGGCGTCGCCGTGTGGAGCGGATTCACGGCTCTGGGCGGCTTGGCCGGCACCTACTGGCAACTGTTTACGTCACGCAGCGTGGTGGGCGTGGCCGAGTCGTCGTACCTGCCCTCGGCACAGGCCATGCTGGCGGACTATTTCCCCGACCGCGGCCGCGCCCAGGCCATGGGCATCTTCTGGATCGGGCTGGCCGTGGGTGGCGTGCTGGCGGTCTGGCTGGGCGGTCACCTGGCCACCGCCTTCGGGTGGCGCACCGCGCTGATCGTGGTCGGGCTGCCGGGGCTGCTGTTCTCGCTGCTGCTGGGTCGGCTCCGGGACCCGCGGCCACAGCGCCGCGCGGCCGTCGTGGCGCGACCGGCGCGGCGGTTCGCCATCACGCCACGACTGATCTTCCGGGCGGGGCTTCCCTTGCTCGCCTCGATCCTGATCGGCGCCGTGGTGTTCGGGTTCCTGGTGCTGGTCCGCGGGCTGCCGGCCGCGGCAGATACCGCGGTGTTCGGCGCGATCGTGGGCCTGGGCCTCGTCTGGACCATCGTCAAGTGGGTGCGGATCGCTATGCGCCGGCGCCACGAGCTGCTGGCCGGCGTGCCGGCGGACGCGCTGGACGAGATGCTGGACGCCGCGGCCATGGTGCTCCGCACCCCGACGTTGATCTGGATGTTCATCGGTGGCGCCCTCACCACGGCGGCTATGAACTCGCTGGTCGCGTGGTCGGCGAGCTACCTGCAGCGGGTCTTGGATCTGTCGCTGGTGCAGGCGGGTCGGCAGATCGGTCTGGTCGGCCTGGCGGCCGGGGTTCTCGGATCGTGGCTTGGCGGGCGCATGGGCGATCGCCTGATGGAGCACACGCCGGCCGGGCGTGTCATCGCGAGCGCCGTGGGGTTCCTGGCCGGAGCGCCGATCTGCGTCGTGCTGCTTCTGGTGAACGACGTGCGGCTCTTCTCCGCCCTGTTCTTCGTCGTGGTGTTCTTCTTCACCTGGTACAACGGACCGGTCGCCGCGGTGCTGTTCGACGTGGTGCCGCGCGGCATCGCCGCGACGGTGATGGGGGCTTACGTCTTCTTCATCCACATCGCTGGCGACGCCATCGCGTTGCCGGTGGTGGGGTTCCTGTCCGACCGCTATGGGCTCCGCATCGCGCTGATGACGCTTCCGGCTGTGGGGTTGCTGGGCGGGGCGCTGCTCCTGCTCGCGGTGCCGACGGTCGGGCGCGACATGGAGCGGGTCAGGAAACCGGCGGCGTGAGAGCCTGCCGCATTCGCTGCACTTCGGCGAGATAGCCGGAGAGCGAAGCGGCCTCGTGGGCCGCGTCCCAGCCCAGTTCGTGGGCCAAGAGCCCGGCGACGACCGGCGAGGCCTCGGTGCCCTGACCGGGGTGCTGGTGGAATAGATGGGTCCGCCGGATCATCACGTCGCTGACCGATAGCGCCATTTCGCGCCGGGTCTGGTGGACCACTTCCGCCCGAAGAACCGGGATGTCGGGGGCCAGCGGCTCCGCGAGGGCGCTGTCACGGGTTGCCAGGTTGGCGACCGCCATCGCCTCCGATCCGTAGGTATCCACGAGATGCCGGGCGGCCGGCGCGGGCACCTGCTCCTTGACCAGTTCCCGCACCAGCAGCTCCAGGTCCGCGACCTCACCTCCCGGCAGGGGCTCCAAGGCGGTGGGTGCACGGTCCGGAACGTGGCGGCCGTCGATCCGGTGGAGCTTCGCGGCGACCACGTCCACCAGCTCCGCCGCCATGGCGCGATAGGTGGTCAACTTGCCGCCGGCGATGGTCAGCAGCCCTGTTGCACTCTCGCTGATCCGGTGCTCGCGCGGCACTGCGGCGGTCGTCGCCTCCCCGCCGTCCTTGAGGAGCGGCCGGAGCCCGGCCCAGGCGCCGATCACGTCGCGCGGCGCCAGCCGCGCGTCGGGGAAGACGGCATTCGCCGAGCGCAGCAGGTAGGTGACGTCGTCAGCGGTCGGAGCGACCGCCCCGGGGTCGCCGTCGTAGTCGGTGTCGGTGGTGCCGACGATCGTGATGTCGTCCGACGGGAGGATGAACATGACCCGGCCGTCGACGGGTGACGTGAGGGTGAGCGCGCCCGCATTGCCGACTCGCTGGCGTGGCACCGCGAGGTGGACGCCCTTGGTGGGTCTGAGGAGCGGCGCTGCGCCCGGTTCATCGAGCTGGCGGACGGCATCGGTCCACGGCCCCGTTGCGTTGACGACCACACGCGCGTGCACGGTGAGAACGCGTGCATCCAGAAGGTCGTTCACCACCGCGCCGCGGATCTGACCTCCGGCCTTCTCGAACGACGTGACGGCTGTGTAGCTCGCCACGAGTGCGCCGCTGCGGTGCGCGGCGCGCGCGTTGGCCAGCACCAGCCGGGCGTCGTCGCAGTAGGCGTCGTAGTACATGGCGCCACCCAGCAGGCCCTGACTTCGGAGCCGCGGCTCCGCCTTCTGCATGGCCCGTCGCGACAGTGTGCGATGTGGGTGGACGTTGCGGAACGCCGACAGCAGGTCGTAGAGCCACAGGCCTGCGGCGAGCCGCCACCGTCCGACCCGACTTCCCGCGTGGACCGGAAAGAGGAAGGCCATCGGTCGCACGAGGTGCGGTGCGATCCGAAGCAGCACGCGGCGCTCGCGGCTCGCCTCGAACACCAGCCTCAGCCAGCCGTGCTCGAGGTACCGCAGGCCGCCGTGCACCAGGCGCGTGGAGCGGCTGGAGGTGCCGCCTCCGAAATCCCCGGCATCCACCAGCGCCGTGCGGATGCCGCGGAGCGCGGCATCACGCGCGATCCCCGCGCCAGTGATGCCGGCGCCGATCACGAGCAGATCGACGGGCGCAGCCGCGATCGCGTCGAGATCGGCCCGTCGGGTACGGACGGAGAACAGCGAGTCCATGGCCCAATTTGGCACGGAAGCGCGGCGCGCGCACGGGCTGGCTGTGCTGGCCCGTGTTCGGGGCAGGGGCTAGCTTTGCTGAACCCGGTGCGCAATCGCGCGCGCCGGAGACGGAGCCGGATCATGGTCGGCCAGAACGGTCGTCGTGTCGCCATTGTTGCGGGTTGCCGCACGCCCTTCGCAAAGTCCGGCACGGCCTTCAAGGACATCAGCGCGGTCGAGTTGGCGAGGCTCGCGACCCGCGAGCTGCTGGTGCGAACCGAGGTGGCGCCGAGTGAGGTGAACCAGGTCATCTTCGGCCAGGTGATCCCGTCGGTGCTCGCTCCCAACGTCGCCCGCGAAGTCAGCCTGTTGCCGCAGTTTCCCAAGACGATCCCCGCGTACTCGCTGAACCGCGCCTGCTCGTCCTCCAACCAGGCGGTCGCCGCAGCGCACGACCAGATCGTGCTGGGCCACGCCAGCGTCGTCGTGGCGGGCGGCACGGAGTCGCTGTCGGACGTCCCCATCCTTCATTCGAAGCGGTTCGCTGAGCTGCTCGTTCAGGCGAGCAAGGCCAAGTCCCTCGGCGCACGCCTGCGGACGCTGGCCAGGACGAGGCTCCGCGATCTCGTGCCGGTGACGCCGGCGATCGCCGAGCCGTCGACCGGCGAGACGATGGGGCAGTCGGCGGAAAAGATGGCCAAGGAGAACGGCATCGAGCGCGAGGCGCAGGACGCGTACGCGCTGCGCTCGCACCAGCTCGCCGCCCAGGGAACGGCGGACGGGCGATTGACCGCCGAGATCGCGCCGGTCTTCGTGCCGCCGGCGTACGACACGGTGGTCACGACGGACAACGGTATCCGCGCGGACAGCACGCTCCAGCAGCTCGCGGCGCTCAAGCCGGCATTTGACCGGCGCTACGGGTCGGTGACGGCCGCCAACGCCTCACCGCTGACCGATGGCGCGGCCGCCGTGTTGCTGATGAGCGACGAGAGGGCCCGGGCCCTCGGCTACGCGCCGCTCGCGTACATCCGGTCGTACGCAGTTGCTGCGGTCGATCCGGGCGACCAATTGCTGATGGGGCCCGCGTTCGCCGTGCCGCGGGCGCTCGACCGCGCCGGCATCACCTGGCGGGAGCTGGGCCTGGTGGAGATGCACGAGGCGTTCGCGTCACAGGTGCTCTCCAATATTCAGGCGTTCGAGTCGGATATCTGGGCCCGCGAGCACTTGGGCCGCGATGGGCGGGTCGGAGAGGTAAACTGGGACACGCTCAACGTGATGGGAGGCTCGATCGCGATCGGCCACCCGTTCGGCGCGACGGGCTGCCGCATCACGACCACGCTGGCCAACGAGATGCGGCGGCGCGACGTGCAGTTCGGGCTGATCTCCGTCTGCGCCCAAGGCGGCATGGGGTTTGCCATGGTCCTCGAGCGGATGTGAGGCGATGAGCATGGGCACCGAGACTCGCGCCAGCGCGCTGACCGCGGCCGTCGAAGACGGCGTAGCCGTGCTCACGCTCGACCTGCCGGGCGAGAGCGTGAACAAGTTCTCGCGGGCCGTGAAGGCCGAGTTCGTGAGCGTTTTCGACGCGCTCCGGGATGACCCGGCCGTACGCGCCGTCGTCATCGTTTCCGGCAAGAAGGACATGTTCGTGGCGGGCGCCGACATCGAGGAGTTCGTCGCGCTTCGGACGACGGAGGAGGCGACCCGTCTCTCGCGCGACGGGCAGCAGATGCTCGACCGGGTGGCGGCCTTCGCGAAGCCCGTGGTCGCCGCGGTCCACGGCACGTGCCTGGGGGGCGGGCTGGAGTTGGTGCTGGCGTGCCACTATCGCGTCGCCACCGATCACCCGAAGACCACGTTCGGCGCGCCGGAGGTCCAGCTCGGCATCATCCCGGGCGCGGGCGGCTGCAACCGGCTGCCGCGTCTGGTCGGGTTGCGCGGCGCCCTCGACATGATCCTGACGGGCAAGAACGTCCGCGCCGGCAAGGCGTTCAAGATGGGGCTGGTGGACGAACTGGTGGCGCCGCCGATCCTCCGTCAGGTCGCGGTCGCGGCGGCCAAGCGGCTGGCGGCCGGACGCGCGAAGCGCCGGAAGCCCGGCAACTGGTTTTTCGATCGGAGCATGGTTGGGCAGGCGCTCGTGCTGAAGCGCGCCCGGACCATGACGCTGAAGCAGACCGGCGGGCACTACCCCGCGCCGCTCGCCGCGCTGGACGCGATCCGGTTCAGCCTCGCCAACGGTCTGGAGCAGGGTCTTCCGTACGAGGCGGCGTTGTTCGGGCGGATGGCGACGACCGACGTTTCGCGCCGCCTGGTCGAGGTGTTCTTCGCGACAACGGCGTTGAAGAAGGACCCGGGCGTGGCCGCGCCGGCACCGAAGCCGCAGGCCGTCGAGCGGCTGGGGATTCTCGGTGCCGGCTTCATGGGCTCGGGGATCGCGGCCGTCGCGGTGGGGCAGGCGGGCGCCCAGGTGCGGCTGAAGGACGCCGACCTGCCGCGTGTCGGCGCGGGCCTGCGTGCGATTGCGGGCATCGTCGACGAGCGTGTGCGCCGCCGCAGCATCACCAGACGCGAGGGTGCCCGGCAGCTGGCGCTCGTGTCGGGCGGCGCCGACTACACGGGGTTTCACGCGGCCGACCTCGTGATCGAGGCGGTCTTCGAGGACCTGGAGGTGAAGCGGCAGGTGCTACGCGAGGTCGAAGCGGTCGCGCGACCCGGCTGTATCTTCGCCTCGAACACGTCCACCATTCCGATCACGCGGATCGCTGAGGCTTCGCTTCGGCCGGAGACGGTCGTCGGCATGCACTTCTTCTCGCCGGTGCACCGGATGCCGTTGCTCGAGGTCATCGTCGGCGAACACACCGCGCCTGAGACCACCGTGACGGCGGTCGCGTTCGGCCGGAAGATGGGCAAGACCGTGATCGTCGTGCGAGACCAGCCCGGCTTCTTCGTCAACCGCATACTGGCTCCATATATCAACGAAGCGAGTCACCTGCTCGCCGAGGGCATGGCGGTTGAGGTGGTCGACCGCGCCATGACCGGGTGGGGGTTCCCCGTCGGCCCGATCACGCTGCTCGACGAGGTGGGTCTCGACGTGGCGGCGAAGGCGGGAGGCGTCATGCACCGGGCGTTCGGCGAGCGCCTCGCGCAGGCGCTCGACCTCGGTGCGCTGGTGGCGGACAAGCGGCTCGGACGCAAGAGCGGTCGAGGATTCTTCGTGTATCGCAACGGCAAGAAGGCGGGGGTCGACCCGACGGCGTACCGGGTCTTGGGGCTCACGCCCGGCGAGGCGCCGGCGGACGAGGGGGCCGTCGCCGAGCGGCTCGCGTTTGCCATGCTGAACGAAGCCGCCCGCGCCCTGGAAGACGGGGTGGTGCGACAACCGCGTGACGGTGACATCGGGGCGCTGTTCGGCATCGGGTTCCCCGCATTTCGCGGCGGCCCGTTCCGTACCCTGGATGTGCTGGGCGCGCGGGCGGCAGTCGACACGCTTCGGCGCCTCGCCTCCGTTCACGGTGATCGGTTCCTTCCCGCAGCCTCCCTGGTCGAGCAGGCCGACCACGGTGGCCGCTATTACCCTTCAGACCGGTAGACACGTCATGCTCCGCAGCACGTTTCTCTATCTCAGTGAACAGCCTCGGATTTTCGCCTTCATTCGCGGCAACCGGCTGGCCCGGCGCCTGGCGTCGCGCTTCGTCGCGGGGGAGACGCTCGATTCGGCGGTCGCCGCCGTGCGCGAGCTGAACGTCCGCGGCATCGCGGCCAGCCTCGACCTCCTCGGCGAGAGCGTGACACAGGCCGACGAAGCACGGTCGTCGACGGCCACCGTGGTGCAGACGCTGGAGCGGATCGCGGCCGAGAAGCTCGACTGCAATGTGTCGGTCAAACTCACCCAGATGGGCTTCGACCTCGACCGCGGGCTGTGCGTGGAGAACATGCGCCGCATCCTGGACCGCGGCCGCGACCTTGGCATCGCGGTGCGGATCGACATGGAGAGCAGCGAGCACACCCAGCGCACCCTCGATCTGTTCGAGAAGGATCTGCTGCCGGTCTATGGCGACCGGGTCGGGATCGTGATCCAGTCGTACCTCCGCCGCAGCGCGGCCGACATCGACCGCCTCATCGGCGTCCGCGCCCGGGTGCGGCTGTGCAAGGGGGCGTACCAGGAACCGGCGACGGTGGCGTTCCCCCGCAAGGCGGACGTGGACCGGAACTACGTGGAGTTGATCGAGAAGCTGCTGGAACGCGGGCACCAGCCGGCGGTCGCGACTCACGATCCGGCGCTGATCGCGCACGTCCGGCGGTTCGTGGAGGCGAAGGGCATCGCCGCGGACCGATTCGAGTTCCAGATGCTGTACGGGATCCGGCGTGACCTGCAGGAGGACCTGCGTCGCGCCGGCTTCCGCGTGCGGGTCTACGTGCCCTTCGGCACCCACTGGTATCCGTACCTGATGCGGCGGCTCGCCGAGCGTCCGGCGAACGTCACCTTCATCCTCGGCAACCTCTTCAGGGAATCGATGCGGGCGTGAGCGCCAGCGAAGACACGCTCGGCGGCTACGTCGCCCTGCACGGGCGGCCGCCGGGCTTCACGGGCAGCGACGGTCACCCGTACTCGGTGGGAGTGTTCTCGGACGACGACCGCGGGCCGGACGGCCGGTTCGGTGCCGCGCTGCTGTTCATCCGCTGGTCCGCGAGCAACGCGCCCGACGGGCATCTCGAGAGCGACTATCTCGCCTTCAGCGCAAGCGCCGCCGCAGCCGAAGCGGAAGTCGGCCGGCTGTCCCTGCACGATGTGAAGCACATCCTCGACGCACTGATTGCGTCGCACCCTGGAACCCACTCGACATGAACGACGTGAGCCTGTTCGCCGCCTTTCGCGGTGAGCGCTATGCCGACCCGAACTCCCTCGCCGGACGTCTGGCGCCGCCCTACGACGTGATTGCACCGCCGCAGCGCGCGGAGCTGGTGGCACGCGATGCGTACAACGTGGTCAACGTGGACCTGCCCGTGGCACCGGCTGGGGAAGACCCGTACGCGGCGGCGGCCGGACTGCTGGCCGAGTGGCGGCGACGGGGCATCCTCGTCCGTGACGCGAAGCCGTCGGCCTACGTGCTCCGCACCTCGGGCCGGTTCCCCGACGGCGTGACTCGCGAGCGTACCGGCGTGTTCCTGGCAGTCTCGGCGGAGCCGTTCTCCAAGGGACGCGTCCTGCCGCACGAGCGGACCCACGCCAAGGCGAAAGAGGACCGTCGCAGGTTGATGCACGCCACCGGCGCCAATCTCAGCGCCGTATTCCTGTTGGCGCCCGACAGCTCCGGCGCGTTGACGAAGGCGCTGCGCGAAGTCACGTCCCGCGCTCCGTGGGCGCGGTGCACGGCCATCGGCTCCGATCAGGCGATCTGGGTGGTCGGAGGCGAGGAAGCGGGGCACCTCGCGGCGGCGGCCGGCGCCGAGCCTGTGTATGTCGCCGACGGCCACCACCGGTTCGAGACCTCGGTGATGTTCCGCGAGGAGGCGCCCGCGGCCTGGCGCGAGGGAGCGGCGCGCACCTTGAGCCACGTCGTTTCGTTCAAGGATCCGGGGCTGGTGATCCTGCCCACGCACCGGATGCTCGAGGGCGCCCCAGTCGAACCCGGGGCGTTTCTGGCGGCGGCGGCTCCCTACTTCTCGGAGGCTCCGGCCGGAACGCAGCCGACGCTGTCGGTCGTCTTCAAGGGTGGCAGAGAGGCGCCGCTGCTGGTGCGCCCGGATGCGGAACTGCCGCCGGTCGGCGGACAGCCGGTGCACCCCGCGGTCCGGGCGCTGGAGGTGGCGGTCGCTGACGGCCTAGCCGTCGGCGTCGTGGCGGCGTCGCTGCTGGGGGGCGTGCCGGCGCTGCGCTACACGGCGGATGCGGCCGAGGCGCGTGAGGCGGGACGGGACGGGCGCTGCGCGTGCGCCATCATGCTTCCCCCGACTCGGCTCGAAGCCGTGCGCCAGGTCGCCGATGCGCACCAGATCATGCCGCCCAAGTCCACGTTCTTCGCCCCCAAGGTGCCGACGGGCGTCGTGCTCCGGCCGTTCGACGCGCCGGCCTAGTCCTTGGGCTCGGCGGCGAGCGCCTTGATGATCGCGCGGCAGAACGCAGGCAGATCCGCGGGCGTTCGTGAGGAGATCAGGTTGCCGTCCACCACCACCGGCTCGTCGAGGTAGGTGGCGCCGGCGTTGATGACGTCGTCCCTGATGGCGCGGACGCAGGTGGCCTTGCGCCCTCTCAGCAGCCCGGCGGAGATCGGCACCCACGCCGCGTGGCAGATGAAGGCGACCGGCTTTCCGGCCTCGGCGATGACCCGCGTGACGCTGAGGAGCTTTTCCGAGCGCCGCATGTGATCCGGGGCGTAGCCGCCCGGGATCACCAGGCCGTCGTACACCTCGGGGTACAGGTCGTCCACGACGGCGTCCACGGTGATCGGGTAGCCCTTCTTTCCCACGTAGGTCTTCTCGCCCAGCCCCGCAACGACGGTCTTTGCCCCCTCCTCCTCCAGCCGGATCTTCGGGTACCAGAGTTCCAGGTCCTCGTATTGCGGACCGACGAAGAAGAGCACTGACTTTCCCTTGAGCATCATGATGCCGGCCTCACGGTTTCGGGTGGCCGATCAGGACCTTCTGTTCCTTGGCGATGGCTGCGGGCGCGGTGACGGGCAACCCGGTGACGGCGCGGAGCGCGTCCGTGACCTCCGCCTCGGTGATCAGGTCTGTGCCTTCCACGACGCGGCGCCACATGCGATCGACGCCGCTACCGCCCACCCCGACCGCGATGGCGCGGATCCGGGCGTCGGGAACCTGGTGCACGCCACTGGAGCGCGCGAGGGTGAGCATCTGCCGCGCCACGTCGTCGAGGCTCGCGCGCCCATCGGTGCTGCGGCGGATCGCCGCGTCCAGCAGGAGCCCTGCCAGCATCCCCTTGCGATAGACCAGCAGGCTCGTGTTGTCCCCCGGCACGCCCTGGTGCTGCTCCTCGTCCATTGTCATGCTGGTGTTGCGGTCGATCTGCCGGTAGTTGCGCAGCGACTGGTAGCAGAGATCGGCCAGATCGCCGGGGCGGCCGCTCCACGCCGCCTCCAGCCGGGCGGCGAAGTAGTCGGTCACGCCCTCCGTCCACCAGCGGCTCGTATCCATCGCGCCACCGAACCACAGGTGCAGCGTCTCGTGGAACAGATCGTGAATCCGCGGACGCTCCAGCAGCTCGCCGGGCTCCCAGACGAGGCCGATGCTCGCGAGGCCCTGCAGGCTGCCGCTGGTGCGGCCCTTCCACCCGACATCGCTCGTGTAGGTGACGCGGGGTACCGGCACGGGGCCGAGTGCCTCCACGGCGCCGCGCAGGGTGGCGGCAATCACCTGCCGCAGCGCCGAATCGCTGAAGTGCCGTTGGCCGCGGATCGCCAGCACGAACGACGTCCCGCCAGCCGTGTCACGGTACACGCGGAAATCGGGCGCGGCGGCGATGGTCGCCCCGAGCAGGGCCTCGCCGCTCGGCGGCACAAACACCTCTTCGTCGACGCCCCAACTGGTCACGACGTGCCAGCCGGATGGAGTGGCGAGGTGGACCAGCACGAGTGGGTACGGTCGCGCCGTCGCGCGGTAGGCTGCGGGATCCGGGGCCACGAACACGCTGCGACTGACGGCGTACACGCGCGCCTCGCCCAGGCCCGCCCCCGTCGAACTCATGGCGACGGCGCTGAGGAAATCGAGTCGATAACGGAAGCGCACCGCCCCAGCCGGTGCATCGGTTTCGTAGGCGGCACCGGCGCGACGGACCCGGAGCGGCCGCCCTTGGTCGTCGGTGGCCGAGAGACCTTCGACGTCCGTGCCGGCTGGGGGCGCCGCCGGCGGGGAGGAGAGCGTGAGGGTGCCGGGCGCGGACATCGTCAGTCGCGCCTCGACGGAGAAGTGTGCCGGCGGCAGCGTAACGACGTCGATGTCATACATCAGGGTGTCAGGCCGTTCCTGGGCGACAACCGGGGCAGGCCCGAGGGCGACGAGCGCGGCCGCGGCGATCGTCGCCGCGCCCACAAGGCGCTCAGCCTGCGTACTTCATGCCCGTTTCGCCGAGCGTGAGCGCCTGGCCTTCCCGCTCCAGACCGGCCTCCACCACTTCGCCGAGCACCAGGGTGTGGTCGCCCGCCGGCATCGTGGCGACGAACCGGCACTCGAGCCATCCCAGCCCCTCGGTGAGAATGGGCGCACCGGTGATCGGCGCAGGCCGGGCGGGCACGCCTTGCAGCTTGGAAGGGTTCCGCTGCGACGAGCGGCTGAGCTGCACCGCCAGCTCGCGCTGTCCGGCGGCGAGGACGTTGACCGCGAACCCCCGCGCGTCGCGGATCATCGGCAGGCTCTTCGAGTCGTTTTCCATGGCGACCACGAGCATCGGCGGGGTGAACGCGGCCTGCATCACCCAGTTGGCCGTGATGCCGTGGTCCTCCCCTTCGCTCATCACCGTCACGGCGTACATGCCGTACGGAAAGTGGCGCAGGACGGTCTTCTTCGCGCTTTCGTTCAACGTCGCCTTCACTGCAGAGGTGTCACGGACAAGCTAGTGGCGCCGACCCTGTGGCGCGAGATACCGTTAGCCTGGCCCGCTCAGGGAGTCCGGACATGAAGTGGCTGGCCTTGCTCGTGGTTTCGTCCCTCGTGTTCGTGGCGCCGGCGCTGGCTCAGCAGCGCGCCGACCTGGTGGTGTACGGACGAGTGTGGACCGGAGACTCGACTCGTCCCTGGGCGGGCGCCGTCGCGGCGCGCGGTGACACGATCGTCGCCGTCGGGGATCGCACGACGGTGGCCGCGCTGGTTGGTCCGGGAACCCGGATCCTCGACAACGGTGCTGCACTGGTGGTGCCCGGCTTCGGCGACGCCCACACCCACTTCATCGACGGCGGGCTTCAGCTCCTGTCGGTGGATCTGCGCGACGCCGCCTCGCCCGAGGAGTTCATCCGGCGGCTCGCGGCATTCGCCAGGAGCCAGCCTCCGGGTCGCTGGATCAGCGGCGGTGACTGGGACCATGAGCGCTGGCCCGGCGCCCCGTTGCCCCGGCACCAGTGGATCGACTCGGTGACCCGGGACAACCCGGTGTTCGTCACGCGGCTCGACGGGCACATGGGCGTCGCCAACGCGACCGCGCTGCGGCTGGCCGGGATCGGGCGGGACACGCCGGATCCGCCGGGGGGCGTCATCATCCGCGACAGCGCCGGCGAACCCACCGGCGTGCTCAAGGACAATGCGATGGACCTGGTGGGCCGCCTGCAACCCGGCCCCTCCGCCGAGGAGGCGGATAGCGCGCTGGCCCGTGCGATGCGCCACGCGGCAGCCCACGGCGTCACCACGGTGCACGTGATGTCGTACAATTGGACGGACCTGGCAGCGTTCCGGCGCGCGCACGCGCTCCACACGCAGATCACCCGGATCTATGCGTTTGTGCCGATCGCGACCTGGCGCATGCTGGCCGACACGGTGCGAGCGCTCGGGCGGGGCGACGAGTGGCTGCACTGGGGCGGCGTCAAGGGCTTCATGGACGGGTCGCTGGGGTCGACCACCGCGGCCTTCTACGAGCCGTACCTCGATGCGCCGAACAGCCGCGGTTTGCTGGTCACCGACTCGGCCACGATGCGCCGCATGATTCTCGCTGCCGACAGCGCCGGCCTGCAGGTGGCGGTGCACGCCATCGGCGACCGCGCCAACGGGATGGTACTGCAATTCTATGCCGACGCGATCGCCGCCAACGGCGCGCGCGACCGGCGCTTGAGGGTGGAGCACGCCCAGCACCTGCGCCAGGCCGACATCCCGCGATTCGGGGCATTGGGCGTCATCGCATCGATGCAGCCCTACCACACCATCGACGACGGGCGGTGGGCGGCGAAGCGGCTCGACCCGGCCCGTCTGGCCGGCACCTACGTGTTCCGCTCGCTGCTGGCCAGTGGTGCGCACCTGGCCTTCGGGAGCGACTGGACCGTGGCGCCCCTCGACCCCATCTGGGGGATCTACGCGGCCGTGACGCGGCGCACCCTCGACGGCCGTAACCCGGGCGGCTGGTATCCCGACCAGAAGATCACGCTCGACCAGGCGCTGCGGGCCTACACGGCGGGCGTGGCGTATGCCGGTTTTGCGGAGGCGCGGGCGGGGGTCCTGCGCCCCGGGATGCACGCCGATCTCGTCCTGCTCGACCACGACCTGTTCCGGATGGCCCCCGAGGCGATCAACCGGGCGCGAGTACGCGCCACCGTGGTCGGCGGCCGGGTGGTGTACCAGCGCAGGTGAGGCTCCCGGCGACGCAGCGTTGAGCGAGGATGGGCGGGGGGCTATTTTGCGTGCCACATGGCCACCCGCATTAAGAACGAGGTCGGCGCTCGGCGACTCGCCAAGGCGGACCTCCTGGGCATCTATCGCTTGATGCTGTTGTCGCGGCGACTCGACGACAAGGAAATCCAGCTCAAGCGGCAGAACAAGATCTTCTTCCAGATCTCCGGCGCCGGCCACGAGGCGGTGCTGGTGGCTGCGGGGATGGTCCTCAAGCCGGCGCACGACTGGTTCTACCCCTACTACCGTGACCGGGCCCTGTGCCTTGCCCTCGGCATGACGCCGACCGAGATGTTGCTCTCGGCGGTCGGCGCCGCGGCGGACCCCAACTCGGGCGGGCGGCAGATGCCGTCGCACTGGGGGCACCAGAAGCTCAACATCGTCAGCCAGTCGAGCCCCACGGGCACGCAGTGTCTGCAGGCGGTGGGCTGCGCGGAGGCTTGGTACCGTTACGACCGCATCGAGGCCATCGCCGACCGCAAGGAACGCATCCGCCACGACGAGGTCGTGTACTGCTCGCTGGGAGACGGCACCTCGAGCGAGGGTGAGTTCTGGGAATCGCTCAATACGGCCTCGAACCTGAAGCTCCCGGTGCTGTACCTGGTCGAGGACAACGGCTACGCGATCTCGGTGCCGATCGAGGTCCAGACGCCGGGCCGTTCGATCTCGAAGCTGGTCGCCAACTTCCCCGACCTGTTGGTGGAGGAGGTGGACGGCTGCGATCCGATCGCGTCGTACGAGACGCTGTCGCGCGCGGTGGCGCACTGCCGGGCGCGCAAGGGGCCCGCGCTGGTGCACGCCCACGTGATCCGGCCCTACTCGCACTCCCTGTCGGACGACGAGGTCATGTACCGGTCGCCCGAGGAACGGGCCGCTGAGGCGGAGCGTGATCCACTGCCGCGTTTCGGCGAGCGGTTGGTGGCCGAGGGCACGGCGACGGGCGACGACCTCGACCGGATTCGCGCCGAGGTGGTGGCGAGCGTCGAGGCGGCGGCCGACGCGGCCCTGGGCTCTCCCGAGCCGCACCAGGAGAGCGCGACCGTCTACGTCTATTCACCGGACGTCGATCCGGCCTCGGCGCAGTTCGACACCGAGGACGACCCGCAGTTCTCGGGTGATCCGACGACGATGGTGGACCTGCTGAACGCGTGCCTCAGAGACGAGCTGGCGCGCGACCCACGGATCGTCATGTTCGGCGAGGACGTGGCGGACGCATCCCGGGCAGGCGCCATCGGCAAGGTCAAGGGCAAGGGCGGTGTCTTCAAGGTGACGTGGGGGCTGCAGCAGCGATTCGGCGGCGACCGGGTATTCAACTCGCCGCTCGCCGAGGCGAACATCGTGGGCCGGGCCATCGGGATGGCGACACGCGGCTTGAAGCCGGTGGTCGAGATCCAGTTCTTCGACTACATCTGGCCGGCCTACATGCAGCTGAGGAACGAGCTGGCGACGCTGCGCTGGCGCTCGAACAACGCGTTCAGCGCGCCGGTGGTGGTGCGGGTGACGTACGGCGGGTACCTGAAGGGTGGCGCCCTCTACCACTCGCAGACCGGCGCCTCGCTGTTTACGCATATCCCAGGTCTGCGGGTCGTCTGCCCGGCCACGGCCCTGGACGCAAACGGGCTGCTGCGGACCGCGATCCGCTGCGACGACCCGGTGCTCTTCCTGGAGCACAAGCACCTCTACCGGCAGACTTACAACAAGGCGCCGTACCCGGGGCCGAATTTCATGGTGCCCTTCGGCAAGGCGAAGGTCGTCAAGCCGGGCTCCGACGTCACGGTGCTGGCCTATGGTGCCCTGGTTCAGCGCTCCGTCGTCGCGGCCAAGGAAGTGGAGGAGTCGTCGGGCGTGAGCGCCGAAGTGATCGACCTGCGCTCCCTTTCGCCGGTGGACTGGGACGCCATCGCGCGCTCGGTGCAGCGCACCAGCAAGGTCATCGTCGCCTACGAGGACCCGCTCTCGTGGGGCTACGGCGCGGAACTCGCAGCCCGCGTCGCCGACGAGTTGTTCCCGTGGCTGGATGCGCCGGTGCGCCGCGTGGCGTCGCTGGACACCTTCGTCGCGTACGCCCCGCAGCTGGAGGACCACATCCTGCCGCAGGTCGCCGACGTCGCCGCGGCGATCCGGGAGCTGGCGGCGTTCTGATGTCCGGCGCCGGACGTGCGCGCCACGCGCTGTTCGGGCTGATCTTCGTTCTGTCGGGCGCTACGGGACTGATTTACGAGCTGATCTGGGTCCGGCAGCTCTACCAGGTCTTCGGCTCCACCATCCATTCCGTTACGACCGTCGTTGCGGCCTACATGGGCGGCCTCGGCCTCGGGGCGTGGGTCCTGGGGCGGCGCGCGGACCGGCATACCCACCCAGCCGTGCTGTACGGTCTCCTCGAAATCGCGATCGGTCTCTTCGGCCTGCTGTCGCCATGGGTCACACACGGCATCGGCACGGCGTACCTCGGCGCGGCGCGCGCCGTGAGTCCGGGACTGTGGGCCGGCACGGCGCTGAAGTTCGCGTTCGCGTTCGTCGTCCTCCTCATTCCGACGTTCCTGATGGGCGGCACGCTGCCGGTCCTCACGCGGGCCTTCGCGCGCGACCGCAGTGACCAGTTGCGGGGTGAGCTGGCGCTGTTTTACGGGCTCAACACCGTCGGCGGGGTCGCCGGTTGCCTGGTTGCCGGGTACGTGCTGATTGAGTTCGTGGGGTTGCGCGCCTCGCTGCTGGCCACGGGCGCGGTCAACCTCGCGCTCGGCACCGTGGCGCTGCTTCTTGCGCGGCTGCCCGAGTCGGCGCCGGTCGCGAGCGTCACGGAGGGCGAACCGGTCTTCACGCCGGACGCAGGAAGGGCGACCCGGCGCCTGGCGATCTGGCTGATCGCCGTCACCGCCTTTGCCTCGTTGTTATACGAGATCGCGTGGACGAGGGCGCTGATTCTGGTCATCGGCAGCTCCACGTACGCGTTCACGACGATTCTCGCGTGCTTCCTGCTGGGCATCGGGCTGGGGAGCTTGATCGCGGTGGGCCGCGGCCGGCCGCCCCGCGATCTGCTGGTACGGGTGGCCGTCATCCAGGGCGCGATCGCCGTGCTCGCGTCACTGTTGTTCCCGTTCTTCCGGGCGCTGCCGGTCTACGTGGTCGCGACCCTCCAGATCCAGTTCTTGAGCGTCGGCGAGCTGCTCACGCTGCACGCCGTGGCGGTCGCGCTGGTCGTCATTCCCCCTGCGGTGGGGATGGGCCTCAGTTTCCCGCTCCTGGCGGAACTCGCGTCGGAGCGCGCCGGCGCGACCGGGCGGGAAGTTGGGCGCGCCTATCTGGCGAACACCCTGGGGAGCATCGCCGGAGCCGTGGCGACGGGCTTCCTGCTGATCCACCTCGTCGGCAGCGAGCGGACGCTCGTGTTGGGTGTGCTGATCAACGCCGGCGCGGCCGCGGCGCTCGGGGCGTGGGCGTACCGGGAGCACGGGGGTGGCGGGGCGCCGGCAGCCGCGGAGCGGATCCCGTTCGTGCTGGGCGCGCTGGCGCTGCTCATCGCCTTCGCGACCCCGAGCTGGTCGGGCCGCCTCCTCGATCGTGCCCCGGCGGTGTATGGACGCGCCCGCTTCAGTCGAGACGACCTCGGACGCTACCTGCGCGGCTACGGCTCGGAGCAGCTGAGCTTTGCGGAAGGCTGGAACGCCGCCGTTTCGGTCTGGCGTGACGGCAACCAGACGTGGCTCAAGGTGAACGGCAAGGTGGACGCCTCGAGTGTCGCGGACATGGACACGCAGGTGTCGCTGGGGTTGTTGCCCGCGCTGGGGCACGCGCGGCCGCGGCGGGTGTTCGTGGTGGGCTTCGGGAGCGGCGCAACTACGCGCACCATCGCCGACGTGCCGGGGGTGGCGCGGATCGATGTCGCCGAGATCGAGCGGGCGGTCCTGCGGGCCAGCACGGAGTTCCGCGACGTCAATCGCGACGTGCTGGCCGACCCGCGGGTGCACGTCATCGAGGACGACGCGCGCAGCGCGCTGATGCTGGCCGACTCGGCCTACGACCTCGTCGTCTCCGAGCCGTCCAATCCCTGGATCGCGGGCGTGTCGTCGCTGTTCACGCGCGATTACTTCGAGGTGGTGGCGCGGCGGCTGGCGCCCCACGGGATCTTCTGCCAGTGGCTGCAGATGTATCGCGTCACGCCCGGGTTGGTGGCCGTGGTGGTCGCCAACCTCCGCGCCGTCTTCCCGCACGTGGAGATCTGGTTCGCCAACTCCAGCGACCTGGTGGTGCTCGCGGCGCGGGAGCCGATCCGGTGGAACGGCGCGCGGGTGGCGGAGGTGCTGCGACCGGGGACGCAGACCGGCGCCTCGCTGAGGATGTGGATGCAGATCACCGATCCGGCGCAGCTGCTCGGTCACTTCCTGCTCGGGGATCGCGGGACGGCGGCGCTGGCGGCCGGGGCGCCGTTCCGCCACACCGACGATCATCCCGCGCTGGAGTTCCAGGCCGCGCGCTCTCTCCTGGCCGGAACCACGTCCGAGTCGGTGTTCGACTCCCTGCTCGCGCTGAAGGGGGACGTGGGAGACTCCCTGCCCGTCCTGGACGACTGGACGGTGCCGGCGGGAGCGTGGCGCGCGGGCTATGCGGCGGCGCTTTCGGGCGACAGCCCGGAAGCGCTGAATTCGGCACAGCTGGCGCTCGAGGCCTCACCGGGCGATCCGGAGCGCGAGGCGCTGCTGGGGACGGTGCTCTTCGCTCGCCGGGACTTTCGTGGAGCGTCGGCGCACCTCCAGGCTGCGCTGGCGGCGCGGCCTGACGACCCGGAGCTGCTGCTCACCGCCGGACTGAACGCCCTGGCTGATTCGGATGTGGTGAAGGCGCGTGAGCTGCTCGAGGGCGTCGGCGCGCATGGCGGAGACTCCGCCTTTGCCCTGGCGGCGCTGGCGCAGCTCGACGCGAACAACGGCGACTACGGCCCCGCAGCGCGCGAAGCGACGCGGGCCATCGCGAGCCTGCGGCCCACCCTGGAGCGACCGTTCCCGGGCGCGCTCGAGGGCGCGGTGACTATCCTGGGGCAGAAGGCGCCTCCTGCCATCGCCGGCCCCGTATTCGAGCGTGCGATCGCCGTGCGGCCCGCGTGGCAGATGGGGTACTGGGGCGCTGCCGTCGTGGGGGCGAGGGCCGGAGGTCCTGCCTGCCGGCGCGCGGAGCGACGGGCGCTCGAGCTCAAGCGGTTTGGCTGGACAGCGGAGGAGATCGTCCCGCTGGTGCAACCCTGCCTGGTCAAACACACGATCTGACGCACCGCCGGGCGCGTCAGGGCTCGTGCGTGCCGGTCTCCTGACCCGTGAGCTTGCGGATCTCCGCCGCCGCCGAAACGGCGGCGTCGACGTCGCGCGACAGGGCCCGCGCCTGCTGCGTCGCCTGGGTGAGGTCGCCGAGCGCCTCGGAGACGCCGGCCGAGCGGAGCCGCAGCAGATCGAACCGCACGTTTTGCATCGCCAGCAGACAGGCCTCGAGCTGGGATTCGATGGCGCCGCGTCGTGCGATCAGCTGGTGCACGGTCTGGCGCTGGCGCTGGAGCAGGCTGAGCCGCCGCTCCCGGTCCGACGACGGCGCTTCCTGCTCGAGCGCGGCGATGCGCACGTCGAGCTTTTCCTCCGCCGCGGAGTCGATGTCGCGCTCGAGAGCGGACAGCGTGCGCGCCAGGTCGGTGGCGCGCGCGAGGAGTTGCTCGACGGTTGGCCCGATATCCGGGAGCAACTGGCGCTCAGACTTCGGCAGGCGTTCCAGCATGCCGAGGATCGCCGCGCGGTCGCGCTGGGCCTGCTCGATGCCGGCGGCGTGCAGGCCGAACTCCTCCGGCGCGTCGCCGGCCGGAAGGGCGCCGCGGTTCATTTTGGCTTCGAGCGCGTCGGGTGCCGGCGGCCGGTGGATCACGTCACGCCAGGAGTAGCCGGCCGTCCAGAGCCGCGAGTAATCCCGCGCCAGACCCCACCCCATCCAGGCGGCGGGGAACAGGAACCAGGGGTGGCCGATGCCACCGCCGACAAAGATGTTGATCAGCATCAAGGGTCCGATGATGGACGCGTAACGGGCCACGCGATGCCGTAGCTGCACGACCATCAGGGGCTCGCCGGTCTGCGCGGCCCGTTTGGCGACGTCTTGTTCCTCCTGCTGCTTGCGCTCGAGCTTGCGATCCACCTTGTCCATGCGCCGGTCGAGGCGGTCCCGCATCCGTTCGATGCGGGCCGCGTGGCGGCTCCGGCGGTCCCCCAGCCACTGGGCGGCGTCGCTCTCGTCCCTCCCCACTGGCAGGTCGCGCGCCTCGGGTGCGGGTGCCGGCCGGTGTGACCCGGGCCGCGGCGGCGCAGGGGCGTAGGTGCCCGTCTCGAGCGCGCGGCGCAGCGCATCGGCCGTCGGCCAGCGGTCCTCGGGGTCCTTCTCCAGGCAGCGCATCACGGTGAGCGCGAGTTCGCGCGGCGTTTCCGGGCGCAGGCGGTCCACGGGAGTGGCCGGTGTGCCGATCTGCTGCATCAACAGCCCCGGCACCGTGGGCGACTGGAACGGGAGCTGCCCGGTCAGCATCTGGTACGCGACCACCCCGAGCGAATAGAGGTCGGATCGCCCGTCGATCACGCGCTCGCCCGCCGCCTGCTCGGGGCTCATGAACGCCGGCGTACCGATCGCGATCCCGGTGTCGGTGAGGGTACCTCCCTCGGCGCTCAACGCCTTCGCGATCCCGAAGTCCGTCACCATCACGCGTCCCCGCGTGCCCTCGAGCAGGATGTTGTCCGGCTTGACGTCGCGGTGGATCACCCCTTGCTGATGGGCAGCGGAGAGCGCATCGGAGGTCTCGCGCATGATCCGGCGCACCTCCTCCATCGACAGGCGGCCCCGCCGCTTGATGCGCACGGACAGCGATTCGCCGTCGACGTAGCCCATCACGAAATAGACGAGGTCGTCCGCTTCACCGACGCTGTGGATGGGGACGATGTTGGGGTGCGACAGCCGCGCGGCCGTCTCCGCCTCGCGCACGAACCGCGCGCGGATGTCGCGGCGGTACGCCAACTCCGGGGGGAGCACCTTGATCGCCACCGTGCGCTTGAGCTTCTCGTCGCGCGCGCGGTAGACCACCCCCATGCCACCCCGGCCGATTTCGGTCTCGATCGTGTACGCGCCGGCGAAGGCGGCCGCGAGACGGGCCTCGAGCGCGCGGTCGCCGTCGTTCGAATTCATGGGCGAAGAAGGTCCATAGCGGGGCTTAGATTAGCGCCGCCGCACAGGCAGGGCAACACCGCGACAGTCCTGCCACGGTTGGCGTGGGCGGGAGCGACGAGCCGGCGGCGCATCCGGCGGCACGGGCTCCGCTGCCAGAATGGCACGAAACAGACTCCCATTGCTGGCACGATCGGTGCCTCGTCGGGTACGAGATCCGATGGTGAACACTTCCTGGATGCACGTGCGAGGGCTTGATGACTGAGCGGATGACCCTCCCTCTGCTGCCGCTGCGGGACATGGTGCTCTTTCCGGGCGTCACGGTGCCGATCAGCGCCGGTCGCGCCGGAACGCTGCGGGCGATCGAGGCGGCGCTCAAGACGGAGCGCCGGTTGATCTTCGCGGTGGCCCAGCGGGAGAACGTGGAGCAGGTGAGCCTCGAGAACCTGTACTCCGTGGGCACGGTGGCGCGCATCGGGCAGATGCAGCGCGGTCTCGCAGGAGTGCAGTTGCTGCTGCAAGGCGAGTTCCGCGCGAGCGCGATCCATCTTTCCGAGCGCGACGGGTACCTGGAGGCGGTGGTTCGTGAGGCAGAGGATCAATCGCCGCTCGACCCGAACGACGCCGCCTTTCTCGCGCTCTACAAGGAAGCGCGGGAGCGTGCGTCGGAGCTCGGGCAGAAGAGCGGGTTACCGGAAGAGATGGTGCAGCAGGTCCTGGCCTCGGTGACGGATGCCGGCCGGTTCGCCGACATGGTGGCCGGCTACCTCGACGCCAAGACCCCGGAGCGGCAATCGCTGCTGGAGACGCTGGGGGTCGAGGAACGGCTGCGCCGCGTTCTGATTCTCGTCCAGCGGCAGATCGGCGTCATCGACGCCCAGGAGGACATCAAGTCGCAGGTCCAGGAGGAACTCGGCGAGCGCCAACGCGAGATGTACTTGCGCGAGCAGCTGAAGGCGATTCGGCGCGAGTTGGGCGAGAGCGAGGACGATCGCGATCTGGCCGCGCTGCGCGAGAAGCTGCAGAAGCTGCAGCTGCCCGAGGCGGCCCAGAAGGAAGTGAACCGCGAGCTGGGCCGGCTGGAACGCACCTCCAAGGATTCGATGGAGGCCCAGGTCATCCGCACCTTCCTCGAGGGGGTCGCCGAGCTTCCGTGGAACGTGCGTTCCGAGGATTCACTCGACCTGACGCGCGCGGAGCAGGTGCTGGAGGAGGACCACTACGGGCTGCGCGACGTCAAGGAACGGGTGCTCGAGTTCCTCGCCGTGCGGCAACTGCGCGACCGCGACGAAAAGGAGCAGCAGTCGACGACCGAGCCCGACACACCGGGCCAGGCCGATGACCGCGTCCTCGCCAAGGGACCGATCCTGCTGTTCGTGGGGCCGCCCGGCACCGGTAAGACGTCGATCGCGAAGTCCATCGCGCGGGCGATGGGCAGGAAGTACGTCCGCATTTCGCTGGGTGGGGCGCGCGACGAGGCCGACATCCGCGGGCACCGGCGCACCTACGTGGGGGCGATGCCGGGCCGGATCATTCAGGGCATGAAGCAGGCGGGCACCAAGAACCCGGTCTTCCTCCTCGATGAAGTGGACAAACTGGGCATCTCGTTCCAGGGCGACCCCGCGGCTGCGTTGCTCGAGGTGCTGGACCCGGCGCAGAACGACTCGTTCACCGATCACTATCTGGGTGTGCCGTTCGATCTGTCGGAAGTGCTGTTCATCGCCACCGCGAACTTCCTCCAGAACATCCCGGGCCCATTGCTGGACCGGCTGGAGACGGTGGAGTTCACGGGGTACACCGAGCTGGAGAAGCTGGCCATCGCGCGGCAGTACCTGGTGCCGCGGCAGCTCAAGGAGAACGGCCTCACGCCCGAGCGGTTGCTGATCGAGGACTCGGCCGTGCGCGAGATCGTCGCGAGCTACACCCGCGAAGCCGGTGTGCGGCAGCTGGAGCGGGAACTGGGGCGGCTGTCGCGCAAGATCGCGCGGCGCGTGGCGGTGGACGGTGGGGAGCGCATCGTTCTCGGCGGCGCGGACGTGCGGTCGAAGCTCGGTCGGCCCAAGGTACGGCCGGAGCGCGCCGCGTCGACTGACGCCATCGGCACGGCGACGGGGATGTACTACACGCCGACCGGCGGCGACATCATGTTCGTCGAGGCGTCACTGATGCCGGGCAAGGGAGAGCTTGTGCTGACGGGGCATCTCGGCGACGTGATGAAGGAGTCGGCGCGCGCGGCCCTCACCTACGCGAAAACGCACGCCGCGGCGCTGGGCGTTCCCGAAGAGGCTCTGAAGGACCGCGAGGTGCACGTGCACGTGCCGGCCGGGGCCATTCCCAAGGACGGACCGTCGGCGGGCGTGACGATGGCGACCGCCCTGGTGAGCGCGATGCTGCAGCGTGCAGCCAGGCACGACGTCGCCATGACCGGCGAGGTCACGCTGAGTGGGCGCGTCCTGCCCATCGGCGGGCTCAAGGAAAAGGTGCTCGGCGCGGCCCGCGCCGGCATCATGGAGATCGTGCTGCCCAAGGAGAATGAGCCCGAATTGGATGACCTGCCGGACGAGGTTCGAAAGACCCTCACGTTCCATCCGGTCGAGACGCTCGAAGAGGTGCTGGCCATCGCGCTGCGAAGCCGGGATGCCAAGGTGATCGACGAACTGCTGTCTTCAGGGGCCGGCAAGGACTAAGTACGCCAGTCAACCGTCTGGTTGACCACATCAGCGCCAACTGCAGTGATCGATCACCATCTGGGCGAGCGATCTGGCGAACGTCGACTGATCGGCGTCGGATCGCTGGGCACCTGCAGTCTTCGCTCGTCTGCCAAATGACGCCGCGACAATGACATCGGCGGTTGATTCCGGATCAGCGTCGTCCCTGAAATGGCCGGATCGCTGGCCATCCTCGATGATGCTCCTCGCGGCGCTCGCCGCTTCGGAGCGCCACTCGTCCGATAACAACGTCTCATAGCTCCGGGCCGAGCGAACCAGCTGGTCGATTAGCTTGTGCAGTCGTTCGGCTGGGGTCTTGCCTGAGGGAAGTGCAATGACGGAGCGACGGGCCACGGCCTCGGCGACAGCCTTGTGCAAGCCTGCCTTTGAGTCGAAGTAATGGAATAGCAACTGTTTATTGACCGCTGCGGCCGCTGCGATCCGCTCTACCCTGGCCCCTGGAAATCCATGGGCAGCAAACTCAGCCTCTGCGGCAGCGAGTATTCGGTCTCGCCGTGACACCGTCTGTTCAGTTGGCATTCAGCGCTTCAACCTGATGGTTGACAATCGATTCTAGGCAGGAAGCGCTTCCCAGTCAACTTCCTTCGCTCGCGCCTTCCGAGTTGAGCGTCTGCTTCGCCGCGGCAAAGGCATCGGCCACTCTGTCGATGATCTGGTCGATGGCTGCGAGATCCGCCGGAGCGGGCCCGATGCCGGCCGACTCGAGCCGCATGATCAGGTGTTCGCCCTCGCGGCTGCGCGCAGTCACGTCCGGATAGCCGTATGAGCCCCCCGACCCTGCCAAGCGGTGGAAGGCCTGGTGGAGGTCCGCGAGCGCCGTGCGCTGGTCTTGGGCAAGCTGGCCGCTCAGCTGGCGGAGTTCGTCCACCCGCTTGCTGGAGTCGTGCAGGTACTCGCGGCGCAGTTGCTGTATCTGCTGGGCGAGCAGATCGTCGGGATCAGGTGGCACCGCTGGGCTCCTGGTCGACTCCCGCCTCAGGGGCGCGTTGCGTGGCCGCCGAGGCGAGTTCGCGGCGCAGCAGATGGCGGACAAAGGGGACAAGAGCGGGATGCTCGGTGGCCACGCCAGTCGCGCCGGCGGCGCTAGCCACCGCGCACACGGCTCGGCGTCGGTCCGCTACGATGGCAATCGGAAGGCCACCCCAGTACGCCTCGATCTCCGGCGCTGGCACGGGTCGCACCACCGCCCCGCTTGGCGCGGGCGAACCGAGCGAGAGGACCTTCACCGCGACGCGTGACCGACGGCCGCTTGCAAGATCCTGGAACAGCTCCGAAGCCCATGGACCGACGACGGCCAGCAGCTCCTGCTGGGCGCCGCGCGCGCAGGCGGCGCAACGGTCCAGCACTGCGGAGCGGTCGGGGAGGAGCGCCACCGTCGGAGCAGCGAACGCTTCGCGTCGCCGCTCCACTGCAGAGAGCCATCGGGCGAGCTGCTCCAGGTCGTGTTGTGTTTCGCGGCCGAGTCGGCCGACCAGTGTGTCCGGATCCTCGGCGACGAAGCGCGCGGGTCGTCCCGGCAGCCGAGTGACCACGCCGCGGGCGGCCATCGTCTCGAGCGCTCCGTAGGTGTTCGCCCTCGCGAGACCGGCCTCCCGCGCCACGGCGTAGCCCGTCGCGGGCGACAGCCGGAGCAGCGCGACGTAGACCTTGCTCTCGGTATTCGTGAAGCCGAACCGCTCGAGTTCCACAGTAGTAGCATTAGCTACTACTTACGGCATCGTCAACGGTAATGGTACGGCAGCTAGGCCGTCGCGATGTCCCAGCCGGCGAGCCTGGCGATCAGCGCCATCCGGAAAGTGACGTCCGCCTGCCGGCTCTCGACGCTCTTCGCGTCGCCCTGAAGGGGGAAGGTGTGGTAGGACCATGGTGCGATGCGCTTCGGGAAGGTGCGCAGGTTCTTCGGGCTCCAGACGCCTTGCTCGTCACAATCTCTGGATAGCCGTGCCCATACGCGCGTCGCGCTTACGGAGTGTTGGAGAACGCCGAGCCGGGCGAGGATCTCCATCCAGTAGAGCGCCAGCGGGAGGTCGTCCGGCTGGCCGGAAGCGGAGAGCTTGAGCGGGTCGCCCAGCAGGACGAAGTTGGGCTTGAGGACCTTCTTGCCGCAGATGACGCCGAAACTCTTCTTGCTCGCCGGCTGTGCCAGGTATGCGCCGAGGCGCTCGACCAGGCCGGCGCGCTCGCGCTGTACCGCCGGCAACAACGCCAGGAGGGCAACCGAGAAGATCGTGGGCGGATAGGCCTTGGGGTGGAGAGCCCAGGCGCGCGAGACCTTGACCATGGGCTGCTCGACCAGCTCACTACGCAGGAACTGCGACACCGAGTTAGCGATCCGGTGGGCGGCACCGCGCACCCGCGGATCGTCGCCATAACCCGCGTGCGCCAGGGCCGTGGCGGCCGCCTCACGCACAATCTCCCTGATCCAAGGCTCGACGCCCGGCTCCGAGGCGCCGTACTTCTGGTATTCGAAGAGCAGCTTGGGGTCGTTGTCGCGCGACAGCAGTCTGAACAGCAGCCGGCCACCCAGCTTGAGCGGGCGGCTTTCCGGCAACCACCCGAGCTCCACGAGACGCCGATACTGGTGGACCGTGCCGACGTCCTTGATACCCGCGGTCTTATTGGGCGCGACCCCGAGCAGGTTGGCGCCCCACACTCCGCTGTCCTTCTGTTTCTTGGCTATCTGCCGCGCGGGCGGATAGACCTCCATCTCGATCCTGAGCGCATCGAGCTGCGCCGGGTCGGCCGTCGCCACGATCTCCGTAAGAGTGCGGTACCTGATGGCCGGGCAGCCATACTGAAGAAGCCAGGAGACGGGGACGCGATGCGAGGTGGGAAGGGTCAGGCTCTCCTC
Source organism: uncultured Gemmatimonadales bacterium (assembly GCA_963812035.1). GTDB lineage: Bacteria > Gemmatimonadota > Gemmatimonadetes > Gemmatimonadales > JACORV01 > Fen-1245. The sequence goes on from CAWETG010000001.1 coordinate 1,161,930, forward strand.
CCGGGATCTTGGCGACTGACGCCTCAAACGGCCGCCAAACTTACCGTTGTGACCAGCGTCAAGCTAGTGGCCAGTGTCGTCCTGCGGCAATCCTTGCCTGTCTTCGCCGGGCCCCCGATCTTTCCGCGATGCCCCCATCGCTGCTCGCGCGCCCGGTGGCGCGCCGGCCGGAGCAGGTTCGGCTCTCCGGCCGGGTTCTCTATCTGACCGAAGACCCGGATCTGATCTCGCGCCAGCTCGGGGGTGAGGACCTGGCGTGGAACCCCGGCATCAAGCTTCGGGACAACATCTCGACCGACGAGATCACGCCGGGATACATCTGCTACTACTTCGACGACACGTTGGGGGAGTTCCCCTACCTTGGCCTCAAGGCGGGCGACCGGTTCCCGATTCCCCGCGGCTCGGTGAAGCGTGGCGGCTTCGTCGCGTCGGCGGCCGGCAAGCGGCGCGGCAAGGGTTCGTCGCGGGAGGCGTCGCCGTACGCCGAGCTGCGGGCCGGCATCCAGCTGGTCGTGGGCGAGAGCATCGAGCGCATCTACCACGAGAACTGTCAGAATCTCGGCATCCTCACCACGACGGACTTTTCGGTCCTGGAGCGGGTGAAGCACGGAGAGGCGATCCCGCTCGCGGTCTTCACCGCGGGTGAGGGGCAGATCACCCGCGACATCATCGAATACGGCGGACTGTTCAACTACAACGTCGCCCGGCTGCAGGGGGCGGTGACCGTTCCGGCGATCCGGACGCCACCGCGTCCGATGACGATCGCGGAGAAGATCTTCGCCCGGCACTGGGTGGTTGACGCGGCCGCCGGCCGGGTCGGCGTCCCGGCCGTGGCGCCGAGCGACGAGGGCTTCGTGGTCACCGACATCCGGTTCAGCCACGAGTACGTCACGCCGATGGCGGCGATCTTCTACGAGCAGTACGTCGGCAAGGGCGAGCCGCTGAACGACCCCGCCTCGATCTTCTTCTTCCGGGACCACCTGACGTTTCTGCGGGACGCGATGACGCCGGAGCGCATCGCCGAGGGCCTGCTCGACGTCGCGAATCAGCTGGAGGTCAAGCAGCGGGAGTTTGCCGCCGAGCGGGGCGTGAAGCTGTACGGCGAGCTGGGTCTCGGGCGCCTCGGGTCCGAGGCGATCTGCCATTCGAAGATCCTCGAAGCCCACGCATTGCCGGGGCAGGTCATCATCGGGAGCGACTCCCACACCCCGCATGCGGGCGCGGTCGGCTGCGTGGCCTTCGGCGTGGGCACGACGGCGATCTTCAACAGCTGGATCACGCGCGACGCGCGGGTGCAGGTGCCGCGTTCGTTCCGGGTGGTGGTGCGCGGACCCAAGCCCCGCTACGTCACCGCCAAGGACATCATGCTGCAGCTGCTGCGCCATCCGTACGTGAAGAACGGAGACGCCATCGGCCAGGTCGTGGAGTACTGTGGCGACGTGGTGGAAGGGCTCAGCGTCGACGAGCGGGCGACGATGACCAACATGGCGGCCGAAGTCGGGGCCTTCACGGGGATCATCGCTCCGGACGCCAGGACGGTGGACTACCTCGTGCGGCAGCGCGGGATGGCGCGCGCCGAGGCGGAGCGGATGTGCGCCGGGCTCTACTCGGACCCCGGCGCCCAGTACGTGAAGGAGATCGAGATCGACGCCTCGGCGCTCAAGCCGATGGTCGCCCTGCCCGGCGATCCGGGGAACGGCCAGGAGATCGGGGAACTCGGCGAGCGGGTGAAGATCGACATCGCGTACGCGGGCTCGTGCACGGCGGGCAAGCGGGAGGACATGGACATGTACGCGAGCGTCTTCCGCGAGGCGGCGGAGCGGGGCCGGCGGATCCCAGCCGGCGTGCGCTGCTACATCCAGTGCGGCTCGCAGGAGGTGCTGCGCTACTGCCAGGCGCAGGGCTACGACCAGATCTTCGCGCAGGTGGGCGCGACGTTCATCGAGCCGTCGTGCGGCGCGTGCATCAATGCGGGGCCGGGCGTGTCACGGTCGACGGGCGAGGTGACCATATCCGCGATCAACCGCAATTTCCCCGGGCGGTCCGGCCCGGGCCAACTCTACCTCGCCTCGCCGTATACGGTCGCGGCGTCGGCGCTGGCCGGCTACATCACGGCCTGGGAACCGGGCCTGTCGCCGGCCGGCGTGGACTGACTTGAGGAGGGAGAGTGGCGCAAACCACGTTTGACAGCGGCGTGCGGCTGGCCCGGCAGTGCAAGGCGCTGGGTCATCCGGCTCGCCTTGCGATCGTGCGCTATCTCGCCAGCCGGCGCGGACGCTGCACGTGCGGCGATATCGTCGACCAGCTTCCGCTGGCGCAGTCGACGGTTTCCCAGCACCTCAAGATCCTCAAGGACGCGGGGTTGATCATGGGCGAAGTCGAGCCGCCTCGCGTCTGCTACTGCCTGAACGAGCAGGCGCTCGAAGCCCTGAAGCGGGCCATGGCCGCGCTGTAGCCGCTTGACTTGGACGCTCCGGTGGTGCACGAATAGCCACCATGAGTGGCGGCCCCAAACTCCAGCTCCTTCCGGACGGCCCGTTCATCGAAATTGACGGTGGTTCGCTCTATCTCGGGAGGGACTGCCACCTCGCGGCGTGGATCGTGGCGTTGAAGAACAGGGTGGTAAGTAATCGGCACTGCTGCATCAAGATGGAGCCCGACGGCCGCTGGACACTTGAAGACCTGCACAGCACCAACGGTACTTGGCTCGGAGACAGCCGGCTGGGCAGCCGCAAGGTACTGTCGTCTGGAGACGTCATCTCGCTGGGCCGGCACGGACCCAGCTTCGTGGTGGAGCTGCCTGCACCGCCCGACGCTACGCTAGCCGAAGACGACGTGGCCGCGGCGCAAACTGTAACTGCGTCACCCGATGGCTCGGCCGAGCGACCCTATCGAGTAGGCAAGACTCCTGAGGTCGAATTCCAGGACGCGCGGAGCGGCGAGGTGTCAATAGCCAAGGGCTACACCATTGTCTTGGGCAGAGATCCGCGTGCGGCGCACATCGTGATAACGGGCGAGCAGCAGCGGCATGTGTCAGCGCGCCACGCCGAAGTGCAATTTCGCTCAGATGGTCGGGTTGTCGTCCGGGACCTCGGCAGCCGCAATGGGACGTGGCTGAACGGCGAGAGGATTAGGGCGGAGCTTGAAATCAGGGTGGGCGACACGCTGGTGCTCGGTGCCGAAGACACAACGCTCGTGGCGAATCGGCTCGAGAACTGACCACAGAGCAACGGACGCACCTACTCCGGTACGCCGGTCTATCGAGCAAGCCCCTTCATCGTCTTCCGATCACGACCGACAGGCCTGCCGTGAGCAGCGCGCTAATCTCAGGGTTTAGCGCCTTGTAGTTGTCGTACTCCCCTCGTACATCCATACGCAACGCGACCCTCTCCGAGACGAACGCCCGAACCCCGATGCCCGCCTGAACGCCATATTGTGACGTCAAGTCGAAGCCGCCAACCGACTGCGATGTGATGTGCAGACCTGACAGAACATAGAGACTCGTCGCGCGAGTCGGGGCCAACGTGTACACCAGAGACAGATTCGGCTCAACGGCCGTAACAGGACTCGAGGTTCCAAGCACTGCGCCGATCCACAGCCCGAAGTGCGCGCTCGCATCGTAACCGAAGGCGAGTTGCACGCCAGTCAGCGTTCCCACCCCGAAGATCCCACCGAGTTTCCAAAGGCAGAACGTCGCTGCAAGCTGAATCCCGCGCGCCCGACCGGCCAAGTGTATGGTCGTAGTGGTCGGACCTTGAACTGGTTGTGACGGAGGAACGGCCTGCCTCACGCGGGTCGAGTCGAGTCGAGCCTGTAGTGCCCGGCCGATCATGCGATCTGGACTGGTAACGAGGGTTGTCCCCGCAAGAACTAGAACCGAATCTCTGAACGGCTCATAGCCCTGCGCCAAGACGTCAATGCGATGAAGCCCCGGGGTTACCTCCTGGCGCCTCGAGGTCCAAGCCACTCCATCGACCTTGAGCTGCGCGTTCTCCGGAAGACCTTCGATGACCAGCACCGTAGGTGGAGGCTTCTGCGGTAAGGGCGTCAAGGCTGGGGTCATGGTGACCAAGATGCCCGCTTGGACAACGATGGAATCGCGGTACGGCTCGAAGCCGGGAGCGTCTACCTCGAGACGGTGCAGTCCGGGCGTCACCTCCTGGCTGCGTGCCTTCCAAAGAACGCCGTCCACCTTCAATTGAGCCGAGTCCGGCAACCCTCGCACGTCCAGGTGTGCCGCCAGCGGAGGTTTCTCGGTGCGGACGATTGAGTCCCGCTCGGCGCCGAACACGGCCAGCAGCGAGCTGTGTAACATCGCCAAGCTGTCGACTTGAATCGTCGGATCCAGGTTGAGTGCTTGCTGGAACACTCTTCGTGCTTCGGCTGGTCTGTCGGCTACCAGCTCGGATACGCCGAGAAGCACGAGCGCGCGAACCCGCTCGGTTGGCGTCGCGCCCGTGCGCGGGTCGAGCGCGCGCACCAGCAACGTGGTGGCCGAGTCGGCATTGAGTGAATCCAGTTGCGCGCGGGCGGCGAGCGTGAGCGCGGCGGCAGTACTTTGCGCGGTGGCTTGGAGAGGAGTGAGACAGCCAATCAGCGCTGGAAGCGCTACCAAGAACGTGCGCCGAAGCCGAGTCAGTCGCTTCATAGCCTCCTCACAAGCAGGACGTAGTGCAGATTTCGGTGCTCATCAGTCACCAGGGTCGCCGTTGAGTCGTGTGACCGGGGCGCAGCTGAGTTGCAGACCGGGCAGCCCCTTGCGTCGCCGTGCACGCCGGCGGCCGAGTTCCGTCACCTGTCGATGCCCTCCCGCACGCCGTCGTGATCATTTTCGATTGGGCAGCCGCGCGAGCGGTGAAGTCATGGACCACCCAACCCACCCCTGGTAACCGCGAAGTTCAGCGGAACCTGCACACGAACCCGCACCGCGCGACCGGAGATCTTCCCCGGCCGGTATACCGACGCCGCCACCACTTCCTTGGACGGTTGCTCGAACAGTTGGTTCGTGCTCGAGAGGATCTTGATCGACCCGCGTTCCACGTGACCGGTGGTGTCGATGATCGCCTCGACCACTACGTGGCCGTCGATGCCCGCCTGCTTCAGGATCTCCGGATAGTGCACCGGAGGATGGCTGATCAGCTCCGGCCGCTCCTCCACCACCGGCTCCAGGTACACTTGGTCGGTCCGCACCACCGGCCCCGTCGTGATGCCCCGCGCTACCCCGCCCTCGACGCCCAGACCGGAGAAGTCGGCTGCCATGGAGCTTGTGTTTGCCGCCGGTGGACGTCTCTCGGTGCGGACGATCGAGTCTCGCTCGGCGCCGAACACGTCCAGCAACGAGCTGTGCAGGAATGCCAGGCTGTCCACCTGAATCGTCGGATCCAGGGTAAGCGCTTGCTGGAGCACCCTCCGCGCTTCGGCGAGCCTGTTGGCTATCAGCTCGGATATGCCGAGAAGCACGAGCGCGCGAACCCGCTCGGTTGGGGTAGCACCCGTGCGCGGGTCCAGCGCGCTCACCAGCAATGTGGTGGCCGAATCGGCATTGAGTGAATCCAATTGGGCTCGTGCGGCGAGGGTGAGCGCGGCGGCAGAACTTTGGGCTGTGGCCAAGCGAGGAATGAGACACCCGAGGATCGCAAACAGCGCTATGTCGAGCAGCCGTGCGGGCCGTTTCAGTGGCTTCACGGCCGCTTCGCAAGCTGGACGTAGTGCAGATTTCGATGCTCACCGGCCACCACGGTCACTGTTGTATCGTGTGACCAGGCACCGCCTGAATCATCGGCAACCACGAAGTGAATATGTACTATGCCGCTCGGCACCTCGTAGTTCACAATAGGATTGATGGTTATTGCTCTTCCGTTGATAGAGATTGCCGAGAGCGGCCGGCTCCCCACCGTGATGTAAGCCACTGGCGGTGGCGCTGGATTCGCCTGAGCCGGGCCGCCGCTACTGCTGGATTCTTCTTGAACCTGCTTGGGCGCAGGGGCCGTCGCGGTTTGACTGCTGGGCAGCCGTGTTGGCTCCGGCGTGAGACGGACGTTCCGTAGCAGCGCAGCACCGGCGGCCGGGTTCAGCGTATCCGCCCACAGTTCGAACCCAGCTGCGGAGACCCGGACCACGTGGCTGGCGCCGGAAGCGAGCGTGAGAATCGAGCCGAGGGCCGGGCGACCGTCCACCGTAACGGTGGCCCGCCGAGGCACTCCGCGCAGCCGTAGCGTGGCCGGTGCCGTTGGCGCAGGTATCTCTCGGAGCTTCCCCCCTGAGGTTGAGTCCTTGGTGCTGTCTTGGGAAGGCGATGTAGGTGGTGATGGGCCAGCAGTTCTCGGCTGCTCTAAGGTGGATTCGGCTTGTGCCAAGGGCGAGCGAACATCCTGGCGTGGTGGGCGCCACGGTTGCCAGTAGACCGCAAGAGCGGCGGCACCCAACATCGCTAGGCCGAATACCGCGACGGCGCCGCGCCTCACTATTCGTGCGTGCGGTCGCGGCACTATAGGAGATTTCACCGGAGGACCGGCAGGGGCCGTGGCCGATGGTCGCTCGCGCTTGGGAGGTTCCCCAACAACAGGTTTGGTTCGAAGCGTCGGTGTGGCTACGGCTTGCGCGAGCGCGGACGCGAATTCGGTTACACTCGAGAAGCGATCCTCCGGGCTCTTGGAAAGTGCCCGCTCCACGGTTTGGACCACCAATCCCGGCAGGTCTTGCCGCAAGACAGAAAGCGGCGGTGGCGGGTCCATGCAGTGTTTCTTGATGATGTCAACGACTGACTCGCCAGTGAACGGAAGGTGGCCACTCAGCATCTGATACGCCACGACCCCGAGCGCGTACTGATCGGTGGCCGCGGTGACCCTACGGCCAGAGCACTGCTCCGGTGACATGTAGTACGGCGTCCCGACCATCGCGCCGGAGCCGGTAAGCGACTTGGTGTCGAGAGCCTTGGCTATTCCAAAGTCCGTGACTGTGACCCATCCGGATTCATCTACCGATATGTTTGATGGCTTGACGTCGCGGTGGATAACCGAGTGGCGATGGGCGTAATCGAGCGCGTCAGCCACCTGGCTGAGGATCGCCACCGTTTCTGCCGTCCCAAGTGATCCCCGCCGTTCGATGGTCTGCGCGAGCGTGTTCCCCTGCAGGTACTTCATGGAGTACCAAAACAGCTTGCCGCCGGCGGAGACCCGGTAGATCGGGATGATGTGCGGATGATCGAGCGTTGCGGCGGTCCTCGCCTCGCGTTTGAACCGCTCCACCGCGCCGGCTCCAAAGGTCAGTTCTGGCGGCAGAAGCTTGACGGCGACCTTTCGACCCAGGTGGATGTCAGTAGCAAGAAACACGGCGGCCATACCACCGCGGCCCAACTCACGCTCGATCACGTATTCGTCCTTGACGTCCTCCTGAAGTCGAGCGATGAGGTCCGCATCGACCTCGACTGGGAGCGTGCGCTCGGCGCTTGACGCACCAGACACGTCCGCTCCACAGGAGAAACAGTAACGTGCGCTGTCAGGTAGCGGTGTAGCACACCGGTAGCAGTTCAACGGTGCCGCCCGAAAGGACACCGCTCCGCTTCAGCTGGCAGGATGTCGAGCAAAGAAACCCTCGAGCTCGCGGGCACAACTAAGCTAGAGTCCAGCCCGGTCGGGCCGCCAGTACCGGTCGCAGTGGCGGCACTCTCCGTTAGCGGGTGGCGCCTCTAACAGCGTTGAAGAGTAGCGGGAAGGTGGCCAGGCTCTGCCCGCGGTACTGCGGGCGAAAGCCGAACAGGATCACGCGACCGCGGCCGCGTCGCACCTCCACCAGCGCCGCCTTTCCCGCCAGGCGTGACGCTCCCAGCAGCCAGCCGGACAGGAGCACGTCCCCCGGATCGACGGGGTAGCGGGCCACGACACGCACGCGCGACGGGTCGCGCACGTCGAACGCGGGCCCGCTTTCGAACCAGGCGATGGTCTGCGCCGGCATCCCGGCGCTCAGCGGCGCATCCGGGTCGAGCTGCACCCGCAGGATGCTGCCGGGGCCGTAGAAGTCGTGCCGGGACACGTCCAGCAGCGCGTCGGAGACGGGGAGGTCGAGCGCCCCGACGACGAAGTCGCAGGCCTCATTCATCACGATGAGCGTCCTGCCCGCATCGACGAAATCGCGCAGCGCCTGCACGCCCGTGGCGCCGAGGCCGCCTGCGAAACGCGCCGGATAGCGCTCAGCCGGCAGGCCGTTCAGGATGGAGCGGGGATCCTGGCTGGGCAGGATGATGGCGTCGAACCGCGCGGCGAGGTCGCCGGCGCGGATTTCGGAGTCCGCAATCGACTGGTAGGGGACCTTCCACGTGTCGAACACCCAACGCGTCCACCCTTCGTCGGGGGGCGCAGTGTACGACCGGTAGAGTGCGGCACGCACCGGGCGCTGGGCCGCGGAGTCGACCGTGAGTCCGGCTACCCGGTACACCGGCGGTGTCGCGGTCACCGGCGCCGAGAGCCCGACCGGCAGGGAGTCTGCGACGGCGAGCGCGCGCACGCCGAGGAGCAGCGGCAGCGTGTGGGCAGTGACGTCGTACGGCTGTCGCGGCGGGCCGCCCTGGTACTCGCGGAGGTCGGGGTAAGCCTGCCGCTCGAGCATCGCCTTCGCGAAGGCAGCGTACGGCTGGCGCAGCACCACGACATAGGTGCCGGGGTAGAACCGCTCGCGGCCCACGGTAAACGTGCCGAGCGCGGCGCGCACCTCGACCTGGGCATGGCGGAAGATTTCGAGCAGCGTACCGACGGCCAGCGGGTTCTGTCCCGCGGCCGGAATGACGAAGCCCCACGGCCATCCGTCCCAGCCGCGCACCGCGCGCTCGGCCACCCGGCGCGAATCGCGCAGCCACTCCTCCCGGGTCGTCGCGACTTGGTCCAGCAGGGCCATGGTACTCGCGGTCTGATAGCGCACGATGTCGCCCAGCGTCCACGATCCGCCCGGCCACGGAGCGACGAACTTCCAGCTCGCCGTGCGGGGGTCGAGGTCGGCGTCCGGGCGCAAGCTGTCGAGCTGGACGGCCACGGGACTGGCGAGGTTCGCGCTCGCCGTCTCGGTGAGGATGCGCACCGCGCCGTGGTAGTGCTGAAATGCGCGGCCCGGCGACCAGGCGTCATACAGCGCATTGACGGCGACCCCGGTGAACCCCTCGGCGGTCATCCGCCATGCCATCGCCTGACCGAGGGCGTTGTCGCCGGCGACGAGCAGCGGATCGACGTTCGGCTCGACGGGATCGAGGTACGGTGGAATGAAGATCCGCGAGCCGTCGCGCCCCTGCTGATGCAGGTCGAGTGTGACCTGGGGGTGCCACACGCCGTATACGCTGTCCACCACAAGGCGGGTCTCGACCTGGGTGAACGCGTACCAGTCACGGTTATCGTCGTGCCCGGTGTAGCGATTGTAGAGCTCCGGCGGAGCTGTGCCCTCCGCCGCGGTGCCCAGGGTCTGGTCGTACCAGCGTGCGACGATCGAGACGCCGTCGGGGTTGAGTGACGGCACGAGCATGACGACGGTGCGGTCGAGGATGGCGCGAATGTCCGGCGACGTGCCGGTCGCCAGCCGGTACGCCACCTCGAGGGGCGAGAAAGAGCCCCCAACCTCGGTCGAGTGGATAGACGACGTGATCAGGACGAACACCCTGCCGCGCCGCATCAGTCGCTCCGCTCCGGCGGAATCGCTGGCCAGCCGCGGATCTGCCAGCTGGCGCTGGATCTCCCCGAGTGCGGGCAGCTGCGCCAGGTTGCCCGGGCTGGAGATGAAGGCGACGATGAACGGCGCGCCGTTGGTCGTGCGGCCGATCTCGCGGACCTTCACGCGGTTGCTCGCGGCGCCCAGCGCACGGAAGTAGGCCACGATCGGTTCCCACGCGACCAGCTTCCGGTCCGTGCCGGGAACGAAGCCGAGCACCGAGCTCGGAGCGGGCACGGTGCGGCGCTGCGCGGCGAGCGGCGTCGCTGCGGCGAATAACGTGAGCGACGCGACGACCCAGGCACGGTTCATGGCGACGGTCCCGGCACACTGCGGAACAGCACGAGCCCCACCCCGGTGACCCGGGATGGGGCTCGAAGCTAAGCGGAGACCGCCAGCGGGACTACTGCAGGCGCTTGATCTCGACGCGCATGTTCTGCTTCCGGCCGGCCGCGGTCCTGTTGCTGGCCACCGGATGCTGGGCGCCGTAGCCGACCGCCGTCAGGCTGGCGGCCGGGACACCCTTGCTGACGAGGTATGCCTTCACCGCGTCGGCGCGCTGCTGCGACAGCCGCAGGTTGCGTGCGGCCTGCCCGATGCTGCTGGTGAAGCCGCCGATCTCCCACTTCGCGTTCGGCGTGGCCTTGATCGCAATCGCGATCTGGTCCAGGTCCACCATCGCCGTGGGCAACAGCACCGCACGGTTCACAGCAAATGTCACGTTCTTGAGGATCAACGTGGCGTTCGCCGCCGGCAGCGCGACCATCGGAACTGCTGGCACGCCCTTGACCGGCACCGCCACCGTCAGCTTGGTGGAACCACTCTTGTTGTCGACGGCCGCGGCGATCTGCGCTGTGCCGTTCCCCACCGCGGTAGCCAGACCGGTCGGGCTCACCGTCGCCACGCCCGGAGCGTCGCTCGTCCAGGTAAACGTCTTGCCGGCGATGGCATTGCCGTTTGCATCCATCGTCTGCGCCGCAAACTGCGTCGTGCCACCGGCCACGATAATGGTCGGGGCGGGCGGCGTCACTACGACCGAAGCGGCCGCCTGGGCCACGGTGACGGTCGCCACCGCGCTCTTGCCGTTGGTCGTAGCGGTGATCCGGGCCGTGCCGTTCTTCACCGCCGTGGCGACGCCGGACGCGTTCACCGACGCCACCGTGGCATCGCTGGAGGTCCACGTCACGGTGGGATTGGCGATCGGGTTGTGATTGGCGTCCTGCGCGGTCGCCGTGAACTGCTGCGTCTGGCCCAGGGCGGCCAGGCTCGCACTCGCCGGAGCGCTGGCCAGCGTCGCCGGCACCTGCGCCACGGTCACGGTCACCGTCCCGGTCGCGCCCTCACTGGTCGCGGTGATGCGCGCGGAGCCGTTAGCCTTCGCGGTCACCACGCCGGTGGAGGACACCGTCGCCACGGAGCTGTTGCTGCTGGACCAGGTGACCACCCGGCCTACCAGCGGCTTGCCATGCTTGTCCATGGGAGAAGCGGACAGGGCCTGCGTGGCGTTGAGCGACGCCAGCGTCGGCATCCTCGGGGTCACGCCCACGTTCGCCACGGCCTTCCGGCCGCCGACGAAGTACGAGAGGCCGACCGATACGACGCCGGCGCCGGACGACTGACTGGGGCTACCGAAGCTGAACACCTCCCATGCGCCCTCGACGCGCAGCGCCAAAGCGTCGCCTAGCATGTGGCGGACGCCGACGCCGATGTGTGCACCGGGGTCGGTTTCGCTCTTGTTATACCGATAGAACAAGTCTCCGCCGACCGTCAGGAACGGGCTCGTTGGCTTATTGATGTCTGGCGTCCACGTCACGGCGGCGAACGGAGAGAGATAGGAGGTCGAGCCGACGGTGGGGGTGCCTGAGTTGCCGTAGCCACCCGCGGTGCCGACGCTGATGTTCCACATCTGGTTGATGTTGTAACCGACGCGGAGCATGCCGCCTGGTGCGAATGCCACGCTGCTGCCGGCCGCAGCCTTTCCAATCACCATCCCGCCCACACCTGCGCTCAACTCCCAGGTCTGCTCACGATGGTCGGCTACGACGAGCGGCCGCACGGGCTGGGCCACCGGCTGCGCGGCCGGGCGCTGCGCCGGCTGCGCGGCCGGATGCTGCGCCGGCTGCGCCGCGGGGTGCTGCGCCGGAGCCTGGGCGGGCGCCGGTGCTTGCGCCGGGCGTTGCTGGGCAAGCAGCAGCGCCGGCACGAACGCGGCCAACGTTCCTGCGGCCAACAGAACTCGGTTTCGCATGATGCATCTCCTAGCGGAAGTTAGTCCGGGCCGCGCGAGGCGCTCGCAGCTCGCGAGCCCAACCGTGCCCCAAGACTCAGCGTGGGCGACGACCGATTGCGATGGCGCCTCAAAGGCGCCGCGCGAAACGACAGTGGCCGTCGCTCAAAGAAACAGCAAGCGCGGTCGCCAGGCGGTCTCGACCTTTCGACCGAGGGGTCTGGTGGCCGCTGGAGTCCGCACAATCTTGGCGCCTCGGCTAGGGTTGCGCAACCCCGAGGTGCCGGTCCTACCCCTTCACAAACCTGGTTGCGGCCGCCAGACGCTCGGCGCTGGCGGAAAGCTCCAGGGCGCTTTGGGAAAGGTCCTCAATCGCCTTGAGCTGCTCCGCTGCCGCCGCCGACACTACTTTGGCTTCGCTGGCTGAGGCTGATGCGGCCGCTTTTACTTCCGACAATACCGCTTGCATTTCGGCCGTGCGCTCGGCATTCCGCCGCGGAAACTCCACCATCCGGCTCGAAAGGTGGGCGGCCGTCTCGGCGGCCCGCACGATACCCTCCAGCTCGGCGATCCAATGGCTGGCGGCGGATGTGACATCCCCGATCTCGCGCCGCAACTGCTCCAGGAGCTGGGCGGCTCGGTCAATGACGCGGCGGGTGTCGCCCGTGGTGAGGGCAGCCTGCTTGGCCTCCTTCGCACTCTCTTCAGCCAGCCTGCGCACCTCGTCGGCCACCACGGCGAAGCCGGCCCCGTGCTGGCCGGCACGTGCCGCCTCGATGGTCGCGTTCAGCGCAAGCATGTTCGTCTGGCTGGCAATGGCGCCGATGGTCTCCGCGAACCGTACCACCTGCTCGGAGGCTTCGCGCAGCCGCCCAACCTCGGCCACGCTCTGCTCGACGGTCGTCCCGATCCGTTCGAGGTTGGCGGCGGTGGCGGCGGTGGCGGTCCGAACCGCCTGTGCCGAGTGCTCCATTTCCTGCGCCGAACGATGCGTCTCCTCACCGGCGAGCGCGGCGTCGTGCGCTGCCGCGCGCAGGTCAACCATGGCCGCTTCGGCGCGGGCGACATGCTCCGCCGCGTTGGCGGCGCCTGCCTCGGCGCCTTGGGCCGCCGCGGCGACCTCTTCGGAGCTGGCGTGAATCTCTTCGCTCGTGGCGGTCACGTGCTCGACGTAGCCGGCGGTCTGCTCGGACGATTCGAGCAGCGGTTCGAGGACGCCGTGGACGGCGAGCGACAGAGCGAGCTGTGGTGCCACGAGGTTCAGAATGTCGGCATCGGCGGCGCGATACATCGCCGCATCGCTGTGCCGGATGCTCCATGCGCCGACGAGGTCATCCCCCTGGTAGAGGGGGACGCAGATCTCGGAGCCGGCCGCAGTAGTGGCGCCGACGTGCAGGTGGCCGAGCTCAGACGATACCACCGGCTTGCGGCGTCGCAGGGCCTCTCCTGCCAGACCGGTCTCTCCGGAAGTCCGAAAGCCCGCGGGCCGATCGGGAGCTGTGTCCACCACCTGGACCAATTCGCGGCGCGTGGCATCCCACCGCGCGACGCCCAGGTGTTCCCACGGCACGAGTCGCCGCGCCAGGTCCTGGATGGTCTTGAAGCTCCGCTCGAGATTCACATCGCCCGCGATGGCGCGCGACAACCGCTCGGCCAACGCCAGCTCGTCAGCGCGAATCCCCTTGTGCACGATCCAGTGCGCCAGGGCGGTGAAGCCGAGCAGGATGAGGCACAACCCCAAGGTGAGTGCCACCGGCAGGTCGGGCGTGATGACCTTCACCCAGCCGACGGCGAGCACGGCGCTCATCAGGTACACGACCGATTCCCAGCGGAGTGTCAACCGGGAATCCACCCACGCCAGGCTCTCGGAGAGAGCGAGTTCCGCGTAGAAAGTGCCGTTGACGATGATCGGAAGCCCGACCGCGAGGAACAGGAACGGCAACACATTCTCGGGGGCGAGCGCGCCAGACCCGGCGACGCCTCCGACGCGGTCGTACAGGAAGCCGACGATGGCCACGCCGAACGTGAGGTGACTCGCGTTCGCGACCGCCGCCCGGAGCCGGAGCCGGCGCAGCGGAAGATCGCCCGCGAGCATCCCCAGCGGCGCGACCAGCACTCCGAATCCCCACCCGTGCCGCAGAATGGCGAAGAGCACCACACCGAGAACAAAGGAGGAGAATCCCTTCCCCGGCAGGGCAAGGCCGTAGCGGCGCGTCGCGGCCGCGACGGCGACCAGGAGGACGTATTCCGCAGCCGGGAACTGGTGCGGGAATTCTCCCGCGACGATGACGTAGGCGAGCGCGACCAGAGCGAGAAGGTCAACGCCCAGCCGCAGGGTCTGCTCGGCGGTCCGCGAGTTTTCCATCACGCTCTCGTTGCTCAACTCTTTATCTCCCAATGAACAACCGTACTGACTGATTGGTCAGTCACGCTGTAGCTGACTGGGCAGATGCGAGGCTGACCCACATGTGGTCCCCAGGATGAGGCCTCGGAGCGAGCCCACGGTATGGTGGCGCGCGGCGCGCGTCAAGCTGCGGCCTATCGCCGAGGCACGCGGCGTGCTACAGTGTCTCGCTGCACGAACCCGGAGGAAGCATGAAGATTACGATCGAATACTGCGTCGTTTGACACTACGAATCACGGGCCACCGGTCTGGCGGCCGAAATTCAGCGGAGCTTCTCCCCCGTCGAGGTGGTCATGATGCCATCGTCCGGGGGCGTGTTCGAGGTGACGGTGGATGGCAAGCTCGTATTCTCGAAGAAGGCGTTGAATCGACATCCGAATCCTGGTGAAGTCATGGAGTTGATCCGGCAGTGCGCATAGCGCTCTCGACCGGAGGTGGAGATGCGCCCGGACTCAACGCCGTCATCCGGGGCGCCGTGCTCTCGGCCGTGCACCGGGGCTGGGCCGTGTATGGAATTCAGCGCGGCTTCGGCGGACTGCTCGGCGGCGACCGTGTCGTCTCGCTCGGTCCCGACGAGGTGCGCGGCATCACGCACATGGGCGGGACGATCCTGGGCACCACCAACCGCGACAGTCCGTTCAAGTACCCGGTGCTCCAACCGGACGGCTCCGTGAAGGAGGTGGACCGCTCCGACGAGCTGATCGAGGCGTTCCGCGCGCACGGCTTCGACGCCCTGATCACGATCGGCGGGGACGGCAGCCTGAACATCGCGCAGCAGCTGTACGAGAAGGGCCTTCCCGTGGTCGGGGTGCCGAAGACGATCGACAACGACGTCGGGGGGACGCAGGCCACCTTCGGTTTTGACACCGCGGTTTCCACTGCCACCGACGCGCTCGACAAGGTGCACTCGACGGCCGAGAGCCACAGCCGCGTCATGGTGGTGGAGGTCATGGGCCGGTACGCGGGCTGGATCGCCCTCAACTCGGGCGTTTCCGGCAGCGCGGACGTGATCCTGATACCGGAAATTCCGTTCGACATCGAGAGCGTCTGCCGGAAGATCGACGAGCGCGAGGCCCGGGGCCGCCACTTCAGCATCGTCGTCGTGGCGGAAGGGGCCCTTCCCAAGGGCGGCGCGCGCGCGCTGAAACGGCCTGCGGCGCTGGGCGGCGCGATGGAGCGGCTGGGCGGCATCGGCGAAACCGTGGCGCGCGAGATCGAGGAGCGTACCGGGAAGGAAACGCGCTCCCTGACGCTCGGCCACCTGCAGCGCGGCGGCACGCCGACCACGTTCGACCGCCTGCTGGCGCTGCGGTTCGGCGCCGCCGCAGTCCGCTGCGTCGCCAACAAGGTGTTCGGCGTGATGGTGGCGCTTCAGACGCCGACGGTGGGCTACGTGCCGCTCAAGGAAGCTTTGGTCAAGCCGAAAATCGTTCCGCTGGACTCCGACACCGTCTGCACGGCGCGCGAACTCGGCGTCTGCCTGGGCGACTGAGCCCGGTGCACCCCAGCCGAGACCACTACCTCCCACCCGATCGCCAAGCCTTCCATGCCGCGCGGCCTCCGACCGGCCGCGTGGTGGTGATCGCGCCTACCCGCGCCGCCTGCGAGACGATTGAGCTGGCGATGAGCCTCGATCTCCGGACCGTGCTCGAGCAGGAGCATGGGGAGGAGATCCGCGCGCTGGCGAGCGCCGGCCGGGGCTTCGGGATCGTGGCCGGTACCGGCACCGGCAAGACCCTCGGGATCCGGCGCATGGCGCTCGCGATCCTCGGGGTGCCGCTCAAGGTCGGCGTCGTGAACCGGGAGCGCGAGGCGACGCCGGAGACCCCGTCGTGGAACGTGGTGATCGTCACCACGGGCATCGCCCGCCGCTGGTTCCAGGCCGGGCTGATCACGGGCGCCGACGTGCTGGTCGTGGACGAGATCCATCAGACGTCGGCCGAGCTGGAGCTGTGCCTGGCGCTGGGCAAGCGCGCCGGCTGCCGGTTCATCTGGCTCTCGGCGACCGTGGATCCGGCCTTCTACGCGCGCTACCTCGACTCGGCCCGGGTGATCGAGACGACCGTGTTCGACCCCACACGCGCGGCGCGGGTGCGCGTGGTCCCCGGCAAGGTCGAGCAGTTTCTCGATCCGCGCTTCCTGCGCAGGGTTGTGCGCGAGCGGCGCGGCGTTGCGGTCTTCGTGCCGACGCGTGCGGAAGTGGAGGCCGTGGCGGCGAACGTGGGCGCGCAGTGGCCCGCGCTCACCACGGCCTTCTACCACGGGGGCGAGCCGATCCGCGTCATCCGGCCGTTCCTCGAGGGCCAGGCCACCCGGCCCTACCTGCTGGCGATGACCGCGGCCGGGCAGTCGGCGCTCAACATCGCCGGCCTGGACACGGTGGTGATTCTGGATGCGCGCTACCAGAACGTGGTGGAGCGCGGACGGAACGTGCTCACCCGGCTGCCGCTGGGCGCCAACGAAATTCTGCAGATGGCCGGCCGCGTCCACGGCCGGGTCAAGGGCGGGGAGGTCTGGATCCTCAGCGATCGGGACCTCGCGTTCGAGAGCCTGGTGCCCGGCCCGCCGGAGTTCCAGCTCGCCGGCGACGTGGAGCGGGTGGCGATGACGTGCGCGGCGCTGGGCGTGGACGCGTCGGACCTCGAGCTTCCGGTGCCGCTCGACCGCGTGGCGCACGCGGCGGCGCTGCGGCGCCTGGAAGGGCGCGGCATCGTATCGGAAGGCCGGCTCACGGTGTACGGGGCCGAGGTCGAGGCGCTGCCCGTCGAACGGCCGTGGGCGGAGCTGCTGCTGCACGCCGACGCCGACCTCGTGCCCGCGGTCGCGACCTGCTCCGGCGTCGAATCGCTGCACCGGATGACCCGTGAAGAGCGGATGCTGCGCGGGTTGATCGTGCCGGGTTCCGACCATCTCACCGTGTACAACGTGTTCGCGGAGGCCGTCAACCAGCACGGCAGCGTGGGCGAAGTGTACGGGCTCGCGCGCCATCTTTTCGCGGAGTCGCTGGGGGAGTGGGCCGAGCGGCGCGGGGTGCTCGTCAAGGCGATCGAGGACGCCGCGCTCGGCGTCGCATCGGTGTACCGGGCGCTGGAGCTGCCGTTGCCCCCGACGCTCCACCACGGCGACGAGCGGATGCTGCGGCGCTTCCAGGATCTCATCGCCCGCATCATGCCGTTCGACCTGATCGTGGACGAGGAGACGGCGGCCAGGGAGCCAGTCCGCGTCTCGCGCGGCTCGGTCTGCGGCACGTGGGGCGGCGTGGCGGGGACCATCCGCTATTTCGCCGATCGGTTCGGGATCCCGCGCGCGGCCATCGAGGGCACGCAGCTCCCCTACGACCTGATGCGGAACTACGCGCGGGTCGGGCCGGCGGAGGTGGTCTACGACCCGCGGCACAAGCGATCGCCGCTCGTGACGGTGCGTCGCCGCACGTTCCACGACTTCGAGCTGGAGCGCGACGCAGAGCCGCTCGAGACCATTCCTCCGGAGCTCGCGGGGCAGGCGCGGGCGGCCCTGGTTGAAGCCCTGATGACCGGCCTCGCGCACCACCATCAGGCCCGGGCGCTGCGGCACACGCTGGAGCGCTTGGGCGAGCTGTGGCGTCGTTCCGGCGGCACGCTGGCGGGCGTGGATGGATCGGTGGTGCGGGCCGCGCTGGGGCGCCGGTTGTCCCAGGTACGGAAGTTCGACGATTTCCTGCAGGTGGATCTGGCGCTGACCGTGGACGACTTCGTGCCGGCGGAGCGGCGCCGGGCGCTCGAGGAACTTCCGTCTTCGGTGATGCTCGCTGGAGAGCGGTGTCCGCTCGACTACGAAATCGAAGGTGGCGTCGGCCTGGTCAGAGTGAGGCTCAAGGAGCGGGTGGCGCGGACGCTGCGTGAGGGCGACCTGCCACGGTTGGACCGGCCGCTTCAGTTCGCGGTGATGCGCGGCAAGCACGCGTCGGTACGGGCCGCCTCGCTCGAGGAGCTGCGCCGAGTGCTCACCCCGCGGGAGGAGCAGCCGCACTCTGGCCGAGGGCGACGAGGGCGAGCCAGAAAGCATCGTAGGAAGCTCTGACGTCGTCCGCCGGGACGCCCGCCATGAGTGAAGCGGCGGCGCCGTCGAGGAAGGTGCAGACGGTCGCGGCGAGTTCTTCCGGCGGAATGCGCGGCTGCGTCCCCAGGCCGCTGAACAGGCCGGGGAGCACCGCGGCAACGCGTGACTGTTCGCGCTGGCGCTCGCGGTGGAGAGCCGATTGGACGTCGCGGTCTTCCCGCGCCAGGAGGATCAGGTCGGGTGCGGTGCGCTCAGGCGCGGCGCGGCCGTCGGCCAGGACGCCCCACAAGGCATCGAGGCCCGAAAGTCCCGGTCCGGCCACGAGGGCCGTGACCCGGCGCTCGGTGCGCCGGTGCGCGAGCGCCTCGGCCGCTGCCGCGAGCAGCTGGTGCTTGGTGGCAAAGTGATAATGTACCAGCGCGGTGGAGACATGGGCCGCTTTGGCAACGAGCGCGACAGTGATGCGAGCGGCGCCGGCCGACGCCAACGATGCGCACGCCGCCTCGACAATCGTATCTCTTTTGTCCACAATGTGATCCATTCGTGACTGATTGGTCAGTTAGTCTAAAGTGCTGGAGGTGGGTGTCAAGGAGTAAGGCGACCGATTGATGGTCCATCTCGCCCTGATCGCGGTGCAGTTCTTCTTCGCCTCGCTCACCGTCGTGGCGAAATTCGTCCTGCCGAGCATATCGCCCCCGGGCATTGTCTTCTTCCGTGTCACGGGGGCGGCCCTCGCCTTTGGCCTGATCCACCGTCTCTTCGTGCGCGAGCGCATCACCGATCGCCGTGACTTGGTGACCCTGGTGGGCCTGGCGATGCTGGGCGTGGTGATGAACCAGCTGCTGTTCCTCGAGGGCGTGAAACGCACGACCGCGATCAACACCAACATCCTGGTGACCACCCTGCCGGTCTTCACCCTGGCGATCGCACTGGTCTTGGGGCGCGAGCGCGCCACGTGGCCCAAGATCGGGGGGATCATCCTCGCGGCGATCGGCGCCGTGTACCTGATCGGGCCCGACCGCATCCGCCTGGATCCGACCACCGCCTTGGGGAACGCGCTCGTGGCCTGCAACACGGCGTCGTATGGCGGCTACCTGGTGCTGTCGAAACGCATGCTCGAGCGGTATCACCCGCTGACCGTGGTCACGCATGTCTTCCTGTTCGGCGCGGTGATCATGACGCCCATCGGCCTGGTGGCGCTCAGGCACGTGGATCTCGGCGACGCTCCTGCCGGGGCGCTGGTGGGCCTCGGCTACATCGTGCTGTGCTCGACCGTGTTCGCGTACTACCTCTCCATCTTTGCGCTGCAGCACACCGCGTCGAGCCTGGTGGCGATGTACGTGTATCTCCAACCCGTGATGACGGTGGTGGCCGCCCCTCCGATCCTCGGTGAGCGCCTCACACTGCGCGCGGGCGTCGCCGCGCTGGTCATCTTCGGCGGGCTGGCGCTGGCTACCTGGGGGGAACAGCGCTCCGGACAGGCGCTGGGCGGGGCCGTGCATCCGCCGGCCGGTGGGAATTAGCGGGGCGCGCCGCTAGGCAAGCGGGCCCGGCGCACCTAGCTTCCTCCGCCATGCGACGGAGGGTGATCGCAGCCGCGGCTCTGACGCTCGTCGCCGGCGCTGCCTGTGGCGGCGGCCGTGGAATAGGATCGGACGCCGAGGGTCACCTCCGGGTGGAGCGGCGGGCGAGCCGCACCACTACGCTCATGGACGAGCCTGGGCGCGCCGAATACTGCCCAGCCGATACCCTCCTCACCGTCATCGCGGTCGGGCACAACCGGGGTGCGGGGCTGGCGGTGCGGACGGCGTTTCCGCTCCGGGAGCCGCGCACCTTTGTGGTGCAACCGGTGCTCGGCGGGCTGGGCACCGCGACGGCAGCGTTCCGGCTGGTGACCGGCTCCGCACGGATTGGCACTGCAGGCAAGCTCCGCCTGGAGCCATCCGCCACCGTCGACGGTGAGTTCGAGGTCACTGTGCCCGACTCCGCCGGGACTTCCGTCGAGTTCAAGGGCAAGGTCTCGCGCATCCCGGTCGGGAGCGGCTCGAGAGAGTCGTGTCGGGGCGCATGAGCGGCGCTGCACTGCGGGTAATTCATGTGGACACGGAGCGCGGCTGGGGCGGCGGACAGCGGCAGCTCCATGCGCTCGCCGCCGGATTGCAGCGGCGCGGCCACGAGAGCTGGGTCGTGGCGCGGCCGGACACGCTGCTGGCGGCGGCGCTCACTCGCGACGCCGTGCCCGTCG
Organism: uncultured Gemmatimonadales bacterium; assembly: GCA_963812035.1. Taxonomy (GTDB): domain Bacteria; phylum Gemmatimonadota; class Gemmatimonadetes; order Gemmatimonadales; family JACORV01; genus Fen-1245. The sequence goes on from CAWETG010000001.1 coordinate 1,182,531, forward strand.
TGCCCGTGTCTCCGGCGTTCGAATTTGACCCGGTGGCCGTGGGCCGGCTGCGAGCCCTGCTGCGGCGCATGCGGCCCGACGTGGTGCACGCGCACGCCGCGCATGCCGTCGCGATGGCCGCACTGGCCACGGCGGGAACGCCCGTGCCGTTGCTGGTCACGCGCCGCGTCGCCCTCCCGCTGCGACGCAATCCGCTCTCGCGCTGGAAATACGCCCGGCCGGCGCGCTTCATCGCCGTGTCGGAACGTGTCAAGCGGGCGCTGTGCGCCGACGGCATCGCGCCGGAGCGCGTCTCCGTGGTGAGGAGCGGCGTGGACCTGCGGTGCCGCGTGCCGCGCGCAAGCGCGGCGACTCTCGAATCGCTCGGCATCGTGCCGGGGCGCCCGCTGGTGGTGATGGTCTCGTCGCTGATCCCACCGCACAAGGACCCGGTGACGTTTCTCGAAGCGGTGGCCGCGGCCCGCGGTGCGGGGCACGACGTGCAGGCCCTGCTGGTGGGCGGTGGGCCGCTGGCCGGGGCAGCGGCGCGGGCGTGCCACAGGCTGGGCCTGGACGGCGTGGTGCAGCTCGCCGGCTTCCGCGGCGACGCGGTGGAGCTGCTCGCTGCGGCGGACGTGGCGGTGCTGAGCTCGCGCGACGAGGGGTTGGGCACGACGCTGCTCGACGCGATGGCGGCGGGCGTCCCGGTGGTGGCCACTGCCGCGGGAGGGGTGACGGAGATCGTCCGCGATGGCATCGACGGGCTGCTCGTCGCGGTGGGTGACGGCTCCGCGCTGGGTGCGGCGATAGGCCGAGTGCTGCGCGATGCCGCGCTGCGTGCCGCGCTCTCGGCCGGGGGCCGGGAGCGCGTGCAGCAGTTCTCCATCGACGAGACGGTGGAGGGGACGTTGGCGGTGTACCGGACCCTGGATGCCGGCCGCGCCGCAGCGAGGGGAGCGGTGGCATGAGTGGCAGCGCCGCCGGCGGGCCCGCCCGGCTGAGCGCGTTGATCATCACCCGCAACGAGGAGGCGAACCTGCCCGGGTGTCTGGCGAGCCTGCATGGCGTCGCCGACGAGATCGTGGTCCTCGACAGCGAGTCCACGGACGGGACCGTTGCCATCGCGCAGGCCGCGGGAGCCCGCGTGGCGTTGCACCGGTTCGCCGGCTTCGGCGCGGCGAAGCAGCGCGCCCTGGAGATGGCGACCGGCACGTGGGTGTTGTCGATCGACGCGGACGAGGTGGTCACACCGGCCCTGGCCGATGAAGTCCAGCGCGTGGTCGCCGCCGAGCGGGAGCCCAACGGCTACTTCGTGCGGCGGAACGTGTTCTTCGTCGGCCGCCGCCTGCGCTTCGGGGGGATGGGCAACGACTGGGTGCTGCGCCTCTTCCGGCGATCGGCGGCCCGATTCTCTCTGGATCCGGTGCACGAGCACGTCGAGGTGCAGGGCCGGACGGCGCGGCTGGGCGCGCCGCTCGAGCATCACTCCTACCGCACGCTGGCGGAGCACGTAGAGAAGATGAACCGCTACACGGACATCCAGGCCTCGGTGAAGGCGGAGCGCGGGGTGCGCTACCGGAGCTGGATGTGGGTGCGGCTGCCGTGGGAAGTGTTCGCGCGGCTGGTGCTCCGGTTGGGTGTGCTGGACGGCACGCCCGGCGTGCTGTTCGCCACGATGTCTGCCTACAGCGCCTGGCTCAAGTACGCGAAGACGTGGAGGGCGGCGTGAAGAACCGTGACCGTGCGGCGGGGTGGGTGCTCGCGTGTGTCACGCTGCTGGCGCTGGCGCTCTTCGGGGCGGAGGGCGACGCGCGGTGGCCGTGGCTCGCCTTCAACTGGCTGGCTGCCGTCCCGATGCTGCTGCTGTTCGTGCCGGAGTGCCGCGCCTGGGCGAGGACCCGTCTCGCGAAGCACCCATCGCTGGCGATCCACGTCCCGTTCGCGCTGGCGCTCTATGGAATGGTCGCGTCGCTCCTGGTGGGGAGCGACCGGTGGCTGAACTTCGTCCAGTGGCCGGTGTGCACCGGCATCGCACTCGCCCTGGTGGGCCGGCGCAGCGACGAGGAGCCGGCTCCCTGGCGGCTGCTGCTTGCGGCGGTTGCCCTCGGTGCGCTCGCCGGTATCTGGGAGGGCGGGCTGCAGATCCAGGTGCCTGGCGGTCAGCACCTGAGCCTGGCCTTTCTGGTGGGGATCGACCTGGCGCTGTTCCTCTTTCTGGTGGTCCGGCCGCTGCGGACTTTCGACGTTGGGGTCGGACTCACCGGCCGGGAGGTCGGCCTCGCGCTCGTCGCCGTGGCGGCGCTCGCCGTGGTCGCGATCCCCGCCGGGCTCGGGCTCGGCTTCCTCTCGTTCCAGTCCCGGTGGCTCGGCCTCTCCCACGGCGTGGCGCGGCTCTTCGGGCTGATCGTGTTCGTCGGACTGCCGGAGGAGATGCTGTTCCGGGGAACGATCCAGGAAGCGTTCTCCCGGCTCTGGTCGCCGCGGATCGGGTTGCTCCTCGGCTCCGTGGTCTTCGGCCTCGTCCACCTTCCGAAGCACGCGCCGCCCCTCAACTGGCGCTACGCGATCCTTGCCACCCTCGCGGGCCTCGCCTACGGGTGGGTCTACCAGAGGACCGGCAAGCTGTGGGCGGCGGCGTTGACCCACGGCTCCGTGGACTGGATCTGGAGCATGTTCCTCGGTGCCTGAACCGCGCGTCTCCGGTTGCACGATCATCCGCAGCTCGGCCGAATTCGATTATCCGCTCGCAGAATCGATCCGCTCGCTGCTGCCGCTGGTGGAGGAAGTGGTGGTGGTGGCACAGCGCGGCGACGTGAGGGCGCGGGAGATGGTCGGCGCGGTGCAGGACGCGCGGGTAACGATCGTGGAAACCGACTGGGATGAAGGGGCGTCCGGCCGCGGGCTCGTGCTGGCGCGGCAAACCAACATCGCGCTGGAGCGCTGCCGGCATCCGTGGGCGCTCTACCTGCAGGCGGACGAAGTGCTGCACGAGGACGGTTACGATGCCGTGCGCGCCGCGCTGGCGCGCTACGGAGACGACGAAGACGTGGATGCGCTGAGCTTCCGGTTCTTGCACTTCGAGGGTTCGTACGACTTCGTGAACCCGTTTCGGTACCGGCGGCAGTGCCGGCTGGTCCGCACCGACGGGCGGCTCGAGTCGGTCCGTGACGCGGCAGGATTCGAACGGCGCGACGGGCGGAGGCTCCGAACGCGCGGCAGCGGCGGCCGGGTCTTTCACTACGGCTGGGTGCGCTCGCCGGCGCAGCTGAAGGCGAAGACGCTGGCGCTGGCAGGGCTGTATCATGACGCGGCGCAGGTGGTGCGGCGGTGGGCGGGCGTGCCCGCCGACAAGCTGGGAAACGTGGAGCTGGCCTTTCGCTGGCGCGGCGCTCACCCGGCCGTGATGCGCGGGCGGATCGCTCGTATGGACTGGCCGGCGCCAACCGGCCGGCGGCCACCGCTCGACACGCCGCTGCTGAGCTTCCGCTTCTACGGCGCGTGGCTGGGCAAGTGGGGGCTCGTGCCGCGCCGCTGGTGGTTGTGAGGTGAGATGGCCAGTCGACTGAAGAAGATCCGCCAGGGCATCAAGCGTCCGCTGCAGACGGCGTTCTCGCGGGCGCTGGTGCTGCCGCTCGATCGCCGCCCGCGGACGGTGCGCGACCTGGAGGGGTACCAACCGCGCCAGATCGTGGTGTCGCGGACCGACCGGATCGGCGACCTGCTGTGCTGCTCGCCGTTGCTCCTGGCGCTGCACCGGCGCTGGCCGGACGCGCGGCTGGTGCTGATCGCGGGCGCCAAGAACCGCTCCGTGCTCCAGGGCCTGCCGTTCATGGAGGAGGGGCCGGTGTTCCGCCGCGACCCGCAGAGCTGGACGCAGCTGGCCTGGTGGCTCGCTCGCCAGCGCTTCGACCTGTCGGTGAGTCTCCGCGCGGAGTCGATGGCGGGCGTCTGGGTGTCGGCGTGGAGCGGCGCGCCGATCCGCATGGCGACGCACGTGACCTACGCTCGCCCGTCGTGCAACCTGATCCTCGGCATCGAGGACTTCCATCAGACGACCCGGTACTGTCGTGCGGCGGCGGCGCTGGGCTTTCCGCCCGAGGCAATCCGGCCGGTGTTCATGGTTCCGCCCGAGGCGGAACGCCGGGCGGCCGAGCTGGTGCCTGCGCTGATCGGCGCGGGCGGCGGTCCGGTGGTGGGTTTCCAGATTCCGCATCGCGGCTCGAAGCGGCATGCGGTGCGCGCGTGGCCGGTGGAGAACGTCGTGGCCCTGGTGCGGCAGCTCACCGCCGACGGGTGCCGGGTGGTGCTGTGCGGCATGGGTGAGGAACGGGCCGAAGCGGAATATGTGCAGGCGCAGGTGCCGGAGCTGGCGATCGCGCCGGCGGTGCCGCTCGCGGTCTTCGCGGCGCTGCAGCGCCGCTTCGACCTGTTCATCGCGCAGTACACCGGCACGCTGCATCTCGCCGACGCCGTCGGCGTGCCGACGGTGGCCTATGGGCTCGAGGTGCAGGTGGAAGGGTGGCAGGTGCTCGGGCCGCAGCACCGGTCCATCGGAGCGAAGCGGGTCGCCGAGATTCCCGTGGGGACGCTGCTGGCTGCCGCGCGCTCCGCACTCGCCGGACCGCGCGCCTGACGGGGCTGCCGCCGCCTGCGCGCCGCGGCTACATTCGCTTCATTCCGTGGAACAGACCTACTTCCGCAAGGGTTTCGGGCTCAAGGGCGAGATTCAGGGCGCCCTGACCGACGACTACCACAGTGCCGTGGTGGACGAGGTGCGCGCCCGGGGGTATGCGGTCACGGTGCAGGACCTCACCGTCCGCCTGGCGCAGGAATTCGGCTTCTGCTATGGCGTCGACCGGGCGGTGGAATACGCCTACGAGACGCGCACCAAGTTCCCGGACAAGCGGATCTTCCTGGTGGGCGAGATCATCCACAATCCGCACGTCAACGCGAAGCTCGCCGGCATGGGGATCGCGATCATCGTGCGGAGCGCGGCGGGGGAATTCGACTTCGCTCCGGTAACGGCCGACGACGCCGTGATTCTCCCGGCGTTCGGGGTCACGCGCGAGGATTTCGAGCGGCTGCGGGCCGCCGGCGCGGTCCTGGTCGACACGACGTGCGGCTCCGTGCTCAACGTCTGGAAGCGGGTCGAGAGCTACGCCCGGGACAGCTTCACCGCCATCATCCACGGCAAGTATCAGCACGAGGAGACCAAGGCTACCGCATCACAGGTCGCGCAGTATCCGGGCGGGCGGTATCTGGTGGTGCGCGACATGGCGGAGGCCAGGCTGGTGTGCGACTTCATCGAGCGGGACGCGGGCGGCGAGGAATTGCGGCGCCGGTTCACCGCCGCCGCCTCCCCGGGCTTCGACCCGGCGCGGGACCTCGTGCGCGTGGGCATCGCCAATCAGACCACGATGCTCTCGAGCGAGTCACTGGCGATCGCCGCGGAGATCCGGCGGGCGATGGGTGCGCGCTACGGTGCGGCGGCGCTGGCCGAGCACTTCCGCAGCTTCGATACCATCTGCTCCGCCACGCAGGAGCGGCAGGACGCCGTGCTGCGGCTGCTGAATGACTCGGTGGACCTGGTCGTCGTGGTGGGCGGCTACAATTCGAGCAACACCAACCACCTTGCCGCGCTGTGCGCCGAGCGGGTGCCGACGTATCACATCGAGGACGCGGGCTGCATCGATCCGGAGACCGGGACCGTCCGTCACAAACCCGTGGGCCAGCGGGAGGAAGTCGCAGTGCGCGATTGGCTGGCGTCGGGGCAGCGCGTGGTGGGCATCACCGCGGGCGCGTCCACGCCCAACAACAAGGTCGGCGAGACGATCACCCGGATCTTCGCGACGCGCGGCCTCGCGCTGGCGGCGGCGCTGGCGTAGGAGGACCCGGGAGCGCGGGTGTTGTGCTTTTTTCCGTGCGTCTGTGCCTCTGTGCGTCTGTGCCTCTGGTCTTCAGTTCAGTGAAAGTCGTGTGAGCTGACGAAGGCCGCCCCGGCCCCCGGGCGCGGCGCCGCGAACTGCTTGCCGCGGATGTTGAGCACCCCCTGCTCCTCCTGCAGCACGCCGCTCACCACCAGCAGCGGTGAGCGCCTGACCAGCCGCTTGTGCTCTTCGAACAGCTGCGGCGTGATCACGACGTTGGCGAGCCCCGTCTCGTCCTCCAGCGTCACGAAGCAGAACCCCTTCGCGGTGCCGGGCCGCTGGCGACAGATGACCAGGCCGGCCACGGTCACCCAGTCGCCGTCGCGGCGTCGCTCGAGTTCGGCCGCGGGGATGGCGCCCATCGCCGCCATGGCGTGGCGCAGGTGGCGCATCGGGTGTCCCGCGGGGGAGAGCCCGGTCACGCGGTAGTCGGCCTCCGTAAGCTCGACCGGCGTGAGGCCCGGCACGGGAGCGGGCCGCCGGTCCTGTGCGACGGGGGCGAGGGGGCCGGCGGCGCCGCGTGCATGTTTCAGAACCTCCCACAACGCCGAGCGGCGATTGGGCCACAGGCTGTCGAACGCGCCCGCCTCGGCGAGCGAGCGGAGCTGCGCGACGGTGAGGCCGCTCTCGCGTACCCATTCCTCGAGGGAAGTGGGGCGGGCGTCCGCCAGCAGTGGCTCGAGCCGCTCGCGAGCCTTGCTGCCGAGACCGGCCACGTAGCGGAGGCCGATGCGTAAAGCAAGACGCACAGGCGCACAGACGCACGGACGCACGGAGGAGAGAGGCGGCGGTCCGTCCATCTGTGCGTCTGTGCCTCTGTGCGTCTCTTCGAGCGTGCAGTCCCAATCGCTCTTCGTCACGTCCACGCCGCGCACCTCCACCCCGTGCCGCTTGGCGTCCTCGATGATGGTGCCCGGGGCGTAGAAGCCCATCGGCTGCGCGTTCAGGAGCGCGCAGGCAAACTCGGCCGGGTAGTAGAGCTTGAGCCAGGCGGAGGCGTAGACCAGCAGCGCGAAGCTGGCGGCGTGGCTCTCGGGGAAGCCGTAGTCGGCGAAGGCGGAGATCTGGTTGAAGATGCGGCGGCCGACGTCGGGCTCGATGCCGTTCCTCGCCATGCCGTCCACCAGCTTGGAGCAGATCTTCGCCATCCGCTCGTGGGAGCGCTTGTGGCCCATCGCGCGGCGCAGCTCGTCGGCTTCGCCGGGCGTGAAGCCCGCGGCGGCGATGGCCACCTGCATCCCCTGCTCCTGGAAGAGCGGCACGCCGAGCGTGCGCTCGAGGATCGGCTCGAGCGACGGGTGCGGGTAGACGACGGGCTCGAGCCCGGCGCGCCGCCTGAGGTACGGGTGCACCATCTCGCCCTGGATGGGGCCCGGGCGGATCAGCGCGACCTCGACCACCAGGTCGTAGAAGGTCCGCGGGGCGAGGCGCGGCAGGGTGTTCATCTGGGCACGCGACTCGATCTGGAAGACGCCGATGGTGTCGGCGCGGCACAGCATGTCGTACACCGCAGGATCGGTCATCGGCAGCTTCGCGAGATCGATCGCGACGCCGCGGTGCAGGCGGACGAGCCGGATTGCCTCCTGGATCATGGTGAGTATCCCGAGTCCCAGGAGATCGATCTTGATGAGCCGCACCGGGTCGAGGTCGTCCTTGTCCCACTGGATCACGGTGCGCTCGGGCATCGCCGCCGGCTCGATGGGCACGACGTCGGCCAGGGGCTCGGCCGTGAGGACGAAGCCGCCGACGTGGATCGAGCGGTGGCGCGGGAGCTGGTGGAGCCCGCGCACCACCTCCGCGAGCATCCGCACGCGGTGGTCGCCGGGGTCGAGGTCAGCGGCGGCCGCTCCGCCCGCGAGCAGCTTTTCGCCGGTTTCGCGCGCCCCGTCCCGGTCCGCTTCGTCGGCCAGCTTCTCGGCCTGCTGCACCGAGAAGCCGAGCACGCGGGCGGCATCGCGCACCGCCGCGCGGCCGCGGTAGGTGATTGTCTCGCACACCATCGCCGCGTGGTCGCGCCCGTAGCGGCGATAGACGTACTGGAGGATGCGCTCGCGGTCGTTGTGGGCGAAGTCGATGTCGATGTCGGGGGCCTCGCGCCGGTCCTCCGAGAGGAAGCGTTCGAACAGCAGCTCCATGCCGATGGGATCGATGGCCGTGATGCCGAGGCAGTAGCAGACCGCGGAGTTGGCGGCGGAGCCGCGCCCCTGGGCGAGCACGCCGAGGCGGTTCGCTTCCCGCACGATGTCCCAGACGATGAGGAAGTAGCCCGCCAGGTGGAGCCGCCGGATCACGTCCAGCTCGTGGCGCAGCTGGGCCTGGTGGCGTGCGGTGAGACGGTCGCCGTACCGCTCGCGTGCGCCCGCGGCCACCAGCGCGGCGAGATGGTCGTCGGCGCCGATGCCGGGCGGAGTCGGAAAGGCCGGGAGCGTCGGGGTCAGGGCCGACATCCGGAACGCGCACTGCTCGGCGACCGCGCGCGTGGCGGCGATGCCCTCCGGATAGTGGCGCCAGCGGTGGGCGATTTTCTCCGGGCGCTTGAGGTACCACTCGCCGCTGGGCCGGAGGAGGGTGCCCGCCGCATCGAGCGTCGTCTGGTGGCGCAGGCAGGTCAGCACGTCGTGCACCAGGCGGCCCCGGGGCGTGGCGTAGTGCGCGTCGTTGGTCACGAGCCAGGGAAGGTCGAGGGAGCCGGCGAGCGCGATGAGTTGCGGCACCACGGCGCGCTCCGAGGCGAGGGCGTGGTCCCAGCACTCGACGGCGAGGCGGCCGGCGAAGACCTCGGCGAGCCAGCCGAGCCGCGCGCGCGCGCCGGCCTCGTCATCCCGGGCGAGCCGCTGCGGGATTTCGCCGAACGGACAACCGGTGAGGCAGAAGAGGCCGGCGGCGTGCTGCTCCACGTCGTGCCAGGAAGCGGCGGGCGAGCCCCGCTCCCCGCTGCGGGCGCGCGTGACGAGGCGGGACAAGTTGCGGTAGCCGGCTTCTGACATCGCGAGCAGTGTGAGATGGGAGAAAGGCGGGCACAGGGGCACGGGGGCACGGGGGCACAGGGAGTCGCCTGCCGTGCCCCTGTGCGCCCGTGCGCTCGTGCCCGCCTCTCGGTTCCCCACCGTGATCTCGAGTCCCACAAGGGCCTCGACCCCGTGCTCCTTTCCCGCTTCGGCCCAGCGCACCGCGCCGCCCAGGTCGTCGTGGTCGGTGAGCGCGACGGTGCCCATGCCAATGGCGGCGGCGCGCGCGATGAGGGCTTCGGGATTGGATGCGCCGTCGAGGAGCGAGAAGCCGCTGTGGCAGTGCAGCTCGACAAAGTCAGGAGGCACGGACGCACGGAGGCGCAACGCACAGACGCACAGACGCACAGACGCACAGAAACAACACAGCCCGCAACGAATCGCTCAGGCGGCCTCCGGGCGGCTGATTGATGTTCGCAGGATGGACGCGTATCGGCGGTTGCTGGCGTGGCAGCATGGCCGGGCTCTTGCGAAGGAGATCTATCGCCTGACGGCGGACTTTCCGCGCGAGGAGCGGTTTGGGTTGGTCTCGCAGCTTCGTCGGGCTGCAGTATCGGTCGTAGCGAACATCGCCGAAGGGCAGGCTCGCCATGGCAGGGCGGAGTTCGCTCACGCCCTGAGCGTCGCTCTGGGATCTCTTGCGGAAGTGAGCGCACTGCTGGAACTGGCCGTGGATCTGGGCTATGTGAGTGAAGCAGAGCTGCAGCGGGCGCAGGGCCTGCGCGCGGAGGCGAGCCGAACCACGTTTGGTCTGCAGCGGAAGCTGCGACGCTGATCTTCTGTGCGTCTGTGCGTCTGTGCGTTTGTGCGTCCGGCTTGTCAGTCCCACCATCCCTCCACGACCCACTGCGGGGGTGTGCCACTTGTCCTCAGCAACCAGAGTGAGCCATCGGCGGTCCGGGTCGTGTAGTAATCGCGGCGCCCATCGGAGCCGAGCCACCAGCGGGTGGCAAGGCGCTCGGGGCCACTCCATTCGGTGACGTCATGCCAGACGCCTGCGTACCTGAACGCGGCGAGTCCCATCCGCCCGAGCCGCACGTGGACCGCTGCGGGAGCCGGCAGGAGGCGGAGCGCGGCGGTCACCGCCTGTGCCCCTGTGCCCCTGTGCCCCCGTGCCCCCGTGCCTCCATGCGTCCAGTTGCCTGCGTCTTCCGGCAGGTGCCCGTCGCGCGCGGCCGGCACGGCGACGGCGTCGGCGCCCTCGCTGCCGCGGATCCGCTCGAACGCGGCGAGCAGGGCGGCGGGGTCGGCCCAGCGCGGCGCCAGGAGATCGCCCTGCTCACCGGAAGCCGGCACGGTGACGGCGGCGGAGAGGGCGAGGCCGGTGGCGGGCTCCGGCAGCTGCCACGTCTCCAGCGCGAGGCGGCAGTGATCGAACAGCGCGTCGGGGTGCGAGGTGGGCCGCGCGGGCCGCACCGCGCGCTCGGCGCTGCTCCCGTCGTCGAGGTGGAGCGTGAGGGTGATCTCGCGGGCGGCAAGTCCTCTGGTGTGGAGCGCCTCGCCTAAGGAAGCGAGCGCGCCCTTGAGAACGAAGAGCAGCGGCTCGGCCGTAGCGACGGGGCCGCCGAAGTCGACCTCGACGGCGGGGAGTGCGTCGTCCCTGGGCGTCGTTGGTCCGCGCGAGTCGAGGCCGCGGGCCAAGTGGTGGGCGGCGAGTCCCTCGGGCCCGAACCGGGCCTCGACTTCGTCGGCGTCGAGGGCGGCAAGCTGGCCGATGGTGGTGAGGCCGAGGCTCCGCAGCGTCTCGGCGAGGTCATCGTCCACGTCGAGGAGGGTGACGGGGAAGGGCGCGAGGTACGCGGCGTCGGCTCCGCGCGCAACGATCCGCGGCCGCACCCCGTGCCCCTGTGCCCCTGTGCCTCCGTGCCCGCCTGTGCCCCTGCGCCCCCGTGCCCCTGTGCCCCCGTACGTGGCCGCGTAGGCGGCGATGGCGGAGTCCGCGACGCCGGCGCGGGCAGGCCCGCAGGCGAGTCCGCCCGCGATGGCCATGAGCTTCCGTGCCAGCCGGGTCTCGCTCCCGAGACCCGCCGCGTCCACCCACCAGACGCCTTCCCCGTGCCCCTGTGCCCCTGTGCCCCTGTGCCCGCTGTTTTCCCACGCCACGCGTGGGCTCGCCGCGAGCAGCGCGGTCGTGACCTCGAGGGCCGCGCGCGCGATGCGCTCGTCATCCCACGGCAGCGCGACGAGATCGGCCGCGAGGGCCTGCGCCTCGGTGAGGGCCATTCCGTCGGCGACGCCGCGCCGGCGAGCCGCGGCGCCGGTCGCGACGATCCGCGGCTTGCCGCGTACATCGGCGACGACGACCACGGGCTCATCGGGGTGAGCGCCGCCGTCGCGGGACCCCCCGTTGGCCGGGGCGCTACTTCCTGGCCTTGCGTTCGGGGCGCCGGTCGGCGCGCGCCGAAGCGCGCCGATCGCGAACCGCCCAATGCGGACGCAGGCGATCCGGCAGGGGGATGCCAACGACCACCTCCGCGGCGCGAGGGGCGCCGCCCTTCAGGGTGGTGACGCGCAGCGTCCGCGACGCCGGCCACGCGCCGCCCCAGCCAGGGAGCGCGGGCACAAACCGGGAGTCGGACGCACAGACGCACAGACGCACCGACGCACCGTAATTCACCTGTGCCCCTGTGCCCCCGTGCCCCTGTACGTCCGTGCCCCTGTGCCCCTGTGCCCCTGTGCCCACTTGTGCTTGCGCGTCTCGTATCACCAACGCCGTATCCCTGTCGTGCGCCAGCCGCTGCAGCCGCACGGCGACGCGGCGCGCGGGCGCCGGCACCCGGTCCACGATCACGAGGCCGAACGCGCCGGTCCGCAGCAGGACGTCGGCGCACCACCACGCGTTCTCGTTCGCCTTGGGCCGCACCACCCAGAAGGGGCCGAGGGCGGCGAGGTGCGCCGCGGCCTGCGGGGCGAGCGAGCGTTCGGCGTCCACGAGCGCCACGCCCTCATCGGCGCGGAGCGTGGCCTCCGCGAGGGCGAGAAGGAGCGTGGTGCCGCCGCTCCCCAGCGGCGCGTCCAGGGCGGTGATCTGCCCGCGCGGCACACCCTGGGGCAGCGCGGCGTCGAGCACCGGGATCCCGAACACAAGGCCGCGGCGGACGGCGGGGATGAGCCGCCGGAGCTGCTCGGGAAACGCGAGTTGCAGGTGTGGAACGCTCATGAGCCATGTGCCCCGGGTTTACCATACCCGAAGAAACACCGAAGCTCAAGGGGACAAAAAAGCGGCCCATCGTGCAAGCCGGCACCTCAAAGCAGTTCAGGATGAACAGCTCGCAGCCAGTTCTCGATGGTCGCCGCGAACCGCAGCGATTCTTTCACCAAGTCCTCCGCTTCGGCGCTCGATACGTCGCCAGCGCTGTCGTACTCGATGGTGTTCCGCTTGCGCCGACACTCGTCGTAATACCGCGCCCCATCTGACACGCCAGGGATGGCCAGCTGCCGTAAGGCGTTGAACGTCCACTCGTGATGACGGCCGCGCCGGGCACGCACGCCGTGCGCGCGCAGCACGACTGTGGCCCCGCTGAGCACGGCATCATACGCCAGGATGAAGATCGAGTCCGGGTACTTGAGCGAGCCCTGTGCCTCGTCGAGCCGGCGTGCCACGATTCCCAGCAGGCCGCGAATCTCCTCCACGCTGGTGGGTTCGAGTTCCAGCCAGCCGGCGTCAACCAGCCGCTTCAGCGCTTCGTGCATCACCCACCAACTCCAGCTTCGGGCCCGCCAGCACGCGGGAGACAAAATGGTTGCGGGTTCGCCGTTTCTGACGGTACTCCGCCGGCCCGATCACGAACGGGTTGATCTCGCGGCCGAGCGCGTCGGCCACCGGCCGGAGCAGCTCGTTCAACTCGATGGGGCGGATGTCGCCCACCACGAACAGGTCCACATCGCTCGCCGCGGTTGCGCGACCGCTCGCTGCGGACCCGAAGAGAAAAGCCCAGCGGATCGCGGCCGGGCGCCGGGCCAGCGCCGTGCGGAGCGCCTCGGCGATGCCGCCCAGCTTCAGGGCTAGCGCGCGCAGCTCCGCGAGCACCACGGCCTCCGGGTTCAACGTACAGTAGATGCGCCTGCCCTCGGCTTGCCGCCGAACCAGGCCGAGCCGCTCCAGCGTGACGAGTTCCCGGCTCACGGCGGTGGGTGGCACGTCGAGCCGCCTGGCGAGGTCCCGCACGTAGTACCGGTCCTGGCTCCCGAGCAGCAGGGCGGACAGCACCTTGGCTCGCGCCTCAGACCCGAGGAGCCGGCCGAGCGTGGACTTGCGGGCCCGGGGCTCCCCTTGCCCACCGTGCGGGTGTTCGCGCGCGGTCCTCTTAGCGCCGGTATGCACCTCCGCTCCTTTGTACACTAATCGTGCACTATAGTACACGGTTAGTGTACATACGCAAGTCACCCGTTTTCGCTGCCGTGGCGTGGCGTGCTGGCCACCGGGACGCTGCTCTCCCCTGGTGGGCAGGCGGCACTACAGCGGCAACACCCACTGACCGAGATCGTCGAGCGAGGGCCCATCCCCGCGCCCCCGCGCCCCCGTGCCCCTCGTCTGTGCGTCCGTGCGCCTGTCCTCGGCCCACGTCGCGAACCCCGTCTCCCGCTGCAACCGCGCGACCCGCCGCTCGAGCGCGGCGGCGTACGCCTCGGTGACGGCGCCCCGCGCATCGAACGCCCGCTCGTAGCGCGCGAGCAGCACCGGGAAATGCCGCGCAACGATGGGGAGGAAGGTCGGCCTGACCGCCGAGTAGAGCCGCAAGGGCGAGGCGTGGACGAACGATGCGCCCGCGTCCCGGGCCGCCCGCATCAGGGCGCGGAGCTGTGTCACGCCGTCGGTGATCCCCGGCAGGACCGGCGCGATCATCACCCCCGCACGGATGTCGCCCGCCGCGAGCTTTTCCACCGCCCTGAGGCGCACCGGCGGCATCGGCGAGCGCGCCTCGAGCTTCCGGATGAGCGGGACCTCGACGGTGATGAGCGAGAGATAGACAGTGAGCCGGCTGCGTTCGGCGAGGCGTGCCAGCACGTCGAGATCCCGCGTGACCAGCGGCGACTTGGTCACCAGGCTGATGTTGAGGCCGTGGAACTGCGCCAGCCGCTCGAGGATGCGTCGCGTGAGGCGGAACCGCCGCTCGGCGGGCTGGTAGGGGTCGGTCGCGGTGCCGATGGCGATGGCGGCTTCCCCCAGGCGCGACGGCTTCAGCGTGAGAGCCAAAACGTCGGGCGCTTCGCTCTTGACGAAGACCTGGCGCTCGAACGCGTCGTCGTCCCACGCGCCGGCGCCCGGTTCCCCGCGCCCGCGCTCGACCACGTAGCGGTGGGCGAAGCGGGCGAAGCAGTACGTGCAGCCGAACTCGCACCCGACGTACGGGTTCAGCGACCAGAAGCCCATACCCGTCTGCTGCGGCGAGTTGAGGATGGACTTGATGGGCAGATGGGTATAGCTGGGGCGCACGTAGGGAGGACGCACGGAGGCACAGACGCACAGACGCACAGCTGAAAGCGTCATCTCTGTGCGCCTGTGCTCACAAGCTGTTGATCTGCAATGATTTCCATACGTGAAGCCTGTTGTATTTCGGTTTTTATTCGGTATACAAACCGAATATAAACCGATTGGCGACGTCCGCAAGACCACGACACAAGCATCAGGCTGCGAAACATGGGGGCCGCTCTCAGATTGGCCGCCGTGCGCATCCCCGGCTATCTTCTGCCCGCCTTTTCCGGAGAGTGGCCGTGCCCTTCAGCTTGTTGCCGCGGGAAGAGGAATTCTTCGACCTGTTCATCCAGGTGGCGCGCCGCAGCAAGGAGGCGGCGGAGCACCTGGTCGGGTTGTTCGCCGAGCCGGAGCGCGCGCCCTATCACGCCGAGCAGATCAAGCGGCTCGAGCACGAGTGCGACCAGATCACCCACGAGGTGGTGAACCGGCTCGACCGCACCTTCATCACGCCGATCGACCGGGAGGACATCTACCGGCTGGCCTCGGATCTGGACGAGGTGATCGACGTGATCGACGGCGTCGCGCGGCGGGCCCAGATCTACCGGGTCGGCCCCGCACCGGAGGGGGTCAAGCAGCTCACCGGCGTGATCCACAGCGCGGTGGGGACGCTGGCGCTGGGGGTCGAGGACCTGCGCAAGCGTGACGGGGTGATGGCGCACTGCATCGAGGCGAAGCGGCTGGAGGAGGAGGCCGACTCGCTCTACCACGCCTCGCTGGGGCAGCTGTTCGACGTCGAGAAGAACGCCATCGAGCTGATCAAGTGGAAGGAGATCTACGACAACCTCGAGCGGTGCGTGGACCAGGCGGAAGACGTGGCCAACGCGCTCGAGAGCATCACGATCAAGCACGGCTAGTGAACAGCATCGTCCTGTTCGTGCTGGTGATCGTCGCGGTCGCCTTCGCCTTCGACTTCATCAACGGCTTCCACGACACCGCCAACTCCATCGCCACGGCCGTGTCCACGCGGGTGCTGTCCCCGCTGGTGGCGGTGTTCTGGGCGGCGGGCTTCAACTTCATCGGCGCCTACGCCTTCGGCACGGCGGTCGCGAAGACGATGGGCAGCGGGCTCATCCACATCCAGTTCATCGATCCGCAGGTGATCTTGGCCGGCCTGCTCGGCGCCATCGTCTGGGACCTCATCACCTGGTACTACGGCATCCCCTCGTCGTCGTCCCACGCGCTGATGGGTGGGTACGCCGGCGCGGCCATCACGAAGGCCGGGATCGGGGTGCTCATCCCGGCGGGGTGGATCGGCCCGATCCTCGGGATCGTGCTCTCGCCGTTGCTCGGTTTCGCGATCGGCCTGGTGATGATGGTGGTGGTGGGATGGACGTTCCGCCGCGCGCATCCGCGGTCGGTGGACACGTGGTTCAGGCGGGGGCAGCTCTTCTCCGCCGCCGCCCTGAGCCTGGGCCACGGCACCAACGACGCGCAGAAGACGATGGGCATCATCGTGGGGCTGCTGTTCTCGGCGCAGGCCTCGTTCGCGAACTTCCCCCTGCGGTTCATGCACATCACGTCGCTGGAGACCATCCCCTCGTGGGTGATCCTGTACGCCTCGACCGCTATGGCGCTGGGCACGTTGGCCGGCGGCTGGCGGATCGTGAAGACGATGGGGCAGCGGATCACCAAGCTGAAGCCGTACGGGGGGTTCTGCGCGGAGACGGCCGGAGCCATCTCACTCCTGATGGCCTCGCACGGCGGCATCCCGGTCTCGACCACGCACACCATCACCGGCGCGATCAGCGGCGTGGGTGCGACTCAGCGCATCTCGTCGGTGCGCTGGGGGGTCGCCGGCCGCATCGTGTGGGCGTGGATCCTCACCATCCCGGCCGCGGCGGTGATCGCGGCCCTGGTGTACCTGATCATGCACGCGCTGGTGCGGTGAGCGCGAGGAGCGGCACGATGGCCGGCAAGCTGAGCGACGCGGAGATCGGGCAGCTCCTCAAGAGCGTGAGCGGATGGACGCAGGAGGGGAACGCGATCCGGAAGAGCTTCAGCTTCGGGAAGTTCGCCGACGGGTATCCGCTTCGTGGACCGGGTGGCCGCCGCCGCCGACGCGCTGGATCATCATCCGGACATCGACATCCGCTACACCACGATCACGCTGGTGCTCTCGACGCACAGCGCCGGCGGGCTGACGCGCAAGGACTTCGAGCTGGCGGAACGGATCGAGCAGGCCGCTCGCTAGTCGCGCTCCGGCCGCTTCGCGGCGTCCAGGTCGACCATCCTCGTCTCCCCGAAGTAGCTGGCCACCGGCGCATCATCGAGGGTGGACAGCTTCTTCAGGTCCACGCCGATGCGATTGGCCATCTCCAGAATGGTCTCGACGCTGGCGCGATCCTCGGGCGAGAAGCGGCTCGCGCCGGCCCTGAGGAGCCCCGCTTCGCCGACGATCGCGGCCAGCGCGTTGTTCACCTCGTGGCGGATCGTCACCGCCACCTCCCCGATCGCCGCAAGACGCTCGGCCCTGATCAGGCGCCGGTAGTAGTCGTGCATCTGCTGCGACAGCCAGCCGACGGCGAGAGCGAGCGCTCCGTAGGAGATGTAGGTGGGCAGCACGATGGCCGGGTTGACCGGCATCAGGTTGAGCTGCAGCGCCAGCTGCACGGTGATGTAGAGCAGGGTTCCGGCCACCAGACCGGCCAGCGCGCCGCGCATGCCGTAGTGGAGCGACAGGATGAATGCCGGCGCGAGCGTCGTGAGCCACGACAGCTCACGATATAATCCGTCGCCCGGCGGCAGCAGCTCCATCACGACGACGGGGATGAGATACGCCAGCGCGCAGTACAGCGCCCAGCGGCGGGGCAGGGGCGGCCGATGCGCCATCTGCGGAAAACCGACGAGGAACATCGGCCGGCGGTACCAGGGCGTGTGACGCGGAGCGTCCATCGCCGTCACTCGGTGTGAAGGGTGAGCAGTCGGAGTTCCGTCATTTCGTCGATCGCGTAGCGCACGCCTTCGCGCCCCAGGCCGCTGGCCTTGGCGCCGCCGTACGGCATCCGGTCCATCCGCCAGGTCGGCACCTCGTTGCCCATCACGCCTCCCACGTCCAACTGGTCCCACGCGCGCATCAGCCGCGCGACGTCGCGCGTGAAGATCCCGGCCTGCAGGCCGTAGGGGGAGGCGTTCACCAGCTCGAGCGCGTCGTCGAACGACCGGTAGGCGGCTACGGTGGTGACCGGCGCGAAGACCTCTTCGCAGTTCACGCGCTGCTCCGGACTGGTGCCGGTGAGCACGGTGGGCTCGAGCACGGCGCCACGCCGCCCGCCGCCCATGACGATGGTGGCGCCCTCGCGCACCGCCTCCGCGATCCAGGACTCGGCGCGCCGGGCGGCGGCCTCGTCGATCATCGGCCCGACGTCGGTCGCCGGGTCGAGCGGATCGCCCACCCGGAGCTGGCGAACGCGGGCAGCGAAAGCGTCGAGGAAGTCGGCGTATACCCGCTCGTGCACGAGAATGCGCTGCACTGAGATGCACGACTGCCCGGCGTAGCTGTAGCCGCCGACGGCACACGCCTCGACGGCCCGAGCGAGATCCGCGTCCGGCTCGATGATGACGCCGGCGTTGCCGCCGAGTTCCAGCGTCACGCGCTTGGTGCCGGCCTCGGAGCGGATGGCCCACCCCGCCCGCGCGCTGCCGGTGAAGCTGATCATCCGCACTCTTTCGTCGGTGACCAGCCGGCGGGCCACGTCCAGCTGGCAGGGCACGACGTTGACGCCGCCCGCTGGATAGCCGGATGCCGCGACCAGGTCGCCGAGCATGAGGGCCGCGAGCGGGTCCTGCGGCGGCGGCTTCAGCGTGAGGGCCGCGCCGCACGCGATGGCCGGCGCCACCTTATGGGCCACGAGCAGCAACGGGAAGTTGAACGGCGTGATGCCTGCCACGGGCGACAGCGGCCAGCGCCGCGTGAAGCCGAGTCGGCCGCGCCCAGCGGGCAGCACGTCGAGCGGAATCACCTCACCGCCGATGCGCGTGGCCTCTTCGGCGCCGTCGCGGAAGACGAAGATCGCGCGGTCGACTTCGAGCCGAGCCTGCGCGATGGGCTTGCCCGCCTCGCGCGCCACCAGGGTGGCGAAGGCCGGCCGCTGCGCGTCGAGGCCGTCGGCGATGCGCCGGAGGCATGCCGCGCGCTCGTACGCGGGCAGGTGCCGGCACTCGTCCGTCGCGGCCACGTTAGTGGCAATCGCGAAATCCATGTCGGCGGGGGAGGCGAGGGGATGGGTGCCGACTTCGGCGCCGTCGTAGGGAGAGCGGATCGTCGCCGTGGTCGTGGCGGTGCGGTGCTCGTTGGCGATGATCACCCTGCTACCATAGGCGCGCTGCCAGGTCCCGTCAACGCGACCGCGCGTCGCGGAGCAACGTCGCCGCGTTACTTCTCAGTCACGCTCCTGGCGAGGTTGCGCGGCCGGCGATGCCGCACCTGCCTCAACTGTCCGGTCGGGAGGTTCCGAGCAGGAGCCGTGTGTTCGAGACCAGGCCGAACTGCGCGAGCAGTTTGAGCTTGTCGAGGAACAGCGCCGCCAACGTGCCTACCGGGAGCGCGATGCCGCAGCGCTCGCAGTAGTCCGAGGCGAGCGCGCCGGACGGAGCGTCCATGCCATCGAAGCCACAGGACCTGCACGGCATCTGGATCTCCGTTCGGAAAGTCGGCCGGCCGACCGTTACCTCGCGCCGGGCGCGCCGGTCGGTGTTCAGGAAGGCCTGTTCAAGATCGAGGCCGGAGGTTTCAGGCCGTGAGAGGGCGACGCCTCAGCCTCCTTGCCGGCAACGACTTAGGGGCGTCGCCGGCGGGAAGTACGGCAATTGCTGGGCCTGCTTCACGTTGCGCGGTCGCGTCAGGATACGGCGGACTTGTTGTCTCCGCGCAGCGACTCGGCGAGGAGTCAGGTTAGCCTTGCCGTTGCAAGTCATTGTATTGCAACGTCTTGATTACTTCGCCGTTCGGCGCACACATCCTGCAGACATACAGCGGGCGGCCAGGTGCGTGCGTAGACACAGGTTACGCCGCGCGAGGTGCCTTGTTGGGCGCGCCAAGCCACGTAGCTCACTGACGGGAAGAACGATGTCCGAGCTTACTTCGCGCAGTCATCCGCCGCTGGTCTTGATCGCGAGCAGCCAGGAATGGCACGCCCGATCACTGGAGAGCATCCTCGGCCCGCACGGCTACGCGGTCGTCCGCGCGTACACCGGGAAGCAGGCATTGGAGCGGGCGCGGAG
Source organism: uncultured Gemmatimonadales bacterium (assembly GCA_963812035.1). GTDB lineage: Bacteria > Gemmatimonadota > Gemmatimonadetes > Gemmatimonadales > JACORV01 > Fen-1245. The sequence goes on from CAWETG010000001.1 coordinate 1,202,144, forward strand.
CGCGCGTCCCGACCTGGTGATCGTCGATGAGGATCTGCCGGACCTGGACGGGATCGAAGTGTGCCGCAGCCTGCGCGACGACCCGCCGATGAGAGCGAGCACCCCGATCCTCGTCACCGGCTCCGGGCAGCCGACGCGGCAGCAGCGGTTGGCGGCGCTGCGTGCCGGCGCCTGGGAGTACCTGACGCTGCCGTTCGACGGCGAGGAGCTGGCGCTGCGCCTCGACGCGTACATTCAGGCCAAATTCGAGGCCGACCACGCCCGGGAAGAGAGCCTGCTGGACGAGCTGACGGGGCTCTACAACATCCGGGGCCTGGCGCGGCGCGCGCGCGAGCTGGGATCGCAGGCGTTCCGACATCATGAGGCCCTCGCGTGCATCGTGTTGGCGCCGCATGTGGATCCGGCGGGGAACGACGCCGCGGCGGCGGAAGCGGCGGTGACCGCCGCGGTGAACCAGATCGCGAAGACGCTGCGTACGAGTGGCCGTGCGGCGGACGCGATCGGCCGGCTGGGGCCGGCGGAGTTCGGGGTGGTGGCGCAGGGCGCCGACGCCGCAGGAGTGCTGAAGCTGGTGCAGCGGCTGGTCCAGTCGCTGGAAAACGGGGGGAAGGACTCCGGCGGCGTGGTCCCGCAGTTCAGGGTGCGGGCAGGCTACGATGCGGTGCCGAACTACTACGAGGCGCCCATCGAGCCGGAGGACATGCTGGTGCGCGCCACGATTGCGATGCGAATGTCCCACGGTGACGACAGCGGCCAGTGGATCCGGCCGTTCGAGGGTCGCCACAGCAACTAGCCGGGCCTTGGAAGGGTCCCACCGGACCCTGCGCTGACTCGCCTCCCAGGTTCGCCGCCGTCGCGGTGGGCCACCGTTTCTCCTCGTTCCGAATCCCTCGAAGCACCTAAGCTCTGGCGAAACTGTTTCCTACCGTATATGGTACCTGTTGCGATGGCGCCACATGGCCGGTGGCTCGGCAGCTGTCGCGCGCGCACCACGAATCCCCGTCGAGCCAGCTCAGGAGGACCGCGGCATGGCATCGTCGCTCGGCGCCCCACAATCCCCACCCGGAAGTGAGCGGGAGTCGACCCCCCGCGTTGCCGCCGATCTCTCGATCAGCGCGGCCGACAAGGCGAGCGTGCGGCTGCTGGTGGTGGACGACGAGCGGACGCTGCGCGAGAGCTGCAAGAGTGTCCTCGAGGTGGATGGCTACCGCGTCGAGGTGTGCGGTCGCGGGGGCGAGGCCCTCGAGCTGGTGCGGCGCCGGATATTCGACGTGGTCCTGGTGGACCTGTACATGACCGAAGTCTCCGGCATGGAGCTGCTCGAAGCGGCGCTGGCGGCGCGGCCGGAGACCATCGTCATCGTGATGACGGGCAACCCCAGCGTGGCCTCGAACGTCGAGGCGCTGCGCGCCGGGGCATGGGATTACCTGCCGAAGCCGTTCTCCGCGACCCACCTGCAGATCCTGGTGGGGCGCGCCACGCACACCATCCTCGTCGGCCGCGAATCCAGCGCCGGGCACGAAGCGCGCGACGACGACACGGACACCACTGCCGAAGACGGCGTCCTGGTCATCGGCGTGTCGCCGATATTCCGGCGTGCCATGGACCTGGCGCGGCGGGTCGCCCCGACGGACGCGTCCGTGTTCATCACGGGCGAGAGCGGGACCGGCAAGGAGATGATGGCGCAGTTCATCCACCAGCACAGCCGCCGGCGCAGCCGGCCGATGGTGGCCGTCAATTGCGCCGCGCTGCCCGAAGGGCTGCTCGAGTCGGAGATGTTCGGCCACGTGAAGGGGGCGTTCACCGGCGCGGTCAAGGACAAGGCAGGGCTGCTCGAGGCGGCCAATGGGGGCACGCTGTTCCTGGACGAGCTGATCGACATGCCGAAGTCGATCCAGGCGAAGCTGCTGCGCGTGATCCAGGACGGCGTGGTGCGGCGGGTGGGCAGCTCGGCGACCAACGCCGTGGTGAACGTCCGGTTCATCGCGGCCGCGAACCGAGATCCCGAGCAGGCCACGAAGGACGGGCTGCTGCGCGAGGATCTGTACTACCGCCTGCGCGTGGTGCCGGTGCATCTGCCGTCGCTGCGCGAGCGCCAGCAGGACGTGACCCTGCTGGCCAGTCACTTCCTGCAGCATTTCTGGAAGCGCCACCGCGACGCGTACGCGCCGGTGCCCAAGCTGACCGAGGCGGCGATTCACGCCCTCTGCGCGCATCCCTGGCAGGGCAACGTCCGGGAGCTGCAGAACGCCATCGAGCACGCGGTCGTGTTGCTGGAGCCCGGACAGGAGATCGGGCCGGAGGACATTCCCTTCATCGGTGGCCAGCTGGGCGCCGACGCCCGGGACGGCGCCGCGGCATCCGCCGGCGAAGGCATGCTGGAGGAGAGCTACCACGCCGCGCGGGAGCGGGTGATCGCATCGTTCGAGCGCCGCTACCTGACCTGGCTGGTGAACCACGTGGGCGGGAACATGTCGAAGGCGGCGCGCGTGGCGGGTGTGGACCGCACCACGCTGTACCGCCTGATGGAGCGGCACGGGCTGCAGCGCGAGACCATCACGGTGTTGCCTGAATGAGCGGTATCCCGCACCTGCGGCGGTCCGACCGCCGCGATAACGCCGCGCGGGCGCTCCCGGCCAGAGCACCGGAGGCTGGATCGGCGGGAGCGGCGCTGCGCCCGCTGCTCGACGGTGCGGCCGCCCGGGTGCTCGCGGCCTGGCGCGACGAGCGCGCCGACGCCCTCAACACGGACGATGCGGCAAGCGCGCTGCAGTGGCTGGTCGATGCGGTGAGCGCGGCGCTGAACGGCGAGACGGTGCAGAGTCACGGCCCGGCCGCGACGGTGCTGGGCCGCCGGCTCCTGGAGCTGCTGCGCGCGCAGCTGCTGGCCGCGCCGCAGGACGCCGAGGCCGCGCCCGATCCGGATGCCGTGCTCGCGATCCTGCGCGCCGTCGAGCGGGTGCGGGAAGCGGTGGATCCGGACTGGTCGCAGTCCTTCAATTCGCGCCTGGCGGGGGCGGACGGGCTGGGGCTGGTGGTCGAGGTGGCGCACGACCTCCGCTCGCCCATCACGTCCATACTCTTTCTCGCCGAGACGCTGCAGCGCGGCCAGAGCGGCGCCGTCAACGAGGTTCAGCACCGGCAGCTCGGCCTGATCTATGCCGCGGCGCTCGGCCTCAGCTCGATGGCCAGCGACGTCATCGAGCTGGCGCGCGGGGGCAACCAGCTGGTGGAGAAGGAGCCGGGGCCCCTGTCGGTGACCGCGATCCTCGAGTCGGTGCGGGCCATCGTGTGGCCCATCGCCGAAGAGAAGGGGCTCACGATCTCGCTGGTGCCGCCGGTGTCGGACCACCGGATGGGGCGCTCGCTGGCGCTGAGCCGCGTGCTCCTCAACCTCACCACCAACGCGCTCAAGTTCACCGACGAAGGCAGCGTCGAGATCGCCGCCAAGCCGAGGGGACTGACCCAGGTCGAGTTCTCGGTCAAGGACACCGGGCACGGCATCAGCCCGGAAGCGATGAGCAACCTGTACCAGCCCTTCCGCAGGTCGCGGGCGCGGGCCGGACGCAGCGGGTACTACTTCTCGGGGACGGGCCTCGGGCTGGCGATGTGCCGCCTCATCGTCGAGGCGATGGGCTCGGAGCTGAGATTCGAGACGGAGGCCGGCCGAGGGACCCGATTCTACTTCGAGTTGAGTCTGCCGCCGGCTACCAACCTGTAAGGTGTAGCAGCGCGTCCACAGTAGGGGGTCCCCCGCTACAACCTAAATCACAGTTTAAAGAGCCGGGAACCCGTTAACTGGTTGTTCGCAACAGCGATAGCTCGCTGCGCCGCCTGGGCTGCCGCGCGCACGGTCCTTGCCCATTCCGTCTGGCCAGATGACCTCCCTCAGGTTCAACGACGTATTTACCCAGTGGGGCGAGCCCCGCGCCGCGGTCGGCGAGTACTAGCCTCCGCCTCATCGCTACGAGCACGCGGCGCGCCGGGCGCTCAACGTCACCGTGGCGGGACTGGGCCTGGTGGTTTCGGCGCCGGTGATGCTCGCCATCGCGGCGCTCATCAAGGCGACATCGCGGGGGCCCGTCTTCTACCGGCAGACCCGGGTGGGCTTGAACCGCCGGGCGCCCGGCAACGACGGCGGCAACCACCGCCGCTCGATGGACGTCGGCGGGAAGCCGTTCACGATCTACAAGTTCCGCACGATGCACGCCGGCGACGAGGCGGGGGAGCGCCAGGTGTGGGCCGCCCAGAACGATCCGCGGGTGACGCGGCTCGGCCGGGTGCTCCGCCAGTTCCGGCTGGACGAGCTGCCGCAGCTGGTGAACGTCTTCAAGGGCGACATGAACGTGGTGGGCCCGAGGCCGGAGCA
>CAWETG010000002.1:0-51911 GCA_963812035.1 uncultured Gemmatimonadales bacterium
GAGTCGGGGCGGCGGGATTCGAACCCGCGACCTCCTGGTCCCAAACCAGGCGCGCTACCGGACTGCGCCACGCCCCGAAAAAGACAGAAACGAGTTGCGAGACGCCGAGTTCCGAGGAGAGAAGAGTATACCGACTACAATGGGCGCTGGGCCAGCGCGGCCGCCAGTTGCCGAAATGCGTCGCCGCGGTGACTCACGCCGTGCTTCTCCTCCGCCGTCGCCTCGCCGAAGGCCTTCCCCAGGCCCTCGTGGAAGAAGAGCGGATCGTAGCCGAAGCCGCCCGTGCCCTGCGGTTCAACCAGGATCCGGCCCCAGCACCGGCCCGTGAATGCCTCGCCAGCCGACGACACGGTCCTGAGCAACAGCGCCACACACATGTAGCAGGCGCGGCGCCGCTGCTCGTCGGCGCCCTGCAGCCGGCGCAGCAACTCAACGTTGTTCGCGGCGTCGAGCTCCTTCCCGACCAGGCGGCCGGCCTCGGGTGAGAAGCGCTTGGAGCGCACGCCCGGCGCCCCGCCCAGGGACAGGACCTCCAGCCCCGAGTCATCGGCCACCGTCGGCAAACCCGTCAGCTTGGCGAAATACTCCGCCTTGGCCCGCGCGTTGGCCTGAAAGGAGTCGAAGCGCTCGAGCCGCTCCTCCTCGGAGGCCCAGTGCACCCGTGCCTCGTCGAGCGACTGCAGCTCCACGCTCACCCCCGCGGCGTGGAGAATCTGGCGGATCTCACGCGCCTTGTCGGCGCTGCGGGTCGCGAGCAGGAGACGGTTCACCAGCCGAGCGCCGACCGCTGCGCGGCGAAGATCCGCGCCGTGCCGGCGAGCGCGAGGTCCAAGATCCTGTCCAGCTCGGCCCTCGAAAACGTCCCGTGCTCGCCGGTGCCCTGCACCTCCACCAGCTGGTCGGGCTCGGCCACCACGACGTTCGCGTCCACGCCCGCCACGCGGTCCTCGGCGTAGCAGAGGTCGAGCCGCGGCTCGCCGTCGAGCATCCCCACGCTGACCGCCGCCACCAGCCGCGCGAACGGGTTCTTCACGCCCGAGGTGGCCGCCAGATGCGCGCAGGCGTCGGCCAGCGCGACGGCGGCCCCCGTCACGGCGGCGGTGCGCGTGCCACCGTCGGCCTGCAGCACGTCGCAGTCAAGGCGGATGGTGTGTTCGCCGAAGTCGAACCCGGTCAGGGCGGCTCGGGCACTGCGCCCGATCAGGCGCTGGATCTCGTGCGTACGGCCGCCGGGCCCCTGCCGCTCGCGCGGCGTCCGCTCCGTCGTGGCGCGCGGCAGCATCGCGTACTCCGCCGTCACCCAGCCCTGGCCACTGCCCTTGCGCCAGCCCGGGACACCCGCCTCGACCGAGGCCGTGCACAGCACCAGCGTGCCGCCCATCCGCACCAGGCACGAACCCTCGGCGTACGGGTTGGTGCCCCGTTCCAGCACCAGCGGCCGGAGGTCGGCCGCGCCCCGCCCGTCAGGCCGCGCCATTCTTCACCTTCGCGATCAAGCCGGTGGTGGAGAACCCACGCTCCAGCGGGACCCGCACGACGCGCCCGCCGCGCGCCGTCACCACGTCGGCACCGACGATCTCGTCCGGCGCATAGTCCGCCCCCTTGACCAACACGTCCGGCTGGAGCGCAGCGATCAGGCTGGCCGGCGTGTCCTCGTCGAACAGCACCACCGCATCCACGCACGCCAACGCGCCGAGCACGTACGCCCGGTCGCGCTCGCGGTTGAGCGGGCGATCCGGACCCTTGATGCGCCGCACCGACGCGTCGCTGTTGAGGCCCACCACCAGCACGTCGCCCTCGCCGCGCGCCGCGACCAGCAGCGCGACATGCCCGCGATGGAGAATGTCGAACACGCCGTTGGTGAACACCACGCCGCCGCGGCAAGCGCGCCTCCATCCGACGGCGGCGTCGCGGCCCAGGAGCTTCGCCGCGGGATCGGTCCGGGCGGCGGCACCAGGCACTAGAGGCCCGCCGTGGCGCCGGGCGTGAAGTGGAAGCGGAGCACCTTGCGCCACTTCAGGAAGCTGAACACCACGGAGTCGTCATAAGCCGCGCGGATGGTGATCTCCTTGGGGGGTCGGGTCGTGCGCTTGATGTACCAGTCCTGCGGCCCGAGCGGGATGTTGAGCGTGTCGGACTCCGCCACCAGCCGCTCGAGGATCACCTTGTCGGTCAGGGCCGGGGCGAACGACGCCTGCGACTTGACCTCGTCCTGCAGCTGATAGTACCGCCAGTAGACCGTGCCGACGCTCTTGCCGACGTACGCGACGCCGACGAGGACGGCCACCACGATCAGGCACCCCAGCTTCCCGCGCCCCGCCTCACTCCGCGGCGGTGCTACCATTGGGACTGCGCTCCTTCCACGACCTGCGTCTCGAGCTTGGCGATGGCGACCTTCCGCCCGTCCACCTCCGCCGGGTCGGTGTACTCCCCGTCCACCGTAAGGCCGCTCTGCCGCCACAGCGGCTTGCCGAGCTTCTGATTGAAGATCTCGACGGTGATCGTGATTTGCACGCGGCGGCGCGTGACATCGACCACTCCCCCCTGGCTCGTCTGGTAGGACAGCGCCATGCCGGGCTGGTACGAGGTGATTTCGCCGCGCACGATGGCGTCGGCCTGCGCCTCGTTGACCTGCCGCAGCCCCAGCCGGCCGGAGACGGCGTCCTGCATCGCGGCGAACACCTCCTGCGTCAGCGCGGGCTCGCCCGTCCGGTTGTCGAACGGCAGCACCGCCACCGTCTTCACGTCGGACGGCACGCCGCCGCCGTGGAAGCTGTACAAGCAGCCGCCGGCCGCGAGCAGCAACGTCAGCGTGCCGGCGCTACGGACGACGCCAGATCTCATTGGGGAACGGGCCTCCCACTTCCCGGTGGTCCACATCCACGGTAAACCGCACGCTGTGCTCGAAATCGGTCGCCTCGGCACGCACGATCATGCCCGCCGAATTTCTGGTCAGGGCGAGGCGGCCGATGGATCGATCGCCGCGCGCCTGCGTGACGCCCAGCAGCGTGTCGCCCCTCAGCTCGAGCGTGGTCACGATGCCGTCGGCGGCCGTGACCCGGTAGAGCTGGCGGTCGGGCGTCTGGCCCCACTCGACGCTCGCCAGGTCTCCGGGCGGGCGCACCACGCCGAACATCGCCCATAGTATCCCCCGGCTCGGCATCCACTGGCTCACGAGCGCCCCCGGCTTCGACCAGGCGGAGTCGCCCGCCAGCACCAGCGTCGCGCGCCCGATGATGGGCACGCCGACGTCGAGCCGGAGCGAGTCGGGAGGCGCCACGCGCACCGCGCCGCGGCCGTGTACCGGCGACTCGCCGTCGTCGTACCGCCAGCGGATCGCAAGCAGGGCAAACGCGCCGGGCGTCGTGAGCGCGGCCATCGCGCGGAACTCGGCCAGGCTCACGGGGGCGAACCCGGCCTCCGGCGCGGGCGGCCCCGACGGCCGGACGCAGGCGGCGGCGAGCACCAGCGCCGCCGCGACCCCGCAGCGGGTCCGGAGAGCGGCCCTCACGCCAGGCGCGGGCACGGCGTCAGTAGTCGTAGCCGAACCACAGGGCCACGAATCCGGTCCCGGGGCCGCTGACCGGGTAGTTCCCCGGGAGATCGTACGATTCCACGTTGCCAAAGCCGTAGCGCCATCCCATGTCGAGCCGGAGGATGAGGGGGCCGAACAGGCTCATCCGCAGCCCCAGTCCGTACGCACCGAGCCAGCCCCGGTCCGTGGCCTGCTCCGACCAGGCCCGACCGAGGTCCGAGAACAGCGCGCCCTGCACCCCCGGAAAGCGAATCTCGCCGAGAGGGGAGCCGATGGACAAGTAGTTGAAGAGCGGGAAGCGCCACTCGGCGTTCGCCATCAGGGCGCGATCGCCGGCGAGATAGGAGTACTGCGGGTAGCCGCGCAGCGCCCACGAGCCGCCGATGGTCACGCGCTCGGGACGTTCACCCCCCGAGTAGAACGCGAACCCGCGCAGCGCCACCGTGGTATGCAGCGAGGTGCGCAGGTAGCGGCGGAGATCGGCCTCCAGCAGCCAGCTGTCGAGCCGCGCATTCTGGAGGTCGGTCACCACGCCGGCGGTGAGCTGCGAGAAGCCTCCATCGAGCGGGCCGGCGTCGAGCCACAGCGAATTGTCGTGCACGTACGACAGGTAGTTCGAGGTCACCATGCCGCGGCGGTGGGGAAACCCGGGCGTGTACGGGTCGGTCGAAAGCGTGTAGTCGGTGCGGTCGGACCAGGCGATCTGGAACTGCGTCTCGACCCGCGAGAAGCGCGACAGCGGGTAGCGCACGATCGCCAGCGCACCGTACGACGACTCCTCGTAGACCTCGTTGAGGTCGCTGGTGTAGAACAGGCCGCGCGTCCGGAACACCCCCACGCCCCAGTTGAGCCGCTGCGTCTGGTCGAGGTAGACGGCGGTGGCATTGAAGTCGTCGAGCAGGCTGCCGAGGCTGCTCCCCTCCTGGAACGTCGTCGCGCTCACGAACAGCTGGTGGTCGCTCAGCATGTCCGAGAGCAGGAACGCGACGTCCTGCCCTCCCATGAGCCCCGGCGAGTAGAAGGCTCCGCCGGCCGCAAAGTCCAGGGTGTAGTGCTCCCGGTAGCGGGCCGACGCGGTCGCCGCGGCGGTGCTGTCGGCCAGCTCCGCCCAGGTCCACTCGGCCGGCGCGGGGTTGGCGGCGAGCGACACCGCGTCGGCGGGAGCGCTGTCCGGCTGCGGGCCGACCGAGTAGATGCCGAACGTGAGATGCTCGAATCCGGAGACCACGTAACGGCCGGCCGAGGGCACCCACTCCGCGTCGAACGCGCCTCCGGGCACGGCGGTCTCGCGACGGCCCGCGCCGGTGCTGTCCACCGAGTACACGTCGAACGTCCCGAGCCGGTCGGAGGTGAAGCTGATCCGCCCGGTGGCGGCCGACCAGCGCGGCCCCTCGTCTCTCCAGTCGCCGTAGGTCAGATAGCGGATGCCCCGCGTGGCGACGTCCATGACGAACAGGTTCAGCGCGCCCGTCGCGCCGTAGGGCGTGCGGTCGGACGCGAATACGATGCGGCGCCCATCCGGCGCAAACGACGGGTCGAGGTCCTGGTAGCGGTCCGCCGTCAGGCGCTCCAGCGCCCCCGTGTCGAGGTGGAGCAGGTAGAGATCGGAGTAGCCCGAGAACGCCAGCCCGGAGAAGACGACCTCGTGCCCATCGGGCGACCAGCTCGGCGACAGGATCGAGACCAGGCCGGGAAACTGGTAGCGGCCCACGATCTCCCGCCGCGTCAGGTCCCAGAAGAACAGGGCGTCGCGGTCCTGGTACTTGCTGGCAAACACCACCACGCCTTTGGGCGACACGTCGAGCCGGGACTCGAAGGGATGGAACGACTCGAACTCCGCGGTCCGCTCTCCCTGCACCACCGTGCGCGACTTGCCTCCCGCCAGCGGCACCGCGTAGATGTCGGTGTATCCGGTGCGCGGCGAGAGGTACAGGACCTGTTCCGTCGAGTCGTACGGCTCCGTCCACACGACGGGCTTCACCGCGAGCGTCGCGATGCGCCGCGCGTCCAGCTCCAGCGGGCGCTGCGCGGTGACCGTGGGATAGAACTGGCGCCGCATGTCGTACTGCCACTCGGCGGTGAGCTGCTCGAGCGTCCGGCCGAACACGCCCCGCACCAGCGCCGCGAAGTCCGGATACTTCCAGACGTCATCGTACATCTGGACGATGCGCCACTCGCCGTACCGCGAGGCCAGGAATCGCACCAGCGTGCCGCCCAGCGGGTAGACGATGCCGCCTTCCGCGCTGCCCAGCTGCTCGATGGTGGGAAGCCGCGACTCGACCGTCAGGTCGCGCAGGATCATGTAATCGCGGCTGTCCTCGCCCGCCGACCAGTACTCCGCCAGCCCCTCCTGCCACCACAGCGGCATCTCCACCGTGTGCTGGCGCGGATAGAGGGTGTACGCCAGGGTGAGCTTGGAGAGCTGGAAGACGTGCACCAGCTCGTGGCGCAGGCTGTGCCGGAAATCGGCGTAGCTGCCCGTGAACGGCACCGCGACGCGGTCCTTCAAGAACTCGGTGACGCCGAGCAGCCCCTCCGGCGGCACGAACGGGAGCACGTTGGTCTGCTCGAAGTCCTGGTGGGAGGCGTAGACGATCAGCGGGATGCGCGCCGTGATGCTGTGGCGGAACCGGCTGGCGAGGAGCTCGTAGCTCTGCTCCGCGTAGACGAGCGCCACCCGCGCCAGCTCGGCCTCTTCCGGGTAGAAGTACAAGTCCACGTGCGCGCCGCGCAGCACGTGCCAGTCGAAGTGCCGGTACTGGATCTTGTTCTGGCCGAAGGCGCCGAATTGTGCCCAGGCCCGGACCGGCAGCGACGGGGCCGCCAGGGCCACGAGCAGGGCCAGCCTGGTCAGAGTGCGGCGCATGGCTACCGGTAGATGCGGCGGATGCGGTCTCCCTGGACGATCTGCTCGAGCACGTCGTCGCCCTGCGTCACCTGGCCGAACACCGTGTAGCCGCCGTCCAGATGCGGCTGCGGGGAGTGCGTGATGAAGAACTGCGAGCCGCCGGTGTCCGGCCCCGACAGGGCCATGCCGACCGTGCCGCAGTCGTAGCGCTGCCGATTGATCTCGTCGCGGATCGCCCATCCGGGGCCGCCGTTGCCGTCGCCCCGCGGGTCGCCGTCTTGCACGACGAAGTTCGGCACCACGCGGTGCCAGCGGCTCCCGTCGAAGTAGTGCCGGTCCATCAGGCGCAGGAAGTTCTGCACCGTGAGCGGCGCGTCGGCGGCGAACAGGCGGAGGACCAGGCTGCCGCGCTCGGTTTCGATCGTGACCTGCGGCAGCTTGCCGAACTTCAGCGCCGGGAGCCACAACCGGGCAACGACATCCCGGTAGTCGGCGATGCTCCGGCCCGTTTCGATCGGGTACACGTCGCCCCAGTACTGCTGCTCGATGGCAGCGCCGAAGCCGTCCGCCACGGCCCGGCGCACCAGGTAGTCGCCGCTGCGCGGCACCACCGCCAGGAAGCTCTGCACCACCCGCGCCTGCGTGGCGGGGTCCACGGCGGCGAGATCGGCGAGCGCTCGGACGGCGGAGAGCCGGGCGTCGCTCGCGTCGTCGCGCACGGCCCGGCGGTACGCCGCCACGAGATCCGGCACCAGCGCCGGATCCGCCTCGCGGTCCAGCAGGTCGGTCGCCGCTGCGCGCACGAACACGTCCGGGTGCGCGAGCCGGTCGCGCGCCAGCACGCGCAGCGCGGCATCGCCCTTGGGCACGGCCTGCTCCAGGCCAGCCAGCGCCGCGCCCACCACCCGCGCGTCGGAATCGGCCGCCAGCACCGTGAGCACCGCGCGCGCCGAGTCCGTTCCCGCGACGCCGAGCGCCTCGGCCAGGGCCGCGCGCTGCCGCCAGTCGGCGTCGCTCCGCCAGCTCCCGCCCACCACGAGCACGCGCGCCGGAGCGGCCCGCGCGAGCGCCACCAGCGCCGTATACCCCATGGCGAAGCTGGTGCGCTGCACGAAGCGGTCGGCGAGCGCCTCGATCGCGCGGGACCCGCCCAGCGCCCCGAGCGTGGTGATCGCCTGCACCACCGCGTTGGGATCGCGATCCGCCAGCCGCGACTGCGCGAGCCCGGCCAGGCTCGAGTCACCGAACGTGGCCAGCGAGCGCAGCGCGTTGATGCGGACTTGCGCGATCGAATCGCCGATCAGCCTGCGCACGATGCCCTCGAAGGCGGCGGGCGCCAGGTGCGCCGAATCGGCCAGCGGGGCCGTCAGCCCGCGGGCAGCGAAACTGCGGGTGAGGGAGTCCAAATCGCCCGCCGCCTCGAGGAAGGCGCTGGCCGCGGCGGCCAGCCTCAGGCGCGACGCGCTGTAGGTCGCGTTGCGGCGCCACTCGCCCGTACTGGAGTGGACGTATTCCACCAGCCGCCCCGCAGGCGCATGGCGGCCGAGCCGCCACGCCTCCAGCAGCGCCGTCGCCGTGGCCGGGTCACCGTTCGTCCCCGTAGGCGGGTGACGACGCAGCAGCTCGTCCACCGCCTGTGCCGCCACCGGCCCGCCGATCTTGGCGAGCGCGGTGACCATCTCGACCTGGTCGCGGTTGCCGGCGATCGCCGGGAACCCATTGACCCGGCGCGCCAGCTCGTCGGCGGCCGCCGTGTCGCGCAGCGCGCCCAGCGCGAAGGCCGCCTCCGCCCGCACGGTGGTGTCGGGGTCGTTGAGCAGGGTCACCAGCAGGGGCACGCCGGCGTGGTCGCCGATCCGGCCGATCGCGACGGCCGCCTGGGCGCGCATCATCGAGTCGGGGTCCTGGGCCGAACGCTGCAGTGCGGCGAGATCGAACTCGCGGCGATCCTCGAGCCGCAGGAGCTGCGCCAGGTCGTTGACCTCGCCGAGATCCTGTGCCACGGCCGGCGCCGCCAGGGCACCCGCCAGCACCACGCCCACGAGCGTCCAGGCTACCCTACTGCGGCTCATGCATCAGCTCCTCGAGGCCGGTGAGCACGTCGGCCGGCAGCCGGGACGGGCGCCCGGTCCGGTCCAGCGACACGAGCGACGTCTCGGCCGTCGCGAGGACCGCGCCGTCGTCCACCCGCTCGATCCGGTAGCCGAACGCGATGCGCCGCGAGCCCACCTCCGTGAGCCACGCCCACGCCCGCAGCTGGTCGTCGTACCGCGCCGACTTGGCGTAGCGCACGTGCGCGTCCACCACGGCCAGAAAGACGCCGCGATCCTCCAGATCACGGTACCGCACCCCGAGGCGCCGCATATGTTCCGTGCGGGCCATTTCGCACCACGCCACGTAGTGGCCGTGGTACGCAAATCCCATCTGATCGGTCTCGCTGTAGCGGACGCGGAACTCGACCGACGTCTGGCGCCGCTCGCTCACGGCGTCTCGCGCCACACGCCGAGCGCCTTGGCCCGATCGCGCGCGGCGGGCGTGAGCAGGTAGGGGCCGCCGGCCGAGAGCAGTTCGCCGCGCGACGCGATGACCGCAATGTCGCGTTCCACGAGCAGCGGCCGGCGCCGGCCTGCCGCGCGTCCACCCCGCGACACCGTCACGATCTGCGCCTGGTCGCCGCTCTTGACCTGCGCCGCGTTCGCCTCGTCGGTGTCGAGGTGCAGCTCGGTGGCGTGCGACGGCCCCATCCGCACCACGACGTCGTGCAACGTCATGCGGCGGCCGGCGGGCCCGCACTCAACCGCCACCTGGTCGCCGTCCGCGACACCGAGATGCTTGGCGTCGGGCGGCGCCACGTGCAGGTGCCGCTGCGCCACGATCACGCCTGACTCCAGCGACACCTTGCCGGCCGGCCCGTCCAGCGTGACGCCCCCCACCGAGCCATCCAGGCGGCCGGAGACCTTCACCGGCGCCACGACGCCCAGCGTCCGGCAATCCGCCGGCGACAGTTCGAGCTGCGTCCGGCCACGGGCGGGGCCGACGATGCGCACGCCTTCGATCCGTCCGCCAGGGCCCGCCACCGTCACCGTTTCGGCCGCGGCGAACTGCCCGGGCTGCGTGATCGGGCGCTGCGGCGTAGGCGACTTCCCCGCGCCGAACAGCGTTGCGAAGTCGCCCTCTGAGACGTGCAGGTGCCGGTTGGACACGCCGATCGCCACCTCGCGCGGGCTCTTTGCCGTCGCCGATCGCCCCGCAGCCGCTAGCGATCCCGACGGGAGGGGGGACGGGCCACGGCCCGCCGCCGCCTGCCGCTCCGCCACCACCGTGGCCGCGTAGTCGGGCCGGTTCCGGGGATGCCCCGCGGGCCGGCGCACTGGCGCGACATCGGACAGCGCCTGCGCCGCCCCCGCCCAGGCCGGGAGCGCGCCCGGCGTCGGCCGCCCCGGCGGCTCCGGACGCACCGGGACCGGAAGCCACGACCGCGCACCCGCGGCTGCGAGTCCGCTCGCAATTCTCTCCGACAGGCCTTCCAGTGTGTCCTTGTTCATGCGCTACCTCGACCGGAGCGGTGCGTGCCCAGAAATTCCTCCACGATCGCGCGGACATCCTCGTGAGTGAGCGGCGGCGCGGCGGGACGCGAAGCCGCGGCGGGTGCCTGTTCTGCCTTCCGCTCTTCTGAAGTCTGCCCAACCACTCGCAACTCGGCGTCTCGCAACTCCCCTGAATACTCCCTTATCTCTCTCGCTAATCTCTTGATGTTGACCAGGTGCAACGCCGAGATGTTGTCGGACGTGCTGCTCCCGCCGATCGTTCCCGGCCCCAGCGTCATGGCCGGCGCCAGACCCGTGGTATACCCCGTGGCGCCCATCGCGGCCATGGTGTTGACCAGGATCCGAAACGCGGGCTTCTCCTCGAAGAAGCGCATGATGACCTGCTCGTCCCGGCTGTGGATGGCGAGCGAGTGGCCCACCCCGCCGAACTGGAGCAGCTCGATGCTCCGCTCGCAGCAGCGCTCCCAGCCGTCCTCGACGTACCAGGCCAGCACCGGCGACAGTTTCTCGCGCGAGAAGAACTCGTCGCGCCCGACGTCCGTGCACTCGGCCACCAGCGCGCGCGTCTGGGGCGGGACGCGGATGCCTGCACGCTCGGCGATGAAGCTGGCCGACTGGCCAATGATCTCGTGCGCGATCCCGCCGGTGCGCGGATCCTGCATGGCGCGCTGCAGCCTGGCCCGGTCGTCGCCCGTCACGAAATGGGCCCCCTGGCGCGCCAGCTCGCGGCGCGCCTCGCCGTCCACCGGGGCGTCGCACACGACCGCGTTCTCCGCGGAGCACAGGACCCCGTAGTCGAAGCTCTTGCCGTTGACGATGTCTTTGGCCGCCTTGGCCACGTCGGCCGTGCGCTCGATGATCGCCGGCACGTTGCCCGGCCCGACCCCGAACGCCGGTTTCCCCGAGCTGTACGCCGCGCGCACCATCTCTGCACCTCCGGTCGCGAGGATCACGGCCGTGAGGCGGTGGTGCATCAGCTCGCGTGTGCCCTCGAGCGTGGGATCGGCCATGGCGAGCACCAGCCCCTGCGGCGCCCCCGCCTGCTCCGCCGCCTCGGCCATCACGCGCACCGCCTCGCCGACGCACTTCACCGCCCGTGGATGCGGCGACATGACGATCGCGTTGCGCGCCTTGACGCTGATGAGCGCCTTGTAGATCGCCGTGGAGGTCGGGTTGGTCGTCGGGATCAGCGCCGCGACCACCCCCATCGGGACCGCCAGCTCCTTGACTCCGATTTCGGGCAGGTCGCGGATCACGCCGACGGTCTTGAGGGGGAGGATGTAGCGGAGCACGTCGTCGGCCGCGAATCGGTTCTTCAGGACCTTGTCCTCGAAGCGGCCCATCCCGGTCTCGTCCACGGCCAGGCGGGCCAGCCGCTCGGCCTCGCGGGACGCGGCGCGGCCCATCGCCTCGACCACGCGGTCCGTCTCCTGCTGGGTCGCACGTGCGAAGGCCCGCTGAGCCTCGTCGGCGCGACGGACGAGGTCACGGGCCTCCTGGACGGACGCGAGATCGCGATCCATCGGCCCCTCCGAGCAGCTTTAGGTGGCGTGCCCCAGCCGGCGGAACAGCGCCAGCAGCTCGTCGCGATTGGCGCGCGACAACTCGCGGCCCTTCAGTGGGAAGTTCGGGGTCTGCCGGGCGCGGTGGCGCAGCTCGACCACTTTCATGTCGTCGAGCCGCTGCGGCGACCGGCGCGGCGCGGCGGCCGAGCCGCCGCCGTCCTCGTCGTCGTGCTCCAGCACATCCAGCTGGGGATCGGGCCGCGGGATCACGTGCACGCTCACCAGCTCGCCCACGCGCTCCGCGGCCGCGGCACCGGCGTCCACCGCGGCTTTGACGGAGGCTGTGTCACCCGAGAACAGGACGGTCACGAGCGCCGCATCTACCCGCTCGGTGCCCAGGAGCGCGACCGGCGCCGCCTTCAGGCCGGCATCGGCGGCCTCGATGGCGCCAACCAACCCCCTGGTCTCGATCAGGCCGAGGGCCTGCTCGGTCCAGGACACCGGGCTACTCCGCGGCGCCCTTCGGGAGAATCAGCTCGAGTTCGGCGTGCGGGCGCGGGATCACGTGCACGCTCACCAGCTCACCAACGCGCTCCGCGGCTGCCGCGCCGGCGTCGGTCGCGGCCTTCACCGCCCCGACGTCGCCGCGCACCATCACGGTCACGTACCCGCCGCCCACCTTTTCCTTGCCGATGAGCTTCACGTTGGCGGCCTTGACCATGGCGTCCGCCGCCTCAATCGAGCCGACGAGGCCCTTGGTCTCAATGAGCCCAAGTGCTTCCAGTGGCATGGCTCCTCCGGGATGTAGCACGGATGGGGAACGACCGGTGCTACGATAGGTGCTCCCGAGCCAAAAGTCAAATGCGCCAAACGCTTGCGCCCCCTCCGGGTGAGGCTCATCTTCCCCCTCACGTGAGCGCCGAACGGGTCGTCGTGGTCGGGGATTCTCACCTCGGGTCGGCGGACCCGGGGGACCAGTCGGCGTTCCACGACTTCCTCGCCGCCCTCCCGTCGCTGACCAGGCGCCTGGTCATCATGGGCGACCTGTTCGACTTCTGGTTCGAGTACAAGTTCGTGATCCCGCGCCGGCCGTTCGCCACGCTCGCGCGGCTCGCCGCCCTGGTCCAGCAGGGCGTGGCCGTCGAGGTGTTCGGCGGGAACCACGACCGCTGGGGCGGCTCCTTCTGGCGCCGGGATCTCGGTATCCCGTTCCATCGGGAAGGCGCGGAGCTGGAGCTGGCCGGTCGCAGGGCGTGGGTGATCCACGGCGACGGCCTCACCGAAACCAAGCTGGGCGGCCGCATCATCCACCGTGTCACCCGGCATCCCGTCACCGTCGGCACCTTCCGGCTGCTGCATCCGGACCTGGGCTTCTGGCTGGCGGACCGACTTTCGGGCGGCCTCGCCGAGGCGAACCGGACCCAGGCGGCGATGGATCGGGCGTCGGCGGCGCAGGAACGGTACGCCCGCGCCCTGCTGGACCGGCGGCCCGAGCTGGGCCTGGTGGTGATGGCGCACACTCATCGCCCACGCCTCGTGGAGCACCAGCCGGGCCGGTACTACCTGAATGCCGGACAGTGGATGATCGACCGGAGCTATGCTGTGATAGATGAGGCTGGCATCAAGCTGATCAACTGGCCTGCAAGACCTTGAGAATCAATCAGTTACTGGCTTGGCACTCGCGTGGAAGGTGATGAAGTGATGGAGTGATGAAGTGATGATGGTCCCGCACCCGTCATCACCTCCTCACATCATCACCTCCGATCACTTCATCACCTCCCCGTCAGAGCCCAAGCGGCACGGTCTCGACGTCCTTGACCGTCTCCCCAAGAAACATCTTCCCCACCTTGACGAACTGCTTCGGCACATCGCTCACGACGAAATGCACGCGCCCCGCCGCCGTCGCAGGCGCATGCAGGATGGAGCGGGCCAGTTCCCGGGAAACCGCAGCCGCCGTCTGCTCAGCGCTGTCGATGAGCGCGATGGACGGGCCCAGCAGGGACGACAGCAGCGGCTTGAGGAGCGGATAGTGCGTACAGCCCAGGACCAGGGTGTCGATGTCGTGCGCCCGGAGCGGCGCCAGGTACTCCTCGGCGATCAGCCGTGTAGCCGCGTGGTCGAGCCATCCCTCCTCGACCAGCGGCACGAACAGCGGGCAGGCCTGCGCCACGACCTGCACTCGGCCGTCCGCCGCCTCGATGGCCCGTGTGTAAGCGCCGCTGGCCACGGTGCCGGCCGTCCCGATCACGCCGATGCGCCCGCTGCGGCTTGCGGCCACCGCGGCCCGCGCCCCCGGCTCGATCACGCCCTCGACCTTCACCGGGGCGAGGCGCCGCAGCTCCTCGAGCGCGTGTGCGCTGGCCGTGTTGCAGGCGACCACCACGAGCTTGACGTCGCGCGACAGCAGGAACTCGAGGATCTCCCGGCTGTAGCGCCGCACGGTCTCCGGCGACTTGTTGCCGTACGGCACGCGCGCGGTGTCTCCGAAGTAGATCAGCGATTCGTGGGGGAGCTGGCGGATCAGCTCGCGCACCACGGTGAGCCCGCCGATGCCGGAGTCGAACACGCCTATGGGGCGGCGATTCACGGCAGCCGCACCTCGACGCCGATCCCCGTCGCGCCGTCTGGCAAGGCGCGCGCCTTGAGCGAAACGGGGAAATCGTAGAGGTTGGCCGAGACGTAGGCTTCAGCGCCGGCGAGCAGGTGGTTGAAGACCAGGAGCACGATCCAGTCCTCGCGCTCCTGCACGTGCGAGGCCACGAACTTGTTCCGCGCCCGCGCGTAGTCGAGCTGCCACACCGTCTTCCACACCATCGTCGCGCAGACCCCTTCCCAGGCCAGGAACAACCCACCGGTCACGTTCCGGTCGAGCCGCGACTGGCCCCACCCGGGCAGGATCATCGAGCGAAGGAACGCGCCCCCCGGCGTGACGGGGGAGACCGGGCGCACCGAGTCGCCCTTGATTTGCCGTGCGTGGGCCGTGTCCCCGCCCTGCCCGATGGTGTCGGCCCGGGGGGCGGGAGTCGGCGGGTTCTGGGCCGCGAGCGGCACCGCGAGCGCCAACCCCACGACGACGGCCCAGACCCTGGCTTTCACGCCCCTCTTCCTCCCGCCGCCACAAGCACCCGCAAGCGCTTCGGCACGAGCGTAACCTCGATGTCGCGCGCCTCGGGCGCGCGCAGCTCGCCATCGAGGTGGAGCAGCAGCGGTTCGTCCGGCGATCGAATCGTGAGCGACGGCGTCTTCAGCATCGTCACGACCGCGAGACCCGTGTGCCTGCCGCTCAGCACCCGGGGGACGTAGCGCAGGAATGTGAGCAATCCCACCTTCCGGATCAGGCAGACGTCGAGCAGCCCGTCGGACGGATCGGCCTGCGGCGTCAGATAGAAGCCGCCGCCCGCGCTCACGCCGATCGAGCACTCCAGCATCATCATCGCTCCCGTCTCACGGTGGGCCGCCGACACCACCTCCAGCACCGGCGCGCGGAAGGTGACGAACGTCTTGTACACCGCGACGACGTAGACGGCGAGCCCCCGCAGCTGGGTGAGCTTGTTCGCCTGCCGCACCACCTCGGCGTCGAATCCGATGCCGAGGGAGTTCGCGAAGTACTCTCCGATCACTTGCCCGACGTCGAAGAGGCGCTCGTTCGCCTGCGCCATCCGCGACGCGGCAACCTCGGGCGGGAGCTTGAAGACCCCCAGCAGCTTAGCGAAGTCGTTGCCGGTGCCGATGGGGATGACGCCGAGGGCCGGCCCCGTCGCGCCGTCCGCGGCCGGCGGCGACTGGAGCAGCCCGTTCGCCACCTCGTGCACGGTGCCGTCGCCCCCACTGCACAGCACGCGCTCGACGCCCACCGCCGCCGCCTCCCTGGCCAGCGTCACCGCGTGGCCCGGTCCCGTGGTCTCCACCAGGTCGAACCGGAAACCGGCATCGCGGAGCCCGCGCTCAATGCGCGGCCGGAGCTTCTGGCCGTGGCCGCGGTCGCTGGCGGGATTGAGGATGACGAGTGTGGTCATGGCTGTACCGATGGGGCTCCCCAGGGAGGAGGATGGCCCCGAACCTAGCACCGGCCTGCCATCCTGAACAGCGCCGTGCCGGCCATCGTGCAACGGTTGCGACGCGGCCGCGTGGACCCGGCCCCCGCGATCAGGACCCGCCTTCCAGCGATCCAGGCGGGCGTGCCGGGCCGCTCCCCGCTCCGGTGCGCTCTATGGCGGCGCCGACCTCATCCAGATCCGCGTCGCTCAAGCTCAGCGCCGCCGCCGCCCGCCAGCCATCCACCTGGGCGGGGGAACGAGCGCCCACGATGGCCCCGGTGACCCCGCGCCAGGCGAGCGTCCACGCGACGGCCACGGCCGCCACTGAGGCCCCGTGCCGCCGCGCGATGGGTTCGAGCGCCGCAGCCAGCGACAGGTTGCGGCCCAACGCCGCCCCGGTGAAATCCGGGGCCCGCGAACGCCAGTCGTCGGACCCGAGGCGCTCGGCCCGCTCCACCGTGAACGAGCCGGTGAGCAGGCCGGATTGCATCGGACTGTATACGATCACCCCGGTGCCGTGCGCGGCGCACCAGCCCAGCTCCGCCCCCGCCACGTCCCGCCGGATAGCCGAAAAGTGAGGTTGCAGGGTGTCCACGTGGCCGATGCGCTCGGCGGCCTCGAGCTGGCTCACATCGTGGTTCGACAACCCCGCCGCCCTGATCTTCCCCTCCGCCTTCAGCTCCAGCAGCGTGCCCCAGTAGTCCTCGAGCGGCGTGCCATCCCGTGCGGGCCAGTGCATCTGATAGAGATCGATGCGCTCGACGGCGAGCCGGCGCAGCGAGGCCTCCACCTCGCGGCGGAGGCTCCTGGGGTTGCCCACCTCTCGCGGTGGCGCCGCGCGGTCCCGCTCGTCCCACACCAGGCCGCACTTGGTGAACACGTAGGGACGCTCGCCCCGAGGGATCTCGGCGAGGGCGCGGGCGACGACCTCCTCCGAATGCCCCAGCCCGTAGACGGCCGCAGTGTCGATCCAGTTGATGCCGCACGTCACAGCGTGGCGGATGGCCGCGATGGACTCGGCGTCGTCCTGCGAGCCCCAGGCGAAGTGCCAGCCGCCGCCCCCGATGGCCCAGGCACCGAACCCGGTGCGCGTGATGCTCATGCCAGTGGAGCCGAGCGGAGTCCTGGGAAGGTCAGGCCTGTCCGGGAAGTCCGGCTGGGGTGGTGTCATGGCACTACCTCCGTTCGTTCGGTACCGGGGCACCGCGCCCCCTGCAGCTCAGAAACCCACAATGAGGCCCGCCGGACCCGCCGCGTCGAGGCGTAGCGCCGCGAGCGAATCCAGCCGCGCGTCCGCCTCCACCAGCGCCTCCGCCGCGTGGGTAGTGAGCACGGCGATCACGCGCATTCCCGCCGCCTTGCCCGCAGCGACGCCGGGCGGCGAATCCTCGATCACCAGGCAGTCGGCGGGCTCGGCTCCGAGGCGGCGGGCGGCGAGCAGGTACCCCTCGGGTTCGGGCTTGCCGCGTCGCACGTCGTCCGACGTCACGAACACCGGTGGGACCGTGACTCCGGCGGTGCGCAGCCGCAGCGTCGCGACCGCGCGGCTGCCCGACGTGACCACGGCCCACTGAGTGTCGGTGAGTCGGGCGATCAGCGCTGCCGCTGCGGGCACCGGGTCCAGCCCCCGGGTCTCAACTTCTTCCATGGCGTCGAGCGCCCGCGCCTCGGCGGCGGCATCGAGGTCCGGCCTGACGAGCCGGATCGTCTCCGAACTCCGGCGTCCGTGGGCAACTCTCAGGAATGGGGCCGGATCGAGCCCGCGCTGGGCCGCCCACGCATGCCAGACGAGGTCGACGCACCGCCGCGAGTCCACGAGGACGCCGTCCAGGTCGAACAGGATGGCTCGGCACGGCACGCTGGCGATGGGCGACGTCTCCTTCAGCGATCGAGGGATGTTCACGGTTGGCTGAAGCGCGTGGCCACAGAATCTACCCAGGGCTGTAGGGCGAACAACTCGCGCCCGGGCGCCGACGCGAACGGCCCGGTGAGCGCCGGGCCGGCGACGTGCTACAACGCAGGCGGAGTCCGGCGTGCCCGGACGCCTAATGCCAGACGGCGGCGAGTCCGGCCTGAAGGATGTTGGCCTTCGCGGCCACCGAGGAGTCCCAGCCGCCAACGGTCGCGTTGGTGGTCAGCGACATCATGTAGTCGAGGTACGGCGTGAGCGATAGCGTGCGGCCGGCATGCACATCAGCGCCGAGGCCGAAGCTGAGCCCCGGCGCGGCCGCCTTAAGAGCACCCGGGCAGACCGCGCCGACGCCACCCTTGATGAAGAAGGGCCCGCTTGCCCCGGGGTAGTAGTACGCAGCGACCGACGGCAGATACATGTCTGCTCCCGACTTCCACTGCTGCCAGTGGGCGAACTCCGCGCCGACGCGGAGCTGCCGGGTCGGCGTCCCGCCGATGCGGAGCGAGAAGGACGTGCCGGGAGCCCGCGCCTGTGGGCACCCGGAGCATGCGTAGCCGACCGAAGCCCAACCAAACGCGACGCCGAACCACAGGCCTTCCGGAGCCGCCCACGGTCCGTGTGCCGACGTTGGAGACACCGACCCACCGATGCCCACGCCTCCATGATCCAGCGGCATCACGGTCACGTGGAGACGGTCGAGGGCCACCGGCTCCCAGCGCTCCGGGCGGTAGATCAGGCCGATCAGCGCGCCGATTCCCGCGCCGAGCACCCCGCCGATCGCAGCGCCTGAGCCGGCTTGGCCCGGTTGCACGCAGATCATGTTCCATCCGCAGTACTGTTTCTCTATCGCCTTGATGAAGAGGTAGCCGGCCAAGGCCCCTACTCCGCCGCCGATCGCCCCGTCCCGCACGACGTGGGGCTGGCTTCGGATCATCACCTCCAAGCTGGTGACAGCGCTCAGCGGGACCGCGTTCCTTGTCGAGTCAGTTCGCCAACCGGTGGAATCCAATACGACGTGGAAGCGATCCACGACGATCGTGTCGCGATAGAGTGACACGAGAGTCGCGTCCTCTTGTGTGAGCCCTGCGCCGGGGATTGTCACGCGGACCTGCTGCCCTGCTGTGAGGTGGGGCAGTTGCTGCGCGCCCACGGGACCCGAGGGTGCCAGCACAGCCGTGCAAATGGCAAGCAATCCACATCGCGCAGCTCTCATGGCACCCCCGTGTTGCGTGCGAAACGCGGCAGGGAAACTGCCCTCCGACTGCGCACGACTCTACACGGGGCGCGTCAGGTGAACGTCAAGCGGGCGAATGCGAGCGACAGGGTCGCTGCTGGGCGGGCGTATGACGGGAGAGCGGCGCCACCGGACTCGGCGCCGGGGCTGGCGGGAGCGTGTGGGAATCGAACCCACCAAGGCTTGCTCAGCAGGCCCCAGCTGGTTTTGAAGACCAGTCAGACCACCAGGCCCGATCCGCCCCCGTATTGGGTTTTCCGGCCCGCGTCGGCTTGAAGTGTCCCCCCAGTGTCCCCCCGCGTCAAGACGAGCGCAGTGGTGAGTGGCCCCGCTTGACTCTGGCTTGACGGCTCCCGGCTAGACTCGCGCGCAGTCGGAGGGCCGCATGTCGGCCCGCCGGATACTTGAAACTGGAGCGGACGATGACTCGCACACGCATTGGCGTCCTCGCATCCCTGACGACGGTCGCGCTGCTACTGGGCTGTTCCAAGGGCGAGACAACAGGGCCCAGCACCCCCACCCCCACCCCCACTACCGGCTCACTCTCGGGGTCGTTGGCCGATTACGGGGACCTGTTGTACACGTCTTGGAGCTACAACGTCAGCGTCTGCACGTCATACGGCGGCTGCACGATGGCCGCGACCGACACGCTCACGTTCAGCTTCAGCTCGCTCCCGGTGGGCCCCATGAGCCTCACGATCACCCCGAGCGGCAACGCCATGGACCCGCTGCCGCCGTTCCTGCCACGCGTGATCTCCGGCATCAACATCGTGGGTGGCCGCAACACCTCCGTCGGCGCTCTCCGTCTCACCGAGGCCTATCTGACCTACAACGTGGTCCTCGACACCCGCGCTGCCACCACGCAGAGCCACGATCAGTGCATGAGCGGAGGCGGCAACGGTTGCAACGGAGGCTTCATCAATTTCTACCTCAACGCCGGGATCGAGCTGCCTGACTATGGCGATACCGGCTCGGTAGTCCTCGGCTTCGCCGCCATCCCCCCGGACTCCGCCGGCCCGGACGTGGTTCTCTACGGGGGTTATCTCAACCAGGATTACGCCAACCTCATGCAGGTGTATGCCGGCGCGACCACGAACGGCCCCTGGACCCTGTCGTCCGGCGTCTCCTGTGGCGGCGCGTGCTCGGGCAATTACTACGATATCGGCGCGTCGGCACCGACAAACCCGCGGTACTTGCTCATCCGGCGCAACGGATCCTCCAGCGATACCACGTCCGTGCACCTGCTGACTGTGCGCTTGCTGCATTCATAGCCCACTACGGCAAAGGTGATACCGGACCTTCAATCGATGATTGGGAGGTGCGACATGAGATCGAACCGGATTGCTGCCGCGACAGCGCTGGTGGCCCTGAGCCTCGGCTCTGGGGCGTGCGCAAGCAAGGACGCCACGGGTCCGTCGATCGGCCTTTCGCAGGAAGAGGTGTTCAATCTGGCCGGCGAGCTGGGCAACGTCATGACGTCGGCGAACCTGGTCAGCCTTCAGCCGGGCCCGATCCACATGACGGTCGGCTGCGTGAACGGAGGCACGGCGGCTGCCAACGGCAGCTATGCCGGTACGACGACCGTGACCGCCGACGTCACGCTCGGCTACGACGGGTGTCGGACGGCGCACTACGCGACCAGTGGCTCGGTGCGCGTGACCGGCGGCGGCGTCAGCACCGACTCGTCCCTTGCCGCCAACGCTACGTTCGCCGGCACCCTGTCCGTCGTGACCTCCGACGGGCGGTCCGGTAGTTGTGAGATAGAGTTGACCGTGACCGCGGGCGTTTCCCAGACCGAGCAGCTGGCCTACACCGTCACGGGTGCAGCCTGCGGCGTGAACGTCAGCGGCGTCTACTGACGCGGCCGGGTCCAGGTGGGACTGGTCCCGCTGCCCGCAGGCCGCCTCGGTCTCGGCGCATTTCTGGCATTCTAAGGAGGACGACACAGTGAAACCGATGGCGCTGCTGTTCGCCGCTCTTCTGCTGGCGCCGGTTCGGAGCGCTGCAGGTCAGTCGGATGGCTCGGCTCTCTGCTGGCACGCACGGCCCGAGCCGCAGTGCAGGCTTCTCCTTCTCACGGACTTCGGCGCCTACTTCGACCTGCCGGGCCAGTCCGGCCTCCCGAGCGGCCACCTGGTGGCGGACTGGGGCCTGATGCTCAACGTCACTCCACGCGACGCCGTTGGGGCCTCGTTCTTCGCGTCGGTGGACAAGAACGCCGGATTCGAATCCGGACCCGCGGTTCGCTACCGGCGTTGGATCGGCGAGCGGGGCGCCATGGACTTCGCCGCCGGCGTGGGCAGCCTCTCGGGCAACAATCTGTCCGGCAGCCTGGTGTATGGACTGGTGAAGTACAGCCCGGAACACTGGATCGGGATAGCGGTGCGTCCCGAATTGGTGCGGAGGCCAGGGGATGTCTCGCGCCTGCGCGTGTCAGGCGGAGTCGAGGTCGGATGGGTGCCCGGGGTTCTGGTGCCCGCGCTCGGTGTCCTCGTGGGCGTCATCGCCCTTCTGGCCCACCCCCCGAGCCTCTGATCGACTGCTGACGGGCAACCGGTCCGCGCGCGCGGACCGGCGTGCGCCTCACGCGCTCGACCAAGACTGTGCGTCGGTCGGGCGCCGGCGGAGGTGGCCGTGCCCCTGCGTCGCGCGCGTCTAGAGCTGCGCGATGACATCGATCTCCACCAGCACGTTCTTGGGCAGGCTCTTCGCCGCTACTGTCGAGCGCGCCGGCCGGTGGTCGCCGAAGGCGCCAGCGTACACCTCATTCATCGCGGCAAAGTCGTCCATGCTGGCGAGGAACACCGTGGTCTTCACGACGTGCCGGAAGCTGGTGCCCGCTTCCTCCAGCACCGCCGCGATATTCTGGAGCACCCGCTCGGTCTGCACGCGGATGTCCCCCTCCACCACGTTCATGGTCGCCGGATCGAGCGGGATCTGGCCGGACGCGAACAGGAAGCCGCCCGCAACCACGGCCTGGCTGTAAGGCCCGATCGCCTGCGGCGCGTGCCGCGTCGCAATACTCCTGATGTCGCTCATGTCCTCGCTCCCCGCGCTGGTCCTCGGCGCCTCGGCTTTCCGTGCGTCCGTGCCCCCGTGCCCCTGTGCCTCCGGGTTACAAACTACCCAGACGGAACAGACGCCGCGCGTTGGCCGCCGTCAACTCCGCCAGCCACTGTGGCGCCGCGCCCCTGAGTTCCGCCAGGCGCGCCGCAGTCGCCGCCACGAACGCCGGCTCATTGCGCTTGCCGCGATGCGGCACTGGCGCGAGGTACGGCGCGTCCGTCTCGACGAGCAACTGCTGGTCGGGCACAGCCTCCACGGCCCACGCCGAATCCCAGGTCCGGAAGGTGATCATCCCGCTCCACGACACGCATAGCCCGCGGGCCAGCGCCGCCTCGAGCACCGGCCGTCCTGCGCTGAAACAGTGCAGCACCCCCGTGAGACCGGCGGGAGCATCCACGAGCAGCCGCGCCGTGTCCTCGTCCGCCTCGCGGGAATGCACGATCACCGGCTTGCCGCAGCGCGCCGCCTCGGCGAGCTGCCACGCGAACGCCTCGCGCTGCAGCGGGCGCGGCGAACGATCGTAGTGGTAGTCGAGACCGGTCTCGCCCACGGCGACGACCAGCGGGTCGGCCAGCAGCCGCGCGAGGGCGCCAGCCGTGGCGTCGCCGAAGTCGGAGGCGTGATGGGGATGGAGACCGGCGGTGGCGGCGAGCTGCGGACCGGCGTCCCTGGCCGCGCCGTGCGACGCGGCCAGCTCCAGGCACCGTCCGGACGCCGCGACCGTATCGGCGACGCACACGATGGCCTCCACCCCGGCGCTCCGCGCGCGCGCCAGCACCGCGGCGCGATCGGAGTCGAAGGCCGGATCGGCGAGGTGGCAGTGGGAATCTATGAGAGGCACGGGGGCACGGGGGCACAGGGGCACGGGGGCGGGCACGGCTCGCCGTGCCCGCCCTCGCCCGCCGCCCGGCGCTAGGGAAGGATGGCGGCCGGCGTCTTCGCCACGACCGACGCGGCGGCGCCCACGCGCGCGCGCACGCCCCGCGCGTCCTTGCCCGGCCAGCGGTGCTCGATGGCCAGCAGCACCGGTGAGGCGATGTAGATGGACGAGAACGTCCCGGTGAAAATACCGAAGGTCATCACCCAGGCGAACGGCCGGATCACCTCGCCGGCGAAGATCAGCAGCGCCATCGTCGTGGCCATCGTCGTGCCGTGCGTCAGCACGCTGCGCGGCAACGTCTCGTTGATGCTCCGGTTCAGGATCCCCGCCAGGTCGTCCCGCTTGTACTTGTGCAGGTTTTCCCGGACCCGGTCGAAGATGATGATCGTGTCGTTCAGCGAGTAGCCCACCACCGTGAGGATCGCCGCCACCACCACCAGCGACACCTCGAGGTTCATGTACTTGATGAACGCCAGCGTGGTCAGGATGTCGTGCGCCGTGGCCAGCGTCGCGGCGACGCCAAACCGGAATTCGAAGCGGAACGCAAGGTACACCAGCGTCGCCAGGAACGAGAGCAGGATGGCGACCAGCGCCTTCTGGCGCAGCTCGCCCCCGACCTTGGGCCCCACCGCTTCCACCCGCTGCACGGTGAAGCTCTTCGGCCCGAACCGCGCGCTCAGCGCGCTGTCCACCTTGGCCGAGGTACGCTCCGCCTGCTTCTGGTCCACCACCTCGTTGGCGGAGAGCCGGGCACGGATCACGTAGTCGAGCGGCGTGCCGAACTGCTGGATCTCCGCGTTGTGGAGACCGCCCTTGTCCAGCGCGCCCCGGATCTCTCCGGCGTTGGTCTGCTGCGCCATCTGGATCTGCTCCAGCGTGCCGCCGGTGAACTCGATGCTGTAGTTGAGTCCGCCGGCCAGGATCCAGATCAGGCCCGGAATGATGATCGCCGCGGTGAGGCCGTAGGCGTAGTGCCGCAGGCTGATGAAATCGTAGTTGGCGTGCGCGAAGAATCTGGTCATTTAGATGCTCAGGGTCTGGAGCCCGGGCCGGCGCTCCAAGTAGATCATGTAGAAGGTGCGCGTCACGTAGATGGCCGTGATCATCGAGGCGATGATGCCGAGGATCAGGGTGACGGCGAAACCCTTGACCGGGCCGGTCCCGAACTGGAACAGGAACGCCGCGGTGAGGATGGTGGACACGTTCGAGTCCACGATGGCGTTCATCGCCATCTTGTACCCGGCGTCGATCGCCAGCCGCACCGACTTGCCGAGCGCCAGCTCCTCCCGGATCCGCTCGAAAATCAGCACGTTGGCGTCCACCGCGATGCCCACCGAGAGCACGAAGCCTGCAACCCCCGGCAGGGTGAGGGTGGCGTTGAGGGCTGCCAGTCCGCCCACGGTGTAGAGCGCGTAGAGCACCAGCGCCGCGACCGCGAGCGCGCCGGCCAGCCGGTAGTAGCCGATCATGATGACGATCACCAGCAGCACCGCGACCGTGGCGGCGACCGTGGCATCGTGAATCGAGTCCTTGCCCAGCGTCGGCCCGACCGTCCGCTCCTCCACGATCTGGAGCGGGGCCGGCAGCGCGCCGGCCTTCAGCACCAGGGCCAGGTCCTGTGCGTCCTGGAGGCTCGAGTTGCCCAGCTCGATCTGGCCGTGGGTGCTGATCTGGCCGCGGATCACCGGCGGCTGGCTCTGGACCAGGTTGTCCAGCACGATCGCCATGTTGTCGCCGATGTGCTTCCCGGTCTCACGCTCGAAGGTGCGGCCGCCGCGCCGCGACAGAGTGAAGTTCACCACCGCCTGGTTGGTCAGCGGGTCGAGCTGCGCCCGCGCGTCGGTCAGCTCCTCGCCGGTGATGATGGGCCGCTCGACCAGGGCGTACAGCGGCAGATAGCCGCGGGCGCCCCGCGCCAGCGGCTGCGCGCCCCAGCGCATCACCATCCCGTGCGGCAACAGGTGCAGCGAGTCCACCTGCTCGATCATCCTGGAGACGATGGCAACCTTCTCCTGCTGGACCATGTACTCGCCGGGCATCGTGCCTTGGAAGAGCAGCGGCGACAGCGGGCCCGTGAGCGTCGTGTCGGACGACTTCGTGGTGTCGCGCCGCGCCCCCCGGCCGGTATCCGGCTTCGCACCGCCCAGGATCTGCTCCACCGACGCCGCGCCGCCGGGCGGCAAGGCACCACCGGCCGCCGCGCGGTGGGCCGAGTCAGCCACCGCCAGGCCCACGCTTCGCTCGGTGACGCCGGCGGCCGTGAGCGCGCGGTCCATCGCGGCGAGCGCGCCGCGGAACAGCCCCTCCTTGTCCGTCATCTCGAACTGAAGGAACGCGGAGCGCTGCACGATCGCCTTCGCGCGGGCCGGGTCCTTCAGCCCCGGAAGCTCGACGATGATGCGCGTGCTGCCGAGCTTCTGGACCAGCGGCTCGGCGACCCCGAACTCGTCGATGCGGGTGCGGATCACCTTCAGCGCACGGTCGATCGCGTCGGCGACGTTGGGGACCTTCCCCTTGCTCTGGTCAAGCTCGAGGCCGAGGTGGATCCCGCCCTGCAGGTCGAGACCCTCTTTAAGCGCGACCCGCCGCTCGGTCGTGTCGTGCATCAACCCGTCGCTGCCGCGCGTCCGGATCTTGACGTCGCGCGGCCAGAGGCTGAACACCGAAATCGCCGCCAGAATCCCGATGACGATCAGCCGAGCACGTATGGAATCAAGCATTCGAGGCTCGTGGATAAAGACAAACGTCAGAGGTTAACGGTCCCGCCTACCTCAGTCAACGCACCAACGGCATCGCGGCGGTCTCGCTCCAGCTGGAGCCGGAGCGCGTCCACCGACGCGAACCGCATCACGTCGCGCAGCCGCCGCACAAACTCCACCGTGACGATCTCACCGGCCAGCTCCCCCTCGAAGTCGAAGAGGTGCGCCTCCAGGGTCCGACCCGCCTCACCGAAGGTGGGACGCGGCCCCAGGTTCAACATGGCTCCCCGCCGCTCGCCGCGCCACGCGACGCGCGCCGCGTAGACGCCGTCGGGCGGCAGCAGCTTCTTCGGGTGCGGCGGCGCCAGATTGATGGTCGGCACCCCGAGCCCCCGCCCCCGCCCCGCCCCGCGCACCACCTCGCCGGTGGCCGAGTACCAGCGGCCCAGGCACGCCCGCGCCGTCGCCAGGTCGCCCCCGGCCACCGCGCGCCGGATCAGGGTCGACGACACCGGTCGACCATCCACCACGACGGCGGGCACCACGTCCACCGCGAAGCCGTCCTCGCGGCCGATGCGCCGCAGCAGCTCGACTCCGCCCGAGCGGCCGCGCCCGAAGCCGTGGTCGTGGCCGATTACCAATTCGGCCAGGTCGAACCGCCGTTCCAGCTCCTCCCGCACGAACCGTTCCGGCGGGAGTTCCGCCAGCCCCGGCGTGAAGGGCAGGAACGCCACGTGGTCCACCGGCGACTCGGCCAGCACCACGCGTTTCTCCGCGGCCGTGGTGAGGAGCTGCGGCGCGGCCGCCGGGTTGACGATCTCCAGCGGGTGCGGCTCGAAGGTGACCAGCACGCTCCGCCCGCCCGAGGCCGCCGCCCGCCGCGCAATCTCCGCGAGCACCCCCTGGTGCCCGAGATGCACGCCGTCGAACGTGCCCACCGTCATGACGTCGCCGCTCACGGCGTCAGCACCACCAGCGGCGTGTAGCGACCCTCGCACCACTCCGCCACGGCGAGGAGCTGCCCCCGCCCGAACACCGCCACCGGGCCTTCGAGTCGCGCCGGCTCCTCGATCTTCCGGCCGTGGGCGATGGCCTCCGCGTTCGACGGGCCGATCTCCAGCGCCGGCAGGTGCCGCACCGCCTCGGCCAGGGGGAGCAGGACCGGCTGCTCGAGCCCCAGCGACGCCAGCGGCATCGCGTCCTCGACGCGCCACGGCCCGATCCCGAGCCTGCGCAGCGCCCCGAGGTGCGCCCGCGAGCCCAGCACGCGCCCCACGTCCCGGGCGATGGACCGCACATAGGTCCCCGACCCGCACCGAACCTCCACCACCAACTCTCCGGCCGCGCGATCGAGCCGCGCACAGACGACGATCTCGTGGACCGCAACCGGCACCGCCGTCATCTCCAGTGGCTCGCCGCGCCGCGCGCGCTTGTAGGCCCGCTCACCCGCCACCTTCTTGGCCGAGACCCGGGGCGGCACCTGGGTCGGTTGCGCCGCAACGGCAGCTACCGCGGCGGCGACCTCGGCGTCGCTGCGCTGACGCCAGCCGTCGTCCCGCTCCAGCGGCTCGCCGGTCGCGTCGTCGCTGCTGGTCTCGCAGCCGAAGCAGATCGTGCCGCGGTACCGCTTGGGGAGCAGCGCGACGAACCGCGCGAGGCGCGTGGCCCGCCCCGCCAGCACCACCAGCAGGCCGGTGGCGGCGGGGTCGAGCGTCCCGGCGTGCCCCACCCGCCGCTCGCCCAGCGCCCGGCGGGCCACGGCGACGACGTCGTGCGACGTGGGACCAGCGGGCTTGTCGATCAGCAGGAGGCCGTCCGTGCCCCCGTGCCCCTGTGCCCCCGTGCCCGCCGTCTCCGTGCGTCCGTGCCCCTGTGCCCCCGTGCCCGCGTCGCTCAGGGCGTCCCCTCTCCCGTCTGGCGCAACTGGGCCAGCAACGAGTTGATGCGCGACGCCCGCTCCAACTCCCGGTCGAGCTCGAACGTCACCTCCGGCACCGTCCTGACGCGCAATTGCGCTCCGATGGCGCGCCGCATGGCGCCGGCCGCGTGAACGAGCGCCCGGCGGCTCCGCTCCTTGGCTTCTTCGTCGCCGTGCACCATCACCTGCACCACGGCCCGCTTGAGGTCAGGCGTGACGCGCACGCCGGTCACCGTCACCAGGCCGATGCGCGGGTCGCGCGCCTCCGCCGTGAGAAACTCGGCCACGGCCACGCGGATCGCTTCCGCCACGCGCTGGGGTCGGCGGCCCGGGGTCTTGTTCTTCATACGAACGAAATCTCGCTGGACATGACGTAGGCGAGCGGCTCGCCGGCGATCAGCCGGTCGCACGAGCCGAGCACTTCCTCGGCGTGCCGGCGGTCGGTCGTCACCACGCTGCACGCCAGGGCGGCGAGCTGCCAGGCGTCCTGGTGCGCCACCTCGGCGGCCGAGACGTTGAACTGGTGGTGCAGCCGGTCCTTGAGGCTCTTCACGATCCGCCGCTTGTCCTTGAGCGACTGGCAACCGGCCAGCTGCAGCTCCCACGACCGGACGGCGACGACCACGGCGCTACTCGCCCCGGGCCGGCCCCGCCGTCTCGAGGCTGCGGGCGATGCTCTCGATGCGGAACCCTTCGATCACGTCACCGACCTTGAGGTCGTTGAAGTTCTCGATGCCGATGCCGCACTCCAGCCCGTCCTTGACCTCCTTCACATCGTCCTTGAAGCGGCGCAGCGAGGCGAAGCCGCCCGTATACACCACGGTGCCGTCGCGAATCACGCGCGCCTTGACCCCGCGCTGCATGGTGCCGTTGCGGACATAGCAGCCGGCGATCGTGCCCACGCCCGAGATCTTGAACAGCTGCCGCACCTCCGCCTCTCCGACGACGACTTCCTTCTGCTCCGGCTTGAGCAGGCCTTCCAGCGCGGCCTTCACGTCGTCGACCGCTTCGTAGATGATCCGGTACTGCCGGATGTCCACGTGCTCGCGCTCCGCGGCCGCGCGCGCGTTGGAGTCCGGGCGCACGTGGAAGCCGATGATGATCGCCAGCGAGGCCTTGGCCAGCAGGACGTCGGACTCGTTGATCGCGCCGACCCCGCGGTGCACCACCTCGACCTTCACCTCGGACGTCGAGAGCTGCGAGAGCGCATCGGCCAGCGCCTCGGCCGGTCCGCCCTGGTCCGCCTTGATGATGATGCGGAGCGCTGCCCCGGCCGCCTCGTCCTTCTTCTGGAAGAACTCCTCCAGCGAGACGCCGGCCCGGCTGCCGCGGCGGTGCTGCGCCTCGCGGTCGAGCCGCTGACGCTTCTGGGCCGTGTCGCGCGCCTGGCTGCTGTCGGCCACCACGGCGAACGAGTCGCCCGCCTCCGGAATCCCCTGGAAGCCGAGCACCTGCACCGGCGTGGAGGGGCCCGCTTCCTTGACCGTCTTGCCCCGCTCGTCGAACATCGCCCGCACCACGCCCGAGTACATCCCGCAGATGAAGGCGTCCCCGGTCTTCAGGGTGCCCGCCGTCACCAGAATGGTGGCCAGCGGCCCCTTGCCCGGGTCGAGCGAGGCCTCCAGCACCGTGCCCGCGGCGGGACGGTCCGGGTTGGCCTTGAGATCCAGCAGGTCGGCCTGGAGCAGGATCTGCTCCAGGAGCTTGTCCACGTTGGTGCCCTTCTTGGCGGAGATGGGCGTCGCCAGCGTCTGGCCGCCGAACTCCTCGAGCACGACCGTCTGCTGCAGCAGGTCGCGCTTGACCTTGTCCACGTTGGCGGTCGGCAGGTCGATCTTGTTGATCGCCACGACCAGCGGCACGCCGGCATTCTTGGCGTGGCTGATCGCCTCGATGGTCTGCGGCATGACCTGGTCGTCGGCCGCCACGACCAGCACGACCAGGTCGGTGACCTGGGCGCCCCGGGCACGCATCGCGGTGAAGGCCTGGTGGCCGGGCGTGTCGAGGAAGGTGACCCGGCGGCCGTCGGGGAGCAGCACGTTGTACGCCCCGATGTGCTGCGTGATGCCGCCCGCCTCGCCCGCGATGACGTTGGTCTTGCGAATGAAATCCAGCAGCGACGTCTTGCCGTGGTCCACGTGCCCCATCACCGTCACGATCGGCGGGCGATGGTGGAGGTTCTCCGCCAGCTCCGCCGGCTCCGCCTCAGCGTCCGCCGCCGCGTACTCCACCTCGCGCACGGCCTGGAAGTCGTACTCCGAGCAGATCAGCTCGATCTGGTCGAAGTCCAGCCGCTGGTTGACGGTGACCATCATCCCCAGCTCCTTGAAGGCGAAGGCGACGATCTGCGACGCCGGGACCTTCAGGATCTCCGCCAGCTCGGCCACCGAGATGAACTCGTTGACGTGGACGAGGGTCTTCTCCTTTTCCTTCTCCTCGGCGACCCGCTGCGCCTCGAGGTCGCGGAACGAGGGCTCGTCATCGCGGCGCCGCACGCCCTTCTTGGCGGGCCCGCGGATGGTCGCCAGGGTGCGCGCCACGTTCTCGGCCACGGCCTCCTGGTCCACCGTCCACTTCTTGCCCTTCTTCCGCTTCTTCTTGTCGCGGCGGCGGTCTTCGATGACGCCACCCGGCGCGGCCGATGCCACCGGCCGCGGCGGCGGTGCGCCGGCGCCCGGCACGGCGGACGCCACCGGCTTCGGGCGCGCCGACATCGGGCGACCCACCGGCGTCGGGATGCGTGGCCCCCGCTCGCGCGCGGCGCCCGGCACGGTCGAGCCCATAAACGACACCGGCCCCGACTGCGGCGCGGCGGCGGCCGGCACGGACGGAGCAGGCCCAGCGGGAGCGGCCGGCGCTGCGCCCGCCGACGGCGGCGCGCCCTCGGCCGGCGCCTCGGCGCTCGGCGCCGGCGACACCGCGGCCCCCGCAACCGGCGGCACCGCGTTGAAGACCTGCACCTCCTCCTCGGGCCCCTCCCCTTCTTCCACCGGCGGCGCCAATTCGGGCGGGAAGAGCTCGGTTACGTGCAACGCCGGCTCTTCGGCCACCTCTTCGACGAACAACGCGCCGACTTCCGGCTCACGAGCGGCAGCTTCCGCAGCGGCGACGGTGGCGGCCTCCGCCTCCTGCGCGGCGACCTCCGCCGCGGTGCGGCGACGGCGGCGCGGGCGCGGCTCCTCGACGGGCTTGGGCGCCGGCGCCGGGGCCTCGGCCTTTGGCTTCGCCGCGGCACGGCGACGGCCCTTAGAGGGCGCGGGCTGCTTCTCCTTCCGCTTCTCGCGCTCCCACCGCGCGCGAACCCGGGAGACCTTGTCCTCCTCGAGCGCGCTCAAGTGGCTCCGGACGAAGATGTCCATCTCCCGGAGCAGCTTCATCAGATCGTCGCTGGCGACGCCGAACTCGGCCGCCAGATCGTGCACCCGCATACTCATTTCCTGACCTTCTCCCCTCGGTCTTCCACCGCCAGGTACGTCTTGAGCCCACGTGCCAACTGCCTGTCCAGTACCGCCACCCCGTGTACCGGCGGATGGCCCAGCGCCTTCCCCAACGCATCCGCATCCGGACCGATCAGCACGGTGACCGCCCGGTGTCCCGCCAGCGGCGCGAGGCGCTCGCGCGCCCGCTCGCTGACGTCACTGGGCAGCACGACCGCTTCGGCCGTTCCCCGCCGCAGCGCGTCCCGCGCCGCGTCCACGCCGATGGCGAGCCGCCGCGCCCGCGCGCCAAGGCCCAGCAGGCCGAGCGCCGTGCGGACGGAGTCCGTCACGCCGACGGCGGCTCCTGAGGCGGCGGGCTTCCGCCGGCATCGGGTGACGCCGGCTCAGGCGCCGCCGCAGCCGCCGGGGGCGCGGCCTGGCTGGCGGCGCCCGACGACTCGTCCGTCGTGGTCAGCTCGTCGATCAGCGCGGACAGCCGCTCCGCCATCTCCGGCGTCATGCCGGGAATGGACTTCACTTCCTCCGTCTCGAGGTCGAGGATGTCGGAGAAGGTGCGGTATCCCGCGCCGTCCAGCACGGCGAGCAGGTCCTGCGTGATCCCGCCCAGCTCCGCCAGCGGCACAGCCGCGACGTCCTCACCCTCCTCCGTCGGCGCCGGGGGCAGCGGCGCGAACAGCGGCCGCTCGCCGCCGCGCTCCAGCCACTCGCGGCTCGAGTACAGGTCGATCTTCCACCCGGTCAGCTCCGAGGCCAGCCGCACGTTTTGCCCGTTGCGCCCGATGGCGAGGCTGAGCTGGTCCTCATCCACGATCGCCTGGATCGTCTTGGTATCCGGATCGGAGAACACGCGCGCCACGCGGGCCGGCGCCAACGCCAGCCGCGCGAACCGCTCCGGGTCGGGGCTCCAGGGGACGATGTCGATCCGCTCGCCGCCCAGCTCGTTGACCACGGCCTGCACGCGGCTGCCCTTGAGCCCGACGCACGCGCCCACCGGGTCGATCCCGTCGTCGCGGCTGAATACGGCGATCTTGGTGCGGCTTCCCACCTCGCGCGCCGTGGCGCGGATGTCCACGATCCCCTGCTGGATCTCCGGGACCTCGAGCTTGAACAGCGCCTTCACGAACAGCGGGTCGCCGCGCGACAGGATCAGGCGCGGGCCCTTCGGCGTCTCCTCGAGCTTCTTCAGCACTGCGCGGATCGTGTCGCCCTGGTGGAAGTGCTCGCGGTGGTTCTGCTCGCGGTAGGGGATGATCGCCTCCGCCTCGCGGAACTTGTTCAGCATCACGACGATCTTGCCCCGCTCGATCTGCTGCACCTCGCCCGAGAGCAGCTCGCCCACCCGGTCCGCGAACTCCTCGCGAATCCGCGATCGCTCGCCCTCGCGCACCCGCTGGATGATGCGCTGCTTTGCGGCCTGCACCGCATTGCGGCCGAACTCGGAGAAATCCACGTCCTCCTCGAGCACGTCGCCGGGCTGGAAGTCGGGATCGTTCCAGCGGGCCTCCTCCACCGAGACCTGCCGGCTCGGGTCCTCCACCGCCTCCACGACCTCGCGCAGGACCGTGATGCGGATCTGGCCGCTCATCTCGTCGATGCCGATGTCGGCCCGCACGTTGGGGCCGTACTTCTTCGTCAGCGCGGCCAGCACGCCGTCGCGAATCAGGTCCCGCAACTCGTTGCGGTCCAGCTGTTTCAGCGAGGCCAGCTCCTTGAACGCCGTCAGGACGTCGGTGCCGCTCATGTGTTGCGCTCCACGCGCGTCTACCACTCGAAGGCGAGACGCGCTTCCTTGATCTCCGATAACAGCAGCGTGCGCCGCACGCCCTTGGGAAACTCCAGTTCCACCTTCGGCTCCGGCGGCCCGTCGAACACCTGCAGCGCCCGCACCCGGAACCGCCCACCGAGACTCGGCACCAGCACTTCGGCCGGCTCCCCGAGGAACCGGCGCCATTCGTCCGGCCGTCGCAGCGGCCGCTCCAGGCCCGGGGACGACACCTCGAGCACGTAGCGGCCCTCGCCGAGGGCGATCTCGTCGAGCCAGGGCTCGAGGGCCCGGCTCACCGCCGCGCACTCGTCCACCCTGATCCCGTGGCCGGGGCCGGAGTCGGGCCGGTCGATCCGCAGCGTGATCAGCGGGCGGCGCCTGCTGCCGCCCACCTTGCACTCCACGACCTCGAAGCCCATCCCGGCAACCCGCTCGGCCAACTCACGTTGGAGGTCGGCTGGCGGCGACACGGAAACCCCAGAAAAGAAAAAATGTGGGGCAACAACCCCACATCCGAGAACCGCGAGCCGAGCCCCTCGACCCGCGTTACGACCTGAGAAACCTAGACCCTGCCCGCAGCCGCGTCAAGCGGCCGGCCCAGATACGCCACCATTCGGCCGTCGTGGCCCGCAGAGCCGCGATGGGAGAAGAACCGGTCGCGCGAGCATGCCGTGCAGTGCGGCGAGCGGGTGATCTCCCGCACGCCGAGCCGCGCCGCGCGCGCGGCGAGGGCGTCCCGCAGGTCCAGCGAAGACGGGCCCCGCACCACGCGCCCCTCGACGGCGCGAACCACCTCCGGGCCCACCTCGTAACATCCGCCGCAGATTCCCACGCCGAGGTGGACCACCACATCGGCGGCGCCGCTGCCGCTGCGCGAGGCCAGCAGTCCCACGCCGCGCTCGAGGATCCCGGCGGCCACTCCGCGCCACCCCGCATGGAGCAGCGCTACGGCCTCGCCTCCGCGCGCAGCGAGGTAGATGGGCACGCAATCGGCGATCGTCACGCCCAGCAGCAGGCCGCGCTGCCTGGTCGCGTGCCCATCAATTTCTTCGGCGACGTGCCATCCGTCGCTCACCTGCTCGTGCCACGCGACCTTCGCCGAGTGTACCTGCCGTGCCATCTGGAACGCCGGGAATTGCCGGCTCTCCACATGCAGGAAGGCGCGCCACCGGCCCATCACCTGCCCGACCGGCTCCTCCGTCTGCAGCCCCAGCGAGAACCCGCCGTTCCCGCCGCGCACCGTGAGCCCGGCCACCAGGCCGAACCGCTCGCGCCACTCCGCCAGCTCGGCGCGCGGCACCATGCGGTCCGCGAGGAACTCCTCGGCCGCGAGCCGCGCCGGGCACGAGCCGGGCGCTACGTCGGCCGTCTGCGCCGGGGCCGCGCTCACTTCTCGCGCCGCTCGATCACGGCGCCCAAGGCCGTGAGCCGCTCATGGAGCCGCTCGTACCCGCGCTCGATCTGGCCGACGTTGTGGATGGTGCTGGTGCCCTCGGCGGCGAGCGCCGCCAGCAGGATGGCCATTCCGGCACGGATGTCCGGACTCTCGACCGTCCCGGCGTGGAGCGCCGACGGCCCCGCCACCACCGCGCGGTGCGGGTCGCACAGCACGATCCGCGCACCCATCCCGACGAGCTTGTCCACGAAGAACAGGCGTGACTCGAACATCTTCTCGAACAGCAGGATCAGGCCCTCGCACTGCGTCGCGGTCACCAGCGCGATGCTCATCAGGTCGGCCGGGAAGGCCGGCCACGGCCCATCCTCGAGCTTGGAGACGTGGCCCCCCAGGTCGTCGCGGACCCGCCGCGCCTGGCCGGCCGCCACCACCAGCCGGTCGCCGTCGAGCTTGGCCTCGACGCCCAGCCGCTCGAAGCCCAGCAGCGTCGCGCGGAGGTCCTCGGGCCGGACGCCCTCGATAGTGAGCGCGGAATTGGTGACCGCCGCAAGCCCGACGAACGATCCGATCTCGATGTGGTCGGGACCGATGGTGAAGCGCGTGCCCTTGAGGGGCCGCCCGCCCTCGATCGTCAAGGTGTTGGTGCCGATTCCCTCGATGTGGGCACCGAGCGCGACGAGAAAGCGCGCCAGGTCCTGGACGTGGGGCTCCGACGCAGCGTTCCAGAGCACCGTCCGGCCGCGCGCCGCGACCGCAGCCATCAGCGCGTTCTCGGTGCCGGTGACGCTCGCCTCGTCGAGGAACACCTCGGCGCCCACCAGCTGCTTCGCCTCGAAGTCGAAGGTCCCGCCGACCTCGATCTCCGCGCCGAGCCGCTGCAAGGCCAGGAGGTGCGTGTCGATGCGCCGCCGGCCGATCACGTCGCCGCCGGGCGGCGGGAGCCGCACCCGCCCGAACCGCGCGAGCAGCGGGCCCGCGAGCAGCACCGACGCGCGGATCTTCCGGCACAGCGCCGGGTCGGGGTCCGCCGACCTCGCGTTCCCCGCGTCGAGCGTGAGCGTGTGCTCATCCCCCCATGTGGCGCTGACCCCCTGCGAGACCAGCAGCTCGAGCATCGTCTCCACGTCGCCGATGCGCGGCACGTTCTCGAGCACGCACGGTCCGTCGGCGAGCAGCGTGGCGGCGAGGATGGGGAGCGCCGCGTTCTTGTTTCCTGCGGGCCGAATCGTCCCGGAGAGACGGTGCCCGC
This sequence comes from uncultured Gemmatimonadales bacterium, assembly GCA_963812035.1. Lineage (GTDB taxonomy): Bacteria > Gemmatimonadota > Gemmatimonadetes > Gemmatimonadales > JACORV01 > Fen-1245. The sequence continues at coordinate 35,033 of CAWETG010000002.1, forward strand.
CTTCCACAATGAAGAAAGGAGCCATGGCGCCCCAAGAATGCAGGAGGCGCGCACACAGCGTCAAGGCGATTGCTTGACACGTCTCCCGCGCGGGCCGATGTTGCAGCCGCCATGAGCCCCATTCCCGCCTGGGTCGGGCCGACCGTCGCCATCGCCCTGGTCGTGATCGCCGCGTCGCTGCTCGTGATGGGCGGCGTCGCGCTGGCGATCGGGCTCGGCCTCAGGAGCAAGAGCCGCGCCCTCAACGCCCAGCTCACGGCCATCACGACCGATGCCCGAGCGCTGCTCGGCCGGCTCAAGCTCGAGATCGAGGGCTACGTCGATCTCTCGGGCGACGCGCGGGCCAAGCTGAAGGGTGCCATGGAGGCGGTGGAGACTCGACTGGAGGACCTGGACACGCTGGCCGACGTGCTGCAGGAAGAGGTCGAGGAGACTGCCCTGAGCGCGGCGACGCTCCTGAGGACGGTCCGCCGCTCCGGCTCGGTGCTGGGCGTCGCCCGGCGCGCCATGAGGCGCCGTCGCCCCGCGGAACGGGAAGGCTGACACGGGAGTGCGCCGGGCCGCGGTCTGCACCGCCCTCGTCCTGCTGCTGCTCGCGCTGCTTCCGCACGACGCCTGGGCCTGGTCCCCCGGTACCCACATCTTCATCGGCCAGTCGGTCCTGGCCAACCTGCAGTTCCTCCCGGGCGCGTTGGCCGAGTTGTTACAGGCCCACCCGTTCCACTTCCTGTACGGCTCGATAGCCGCCGACACATCGTTCGCCAAGAAGTACGCGCCGGTGGGGCGGCACAGTCACGCCTGGCACGTGGGCCAGGAGATCGTCGAGCTGGCCGGCCGGGCGCCGCTCAAGGCGTTCGGCTTCGGTTACATGGCGCACCTCGCCGCCGATGTCATCGCCCACAACTACTTCGTACCGCGCCAGCTGGTGCTGACCTCGTCCACTCGCGCGCTGGGCCATTCCTACTGGGAGGGGCGGTTCGACATGCACGTCGGCGAAGGCTCCGCGCGCACGGCGCGCGAGGTTCTCGCCGCCGACCATGCCGAGGCCGACGAGCACCTCGACCGGATCATCTCGCCGACCATCTTCAGCGTTGGTACCAACCGCCGGCTGTTCCGCGGGATGGTGCAGCTCACCGACTGGGCGAACTGGCGCCGAGTCGTGCAACTGGCGGCCGACGCGAGCCGCTGGGACCTGCCGGACCACGACGTCGAGCGGCACGTCGCCGCGTCGTTCGACTACGTGATGGACCTGTTCAACGTCGGCGACCTCGCGCAGGCGCGCCGCTTCGAGCCGTCGGGCAGCCAGGCCCTCGCTGAAGCCAAGCGGATGCGGCGGCTGGCCCTCAGCAACGGCAGGCGCAAGGACGCCGACCGCGTCGCGGAGGTCGCCGAGGCGCACTTCGGCCTCAAGCCGACAAACCTCGGATACTGGGAGCGCTACGACGTGACGCCGCCGTGGCGGCGAGCGGGCGCGGCGTAGCCGCAGCGGGCAGCCGCTGGGGCTAGACCCGGAACCCGAGCGTCTGCGCGACCGCCGCCTGCCGCCCGTCCAGCGTGACGAAGCTGATGGCCGCCGGGTCCTCGGCCAAGTACAGCGCGCTCGCCAGGTGCCAGCAGTCCGCACCGCGGACGTAGCCGGCAGCCAGCACCCGCGCGATCTCCGGGTGCAGCGGCCGGTCCGGCACCACCCACGCGAGGCCGCTCAGCAGCGCCGGCTCCGGCTCGACCTGCTCCCGGACGAATGCCGAGCGCAGCTCCGCCTCGAGCATGTCCGAAGCCACCAGCACGTCGAACCGTTCGAGGCGCCGCGCCAGCGCCGCCGCCCCCGGTTCTCCGAACGCGACGGCGACCAGGCACGACGTGTCCACGTACGCGAGCTTCATCCGTCCCGGTCCGCCAGGAACCGCACGAGGGCACCGGGCTTCCGTGCGACCGGGCGCAGGCCGCGCGCGCCGCGCTCCCCGCCGACCAGGACCCCGCGCTCCGTCAGCTGCTCCACGCGGGCGGCGAGGTCGCCCTCCTCGTGCGCCACCGGCCGGATCTCCGCGACCGGCTCGCCGTGGACCGTCACCAGGACGTGACGCCCTTCCCGGACCTGGCGGATGATGGCCGAGAGCTTCGCCTTGGCCTCGTACAGCGAGTAGGTATCGCGCATGGGCGGTAGCCTAACAAGTCTAGTCAGACTAGTCAATCTGGTGGTCCGGGCGCGGGTCGCGAGGCAGCAGCCGTCACGCGACGGAGACACTCCGATGGACTCGGGTCGGCCCGCGCCGGGCCGTGCCGGCGCCGGGAGCGAGGCGCGTCACACGCCTGCCACCGGCAAGTCGGTGCTCGTGACCAGCAGCGAGGGATCCCAGGAGACGCGCTTCCCCCACTCCCTGGTGGCGGCGTAGTCCGCCATCCGCAGGACGTACGACTCGATCTTGGGGTAGGCCACGAGGCCTTCCAGGGCCCGCCGCGTGTCCGAGGCCACGAACTTCTTCTCCGTGAGGAGGTACGGCACGTAGATGTTGAACGCCTCGAACTGCTCCTTGGGTTTGCCGTGGAGCCGCCGTCGGAGCCAATAGCGGAGCACGCTCCACGCGATCGGGTTCACCAGCCTGGGACGCCGGAGCGGCGCCTGGCCGCTGTCGGCCCGGCGCTGGTTGAAGAAGTCCACGACGCGCCCCACGAACTCCATGGCCGGCATCGCGTCGTCGTCGGCGGTGAGGTGGTAGGTCCTGCCCGCGGCCACGGGATCCCGGCTCAACGCCAGTAGACCGTCGCACACGTAGTCCACGGGCACGATGTCGAGCGTGGTCGTTCGCCGTCCCGGCACCACCGGCAGCAGCCCGCGGTAGATGAGCTTGATCGGGAAGTACAGCACGTTGAAGTTGAACGTCCGGCCCGTTCGACTGTCGCCCACGACGATGGATGGACGCACGACCGTGATGGGCAACTCGCCCATGCGCTCCCGCAGGAAACGCTCGGCTTTCGCCTTGGTCTGCTCGTAGGTGTTGTTGAACGGCCCTTCCGGGCCGGGCAGCTCTTCCGGCCTGACGACACCGTCGCGCCGGCCCGCGACATAGGCGGTGCTGACGTGTATCAGCCGCGCGAGGCGGCCGGCGCGAACGATCTCCGCCCCCATCTCCGTCATCGCTTGCGCGCCCGCGAAGTTCACGGCTTCGGCCTCTTCCAAAGGCAGATCGAACTCCGTGGATGCGGCCGAGTGGATCAGCTCTCCGCACTCGGCGACGATCTCCTGGCGCGCCGTCGGGTCCATCCCGAGGCCCGGCCGGGTCAGATCTCCCACGACCCAGCGGACGCGGCGCTTCGCGTCCTGGGTCGCTTCGTGATCGCTGAAGAAGAGCCTGAAGAGAACCTCGCGGCCGCGTTGCGCGGCGAAGGCCGCGCTCTCGGCGCGAACCAGAGCGTAGACGCGCCGGTCCGGCTCCCGCTCAAGAAGGCGTCGCAGGATCTCCGCGCCGATGAAGCCGGTTGCTCCGGTGAGAAACGTGGCGGGCATGGCGCTGGTACAGTACGGGGAGGCCCGGGGCGTTGCCAGATGCGCGATGTCGGCTGCCGCCGGAATGCCGAACGATGGAGATGGAATTATGGGCGCGAGCGCGACGCCCAGACCGTCTCCCATGCTGAACGCCGAGCCGGGTCTACTTGAGCGCCTCGGCGAGCGCGGCGTTCACCGCCCTGGGGTCGGCCTTCCCCTGCGACCGCTTCATCACCTGCCCCACCAGAAAGCCCATCAGCTTCGTCTCGCCAGCCTTGGAGCGCGCGACCTCGGCGGGGTGCGCCTCGAGCGTCTCGCGCACCCAGCCCTCGATGGCACCGGCGTCGGAGACCTGCACCAGGCCGAGTTGTTCAGCGATCGCCGCCGCCGAATCGGACGGGTGTTGGACCATCTCGGGGAGCACGCGCTTCGCGGCCTGGCGGGAGACCTTCCCTGCCTTCACCAGCTGGAGCACCTCGCTCGCCCGCTCTACGGGAAGCGGGATCGACTCGCCGTCCGCGCTCAGGCCGAGCAGGTCGTTCGCGACCCAGTTCCACGCCTCCTTGCCGTCGCCCGTCGCCTGCGCGAGAGCCTGGTAATAGTCCGCGAGCGCCGCCGTGGCGGTGACCACGACGCTCTCCGCCATCGACAAGTGGAACTCGGCCTGGAGCCGCTCACGCTTGGCGGCGGGTAGCTCGGGGAGCACCTGCTTCTCCTTCGCCAGCCACGCCTCGCCCAGGACCAAGGGCGGGATGTCAGGCTCCGGGAAGTACCGGTAATCGTGGCTCTCTTCCTTGGAGCGCATCGGGCGCATCTCGCCCGCGGCGGCGTCGAAGAGCATCGTCGCCTGGACAATCTCCTCACCCCGTTCCGTCGCCGCGATCTGCCTCGCCCGCTCGGCCGTGAGCGCGTGTTCGACGCCGGAGAACGAGTTCATGTTCTTCACTTCGGTCCGCGTCCGAAGCTCGGAGCTGCCGGCCGGGCGGATGGAGAGGTTCGCATCGACCCTGAGGCTTCCCTCTTCCATGTTGCAGTCCGACACCTCGACGTACTTGAGCACCTGCTTGAAGGCGGTGAGATACGCCCGCGCCTCGGCCGGCGACCGCAGGTCGGGCTCGCTCACGATCTCAACCAGCGGCACACCCGAGCGGTTGAAGTCCACCGCCGTCTTCCCCGGGACGCGGTCGTGGAACGACTTGCCGGCGTCTTCCTCGAGGTGCAGCCGCTTGATGCGCACGGTGAGCGGGCCGCGCTCCGGCGAGACGATCTCGAGCGCGCCGCCCGTCGCCAGCGGCTCCTCGAACTGGCTGATCTGGTAGCCCTTGGGCAGGTCGGGATAGAAGTAGTTCTTGCGGGCGAAGATGCTCCGCCCGTGTACGGTGCACCCCAACGCGAAGGCTGCGCGCACCGCCAGCCGCACCGCGTGCTCGTTGGGCACCGGCAGCGCCCCCGGCAGGCCGAGGCACACCGGGCACACGTTGGTGTTGGGCGGGGCGCCGAACTCCGCAGAGCAGCCGCAGAACATCTTGGTGCGGGTGAGGAGCTGCACGTGCACCTCGAGGCCGACGACGGTCTCCCAGCTCATCGGACCTCCGCCGTCGCGTCGAGCGCACGCTCCAGAGCCTGCGCGATGCGGATGATCGTGCTCTCACCTTCCATCGGTCCGATGAGCTGGCCGCCGATGGGGAGCCCCTCGTCCCGGCCGATCGGCAGCGACAGCGCCGGCACCCACGCCAGGTTCGCCGTGCAGACGAACACGTCCGAGAGGTACATCGCGAGCGGATCGGCGAGGTTCTCGCCGAGCTTGAACGCCGGCGTGGGCGTCGTGGGCGTGAACAGCGCGTGCACGCCGCTGCCGAAGACGCGTGCGAAGTCGGCCCGGATCAGCTCGCGGACGCGCTGCGCCTTCCGGTAGTAAGCGTCGTAGTAGCCGGCGCTCAGCACGTAGGTGCCGAGCAGGATCCGGCGCCGCACCTCCGCGCCGAAGCCCCGGCCGCGGGTAGCACGGTACATCGCGCGCACGTCGGACACGCCGCCGTCCCTCAGGCCGTAACGCACGCCGTCGTACCGGGCGAGGTTCGACGACGCCTCCGCGGGCGCGACGATGTAATAGGTCGGCACCGCGTACTTGGTGTGGGGAAGCGACACGTCGCGGATCTCGGCGCCCAGCTCCTTCATCCGCTGCAGCGCGCGGCGGGTCGCGGCGTGCACCCCTGTGTGCAGACCCTCCGGGAAGTACTCGCGCGGCACGCCGATCACCGTGCGTGCGAGCGACGCGCCGGCGGGGCCGGGTTCGCCCAGCGGGACGCGATCCAGGGTCGTGCCGTCCCGATCGTCGCGCCCGCTGATCGCGGCCAGCAGCCGCGCCGCGCTCGCCACGTCGCGCCCGAACGTCCCGATCTGGTCGAGGGAGGAGCCGAACGCCACCAGGCCGTAGCGGCTCACCCGGCCGTAGGTGGGCTTGATGCCGACCACGCCGCAGAACGCCGCGGGCTGCCGCACCGAGCCGCCGGTCTCCGACCCCAAGGCCATCGTGACGGCACCGGCGGCGACCGCCGCAGCAGAGCCGCCCGACGACCCGCCGGGCACGCGCGACGGATCCACCGGGTTCCGCGCCGGGCCGTAGGCGCACCACTCGGTGGAAGAGCCCATCGCGAATTCGTCGCATGCGGTCTTGCCCGCGACGATCGCGCCGGCCTCGCGCAGCCGCCGTACCGCCGTGGCCTCGAACGGCGACCGCCACCCCTCGAGGATCCTCGAGCCGCAGGTGGTCGTGAACGTCGCCTCGGCGATCACGTCCTTCACGGCCACGACCTCACCCGCGAGCGACCCGGCGGCCGCCGCGGGCGAAGCGGCAAGCGCATCCGCCTGCTCGAGCAGCGCGGTTTCGGACCAGGCGAGGAAGGCGTGCGTCCCCTTCCCTTCACACGCGGCGATCCGCGCCGCGGCGGCCCTAGCCGCGGCCCGGAAGTCGGTCATGGGACGTCGTCCCCGCGGTCCAGCTCGCCCAGGCGCGGCACCGTGAACAGGCCGCCCTGGAACGACGGCGCGAACTCCTTCGGACCCCGCGCCAGCGGATCGGGCGCGACCTCGTCGCGCCGCAGCCGCGCCGCGCGCTCGTCACCCGCAGCCCCGGTGTCGTCGGTCACCTCGCCCAGCTGCGCGACGTAGTCGAGGACCCGAGTCAGCTGCCGCTCCAGCTCGGCCGCCGTGACCTCGTCCACCGCCAGCTCGGCCAGGGCCGCGACCTTCTCGACGTCTTTCCGGCTCACGCTCACCGTCTACTCCCAGTCCCGTTCGAGGCCGGCGTACGCCGCCAGCAGCTGCTTGAGTCCGACCGCTTCGTCGTCGAACTCCACCGCGACTTTGAGCTCACGCCCGCGGCCCTCCACCCGGCGGATCGTGCCGCTGCCGAAACGGCGATGCCGCACCCGCTCGCCGCTCCGGTAGAGCGGCGCGTCATCCGAAACCTCCGCCGCCTCCGCCTCGTCCGCCCCAACGAGCGCCAGCGAGCCGCCCATATGGGCTGGCCGGCGCCGCGGCTCGCGGGCCAGGCCCCAGGTAGGGCGAGTGACCCGCTGTTCGACCAGGGCCGGGGGCACGTCGTCGAGGAACCGCGACGGGAACGCCGCGCGCAACTCGCCGCCGCGACGCCGCGCTGAGGCGTAGCTGAGAAAGACCTTGTCCTTCGCCCTGGTCACCCCCACGTAACAGAGCCGGCGCTCCTCTTCCAGTGCCTCAGGCGTGTCGGCGCGTGACAGCGGAAACAACCCCTCCTCCAGCCCCGCGATCGCGACCACCGGAAACTCCAGTCCCTTCGCGGCGTGCAAGGTCATCAGGGTCACGCCATTCTCGCCGCGTTCGGTTTCCGCGTTGCTGGTCAAGGCGGCTTGCGCCAGGAACCGCTCGATCGGACTCCCTTCTTCTTCCTTGCCGTCTTTGCCGTCTGGCAACTGGGCTCCCCACTCCTCCGACCACGCGGCCGCCGCGTTGATCAGCTCGCCGACGTTCTCCACCCGTTCCGGCCCCGTCTCGTCCTCCTCGAGGAGGAACGCCTCGAATCCGGTGCGCGCCACGATGCCACGCAGCGCTTCGGCCGGCTGGAGCCCTCCCAGCTCGGCGCGCATCGCCTCCAGCTCGCGCGCGTACTGCTCCAACGCCTCGCGCGCCCTGGGCCTCAAATCCGGAAGGCGGCCCGCGGCCGCCGCAGTCCGCGCCAGCGACCACCCCCACTGCGCCGCCGAGCGGGTCAGCACCTCGAGGCTCTGCTCGCCGATCCCGCGGCGGGGCGCCGCCACCGCCCGGCGGAATGCCGCATCGTCGTCGGGGTTCACCACCAGCCGGAGGTGCGCCAGCACGTCCTTCACCTCGCGCCGCTCGTAGAAGCTCACGGCGCCCACGACCCGGTACGGCACGCCGCACCGCCGCAGCTCCTCCTCGAACGCGCGGGTCTGCGCGTTGGTCCGCATCAATACCGCGATCTCGTCGAAGGCGTGCTCGCCGCGGCGCGCGCGGTCGAGGAACTCGCGCACCAGCCATTCCGCCTCGTCGCGCTCGTCAGCGGCGCACACCACCGTGAGCGGCTCCCCACCTTCGCGCCGGGTGAACAGCGTTTTGCCGAGCCGCCCGCGATTGGGCGCGATGACGCTGTTCGCCGCCTCCAGGATCGCCCGGGTGGAGCGGTAGTTCTGCTCCAATCGCACCAGCCGGGCGCCCGGGTAGTCGCGCTGGAACTCGAGGATGTTGCGCAGGTCGGCGCCGCGCCATCCGTAGATGGACTGGTCGTCGTCGCCCACCACGAACACGTTGCCGCCCTCGCCCGCCAGCGCCCTCAAGAGCAGGTACTGCGCCCGGTTCGTATCCTGGTATTCGTCCACCAGCAGGAACCGGAACCGCTCCCGGTAGCGCGCCAGGGTCCCCGGCTGCTCCGCGAACAGCGTGAGGGGATGGAGCAGCAGGTCGTCGAAGTCCATCGCGTTGGCGCGACGCAGCGCCGCGCCCATCGCCGCGTACACCCGGGCCACGTTGGCGTGATAGGGGTCCGCCGCCTCGGCAGCGTACGCCTCGGGTGCCAGCATCGCGTTCTTGGCCCGCGAGATCTCGTGCCGCACCCCGCGCGCGCCGTACAGCTTGGGCGGCAGGCCGAGGTCGTCCACCAGGCGGCGCACCAGCGCCTCCACGTCGTCCTCGTCGTAGATCGTGAAGGCCCTCGAGAAGCCCAGCGACGGCGCCTCACGCCTGAGCAGCCGCGCGCACACTGCGTGGAACGTCCCGATCCAGAGGCCGTCGGGCTCGGCGCCCAGGAGTTGGGCGACACGCGCCTTCATCTCCCCGGCTGCCTTGTTGGTGAAGGTGACCGCGAGGATGTGGCGCGGGTCCACGCCGTGCTCGTCGATCAGCCGCGCCAGCCGCACCGTCAGCACGCGCGTCTTGCCGGACCCGGCGCCAGCCAGCACCAGCATCGGACCGGAGATGTGTGCGACCGCTTCCTGCTGCGCCTCGTTGAGGGATACGGCGATCATCCCGCGGGACTCTCCCGCGGCAGGCGGAGGGCGAACCGCGCGCCGACCGCCGACGGCTCCAGCGTCAGTCGGCCACCGTGGCCCTCCTCGACCACCCGGCGCGCCAGGGCCAGGCCGAGTCCCCAGCCCCGTTCCTTGGTGGTGGTCCCGGCCGTGAACAGCCGGTGGCGCACGGTGCGCGGCACGCCGGGGCCATCGTCGCTCACGGTCACCACGACGCCGTCCGGCTCGTTCGCGACCTCGAGCTCGATATGCCCATCGCGGCCCTTGAGCGCGTCCACCGCGTTCCGCACCAGCGCCTCGAGCGCCCACTCCAGCAGCAGCGCATCGCCCGGGACCTCTGCCGGCGCACCGTCGGACCGCAGCTCGAGCGTGATGCGATGCCCCAGCGTCGGCAGCCGAGGCCGGAAGTAGGTGGCGACGGCGTCGGCGACCGCGGCGACGTCCACGCTGTCGCGTCGTGGCGGCTGCCCGATGCGCTCGAACCGCCGGGCCACCCGGTCGAGCCGCTCATAGTCGGCAGTCAGGTGGCCGGCGATCTCCTCCGGACGGTCGGCTCCGTCCCGCAGCCGGTCGATCCAGCCGGCGAGCGAGGTCAGCGGCGTCCCGAGCTGGTGCGCCGACTCCCGCGCCATCGCCACCCACACCCGGTCGCGCGCCCCCCGCACCGACGCGCGGTGCGCCAGCACCGCGACGCCCGCCAGCCCCACCACCGTCGCCAGCTCCAGCACGAACACCAGCCGCAACCGCGCGCGCACGGGTGGCGCCCCCACGTGGACGGTGCGCGCGCCCGGCTCCGTCAGGGGCGGCATGTCGCGGTCGAGCGCCGCCACGAACGCCTTGAGGGCGGGCGAGTCGAGCGCCATCGGCCACGGGAGGTTGGCCGTATCGGTCGCCGCGCCGCGCACGTCCGTCACGACGAGCGGGATGCCCTGGCGCCGGATCTCGGCGGCCAGCGCAAACAGCGCGTCCGTCGCGCCGGACTCGCTGGAGTCGGACAGACCGGAGAACACGCGGGAGTAGAGCTCGGACGCGCGCCGCGCGTCCTCGGTCAGATGCTCGGCCGTGAGGTAGGCGGAGACCAGCGTGAGCGCGGCTGCCAGCGCCGCCAGCACCCACACCGTGGCGGGGCGCCGCAGCCAGGCGCGCCGGCGAGCCCTAGGACGCGCGGGCCTCAAGGCGCCCCACCCCCAGCGCCGGCGCCAGCAGCGGCGGCACCTGCACGCTGCCATCCGGTTGCTGGCCCGTCTCAAGCAGCGCGATCACCGTGCGCGGCAGGGCGAGCGCGGAGCCGTTGAGCGTGTGCACGAACTCCGGCTTCGCGCCGTGCGCGGGGCGGTACCGGGTGTTCATCCGCCGCGCCTGGAAGTCCTGGTAGGTGCTGCAACTCGACACCTCCAGCCACTTCCGCGCCCCGGGCGCCCACACCTCAAGATCGTACTGGCGGTGGTTGGCAAATCCCATGTCGCCCGCGGCGATCCGGACCACGCGGTACGCCAGGCCGAGGCGTTGCAGCACCGTCTCCGCGTGGCGCGTCAGCTCCTCGTGCGCCGCGGCGCTGGCCTCGGGACGCTCGAGGCGCACTAGCTCGACCTTGTCGAACTGATGCACCCGCGTCAGGCCCCGGGTGTCCGCACCGTGCGCCCCCGCCTCGCGCCGGAAGCAGGGCGTATACGCCACGTACTTCTTCGGCAGATCCTCCGCGCGCAGCACCTCGCCGCGGTGGAGATTGGTGACCGGGACCTCGGCCGTCGGAACCAGGAACAGGTCGTCCGACGTGCGGTACATGTCCTCCTCGTACTTCGGCAGCTGCCCGGTGCCGATCATGCAGTCGCGGTTCACCACGAACGGCGGCGATACCTCGGTGTACCCATGCTCCCGCGTATGCAGGTCGAGCATGAAGCCGATCAGCGCGCGCTCCAGCCTCGCGCCCATCCCCACCAGGAGCGGGAAGCCCGAGCCTGCGAGCGCCGCCCCGCGCTCCAGCTCGAGCAGCCCCAGCGCCTTGCCGATCTCCCAATGTGGCCGGTGCCACGGCTGCGGCTCCACCGGCTCGCCCCAGCTCCGCACCACGGCGTTGTGCGTCGCGTCGCCGGGCGGCACGTCGTCAGCCGGGACGTTGGGCACGTACGCCAGCGCCTGCTCGAATGCCGCATCGGCCGCCGCCGCAGCGGCTGCGGCCGCCTCGGTGCGGGCCGAAAGGTCGCCGAGAGTCCCCAGCAGCGCGCCGGCATCCTCGCCTCGGCGCTTCCGCTCCCCGACCTCGCGGCTCTTGGCGTTGAGTTCGCCCTGGATGGCATCGGCCTCGCCGATGGCGACGCGGCGTCGCTCCGCCAGCGCACGCAGCCGCTCCAGCAAAGCGTCCAGGTCCGGCGCCGGGCCACGCGCCGCCAGCCGGCCGCGCAGGGTCGCGAAGGCCTCCGCGTCGCGGAACAACCGGGGATCAAGCACCGCTGGTATCTAGTAGGTCGGAGGGGTGGTGTCGGCCTGCAAGCTGCGATAGCCGCAGTTCGGATCGTCCAGGATGTTGAAGGTGAGCGAGCGATCCACCAGGTCCACCGTCGTGATCTGCATCTTGGCGTAAATCGGCCGGACGTACCCGTTGGTGCAGGTCTCCGAACGCGACGCCGCGAGAACCACGGTGCCCACCGTCACCACGACCGGCAGACTGTCCTGATAGCCCGACGTCGGCGCGATCGTAATGGAGTCGAACGGCTGGGTCGTGACCTGCAACCCGCCGTCCACGTACAGGCCCATCGCGCCCCGCGGGAGCAGGACCGCGCTGGTGTCGTTGAGGCTGTCCACCCGGATGTCGAACGCGAAGTCGAACGCGGACGTGCGGTCGGTGCGCACCACGGTCTCCAGCATCACGTCGTACGCCGAGGGATCCACGAGCGACGTACCAGTCAGTGCCCACAGCGTCACCGAGCCCACGACCGTCCCCTCGTTGGCCGGGGACAGGGTGGACGTGATCGCGCACGCCGCAGCGGCGGCAAGCAGACCGAGCCCGAGAAGCGCGGTCGCACGCGGGGAGATCGGAGGTTTCGGCATCAGCTAACCACCGAAGAATAGGCGAGTTGCGCGCCCAGTGTCAACCGCGCGAAGCGCTTGACACCGCCTCGCCGTCGGCCTACGTTGGACCGCCAACAACCACCAGGAGCCGCATGCCGACCATCCACGACGTGGTGCAGGCGCTGGCGCGCCGCGAAGGGGTGGATGCGGTAATCATCCTCGGCAACGACGGGCTCCCGATCGACAGCCAGGTCGCCGCGGCCATCGACCCCGAGACGGTCGCCGCCCATCTGCCGGCAGTGCTACAGTCGTGTGAGGAGCTGGGCCGGAACGCCCTCCGCGGCGACCTGACCACCGGCGTCCTCGAGTACGCAGCCGGCTTCGCCGTTGTGGCCAACCTGTCGCACGACGCCAAGCTGCTGGTGTTGCTCCGCCCCGGCGCCAACCTCGGCCCACTGCTCTACGATCTCACGCGCCACCGCGCCGCGATCGCCGGGTTGCTGTAGCGCGGTGCCGACGCCGCATCATCTCCTCGTCATCGACGACGAACCGTTCATCGGACGCATTGTGCGCCTGGAGTTCGAGCGCGGCCCCTACCGGGTCTCCATCGCCCACGACGGCGACGAGGGGCTCCGCTTCCTGCGCGACCACCCCGACGTGGACCTCGTCCTGCTGGACGTGAACATGCCGGCCCGCTCCGGCCTCGACCTGCTGGAGGAAGTGCGGGAAGATCCGCGGCTCCGCGGCGTGCCGTTCGTCGTGCTCACCGCCGCAGGCCAGAGCGCGACGGCGGAGCGAGCCAGGACCCTCGGTGCGGCCGCCTTCGTCACCAAGCCGTTCTCGCCGAAGAAGCTGTTCCGCCAGGTCGCGACCATCCTGGGCGAGACGCCGGACGCCGACGTCGACGACGAGGAGGCCTGATGCGCTGGGCGGTGGTGTTGGCCGGAGGCGTCGGGTCCCGGTTCTGGCCGATCTCGACGGCCGAACGGCCCAAGCAGTTGCTGGCTCTTGCCGGCGAGCGGCCCCTGGTCGTGGACGCGGTCCAACGCCTCCTCCCCCTCGTTCCGGCCGACCGCGTGCTGCTGGTGGGCTCGCTGGCCCTGCAGGATGCGCTGCGGCGCGCGCTCCCCGGCATTCCCGCCGGCAACGTGCTGGCCGAGCCCGTGGCGGCGTCCACGGCCCCGGCGCTCGCCTGGGCCACCGCGCGTGCCGGCGCCGGCGACCCTGCGGCGAGCGTCCTCAGCGTGCACGCCGACTGGGCCGTCGGCGATCCGGAGGGGTTCCGCGTCGCAGCCGCGGCGGCGCTCGACCTCGCCGAGCGCGAAGACGTGCTGGTGACGGTCGGCGCGCGGGCCACCAGGCCGGAGATCGGCTACGGGTACATCGTGCCTGGGGAACGGATCGGCGCCGGACCGGCGCGGCGCATCGCGCGCTTCGTCGAGAAGCCGGACGCGGCCGACGCCGAGCGGCTCATCGCCGGCGGCGCGCTGTGGAACACCGGGATGTTCGCCTGGACCGCCGCGCGGTTTCGCGCCGAGTGCGCGCGCCACGCTCCCGAGCTTGCCGGCGGCCTCCCCGCCCTGGACCGCAGTGATGTCGAGGGGTTCTACGGTGCCGTCAGACCGGTGAGCGTGGACGTCGGCCTGTACGAGCGCACCACCCGCGGCGCCGTGCTCGCCGGGGACTTCGGGTGGGACGACGTCGGCTCGTGGGCGGCGCTGTCGCGCGTGCGCGCGGCGGACGCGACCGGCAACGTCACGGTCGGACCGGCCTACGCCGTCGACGCCGAGAACTGCATTATCTGGAGCGAGGACGGGGCCACGGTGGTCGAGGGTGTCACGGACCTGGTGGTGGTAAGAGCGCGCGGCGTCACACTGGTCACGACCCGCGCGCGCGCCCCGCAGCTCAAGGAACTGCTGGCCCGGCTGCCGGGCGGGCTCGTCGGAGAGAGTGGAGCGAGCGCAGGGGAGCACCGATGACCACGCAGCTGTTCCTGTACGACGCGCCCGAAGACCTCGCGCCGTTCCTACCCTTCTCGCTCTCACGCCCGCTTGGGGAGCTCCGGTACGGCGCGTTCCTGCTGCGCGAGCGCTGGTCGGCGCGGCTCGACCTGCCGGTCATGGGCTACGTCACGCCGCAGAAGCACCTGGCCGATTTCGTCGAGTCCGGCGCTCCGGCGGTGGTCGCGGTCCCCGGCGCGAAGCACGAGCCGCGGCTGCTGTTCCGCTCCACGTTCGTGCCGTCGGCCGATCTCGGCGCGCACGCATCGCCGGCGGAGACCGTGCGCTTCGTGGATGCTACCGGCGCGACGGTGGGCTTCGGCCTCCCGCGCCGCGCCGACTGGCCCGGCTTCCCCGGCGCCACGGCGTGGCCCGCGGTGCAGCTCGAGGGCAAGCGACTCGGGGGAGTCTGGGACCTGGTGGGCGATCTCCCGCAGGTGCTGCCCGCGGATCTCGAACGACTGCGGCCCGAGCAGGCCGCCGCGAGCATCCCGCGCGGCGCGACCGTCATCGGCGACCCCGCGCTGGTGCTGACCGGCGACGCGCTGGTCGAGCCCCACGTCGTGCTCGACGTGCGCAACGGCCCGATCATGCTGGCGCCTGGCGTCGAGGTGCGGGCCTTCACCCGGTTGGTGGGACCGCTCGCGGTGGCGCGGGACACCCGAATTCTGGGCGGCCAGGTCTCCGGCAGCGCCATCGGGCCGCGCTGCGTAGTGCACGGCGAGGTCTCGACGTCGGTGTTCCTCGGCTACGCCAACAAGTCGCACGACGGCTTCCTCGGTCACGCCGTCGTTGGCCGCTGGGTCAACCTCGGCGCCGGCACGATCAACTCCAACCTCAAGAACACCTACGGCCCGGTGCGCGTGACGCTTGGCGGAAGGCGCTACGAGACGGGCCTGACGTTCATGGGGTCGTTGATCGGCGACCACGTGAAGACGGCGATCGGCACGATGCTGCCCACCGGCTGCGCGATCGGCGTCGGGGCCAATCTGTTCGGCACCTCGCGGCCTGGCGCGGAAGTGCCGGCGTTCGCGTGGGGGCTCGACGAGCCGGGCAAAGTGCTGGAGTGCGGCCGGTTCGTGGAGATCGCGGCACGGGTGATGCCCCGCCGCGACGTGGTGGTCGACGACCGGATGCGGCGGTACCTCGCCGCCGTCTGGGGGGCCGCCACCCTCGCCACGCCGTGCGGCTGACCGTGCTCGGCTCCGGGAGCCGCGGCAACGCGGTCCTCCTGGAGTCCGGCGACGGGGCGTTGCTGGTGGACGCCGGTTTTTCCTTTCGTGATCTCTCCCGACGGCTGGCAGTGGCCGGATGCGACGCGGCGCGACTGGTGGGCGTCGCCCTCACCCACGAGCACGGCGATCACGTGCGCGGCGCACCCGGCGCTGCGGCAGCGTGGAACGTGCCGCTCCTCGCCAGCGCCGGGACGCTGGCCGCGCTGGCGCCGCGCCTCAAGCCAGGCACCGCGACCCGCATTCTGGCGGCGAGCGCGCCGCACCGGTGCGGCGGATTCACCCTGCGGGCCTACCCGACCGCGCACGACGCCGCGGACGCGATCATGCTGGTGGTGGAGGACGGCGACGGGCGGCGGGTCGGGGTCGCCTACGACGTGGGGTCGCCGACGACGGCGCTGAAGCTCGCGTGCCGCGAGCTGGATGCGCTGGTGCTCGAGACCAACCACGACGAAGTCCTGCTCCGCTCGAGCAGCTACCCGCCTGCGGTGCGCGCCCGGATCGCCGGCCACGGCGGCCATCTCTCCAACCGCGAGGCGGCGTTGCTGGCCGGCGAGGTGGCCCACCCGGACCTCGCGGTCCTGGTCCTGGCCCATCTCTCCGACCGCTGCAACACCCCCGAGCTGGCGCGCGACGCCGTCGCGGGCGCGCTCAGGGGCACGGCGTTCCGGGGGCGCCTGCTGGTGGCACGGCAGGATGCTCCGCTTCCGGCCGTCGAGGTCGGAGCGGAGCTGGAGCAGCTCGCGCTACCCCTGCGCGGGAGGCGGTGAAGGCGACGCCGGCGCCGCGGCGTCGGGCGGTTTGGATTCGGCCAGCGGGAGCGCGTGCATATCCACCACCGGCGCCTGGTCCGCCAGCGCGGCCTGCCTCGGCTCCCACTCCGACATCATCTTGACGAAGCGGCGCGCCACGTCGGGCTCGAACTCCGTCCCTGCCCGCTCCTCCACGTAATCCAGCACTTTCGGGGCTGGCCAGGCGGAGCGGTACGGCCGGTTGGTGCGCAGCGCGTCGTACACGTCACACACGTGCACCAGCTTCGACGCCTGATGGCACTCGCGGGGATAGTCGAGCTTCGGGTAGCCCCCGCCGTTCTGCATGATGTGGTGCTCGTACGCCACCACCGCCGCCAGGTCGAGGTTCTCCTGCGACTCCATGATGATGCGCGCGCCCTCCACCGGGTGGCGGTTCATGACCTCCCGCTCCTCCGGCGTGAGTCGCCCCGTCTTGTTCAGGATCTCGGTCGGGATCTTCACCTTGCCGATGTCGTGCAGCAGGCCCGCCACGCCGAACGCCCGTACGTCGCGCGCGCCCAGCCCGACCCACTCCGCCAGGCCCATCGCGAGCACGCACACGTTGAGGGAGTGCGTGGTCGTGTACTCGTCGTAGCGCCGCAGCTCGAGCAGCGGCAGCACCACCGCCTGGTCCCCGTGCATCGCTGCGGCCAGCGAGCGCACCACCGCCTCGGCCTCCGCCAGCGGCAGGCCGCCCCCGCCCTGCATCTCCTCGTGCAGCCACTGCACCGTCTCCGCTTCCTCGTGCAGCGACAGCGCGATCGTCGCCGTGGCGAGCTCGGGCGTACCCGCCAGCTCCCGGATGCCCACCGCGCCGAACTTGATGGGCCCGCCGCCG
>CAWETG010000003.1:0-72722 GCA_963812035.1 uncultured Gemmatimonadales bacterium
GTCAGGCGTGTTGCCAATTACACCAAGGGGCAGAAGCTGGTTGCGAGTTGCGAGACGCCAAGTTCCGAGATAAGCAACGGACAACCAGACAGTGGAGCTGAGGGGGCTCGAACCCCTGGCCTCCTGGGTGCGATCCAGGCGCTCTCCCAGCTGAGCTACAGCCCCGTGCGGGCGGAAACCTAGCCGGGCACCCGCATTACCTCAACCCGAACCCCATCCCCGCGCCCCGGCGGCTAGTCCGGGAAGGGCACCTCGATCTCGAATCCGTCCTTCGCCACGACCGTCTCGGGGAACACGGCGCGCGCCTCGTCCACCAGGGTCGCCGGGTCCCGCGAGTAGCGCGCCGACAGGTGCGTGAGGACCAGCCGGCGGACGCCCGCCAGCTTCGCCACCTCCGCCGCCTCGCGGGCCGTGGCGTGCGCCGTCTCCTTGGCCCGATCCTTCTCTTCCTCGCCGAAGGTCGCCTCGTGCACCAGGAGGTCGGCGCCCTGCGCCACCTCGATCGTCGCCGCGCACGGCCGCGTGTCGCCCGAGTAGACCAGCTTCCGCCCGGGCCGGGGAGCGCCGACGATGGTCTCCGCCGTCACCTCGCGCCCGTCGTCGAGCCGGACCGTCTGCCCGCGCTGGAGCTTGCCCCACAACGGCCCCTCCGGCACGCCCAGCTCCCGCGCCCGGTCGGGGTTGAACCGGCCGAGCCGGTCCTTCTCGATCAGCGCGTAGCCGACCGCGCCGGCGCCGTGCTCGACGCGGAACGCCTTGAGGTCGTAGCCGTCGCGCGCCAGCACCTGGTCCGGCTCCACCTCCACGATCTCGACTTCGAACGGCTGCCGCTCGACCCCCAGCGCCAGCGCCTGCTCCAGGAGCCGCTTGCCACCCTTCGGCCCGAAGAGCCGGAAGGGATCGGTGCGCCCCTGGAGCCCCAGCGTCCGCACCAGCCCGATGATCCCGAGGAAGTGGTCGGCGTGGAAATGCGTGAAGAAGACCTCGTCCAGGGCGAAAGTCACCCCATAGCGCATCATCTGACGCTGGGTTCCCTCGCCGCACTCGAACAGCAGCGTCTCGCCGCCGCGCGTCAGCACCAGCGCGCTGACGTTGCGCTCGGCCGTCGGCCGCGCCGCGGAGGTCCCGAGAAAGAGCAGCTTCAAGAGACTAGAACACGTGCACGTTGATGTAGTGCTTCGGGTTGGCCTTGAGATCGGTCAGCAGCGCCGTCAGGGCCGTGCTCGCCGCGTGGAGGTCGGCCACCAGCGTCGTGTCGTTGACCATCCGCCCGATGGAGCCGCGGCCGGTGTTGATCTTGCCGAGGATCGAGTCGAGCGAGATGCTGGTCCGCTGCAGCGTGGCCGTTACCTGCGCCAGGTTCCGGCTGGCGTCCCGCATGTTGTCGAACGTTTGCTGTGCGGCACTGCCACCCACCAGCAGGTTGAGCTGCTGCAGCAGCTCGCGGAGGGAGACGAGCGCACTGGCGGCCTCCTTCGAGGGCGCCTCCCCCGCGTTCCCCAGCTGCGCGACCGCCCGGCGCGTGTCCAGGAGCAGCGCGTGCAGCTCCGCCGCGTTCTGCGGAGAGAGGAACTGCCCGGCGTTGGTCAGGGCCTGCCGGCCGGGGCCGGTCAGGCCCGACACCAGCTCCGCCACGCTCTGCTCCCGCTCGCCAGGAATGATGGCCCCCGCATGCAGCGGCTCAGCGGACGTGCCGGGGTCATAGTCCAGGTACTGCGCGCCAAACAAGTCGAGTGAACGGACCACGGCGCGCGCGTCCGCACGCGGCTGCTGCCCGCCCTTGAGGTCCATCAACACCAGCACCTGCCCGGGCTTGAGGAGGCGAATGTCCTTGATCTCGCCCACGGCAACGCCAGAAGTGCGGATCGGGTCGCCGACCTTGAGTCCCGCCACGTCGGAGAAGGTGGTCTGCACCAGCTCGCCGCTCCGCAGCGACTTGCCGCGCAGCCAGATCATCCCGAGCACGAAGATCACGGTCGCGACGATCAGGAACAGGCCGACCGCCGCCTCCCGGCGATAGCGCAGCTCCATCAGCCCTCCGCCGCGAACTGCACGTCCCGCTCCAGGAACTCGCGCACCACGTTGTCCTTCGCCGCCATGAACTCCTCCGCCGTTCCCACCGCGCGGATCCGTCCGTTGTGCAACAGCGCGATCCGGTCCGCCACCTTGAACGACCCGCGCACGTCGTGGCTCACCACCACGCTGGTGGCGTGCAACTCCTTCTGCAGCCGCTCGATCAGCGCGTCCATCGCGTCGGCGTTCACCGGATCGAGGCCCGACGTCGGCTCGTCGTAGAGAAGATACTTCGGCCTGCCGGCGATCGCCCGGGCGATGCCCACGCGCTTGCGCATCCCGCCCGAGAGCTCCGCGGGCATCAACCTGCCCACATCCTCGGTGAGGTTCACCACCCGCAGACACTCGGCCGCGCGGCCGCGGCAGAAATCGCGATCGCGATACAGCGCATCGTCGGTGATGCCGAGCCGGATGTTCTCGTACACCGTCATCGAGTCGAACAGCGCGCCGGTCTGGAACGCGTAGCCGATCCGGCCGCGCAGCGCCGCCAGCGCCTTGCGGCCGAGCTGCGTCACCGACTTCCCGTCCACCAGAACCTCGCCCTGGTCCGGCCGCAGCAGCCCGATGATGTGCTTGAGGAGCACGCTCTTGCCGCTCCCCGACGGCCCGAGCAGCGCTACCGTCTCGCCGTCGGCCACAGTGAAATCCACCCCGTCCAGCACGACGTGGCGGCCGAACTTCTTGTGGACGTTCCTGAGCTCGATCACGGAATCACAGCAGCAGCTTGGCCAGCAGCAGGTCGAGGAGCAGGATCAGCACGCACGCGGTCACGACCGCGGTCGTGGTCGCGCGCCCCACTCCCTCCGCGCCTTCCTTGGCCTCGAAGCCGACGTAGCAGGGAATGATCGTCACCACCGCACCGAAGGCCTCGGCCTTGATCACCGAGTACCAGAGGTCGAAGCTGCGGAAGAAGCGCTGCGTGCCGTACGCGAAGTCCGCGTTGGTGATGTGGATCGACTGCTTGGCCGCCAGCCACCCGGAGAGCATCCCGGTGGCATCCGCGACCACGACCAGCGCCGGCAGCATGATCAGCCCGGCCAGGACCCGCGGCAGCAGGAGATGCGACGCCGGGTTCCGGCCGAGCGACTCCAGAGCGTCGATCTGCTCCGTGACGCGCATCGTCCCCAATTCGGCGGCATACCGCGCGCCGATGCGCCCGGCCAGGAGCAGGCCCGTCATCACCGGCCCCAGCTCGAGGATGATGCTCTCGGCGATGACCGCGCCGAGCAGGTACAGCGGGATGCTGCCGGTGAACTGGTAACCCGCCTGGAACGCGGCCACGCCGCCGGCGAACGAGGAGGTGAGGACGACGATGAACAGGCTTCCGTACCCTACCTGCTGGCACTGCTCCACCGTCCGCGGCAGCCACGCCCGCCAGTCCGGAAGCGCGCGCACCAGCTCCACCAGCATCATCGCGAACCGCCCCACGGTCTCCAGCGCCCCCAGCACCGGACGCGCCACGGCGCGTGCAATGTTGATGGGGATGGGGAACTCGGCGGTGGTGGTGAGTTGATCCATAGGGGCTTGGGGCTAGAGGTTAGGGGCTAGGGCCATCGGGGGCACAACCTAACCCCTAACCCCCAGCCCCTAACCCCACTTGCCAGCCTATATTGTCACCTCTCGTGCTCCCACAGTCCACCCCGAACAAGCGCGCCGCGTTCAGGCGCAAGCTCCTCGCGTGGTTCCGCACCGCCGGCCGCGACCTTCCGTGGCGGCGCACCCGCGACCCGTACCGTGTCCTGGTCTCCGAGTTCATGCTCCAGCAGACCCAGGTGTCCCGGGTGCTCGACTACTACCCGCGCTTCCTCCGCCGCTACCCTACCCTCGACGCCCTCGCCCGCGCGAGACCGGGCGCCGTGCGGGAGGCATGGGAGGGACTCGGCTACTACCGCCGCGCCGCCAACCTCCACCGACTGGCGCGGCAGGTGGTGCGTCACCACGCGGGCATCGTGCCCTCAGAGCCGGAGCAACTCGAGAGGCTGCCCGGCGTCGGTCCCTACACCGCCGGCGCGGTGGCGACCTTCGCGTTCGAGAAACGCGCGGCAGCAGTCGACACGAACGCGCGCAGAGTCCTCGGCAGAGTGTTCGGTTGCAAGACGGCGAAGGATGTCAGGACAACCGCATTCGCGCTGCAGCCGCAACGCGGCAAGACGGCGTGGGCGTTCAACCAGGCGCTGATGGAACTCGGGGCCCTGGTCTGTAGGGCCAGAGCCCCGAAGTGTCCGTCCTGCCCGGTGAACAAACTGTGCAACTGGTATCTCAACCCTCGTAACCACTCCTAACGTGGCGTCTCGCAACTGGCCTAGTCGTGGCGTTTCGCAACTGCCCTGAGCTCTACCCTCTCCGAGCCGCCAACTCACCGACAAGCGCGAGCACCCGGTCCACCTCTTCCGGTGTGTTGTAGACATGCGTTGAGAGCCGCACCCAGTGGTAGTCGTACTCCGCGACGTGGCGGACCCGCACCGTCCCGCGCTCCCACAGCGCCTTGATCAAGTCGTCCGTGGTCCACCCGCGCACCGTGAAGGAGATCAACGGCGCGCGCAGGGTGGCGTCGGTCGCGCTCTTGAGCTCGACACCCTGGATGCGGCCGAGGCCGTCGTACAACCGGTCAGCCAGCCAGCGGATCCGCCGCTCCACCCGCTCCGGTCCGACGAGGTTGTGGAAGTCCACGGCCGCCTGGAACCCGGCGTACAGCGAGTCGTTGACGGTGCCCTTCCGGTCGAACCGCACCGCCTTGTCGGGCAGCGAATCCCAGCCCCCGCTCACGATGGTGGGCCACAGCCGGTCCACCCACGCCTCGCTCACGTACAGCAGGCCGCTGCCCTTGGGCGCCAGCAGCCACTTGTGCGGGCTGGAGGCGTAGAAGTCGCACCCGAGGTCCGCCAGGTTCATCCGCAGCATCCCCGGCGGATGCGCGCCGTCGATCGCCGTGATGATGCCGCGCTCCCGGGCGATCGCGCACAGCTCCTTCACCGGCTGGATCAGCCCGTTGGTGAACAGCACGTGGCTGATCATCATCACCTTGGTCCTGGGGCCGATCGCGCGCTGCCACGTGTCCACGATCTCCCGGCTGCTGGCAGGCGGCACTGGCAGGGGGATCTGGGTCAGGACCAGGTTGCGCCGCTTCGTCACGGCCTGCCACGGGCACATCCCACCCACGTGCTCGTGCGTGGTCATCAGCACCTCGTCGCCGGGCTGGAGATCCAGCCCGCCGGCGATCCAACTCATCGACTCAGTCGTGTTGCGGGTGAA
Source organism: uncultured Gemmatimonadales bacterium (assembly GCA_963812035.1). GTDB lineage: Bacteria > Gemmatimonadota > Gemmatimonadetes > Gemmatimonadales > JACORV01 > Fen-1245. The sequence goes on from CAWETG010000003.1 coordinate 5,326, forward strand.
GGCCAGCGTCTGGGGAGGCGCACCCAACAGCAAGCCGACCGAGCGGCGCAGCGCGTCGAGATCGACGCCCTCGGCGTCGAACACCGTCTCGAAAGCCGTCATGTGCTTCACCACGGCGTCGAGCACCGTCCGCGGCGACGCCCCGACCGTGCCGGTATTGAAGTAGATGCCCCTGGGCGAGATGAGAAACTGACTGCGTACCATGCGCCAGTACGCCTCGTCGTCCTGGGCCGAGGCCGGGAGCGGGCGGAACGGCTCGGGCGCATGGGCGCTCTCCGTCGCGTTGAGCCACTCGGCTCCCGGAAACGCGAACGCGGCCCCGGCGAGGGCCGCGCTGCGGACGAAGTCGCGCCGGGACGTCGTCACGGCAGGATCCTCGGCGCGTGGGCGCCGAAGTACATGGCGACCAGGATGAGGACGCCCGTGAGCGAGCCCGCCCACGCCAGGAACACACGCGCCCGCTCGGCGCGCGGGTCTTTCTGCCCCTTCTCGAGGCTCAGGTACGCGTAGTACGCCACCCGGTTGGCGAACGGCGTCACCACCGCGATCGTGACCACGCCGGCCAGCAGGCCGAAGCCCTGCATCAGCCACAGCGCCGAAGTCTCGTCGGCGTGCAGGCCGACGAGCTGCATGGTCATCACGATGCCGGTGATCGTCGCCAGCGCCGCGGCGGGCGCTATCAGGAGGCCCTGGACCCTGGCGAGCGTCTTCCAGGTGTGGGCCCACGCCTCCAGTCCGGCCGCCTTGGTCAGGGGCCCCCACACCATGAACGTCAGCTGGGCACCGAGCCAGGTTGCGATGCCGATCCAATGCAGGAAGCGCAGCATCCCTCTACCTCCGTTTGCGTACGGCGATGAAGGAGATCTCCACCCGCGCACCGGAGACGATCCCGCTCACGGCGACCGTTTCGCGCGCCGGCGGGTTGGCGGGGAAGTACTCAGCGTAGACGTGATTCATCTCGTCGTAGTCGGCGATGTCCGCCAGGTAGACGGTCGCCTGCACCACGTCGCCCAGGGTGAGGCCCTGCTCCGCGAACAGCGCCCGGAACGCCTCGAGCACGTTGCGGGTCTCGGCGCCGGTCCGCCCGGTCGCAAGCGCGCGCGTGGAGTCGGTGACGCCGATCTTGCCGGCGAAGTAATAGACGTGGCCGACCCGCACCGCCTGGCTGTACGGCCGGTTCGGCTGCGGGTGGATCGTCTCCCGCACCGGCCAATGATGGGCGCAGCCCGACAGCAGCAGCGCGGCGACCAGCGGCGTACCAAGTCTCATGACCCGGGCCCCTCCTCGGTAGCGACCAGCTCAGGCGTGATCGGTTGTCGTCCGGCGAACCCCGAATCGAGCTCGTGCCAGTGCGTCACCCCGTCCTCGCCGAGGCGCCAGCACAGGAACACCAGTCGGCCATCCAGCAGGCCGTAGAAGTCCACCAGGCCGTCCTCGAACCCCTTCAGCAGGCACCCGATCGCCGTGAGCTCATCGACGAAGCCGTTGATCCGCTCGGCGACGGCGTCGATCTCCCGCCGCAGCGTGAGCTGCTCCTCGGACTCGCCCCACTCCGGGCGCGCACCGGCGGCCGCCAGTTCGTAGCGCGCGACCAGGTCCTTCCACCGCGGATGCTCGGCCACGATGTCCGCGACGATCCGCCGCACCAGCGGCAGCGCGCTGTTGGCCCGCTCGACGGTGAACACCTTGATGTCGGCCACGTCAGCCCGCCGCCTCGCTTCGGACAGTACTCCCATGCCCCCGTGCCCCTGTGCCCCCGTGCGCCTGTGCCCCTGTGCCGCTGTGCCCTCGTGCCCCCGTGCGTCCGGCGAAGGCCGCGTGCCCCGCCCGATAGCCCGCCTCGATGAACTCCGCTGTCCGATCGAAAGCGAAGGTGGCGTGCGGGTCCACGTCCGGCTCGACCAGCACCAGGGGGGCCCGGTGCCCCGCTGTCCGCCACGCCTCGACCGCGCGCGCACGCTGGGCAGCCATCGTGACCGCCATCGCACGGTCATGGGCCGCGAGCAGAGCCGGGCCGACCCGTGAGCCGGGAGGCGGAGCCGCCGCGACCGGCCCGACATCCACGGCCACCACGAGGTCGGCCGGGATCAGCGCTGCGATGTCGAGCGGCAGCACCTCGAGCAGGCCGCCGTCCACGTAGCGGCGGCCGCCGATGACCACCGGCGGCAGGTAGACCGGAAGCGCCATCGAGGCCATCACGGCATCCACGACGCTGCAGTCGGTGCGGCCGCCGGCGCCGAAAACCACCAACTCGCCGGAGTCGGCGTCCACCGCCGTCACGCGCAAGGGAAGCCGCAGCGACGCAAACGCGTGCACCGGCAGGAGCCGGCTGAGCAGCGATTTCACCGGCTGCGGCTTGAGCACGCTCGGCGCGCTGAGGCCGCGCGCCAGCACCGACCAGCGGGCCAGGGTCGCCAGCTCCGGCCGGCCCACGCCGAACACCCGCGGCACGATCTCTTCGTACGAGAACCCGGAAGCCACCAGCGCGCCCACCAGCGCTCCCGCCGACGTGCCCACGACCTCGGTCGGCTTCAGGCCCGCCTCGTCCATGGCCCGCAGCACGCCCACCTGCGCCATCGCCTTCATCCCGCCACCCGAAAGCACCAGGACCACCCGCTCCGGCTCGATGGTCACCGGGCCCCCCGCCGCTCGAGCGCCGTGACGCGCTGCGCCCGCCGCGCCTCGGCCTCCTGATAGCGGCGCCGCTCTTCCTCCGTCTCCGGCAGGACCGGCGGCACCGGGACGGGCCGGCCGGCCTCGTCGAGCGCCACGAAGGTCAGGTAACAGGTGTTGGTGTGCCGCCGCTCGCCGGTGAGCAGGTTCTCCGCTTCCACCCGCACTCCCACCTCGATCAACGTGCGATGGGCGTAGTTCACGCTGGAGTACATCGTCACCAGCTCGCCCAGGTGGATCGGTTCACGGAAGTCCACCCGGTCCACCGACGCGGTGACGCAGATGCGCTGCGAGTGGCGGATCGCGCTCACCGCGCCCACGCGGTCGAGCATCCCCAGAATCACGCCGCCGTGCACGTTCCCCAGGTGGTTCGCCATGTGCGGCATCATCACTTCGGCGATGGTCGTGCGCGACAGGCGCGGCGGCCGGCCTTCCATCAGTAGTCCACCGGCCGCAGGTACGACTCGCCGATCGCGGTCCGGCTCACCATCGCAACGGTCGGCAGCCGCCGCTTCCAGTGCGTCGAGGCGAGGCGCCGCGCCACCAGCGCCACTTCGTCGTCGGTGTAACCGAGCCGCACGACCTCAGTTGGCGGCACGCCGCCCAGCAGCGCGGCCAGGATGCGGTCGGCCTTGAGGTAGGCGATTCCGAGGTCGCCCTCGTCGGTCTGCCCGCGCGTGAGGTCCGCGGTGGCGGGCTTGTCGACGATCGTCTGCGGCACCCCCAGATGCCGGGCCAGCGCCCAGACCTGGGTCTTGAACAAGTCGCCGAGCGGATTGATGGGCGGCGAGTCGTCGGCGTGCCAGGTGAAGTAGCCGAACAGCCGCTCGGTCTTGTTCCCCGTGCCGAGCGGGAGCCCGGAGAGCTTGGTGGCCTGGTCGAACAGCACGATCATCCGCACGCGCGCCATGACGTTCCCGCGGCGCTGCGCGTCCGCCTCGGGCTCCGCCTGGCCCACGTAGCCGTCGACCGCCGCCGAGATGTCCACCGTGCGCGAGTGGATGCCCAGAGCTTCCACCACCAGCGTCGCGTGCGCCAGGCTCTCCGGGCTCGACGTCCGGTAAGGCAGCATGAATCCCCAGACGTTCTCGGGCCCCAAGGCCCGGGCCGCGAGGAACGCAGTGACCGCGCTGTCCACGCCACCCGACAACCCGACTACCGCCCGCTCGAAGCCCCGGCGCTGCGTCACCTCCTCGCGGAGGAACTCGACCAGCCAGCGCTCCGCCAGCGCACAGTCGATGGCCAGCGGATCCCCGGCCGGAGTGCTCGCCCGCGCCACCCGCGGCGCAGCCGGCGACGGGGGCGCCGCCGCCCGCGGCCCGCCGGTCCCCTTCTCCCACACCGCGCCGGCCGTCGCCGGCTTCTCCAGCGAATCGAGCAGGTGGGGCAGGTGCGTCTCCAGATCGGCCAGCAGCGGCTGGTCCGCCCTGGCACGCGCGATCTCGCCGAGATCCAGGGTCGCCTCCACCAGCGCCTCGTCCCACAGCGGCCCGCGGGCGGTGATCTCGCCGCGGGGCGACACCACGACCGACCCTCCGGCGAACCCCTTGCCCCCTTCGAACCCGACGAGCTGTGCCACCACCACCCAGATCCCGTGCTCCTCCGCCACGTCGCGCGCGACACGCTCCCACCGCGACACGTTGGCGGGCCGCGCGATGGTCTCCTCCTGCGGCGCGATTCCGCGCGCGGGGGAGGCGGAGGGAATGATCACGAGCTGCGCGCCGCGCAGCGCCGCCACCGTCGGCGTGAGGGAATGCCAGGCGTCTTCGCAGATCAGGAGCGCCGCCCTGCCCCATTTCGTGGCGAACGTCCCGACCTCGTGGCCCGCCTCCACGAACCGCTCCTCGTCGAACACGCCGTAGGTCGGAAGAAAGACCTTGCGGTGGACGTGGACGATCCGTGGACCGCTGCCGCCCAGCGAGGCGTACAGCGCGGAGTTGTACAGCCGGTCCCGCCAGCGCTCGTAGAAGCCGACGGCGATGTCGAACGGAAGGGCCCCGGCCAGCTGGTGCTGCGCCACCAGATCGTCGAACAGCGTCCCCGCCGTCACCGCGACTTCCCCCACCCCGCCTTCGACCAGGTACCCGGTCACAGCCGCCTCGGGCAGGACCACGAGATCGGGGGGCTCCGGCCATTCGCTCAGCTGGGCGAACAGCGTGCCGAGCCGCTTGACGTTGGTGGCGTACTCGCCCTTGGCGGGCTTGAACTGGACGACGGCGAGCCTGACCATGGTGGGGGAAGTATAGTGTCCCGCCCCCGAGGCGCGAGACAGGCCGGGACGCGGTGACCAACCTCACCGACCTGCTGCGCGTATCTATGCAATATCCGCGGCGTTGCGCGCCGCCCACCGAACCGCTTGAGGCAGGGAGACAAGCTCTATGGCCCTCGTCGCCGTGACCCCATCCACGACCAGAGGCCCCCTTTCCCCACACCTCCACCACAAGCTCGAAGCCGCCATCATCCTCCGGGGACTGGTGCAGCTGGTGCTGGATCAGGGGCCCGTCGAGGTCCTGCCGCGCACCTGGTACCGGGAGGGCGGGACGCCGTACCTGGAGGCGCGGCGCAGGGACAGCGGGGAGCGGATGGTCGTCCGCCTCGACCAGATCCGGGACGTGAGGGCGTACTAGCACAGAGTTGCAGGGTTGCAGAGTTGCAGGGCAGCAGGAAGTTGATAGTTTGCAGCCGCAGAAATCGCGCGGCTCGGCCGCGGGGTGATGGAGTTCACCCGAAACCGCGAGTTCCTCGCTGATGACTCCTACCTGACACGCCGTCGGTGGGGGTCTTTTTTGTGCCGTTGTACGCCTGGGTAGCCTTCGGAAGCGCAGCCGGCGGCGTCATCCGCTTCCTGCTCGGCACATTCATCCAGCAGAAGACCGGGTCCCTGTTTCCCGTGGGCACCCTCGCCATCAACGTCAGCGGCTCCCTGGCGCTGGGCTTCATCCTCCGCTACACCCTGGCGACCCACGCCGTCGGGCCCGAGATCCGCGCCCTGCTCACCGCGGGCCTATGCGGCGGGTACACGACATTCTCCACGTTCAGCTACGAGACCGTGGCGCTGATCGAAGAAGGGGCTTACCATCGCGCCGCGTGGTACGTGGGCCTCAGCCTGGTGCTCTCGGTGGCGGCCACGTTCCTCGGCATGGGCCTGGCGCGAGAGGTGCTCACCCTGCGACGGAGGCTATAGACCGTGCACGGCTTCAAAGGTGAACGCGTCCTGATGCGCATCCACATCGGCGAGCGGGACAAGTACCAGGGCAAGCCGCTCTACGAGGCCATCGTCGAGTTGCTCCGCGCCCGGCACTACGCCGGCGCGACAGTGCTGCGCGCGGTGATGGGCTTCGGCGCCACGGCGCACCTCAGGACCGACCGCATCGAGGTGCTGTCGCTCGACCTTCCCATCGTGATCGAGTGCGTGGAGACGGAGGAGCGGATCACCGCGATCCTGCCCGAGATCGATGGGATGATCGACGGAGGATTGATCACCCTCGAGCGCGCCAAGGTCATCATGTACCGGGCGAACTTGCCGCCGGAGCGCAGGACCGCCAGCTGGCAGATGGACATGACCGGGCTGTGGGAGTCGGACGAACCCAAGAACGGCTAGCCCCGCGCGCCGGGGCCGCCGGTCACGTCACAGCGTCATGTAGACGACGACCCCAGCCCCGGCTCCCACCACCGCCATCGCCCCGAGCGACAGCGCGACGTAGCGCCGGAACCGCCCCGCGCCCATCCCTACCGCGATGCCCAGCTTCACCAGCGTGTTCGTCACCGCCGCCACGGCCACCGCGGCGGCCGGCATCTGCCAGGCGGAGGACCCGGGACCTAAACGCGAGAACGCAATCGTGACTGCGTCCACGTCCGCGACCGCGGAGAGGCCGGCCGCCGCATAGGTGCCGCCTGCTCCGAAGTACTCGCCGGCCCCGTGCACTACCAAGAGGACGATGCCGTAGATCGCGGCAAAGCTCAGCGCGGCCACGACGCTGAACGGGTTCCGGATGGTGGAGCCCGACTCCGACGCCTCGTCCGGCCGCCGTCGCGAGAGTACCCAGGCGGCGACCAGCCCGGCCAGGGTCATCGCCGCGACCACCGGCAGGAGCCGTGGCAGGATGCCCGCGTTCACCGCTCCCGCCAGCACGGCCACCCTGAGCGGCATGATCGACGAGGCCACGACCGCCGCCGTCGCCGCGGGCCGCGCCAGCCCCGCGTCCGCGTGCGACCGCTCCGCCATCGCCATCGTCACCGCCGTGCTCGACACCAGGCCGCCCACCGCTCCGGTCACCTGCATGCCACGCCGCTCGCCCAGCAGCCGCATGGCCACGAACCCCACGAACGAGAGGGCCGTGACCAGCACCACCACCAGCCAGATCTCCCGCGGGTTGAGGACGTGCCACGGTCCATACCCGCGGTTCGGCAGCAGGGGCAGGACGATGACCGTGATGACGGCCAGCTCCAGGGCGGCGGTCAGCTCCTCGGGCGTGAGTGCCCGAGAAAACGCCTCGAGCTTCGGCTTCGCCACCAAGAGGACCGCGACCGCAACTCCGCAGGCGCCCGCGACGACCAACTCGCCGGCGCCCGCCAGCGACCCCAGCAGGAAGGTCGCGACCGCCGCCACTTCGGTCGTGGCGCCGATGTCCCCGCTCGCCGAGGAGCGAACATAGGACACGACGGCGATCGCGGCGATCGCGAGCAGGCTCATCGCCAGCAGCAACGGCCCGACGCGGTCCACCAGCACCACCGGGATCGCCCCCGCCAGCGCCACCAGCGGGAACGTCCGCACTCCCGCGAAGATCTGGCGCGCCTTTCGCACTTCCGCCCGCTCCCGATCGAGGCCGATCAGGATCCCGATCATCAGCGCGACCAGCAGCCGCTCGAGCACCACCACGGCCGAGGCGTTCATCGACTCACCCTCACCATGGCCGAATCGATCGCGCTGCCCACCATCCAGGCCCGGCCCCGGAACGCCGTCGCCGTCACGCCCACGGCCCGCAGCGCCGGCGGTGCGGCGAGCGCGCCGTACCAGCCCGCGAACACCGGAACGAGCCGCGCCTTGTCCACCAACACCTCTCCGTACTCCTCCACCGTCGGATCGGGCACCATTGAGCCGCCCGAGGGACGCGCCGCCAGCCTCACCGATTTCCAGGTGACGAGCCAGTACTTCCCGCCGGCGAGCACCGTGTCCCGCAGATCGCGGTACGTGGTAATCAGCACCCCCCGCGCCGCATCGGGCCGCGGGAGGTCGTCGAATGGCAGCGTGTCCACCCACTCGTGGCCCTTGGGCGGCCACCATACGGGCAGCCGAGGAATCACGCGGCGCAACTCCAGCGGAAGCGCCGACGGCAGCGCGTCATGGCAGGCGGGGAGCGACGGATCGCAGGCGGGCTCGACGTCGTTGAACTCGCCGAGCCGGGTGAGCCGCACGTAGGAGTGCAGCGTGTCCTCCGTGTACAGGCGCCCCCGCTGAGATCCTGAGCCCGGCATCAACTGGACCTTCGAGATGCTGTCATTCCACACCAGGTAGCGGTCGTCCCGCACCACGAAGCGCAGGAGCTTCGTCTCGTCGTAGCGCGAAACGAGCTGCGTATCGCGCACCGATTCCGCGACGTACTCGACCCGGTAGGTGAAAGCGTCCGGCCAGTCGTAGCCCGTGGGATTCGGCGCCCGGGCGGACTCGTTGGCACAGCCGCCCAGCACAACCGCGACAAGAACGCTGGACAATCGAGAGGAATGGTATCGCGTGAGTGTCATCATACTGTGTCGATGCTCACGAGCGTGATGGGCGGACGGCAGCGACGCGGCCCGAAACGGCGGGCGCACCGCCCAGGGGCCGAGGATGCGAGTCAGCGCCGGGGGGGCGCCTCGGCCCGCGGCGCTCCCTGCTCCTGGCTGGAGCGCGGTCCGGCCGTGTCGCTCCGCGGGGCCGCAGTGTGAATCGGCGCGATCGACGGGAGCGAGGGGCGGGCGTTGCCCATCGTCCCGACCCAGCGACCCAGGAGCAGCGAGGCCGCCACCAGCACCAGCGCTCCGATCGCCTGGATCACGCGGCGGCGCGTGGTCGGGATCATCTTCCGCAGCCGCACGTTCTCGCGCCTGAGGTCCAGCTTCTCGATCGCCCGCTCGACGGTCGCCACCAGGTGCGGCAGGTCCACCGGCTTGGTGAGGAAGTTCTCGGCGCCGAGCTGCATCGCGCGCACGGCGGTGGGGATGTCGCCGTAGCCGGTGAGGAGAATCACCAGCGCCTTCTTCTCGCGCATGATCTGGAGGAGCTGCATCCCGTCGATGTCCGGGAGCCGGAGATCGAGGATCGTCACGTCGGGGTCCTGCGACTTGAATCCCGAGAGCCCCTGCTTGCCCGTAGCGGCCCGAATGACCTCGTAACCCAGGCGAGAGAAGTAGTCGCTCAGCCCCTTGAGGACGGCCTCGTCGTCGTCCACCACGAGGATCCGTCGCCCCTCGCCACTCGCGAACTGCTCGTAGTCGGCCATGGGGGTCAACTTAGGGCGGCTCAGCCCGCTTCGCCAGATTGCCGGCGGCGACCGCCCACCCGGGGCGGGCGGATTGGCGCTTCGCGCCGATATGCAGCACTTTCTAGTCAGCCGTCGGACGGCCGTCCTCCCGCGCCGTCCGGCTCGAGCGGGATCGCTGGTACGCCGATTGCTGGAAACCTCGGCGTACCGCTGGTTCAGTCTTAGGGAGGAGCACATGTCCGCACGGTCTTCACGCCTCGCGCGCCTCGCCGTGGTCATCACTCTCCTGGCCGCGCCGGCGGCGGCCCTGGCGTACGGAGTCTGGGTCCACGCCATCGTCCCCATCGAGGTCATCAGCCGCCTCGATCCGAAGCTCTCGCCGGCCATCAAGACGACGATGGTCTCCGGCCTGAACGACGCCGACCTGGCGCACTTCCGCCTCTGGTTCTACAACCGGGCGGTCGCGGTCAAGGACAGCGGGATCCACCGGGCGTTCCTTAAGCGCTACCCGAACGCCGCCGCCTTCGACGCCAAGGCCTTCAAGGTGTTCCTGATGATGAACCCCGAGGCGCAGGTGCTCGGGGTGGATCCGTTCGCGGCCGTCTACGGCGCGCGCACCAGGGCCGACATCGCGCAGGATCCCACACCGCCGTACCAGCCGGGCCAGAAGGTCAGCATCGCCACCGCGCTGGAGATGGGGTCCGTCTACGCCGACATCGACCGGCGCAACCAGGACCGGCTCTTCCGGAACCCCGACGGCCGGGTCGTGCTGACGGCCCAAGGTGACACGGTGCCGATCGATCCGATGACGCTGAACTGGGGCAGGCTGACCGGCCTGTCGAGCCAGTCGCACGCGCACATCGGGCTCAACCACGAGCATCATTCGAGCGAGACCGGCGTCCTGACGATGGCGCCGTGGAACTTCGTGATCGCCATCGGCTTCCCGACCGATTCGGTTGAGTCGTATGCCGAGGCGAACGCGCAGATGTACACCGATCTGTCCTACCTCGCGATGCTGAGCGGTGGCTCGGGCTCCGACATGCTGAGCGACCTCTACGCCGGCAACGCGATGCACTACATCGCCGACGTCGGCAACCCGATCCACACGCTGCAGGCGGGGATCGAGCAGTTCTATACCGACGCCACCATGCAGTACTGGATGAGCCGCTTCAAGACGGTGTTCGGCCTGTTCGGCGCGACGCCGTCGCGCAACAGCATCGGCATCGACATCCTGACCAACCATCACACGTTCTCGGAGAAGCTCTTCCAGGTCGAGCTCCAGCAGGCCTGGCGGCTCGATTCCCTCGGCAAGCGGGACTCCATTTCCGCCTCGATGCGCGGCGTGCTCGATGCGCTGCGGAACGGGGACCCGATGTTCAAGCGGGTGCTCGACGGGGCGGTGATCTCCAACGCGGCGAAGTACTGGTACCCGCCGTACGGCAGCCTGATCGCCGGCACCATCATCGACTCGAGCTACCAGGACGGCGCGACCATCTACCGGCTGACCCGCGAGATCGCCGTGCCCCGGCTGCACAAGCTCGGCGTGGCGATCGACTTCGACACCATCCCCGCCGCCCAGGTGTGGAACTACGTGAAGGACCGGAGCGATCCCGAGATCCGGGCGAGCCTCGACACCTTCAACCTCTACCAGGGGAGGGCGCTGGCGCGGGTGCACGACGGGCTCACCTCCTGGTGGGACCGGTACATCATCACCGGCCGCACGGCTCCCAAGGACCGTTCCCTCCTCATCGAGGGCCTTATCAAGCGCGTGCTGCGGGCCCAGCTCAACTACCTGAACGCGGCCGATGCACGGCGGCAGGAGTACATCGACGCCCACGGGGGGTTGAAGAAGTAGGGACGTGAACGCGCCACCGATCCTTCCGGACATCGACCGCCTCGGACTGGCGCGCGCCTTCGAGCAGCAGCTCACCGGTGACGTAGAGATCACGCTGTCGCTGCCCCCCCATCCCCACGACGAAGAGGGGATGGGGGCGGCGCGCCGCACGGCCGACCTCGTAGGCGAGCTGGCGGCCCTGTCACGCAGGCTCCGGGTGGTTTCCGCCCCCGCGCCGAGCCTGCCCGATCTGGACGAGGATTCGCCCTCCGTCATCACGCTCCGGGGCAACGCGCAAGGCGGGGTGCATCTGGCCGGCGCGCCGGCGGGGTACGAGGTGCCCATCCTCGTCAACGCCATCATCGACGTCTCGCGGGGCGAGACCGGGCTCGCCCCGGCCACCGTGAAGGTCCTGGCGGAGCTCCGGAACCGCGTCACCGTCCGGATGCTGGTCAGCTCGACCTGCGCCAACTGCGCCGCCGATGCGAGACTCGCCCTCCAGATGGCGATCGCGAGTCCTCACGTCGACGCCTGGGTCATCGACGCGGCCCAGGTGCCGAGGCTGGCCCGGCGGATCGGCGGGACCAGCCTGCCCTCCGCGTTGATCAACGACATCTGCTGGGTCCCCGGCGCCCAGCCCGAGCTGGCCCTCCTGGCACGGGTGCTGTTCGCGGGCACGTGACGCTCCCGCTGGTCATCGACACCGATCCCGGCATCGACGACGCGCTGGCCCTGATCCTCGCCGCGCGCGCTCCCGGCTCACGCCTCCTGGCCGTCTCGGTCACGTACGGAAACACCACGCTGGATCGCGCCACGCGGAACGCGCGCCTGGTGCTGGCGCGGGCCAAATGCCCGGTGCCCGTCTTCTCGGGCTCCGACCGCCCGCTGGTGCGGCCGCTGGTGACCGCCAAGGAGACGCATGGCTCGGAGGGACTGGGCGACCACAACGCCGCACCCCCGGAGCCGGTCGCCGCGACCGCGACCAGCATCCTCGACGCGCTCCGGGCCGCACGCGAGCCGGTGACGCTGGTGACCCTTGGCCCCCTCACCAACCTGGCGCTGGCATTGCGCAGGGACCCTGCGTTCCTGCGTTCGCGGGTGACGCGGCACGTCGCGATGGGGGGAAACATCGCGGCCGCGGGCAATTCCGGAGGGCTCGCCGAATTCAACGTGTGGTGCGATCCGGAGGCTGCGGCCGAGGTCTTCGCCGCCGGTTTGGGGACGGAGCTGGTCGGGCTGGACGTGACGCGCCGCCTGGTCATCACGGCGGCCGGCGTCGAGCGGCTGGCGAACCACCCTGACCCCGAGGCCCAGTGGTTCGGCCGGTTGCTGGGCTTCTACGTCCGTTTCCACCACCACCAGGAGGGGCTTGCGGGCGCCGTGATCAACGACCCGCTCGCCGTGGCGCTGGCGCTCGTGCCCGGCTGGGGGAGCGCCGAAACGCTCCACCTGACCGTGAACCTCGCGCCGGGCGCGGGCCGGGGTGAAACCACCGTGGGCCTCCCCGCCGACCCGCCGATCAAGGTCTACCGCGATGTCGCGCTGGCGCCCGTCCACGCCCTCCTGCTCGGGCAGCTGTTCGGCGCGTGGCTTACGGAGAGCGATTTCCGCCCCTAGTTTCCTGCGCGGATGACCGGACCAGAGCCCGTACCACCCAGAGTTGCCATCGTCGGCGCCGGAACCATCGGCCGCGGCTGGGCCGCGCTGTGCGCGTCGGCCGGATGGCAATGCACGCTCATCGACACCGACACCGGCGTGGCCGACCGCGCCACGGGGGAGATCGAGCGGCGCGCCCGGGCCCTTGCCGCGCTGGGCCGCGCTTCCGCCGAGGCCGTGGAGCGGGGACTGCGCCGCATCAGGCTGGGCCGCTCGCTGCTCCACGCCTGCGGCAACGCGGACTGGGTCATCGAGTCGGTGCAGGAGGATCTGCACGCCAAGCAGCGCGTCTTCGAGAACCTCGGCCAGGTGGTGCGGCCGGGGGCGATCATCACGTCGTCCTCGAGCGGGCTGCCGATCACCGAGATCGCCGCCCACGCCCGTGACCAGCAGTGCTGTCTCGTCGCCCATCCGCTGAATCCGCCCGAGCTGATTCCGCTGGTCGAGGTCGTGCCCGGCAAGTTCACCGCGGCGCCCGCCGTCGAAAGCGTGCGCGAGTGGCTCCGCGCCCTGGACCGGATCCCCATCGTCCTGAAGCGCGAGGTGCCCGGCAACGCCGTCGGCCGCATCGCGGCCGCGGTGTGGCGCGAGTGCATCGACCTGGTGCTGTCGGGGGTCATCGACGTGGACGACATCGACCGCGCGGTATCGCTGGGACCCGGGCTGGGCTGGGCGGCGGCCGGCCCGCATCTCACTTACCACCTCGGTGCCGGCGACGGCGGCGTCAAGGCGTTCCTCGACCAGCTGCTCGTCTCGTTCGAGGGATGGTGGGGGAGCCTGGCGCAGTGGACCAAGCTGGAGCCGGAACAGATCCAGGCGCTGACCGGCCAGATCGAGCGGGCCTACGGCGCCAACCTGGAATCGATCAGGGATTCCCGCGACCGGCGTCTCGCGGCGATCCTGCAAGCCATGGAGCGCGCCCGCAAAGCCTGACCCGGAGCCGGCCCGGCCCCGCGAGCGGCTAGATCCCCGCCGCCTGGTGGAGCTGCTGCAGCACCCGCTCGGTGAGCCCCCAGATCGTGTAGTCCCCCACGACGATCGACTCGAACTCCCGCACCGCACCCGCGAAGCTGAGGCGGACGGGCTTCCTCAGCCGGGGGTCGAACAGCTCGCGCACCTTGAGCCAGACCGCCGCCTTCACCTCGGGGCCGGCCTCGGCGGCCAGCTCCCCGGGCACCAGGAAGACGTAGGGCGTCACCACCAGCGGCGGGAGATACGGTGTGCGCGGACTCACGTCGTCCAGGGCGCCGAGCAGGACGCCTGCGTCGGCCAGCGCGATGCCGGTCTCTTCCTCAGTCTCGCGGCGCGCGGTGGTCTCGAGCGACCCGTCGGCCGGAGACGAGAACCCTCCCGGCAAGGCCATCTGGCCCGACCACGGGTCTCCCACGCGCTCCCGGCGCTTGATGAACAGGATCGCGGGGTCCCCACCGGCGGTGACCAGCGCAGCGACCGCAGCCCGCCTCGCCTCCGGCCGCTCGACGCGCTTCGCGGTGCGGGACGCCAGGACGGCGCGGAGGCGCTCGGTGAACCCCGCTAGTTGCTGCGGCTGCACGCTGAGAATCGGCGCCCGGGACGCGGCACTATGGGAACCCTTAGCGTTGATGTGTGATCCAGCTTACGCTCCTCGGCAAGTATCACCGCCGGCACCGCGAGCGACAAGTTCGACGAAACTTTTCCTCTTGCGCGGGTGTTTAGATTAGTAAGAACTCAGTCCTGGAGGGTGTATCCGCATCTTCGGTGTCAGCCTGTTGGCCGTCGCAGCTCTAGCTGCGGCCGGCTTGCTGTGGAAGCGGCGTCGGGAAGAACTGCTCGCTCGTGTCTCCCTGCCCAGGGAGCGGGACCTCGAGGACTTGAGGGAAGCGGGCTTTTAGACGCGGTCACACCCACGCAGCCGCCGAGCGGCCCGGGCAACTCCGCCCGGGCCGCTTCGTTTCCCGCCTCAGCTCAGCGCGGCGGAGAAGAACTCCACCGTGCACGACAGCACCCGGTCGAACTCGGCGCTGCTGCCGGCCCACGGATGTCGCACGCCGAAGGTGTGGCCGGTCCCCTCGACCAGCAGCAGCTCACTGCGCCCGCCGCCCGAACGGGAGGCCACGCTCAGTCTCCTGGCGTCGTCGGTGGACACCGATTCGTCGGCCGTGCCGTGCACGATCAGCCAGGGGATGCGGAGCCGCGATGCCGCGCCGAGAACGTCCAGTGTCCCGCCGGCGTTGGCCTCGAGGTCGTCGAGCAGGTCCCGCTGAATCGGCAGCACCTGCCCGGTGCGCTGGTTGACGACGTCGAGCCTTCCGTCGCGCCGCCATCGCTCGATGTCCTCCTCCGACCACCACAGGTAACGGCACACCGCGGCCCAGGTGGCCAGGGCTTTCACCCGTGGATCGCGGGCGGCGTGGAGCAGCGCAGTGGCGCCGCCGCGGCTGTGGCCCAGGAGCCCGATCCACGGGGCGCCCAGTTCGGCCACGTAGTCCGCCACCGTCGCCAGGTCGGCCAGGTCGCCGCTGATCGTCTGGCGGCCCCAGCGCTCCAGCTCGTCGAACGACTCGCCGTCCTGGCCTACGCCGCTGCCGGAGAAGTTGAACGACACCGCCGTGAAGCCGGCCAAGGCCAGGCGGTCGGCGGCCCGCGGGAAGAAGCCCCAGTCCTTGAATCCCTTGAAGCCGTGGCAGATGACGACGGCCGGCCGCGCGTCGCCCGGCTTAGCTCCGCTCCGGACGTCGACTCTGAGCGGGCCCCCGTCGTGCCCGGCCAGTCGCACTGACGCTAGCCTGGGGGTGCCCATGGGACTAGTTTCCCTCCCCGGTGACTACCCATCCTGTGCGGACGTCAGCCCCCTCGCTCGTCGCGGTCGGGCGCCGCATCGTCTCCCTGCGGGACGGCTTGGTCGCCAAGTGGGCCGGGTTCATCGAAGAGCGCCAGACCGGCACCGTCGTCCTGGGGCTTCCAGCCACCGAGCGCCTCCTCAAGCTGATCGTGGATCTCCTCGCCCACATGAGCGGCCCCCTCCGCCGGGAGACCGACGAAACCTGGTTCGCGGCCACCGAGCTGTACGGCCGCCTGGCGGCGGTCCGTGGCCTGTCGGCTGGCGAAGTGGTCGAGGAGATGCTGTACCTCCGGGAACTCCTGACCCGGGACATCGCGGACATCTTCGTGGCCCTGCCGGCCCGGCAGCAACTCCCCACTCTGCTCCGGCTCAACCGGGTCGTCGACCGCGGAGTGGCGAACGCGGTCGTGGGGTACACCGACGCGCTGGTGGCCACCATGTTCAGCCGTGAAGGCGTGCCGGTGCCGACGACCGACCATGTCCAGGAGCTGCTGGGGCAGCTCGACGGCATCGAAGCGGAGCTGAAGCTCCTCGACGAGCGCTCAGCCCGCTGAGATTTCTTCGCCTCCATCGACATTGATCACGTTCCCCGTCAGCCACCCGGCTCCGGGCTGGCACAGCGCCACCAGCGCGCCGGCCACGTCCCGCGGCAAGGTGAGCCGCCTGGACGGGTTCTTCTTCGCCGCGCCCTCGAACAGCTTGTCGCTCCCGGGGATCTTCCGCGCCGCGGGCGTGTCGGTCACCCCGGCCCGGATGGCGTTCACGGCGATCCCGTGCGGCGCCAGCTCGTAGGCCAGCTGGCGGGTATGCGACTCCAGGGCGGCCTTGGCGGCCGACACCGCGCCGTAGGAGGCGATAGCGCGCGTCGAGCCAGACGAGGTCATCGAGAAGATGCGGGCGCCCGTGGTGACGAGTCCGCGGCGGAACGCGTCCTGCGTCCAGTAGACCAGGCTGTGGGCCATGACGGTGAGGGTCATGTCCATCTGCTGCTCGTTGATCGTATCGTCGCCGACGAACGGCTTCAGCGCCCCGAAGGCCAGCGAGTGCAGCAGCACGCCGACGTCGGCCCGCTCCGCCTCGAGGCAGTCGAGCACTTCCTTGCGCTTCTCGGCATCGGCCGCGTTGACGTTGAAGAAAAGCGCCCGGCGCCCCAGCTTCTCGATCGCGGCTTTCACCTCCGCGACCTGAGGCAGCGACGCCTTGCGGTCGAGGTGGACGCCGCAGATCTCGAAGCCGGCGCCCGCGAGTGCGATGCCGCACTCCGCCCCGAAGCCGCTGGAGACGCCCAGGATCAGCGCCCAGCGCGGAGCGCCCTGTGCATTCGACACCGTGGAGACTCCCCGTTGGAGTGCGGTGAATCTCGCATTCGAGGCGGCCCCGGAGCAATCCTCCACCCCCGGGCGCCGGAACGGCCATGACAGCGCACACCCATTACCTCTGGTTCCAGACCAGGCAGCGCCAGGAGATCATCGACATCACCGACGAGGTCGCACGCGAGGTCGAAAAGAGCGGCGTGACCGACGGTTTCGTCCTGGTCTCGGCCATGCACATCACCGCCTCGGTGTTCGTCAACGACCACGAGAGCGGACTGTGGCAGGACATCCTGCACTGGCTCGAGCACACGGTGGCGCCCTGGGACCCCTCCCGCTATCACCACAACGAGACGGGGGAGGACAACGCGGCGGCGCACCTCCGCAGCATGACGGTGGGGCACGAAGTCATCGTGCCCATCACCCAGGGGGCGATGGATCTGGGCCCGTGGCAGCGGGTGTTCTACGGGGAGTGGGATGGACAGAGAAAGAAGAGGGTGATTATCAAGGTGATGGGGGAGAAGTGACGGGGAGGTGATGAAGGTGATGATGTGGTGAGGTGATGAAGTGAGAAAGACCATTCGCAATGCCGCTTCTGCCCTGATGATGAGTTTATGATGTCACCATGCTGTTCGACCGGTTCGGGGGGTAAATGACCGACGCGATGCAGACCGAGGTGGGCTGGCTTCACCCGTCCCGGGGAGCGTACCGGTACACGGTGCTGCTGTTCGTGGGGCTGCTGCCCTTCGGCAGCTACTTCGCCTACGACAGCATCGGGGCGATGGCTCCCACGCTGATGAAGGCCTGGCACACCGACCAGAGTGCGATCGGCGGGCTCTATACCATCTACAGCGTGGCGGCCATCATCTGCGTCCTGCTCGCCGGCCTGATGATCGACCGGATCGGGACGCGGCTCGCCAGCCTGATTCTCTCCTTTCTCGTGGTGTTCGGAGCCTGTGTCGTCGCGCTCGCGCCGAGCATCACGGTCGCGGCCGTCGGGCGGTTCATCTTCGGTGCCGGTTCCGAGTCGCTGATCGTGGCGCAGAGCGCGATCCTGGCGCGCTGGTTCCGGGGACGCGAGCTGGCGCTGAGCTTCGGCATCACGCTCGCCATCATGCGCCTCGGCACGCTCTTCAGCTTCAACGGCATCTCGTCGGTGTCGAGCCGGTTCGGTGTCGATGCGGCGCTGTGGGTGGCGGCCGGGCTGTGCGTCTTCAGCCTGGTCTGCAACCTGGTCTACTTCGCGATGGACAAGCACGGCGAGCGTGCGCTCGGCCTGGCGGAAGCCGGCGCCGGCGACAAGATCGTGTTCGCCGACGTCAAGAAGTTCGGCCACTCGTACTGGTACGTGGTGGCGCTGTGCGCGACGTTCTACTCCGCGATCTTCCCGTTCACGGCGCTCTCGACCGATCTGTTCCACGACAAGTGGGGGCTGCCGCTCACGGTGGACAGCGGCGGCAGCTTCATCCGTGCCGTCTTCAACGACTTCCTGCACATGTTCTCGACGGCGGGGGGCACGACCTCGATCATCATCTTCGCCTCGATGTGCTTCGCGCCGTTCGCGGGCGGGCTGGTGGACAAGATCGGGAAGCGGGCATCGCTGATGGTGCTGGGCGCGCTGCTGATGATCCCGTGCTACCTGGTGCTGGCCTACACCATGCTGCCGCCCTACCTGCCGATGATCCTGCTGGGGGCGTCGTTCGTGCTGGTGCCGGCGGCGATGTGGCCGTCGGTGCCGCTCATCGTCGAGAAGAACGTCGTCGGCACGGCGTTCGGCCTGATGACGATGATTCAGAACGCGGGCCTGGCGCTGTTCCCGTATCTCAACGGGAGGCTGCGCGTGGCGACGCACAACTACGAGGCGAGCATGGTGATGTTCGCGTCGCTCGGGGCGTGCGGCTTCGTATTCGCGCTGCTCCTCCTCAAGGCCGATCGGCGGGAGGGCGGCGCGCTGGAGCGCGGCGGGCACACGTAGCCAGGCCCCACGCCGCGAGCGGGCTGTCCGGCCCGCGCAACAAATCGCTCCGCAGTGCAACGGCCGGTGACCACACCGGCCGTTGTCTTTGCCATCGTGTGCGCCGTTCCTCACCGGAGCGCACCGGGTGGCGATCGCGCCGCAACTGCTCGCCCGCCTCGCATCGCTCGACGACCTGCTGGAGCTGGCCGCCGCACTGGGCTACACGGCGGGCGGCGACGAGCTCAACGCCGCGGCCCGGGCGAGGCTCGGCCTCGACGGCGCGGGGCTCGCCACTCGCCGGGCCGCGATCGTGGGCCGGCACGCCTCGTTCATTGTCTACGGCGTGGTCGCGGATACGCCCTCCCGTTCCCAGGTGGCCGCGGCGGCGGAGCGCCTGGCACGGGCCACCCCCGGCGACCACAACCTCCTCCTGGTGCTGGACGCGCGGGCCACCACGCTCGCGGTGGCCGCCGTCGCGCCACGCAACGGGGGCATCGCCGCGCGCCAGCTCCGCGTCGCGCTGCGCCAGCCCAGCCCCGTTTCGGCCGACATCGTCGGCGGCCTCGCGGCGGGGCCGCACGACACGCCGGTCGCCCTGGCGGTGCGCGCCGCCGACGTGCTCGAGGAGGAAGGGCTCACCCGTCGCTTCTTCAGCGACTTCTCCCGGTTTCACGCCCTCGCGGCGGAGCGGCTGTCGGACATGCCGCGAGCCACCAGCGGCGAACGGCGCGATCTCGCTCTCGTGATCCTCACGCGAGTGTTGTTCCTCTATTTCGTGCAGGGCCGGGGGTGGCTCGCCGGCCGCAGCGACTTCCTACCGTCGCTTCTCGACACAGCGCTCGGTCGCGGCCACCCCTTTCACCGCTCGGTCTTTGAGCCCCTCTGCTTCGGCGCGCTCAACGCGCCCCCGCACCGGCGCACGCGCGCCGCGCTGGCCCTGGGCGACCTGCCGTTCCTCAACGGCGGCTTGTTCGAGCGCCACGCCATCGAGCGCCGCTTTCCGCGCGCGATGCTGGATAACGAGACCTGGCGCGCCCTGTTCGATGACTTGTTCGAGCGGTTCCACTTCACCGTGCGCGAGCGCGACGACGCCGACGCCGTGGATCCCGAGATGCTCGGCCGCGTGTTCGAGGGGCTGATGGCTCGGGACCAGCGGAGGCACCGCGGCACCTACTTCACGCCGCGTCACCTGCTCCGCGACGTCGTCGGCCGGGCGCTCGCCACCGCCCTGGCACATCGCGACGCGGCGGCGGTCCGGCAGATCCGGGTGCTCGATCCGGCCGTGGGTTCCGGCGCCTTCCTGCTCGAAGTGCTGGCACAGCTGGAGCAGGCGCGAGCGGCGCTCTGCCCGCTCGAGCGGCCCGCCGAGCGGCGGCGCGCCATCGTTCGCGACAACCTGTTCGGGGTGGACCTCGACCCGATGGCGGTGCGGCTCGCGGAGCTGCGACTCTGGCTTGCACTGCTGGTGGACGACGACGCGCGGCTCGAAGACGTCGCGCCATTGCCCAACCTGGATCAGAACCTCCGGCAGGGTGACAGTCTCCTCTCGCCTCTCGAGGCAGCGCGGGAGCTTCACAGCCCGGCAGCGGCCCGGGTGCAGGCCGTCGCCGAGCGGAGGCTCGCCTACTTCGGTGCGACGGGAAGAGACAAGTCCGCGCTGGCCCACGCGATCCGCGCCGACGAGCGGGCGCTCGCGCTCGAGGCAGCCGACGCGGGCATCACGACACTCACGGCGCGCCTGGCCGACGCCGCCGCTGCAACCGGCCGGGACCTGTTCGGGCGGCGGCCGCACCGCACGGCGGGCGCCGCGCGCCGGATCGCGTCCTGGCGCCGGGAGCGGCGCGAGCTCGTGGCCGCCCGCCGCCGCATCACGACCGACGAAGCGCTGCCGTTCTTCGCCTACGAGGTGCACTTCGCGCCGGTGCTCGCCGAGGGGGGCTTCGACGTCGTCGTGGGCAATCCGCCGTGGATCCGGGGCGAGCGTCTCCCGCTCACCGTCCGCAGCGCGCTGACCCGCCGATACCTCGCGTACCGCGCCGCGACCGAACGCAAGGGCTTCGCCCATCTGCCCGACCTGTCGGTGGCGTTCGTCGAGCGCGCGCTCGACCTGACCAGGCCCGGTGGAGTGGTCGGCTTCCTGGTCCCGAGCAAGCTGCTCCGCGCCGGCTATGCGGGACCGCTGCGCGCGCTGATTCGCCGCACGGCATCCGTCGTCGCACTCACCGATCGCGCGCACGAAACCGACAGCGGTTTCGCCGCCACCGTCTTTCCGCTCGTGATGGTGCTCCGCAAGGAGGCGCCTGCCTCCGACGGGCCGGCGGACGTGCGCGTGGTTGGCGCCTCCGGCCGCATCGTGGCCGGCATCACCACCCAACGCGATCTCGGTCTGGACGAGGCGCCTTCCCGCGCTCCCTGGCTCGCGCTGCCGAGCGACGTGGTCCGCGCCATCCGGCAGGTGCTGCGCTCCGGCCCACGCCTCGGCGCGGTGTATCGGCCCACGCTCGGCGTGAAGACCGGCGCCAACGAGATATTCCTCCGCACCGAGGCGCGGGCGGATGAGTTGCCGCCATCGTGCCGCAGGACGGCGGTGCTGGGCCGGGACGTTTCACCGTTCGTGATTCGGCCGAGCCACGTCCTGCTGGCAGCCATCGATTGCCGGGGCACGCCGGTCGAGCAGCCTCCGGACGACGTCTCGACGTTCCTCGAGCCGTTCGCCGCGCGCCTGGCGCGCCGGTCGGATGCCCGGAATGCCGCGCCCTGGGCTCTGTTCCGGACCGAGATCCTGCGGGGCCCATGGCTGGTGATCTGGCGCGACATCGCCTTCCGCCTGGAGGCGGCACCGCTGTGTCGCGACGCGCCCGACTCGCCGATCCCGCTCAACACCTGCTATGGCGTCGCCGTGCCCGACGCGTACACCGCTCACTGGCTCGCCGGCTTCCTCAACAGCGCAGCGGCCCGCAACGTCGCGGCGGCCCTCGCCGAGCGGGCCAGCGGCGGTGCCTATCGCTTCAGCGCCCTCACCGTCGGCGCGCTGCCGCTGCCGCCGCACCCCCAGAGCCATCACGTGCGCTGCCTCGCCGACATCGCCGCCGCCGCCGCGCGAGGCGAGAGCTGGGATCCCAATGACCTTGACGCACACGCCGCGCTCGCCCTCGGCCTCGCCCCGGAGACAAGCCAACTACTCACGTACCTGGGCGACACTCTGCGCCGAGACGCTGGCGGGCATTGCTGATCCCCTCTTCCCGGCGCTCACGCTCGCCGAGATCGCGCCGCCCTGTGTAGCTGCCCGCGCGATGCTCCTGGGGCTGCTCGACCCGCTCGATACCCCGTCCGCGGCCGAGCCGCCGCCGCAGTGGCTCCTCCCCCATCAGGCCGACGCAGTGCGCCGGTGCCGCGCGATCCTGCAACGCTTCGGAGGCGTGCTCCTGGCGGACGGCGTCGGGCTGGGCAAGACGTACGTCGCACTCGCCCTCGCGGCCCTCGAGCGGGAACAGGGCGGAGACGCGGTGGCCGTCGTGCCCGCAGCGCTGCGCGCCGAGTGGATGCGGGCGAGTCGAGAGACCGGTGTTCCTCTGGCTCTCCACACGCATACGCGCCTGGCCCGGGGAGCGCCCGTGCTCGGGGATCGCGTCTCGCTGCTGCTGGTGGACGAGGCGCACGCCTTTCGAAACCCCGCCACGCGCCGCTACGGCACCTTGGCGGAGATCGCCGCCGGCCGCCGGGTGGCGCTGCTCACGGCCACGCCGTTCAACAACTCGCCGGCCGACCTGGCCGCCCTGATTCAGCTCTTCGCGGGACGCGACCGTTTCCGCGAGTTCGGGGTTTCCGACCTGCCCGGCGCCCTCGCTGCGGCAGACCACACCAGCGCCGCGCTCGCCCTCGCCGCCATCTCCGTGTGCCGCAGCCGGCGGCTGGTTCAGGAGCGCTTTCCCGACCTCCGCGCTTCATTCCCGGTGCGCCGGTTGCTTCCCGCCGTCGAGTACGACCTGGAGGCCACCTACGCGGGCGCACTCGACTCGATGCTCGCGGCGCTGGGGGAAATCGCCGAGACGGCTCCTGATCTCGAGCGCGGGGCGGCCCTGCTCCACCTGGCTCTGCTGCGCCGGCTCGAATCGAGCCGCACGGCCCTCGCCCGCAGCCTGCGCCGCCATCGGGACTACCTCGCCGAGTGGTCCGCAGCCGCAGAGGCCGGACGCCGGCTCACGCGCCGCGACTTCCAGGCGCTGTTCCCGCGCCACGACGGCGACGACACCCAGCTCTCGCTCCTGCCGCTGCTGCTGGGAGTGCCAAACGCTGCGCCACCGGTTGACCTGGCCGAGCGCCGCGCCGCGCTCGACCGGGCGCTGAGCATTGCCGAGGCCCCCGCCGCGACGAGCGACCCCAAGCTGGAGGCGCTCGAGGCCCTGCTCGCCGGAGAGCTCGCCGGTCGCCGTACGATCGTGTTCACCGAGTACCGCGACACGGCGCTGCACGTCGCCTCACGCCTGCGGCAGCGCTTCCGCGTCCTCGCGGTCACGGGGAGCGCGGCGTGGGCCGGGCGAGACCGGCTCAGCCGGCGGGAGGCTCTCGACGCCTTCGCCCCCGTCTCCCGCGGCGCACGCGCCGATCCACTGCTCGAGGCCGACGTGCTGGTCGCAACCGATGTGGCCAGCGAGGGGATGAACCTGCAGGATGCCTCCGCCGTCGTGAACTACGACCTGCCCTGGAACCCGGTGCGCGTGATGCAGCGCATCGGCCGCGTGGACCGGCTCGGCGCGCTGAATCGCGAGGTCGTGCTCGCGCACCTCGTGCCGGCGGGTGGCTTCCGGCGGCTGACGGGCGTGCTGAGCACGCTGCGCTCGAAGCTGGCGGCCGGGCCCCGCGCGCTCGGCATCGAGCCCGATCCGTTGGCCGCGCTCTGGTGGGTTGGTCGCGGCCGGCCATCGATCTCCGCACTCGAGTCGGAGAGCTGGCGTCGCGTGGAGCCGTTCGAGGCGGCCGACCGCTGGCGGATGGTGGCCGGCCCGCCGCAGGGCCGGCGACACCGCCGGCCCCTGATCGCCGCGGGGCTGGTGGTCGACCAGGGCGAGCCCGCGGCGGGGTTGCTGCTGGCCCTGGAGTGGCCGGGAGGCATGCGCATTCCACTGCCCTTCGTCGTCGCGCCCAACGGCGCGGTGCGGACCGACGCGGTCGCCCTCGGCGACCTCGCTACGCGCGCGCTCTCAGCCAGCGCCCTGCCCGCCGCGCCGAGCGACTTTGCCTGCGTCCTGGCATCGGTGCTTCCCGAGGCGCGGAGCCGGCTGCTCGCGCTCTCCGCAGCGCGACGGGGGGCCGACGCGACCGGCGCGAACAGACGCGAGGCGCTGCGCGCCTTGCTGCACGCCGCCCACCGCGCCGAAGAGGCGCGAGACACAGCGGCCACCGCGACCATCTCGGACGCGCTGGCCGCGCTCCGGCGCGAGCTGCCGGCCGGGCTCGAGCGCACGCTGGGACGCCTGCTGCGCGACGGCGGCGAACGCGGCCTCGCCGCGCGCATCGTCGAGCGCATTGCGCCCGCGCTACCTCCAGCGGGTCCCGCGCTCGATGGAACGCCGCGACTGGTGCTGGTCGCCGCCATCGCGCTGGCGACGAGATGCCCTACAGCCTGAGGAGAACGCGGGGCGCGGCGGTGAGGTGGACAGAGCAGTTGCGAGACGCCGCTCACAACCACTCGCAACTCGGCGTCTCGCAACTCCACTGATCTCTGCCGATCTCCCTACTATCTTCCCGGGATGCGATTCCGCGCGGTTCTCTTCGATCTCGACGGCACGCTGATCGATTCGACCCGACTCATCATCGAGTCGTATCACCACACGATGCGCGTGCACCGCGGCCAAACCCTCCCCGACTCCGAGTGGATCAAGGGGCTCGGCACGCCGCTGCGCGTGCAGTTCCGCCGCTTCACCGACGATCCGGACGAAGTGCAGCGCATGATCGTCACCTACCGGGAGTGGAACCTCGCCCACCACGACGAGATGGTGCACGGCTTTCCCGGCGCCGTGGAGGCGACCCGGACCCTCAAGGACCGCGGCGCCAAACTCGGCATCGTGACCTCGAAGAACCGGCACGGGGTCCAGCTCGGCCTCGAGCTGTGCGGCTTCGACGGGCTGTTCGACACCATCGTCACGTCCGACGACCTCGAGGCCAGCAAGCCTGACCCCGCCCCGGTCCGCGCAGCCCTCACGGCCTTGGGCGAGCCGGCCAACGCCGCCCTCATGGTCGGCGACTCTCCGCACGACATCGCCGCCGGCCGCGACGCTGGCACCAGCACCGCCGCCTGTCTCTGGGGTCCGTTCGAGCGCTCCGTCCTCACCGCCGAGCGACCAGACTACTTCCTCAGCTCATTTCAGGAGTTGGCGCCGCTGGTGCTGTAACTGCTTCGGCTGGAGCCGCTTGGCACCACGTTCCCCTCTTGCCAGTGCTGTCGTTCTTCGCCACACTTGCTGGTGCAACCTCCCACTCGCCTGGAGTCGCGATGCCCGAGGCTGGACGCATTCTGGTGGTGGAAGACGACGAGGTGCAGCGCAAGCTCCTCGTCGCCGTTCTGCAGGCCGACGGATGGGCGACCTTCGAGGCCAGCTCAGGCGACGACGCCGTCGAGCTACTGGAAAAGGGCAGCGAGATCGACATCGTCCTCTCGGACCTGATGATGCCTGGGATGGACGGCCGCGGGCTTCTGGCGATCGTCACTCAGCGCTGGCCGGAGGTCCCGTTCGTAGTGATGACCGCGTTCGCCTCGGTGGACTCCGCCGTGGAGCTGCTGCACGCGGGCGCGTATCACTATCTCCCCAAGCCCACCAAGCTGCCCGAGCTGCGGATCGTCGTCCGGCGAGCGCTCGAGTCCACCGAGACCAGGCGCGAGCTGGCCCGGCTGCGGCGCAAGGTGGGGCTGCCCTCCGACGTCGTCGGCGTTTCACGCCAGATGCAGCAGATCTTCGAGACCGCGATCCGGGTGGCTCCGAGCACCACGCCGGTGCTCATCACCGGCGAGACCGGCGTCGGGAAGGAGGTCGTCGCGCGGGCCATCCACGGGGCGAGCGGTCGCGAGAACTTCGTGGCGCTGAACTGTGCCGCGCTGCCGCCCAACCTGGTGGAGTCGGAGTTGTTCGGCTTCAAGCGCGGCGCCTTCACCGACGCCAACCGCGACCACGCCGGCCTGGTCGAGGTGGCCACCACCGGCACGCTCTTCCTCGACGAAGTCGCGGAGGTGCCGCTCGCCACGCAGCCCAAGCTGCTGCGCTTCCTCCAGGACGGGGAGTTCCGCCGGCTCGGCGACAACCAGGCCCGGAGGAGTGCGGCACGGGTGATCGCCGCGACGAACCGCGACCCGGCTGAGGAAGTTGCCGCCGGAAGGATGCGCGAGGATCTCTTCTACCGGCTCAACATCGTCCACATCCACATCCCGCCCCTCCGGGAGCGGCCGGTGGACATCCCCGCCCTCGCCGAGCAGCTGGTGGGCCGCCTGGCCGACCGGTACCAGCTGGCCACGGCAGCGCTGGCCCCGGAAACCGTGGCCGTTCTGACGGCGTACGCGTGGCCGGGGAACATCCGCGAGCTGGAGAACGTCCTCGCCCGGGCCCTGGCCCTGCGGAGCGGCCAGAGCATCACCCTGCGGGATCTGCCGCCCGAGATCACCAAGGCCGCGCCGACGGCGGCAGGTGCGGGGCTGCTGGAGCAGGAGCCAACCCTCCCCTTGGACGAGGTGGAGCGGCGCTACATCCTGCGCGTCCTGGAGTCCACGCACGGCAACAAGCTCAAGGCCGCAGAAGTGCTCGGAATCGACCGCTCGACCCTGCATCGCAAGCTCAAGCAGATGCAGGGAGTCGCGGCGCTGCAGCTCTAGCGACCCTTCCAACCCCAGGCTCGGGCCGCGTGTCCAAGTGAGTGAATGGAAAGGGTGCTGCGCCGCCCGGAGGACGGCTTGAGCCGTCTACCGACGCCCGATAGGTCCGCGGCCCCTGGCGTATCCGAAGCGGCGGATGTGGCCTTGGCCGCTTCGGGTGACCAGCGGGCATTCGAGCGGCTCTACCGCCAGCACGTCGCGCGCATCCACTCGCTGGCGCGGCGCATGCTGGGAGGCGACGGAGACCCGGACGAGCTGACGCAGGACATCTTCGTGCGGGCGTGGGAGCGGCTGGGGACGTACCGCGGCGAGGCCGCATTCGGCACGTGGCTGCACCGTCTCGCGGTGAACGCGATCCTCAACTGGCGGCGCGGGGAGGCGAGCGCCCGAAGCCGCATCGAGGACGGGGTGGACGCCGAGCTGGTCGAGGGCGTCCGGTCGGGCGGTGGCGCGGGACTCGACCTCGAGGGTGCGATAGGTAAGTTGCCGCCGGGAGCGCGTCAGGTGTTCGTGCTCCACGACGTGCAGGGATTCAAGCACGAGGAGATTGCCACGATGACGGGTGTCACGCCGGGAACATCGAAGGCGCAACTGCACCGGGCGCGGATGCTGCTCCGCGCTTTGCTGGAGCGATGACGATGGACGCGCACCTCGGCGAACGGTTGTCGGCCCTGGTCGACGGCGAGGTCTCGGGCGAGGCGCTCGATGCCGCCCAGGCGCACCTCACGGCGTGCGCGGAGTGCCGCGCGGCATACGATGCCCTGCTCGCGATCAAGCGACACGCGGGCGCGCTCGACGATCGCCCGCCGGCTCGCGACCTGTGGCCCGGCATCGCGGCGCGGCTGGCCGAGGGTGCCGCGGTGGTGCCGCTGGTGCCGCGGCGCCGGCGCTTCGCGTTCTCGATTCCGCAGCTGGCGGCCGCCGCCGTCGTGCTGATGTCGGTGTCGGCGGGTGCCGCGCTGCTCGCCACGCACGCCGGGCAGCGGGCAGCGCCGGTGGCGGCGGCGCCCCTCTCCGCCATGGTCCGGCCGGTGATCGGCCTGGCGTCCGCCAAGGGCGTCGAGTCGTACGACGTGGCGATTCGGGACTTGGAGAGCACGCTCTCGGCAAGGCGCTCGACGCTCGACACCGGCACGGTGCGCGCCGTGCAGCAGAGCCTGGCCATCATCGACGCCGCGATCCGCCAGGCGGAAGCGGCGCTCGCGCAGGATCCGAACAGCATGTACCTGAACACGCATCTCGAGCACGCGCTGGGGCGGAAGCTCGAGGTTCTCCGCCGCGTCACGACGCTCGCCGCGGCGAGCTGAGGAGATCATGAAAGCGACCATCGCACTGCTGGCTCTCGCCGTGACCGCGCTCGCACCCCGCGCGCTCAAGGCCCAGGACGTGGACACCACCATCGCGGTTCGGAGCGGGGCGCGCTTCGAGCTCAACAGCGTGTCGGGCACCGTCAAGGTCCTGTCGTGGACCCGCGCGCAGATCCGCGTGGTGGCGGAAGCCGACGGCGCCCGCGTGGACATCGACGCCTCGGAAAGCAGCGTGGCGGTGCGCACGGTCCCGCGGCGCGGCGAAGGCGACGTGGACTTCACCATCACGGTGCCGGTCAACACCGCCGTGGAAGTGCACGGAATCTCGGCAGACGTGGACGTGAACGGCGTATGCGGCGAGGCGACCCTCGGCTCCATCTCGGGTGGCGTGTCCCTGCGCTGTGGCAACGGCGACGTGCAGATCGAGAGCGTGTCCGGCGACGTGCAGGCGAGCGACGTCCGCGGCCACCTGGACATCAACTCGACCAGCGGCGACGTGGACGTGCGGGGGGTGCACGGCGATGTGAGCGCCCGCAGCGTCTCCGGCGACGTTTCCCTCGACCGGGTGGACGGCCAGGATGTCCGGGCCGAGACGGTGAGCGGCGACATCGGCTTCTCGGGGCCGATCCACGACGGCGGGCGCTATGCCTTCCACTCGCACTCGGGCGACCTGACGGTGCGGCCGGAGGGCGACCTCAGCGCCCTCGTCTCGGTCAGCACCTTCAGCGGCGACATGGAGTCGGACTGGCCCATGACCATCAACCCGAACGGCGGCCCGGTGCATCCGCGGGAGTGGGAATTCACCGTCGGCGCCGGCGGCGCCAGGATGAGCCTGGAATCATTCAGCGGAACCATCTACCTGCGGCACGGCGGCCCCGCGCCGCGGCGGGGGGACAGATGAACCACACAGCGATCGCCCTGGCGGCGGCTCTGGCCTGCGCCCCTGTCGTCGCCACGCGTCCGGCGGAGACGACCCTGCCGGCCCCGCACCGGCAGCAGAACGCGTGGAACTGGAGCGGCAACATCGCGGCGGGGAAGACCCTCGAGATCCGCGGCGTCAACGGCCGGATCGAGGCGGAGTTCTCGAGCAGGAACGACGTGGTCGTGACGGCCACCAAGCGCGCCCGCCACAGCGACCCCGACGACGTGAAGATCGAGGTCGTCCAGCATGAGGGCAGCGTCACGATCTGCGCAGTCTATCCCGGCTCGTCGAATCGCTGCGGCCCGGCCGACGACTACCACATGAGCACCCACGACAACGACGTCGAGGTCGACTTCCACGCCCAGGTGCCCGCGGGCATCGCCTTCGCCGGCATAACCGTGAACGGCGACGTGGAAGTGAACGATCTCCAAGGGCCAGTGAACGCCGAAACCGTGAACGGCGGCGTACAGATCGAGACCACCGGCGGCGACGCTTCCGCCAACACCGTGAACGGCAGCATCGTCGCGGTGCTGCACGGCCAGGGAACGACGCCGCTGAGCTTCAAGACGGTGAACGGCGGCGTGACCGTGTCCGTTCCCAAGGACCTCAACGCCGATCTGGAAGCGGAGACCGTCAACGGCAGCATCGATACCGACTTCCCGATCACCGTCACGGGACGGATCAACCGGCGGCACCTCGACGGCCGCATCGGCCAGGGCGGCCGCAGCCTCAAGGTCGAAACCGTCAACGGCTCGATCCGGCTCCGCGCCTTGTAGCGACGCGGCTTGCTCCTCCGACCGGGTACGACTACAATCGCCCCTCCACACCGGAGGGGCGATGTCGTTCGAGCCGTTCGCGATGGAGCGCTGGCAAAGCACCTGGGAGAACCGGGTCCGTTACAACCTCTCCGAGAGCGGCGTGCACCCCCTGTCCGTCGCGGAGCTGCTGTCGCTGGCAGGCCTGACGCCCGACGCCCTCGTGGCCGCTCGCCTCGGCTACCCGCAATCGAACGGCAGCGAGCCGCTGCGCACGGCGATCGCCGCGCTCTATCCGGGCGCGACGCCCGAGCACGTGCTCGTGACCGTCGGCAGTGCGGAGGCCAACTTCTGTGCCTGCTGGCATTTCATCCAACCCGGCGACCGCGTGGCCATCGTTCTGCCGACCTACATGCAGACCTGGGGACTGGCGCGTACGTTCGGTGCCCAGATCGCCCCAATCTGGCTGCGGGAAGAGCTGGGCTGGCAGCCGGATCCCGCTGAGGTGGACATCGCGATCGCGGCCGGAACCAAGCTCGTCGTCGTAACGAATCCGAACAATCCCACGGGCGCCATCCTGTCCGACGAGGCGGTCGGATGGATCGTCCGGCGTGCCGCCGAGACCGGCGCCTGGCTGCTCTCCGACGAGGTGTACCAGGGTGCTGAGCGCGAAGCCGGCCCTACGCCCAGCCTGTGGGGCCGCGGCGAACGCGTGCTGGTCACGAACGGATTGTCGAAAGCCTACGGACTGCCGGGACTGCGAATAGGCTGGTGTGTCGCGCCGCCGGCGCTCGTCGCTGAGCTATGGGCGCGAAAGGACTACACCACCATCGGGCCCAGCGTGATCTCCGACGCTCTCGCGACGCGGGCTCTCGAGCCCGGAGTGCGGCTCAAGATCCTCGAGCGTACGCGGACGATCCTGCGTGCCAACTGGCCTGTGTTGGAGCGGTGGCTGAAGTCGCAAGGCGAGCAGTTCAGGTACCGCGCCCCCGACGCCGGCGCGATCTGCTACGCGCGCTACCGGTCCGGCATCAACTCATCTGCGCTGGCGGAGCAGCTCCGGCGCGGGCGCGACGTCCTCGTGGTGCCGGGGGACCAGTTCGGCATGGACCATTACATCAGGTTCGGCTTCGGACCCGAGCAGGCCGACCTCGAGGCTGCGCTCGCTCGGGTCGGGGAAGCGCTACGGAGCCTCGACTAGCGACCCAAGCGCCGTAGGGTCCCGACCAGCGCGTGTGGGACAGCGCCAGCAGGCGTGGCGGTGACGCATCGCGGCCTGGCTTCGGCGCAAATGATAACGTCATATCCAACAATGACTTGCGTTGACGCCACAGTCCCCTGGCGATGGCCTGGCTCTTGCGTATTCCTACTGCCAAAGTCTTGAATTCGCCCCATTTTCGGAAGGGAGGGTCGCGCGTGGATCGCAAGCCATTCGAAGCACCCATGATCAGGGACGAGGTGTCCTTGGTCGTAGGGACGCTGGCGTCATGTGACCCAGTGACGGGCAACGGCTGCATCGCAACTTGATTTCAGGTGCAGTCCTGAGCCCGTGCGCGCGCCAGCCCAGCAGGCTGGCGCGCTGCATTTAGGGGGGCGATTCTCTCAGCGTGACAATCCGTGTGTTGTGTGACGAGCCGGCACTCCGCCAGACCGTGGAGACATGGCTGGCGGATTCGCGCCTCGCCCCCCCGCGGCCGATCGACCTCACCATCACGGTGGTCGGCGGGCCGTGGACGGGCGAGGATCGGCGGTCAGTCCTGAGGCAGCCCGACCTCAACCTGTATTACGGGCCGCCCGACAATTGCCTGCGTCTGGTGTGGCGCGAAGGGGCGGGGCATGCGGTGGTCTCTGCCGAATCCGGTGCGGCAACGGTAGCAATCACTCAACCCCTCGCGCATCACCCGGAAGCGTGGCTGCGCCCGTTCCTCCTCCTCGTCGTGGCGGCGTTGCTGCGCGGCGCCGGCTGGAGTCACATCCACGCCGCGACGGCCGTGGACCCCAGGGGCCGCGGGTGGCTCATCGCCGGAGACTCCAACTCGGGGAAATCGACCACGGCGGCGCTGCTCGCCTCCCATGGCTGGTCCGTCGGCACCGACGACACCGCGTTCCTCGCCGACGGCACAACCCCGGTAGAGGTCGTCGGGTGGCACGAGCCCATCGCGCTCCGGGAAGGCGGCTACCAGTTGCTCAGCCTCCAGGGAGGCCAGCTGCTGGCGCGCCGCCGGAAGACCGGCTTCTTCCCCGAGGAACTCGGCGGGCGGTGGATCGGCCGTGTGGTGCCTGACATCATTGCCATCGCCGCGATTCACGATGGCGCCACGTCCCTGGAGCCGCTCCGTCCGGCGCTCGCGGTCGCGGACCTGCTCTCCTGGTCGCTCCTGTTCATCGTGGACCCGGGAGGAGCCCAGCGCCACCTCGAGCTCGTCACGCGCCTCGCCGCGCAGGCCAAGTGCTACCGCCTGCGGCTCGGCCGCGACATCTTCGAGCAACCCGACCTGCTGAGCGCGCTCGTTCCATGACCGTACGCTACCAGCGTCACCCGAATGTCCGCCTCACCGCGCTCGAAGGTGAAGGCGTGGTCCTGCATCTCGACGACCGGCGCTACTTCACCGTCAACGCCACCGGCCTGACGCTGCTGGAATCGCTCGTCGAGCCCCGGACGATGGACGAGCTGGTGACGGCGCTGGTGCGCGAGTACCAAGTGGCAGCGCCCGAAGCTACCGCCACCGCGCAGGCCTTCCTCAAGGAATGCACCGAGCGGGGCGTCGTGCGGACGCTCGAGGCGTGAGCGCGGATCTGCGCTGGAAGGCGCGCACGGTGCTCGCCGCGCTCGCTCTGCCGCCGCTGCTCTCCGTCGTTTCGTTCGCGCGGCTGGCGCGCTGGATCGGCCGGCGTCGCCCGGCGCACCTCGCGGCGCCGCCGGAAGCCGATCTCGCGGAATGGACCGAGCGAATTCTCCGCCGCGCGCCGCCGCCGTGGCGCTACACCTGCTTGAGGCGTGGCATCGTGCTGTATTACCTGCTCAGGAAGTCCGGCCGCGACGCGACGCTGCATATCGGCGTGCGGCGCGACGCTGCGGGTACGTTCGTCGCCCACGCCTGGCTCACCCGCGAGGGCGCGCTGCTCCTCGAGCCGCCGTCGAACAACCCTGCGCAGTACCGCGTCATCGCGTCCTTCCCCGAGGCGGATCCCGCCGCGCCATGAGCCGAGCGCTGGCGCGGTTGCTGCTGGACACGCTGCGGCTATCTCCCGCGCCGGACGCGGCGCAGCTTGCCGAGCGATGGTCGGGTCCCGAAGTCGCGGCGAAGGCGGACGCCATCGCAGCGTGGATTGCGTGGGAACGGGCCGAGCAGTGGCTACTACGGCGCCTGGCCGACAGCGGCGCCTTGCCCCGCGTTGCAGCGACGCTCGCGGCCGCGCTGCAGCGCGCCGCGCGGCGCGACGCGAAGGCGGGAATGGTCGTGGACGCCGACACGGCCGACGTGGTCCGGGCAATCACGGCGCAGGGTGTGCCGTGCGTCCTTCTCAAGGGCCCGGCGCGGCGAGCCAGCGCCGCGTCCCTGGCGCTGGCCGACGCGCGACTCACTCGTGACGTGGATGTGCTGGTGCCCGCCGACGAAGCGGAGCGCCTCTGGCGTCACTTCAGGTCTCGCGGTTACACCCCATTCCAGTACGACCCAGCCAACCTGCCGCCCGGTGAGAGCGAGTTGCGGGGTCCGAGCCCGAATCACCTCCGCACGCTGGTCCGCGAGGGTGGCGCGGCGCTGGAATTGCACCTGTCCACGGAACGCGGTCTTCCGCCTGCCCTTGCGTGGGACCGTCTCTGGTCGAGCGCGCGCGTGCTGTCGTGGCAGGGGCTCGAAGTGCGCGTCCCTTCGTTCACCGAGCTGCTGTGGCAGGCGGTCACTCACGCCGATGTCACGTGGCCGGCCGGCTGGTCGCTGCGCTACTGGCTCGACGCCGCGTCGGTGCTCGCGGCACAACCGGTGGAATGGAAGATCATCGATGCCAGGCTGCACGCGGCAACGCCGCGCGAGCGCGCCCCGGCGCTCCGCTGGCTCTCGGTCGCAAGCGGGCTGGCCGGGATCACTCAGCCTGCCGCGCTCGCGGCGGCGCTTCCGTTGGAGCTGGAGCGCCTGGTGAGCTGGCGGCTCGCGGTTCTGGCGGGCGCCGGCAGGTCAGCAAGCTGGAGGGAGAAGCTGCTCGACGAAGGGACCCGGGCCGAGGTCGGACTGCCGCTCGCGCCGCTCGTCAGCGGGCGTGCCTGGCCGATTCACGTACGGCGCCGCACCGCCACGGTGTTCGCGCGCTCCGCCTACCTCGTGTGGCGATCGCTCGGCGACTGACGCCGGCTGCTGGACGACGACCTTTCTACTCTTCTTCTCGCGCGCCCGCGTGCCCCACCAGCGGTGGCGTGGGGGCGCGCTCGCTGCTCGCGCCCGCTGCGCGCCGCACCCGCCGCGTCGCCAAGCCAAGCCAGAGGAGAGCAGCAGCCGCCGTCAGGTGCTTGAAGACTGCCTTCGCCACACCCACGTCGAACGACCACCGTGCCAGGGCAGGCGTAGCCGGAACGTTGTGACGGACCTGGATCGCGTCCAGCCCAAAGTCGAGCGCCGCGACCACCAGCACGATGGCCGCCACGATGCACACGATGACGAGCACCCGGAGCATTGTCCGCTGCCTGAGCGCGATGGCGAGCAGGCACGCCAGCGCGACTCCCAGGAGTGGGGTGAGCACATAGCCTGAGGAAACGCCCACCGCCCCATAACGCCACCCCACATCACCCAGGCGCAGGGGCCAGACGTTGGCGACGACGTCCACCAGCGGCGTCGCAACGAGCAGCAACGCGAGCAGGTAGAGGGGACTTGCCAGTGACTCCAAAGCGCCCGAGCTGTGTTCGGTCATGGTCGTTTGCGCCGGCAGAGAGACGCTGCGAAGAATCCGGGAACGAAGGGCGGGCTGAACCTCGAGAGGCTCAGCCCGCCCAAGAAACTAGCGCTCAACGAGCGCGGCAGCTAGACGGCGCTGCGCTTGACGAACCCTACGCCCACCAGAAGCAGCAGCCCGGTCCCGAACAGCAGCAGCGTAGCGGGCTCCGGCGTAACGGTTCTAGTCAGGAACTCCTGCGTCCCCGGGCCCGGATTGGCCGCCGTGCCCTCACCCGTCGCGGTAACGTCCGTCACGACGCTCCACTGCGCGAAGTTCATCCCGGTGAAGCCGCCCTCTTGCGCCGTCGCGAGCGCGCTCAGCCACGGGGTGGAATAGGAATCCACCAGGGCGCTGTTGCCGGACGTCAGGTACCACATCGCATGGGCGATGCCGACCCACGTGTTGTTGCTGTTGTTCGCCGGCACCGCGAACTGCGAGGCCAGCCATGCCTCGCGCTCGTACATCAGCAGTGAGTTCGCGTAGCTCCAACCGGACAGCCCAAGCCGCGTGAGGCTCAAGTTGCTGGTGGCGAGGTTCGAGAAGTTCGCCGTCCAGATCTGGCCGTTGTTGATCTCGTGATAGTAGTCGACGCAGAAGACGTCGATCTGAGGGCCGCTCGGGTAGTACGATGCCAGGTAGGTGCCGACATAGTACTGGCCATCGTTGTACCCAGTGGCGGTGCCGTTGAACTGCATCGTCTGCTGCGCGGTGGCCGCCGCTGAACCGACCAACAGCAATGCCGCCGCGAGAGTCAGAGACCGAAGTAGCTTCATGCCACCGTCCGGATCGTTGAGGTTGCCAGCGTCGATACCTGGGCATGCGTACCAGCCCAGCCAATGCATCGGGCAGGTTCCGTACCAAGCTCAGCCCCTGGTGACCTCGATCACGGCCTGGTTACCGAACGCAGATCCCGCTCGCGGACTCAGCGCGTAACACGTTGGCTACAATAGCGATGCGACAATCCCCTGCGCTGCGTCGCACGGAGCACGGCAGCCCTCCAGATCGCTACGTTCGTGGATTCACAACTGCAGTTGTTGCAGCCCGACGCCGAGAATTCGTGGCGCCACCGCAACATCGACTTCTCGGGGTTCGGTGTACGCCAGGCTCATTGCCAGAAGGCGCCGATCCAGGTCAAGTTGCACTTTCGGTCGACGCTCTGGAGCGATGCTGCAGCGATCCGGCCATTCCGGCGCGGCTGCCTGACGGGAGGCTCGGTGTGGAACAGGTCGTGAGCCGGCAGCGGGCGGTCCGGCGCTGGTGGGATCTGGTCGTCATGCTGGCGTGGCGCGACATCCGGATCAAGTACAAGCAGTCGGTGATGGGGTTCCTCTGGGCGATCCTGATGCCCACGCTGGTGGTGGGCGCGGGCATAGCGGTCCAGTACGGCCTCAGCTGGTATTCGGGCAAGCCGGTCGACACTCGGAACCTCGCGGCCGTCGCGGTGAAGTCCGTGCCCTGGGCGTTCTTCGTCGCCTCGCTGCGCTTCGCGACCGGCAGCCTGATCGCGAACACCACGCTGGTCACGAAGATCTATCTCCCTCGCGAGGTGTTCCCGACCGCGGCCGTCCTGTCGCAGTTCGCCGACTTCTGCGTGGCGTCGGCGGTGCTGGCCGTGGTCCTCGCGCTGACCGGCGTGGGGGCGAGTGCCGCCCTCCTGTGGCTCCCCGTTCTCGTGGCGGGC
The DNA here is from genome assembly GCA_963812035.1 of uncultured Gemmatimonadales bacterium. GTDB lineage: Bacteria > Gemmatimonadota > Gemmatimonadetes > Gemmatimonadales > JACORV01 > Fen-1245. The sequence continues at coordinate 41,493 of CAWETG010000003.1, forward strand.
CTGGTCGCGCTGTGCCTGGGGCTCGGGATGTTCCTCTCGGCCGGGGCGCTGTTCTTCCGGGACGTGAAGTACCTCGTCGACGTCGTGATCACGTTTGCGGTCTTCTTCACGCCCGTGTTCTATCCGGTCGAGATCTTCGGCCGCCACGCAGGGACCGCGCTCTTGAACCCCGTCGCGCCGCTCCTGGTAGGTCTGGCCGACGTGGTCGTCGCTCACCGGGCGCCGGATCTCGGGTGGACCGCCTACTCGATGGGCGTCGCCGTCGCTTGCTGCGTCCTTGGCGTGATCGCCTTCCGCCGGCTCGAGCCCCTGTTCGCCGAACGCATCTGAGGCTGAATGACAGACTACGCCGTCGAAGTCGAGGGGGTCTCGAAGAAGTTCCGGCGCGGCGAGCTGCACGATTCGCTGCGCGACCTGGTGCCCGCGCTGTTCCGGCGTGCAGTACGGCGCGGCCCGCTGCCGGAGCTGGCCACCCGCGAGTTCTGGGCGCTGCAGGACGTCTCCTTCGCCGTGGGCCGCGGCGAGGCGCTCGGCGTGATCGGCAGCAACGGCGCCGGCAAGAGCACCCTGCTGAAGCTGCTGGGCCGCATCCTGCGGCCGACGCGGGGCGCCGTCCGAATCCACGGCCGCCTGTCGGCCCTCATCGAGGTCAGCGCCGGATTCCATCCGGACCTCACCGGGCGCGAGAACGTCTTCCTCTACGGGACGATTCTCGGCATGACCCGGGACGACATCCGCCGCCGTTTCGATACGATCGTCGCGTTCTCCGGGCTCGAGGAGTTCATCGATACGCCCGTGAAGCGCTACTCCTCGGGGATGTTCGCCCGGCTCGGCTTCTCCGTGGCGGCGCACGTCGAGCCCGACGTGCTGCTGGTGGACGAGGTGCTAAGCGTCGGCGACTTCGTGTTTCAGCGCCGCTGCATGGAACGAATGCGCCAGGTCCTGCTCCAGGGGACCACGATCCTCTTCGTGTCGCACAACCTGCACGCCGTGACGGACCTGTGCGGACGGGCGCTCCTCCTGGATCACGGCCACGTCGCGGCGGCAGGCGAGCCCGGACCGGTGGTGCAGGCGTATCTCGCGAACGCGCTCGCCGGCCGGCGCGACCTGGAGGGGCGCCAGGCGTACATCTCGCGCCTCGTGGTGCGCGGCGCGGCAGGGGAGGCGACGTCGTTTCGCTCCGGCGAGGAAGCCTGGGTGGACGTCGAGATCGCGGCGCGATCGGCATGCGAGCGCCTCTCGGTGACGCTGTACGTCCAGGACGAGAGTTCGGTCAACGTGTTCAATACCTCTACCGAGCGGCTCGGCTCGGGCACGTTCGACCTGCGCGCGGGGGAGTCCTTCCGCTGCTCGATCCGGCTCGACATGCACCTCGCTCCCGGCACCTTCCACCTGGGCGCGGCGCTGATCCGCCACGACGTGCAGCGGGAGTTTGACCGCTGGTTTCCCGCGGCGACCCTCCTCGTTTCGGCGGACCGAGACGTCCGGGGCATCGCCAATCTCCACCCCCATGTCGTGGTCTTCGAGCCGATCGGAACTCCCGCGCTGCCCAGCGGTGAGGGTCCGCCCTGAGCGTGCCCATCCTCGACTCGCCGCGGCCGACATCAGCCTGGAAGCGATGGCTGTGCCGGTCATTCCTGGCCGCGAGCCTCCTCTTCGTCCTCGCCATGACGCTGCTGCCGACTACCGGGCCCGATTCCGGGACGTTCAACTGGTGCCTGCTGTGCGGCGAATACGGACTGGCCGATGCCATCGCCAACGTCCTGCTCTTCGTCCCGGTCGCCGTCGCGTTGCGCTGCACCGGCGTGTCCGGGCGCTGGACCGTGGCGCTCCTGTGCCTGCTCTCCATCGCGATCGAGTTGACGCAGCTGCGCATACCCGGCCGTGAGTCGGCGCTGGGCGACGTCGTCGCCAACACGTCGGGCGCGGCGGTGGGGGTGGCGCTGGTGTGGTGGTTCTCCGCGCGACGCCGCTCGGGAACGCTGGCGTTTGCAGCCGCGTGCGCCGTGCTGGGCGTGGTGGTCTGTATCGGACTGGTGATGCGACCCAGTCTCCCGCCGACCGTCTATTACGGCCAGTGGACGGCCGACCTCGGGATGTACGACTGGTACCGGGGCCGGGTGCTGAGCGCTGAGATCGGCGGCCTCCCGCTGCCTTCCTGGCGGCTGGACGATTCACGCGCCGTGCGGGAGCGCCTGTTGTCCGGCGTGCCGTTGGAGGTCCGCGCGGTGGCCGGCCCCCGCACCGGGCGGATGGCTCCGGTGTTCAGCATCTTCGACGACGCCCGGCACGAAATGCTCGTGCTCGGCGCCGATCGCAACGACCTGGTGCTCCACGTGCGCAGACGCGCCACCGATCTGAAGCTCCGCGAGCCCGACGTGCGCTGGCGGGGTGCCATGGCCTGGGCGGCTCCCGGCGATAGCCTGGCGCTGGAGCTGCGCGCGTCCCGGAGCGGTTTCTGCCTCCGGTTGAATGGCCGGGAACGGTGCGGCGTGGCCCTCACCGCCGGCGAGGCCTGGGGGCTCGTGCAGGACCGGCCCGATCTGTCGGCCGACGCTCACCGCGCACTGGACTGTCTCTTCATGATCCTGCTCGGCCTGCCGCTCGGTCTGCTGTGCCCCCGGCGTGCGTCAGGCTATGCTGCGATCGCGACGATGGCGGTCGGGGTCGTGCTGCTTCCCCTCTTGCTGGGCCTCGCGCGTACTCCACTCATCCAGGTGGCTGGTCTAGCTCTTGGGATTGTTGCTGGCGGGCTGGTTCCAGATAGAGGCCAGCACTCGAACGCACCGCTCGATGCGGTCGTAGCTTGACCGAAATGCCTCAAGCGGCTGATCCACGGGGTCCGGGACCGCGCGCTGCGCGATCTCCGTGGGATCGAGGTCGCCCAGGATAATCACGCGCCCGGTGGGCACTCGGAGTGCCTTGACGATTGCTTCGCGCTGATGGGCGTCCATCACAAAAATCCCATCGCCCCCCGGCGCTTACCGGCCGCATTGCCCCATCGCGGCGCGTGCCCTAAGTTTGGCGGGACCAATGGGTTTCGGTCGCCGTGCCTCGGGATGGATGGCCTTGGCCGCCGCGCTTGCCTTCGCGGTGGGCCTGGTTGCCGTGCCTGTGGCAAGCGCGCAGACGGTGACCTCCGGCGCCATCACGGGGATCACGTTCGACACCGCTGGAGCGCCGGTTCCGGGCGCGACCGTGACCTTGACCCACCATGCCACCGGCTGGGTGTCCGCGGTGATGACGGATGCCGTCGGCGCGTACCGGAGCCCACCCCTTCCACCCGGTCGCTACGACGTGCGGGTGGAGCGCCTGGGATTCCGGCCGCTGGTGGTGCTGGACGTCTCGGTCAGTCCGGCCGCCGCCGTGACCCTCGACTTCCGCCTCACGCCGGCCGAGCCGCCGGTCACCCAAGCCGACACGATGTCGTTCGTCGAGGGCGCGCTCCACGCCTCGCTGGCGCGGGGCACGTGGGATCCCGGCCACGAGCTGGTGGATCTGGCGAGCGCAGCGGGCACGGTGCCGGCGCTGGCCGCGGTCGCGGCGGTTTCTACGGGCGGTCTCGGGATGGAGGGGCTCCCCGACCGCATGGGCTCGGTGGGCGTGGATGGGATACTTCGGACTCCGGCCACGAATCCGGACGCATCCCGCGCCGATCTCTCGGCGCTCGGGCTGCCCTTCTCGAGCCTGGATCATGCGGAGATCGCGTCGGGCACCGACGTGGAGTGGCCGGGCTACGGGGGCGGTCTCCTCAGTGCCTTCACGGAGCGCGCGCCGCGCGACGCGCAGGTGCGGGCGTTCGGCGACGGCGACGGCAGCAGCTACCGGGGCGCGCTCGTGGTGGGCGGGCCGGTGGTGCGCAACACCGCCTGGGCCATGCTCGGCGTGGATGCGCGCCGCCTGCAGACGCGCTACGGCGCGCCCTGGCCGAATGACTCCCAGGCCAACCTCGCCGTCGCCGTTGCGCGCGATTCGCTCCAGACCGACCTGTCGGCCTATCTCCGTCCCGAAACGGAGCAGACGGACATCGTCACCGCCTTTGGCCGGTTCGATTGGGAGATCGCGAGCGGTCAGACGCTGGCGCTGCGCGCAGCGGTGACCAACACCACATCCGGTAACTTCGACCTGGGCACGGGACGCTTCGTCGGCCTCGGCACGAGCCTCAACGCCCAGGACGTCTCGGTGTCCGCGGCGTTGAGTTCGCACCTGATCGGATCGTTGCGGTCGGAGCTGTCGCTGGCCGTCGACCGCAGCTCCCGTGACTACTCTGCGCCGACCCTCCCGGGAACGATCATCGCCTCCGACGGCCTGGTGGCGGGCGCGGATGCGGCGGTCCCCGGTCACTTCGAGCGGAACGCGATGCGCTTCTCGGCCGCGCTGCTGCTCCGACTCGGCGCGCACGTGTTGAAGGGCGGCCTCGCGCTCGGCTGGACGAACCACGACATCAGCTACGACCCGGGGAGCGCGGGGACCTACTACTTCGGGAGCGCTGGAGATCTGGCTCAGGGACGCGGCGCCTTCGTGCAGTCGGTCGGCGGCGTACCCGACGCGGTGTTCTCGATCAACTCGACGGCCGCCTTCCTCCAGGACTCGTGGTCACCGGTGAGCGGATTGGGCCTGCTGTTCGGCGTGCGGTTCGAGAATGAGGCGTGGCCGACCGGCGGCGTGGCGACCGATGCGCAGTGGCTGAGCCTCACCGGCATCTCCAACTCGGTCGTGCCGGCCTTGAAGACCCGCACCAGCCCCCGCTTCTCGTTCACCTGGTCCGCCGGTCCGCAGAGTGAATGGCTGCTGCGGGGCGACGCCGGCATCTTCTCCGAGAGCGCGGACCCGTCGGTCCTCGCGGAGGTACTGACGCACGACGGGACGGCTGAGTTCCGCCGTGGCCTCGGGACGCTCGGGGCCTGGCCCGGCACGCCGGACTCGATCGCCGCCCCCGTTACGGGGCCGGTGCTGACCATTCTCAATCCGAGTTACCAGCCGCCGCGTACGGGCCGCGCGAGCGCCAGCATCGCCAGGGCGCTCGGGTCGGGCGCCTCGTTCCAGGTCGCCGGCCTCTATCGCCACACCGACTTCCTGCTCCAGCGCAGCGACCTCAACCTGGCGCCGGCGCCGGAATGGCACGACCAGTTCGGACGGCCGGTCTACGGCACGCTCCAGCAGTTCGGGTCCATGCTGATGGCCACGCCCGGGAGCAACCGGCGCTTCAGTGAGTTCGACCGCGTCTATGCCCTCGACCCCACGGGTTACTCCGACTACTGGGGGGTCACGGTCTCCTTGGAGCGCGTGCGAGAGCAGGGCCTCAGCTTGTGGGCCAGCTACACCTACTCGCGCACCACGGACAACACCCCCGGCCTGCTCGGAAGCGTGCCCGACGCCCAGCTCTCCCCGTTCCCCTCCAGCGCCGGCACACCCGACTGGCGGGACGGGCGTTCGGATCTGGACGTCCCCCACCGGGCGGTGGTCGGCGCGGAGTGGTCGGCCGGCATCGTGAAGCTGGCCGGGCTGGTGCGCTACCAGTCGGGAGCGCCCTTCACGCCGGGCTTCCGCGACGGGGTGGACGCGAACGGGGATGGCTCGCCGGGGAACGATCCGGCGTTCGTGTCGAACACCGTGCCCGGAACGGCGGCGGTGTTGAGCCAATGGTCGTGCCTGCGCCAGCAGATCGGCGAGTTCGCCGCCCGGAACTCGTGCCGCGGCCCCGCGATCACCAGCGTCGACGCGCGACTGGTGGTGCGCCTGTTCGCGATCTCGGGCGCCCCGGCCGAGCTGGTCGTGGACGGACTCAACCTGGTGACGACCAATGACGGCATCGTGGACCAGGCGCTGTACCTGGTGGATCCCACGCGCGCCCTCACCACCGACCCGGCGACCGGCATCGTCACCGTCCCGCTCGTCGCCAACCCGAACTTCGGCAAGCTCCTGGTCCGGCGCTCGCCCAGCGCCACGGTGCGCGCCGGGCTGAGGTTCAACTTCTGATGCGGCACCCCCCAGTGCTCCGGGCCGTCGCCGCCGTGGCGCTCGCGCTCATCGCCTGCACCAACAGCGGCGAGAACCGGATCACGGCGATCAACGGCTCCGGGACGGTGACCGGGTTCACGCTGCTGGACGCCACCGGATCCCGGCTCATCGGGGCCGGCAACGACTCCCTGCCGAACGTCAGGGTGCGGCTGGTCTTGAAGGGCCAGCAGGACACCGGCCTCGTGCAGACGTCGCAGGCCAACGGCTCCTACCGCTTCCTCGACGTGCCCGTCGGCGAGTACCAACTGAAGCTCGACACCACCTCGTTCGCGGACACACTCCAAGTCGTGAAGGTGGACAGCCAGAGCTTCACCGTGAAGCCCGCCGACACCGTGCACATCAACATCCTCGCCGGGCGCCCCGTGGTCACGGTCGCGCAGGCGCGGGCCCTCCCGGCCGGCCGCACGGTCTTCGTGGCGGGGGTGGGACTCGCCTCCGCGTCGGCGTTCGCCGACTCGACCAGCGCCGTCGCCGATATCTCCGGCTCCATCAGGGTGGCTCGGGCCCGCACGGCCTTCGCGGCGGGAGACAGCGTGCGCCTTCTGGGCACGGTCGGCATCCGGGACAGCGAGCCGGTGCTCAACGATCCCACGGTGATCGCGCTCGGCCAGGGACACCTTCCAGGCGCGGTATCCCTGACGACCGCCGCTGCGGCCACGGCAGCCGGTGGGACGCGCGACGCCCAGCTAGTGATCGTGCACGGGGCGATCATCAGTGACACAGCTCGGACGGCGACCAGCTTCGTGCTGACGGTGAGCGACGGCAGCGGGCCGCTGGTGCTGCAGCTGGACCAGACGGCCGATCCCGCCTTCCAGACGGCGAGCCTGCCGGGGAATTTCGTTCCGGGGAACAAGTTCGACGTGCTGGGCGTGCTGATCTCGACGGGATCGGGCACCTGGCGCCTCCGGCCGCGGACGGCGGCGGACTTGACGCTGATCCCGCTGCCGGTGATCAGCATCCGGGCGGCGCGCTCACTCCAGGCCGGCCAGATCGCCAACGTGATCGGCGTCGCGCTCAACGGCTCCGGGACGTACGCCGACACGAGCGTCTTCATCGCCGACACCTCAGGAGCGATCCGGCTGACCCGGCTGCGCTCCACGGTGGCGGCGGGAGACTCGGTGCGGGTGCGGGCGATGACGGCGATCCGCGACGGTGAGCCGACGCTGGACGGTGGCACGACCACTTCGCTGGGGACGGGCTTCTTCCCGACGGCCGCGCCGCTCCCGACGGCCACGGCGGCGACGGCCGCGGGCGGCACGCTCGACGCCCAGTTGGTCGTCGTCAGCGGGGCCATCATCAGCGATACCTCGCGCACGCCGACCAGCTTCGTGCTGACGGTGAGCGACGGCAGCGGACCGGTTCAGGTGCAGCTCGACCAGACAGCCGATCCCGCCTTCCAGACGGCGAGCCTCCCAGGGAATTTCGTTCCCGGGAACGAGTTCAACGTGCTCGGCGTGCTGGTGCCGACGGGGACGGGCACCTGGCGGCTACGGCCGCGGTCCGCGGCGGACCTAACGAACATCCCGTTGCCCGTGATCAGCATCCGGGCGGCGCGGGCCTTGCTGCCGGGCCAGATGGTCAACGTGATCGGGGTCGCGCTCAACAGCTCGGGAACGTTCTCGGACACGATCGTGGCGCTGGCGGACACCTCGGGGGCGATTCTGCTGACCCGGCTGCGGACGACCGTGACGGCGGGTGACTCGGTGCGGGTGTGGGCGATGACGGCGCGTCGCCTGGGGGAGTCGACCTTGGACGGCGGCACGACCACGGCCCTGGGACGGGGGTTCTACCCGGCGGCGGATACGCTCACTACGGCCGTGGCGGCCACGGCAGCCGGTGGGGCACGCGACGCGCAGCTCGTCATCGTGCCGAACGCCACGGTCAGCGACACGGCGACGGTCTTGGGCAACTTCCAGCTCACGGTGTCGGACGGCAGCGGGAACGTGGAGGTGCTGCTGGATCACGCGGCGGGGTTCGTCGTCCCCGGCGTCTACCTGCCGAACACCATCTTCAATATTGTCGGCATCCTGGTGCCCACGGGCACCGGTACCTGGATGCTCGAGCCCCGGTCAGCGGCGGACCTGATCAAGCACTAGGCCTCGTCGGTAACGGTCACCTCGTAGTGCGGCCCTGTGCCGGCGCCCGGTCTCCTGGGCCGGCGATGGCGAAGGTCGTGTCGTTGAGGCGGACCGTGATCCAATTCGGATCGTTCTCGATCCGCACCACGTGCGGCTCCGGTTCCGGAGCGGCAACGCTGGTGAAGCCGGAAGCCAACGCGTAGCCCACCAGCTCGTCGATGGGGACGAACTCCCGGTCGTACCCGGGCGCTATGCCCGGGGCCCGGATCGCGAACAGCGCCGAGAACGCGTCCGCGACGTTTTGCGGGTCCAGATTCAGCGCGCCTGGTTCCGGGTAGAGGCTGACGATCCGCGACCCGTGATCCCCCTGGAAGATCACCACCATCTGCCGGCCCAACGGCATGGAGTCGACCGTCTGCAGCAGGCCTGCCAGGTGCCGATACAGGCAGCCGACCTGGCCGGCATAGAGGTCGTACTTGAGCGCCCGCTCCGCCGGGGTGTTGGTCCGCGAGATCTCCACCCACAGGTTCGGGTGCGACAGCGAGCGACACGCGGCATCGAATTCGTACGGGTTGTGCGGGATGAGCACGTGGGCGAAGTACAGCGTGCCTCGTGGGTCGTCGGTGCGCAGATCCGCTTGCAGCCGGTCCAACAACTCCAAGGCCGCCGGGGCCTCGGAGTGACGGATGCGGGCGGTCCACTGCGGCCAGGCCGGATGCAACCCGGCCACGTGCTGATACAGCCCGCGCAGCAGGCGATAGAAGTGTGAGTCGTACTCCAGGTAGTACAGCCCGACGATCCTCATCTGCTGCCAGAGCGGGAGGTGATGCAGCGACAGGTTGCGCACCGAGTTGCCGGGGCGCGTCTCGCACGACCGGATCGCGTACGCCCGCGGGTCGCAGAAGTCCATGTACGTGGTCTGATAGACGCGGATCCGGTAGCCGGCAGCGCTCAGCTTCCGGAACACGTCGTTGCTCTTGATCACGTAGCGCTGGTCGGGGATCGGTTCGTCCCTGACAGTATGCGGGTCCGCGACGGGCCAGTTGAGAAAGGCCGGAATCGAGGCTTCGGTGTTCACGTACTTGCTGTACGCCCTGCCGAAGAGCCGGAAGCCCTCGCCGAGATAGAACTGGCGCAGCTGGTCCCGCATGGCCCGCGTGCTCGCGAACTCCGCCGGCCACCCCTCGATGCCGATGTGCTCGTCGAAGATCGACGTACAGGATGGGGGGCAGCAGCGTATCGCGCGACACGGCGGGAAACTGCCGCGTGCTGGCCCTCATCGGGCTGCTGGTCGGCAGGCAGGCCAGATAGAACGCCGCCAGCACCACGGCCACGATCGTCTCGATCTGCCCCTCGAGCAGCCACACCGCCGCCAGGATCGCCACGGCCAGCAGCTTGAACGGCAATTCCGCGTGGTCGGTGAACTGCCAGTCCGCGAACAGGAGCAACAACAACGTGAAGGCGACGATGCGGGCCGGCCGCGACGCCCGGTTGAGCCAGCTGCCGAGCCCCACGGCGGCGATCAGCCAGATCGCGACGGGAAGCAGCACCTCGAGGTGGAGGAGCGGATAGTGGTGATACCTGAGGAACTCGAAGGGCGGGCCGGCCACCAGCGCGGCGACGGCGAATATCGTGACGGTTCGCCGCCTGCGCCGGATGGGCGCCGGTGCTGCGGAGCCGGCAGTCGGCACGAGCGCCTCGCTACGGTCGCCGCTGTTGCGCGGCCGGGGCCGCCGCCGGGGCGATGGGCGTTGGGGCCGGCTCCGGTCGATCCGGAAGCGCCAGCGTCGTGTCCGCCAGGCGGAGCACGCCGAACGGCATCCCGGGGCCGGGCGAGAACCTGGCCACGTGCACCGGGGGTTCGCGGGCGTCGACACGGGTGAATCCCGATGTGACGGCCGCACCGACCAGGTCCGTGAGCGGCGCGTACAGCCGGTCGTAGCCCGCCGGAATTCCAGGGCCCCGAATCGCGAACAGCGTCGACAGCCCGTCCTCGAGATCCGATGGCAGCGCGGTCGTCAGGTTGCGCATCACCACGTTGTGCAGCGCGATCCGGGATCCGTGGTCGCCGTGGACGATCACCACCATCCGCCGGAGTGCGGGCGTGGAATCGATCAGGTGGAACAGGGTGTCCAGATGGTGGTACAGACACCCGACCTGCGCCGTATACAGCTCGTACTTCCGCGCCCGCCGTGCCGGGGTCCTCTCGTCGCCGTCGTTGCTCCGGCCGAATTCCATACGCGTGTATCCCCACGCGCGGCAGGTCGAATCCACCACGAAGCCCTCGTGAGGTGCGAGCACGTGCGCGAAGTATGCCGTGCCTCGAGAGTCGTCGGCCCGCAGGTCGTCACGCAGCTCGTCGAGGAGCGCCACCGCCTGCGGGAACGTGAACCAGCCGTTGTGGTCCTCCCAGACCGGCCAGCCGTAGCGCTCGGCCAGGTGCGAGTAGATCGCCCGCTCGACCGCATAGACATGCGAGCGGCGCTCCAGGAAGTAGCTGAGCATCAGCATCGCCTTGGTCCAGGGCGATGCGCCCGAGAATGCAACGCCGCGAATGGTGTTCGCCGTGTGACTGCGGCACGACTGGATCGCGTAGGCGTGCGGATCGCAGAAGTCCAGGTACGTGGACTGATAGACGCGAATGCGATACCCCTTGGCGCTCAGTTGCCGGAACAACTCGTTGTCTGCCAGCCGGTACTGCAAGCCGCGGCTGATTTCCGTCACGAGGCTGCGCGGATTGGCGACCGTCCAGTTGCCTGTCCAGTTGAGCGCGGCCGGGATGGAAAACCGCGTCTGGGTGAATTCAGTGTACGCTCTTCCGAAGAGGTGGAAGCCCTCGTCCAGATAGAACTGCCGCGTCCTGCGCTGCATCCCCCTGGTGATGGCGAACTCCGGCGGCCAGCCCTCGGTTCCGATGTGCTGGTCCAGGATCATGTACAGCACGGGCGGGAGCGTCGTGTCCCGCTGGACACCCGAGAAGTTGACCGCGCTCGGCTTGATGTCGGTGATGGTCGGGAGCGACGCCAGGTAGAACACGGCGAGGAACACCGCCGCGATCGTTTCGATATGGCGCTCGAGCAGCCACACGACCAGCAGAATCGCGAAAGGATACAGCTTCAACGACAGATCCAGGTTCGCGCTGAACTGCCCGTCTACGAACAGCATCGCCAGCAGCGTGAACGCGACGATGCGCACCGGCCGCGAGGCGCGGTTGAGCAGGGTGCCGAACGCGACCGCGCACACCAGCCAGAACGCGGTGGGGACGAGCACCTCGGGCGTGAGCATGGGATAGCGGCTGTGCCGCAGGTACTCGAGCGGCGGGCCCGCGACGAGCAGGGCGACCGTGAAGATCGTCACGGCGCGCGCGGGGCGCGGCGACGAGCCGGGAGCACTCATCAGCGCCGTCCCCGGAGGTGCTTCGCGGTCGCCGCCGTCGCCGGCACGCGTCCCGTGGTCGTGTCCGCGCGACTGCGCAACACGAGTGCGGTGTCCGTGAGCTGGAGCGTGACGAACGGCGTGTTGAACCGCTCCGTTACCCTCACCGTGTGCGGCCCGGACTCGGGGCCGTCGAATCGCGCAGCTCCGGAGTCCAGCGCGAGACCGACCAGCTCACCGATCGGAGCAAATCGCCCATCGTATCCCGGACTGATGCCGGGTCCCCGCACCGCGAACAGCGTGGAGAAGCCATCGGCGAGATCCGAGGGCAGTAGCTGTGCGACCCGGCTCACCTGCGGATAGTGCAGAGGGATGCGGGACCCGTGATCGCCATGGACGATCACCACCGCCTGTCGGCCGGCGGGCAGCGAATCCAGCGTGTGGAAGAAGGCCGCCAGATGACGATACAGGCACCCCGTCTGCGCCGCGTACAACTCGTACCTCAGGGCGCGCCCCGCCGGCGTATTCGTCCCCCGGTCCGGGAACGGCAGGATCTCCAGCCAACGGCTGGGGTGCGCCTGAGAGCGACAGGCGGCGTCGACCTCATAGGGATGATGCGGGGCGAGCAGGTGCGCGAAGTACACCGCCCCGCGAGGGTCGTCCGCGCTGAGGTCCGCCTGGAGCCGGTCCAGTTCCTCCATGGCGGCAGGGAAATCGGACTGCCGGACGCGCACGTCCCACCGCGGCCAGGATGTCCGGTGCTCAGCGAGGCTGGAGTACAGTCCCCGCAGGCGCGTGTAGAGGCGTGAGTCGTATTCCAGGAAGTACAAGGCCACCATCCGCGCCTTCGACCACAGCGGGAGATGGTGGAGCGACAGGTTCCGGATCGAGTTGCCGGGGCGGGTCTCGCACGATCGAATGCGGTACGCCCCCGGGTCGCAGAAATCCATGTACGTCGACTGATAGACGCGGATGCCGTAGCCCTCGGCGCTCAACTTCCCGAACAGCCTGTTGGTGGTCACCAGGTAGCGCTGCTCGGGAGCGACTTCCGTGACGCCCTGCCGCGGGTCCTCGATGGGCCGGTTGAGGACGGAGGGGATGGACAGGTAGGTCTCCGGGAACTCGCTGTAGGCCTTGCCGAACAGTCGGAATCCCTCGTCCAGGTAGAACCCACGTATCCGGCTCTGCATCGCCCGGGTGCTGGCGAACTGCGCCGGCCACCCCTCGACCCCGATGTGCTCGTCGAGGATCAGATATACGATCGGCGGCAAGGTCGTATCCCGTGGCACGCCCGCAAACTGCAGACTGCTCGCGCGCACCGGGCTGCCCGTGGGGAGCGACGCCAGGTAGAACGCGGCGAGGGCCACGGCCACGATCCTCTCCATGTGCAGCTCCAGGAGCCACACGACCACCAGGAGCCCCACGACGAGCAGCTTGAACGGCAGGGTCACGCTGTCGCTGAACTGCCAGTCGGCCCACAGCAGCAAAAGCAGCGTGAAGGCGACGATCCGGACCGGGCGGGAGGCTCGGTTGAGCACGGCCCCGATCCCGATCGCGCAGACGAGCCACAGCGCGAGGGGAACGAGCACTTCGGGCGCGAGCAGGGGATAGTGGTGGTACCGCAGGTAATTGAGCGGCGGGCCCGCCACGAGCACGGCGACGGCGAAGATCGTCACGCCGCGCGAAGCGCGACGCGACGAGTCGGAGGCTGTCACGTGCGCTTGAAGCTCACCAGCAGGCGCCCGGTGCCGGTGATCTCCCGGCTGCTCGTGATGGTGGCGCGTTCGCTCAGTGCGGCGAGGAAGTTCTCGCGCGTGTAGTCGGGGAAGATGTCCTTGCGGAGGGCGAGCAAGGCCGCGGCCATCGGGTCTTCCTTCGGCACGAACTCGATCACCCCCGTCGGCGCGAGCGACGTGGCCCAATCCACGACCTCGACCAGCGGCACATTGTTCGCGATGGCGACGTGATGGATCAGAGCGAGCACCAGCACCGCGTCGGCCTGGGCGCGTGACTGCAGCCCTTTCCGCTCTCCTTGCCGCCAGCCCTGGTCGGGCGACGGATTGAGCACGTCCTGGTACAGCGGCAGGAACCGGAGCTTCTCCTGTTCGGCGCGCTGGAACGCGGCGTCGAGCGCCGACTCGTCGGTCTCGAAGCCGATCACCCGCCCCGCGCCGGCCTCCAGCGCCACCTTCGAATAGTCCCCGGTATTGCAGCCGAGGTCCCACAGCGTCCGCGGCCGGGTGGCGGCCACGAAGTCGGCCACGAACCGGGCCTTCTCGCCGCGCTCGCCCTCGGAGTAGCTGTTCACCGCGGCGTACTGCTGCCAGGCCGTGCGGCGGCGATGCGGGTGCAGCGCGCCGACCCACCGGTGCATCGCCTCGAGCATGCGCAGCAGCGCCGTCTTGGGGAGCTTGGTGTGCGACAGCTGCTCCGCCGTGGACGCGGTGGACCGGGAGCGCGCGCGCGACAGGCGCGCCGGCAGCCCCACGTGCAGCAGCACGCTCGGCAAGAGCCGGCTCAGCGCGGGAAGCAGCGCCAGCAGGTCGGACGCGCCGATGCCCGACAGATGACTGCGCAGCATCCCGTTGAACGCCACGCCCGTGCGCGCCGTCAACAGCAGCGGGTAGAGGAACTGCTCGCAGAACTGCCGGTGACCGGCCCACAGCTCGCCTTCCTGATACCGCCGGAAGGAGAGGTAGTCGATCAGGACCGGAGTGGGTCCGTCGAATTGCACGTTGTAGGCTGAGGCGTCGGACATGCTGATGCCGTGCTGCAGCGCGTCCCGGTGCAGCTCCAGCGTCAGGAGCGCGGCGGCACGCAATCCCCAGAAGGACCACTCATACGGGTGGGAGACGAACTCCAGACGCGGGTGCTCCAGGACGTAGCAGGCGTCCGGGGCGACGTCACCGAGCGTTTCGTTGGGGACGAGGTGGGCCTCCAGCACCTGCCCGGACCGCACCTTGTCTTCCAGATACCCGGTGCTGCGGACGAACTCGAAGTCTTCGCGGCCGGGCTCGCGCACCGTGCGGAAGATCCGGCCGCCGATCTCGTACACGTGCCCGGACGGATCTCGAAACGAGGATGCGACTCTGCCGGGCACCTAGCGGCCCTGTTGGTCGGTCGGCGCCCCGGCTGAGGGTTTGCGGCGCGATGCGATGAACGCCTTGATCCGGCTCCAGTAGAGTCTCACCACCGCGGCGACGCCGATGAGACCGGCGATGATGACCTGGACGATGACGCTGCTCGCGCCGGGGTCGAGGTACTGGGCCGCGGCCGGGGTCGGGACGAGGACCAGAGCCGTTGCACAGGCCAGCGCTGCCAATACTCTTCGACCCACTATTTCCTCCGTGGCACTCTAACCAAATGGCATGGGAAGCTGGTGACAGCGGGTAGGATACAGCAGGAATCGTACCATGCCAAGTGCGGCGGCCTTCCAAGCCTGTCGCCACCGACCGCAGCCGGCTATGTTGTCACCCCCAAATGGGCCTTCTTCGCCTCGTCCGGCCACGGCAGTGGATCAAGAACGCCTTCGTCGTGGCGCCGCTGCTCTTTTCCGGCTCGTTCACCAGACGCTCCGCGGTCTTCGAGACGCTCGCCGCCGTCGTGGTGTTCTGCCTGGCGTCGTCCGCCACCTACGTGATCAACGACCTCACCGACGTGGAGGCCGACCGGCTGCATCCCGTCAAGCGCCACACCAGGCCGCTCGCGGCGGGAACGGTCACGGTCCCGCAGGCGCGTGTACTCCTGGCTGTGCTGGGCGTGCTGCTCCTGGCGAGCTTTGCCTGGCGACCCGACACGGCGGCCGTCGTGGTCGGTTACCTGGCCCTGAACGTCGCGTACAGCCTGTGGCTCAAGCGGGTCCCGGTGGTGGACCTGTTCTGTGTCGCCGGCGGCTTCGTGCTGCGCGTCTTCGCGGGAGCGGTGGCCATCTCCGTCGTCCTGTCGTCGTGGATGCTCATCACCACGCTCTGCCTGGCGCTCTACCTGGCGGCGATCAAGCGCCGCTCCGAGCTGGGCGAGCGCGGCGCGGCGGCACGCACGGTGCTGGGCTCGTACACGGTGACGCTGCTGGACCGGTACGCAGAGGTTTCCGCGGTCGGCGCGATCATTTTCTACAGCCTGTTCGTGCTCGAGGTGCGCCCGGGGCTGGCGATGACCATTCCCTTGGTGCTCTTCGGCTTGTTCCGCTACTGGTACATCGTCGAGGATAAGGGCGGCGAGTCGCCGTCCGACGCCGTCTGGCGCGACTGGCTGCTGGGTGTCACGGTCCTGGCGTGGGCACTGGTCTGTGCGTTCGCCATCGGGCGGGGGTGATCCCGGGAACGAAAGCTCCACGCTGGTTGCAGTCGCATCCGCACAGTAGCCTCGCGCCGTCCCGCACGGCGGTCCTGCTCGCCGCAGCCCTGGCGGTCGCGTCATTCGCTCTCGAGTGCCATGTCGCGCGGATCCTCGATCGCCACCAGGCGTTCGACGAGATCAACCTGCTGTTCGACGCCGACGCCAACTGGTTTCTCACCAGCTTCAGCGAGGGTTGGGGTCAGGGTCACTCCTGGGCGGGGCGCGGATTCGTTCATCCGAACGTCGCAAACGCCGTCAATCCGCCGGTACGCCTGGCGGCGAGGGTCGTGGGGTTGCTGGGCGACGGTGGCGGCCGGCCGCAGCTGCGCAGGCAACTCAGCGTCCTCGTCGCGCCGCTCGCTTCCGCCGTCAAGACGGCCTTCGTCTTTCTCACGGTTCTGGCCCTCGGCCTTTCGAGCTGGGCCGCCGTCATGATCGCGGTGCTCGGCGCCGTCTCCGGCTCGAGCCTGCTGTTCGGGGCCATCCCGGAGTCGTATGCACTGACTGGGGCGGCGCTTTCCCTGCTGCTCTATCTGGCCGCGACCTTTCTCCGGGGCGGGAACAGGTTCACCCTGATGCCGTGGGTGCTGGCCGCCGCCGCGCTCTTCTCGATCACCGTGACGAACCTCGTCCCGGCCGTGCTCACGGTCGCGCTCCTGCTCTACCGCAGGACGAAGCAGCTGGCGGAGTCGCTCCTCGCCGCCGCCCGAGTCGGCGCGCTCGCCATCGCCGTCAGCGCCGTGTTGCTGGTGGCGATGACGACGTACTACCGGGC
This sequence comes from uncultured Gemmatimonadales bacterium, assembly GCA_963812035.1. GTDB lineage: Bacteria > Gemmatimonadota > Gemmatimonadetes > Gemmatimonadales > JACORV01 > Fen-1245. The sequence continues at coordinate 58,080 of CAWETG010000003.1, forward strand.
TTGGAGCAACTTCCGACCGGTGAGGCCGGGACAGTTCGAGGAGGTACGGCTGCAGCCCGCGCGCACGGCGGTCGAGTTTCCGCGGGCGCTCGGCCTCACCATCGTCCCCGGCAGTCCGCGGGTCATCGAGACGTCCTTGAAGGAACGCGACCGCGTCCTGCTCACCTTCCGGGGTTCGGCAACGGAGTGGGGCGGCCTGGTCCTGGTGCTGACCTGCCTGGGCTTCTCGATCTTCGCATCGGCCGGGACCCCAGCGGAATCCCGGCGGTTCAGCGAGGTGCTGCTCGCGCTCTTGGCGTTCAACTGGGTTCTGCACTCGTTCTACGGCCACGAGTTCTTCCTCTACTCGCAGCACTGGCAGGTACCTCTCGTGTTGCTGTTATCGAGCGCGCTCGCGGCTCCCCGCCAGTGGCGCGCCGTCGGATGGACGCTCATCACGGTTCTCCTGGCGACGACGGTCTATCACGACGTCCGGTTCCTCGACGCGATCGTGACCGCGCTGAAGCTGCACACCGGGGTGATCTGAACCACGGAGAAACCCGGGCGGCAGAGGCATACTGTCGCTCCCGTCGCCGACCGGCCGATCCGCCCGACCGTGGTAGCGTGGAGGCCCAAGTGTGCGTACAGTATCTGGAAGCTGGGACCCGGACGTGCGCCACAAGTGTTGATTGAGTGCAACACCAGCCGGCGCTGGCCAACGCCGTCTGTCGTGACGACCTAAGACGTTGTAGAATAGCGACCTAGCACGGGATTCCACTCGGTTTGCCGCCTGGCAGCCGGGTGGTCGGGCTCTTGCTGTTACTCAGGGGGATTCCACCTGCCCACTGGAGCTGCTTTGGTATCGAACCGCGTGACTGACAGCCCCAAGCGCCACCTCCTGACCATCGCGCTCGAGGACTACTACCACGTCGGTGCGTTCAACCGCCTCATCCAGCGGGGTGAGTGGTATCGGTTCGAGACGCGGCTCGAGCGGAGCGCGCGCAACACCCTCGATCTGCTGGACGAGTTCGGCATCCAGGCCACGTTCTTCGCGCTGGGCTGGGTCGCGGACACCCTTCCGGAGCTGGTGCGCGAGATCGCCGATCGGGGTCACGAGATCGCGAGCAAGGGCTACTACCACCGCAACATCCAGCAGCTGAGTCCGAACGAGTTCCGCGAGGACCTGGCCCGGTCGCGCGAAGCACTCCAGCGGGCGAGCGGGCAACGGATTCTGGGCTACCGCGTGGCGGACCTGTGGTTCAGGCCGTCCGACCTCTGGGCCCTCGACGTCCTGACCGAGCAGGGATACGAGTACGACTCCTCCATCGCTCCCACCCTGCGCTCCTACGCTTCGGAGCCGTGGCGCAGGTTCGCGCACGTCCATCAGTTCGGCGACAAGTCGCTGTGGGAGTTTCCCATCTCGACGGCGAACGTCCTCGGGTGGTCGGTCCCGATCGCCGGGGGCAACTACTTCCGCCAGTTCCCGCACTGGATGGTGAAGCGTGCCGTCGCGCGCTGGGACCGCACCTACGCGGCGCCGTTCGTGATGTACTTCCACACCTGGGAGCTGGATCCGGAGCAGCCCAAGATCAGCGCGGCCCCCTTCCTCCAGCGGGTGCGCACCTACCGCAACCTCGACAAGATGCCGGGGATCCTGCGGCACTACTTCGGCCGCTACCGGCTGACCGGCGTGGCGGACTACCTCGGCCTGGGCACGGCGGCGCCGGCGGCCTCGGTGGCGTCCCGCGCCGTGGCCGCGCGCGAGCAGGAGCGGCTGCGCGCGATTGTGCCGCCGCAACCGGAGCCGGCGGACCTGGTCGCACGCACGCCCGCCACCGTGGTGGTGCCGTGCTACAACGAGGAGCTGATCCTCCCGTACCTCGCCAACACCTTGAGGAGCGTGGAGCAAAAGCTCGGCGACCGGTTCGATCTGAGGTTCGTGTTCGTGGACGACGCCAGCGCCGACGGGACGTGGGACGCGCTGCACCGCATCTTCGGCGCCAAGCCGAACTGCAAGCTGTTGAGGCACGAGCGGAACCGGGGCGTGGCGGCGGGGGTGATGACCGGGCTGCGTGGCGCCGACACCGAGATTGTCTGCTCCATCGACTGCGACTGCACCTACGACCCGCACGAGCTGGGCCGGATGATCCCGCTCCTCTCGGACGGGGTGGACCTGGTCACGGCCTCCCCGTACCACCGGGACGGCACCGTGCGGAACGTGCCGCGGTGGAGGCTGTCGCTCTCCAAGACGCTGTCGGCGCTGTACCGGCTGGTGCTCCACCAGAAGCTCGCCACCTACACCAGTTGCTTCCGCGTGTACCGCCGCAGTGCCGCGTCCGGCATCGCGCTGGACCGGAGCGGCTTCCTGGGCGTCGCGGAGATGCTCGCCCGGCTCGACCTCGGGGGCTCCAAAATCGTCGAGTTTCCGACCACGCTCGAGGTCCGGATGCTGGGCCGGTCGAAGATGAAGGTGCTGCGCACCATCGTCGGCCACCTGGGTCTCCTGGCCAGCCTCGTCCGGCTCCGCCTCACCGGCGGCGTCGCGCCACGTCGGCCCTCCGCGCCGTCCCCTGTGGCCGGCGGAGCGCGGGTTGGAAGCGCCATCCTCTAGCGTCGGCATCGTCGGCGGCGGCATCATCGGGATGACCCTGGCCCTGCGCCTCAGAGCGTCGGGGTTCCGGGTGACCGTGGTCGAGGGCGCCGCCGCGCCCGGCGGACTGGCCTCGCCCCAGGACATCGGCGGCTACACCTGGGACCGGTTCTATCACGTCATCCTGCTGTCCGACACCCACCTGCGGGGCTTGCTCTCCGAGTTGGGTGTGGCCGACCGCCTGCAGTGGGGCCATACCCGCACCGGCTTCTACACCGACGGCCGGATGTTCTCGCTCTCGACCAGCCTCGAGTTCCTGCGGTTTCCGCCGCTGTCGTTGCTCGACAAGGCGCGGCTCGCGGCCACGATCCTGGTGGCGTCGCGCCTCAAGGACGTCAAGCGGTTGGAGAGCATCGCCGTCACAGAGTGGCTGGAGCGGTGGTCGGGCCGGCGCACGTTCGAGCGGATCTGGCTGCCGCTCCTCAAGAGCAAGCTGGGAGAGAACTACCGGCTCGCCAGCGCGGCGTTCATCTGGGCCATCATCGCGCGGATGTACGCGGCCCGCCGCTCGGGGATGAAGCGCGAGATGTTCGGATACGTCGAAGGCGGGTACGACACGGTGTTGCGCCGGTTTCGTTCTCACCTGGAAGGGTTGGGGGTCGAGTTCGCGACGGGCCGGCCCGCGAAGGAGGTACGCGACACCGGGGAGGGTGCTACAGTACTTTTCGGCGATGGCACCGTCCGCACGTTCGACCGGGTCGTCCTGACCGTGGCGTGTGGCCGGATTCCGGCGCTCTGTCCGCAGCTGACGGAAGACGAGAAGGCGCGGCTCGGCCGCGTGGTGTACCAGGGCGTGGCCTGCGCGTCGTTGCTCTTGAAGCGGCCCCTGGCCGGCTACTACGTCACCAACATCACGGAGTCGTGGGTGCCGTTCACCGCCGTCATCGAAATGACCGCCCTCGTCGGCACCGAGCGCTTCGGGGGCCAGACGCTGGCCTATTTGCCGCGCTACCTCACCCAGGACGATCCGTTCTGGCAGAGGAGCAACGCCGACATCGAGGAGGAGTTCCTGGCCGCCCTTGAGCGGATGTACCCCGACTTCCGCCGGGACGACGTGCGCGCCTTCCAGGTGGCCCGCGTCAAGGAGGTGCTGGCCCTGTCCACGCTCCACTACACCGACACGGCGCTGCCCCCTACGCGTACCTCGCTCCACAATGTGTTCGTCGTCAACTCGGCCCAGATCGCGCAGGGCACCCTGAACAACAACGAGGTCATCGGCCTCGCCAACCTCAAGGCCGCGGAGTTGGCGCCGTTCCTGCGCGCGCGGGACGCGGCCGACTCCCCGGTGCCGGCCTAGGATGGCTGACCAACGGCCGCTGGCCAGCGTCTCACTGGATCTCGACAACCTGTGGTCCTACATGAAGACCCACGGCGACGCGGGTTGGGAGAGCCGGCCGACGTACCTGCCGGTGTTCCTGCCTCCCGTCCTGGACGCGCTGGACCGGCTGGGGCTCAGCATCACTTTCATGATCGTGGGCGTGGACGCGGCCCGCGCCGAGAACGCGGCCGCCCTCCGGACGGTAACCGAGCGCGGCCACGAAGTTGGGAACCACTCGTTCGAGCACGAGCCCTGGCTGCACCTGTACCCCCGCGAGCGGCTCGAACGCGAGATCGCCGAAGCTGAGGACGCCATCGTGGCGGCGACCGGCCAGAGGCCCATCGGCTTCCGCGGCCCCGGGTTCAGCTGGAGCGCCGACCTGTTCGAGATCCTCTTGGACCGCGGCTACCTGTACGACGCGTCCACGCTGCCCACCTTCCTGGGCCCGCTGGCGCGGGCCTACTACTTCTGGACCGCCAAGCTGAGCGCCGAGGATAGGGCCGAGCGGGCGGCGCTGTTCGGCACGGTGCGCGACGGCCTCCGACCCAACAAGGCGTACCGTTGGCAGCTGGCCGGAGAGCGCACCCTGCTCGAGATTCCCGTCACCACCTTTCCCGGCATCCGGACGCCGTTCCACTTGAGCTACCTGCTCTATCTGAGTCGCGTTTCCGAACGGCTGATGATCGCGTACCTCAGGTCCGCCGCGGCCGCGTGCCGGCTCACCGGCACCCAGCCGAGCTTCCTGCTGCACCCGCTGGACCTGCTGGGCGGCGACCAAGCGCCGGCGCTCGCCTTCTTCCCCGGGATGGACCTGACGGGCGAGCGGAAGCGCGAGCTGTTCCACAAGGTCCTCACCTGCCTGGGCCGGAGCTTCACGCTGGTCAACATGAGCACGCACGCCCGCTCCCTCGCCGCCCGCCCCAACCTCGCGCTCCGCCTGCCCGTAGGCGCTCCGGCCGCGGGCGACGGCGGAAAGGCGAGGTAACCCGGCCATGTGCGGCATCGTTGGCATCGTGCGCACCGACGGGCGGCCGGTGGAGCTACCGGTCCTCGCGGGGATGGCGCAGGCGCTGGGCCATCGCGGGCCGGACGAGGAGGGCCACCTCATCGAGGGCCCCGTCGGGCTGTATCACAAGCGCCTCTCGATCATCGACCTCACCTCCGGTCACCAGCCGATGACCGACCGGGCCAACACGATCGTGTTCAACGGCGAGATTTACAATTACGTGGAGGAGCGGGAGACCCTGCGGGCGCGGAAGCACGACTTCAGCACCACCTCGGACACCGAGGTGATGCTGAAGATGTACGCGGAGTACGGCCCCGAGTTCGTGAAGTCGCTGAACGGGATGTTCGCCTTCCTGCTCTTCGACCGGCAGCGGCACTGCCTGATGGCGGCGCGGGACCACTTCGGCATCAAGCCGCTGTACTACTACGCCGCCGATGGCGTGCTGCTCTTCGCCTCCGAGATCAAGGCGCTGCTCCGCCACCCCGCCGTGCATGCCGAGCCCGACCACGACGCCCTCCGCGAGTACGTCACGTTCCAGTACGTCCTGGGCGACCGCACGCTCTTCAAGGGCATACGCAAGGTCCGCCCCGGCCACTACCTGACGGTGGACCTGGCCTCGGGGGCGGTGCAGGACACGCTGTTCTGGGAGCCGACCTTCCGGCTGGACCTGGACCATACCGAGGAGTACTTCATCAACGAGCTGCGCCGCCTGCTGGACGACGCCGTGCGGCTCCAGCTCCGCAGCGACGTCCCCCTCGGCACGCATCTCTCGGGCGGCATGGACTCGAGCATCATCACGGTGCTCGCGGCCCGGCGGCTCGGGCCGTCGGTCCAGGCCTTCACCGGCGCGTTCAACGAGGGCCCCGAGTTCGACGAGCGGCCGTACGCCCGCGAGGTGGCGGCGGCGTGCGGCGCGGAGCTGCACGAGGTGCTGCCGACCGAGGACGAGTTCGTGGACCTGCTGCCGCGCCTCGTCTACCACATGGACGAGCCGGTCGCCGGCCCGGGGCTGTTCCCGCAGTACATCGTCTCGCGTCTGGCCAAGCAGCACGTGACCGTGGCGCTGGGCGGGCAGGGCGGAGACGAGATCTTCGGCGGCTACGCCCGCTACATGGTGGCCTACCTCGAGCAGGTGCTGAAGGGCGCGATCTTCGAGTCCAACGAGGAGCGGGAGCACATCGTCTCGCTCGAGTCCATCCTGCCGAATCTGCCGTACCTGCGCGCCTACGTCCCGATGCTCCAGCAGCTGTGGCGGCACGACCTGTTCGCGCCGATGGACCGGCGCTACTTCCGGCTGGTGGACCGGAGCGCGGGGGCGCTGAGCCTGCTGTCGGAGGATTTCAGGGCCGAATACGACCGGGAAGAGATCTTCGGCCGCTTCCAGAAGATCTTCAACCACCCGGACACGCTGTCGTACTACAACAAGATGACGCACTTCGACATCGTGGCGGGGTTGCCGGCGCTGCTCCAGGTCGAGGACCGCGTCAGCATGGCCGTGTCGCTCGAATCCCGCGTGCCGCTGCTGGACCACCGCATCGCCGACCTGGTGACCCGGATGCCGCCCGGGATGAAGTTCAAGGGCGGGGAGATGAAGTACATCATGAAGCGGGCGGTGAAGGACCTGTTGCCCGCGGGCGTGATGGCGCGCAAGGACAAGATGGGTTTCCCCGTGCCCCTGCACCTGTGGGCCCGGGGTCGCAGCCGCGAGTTCTTCGACGACTTGCTCCTCTCCGAGACCACGCGGACGCGCGGCCTGTTCGACCATGCCGAGGTGGCCAAGCTGATGGACTACGAGGCCGCCTTCAGCCGCCGCTCCTGGGGCATCATGAACCTGGAGCTGTGGTTCCGGACGTTCATCGACCAACACTGACCTCCCGCCAACGGATGCCGAAATGCCGCTGACGCTGAACCGTGGTGAAGTGCGCGACTGGGTCGTGCGAAAGATCGCCGTCGTCGGCCCGGGCATCGTGGGGATGCCCATGGCCGCGCTGCTGGCGGACGCCGGCATCCGCGAAGGCTCGGACCAGCCGGCTCCCGTGGTGGTCGTGCAGCGCGCCTCCGCCACGTCGGCGTGGAAGGTGGAGGCGATCAATCGCGGCGAATCGCCCATCGGCGGTGTGGAGCCCGACCTGGATCGGATCGTCCGGAAGGCCTCGCAGGCGGGCCTGCTGAGCGCCTCGCACGACTACGCGGCTCTGCGCGATGCCGACCTGATCTTGGTCTGCGTTCAGACCGACAAGGCGGGGTTGGCCCCCGACTACGGCCCGCTGATGGAGGCCCTCACCGCGATCGCGACGGCGCTCCAGGGCCGGCCGGCGGGCAACGTGCCGGTGCTGGCCATCGAGTCCACGTTGGCGCCGTCCTCGATGGCGACGGTCGTGAAGGAGCACTTCGCCAAGTTCGGCCTGGTCGAGGGCCGGGACGTGCTGCTGGGCAACAGCCCCAACCGGGTGATGCCGGGGCGGCTGGTCGAGCGGGTGGCGGCGTCCGACAAGTTGGTGGCCGGCCTGAGCCCCGCCACCCCGCTCCTGATCGAGCGCGTGTACCGCCGCATCGTCACGCGCGGCACCCTGCACCGCACCAACAGCCTGACCGCCGAAGTGGTCAAGACGCTCGAGAACGCCTACCGCGACGTGCGGATCGCCTACGCGGCCGAGATCGTCCGCTACTGCGACGAGCACGACATCGACTTCTACCGGCTGCGCGACGGCATCAACACACGGCTGGCGCAGGCGGATGCGGCGTCCGCCGATCCGGGCGCCGTGCCGAGCGGCGGCCTGCTGGTGCCCACGGTCGGTGTGGGCGGCCACTGCCTGCCCAAGGACGGCATCCTGCTCTGGTGGAGGAAGCTCGAGAGCGGCGCCGACACGGCGGGGAGCCTGATCCTTGAGGCGCGGCGGATCAACGACGAGTCGCCGGCCGAAACCATCCGTCTGGCCGAGCGCGCGTTCGGGAGCCTCAAGGGCCGCCGCATCGCCCTGCTCGGCGCCGCCTACCGCTTCGACTCGGAAGACACCCGCAACTCGCCCACGCTCGCGCTGGCGCGGCTGTTGCTCGAGCACGGCAGCGAGGTCGCGATTCACGATCCGTACGTGAAGCCCGACGATCAGAACGTGAAGAAGTTCGGCCTCGAGTCCCGCTTCACGCGCGACCTGGACCGCGCGTTGAGCGGCGCGGAGCTGCTCTTCGTGTGCACCGCGCACAAGGTCTACGCCGAGGGTCGCGCCGACATCGTGAAGCGCGCCAAGGGCGCGTCGGGTCTCGTGGACGGCTGCAACCTGTACCGGCGTGGCGACTTCGCCGGCTCGGGGCTGGGCTACGCCGGCATCGGCCGCGGAACGCGCGAGCCGGAGAGCGAGTTCGCCGACTTCGTCTACCGCGGATTCCAGTCCATGGAGCGGGGGCTGGCCAACGAGCTGGCGGGGGTGCTCGACTTCCTCAACGCCCGGTACGCGGGCGACGAGTTCAGCCGGGCGCGGTTCGGCGAGGTGCAGCGGCTGGCCGGCACCTGCGTTACCGGATGCGTCATCGCGGATCCCGGGACGGTGGCGCCCTTGCCCCCGTACCGCGGGTTCCTCCCCAGGCTGGTGCGCCGGGCGAGCGGGCAGGCGGGCGCTTGAGGTCGCCTCGCGCGCTGATCTTCGTCGCCCTCTTTCTCGCGGGCGCGGGGCTGCGCGCCATCGACCTGTGGCACCCGGTGGACGGCACGGTCCGCGAGTCGTGGCGGGAGTGCGACTACGCCTCCATCGCGCGCAACTACTATCGCGAGGATTCGCGCTTCCTCCACCCGCGCATCGACTGGCGCGGCGACGGACCGGGCTACGCGGAGATGGAGCTGCCTGTCACCCCGTGGGCGACCTCGCTCCTCTACCGCACGGTCGGGTTCCACGAGGTCGCCGGCCGCGTGCTCGTGTACGCGTTTGCGCTGCTCACGCTCGCGGTCTTCTTCCGCCTCGCGGCGTACCTGCTCCCGCCGAGCGGGGCCGTCGCGGCGGGGCTGTTCTTCACCCTGAGCCCGCTCGTCGTCCGGGTTTCGAACACGCTGCAGCCCGAAGCGCTGATGCTGCTGACTTACATCCTGGCGGTCTACGGCTTCGTGCGCTGGCTCGACAGCGGCCGCTGGCGCGACTGGGCCCTGGCGGCGGTGGCCACCGCGCTCACGATCCTCGCCAAGTCCAGCACCGCGCACATCGGCATCCTGTTCGCGGTGCTGCTCATCGCGCGCCAGGGGTGGGGCGCGCTCCGCCGGCCGAGCGTGTGGGCCATGGCGGTGGTCGCGCTGGTCCCGCCGCTCGCCTGGTACGCCTACGCCCACGGGCTGTGGGTCCACTATGGCAACTCGCTGGGCGTCTCCAACGAGTACCACTGGATCGGGTGGGACTTCTTCACCAACCCGAAGTTCATCAAGGGCATCGTCGTTGCCGACGTGTTCTACGCCTGGATGCCCACCGGCGCGCTGGTGGCGGTATGGGGCGTGGTGCTGCGCTTCCGCGAGCGCGGCACGCAGGTCGCTCTCGCCTGGCTGCTCGCGGTGGCGGCGTTCTACGTCGTGGCGTCGCGCACCACGGATGCCTCCTGGGCCGTGTACTACCACGTGGTATCGGTCCCCGTCGTCGCGCTGCTGTTCGGCATCGGGGTCGAGGCTCTCTGGGTCTTCGCCTGGCGGCCGGCGTGGGCGTGGGTGGTCGCGGTCTCCGTACCCGCGCTCGTCGTGGTCCTCGCCGTCGTGCACTTCGCGCACCTCGATCTCGGCTTCGGCGCGGGTCCGCGGCTCATGGAGGCCGTGGCCGCGGCGTTCGTGGCGTGCGCCGCGCTGGCCTGGTTCGCTCGCACCCGGGTGGCGGCCGTGGCCTCAGGCCAGGTCTCCGTTGCCGTCAAGGCGGCCGTGCTCGCCACCTGGATGCTCGCGGCGGTGACGGTCGGCCTCGAGGCGCGCGAGGTGGTCGCGGAGGCTCGCCCCGACGCGATGCAGCCGTTCTACGACTGCGCCCGGCAGTTTGCGCCCATGGTGCCTGCCGGCGAGTTGATCGTCGTGAGCGGCGGCGCCTGCACCGACGCCGACGGCTATCCCGTCGCGTACAACGAGCCCTTCATGTTTTACTGGATGGACCGGAAGGGCTTCAACCTGTGCAACGGGGAGCAGTCGCTGCCGGCCGTCGAGGCGCTCGCCCGCCGCGGTGCCCGCTTCTTTGCCGCGAAGAGGACCTCGCTGGCGATGAAGCCCGGCTTCGAGCAGGCCCTGCGGGCCAGCTACCCGGTGGTGAGCGAATGCTCGAAGTACGTGCTCTTCGCGCTCGCGCCGCGCGCCGCGGGCGAAGGCCGATGACCGGATTCGCCGAGCCGGGTGCCGGCCGGCCCGAAACCGCGGAGCGATGGTCGAGAGCGCTCCTCGTGCTGGGCCTGGTCCTGCTCCTCGTGCTGGTGGCGTACGACAATCTGCATCGCAGCCTCTGGCTCGACGAGGCGTACGCGCTGGATACCGCGGGGCGGTCCCTGGCCGGCGTCGTCCGGCAGTCGCTGCGGTTCGAGATGCAGCCCCCGCTGTACTTCCTGGTCCTGCACCTGTGGCTCAAGATCTCGCCCACGATCGAATGGGCGCGCATCCTGTCCACGGTCATGGTCGCGCTCACCCTGTGGCTGCTGCACCGGCTGGCGCGGCTGCTGGACCTCGCACCGTCTCCGTTCAGCCTGCCGGTAGTGGCGGCGCTGAGCCCGCTCGTCCTGTGGGTGGCCGTCACCGCGCGCTGCTACGCCATGGTGACGCTGCTCATCACCCTTTCCACGTACTGCTTCGTGCGGGTGTGGGTGCTCGAGTCGGAGCGCCCGCTGCGGGACCAGGTCCTCTTCGTGGTCTCCGCCTACCTCGCGCTGTTGACGTTCTACTACGCCGGTTTCGTCCTGGCGGCGCAGCTGCTGGCGGGCCTGCTGGTGAGCCGGCGGCGCCGCTCCCTGGTCGTGAGCGGCCTGCTCATCGGCGTGCTGCTGCTCCCGTGGGTTCCCGTCATTCTCCAACAGGTCGCCGTCCACCCCAATTACAATCCGCCCGTAGCGCACGCGTCGGCCATCTCGGTGCTCGAATTGGTGCTCGGATCGCTGTCGTACGGCGTCTTCATGGGCGTCTCGCTGCTCGGCCGTACCGTCGTCGCCGTGAGCCTGGGCGCGATGCTGGTCGCGGTGGTCGCGCTCAGGGTGTGGCGCGGGTCCGCTCCCTGGACGCGGGCCGAGACCGCGTTGGCGGTGGTGGCGTTGGTGCCGTTCGCGGTCCTGGCGGCGGCCCGGATCACGCACCTGTTCCTGGTCGAGAACCGGCACTACATCGTCGTCACCATCCCGCTGCTGCTCCTGGTCGCGCTGCTCCTGTCGCATGTCCGGGACGGGCGCATCCGGGCGGCGCTGGCGGCCGTTCTCACCGCGTTCGTCGCCTTGTCGGCCGTAAGCTTCGAGCGCAACCGCACCGACCCCGAGGGATGGAAGCAGCTCGTCGCCTACCTCACGCCGCTGGCCTCGCCCGCCGAGCCGATCCTGTTCGTGGAGAACGACGGCGAAGTGCCCTTCCGGTACTACTATCGAGGGCCCGCGCACCTGTACGGCATCATGCGCGACTTCACGGGCGACACGTGGACGATGGAGCAGCCGAACATCCTGAGTTACGAGGGGCTGCGGCAGCGCGTCGCCGCCACGGTGGGGCCGTCACATACCTTCTGGCTGGTGGCGCGCGCGAGACCGGCGCGATGGCTGCTGCGCCAGAACACCGGCGCCGGCTGGCAGGTCGTGGAGCGGCAGCAGGACACGCGCGGCGGCGAGATCCTCGACGACTTCATCGGCCGCGACGTGGATGTGCTGGACGCGCGATCGTTCGGCGAGCCGTGGGCCGTTCACGCGCGCACTTCCGACAGGGTGCGCTAGCGGCCCCTCACGCGCGCCTGGACGCCCGCCACCGCTCGACCGCTTCCCGGATTCTCTTCGCAGCCTCGCCCGTGCCGTAGGCGTCGCGATCCCAGCTGCGTGCCGCGCCCGCGCGGCCGGCCTGGCGCCGCACCGCCGGGGCCAGATCTTCCGCAGCCCGAGCGGGTGCGACCAGGACGTTGGCTCCCAGCCGCACCGTTTCTTCCCACTCGGTTTCCTTGCGCACCGTGACGCACGGCGTGCCGAGCCAATAGGCCTCGCGCTGCACCCCGCCCGAATCGGTCACCACAGCCGCCGCGTCGCGCACGCATCCCAGCGACTGGAGGTACCCCAGGGGCGGACGGAGATGCACGCTCGGCGGCAGGTGGCCGATCATCCCTTGCCGCTCGAGCACGACCTTGGTCCGCGGGTGGGCGGCGAGCACGACCGGGAGGTCGAGGCCGCCCAGGGCGCGCACCACGCCGGCGAAGTGGTCCGCGTTGTCGGTCAGCTCGGCGCGGTGCAGCGTGGCGAACACGAAGGCCGCGTCCGGGGCCAGCGGCCAGTCGTCGGTCTCCGCCGCCCGCGGCACGCGCGGCAGGTTGCGCACCAGCACGTCGCGCGCCACGTCTCCCGTCCGCGCCACCGTGCCGGCCACGTGCTCGAGCGCGAGTCTCCGCTCCGCCGTTTCCGACGGGGCGCACAGCACCGTGCTGATGACGTCCACGATCTTGCGGTTGATTTCCTCCGCCATCATCGCGTCGGTCCCGCGCATGCCCGCCTCGACGTGGATGACGGGGATGCGCAGCTGCACCGCCGCCAGCGCGCACCCGAGCGTGCTGTTCGTGTCGCCGATCACCACCACCGCGGCGGGCCGGCGCTGCACCAGCACCTCCGCGGCCCGCGCGAGAATCGCGCCGGTCTGGGCGGCGTGATTGCCCGACCCCACCTCGAGGTACATCTGCGGAGCCCGCACGCCCAGCTGCTCGTACTGCAGCGCGTTCAGCTCGTAGTCGTAGTGCTGGCCCGTGTCCACAGAGAGCACGTCCCAGGCGCGCCCGAGTTCCTCGAGCAGCACCGAGGCCTTGATGATCTGGGGCCGCGTACCGTAGCAGACTGCCAGCGTCTCGGCCACGCTCACGCCCTCCCGAGCACGATCAGGACGAGCGCGAGCGCCGCGACGACCCAGGTGACCTTGTCGCCGAGCGCGAAGGCGAACGGGCCCTCCACGCTCTCCTCGCGGTGCGCCAGGATCAGGTAGCGCCCCACCCAGTAGACCAGCAGGGGCACCGTCAGGAGGAGCGGCGCGGCGTGCGCCGAGGGTTGGCGCAGCACGATGCCCGCCAGGTACAGCATCAGCGCCGGGGCGGCCAGCAGGGAGCAGACCGCCCCGATGGTGAACAGCGCTTCGTTGTCCTCGCCCCGATAGGCTCCGAGTCCGGCATCGCTGGGCAGCTCGGCGCGGCCCATCTCCACGTACCGCCCGGCCAGCCCGAGGCCGACGAACAGGAAGATCGCGAACGCGAGGAGCGGCGCCGAGAGCGCGACCCCCATCGCTTCCGCGCCGGCCACGATCCGGAGACTGTGCAGCGCCGCCAGCGCGAAGACGTCCACCAGCAGCAGGTGCTTGAGCCAGATCGAGTAGGCGACGCTCACCACGAAGAACGCCGCCAGCGCGGCGGCGAACCCTGCCGGCAGGGCGACCGCCGGAATTGCCGCCCCGACCAGCAGGGCGACGAAGAGCAGGATCGCCGCGCCAGTCGGCAGGTCACCCGACGCGAGCGGGCGGGTCCGCTTCACCGGATGCCGGCGATCGCCCGGCAGGTCCGCGAGGTCGTTCAGCACGTAGCCGGCCGACGACAGGAACGAGAGCGCCAGGAACGCGATCGCCGCGCGGACCGCCGCGCCGGGCACGCGTGGGGCTCCGATCAAGGGCAGGAACACCAGCAGGTTCCTGATCCAGCGGTGCGCCCGCAGCTGCCGCGCCACGGCTCCGGCGAGCCCGACGTCGTCGCGCACCACCTGCACCGGCACCGCCAGCGTTCCCAGCCAGCGCCGGAGTGGCGCGCTCGGGTTGACGGCGATGGCACGGCTGCACGCGGACCACAGCGGGCGGTCCGCCGCGGAGTCCCCGATGTAGGCGAACGGCGTCGACGGGTAGGCTCTGGCGGAGTTCCTCTAACTTCATGCTGCCCTTGAGGTTGCGGTCTGTCGTGCCGAAGACGCGGTCGAAGCGGCCCAGATGCCGCGCAACCCTCTCCACCACCGATCGGTGCGATGCGGAGGCGAGCACCACGCTTGCCCCGCTCGCGGCGCTCGGCGTCGATCAGCTCGAGGACGGAAGCACGGTAGGGGAGGTAGGCGGCGTCCACTTCGGCGACGGCGGCGATGACCGCCTTGAACGCCGCTCTGCCTCCGCCGCCGGGGAGCAGAGTCCGGATCGCGCGGAGCAGCGCCAGCGGTCGCGTCCGCGCCACGACCAGGAGCTGCTCCACCAGCAGATCCACTTTGACGAGCGTGTGGTCGAGATCGACCACCAGCAATTCGGCCATCCATGTCTCGCGCGTGTCGGGAATTCCGGCGCTGGAGTGATGCCGATCACGCTCCGGCTCGCGCTCCAAGATACGAGGTTCCCCGATGCCCGGCGACCATTGCGCCGCTGCCTCCGCTCACTACACTCATAGGCCCAATGCTCCGGCACCATTTCACAGTCGACGTGGAAGAGCACTTCCAGGTCTCGGCCTTCGAGCCACACCTCTCCCGCGACCGCTGGGATTCCCTGGAGAGCCGCGTCGCCTCGAACGT
>CAWETG010000004.1:0-32621 GCA_963812035.1 uncultured Gemmatimonadales bacterium
AAGTCCGCTGCTCTGCCAACTGAGCTACCCGGTCAAACATGAGCGCCGCCACGACTTGCGTCAGTGCCCTACCGGCGCGCGCACCCAATCGGAACCGACTTCGGAACGATCTGGCCCCGGCGCCGCCGCGTTACCGCGTTGCGCGAACGGTAGCGCGCCTAGCGCGACGCGCCAAGGGCGGGGCCGATGACACGCCCCGCCCCGCAGCGTAGCCACTCCGTAGGCCACCAATCGGCGTCCGCGCCCACGAGCGTATAGTGCCCCGGCCGAGATCGGCCCGCGTAGCGGGTCGGAGCAAGCCCTTTTCCCGCCACCACCACCCAGGGAAGTCGTGTGACTGTCACCCAGCAGGCCCCCGCGCTCGCCGCGCGTGAGGCGGCCCTCGCGGAGTTGGCCCGCCTAGAAGGCACCAGGCAACAGCACGCCACCGCCAACGCCGAGGCGCGGCGTGCGGCTGAGGCGCAAGCGGCGAAGGCGGGCGACGCCCGCCTGGCGGCGGCGGAGGCCTGGGCGCTTCGCATGCGACGCATCGGAGAGGACCTGCAGCTGGATGCAGAGGTGAGCCGGGTCGAGGCCACGCTCCACGCCAGCGCCGACCCCCGGATCAGCGCGCTCCGCATGACCGCGGATGCGCTGTGGGAGCGGGACCGGCAGCGGATAGACTTGGGCAACGGAGCTACCGTGTTCTCGCGCTAGTCAGACGGCGACGAAGTAGCCAACGAGTGCAAAGCATCCAGCCGGTCTGCTCAGCTCGCCACGCGGATGCGCGCGACGACGTTGCCGCTATCGGACCTGTTGTCGCGCAGTCTGCGTTGTGAGCGGCAGCGCATCCAAGGGCCAGGCGTAGGTGCCGGACGTGGTAAAGACAGCGGCGCCCCCCCGTGGTCCGATGCCTCGGCGAGCGCCGTGACGCGGGAGCGCACCCTCTCGATCGGAATGGTCTCGTCACGCACCCTCGCGGAGTCAACGGCGACGATCATCACCCTGCCCTTCGCGAATGGATCGGATACGTCGCCGCCGAACCCGAAGGCCAAGCGGCCGTCGGACAGCGCCAACCAAGTTGAGGCTACGATGTACGCCGACCAAAGAGGTTTCCCGTCGGCGCCCTCGATGGCTACGCGATCGCCGTATACCAGCGCCACGGCTCCCCTCGAGGCTATCAGCGCCGCGATGGGCCTCGCCTGGTTGCGGAAGGGCTCCACACGCAGCGCCTTGCCAAGGGAGTCCAGAATCGCGAGCTGCTGCGATCCCAGCACGGCCAGGCGGCCATCAGCCGCCTCGCTCACGGAGTACAGCGACTCCCGCGCCAAGGCTGCCGGCACTGGTATCCGCTTCCATTCGCCCTGCTCGTTCGAGCGCATGAGGAGCCCGTGGCGCCGGCCAGGAGTGCTCCGCCGAGCGGTGCCCCGCCGGCTTCGCTGAACCAGAGACAGTCCGCCTTCGAACGCCTCTCGGGCGAGCGCGCAGCCATGGCCGGCCTCGCAGTCTATCCTCCTCGTGACCCCGTCTCGGCCCAGCGTCCAACCGCGCATTCGCCCGACCGCCACGCCTCGGGTGCCATCGGTACGGAGTCGAGGCCGCTGCTACTGCGCGAACACCCGGGGTCGCAGAAGTGGTAGTCGACTCGACTCTCCCCAACCTGGAGGCCGGACGTCCAGGATGGCCCACTGCGGATCCCGCGGCAACGACAGTCGCATGCGGGACCTCGGTGACGTACACCCAGCGCCCGTTTCGCTGCGCCCACACCGTCCCATCAGCCCAGACCACGTAAGGCACTCCCCCGGCCTCCGCCATGCCCGCCACACTCCCTGGGCCCATAGTCTTGTCTTCGCTCCACGCGCCGCTTCGGACTCCGACGAGCCGGCAACTGTCGCACGACCTGTCCCAAACAAATAGATCATCGGGGCTGCGACCCCAGACGTCACCGATTGTCGTCGCGTTCTCCGTCTTGAGCGGAATCCTGCGCCAGTGACCTCGGGACGACCTGAGCAGCAAGAGTGGAGCCTCGTGCTTCCACTCACCGCCTGTGACAGGGCCGGTCCGCGTAACGTTCGTCCACTCGCCTACCTCTCCTGCAATAGCAAGGGAGCGATCCCCGAGGACCGCAATCCTCCCGAACTGCCAAAGCTCCTTCGTGCCGGATGGTCTGGGATCGAGTGTCTCCCACGAGGTGCCATCGAACTCCGCGATCGAGTCAGGCCGATTCTCCAGCCACGGAGCGAATTCGCCCAGCGCCACGAGATCATTTGCGGCCACCCCCCCCACGTCGGTGAGCCGAATCCGCCGCGGCGACGCCACCCGGTGCCACCCGCGCGCGTCCCTGACGGCCAGCTGCCACTCCCGCCCCGAACCGACCACCGCGGCCTTCGCGCTATCCACCCAAGCCGCGGAGACGCCGAACGGCACGGTATCCTCCGGCACCACGCCCGACGCGGACCACCGATACATGTGTCCGCCAGCCCGACTGGCGAACAGGAGGATGTTGTCCCCGGCGGAGGCAGCTGCTCCACTCGGCTCAGGAATCCGGTAGCTCCGCCACGACTGTCCGTCGAAGAGGTGCAGGCCGCGACTCCCCGCAACAGCGAGGAGCGAATCCCCCATGCGTAGTACGCGGACGTAACCCAGTGCCCACGTGTCGGGACTGCCTTTGAGGAACCCGCGGGCCGGCTCGCTGACGGGCCTCGTTGCCGGCTTTGTGAGCCCCGCCTTGATCGCCCAGTGGCGGAGCGATTCGCCGACGTCTCCGGGCGATAGGCCGAACAAGACGATGGTCGTGAGCACCAACGCACCCGTGGCCGCCCAGACCAACTGCCTCGGGCTCGGCCGCCAGTGACGCCGCGCGTACTTGCGCAGGTCCTTCGACACGAGGGATGGCTGCGGCGTCGGGTCGCCACACGTTCCAGGAACGCGGAAAGCTCCCCGGCGTCCTTCCACCGCTCCCCAGATTCGTTCATCAGACATCGGTTGACAGCGATGGCCAGCGGCTCAGGAATATCCGCACGCCCGGCCGCCACCGACGGCGCCGGTGTGGTCACGTGATGCATGATCAGTTCGGGAACCGACGGCGCCGTGAACGGCGGCTTACCCGTTAGTAGCTCGTAGCCCACCACCCCCAGCGAATACACGTCGGAGCGGACGTCCACCTCCTTCGAACCCGTGGCCTGCTCGGGGCTCATGTAAGTCGGCGTGCCGATGATCATCCCCGTGCCCGTCAGCCCCGTCTGCGTGCCTGCCGTGGACTTCGCAATCCCGAAGTCCATCACCAACACCCGCCTCTCCTTTCCCTCCAGCATCAGGTTCTCGGGCTTGATGTCCCGGTGGACGATCCCGGCCTCGTGCGCTCCGGCCAACGCCGCTGCCGCCTCGCGCAGGATCCGGCCCGCCTCCTCGGGCGTCAGGCGGCCCTCGCGCGTCAGCCGCTCCCGCAGGCTCTCCCCTTCCACCAGCGGCATGATGTAATACGCCAGGCCCTCGTGCTCGCCCACCGCGTAGATCGGGATCACGCCCGGATGCCGCAGCTTGGCCACCGCCTGCGCCTCGCGCTTGAACCGCTCCAGCAAGGCGTGCGTGGCGACCAGGTCCGGGTGCAGCACCTTCACCGCCACGGTGCGCTGCAGGTTCCGGTCGAACGCCGCCCAGACCTCGGCGAAGCCACCGCTGCCGATCCGCCGCTGCACCTCGTAGTCCGGGCCGAGGGCCGCCTGGATGCGGCCTTGCTGCTCGGCGGTCTGTTCGGCGGAGGCCACGCCCGTGGTCGTTCCACCAGCCGAGATCTGGGTGGGTGTCCGGGTGCCGCAGTGCGGGCAGAACGTTGCGTCTGCGGGCAAGGGCGTGTGGCAAGAAATGCAGGTGCCTTCGGCGGGGCTCACGGCGGCTATGCTATTGTGCACTACCACGGCGTCAAGCTAGGCAACCAGAGCTGAGTAGTAGGGATTGAGCGGTAGGCAACGAATCCCTGCGCCGCACGCGCTCATCGCGTGATGGACGGCGTGCCGGGGCACTCCACCAGCGCAGGGGCTGATGGTCGTCTGGGGCCCATCGGACGTTTGCCGTAATGCCTGCCGGTCAGTGCCTGCCGATGCGGTCAAATGCGGTTGTCTGAAGCAAATGCGGAAGCACAAAACGGGGGCCGGCACGAGGCCCCCGTCTTATGAGTCCGCTGCTCTGCCAACTGAGCTACCCGGCCAGACTGTGCAGGAGAAGAACTTAGCGCGCACGGCAAACCGGTGGGAGGGTCTTTGCTTGCCGCCGGCTTACCGTTGGCCCCCTTCGCATCCCCTTCCCGTCTCGCGACGACGCCGGTACCGTAGATCTGTGAAGGGACAAGACGCTGCGTGACACGCAACTTCACGCTGTGGATCGCCGCTCTCGCGGTGATGCTCGCCGCGGCCGCGTGGCAACGGCGCAGCGGGCCGTCGTACCCTTACCGAACGGACGTCGCGGCCGGCGGCACTACCCTGCCCGTGGAGCTGCCGCGGAGTCACTCGACCGCCTCCCCGGCGCGAGTGGCCGTGCCGGCGCCGGACCAGCGGGCGGGGGGAACGCTGTACTGGCGCTGCTTTCGCACCGACGGCCCGTTCGCGACGCTCCCGCTGCGTCGCGAAGGCGGCGAACTCGCGGCCGCGCTGCCGGACTTCCCCCCGCCGGGAAGGTCGAGTACTTCGTTGAAGTGGGCAGAGTCGCTGAGCCGGTCCGCATCCCGCCCCGCGCCGGCGAGACCGTCATCCTCCGCTATCACGGCCCGGTGCCGCTCGCCGTCCTGATCCCGCACATCACGGTGATGTTCCTCGCCATGCTGGTCGGCGTGCGCGCCGGACTCGCAGCGGTGTTCGACGACCCCAAGCACCGGACTTTCGCGCTCGCCACCCTTGCCGGGCTCACGCTGGGCGGCCTCGTGCTGGGCCCGATCGCCCAGAAGTACGCGTTCGGCGACTTCTGGACGGGCGTCCCGTTCGGCTGGGACCTCACCGATAACAAGACGTTGGTGATGTGGATCGGCTGGGCTGCCGCCGGGGTCGCGCTCGCGCGGCGTCGCCGGGTGTCCCGTTGGCTCGTCGTTGTCGCGACGGTCCTCATGCTCACCGTGTACGTGGTGCCCCACAGTGTCCGCGGCAGCGCGCTCGACTGCACCCGCCCACCCGGTACCAAGGAGGCCCACGCGTACTTGGGCGAACGAACAAACTTCAACACCGGCAACACCTTTCACAAGGCGCCAGCCCCCGCGGCCCTGAACGCAACAGCGCCCGGCACGAGGCCGGGCGCTGCCCACTTTCGCGGTTCGGATTGCCGAGGCGACTACCTGTGGTCTGGCTCCCGCATGGTCCACAGCACCGCGTGCTCGTCCCAGGTCGCGGTGTAGGCATAGCCGGCCACTTGGCCCCGGTTGTTGATGGACTGAGCCCAACTGTAATCCTGCCCGCCGGGGAGGATTCCCAGATCGGTGATCGCCCCGTTGTACCAGAGGACGGCATGGCAGGACGTTTCCCAGTCCGCCGTGCAGGTGCCGCCGGCGACCTGGCCCTTGTCGTTGATCCACTGCGCATACGAGATCGTGTAGATGCCTCCCGGGGTCCCGAGGTCGCTCATCCGGCCACCGTGCCAGGTGAAGGCATGATAGGTGACATTGTCAGCCAGCGAGCTGCCTCCCACCACCGTGCCGGAGCCGTTGATGTACGAGGCCCCGCCGTAGGTTCCCCCGAGGGTGCCGAGGTTGTGCATCACGCCGTCCCGCCAGAGGAAGGCGTCCTCGGCAGCGTCTCCGGCGACGTTCGCGCCGCCGACGACCACGTCGGAGTTGTTGATGCCGTTTGACCAGGACCCGCTGCCCCCGAGTGTTCCGAGGTCCTTGATCCTGCCATGCCGCCATAGCGCGGCGTGGAAGATGCCGTCCGGCGTCGTGCCGCCGCCGGCCACGTCACCCGCGTCGTTGATGACGAATCCTTCGGCGTAGGAGCCTCTCAGGCCTCCGAGGTCCGTCATCCTGCCGTGACTCCACAGGAAGGCATGCCAGACGGCGTCGCCCGCGATCGCGCTGGCGCCGACGACCTCGCCGGCATTGTTGATCCCGAGCGCCTTGGACGAGCTTCCGCCCAGCGTGCCGAGGTCGGTCATATGCCCGTCCTTCCAGAGGAAGGCGTGGGACACGCCGCCCCCGATGTCACTCAGACCGACCACCCAGCCCTCGTCGTTCATCGCCCGGCCTTCGGACCAGGTTCCGCCCAACGTACCGAGATCCTTGATAGCGTACTTCTGCGCCGCCGCGAGTAGCGACGCACGAGCCGCCACCGGCGCGGCGGCAGCAGCGGGCTTGGGCGCGGAGGGTTGGTCGCTGCACGCGACGAGCAGCGAAACGGGAACAGCCAGTGCCGGCCACTTCCATGTCATACGCATGAGCCACCTCCGAGGAAGAACGGTTCGGAACGTCATCGGCCTGGCGGCGGCCTCGGCGCGGTGCTCTGCCTGGGAGGGCATTGCCCGACGGCGAGGCGTCGGCCCATCGGCCTGGCCATCAGCGTAGCCATAGGGCGTCAGGCCCCCGCCGAGGCGGCGTCAGGTCGGCGTCAGAACGGATTGCGAGCGCGGCGGTCGGATTTCATGGCGGAGGACTCGCGGAGCGGCCTAACGCCTGGCTGACGCCCGGCACTTATTCTCACGGCCGGACTGAGTGTCGGTGCCGGAGCGGCGGAAGCGGGAGTTCTGCATGTACCAACTCCGCGTCCTTGGTGGCTTCACCCTGCGGCAGCAGTCGGGTGCCGCGATGTCCATGCTGCCCTTGACTCGCGCTGAAGCCGTGCTCGCGGTGTTGGCCGTGTGCGGCGACCTCGGCTGCACCCGCGAGCGGCTGATTGCATTGCTCTGGCCCGAGAGCGATGAAGCCCATTCCCGGCACAGCTTGCGTGACGTATTGAATGCCCTGCGCCATGCTCTTGGCGCTGACGCGGTGTTCGCGAAAGGCGAACACCTGCGCCTGAACCCCTCCGTCGTGACCTCCGATGTTTGCGAGTTCCTGCAGTCCCTCAGCGCCGGCCGTCAGCGTGATGCGGTCGGTGTCTACGGCGGGTCGCTGCTGGAGGGCTTCCACGTGGACAGCGCGCCCGAGTTCGAGCGCTGGCTGGATGGGGAGCGCAGCCGGCTGGCGCGCGAGTACGGCGAGGCCCTCGAGCATCTCGCAGCAACCGCCGAACGGTCCGGGGCCTGGAGCGAGGCCGTGAAGTGGTGGGCGCGCGCCGTGGAGCACGACCCCGTGAACTCGCGCGTCGTCCTCCGCCACCTGAGCGCGCTCGCCGCCGCGGGCGACCGGGCCAACGCCCTGAAGGCGGGCGACGCGCACCTGCGCCGCCTCCGCGAGGAGCTGGACATCGAGCCTGACCGCGAGGTCCTGACCGGGATCGAGCGGCTCCGCCGGGGGGAGCCCGTCGCACCCCCAGAACGGCTGGCCGCCCCAGCCGTGACCGAGCGGGTGGGACACGCCGAGGGCGGCGCTGCGGCGCTGTCACCTGCGGGCGTGCAGGGCGGGCGCTCGGAGCCGCCAGCGGAGCTCACCGCAGGTGGCGCAGCGGTGGAGCGGTTGCCGATCCCGGTGCCGCACAGTCGCTCGCGCCGGGTTGCGTGGTCAGCTCTTGCTGCGATCGCGGCAGTGATCGGGGTGCTTGCGCTGGTCCGAGAGCTGAGGATGCACAGGCCTCATCCCTATCCGCGCACCGCGATCGCCGTGCTTCCGTTCCAGAACCTCAGCGCCGACTCGGCGCACGCCTTCTTCGCCGGCGGGCTGCACGACGAGTTGTTGACCCAGCTCGCCAAGGTGGCCGAGCTCAAGGTCATCGGCCGGACCTCCGTCAATGCCTACCGGGAGACGTCCAAGTCGCTGCGCCAGATCGGCGAGGAGCTGGCGGTCGGCAGCATCGTGGAGGGCAGCGTGCAGGTCGTTGGGGACCGGCTGCGCGTGATTGTGCAGCTCGTGGATCCGATGACCGAGGCGCATCTCTGGTCGGAGCACTACGACCGGACGCTGGAGGACGCCTTCGCGGTGCAGAGTGACATCGCAGAGCGGATCGTGGCGGGGGTCGGGGCGATGCTCACCAGCGCCGAGGCCAGCGCCATAGCGGCGGCGCCCACGCAGAACGCCGAGGCGTACCAGTTGTATCTGCAGGGCCTTGAGTACTATCGGCGACCGCGCGAAGGGGTAGGCACGCTGAAGATACCCGCGAACCTCGAAGCCGCCCAACTGCTCTTCGAGCGCGCGCTGGCGCTCGACTCGGCCTTCGCCCTCGCGCACGCGGCGTTATCTCTCGTGCACGGGAACATGTACATCGATTTCTTCGATCCTTCGCCCGCGAGGGCGCTGATGCAGCGGCGCGAGGCCAAGGCGGCGCTTCGGCTCGCCCCAGACCTGCCGCAGGCGCACCTCGCGATGGGGGTAGCCTACTACGGTCGCTCCGACTTTGGCCCCGCCCTGGAGGAGTTCGGCGTTGCACTCCGCGGCGCGCCGAATGACGCTGACGCGTGGGAATGGGTCGGGTACGCACACCGGGGTCTTGGCGACTGGGACAACGCGCTGGCGGCGTTCGAGCAGGCGAGGCGGCTCGACCCGCGAGATGTCTCGGTGATCGTCGATCGCGGGAACACGCTCGAGTGGGTCCGGCGGTATGACGAGGCCATCGCCGCGTTCCGACAGGCGCTCACGCTCGCGCCCGACGTCGTGTGGACCCACATCGAAATCGGCTGGACCTACATGAAGTGGCGGGGGCGGTGGGACACGCTCCGCGAGGTCGTCGCGAGCCTGCCGCTGGAGACCTGGCCGGAGGAACGGCTGTGGCTGCCTTTGATTGTGCGGCAGCCGGATACTGTCTTGGCGCTGCTCCGCGTCATCAGTGGCCCTGAGGGTGCGTCAGGACTAGGATACGAACCTCGTCCCATGCTGGCGGGGTGGGCGTACCTCCTCCGAGGCGATTCCAGTGCAGCTCGGGTCTCTTTCGATTCGGCCGTGACATTCCTGGACTCGGTCGAGCGTGCGCGCCCAGACGATTGGCGGGTACACGCAGCGCGCGGCACGGCCCTGGCTTGGCTCGGACGCCGGGAGGACGCGCTGCGCGAAGCTCGTTGGCTCGAGCGGTCGAACGTCTACCGCACCGACCAGTACCGCGGTCGGTTTGCGGCGTCAGATCACAGTGTCATCCTGGCGCGTCTCGGTGAGACCGATGCGGCGCTGGCCGAACTCGAGCGGCTGCTCGCCCGCCCGTCCCACCTCAGCGTTTACGAACTCCGCCTCAATCCGTGGTGGGACCCGATCCGCCACGACCCGCGCTTCCAGGCGCTGCTGGTGAAGTACGCGAATCGCGAAGCACCCTAAGCCTCCGCGCGCGCCGCTCGATCCTCCGCTGACCTTCCTGTCAGGAATAGGGCGATACCAGGCTTGTCGCCCCTCCTTCCGCAGTCGGAGGCGCGGTGCCGGAATACGCTCATTCTCGCCAGAGAATCGGTACGCACCTACGGAACCGAACCGCCACCTTCGACACGGCTGGTCGCAGTGGCTTGGCAGGCCCGTGTCGTCTGAGCCAGGACCCCAGCGCGAGTCCGGGTGCCCGGGTGGTGGAACTGGCAGACACGGCGATCTGTCACGTCGCTGGCCGAAAGGCCGTGCGGGTTCAAGTCCCGCCCCGGGTACACCAGCCCTTGACGCGGCACGGACACCGGGATTACGCTCGGCGTACGTGACAGGTCGCCTGGTGGTTCCTCCACCCCTCGAGGCCGGGATTCCCTTCCCGGCCTCGTGTGTTATGTGTCGGCGTGGATCGTTGTCGCCTACTCAGGGCGTGCCACTACGGCACGGGAGATGCAACTAGATTCGACGGGTATGTGAACGCCCCGTCCCGGAGCCCGGCATGCGCATGATGCAGATCCTGTCCCGCTTCTTCCACGACGATGCCGCGTATGCCCGCGGCCGGACCATCGCGCTCTACGCGGTCCTGGCGGCGGCGAATGCGGGCGCCTGGCTGTGGGCGGTGGCGGCGTTCCGCACCTACCCCCTGCTGCTCGGCACCGCGCTGCTGGCGTACAGCCTCGGCCTCAGGCACGCGATCGACGCGGACCACATCGCCGCGATCGACAACGTCACGCGCAAGCTCATGCAGGAGGGGAAGCGCCCGGTCGCCGTCGGGTTTTTCTTCTCGCTCGGCCACTCGACCGTCGTCGTGCTGGCCGCCGTCGCGATCGCCGCGACCGCGACGGCCCTGAGCACGCGGCTCGCCTCGTTCCGCACCGTCGGCGGCGTGATCGGCACGTCCGTCTCGGCGGCGTTCCTCCTCCTGATCGCGGTGATGAACCTGTTCATCCTCGCCTCGCTCTATCGCACCTTCCACCAGGTCCGCGCCGGCCGCCGCTTCGAACCCGAAGACATCGACACGCTCCTCGCCGCCGGCGGACCGCTGGCGCGCGTGCTGCGGCCGCTGTTCGGCATGATCCGGCGCAGCTGGCACATGTACCCGCTCGGGTTCCTGTTCGGGCTTGGCTTCGATACGGCGACCGAGATCGGCCTCCTCGCGATCTCCGCCGCCGAAGCCGCGAAGGGAATGCCGATCTGGTCCATCCTCGTCTTCCCCGTCCTGTTCACCGCGGGCATGTCGCTGGTGGACACGACCGACAGCGTCCTGATGGTTGGCGCCTACGGCTGGGCGTTCACGCGGCCCATCCGCAAGCTCTACTACAACCTGACCATCACGTCCATCTCGGTGCTGGTGGCGCTGCTGGTGGGCGGCGTGGAGGCGCTCGCGCTGCTCGCGGACCGGCTGCACCTCGTGGGAGGCCTCTGGAGCGTGGCCACGGCCCTGAACGGCGACATCGGCAGCTTCGGGTACCTGATCATCGCCGTCTTCGTGGTGAGCTGGGTGGTCTCCGCGGCGATCTACCGCCTCAAAGGGTACGACACGCTCGACGTGGCGAGCGCCGCCGACTGACCGCCGGGCGCGCGCCGGCGCTTCCCTGATGAACGAGGGGAGCCGGCCGGCCCCCCTCGTTCATCGTCACCGCCTCAGCGATCGCCGGCTCTGACACTCACCCCCGGCACACGGGGGGCCCGAACCGGCCGCCGCGCCCGGGCGCCGCCTCCGCCGCCGCGGGAGCCGGCTGCCGCGGCCAGGTGTTGTCGTCCACGTTGTTGTCGGGGAACCGGCAGCGCGGATCCAGGACGATGCGCAGAATCTTCCGCGGCCCGAAGTTCAGCTTCGCCTCAAAGGTGCGGCTGCCGCCGAACCACACGTCCACCGGCCACGTCACGATCGCCGTCGAGTCGTCCACCATCTGCGCGTTCGCCATCCGCCGGATGCGCGGACCCTTGGGCGCGAAGTGCACGGCGAGCACGACCGGCGCGGGCATCTGCCCGTCCTGCCGCACCGTGACGGTGGTGCGCGAGCCCGACGTGCGCACCCGCTGGATGGACCCGTTCACCGCGTCGGTGGTGAACAGCCAGTAGTACCAGAACCAGCGCAGATCCCGGCCCAGCGCGCGGTCCATCGAGAAGGCGTAGTCCCACGGCGTCGGATGCTTGAACCGCCACCCGGCCGCGTACGCCTTCATCGCCCGCCACACCGCGCTGTCGCCGACGATGCCGCCCAGCATCGAGAGCATCATCGGCGCCTTGGCGTAGCCCTGGAAGACGTACATCGGGCCGCCGTAGTTCGCGTCCCACATCAGCGGCGCCTCGCGCTCGTCGCCCGCCGTCTGGCCATACGCCTGGCCGTAGCCGTCGAGACTCACCAGCCGCTTCATCCGGTCGTCACCGGAGAGGATGTTCATGTACTGGTTGAATCCCTCGTCCATGAACGGGTACCAGGTCTCGTTGGTGCCCAGCGTCATCGGCCACCACTCGTGCCCCGCTTCGTGGTCCGACGCGCCGGCCGCCGAGAAGATGATCATCGGGTACTCCATCCCGTTCTCCGGACCATCGACCATCGTGAGCACGGGGAAGGAGTACGGGATCCACAGGCCGGAGTAGAACTCGAGCGCGTGACGCACGATGGTCGGGGCCTGCGCGAACTGCTGCGCGCGCCAGGGCACGTACAGAATGTTGATCGGCACGGGGCTCTTGCCCGGGATGGTGGCGCGCGTCGCGTCCCACACGTAGCGGCTCGACGTGGCCCACGCGACGTCGCCCGCCGTGTCGGCCACGAAGTGCCACACGAGGCGGTCGCCCGCCGCCGTGGCCTTGCCGGGGCCGAGGTCGTCCGGCCCCACGATGCTGCGGGTGGAGTCGGACTCGAGCACGTGCGACAGCCGCTCGCGCGCAGTGGCCGTCAGCACCTCGTCGGGGTTCTGGAGCACTCCGGTCGCCCCCACCAGCCACCCGGCCGGGACGTCGAGCTTCACGTCGAAGTGGCCGAAGTTGTTGTAGAACTCCGACACCGCGAGATACGGCTCGGTATCCCACCCACCCTCACGCACGTCGTCGAACACCGCCACCCGCGGATACCACTGCGCCACCTGGTAGAGCGAGTCGCCCCACGCACCCATCCGGACACCGCGCGTCTGCGGCGGGATCTTCGGCACCGTGAAGTGCCAGTCCGCCTCGAGCGTGAAGCTGCCGTGGGCCGCGATCGGCGTCGGCAGCGTGATGGTCGCCGACGTCTGGTTGAGGTTGTATGCCGCGAGCGTGACCTGGGGCGTCGGGGCGCCGGGCCCGAACCGGCGGAACCGGGGCGGCGGGTTGAGGTCCACCGCCTGCCCGTCCACGCTCAGGCTGGTCACCTGCATCCCGTCGGTCTCCGGCAACTCACGCATGGCCTCCGCGCGCTGGGCACCGGGGGCGAAGAGGTTCTGGTCGAGCCGCAGCACGATCTGGCGCATCACGCTGTCGCTGGTGTTCTGCACCACGACCCGCTCGTGCCCCGTCACCACGCCGGTCGCCGTGTCGAGCCGCGCGGCGATCGAGTAGTCGGTCCACAGCTGCCAGTAGTGCGGTCCCGGATTCCCGGTGGTGTCCCGCGTGCCGGCGGCGAAGGCGCGCCGGATCATGTCCGTCAGCGGGATGTCGTGCCGGATGGCACGCTCTGGGTACGTCGTGGGGGCCTGGGCCCGGGCGGTCGCCGGCAGGGCGGCGAGCGCGCACAACGCGAGCATCGACAGTGAGCGACAGCGCATCGTGACTCCTCAGGTTGGAAAGGCGCCGGCCGCCCGGCCGGGCCTGGCAGCGGAAACGCCCGATAAAGGAGTACGCGCGAGACGGCGCGAACGTTCGCCGGCGCTAGGGCGACCGGCTGGCGGGAGGTTGCGCCCCCACGTTCCGCGGGATCACGTAGTAATCGGGATCCACCTTGAAGGCGGCCGGGTCGGCCAGATGCAGCGCCGCCGTCTGCCAGGCTTCGGTCGGGTGGATGACGGTGTAGCTCCCGTCCGACAGCGTCACCGCGACCTGCATCGCGAACCCCGGCACGACGCTGGTCCAGCGGTAGGAGAGCGTGTCTCCGGCGATGCGGTACTCCAGCACCGGGATCATCGTGGTGCGCAGGTACTGGTCGAACACCGTGCTCAGGTCCGTGCCCGCCTGCTCGCTGATGTACTGCTCGATCTGGGTCCCCATGACGGTCTGGTGCCAGAAGCTCCGGTTGAGCCCCCGCAGGATGCCGCGCCACTTCTCGTCGTCGCCCACGATCTGGCGGATGGTGTGCAGCATGTCGCCGCCCTTGGGATACATATCCCCCGAGCCCTGGGCGTTGACGCCGTAGGCCGGGATGATCGGGCGGTCGTTGTGGACCCAGCGGCGGTTCCCGATGATGTACGCCGCGCCGGAGTCCTTCCCGAACAGGCACTCGGTGTACAGCCCCTCGGCGTAGTTCGCGAAGCTCTCGTGGACCCACATGTCGGCGTTGTCCTTCGCCGTGATGCTGTTGCCGAACCACTCATGCGCGCTCTCGTGGACGATGATGAAGTCCCACCTCATCCCCAGGCCGGTGCCGGACCAGTCCTGCCCGCGATAGCCGTTGGCGTAAAGGTTGCCGTACGCTATCGCGCTCTGGTGCTCCATCCCGGTGTTCGGGACCTCGATGAGCTGGTAGCCGTCCTCGTACCAGGGGTACGGCCCGAACCAGTGCTCGAAGCACTTCAGCATCGAAGCCGCCTGCACGAACTGCCGGCGCGCCGCGTCGAGGTGGTAGGCGAGCGGCCAGAAGTTGAGGGTCAGCTTCCCGCGCTCACCGTCAAACAGCTCTCCGAAATGCGCGTAGCTGCCCGCGGCGACGGCGATCGCGTAGTTGTTGATCGGGTTCACGTCGAACCACTCGTAGGTCGTGGTCCCGTCGCCATTGGGGGTGACCCGGCGCAGCCGCCCGTTCGAGACGTCGAACATCGAATCGGGCAGCGTGAGGGCGATGCGCTGGCTGTCCGGCTCAGCGGCCTGGCTGTCCTTGTTCGGCCACCAGACGCTCGCGCCGGTTCCCTGGTCGGTGGTGACGATCCACGGGTGACCGAGACTGTCGTGCGCCCAGGTGAACCCGCCGTCCCACGGCGGCCGGCGCGCCGCCTGCGGCTTGCCATGGTAATAGACGGTGATGGTCCGGCTCGTCGCTGCCCGCTGCGGCGCCGCCAGCACGGCGAAGAAGGCATTGCCGTCGCGGCGGTACGCCACGTGCCGCCCGTCCTGCACCATGCTGTCCACCTCGAGCGGCTGCTGGAGATCGATCTGCATCTCGCGCGCGGGGCGCAGCACGCGGTAGGTGATTCCGTTGGAGCCGCGGATGCTGCTGTCGGCGGGATTGATCGCGACGTGCAGGTCGTAGAACTGCACCTCCCACCAGGTGCGCGCGGGAGTGGTGAGCGAGCCCCGGAGCGAGTCGGCGTGCGTGAACGCAGGTGCGCTCCGCGTGTGCGCGTTCTGGGCGGGCGCAACCGCCAGGGGCGCGGCGAGCAGGGCGCACGCGAGACCAACTCGGTTCATGGAGCGCTCCGGCGTGGTGGTGAGGTGCGGCGCCTGCATCATATGTCGCGCGCCGCACCGTCGCCAGCGAACTGCGCGCCGCCGCTCCGCCGCGGGCCAAACGGGACAGCGTGACTCGGAGGAATGCCGCGTGGGACGATTGCGCTCGGAGCCGTTGAGCTATACGGTGGGGGCAGTACCCGGCGCCTCCGCGACGCCGGCCGTGCAGCCCGGCCGTCGTCGGGCGGGGTCCGAAGGGAGCGCGGCATGCCGCCCAAGCGATCGAAGCAGCAGCTGGCTCGCGCGACGCCGAAGACGAGTCATGCCGGCGGCGTGGACCGGTTCCCGTGGGACGAAGTGCCCGACGTGATGTTTCGGGTGCGCGGCGCCGGGGGGACGGTCGAGTACCTCAGCGCTGCCTTCGCCACCCTCACCGGCTGGTCCGCCGACGAGTGGGTCGGCCGGCCGTTCGCGGAGCTGGTGTACGCCGACGATCTGCCGCGGGCCATCGACAAGTACACGGCCATCCTGCGCGGCGAGAAGTTCCCCCCTTACGAGCTGCGGATCGTGACCAGGGACGGCGGATTCATCGTCGGTGAGTTTCATAGCGCCCCCATCGTCGAGCAGGGGCGCATCGTCGGCGAGCAGGGTATCGCCCGCGACATCACCGACCGCAAGCGCGCCGACGAGGCGCGCCAGGCCGCCGAGGAGCGGTTCCGCACGCTGTTCGAGTCCGCCGACGAGGCGCTGTTCCTGATGGACGGTGCCGTCTTCGTGGACACCAACACCAAGTGCCTCGAGATGTTCGGCCTGCGCGACCGGTCCGACATGGTCGGCCATTCGCCGGTGGACTACTCGCCCCCCTTCCAGCCGGACGGCCGGGATTCACGGGAAAAGGCGCTGGAGCACATCCTCGCCGCCCTGCAGGGCCGGCCGCAGCGCTTCTATTGGAAGCACGCCCGCAAGGACGGCTCGACCTTCGATGCGGAGGTATCCCTCAACGCCCTGACGCTGCACGGCAAGATTCACCTGCAGGCCATCGTGCGCGACATCACCGCCCGCCAGGCTGCTGAACAGGCGCTACGCGAGAGCGAAGAGCGGTTCCGGCTGCTGTCGGAGGCGGCGTTGGAGGGCGTCGTGATCACCGAGCAGGGAAAGGTCGTGGACTGCAACGAGGACCTGCCCGGGATGCTGGGGTACTCCCGGGAGGAGATGATCGGGAGACCGGTTGTCGACTTCATCGCTCCCGAGCACGTGGCGTTAGTGACCGAGCGGCAACGTTCAGAGTCGACGGCCCGCTACGAGCATGAGATGCGGCGCAAGGACGGCTCCACGTTCCATGTCGAGGTCCAGGGGCACTCCATCCCGTACCAGGGCCGGAAGCTGCGTCTCACCGCCATCCGGGACATCACCGAGCGCCGGCGCGCGGAGCTGCTCCAGAACGCGATCTTCCGCATCTCCGAGGCGGCCCACACCGCGCTGAGCCTGCAGGAGCTGTTCGCCGGGATCCATCGGATCGTCGGCGAGCTGATGTCGGCGCGGAACTTCTACATCGCGCTGTACGACGCCGAGAGCGGGATGCTCAGTTTCCCGTATCACGTGGACGAGTACGACGAGACGCCGGCGCCGAAAGTGCCGGGCAGGGGGCTGACCGAGTACGTGCTGCGCACCGGCAAGCCGCTGCTGGCCACGCCGGAGGTGAGCCTCGACCTCGAACGCCGCGGCGACGTGGAGCTCATCGGTGCCCCGTCGGTGGACTGGCTCGGCGTGCCGCTGGTCGCGGAGGGGAAGACCACGGGCGTGCTGGTGGTGCAGACGTACGCGGAGGGGATCCGCTATTCGGAGAAAGATCGCGACCTTCTCGAGTTCGTGTCGGCGCAGATCGCGATGGCCGTGCAGCGCAAGCGGGCGGAGGAGGCGCTGCGCCGCTCCGAGGGGAGACTGCGCGGCTTCGTGGACAACGCGGTATTCGGCATCTCGCGCAGCACCGCGGACGGGACCGTCATCACGGCCAATCAGGCGCTGGCGCGGATCGTGGGCTATCTGTCGCCAGAGGAGCTGGTCGGACGGAAGATCGACACGACCTTCTATCGCCGGCCGGAGGATCGCACCGCGGTCGTCGAGTTGATGCAGCGCGGCGACCGGTTCGAGAACCTCGAGGCCGAGTGGAAGCGCAGGGACGGCTCGCCCTTGACCGTCCGCCTCTCCGGGCGCGTGGTGCGCGGCTCTGGCGGCGGCGTGGAAGGCTACGAGGTCATCATCGAGGACATCACGGAGCGCCGCGCCCTCGAGGCACAGCTCCGCCAGGCGCAGAAGATGGAGGCCGTGGGCCAGCTGGCGGGCGGGGTGGCGCACGACTTCAATAACCTGCTCACCACGATCCTCGCCTCGAGCGAGCTGCTGGCGTCCGGTCTGCCGGCCGGCGCGCCGCACCGGGACGACGTCGAGATGATCCACCAGGCCGCCCGGAGAGCCTCCGAGCTGACCCGCGACCTCCTGGCGTTCAGCCGCCGCCAAGCGCTGGAGCTGCAGGCGGTGCCGCTGGGCGGGCTGGTCGCCGATTTCGCACGGCTGGCGCGCCGGCTCGTGCCGGAGGACGTCGAGGTCACGGTGCAGGTCGAGGCCCCGGGCGCGGTGGTCCGCGCCGACCCCGGAGCCATCGAGCAGATGCTGATGAACCTCGTCACCAACTCCCGCGACGCGATGCCGAACGGTGGCACGCTGCGGCTCGTCGTCGGCCAAGGCACGATCGACGACGACTATTGCCGCGCCCACGGCTGGGGCGCGCCCGGCGAATACGTGGTGCTGACCGTTGCCGACACGGGCGTCGGGATGGACGAGAAGACGCAGCAGCACATCTTTGAGCCGTTCTTCACCACCAAGCCCGTGGGCCAGGGCACCGGCCTCGGCATGGCGATGGTGTACGGCCTTGTGAAGCAGCATGGGGGCTTCGTCAACGTCTACAGCGAGCCGGGGCTCGGCACGACGGTCCGCATCTACTTCCCGGCGACCGGAGAGGCAGCGATTCCCAAGCGCGCCGCTGCGGCCGGCGAGATCCGAGAAGGGAAGGAGACCATTCTGCTCGTCGAGGACGACGCGACCCTGCGGCGAACCGGCAAGCGGGTGCTGGAGAAGTTCGGGTACACGGTGATCACGGCCAGCGACGGCCTCGACGCCCTCAACACGATCCGGACCCGGCCGACGCCGGCGGACCTGATCATCAGCGACATAGTGATGCCACACACCAGCGGGCCGCAGTTGCTGAGCGCGCTGCGCGACGCCGGCGCGGCGCCGCGCATTCTGTTCACCAGCGGCTACGCCGCACGCGACGTGCAGGATCGGACCCCGCTGGACAGCGGAGTGCCCTTCCTCGCCAAGCCGTGGACGATCGCCGAGCTGCTGCGGAAAGTGCGCGAGGTGCTGGATGCGCCGGTGACCACCTAGACGGAAGAT
Organism: uncultured Gemmatimonadales bacterium; assembly: GCA_963812035.1. GTDB lineage: Bacteria > Gemmatimonadota > Gemmatimonadetes > Gemmatimonadales > JACORV01 > Fen-1245. Next base: position 18,356 of record CAWETG010000004.1, read on the forward strand.
GGCTTGCCGTCTGAGGTTTCCGCCCCGCTAGCGCAAATCCGATTCAATCTGTAGCATTACGCCGCTCCCAACTGCCATCTGGCGGTCCTCGTCGCGCGGCACGTCGTGCGCCCAACTCCGGAGGTCGGAATGTCTCGGTGGTCGTGGTCTTCCCGCTGGACGTCGGTCGGGACCCTTGCGGCGGCGCTCGCGCTCGCGGCGACGGGGTGCGCAAAGAAGGAGGCCGCGCCGACCGTCCAAGCCGGTCCATATCATGTGATCGTCAGCGCGACCGACTATGCCTTCAGCGCTCCCGACTCCATTCCGGCCGGGCTCGAGATGTTCCACCTCGTCAACAGCGGGCCGTCGCTGCACCACCTCCAGGTGGTCGAGCTGCTCGAGGGCAAGACGGCTGGGGACTTCATGACGGCGATGAAGAACCCCGGCCCGCCGCCGGCGTGGGTCCGGTGGGTGGGCGGCCCCAATGCGCCCGTGCCGGGCGGCGCGGACACGGCGATCGCGTACCTGACGCTCTCGGCCGGGAACTACCTTCTCATCTGCCTGATTCCGGACTCGGCGGGCGTGCCGCACTTTGCGCACGGGATGGTGCGTCCCTTGACCGTGACGGCTTCGGCGGACACGCCGGCCATGGAGCCGCAGGCGGACGTCGTGATCCACCTCAAGGACTATGACTTCACGATCGTGGGGAGCCTCACGGCCGGGAAGCACACGGTCCGGATCGTGAACGACGGACCGCAGATGCACGAGATGCTCATCGCGGCGATGGCGCCGGGCAAGACGGCGAAGGATCTCGTGAAGTGGGTGGACGGCGGGCTGAAGGGGATGCCGCCGGGCAGGCCGCTGGGCGGCGCCGCAGCCATCGCCCCGGGCGGGCACGAGACCGTGACGCTCAACCTGCCCGCCGGCAATTACGGGCTGTTCTGCTTCCTCCCCGACGCCAAGGACGGGAAGGAGCACGTCCAGCACGGGATGCTCAAGGACGTGAAGGTCAGCTAGCCGCTAGAAGAGGCTGCGCTGCGCGACCGGCGTGAACGACCTGCGGTGATGTGGGGTCGGGCCACACCGGTCCAGCGCGGCGCGGTGATCGGGCGTGCCATAGCCCGCGTTGTGCTCCCAGCCGAACTCCGGGTACCGCCCGCCCAGCCGCTGCATCACCCGGTCGCGCACCGTCTTGGCCACGATGCTGGCGCAGGCCACCGCGTAGCAGCGGGCGTCGCCGTCCACCATCGCCTCGTGGGCGCGGCCCAGCTCCGGCATCGCGAGCCCGTCCACCACCACCACGTCCACGGCGCCGGGGAGCCGGGCCAGCGCGCGCCGCATGGCCAGAGCCGTGGCGACCCGGACGTTGAGGCGGTCCACCTCCCGGACGCTCGCGCCGCCGACCGCGTGGACCAGGGTGGAAACGATCACCGCCGCGAGGGCTTCGCGGCGGCGGCGGGTAAGCTGCTTCGAATCATTCACGCCCTCGAGCCAGGGCGAGTCGGGCGTGATCACGACGGCGGCGGCAATCACCGGGCCGGCCCAGGGGCCGCGACCCGCTTCGTCCACGCCGGCCACGGAACGCACCCCGCGGGTGAAGAACGTGCGCTCGACCGCAAAGTCGAGCACCGTCAGACCTTCTCGGGCTCCTTCGCGCCCTCGCGCTGCTCGCGGATGCGCCCGGCCTTCCCCGCCAGCCGGCGGAGGTAGGAGAGCTTCGCGCGCCGCACCTTGCCCTTGCGCACGATCTCGACCGAGGCGATGCCCGGCGAATGCAGCGGGAAGATGCGCTCCACGCCCACGCCCGCGGAGATCTTGCGGACCGTGAAGGTCTCGCTGACGCCGCCCCCGCGCTTGCCGACGCACACGCCCTCGAACGCCTGCAGGCGCTCCTTGTCGCCCTCGCGCACGCGGACCATCACCTTGATGGTGTCGCCCGCGCGGAAATCGGGAAGGTCGGTCCTCCGCCCTTCCAATCGAAAAGCCGCCAGCCGCTCCATGGTCATTCTCCCATCCGTTCCAGGTAGCGCGCCCACAGGTCCGGGCGCCGCTCCCGCGTCAAACGTTCAGATTCAGCCTGCCGCCACGTCGCGATCCGTGCGTGGTCGCCGGAGAGCAGCACGTCGGGCACGCCGTGCCCGCGGTACTCGGCCGGTCGCGTGTACGACGGCGGCGCGAGCAGCCCTTCGTAATACGAGTCGCCGGAAGCCGACTCGTGATCGCCCAGCACCCCCGGCAGCAGCCGCACCACCGCGTCCATCACGCACAGCGCGGCCGGCTCGCCGCCCGACAGGACAAAATCCCCGACCGACAGCTCTTCCGTGGCCAGGTGGTCGGCCACCCGCTGGTCCACGTCCTTGTAATGCCCGCACAGCAACGTGAGCCCGTCGTTCACCGCGAACCGCACTGCGTCATCGTGGTCGAAGCGCTTGCCACGGGCCGACAGCAGCACCACCGGCCCGGCAGGCTGGAGAGCCTCCAGCGCCTCGAAGAACGGCTCCGGCCTCAACACCATCCCGGCGCCGCCGCCGTACGGCTCGTCGTCCGCGGTCTGGTGCCGGTCGTGCGTGTAGTCGCGCAGCCGGACCACGCGGTACTCCACCAGCCCCTTCGCCGCAGCGCGTCCCAGGATGCTGACTCCGAGCGGTTCGGTGAAGAACTCGGGGAACAGCGTGACCACGGCGACGCGCAGCATCAGATCTCCAGCAGCCCCGGCGGCGGCGCGATCACCACCAGCCGCTCCGCGCGGTCCACCCGCTCCACCACGGCGCGGGTGAAGGGAATCAGGTGGCGCCGCTCCTGCCCGGCGACGTCGAGCAGCCAGCCCTGCGGGGCCTCGACGACTTCCGCCACCACTCCCACCGCTTCCCCGCCCGCCGTCGCGACCCGGAGCCCCACCAGCTCGTGCAGGTAGAACTCGTCGGCGTCGAGCGGCCGCGCCTCCTCGAACGGGATCGCGAGCTGCCGCTCGCGCAACTCGGCGAGCCCCTCGCGAACGTCGATCCCCTCGAAGTGCAGCAGCCAGGCGCGATGGTACGCCCGGCTCCGCTCGATGACCAGCTCGCGTCCCGTGGCCTTCCCGTCCCGGTCCAACACCACCAGCCTGCGGCCCGGGGCGAAGACAGTCTCCGGCTCGTCGGTCACGGGGAAGATCAGGCCATCGCCCTTCACCCCGTGCGGCTTCTTGAGGAGACCGACCACCAGATGGGTCGGCCCGCCCATCGGCCCTAGGCCTTCGAAACCGGCGGCTCGGGCAGCTCCGCGGCGAAGCACCCCGCCTTCCGGAGGAGACTCGCCACCGTCTCCGACGGCGTCGCGCCCTTGGCGAGCCACGCCTTCACCTTGTCCTTGTCGAGCTCGATCTGCTCGCCCTTGCCGCGCGGGTAGTAGTGCCCGAGCAACTCCACGAACCGGCCGTCGCGCGGCGATTCCTGATCCGCCACCACGATCCGAAACGCCGGCTGGTGCTTCCGGCCCACCTTACGCAACCGAATCCGTACCGCCATCTCAGTTCGCTCCTCGGCCGATCTGCGGGAAGCCCGCAGCCTTCATGCCTTTCATGCCCTTCATGAACTTCCCCATCTCCTTGAACTGTGCCAGCAACTTGTTCACTTCCTGCACCGGCCGGCCGGAGCCCTTCGCGATCCGGGAGCGCCGCGACCCGTTGAGGATCTCGGGGTTCTTCCGCTCCTCCGGCGTCATCGAGAGCACGATCGCCTCGACGTACTTCATCCGCTTCGGATCGGCGGCCTTGACCGCCTTCATCGCCTCGCGCCCCACGCCCGGCAGCATGCCGAGCAGCGATTCCAGGGGCCCCAGCTTCTGCATCTCGCGCAACGCGTCGAGGAAGTCGGCGAGATCCATCCCCTTCTTCGTCGTCGCCTTGCGCGCCAGCCGCTCCGCCTTGGCATGGTCGAGCGACTGCTCCGCCTTCTCCACCAGCGTCAGCACGTCGCCCATCGCCAGCATCCGGCCGGCGATGCGCTCCGGACGGAACGGCTCGATCGCATCCAGTCCTTCGCCCGTTCCCAGGTACTTGATCGGCGCGCCGGTGGCCGCGTAGATCGAGAGCGCGGCGCCTCCCCGCGCGTCTCCGTCCATCTTCGTCAACACCACACCGGTGAGCCCGACCGCCTCGTGAAAGCCGCGGGCGATACGCACCGCATCCTGCCCCGTCATCCCGTCCGCCACGAGCAGCACCTCGTGTGGCGGCACGGCCTCCTTGAGCCGTTCCAGCTCCGCCATCATTTCCTGGTCGATGGCCAAGCGGCCCGCGGTATCCACCAGCACCGTCCGCGCCCGGGCATGCCGCGCCGCCTCGACCCCGCGCCGGACCAGGCCCACCACGTCTCGCTCGCCGGGCTCCGCGTGCACGCCGACCTTCACCCGGCCCGCCAATTCCACCAGCTGCTCGATCGCGGCCGGCCGGTACACGTCGGCGGCGACCAGGAACGGCGCCTTCTGCTCCGCGACCAGCCGCCTGGCCAGCTTGGCCGCCGTGGTCGTCTTTCCCGACCCCTGCAACCCCACCAGGAACACCACCGTGGGGGGCACACTCGCGAAGCGGATCGCCGCGGGCTGCTCCCCCAGCAGTCGGATCAGCTCCTCGTGCACGATCCTGACGAGCTGCTGTCCCGGCGACACGGTCCTGAGCGCCGGCAGGCCGACCGCCTTGGCCTCGACCCGCTCGCTGAACTGCTGCGCGGCCTCGAAGCCCACGTCGGCTTCGAGCAGTGCGCGCCGGACGGTCTTAAGCCCGTCCCTGACCGCCTCTTCCGTGAGAACGCCGCGCCCGCGAAGCTGGCCGAGCACGGCGGAAAGCTTCTCGCTAAGCTCGTCAAACATGAGCCTTTCAAGTTACCCGGCCCTGCACCCCCGGGCAACCGGCGCCGGCACCAGACGGCCCTCCTAGCGCGTCCCCCGCGACACGCGGAGGTCGGGCAGGCGCGTCCAGCCCTCCCAGCCTGCCGGGCCGTCCACCAGGCGCACCACGCTCACCCCCCCCAGCTGCAGGTGCTCCACCCGCCAGCGGCGCGCGTTCGCTCCGGAGCCGTAGTCGGCCCCGCTGCCGCCCGGCCGTGCGACCGGCCGACCCGTCACGCCGGTGCGCCGGACCCAGCCCGCCTCCAGGGCGCCCTCGAACTGCGTCGCGTCGTCGGGGCGCGTCCACGCGCTCGCCCAGAGCACCACCGTGCCGGAGGGCGTTCCCAGCACCTCGAAGCGGTCGCCGTCCCAGCCGGCCGCCGCCGCGACCGCCACCGCCGTGTCCACGCCCCACGTTTCGAGGGCGATGCGCGTGTCGAACTCGCCGAAGTCGTCGTCGTACACGAGCGTATCGCGGGCCGGGGAGCGCGCGAAGCCGATGCGCTCCGGAATCCGGCGCATCGTGTACACGTGGGGGTGCATCACCTGGGCGGTCGAGATCGGCATCCGATCGCCGTACGGTTCCTCGTCAGGCCGCGCCCGCCGCGCGTTGAAGTCACGCATGAACTGCGCTCCGGCCAGATAGGGGAACAGCAGCCCCTCCTGGATGATCGGCGGCGCCGAAGCGAAGACGGGCATCGCGGACTGCTGCGAGCGGATCAACTGGCGCACCTGATCCCAATTGCCGAGCACGTCGTCCACGTCGGCCCCCGGCGCCAGCGCCTCGATCGAGGCCAGCGTCGCCTGCCCCTCGGCCACCGCCTGGCCCGCCATCTGGCGGTCGTTCTGGCGCCGCAGCTTCAGGATGGCGTTGAGCGGGGTGTACTCGTCCTGCAGCGCGTGGACCAGCTCGTGGGCCATGATGAGCTTCACCACCAGCGGGTCCGCCCCTCGCACGACGAACAGCGCGCTCGAATCCGGGTCGTAGTACCCGGCCACCTGCTCGCTGTAGAGGTCGAGCATCAGCCGTCGCAGGTCCACGCTGTCGGGCACGACGCCGAAGACGCGATAGGTGCGCTCGACCGCCAGCAGTTCGGACGGCGGGAGATCCTCGACCAACTTGCGGCTGAGGTATCCACGCACCTGCTCCCGCGAGCGCACCTCGATGTCGGGGGGACGGCGGAACCGGAGCCCGACCGCCCGCTCGACGTCGGGGATCACCTCCCGGGCAATCTGCTGCGCGGAGCGCTCGTCCTGCGCGCGGGCGTTCCCGGCCGCACCCGCCAGCGGCCCCAGCGCGAGCAAAGCGGCGAGGGGCCACCTCATCCGGTCCACTCGATCCGCTTGCCTACCGCCACGCCGACGGCGCGCGCGACATCGCGGCCCCGCACCACCACGCCGAGGCTCTGCAGCCCCTGGCGCAGCTCGCGGTCCAGCCGATCCCGCCGCTCGACCAGCGATTCGCGCTGCGTCGCCGCGCCCGTGCCCCCGTGCCCCTGTGCCCCCGTGCCCGCCGCTTCCGCGCGTCCGTCCGTCTGTGCGTCCGTGCGCGTTCCTCCAAATAGCTTCTCGATCTCCGCGCCGAGCCGCTCCAGCGCGGGCCCAATCTCCCTGGTGAACGACTCCAGCGCATCCTCCGGCTCCGCCGCCCCGGCCGCGACCGGGCCCTGAGCATCACGGCCACCGTTTCCTCCGCCGCCATCCACCCGTTCGCCGCGCGCCAGCCGGCGGCGAATCGTGGCGTCCACGCGCCGCCGCTCGCGCACGATACGCTCCAGGTCCTCAGGCAGCGTCGCCGTCGCCTGCGCGTGCGCGCACGCCTCGTCGAGCACGTCGATCGCCTTGTCCGGCTGCAGCCGGTCCGTGACGAATTTCCCGGTGAGCACCAGTGCGGCCTGCAGCGCGTCGTCCTCGATCGCCACCGCATGGTGATGCTCGAGACGGGGCCGGCGCGCCTGCAGGATTTCCATCGTCTGCTCGGCGGTCAGCTCACGCACCAGCACCGGCTGGAAGCGGCGCTCCAGCGCCGGATCGCCCTTCACCCAGCGGTCGTACTCCGCCGCCGTGGTGGCGCCGATGACCCGGATGTCGGCGCGCACCAGCGCCGGCTTCAGCATGTTGGCCGCGTCCATGGCGGCGCCCATCGCCGTACCCTGGCCGATGAGGTTGTGCAGCTCATCCACGAACAGGATCACGTCGGGATCCTCGGACACGGCCTTCACCAGGCGCCGCAGCCGTTCCTCGTACTGCCCGCGGTACACCGTCCCGGCCAGCAGCGCGACGTGGTCCAGCGCGACGATCCGCACGCTGCGCAACGCCGCCGGCACTGCGCGCGCCACGATGCGCTGGGCCAGCCCCTCCACGATCGCGGTCTTGCCCACGCCTGCGTCGCCGACCAGGGCGGGATTGTGCTTGGTCTGGCGCAGCAGGATGTCCACGACGCGGCTGATCTCCTCGTCGCGGCAGCACACGGGCTCCAGATCGCCGCGGCGCGCCGACGCGGTGAGGTCGAAGCCGAGCCGCTCCAGCACCTCGTCGCCCGAGCCCTCCGTCAGACCGAACGGACTCTCAGCCATTCGCCTCTCCCACCACCTGCCACCTACCACCCACCACCGGGTCCTGTTTCACCGCGCGGCCGCCGCGATCCACGAGCCGTACCAACCGAGCAGCCAGTCACCCGCCACCACCGTCACCACCGCGCCGACCGCCAGGAAGACGCCGAACGGCACCGGGCTGCGGCGCTTCAGCAGCAACAGCGGGAGGAACACCGCCACGCCCGACAGTGAGCCCAGGAACGCCGTCAGCAGCACGCCGCGCCACCCGAGGAAGCTGCCCACCATGGCCATCATCTTCAGATCGCCGAGGCCCAGCGTGGTCGGCTTCTCGCCGGCCTCGAGGACCTGGTCGAGCTCCTCGCCCCGGATCAGGCCACGCGCCAGCGCCCAGTCGCCCGCCGCCTTCACGACCCAAAGTAGCGAGAAGCCCGCCGCGGCACCGATCAGGGCGTCGAGCGGGCGCAGCCCGCCGGGGGTCAACGACAACGCCAGGCCGGCGCCGAGACCGCCGAGGGAAAACTCGTCGGGGATCGTGAAGTGGCGCGCATCGGTCAGTGCGATGCCGAGGGCGAGGGTGGAGAGCAGTGCCGCTCGCAGCGCGTCAAAGGAAAGGCCGAACCACACCAGCGAACCCGCCCAGATCAACCCGACGGCCAGCTCGATCAGCGGGTACTGTACGCTGATCCGGGTCCCGCAACGCCGGCAATGGCCCCGCAGGACGAGGTACGAGACGACCGGCACGTTGTCGTACCACGCGATGGGCTTGCCGCAGCCGGGACAGTGCGATCCCGGCAGGATGACGGACTCGCCCCTCGGCAGGCGGTACACGCAGACGTTGAGGAAACTCCCCAGCATCGCGCCGAAGATGCCGGCGAACGCCACGAGCACGGCCTCAGTGATCTGCACGCGACAGCTCGAAGAGAAGAATGCCGGCCGCCACGGCCGCGTTCAGTGACTCGGCGCCCGGCCGCATCGGCACCGTGACCGCGCGGTGCTCGAGCTTGCGCCAGTCGTCGCGTACGCCCTGCCCTTCATTGCCGATCACCAATGCGATGCTGCCTACCACCCGGTCGAGCATGTCCGCCGGCTCCCCGTCGGCCACGGCGAGCCAGGGCGCGATGCCGGCCCGTGCCGCGAACGCTCGCCACTCGTCGAACGTCGCGGCGACGACCTGGTGGCGGAACAGCGCACCCATCGAACCCCGTACCACCTTGGCACCACGCACGTCGGCCGTGCCGTCGAGCGCCACGGTCAACCAGGCACCCAGCGCGTACGCGGTGCGGATCATCGTCCCGACGTTGCCGGGATCCTGGACGCCGTCGATGACCAGCGCGCGCTGGCGCCCGAAGTCCGGCCGGTGGACCTGGTCGATCTTCAGTGGCTGCCATTCCACCACCGCGAGCACGCCGCTCGGCGTCTCGGTGTCCGCCAGTGCGTCGAACTCCCGCCGCGGGGCGACTTCAGCCTCGATGCCTTTCCGCGCCGCTTCCTCGAGCAGGCCCGCCGCCTGCTCCCGGGCGTCGTCCGCCACCAGCAGCGCCATTACCTTGGCACCGGCCTGAAGGGCGTCCTCGACCAGCCGGCGGCCCTCGGCCACCACCAGGCCGCGGCGCTCCCGCGCCTTGCGGCGTTGGAGATCGCGCAACAGCGTGTGCAGATTACCCGCCATGCAGATCGCCCTCACGATCGCGGGATCCGACTCCGGCGGCGGCGCCGGCATCCAGGCTGACCTCAAGACCTTCCATCAGTTCGGCGTCTTCGGCACCTCGGTCATCACCGCGGTGACCGCGCAGAACACCGTGGGGGTCCGCGGCTGGGAAGCGCTGAGCGTCCCCCTCGTGATCCAGCAGCTGGAGGCGGTGGCCGAGGACCTTCCGCCCCACGCGGTCAAGAGCGGCATGCTGGGCACCGCCGAGTTGGTGGACGCGGTGGCGGAGTCCCTCGCCCGCCTCAAGCTCCCCAACTATGTGCTCGACCCCGTCATGGTCGCCACGTCGGGGGACCGGCTGCTGCGGGCCGACGCCGAGCAGCGCATCGCGCGCCGCCTGGTCCCGCTGGCCGCCCTCGTCACCCCGAATCTCGACGAGGCCCGCATTCTCGCCCAGCACGACGTGCGCACCGCCGACGACATGGAACAGGCCGGTCGCGCGCTGGTCAAGATGGGGGCGCGGGCGGCGTTGGTGAAGGGCGGCCACCTCGAGGCGCCCGACGTGGTCGACGTGCTGGTAACCCGCGACGGCGTCCAGCGCTTCCCGCACGCGAGGCTGCTGACCCGTTCCACGCACGGCACCGGGTGCACCCTCTCGGCCGCGGTCACGGCCGGGCTCGCCCTCGGCCGGACGCTGGAGCGCGCGGTGAGCGACGCCCTCGATTTCGTGCATCGCGCTATCGTGGCCGCGCCCGGACTGGGCACAGGCCACGGGCCCCTGAACCACTTCGTCGAAGCGACTCGTCGCGCCTGACGCCCGCTGACCGCCACCGCTCCTCCATGGCCGTCCCGCAGCGGCTCGCCCGTCCTGCTCCCGGCCCGCTTGCGCCGGAGAGAACCACCGGCTAACTTTACGACACAAAGTACTTGGCACGACCAACGCCAGACCGGTGGACGCCGGCCCGGCCGGGCGTCCAATTGAGGAGTTGACGATGAACGTGTTGCGCGTAGATGCGAAGGATCAGCGGGTGTCTCGTCGCTGGTTCAGTCCGTGGGGATGGATCTATCGGCCGAATTCGCTGGAAGGCGTTCTGCTGGTGCTGCTCACCCTGGCTTTCTGCGTGCAGGTGTTCCTCGCCGTGGACCGCCACTCGCACTCGGTGAGCGACACGCTGTACGGCATCTTCCCGTTCGTGGTGCCGGCGTTGATGGCGCTGAATTGGGTGGCGGGGAAGACCAGCGGGGAGGTGAGAAGGTGGTGAAGTGATGGGGTGATGACGCGATGCTGCCACGGCGCGGCCGTCAGCACTTCATCACTTCATCACATCATCACGCTCATCACGTCATCACCTCCCCGTCAGAGACTTCTGACAATCCCCCTCACCAGCCGGGCAAGATCTCCCTTCACCCGTTCGGCGGTCTCCAACACTTCCTTGTGTGACAGGGTCGGTCCGCCGAGCCCGGCGGCGAGGTTGGTGACGGTGGAGATGCCGAGGCAGCGGATGCCGCGGGCGCGCGCCACGATCACCTCCGGCACCGTGCTCATCCCGACCGCATCCGCGCCGACGCGCTTCAGCATCTCGATCTCTGCCTTGGTCTCGTACGACGGCCCATGCGTGGCCGCGTACGTGCCTTCCTCGAGCGGGATCTTCTGCTCGGCCGCCACCCTGCGGGCCAGCAGTCGCAGCTCGCCGTCGTAGGGATCGCTCATGTCGGGGAACCGTTCCTCGCCCTCGACCAGCGGCCCGGCGAGCGGTTGGCGCCCGGTGAAGTTGAGGTGGTCGGCGATGAGCATCAGCGACCCGGGGCGCAGCGTGCGGCGAATGCCGCCGGCAGCATTGGTGACGATCAGGGTCCGGACCCCCAGCGCCGCGAACACGCGGACCGGGAGCCCCACGACGACCGGCTCGTGCCCCTCGTACAGGTGGAAGCGTCCGCTCTGGGCAAGCACCGTCTTCCCCTCGAGCGTGCCAGCGATCAGCTCGCCGGCGTGCCCCTGCACGGTCGGCTGGGGAAACCCGGGAATCCGGGCGTAGGGCACGCGCACCGCGTCGCCGATCTCCTCGCCCAGGAACCCGAGACCCGATCCCAAGACGATCGCCACCGTCGGCTGCCGCGGCGCAATCGCCTTCCGAACCGCCTCCGCCGCTTCCTTGATCACCCCTGCTCCCTCCATCACGTCATCACCTCATCACCTTCATCACTTCCTCACCTCCCCGCAGCTTCGCCAGTTCCTGACGGGCGCTTTCGACCATCGCCCGGCGTTCCGGGTACGGCTGGAACGCGCTCTCGAAGCCGTCGAGGATCATCCGCTCGATCTCCTCACGCGTGAAACCGAGCCTGGTGTGCGCGAGGTAATACTCGTCGGTCACGGTGGTGGCGCTCATCAGCCGGTTGTCGGTGTTGAGGGACACCACGATCCCCAGGTCGAAGTACCGCCGCACCGGATGCTGCTCGACCGACGGCACGGCGTGTGTCTGCACGTTGCAGGTGACGCACACTTCGAGGGGGACGCGCCGATCGTTGATGTAGCGCTCGAGATCGGGGTCCTCGAACAGCCGCGTGCCGTGGCCGATGCGGTCGGCGTGGCAGTAGTGCAGCGCCTGCGCGATGGACTCGGGGCCGTACGCCTCGCCCGCGTGGATCGTCGCGGCCACGTTCGCGTTCACCACCGTGTAGAACGCCTCGCGGTGCTTCTTGGCGGGGTAGTTGTACTCCGCGCCGGCGAGGTCGAAGGCCACCACGCCGCGCCCCTTGAACGCCACCGTGAGGTTGGCGAGGTCCATCGAGGTGGCGGGGCTCATGTTGCGGATGCCGCAGATGATGAGGCCCGTCTTGACCCCGAAGTCCTTTTCGGCACGGTGCATGCCCCGCAGCGGCGCCTCGACCGCCTCGGTCAGCGGCATCCCGCGCTTGGTGCACAGGATCGGCGAGAAGCGGATCTCCATGTAGCGCACGCCGTCGGCGGCGCCGTCCTCGACCAGCTCGTACGTGACCCGCTCGAGCGCCTCGGGCGTCTGCAGCACCGAGAGCGTGACCTCGAACCGCGCGAGGTAGTCCATCAGGTTGTGCGCGTCGGAGACGTGCAGGTAACGCGTCAGCTCCGCGATGTCGGCCGTGGGGAGCTTGACCTTCTGCTGCTGCGCCAGGTCGAGCAGGGTCGAGGGGCGGACGCTGCCGTCGAGGTGCACGTGCAGCTCGGGCTTGGGCATCCGCCGGATCATCTCCCGTGTCAGGCCTTCGCCGCGCCCGCCGGCCGCTTCGGGGTCATCGCCGACCTCCTCCACTCGCACGTCCGACGGCGGCTGGACCGGTTGCGGGAGCCGCGCCAGGTACGCGGCGAACGCGTCCAGGTCCACGATTCCGGTGTTCTCCGACGCGACGGTCCGCAGCATGGCGTAGCCGCTGCCGCCGGCCGCCACGAAGTCGGGCGCCGCGAAGGTGTACTGCGCGGTGTCGAGCACCGGCCGCCCGTCGGCGAGCGTCAGGGCCACCACCCGCTGGCCAGGCGGCGCCGCGGGATTCACGCGCACCACGACGCCCGACAGGTGCGCGCGCGCGTCCTCGGCGCCGACGGCGTGCTCCAGGGTCTGCCGCAGCACCGCGCCGCTCACCCGCATCCGCACCACGAAGTTCTGGAACGGCTCCACCTCGAAGAGCTGGCCCCAGGTCACCGGGCCGGCGGGAAGATCGGTTCGAATGCCTCCGTTGTTGACCAGCGCGACGTCGGTGCCCGCCGCCGCGCGGTAGGCGTCGGCGATCAGATTGCCCAGGGGGTACTGGTCGCCGGTCCTCAGCAGCGGCGCCGCCAGCGTCGCGACCACGCGGGAGGTGAGCGGCGCGATCCGCTCCGCCTCGCTCCGGACGATGCCCGCGACGGCGGTGTCCGCCGCCTCGCGGTCCGCCCAGACCGTCTCGACCCGGATCCGGATCACGCGCACGCCCGCGCTGTCCACGAAGTCCACGACGCCGAGCGCGACCCCGTTGGAGCGCGCCTGCACGATCGGAATGCCGTTCACGGTCGTCTGGATCAGCGAGTGGGTGTGGCCGCTGACGATCAGGTCGGGCCGGTGCGTGAGGGCGCGGGCCAGGTCCACGACCTCGCCGGCGCAGCCCACCCCCGGCGAGCAGAAGGCGCCGGCGTGGGCCACCACGATCACGTAGTCGGGATGCGCCTCCCGTGCCGCCGCGATCGCCGCATCGAGCCGGGCGACTCCGCTGTCGAAGGCGAGCGACGCCACGTTGGAGGGACGGGTGGTCGACGGCGTGCTCTCGGTGCTGTACCCCACCACCGCGATGCGGTAGCGTCCCGCCGTGATCATCCGCCACGGCGCGGTCCACGACGGCACCGCCCCCGTCGCCCGCTCGCGGATGTTGGACGAGAGCCAGGCGAAACGCGCCTGGCGGATCCGCGCGGCGAGCGTGTCGATGCCCCAGTCGAACTCGTGGTTGCCGATCGCGGAGGCAGCGTAGCCCATCGCGTTGAACGCGGCCACGGTGGCCCGCCCATACGACAGGTTGGAGACGGGCGAGCCCTGCATCACGTCGCCGGCGTCGAGGCGGATCGTGGTGCAACCGCAGGCTTGCGCCAGCCGGTCCATCATGCCGGCCAGCGCCGGTGCGCCGCCCACCGGCCGGCGGTTGCTCCACGCCTGGACTTTCGCCTCGAGCGAGCCGTGGAAGTCGTTGGTGGCGAGCACCCGGAGGAGAATCGAGTCGCCGGACGCTCGCGCCTGCGCCACCAGGAGGACGGCGCTCGCGACCGCGGAGAGAATGGGCATAAGTGGCGGAAATGTACGCCCGGCAGGAACACCCGCAATGGCGTGAAGACGGGGGCAGCCGCGCCCCACGGGGTACGCCGCGAGTTGCCGCCGAAGGCGGGCGGCGCGATACTGTGCGCGATGGCCGACATCTCGCCGGGAACCGGATCGGGGCACGCCGTGAGTGACGCACACGTGCTCGTGGTGGACGACGAGCGTGACATCACCGCGCTCGTCGCCTACCACCTGGCCAAGGCCGGCTATCGTGTGACCACGGCGGCCACCGGTGTCGCGGCGCTGGAGGCGATCGCGGTCGAGCCTCCGGACCTGGTCGTCCTGGACCTCATGCTGCCCGGGCGCAGCGGGTACGAGGTGCTGGAGGAGATCCGGCGGCGCGACGAGACGAAGCAGGTTGGCGTGATCGTCCTCACCGCCCGCCGCGACGAGGCGGACCGGATCAA
>CAWETG010000005.1:0-13643 GCA_963812035.1 uncultured Gemmatimonadales bacterium
TCGGTGGCCAGCCGCAGCGCGTCGTCTTCGCTGCCCGCCACCGGCACGACGATCCTCACCAGCGCCTCATCGCTCCGGCGCCGGAGCGCCGCATCGTGCAGCAGGTTCCACTTCACCAGGTACTCGTTGCCTACCACCCGCCCGCGTCCCTGGTACCAGTAGAGCACCAGCGCCCGCTGCCTCCCGTTCTGCAGCAGGTACCGGTTGACCGTGACCGCGCCGGCCGCGGTGGCGACCGTCAGCGGGCTCGAGGCCAGCGGCTCCCATCCCGCCCCTGGAAGGCAGTTCTTGGGCGAATGGATGGTCTGTCCCTGCGTCTGCTGGTCGTAGTAGCCGACGTAGACCGACAACGCCTGGGCCCCCGCGGTGTCGGGTCCCTGGTAGCTGCGCACGAGGTACGTCGACACGGCGGCCACGCGCGCCTCGGCAGCGGAGAGCCGGGCGTCGCGCCCCGCCATTCCGTCTATCGCGTTCGGCACGGCCGTCGCGAGCGGGATGCGCAGCGGCAAGGCCCGCTGCGCCTTGACCCCCACCGTGGCCATCATCGCGCCCGCCACGAGCACCACTGCCGGCGTCCACCCCAGGCGCGGCGTCACGCCGCCACCGTCCTCAGCCGCCGCTCGAGGGCCGCCAGCAGGAACGCGCCGGCCCCCAGGAGCCCGAACGCCACCACGAAGATCACCCAGCCTTGCGAGAGGTGCATGAAGCCCTCGGCGAGGCGAGGATCCACGTAGTAGCTCAGGAACCCCGTCAGGAACACGCGGATGGCGTTGAGCGCCATCGCGATCGGGATGGCCAGCAGCACCAGGAGCACGCGGCCCCAGGGGCTGCGCAGCCACAGGCCTCCGGTCAGCACGCCGAGCGCGATCAGCGCCGTGAGCGACCTCAGGCCGCTGCACGCCTCCGTGACGAACAGCGAACGGTGCGGCAGCTGAATGACGTTGCCGGCCAGGTGGACCGGGACGCGGCGCCACGCCAGGATGGCGGCCCCCCACTGGGACGCCTTGAGCTGGAGCGGCAGCGCCAGGGTCCCGAGCACCACGGCCGGCAACGGGATGGAGAGCAGGACCAGCAGCCACGAGAGCCACCACCGCAGCACCTGGCGCACCCCGTAGCTGCAGACCACCAGACCGATGGCGGCCACCAGGAGCGAGATGCGCATGGTGAATAGCTCAGCCGCCAAGCCTGCGACGTATCTGAGCAGCACGGCCGCCACCAGCAACCCGATGCCAAGCGCCGGCTGGGGCCGCGGCTCCGCCACCTTGCCGCTTTTCCATGCCAGGTAGAGGGCCACGGGCACGAGCAGCAGGCCGTGGCCCGCGTCGGGGTCGGTCCACCAGTCGCGGCCCAAGGTGACCATCGGCTGAAGGAAGCAGACCAGAAACGCCAGCCCCGCAACCACCACCGGAGCTGGCGCCTTGTAGTTCCCTATGCGGACGCCGGCCAACGTCACCGCGGCCTTGGCCCGGTGGCAGAAGAAGTAGGCGGACCGAACAGACTGATCTGTCCCGTGGCCACGCTCGCAGTAGCCATCGCCGTCCCGAATGAAGCGGCGGCGCTTTCCTCGTAGGGATTCGCGATGAAGTGGTTTTCGGACGCATTCCGGCGAATCTCCAAGAGGCGCGGTGACGCTACATAGTATCGTCCTTTTCTCTCCCCAACCGGCACCAGGAAGCCGCTCCTGGCCAACGCCATCAGGTCCCGGCTCGCGAGTCCGTCGCTGATGCCAGCCGCAGTCCGATAGGTATTGTTCCTGACGTTGTGCTGATTGGCTGCGTCCCATAGTGCGAGCCTGGTACGTTCGGGCAATTGCGCCGCCGTCACCATTTCTTCGAGTACGTTCATCACCTTCTCGGCCTCGCGAACCCGGCGCAGAAACGTCTGAGCCTGGTAGAAGTGGGCTCGCAAACAGAACTGCAACCATGGATGTGCGTCTGCCTCGGGGTGCCAGCTGCCGCGGCCGACATCCGCGAGGATGTCGTAGTATGCGCCTGTGTTCCTTCCAAGGTACTCCTCGATGCTGGAGAACACCGGTTCAAGGGTCCCGGCGCGGCCCAGGACAAGCGTCTGCATACAGCGCGCGACCCGGCCGTTCCCGTCCTTGAAGGGGTGAATCATCACCAGGTTCAGATGCGCCATCGCACCCCGGACGATGCCGGGAACGTCTGTCTCCCCACGAAGGCTCTCGACAAACTCTGCCATCAGTGGCGGGACGGCGGTGAACTCGGGGCCTTCGTACACGGTGCGCTGCTTCTCGTCCACGACATATACCGGCCCATTTCTCCACTGACCGGGCAGCTTGTCGAGATCGTACTCCAGTACCATGTAGTGGAGCGCCTTGAGGACGGCGGCTGACCATTCGAAGGTCGGGTCCGTCGCGAGTCCCAAGACGTGAGTCATGGCTCGGCGATAACTTGCCGTGGCCAATCTCGTGCCCGCGCTGGCATTCACGGACTCACCTTCGGCGGCCGCAACCACGTCCTCCTTGGGAATGACGTAGCCCTCAATTGAGTTTGAGGCCCGAATGATCCTGCCCAGGGTGCTGCGCCGAATCAGCCCCGTCCACCGTCGTGGGACTTGGAGCCATATCGCCAGATCGGCCCTCGCCGCCTCAATTCTGGCGATAACCTCTCTGTCCTTGGCTGTAAGTGCCGGTGTTCTAATCAGCATATGTGCCAACCTTTTACAAATCCCAACGCGATACAGATATTATCTGTTGTCGAAAGCAAGATAATATCTGTTTGTGGCGTAGTAAAGGGGAACCAGGACCCGGCGCACATCTCAACCTGACGGCGCCACGAGCGTATGGTCCGGTCCCGCGGACCGTGTACGGAACGGAACGTGCTATCTACATTTGAATCCGTGAAAGATAGCGACCCCGACCAACCCGAACCGACCCCTGCGCTGCCTGTGCCCGCGAGCGCCGTGCCTTCGGGTCTTTCCATTGAGCAACTGTCCCAGGGGCCACCGGAAGGCGACGAGCCGTCGTTCGATATTCGTCGCTACCTGTCGGCACTGGCGCGGCACAAGTGGCTGGTGGTCGTTCTGACCCTGGCTCGGCACGGCGGCGGGAGTCGTGGCCTCGCGGGTCGTTCCGTCGCAGTACCTCGCTCAGGCCACACTGTGGATCTCGGTGGAAGGTGGCGAGGGCGGCAGCCGCCAGGGGCCGATTCAGCCGGCCGAGCTGCTCCAGTGGTCGTCGTGGGTGGATCTCCTGCGGTCGTTCGTCGTCCTGGACGAGGTCGTCCGGCGGCAGCAGGTGTACCTCGAGCCGAACAACGCGGCGGACAGCGCCGCCTTCGCCGGGTTCCAGCTCAAGCCCACCATGGTCCCCGGACAATACCGCCTGGAAGTGGCGCGGGATGGCCACACGTTCGCGCTGAGCACGGGCGAGCGGGTGATCCAGCGCGGCCAGGTCGGCGATTCCATCGGCCCGGCGGTGGGGTTCGAGTGGCGGCCGGGCACCGCGCAGCTCTGGGCCGGGCGCACCCTGCGCTTCGGCGTGCGGACGCCGCGCGACGCCGCGCTCAAGCTGCGGACCAATCTCAAGGCGGTCCTTCCGGAGCAAGGCAGCTTCCTTCGGCTCGAGCTGACCGGCGAGAGCCCCTCGGTGACCGCCGGGACGCTGAATGGTGTCGCCGAGCGGTTCGTCGAAGTGGCCGCCGAACTGAAGCGCCAGAAGCTCACCGAGCTGAGCGCCATCCTGCAGCAGCAGCTCACCTCCTCCTATGCGGACCTGGGTCGCGCCGAGAACGCGCTCGAGGGCTTCCGGGTGCACACCATCACGCTCCCCTCGGAGCAGGCGTCGCCGGTGACGCCGGGGCTCGAGCAGACCCGCGACCCGGTGTTCCGCGCCTTCTTCGAGATGCGCGTGGACCGCGACCAGGTGGAGCGCGACCGCCAGGCGATTCTGTCGGCCCTCGCCCAGCCGGACTCGGAAGTCATGGCCATGCAGCTGGAGGCGATCGCGTCGGTGCGCTCGTCCGCCGAGCTGTCGCAGGCGCTGAGCACGCTCGCCTCGAAGGAGGCCGAGCAGCGCGCGATGAGCATCCAGTTCGCGGGAACCTACCCGCCGCTGCAGCGGCTGAGCGCGGAGATCGTGGACCTGCGGCGGGGCACGATTCCCTCGCTGGCGCAGAAGCTGGTCTCCGAGCTGACGTCGCGCCTGCAGGACATGGATTCGCGCATCGGCTCCGCGTCGCACGAGCTGCAGGCCATCCCGGCGCGCGCCATCGAGGAGGCGCGGCTGCGGCGCGACGTCACCATCGCGGAGAACCTCTACACCACGCTCCAGCAGCGCTACGAGGAGGCGCGGCTCGCCGAGGTGAGCAGCATCCCGGACGTCCGGATCCTCGACCGCGCCGTGGCGCCCGAGCAGCCGGTCCGCAACAAGGCGCTGATGTTCCTCGTGGGGGGCATCTTCGGGGGGCTGGGGGTCGGCAGCGGGGCTGGTGCTGATGCTGGACCGGTTCGATCGCCGCGTCCGCTACCCCGAGCAGGTCAGCCGCGAGATGGGCCTGCCGATCCTCGGGGTGCTCCCCCGCCTGCGCAGCGGACGCGTCGGGGTGGCCGGCGGGGACGAGGCGCAGGTCGTCGAGTCGCTGCGCACCATCCGCCTCAACCTGGAGCACGCGTACGGCACCGCCGGGCCGCTGGTCACCACCATCACCAGCCCGGGGGCCGGCGACGGAAAGTCGTTCCTCGCGTCCAACCTCGCGGTCTCGTTCGCCGAGGCGGGCCATCGCACCATCGTGATCGACGCCGACATCCGGCGCGGCACCCTGCACCGGGTGTTCTCCGCCCAGCGCAAGCCGGGCCTGCTCGATTACCTCACCGGCGCCGCCGCCCTCGACAAGGTCGTGCAGGCGACGGCCATCAGCGGAGTCGAGTTCATCGGCGGCGGGACCCGCAAGGCCGCGGGGCCGGAGCTGCTGGCCTCGGCGGCGATGTCGCAGCTCCTGATCGGGCTGCGCGCCACCTACGGCGTGATCATCATCGATGCCGCCCCGTTGGGGGCCGGCGTGGATCCGTTGATCCTCGGGTCCCTCACCGGCAACCTCGTGCTGGTCGTGCGCTCCGGCGTGACGGATCAGGCCTTCGCGATGGCCAAGCTCGCCGACATCGGCCGCCTTCCGATCCGGGTGCTCGGTGCGGTGATCAACGACGTGAAGCCGGGGCAGGGCTACGGCACCTACGCCTATTACGGGTATATCCCCGGCTACGAGACGGCAGAGGAGAAAGAGCCCCCACGGGCGGCGGTCAAGCGGCTGCCCGGGAAAGGTTGATCGCGTGTCCCATCGCTCGCTCTTGAAGATCGGTGTCGGCGCGGCGCTGTGCACCGCGCTCGCGGTGCGCGTGGCCGGCGCCCAGCAGGGCGGCCCGTGGGACTACCGCGCCCCCACGGCGTCCCGGCTGCAGCTCGAGCAGGTGCTGGCCCGGTATCAGGCGGCGGCGCAATCTCCCGCTTACAGCCAGAGGCTGCGCGCGTCGGCCTCTGCCGTGGCGGACTCGATTCGCGCCCGGCTGACCGACGGGGACCTGCGCGCGGGAGACCGCGTGAAGCTGACCGTGTCGGAGCAACTGGCGCTCTCCGACACGTTCACGGTTTCGGAGGGCCCGGCGCTCGTGCTGCCGGTGGTCGGCACCGTGCCTCTGACCGGCGTGCTGCGCTCCGAGCTTCAGGACCGCATCGCCGGCCGCGTGGACAGCGTCTACCGCGGCGCGGTGGTCCGCGTGGTCCTCCTCATACGCCTGGCCATAACGGGCGGCGTGGGCCGGCCCGGCTTCTTCGCCCTCCCCGGCGACGCGCTGGTGGACGACGCCATCACCTACGCCGGGGGCCTGACCGCGGCGGGCGACCTGAAGGGGGCGTACATCGAGCGCGGCGGGGTCAGGATCTGGGCGCCGGATTCGCTCCAGGTGGCGATGAGGGACCGGAGGACGATCGCGGACCTCGGCCTCCGGGCCGGCGACCGGATCATCGTGCCGGTGTCGCAGCCGCACGACCCGCTCCAGACACTCCAGTCGTTCGCGTACTTCATCAGCATCGCATTGAGCGCCTTCGCCGTCGCCAGGGTGCTCTGAGCGCGACCGAGCGCATCGCCGCTGTCTGCATCCTGCTCGGCCTGGGCGTCGCGCTGTACGCGTACCTGGGCTACCCGGTCCTCTTGAAGCTGATCAGCCTGCTCCGGCCGCAGCCCGCCCGCGCGGCCGAGCCGGCCCAGTGGCCCATCATCAGCATCACCATCCCCGCCTACAACGAGGAACTCGCGATCGGCGCCACGCTCGACGCGCTCCTCGCCACCGACTATCCCGCCGACCGGCGGCAGATCCTGGTGGTCTCCGACGCCTCCACCGACCGGACCGACGAGATCGTGCGCGGCTACGCCGGTCGCGGCGTCGAGCTGCTCAGGATGCCGGTGCGGGGCGGCAAGACGGCCGCGGAGAACGCCGCCCGGGAGCAGCTGCGCGGCGACATCATCGTCAACACCGACGCCTCGGTGCGCATCGCCGCCCGCGCCCTCAAGCCCCTGATCGCCCGCTTCGCCGACCCGGCGGTGGGCGTGGCGTCGGGCCGCGACGTGAGCGTCGCGCAGATGGATCGCGACCTCAACGCCGGCGAGTCTGGGTACGTCGGGTACGAGATGTGGGTGCGCGACCTGGAAACGCGGGTCGGCTCGATCGTGGGCGCGTCGGGGTGCTTCTACGCCATCAGGCGGCCGCTCCACATGACGCTCTTCCCGGCGGCCCTGAGCCGGGACTTCGCCTGCGCGTTGATCGCCCGCGAGCAGGGGTACCGCGCGGTCTCGGTGGGCGAGGCCGTCTGCTTCGTCCCGCGCATCCAGTCGCTGCACCAGGAATACCGCCGCAAGGTGCGCACCCTGACCCGCGGGCTCGAGACGCTGTGGTTCAAGCGGTCGCTCCTCAATCCGCTGCGCCACGGCCTCTTCGCGTGGATGCTGGCGAGCCACAAGCTGGTGCGCTGGCTGGCGCCGTGGGGTCTGGTGCTGGCTGGGGCGGGCTGGCTGCTGCTGGCCGCCGCGCTGCAGTCAGTGCCGCTCGCGGTGGTCTTCGCGCTGCCGCTGCTGTTGGCAGGTGGTGGGTGGCTGTGGCCGGAGGGCCGGCGCGCTCCGCGCATCGTGGCTGTTCCGGCCTACGTCGTCTCAGGGATCGTCGCCGCCCTGGATGCGTGGCTCAGGGCCCTGCGCCGGGAGCTGAATCCGGTGTGGGAGCCGACGCGGCGCTCCGCAACGCTACCGCATTAGCCCCAGAAAACGAGAAGCGCCAGCCCCGCCAAACCTGCCGGAGCCGGCGCCCTCTATGTCCTTCAACCGGCGTGGCCGGCTTACAGTGCGCCCTTCCGCAACACCATCGCCGGCGGCGTCATCAGCATGATCTTCAGGTCCTCGGCGAGCGACTGCCGCGCGATGTAATCGAGGTCGAAGGCGACTTTGCGCTTCACGTCCTCGACCGACTCATCGTAGTGGTGATTGATCTGCGCCCACCCCGTGATCCCCGGCCGCACCCGCTGCCGGTCCGCATAGCGGTGCACCTGCGTCCGCAGGTCGGCGAAGATCTCGGGCTGCTCCGGCCTCGGGCCCACCACGTTCATGTCGCCCTTCAAGACGTTCACCAGCTGCGGGAGCTCG
Organism: uncultured Gemmatimonadales bacterium; assembly: GCA_963812035.1. Classification (GTDB taxonomy): domain Bacteria; phylum Gemmatimonadota; class Gemmatimonadetes; order Gemmatimonadales; family JACORV01; genus Fen-1245. The sequence continues at coordinate 7,650 of CAWETG010000005.1, forward strand.
TCCAGCCGCAACTGGCGGAGCACCCGGCCGAGCCGCGTCACCCGCGGATCGTTCTGGGCGGCCCACACCTGGCGCTCACCCGCCTCGTCGCCGGCGTGCATCGTGCGGAACTTGTAGATCGTGAACGGCTTCCCGCCGACGTCCATCGAGCGGCGGTGGTTGCCGCCGTCGTTGCCGGGCGCCCGGCGGTTCAAGCCCACGCGGGTCTGCCGGTAGAAGACGGGTCCGCGCGATGTCGCCTTGACGAGCGCCGCGATGGCGAGCATCACCGGCGCCGAAACCACCAGGCCCAGTCCCGCCACGGTGACGTTGAGCGCCCGGCGCGCAACGTGCTCGTAGCGACGAGGGGGCGGCGAGTACTCGCCGACCGCGGCGCGGGGCTCGCCCCACTGGGTAAAGACGTCGTTGAACCTGAGGGAGGTCATCTGGACAGACGGAATGGGCAAGGACCGTGCGCGCGGCAGCCCCAGGCGGCGCAGCGAGCTATCGCGTTGCGTAACAACGAGGTAACGGGTTCCCGGCTCTTGAAACTGTGATCTAGGTTGTAGCGGGGGACCCCCTACTGTGGACGCGCTGCTACACCTTACAGGTTGGTAGCCGGCGGCAGACTCAACTCGAAGTAGAATCGGGTCCCTCGGCCGACCTCCGTCTCGAATCTCAGCTCCGAGCCCATCGCCTCGACGATGAGGCGGCACATCGCCAGCCCGAGGCCCGTCCCCGAGAAGTAGTACCCGCTGCGTCCGGCCCGCGCCCGCGATCTGCGGAAGGGCTGGTACAGGTTGCTCAACGCTTCGGCGCTGATGCCGTGCCCGGTGTCCTTGACCGAGAACTCGACCTGGGTCAGTCCCCTCGGCTTGGCCGCGATCTCGACGCTGCCTTCGTCGGTGAACTTGAGGGCGTTGGTGGTGAGGTTGAGGAGGACGCGGCTCAGGGCGAGCGAGGGCCCCATCCGGTGGTCCGACACCGGCGGCACCAGCGAGATCGTGAGCCCCTTCTCTTCGGCGATGGGCCACACGATGGCCCGCACCGACTCGAGGATCGCGGTCAGCGACAGGGGCCCCGGCTCCTTCTCCACCAGCTGGTTGCCCCCGCGCGCCAGCTCGATGACGTCGCTGGCCATCGAGCTGAGGCCGAGCGCCGCGGCATAGATCAGGCCGAGCTGCCGGTGCTGGACCTCGTTGACGGCGCCGCTCTGGCCGCGCTGCAGCGTCTCGGCGAGAAAGAGAATGGACGTGATGGGCGACCGGAGGTCGTGCGCCACCTCGACCACCAGCCCCAGCCCGTCCGCCCCCGCCAGGCGCGAGTTGAAGGACTGGGACCAGTCCGGATCCACCGCTTCCCGCACCCGCTCGACCGCGCGCAGGATCGCGAGCACGGCATCCGGATCGGGCGCGGCCTCGGCGTCCTGCGGCGCGGCCAGCAGCTGCGCGCGCAGCAGCTCCAGGAGCCGGCGGCCCAGCACCGTCGCGGCCGGGCCGTGACTCTGCACGGTCTCGCCGTCGAGCGCCGCGCTCACCGCATCGACCAGCCACTGCAGCGCGCTTGCCGCATCCTCCGTGCTGAGGGCGTCGGCGCGCTCGTCGCGCCAGGCCGCGAGCACCCGGGCGGCCGCACCGTCGAGCAGCGGGCGCAGCGCGGCTCCCGCCGATCCAGCCTCCGGCGCTCTGGCCGGGAGCGCCCGCGCGGCGTTATCGCGGCGGTCGGACCGCCGCAGGTGCGGGATACCGCTCATTCAGGCAACACCGTGATGGTCTCGCGCTGCAGCCCGTGCCGCTCCATCAGGCGGTACAGCGTGGTGCGGTCCACACCCGCCACGCGCGCCGCCTTCGACATGTTCCCGCCCACGTGGTTCACCAGCCAGGTCAGGTAGCGGCGCTCGAACGATGCGATCACCCGCTCCCGCGCGGCGTGGTAGCTCTCCTCCAGCATGCCTTCGCCGGCGGATGCCGCGGCGCCGTCCCGGGTGTCGGCGCCCAGCTGGCCACCGATGAAGGGAATGTCCTCCGGCCCGATCTCCTGTCCGGGCTCCAGCAACACGACCGCGTGCTCGATGGCGTTCTGCAGCTCCCGGACGTTGCCTTGCCAGGGATGCGCGCAGAGGGCGTGAATCGCCGCCTCGGTCAGCTTGGGCACCGGCGCGTACGCGTCGCGGTGGCGCTTCCAGAAATGCTGCAGGAAGTGACTGGCCAGCAGGGTCACGTCCTGCTGGCGCTCGCGCAGCGACGGCAGATGCACCGGCACCACGCGCAGGCGGTAGTACAGATCCTCGCGCAGCAGCCCGTCCTTCGTGGCCTGCTCGGGATCCCGGTTCGCGGCCGCGATGAACCGGACGTTCACCACGGCGTTGGTCGCCGAGCTGCCCACCCGCCGCACCACGCCGTCCTGGATCACGCGCAGCAGCTTCGCCTGGATCGACTTCGGCATGTCGATCAGCTCGTCCAGGAACAGCGTGCCCCCATTGGCCGCCTCGAGCAGCCCTGCCTTGTCCTTGACCGCGCCGGTGAACGCCCCCTTCACGTGGCCGAACATCTCCGACTCGAGCAGCCCTTCGGGCAGCGCGGCGCAATTGACGGCCACCATCGGCCGGCTGCGCCGGCGGCTGTGCTGGTGGATGAACTGCGCCATCATCTCCTTGCCGGTCCCGCTCTCGCCCGTGATGAACACGGACGCGTCCGTCGGGGCGACCCGCCGCGCCAGGTCCATGGCACGCCGGAATATCGGCGACACGCCGATGACCAGGACGCCGTCTTCGGCAGTGGCTGTCCGTGTCGTCGTCGCGCGCTTCGCGCCCGGCGCTGGATTCGCGGCCGACGAGGATGGTGTGCGTGGCGCGCCCCACCAGGATCTGCAGGTGGGTCGCGGAGAACGGCTTCGGCAGGTAATCCCATGCCCCGGCGCGCAGCGCCTCGACGTTCGAGGCCACGCTCGGGTTGCCCGTCATCACGATGACGATGGTCTCCGGCCGCGCCGCCAGGGCCGCTTCGAGCAGCTCCATGCCGGAGACTTCGGTCATGTACAGGTCCACCAGGACCACGTCGAATATCCGGCGCCGCACCAGCTCGAGGGCCTCGCCCCCGCGACCGCACACCTCGACGCGGTAGCCATCCACCTCGAGGACACTCTTGCAGCTCTCGCGCAGCGTCCGCTCGTCGTCCACCACCAGCAGCCGCACGCTCGCCTTGTCGGCCGCGCTGATCGAGAGATCGGCGGCAACGCGGGGGGTCGATTCCCGCTCACTTCCGGGTGGGGATTGTGGGGCGCCGAGCGACGATGCCATGCCGCGGTCCTCCTGAGCTGGCTCGACGGGGATTCGTGGTGCGCGCGCGACAGCTGCCGAGCCACCGGCCATGTGGCGCCATCGCAACAGGTACCATATACGGTAGGAAACAGTTTCGCCAGAGCTTAGGTGCTTCGAGGGATTCGGAACGAGGAGAAACGGTGGCCCACCGCGACGGCGGCGAACCTGGGAGGCGAGTCAGCGCAGGGTCCGGTGGGACCCTTCCAAGGCCCGGCTAGTTGCTGTGGCGACCCTCGAACGGCCGGATCCACTGGCCGCCGTCGTCACCGTGTGACATTCGCATCGCAATCGTGGCGCGCACCAGCATGTCCTCCGGCTCGATGGGCGCCTCGTAGTAGTTCGGCACCGCATCGTAGCCTGCCCGCACCCTGAACTGCGGGACCACGCCGCCGGAGTCCTTCCCCCCGTTTTCCAGCGATTGGACCAGCCGCTGCACCAGCTTCAGCACTCCTGCGGCGTCGGCGCCCTGCGCCACCACCCCGAACTCCGCCGGGCCCAGCCGGCCGATCGCGTCCGCCGCACGGCCACTCGTACGCAGCGTCTTCGCGATCTGGTTCACCGCGGCGGTCACCGCCGCTTCCGCCGCCGCGGCGTCGTTCCCCGCCGGATCCACATGCGGCGCCAACACGATGCACGCGAGGGCCTCATGATGTCGGAACGCCTGCGATCCCAGCTCGCGCGCGCGCCGCGCCAGGCCCCGGATGTTGTAGAGCCCCGTCAGCTCGTCCAGCAGGCTCTCTTCCCGGGCGTGGTCGGCCTCGAATTTGGCCTGAATGTACGCGTCGAGGCGCAGCGCCAGCTCCTCGCCGTCGAACGGCAGCGTCAGGTACTCCCAGGCGCCGGCACGCAGCGCCGCCAACCGCTGCTGCCGCGTCGGCTGCCCGGAGCCGGTGACGAGGATCGGGGTGCTCGCTCTCATCGGCGGGTCGTCGCGCAGGCTGCGGCACACTTCGATCCCGTCCAGGTCCGGCAGATCCTCATCGACGATCACCAGGTCGGGACGCGCGCTCCGCGCCCGCTCCAATGCCTGCTTCCCGGTGTACGCGCGGACGACCGCGTAGCCGTGCGGGCCGAGGATGCTCTCCAGTGATCGGGCGTGCCATTCCTGGCTGCTCGCGATCAAGACCAGCGGCGGATGACTGCGCGAAGTAAGCTCGGACATCGTTCTTCCCGTCAGTGAGCTACGTGGCTTGGCGCGCCCAACAAGGCACCTCGCGCGGCGTAACCTGTGTCTACGCACGCACCTGGCCGCCCGCTGTATGTCTGCAGGATGTGTGCGCCGAACGGCGAAGTAATCAAGACGTTGTAATACAATGACTTGCAACGGCAGGGCTAACCTGACTCCTCGCCGAGTCGCTGCGCGGAGACAACAAGTCCGCCGTATCCTGACGCGACCGCGCAACGTGAAGCAGGCCCAGCAATTGCCGTACTTCCCGCCGGCGACGCCCCTAAGTCGTTGCCGGCAAGGAGGCTGAGACGTCGTCCTCTCACGGCCTGAAACCTCCGGCCTCGATCTTGAACAGGCCTTGCTGAACACCGACCGCCGCGCCCGGCGCGAGGTAACGGTCGGCCGGCCGACTTTCCCAACGGAGATCCAGATGCCGTGCAGGTCCTGTGGCTTCGATGGCATGGACGCTCCGTCCGGCGCGCTCGCCTCGGACTACTGCGAGCGCTGCGGCATCGCGCTCCCGGTAGGCACGTTGGCGGCGCTGTTCCTCGACAAGCTCAAACTGCTCGCGCAGTTCGGCCTGGTCTCGAACACACGGCTCCTGCTCGGAACCTCCCGACCGGACAGTTGAGGCAGGTGCGGCATCGCCGGCCGCGCAACCTCGCCAGGAGCGTGACTGAGAAGTAACGCGGCGACGTTGCTCCGCGACGCGCGGTCGCGTTGACGGGACCCGGCAGCGCGCCTATGGTAGCAGGGTGATCATCGCCAACGAGCACCGCACCGCCACGACCACGGCGACGATCCGCTCTCCCTACGACGGCGCCGAAGTCGGTACCCATCCCCTCGCCTCCCCCGCCGACATGGATTTCGCGATTGCCACTAACGTGGCCGCGACGGACGAGTGCCGGCACCTGCCCGCGTACGAGCGCGCGGCATGCCTCCGGCGCATCGCCGACGCACTCGACGCGCAGCGGCCGGCCTTCGCCACCCTGGTGGCGCGCGAGGCGGGGAAGCCCATCGCGCAGGCTCGGCTCGAAGTCGACCGCGCGATCTTCGTCTTCCGCGACGGCGCCGAAGAGGCCACGCGCATCGGCGGTGAGGTGATTCCGCTCGACGTGCTGCCCGCCGGGCGCGGCCGACTCGGCTTCACGCGGCGCTGGCCGCTGTCGCCCGTGGCAGGCATCACGCCGTTCAACTTCCCGTTGCTGCTCGTGGCCCATAAGGTGGCGCCGGCCATCGCGTGCGGCGCGGCCCTCACGCTGAAGCCGCCGCCGCAGGACCCGCTCGCGGCCCTCATGCTCGGCGACCTGGTCGCGGCATCCGGCTATCCAGCGGGCGGCGTCGACGTCGTGCCCTGCCAGCTGGACGTGGCCCGCCGGCTGGTCACCGACGAAAGAGTGCGGATGATCAGCTTCACCGGCAGCGCGCGGGCGGGTGGGCCATCCGCTCCGAGGCCGGCACCGAGCGCGTGACGCTGGAACCGGCGGCACGCCAGCGTCATCATCGAGCCGGACGCGGATCTCGCTCG
>CAWETG010000006.1:0-199084 GCA_963812035.1 uncultured Gemmatimonadales bacterium
AGTTGGGCGGCTTCGAGGTTCGCGGGTATCTTCAGCGTGCCTACCCCTTCGCGCGGTCGCCGATAGTACTCAAGGCCCTGCAGATACAACTGGTACGCCTCGGCGTTCTGCGTGGGCGCCGCCGCTATGGCGCTGGCCTCGGCGCTGGTGAGCATCGCCCCGACCCCCGCCACGATCCGCTCTGCGATGTCACTCTGCACCGCGAAGGCGTCCTCCAGCGTCCGGTCGTAGTGCTCCGACCAGAGATGCGCCTCGGTCATCGGATCCACGAGCTGCACAATCACGCGCAGCCGGTCCCCAACGACCTGCACGCTGCCCTCCACGATGCTGCCGACCGCCAGCTCCTCGCCGATCTGGCGCAGCGACTTGGACGTCTCCCGGTAGGCATTGACGGAGGTCCGGCCGATGACCTTGAGCTCGGCCACCTTGGCGAGCTGGGTCAACAACTCGTCGTGCAGCCCGCCGGCGAAGAAGGCGTGCGCCGAGTCGGCGCTGAGGTTCTGGAACGGAAGCACGGCGATCGCGGTGCGCGGATAGGGATGAGGCCTGTGCATCCTCAGCTCTCGGACCAGCGCAAGCACCCCGATCACTGCCGCGATCGCAGCAAGAGCTGACCACGCAACCCGGCGCGAGCGACTGTGCGGCACCGGGATCGGCAACCGCTCCACCGCTGCGCCACCTGCGGTGAGCTCCGCTGGCGGCTCCGAGCGCCCGCCCTGCACGCCCGCAGGTGACAGCGCCGCAGCGCCGCCCTCGGCGTGTCCCACCCGCTCGGTCACGGCTGGGGCGGCCAGCCGTTCTGGGGGTGCGACGGGCTCCCCCCGGCGGAGCCGCTCGATCCCGGTCAGGACCTCGCGGTCAGGCTCGATGTCCAGCTCCTCGCGGAGGCGGCGCAGGTGCGCGTCGCCCGCCTTCAGGGCGTTGGCCCGGTCGCCCGCGGCGGCGAGCGCGCTCAGGTGGCGGAGGACGACGCGCGAGTTCACGGGGTCGTGCTCCACGGCGCGCGCCCACCACTTCACGGCCTCGCTCCAGGCCCCGGACCGTTCGGCGGTTGCTGCGAGATGCTCGAGGGCCTCGCCGTACTCGCGCGCCAGCCGGCTGCGCTCCCCATCCAGCCAGCGCTCGAACTCGGGCGCGCTGTCCACGTGGAAGCCCTCCAGCAGCGACCCGCCGTAGACACCGACCGCATCACGCTGACGGCCGGCGCTGAGGGACTGCAGGAACTCGCAAACATCGGAGGTCACGACGGAGGGGTTCAGGCGCAGGTGTTCGCCTTTCGCGAACACCGCGTCAGCGCCAAGAGCATGGCGCAGGGCATTCAATACGTCACGCAAGCTGTGCCGGGAATGGGCTTCATCGCTCTCGGGCCAGAGCAATGCAATCAGCCGCTCGCGGGTGCAGCCGAGGTCGCCGCACACGGCCAACACCGCGAGCACGGCTTCAGCGCGAGTCAAGGGCAGCATGGACATCGCGGCACCCGACTGCTGCCGCAGGGTGAAGCCACCAAGGACGCGGAGTTGGTACATGCAGAACTCCCGCTTCCGCCGCTCCGGCACCGACACTCAGTCCGGCCGTGAGAATAAGTGCCGGGCGTCAGCCAGGCGTTAGGCCGCTCCGCGAGTCCTCCGCCATGAAATCCGACCGCCGCGCTCGCAATCCGTTCTGACGCCGACCTGACGCCGCCTCGGCGGGGGCCTGACGCCCTATGGCTACGCTGATGGCCAGGCCGATGGGCCGACGCCTCGCCGTCGGGCAATGCCCTCCCAGGCAGAGCACCGCGCCGAGGCCGCCGCCAGGCCGATGACGTTCCGAACCGTTCTTCCTCGGAGGTGGCTCATGCGTATGACATGGAAGTGGCCGGCACTGGCTGTTCCCGTTTCGCTGCTCGTCGCGTGCAGCGACCAACCCTCCGCGCCCAAGCCCGCTGCTGCCGCCGCGCCGGTGGCGGCTCGTGCGTCGCTACTCGCGGCGGCGCAGAAGTACGCTATCAAGGATCTCGGTACGTTGGGCGGAACCTGGTCCGAAGGCCGGGCGATGAACAACGAGGGCTGGGTGGTCGGTCTGAGTGACATCGGGGGCGGCGTGTCCCACGCCTTCCTCTGGAAGGACGGGCATATGACCGACCTCGGCACGCTGGGCGGAAGCTCGTCCAAGGCGCTCGGGATCAACAATGCCGGCGAGGTCGTCGGCGCCAGCGCGATCGCGGGCGACGCCGTCTGGCATGCCTTCCTGTGGAGTCACGGCAGGATGACGGACCTCGGAGGCCTGAGAGGCTCCTACGCCGAAGGATTCGTCATCAACGACGCGGGTGACGTGGCCGGCGGCGGCACGACGCCGGACGGCATCTTCCACGCCGCGCTATGGCGGCATGGCAGGATCAAGGACCTCGGAACACTCGGGGGCAGCGGGTCCTGGTCAAACGGCATCAACAACTCCGACGTGGTCGTCGGCGGCGCGAACGTCGCCGGAGACGCTGCCGAGGACGCCTTCCTCTGGCGGGACGGCGTGATGCACAACCTCGGCACCCTCGGGGGAACCTACGGCGGGGCCTCGTACATCAACGGCTCCGGCACGGTGGTGGGAGGCAGCTCGCTGGCTGACAATGTCACCTATCATGCCTTCACCTGGCACGGTGGCCGGATGAGCGACCTCGGGACCCCGGGAGGCATCTACACGATCTCGTATGCGCAGTGGATCAACGACAAGGGCCAGGTCGCCGGCGGCACCTGCACGGCGGACTGGGAAACGTCCTGCCATGCCGTCCTCTGGTACAACGGGGCGATCACCGATCTGGGAATCCTCCCCGGCGGGCAGGATTACAGTTGGGCTCAGTCCATCAACAACCGGGGCCAAGTGGCCGGCTATGCCTACACCGCGACCTGGGACGAGCACGCGGTGCTGTGGACCATGCGGGAGCCAGACCACAGGTAGTCGCCTCGGCAATCCGAACCGCGAAAGTGGGCAGCGCCCGGCCTCGTGCCGGGCGCTGTTGCGTTCAGGGCCGCGGGGGCTGGCGCCTTGTGAAAGGTGTTGCCGGTGTTGAAGTTTGTTCGTTCGCCCAAGTACGCGTGGGCCTCCTTGGTACCGGGTGGGCGGGTGCAGTCGAGCGCGCTGCCGCGGACACTGTGGGGCACCACGTACACGGTGAGCATGAGGACCGTCGCGACAACGACGAGCCAACGGGACACCCGGCGACGCCGCGCGAGCGCGACCCCGGCGGCAGCCCAGCCGATCCACATCACCAACGTCTTGTTATCGGTGAGGTCCCAGCCGAACGGGACGCCCGTCCAGAAGTCGCCGAACGCGTACTTCTGGGCGATCGGGCCCAGCACGAGGCCGCCCAGCGTGAGCCCGGCAAGGGTGGCGAGCGCGAAAGTCCGGTGCTTGGGGTCGTCGAACACCGCTGCGAGTCCGGCGCGCACGCCGACCAGCATGGCGAGGAACATCACCGTGATGTGCGGGATCAGGACGGCGAGCGGCACCGGGCCGTGATAGCGGAGGATGACGGTCTCGCCGGCGCGGGGCGGGATGCGGACCGGCTCAGCGACTCTGCCCACTTCAACGAAGTACTCGACCTTCCCGGCGGGGGGGAAGTCCGGCAGCGCGGCCGCGAGTTCGCCGCCTTCGCGACGCAGCGGGAGCGTCGCGAACGGGCCGTCGGTGCGAAAGCAGCGCCAGTACAGCGTTCCCCCCGCCCGCTGGTCCGGCGCCGGCACGGCCACTCGCGCCGGGGAGGCGGTCGAGTGACTCCGCGGCAGCTCCACGGGCAGGGTAGTGCCGCCGGCCGCGACGTCCGTTCGGTAAGGGTACGACGGCCCGCTGCGCCGTTGCCACGCGGCCGCGGCGAGCATCACCGCGAGAGCGGCGATCCACAGCGTGAAGTTGCGTGTCACGCAGCGTCTTGTCCCTTCACAGATCTACGGTACCGGCGTCGTCGCGAGACGGGAAGGGGATGCGAAGGGGGCCAACGGTAAGCCGGCGGCAAGCAAAGACCCTCCCACCGGTTTGCCGTGCGCGCTAAGTTCTTCTCCTGCACAGTCTGGCCGGGTAGCTCAGTTGGCAGAGCAGCGGACTCATAAGACGGGGGCCTCGTGCCGGCCCCCGTTTTGTGCTTCCGCATTTGCTTCAGACAACCGCATTTGACCGCATCGGCAGGCACTGACCGGCAGGCATTACGGCAAACGTCCGATGGGCCCCAGACGACCATCAGCCCCTGCGCTGGTGGAGTGCCCCGGCACGCCGTCCATCACGCGATGAGCGCGTGCGGCGCAGGGATTCGTTGCCTACCGCTCAATCCCTACTACTCAGCTCTGGTTGCCTAGCTTGACGCCGTGGTAGTGCACAATAGCATAGCCGCCGTGAGCCCCGCCGAAGGCACCTGCATTTCTTGCCACACGCCCTTGCCCGCAGACGCAACGTTCTGCCCGCACTGCGGCACCCGGACACCCACCCAGATCTCGGCTGGTGGAACGACCACGGGCGTGGCCTCCGCCGAACAGACCGCCGAGCAGCAAGGCCGCATCCAGGCGGCCCTCGGCCCGGACTACGAGGTGCAGCGGCGGATCGGCAGCGGTGGCTTCGCCGAGGTCTGGGCGGCGTTCGACCGGAACCTGCAGCGCACCGTGGCGGTGAAGGTGCTGCACCCGGACCTGGTCGCCACGCACGCCTTGCTGGAGCGGTTCAAGCGCGAGGCGCAGGCGGTGGCCAAGCTGCGGCATCCGGGCGTGATCCCGATCTACGCGGTGGGCGAGCACGAGGGCCTGGCGTATTACATCATGCCGCTGGTGGAAGGGGAGAGCCTGCGGGAGCGGCTGACGCGCGAGGGCCGCCTGACGCCCGAGGAGGCGGGCCGGATCCTGCGCGAGGCGGCAGCGGCGTTGGCCGGAGCGCACGAGGCCGGGATCGTCCACCGGGACATCAAGCCCGAGAACCTGATGCTGGAGGGAAAGGAGAGGCGGGTGTTGGTGATGGACTTCGGGATTGCGAAGTCCACGGCAGGCACGCAGACGGGGCTGACGGGCACGGGGATGATCATCGGCACGCCGACTTACATGAGCCCCGAGCAGGCCACGGGTTCGAAGGAGGTGGACGTCCGCTCCGACGTGTATTCGCTGGGGGTGGTGGGCTACGAGCTACTAACGGGTAAGCCGCCGTTCACGGCGCCGTCGGTTCCCGAACTGATCATGCATCACGTGACCACACCGGCGCCGTCGGTGGCGGCCGGGCGTGCGGATATTCCTGAGCCGCTGGCCATCGCTGTCAACCGATGTCTGATGAACGAATCTGGGGAGCGGTGGAAGGACGCCGGGGAGCTTTCCGCGTTCCTGGAACGTGTGGCGACCCCGACGCCGCAGCCATCCCTCGTGTCGAAGGACCTGCGCAAGTACGCGCGGCGTCACTGGCGGCCGAGCCCGAGGCAGTTGGTCTGGGCGGCCACGGGTGCGTTGGTGCTCACGACCATCGTCTTGTTCGGCCTATCGCCCGGAGACGTCGGCGAATCGCTCCGCCACTGGGCGATCAAGGCGGGGCTCACAAAGCCGGCAACGAGGCCCGTCAGCGAGCCGGCCCGCGGGTTCCTCAAAGGCAGTCCCGACACGTGGGCACTGGGTTACGTCCGCGTACTACGCATGGGGGATTCGCTCCTCGCTGTTGCGGGGAGTCGCGGCCTGCACCTCTTCGACGGACAGTCGTGGCGGAGCTACCGGATTCCTGAGCCGAGTGGAGCAGCTGCCTCCGCCGGGGACAACATCCTCCTGTTCGCCAGTCGGGCTGGCGGACACATGTATCGGTGGTCCGCGTCGGGCGTGGTGCCGGAGGATACCGTGCCGTTCGGCGTCTCCGCGGCTTGGGTGGATAGCGCGAAGGCCGCGGTGGTCGGTTCGGGGCGGGAGTGGCAGCTGGCCGTCAGGGACGCGCGCGGGTGGCACCGGGTGGCGTCGCCGCGGCGGATTCGGCTCACCGACGTGGGGGGGGTGGCCGCAAATGATCTCGTGGCGCTGGGCGAATTCGCTCCGTGGCTGGAGAATCGGCCTGACTCGATCGCGGAGTTCGATGGCACCTCGTGGGAGACACTCGATCCCAGACCATCCGGCACGAAGGAGCTTTGGCAGTTCGGGAGGATTGCGGTCCTCGGGGATCGCTCCCTTGCTATTGCAGGAGAGGTAGGCGAGTGGACGAACGTTACGCGGACCGGCCCTGTCACAGGCGGTGAGTGGAAGCACGAGGCTCCACTCTTGCTGCTCAGGTCGTCCCGAGGTCACTGGCGCAGGATTCCGCTCAAGACGGAGAACGCGACGACAATCGGTGACGTCTGGGGTCGCAGCCCCGATGATCTATTTGTTTGGGACAGGTCGTGCGACAGTTGCCGGCTCGTCGGAGTCCGAAGCGGCGCGTGGAGCGAAGACAAGACTATGGGCCCAGGGAGTGTGGCGGGCATGGCGGAGGCCGGGGGAGTGCCTTACGTGGTCTGGGCTGATGGGACGGTGTGGGCGCAGCGAAACGGGCGCTGGGTGTACGTCACCGAGGTCCCGCATGCGACTGTCGTTGCCGCGGGATCCGCAGTGGGGCCATCCTGGACGTCCGGCCTCCAGGTTGGGGAGAGTCGAGTCGACTACCACTTCTGCGACCCCGGGTGTTCGCGCAGTAGCAGCGGCCTCGACTCCTTACTCGATGGCACCCGAGGCGTGGCGGTCGGGCGAATGCGCGGTTGGACGCTGGGCCGAGACGGGGTCACGAGGAGGATAGACTGCGAGGCCGGCCATGGCTGCGCGCTCGCCCGAGAGGCGTTCGAAGGCGGACTGTCTCTGGTTCAGCGCAAGCCGGGCGGGGCACCGCTCGGCGGAGCACTCCTGGCCGGCGCCAACGGGCTCCTCATGCGCTCGAACGAGCAGGGCGAATGGAAGCGGATACCAGTGCCGGCAGCCTTGGCGCGGGAGTCGCTGTACTCCGTGAGCGAGGCGGCTGATGGCCGCCTGGCCGTGCTGGGATCGCAGCAGCTCGCGATTCTGGACTCCCTTGGCAAGGCGCTGCGTGTGGAGCCCTTCCGCAACCAGGCGAGGCCCATCGCGGCGCTGATAGCCTCGAGGGGAGCCGTGGCGCTGGTATACGGCGATCGCGTAGCCATCGAGGGCGCCGACGGGAAACCTCTTTGGTCGGCGTACATCGTAGCCTCAACTTGGTTGGCGCTGTCCGACGGCCGCTTGGCCTTCGGGTTCGGCGGCGACGTATCCGATCCATTCGCGAAGGGCAGGGTGATGATCGTCGCCGTTGACTCCGCGAGGGTGCGTGACGAGACCATTCCGATCGAGAGGGTGCGCTCCCGCGTCACGGCGCTCGCCGAGGCATCGGACCACGGGGGGGCGCTGCTTGTCTTTACCACGTCCGGCACCTACGCCTGGCCCTTGGATGCGCTGCCGCTCACAACGCAGACTGCGCGACAACAGGTCCGATAGCGGCAACGTCGTCGCGCGCATCCGCGTGGCGAGCTGAGCAGACGGATGCTTTGCACTCGTTGGCTACTTCGTCGCCGTCTGACTAGCGCGAGAACACGAGTCCGTCGCCCCGCATCCGCTGCCGGTCCCGCTCCCACAGCGCATCCGCGGTCATGCGGAGCGCGCTGATCCGGGGGTCGGCGCTGGCGTGGAGCGTGGCCTCGACCCGGCTCACCTCTGCATCCAGCTGCAGGTCCTCTCCGATGCGTCGCATGCGAAGCGCCCAGGCCTCCGCCGCCGCCAGGCGGGCGTCGCCCGCCTTCGCCGCTTGCGCCTCAGCCGCACGCCGCGCCTCGGCGTTGGCGGTGGCGTGCTGTTGCCTGGTGCCTTCTAGGCGGGCCAACTCCGCGAGGGCCGCCTCACGCGCGGCGAGCGCGGGGGCCTGCTGGGTGACAGTCACACGACTTCCCTGGGTGGTGGTGGCGGAAAAGGGCTTGCTCCGACCCGCTACGCGGGCCGATCTCGGCCGGGGCACTATACGCTCGTGGGCGCGGACGCCGATTGGTGGCCTACGGAGTGGCTACGCTGCGGGGCGGGGCGTGTCATCGGCCCCGCCCTTGGCGCGTCGCGCTAGGCGCGCTACCGTTCGCGCAACGCGGTAACGCGGCGGCGCCGGGGCCAGATCGTTCCGAAGTCGGTTCCGATTGGGTGCGCGCGCCGGTAGGGCACTGACGCAAGTCGTGGCGGCGCTCATGTTTGACCGGGTAGCTCAGTTGGCAGAGCAGCGGACTTTTAATCCGCAGGTCGTGGGTTCGATGCCCACCCCGGTCACTCCTCGGAAGCGTTAGCCTTCGTGTCCCTATTCACGCCTAGCTGGTTCGCCTCAATACCGACTCGCGCTCCTCTTGACGCCCGCTTGACGGCCCCGCCCTATGGTAGGTGCGCCTGTAATCGGAGGTGGCCATGAGAGCACACGTCGTCGTCGCTCATCTGGGACTGGCACTGTTGCTCGCTGGCTGCGGAGAACCCACCAGCCCGCAGAGTGGGTCCGCCGGCCCGCAGCCTGGAGCGCAATCGGGCGTCCGCATCGTCAATGCGTTCAGCGTGCCCGTGAACGTGTTCGTGGACGGCGCGCTCGTCGCCTCGGGTGTGCAGCCGGGACAGCTCGACACCGTGCACCAGGCCGCAGGCGATCACACGATAGCCTTGAGCGCGTCGGGCACTACGACCCCAGCCTCGGTTCACGTGAAGACGGTGTCAGACGCGATCAGCACCGTCGCCGCGGTGCGCCTGAGCGGGGCGCTCGCCGCGTCCGAACTCGATGACACGGCTGCCATCGTCCCCGCCGGCGCTACGAAGGTGCGCGTGCTGCACCTGGCGCCGAACGCAGGCGAGATCTCCGTGTACCGCACGCAGCCGGACTGGGCTACGCCGATCTCCTGGCAGGTTCCGTTCAATTACGACAGCGTCATCACGGGACCGGGGTGCCCCTACTACCAGAGCACGGTGGGCACATGGGACATTCGCGCGTGGCGGACGCCGTCCGAGGACTCGCTCGGGTGGGCCGGAACCAAGGCTCACGTGACGGTCACCCTGGCCAGCGGGGAAAAGCGGACGGTGTTGGTGCTCGATCAGCCCGGGGGAGGCATCCAGCTGAGCGTCATCGAGTAGACCGGGCCGAGCCCGCGCGGGCAAGGGTGAAGAACGGGGCGCCACGAGGTGCCCCGTTCGCATCGTGCAGCCGAGGTTCTGCCAACCCTGCACTTCCGCAGTGGAAGCCTTGCGGTTGCGAGTACCCGTCGGGACTTTTCATCGTGAGGTCGCAGGTCGGGGCCGAGCCCGGTCGCGCGCCGGCGTCCGCCCATCCAATGTCCTGTTCGCTCAGGTCGAGAACCGCCACAGGATCCAAACGTGCCGACACTCTTCGATGTGCTCTCCGTCCGCGGACTCACGTTCCGCAGCCGCATTCTCGTTTCCCCTATGTGCCAGTACTGCGGCGACGATGGCTTCGCCAACGACTGGCACCTGGTGCACCTCGGCAGCCGTGCCGTGGGTGGGGCCGCGGTGGTCCTCACCGAGGCGACGGCGGTCACGGCCGAGGGCCGTATCAGCCCTGAGGACCTGGGGCTCTGGAAGGACGCGCACGTCGAGCCGCTGGCGCGCATCGCCCGCTTCATTCACAGCCAGGGCAGCCACGCCGGCGTGCAGCTCGCCCACGCGGGCCGCAAGGCCAGCACCTACCGCCCGTGGGCCCCCGCGACGGGGAGCGTACCGCGCGGCGCTGGAGGCTGGACGACCGTGGCTCCCAGCGCCGTAGCGTTCGAGGGGTACGCGGCCCCGCAGGCGCTGGCCGAATCCGGCATTCGTGACGTCATACGCGCCTTCGCCGACGCTGCTCGGCGCTCGCTGGAAGCAGGGTTCCATGTCATCGAGCTCCACGCCGCGCACGGCTATCTGCTGCACCAGTTCCTCTCTCCGCTGAGCAACCGGCGCGACGATCGCTACGGCGGCTCGTTCGACAACCGCACCCGCCTGCTGTGCGAAGTCGTGGAGGCGGTACGCCGTGAGTGGCCCGAGCGGTTGCCGCTCTTCGTTCGCGTCTCGGCCACGGACTGGGTCGAGGGCGGGTGGGACATCGAGCAGTCGGTGGAGCTGGCGAAGCTGCTCCGCCCGCTGGGCGTGGACCTGGTGGACTGCTCGTCTGGAGGCCTCGTGGCCCACGCCAAGATCCCGGTCGCGCCCGGGTATCACGTGCCGTTCGCGGCGCGGATCCGGCGTGACGCCGGGGTCCTGACCGGCGCGGTGGGCCTGATCACCTCTGCGACGCAGGCAGATGAGATCGTGCGCGCCGGCCAGGCCGACGCTGTGCTGCTGGCCCGCCAGTTCCTCCGCGACCCCTACTGGCCGCTCAACGCCGCCACGGAGCTGGGGCAGGCCGACGCGTGGCCCGTGCAGTACCTGCGAGCCGCCCCGGCTGGCACCGTCGCCCGGGTCGCTGCCGGCCCCGAGCCGGCGCCGGGAAAGGGGCGGACCTCATGAACCTGGGGTTCATCGGCTTGGGCGCGATGGGATCGCCAATCGCCCGCTGCCTGCTCACGGCGGGCCACAGCGTCACCGTCTACAACCGGACGCGGGCCCGCGCCGACGCGCTGGCGGCGAACGGCGCACGCGTCGCGGCCACGATCGCCGACGCCGCGCGCGCCCCCGTGGTGATGACGATGCTGGCGGACGATCAGGCGGCGGAGGAGACCGTCTTCGGCGCGCACGGGCTGCTCGAGGCGCTCCCCGCCGCGGGCATCCACGTCTCGCTCAGCACCATCAGCACGGAACTGTCGCGGCGCCTGACCGCGGCTCACACTCGCAACGGCCAGCACTTCGTCGCCGCTCCGGTGTTCGGCCGCCCCGACGCCGCGGTCGCCAAGCGACTGGTGGTGGTCGCCGCCGGGCCGATCGCGACTGTCGAGCAGGTGAGAGGGCTGCTCGAGGACATCGGCCGCAAGCTGTTCGTCATCGGCGAAGACCCGCCGGCCGCCAACACCCTGAAGCTCGCGGGCAACTTTCTCATCGTCTCGATGCTCGAGACCCTGGGCGAGGCGTATGCCCTGCTCCGCAAGTCCGGAGTCGATCCGGCGCAGTTCCTGGAGATCGTGAACGGCAGCCTGTTCCAGTCACCGATCTACGAGAACTACGGCAAGCTCATCGCGGAGGAGCGCTATGAGCCGGCGGGCTTCAAGCTCCGGCTGGGGCTCAAGGATGTCCGGCTGCTGCTTGCGGCGGCCGAGGAACAAGCCGTTCCCATGCCCGTGGCGAGCCTGCTGCGTGACAACCTGCTCTCGGCGGTCGCGACCGGCCTGGGTGATTCCGACTGGGCCGCTCTGGCCGTTGTAGCAGCGCAAAGAGCGGGGCTGTAGGAGGGTACGCGTCACAAACACTGGACAATTTCTCGGCTATTCCGCTGCCCCTTCCGCGCCTCGCGTGACGCCTCCCTTGTATCTCCCGCGATCGCGATTCTAGAGGCAGTGTAGAGGCGGGCGACAGCTCGATCCTCCCTGGGTCCTCGAGACCGCGCGTTAGCCAGGGCGTCGCCCGTCTCTCGCCTCGAGCCCGAACAGGTGCGCGGCCCCAGACCGCATCGTGCAAGGCTGGGCCAGGTCGAGAGGGACGTCCGAGCCCGGAGGCCCCGATGAGTGCGCCCGGCTGTTTCGTCGGCATTGATGTGGCCAAGGCCACGCTGGATGTCGCGGTGCGCCCGGCGGGCGAGCCGTGGCGGACGGCCAACGATGACGCCGGCGGCGCGGCGCTGGTGACGCGGCTGCGGCCGCTGGCGCCGGCCCTGATCGTGCTCGAAGCGACGGGCGGCTTCGAGACGGCGGCGGTGGCGGCGCTGGCCGCCGCCGGGCTGAGCGTCGTGGTCGCCAATCCGCGGCAGGTGCGGGACTTTGCGCGGGCCACGGGGCAACTGGCCAAGACGGACGCGCTGGATGCGCAGATCCTGGCGCTGTTTGCCGAGCGGGTGCGCCCGGAACTCCGGCCCCTGCCCGATGAGGCGGCCCGCGGCCTGGATGCGCTGCTCACGCGGCGGCGGCAGCTGCTGGAGATGCGGACGGCCGAGCAGAACCGGCTGGGCTTCGCGGCCGCGGCCGGCGTGCGGCGGGACATCACCCAGCACATCCACTGGCTCGAGCGCCGGCTGCGCGACGTGGACAGCGACCTCGAGCAAGCGGTGCGGAGTAGCCCGGTGTGGCGCCTCAAGGAGGACCTGCTGCGCAGCGTGCCGGGCGTCGGCCCGGTCGTCAGTCGCACGCTGCTCGGGGAGCTGCCGGAGCTGGGCTCCCTCACGCGCCAGCAGATCGCGGCCCTAGTGGGCGTGGCCCCGCGAGCGCGCGACAGCGGCACGCTGCGCGGCAAGCGGATCGTGTGGGGCGGGCGGGCGTCGGTGCGCGCGGCGCTCTACATGGGCGCCCTCGTGGCGACCCGCTACAACCCGGCGATCCGGGCCTTCTACACGCGGCTGCGGGCGGCTGGCAAGCCGGCCAAGGTGGCCCTGGTGGCCTGCATGCGGAAGCTGCTGACGATCCTCAACGCCATCCTCCGCACCGGCACCCCCTGGCGCCCCGTCGGCGCAGGAGCTACCTCGTGACCAAGACAGGTGCTAACGCCCATCTCCTAGCCTACGCATCGGCACGCTGAGCCCCACGGCCCACGATCTGGCGCGCCGGCTCCGAACCAAGCGGCTCCCGGCCACACCACTTCTCCGCCGCGCCGGCCGTGCGCGCGGCTCGAGCTCCCGGAGCAGGACGGGTCACTATGAAGCGTACACTCCTGGCTTTCGGCATGATTCTGGCGTTGGGCGCGGCCGCTTGCTCAAGAGACAGCACCTCCTCCCCACTGTCCCTCAGCGGCAACTGGACCGGCACCTCGAACGCGGGTTTTGCCTTGAGGCTGGCGTTGAGCGAGAACTCTCACGGCACGGTGACGGGCACGGCGACCTTCTTGTTCGCGTCCGATTCGCTCGGGGTTCTGGTGACCGGCACGTGCACGGCTCCGTCGGTGAATCTCGACCTCTACTCGCAAGGGTTCGAGACGGCCACGCTGGTCGGCACTCTGGTCGGCAGCAACGAGATGGCCGGGAAATTGTACGGCTCCGGCTTCGGCGGGGACTCTCTGACCTTCAACCGCTCGTGATCCTGCTCCCAGAAGTCTGACGGAGACACGCACGATGAGAAAGCGCACGGTGGTGTTCCACACGGCGGCGTTCGCACTCGTCGCGGGATGTCACCAGGCCCAGCCCGCGATCACGGCAACGCACCGTGCCGCGCTGGCGGACAGCATTGAGCAGATGGTCGCGCACGTCCTCGCCGGCTTCGAGCACCCGGACCTCAACGCCATCCTCAGCTATTACGAGCGCGGGAACGGGCTGGCGTTCGCCGAGAACGGGATGATCTACCCTACCTTTGACTCTCTGGCGGCCGCCGCGCGGTATATGGGAGTCGGGGTGACCGTCCGCGCTTCACTGGCGGAGCGAAACACCATCGTGCTCGACCGCGACGTCGTGGTGATGACCGCGATGATCCACGGGACAACGACGGGTGCTGCGGGAGTGATGACCAACCCCGTGCTGGCGTGGACCCTGGTGTTCCACCGGACCAGCGATGGCTGGAAGATCGCGGCGTCCCACGAGTCGTTTCCGCCGCAGTGCCCCGGAAGCCCGCCGCAGCGGCCGGGACCGAAGAACTAGACCGCGGAGAGCTGACCGCCCAGCTAAGCCGCGCTGGCGTGGTCGGCCACGAAGCGGTCGATGTCCTCGAGGTGCCCGCGCTTCTCCATCGGTGAGAGGAACGAGGCCTGGAACGAGTTCCGGGCCAGGTGGGCGATCTGCTCTCGCGTGAGGGCGAGGGCATCCCGCGCGGCGCGGAAATTCTCGCCGATGTAGCCCCCGAAGTACGCCGGATCGTCGGAGTTCACGGTCACGCACAGCCCCAGCTCGAGCAACTTCCTGAGGTTGTGGCCGGCCATCGTGTCGAACACCCGCAGCTTCACGTTCGAGAGCGGGCACACCGTGAGCGGGATGTGCTCGGCCACGAGCCGGTTCACGAGGTTCGGGTCCTCGACGCAGCGGACGCCGTGGTCGATGCGCCGCGCCTGGAGCAGGTCCAGCGCCTCCCAGATGTACGCCGGTGGCCCCTCCTCACCCGCGTGCGCGACCGCGAGCAACCCCGCTTCGCGCGCCCGGTCGAACACCGCGCGGAACTTCCGCGGGGGGTGGCCGACCTCGGACGAATCGAGGCCCACCGCGACGATCCACTCCTTGAAGGGGAGCGCCTGGGTCAGCGTGGCGTCCGCGGCCTCGGCGCTGAGGTGCCGCAGGAAGCAGAGGATCAGGCCCGAGCTCATCCGCAGCTTGTGCTCCGCATCCGCCAGCGCGCGGTGGATCCCGGTGATCGCCGTCTCGAACGCGACCCCGCGGTCGGTGTGCGTCTGCGGGTCGAAGAAGATCTCTGCGTGCCGCACGCCGTCCGCGTGCGCGCGCTCCAGGTAGGCCCACGTGAGGTCGTAGAAGTCGCGCTCCACCAGGAGCACCTTCGCGCCCTCGTAGTAGATGTCGAGGAAGTCCTGCAGGTTGGAGAACTGGTAGGCGCGGCGGACCTCGTCCACCGATCGGAAGCGCAGCGGTACCCGGTTGCGCTTCGCGATCGCGAACATCAGCTCCGGCTCGAGCGTCCCCTCGATGTGCAGGTGCAGCTCGGCCTTGGGAAGGTCACGGATGAAGTCGTCCACGCGGCGCCCCGGTCTGGGAGACGCCGCCAAACATAGAAAAGGGGGAGCCGGTCAGCCAACCCGGCTCCCCCTTCCCGGGCAGCGCTGCGCGCCTACCAGCGGCCCCAGGTCTTCGGCAGCTCGAAGACCATCCCCACCGCCGCGTGGTCGGAGGGGAACAGGCCGGAGACCGTGCGGTCGCTCGGCTTGTTGCCGAAGATGGCCGCGTCCACTTCGTGTGGCCTGCCGAACCGGTCCCGCAGCAGGACCAGGTCGATCCGCGCGTTGAACACCAGGCTCGTGTAGGGAACCAGCACGCCGTACTGATTCAGGGCCCCCACGCCGTCCGCCGGGCCGTTCGTCAGCCCCGGGTCGCGGGGATGGGCCAACGGCCACAGGTCCGTGAAGCCCGCACCGGTGATCAGCGCATAGCTCGGCGCGTGCGTGTTGGCGTCGGAGTTGAAGTCTCCCGCCCAGATCACGGGGTCCTGCTCCTTCTGCAGCAGGCCGACCATCTCGTTCGCCTGGGCCAGGTTGACGTCGGGCGACTCCGCCTCGAGGTGGCTGTTCACGTAGCGGAACGTCTGTCCGTCGACGGTCGCCCTGATGGAGCACCAGCCGCGGTACAGCCCGGTCTCGGTGCCGAGCATGTCGAGTGGGATGTAGGCCGTGAACTTGCCGTGCTTGGCGTCGCGGAACTGCACGCCCGAGCGGACCAGGATGGCGTCGCGGTCCTGGAAGCGGACGAGCGCGAACGCCGTCGGGTTGCCCGAGGCATCGAAAGCGGTGGGCACCGGGGCTGAGACGTCGCTCGTCGTGTCCGCGGAGGCGGCGGCGTAGTGCAGGTGACGGGCCTTGAGCGAGTCGATGACCAGCGTGAGGAAGTCGTACTGCGTCACGAACGGCGCGCCCTGCTGCGCCACCGGGTCGTACGGCGCCGACACGCTCCACAGCGCGACCTCGTCGAGCCCGACGATGTCCGGCTGCACCGCGGCGATCTGGTCGGCGATCTTGCCCGCGCGCTGCGGGAAGTTGGTCTGCTGCAGCTCGGCGTAGGCCAGGTACGCGGCGGTCAGGAAGTCCGCCTCGGTCGTTGCCTCCATGATCGGGTCCAGGTTGGTGCCGAGATAGACGTTGTACGTCATGACCCTCAGCCCGGGGGCGCTGGGCGGGGGCAGCCGGTAGTCGGCTTGCCCGTCGCGGTTGGCCTGGATGGCGGCGACGGAAGCAGTGGTGTTCGCGTTGGAAGGACTGGCAAGCCGGTCGGCCTGGCATCCGGCGGTGAGCAGGCTGGTGACGGCGAGGAGAACGAGCGGTTTCACGGCGCAGCTCCGCGTTGAGTGTGCCTCCACGTAACGGCCGGCCCGTCAAGCCAGCGTCAAGCGACGCTGGCCACGGTTTCCGAACGGTCTTCTGGGGATTGCCGTGGGGCCCGGATCGGTCGCGAACGGCCCCGCTGCGGCGAGCGACGAGCTTGGCGGCTAGCGGGCCAGACGCGCGAAGCGAACGATCAACAGCACCAGCAGCGCGATCAGGTAGAAGCGCAACATGAACAGCGCCCACCGGGTCGTCGAAGTCATCTTCACGCGGGCCATATCACGCCGCCTTCATGATGTCGTTGTAGAGCACCACACCCTTGAGGTGGTCCTTCGCATCCACCACCGGCAGCATCCGGAAGTGGTACTTGGCCAGCAGCTGCTCGAGGTCGTCCCGGGGCAGCGACTCCTCCGCCGAGGCCACCGGTGAAGTCATCACTGCGCCGACTTCTGCGTCGTCGGCGGCGAGGACCAGCTCCCGCAGGTCGACCACGCCCAGCAGGACGCTCTCCTCGCCGTTGACCACGTAGACATAGGAGATACTTCCCGGGTCGCGGCCGGACTTCCGGAGTTGCGCGAGCACCTCGCCCACCTTGGCGCTCTTGGGCACGGCGACGAAGTCGGTGGACATCAGCGCACCCGCGGTCGCTTCCCGGTCGGCGAGAATCGCGCGCACGCGGTCCGCCTCTACCTCGGGCAGGAGGCCCATCAACGCCGTCTGCTGGTCGTGCGGAAGCACGGAGAAGAGGTCCGCGAGCTGCGGAACGCTCATTTCCGAGAGCACGCCCCTGGCACGCTCCTTCCGCATGCCGGCGATGAGCTGCCGCTGCGCGCGCGGCTCCGCCTCCGAGAGCGTCTCGGCCGCGGTCTCCGAGTCGAGGGCCGAAAAGAGCGCGACCTGCTCCTGGCCGGACAGCTCCTCCAACGCGTCCGCCAGGTCCTCGGGCAGCAACTCCTGAATCTGCCGGCGGGTGATGGAGAGCGACACCTTGTCGGTCGCGGAGGCGTCCTCGACCGACAGCGGCTGCACGTACTTCCAGGAGATGAAGCTGTCCTTGATCAGCTTGAGCCTGCCCAGCCCCCAGCGGCGCAGGAAACCGTTGAACGATGTGTCCACGTGCACCACGGCC
This sequence comes from uncultured Gemmatimonadales bacterium, assembly GCA_963812035.1. GTDB lineage: Bacteria > Gemmatimonadota > Gemmatimonadetes > Gemmatimonadales > JACORV01 > Fen-1245. The sequence continues at coordinate 17,134 of CAWETG010000006.1, forward strand.
AGGCGGCCGCCCGACTCCACCAGGTGCACGTCGTTCACCGCCTCGATGCGCCGGCCGTCGGTATCGAGCACCGTCCGCCCCATCAGGTGCCGGCCCAGCAGCATCCAGCCCGGCTGGTCCACGAACGGCGGGAAGGGCTGGCCGTCCTCGGTCGGCTTGACGAAGATCGCGTCGTCCTCGATCCGGAGGACGCTCTTCCACGGCACGAACTCGGTGGGCTTGCCCCAGCCATGTTCGATCAGGATCCCGACGGCTTCGGGGTAGTGCTCGCTCAGCGACACCACGAGATCATCGAGCCTGCCGATCCGGTCCCTGATCTTGCCGGCGCACACCGGGCGCTTCAGCAGCTCGGAGAAGAACAGGAAGCGGAACGTCGGTTCGGACCCCGCCCCTTTGCCGGTTCCCGCCGCAGTGACGGTCATGTTCGGCTCCTACTGCGCCACCCCGAAGAGCTTCGGGAAGAGGGTGCTCACGGCGAACACCGTCGAGATGATGATGATGCCGGCGACGATGCTCCAGTTGATGAGGTTCTGGCTGCGGGTGTTGACGTGCTTCCCCATGAAGCCCTCGTCGTTGAGGATGAGGATGAGGAAGATCAGCGCCGCGGGCAATAGGGTGACGGCGACGATCTGGACGTACATCGTGATCGTCACCAGGGGTGCGCCGGGGATCAGGACCACGGCGCCGGAGGTGAGCAGCATCGCGAGGTAGGCGATGTAGAACCACGGCGCGTCGCGCACGCTCTTGTTGAGGGAGTGCGCCCAGCCGAAGATCTCGCCCAGCGCCCAGGAGGTGGACAGCGAGATGCACAGGGCGCCGAGGAAGCCGGCGTCGAACAGGCCGATGGCGAACAGCCGCCGCGCCAGCTCGCCGCGCCCCGCGGGGAGGAGCGGCACCAGCGCCTCGGCGGTCTGCTTGGCGTCCTGGATCTGGATCGGAGGCCGATGGAAGTGGAACGCCGCGGCGGTGACGATCATGATGAAAGCCGCCACGATGCCGGTCAGGAGCGAGCCCGCGAACGTGTCCCACTTGCCGAACTTCACGTCGTGGATGTCGAGCCCCTTGTCCACCACCGAGCTTTGCTGGAAGAAGATCTGCCACGGCGTGATCGTGGTGCCCACGTTGGCGAGCACGACGAAGATGAGCGTCGCGGTGAGGCCGCCCTCGAAGCGCGGGATGAACCCCTGACCCACGGCCCCCCAGCCGGGGGCGCCCGGCACCTTCATCGCCCACAGCGCCGCGGGGATGTAGACGAAGTTGAACACGCAGAACGCCAGGGTGATCTTCTCGAAAGTCCAGTACCGGCCGGTAATCACGATCCCGAACATGATCGCGGTGACGGCGAAGTACGTCACCAGCGGCGGAACGCCGAAGATGCTCATGGCCTCGACCATCCCGACGTACTCGGTGATGAGCGTCAGCCAGTTGACCACCGCCAGGTCGAACAGGGAGAACCAGCCCCAGACGGGCCCGAACCCCTCGAAGATCGCTTCGGCGTGGCCGCGCTTCGTCACGGCGCCGAGGCGGACCGTCATCTCCTGGATGTAGAAGGCGATCGGCACGAGCGGGACCAGAATCCACAGCAGGGAGAAGCCGTACTGCGACCCGGTCACGGCGTAGGTGGAAATGCCGCCGGCGTCGTTGTCGGCCACCATCGTGATGATGCCGGGCCCCAGAACCGCGAGGAAGATCACGGTCTGGCGCCGGAACCTGCTCAGATTGTGGAGTGTCTTGCTTATCCAGTACATGGGAGCCCACGCCGGTGCCGAACCGTGCCCCCAAAATAGTGTGGCCGCCATCGAGCGGTAGACGCGAATTTCGTGTCATCCTCGAGGCTGTCCGGCTCGGCCTGCAAGTTGACCGAGCGGAGAAGCTCCCTGATACTTCAAATCGTGGACCGAGAAATACGAATCACGGCCGAGCCGATCGACGGCCAGCGCTGCCGCTTCGTCGTGAGCGAGCTGCTCTTCGATGGTGCCCGGAGGTTCGCCTCGCCCGACGCCGCCCAGGGGTCGCCCGTGGCCGAGGCGCTGTTCGGGGTGCCCGGCGTCACCGAGGTCGTGGTTTCGGGCGGTACGGTCACCGTGACCAAGGACAGCCCGGCGCCCTGGCAGGTCACCGGCAAGGAGGTCGGCGCCGCCATTCGCAGGGCGCTGGCCGCCGGTGTGCCGCCGGTCGCAGCGCCCACGCCGGTGGCATCGGCGGACGATGAGGTCCTCTTCGGGCGCGTGGCCGATCTGTTCGAGGCCGAGATCAACCCCGCCATCGCGCGGCACGGTGGTTTTGTGGAACTGCTCGACGTGCAGGACGGGGTCGTTATGCTCAGGATGGGCGGCGGCTGCCAGGGATGCGGGATGGCCGACGTGACGCTGCGGCAGGGCATCGAGACGGCGCTGCGAGAGCGCGTGCCGGAGGTGGCTGGCATCGTGGACATCACCGACCACTCGGCCGGCACCAACCCCTACGTGACCGCATCGAAGAAATAGTGGGCGCTCGCCCGCGCCTTCTCCTCCTCCTCCCCAGCACGACCTACCGGGCCGCCGCCTTCGTCGAGGCCGCGCGCCGCCTCGCCGTCGACCTGACGGTCGCGTCCGATCACACCAGCGTCTTCGCGGCGCAGCAGCCCGAGCGGCTCGTGACCTTGGACTTCGCGAACCTCGAGCGGGCTGCCGGCCAGGCCGTGGCGTTCGCGGCCCGGCATCCCGTCGCGGCGGTGGTTGGCGTGGACGATGACACGGCGATCCTCGCAGCCGCCATCGCCGAGGCGCTTGGCCTGGCGCACAACCCCGTCGGAGCGACGGTGGCGGCGCGGGACAAGCACCGGCAACGGGTGATGCTCTCCGGATCCGGGGTCCCGGTTCCCGATTTTCGGCTCCACCGCCTCGCTGACGACCCCGACGCGGTGGCGAGGAGTGCCAGCTATCCGTGCGTGCTCAAGCCGCTCTGCCTCTCCGCCAGCCGGGGCGTGATGCGCGCGGACTCGCCCGAGGAGTTCGTCGCGGCGCACCGGGTGCTGCAGGACATCCTCGGCGAGCCCGGGGTGGCGGGGCGCGGCGAGGAGTGGCGCCAGTACCTGGTGGAGTCGTTCGTGCCGGGTCCGGAGTTCGCGCTCGAGGGCTTGCTCGACGGCGGCCGCCTGCGCGTGCTCGCGTTGTTCGACAAACCCGATCCGCTGGACGGGCCTTGCTTCGAGGAAACGATCTACGTCACGCCGAGCCGCCTGGGCGCCGCGGCCCAGCGGGCGCTGGCCGGGTGCGCCGAGGGCGCGGTGCTGGCGCTGGGACTGACTGCGGGCCCGGTGCACGTGGAGCTGCGCTACAACGCGGCGGGCCCCTGGCTGATCGACCTGGGTGCGCGACCCATCGGAGGGCGGTGCAGCCAGGTCCTGCGCTTCGGCCGCGGGCCGGACGCGGTGTCGCTCGAGGAGCTGCTGCTGCGACACGCGCTCGGCCTGCCAGTGGAGACGTTCGAGCGGTCGGCCGAGGCCGCCGGCGTGATGATGATACCGATTCCAGGAGCCGGGGTGCTGCGCGCGGTGCGCGGCGTGGACGCCGCGCACCGCGTCGCCGGGGTCGAGGACATCGTGATCACGGCGCACGTGGGGCAGGCGCTGGTCCCCCTGCCGCGCGGGGCACAGTATCCGGGATTCATCTTCGCGCGGGGTGAGTCGGCGCCGGCGGTGGAGTCGGCCCTGCGCCGGGCTCACGCGTGCCTCGCGTTCGACATCTCTGAGGAACGGGGCTGAGGATGCCGCTGCTGCTGACGGAGGCTGACCTGGGCCGCGTGCTGGACATGGGCAGCCTCATCCCGGCGATGCGCGACGCGTTGGTCCGCTTCTCGGCCGGCGACGTGGTGCAGCCGGTGCGGCCCACGCTCAAGATCGAGCCGGCGGGCGGCTACTACGCGACGATGCCGGCGTACTTGCGCGACGAACGGGGCGGGGCACTGGGGATGAAGTCGGTGTCCTTCTTCCCGGGGAATGCGGGGAGCCGGCACCCCACGCATCTCGCCACCGTGCTGCTCCTCGATCCGGACAACGGCGCCCTGCTCGCCATCCTCGATGGACGACTCGTGACCGAGCTGCGAACCGCGGCGGTCACGGCGGTGTCGGTGGATCTGCTGGCGCGGAAGGGGGCGCGGCACCTCGCGATCCTCGGCTCGGGCGTCCAGGCGCGCAGCCACCTCCGGGCGGTGTCCTTCGTGCGGGACCTGGCTTCGGTGCGCGTCTGGTCCCGCACGGCGGCGCATGCGGCGCGCTTCGTGCGCGAGATGGCCGGCACGGTCCGGTGCCCGGTCGAGATCGCGGCAACCGTCCCAGACGCGATGCGTGGCGCCGACGTCGTGGTGGCCGTGACGGCGGCGCGGGAGCCCATCATCGACGCGGCATGGCTCGAGCCGGGGATGCACCTCTGCGCCGTGGGATCGTCCTCCGCCGACATGCGGGAGTTCAATGCGGCAGCGGTGGCGCGCTGCCGTGTCTTCGTCGACTCGCGTGCCTCGGCGGCCGCGGAGGCCGGGGACCTGATGTTCGCCCTGGCGGAGGGGCGTATCGGCCCGGATCATGTGCTCGCCGAGCTGGGCGAGGTGGCGGCCGGCGCCCCGGGTCGGAGCGCCGACGACGAGATTACGCTCTTCAAGTCGCTCGGACTGGCGGTCGAGGACGTGGCGACCGCGCGGCTCGCGTTCGAGCGGGCCCGGGAGCTGGGGATCGGGGTGAGCATCGCTCTGTAGGGGCTCGGCGAGGCTGAGGGGGCGGGTCCCGGTGCAGATTTTGCGCCGTATTGGCTCAAAACCGAAGGTGGTTACTCCCCAAAGAGGCAGGCGCGATTGATGCGCCGGGGCGCCTCGCGGGCTATCTTTGCGCGGACTTCGATCTGAGGAGGACCGCCGGTGCCGCAGATTTGGATTGACGGGAAGTTCTTCGACGGCGATCAAGCGAAGATCTCGGTCTTCGACCACGGCGTGCTCTACGGGGACGGGGTCTTCGAGGGCATCCGGGCCTACAACGGCAAGGTCTTCCGCCTCAAGCAGCACCTCGATCGCCTGTATGCGTCGGCCCGGGCCATCTGGCTCGACATTCCCATGGCGCAGGATGCCATGGCCGACCTGGTCAAAGAGTGCATCAAGGTCAACAGCCTGTCCGATGCGTACGTCCGGCTGGTGGTGACGCGCGGCTACGGCGATCTCGGGCTGGACCCGCGGAAGTGCAAGAAGCCGACGATTTTCTGCATCGCGGACAAGATCGCGCTCTTCCCGGCGGAGGCAGCCAGGCGCGGCCTGACAATGATGACGGCGCCGACGCCGGTGAACCACCGCGAGGGACTGAGCCCACGGGTCAAGTCGCTCAACTACCTCGCCCACATCCTGGCGAAGATCGAGGCGATCAACGCCGGGGTGGACGAGGCCCTGATGCTCGAGTCCACCGGCGAAGTGGCAGAGGGCGTCGGCGAGAACATCTTCTGCGTCACCAACCACACGCTGCGCACGCCGCCGGCGTATTCGGGCATTCTCCGCGGCGTGACGCGCGACGCCGTGATCGAGTTGGGCCGCGAGGCCGGCTACGAGGTGCGCGAGGAATCGCTCAATCGCTACGACCTCTACACGGCCGACGAGGTCTTCCTGACCGGTACGGCGGCGGAGGTCGTTGGGGTCGTGAAACTCGACGGTCGCAAGATCGGGTCCGGCACGGTCGGGACGGTGACGCTGGACCTGGCGGCCCGTTTCCGCGTCCTGGTGACACGGGAGAGCTGACCTCGGGAGCGTGACGCAGGTCACGTTCGAGCAAGAAAAGCATTGACCCGCGCGCGGGGCGCTTGGCATATTGCAGCCGTCAAGCCGACCTCGGACCGGGACCCCTCTCAGGCCGAGGCTCGCTGCGGCGAGCCGGCGGACCCGTTTCCGTAACCTGAGTCGAGGCAACGCCATGCACGTCGTTCGGGGGCAGCGCTGAACAAGCTGTGCTTGTCGGCCCTGATTGGGCTTGCCGCCTGTGCGAGGCCGGGCCCCGCGCCGGCGCCCGTGGTGCCGGACGCCGCGCCGCCGTCGGTGGCCGGCCCGCCCGGCGTCCAGGTCTCGAGCGCCGACAGCGGCCCCGCTGACTCGGCGCCCAGCCGACTGGCGGTAGCGCCGTATCCCCCCGAAACAACCGTCGTCCGAGTTCCCAGCCCCGACACCTCGAGCGACGAGGCGTTCCTCGACACGTTGCGGCTGATGACTGCGGATTCGGTGGTTGGCCGGCAGCCGTCGACGGCGGTGCCGCCTGCCGGTCCGCCCGTCGCGGGGCCGATCACGTCCGGAACGGGTCCTGGGCCGACGACGGGAGCCGCCGGAGCCGCGCCGCCCGAGGCGGCAACCACGTGGGACATCGACGTGGACCGCTACGCGGCGAACGAGCGGGTTCAGTACTACATCGACTATTTCCGCGGCCGGGCGCGCGACCACTTCGAGATCTACCTGGAGCGCCTCGGGCGGTGGGAGTCGCTGGTGCGCGCGAAGCTCGTTGCCGCGCGCATGCCGCAGGACCTCGTCTACCTCGCGGTGATCGAGAGCGGCATGAACCCGCTCGCGGTGAGCCGGCGCCGGGCGGTGGGGCTCTGGCAGTTCATCGCGTCCACGGGCCGCCGCTATGGGCTGACGGTGGATCCGTGGGTGGACGAACGGCGGGATCCCTGGCGCGCGACCGACGCCGCCATTCGCATGCTCTCCGAGCTCAACGATCACTTCGGGTCACTGTATCTCGCGGCGGCCGCCTACGACGCGGGCCCCGGGAAGATCCAGCGTGGCCTGAAGCGCTACGATTTCGGCCCGACCCAGGGCAACGACCTGTTTTTCGCCCTGGCGGACGAGCGGTTCCTGCGGCGCGAGACGCGCGACTACGTGCCGAAGCTGATTGCGGCCGCGATGATCGCCAAGGAGCCCGAGAAGTGGGGGTTCGACCACGTCGAGCGCTGGGACCCACTGCGCTACGACTCGATCGAAGTCGATGACGCCGTCGGGCTGGACGTCGTCGCGCGGCTGGCGGATACCTCGACCGACGCGGTCCTGGAACTGAACCCGCAGTTCGTACGGCGCGTGACGCCACCCAACCGGACGGTCTGGGTGCGCGTGCCCCCGGGCCACGCCGACTCCACGGCCGCGCGCCTCGCCGTGCTGCCGCCGGAGCACCGCGTCACCTTCGTCGAGCACGCGGTGGCGCGGGGCGAGACGCTGGGCCAGATCGCGTCGCGCTACCATGTGACCGTGGATCTCATCGTCAGCGCCAACCGTGGGGTGAAGCCGCGGAGCCTTCAGGTGGGGCGGGTGCTGATCATCCCGACGTCGGGGATCGCGCCGTCACGGTGGAGTTACGCATCGCGCACCGGCAGGAGCGGGCACTCGGCACGGCCGGCGCTGCGACGGACGCCGCCGGTGCTCCTGTCGAGTGTGGCCCGCGCCGGCCGGAAGCCCGCGAGCCCTGCCAGGCCGCCGGCGACGACCATGGCGGCGCGGACGGTGCACATCGTCCGCCCCGGTGAGAGCCTGTACGCGATCGCGCAGACCTTCGGCGTGCCCCTCGACGCGCTGCTCAAGCGCAACGGTCTGACGAAGCACAGCTCCATCAGGCCGGGTCAGGCGATTCGCATCCCCAGTTAGGGCTGCCGGGCGGTTAAGCGCCTTTCCGCCTCCAGGCGCCGGACCGCCCTCCCGCCTTTTCGATCAGCCGCACGTCCCCGATGACCATGCCGCGGTCCACGGCTTTCACCATATCGTAGACCGTGAGCAGCGCGACCGCGCACGCCGTCAGCGCCTCCATCTCGACACCGGTCTTCGCCTCCACCCGCGTCTCCGCGCGGACCCGCACGCCCGGGAGCTTCGGATCGAGGCGCGCGGTCACGACGACGTGCTCCAACGGGAGCGGGTGAGCCAGCGGGATCAGCTCCGGCGTGCGTTTGGCGCCCGCCACGCCCGCCAGCTCTGCGACACCGAGGACGTCGCCCTTGGCGGCTCGGTTCGCCTTGACGAGGGCGAACGCGGTGCGGCTCATCGTGATCCCGCCCTCGGCCACCGCGCGCCGCGCCGTCACCGCCTTGGGGCCCACGTCCACCATCCGCGCGCGGCCCCTGTCGTCCACGTGCGACAGCCGGCGCTTCATGTCAGGCGCTCCGCCAGCCGGCGCGTGAGGTCGGCCACGATGAGCTGCGGATTCACGTTGCCGCGCGCCAGCTTCCTGGCGCGCTCGATCTCCCGGATCGCCTCGAGCACCCCCGTCGCCGGAGGCTCGTCGGCGCGGCCGGCACCGGGGTTCCGCAGCCGCTCCGCGAGGCGGTCCCGCAGCAACTCGGCCGCGGCGGCCAGCGTGTCCGTGAACTCGCCGCGCCCGCCGAACGGCTTGACGCCCAGCGAATAGCGCAGGCGCGCGCCCGGGCCGCGGGCGGCGGCCTCGAGGAGGGCGCGGCCCGCCGCGTCGGCCGAGCCGCGTTCGCCACCTTCGGCCAGCGCCGAACCGATCGAGCCGCCCGCCAGCTCGGCGCGGCGCTTGGCCTCGGCGGCCGGGAGCTGAGGCTGCGGAACCTCGCTGAGGAAGCGCGCTACTTCTGACGCACGGAGCCGGCGCACCCGGAGCTGCACCATGCGGGAGCGGATGGTCGGGAGCAGGGAGGCCGGCTCGGCCGTCGTGAGGACGAAATAGGTGTCGGGCGGCGGCTCCTCGAGCACCTTGAGGAGCGCATTGGCCGCCTCCGGGCTCGAGGCCTGCGGCACCAGCCGCTCCGCGTCGCCGACCACGAAGACCTTCCGCTTCCCCATGGCCGGCCGCATCTGCGCGCTGCGGTGCAGCACGCGCACCAGCGGAAGGAAGATCCCCGCCATCCCGTCAGGGGGCAGGTACAGCGGCTGCTCCCGCCGCGCCTGCACGGCCTGCGCAAGCAGCTCCTCCGCCTCCTCGGCCTGCTTGTCCTCCTCGCCCTTCGGTCGGAGGATCGGGAAGAACCAGTGGATGTCGGGGTGCGACAGCGTGGATGCGAGGTGGCAGGCGTGGCATACGCCGCACGGCTCACCGGGCCCCTGTTCGCACAGCAGACCCGCCGCGATCCATAGCCCCAGCCGCTGCTTCCCCACCCCCGGCGCGCCGGCCAGGAGCAGCGCCGTCGGAAGGCGGCCCGCCCGCATCGAGGTCGCAAGCCGTGCGCGGAGTTCGTCGTGGCCATAGACGGGATGAAGCGCCATGCGCCTAAATACAGCAGCGAGGTGGTGAGAGGGCAAGTTCGCAGAGCAGTTGCGAGACGCCGAGTTGCGAGTGGTGGTGAGTCAGGAGGGCGAGAGGATGCAGGCCAGTTCTCAGAACTGCCACCTGGACTCGTCCCTCACGACTCCCGTCTCGTAACCACTCGGAACTCGGCGTCTCGCAACTGCTCTGAGTACTCAGATCTGCGGTTCTGCAGCCTGCAGAGGAAACCACCCGCGCGTCCGGTTGCAGACCGAGCACACCGACAGCATCACCGGCACTTCCACCAGCACGCCGACCACCGTCGCCAGCGCTGCTCCCGACCCCGGTCCGAAGAGCGCGATGGCCGTGGCCACCGCCAGCTCGAAGAAGTTGCTGGCGCCGATGAGCGCGCCGGGCGCGGCGACGTTGAACGGCACCTTGAGCCAGCGCATCAGGCCGTAGGCCAGCGACGAGTTGAAGTACACTTGGAGCGTGATCGGGATGGCGATGAGCAGCACGTGCAGGAACCGGCCGGTGATGTTGTCGGCCTGGAAGGAAAAGATCAGCACCACCGTGACGATCAGTGCCCCCAGGGTGATGGGGGCGAGCCGCGGGAGGAGCACGCCCTCGAACCAGGCCGTGCCGCGCCAGCGGATCAGCACGAGGCGCAGTGCCGTGCCGGCGGCGAGCGGAATGGCGATGAACAGCGCCACCGACCACAGCAGTACGGAGAACGGCACGCTCAACGACGACGTGCCGCTCACCAGCAGCCGCACGAGGGGCGCAAACAGCACCAGCATGATCAGGTCGTTCAGGGAGACCTGGACCAGCGTGTACGCCGGGTCGCCATCGGTGAGGTAGCTCCACACGAACACCATGGCGGTGCACGGCGCGGCGGCGAGGATGATCGCTCCGGCGATGTACTGGTCGGCGAGCGCCGGGCCGATCCACGCGGCGAACACGTGCTTGAAGAAGACCCACGCCAGCAGCGCCATCGAGAACGGCTTCACCAGCCAGTTGACGAACAGGGTGACCAGCAGGCCCCGCGGACGCTTCCCGACGTTCCGGATCGCCGCGAAGTCCACCTTCATCATCATCGGGACGATCATCAGCCAGATGAGGACGGCGATGGGCACGTTGACGTGGCTGCCGGTGCCGAACTCCATCCCGCGCAGCGTGGCGGTCGCGCCCGCGAGACCCTTGCCGAGGGCCACGCCGCCCAGCATCGCGAGCGCGACCCACAGCGACAGGTAGCGTGCGGCGAGGCCCAGGCGGGGCGCGGGGCGCGCCGGGCTGGGGGCGACCGGAGGCGTGGCGGAGCTAGTCAGGTGCCTTCTCGGTCCCGATGGCGCGCACCCGGGCCTCCAGCGCCATCCGCTCGAGCTTCTCCAGGGGCAGGGCAAGCATCAGCTCGACCCGGCGGCGGAGGAGGAGCAGGGCTTCGCGGAACGCGGCCTGTCGGGTGCCCTCGTCGCCGCCGACCTCCGCGGGATCGGCCATGCCCCAGTGGGCCAGCATGGGCTGGCCGGGGAAGATCGGACACGACTCCTTGGCTCTGTCGCAGACCGTGATGACGAAGTCCCAGCGCTCGCGCTCGAGTCCGTCGAGGGTGCGCGGCGGATGGCCCTCCCACGCGATGCCGCTCTCGGCCAGCGCCTGGATGGCGAGGGGGTTGACCCGCGCAGCGGGCTGTGTACCGGCGCTCTCCGCCACGATGCGCCCGGCGCCCAGCCGGTTGAAGAGCGCCTCCGCCATCTGGCTCCTGGCGGAGTTGCCGGTACACAGCACCAGGACGCGCAGGGGGGCCTTTCGTTCGGCGGTCATTCGCAGCACACCGGCTTCCAGTCGCGGTCCCGTGTCCGCTTGCGTAGCGAACCCATGAACATGTCGAGCTCCTCCAGCGCGGCGGTGTCGAGCGCGTAGTGCATCCAGCGCCCGTCGCGGCGGTCGGTGACGAGACCCGCGTCCTTCAGGGTCTTGAGGTGAAAGGAGAGCAGCGACTGGGCCACGTCGAGCGCGTCGATCAGCTCGCACACGCACCGCTCGCCGCCTCGCAGGCGGTCGAGGATGCGCAGCCGGAGCGGATCGGAGAGCGCCTTGAAGCGGGCGGTCAGGAGGTCGAGGTCGTACGCAGTCGTGGCGGTCATAGGCCGGTTAACGTATCAAGATTGGTTGATGTGTCAATCCGTCACATATCAATGGCGGTTGATGGGTCAATCGGCCCCGCCCGCCGGGTCGGCCGCGGCCAGGTGATTGATGAACAGCCTGACCAGCTCCGGGACCGAGGGCAGGGAGCCACTCAGTTTGACGGCGCCGTCGATCGCCACGGCAGGCGTGGCGAGCACGCCCCGCAGCGCCAGGGCCTTGACGTCGGTCACGTGTGCGACGTCGGCCTCGATGCCGGCCAGCTTCACCGCTTGGCGGGCGCGCCGCTCGGTTTCGAAGCACTTCGGGCAGCCGCTGCCCAGGATCTCGATCAGCATCTCCGCTCCCATCGGGTTTCGCGTCCCGCAACCCGGCAAAGGGCATGCCGCTGGCACGTCTCGTGCGATCTGAGGAAGCATGAAGATGTGGCTGCGTGGTGCGGCGGCGATTCTCGGCGCGGCGACCTGGTGGCTGCTGTATCGCAGCCTCCAGCCGCTGGCCGACGGCGTCACCTATCGTGTGCTCGTCCTCACCCGCGGGGGCGCCGCGGCGTCGTCCGTGTCGTTCTTCCTGTACGAGGCGCCGAAAGTCCTGATGCTCCTCGTGCTGGTCGTCTTCGGCGTGGGCGTCGTGCGCTCGTTCTTCACGCCGGAGCGTACGCGGGCGATCCTTGCCGGGAGGCGCGAGTCGGCCGGCAACGTCCTGGCGGCCCTGCTGGGCGTGGTGACCCCGTTCTGCTCCTGCTCCGCCGTGCCGCTGTTCATCGGCTTCGTGACGACCGGCGTCCCCCTGGGCGTCACGTTCTCCTTCCTGATCTCCGCCCCGATGGTCAACGAGGTGGCCCTGGTGCTGCTGTTCGGCCTGTTCGGCTGGAAGGTGGCGGCGCTGTACATGGGGACCGGCCTCGTGATCGCGATCGCGGCCGGCTGGATCATCGGCCGACTGAAGCTGGAGCGCTGGGTGGAGCGGTGGGTCTACGAAACGGCTACGGGGACGGGCGCGACGGACACCGCGGCGGTCCCCACCTGGAGCGGCCGGTTCCGCTACGGCCGCGACGCGGTGCGCGACATCGTCGGCCGCGTGTGGCCGTACGTGCTCGCCGGCATCGCCGTGGGCGCCGCCATCCACGGCTGGGTCCCGCAGGACTTCATGGCCTCGATCATGGGGAGGGGCGCGTGGTGGTCGGTGCCGCTCGCCGTGCTGATCGGGATCCCGATGTATTCCAACGCCGCCGGGATCATTCCGATCGTCCAGGCGCTGCTCGAGAAAGGCGCAGCGCTGGGCACGGTGCTGGCGTTCATGATGTCGGTGATCGGGCTGTCGCTGCCGGAGACGATCATTCTGCGGAAGGTGCTGCGCGTGCCGCTCATCGTCACGTTCGTGGCGGTCGTGGCGGCGGGCATCCTGATCGTCGGCTACGTCTTCAACGCGGTGCTGTAATCAGCAATCTGCCAGTCGGAAGTCGAGCGGCCGCTGCTACGCTCGCGGCTTGACGGCCCGCACCTTCGCCGACACCACCGACTTGGCGGCCTGGCGGAGCCACTCGTAGCCGCCGAACACACCGGCGTCACCGTAACTGCGCTCTTCCACGACCTGGATGTCTCGGAAGCCGGCGACGCCCATCAACCACAGGTACTCATTCTTCATCGCGGCGCCCGCCACGCAGCCGACGTAGGCCTCCACGGAGTGGCGCACGTCGTCGGGAATCGGCGCCGTCAGCACAATGTCGCTCACCACCATCCGTCCGCCCGGCTTGAGGACGCGGAATGCTTCGGCGAACACCGCCTCCTTGTTGGGCGAGAGGTTGATGACGCAGTTGGAGATGATGACGTCCACCGACCCGTCGGCCACCGGCAGCCGCTCGATCTCGCCCAGGCGGAACTCGACGTTGATGGCGCCGACCTTGATCGCGTTCTCCCGCGCCCGCTCGACCATCTCCGCCGTCATGTCCACGCCGATCACGCGGCCGGTGGGCCCCACCTCGTGGGCTGCGAGGAAGGCGTCCATCCCGGCACCCGATCCGAGGTCGAGGACCACGTCGCCTGGCTTCACCGCGGCATGAGCCAGCGGGTTGCCGCAGCCCAGACCGAGGTTGGCGCCCGCCGGGATCTCGGCCAGCTCCTGGGCGGAGTAGCCGATGTACTCGGCGATCTTGACGCCCGCCGCGCCGTCGCCACCACCGCAACAGCTCGGCCCGCAACAGCCGGAAGCGCCCTTGGCGATCTCGCCGTACTTCGAGCGGACGACCGAACGGATATCGGGTCCATCATTCATGTTGAGCTCCGACGGACATTATCGTCATATTACGATTAGTGGTGCTTGGTGTCAAGTGTGGAGATGGGAGACTGCAGTGCAGTTGCGAGACGGCGAGTTGCGAGAGGCGAGGGCGCAGACCGGTTGTCAGTACAGCCAGCTGGACTGGCCCCTCACGACTCGCCTCTCACCACCACTCGCAACTCGGCGTCTCGCAACTGTCCTGGTCGTGGCGTCTCGCAACTGTCCTGGTCGTGGCGTCTCGCAACTGTCCTGGTCGTGGCGTCTCGCAACGCCCCTGCCCACTGACGTCCGCGAGCTAGTAACTCTCCGACGTCAGGACGGTCTTGCCCCTGAACGCCCGATAGATCAGGACGGTGTACAGAATCACCAGGGGCATCCCGACCAGCGCAATCACCAGCATCACCGTCAGCGTTCGCGGGGTGGACGCGGCGTTGTAGATCGTCAGGCTGGCCGCGAGGTCGGGCTGGGCCGGCACCAGACGCGGGTACAATCCCTCCGCCGCGAGCGCGATGATGCTCAGCGTGGCGGCCGCCGACGCGACGAACCCGCGTCCGAAGCGCGAAGCGCGGACCGCGGCGGGGCCGGCGACGCAGCTCGCCAGCAGGAGGGCGAAGAACACCCAGGTCAGCGGATTCGCGAACCAGTTCTCGAACAGGTAGGGGGCCACCGCGTACGACGCCACGGTGGAGAGCGCGTAGAGCGCGATGAACGCCACCCAGGCGGTGGAGGCCCAGCGGCGCATCCGCTCCTGCAGTGCGCCGTCGGTCTTGAGCCCAAGGTAGGTCGCCCCGTGCAGCACGAACATCGTGAGCCCCAGCAGGCCGATGAGCAGGGCGAACGGATTCAGCAGTCCCAGGAGCGTCGTGCTCACTCCCGACGCGTCCATGTCCAGCCCGCGGAGGACGTTGCCGACCGCGACACCGTACAGCAGCGCGGGGACGGCGCTCCCCACGCCGAAGGCGACGTCCCACGCGCGCCGCCACCCGGGCGAGTCCACCTTGGAACGGAACTCGAACGAGATCGCGCGGAAGATGAGGGCCACCAGCAGGAGCATGAACGCCAGGTAGAAGCCGCTGAAGACGGTCGCGTAGACCGGCGGGAAGGCGGCGAACAGCGCGCCGCCGCCGGTCAAGAGCCACACCTCGTTGCCGTCCCACACCGGCCCGATCGCGTTCATCATGACGCGGCGCTCGCGCTCGTCCCGGGTGAAGAGGTGCAGCACCCCCGCGCCGAGGTCGAAGCCGTCGAGGATGGCGTAGCCGGCGATGAGGACGCCGACCAGCAGGAACCAGATGGTGTTGAGGTCCATGGGTCGTCCTTCCCGGTCGTGCGGTTACGCCTGGGCCGGCGCGGGGCCGGGCGGGCCGTGCCGGATCTCGCGCACCAGCAGGTACACGTACAGCACGCCCAGGAGCAGGTACAAGACGGCGAAGAGTGCCAGGGAGAAGAGCACGTCACCGGCCGGCACGCTCTTCGAGACGGCATCGCTGGTCCGCAGCAGCCCGTATACGATCCACGGCTGGCGGCCCACCTCCGTGGCCATCCAGCCGAGCTGGCACGCCGCGAGCGGCAGGGGGATCGAGACGATCAGCAGCATCAGGTAGCGGCGGCTCTCCCACAGCCGGCCGCGGCGCAGTTGCCACGCGCCCCACGCCATGGCCGCGACGAAGTACATGCCGAGCACGACCATGTTGTGGAACGAGACGAAGGTGAGCCACAGCGGCGGCCGGTCGTTCGGCGGAAAGTCGGTGATGCCGCGGATCGGAGCGTTGATGTCGCCGAACGCCATCCAGCTCAGCAGACCGCGGATCTCCACCTTGGCCTTGAGTTCGGGGGGCGGCGTGACCGGGTAGGCGAACAACACCATCGGCGCCGCCGACTGGCTCGAGTACAGCCCCTCGATCGCCGCGAACTTCTCGGGCTGGGTGTGTGCCACTTGTCTGGCGTGCACGTGGCCGAACGGGAAGACCTCCGTCACCGACGCCACCAGCCCGAACACGATCGCCAGCTTGAGGGCCGCGCGCGCGAGCTCGTCCTCGCGGTTCTTGCGGAGCAGGTACGCAGCCACACCGGCCACCAGGAAGGCCCCGGCGATGAGCGCGGCGTCCACCGTGTGGAAGAACCGCGGGAGGGTGGACGGATTGAAGACCGCTGCCGAGAAGCTCGTCAGCTCGGCACGCCCATTCTGGACCACGTATCCCGCCGGCGTCTGCTGCCAGGAGTTGGCGACCAGGATCCAGAATGCGGAGATCGTGGACCCGATGGCCACCATCAGGATCGAGAACCAGTGCGCGCCCTTCGAGATGCGCCCCCGCCCGAACAGGTAGAGCCCGAGGAAGCCCGACTCGAGGAAGAAGGCGAGCACCCCCTCGGCCGCGAGCGGAGAGCCGAAGATGTCGCCCACGAACCTGGAATACGCGGCCCAGTTGGTTCCGAACTCGAACTCCATCACGATCCCCGTCGCGACGCCGACGGCGAAGGTGAGCGCGAGCAGTTTCGCGAAGAACCGGCCCATCCGCACCCACGTCGGGTCATCCCGCCTCCACCCCCGCCACTCGATCACGACCAGCAACCACGCCAGTCCGATCGTCAGGGGAGGGAACAGGAAGTGAAAGCCGACCGTCAGCGCGAACTGGATGCGTGACAGCAGTACCACGTCCATGCCGTCAGATCTCCAAAGGAGTGTACGACAGGTAGTTACGCAGTCCCTGCGCGCAACTACTATGCCGGTCTGCGTGATGCTGGCAAGGTCGAGCCGAACGAATTCCGACCAGTCGAGTCGGGAGGGGGCGGACGAATCGGGGAGGCGTGAGTATGTTGTGGCGTGCTTGAGCCTACTCCAGGGACGGATCCCGCCCCCGGCCTGACCGCTTCCGAGCTGGCGCCCGGTGAGCTGCCGCCCGATCTGCCCCCGGGCGACGAACCGCCGTCGCTGACCGCTCGGATCCGGCGCATCCTGGTCGGACGCCCGCGCGACCTCCAGGACCGGCGACTCTTCCATCGCCTCTCGCTGATCCCGTTCCTCGCCTGGGTCGGGCTTGGGGCCGACGGCCTGTCATCCTCCTCGTACGGCCCGCAGGAGGCCTTTCTCGCGCTCGGCCAGCACACGTACCTGGCGGTCGGCCTGGCGCTGGCGACGGCGACGACCGTCATCATCATCGCCTGGGGCTACAGCCACATCATCGAGCAGTTCCCGAGCGGCGGCGGTGGATATGTGGTGGCGACCAAGCTGCTGGGGCAGAACGCCGGGGTCGTCTCCGGCAACGCGCTGGTCGTGGACTACGTGCTTACCATCACCGTGTCCATCGCGGCGGCCGGCGACGCGCTGTTCAGCTTCCTCCCGGTCCACTGGCAGCCGGTCAAGCTGGCGGCCGAGGTGCTCATCATCCTCAGCCTCACCACGCTCAATATCCGCGGCGTGCGGGAGTCGGTGATCACCCTCACGCCCATCTTCATCGTCTTCCTCATCACCCACGTCTGGCTGATCGGCTACGGCATCGCCGCCCACGCGGGACGGCTGCCGGAGACGGTGCACACGATCAGCAGCGGCTACCACTCCGGCCTCTCGGCGCTCGGGGTGGGCGGCATGATGCTGTTGTTCGTCCGCGCGTACTCGCTCGGAGGTGGAACCTACACGGGCCTCGAGGCGGTCTCGAACGGACTCCCCATCATGCGGGAGCCGAAGGTACGCACCGGCAAGCGCACGATGGTGTACATGGCGGCCTCCCTGTCGGCCGTCGCGGCGGGGCTGCTCATCTGCTACCTGCTCTGGGGCGTCTCCTTCGTGCCCGGCAAGACGTACAATGCGGTGCTGGTCGAGAAGGTCGCAGCAGGCTTCCCCCTCGCGCGGACGCTGATCGTGCTCACCCTCTTCTCCGAGGGGGCGTTGCTGGTCGTCGGTGCCCAGGCGGGGTTCACGGACGGGCCGCGCGTGCTGGCCAACATGGCGGTGGATTCGTGGGTGCCGCACCGCTTCGCCGGCCTCTCCGAGCGTCTGACCACGCAAAACGGCGTCGTGATGATGGGCGCGGCATCGCTCGCGGCGCTGCTGTACACGCGCGGCAACGTCGGGACGCTGGTGCTGATGTACAGCATCAACGTGTTCATCACTTTCTCGCTCTCGATGTTCGCGATGATGCGCTTCTGGCTGCGTGCCCGCCACCAGAGCGTGCCGCTCCCCTGGCGCAAGCGCTCGCTGACCTTCGCTCTCGGTTTCGTGCTGTGCGTGACCATTCTCGCGATCGCGGTCTTCGAACGGTTCTCCCAGGGTGGCTGGGTGACACTCGCGGTGACCAGCGCGCTCGTGGCGGTGTGCTTCGTCATCCGCAAGCACTACCGGACGACGCAGGCCAAGCTCGCCACATTGTACGATGAGCTGAAGACGCTGCCGGCCGACGCGAACGCGGTGCCACGCGATCTGGACCCCAAGGCGCCGACGGCGGCGGTGCTGGTGGCGGGCTACGGCGGGCTCGGCATCCACACCACGCTCAACATTTTCCGGTTCTTCCCCGGCTACTTCAAGAACCTCGTATTTCTCTCAGTCGGCGTCGTGGATTCCGCGGGGTTCAAGGGAGAAGCGGCCATCGGGGAGCTGCAGGTGAAGACCGAGGAACAGCTCAATCAATACCTCGAGCTGGCCAAGCGGATCGGGATGCCGGCGACGTCCCGCTTCGGCCTTGGCACCGACGCGGTGGACGAGGGCGAAAGGCTATGCCTGGAGGTGGCCAGGGAGTTCCCGCGGGTCACGTTCTTCGCGGGGAAGGTCATCTTCCAGCGTGAGGCGTGGTACCAGCACCTGCTACACAACGAAACGGCTGCGGCCATCCAGAAGCGGCTGCAGTGGGCGGGTAAACCGGTGGTGATCATCCCGGCGCGGGTGCACTAGCGCTTCGCTCGCGGCGCGCCACGCAACCCTAGAACACGCGTCCCCCCAGCGGCACGTCGCGCTCGACCGCCAGCAGTACAACGCGGCCGACTTCGTCGGGCAGGCCGAGGACGAGCACTTCGGACGCGAATCCCGCGATCCGGCGCACCCCCAGATTCACGGCGCACACCACCAGCCGGCCCACCAGGGCCTCCGGTGTGTACAGATCTGTGATCTGGGCGCTGGAGCCCTTGGTTCCCAGGGGCCCGAGGTCGACCGACAGCTTGTAGGCGGGCTTGCGGGCCCCCGCCAAGGGCTCCGCGGCCACGATCCGCCCGACCCGGAGGTCCAAGGCATCGAAGGCCTCGAGCCCGGTCATCGAGTCAGCGCTTGACCAGCACCGCGGCGTGGCTCGCGCTGATGACCGGCCGACTCTCGAGGCGGAGCCCCGAACGGGCTGCCAGCTCGAGCGTCTCGGCGAACTGCGGCTCGTTGACGTGGCCCTTGGGCTCGGCGAGCAGGAGCTTCGCGCCCGGCTTCATCGCGGCGGATACCTCTGCGAAAAAGCGCGCCGCGTCCGGGACCTCGTGCACCATCGCGAACGCGAGAGCGAAGTCCACCCGTCCGTCGAGATCGCCGAGGCTCAGGCTGTCGCCCGTCGCCTGCCGCGTCTCTATCCGGTCGAGCAGTTGGGCGCGGCGGGCGCGGCGCATGAGCGCGCTCAGCATCTTGGCCTGCACGTCCACCGCAATCACGCGTCCCGACGAGCCCACCAGGCTTGCCAGCTCGACCGTGAAGAAGCCCATGCCGGGGCCCGGCTCGAGCACGACCATCCCCTCGGTGACGAACGGGGAGAGAATGACATGCTGGTCCTGCCGGAGTTTGCGGAGCGGGCTGGCGAGGAAGTAGCCGAGCCACCACGGACAGACACGGTGGGCCATGTGGCACCTCAGAACTCCCGAGGAGGGACTCGAACCCCCGACCCGCCGGTTAACAGCCGGCTGCTCTACCAACTGAGCTACTCGGGACTGCAGCCGCGAATCGTAGTTGGAGAACGGGGGGCCAGTCAACGGCTCGTCCCAAACGGTCACCGCGAAGGCACGCGCGCCGGGACCCCGCGTGTCACGCGCGCGGTCCCGGCACGGCCGGACGAACCCGGTAGCAGCCGCGCTAGAAGTGGTAGCGGAGCGACCCGTAGACGGCCCGCGGTTCCCCCGGCGTGATGAGGCCTCCAGCCTCGAGTTCGCGGTAAGCAAGGTCGAAGACGTTGCGGACGCCCACCTGCAGCGACGCCGCGGCTCCCACGCGCACCACGCCCGTGACGCTGAACAGCGTCCAGGAGGGCAAGACGACCCCGGGCTCGTCGAACGGGCTGTACGGGCCCATCGCGTTCATCGTCAGGCGCAGTTGCCAACGAGCCGAGGGGGGCGCGATCTCCGCCGTGACAAGACCGACGTACTTCGACGTGTTGTAGACGCGCAACCCGTTCAGGTCGGCCAGCGAGCTCCCACCGTCCACACTGTCCACTTCGGTGAACGTGTTGGACGTGTACCGCGCATCTTGGAACGTCCAATCGCCGCTCAAGCGCAAAGCCGGAGACGCGCGCACCGCGAATTCGACCTCGACGCCCTGCCGTCGGCTGGCTCCGCCATTCACGGCGCTCAGCGTGACCGGATTGAACGTCTGGTCGTTGCTCACGTCGTCGCGGAACAGCGCCACGCTGCCCGAAACCACGTCGGACGACAGCTGCACGCCCGTCTCGTAGGCCCACATGGTGATGTAGGGCAGGGTCCGGTCCTCGATGACGCCGTCGGTCTGCCGGAACCCTTTCGAGATGTTCCCGTAGAGATCGAGGCCCAGCGGCAGCCGATAGAGCAGGCCGAACTTCGGGGCGAGGATGGACTTGCTGTCGCTAAGCACGGGCTGCGGAATCACCCCCAGCCCCGGGCCAAGACTGCTGTCGGGGGTGACGCTCGTGGACTGATGATCGAACCGCAGGCCGAGCGTCGCCCGGAGGCGGCTGGTGAGGTCCTCGCTCCCCTGGACGAACAGCGAGGCCTCCCCCTGCACCGCCGGGGAGATGATGGCGTTGGCGTCGGACCGCACGGCGTCGGTGGTATTCCAGTTCTGGTAGGCCGAGTGAGCCCAGTCAAACGCCGTACCGACCGTGATCTCGCCACGCGACAGCGCCCACGTGAGGGCGCTGGTCACTCCGGCTCCCAGACGCCGGTCATCCTCCTCCGTCTGCCCACCCGTTCCCTCGAACGTGCCCGGCTCGGCCGGAATCGTGAGCAGCAGCTTCCAGCTTCCCTGGGTCGCATAGGCGGTGGTCCGCCACGCGAGCGACGGGCCGACAATGACGCGGAGGCTGAGGCGCTCCTGGCCGCGCAGCTTCCAGCCGTGGTCGGTCTGGTTCGTCACTACGTTGTAGTCCTGCGCGGCGAACTGACTGTCGTCGAGGAAGCCGGGCGAGTTCCACTGAGTGGCGTACAGCTCCACCCCGCCATCAAGGGTTATCGTCGGGCTGAACTGGTGCACGAGCCGGGCGTGCCCCTGAGCGATGTCATAGCTGCTGTGCGCCCGCCAGCCGTCCTCATGGACGCCCCGCAGTCCGAGGACGCCGTGCGTCGTGTCGTTGCCGAACCCGCTGAGCAACCCGGCTTCCCCCCGGCCGTACGACGCCGGATCGAGCCACAGGTCCGTGCCGCTCATCTGCTCGATCGTGCGGATGTTGGCGATCCCCGAGAAGGCGAAGTTGCCGTACACGGCGCTGGTCGGTCCCTTGATCACGTCAACGGACTGGATGGCTTCGGGGAACAAGGTGTTCCAGTCGTCGTAGCCCTCCGCGTGGCCGTTCACGGCTTCGTTGAGGGGCACGCCGTCCACCCACGTTGCGATGTCCGTGGAGTGATCCGAGCTGTAGCCCCGCACCGACGCGTCCGAGGCGAAGCCCGGGCCTTGCCCCTGGTCGTGGACCTCGACGCCCGCCGTCTGCCGGAGCAGGTCATAGGCGTCGAACGCCGGCGTCTGCTGGATTTCGGCCTGGGTCACGTGCACCGATGTGACCGGCTGCTGGGGAAGGGTGGGAGCGGCCGTGACGGTTATCGGTACCAGCATGATCGGCCGGCGGGTCAGGGTGTCGGTTCGGGCCGGGACGGTGTCGGGCCGTGAGGGCTGCTGGGCAGCGCCTACCGCGGGCGTGGCCAGTGCCACACCCAGAATCAACCAACGCATGGATGCTCCGCTCGATGGCCGACGGGACTCTGCCCGGCGGTCGGTGTCAGTTCAGGGACGTGGTGCGACTAACCGACGAGCGGAGAAGGAGGACCCAGTGGAGGAGGAAGCAGGTAGCGGCTGCTGGAGCGCGGGTTCGGAACCGATGCCTGGTCGATGCTCGTGAGGCGCACCGTGGCTGCGACGGCACCCAGGGCCACGGCCGCCGGCAGCAGCGGCGGGGTTACACAGCACGGGCAACAGGCGAGGCAGGGTGTGCAACACTGCCCGGAGTGCTGCGGGCACGGCATCGGCATCCCGGCATGGCCGGCCATGCCGGCGTGGTGCCCCGCAAGCGCCTGGCGCTGCGCTGCCTGCTGCGCCGCCAGTACGCCCGCGCGCATCGCCAGCGGCCTCCCGACAAACGAGATGCCGATGGCAACGGCCACAAGCAGCCAGAGGCCGCGCGCGAGCCGACGTGCTGTACGCATTGAGGAACGGAATAGTCCCCATTCGAGGGGGCTACGTCAAGCGGGAAATCGGCCTGCCAGCGGCTCAGGCTTGCAGAGAGAACAGGTCTATCTGTGGCGGCTCGAAGGGGAGACCAACGGCCTGGAGGACCGCCTCCACCCAGCCGGGACGGTCGGACGCGTCGAGCCGGTGCACGGGCACCTGGAAGGCCTCGATGAGCGTATCGATGCCCTGGTCGATCTCGAGCTGGAAGTCACGGCTCACGGCCCTGGTGCCGTCGAACGACGGTGGCTGGAGCACGGGGACCTTGAAGAGCGCGGTGTAGGTCGGAACCCAGGCGCGGACCAATTCGTCGTACTCGGGTTTCCGCCCGACTCGGTGCACCAGGTACGCATAGTTGTCGAGCACCGAGCGGTCGCAGATGACGGCGTCGTTCCTCGCGCTCGACGCCAGCTCCTCGGCGATCTGGCTGTGGAGGATCCAGGCCTGCGCCTCCAGCGTCGTGCCTTCGTTGATCGGCAGGGGGCAGCTGCGCGCCACCTCCTTGACGATGTCCACGCCCAGATCGAGCCGCTTCAAGCGGGAGGCCAGGTCGAAGCACAGGGTCGTCTTGCCGACGCCGTGCGAGCCGATGAACGCGATCTTCAAGGGCAGGCTACTTCCGGAAGATCGAGTAGGCGAGGAGGATCGTGTTGACGATCGCCAGCAGCAGGCCGAAATCCTCGCGGGTGAAGGTGGCTCGCCCCATCACCAGCTGGTCGCCGGAGCGCACTCCCAGCTCGCGCAGCGTCGAGCGCGCGATGGCCGCCGGATCGAGCGAGACGCGGATGTTCTCGCCGCCGCGGATGAGCTCCAGCTTCTTCTCGTTCGCCTGCCGGGTCGCTCCGCCGGCCAGGGCCAGCAGGTCGAACACCGTGAGCGTCGGATCTACGCTGTAGAGGCCGGGCTTGTACACCTCGCCGAGGACGGCCACGCGGAACATCGGTGTGAGCGTGAAGAACGGCCGCTGGAACAGCTGGCTCAGCTCCATGTTGAGGCGGTCGCGCAACTGGCTGACGGTGACCTGGCGGACGTTGATCGAGCCGACGAGCGGGAAGAGCAGGTTGTAGTTCTCGTCCACCGGGAACTCACCCGACAGCTCCTCGTGCCCCCAGACCTGGATCTTCACCACGTCGCCCGGGCGGATGGCGAGCGGGGACGTGGTCGTGTCCACGCCCGGGGCCTGCGCCGGGATCACGGCGGGTGCAGGGTTTGATGGTGCGGGGCTCTGGGCCGGTGCGGGATTCTGGGCGGGCGGGAGATTCTGCGCCCGGGCAGTGGCGCCGGTGCCGGCGGCCAAGGTGATCGCTGTCGAGAGTGCGAGGAGGGCGCGCGTCATCCGCCGAAGCTAATGGTCGCTGGCGGCGCCGGTCAACGTGGTCGCCTCCAGGCCGAGAACCTGTCTCAGGTACCGTCCGGTGACGGATTCGGCGGCCTGCGCCACTTCCTCCGGCGGCCCCGCGGCCACCACGCGACCGCCCTCCGCTCCGGCGCCCGGGCCGAGGTCGATGACCCAGTCGGCCCGCTTGATCACGTCGAGGTGGTGCTCGATCACGAGCACCGTGTTGCCGGCATCCACCAGCCGGTCCAGGACGCCGAGGAGGACACGCACGTCGTCGAGGTGCAGCCCCGTCGTCGGCTCGTCGAGGATGTACAGCTTGCGCCCCCGCCGCTTGCCGGCCGCCGCCAATTCGCGGGCGATCTTCAGCCGCTGGGCCTCGCCGCCCGAGAGCGTGGTGGCGGGCTGGCCGAGCCGCAGGTACCCCAGGCCGACCTCGGCGAGGTGCCAGAGCGCGCGTCCCAGGCGCTCCTGGTGGCGGAAGCGGCGCATCGCCTCGTCCACGGTGAACTCGAGGACGTCGGCGATCGAGTAACCGCCGAGCCGCACGTCGAGCACGTCGCGCCGGTAGCGGGACGCGCCGCACGCCTCGCACGGCACGAAGACGTCGGCGAGGAAGACCATCTCGACCTGCACGTGGCCGGCGCCCTCGCACACGTCGCACCGCCCGCCCCCCGAGACGTTGAACGAGAAGGTGGCGGGCGTGTAGCGGCGCGAGCGGGCGAGGGGTGCGGCGGCGAACAGCTCGCGGATCTCGTCGAACGCCTTCACGTAGGTCACCGGGTTGGAGCGCGGGGTCCGGCCGATCGGCGATTGGTCCACCAGGACGGCGCCGTCGAGCGCCTCGAGCCCGGTGATGCGGCGCACGCCGCCCACGACTTCGCCGAGGTGCTCCTTGGCGGTGTGCCGGCCCTCGAAGTGCCGCTCGAGCTGCCGGAACAGCACGTCGTTCACCAGGGTGGACTTGCCCGATCCCGACACCCCGGTCACCACGGTGAGCGTGCCGAGGGGGATCGTGGCGGTGAGGTCGTGGAGGTTGTGGGCCGTCGCGCCCTCGATCGTGATCCAGCGGGGCCCGCAGCGCCGCCGGGCCGAAGGCACCGCGATCTTGCGTTCGCCCGCGAGATAGCTGGCGGTGAGCGTCCGCGCGGCGAGGAGCTGGTCGAACGTGCCTTCGAAGACCAGGGAGCCCCCGTGCTCGCCGGCGCCCGGCCCCAGCTCGACCAGCCAGTCGGCGGCGCGCATCGCGGCCGGATCGTGCTCCACCGTGAGGACCGTGTTGCCCTGGTCCGCCAGGCGCCGCAGCAGGGCGAGCAGCCGGTCGGTGTCGCGCGGGTGGAGCCCGATGGTGGGCTCGTCCAGCACGTACAGCGTCTCGGTCAGCTTGCCGCCCAGCGCGTTGGCCAGCGAGATGCGCTGCGCTTCTCCGCCGGAAAGAGTGCGTGTCTGGCGGTCGAGGGTGAGGTACCCGAGTCCCACATCGAGGAGGACGCGGAGCCGCTGGGCCAGCTCCTCGAGCACGACGCCGGCGATCGCGCGCTCGTGGGCGGTGAGGGCCAGCGCCTCGAGCCACGCGTCGAGGTCGGCAGCGGTCAGCGCGGCGGCGGCGCCGATACCCTGCCCGCCTACCAGCACGGCGAGCGCCTCGGGGCGCAGTCTGCGGCCGCCGCACGCCGGGCACTCGGACGCCATCTGGTACTGCCGCAGGAAGACGCGCACGTACTGCTTGTAGCGCTTGCGCTCCAGGCGTCGCAGGAAGGGGAAGATGCCGAGGTAGCGCCCCTGCTTGCCGTGGAGGAGGAGACGCCTCGCCGGTGCACCGAGCGTGCTCCATGGGACGTCGAAGGGGATGCCGGCGTCGCGGCACGTCTGCTTGAGCAGGCGGCGGCGGCCGTCGTAGCGCGGCTTGGTCCACGGGTCGATGGCACCCTCGGCCAGGCTGCGGCCCGGGTCCGGCACGATCAGGTGCTCGTCGTACTCCAGAACGGCGCCGAACCCGTTGCACCCGGGGCAGGCGCCGCGCGGGTGGTTGAAGGAAAAGAGGGCCGGCGTCAGGACCGGGGCGCCCGCGCCGCAGGAGAGGCAGCGCGGCGTCGCACTGAAGGTCGCGCTCTCGCCCTGGTCCGGCACGGCGACCGCGGTGCCGTCGCCCTGGGCGAAGGCCGTGCCGAGCGAGTCGGCGAGCCGTTCCGCGTTGGCGGCGGTGGCCGCGACGCGGTCCACGACGACCAGGACGCGCTCCGCGCGCCGCAGGTCGAGCCCTTTGGGCAGTTCCTCGAGGCGGAGCAGCTGCATTCCCGTGCCCCCGTGCCGCTGCGCCCCCGTGCCGCCGTGCCCCCGTGCCCCCAGCACGATCCGCACGAATCCCATCGCGAGCAGGTTCGCCACCAGCTGCTGGTGGGTGGCGCGCACCACCGGCGGGAGCGGGAACGCGATCAGCAGCTCACCTCCGCCTGCCACCAGCCGGTCCACCGCCTCCTGCACGGTGTCGGAGCGCACCTCGCCGCCGCAGGCGACGCAGCGGGCATGGCCGATCCGGGACCACAGCAGGCGCAGGTAGTCGTAGATCTCGGTGGCGGTGCCGACGGTCGAGCGGCTGGAGGTCGTCGGGTTCTTCTGCTCGATCGCCACGGCCGGCGCGATCCCCTCGATGGCGTCCACGTCCGGCCGCGGCATCCGCTCGAGGAACTGCTTGGCGTAGGTGGACAGCGACTCGATGTAGCGGCGCTGGCCCTCGGCGTAGATCGTGTCGAAGGCGAGCGACGACTTGCCGGACCCCGAAGGCCCCGTGAGCACGATGAGCGCGCCGTGGGGCAGCGCGAGCGTGAAGCCCCGGAGGTTGTGTTGTCGGGCACCGCGGACGACGAGCGATCTCATGACCCGCGCGAAGGCTACTGGAATGGGCGCAGGATGGCCAGCGGGGCCGGGGGCACATACCTTTCCGCCCACATGGCGTCGCTGCTCTCGCCGCGCTTCTTCAAGCGTGGCCTCGAGTTGTTCGCGCTCGCCTCCGTCATCGCCCTGGTCGCGCTGCTCATCTACGGCAACAGCTGGCGGGCGTCGCTGGAGGCTGTGGAGCGCCTCAAGCTGGGCTGGGCGCTCGCGGCGCTCTGCCTCGCGTCGTCCGACTGGTGGGGCGGCGGCATCCGCATCTGGCTGCTCGCGAAATTCCTGCACCGCGATACGCGATTCGGCGGCATGGTGCTGGCCGGCGGCCTCAACACCTGGGGCTGCTACCTCACCCCCTCGCAGGCGGGCGGCGGGCCCGTGATGATCTGGGCGATGAAGCGCAGCGGGGTTCCGCTGCCCGAGGCCACCATCGCCACCTTCATGAGCTTCGTGGGCACGGTGGTGTTCTTCGCCATCGCCGGGCCGCTCGCGATCGTGCTGGGCGCGGGGCGTTCCCTTCGGGCACACGGCATCCCGCTGGTGCACCTCTCGTTGTACGACGTGTTCCGGGCGAGCGCCCTGGGGTTCGTGGTCGTCGGGGCGCTGCTGCTGTTCGTGCTGGTCTTCCCGGGCCGCGCGCGCTGGTTGCTGCACGCCGCGCTCGGCTTCCTGGAGCGGCGCGGGAGCGGATGGGTCGCGGGCTGGGTGGCGGGACTGCGCGCGGGCATCGACCGGATGCAGGAGTGCGTGATCAAGTTCCTGACGCCCGCCGGCTGGCTGGCGATGCTGGGCGGCGTCGCGACCTCCTCCCTGGCGCACGCCAACAAGCTGCTGGCGGCGTACGTGGTGCTCCGCGCCCTCGGCATCGAAGCGAACCTGGTGGACGTGCTGCTGGTGCAGACCACGATCGCCTTCCTGCTCTACTTCGCGCCCACGCCCGGCGGCGCCGGTGCGGCCGAAGCGCTCTCGGCGGCGCTGATGGGCCTGTACGTCCCGCGGGCGCTGCTCCCGGTGTACACGGTGCTGTGGCGGTTCACCGTGAGCTATGCGACCGTGATCTTCGGCTCGTTCGTCTTCTTCAAGCTGCTGCACGGCAGCTTCGACGAGGCCAAGGTCAGCGCGGAGGCCGTCCCCGCGTCATGACCGCGCCGTTCCACGAAGAGGAAGCGCTCGGCAAGCCGTACGACGCCGCGCTGATGCGGCGCCTGCTGCGCTACCTCCGGCCCTACGGCTGGATGACCGTGGGCGCCATCACCATGTTGCTCGGTTCGGCGCTGCTCCAGCTGGCGGGGCCATACCTCACCCAGGTCGCGATCGACCGTGCGATTCCGGCGAAGGACCTCCATCTGATCCTGTTGCTCGGCCTGGCGATGGCCGCGGCGCTCGGCGCCGAGTTCGCGCTGGAATTCGGCCAGACAGTGCTCACCGCCTACATCGGCCAGCGGGTGATGGTGGATCTGCGGCTCGAGATCTTCACCAAGCTGCAGCGGCTGCCGATCCCGTTCTACGACCGCAACCCGGTCGGCCGGCTGATGACCCGCGTCACCAGCGACGTGGAGACGCTGAACGACATGTTCACCGGCGGCGTGGTGGCGCTGTTCGGCGACGTGTTCACGCTGCTGGTGATCATGATCTGGATGCTGGCCGTGGACCTCAGGCTGGCCCTGGTGTCGTTCGCGGTCATCCCGTTCGTGTTTGCGGCCGCGCGGCTCTTTCAGTCCACGGTGCGCCGCGCCTACCGCGACATCCGGGTCAAGCTGGCGCGCATCAACGCGTTCCTGCAGGAGCACGTGTCGGGGATGCGCGTGGTCCAGCTGTTCGGGCGCGAAGCGCAGTCGGCCGAGCGGTTCGACGCCGTGAACCGGGAGCATCTGGTCGCGAACCTCGAGTCCATCGTCGCGTACGCGCTGTTCTTCCCGGCCGTCGAGGTGCTCACCTCGGTGGCGTTGGCGAGCATCCTGCTGTACGGCGGCAACCGGGTGCTGGGCCACACGCTCACGGTCGGCGTGCTCGCCGCGTTCCTCCAGCTGGCGCGCCGGTTCTTCCGGCCGCTGCAGGATCTCTCGGAGAAGTACAACATCGTGCAGTCGGCGATGGCGTCATCGGAGCGGGTGTTCCGGCTGCTCGACACCCAGGAGACGGTGCGGGACGCGGTGCATCCGGTGCGCCTCCCGGCGCCGGTGCGGGGCACGGTCGCGTTCGAGCACGTCTGGTTCCGCTATCCGGCAGCGGACGGGACGGAGCGCGGCGACGAGGGCTGGGTGCTGCGCGACGTGTCGTTCGAGGCCCGGCCCGGGGAGACCGTGGCGATTGTGGGGCACACGGGGGCCGGGAAGACGACGATCATCAACCTGCTGCTGCGCTTCTACGACGTCGAGCGGGGACGCATCACGGTGGACGGGGTGGACGTACGGGAGATTGCCCAGCAGGAGCTGCGCGGCCTGATCGGCCTGGTGCAGCAGGACGTCTTTCTGTTCACGGGCGACTTGGGGGCCAACATCCGGCTCGGCGCCGACCTCTCCGACGCGGCGGTGGAGGCGGCCGCCCGCCGCGTCGGCGCGCACCGCTTCATCGAGCGGCTGCCCGGGCGCTACGCTCACCGGCTCGGCGAGCGGGGGCAGAACGTGTCGGTCGGGGAGCGCCAGCTCCTGGCGTTCGCGCGTGCGCTGGCGGTGGATCCCGCGATCCTGGTCCTCGACGAGGCCACCAGCTCGGTCGACGCCGAGGCGGAGGAGCAGATCCAGGCCGCGATCGCCGAGCTGATGGAGGGCCGGACGAGCATCGTGATCGCGCACCGCCTCTCGACGGTCCAGCACGCGGACGTGATCCTGGTGCTCCACCACGGCGTGGTCCGGGAACGCGGGAGCCACCGGGAGCTGCTGGCGGCCGGCGGGCTGTATGAGCGGCTCTATCAACTGCAATTGGGCGCGGGGCTGGCCGACGTGCAGAGCTAGCGCGCTAGCTTGCCCCGCCGTAGGGCGGCGGCTACGTTGTTGCAAATCCTCACGATGAGGCGGCGGGGATGGCGTTCATCGAGTACGAAGGGCAGCGGTTCCAACTCCCGGCGGGCGAGATGCTGCTGGGAGCCGACGCCGCTTGCCACCTTCGACTGGTGCGCCCCGGCATTCTCCCGCGCCATGCCATCCTCGCCACCGGCCCCGCCCCCGACCTGGCGGTGACGATCCGCCTGGCTGCAGAGGGCGCGGCCGTCGAGGTCAACGGCGTCCGCCTCGGCCCGCTGCCGCAACCCCTGCTGCACGGCGACAAGATCACCATCGCGGGCCTCGACCTGCTGTTCGCCGACGAGCGGAAGAGCGGGAGCACGCAGTACATCTCGGCCGTGAAGCTGTCGAACGTCGCGCCGCCGAGCCCGCAGCCCGGTGCTTCGGCAAAGCCGGTCGGGACGACGGGCGGGCGTATCGTTTCCCTCACCGACGGGCGAGAGTACCAGGTGGGTGCCGCGCTGCGGTTCGGGCGGGAGGCGGGCGCCGACGTAGTGGTGCCCGGGGGCCAGGTGTCGCGCCGGCACGCGGAGATCGTGGCCTCTCCGCGCGGCTACCTCCTGATCGACGCCAGCACCAACGGCACGTTCGTCAATGGCGAGCGGGTGCAGAACCAGCGGCTGCTCGCGCGGGCCGACGTGATCAAGATCGCGGACGAGGAGTTCCGGTTCTACGCCGATGTGCCGCAGGCGGCGGCACCGCAAGCCCAGCCGGCTCCGCCGCCGGTGGTGCAGGCCGCGCCCTCCTCGGCGGCCGCGACGCCGGTGCCGCCTCCGCGCCTGGTGTCGCCCGCGGCAAGCCCACCGGCCGCGCCCGCGAAACTGCAGACGACGGGCTACTTCGAGACGGGCAAACGGCCCGGCCAGCCGGCGGGGGCGATGCCGCCGCCGCCCGCGGCCCCGGCGCCGAGGGCCGCGCCGCCGCCGCCCCCTGCTCCACCGCCCCAGCCACCGCGAGCGGCTACGCCGCCGCCTCCGGCTCCAGCGCCGGTGCCGCCCGCGGGCGCCGCGCCAGGGCGCGGGTCAGCGGCTGCGGCCGCACCGCTCGCCAAGTTCCTGGTGCGCTCCGGCGCGCTCAAGGGGCAGCGCCTGATCGTGAGAGTGCCGATCGTCAACATCGGCCGGGCCGATTACTGTGACATGATGATTCCTGACGACTCGGTCTCCTCGCAGCACGCGAAGCTGACGCGCCGCGAGGGGGTCTGGGTCTTGGCCGACCTCGGATCCACCAACGGCACCATGGTGGACGGGGAGAAGATCGAGGGCGACATCCCGCTCGCGCCCGGGGCGTTCGTGCGGTTCGGAGACGTGCAGCTGATCTTCGAGCCCACCGACGACGACGCGGACATGAACGCCCCCAAGGCGACGCGTACGATTTCGGCCGTGAAGCTCCAGGACCTGAACAAGCCGTCGGGCCCGTCCCGATAATCCTCCTCGACGCCGGACACCGATTGCACATTACCTGCGCGGCGCGGACCGACGTTGGACTGATCCGGTCCGGGAACGAAGACAACTACCTGATGGTTCCCGAGAAGGGGACCTTCATCGTCGCCGACGGCATGGGCGGCCACGCCGCGGGCGAGGTCGCCAGCGAAATGGCCGTGCGCATCGTCGCGCAGGACCTGGGGTCGTTCCGGGGGCTGTCGCCCGACGACGCCGCGTCGCGGATGATCCAGGCCATCCGCGACGCCAACGCGGCCATCTACGAGCGCACCCTCAGCGAGCACGACAAGCGGGGCATGGGCACCACGGCCACCGTGCTGGTGCTGCACGCCAACCGCTACCTGCTCGGCCAGGTGGGCGACAGCCGCGGCTACCTGATGCGGGACGGCGTGTTCCACCAGGTCACCAAGGACCACTCCTACGTGCAGGAGCAGGTGGACGCCGGCTACCTCACGCCGGAGCAGGCGCGCACGCACCCGTACTCCAACGTCATCACCCGCTGCGTGGGCGCGAGCGGCGACGTCACGCCCGATCTGTTCTCGGGCGTCGTGCGGGCCGGCGACGTGTTCCTGCTGGCGAGCGATGGGCTCACGGGGATGCTGGAGGACGACGTGCTCGCGGCGATCCTCAAGAGCGACGGCCCGCCGGAAAAGTGGGTGGACCGCCTGGTGGGCGAAGCCAACCGTCGCGGCGGCCTCGACAACATCACCGCGATCATTGTGCGGGTGGATTCGGTGGAAGAGCCGGCTGGCGACGCGGCCCAGGGCGCGGCCGCGGCCCAGCCAGCGCCGTAACCTCTCCGAAGGCCTTTCTCAGGACTCCAGCGCGGCGCTCAAGTCGGCCGCCGCGACCGTCACCGGCCGCGCCACGAACACCCGCAGCCGCCGCGCCGTGTCCACCAGGTCCTCAGCCATCCTCGGCAGGTCCATCCGTCCCGGCCAACCGCGGTCCGTCAGCCGCTCGACCGACCCGCCGCGCCGCGCGATCGGCAGGTCCAGCCCCAGCATCGCCGTCTTGTGCGGGAAGTCGATCAGCAGCTCGCCGGGGGCGAGATTGCACCGGCGCGCCAGCGCGTCTTCCGCTGTTCGCAGCTGCTCGCCGCCCTCCCAGACCCACGGCGGAACGGTGCCGCCCAGCTCGCCCGGCAGCAGCTCCAGCCCGCGCTTGTAGAGCCGCCGCTCGCGCAGCGCCCGCGCCAGGCCGGTGCGGTCGCGCGCCGCGAGATCGTGGACCAGCGCGTCATCCGTCGCCTCGCCCAGCGCCGCCCGCTGGATGGCGCCGTCGTGCACGGCGGCCCCCACCAGGCGCTTGAACATCGCGTTGGCGCTGCGGGCCGCATGGTGCCAGTAGACGTTGCGGTACATCTGGTACTTGGCGAACAGCAGCGACTCCAGCGCGGAGAGCCCTTTTTCCAGCACGCCGATGCGCCGCCGGCCGTCCAGCTCCACCACTGCCAGGCAGGCCAGCAGCCGGTCCACGTCGATCTCGCCGTACGGCACGCCGCACATCAGGGCGTCACGCTTCAGGTAGTCGATCTTGTCGAGGTCGATCGATCCCGAGACGAGCCCCGCCAGCGGGTGCGTGCTGCTGCCGGTGATCACGGCACCGACGGCGGCCGCAGCGTCGGCGACGCCGCTCCCCGCCAAGGCGTCGGCCAGCGGCTCGCGCCGCAGCGACGCGGCACCGAGCGCCTCGTGCGACGGGAACCCTGCCTCCTCCAGCGCATGGGAGAACGGGTAGTGGCCGATGTCGTGCAGCAGTGCAGCCAGGCGGATCAGCAGCGTGTCGGCATCGCCGAGGCCGCCCAGGTCGCCCCGGTCACGAAGACCGGCGAGCGCCCGGCAGGCCAGATGGTAGGTACCCAACGCATGCTCGAAGCGGGAATGCGTGGCGCCGGGGTAGACGAGGAAGGCGTGCCCGAGCTGCCGGACGTAGCGCAGACGCTGGAAGGCGGGGGTGTCTACCACCCGCACCGCCGCCGGCTCCAGGCGGATGTTGTGCCACAGCGGGTCCCGGACGACCTCGGCGCTCAGTGCGTCGCGCTCCACGATTGTGCGCTCCTTTCTGGCGCCGTCGGGCACCTGGGCGGCGGGCCGGAAAGGTGCATCCGGGTCACCCTCCTGACCAGTATTGGCCAGATCCCGAGTCGTCCGCGCGGTTGACACCGGGCGGCCCGCACGGGCACTCTACCCCGGGCCGCGAGCACGGAACCTGCAGTAACCGGGCCACCGGTCTCGGGATTTTCCGGGTCTCGAATTCGCCTGCGCCACAGCGCATGACGGTTCAAGGAGGATGAGGTGTCCAGTCGAGCGACCCCGCATACGTCGAACCGGAAGCTCCTCGCGTGGGTGGAGGAGGCGACGGCGCTCTGCAAGCCCGCCCAGGTGCACTGGTGCGACGGGTCCGAGGAAGAGTACGACGGGCTGTGCGAGGACCTCGTCAAGTCGGGCACGTTCGTGCGCCTCAATGCCGCCAGGCGTCCCCGCTCGTTCCTCGCCCGTTCCCATCCCAGCGACGTCGCGCGGGTGGAAGGCCGCACCTTCATCTGCGGTGCATCGCAGGAGGCGGTCGGGCCCACGAACAACTGGGAGGACCCGGCACGGATGCGGGCCACGCTGCGCGGCCTGTTCGACGGGTGCATGCGGGGCCGCACGATGTACGTGATCCCCTTCTCGATGGGGCCCATCGGCTCGCCAATCGCGCACGTCGGCGTGCAGCTCACGGATTCCGCCTACGTCACGGTGCACATGAAGATCATGACCCGGATGGGTCAGCTGGTGCTCGACGCGCTGGGCGACGGGTTCTTCGTGCCCTGCATGCACTCGGTGGGCGCGCCCCTCGAGCCGGGCCAGCGGGACGTGCCGTGGCCGTGCCAGGGCGACATCGGCAAGAAGTACATCGTCCACTTCCCCGAGTCGCGGGAGATCTGGTCGTACGGGTCCGGCTACGGTGGCAACGCGCTGCTGGGCAAGAAGTGCCTGGCGCTGCGCATCGCCTCGGTCATGGCGCGCGACGAGGGCTGGCTCGCCGAGCACATGCTGATTCTCGGGCTCGAGTCGCCGCAGGGGGAACGGACGTACGTGGCGGGCGCGTTCCCGAGCGCCTGCGGCAAGACCAACCTCGCCATGATCGTGCCCCCCCGGGGCTTCGAGGGCTGGAAAGCGTCGACGGTGGGGGACGACATCGCGTGGATCAAGCCGGCGGCCGACGGCACCCTCCGGGCCATCAATCCCGAGGCCGGGTTCTTCGGCGTGGCGCCGGGCACGAACCGCGAGACCAATCCCAACGCGATGGACACCCTGCGGGCCAACTGCATCTTCACCAATGTCGCCCTCACCGACGACGGCGACGTGTGGTGGGAAGGCATGGGGCCGGCACCGGCGCACGCGATCGACTGGAAGGGGCGGGACTGGACGCCGGCGTCGCAGGAGCCGGCGGCGCACCCCAACTCGCGTTTCACCGCGCCGATCACCCAGTGCCCGTCGTACGATCCGGCGTGGGAGGATCCGGCGGGCGTGCCGATCAGCGCCTTCCTCTTCGGCGGACGGCTCTCGACCACGTTCCCCCTGGTGTGCGAAGCCCGGGACTGGGCGCACGGCGTCTACCTCGCCTCCACGATGGGCTCGGAGGCGACGGCGGCGGCGCACGGCCTGGCCGGCGTCCGCCGCGATCCCTTCGCGATGCTGCCCTTCGCTGGCTACAACATGGCCGACTACTGGGGGCACTGGCTGCAGATGGGGAAGCGGCCCGGGTTGAGGCTCCCGCGCATCTTCCGTGTGAACTGGTTCCGCCGGGATGAGAGCAAGAAGTTCCTCTGGCCGGGCTACGGGCAGAACATGCGGGTGCTCAAGTGGATCGTGGACCGCGTGCGCGGGCGGGCCGGGGCGATCGACGGCCCCCTCGGACTGATGCCGAAGTACGACGATATCAACTGGGACGGCCTCCAATTCGACCGCGTCGCCTTCCAGCGGGTCACCGACCTCCGCCTCAGCTCCGCTCAGGCCGAGGTCGAGGGCGTCAGGGAATGGTACGCGAGGTTCGGTGCACACCTGCCCAGGGAGCTGGCCGACCAGCTGGCCGGGTTCCAGAAGCGCGTGGCGTCGGAGCCGGAGACGTGGCGGGCCGAGTGAACGGCTGAGGCAGGATGGCGCGGGAGCTCCCGCTGCCTGGAACGACGAAAAGGCCCACCGCGAGGTGGGCCTTTTCCGTGTCTGGCCGGCCGGGGGCGCGCCGCTCAGTCCGGCGTGGCGCGTCCCTGCGCATCGACCGCCGCGATGACCGCCATGTTGATGACGTCCTG
Organism: uncultured Gemmatimonadales bacterium; assembly: GCA_963812035.1. GTDB lineage: Bacteria > Gemmatimonadota > Gemmatimonadetes > Gemmatimonadales > JACORV01 > Fen-1245. The sequence continues at coordinate 52,299 of CAWETG010000006.1, forward strand.
CGCCTGGATGTCGCGCTGCAGGATGTGCACCGGGCGGTTCATCCCGACCAGAATGGGGCCGATGGCCTCCGCCTTGGCGATGGACTTCAGCAGCTGATACCCGATGTTCCCGGCGTTCAGGTCGGGGAATATGAGCACGTTGGCCGGACCCGTGAGGCGGCTGAAGGGATAGTTGCCCTTGAGCAGCTTCTCCTCCAGAGCGCTCTCGGCCATCATCTCGCCGTCGGCCTCGAGCTCGGGCTCGCTCTCCTGCAGCAGCCGCACCGCCTCCGCCACCTTCTCCGAAGCCGGGAAGCGCGCGCCGCCGAAGTTGGAGAAGGAGAGGAACGCGACCCGCGGCGTGACGCCGAGCCGCTTCACCAGCCGCGCCGTCTCCGAGGCGATGTGCGCCAGCGTCTGCGCGTCGGGGTCCACGTTCACGGTGGTGTCGGCGACGAAATAGACGTTCTTCTCGACCACCATCATGAAGATGCCGGCCAGCGCCTTGGCCTTCGGGTCCACGCCGATCGCCTGCAGCACGGCGTGCAGCTTGTCGGGGTAGAACTGCTCGATCCCGCCCACCATCGCGTCGGCGTCACCCGCGGCCACCATCATCGAGGAGAAGTAGTGGGGGTGCTCGACCAGGCGCCGGGCGGCGCCCAGCGTCATGCCCTTCCGCTGGCGCTTGACCCACAGCGCCTGAGCATAGCGCTCACGGGCATCGGCGGTACGTGGATTCACGACCGGAATGCCGTCGAGCGGGACTTCGGCGTCCTTGGCGACGCGCGCGATCTGCTCCGGATCGCCGAGCAAGGTGGGCTTGGCGATCTTCTCGTCCACCAGGGCGCGCGCGGCGCGCAGGATCCGCGGGTCCCACCCTTCGGGGAAGACGATCCGCTGCGGCCGGCCGGCCGCGCGGGCCGTGAGTCCGCGCATCAGGGCGCGGGCATAGCCCAGGCGGGCTTCCAGCTCCTCGCGGTAGTGCTCGATGTCGATCGTCTTCCGGGCGACACCGGTCTTCATCGCGGCCTCGGCCACCGCCGGCGCCTCCCACAGCAGCACGCGCGGATCGAGCGGCTTTGGAATCAGGTACTCGGGCCCGAAGTGGATCCGGTCTACGCCGTAGGCATTGCGGACGGCATCGGGCACGTCCTGCTTGGCGAGGTCCGCCAGGGCGTGCGTGGCCGCCATCTTCATCTCCTCGTTGATCTTCCGCGCGTGCACGTCCAGCGCGCCGCGGAAGATGAACGGGAAGCCAAGCACGTTGTTGACCTGGTTGGGGTAGTCCGAGCGGCCGGTGGCGATGATCGCATCGGGCCGCGCGGCGCGGGCGTCCTCCGGCATGATCTCGGGCGTCGGATTGGCCAGCGCGAAGATCACGGGGTGCGGTGCCATGCCCTTCAGCATCTCGGGCGTGACCGCGCCCGCCACCGACAGCCCGACCAGCACGTCCGCGCCGACCAGCGCGTCCTTGAGGTCGCGGGCGTCGGTCTTCCGCGCGAACGCCTGCTTGTACTTGTTGAGATCGGTGCGGCCGGCGTGCACCACGCCCTTGGTGTCCACGATCGTGATGTGCTCGCGTGTCACGCCGAGCCGGATGTAGTGGTTGGCGGTGGCGATGGCCGATGCGCCGGCGCCGCTGAAGACCACCTTGATGTCCGCCATCTTCTTGCCCGTCAGCCCCACCGCGTTGATCAGCGCCGCGCCGGAAATGATGGCGGTGCCGTGCTGGTCATCGTGGAAGACCGGGATGTCGAGCGCCTCGATCAGCTGCTCCTCGACCTCGAAGCAGTCGGGCGCCTTGATGTCCTCGAGGTTGATCCCGCCCACCGTGGGCTCGAGCATCTTGCAGAAGTCGATGATCTCCTTGGGTGTGGGCGCGTTGATGTCGAGGTCGAACACGTCGATGTCCGCAAACGCCTTGAACAGGACGCCCTTGCCCTCCATGACCGGCTTGCCGGCCAGCGGGCCGATGTTGCCGAGCCCCAGGACCGCCGTTCCGTTCGACACCACCGCCACGAGATTGCCGCGCGCCGTGTACAGGTACGCGTCGTCGGGGTTCTTCTCGATGTCGAGGCACGGCTCGGCGACGCCGGGCGTGTACGCCAGCGAGAGGTCGAGCTGTGTCTTGCACGGCTTGGTGAGGGCGATCTGAATCTTGCCGGGGCGGCCCTGCGAGTGGTAGTCGAGCGCTTCTTGGCGTCGGACGGCCATAGCGACCTCACCCGCTGCGGCCGTCCCGGTGCGGGACGCTAACCGCGAGCGGTATCGAGAGAATTGATCTTGTCCACGCGTCTGGCGTGGCGGCCCCCGCCGAAGTCGGTGGCGAGAAAGGTCCGCACGATGTCCACCGCAAGCCGCGTGCCGATGAGAGTCCCGCCGAGGGTCAACACGTTGGCGTCGTTGTGCTCCCGGGCATTCTGGGCCGTCGTCACGTCGTGGCACGGCGCGGCCCGGACCCCCGCGACCTTGTTGGCGGCCATCGCGCTGCCAATCCCGGCGCCGTCGATCATGATTCCCCGCCAGGCGCGTCCCTGCGTCACCGCGCGGGCCACGGCGACGGCGAAATCCGGGTAGTCCACGGCCTCGGTGCCGGCGGCGCCCAGGTCGAGCACCTCGTAGCCCAGCTCGCCGAGCGGGCCCTTGAGCTGCTCCTTCAGCGGATAGCCGCCGTGATCGGCGCCGAGCGCCACGACGCCGCGTCCGTGCGTCGGTGCCTCTGTGCCCCCGTGCCCCTGTGCGTCGGTGCCCCCGTGCCCCTGTGCCCCTGTGCCCCCGTGCCCCTGTGCCTCCGTGCCCCCGTGCCTCCGTGCCCCTGTGCCCCCGTGCCCCTGTGCCTCCGACTCCGTCAGCGCGATCCCCAGCGCCCGGGCCAGGTCCCGCGCGGCGGGCGTGACGACGGCGCCGGCCGGGAAGGCGATCGCGCGGCCGGCTTTCGCGGCCTCACGCACGTTCGCCTCGGTGACGACGCGGCCGCTGCTCATTGGCGCGGCGGCGGCCCGAGCTTGGACGGGACGTGATAGAGCAGCTGGATGGTGTAGCGGTCGGACTCGCTCAGGGCCAGGCGGTAGGGGCTCGTGTACATGATGTCGCTGTCGGCGGGACTTTCCGAGAGCAGGCCCAGCGCGTGCCCCAGCTCGTGGGCCGTGACGAAGTGATAGCAGGACGCCACGTCGGCGCTGTCCGCGCCGGGGAACGGCGACACGTACGACCGCATCGGGCCTACCAGCGCGGTGCTGTCCGAGTCCATGACGAACTGCGTGACGCCGTGGCACGCGCCGATCGAGTCGGAGTGCAGCACGTGCGCGGCCCGCGGGGCCAGCGGCAGCGCGGCGGGGTTCCGCACGATGATGTCCGCCTGCGTGGAATCGGTGACCGTGGTCAGGGACAGCTCGCGGCAGCGGAAGGCGCCCACCCACAGTTGCATCGCGGTCTGGACGTTGGCGGCCAGGCCGCGCGTCGTGTCGGCGTACACCCTCACCGGCATGTAGGACGACGGCCAGTGGAAGACGATGTTCGTATCGCCGTTGTAGTCGAAGGTGTACGCCTGGGTGTTGGGTTCGAAGCACGCGGCCGGCCCGACGCTGTCGTGGCAGGCGGCGAGCAGTGCCAGCGCCGCCCCTCCGGCCAGCAGCACGGCGCCTCTCATTGTCCGCCCACGGCCTGCGACGGGTGAACGCATCCGGTCGGCGCGGCAGGAGCCGGAAGCCGCCGGGGCAGGGCGGCGCGGAGCAGGAGCGGACCGAACGTGCAAGCGACCATGGGTCCCGTGGGAAAGTCGTATCTGTAGGATACTACGGATGCCCTGCTAGTGCCTCGCGCCATTCCGCGGCCGACGCAGGCGGTAGGCCCGCAGCCGGCGCAGCATGCGGCGGTCGTTGGTGACGAGGTCGTCGCCCTTGGGCGTCTCGAGGATCTTGATGACGCGAACGAACCGCGGGTCGTTCATGACGCGGCGGAACGGCCCGGCGCCCAGCTGCCCCTCGCCGATCAGGGCGTGCCGATCCCTCCGGCTCCCCAACCCGCCGACCGAGTCGTTGAGGTGCAGGCAGGCCAGGCGCTCGAGGCCAAGGATGCGGTCGAAGGCGTCCCACACGCCGTCATAGTCGCGCACCAGGTCGTAGCCGGCGGCGAACAGGTGGCAGGTGTCGGCGCAGAAGGCGATGCGGCGCCGGGCGATCTTCGGCATTGCTTCGACCAGGGCCGCGAGCTCCTCGAAGCTGCTGCCGAGCGCGGTGCCGCTGCCCGCGGTGGTCTCGAGCGCGACGGTGACGCGGCCAGGAACGGCGGCGAGACAGGCTGCGTAGGCTGCGGCGTTGCGGGCGATCCCCCGGGCGCGGTCGTCGATGAAGTTGCCGGGATGCGAGACCAGCCAACGGATGCCCAGCGCCTCGCAGCGCGCGAGCTCGGCCACGAAGCTGGCGCAGGAGCGTTGGTGCAGCGCCCGGTCGGGCGAGGCGAGGTTGATGAGGTACGAGTCGTGACTGGTGACGGCCCGGATGCCGTGCGCGGCGAGCGCGCTGACGAAGGCGTGCGGCATCCCCTCCTTGAGCGCGGGCTCCCGCCACTGATTGGGAGTCTTGGTGAAGACCTGGATGGCTGTCGCGCCGATGGCGCGACCCCGCTCCGGCGCGAGCGCGACGCCACCCTGCGCGGAGACGTGGGCGCCGAGCAGGTCGTCGTGGGCGGGGCGGGGCGTCAGAAGCCCTCGGGGAACGCGTAGCGCCCGATGAGGGGCACGAAACGGCAGCCGCCGGCTTCGCGGATGGAGAGCCCGCCCGGTCCGCGCACCCCGACCACCAGCTCCTGGAGCGCGAGGTCGCCGACGGGCACGGCGATCCGGCCGCCCGGGGCGAGCTGCGCCGCCAGCGGCTCGGGGATGCGGGGCGCGGCGGCGGTGACCAGGATTCCGTCGAACGGCGCGGCGTCGGGCCAGCCGAAGGTGCCGTCGCCGACGCGGTACTCCACATTGCTCAGGCCGAGGGCGGCGAGGCGGCGCTCGGCGCCGTGGGCGAGCTCGGGTAGGCGCTCGATGGTGAACACGCGGCGGACCAGGTGCGCGAGGATCGCGGTCTGGTAGCCGGACCCGGTGCCGATCTCGAGGACCCGGTCGGTGCGCCGCGGCTCGAGCGCCGCGGTCATCAGCGCCACCATGAACGGCTGGGAGATGGTCTGCCCCTGGCCCACGGGCAGCGGCACGTCGTCGTGGGCGGCGTGGGCGAGCGTCGCGGGGACGAAGCAGTGACGGGGGATGGAAGCCAGCGCGGCGAGCACGCGGTGGTGGCGGACGCCGCGCGCCGCGATCTGGACGGTGACCATCCTGCGCCGCTCGGCACGGCCCTCAACGACGCGCATGGGCCTGAGCAATCCGGCGCGGCCTCGCTTGCGGCGCGCTGGGGGCAAGGGTAGGTTCGCGCCGGACGGGCGGAGGAAGCGGGGAATCATGACCGAGATGGTCCGCACCAAGGTACTGGTCGCCGGTGACGCGGCCGCCAGGCCGGCGGGTCTGGTCGCGACGCTGGAGCAGGCAGGCTTCCGGGTGGAGGAGGTGGCGGCGGGGACCGACCTTGCCGCCGCGGCGGAGGCCGAGGCCCCGGATGCGGTGTTGCTGTGCGTGAGCGGCCCCGCGGACGCGCAGCTCGGCAAGCTGAGGCAGCTCCGTGAGAGCGTGCAGCAGTGGTCGGAGCTTCCGCTGATCGCGCTGGCCGCCAAGGGCGGCGAGGTGCTGGCGGACCTCATCTTCGCCGGCGCGGACGACGCGGTCAGCTCGCCGATCAGCGGCGTGGAGCTGCGTGCCCGCCTCGACCGCCTGCTGGCCCGGCGCGAGGAGCTGCGCGAGCTGCGGATGACGCTCCGGGCGCGGGACCTGCTGTTCGACATCTTCCAGGAAGTTTCGTCCGCGCTGCGGGCCGAGGAGATCTTCCAGACGCTGGTGCGGCGGGTGGGACAGGCGCTGTCGTTGTCGCACTGCTCCTTCGTCGTCACCTCGCCCGGCGCCGATCACGGCCGCGTGGTGGCGGTGTACGAGAACCCGTCGGTGCGCGACATGCGCGTCGAGCTGACGCGCTATCCCGAGATCCAGGAGGCGCTGCGCACCGAGCGCCCGGTGGTGATCGAGGACGTGAAGGAGCACCCGCTCTTCGCCACCATCCGCGACAAATGGGACGCGCAGGCCGTCGAGGTCAACATCCGCTCGGCGGTGGCGCTCCCGGTCTTTGTCCAGGGGACGCCCGCGGGGGTGTTCTTCCTCCGCACCCGCGAAGGCGACCCGGACCTCACCAGCCGCGACATCGCCCTTGCCGACACGATCGCCAAGGCGGCCGCCAAGGTGCTGGAGAACGAGGAGCGGCGGGCGGCGATGTTCCGGCGCCAGCTCAATGCGGGAGCGCTCGACGTGCTGACCGGATGCGCGAGCCTCGACGGGCTCGACCGCCGGCTGCGCGACGAGTACGAGCGGGCGCGGCGCTACCGGCTGCGGTTCTGCTTCGCGGTCCTGGACGTGGATCACTTCCGCACGTTGAACGAGCGGCTGGGCGCGCAGGCGGGCGACCGGATCCTGGCGGACCTCGGCCAGCTGCTGCAACGCGAGCTGCGCTCGCCGGACTTTGTCGCGCGGTACGGCGGGGACGAGTTCGCCCTCGTGCTGCCGGAGACCGACGGGCGAGGGGCGCGGAACTTCGTTCAACGGCTCGGCGCGGCGGTGGCCAGGCACAGCTTCCCCGACTTGGGAGGCGATCGTCCGAGCTTCTCGGCCGGCATCGTGTCGTTCCCGCACCCGGAGGCACTGCGGCCCGAGGACCTGTTCGCGCTGGCTGACGCGGCGCTGGCCCGGGCCAAGGCCTCCGCCGACGATCGGATCGCCATCGCGCCGTCGCCCGTGAGCTAGACCGGCGCCGCGGATCCCTGCGCCGCGACGCGGAAGGCGTCGGCCAGCGTCCGCTCCGCCGCGCGCAGCTCCGACCGGAACCGCGCCATCAGCGAATCGTAGAACACGAGCGGCGCCAGGTCGCCACCCTGGGCCTCGACCGCACGCCGCACCTCCTCGACCATCGTGGCGTGCCGCTCCACCGCGGCCGCGAGCGCGACCAGCGCGGCGCCGACTTCGGCGACGGTTTCGCCGCGGCGTTCCCGCCGCCGGGCCAGCGCGGCCAGGATCTGCGCCGGCGCGATGGCGGGGGCGTCCCCCGGGTCGGGGACCGGGGACCCGGGGACAAGGAACGACACATCCCGGCTTCCGGATGTCGGTCGCCGCATCCCGGACACCGGATCCCGCCGCCTGGTCACCGCCGCTCGTCCGGCTTGAGAATCCGCCCGAGCACCGAAGAGCGCTTGTGACGGCGCTCCTCCAGCTCCGACTCGGCATCGGTGACGCGGTGCTCGAGCTTCACCTTGGCCTCGCGCAGCCGCTCGACCAGTTGCCGCTCCATCTCGAGCTCCCCACGCAATCGCTCCATGTCGGAGGCGGGCATCGCGCCGGCTCCCCGGCCGCTGTCGGCCGGCTGACCCTCGGCCGGGGCTGCGCGGCGCACGAGGTCGGGGCCGGGCGGCGGTGCGGGCGGTGGCTCTTCGAGAAATAGCGGCCTGCTCCCGAACAGCGACACCGTCGCGGAAGCGGCCCCGGGGACGTCGGCCATCGGGGCCCCGGCCGCGGGCGGCGGTGTCGCGGGCGTCGCCACCGCCGGGGTCGCGGGTGCGACGGGGGCTGACGTCGCGCTCACCTCGGCGGCACGAGCAGGCGCTGCTCGCCCTTCGCCGAGAGCGCGCGTGGCGCCGCTGCCGGCCGCGAGCGCCGGCTGACCGGCTGCCGACACGCCGGCATGATCCGCGATCTCGGTCAGCACCCGCTCCTGGCCCTCCAGCACCTCGGTCAGCCGCACGATCTCCTTGGCCATGTGCCACAGCGCGTCGCGCTGCTCCCGCTCGCCGTCCACGATCGCCGCGAGGAGCTCGAGGTTCGAAACCTCGTGCCGGTCGCGCGGCTCCTGCTCCGGCGGCATGGCGACATCCGCCGACCGGGGAGCCATGCCGTCGAGCCCATGGAGGATCTGCTGGTGAGACCGGCCGGACGCGTAGCCGTGTGCGATGGATCGCAGAACCGCAACCGCAGGCGGCGGATAGCGCCTGCGCCGTCCGATCCCGACGGATGGAATGTGATCGAGGAACGCGTCGCGATAGTAGCGGACGGTGGATTCGGGGAGGCCGAGTTCGTCGGCCACCTGCCGCAGGGTCAGCAGAGGTTCGTCGGACATGCGGCGAAGATACGCCCCGCCGGGGACCGCGGCAACACGGTGGCGGAACCGCAATGACGGGCCTGCGCTGGTTGCGCGAGCAGGCCCGGCGCCGTCAGCGGCGCCGTCTCAGCCAGGCGATGGGATCGAGGGCCTGGGCTTGCCCGCGCTCGCCCCCCGCCTCACCGCGGATCTGGAACTCGATGTGCGCGCCCTCGTCGGAGTTGTCGCCGCCCGAGCGGCCGATGACCTGGCTCCGGCTCACCGGCTGGCCCTCCTGCACCGTGATCTCGCTGAGGTACAGGTACACGCTGTAGAAGCCGCCACCGTGCTCGATCACCACCGACGGGCCGTAGGTGCCGAGCGATTTGGTGCTGCGCACCGTCCCGTCGGCGATGGCGTGGACCGGCGTGCCGCGGGGCACGGCGATGCCGATGCCATCCCGCCGGATGGTCGTGTTATTCGGCAGCTGCTGGCGGCCGAACCGGTAGATGATGTCGCCGTTCACCGGCCAGTCGAGCTGGCCCAGGTCGGCGGTCCGGATGCGGGATGGAGCGCCGGCGGCGCCGCGGCTCGCTGCCGCCAACCGCCGGCGCTCGAAGGCGGCGATGATGTCGTTCAGGCGCGCCTCGTCCTTGGCGAGCTGCGCCAGCCGCTGCCGCGTCCGCTCCGCTTCCTGCTGCGACAGCCGCAGGCTGCGCTGGCTCTGCTGCTCGAGCTGCCGGTAGTGCTGGTTCTCCTCGGCCCGCTCGTCGCGCCGGCGGGAGAGAGCGCCCTGCAACCCGAGCAGGACGTTGCGCCCCTGGGCGGCGCTGTCGCGCAGGGCCTCGACGTCGGCCACCAGCTGCCGGTCCTGGCGACTGATCAGGTAGAGGTACTTGTAGCGGGAGAGCAGGTCGCCGAAGGACTCAGCCGCCAGCAGGACCTGGGCTGAATAGAGCGGGCCTCGCTTGGCGATCTCGATGAGGCGGTGCTGGAGAATCGCGCGTTTCTCCGCCAGCGCGTCCTGGGCGATGAGGAGATCCGCGGTCTTGCGCTCGATCTGCGATCCCATGGCCGCGATCTGGAGATCGAGCTCCGAAACGATGCGGCCGGTGGTGCGCACCTGCTCCTGGAGGTTCTGGACCTCGCTGGAGAGCGAGTGCACCTGGCCGCGCAGGCGCTCCATCTCGGCCTGCAGGCGCTGGCGCTCGCGCCGGATCTCGATGAGGCGCTGCTGGCTGTTCTCCAGCGCCGTATCGGACGGCGGCTGCTGTGCGGCGAGGCGCCCCGCGGGGAGCGCGGCGAGGGCGACGGCGAGCAGCGCGGCGGCCGCGCGTGCTCTTCCGCCCATCAGACGGTGTGGAGGTGGCGGCCGATGCTGACCAGGCTGCCCACCAGTCCGAGCAGTCCCCCGACGCCGATGCCCGCCAGGGCTTCGCCGGTGGTAAAGAAGTCGGCGCGGAGGAGGTAGGCGTTGACCAGCGCGTAGGCGCCGTAGCACAGGGCGAGGGCGAGCGCTCCGCCCATCAGCCCCTTGACGAGCCCCTCGAGCAGGAACGGGCGCCGGATGAACCCGTCGGTCGCCCCCACCAGCCGCATGATGGTGATCTCGGCGCCGCGGTGCAGCACGGCCATCCGGATGGTGGTCCCGATGATGATGATGGCGACCAGCGCGAACGCGGCGCCCACCACCAGCCCCACCGCGCCCGCGATGTTGCGCAGGTGGTCCAGCTTCGCCACCCAGTCGCTCCCGAAGCGCACGTCGTCCACGAAGTCGAACGCCCGGAGGCGGTCGGCCACCAGGGCGGCGTGCCGGGCGTCGCGGAACTCGGGCTTGAGCCGGACGTCGAGCGAGGCGGGCAAGGGGTTGGCCTCGAGGTCCTGGAAGATGTCCTGGAACTCGGGCAGCTCGTGCCGCGCGCGGGCCAGCGCCGCGGCCTCTGTCACGTGGGTGACGCTCTCGACCTCGGGGAAGGCCTGGATGTCGCTCATCGCGACGGTGATCGTCTCGACGAGCGTGCCGCGCCGCAGGTACGCCACCACCTCGACGCGCTCGGCCACCGTCCCGATGACGCGCTGGATGTTGACCGTGACCAGCCCGAACAGGCCGAACACAAACAGCGAGAAGGCGATGGTGGTGATCGAGAGGGCCGAGAGCAGCGGCGCGCGCCGGAACGCGAGCTGTGTTTCACGGATGACCAGGTTCACGGCGCCTCCTGCTCGGAGCCGCTGGCGTCCTCCGCGGAGTCGTAGGCCACGCTGCCGTGCTGCAGCTCGACCAGGTGAGCGTCCAGGCTCTTCACCAGGTCGAGATCGTGGGTCGCCAGCAGCACCGCCGTCCCGGAGGCGTTGATGTCCTTGAGCAGCTGGAAGATGCCCCGGGTCGCGCGCTCGTCGAGGTTGCCGGTCGGCTCGTCGGCCAGCAGCACGACCGGATCGTTCACCAGCGCCCGGGCGATCGCCACCCGCTGCTGCTCTCCCCCGGACAGCTCCCGCGGATACTGGTGCGCCTTGCCCGCGAGCCCCACCTGCGTGAGGACCCGCATCACGCGCGGGCCTACGGTCGAGCGCCGGGCCCCGGTCACCTCGAGCGCGAAGGCGACGTTCTCCTCGGCGGTGCGGTCCTCGAGCAGGCGGAAGTCCTGGAAGACGATCCCGAGCCGGCGCCGCAGCCGCGGGACCTCGCGCGGCGCGATGCGCGTGGAGGAGAATCCCGACACGCGCACGTCGCCCGAGGTCGGCTGCTCGGCGAGGTAGATGAGCTTCAAGGCGGTCGTCTTCCCCGCGCCGCTGTGGCCGGTGAGGAAGCAGAACTCGCCCTTGGGGACGTGGAACGAGACGTCGGTGAGCGCGGCGCCCTTCGGGTACTCTTTCGTGACGTGGTTGAACTTGATCACGGGCGCAATCTAGACCAAAGGCTAGGCCGCGGCGAGTCCTCTCGCCAGGTCTTCCATCAGGTCTTCCGGGTCCTCGAGGCCGAGCGAGAGCCGCAGGAAGCCGTCAGGGATCCCCGCGGCGGCGCGCTCCTCGGGGGTGAGCGCGGCGTGCGAGGTGAAGCGCGGCTCCGAGACCAGCGACTCCACTCCGCCAAGGCTCGGAGCGTGGGTGACCAGCCGCAGGGCGCGGAGGCAGCGGTCGGCGGCCCGCGCACCGCCGACCAGCTCGAGCCCGACCATCCCGCCGAAGCCGTCGAGCACCTTGGCCGCGAGCTCGTGATCGGGGTGCGACGCCAGTCCCGGGTAATGCACCCGGCGCACCTTCGGCTGCTGCTCCAGCCAGGTCGCTACCGCGAGGCCCGTCCGGTTGTGGCAGTCCAGGCGCGGGCCGAGCGTCTTGAGGCCCCGTTCGACCAGCCAGGCTGCGTGCGGGTCCAGCGCCTGGCCCCACAGCTTCATCCGCTCGCGCACCTCTTCCACCACCGTCGCCGCGCCCGCGACGGCGCCGGCGATGACGTCGGAATGGCCGTTGAGATACTTGGTGGCGCTGTGGATCACCACGTCGGCGCCGTGCTCCAGCGGCCGGTAATTCATCGGCGTGGCGAAGGTCGAGTCCACCAGCAAGGCGATCCCCTCCGCCTCGGCCAGGATCGCGAGCCAGTCGACGTCGAGCACCCGCATCAAGGGATTGGTGGGGGTCTCGACGAAGATGGCGCGGGTGGTCTTGCGCAGCTTGCTGCGCCACTCGCGGCGCCGATCGGGGTTGACGAACGACACCTCGATCCCGAACCGGGTGAACTCCTCCCGGAACAGCCGCCGGGTGCCGCCGTAGATCCAGTCGCTGGAGAGCAGGTGATCGCCGGGATTCAGCACCGCCAGATGCGCCAGCGCCGTCGCCCCCATCCCGCTCGCCACGAAGATCGCCGCTTCCGCGCCCTCGAGCCGCGCGAGGCGCTCCGCCAGGCGGAGCTGGTTCGGGTTGTTGCCGTAGCGGGTGTAGAGCACTTCGTCCTGGGAGCCGTACGGGCTGACGAACGTGCTGGACTGGTAGATGGGAGGAGCGACCGGCTCGCGCGCGGCGCGCGCCGTCTGGTCCCCGTGGATGGCGAGGGTGGACCGGCCCGGCGTGCGGCGTGGCATCCGGAGCTAGGCGGCCGTAAGGGGGAGGTAGTGTGCGTCGGCGCGCATGACCAGCCCGAGGCCGGCCAGGTCGTCGAGGGCCCGGCGCGCCTCGTCGAGCGGCCACGACAGCTCGGAGGCCAACTCCTCGGCCTCGGCCGAACCGTGGCTGGAGACGCGCTCCCACGCGGTGCGCATCAGGTCGGTGGCCCGCCCCAGCAGCCGCTTGGCGCCGCCGCGCTCCTCCGCCACCAGCGCGAGACCGTGCCGCCGCAGCACCTCGTCGATCTGGTCGGCGTGGACCTCGTCGAGGCCGCGGACCACGAAGTAGATGACGCGACCTGTGCCGGCGCCGGGCTGGCTCCTCAGCAACAGCTGGGCGACGATCTCGTCCGCGCACGAGCAGTCGAGCACGCGGACCGCCGAGAAGTCGAGCACGACGACGGTGATGTCAGGATGCTCCTGCAGGTGGGCCTCGATGCCGCTGCGGACCGCCCGACCGGTCGAGCGCGTGACGAGATCGTTGTGGAATTCGCACACGCTGCGGGCGAGCACCGCCCGGACGTCGATCTCGCCGATCACGGCGCCACGCGCTCGGCTGCCGGAATGACCAGCTGCAGCTGCGCGCCCGGAAACGCCGCGAGTCCTTCCCGGAGGGGCACGTCCTCGTCCCAGGGCCTGATCATGGCGATGCGCGCCGTCCCGCTCCTGATGGTGATCTTGCCCTCCCAGTGGTCCAGGAACTTGCGGATGCCCCGGAACCCCTGGCCGCGACCGGGCTCGCGGAACCGACTCACGCCCTGGATCAGCGCCGCCTCGAGCGCCGGGCCGTCGCCCCAGCGGTCGCCGTAGCGCCTGGCCTGCGTCGGCTCCAGGCTGCGCCGGAACCCCACGCCCGCATCGGCCACCGCGATGACCACCACGCGCCTGCCGAGACGGCGCCGCCAGGTGTAGGCATGCACCGCGACCCAGCCGCCGGTGCCCGCGTGCTCCACAATATTTTGACAAGCCTCCGAAAGCGCCATACCGAAACCGATGGTCGCCCTCGGCTCGAGCCCCAGCTCCGAGGTCAGGATCGCGGCGGCACGATCCTGGATGCGGTCCACGACCTTGTGGACGTCGCCCGCGACCCGCACTGGTGTCACCTCCAGCAGCACGGTGCTCTCCGGCGGCTGCCGCACCTTGGGCACGGCGCCGTGGATCTCGAACAGCTCCTCCGCCTGCCCGAAGAACCCGGTGCGGGCCCAGTAGGTCACGACGTCCTTGTCGGAGGGCACCGTCAAGAGCGGCCGCGTCCCCAGCCGCTCGCCGAGCACCTGGCCGGCGCACAGCAGGCTCACCAGCCCGAACGGCGACGCCCACTCCGTGGCGTGGGCGTCCATCAGCACCCGGCCCGGCTCGCGGATGGCGGCGCACGCGGAGGCGAGCTGCTCGAACGAACGGTCGTCGAACGACTGGGGGACCTCGACAACGGACGTCACGCCGGCCCCGTGGCCGCGAGGGCGCCGCGGAGGTGGTGTTGCAGCCCGGTGGCGCCCCGGTGCGAGACGTTGCGCCGGGCCATCCGGTTAGCCTCGCGGATCGCGGGCTCGAGCGAGTCGCCGGCCAGGAGGCGAGCGAACAGCGTCGAGCCGAACACGTCGCCGCAGCCGGTAGGATCGCCGCTCACCGGATTGCCCGCCGCCTCAATCCGCGCGGTCCGGAGCACCTGCGAGGAGACGGGTCCGTCCGGCGCGCGCCCTGGCGCGAGGCGATCGAACCCGGGCGCGGCGACGTAGACGGCGCCCCGCTCCCCGAGAGTCACGCACACCGCGCGCACGCCGCGGGCCAGAGCCTGCGCCGCCAGCTCGAGCGGGGCGTCCCCCATCTGGAGCATCTCGTCCTCGTTGACCTGCGCGATGTCGAAGCACGCCAGCCACGCCAGCGGCTCGTCGATGGGCCGCAGCTGGCGGAGGCCGTCGGCACGGATGCCGAGCGCCAGGCTGTGCAGGTCCCCGTACAACGGGCGGTGGAACGCCTGCCGGAGCGCCTGCGCCGTGGCGAGGTCGCACTCGAAGCCGGTGATGAAGTTCACGTACAGCGCGTCGAGGTCCAGCACCATCGGGCCCAGCTCGGCCCAGGTCCACGGGGGGACCCCGCCCTGGAGCCCCTCGCAGCGCCGCTCTTTGGTCTGGTAGTTGAGGCGGACCCGCGGGTTGGCGGCCGGCACCTCGACAAACCGGGCGCCGCGCCCGCTCGGGAGGCCGTTCAGAAAGGCCTGCGCGCGCTCGGCGAGGTCGCGTCCCACCTTCACGATGGGCACCACCTGCCAGTCGGCGGGGAGCGTCGCGTCGAGGGCTGCGAGGGCGTAGCTGATGCCCCCCCATTCCTCGAACGGCGCCGTGGCGGGGTCCCGGCCGACGATCGTGTCCCAGATCATCGTGCCGAGCACGCCGAGCTTCTTCAGACTTCCCCCCACACCTGGTTCTTGAACGTCGCGACGGCTCCCACCACGCCGGCGGTGCCCGGCAGCTCGCCTGGAACGATGCGGCAGCGGTCCACCGCCGGCTTGAACGCGCGGCGCTTGACCTCGCCCCGGAGGGGCACGAACAACTGGTCTCCCGCCATGGTCACCCCGCCGACGACGACCACCACGTCGGGGTTGAAGATGTTGACCAGGTTGCCCACGCCCGCCCCGAGGAATTTCGCGGTGTCGCGCACCACCTCCAGCGCGTACTCGTCGCCGGCGTTCGCCGCTTCGAACACGGTCTGCGCCGTGATCTTCGACAGGTCGCCGCCCGCCAGGTCGGGGAGTCGCGTCTCCACGCCGGCCGCGATTCCTTCCACGGCGCGCGCCGCGATCGCCGGGCCCGAGGCGTAGGCCTCGAGGCAACCGTAGTTGCCGCACTTGCAGAGCCGGCCGGTGGAGTCGATGGTCGTGTGGCCGACTTCTCCGGCCACGTCCGACGTGCCGTGGTAGATCTCGCCGTCGAGGACGATGCCGCCCCCGATGCCGGTCCCGATCGTGAGCCCGACGACGTACTTCGCTCCGCGCGCGGCGCCGACCCACCACTCGCCGTAGACCGCGCAGTTGGCATCGTTGTCGAGCGAGGCGGGAAGGCCGACCGCTTCGCTCACCAGATCCCGGAGCGGCAGTTCGCGCCAGCCGAGGTTCGGCGTGAGCAGCACGACGCCGCGCTTGCGATCGAGCGGGCCGGGAGAGCCGATGCCCACGCCGACGACACGATCGCGCGTGATGCCCGCCGCCCGCTCCGTCTCGCCGATGGACGCCTGGACGAGGCGCGCGATGCGCCCGAGCACTGCCTCGGGGCCCTCCACGGGGAGGGTAGGCGCGGAGCGGACGCCGTGGACCGCGGAGCCGTCCTCGGCCACCGTGCCGACCACGATGTTCGTCCCGCCGATGTCCACGCCGACCAGGTACCGCATCGTTCAGGCTCCGTAGCGTTTGGGGGCAATCTGGAGCAGCGTCCGCACCTCGGCCAGCACGCGGGTGATGGGGATCTCGCGCATGCAGCGGTGGTGTCCCAGGGGGCAGGCCGGCGGGCCGTGGTGGTGGCACGGCCGGCACTCCAGCGGATCGGGCTCGACGATCCGCGACCACGGCGCGCGCGCGGCGAAGCCGAACAGCGGCGCGGTCGGGCCATAGATCTCGACCGTGGCGGTGCCCACCGCCGAGCCGAGGTGCACGGGGGCGGAATCGTTCGAGACGAGCACGCGGGCGCGACGGATCAGCTCGCCGGCGGCGAGAATGGAGAGCACGCCGGTCGCGTCGGCGATGGGCGTGCCGGAGCCGAGGGCGGTCCGGATCTGCCGCGCGTCGGCGCGGTCGCCCGGTCCACCGACCAGGGCCAGCGGGATCTCCGGTGCCAGCCCGCGGGCGAGCTCGGGGAAGTACGGCCAACGCTTGGAGCCCCACTGCGACCCGGGCGCGAGCACCACGAACTCGCCGTGGATCCCGGCTTCCGCCAGCAGGGCATCCACGGCGGCCCGCTCCGCGGATCCCGGGAAGATCTCCGGCTCGCGCCGGTCGGGCGCCCCGTCGGCGAGGGCGAGCAGCCGCTCGACCTGGTGCGGCTCGCCGCGCGCCGAAACCGTGTGGGTGTGGAGGAACGCGCCGGGCGCACCGCGGAAGCCGATGCGTCGGGGAATGCGGGCCGCGAATGCGAGCGCCGCCGAACGGATGCTGGACTGCGCGAGGTAGGCGACGGCGTACCGCCGGCGCCTGAGCTGGCGCACCACGCGGACGAACCCGGCGATGCCCCGGTCCTTGCCGTGCTTGTCGAAGGGAATGCGGTCCCGGATGCACGGGTTGTTCTGCAGCACCGGAAAGGCGGCAGGCAGCAGCACCACGTCCACCGGCCCGCCGTGGCGCTCCGCGGCCCGGCGGATCAGCGGCGTGGTGAGCACCACGTCGCCGAAGAACGCGGTCTGGATGACGACGCCCCGCCCGGGCGCGCGGGCTCCGCTGGGGCGCGCGGGCGCCGCCGCCGGGCTCGCGGCGCTCACCCGCGCGGCCGGTCCGCTGGTGCGTCCCGGCGCGGCGCTCACTCGACCTTCAGCACGGCGAGGAACGCCTCCTGGGGGATCTCCACCGTCCCGATCTGCTTCATCCGCTTCTTCCCCGCCTTCTGCTTCTCCAGCAGCTTGCGCTTGCGCGTGACGTCGCCGCCGTAGCACTTGGCCGTCACGTTCTTGCGCAGCGGGCGCACCGTCTCGCGCGAGATGACCTTGGTGCCGATGGCCGCCTGGATCACGACCTCGAACAGCTGGCGCGGTATCAGCTCGCGCAGCTTGCCGGCCAGCTTTTTCCCCCACTCGTACGCCTTGTCGCGGTGGATGATCACGTTGAAGGCATCCACCGGGTCACCGTTGATGAGCATGTCGAGCTTCACGAGGTCGCTGGGCCGGTACTCCGCGAACTCGTAGTCGAGCGACGCGTAGCCCCGCGACAGGGTCTTCAGCTTGTCGTAGAAGTCGAGGATGATCTCGGCCAGCGGAAACTCCCACTCGAACTCGACCCGCACCGGGTCGAGGTACTTCATCCCGAGGTAGAGGCCCCGCCGCTCCTGGCCGAGCCGCATCAGGGCGCCGATGTACTCGGCGGGTGAGATGATGCGGGCGCGCACGTACGGCTCCTCGATGCGGTCCACCTGCGAGCCGGTCGGCATCTTGCTCGGGTTTTCGACTACGACCTTGGCGCCGTTGGTGAGGTACACGTCGTACTCGACGTTCGGCACCGTGGTCACGAGGTCGAGCCCGAATTCCCGCTCCAGCCGCTCCTGCACGATCTCCATGTGCAGCAGGCCGAGGAACCCGCTCCGGAACCCGAAGCCCAGCGCCACCGAGGTTTCCGGCTCGTAGTGCAGCGAGGCGTCGTTGAGCTGCAGCTTGGCGAGGGCGTCGCGCAGGTCCTCGTACGCCTCGGGCGCCGTGGGATAGAGCCCCGCGAACACCATCGACTTCACGTCGCGGTAGCCGGGCAGCAGCTCCGCCGCGCGGCGGTCGGCGTCGAAGATCGTGTCGCCCACGCGGGTGTCCTTGACGTCGCGGAAGTTGGCGACGACGTAGCCCACCTCGCCCGCCGACAGCTCCCCGGTGGGGTGGTGCTCGTTCTGGAGGTACCCGACCTCTGCCACCTCGTAGACGCCCTCGTGCGAGCCCATCGCGATCTTCGTCCCCGGCCGCACCACGCCGTCCACCACGCGCACCGACGGGATCGCCCCCCGGTAGCGGTCGTAGTACGAGTCGAAGATCAGGGCCCGCAGCGGAGCGGCGGGGTCGCCCCGCGGCGCCGGGATGCGGCGCACCACCGCCTCCAGCAGCTCCGGGACGCCCCGGCCTTCCTTGGCCGAGACGAGGAGGATCTCGTCCGGGTTGGCGCCGATCAGCTCGTGCAGCTCGGCCTTGCGCTTGTCCGGCTCGGCCGACGGGAGATCGATCTTGTTGAGGACCGGAATGATCTCCAGGCCCGCGTCCAGGGCGAGGAACAGGTTGGAGACCGTCTGCGCCTGCACGCCCTGCGCGGCGTCCACCACCAGGATCGCGCCCTCGCACGCCGCGAGGGAGCGCGACACCTCGTAGGTGAAGTCCACGTGGCCCGGCGTGTCGATGAGGTTCAACTCGTACTGCTGGCCGTCGCGCGCGGTATAGGCCATCCGCACCGCGTTCAGCTTGATGGTGATGCCCCGCTCGCGCTCCAGGTCCATCGTGTCGAGGACCTGGTCGCGCATCTCCCGGCGGCTCAGCGTCCCCGTGGCCTCGATCAGGCGGTCGGCGAGGGTGGACTTGCCGTGGTCGATGTGGGCCACGATGCAGAAGTTCCTGATGCGGGCGGCATCCATAGAGCGCAGAAAGATAGCTCGCGGAAGTCGGAATAGTTGCGAGACGCCGAGTTGCGAGTGGTCGCGAGTCGGCCGCCTGCAGACGTCAAAAGAGGCTCGGCGCGTCCGCGCCGCCGGAGCGGCTACGCCTCGGGCTTCTCGGCGAACTCCGGGTAGAGGCGGTGCAGGTAATCCGGGCACAGGCCGTGGCTGAATTCGGCCTGGGAGTGCGCGCTGATGAATGTCTCGATCTGGCTCCAGTAGCCGCGGTCGTCGCGGATCTTCTTGCAGCTGGCGCAGATGGGCAGCAGGCCGCTCAGGGTCTGGACCTCCGCCTCCATCCGGCGGCGCTCGGTCACGTCCACGCTGATCCCGCGCGACATCACGTAGCGCCCCTCGGCGTCGCGGACCACGGACGCGCTCAGCAGGATCGGCAGGATAGTCCCGTCCTTGCGGAACAGGTTGTAGGCCTGGTCGCGTATCGCGCCGGTCGCCTTGAACCGCTCGAAGCTGAGCTCGAACCCCTCGCGGCTGGCGGGCGCCAGCAGGTCGGAGAACCGCATCCGGCCCACGATGTCATCCCGGGCGTAGCCGAGCCACGCCAGCTGCGTCTG
Organism: uncultured Gemmatimonadales bacterium; assembly: GCA_963812035.1. Lineage (GTDB taxonomy): Bacteria > Gemmatimonadota > Gemmatimonadetes > Gemmatimonadales > JACORV01 > Fen-1245. The sequence continues at coordinate 71,477 of CAWETG010000006.1, forward strand.
GTTCATCCGCACGAAGATCCCGTGCGCGTCGAGCGAGTGGTAGCCCACCGGCGCGTGGTCGTAGAGGTCCTGCAGCTCGTCGGCCAGCTCCCGCACCTTGACCTCGGCGCGCTCGCGCGACGCCAGACCGCGGTGCGCCATCACGCTGGCCGCCGCCACCGCGAGCAGGGCCACCAGCCAGCCCGCGACTACGACCCAGCGGGTGGCGTGCGCATCAGCCAGAAGCCGGGCCTGGTTCTGCTCACGCTCCATGACGTGCTTCCGTTCCAGATCCCGCACCCGGGTCCGGATGGCGTCGCTCATGCGCGCGCCCGGGCCGACTGACACGGCTTGTGAGGCGACGGACGCTCCGCGGGTGGACCTGAGCCGGATCAACTCGGGTCCGTAGGCGATCTGCGCGCGCACCTGTGCCTCGAGCGAGTCGAGCGCCCGCAACTCCAGGGTGTCGGGGCGGGCCAGCACCCTCAGCTCGCTCAGCAACGTCGGTACGCGCGCCAGGGCGGAATCACGCCGCGCGAGAGACGGGGTCTGCCCGGTGATTGCGAAGCTCTGCAGGACGTCCTGCTGCTCGTCCATGCGCGACAGGAGTTCCCCGAACCTGACCAGCTCGTCGCCGACCTCGCGCGAGTCCAGTACGGCGCCGGCCGCGGCACTCGCGGTCCGGTAGGCGACGCCGCCGACCACGGCGAGCACGAGGAGCAGGGCACCGAAGCCCAGGAGGTAACGCCAGCGCACCGACTCCGTCACAGCAGCCTCATGTCGTCGGCGGGCTCGTCCTCCGCCGGCTCGGCCCAGGGCTCCAGCTCGTTCCGATAGGTGGCGAACAGGACCGGCGGCGCCTTCGCCTTCCCGCGCTCGAGCATGGCGCGGAGCATCAGCGCGTTGGCCGGTCCCTTCCCCTCGAAGTGGTTGTTGGTGATCACATACACGTCGGCCACCCCCTCCGTACCCGCCAGCGCGCGGATTCGGTCCACCCACGGCGCCAGCTCCTTGGCGGAATACAGGTAGTCGTAGCGCTGCGCGACGTCGTCCTGCTCCCCGAACCAGTGCTCGTAGTTCCGGCCGTGGAACCGCACGTAGCCGACGTTGCTCGTGGCGTGTGCGGCGGGTGTCAGCGACTGCCCGATCAGCGGCTGATCGATGTTCGCGATCCCGACGCCGAGGTCACGGAGCTGGCCGAGCTCCTCGGGCTGCCCCCAGCCGCCGTGCCGGACCTCCACGACCAGGGGCCACGCGCGGAACGTCTCGGCCAGCCGGGCGAGCGTGTCGCGTCCGGCGGCGCCCGGCTTGAACGACCACGGGAACTGGGAGAGCAGCGCCCCGAGCCTCCCGGCATCGCGCAGCACCTGCAGCCCGTCCGTGACCTGCCGGACCTCCGCTTCGGTCCAAGGCGTGGCGCGCTCGTGCGTGAAGCGCTGCCACAGTTTCACCGTGAAGCGAAACTGCGGATTATGGGCGACGCGCCTGACCCACGATGCGAAGGTGCGGGCGGGCTGCGGCCGATAGAAGGTCGAGTTGACCTCGATGGTGTCGAAGTAGGCGGCGAGGAAATGCAGGGCGTCGAACCGCGCAGGCACGCCGGCCGGGTATACGTGCCCCGGTGAGTCGGGGTACGACCAGCCGGCCGGTCCGATTCGGATCATGGTACGGCCAATATCCGAGCGCGGCGCGTTGGGGGCTAGGGGTTAGGGAGAGGGCAGTTCCTAGTCCCTAGCCCCTAATCCCTAGCCCCAAGAAGCGGATGCGCCCGGCCGTAACGACCGGGCGCATCGGGAAGATTCGCGCGGTGGGGCGCCAGAGTGGCGCCTCCACCCGTCACCTACGCCGTCGCACCAAGGCGGGCGCGGACCGGGGTGCCGGAGCGGCGCGTGGCGCCGCCCGCGCGGCCGGCGATGCCGAGCCGGTGCCGCCGCCGGACCGGGGTGAGCCAGGTGAGCCCTGCGCCGACGCGCCCTGGGAGATGAAGCGCCTGCTCGCCGGCGATGCCGCACCGCCGGCCGTGGCTGGTGCCGCGCTCTGGCGCGCGCCCGCATCGATGTACACACCGCGTTGGCGAGCCTGTACCGGCGCGATGTCCTGGCCCGACTGCCGCGTCGCTGAAGGCCCTACCACTCGCGGGTTGGTGACCGGCGCAGGTACGGCCTCGCGCATGGCGGCCCGTCCAGCTTCCTGGGAAGCGCCCATCGCAGGTTGCCGCGCCCCGGCGGCCGCGCCCGGCGCGACCCCGCCCCCCACCGTCCTCCGGCCGGTCGGCGCGGGGACGCTCCCCACGCCGCCGACGTCTACGCCGCGCACGCCGCCGGTCGGCGGCTGCATCCCGGCGCCGGACCGGTCGCGGTAGACGGTGTACGGTGCGGCTTGGCCAGTCCGCGGCCGGAAGAGGTACTGCTGGCCAACCAGTCCCCGCCGCACGTACACGACGTTGGTTCCGCCGTAATAGCGCGTCGGGTACCAGTAGCTCGGGTAGAAGTAGAACGGGTTGAAGTACACCGCCAGCGAGAACTGCGGGCACCACACCGAGTATGGGTCCCAGTACGCATACGGCGTATAGGCATGGCAGTCGTAGCACAGGAACCGGGGGTAGTCGTACTGCTGCTCGACGTCGTACGGCAGCAAGTGCGTGTCGTAGTTGGCGTACCCGTCCGGCATGATGTGCTGGACCAGCTCCTGCAGCGACGCGGCCGGGTCGCCGTGGATCCTGCCGTCGCTCAGGTTGGCGTCCGTCTGGAAACTCCATTGGTCGTTCGCGGCGAAGGCGCCGTAGTCGAACGGGTCCTGGCTCGCCACGGCATAGACGTACCCCACGCCCGGGGCATCGTCCACGAGGAACGCGTCGTGGTCGTCCACACCGGGCACGGTGTACGTCTCGCCGCCCCGCGCCAGATTGGGGTCGCCGGGCTGGAGCGGAAACAGAACGCGCACCCGGCCGTCCGTGTCGACGCGCAGCACGGTCACGTAGGCGTCATGCTCGGTGCGGAAGAACACCTGGACCCGCTCGGCGTGCTGGTACACTTCACCGTGATTGGTCCAGATCCTGACTCCAGGGGGCTCGCTAAGCGCCCGGGCGGCGGCTCGAGCGGGCTGCCCCGCCACGAGGAGCCCTGCGAGCGCGAAAGTGGCGCCGATCATAGTGCGGCTGAACATATCTCCTCCGGACACGAGGTCCAACCACGTGTAGCGGCATAGAGCGTGCCAACATGCGTGGCGCGGCCAACTGCCAATTCTTCAACCACTTGGCACGTTACACAGGTCGCGTCTACCTTTGAGGTGTGTCCTGTCCTGGTGACAACCTGTGGCCTCCGCCTTCGGCGTAGCGCGCGATCGGCCGGATCTGCTCGACCCGCTTGAGGTTAGCGCGCTCGGCGGAATCGAGTTGGTGGCCGAGGGGGTGGTCGAGGGCTTCCTGTCGGGGCTGCACCGCTCGCCGTACCGGGGGTTCTCAGTCGAGTTTGCGGAGCACCGGCCGTACCAACCGGGCGACGAGCTGCGCTACCTGGACTGGAAGGTCGTGGGGCGCCGCGATCGCCTCTACGTCAAGCAGTACGAGGAGGAAACCAACCTCCGGGCCACGATCGTGCTGGACGTGTCCCGCTCGATGGACTGGTCCGGCGACCCCGAGCGCCGGCTCAGCAAGTTCGACTACGCGACGCGACTGGCCGCGGCACTCGCGCTGGTGCTGCTCCGCCAGCGCGACGCCACCGGGCTGATCGGCTTCGACGACGAGGTGCGCTGCGCGATCGCGCCGCGCTCGCGTCCCGGGCAGTGGCACCTGCTGGTGCGTGCGCTCCTGGATCTGGCGCCGGGGGGCGGGACCGCGGCGGAGCGGGCCCTCGGTCGGGTGACGGGGCTGCTGCGGCGCAGGGGCCTCGTGATATTCATCTCCGACCTGTTGGTGGATCGGGACCTGGTGCTGCTGGCGCTGCGCTACCTGCGGCACCGGGGCCACCACGTGGCGGTGTTTCACCTGATGGATCCGGCGGAGGTGGATTTGGTGGCGGCGGGCCAGGCGCGGTTCGTGGATCCGGAGACGCGCGAAGGCGTGATCGCATCGCCGCGCGACCTCAGGCGTGACTATCACGCCACCGTCGAGCGCGTGATAGCGGCGTGGCGCCGGTCGTTACGCAGCGGCGGGATCGCCTACCACCACGTGTCCACGGCGACCCCGTTCGGCCTCGCGCTCCGGCAGGCCGCCCAGGGGAGGGCCCGGTTGGGCTGATGGTCTTCCTCCAGCCGTTCGCGCTCCTGTTGCTCGGCTTTGGCCTGGTCCCGCCACTGCTCCACCTGTTCCAGCGCCGCCGGCCTTCCGACGTCGAGTTCCCGGCGATGCGCTACCTGCGCCAGACGGAGCGGGAGGCACAGCGCACCATCCGACTGCGCCATCTGCTCCTGCTGCTGCTGCGCGTGGCGGCGGTAGTGCTGGTCGCGCTCGCCGCGGGGCGACCGGTGGTGCCCGCGAGGGTCGGCGCCGGTCACGAGCCGACGGCCCTGGTTCTGATCCTCGACCACTCGCTCTCGTCCGGCGCGGTCTCGGGCGGAGCGCGGACGTTCGACGATCTCGCGGCCCGCGCCCGGGAAACGCTCCGTGCGGCGCAGCCGTCCGATGCGCTCTGGCTGATCGGCGCCGACGGCGTCGCGCGCCGGGGCTCGCGGGAAGAGTTGCTGGCCGTGGTCGCGGCGGCGCAGCCCGAGCCGCTGCGGCTCGACCTCTCGGCCGCGGTCGCGACCGCGGCGCGCCTGGTGCGCGCCTCGGGATACGCGCGCGGTGAGATCCACCTGCTCTCGGACATCCAGCGCACCGCGTTCGGGGCCCCGGACAGCGCGGCCTCTGGGCTGTCGCTGCTGGTCTACCATCCGGTGGCGGACCCGCCGGCCAACCGCGCGGTGGTGTCGGCCCGCGCCACTCCCGCAACCTGGCTGGTGGGGAGCGGCGCGGTGGCGGCCGTGATCGGCGGCGCTCCCGAGCCGCCCGGCACCAGGGTCGCGTTGACCGTTACGGTGGGAGGGCGTGCGGGCGCCCGCTCGCTCGTGGCCGCGCGAGACGTCGCCCTGCTCCCGGTCACGGCCCCGTCCGCCGGGTGGGCCGCCGGTGAGGTGAGCCTCGAGCCGGACGAGCTCAGGGCCGACGACCGCCGTCCGTTCGCCGTTCGTATCGTGCCACCCGCCACCGTCTCGTGGGATCCGGCCGAGACGGGGCCGTTCCTCGCGGAGGCCCTGGGCGCGCTCGCGCGGGCGGGCCAGGTCCACCCCGGCACGGCGGGCGCCGTGCGGCTCGGCCCCACCGCCGCCGCGCCGGGCGGCGCCGCAGTGGTGCTTCCCCCGCGCGATCCGGTCGGGCTGGGGACCGCCAACCGCGCTCTGGCGGCCGCCGGCGTGCCGTGGCGTTTCGGGCCGCGGGTCGAGCGCGAGGACACGCTCTCGGCGCCGCGCCTGCCCGAGATCAACGGCGCGCGGGTCGAACGCCGCTACCGGTTGGAGGCGTCGAGCGATGCCGCGCCGCGCAGCGTGCTCGCCCGCGCGGGTGGCGACCCCTGGCTGGTGCGGTCCGGCCGCACCGTGGTCGTCGCCAGCCGGCTGGTGCCCGAGGAGACGTCGCTGCCCCTCGCGAGTGGGTTCGTGCCGTTCGTCGGCGTCCTGGTCAATCGGCTGGCCCGCGGCGACGAGGGACTGCTCGAGGCGGCGCCCGGCGACCCGGTGGCGCTGCCGGACAACATTACGGCGCTGGCGCCGAACGGGGGCGTGGTGCGCCGCGTGGAAGGTGCACGCTCGATTCCGGCGCCTGCCGAGCCGGGCGTGTACTTCCTCCTCGCGGCCGGCGACACCGCGGGCGCGCTGGTCGTCGCGCCCGACCCACGCGAGTCGGATCTCCGGCGGGCTGCGGCGTCGGAGCTCGCCGGTTTCTTTCCGGGGGCCCGCCTGACCTTGGCGGCGAGCCCGAAGGCGTACGCCGCCGAGCGGTTCCGCGGGGCCGGCCGCAGCGAGCTTACCGGCTGGCTGCTGGCCGCCGCGATCCTCCTCCTCGCGGCCGAATCGCTGGCGGCGGCGGGCGTCCTCGAGGCTCGCGCGTAGCCTATGCCACTGCCGCGTCTCGCCGCCGCGTTCCGCGCCCTCCCCGCGGTCGAGGAGCTGCTGCGCCGAGTGCGCGAGCCGCGCGCGTACGGCGCGCTGGCGCCGCTGCCAGGTTCGTCGGGCGCGGTCCTGGTGGCGACACTCGCCATGCAGCGGCCGGAGCTGCTCACCGTCGTCGTCGCGGCCTCGCCGGTCGATGCCGAGCGGTGGCTGGCGGACCTCACCGTGCTGCTCACCGACGAGCAGGTCGCCCTCTACCCGCAGCGTGAGGGCCTCGGCGAGGACGAGCCGCACTACGAGATCGCCGGCGAGAGGGTGGAGACGCTGGAGCGGCTCAATCGCGGCGCGGTGCGGGCGATCGTCACGACGGCCCGCGCGTCGGCGGAGCGCACGCTCATTCCCGCGGCGCTGGAGGCGGCCCGCCTCGAGCTGGTGGCGGGCGCGTCCTTCCGGGAAGCGGTGGGCCGGCTGGAGCGGATGGGGTACGCGCGCGTCCCGATGGTGACCGACGTCGCGCAGTATTCGGTGCGCGGCGGGATCGTGGACGTGTACGGCTTCGGCATGACCCAACCCGCCCGCGCGGAGTTCTGGGACGACGCGTGCGTCGCGTTGCGCGCCTTCGATCTCTCGACCCAACGCTCGACCGGGCCGGCGGAGCGGGTCACCGTCCTGCCCGTGGATCCACGGGCGGCGTTGGGCGACGTGCCTGGCGACGTGCGGCGCGGCCTGTTCGAGTTGCTCCCGGCGGGGACCCTGCTCGTCGAGGACGACGTCGCGCGCCAGGAGGAGGACGTGCGCCGCGCGTGGGCTGAGGCCGAGCACCACGCGGCCATCGCGCGGCGGCTCGGCGAGGAGGTGCCGCCCCGCGCGGAGCTGCTGGTCGAGCCCGGGGCGTGGATCGAGGCTCGCGGCGGCTTCGCCCGGCTGGCGCTCGGTGCCCCCGACGGCGAGCGGCTCCCGGTCGCGCCGCCGCTCGAGATCGGCCGCGACCTCGCCCGGCTCCGGCCGCCCGAAGGGGTCGAGGCGCTGGTGCTGTGCGACAACGAGGGGCAGCTCGAACGCCTCGAGGAGCTGCTGGGCGAAGGCAGCCGTTTCCCCGAGCGGCTCCATCTCGCCGTGGGCGCGCTCGACGGCGGCTTCGCGCTTCCGGGCCTCGTGGTGTTCACGGATCACCAGATCTTCCGGCGGGCGCGCCGGATCCGGCGGCCGCGCCGCTACCGGCAGGCCTCGCCGGTGGGCGCCGTCGCGGCCCTGAAGCCGGGCGACGCGGTGGTCCACCTCGAGCACGGAATCGGGATCTACCGCGGGATGCAGACCATCTCCGTCGCCGACGGCACGCTGGAGGTCGCGGCCGTCGAGTACCACGGCGGCGACCTGCTGCACGTGCCGCTGTACCGGATCGACCAGCTCGAGCGCTACCGCGGCGTAGACAGCGACGGGGGCGATACCCCACCACCGCGGCTCGACCACCTGGGGGGCAAGCGCTGGGCGCGGGTGCGGCGCCAGGCCGAGGAGTCGGCCCACCGCCAGGCGGTGGAGCTGCTGGACCTCTACGCTCGGCGGCGGCTCGCGCCGGGGTTCGCTTTCCCGCCCGACGGCAAGTGGCAGCGCGAGCTGGAGTCCTCCTTCCTCTACGAGGACACGCCCGACCAGCGCAAGGCGACGGAGGAGGTGAAGGCGGACATGGAGGCCGCGCGCCCGATGGACCGCCTGATCGTCGGCGACGTGGGGTACGGCAAGACGGAGATTGCGGTGCGTGCCGCGTTCAAGGCGGTGACGGCGGGCAAGCAGGTGGCGGTGCTCGCGCCCACCACGATTCTGGCGGAGCAACACGGCCGCACCTTCGGCGAGCGGCTGGCCGACTACCCGGTGCGCCTGGTGACGCTGTCGCGGTTCCGCACCGCCAGGGAGCAGCGGGCCGCGCTCGCGGACCTGGCCGCGGGCACGCTCGACGTCGTGATCGGGACACACCGCCTGCTGTCGCCCGACGTCGTCTTCCACGACCTCGGCCTCATCGTGGTGGACGAGGAGCACCGCTTCGGCGTGGAGCACAAGGAGCGGCTGAAGAAGCTGCGCCTCGCGGTGGACGTGCTCACCCTCACCGCCACGCCGATCCCGCGCACCCTCCAGCTCTCCCTCGCCGGGCTGCGGGATCTCACCCTGATCGAGACGCCGCCGCGCGACCGCTCGCCGGTGCTGACCTTCGTGGAGCCGTGGGACGACGAGCTGCTCGAGGAGGCCATCGCGCGCGAGCTCGACCGCGGCGGCCAGGTGTACTTCGTGCACAACCGGATCGAGACGATCGAGACGATGGTCGAGCGGATCAGGCGGCTGGCGCCCCGCGCCGCGATCGGCCTGGCGCACGGCGAGATGCGCGCGCGCGACCTCGACGACGTGATGCGGCGCTTCGTCTCCGGCGAGGTGGGCGTGCTGTGCTCGACCATGATCGTCGAGTCGGGGCTCGACGTGCCGAACGCCAACACCATGATCGTGCACCACGCCGAGCAGCTCGGCCTGGCGCAGCTGTACCAGCTGCGCGGCCGGGTAGGGCGCAGCCACCGCCGCGCCTACTGCTACCTGCTGGTGCCCGACGACGTGGATGCCGCGGCCGAGGCGCGGCTCCAGACGCTGGTGCACTACACCGAGCTGGGCGCCGGGTACCGGATCGCGCTCAAGGATCTCGAGCTCCGGGGGGCGGGGAACATCCTCGGCGCGGAGCAGTCGGGCTTCGCCCTGTCGGTGGGCGTGGAGGTGTACCTGCGGATGCTGGAGGACACCGTGCGGAGCCTCAAGGGCGAAGCCCGGGGGCTGAGCGCCGCGCCGCCGGAAGTGCTGCTCGACCGGGCCGCGCTGCTGCCCGACGCCTACGTCCCGGACGACGCCGCGAAGCTCGACTTGTACCGGCGTCTGGCGCGCAGCCAGGCGAGTGGCGAAATTGAACAGTTGCGGGAGGAAATGGTGGACCGGTTCGGCCGGCCTCCCGCCGAGGCCGAGGCGCTCGTAGCACTCACCCACTTGCGGGTGATCGGCGCGCGTCTCGGCCTCGAAACGGTTCTGGTGCGCGGCGAGGAAGCGCGACTGGTCTTCCGCGCCGGCGCGGTCCCGCGGCTCGCGAATCTCACCGCCGCGATGGACGAGGTGCAGTTCGACGCCGACGTGCGGCGGGCTGCGCCCCTGGTGATGAAGCTCCGCCGGCTCGGCGGCATGCCGCTCGTGGCGGGGCTGGTGCGTGCGCTGTCGCGCGCGGTAGACGAGACAACCCGATAGGAGACACGATGCTTCGCCGCTTCGCGGTGCTTTCCGTATGTGCGCTCGCCGGTTGCTCCGGCCTGCGTGACGCCCTGTCCGCTCACCAGGATGTCGTCGCCCGGGTGGGCAGCCAGGAACTGACGGTCAACCAGCTGGCGGAGCTGATTGCGCCGGTCAAGCAGGTGCCCCTGCGGCGGGAGATCGTGGACCGCCTCGCTGACATCTGGGTGGACTACCAGCTGCTCGGCCAGGCCGCCGCGCGCGGCGACAGTCTCCTCGACAGCGCGACCGTGATGGCGGCGAACTGGCCGGCCGTGATGCAGCGCATCGCGGACCGCTACCACGACACGGTGATTGCGGTGCGCGCGCAGGTGACCGCCCGGCAGGTCGATAGCGCCTACAACGCGGGGAACCTGCGCTGGCTCGACCACATCCTGGTTCGGGTCTCGCAGGACACGACGGCGGAACTCAAGGCGGCGAAGCGTCGGGTCGCCGAAGGCTACCTGGCGCAGCTCCGGCATGGCGCGAACTTCGCCAAGCTCGCGGCCCAGAAGTCGGATGACCCGGGCAGCGCCAAGAGCGGCGGGTCGCTGGGACTCGTGGCGCGCGGAAGCCTGGTCAAGACGTTCGAGGACGCGGCGTGGACCTTGAAGCCCGGCCAGATGTCGGATCCGGTGCAGACGCCCTGGGGCTACCACATCATCTGGCGCCCGACCCTCGAGCAGGTGCGCGACTCGTTCGCGATCGGCCTGCGGGGCGTGGTCATGCAGCACCTCGACTCGCTGTACGCCGACAGCGTGACCCGCGAGACCGGGATCAAGGTCCGGAGCTCGGCCGCGGCGGCGGCACGCCTGGCCGCGCAGAACATGCGGGATGCCAAGACCAGCGGGCGCGTGCTCGCCACCTACCGGGGCGGGAAGCTCACGTTGCGCGACTTCGCCCTCTGGCTCCAGGCGTTCCCGCCACAGACGCGGGCGGCCCTGGGTCAATTGCCCGATTCGACGCTGACGCAGTTCATCCAGACCGTGGTGCGCAACCAGATGATGATCAAGGCTGCGGCGGCGCGGCACATCACGCTCACCGCGTCGGACCGCGACACCATCCGCCAACTGTTCCGCGATGACGTCGCGACGATGGAGTCCCACCTGGGGGTCGCTCCGGAGTCGCTGGCCGCGGACACGGCCGCGCGGCGCAGCCGGACGGACGCGGCCGCGCACCGGGTGGACCAGTACTTCTCGGGGCTCGTTTCCGAGCCGACGGCGCATCCGTTCTTCGAGGTGCCGCCGTTCCTGTCCGACGTGCTGCGCGAGCGCGGCCGGTGGGAGATCTCGGCCTCGGGCGTGGACCGGGCGCTGGCTCAGGCGACCGAGCTGCGGGGTCCGACCACGCCGAGTGGGATGCCCCAGATGACGCCGGCACCCGCCGGGCCGCCGATGGGCAGCCAGGGGCAATCGGGCCGCCAGCCGGCGGTACCCAGCCCCTCCAAGCGGATCCAGTAGGGCGATGGGGCGCGCGCGCGTCGCCGTCTGGGCACTGATCCTCGCGATCGCGCCCGCGCGCCTCCGGGCCCAGCAGGCGCCGCAGTTGATCGACCGCGTCGTCGCGGTCGTGGGCACGCAGTCCATCCTCCTGTCGGATATCCAGGAGAAGCTGCTCATCCAGCAGGCGCAGAACGGGTTGCAGCTGCCGCCCGATTCCGCCGGCCGTATGGCGCTGCGCCGGCAGATTCTGGAGGGCATGATCGACGACGAAGTGCTCTACCAGAAGGCGCGGCGCGACACGTCCATCTCGGTGAACGATGCCGACGTGCTGAGCAAGGCGGACGACCAGGCCCGGTCGATCCGCGACCAGTACCGCACCGAGGCGGAGTTCCGCACTTCCATTGCGACGGCGGGCTTCGGCACGCCCGAGGAGTGGCGTCGCTGGCTGGCGGAGCAGCAACGGCGCTCCCAATACCAGGACGCGTACCTGAACAAGCTGCGGCAGGACGGGAAGCTCAAGCCGGTCAGCGTGTCGACGCCCGAGCTGCGCCAGGCCTTCCAGGATTGGCAGCAGACCTTGGGGCAGCGCCAGAAGCGGCCGGCGATGGTCTTCTTCAAGCAGATCGTGGTCGCGCCGCGGCCCACGGCGCAGGCCAAGGCCGCGGCGCTGGCCCGCGCGGAGTCGGTGCTGGTCCAGCTCCGGCATGGCGCTGACTTCGAGACCCTGGCGCGGCGTTACTCGGAGGACCCGGGCTCCCGGGAGCAGGGGGGCGACCTCGGATGGTTCCGGCGCGGCGCGATGGTCGATGCGTTCGACCACGTCGCCTTCAGGATGCGCGAGGGAGAGGTCTCGGAGCCGGTGGAGACGCCGTTCGGGTACCATATCATCAAGGTCGAGCGGGTGCAGCCGGGGGAGATCAAGGCGCGCCACATCCTCTTCGTGCCGGCGATCGACTCCATCAACCAGGCGGTGGCGCGCCTGCTGGCCGACTCGGTGGCGGCCCTGCTCCGCGCGGGGGCGAACTTCGACTCACTGGCGGCGCTCTACGCCGACACCACCGAGCAGATACATGTCGATTCCGTCGAGCGCGCCAAGCTGCCGGCGATTTACGCCGCGGCGTTCGACTCGGCGACCATCGGCAAGGTGATACCGCCGTTCGCCACCGGCGTCGAGTCGGCGAACCGCATCAAGTTCGTCGTGGCCATTCTCACCGACCAGCAGCCCGAGCGGGACTATACGTTCGAGGACCTGCGGGACTCGCTGCGGCAGCGGATGGCGCAGCAGAAGGGCATTCAGGAGCTGCTCCGCTCGCTGCGGAACCAGACGTACGTGAGCGTCAGGATGTGAGTTCGGCGTCTCGCAACTGTTCTGACCTCCGCTCCCTCACCACCGCCATCTGATGGAGGCCGCCATTTCCCTGCCCAGGCTCGCCATCACGGTGGGCGACCCTCGCGGGATCGGGCCGGAGGTCGCGGCCGCGGCCGTCGGCGCGGCCGACGTCGAGGTCACGATCATCGGTCCCGACGATGTGATTGCCGGCATCGGCGCGGCGCACGCGGCGGGTGTGGGTCGCTGGGACGGGGGTGGCTCGGGCGGCGAGGCGGCGGTGGCGCTCGCGGGGAGGCTCACCGGCCGCGCGGTGGAAGCGGCGGTGCAGCTGTGGAAGGAAGGCCGGGTGGACGCGATCGTGACGGGGCCCGGCGACAAGCGCGCCCTCAACGCGGCCGGCTATCGCTTCCCCGGGCACACCGAGCTGCTGCGCGAGCTGACCGGCGCCCGGCAGGTGGCGATGATGCTGGCGTCGGACCGGCTGCGCGTGGTGCTGGTCACCACCCACCTGCCGCTCAGGGACGCGCTGTCCATCCTCACGCCGGAGCGGATCGTGGACGTGGGGCGCGTGACCCGGAGCTTTCTCACGTCGTGGTTCGGCCTGCCCGAGCCGAGGCTCGCCCTGTGCGCGCTGAACCCGCATGCGGGCGAAGGCGGTCTGTTCGGGCATGAAGAGGAGCGGGTGCTGGGCCCCGCCGCCCGCACGCTCGGCATCGCCGGGCCGCTGCCGGCCGATACCGTGTTCGTGCGGGCGATGAAGGGGGAATTCGACGCGGTCCTGGCTCCGTATCACGACGTGGGCATGACGGCCATCAAGGTGGCGTCGTTCGGCCACGCCGTGAACGTGACGCTCGGCCTGCCGGTGCCGAGGACGTCGCCGGACCACGGGACGGCGCTGGACATTGCCGGAAAGGGCATCGCGGACGCGTCGTCGATGAAGGAGGCCGTGAAAGTGGCGAGCGAAATCGTGCTGAGAATACGGGGAGGTGATGCGGTGATGAAGTGATGATGTGAGGAGGTAATGATGCGCCCGCTCACCTCATCACCCTCATCACGTCATCACCTTCTCACCTCCCCGTACGAATCTCGCCTCACCAACGCGCCGTCCGTCCATTGCCGCAATCTCGAACACGCCGCCGTCGACGGGTACGCGGTCTCCCGCCTTCGGCAGCCGCCCCAGCTTTCCGAACAGATACCCGCCGAGCGTCGAGTAGTCCTCGCTGGCGAGCGCCAGGCCGCACCGGGCATTCACCTCGGCCAGGGTGAGACTGCCGGCGTGCGCGGCGCCAGGGGCGTGCAGCGCGCCGCTGGCCCGCAGCTCCGCCGGCCGGTCGTACTCGTCGTAGATCTGCCCGACGATCTCCTCGAGCAGATCCTCCATCGTCACCAGCCCCGCGGTGCCCCCGAATTCGTCGAGCACGATGACCATGTGGACGCTCTTGAGCTTCATGTCGGCGAGCACGTCCTCGACCTCGCGCGAGCCGGGGACGAAGTGGGCCGGCCGCATCAGCTCGATCAGCGGCTTCGGCGGGCCGGGGCTGCGCAGCGCGGCGAGCACGTCCTTGGCGTGCACGATGCCCACGATGTCGTCGAGCGAAGCGCCGCTCACCGGATAGCGCGAGCGCCGCGCCGCGGCGATGCGGTCCGCCGCCTCGCCGAGGGTCGCGGTGGCCGGGAGGGCAGCCATCGCGGTGCGCGGGGTCATCACGTCGCGCGCGGTCTTCTCGGAGAACTCGAACACCCCCGCCAGCAGCCGCGCGTCGTCGCGGTCGAGGCTCCCGGCCTTGGCGCTCTGGTCCACCAGCATCCGCAGCTCCTCGGCGGAGTGCAGGCGCTCCAGCGTGGTGGGCGCGCGCAGGCCGAACAGCTTGAGGACCAGGTTCGCGCTTCCCCGCAGCAGCCAGATGAACGGGTTAGTGGCGGTGGTGAAGGCGATGAGGGGGCCCGACAGCCAGCGGCTCGTGCGCTCGGGGTAGAGGAGAGCCAGCGCCTTCGGCGCCAGCTCGCCCAGGACGATGTCGAGGTAGGTGATGAAGAGGAAGGCGATGGTGACGGCGAAGCCGTGTGTGGCGAGCAACGCCAGCGTGCGCGGGAGGGAGACGAACAGCCCCTCGAGGGTGTGGGCGATGGTCGGCTCGCCGACCCATCCGAGGCCGAGGCTCGCAAGCGTGATGCCCAGCTGCGTACCGGAGATCGAGCGGTCGAGGGCGAGCAGGGCGCGGCGCGCCAGCTTGGCTTTTGCGTCGCCCCGCCGTATCATCGCCTCGATGCGCGTACGCCGCGATGCGACGAGCGCGTACTCGGCGGCGACGAAGAACGCGTTCGCCACGACGAGGAGCGCGACCACGCCGAGTCGCGCAGCGACCGACTGCCAGGAGCCGTCGTTCATGTCCGGGGTGGCAAGCTACACGTGATTGTCTGGCGCCGCATCTTGGCCGGTCGGTGAGCGAGTCGGGCTGCGTCCAGCCGCCCCAGCGGCCCGAAAGCGCGCGCGCCCTCACCTGGGCGCTGGTGCTGACCGTGGTCATCGCCGTCGCCGAAATGGGCGGCGGGCTGCTGTCGCACTCCCTCGCCCTCCTCGCGGACGCCGGGCACATGGTGACCGACGCGGGCGCGCTCGGCCTCTCGCTGTTCGCCCTGTGGATCGCGCGGCGGCCGCCCACCGCGGAGAAGTCGTTCGGCTACTACCGGCTGGAGATCCTCGCCGCGCTGTTCAACGGGGCGCTGCTGATCGGCGTCACCGTGTGGATCGTCGTCGCGGCCCTGGGCCGGCTGCACCAGCCGCTGGAGATCCGCTCCGGCCTGATGCTGGCGGTGGCCGTCCTCGGCCTGGCCGCCAACGTCGTGGCGGTCGTGATGCTGCACCGGGCGCGAGACGAGAATCTCAACACCAGGGCTGCGTACCTGCACATCCTGGGTGATACGCTGGGGTCCATCGGCACGATCGTCGCGGCCGGCATCATCCTCGCCACCGGGTGGCGGCCGGCCGACCCGCTGATCTCGATCGTCATCGCCGCGCTGATCCTGGTCAGCGCGGTGCGGCTGGTGGGGGAGTCGGTGGACGTGCTGCTCGAGGCTGCGCCGCCGCACGTGTCGCTCCCCGACCTGCGCGGTGCGATCGCTGCGGTGGCCGGCGTCTCCGACGTGCACGACGTCCACGTGTGGACGGTGAGCAACGGGATGGTGGCGATGAGCGCGCACGCCACGGTGCCGGATCCGGGGCGGCACCAGGCCGCGCTGGAGGAAATCTGCCGGCGGGTGCGGGCGTTCGGGATTCAGCATGTGACCATCCAGATGGAGCAGGAGACGGCCTGGCACGAGGAGGACGCCGACATCACGGGGAGGTGATGACGTGATGGAGGTGATGAAGTGATGACGTGATCACGATCGCCCATCATCACCTCATCACCTCCATCACCCCGTCACTTGATCACCTCCCCGTAAGGCCTTGCGCCATTTCCGGCACCCCCCTAGCTTGCCGCCCGCCACCATATGAGACCCGAATTCTAGGTTCCCAGCCAGCGCGGTTTCCTGTGCACATCCGCAACATCGCCATCATCGCCCACGTCGACCACGGGAAGACGACTCTCGTGGACATGATGCTGCGCCAGGCGGGCGTTTTCCGCGCCGGCCAGCAGGTGATGGAGCGGGTGCTGGATTCCAACCCGCTCGAGCGGGAGCGCGGGATCACCATCCTCTCCAAGAACACCGCGGTGCGCTGGGGCGAGACCAAGATCAACATCGTGGACACGCCGGGGCACGCGGATTTCGGCGGCGAGGTCGAGCGGATCCTCAAGATGGTGGACGGGGTGCTGCTCCTGGTGGACGCGGCCGAGGGGCCGATGCCGCAGACCCGGTTCGTGACGCGCAAGGCGCTGGCGCTGGGCTTGAAGCCCATCGTCGTGATCAACAAGATCGACCGGTCCGATGCCGAGCCGCTGCGGGTGCACGACGAGTGCCTCGAGCTGTTCATGGATCTGGAGGCCTCGTCGGCGCAGATCGACGCGCCGTTCCTGTACGCCTCGAGCCGCTTCGGGGTGGCGTTTGAGAAGTTGCCGGATAAGACGGGTGTAGGGGGTAGGGTGTCGGGTGTAGAAAGCCTCGATGTCCCTACACCCTCACACCCTACACCCTTACACCCATTCATCGTGCCTGGTACCCCTGACTGGCTGACGGGTGACCTCCGGCCACTGTTTCAGTGCATTCTCGACTACGTGCCGCCGCCCGAGGCGCTCGACGGGCCGTTCCAGATGCTGGTCTCGACCCTCGACCATTCGCCCTACGTGGGGCGCATCGCGATCGGGAAGATCGGGCGCGGCCGCGTGCGGGCGGGCCAGACGGTGGCGCTGCTGCCGTGGGGCGAGCCGGGGCTGGTGCCGGAAGGCACCTTTTCGCGGGCCAAGGTCGCGCAGCTGCACGGCTTCGAGGGGCTGGACCGGGTCGAAGTGGAGGAGGCGTCGGCGGGCGAGATCGTGGCGCTCTCCGGGCTCGAGGGGATCGAGATCGGTCAGACGGTGACCGATCCCGAGACCCCGGAGCGGCTGGCGGGCATCGCGGTCGAGGAGCCCACGATCACCGTGGACTTCTCGGTCAACACCGGGCCCTTCGCCGGGCGCGACGGCCGCTACGTGACCAGCCGGCAGCTGCGGGAGCGGCTGTTCCGCGAGGTCGAGCGGAACGTGGCGCTGCGGGTGGAGGAGACCGATTCGCCCGACACCTTCCGCGTGGCGGGCCGCGGCGAGCTGCACCTCGGCATCCTGATGGAGACGATGCGGCGCGAGGGATACGAGTTCCTGGTGTCCCGCCCGCGCGTGATCACCCGCGAAGGCCCCGACGGCGAGATGCACGAGCCGTACGAGGAGCTGCTGATCGACATTTCCGAGCCGTTCGTCGGAACCGTGATGGATAAGCTGGGGCCGCGCCGCGCCGAGCTGGCGGACATGCGGAATCCCGGCCACGGCACGGTGCGGATGGCCTTCCGGATCCCGGCACGGGGGCTGTTCGGCTACCGCTCCGAGTTCCTGACGGATACGCGCGGCAACGGCGTGATGCACCACCGCTTCCTGGAGTACGGGCCGTGGGCGGGCCCGCTGGCGGGGCGCAGCCGGGGGGTGATGGTGAGCATGGTGCAGGGAACCGCGGTGGCGTTCGCGCTGTTTAACCTGCAGGAGCGGGGGATGCTGTTCGTGCGCCCGACGGAGCCGGTGTACGAGGGGATGGTGGTGGGGGAGCACTGCCGGCCGGGTGACCTGGACGTGAATCCGGCCAAGGGCAAGCGGCTCACCAACATGCGCCAGTCGGGGTCGGACGAAGCCGTCTTGCTTGAACCGCCCCGGGACATTACCCTCGAACTCGCCTTGGAGTACATCGAGGACGACGAGTTGATCGAAGTCACGCCGGGTGCGGTACGGCTCAGGAAGCGTGCCCTCGGCCAGAACGAACGGAAGAAACTCGCCCGGGCCGCCCGGGCGGTGGTGGATTGATGTGGCAGCGTCCGAAGGCCGGCTCCAACCTTATCGGGAGGGCAGGATGAACGCGCGCAGGGCGTCGGAACCGCGGGTCGAGATGCGCGGGCGTCGCGGCGAAGACGAAGAGGAGAAGGAGTTCGAGGACCTCGACGAGTTCGACGAAGACAAGGAGTTCGACGACGAGGACCTCGACGACGAGGAGCTGGACGAGGAGCTGGACGAGGACGAAGAGGACTTCGACGATTTCGAGGAATTGGACGAGGAGTACGACGACGACGACATCGTCCCGCGTCGCGGCGGCGGCCGCCCGCGGCGGGAGTGGGACGCGTGATCAGGAGTGGTGGGAGGGCCTGTAGCTCAGGTGGTTAGAGCGCACGCCTGATAAGCGTGAGGTCGGTAGTTCAACTCTACCCAGGCCCATTCTGCTGAAACCGACGCCCTGCTTGAGGTTAGACCCTCAGGCGGGGCGCTTCGTTTGTGCGATTGCGGGCCGTGGTGTCGATTCGCGGTGTCGATTGGCCCGCTCAAGATCGCCCCTGGCTCCCAATCGGGCCCGAGAGGCCAGCGCAGCCCGCATCGTGGCTACATCGGGCTTCTGGTAACATCTCAGGACCGTCTGCGGGTCCTTCCAACCGCCCAGATGGCAGAGATCGGGGAGCGGCACGTCCTTCAGCTCCGTGGCGAATTTCCGCCGCAAACTGTGCCATCCACGACCGGCCTCGTGCTTCAACTCCGCTAGCTTCTCCAGTTGTTCCCACCAGTCGCGCAGCAAATGCCGAGAGCAGGGCTGAGCAGTTTCGGCTGGAGAAGGGAAGAGCCACGCGTCACCAATGACGGCCCGCCTGCGTCGCTCTGTCCTAAGCGCCTTCAGAGCAGCGTTGCTGAGCGGCGTCGCGTGATCGAAACCGATCTTGTCCTGCTCACCGCGCCAGTGAATGGTAGCGCTGCCTAGGTCCAGGTCCGACCATCGGAGCAGTCGAATAGCCCCGATCCGGTGTCCTGTCTCATGCGCCAGCATCAGTGCCAGGGGGCAACGGTCGTCCACCCGCCGAGCCACCTTGAGAACAGCCTTGTAGTCCTTCGTGGTTAGGGCCGGGCGCCTCGGGCTGTCTTCCCTAGGCCATGGCATTCCCTTGAGGGGATTCCGTTGGAGCAGGTACCGACCGGCGGAGTCGCGTGCCGTGACAGCCCAGTTCAGCACGGCGTGAAGGAACTTGAGATCATACTCGACGATTCGCGCACTGACCGTTCTGCCCTTTGCCTTGCCCTTTCGCGTATCGCCGCCTGCTCGGCGCCAGGCAATGAAGGCGTCCCAGTCGCGCCGGTTCAAGGTTGAGGCCCGGCGATCCGCTCCGAACGACGACTTGAACATCTCCGCCGCGTGGCGGTCATGCTTCTGAGTGCCCGCCCCCTTCTGGGGGGTCACCTCACGCAGGTAGTTGTCAAAGAGCGATCGGAGACTCGGGTCGGCGTCGAGCGGCGATTCGTTCGTGCGTAGAGCCAGCGCCAGCTCGTCGGCCTTTGTCTTGGCGGCATCCTGAACCCGGTGGCCGAGGGCCACGCGGCGTCGCCTGCCTTCGTCCGAGAACTCCAGAAAGATCAGGCCGGTGTCCGGGTGCTGGTATGCACGCACCCGGTTCCGGCCTCGTTCGCCGGTGGAGTAGCTCCACCGGCGCTTTCGCGCGGTGCTCATCATGAGTCTCCTGAGGAGGTCACGACAGCCCGCGCGATCTGCCCGGGTGTTGCACCGAGAAGTCTGGGGGGGGACGCCGCCGCGCGCAACGCGCCGGGCTTGTATGGCAGGTGGCGTCGTAGAATCCGTGGCGCGTTCTTTCGCCCGGCGTTTGGGATCGTCCCTACACGGAGAAGTTTGCCGAGGTGTTCGGGCGAGTAGCCGCACTCTTGGGAGGCCTCGACCAGCGTCAGCGCCTCGGCATCGCTGAAGCGCGCAAGGGACTGAAGGTCGGCTAGTATGGCTTCGATGAGTTTCGCGCCATCCACGTGCGCGCCGAGGCGGCGGAGAGACTCTGCCTCGGCGTCCCACTTGGCGACGAATTCGTCGAGTTTCACGGGGCATTTACAGGGGACGAGATCCTAGGATTTCCTAGGTTCTCAGTCGTCCTCCTCCTCCCAGTTCTCCAGGATTTCGTCTACCAGATCGTCCACGTCCCGCTCGGACCAACCCGATTCAACTTCGTCCTCCAGCGCAGTCTCGACTTCCGCCTGAGCGTCCTCGGCTTCATCATGCTCCCAGCGAAGCGTTTCGAACCGCACGCGGGACTTGCCGTGCTCGATCAAGGACTCAACGCGCTGTTCGTCACGCGCCTCGGCCGCTTCCCTGGCCTCTGCCTCAGCCCTCTCTGCTGCCTCACGCGCCGCGACGGCCTTGAAGGGCTCCAGTACGGCTTCGACCCTGGCCCCGATTGCCCTACGGGCCTCCCAGACATCCGTGGCGGGTGGGAGGCGCCGGGCCGTTACGTAGCTCTCCAAGGTCTCGATCACGGCAGAGCGAGCCGAGGCGGTCGAGCCGTAGGGGACGAGGGACTCGCCGTAGGACTTCAGCCCAGCAATCCGATTTCGTTCGGAGCGCTCCGCCGTGGCCGCCCTCAGCTCGTCGAGGAGCTCCTCGTGATACGACTTTGGGGGAGCAGCGGCGGGCTGTGGCCTCACGACAGGCTCGGGCTCGTCCCAGACTTCTTCAAGCGGTTCATCCCGCAGGTGCCGGGCAGTGACTCTGCGACCCGCTGGCGATTGGGCCAGCCGATACTTCCGAGTCCGCGAACCCTGCCGCGCGAGCCAGGCATCCAGGGCAGCGGGCGCGAAGCGCCGATGACCGCCAGCGGTCCGTACAGCCTTGAGCTGGCCTGAGCTCTCCAATTGGCGGACCGTGTCCACCGACAACCCGAGGCGCCGGGCAGCATCGCCTATCCCCAGAAACGCAGTCATCGGCCGAGCGCGTTCCGGTTGAGTCGCCCGTACTCCAGCAAGACCTTCCGGACCTTCTTGATCTCGCTGAGGGGAATGAGCGACGGCTGTCCTTGGGCCTTGAGGTGCTTCAGATCGCCCGCGTTCACCCAGTTGTTGATGGTCATGACGCTGACTTCGAGAAGGTCGGCAGCCATGGCTTGTGTGACGATGCCGTCATACGGAATGCGCCAGGCGTACCAATTCCCGTCCTCCAGTTGACGCTTGATGGTGACACCCTGGAAGAGACCGCCATTGTCCCACTCGACGACTGGCTTTGGTGGCTGGTAGTAGGCCATATGTAGAGAATTATAAACTGTAACAATTCCTAAAGCAAGTCGCCGGGAGGGGCGTTCCCGGTCGCCCTGTCGTCGGCATGCCGTCGCCGGGCCGGGCTATGGCTTCTTGTAGTCTGGTGCTTGGGCGGTCAGTCACACATTGTTGGTTCTCTTAGGCGGACCACGGCGGGCCGAAGGTCGGAAGTACTCTTGGGCCGACACAGGTGATCCCGCACTCCGGGCCGGGAGACACGTTGGATCCCATACGCGACTACCTGAAGCGAATCGAGAAGGCTCTCGCAGCGGGAAACGCGACAGAGCATACCCATCGCCCTGCCCTCAAGGGTCTGCTTGAGTCGCTCGGACCGGGGCTAACGGCCACCAATGAGCCTAGGCGCGTGGAATGTGGGGCCCCGGACTTCGTTATCTCGCAGACAAGGAAGCACGGCCCCCTGACTGTTGGTTACGTCGAAGCAAAGGACGTCGGGAAATCGCTCGATGAGGTCGAGCGTTCGGATCAGATGAGGCGCTACTTGCCAGCGCTGGGCAATCTGGTCTTAACGGACTACCTGGAATTCCGCTGGTATGTGGACGGTCAGAAGAGACTTGTGGGCAGGCTGGCCAAGAGGCCAAGAGGCGCGCGGCAATCTTCCGACCCTGAGGGTATCCCGGTTGTTGAGGAACTGCTCAAGGCGTTTCTTGAGCATCGCCCCGAGGCCATCACGAGCGCGAAGGAGCTGGCTGAACGCATGGCTCGTCTCGCTCATATCGTCCGCGACGTTATCGTCGCTGACTTTGACGCCCGGACTGCGTCAGGAATGCTCGTCGACCTCAAACAGGCGTTTACCGAGGTCCTGATCCCAGATCTGGGGGCCCCTGATTTCGCTGACATGTTTGCGCAGACCGTCGCATACGGTCTCTTTGCCGCACGCTGCAACCATGCGGGCACAGCCCCGTTCCAGCGCGTAGGTGCCGCAGCCGAGATCCCGAAGACAAACCCATTCCTGCGCAAACTCTTCGCTTCAATCACCGGGCCGGACTTGGAGGATGAGCCGTTCGCCGGCTTCGTGGCCGACTTGGCCCAGCTGCTGGCCGATACGGACATGGCAGCTGTCCTTGCTGACTTCGGCAAGCGTACGGGCCGCGAGGACCCAGTGGTTCATTTTTACGAGACTTTCCTCGCGGCTTACGATCCGAAGCTACGTCAAGCACGGGGCGTGTATTACACGCCTGAGCCAGTCGTTTCATACATCGTTCGCTCGGTGGACCACCTTCTCAAGTCGGTCTTTGGCTGCGGTGGGTTGGCTGACACGTCGGAGATCGAGCCCCCTGTGCGGTCCGACGATGCCCCGGAGAAGCAACCAAAGTCTCCGCGTGTGCTGATCCTGGACCCCGCATGTGGGACGGGCACGTTCCTCTACGCGATAGTGGATGGCATCCGGAACGAGTTCGCGAAGCAGGGAAAAGCCGGGGAATGGTCGGCGTATGTCCGTCAGCACTTGTTGTCGCGTCTCTTTGGGTTCGAGTTGCTCATGGCTCCCTATGCCGTGGCTCACCTGAAACTCGGGATGCAATTGGCCGCCTTCGACCTGCCGGAGCGGCGGCGCCACGACTGGGCCTATGACTTCGCAGGCAGCGAGCGCGTCGGCATATACCTAACAAACTCTTTGGAGGAAGCGGCCAAGAAATCCGAGTTGCTGATTGGGCGCTACATCTCTGAGGAGGCGAACGCGGCATCGCGTGTTAAGCGGGACCTGCCAATCATGGTGGTACTGGGCAATCCTCCATACGCGGGTCATTCGGCGAACCGGAGCTGGGAAATCAAGGACGGGAAGAAGGTCTCGAACTTCATCGGACGGCTGTTGGAGGACTACTACCATGTGGACGGGGTGCCGCTCGGCGAGCGAAACCCCAAGTGGCTTCAAGATGACTACGTGAAATTCCTGCGCTTTGGCCAGTGGCGCATAGAGCAGACTGGCAGCGGCGTGCTCGCCTTCATCACCAACCACAGTTACCTGGACAACCCCACATTCAGAGGCTTGCGGAAGCAACTGCTTCGGGCCTTCACGGACATCTACCTCCTCGATCTCCATGGAAGCGCCAAGAAGCCTGAGCAGCGCCCAGGTGGTGGACCAGACGAGAATGTGTTCGACATCCAGCAAGGTGTTGCGATAGGTCTCTTCGTCAAGCGTCCTGGGACTGCGAAAAGCCCGCGAATCTACCATGCACATGTCTGGGGCACGCGCGAGGAGAAGTATGCTTGGCTTTCCAGTTTCGATGTCGCGAGCACGGAATGGACGGAGATAGCTCCGAGATCTCCGTTCCACCTGTTCGTGCCGCAGGACGCCGATCTTGCCGCGGAGTACGAGGCTGGCTGGAAAGTAACTGAGATCATGCCCGTCAACGTGCTCGGCTTTCAGACACATCGCGACGATTTTGCGGTGGCTTTCGACGAGCCAACCGTTCGTGGTCGGATTGGTGACCTTCGCTCTTCGTCCAAGTCGAACGACGAGCTTCGCGGTGCATACGGCCTGGTGGACAATGCCAGCTGGAATCTTGCTTCTGCGCGCACTGCCCTGCGTCGCGACAAGGACTGGACTCGTCACATTGTCCGTTGTGAATACAGGCCGTTCGACTGGCGCCCCTGCTACTACACTGAAATCGCGATGGATCGTCCCAGGCGAGAGCTGCTTGAAAACGTCGCTGGTCGTGACAATTTGTGCCTCAACACCGTCCGACAAACCAAGATGGAGTCGTGGCAGCATGCCCTCGTGTCCGACGCGCCAACGCCTGCCGTATTCGTCGAACTGAAGGATGGGTCGACCGTATTTCCACTCTACCTCTACGCGTCGGACACTCCTGATCTGTGGAACTCAAGCGCGCCATCTGGCTCGGCTCCGCAGAGGCGCGCAAACCTCGCGCCGGAGTTTATCCAAGACGCGGAGGCACGACTTCACATGAGGTTTGTGCCGGACAGGGCAGGGGATCTCCGTTCGACCTTTGGCCCTGAAGATGCCTTCTCCTACGTGTATGCCATCCTCAACTGCGGAGAGTACCAGAGGCGCTACGTCGAGTTCTTGAAGACTGATTTCCCGCGGGTGCCTCTCTCCACCGATGTGGAGCTGTTTCGCCTTCTCGTGGAGAAGGGTGCGGAGCTGGTCCGCGTCCACCTGCTAAGGTCTCCGACCCTCTCTGGGGCGATTGCCAAGTTCCCGGAATCAGGGCTCGATATGGTAGAGGCAGGATACCCGATCTACTACGGGCCTGGCGAGATCGTCCCGGGCTCTGCGGTCCCTCTGTCCAGCGGTCGCGTCTACATCAGCGAAGACGACTCCGGGACACGGAAGAAGGGCCAGTTCTTTGAGGGCGTTGCCCCGGAAATCTGGAACCTCACGGTCGGAGGGTATCAGGTCTGCGAAAAGTGGTTGAAGGATAGAAGGGGACGGCGCCTTACTTACGACTGCTGTGTACCCCGATTCGACGAGGCACTTTGGGAAGCGTAGGTTGACTTCTCAAGGGAGGGTCGTCGGATGGAGACGCAGCGGCGGGGGTCGGATGGACGGCGCATGTTTACGGCCGTGTTCAAGCAGGACCAGATTGCTCGGGTGGCCCGGCAGGAGCTGACACTGGCGGAGCTGGCGCGGGAGCTGGCGGTCTCCCCGTCGGTCGTGCGGCGCTGGCACCGGCTGAGCACGAACGGCAGCGCGGCCGCCGTCGGCGCGAACGAGGAGGTGGTGCCGGCCAGCGAGCTGCGGGCGGCGCAGCAGCGCATCAAGGAGCTGGAGCGGGCGCTGGGGAAAAAGGCCATGGAGATCGAGATTCTCCAGGCCGCCCGGGACGAGGTAAAAAAAAGACCCCGCTACTACGGCGTGTGCAAGGCATGACGGGGCGCGGGATGGCGCCGATCTGCCGGACCTTGGGGATCAGCCGGGCCTGCGCGTACCGGGAGAGTGTGGGCCGGCCGGCGCGGTACGTGCGCGCGGACGATCGGGCGGTGACGGCGCAGATCCGCACGGTGATCCGCACCCGAGCGTCCTACGGCGCGCGCCGGGTGTGGGCGCTGGTCAATCGCGAGTTTCAGACCGGGTACAACCTCAAGCGGATCCAGCGCGTCATGGAGCTCAACGGCTGGAAGCTCCCGCGCGCCACACGGCGGCGGACCGGGCGGGCGCACCGGGGACTCATCCAGCGCGCCGTGTCCAACGAACGCTGGTGCAGCGATGTGCTGGAGATCGCGTGCTGGAACGGGGAGCTCGTGCAACTCGGCTTCGCCCTGGACTGTCACGATCGCGAAGCTCTGGCCCATGTCGCGGCGCCCCGGGATCTGCTGGGCACGGACATCCAGCAGCTGATGCAGCACGCCGTCACGGCGCGCTTCGGCGCGGGGCAGCGGCCGGACGTGCCGATCCAGTGGCTGAGCGACAACGGCAGCATCTACACGGCCCTCGACACCCTGCTCACGGCCGAGCGGCTGCACCTGGTGCCCATCACCACGCCGGCGGCGAGTCCGCAGTCCAACGGGATGTCGGAGGCGTTTGTGAACACGCTGCGGCGGGATTATATCGTGGGCGCGGACCTCTCCACGGCCGCGATCGTGCTCGACCAGATTCCGGCGTGGCTCGCCGACTACAACGCCGTCGCGCCGCACTCGGCGCTCGGCTTTCGCTCACCCCAGCAGTACCGGGGTGAGGCAGTCACAGGTAGCCCGAAGTGCTAACCGAAAGTGCCTCACGAATTGGGGGACACAGCATCCTCTTCTACTGTGGCCCTGCCTCGGGCGCATGTTTCTTGGGGCACTGGCTAAACGCGGCTGCTTCCGAGATCATCGTGATGGAGCACCAGCAGCCCGGTTACGCGCCGGCCTTCACGCTTCGCTAGGGGGGGCTGGCCGTGCTTCCTTGAAGCGGGACACGGCAGCTGTCATCTCGGAGGACGTAAGTGAAACGTCTGCTCGTTAGCGTGCGCGGACCTGTCGAGGCGCTCGAAGCCGCGCGCGGTGGCGCGGCGATAGCTGACGTCGAGTACCCCGCATCTGCCCTCGGCACACCTTACCCCTTCAACATTCTGGCGGTACGAGAGCGATTGGACGCTGGGGGTTTTCGGCGAACCGCTGTTTCCACCAACATTGGCGAGCACCCTTTTGTGCGCGCCACCTCGTGCCAGGCCGCTCTGGGTGTCGCGGTAGCTGGTGCCGACTACATCAAGTTCGGCCTAGCCGAGCAGCCTTTTGATGCTGCCGCTTACCTAGGTGAGTCCGTTGTGCGAACGGTCCGTCGGTGGTTTCCCAGGAAGCGGCTGTATCCGGCCGTGTTTCTTGACGACGACATGGGCAGGTTCTTTGACCCGCTTGTTGACGGCCCAAGGCTGGTAAAGGCCATCAAGTCGGATGGGCTGCTGGTCGATACCTACAACAAGGCGGTCGGAAAGGGCCTTCTGGACTACACGTCCTTGCGGGAGGTACGGGTGCTTGCGAGGACACTGCACCGACAGAAACGGGAGCTTTGGGTCGCAGGGTCGCTCGTTCGGGATGACTTACCGGGGCTCTGGGCCGCGGGTGCGGACGTGATCTGCGTTCGCGGTGCCGCCTGTGAGCCCCAAAAGGCGTCTCTACGGTTCGGACGAGTCAGCGCCTCTACGGTGAGAATACTGGTGAGGACAATTTCGGGTGTCGAATGACCATGAGGCGGTCCTTGTCACCTGCGAGGATACCAAGCGGAGGTTGGCGCTGTGTGGCCCGATTGCCGACTAGTCGCTGAGGGTCTGCGCCGTTATGTCGCGCGCATTCTCGAAGCCCCGCCCAACCAGGTCCTGATCTTCGCTCGAAGCCTACAATGCTAGTGCCGCGTCACGGTTGTGGTAGTGGTTCCAGAACGTCTGTCGCAAGAACTGATCATTGGTTTGCAGCCGCACGACGGAATCAGTAAGAGTTTCGCGAAGTCTTAGGTAGCCAGGCTTTGGCTGTTCGAGTTGATACTCCATCTTGTTGTCAAACAGCCTGAGCAGGAGCTCGGATACGTCCGCCAACGAGTCCGTAACCATGGCGCCGACTGCGACCCCAGTGTCGAACTCAATCAGGCGGCTCAGTGGGTGGACGTCTCGATAGAACCTGGTTCTCTGTTCCCGGTCACAATAGAAGATCACAGGCTTGCCAAGGCTCAGAGCCATCGCGGCCTCTGCGTCCTTCCCCCAACTCTCTTTCTCGCCGGCACAGTACACGAGGGCCTTGGCGCACTTGACCATCAGGCACTCAATTAGCCCCTTGAATCGCCCCGGGTTTTCCGGAGAGCTCACGGGTTGAGTGTGGCCAGTGCCGCTGGGGCTGCCTGGGCCCGCTCGTAGGCTGCTTCGTACTCGGCGGGCGGGACGTAGCCGAGGGGCTCCAGCAGCCGGCACGTGTTGTACCACGCCACCCACTCCAGGGTCGCGAATTCGACATCCTCGATCGACCGCCACGGGCCGCGGCGGCGGATGACCTCCGTCTTGAAGAGCCCCATGAGCGTTTCGGCCAGGGCGTTGTCGTAGGCGTCCCCCCGGCTGCCGACGGAGACGGTGATCCCGGCCTCCGCGAGCCGCTCGGTATACCGGATCGAGAGATACTGCACGCCCCGGTCGCTGTGATGCACCAGCCCGCCGTCGGTCTCCCGGTCGTACAGCGCCTGCTCGAGGGCGTCCAGGGCCAGGTCGCTCTTCAGGGTGCTGGCGACCCGCCAGCCCACGATCCGGCGGGCGAAGGCATCGAGCACGAACGCCACGTACACGAAGCCCCGCCAGGTCGCCACGTACGTCAGATCGGCCACCCAGAGCGCGTTGGGGCGGTCCACCGTGAAATCCCGCGCCACCAGGTCCCGGGGCCGGTCGGCCACTGCCTCCGGGATCGTGGTCCGGCAGCGCCGGCCGCGCACCACGCCCCGCAGGTTCAGCTGCCGCATCAGCCGCGCCACCGTACACCGCGCCACCGGGATCCGCTCCCGATTCAGCTGCTTCCAGACCTTCTTGGCCCCGTAGACCTCGTGGTTGGCCTTCCAGACCCGCTGGATCGCCGGCCGCAGCGCCGCGTCCCGCTGCGCCCGGGCTGGGAGCCGGGCGGGATCGGCCTCGCGCGCCTTCGCCTCGTAGTAGCTCGCCGGAGCGATCGGCACCTCCGCGCAGATCGGCTCGACTCCGTACGGCTCCCGGTGCGCGTCCACAAACGCCACCATCACCGCGCGCGGCGGTCGAGCTCCGCCTGCGCGAAAAACGCCGACGCCTTCCGCAGGATCTCGTTCGCCCGGCGCAGCTCCCGGTTCTCCCGCTCCAGCGCCTTGAGCTGCTCGCGCTCCCCGCTCGTGAGCCCCGGTCGCTGGCCCGCGTCCCGCTCAGCCCGCCGCACCCACTGCCGCAAGGTCTCCTGGGTGCAGCCAATCTTCTCGGCGATCGAGCCGATCGCGGCCCACTGCGACGCATATTCGCGCTCGTGCTCGATCACCATCCGGACGGCCCGCTCCCGCACCTCCGGGGAGTACCGCGTTGTCGTTGCCATGACTCCATCCTCTCAAGAAATGGAGCCTCCGGCAATCCCGGGGCGATTCACCTTGTCTTCGTGGCCCTGTGCGGCACTAAGGGTGGGGTCGAAGTAGCGCAAGTTGAGATCGGCGAGTCTAGGATCTCCGAAAATCTTCTCGCAAGTCGCAGCCATGCTTCTGAAGTCTTGCCTTGTCCGCATGCTCGTAGCGACATACACGTCGAGGTCACTAACCATGGACAAGTAGTAAGACGTGTTGGCAAGTGCGGCTTCACGTGCGGCGAAGAACTTCGTGGCAACCTGTTGGTGCTTTTTGCGGAGATCTTCCTCCGTCTCAACCTGCTCATCCAGAACGTCATCGGCAGAGAAGATGAACTCTACCTGCCGCTCCTTGTACCGCTTCACGAGGATGTCGCCTTCGAGAAGTCGACGGATGGTTATCGCACCGCCTCCAGCCAACTTGTGTGCGCGGAACGCTTCGATGAGCGCATCTCGCAGCTCTCCCGGTGTCCCGGGTTGATCACCGTAGGACTTACAAGCCATCTCGGAAATGAGATACCTGTCGTCCTTAGGTATCTGTTTCATGGACAGGGCTGGGCCACGCTCTTTGATCAACTGCGTGTCGAATCGGCGCAACTCGAAGAGGGACCTGAGCTCTGCGGCAGTTAGGGTGCGGAGTTTCCGATATCCGGTCTGGACATCTCCGAAGTAGAGCAGGCTGTCGGTAAACAGACGATACAAGCCCCATTTCAAGTGGGCGAGCGACACGATGGTGGAGGAGGCGGCCCATTCCGGCCTAAAGCCGGGTAGGTGTGTAACGTCATACGGGTGCTGCTTGGGCACGCTCAACCAAAAATATCGGAAGCAATCATCGGACAGTGGAGCTTCTCGGCCCAATGTAAGCAGCTGATTCAGCTGGACCTTCGGAAGCGGTTCCTCCTCTGTGCGCGCCAATCGGTTCAGTACCTCGGGATGCGTCTTGTCCGATATCCACCCGCCGATG
Organism: uncultured Gemmatimonadales bacterium; assembly: GCA_963812035.1. Classification (GTDB taxonomy): domain Bacteria; phylum Gemmatimonadota; class Gemmatimonadetes; order Gemmatimonadales; family JACORV01; genus Fen-1245. The sequence continues at coordinate 100,817 of CAWETG010000006.1, forward strand.
CCGTCGGTCCCGAGCGAGAACAGTTCTAGTTCCTTCAGGACTTGCGCGACATCTGTCATGACTGTACCCCCACTTCTAGGATGCGCAAATGACGGCTCGTCTTGCGAACGAGGTCTTCATCCCTTGTGCGCGCTACCCGCACGTTGACGGGGTCACTATGGCCAACGGCGTAATCCCTCCTCAAGAACGCAAGAAAAGAACCGGGCTATTCGTAAGGGAATGCCCAACCGTCAATACGGACGTGCTGCAGATGCCGCAAGGGGAGCAGACGGTTCCCTATGAGATCCTATAGTGAAGATCTGACAGCCGCTCGCAGTCGGCGCGCAGTCCCGTGTGGTGTCGATTGCGGTGTCGATTCAGACCGGTTTCCTGCCGTTTCGTGGGCCAAGTCCGCCGGACAGATCGCGCGGATTGTCTAGGATTTCCGCCATCTTGCGGGACTTGGGGCTCTGACGATAGGAGCCTGATAAGCGTGAGGTCGGTAGTTCAACTCTACCCAGGCCCACTGAAGCAGACGCACAGACGCACAGGCGCACAAAATCCCGACGCCCTGCTTGAGGCTACGACCTTCGGCAGGGCGCTTCGTTTTCGCCGAAACGGACTTTCGTGTCGAGGCAGTTCTACCCCGAAGGGCGATCCGGGCGTCTTGGATTAGGCTGCAGCGCGGGCGGGCAGCCATCACTCTTCCTATCCGTCTGCTAATGAAATACATCTGCAACTTCTGGAGGAGAGCATGAAGAAGCCGGATGCGAGCCAAGACCAGTCGGCATCGGCGCTCATCTCGAAAAGAATCGCCGAACTCGGGGACTGGCGCGGGGAAGCCCTCAGCAGAATGCGCAAGCTCGTCAAGGCAGCAGACCCGGACGTCGTCGAGGAGTGGAAGTGGAGGGGCACTCCGATTTGGTCGCACGACGGCATAATCTGTACTGGCGAATCCTACAAGAGCGTCGTGAAGCTGACCTTCTTCAAGGGCGCGTCTTTGAAGGATCCGACCCATCTCTTCAACGCGAGTCTCGAGGGAAACGCACGCCGCGCGATCGACATCCACGAAGGAGAAGGAGTCGACGAGTCCGCCTTCAAGGCGCTCGTTCGCCAAGCCGTCGCCCTCAACCGTTCTGGCAAGTCGAAGCCTGCGAAGAAGGCGAAGTCCTAAGGTCGTTGCACTTTCGATAGCAGCGACAGGATGCGACGGCGTCACGCGCTCCGGCGCGCCTCTTCCCGCAGCACCTTCCGGTCGATCTTGCCGATGGCCGTTTTCGGCAGCTCGGTGCGGAACACCACGCGCCGGGGAACCTTGTATGCTGCCAGGTGGCTGCGGCAGTGCTCCCGAATCTGGCGTTCGGTCACCTCGCCCGAAGGGCACACGACGAAGGCGACCACCGCTTCGCCGGTGATGTCGTCCGGGACGCCGACGACCGCCGCCTCGGCAACGGCCGTCATGGCCGTGATGCATTCCTCGATCTGGGTCGGGAACACATTGAACGCGGAAACACTGATCAGGTCCTTCTTCCGGTCGAGGATCGTGACGCGGCCGGCCTCGTTGACGCAACCGATGTCGCCGGTGCGCAGCCAGCCGTCGTGGAACACCGCCGCGGTCTCGTCGGGTTTGTTCCAGTAGCCGGGCATCACCTGGGGACCGCGCACCTCGATCTCACCGGCCTCGCCGACGGCGGCGACCCGGCCGTCCTCGGTGACCACGCGGATCTGGGTCATCGGCATCGGCAGTCCCAGGCCGTCGGCGTCCGGTTCGGCCGGACGCACGCGCGGACGTCCATCGCTCCCGCGCTCCTCCTCCACCTCGAGGAGCGGCTCGAAGGTGACGCACGGCGACGCCTCGGACAGGCCGTAGCCCTGCGTCACGTGTCCACCGACCACCTCCGTCCACTCCCGGATCACCGACGCATCCACGGCGGAGCCGCCGGCGTACACGATCCGGAGACTGCGCGGCGGCTCCGCGCGGAACCACGGCTCCTTGAGCAGCAGCTTGAGCAGCGTGTTCACGGCGGTGGAATAGGAGATCGGGAATTTCCGGAACACCGGCTTGAGGTTCGACAACGGCTTGGGGCTCGGCACCAGCACCGTGCCACAGCCCAGCCAGAAACAGGTCAGGCAGTTGATCTGGAACGCGAAGATGTGATACAGCGGCAGCACCGTCAGCATGCGGTCGCGCCGGCGATCCCAGTAGAACCCCGCGATCTCGGCCAGCTGCGCGGCGTTCGCGAGCAGGTTCTGGTGGGTGAGCATGGCCGCCTTCGGCACGCCCGTCGTCCCGCCCGTGTACTGCAGCAGCGCGACGTCCTGCGGCCGCACCGCGGCGATGGACTGCTCGACAATGGCCGGCCGCGAGGCACGGGCGCTCCGCCCCGCGCGCACAGCGTGCCGCAGCGTCGTCCAGTGTCTCGGACAGCCGCGCAGCTTGCCCGTCACGCGCAGCGACGCGCGAACGACGCCACCCCGCAGCGGCGGGAAGAACTCGGCGACGCTCGTGCGAATGACGGCGCGGATGGGGACGGCCTCGATCGCCTTCGCGACGCGCGCGGCGAAGAGATCGAGCGTCACGAGCACCGAAGCCCCGGAGTCGCGGAGCTGAAACGCGATCTCGTCGGCCGTATAGAGGGGATTGATCCCCGTCAGCACGAGTCCGGCCTTCAAGGCGCCGAACGCCAGCAGCGGATACGCCAGGCAATTCGGGAGCATCACCGCCACACGCTCGCCGCGCTCGAGCGCCAGCACGGTGCGGAAGTACGTGGCCAAGTCGTCCGACATCCGGTCGGCCTCGGCGAAGCTCAAAGCGGCGGTGATGCCGTTGGGCAGGCAGACCGTGAACGCCGGATCGTCGCCGTACAGCGCGGCTCGGCGCTTCACCATCTCGCCGATGTTCTGGAATTGGCTGAGAGGGAAGCTGCCGCGTATCGGGGCTGGATACGACGGGACGGAGCGAGATCCCGCTTGGGTCAAGGAACCGGACTCCAGCTGAGCCGAAGATAATGTAGCCGTTGCTTGCCCGAACGTCGAAGCAGTGACCGCCCATAGGACTGAGATCGACGCCCCGCTCGAGCGGAGGATCTCGGGCGGGGCGTCCGGCTTACGGTGATTCGCGCTGCGGCATCACTCCATGGTCACGGCGCCAACACGGCAAGGATGGTCTGGGAGGTCTCGCGCGTCGCGCCCTCCCGATAGAAAACGTAGACCTTGTGCGTCCGCTCATCCACCGCGCACGTGCGCGCGCCCCCGCCCGTGGTCACCTTCTCGACCACCGAGAACGCATCCGGCGAGTCTTCGTGTACGACGGTCATGGTGCTGTCGGCCCGATTCGGGTTGAACGCGAGCCTGGCGACCGGGTCGAAGCAGTTCTGGTCGGCGCGACTTGGCACGCGGACACGCGCGACGACGTTCCCATTGTCCGCGTTCACGACCACCATTTCCGTGTCACACGCCATGAACAGCCGGCGGCTGACCGGATCCATGGCGAGCCCCTGCGCCCTCCCGCACCCGGGAATCCTGTAGACGGCCTCGATCTTGAGCGCCTGCGCGTCGAACCGCTCGATGAACCCCGAGTCCTCGACGTTGAGAAACAGCTTCCCCCTGCCGTCGGCGACCCCGGACTCGAGCCCGTCCCCAATGCCCGTCTTCGTCACTAGTTGGCCGGTCGTCATGTCGACGATCCACGCGTCCTTGTCCCTCCACGTGAACGCGCGATGCGTGAATGGATCGTAGCGGATCCCGTCGCCACTGGCGTCGACGTGGCCCGTGACGGCGAGCGTCGCGAGGTTGAAGACCACCCCGTTGCGGACGAATCCGCGATTCTGGTCCGCGGCAATCGCGTAGCCGCCGCCCCCGCCGGCGACGGTGCCGACGACGGTGTCCGCGTCCACGTCGATGACCTTGTCCCCCAACCCATAGAGACGCCGGCCCACCGGGTCCACGATGATGTAGTCGGCCCGGGCGTTGCCGAGGGCCATCCGCTTGACGACGTGGTAGTGTGGGTTCTGGGCCGCGACCGGGGATGCGGCGAGGGCCAGAAGGGCGTATGCGGCGGCATGGAAGCGAAGCATGACAACTCCCGAATCAGGTTCGTCCTGCGTAATAGCGATCGTGGTGCGGATGAAGCGTAACTGAACAAGCTACGTCGCCGTCGCTTGACGCGTTGCCAGCACGTTCCGCGCCGATGCCAGTGACGGGAGCCCGGCGACGCCTCGTGAACAGCTCTCGATGGTGATACGTTTGAGTGCGTAAAGGCGCGCGCGGCTTACCGGGCCGCATGGAGGTATCATGAGGACAACGTTGCTCGTCATGCTGGCAACCGCACTTCCCGTCTCCCTCGCCGGGCAGGCTCCGCCGGGGTCGTGCACGCACCGCGGCCCCGACGACGCCCTGGCGCAGCGGGCGAGTCCGCTGGACTCGGTGCAGCTGACCGTCGACGGTGCCGTTGTCAAAGTGTGTTACGGCCGGCCGTCGGCTCGCGGGCGGACGATCATGGGTGGCCTGGTCCCCTTCGGCGCGCCGTGGCGGCTCGGGGCCAACGAGCCCACGCGCCTCGTGCTGCCGTTCGCGGCCGATGTGGCCGGCGTGCACGTCGAGCCCGGGACCTACTCCCTCTATGTGGTGCCGCAGCAGACGAACTGGGAAGTGCACGTCAACAAGGCGGTGGACCGCTGGGGCATCCCGATCGACGCGGCGGTGCAGGCCCAGGATGTCGGGAAGGGCACGGTCGCGGTCGAAACCCTGACGGAGCCGGTCGAGCAGCTCACGCTGCGCCTGGTGGCGGGATCGCCCAGTGAGCTCGTGGTCGAATGGGAGAGGACGCGCGTCCGCATTCCGATCAAGAAGACGGGCTGATCTCAGTCGTACGGCTCGTGGCTTCGGCCCCCGCTTGGTGCCAGCGCGCCAGGCGGGGGTCCTGGCGTTCGAGGCACGACGACCAGGTCGCCGGGGCGCTCCGCACGCCGGCCTATCCCTCCGGGGGCACCTCGACATCGGGATAGAGCTTCCGCATGCACTCGGGGCAGATGCCGTGGCTGAACTCGGCCTCCGAGTGCTCATGGATGAAGCTCTCGATCTGGTTCCAGTAGCCACTGTCGTCGCGGATCTTCTTGCATGAAGCACAGATCGGGAGGAGCCCGCTCAGCATCTTGACCTTGGAGAGCGCGTCGCGCAGTTCGCCGATCAGCCGGTCACGCTCCGCTTCCGCCTGCTTGCGCTTGGTGATATCCCTGGAGATGCCGAACGTGCCGACGGCGTTCCCCGCCTCGTCGTGCAGCGGCACCTTGGTCGTCGAAACCCAGGTGTCGGGACGATCGGCCCACGTCTCCCGTTCTTCCTTGGTCAACGGCTGCCCCATCCGAATGACGGCCTGCTCGTCCTCGTAGGCCTGCCGCGCGTGTTCCTGCGTAAAGAAGTCAAAGTCGGTCTTGCCCACCGCCTGCGCGGGATCGCTCAGCCCGAACAGCTGGGCGAGAGCCCTGCTGATTCTGATGAAGCGGCTGTCGCGATCTTTGAAGTAGATGAAGTCAGGAGTGAAGTTCATGAGGGTGTGCATCAGGACCTGTTCCTGAGCCAGCGCCTCCTCCGCCCGCCGGGGCTCGGTCGGGTCCCGGATCGGCGCCGCTCCGCCCGCTCTTATTGGGCCACCGTCTTTGCTATTCGAAGTTGCCACTGCGCCCCCTTTAACACGCACCGCACCGCCACCGCGCTCTCGGCGGGTCGTCGCTCGCCGAAGCCGCATCGGTGGCCTGCTGCGGAAGATACGTGCAGCGCAGGCGCGCACAACGTGTCGCCGCAGAAGCACCTGATCATCTCCAGTGTCGGTGCTTGGCGCCAGCTTGCCGTTCAGGCGAGGTGCATCCTGCGCAGCAGCGCCTCGAAGCGCGGGTGCGAGCGCAGCGGCGCGAACAGGAACGAACCCCTGATCCCGTACACGGCGCCAGCGTGCTGCTCGAACGCCCGCTCCAGGCAATCCACGGCGCGGTCGTATTGCCCCAGGCCCGTGTACACGTAGGCCAGGTGATACGGCGAGACGTAGCTGGTCCGGGACTGCTCCTCCAGCTCGCCGAGTATCTCCCGAGCGCGGTCGACGTTGCCCGCCAGCGCACAGACCTGTCCTAGCTGGGCCAGCCAGGCGCTGTTCCCCGGTGACAGCGCCACGGCGTGCTCCAGCGCCGCCAGAGCTTCGTCGATCCTGCCCATCCTGAAGTGGACCCAGCCGAGGGTGGCGTGTCCCCGCGCGTCGGTGCGGTCGAGTGCGACCGCCCGCATGGCCGCGTCCAGGGCCTCGGCATGCCGCCCGGCCCGCAGCAGCGAGTTCGCGACATCCACCCGGTGGGCGAGTGGATCGAGCTCCTGGGCGCGCTGGTGCATCGCAATCGCCTCGTCGTAGCGCTCCAGTGCCGAGCACAGGCGCCCGTAGAGGTCGTTCGCGTCGGCGCTGTTCGGGCACAACTCGAGCGCCCGCTTGAACTCCTGTTCGGCGCCCGCCCAGTCGAACTCGTACACCAGCTTGCCATACGCCGCCGCGAGATGCGCCTCCGAGAGCTCGGGGTCGAGCGCGAGCGCGCGCGCCGCGGCGGCCTGGGCCCGCGGATAGGCCTCGTCGGCGCTCAGCACGCCGACCTCCGCGAGCTCCGTGTAGGCGGTGGCCACGCCGGCATACGCCACGGCGTAGCCCGGATCCCGCTCGATCGCCTGCTCGAACAGCGCGATCGCCCGGTGCATCGCCTCGTCGGTGTACCGGATGTAGCAGGCGCGGCCTTGGAGATAGAGCTGATATGCCCGCACGTCGCTGGTGGGCTCTCTGCCGATGCGGGCCCGCTCGTTGGGAGACAGCTCGGCCTGGAGCGCGGCGGCGATGTGCAGCGCCACCTCCGTCTGGATGGCGAAGATGTCGGTGAGCTGGCGGTCATAGGTCTCCGCCCACAGGTGCTGGTCCGTCGCCGCGTCGATGAGCTGGGCCACGATGCGGACGCGGTCCCCCGCGCGGCGCACGCTGCCCTCGAGCAGCGTCGCCACCTGGAGCCGGGCGGCGATCTCCTTCAGACCCTGCTGCCGGCCCTTGAAGGCCATCACGGACGTACGGGAGATCACGTCCAGCGCCCGGATCTTGGAGAGCTGCGCGATGACATCCTCCGTGATCCCGTCCGCGAAGTACTCGTTCTCCGGGTCGGCGCTGAGGTTCAGGAACGGCAGGACCGCCACGGATCGCGGCCGGGGCGGGCCGGCGTACGGGGTGCTGAGCGCGTCTGCGAACGCCGTGACGGAGGCGAAGCGGTCCTCGGGTGCGATGGCGAGGGCGCGACGGATCGCGCCCTCCACGGCCTCCGGGACGGTGTCGCGCAGCGCCCGGAGCGAGGGCATCGGAGCCGTGAACCGCCGTGCCAGTATCGCCTGGGCCGTCGGCCCCGTGAACGGCGGCTCGCCGGCCAGCATCTCGTACAGGACGCACGCCAGGCTGTACTGGTCGCTCCGCCCGTCGAGATCCGGTTCGGCCGCCGCCTGCTCGGGGCTCATGTAGACGGGCGTTCCTACGGCCACTCCGGCCTCGGTGATTCGCCGGCCGCGGGCGGCGCTCACGGCGCGAGCGATCCCGAAGTCCGTGACGACGGCATGGCCGCCGGCCAGGAGGACGTTCTCCGGCTTGATGTCGCGGTGCACGACGCCGAGGCCGTGGGCGTAGGCCAGGGCGTCGGCGATCTCGCGGGTGAGGTGGAGGGCCTCGTCGATCGGGAGCCGGTGGTCACGCGCGAGGCGGTCGCGCAGCGACTCCCCGTCGATGAACGGCATGACGTAGAACAACAGCCCCGCGGCCTCTCCGCTCTCGAACAGCGGCACGACGTGCGGATGCTGCAGCTTGGCCGTGACCGCGATCTCTGCCAGGAACCGCTCGGCGCCCACGGCGGCGCCGACTTCCGGCCGCAGCACCTTGAGGGCGACCCGCCGATCGTGGCGCACGTCGTGCGCGAGATAGACGACGGCCATCCCGCCCTCGCCGAGCTGGCGCTCGACCACGTAGCGGCCGGCGAGCGCGCCGGCCACCCGTGCATCCGCTGAGGTCATGTAGGCGAATAATACGGCGGCGCGGCGGCCCGGCGACAGGGCGCACGTCCGCGGTCTGGCGCCATCGCTCGCGAGGATCTCCCGCGCGGGCAGCGGGCACGGCGCCCCGGGCGGCAGCCGCAGGCGGGGCGTCGCTATCCGGTGCCCGACTGGTTATCATTCCGTTTGGACAGCGCAGCGCAGGGTGCTCGCTGTTCGACTCGATCCGGGCCTCCCTCGTGCGGCGGCCTTTTTTCTTGCGGCAGGCCCAGTCCGACTACGGCGCGGCCGGACAGTGGCGGGATTCCTTAGGGCGCGATGGGCACCACTTTCGGCCAGGGGAACTCATGACCGGAGCCTTCACGTTCGAGCACGGCGGTCGGACGTATTCGTGCACCACCGAGAAGCGGAAGACGCCGCCAGCGGGGACGTGGTGGTGGTTCACCGTCTCGAGCGACTCGAACCGCTATGCGCCCTTCGAGGCGGTTTCGGGCGATACGCAGCAATCGATTCGATCCCGCATCGTTGCGTACTACGAGCATCGGTTGTGGGCCCGCGCGCAGCCTGCCGCGCCGCGCCAGCACTTCGGCCGCCCGGGCAAGCCGCCGGTGCGCGCGACTCCCGAGGCGCCTGCCAAGCCGTGAGCCGGCGCCGGCAACGGGCCGGAGGCTGAAAGGCAAGAGGGTGTGACCGGGGGCCCCGCGATGCGCGGGGCCCTCGACGTGCCAGAGCATCAGGACCCCGAAAGCAGGCGAGCGCATCAGCCAGGAGCAGCCGTGTCCATCAGACCCGTGAAGCGCATCATCGAGGCGAAGCCGACCCTGGAGGGCGCGGGCGTGAAGCTGCGCCGCGCGTTCGGCTTCGGGAACACCCGGGATTTCGATCCCTTCCTCCTGCTGGACGACTTCCGGAACGAGAAGCCCGAGGACTACCTCGCGGGCTTCCCGTGGCATCCGCATCGCGGGATCGAGACCATCACCTACGTGCTCGCCGGCTCGGTGAGTCACGGCGACAGCCTGGGCAACTCCGGCGCGCTCGGCGCCGGCGACGTGCAATGGATGACGGCCGGCAGCGGGATCCTGCACCAGGAGATGCCGAAGGGCGACCCGCAGGGGCGCATGCACGGCTTCCAGCTGTGGGCGAACCTGCCGTCGTCGCTCAAGATGACCGCACCGCGTTACCAGGACGTCCAGGCGCGCGACATCCCCGAGGTGACCGACGACGACGGCACGCGCGTGCGCGTCGTGTGCGGGAGCTTCTGGGGCAAGTCCGGCCCCGTGGACGGCGTGGCGGCGGACCCGCGCTACCTCGACGTGTGGGTCCCGGCGGGCCGGCGCAAGACGCTGGCGGTCGAGACCACGCGCAACGCGTTCGCCTACGTGTTCGAGGGCAGCGGCAGCTTCCGCGACGCATCGGCGCCGCAGGGTGTGCTGACCGAGCAGCTCGACCCGGCCGCCACGGTCGTCCGCGAGGAGGCGGGGAACCGGTCGCTGGTGCTGTTCGACCGGGGCGACGAGGTGACGGTGCAGGCGGGTGCCGCCGGCATCCGGTTCCTGCTGGTCTCGGGTGAGCCCATCAAGGAGCCGGTCGCGTGGTACGGCCCGATCGTCATGAACACCGAGGCGGAGCTACGTACGGCGTTCGCCGAGCTCAACGACGGGACCTTCATCAAGCACGACTGAGCCGGGCCGGGGCTTCGCCACGTGGACGCCCGCACCGTCAGTGCCAGATGCGCGACACAACGTAGATCGCGAGCCCGACCAGCCCGCCCACCAGCGTCCCGTTGATCCGCACGAACTGGAGGTCGCGGCCCACGGCCAGCTCGAAGCGGTGCGACGTGGCCGCCGGATCCCATCCCGCCACCGTCTGCGCGATGAAGTCGCCGATCTCCTGACGGTACTGCTCGACGACGGACACGGTGAGGTCGATGACCATGTCGTTGATCTCGTCGAGCATCGCCTGGTTGGCGATGAGCGCCGCCCCGAAGGCGCTGATGCCCCGCTCCAGCGGGCCGGGCTCGGCGCCGTCGGCCCGCGTCGCGAACCGCGTCACGGCGGACCTCGTCGTTTCCCACAGGCGGCCGGTCAGCTCGGCGACCGACGGGTCGGCGAGCCACTCCTCCTTCAGCGCCTCGGCGCGCGCGATCGCCTCGGGCGAATGCTGCAGCCGGTCGATGAAATCCCGCAGCGCCGTGTCGAACGCGCCCCGCAGCGGGTGGTTCGGGTCGGCGCCGATGCCCTGCAACATCGACTCGATGGCGGCCACGATCCGCTGGTAGAGCAGGTCGTCCACCACGCCCGGCACCCACCACGGGCTCTCGGCCTTCACCTGCTCCCGGATCAGCTCGCGGTTGTCGTGGACCGCCTGCGCCGCGAGGCGCACGGCCTCGTTCAGCAGCTCCTGGTGCCGGTTGCCGGCCACGACCAGCGAGAGGGTCTTGCCGAGCGCCGGGGCCGCGCGGGTCGCGCGCAGCTGGGCGATCAGGGCCTGCTGGACCAGGGAGCGCATTTCCTCGTCGGAGAGGGCGTCGAGGGTCCGCGCGACGCCGCTCGCCACCTGCTGCGCGATGCGCCGGCTGTTCTCGATTTCGCTGAGCCAGCGCGCCGCGCGCTCCGCGGGGCGCACGGCCCGCAGCTTCGCGGCGACCACCTCGCGGGTGAGGAAATGACTCTGCACGAAGTCGCCGAGGACTCGTCCGATCCGCTCCTTCCGCGTGGCGACGATCGCGGTGTGCGGGATGGGTATGCCGAGGGGATGGCGGAACAGCGCGGTGACGGCGAACCAGTCGGCGAGGCCGCCGACCAGCGAGGCCTCCGCGGTGGCCCGCACGAAGCCCAGCCATGGATACCGGCCCTCGAAGCTGCGGGCCACGACGAACACCCCGGCCGCGAGGGCGAGGAGCCCGGTCGCCCGCCGCCGCATCGCGTCGAGGTGGGCCTGGCGTGTCGCGTCGTCGGGACGCGACCAGAGGGAGGCAGAGCTGGTCATCCCGCCCCAAGATAACGCGCCACCGCCGGCGTGGCGTATCTTTCCGCGCCGACCGGGAGGCGCGTGGAACCATCCTTCTTGAACGCGAACCAGCAGCGCCGCCTCGCGACGCACCTCCGGATGTTGCGGGAAGATCTGGAGGACGTGGCGGGGTGGCCCGAGCTTGGCCGTCCGAGCGAGCCGTACGAGACCCTGCGCGCCGTCATCGCACGCCTCGGCGACGCGGTGACGTCACTCGGTCGCGAGCTGGCGCTCCCCACCCACGACGCGCCGCCCCTGAGGCGGCGGGTGCAGGCCACCGCGGAGATGTGGGCCAGCAGCATGGAGGACGTGAAGGCCCGGCACCTCAAGGCATACGGGCGCGTCCATCCCGAGCTGGCGGCGACTCTGGATCCTCGGGTGGACGGGATCGTGACCCTGCTGCAGCAGATGGCGGAGCTGGCCGGGCGGCTCCCGGACCGCTAGCCGGTCAGCCGAACTGCACTGACCGCTTGGTGAGGGAGCCGAAGTTGTAGCCGGTGATGGGGAAGGCAACCGGCCCCGGCTCGTCCACCGCGCTTCCCGCCGCCGCAATGACGGGCACGAAGTGCTCCTGCGTGGGGAGGGCCAGCCGGACCCCGGGCGCGCGGCTCCGGTAGTCGAGCAGCGTGTCCATGTCCTGGCGCGCGAGGACGTCGGCGGCCCACGCGTCGAACTCGGCAGCCCACGCCGGCGTGGCAGCCTCGGGCGACATGTCCATCGCCCGAAGGTTGTGAGTGAGAAAGCCGCTGCCCACGATGAGCACGCCTTCCCGGCGCAGCGGCGCGAGCGCCTGTCCGAGCGTGAACAAGGTGGCCGGGTCGAGGCTGGGCAGCGACACCTGCAGCACCGGCACGTCGGCCTCGGGGTACATCGCGATCAACGGGACGTAGGCGCCGTGATCGAGCCCGCGGTCGGACTCGATGACGGGCTGCGTGCGACCCAGCAACTCGCGCACCCGGTGCGCCAGCTCCGGCGCGGGCGGCGCGGGGTACTGCACCTGGTAGTACTTCGACGGGAAGCCGTAGAAATCGTAGACCAGCGGGACGGCGCGCGTTGCGCCGAGCGTGACCGGCTTCTGCTCCCAGTGGGCGGAGAGCATCAGCACGGCGCGGGGGCGCGGCATCGCGCCCGCCCAGCGCCCGAGCTGCAGCATCCACTCCGCGTCGTCGAGCAGGAAGGGTGAGCCGTGCGCCAGGAAGATGGACGGCAATCGGTCGGTCATCGTTTGGCTCCTCCGTGTTAAGAATAGTCCTGTAAACGCGAGATTCGCACTGCTGTTTGCGTTGGGCCTTGCTGCACCGGGGCTCACGTCGGATATTCAGCCACCCCTCAGGAGCGGCTCCCCCCTCCGCCGTCGGTGTAGTGCGAACGGGGGTCGTCCGTCGGGCGGCCCGAATCTACGGGAGTGCAGGCCATGACCGGACCGGGGACGACCGAGCAGCAATCCCGGTGGACAGTGGAAGTGCTACGCCGTGCCGGCGCCGCCCTGAACGGGCGGATGGTGGGCGTGTGGGAGGTGGAGGACTCGGGCTCGCTCAAGCCGCTGGCCTGCAACGGCACCGAGGCGCAGGCGTGGGAAGTGACGCCCGAGGTGAAGGTCGCCGTGACGCATCTGGCGATGCCAGCGCCGCCGGGCAGCCGCTGGGTGGCGGGCCGGCTGGCCGACGCGCAGTGGTGCGTGGCACCGGTTCGCGACAGCGTGCCGGATCCGCCGCCGGTCGCGAACCAGGAGCGCCGCAGCCGGGAGCGGCTGGCGCTGGAGCTGGCGGGACTGTGTCTGGGGTTGAGCAGCCGGGTCGCCGGCGACGGCATGCCGGCAGATCTCGACCTGTTCGAGCGCTTCATGGAGCAGCTGGGGAGTTTCGCGCAGGACATCGGGGGGCCGCTGGCCGTGGCGCGCACCGCGGTGGTGCGAAGCGGCGCCGCGCTCGCGGAAGCCGTGCCGCCGGACGAGGCGGGGCGCGCGAGGCTGATCGATGACCTGAAGGCGGCCGGCCGGGCCCTGGAGCAGGCCGTGTCGCTGGTGCGCACGGTGCATGACCGGGCACGTGCGGTCCTGGAACACGGCGGCGAATTCGACGTGGTGCAGGTGGTGTGGTCGTGTGTCGATTCCGAGCGCCCGCAGGCGGCGCTGCGCGGTGCCTCCATCGAGCTCAAGACACTCGCCTACGTGGTGTCGGTGCCCGGCAGCGCCGAAAGCCTGCGGATGGCGGTCGCGTCGATGATCCGCCTCGCGGTGAGGGGTCTGCAGGGGCGGGTCGGCACGGTGACGGTGTCGCTGGAGAACGTGGGCCCGGTGGTGCGGCTTCTCGTGGCCGCGCCGGGGGCGGAAGTGGTGGACGGGCAGAGCGCCGTGGCGGATGCGCGGCGCGTCGTCGAGAACGCGTTCGGCGGCACCCTCACGGTGAGTTCCGTGCCTGGCGAAGGTGCCACGATCACGCTGTCGCTCCCGGCGCCGACCCACCGGTTCCGGGACCCCGCACTGTGGTGGGAGCGGTAGCCGGAGGAACCCCAGGCTCGTCGCTCACCTTCGGCCATCCGGTTTCGTCCCTCGGTGGTCCGAATGACGCCCCCCTTGTATCTCCCGCCCGCGTCATGATAGAGGCATCGTAGAGGCGGGCGATAGCTCGCTCCTCCCTGGGTCTTCGAGACCGTGCGTTAGCCAGGGCGTCGCCCGTCTCTCGCCTCGAGCCCGAACAGGTGCGCGGCCCAAGACCGCATCGTGCAAGGCTGGGCCAGGTCGAGAGGGACGTCCGACTCCGGAGGCCCCGATGAGCGCGCCCGCCTGTTTCGTCGGTATCGATGTCGCGAAAGCCACGTTGGATGTCGCGGTGCGCCCCGCGGGGGAGCCGTGGAGCACGGCCAATGACGACGCCGGCATCGCCGCTTTGGTGGCCCGGCTGCGACCGCTGGCCCCCGCGCTGATCGTGCTGGAGGCGACGGGCGGCTTCGAGACGGCGGTCGTGGCGGCGGTGGCCGCCGCCGGCCTCGCGGTGGTGGTGGCCAATCCGCGCCAGGTGCGCGACTTCGCCCGGGCCACCGGGCAACTGGCCAAGACGGACGCGCTGGATGCGCAGATCCTGGCCCTATTTGCCGAGCGGGTGCGGCCGGAGCCGCGCCCGCTGCCGGATGAGGCGGTGCGGAGCCTGGACGCGCTGCTCACGCGGCGGCGCCAGCTCTTGGAGATGAAGACGGCCGAGCAGAACCGGCTGGGCTTCGTGGCCGCCGCCGCGGTGCGCCGGGACATTACCCAGCACATCCACTGGCTCGAGCGCCGGCTGCGCGACGTGGACGGGGACCTGGAGCAGGCCGTGCGCGGCAGCCCGGTGTGGCGGCTCAAGGAGGATCTGCTGCGCAGCGTGCCGGGCGTCGGCCCGGTGGTGAGCCGGACCCTGCTGGGCGAGCTGCCGGAGCTGGGGACGCTCACGCACAAGCAGATCGCGGCCCTGGTGGGCGTGGCCCCGCGGGCGCGCGACAGCGGCACGCTGCGCGGCAAGCGGATGGTCTGGGGCGGGCGGGCGTCGGTGCGCGCGGCGCTCTACATGGGCGCCCTGGTGGCGACCCGCTACAACCCGGCGATCCGGGCCTTCTACACGCGGCTGCGAGCGGCCGGCAAGCCGGCCAAGGTGGCCCTGGTCGCCTGCATGCGGAAGCTGCTGACGATCCTCAACGCCATCCTCCGCACCGGCACCCCCTGGCGCGCCGTGAGCGCGGGAGCTACCTCGTGACCAAGACAGGTGCTAACGCCCGTCTACCATACTTCCCGTCGGCATTGGTGCGCCTGTGAAGCCGGCGTGGCCGGGGCCGGGCGGGAGGCCATCATGAGACATTTCGGTCTGGCGTCGCTCGGGGCGGCAGTCGTGGCCGGCGGGATCGCGGGGTGCTATCGAGACCCGCTCAGCGGCCTCAGGGGCGGGCGATCCCTCCTGGTCCTGGATCATAGCGCCGTCGTGACGGTCACCGGGGCCACGACCGCGGTCGCGGTCTCGCTGCGAGACGGGCAGGGCAACATCGTGCCGGTCGCCGACGCCTGGTGGAGCATCGCCGACACCAGCGTGGCGGTGGTTGCGCGCGACTCCAGCCCGGTGCCCGGCAATTATGTCGCCCGCGCCACGATCGTGGGCCGCGCACGCACCGGCGGCGTGACGACCGTGAACGTGTCGGCGGGGGGATTGGCGGCCAGCGCTCCGGTTGCGGTGCTGCCCGCCAAGCTGGACGCGTCGCTGATCACGTACGGGGGCACCGCGCATCCCGATACGATCGTTCGCCCGGCTCTCCTGGGTCCCCCGCCGGAGCCGGCGATCGCGACGGTCTTCACCGCGCCCGACACGCTCGTCATCAACGGAACGGCCGCGCTGCAGTTCGACACTTCCGATTCCTATGCCGTCCACGTGCAGACCGCCGCCGGCCGCGCGGCCGGGTACGTCACATCGCGGTCGCCGACCCAGCTCAAGGTCGTGTTCGCCGTTGGGGCGGCCGGCCCACTCGTGGTGCGAAGCCTGCTGCTGGTCACCGGCGACTCGACCTTCGGGACGCTCAGAATCGACTCGCTGACGTTCGACAGCGTGGCCGTCTCCCGCCAGCACTTCACGGGTTCAGTGACGGTCATCGGTGACACCCTGACCGCCACGGCGCCGGCTGGCACGGCGTTCTCGGTCACGTACTGCGGGTGGCCGAGCACGTTCTGCGTCTACATGTCCCCTGCCTCGCTCAGCCTCGACACCGCGACGACGGCCACCTTGAGCCTCTCGGCGGCACAGATCAGGCTCCTATCGGCGGTGACGTACGCGGGCCCGGTCACCGTCCGTGGTCTGGTCGTCCAGCGACCCGACGGCTCGGCGTTCGCGTTCGACTCACTGAAGACCAACGGGCCGTACACCATCGCTGCCGCCACCCTTCCCGGCACGATCACCACCGGCGGGCGGCTGCTCGATACGGTAACCGTGCGCGCCGCGGCGGGAGCCTCCCTCTGGTATCCGTCGATCACGGTGCCGGCTACCTATCCCTGCGCGGGATGCGGCTATGGCGCGTGGGTAGTTTTCTACGCTCTCGATTCGGTACGTTTCATCTCGCCCGTCGGGGTGAATGGGCCGATCCTCTTCAGCGGCGTGCTCGTCGGCAACGCGACGCTGCCGATGTACACGCGCGCGAGTCTGGTGGTGTCAGGGGCCACGACCGGAGAGCCCAACGAGCCCGGCAACGATTCGGCGGCAGGCGCCACGCCGCTGCCAGTGGGATCGGCGTACATGACGTACGGCGCGCTGAACGGATCCACCGACACGACGGACTACTACGTGTTCCAGGTTCCATCGGCGGCCTATGTCGCGCTCAACACCTTCCAGTATCCGGGGACCGGCGCCGGCGACGCCGCGAACCCGCGCATCTACGCATTCGTCTGCGACAGCCTGGTGGCGGGCGTCTGCAACTCGGGCGTGGACTTGGCCAAGGGTGGGGTGTTGCTGCCGCCGGGCCAGGCGTGGCTGCGGGTGACGATGCGGACGCCAACGGCGGGCTACGTCGCCTACCGCATGTCACTGTCCGAGTTCCCCACGGGGTCAGTGCGCCAGCCGGCCGACCGGCACTAGTGGCTCGTCTCTGAAGTTGCGCTAGTGATAATCATGCGCTATCTTGGAGCATGGCCCCACCCCGTGCCGCGCTGGCCCTGGCGTCCGCCGAGCGCACCGAGCTGGAAGCGATGACCCGCGCCACCCGCGTGCCCGCCGGCCTGGCCCGCCGCGCGCGCCTGATCTTGGCGCTCGCCGACGGGGCCACCTACACGGCTATCAGCACCGCCTTTGGTGTCCCCGCGACCACCATCAGCCGCTGGCGGCAGCGCTTCGCGCGCGGCCGCGTGATGGGTCTGCGCGATGCCCCGCGCTCGGGGCGCCCCGATCGGCTGAGCCCGAGTCTGGAGGCGAAGATCCTCGCCCGCACGCAGCAGGCGCCGCCGGCCCCGTTCACGCACTGGTCCGTGCGCCGCTTGGCCCGGCACCTCGGGGTCAGCCCAGCCACCGTCCACCGGGTCTGGCAGCGCGCCGGCCTCCAGCCGCACCGCCTCGAGCACTACACCGCCAGTCCCGACCCCGAGTTCGAGCGCAAGGCCGCCGACATCATCGGGCTCTATCTCCATCCGCCCGCTCACGCGGCCGTCTTCTGCGTCGATGAGAAGACCGCCATCCAAGCGCTGGATCGGCGCGATCCCGTGCTGCCGCTCTCGCCCGGCCGGGCCGAGCGCCACGGCTTCGAGTACGTCCGCCACGGCACCCTCTCGCTCTACGCCGCGCTGGAGGTCGGTACCGGGCACGTCGACGGCCGCACCGCGATCCGCCACACCAGCCAGGAGTTCGTGGCCTTTCTCGACCACCTGCTGCATCAGCAGCCGCGCCGGCTGGCGATCCACGTGATCGCCGACAACCTCTCGGCCCACAAGACCAAGGCCGTCGCCACCTGGCTGGCGGCCCATCCGCGGGTCACGCTGCACTACATCCCCACCTACAGCTCGTGGCTCAACCAGGTCGAGCTGTGGTTCGCGAAGATCGAGCGCGACTGCATCGCCCGCGGGATCTTCACCTCGACCGCGGACCTGCGGCGCAAGCTGATGCAGTACATCCGCGCTCACAACAAGACGTGTCGCCCCTTCCACTGGGCGTACAGCACCCCGCAACGCCGGATTCGCGCTAGCGGAATAACTGAGACAGTCCACTAGTTGGCGGCGGCCGCCACCGCCTAAGCCCTCCGACCCGGATTCTTGATGAAATCTTGATGCCCGGCCGTCGTTTCCTGACCCCGTCTTTACGCTGCACGGTCTAACGTCAACGTATGCTCGACCTCGTCTACATCGTCGTCACGCTGGCCTTCTTCGCCCTGATGCTCGCGTACGTCCGCGGCTGCGAGCGGCTGGGGCGGGAAGGCACGGGCGAAGAGGACCGGCCGTGAGCGCCGAGACCGCGATCGCGGGGATCGTGTCGTTCCTGCTGCTGATCTACCTCGTCTACACGCTCCTCAAGCCGGAGAAGTTCTGAGCGCGCGCGCGGCGGTCCGCGGACCGGGGGCGGCATGACCCTGAACGGCTGGCTGCAGATCCTGCTGTTCGGGGCGGTGGTGCTCGCGGTCACCAAGCCCGTGGGGCTGCACATCCTCCGCGTCTACGACGGCTCGCTGCGGTGGCTCGCGCCTGTGGAGCGTGTGATCTATCGGCTGTGCGGCGTCAACCCCGAAGAGGATCAGCGCTGGACGAACTACGCGGCGGGATTGCTGCTGTTCAGCGCCGCCTCCATGCTGGTCACCTACGTCGCGCTCCGGCTCCAGGGGCACCTGCCGCTGAATCCGTTCCATCGCGTCGCGGTGACCGACCGCCAGGCGTTCGAGACCGCCGCCTCGTTCACGACCAACACCAACTGGCAGTCGTATTCGGGCGAGACGGTGATGAGCTACCTCTCGCAGATGATGCAGCTCGCGTTCCACAACTTCACCTCGGCGGCGTGCGGCGTCGCCGTCGCGGTGGCGCTGGCGCGGGGTATCGCGCGCCGCTCGGCGGGCAAGATCGGCAACTTCTGGGTCGATCTGGTGCGGGGCACCCTGTACCTGTTCCTGCCGCTTTCCATCGTGCTGGCGCTGGCCTTCGTCCAGCAGGGCGTGATCCAGAACTTCCACCCATACGCCACCGCCACCACGCTCGAGGGCGCGAAGCAGGTCCTGGCGATGGGACCGGTCGCGAGCCAGGAGGCCATCAAGCAGCTCGGGACCAACGGCGGCGGCTTCTTCAACGCCAATGCCGCCCATCCGTTCGAGAACCCGACGCCGTGGACCAACTTCCTCTCGATGCTCGCGATCTTCGTCGTGCCGGCCGGACTCACCTACACCTTCGGCCGGATGGTGAAGAGCCAGCGCCACGGCTGGGCGCTGTGGGCGGCGATGTTCGTGCTGTTCGCGGCCGGCGTGACGACGGCGTACTGGGCGGAAGCGCGCGGCAACCCGATCCATGCCGCCCGCGGCGTGGACGTCGTCGCCTCGGCGACGAACCCCGGCGGCAACATGGAGGGCAAGGAGGTGCGGTTCGGCATCACCAACTCCGCCCTCTACGCGACCGTGACCACCGACGCCTCGTGTGGCGCCGTCAACAGCATGCACGACTCGTTCACCCCGCTGGGCGGGATGGTGCCGCTGGTCAACATCCAGCTCGGCGAGCTGATCTTCGGCGGCGTGGGCTCCGGGCTCTACGGGATGCTGGTCATGGCGATCCTGACGGTGTTCATCGCCGGGCTGATGGTCGGCCGGACGCCCGAGTACCTGGGCAAGAAGATCCAGAGCCGGGAAGTCCGGATGGCGATGCTCTACGTGCTCATTTTCCCGGCGGTCATTCTGCTGTTCACCGCGGCGTCGGTGGTGCTGCCCGCGGGGCTCAAGGGGCTGGGCAACGGGGGCCCGCACGGGCTGACGGAGATCCTCTACGCTTTCTCGTCCGTCACCGGAAACAACGGGAGCGCCTTCGCTGGGCTCACCGGGACGACCTACTACTACAACTCGCTGCTTGGGGTGGGCACGCTGTTGGGCCGGTTCGCGATGATGGTGCCGGTGCTGGCGCTCGCGGGCTTCCTCTCCGAGCGGCGGATCGTGCCGGCGTCGGCGGGGACGTTCCCGGTGACGACGCCGCTGTTCGTCGCGCTCTTGATCGGAGTGATCCTGATCGTGGGCGCGCTCACCTTCTTCCCCGCGCTGTCGCTCGGCCCCGTGGTGGAGCATCTGTTGATGGGCGCCGGAAGGCTGTTCTAAGCTATGGCGACCCTGACGCGACCGCTGTTCGATCCGCCCATCGTGCGCCGGGCGATCCGCGACTCGCTCGTGAAGCTCGATCCCCGGCACATGGTCCGGAACCCGGTGATGTTCGTGGTGCAGGTCGGGAGCGTGCTCACCACGCTGGTCCTGGTCCGTGACTTGGCCGAGGGGCGCGGCGCCATCGGCTTCACGCTGCAGATCGCGCTGTGGCTCTGGTTCACCGTGGTGTTCGCGAACTTCGCTGAGGCCATGGCGGAGGGGCGCGGCAAGGCGCAGGCCGAGACGCTGCGCCGCTCGCGCACCCTGACCACGGCGAAGCGGCTCCGCGATCCCCACGACCGCGCCTCCGTCGAGGAGGTGTCGGCCGAGCAGCTCCGCCGGGGCGACGTGGCCCTGTGCCTGCCCGGCGACCTGATTCCCGGCGACGGCGAGGTCATCGAGGGAGTCGCCTCGGTGGATGAGTCGGCCATTACCGGCGAGTCGGCGCCGGTGATCCGCGAGTCGGGCGGCGACCGCTCGGCGGTCACCGGCGGCACCAAGGTGCTGTCCGACTACCTGGTCGTCCGCATCACCGCGAATCCTGGCGAGACCTTCCTCGACCGGATGATCGGCCTGGTGGAGGGCGCCAAGCGGCAGAAGACGCCCAACGAGATCGCGCTGATCATCCTCCTCTCGGGGCTGACGATCGTCTTCCTGCTGGCGGTGGTGACGCTGCAGCCGTTCGCCATCTACTCCGGCGCCGCGGTGTCCATTCCGATTCTGGTGGCGCTCCTGGTCTGCCTGATCCCGACCACCATCGGCGGGCTGCTCTCGGCCATCGGCATCGCCGGGATGGACCGCATGATCCAGCACAACGTGATCGCCATGAGCGGGCGGGCCGTGGAGGCCGCGGGAGACGTGGACACGCTGCTCCTCGACAAGACGGGCACGATCACGCTCGGCAACCGGCAGGCGGTGGCCTTCATCCCCGCCGACGGGGTGACGGGTGAGACGCTGGCCGACGCCGCGCAACTCGCCTCGCTCGCCGACGAGACGCCGGAGGGCCGCAGCATCGTGGTGCTGGCCAAGACCAGCTACGGCCTCAGGGAGCGCGACCTTCGCGGCCTGGGTGCCACGTTCATCCCCTTCAGCGCGCAGACGCGGCTGAGCGGCGTCAACTTCGACGGGCGCCAGATCCGCAAGGGTGCCTCGGACGCGATCGAGGCATTCGTCGGGGGGCACGGCGGCACGCCGCCCGCGGGTGTGCGCGCCTCAGTGGAGGCGATCGCGCGCGAAGGGGGGACTCCGCTGGTGGTGGCGGAGAACCACCGCACCCTCGGCGTCATCCACCTGAAGGACATCGTGAAGGGTGGCATCAAGGAGCGGTTCGCCGAGCTGCGCCGCATGGGCATCAAGACGGTGATGATCACCGGCGACAACCCTCTCACCGCCGCGGCGGTGGCGGCCGAAGCGGGCGTGGACGATTTCCTCGCCGAGGCCAGGCCCGAGGACAAGATGGCGCTGATCAAGCGTGAGCAGGCCGGCGGCCGGCTGGTGGCGATGACGGGCGATGGAACCAACGACGCACCGGCGCTGGCGCAGGCCGACGTGGCGGTCGCGATGAACACGGGGACGCAGGCGGCCAAGGAGGCCGGGAACCTGATCGATCTCGATTCCAACCCGACCAAGCTCATCGAGGTGGTCGAGATCGGGAAGCAGCTCCTGATCACCCGCGGCGCGCTCACCACCTTCTCGATCGCCAACGACGTCGCCAAGTACTTCGCGATCATCCCCGCGATGTTCATGGCGACGTACCCGGCGCTGCAGGCCCTCAACGTCATGCGCCTGCACTCGGCGCAGTCGGCGATCCTGGCGGCCGTGGTGTTCAACGCCCTGATCATCATCGCCCTGATCCCACTCGCCCTGCGCGGCGTGCAGTGGCGCCCGGCGCCGGCGGCCGCGATCCTGCGCCGCAACCTCTGGATCTACGGGGTGGGCGGCGTCCTGATCCCGTTTGCCGGTATCAAGGTCCTGGACTTGGCTCTCACCCTGCTCCATCTGGCCTAGCGATGATCAAGAACCAGCTCCGTCCCGCGATCGTGATCACGGTGGTGCTGATGGTGATCACCGGGCTCCTCTACCCCGGCCTGATCACCGGCATCGCCCAGCTCCTCTTCCCGCGCCAGGCCGACGGCTCGCTGGTCACCGTCGACGGGAAAGTCGTGGGCAGCCTCTTGATCGGGCAGACGTTCGCAAGCGCCCGCTACTTCCACGGGCGGCCGTCGGCGGCCGGCAACGGCTACGACGACACGCTCTCGGGCGGCACCAACCTCGGGCCCACCAGCGCGAAGCTCGCCGACACGCTGATCGTGCAGGCGGTGGACAGCGCGGTGAAGCTGGATCACGTGGTGAAGGGGCAGATCCCGTCCGACCTCGTCACGTCGTCCGGCTCGGGGCTCGACCCCGACATCTCGCCGGCCAGCGCCGCGCTCCAGGTGGCGCGGGTGGCGCGCGCCCGTGGGCTCACGGAGGCAGCGGTGCGGGCGGTGGTGGCTCGGCACACCGAGGGGCGCACCCTCGGCATCTTGGGCGAGCCGCGGGTCAATGTTCTGTGGCTCAATCTGGCACTCGACAGCCTCGCCGGCGCCAGATCTCACCCCTGATCCGCTGATCGCAACGGGCGTCTGCGGCGCGGTCGGCCGCCGCCGTCGATTTCCATCACCGGAGACACTTACCATGCGTCCGTCACTTGTGCTGCTGTCCAGCATCGGTTTCGTGTCGTTCCTCGCCCGGAGCGCGGCGGCCCAGGTTCCCGCGGCGGCCGACACCACCCGGGCACAGGCTCCCGCGGGCGACACGACGCGCGCGCAGGCCTCCGCGGCAGATACCGCGGCGGCCAAGGCGCCGTTCGCGTTCGCCGACTTCACTTGGCTGCAGGGCACTCCGCGCCAGACGTCGTCGGTGCTCGACTCCAAGTACTTCACGGGCGAGTTCCGGCTCGACGCCTCGTACATCGGCGACTTCAACCACCCGTCGGACCACACCCTCGTGGGGACGAGCGAGAGCGGGCGAACCGGTGAGGTCCAGGTCCAGCAGCTGGGATTCGGCGGCGATTTCCACGCCGGCAACGCCCGCGGCCGGTTCATGACGCAGTTCGGCATGTACTCCACCATGACGCCGCGCAACGACGCCAGTCCCTCGCGCGGCCAGTGGGATCTGGCCGACGCGTACCGCTACATCTCCGAGGCGTACGGCGGCTACCACTGGAACACCTGGAACGGCATCAACCTCGACGCCGGCATCTTCATGTCGTACGTCGGGCTGTTCAGCTACTACAACTACGACAACTGGGCGTACCAGCCATCGTATGTCTCGTCCAACACGCCGTGGTTCTTCAACGGGCTCAGGCTGCAGACGTTCCCGAGCGACAAGCTGAAGGTCGAGCTGTGGCTCATCAACGGCTGGCAGTCGTACGGCATGTTCAACGAGAGCCCCGGCTTCGGGACGCAGATCCTGTGGCGGCCGAACGGGACGGTGTCCGTGCTGTCCAACAACTACTACGGCTACGACTGGCTCGGCCTGGCGGGCCGCGCGCGGGTGCACACCGACAACAGCCTGCAGCTCAAGTACCTCGACAGCCCCGGCGGCTTTCCGGACAAGGCGGCCTTCTCGCTCACGGTGGACGCGGGGTGCGAGAACGGCGCCGGCGTGAGCTGCACCGGCACGAAGTTGGGACCCAAGCAGGACTTCCTCGGCTTCATGGTGTACAACCGCTTCTGGTTCGCGAAGGACCTCTACGGTCTCACCATCGGCGGCGGCGCGATCACGAACCCCGGCCGCTACCTGGTGCTCATGCCGCCGATCAACGGCGCGACCGCCGCCTCGGGAACGCCCTACTTCACGGAGAACCCCGGCGATCAGTTCAGCGCCTGGGACGCGTCGCTCACGTTCGACTACATGCCGGACCAGTTCGTGACGTTCCGGGCGGAGTTCGACCACCGCCACGCCAGCGTGCCGTATTTCGCGGGCCCAGGGGGCGTCACGCCGCCCGGCGGCAACACGGGCGCGCCAGGCTCGACCGTCGCCGGCTGGTCACCTGACCTCCGGAACACGGAAAACCGGATCAACTGTGCGATCCTCGTGAAGTTGTGAGCGCGATGCAGTAGGTTAGGCGGGTGACTTCTCCCGAAGTACGCCGTCCCGACCCCGAGGCGCTGCTCGCCAGAGTTCGCGAGGAGGAGCGCCGGTCGAGCCGCGGGCGCCTCAAGATCTTCTTCGGCGCCTCGCCGGGCGTGGGCAAGACCTACGCCATGCTGGAAGCGGCGCGCGTGCAGGCCAGGGAGGGCGTCGACGTGGCGGTCGGCGTGGTCGAGACCCACGGCCGGCCCGAAACCGCCGCCCTGCTCGAGGGCCTGGCGGTGATTCCGCGGCGCAGTCTGGAGTACCGCGGCATCGCGCTCCAGGAGTTCGACCTCGACGCCGCCCTGGCGCGCCACCCCGGCCTCCTGCTGGTGGACGAACTGGCGCACACCAACGCCCCCGGCTCGCGGCACGCCAAGCGGTGGCAGGACGTCGAGGAGTTGCTTGCCGCGGGCATCAGCGTCTACAGCACCCTGAACGTCCAGCACATCGAGAGCCTCAACGACGTGGTGGCCCAGATCACCCGGGTCACCGTGCGCGAGACGCTGCCGGATTCGGTGTTCGACCAGGCGGACGAGATCGAGTTGGCCGACCTGTCGGCCGACGACCTGCTGGCGCGCCTGAGGCAGGGCAAGGTCTACGTGCCGGAGCAGGCGGCGGCGGCCATCGAACGGTTCTTCCGCAAGGGGAACCTGATCGCGCTGCGCGAGCTGACGCTGCGGCGGGCGGCGGAGCGGGTGGACGCGCAGATGCGCCGCTACATGCTCGAGTCCGGGATCCACTCGATGTGGCCGGCGGGCGAACGCCTCCTGGTGTGCATCGGCCCGAACCCGGATGGCGCGCGGCTGGTGCGGGCGGGCAAGCGCATGGCCACCGGGCTCAAGTGCGAGTGGCGGGTCGTCCACGTGGAGCGGCCCGGGGAGGGGATGGCCCCCGGGGAACGGGACAGCCTCGTCGTCAACCTCCAGCTCGCCGAGTCGCTGGGGGCGGTCACCGCGACGTTGAGTGGCCAGAATGCCGCGGAAGCGATCCTGGCGTATGCGCGTGACCAGAACGTCACCAAGATCGTGATCGGGAAGCCCACGCATCCGCGCTGGCGCGACAAGCTGTTCGGCTCCACGCTCGACCAGCTGGTGCGCGGAAGCGGCGACGTGGACGTGTACGCCATCAGCGGTGACGTCACGGCGCGGCCCCGCCGGCGGGCGTCCGGAGGGCGCCGCTCCCCGGCGCGCGAATACCTGCGGGCCGGGCTCATCGTCGCGGTCGCCACGGCACTGGCGGCGCTGTTCTTCCGCTTCCTGTCGGTCACCGACCTGGCCATGGTCTACCTGCTCGGCGTGGTGCTCATCGCGTCCCGCTACGGCCGCGGACCATCGCTGTCGGCGGCGCTGGTCAGCATCGCCCTGTTCGACTTCTTCTTCGTCCCGCCGTTCTACACCTTCGCCGTGTCCGACACCCGGTTCATTCTCACCTTCGTGGTGATGCTGGTGATCGCGCTGGTGATGAGCGCGCTCACCCTCCGCATCCGTGCCCAGGCCGAGACCGCGCGCGCCCGCGAGGGCGACACGGCGACGCTGTTCGCCATGAGCCGGGACCTCGCCGCCACGCGGGGACGCGGCGAGCTGGTGGCGGTGACGGAGCGGCACCTGGCGGGCACCTTCGGGGCGCAGGTGCAGGTGCTCCTGCCCAACGAGGCCGGGCGGGTGGAGATCCCGGTCGGTGCGGCGCCCGCCTTCCCGATGGACGAGAAGGAGCGGAGCGTGGCGCAGTGGGTGTTCGACCACCGCCAGGCCGCCGGCAGCGGCACCGACACGCTGCCGGCTGCGCAGGCCCACTACGTGCCGCTGGTGGGATCCTCGAGCGTCGTCGGCGTCATGGGGGTGCGCCCCGCCGATCCCCGCCGCTTCCAGGACCCCGCGCTGCAGCACCTGCTGGAGACCTTCGCGGCGCAGGCGGCGGGTGCGCTGGAGCGCGCCCTGCTCGCCGATCAGGCGCAGCACGAACAGGTGGAGGCCGAGGCGGAGCGCCTCCGCACCGCATTGCTCAGCTCGCTCTCGCACGACATGCGCACGCCCCTCGGGGCCATCACGGGCGCGGCGAGCAGCCTGCTGGAGGATGCGGGAGCCCTGACGGAAGGGGCGCGCCGCGACCTGGTCCAGGCCATCCTCGAAGAGTCGACGCGGATGAATCGGCTGATCGGGAACCTGCTCGACATGATCCGGGTGGAGAGCGGAGCGCTGCAGGTGCAGAAGGACTGGCAGCCGCTGGAGGAAGTCGTGGGAGTCGCGCTGATCCGGCTCGAGTCGCGGCTGCAGGAGCATCCGGTAAAGGTGCTGCTTCCGCCGGATCTGCCCCTGGTGCTGATGGACGGGCTGCTGATCGAGCAGGTGTTCGTCAATCTGCTGGAGAACGCGGTGAAGTACACGCCGGCCGGCACGCCGGTCGAGATCACGGCGGCCGCCACGGAGGGTGCGATCGTGGTGGACGTGGCGGACCGGGGGCCCGGCTTCCCGGCCGGCGAGGAAGCCCGACTCTTCGACAAGTTCTACCGCGTGACGGGGGCCACGTCGGTCGCCGGCGTGGGTCTGGGCCTCACCATCTGCCGGGGCATCGTGACGGCGCACGGCGGGCGGATCTGGGCCGAGAACCGGCCGGGAGGCGGCGCCGCCTTCCACTTCACCCTGCCGCTCGCGGGCCAGCCAACCAGCGTTCCGGACGAGACCGAGGCGAGTTAGCTTCCGCCAACCCCCGAGCGCGGGATGCGATGAGCGACGTCGCGCCGACGGTGTTGGTGATCGAGGACGAGCCCCAGATGCGGCGCTTCCTGAAGGCGTCGCTGGAGAGTCACGGTTACCACTTGGTGGAGGCCGTGACCGCCCGCGAAGGGTTGGCGCAGGCGAGCGGGCGCAATCCCGACGTGATCCTGCTCGACCTGGGGCTGCCCGACCTGGACGGCATCGAGCTGGCCCGGCGGGTGCGCGAGTGGTCCCGCGTCCCGATCATCGTGATTTCGGCGCGGGGCCGGGAGCAGGACAAGATCGCCGCGCTCGACGCGGGCGCCGACGATTATCTCACCAAGCCGTTCGGCATGGGCGAGCTGCTGGCCCGCCTCCGCGTGGTGCTGCGCCGCGCCGCGGCCGACGAGGGCGGCGAGCCGGTCTTCACCTTGGGTGACCTGCGGGTGGACCTGGCGGCACGGCTCGTGTTCCGCGGCGCCGCCGAGATTCATCTCACCCCGATCGAATACAAGCTCCTCACCGCGCTGGTCCGGCACGCCGGACGGGTGCTCACGCATCGCCAGCTCTTGAAGGACGTGTGGGGCCCCAATGCGCTGGACCACACACACTACGTCCGGGTGTACATGACGCAGCTCCGCCACAAGCTGGAAGACGATCCCTCCCGGCCGAAGTACCTCCTGACCGAACCGGGCGTCGGCTACCGGCTGAAAGCCGAGTAGCGCCGCCCGCCTCCCGCCCGGGAACCCCTGGTGCGCCGGCGTGTAGTTAACATCCCAACTAATGCGTCGTCAACCTTGCTGGGAAGTGAGGGTGCCATGGCGGGATCGAGGCCGTCGGCCGGAGACCAGGCGCTGTACGCCAAGTCGGTGCTGAACGCGCTGCGGCGCACGGTGCGGGCGTTCCGCGCGGCCGCCCAGGTTGCCGAGGACGTGCTGGGCGTCAGCG
The DNA here is from genome assembly GCA_963812035.1 of uncultured Gemmatimonadales bacterium. Taxonomy (GTDB): domain Bacteria; phylum Gemmatimonadota; class Gemmatimonadetes; order Gemmatimonadales; family JACORV01; genus Fen-1245. The sequence goes on from CAWETG010000006.1 coordinate 128,431, forward strand.
GGGCGCAGCACTTCGTCCTGCAGAAGCTGGCGGACGCGCCGGCGCTCTCGCTCAACGACCTGGCGGCCCGCACCCTGACCCACAAGAGCTCGGTGTCCGTGGTGGTCAGCCGGTTGGTGGCCCGTGGCTTCGTGCGCCGCCGCCGCTCCTCGGCCGACGGCCGGAGCATTGTCTTGACGCTGACGCCGGCGGGGCGGCGGGCGCTGGAGCGGGCGCCGGACTCCGCGCAGAACCGGATGCTGGTTGCCCTCGAGCGCTTCCCACCGGGGCAGCTCGCCAGGTTTGCCAGCCTGTTCGAGCGGTTCACCGACGAGCTGGGCGTGGCGTCGCTGGAGCCGCTGATGCTGTTCGAGGAAGAGGGCGTCCGGCCTGGCGGCGTGAAGCGCGCACGCCGGGCGCGGGGCAGTAGGGTGACCGACAACTCACATCTCAGGAGGAGTAGATGAACCGCAGGGTAGGTGGAATGGCCGCCGTTGCAGTGGTGGCGGTCCTGGCGGCGTGCAGCACGAACCCGAAGCCCGTCGCCGTGGCGCCGCCACAGCCGGCGGCGCAGCCGAACGCGGCGGACGTGGCGCGACGCGAGCAGATGCACCGTGACTCGATGCTGGCACTGGCGCGGGCGGATTCGATCGCGAAGGCGCAGCGGGCGGAGTCGCACGCCGACTCGATCCGTTCGGAGGTGATGCGGGAGACGGTGGATTCGTCCAAGGACGTGATGAACACCGGTCTCGACGCGTCGAGCGCGGCGCTGATGGCCGAGCGGGTGCATTTCGACTACAATCTGGCAGATCTGAAGCCGGCGGACATCCAGCTGCTCGAGCAGAAGCTCGCCATCCTGCAGGCGCACTCGCAGCTGGTGGTGCAGATCGCGGGGAACTGTGACGAGCGCGGCTCAGACGAGTACAACATGGCGCTGGGTGAGCGGCGGGCGGCGGCGGCCGAGCGGTGGCTGACGGCGCACGGCATTGCCGAGGACCGCATCACCATCATCTCGTACGGCAAGGAGCGGCCGCTGGATGCCGGACACGATGAGGAGGCTTGGGCGAAGAACCGCCGCGACGACTTCGTGGTGACCCGGAGCATTGGCTAGGCCCGGGGCGGTTTCCGCCGAGCTGGCGCAGCGGCGGCTGATCCTCGAGACGCTCCTGTTGGGCGTCGCGGGGGCAGCCGCCGCGCAGGTCTTCAACCTGCTGCTCCATTTCGCCAACTGGCTGTTCCTCGGACAGATCGCCGGCTACCGGCCGCCCGGATTGCTCAACGAGGGCGGACAACCGTACGCGGTCATCGGCTCGCACGGGCTGTGGCTCGTGCCCGTCGCCACCACGTTGGGCGGCCTGCTGGTGGGGTGGATGCTGACCCGGTGGGCGCCCGAGGCGGAGGGACACGGCACCGACACCGCGATCAAAGCGTTCCACCGTGCCGGCGGGGCACTCCGCGCGCGCGTCGCGCCGATCAAGGCCGTGGCCTCCGCGATCACCATCGGGTCGGGTGGCGCGGCGGGGCGCGAGGGCCCAGTCGCCCTCATCGCCTCCGCGATCGCGTCGGTCTACGCCTCGCTCGCGGGGCGCGGGGAACGCGAGCGGCGGCTCCTCATGCTGATCGGCATGGCCGCCGGACTGTCGGCCATCTTCCGTTCCCCCATCGGGACGGCGCTGTTCGCCGTCGAGGTGCTCTACTCCGACGTGGAGTTCGAGTCGGACGCGCTCCTCTACACGATCCTCTCGTCGGTGGTCGCCTACGCGGTGAACGGCCTCTTCTCCGGCTGGCAGCCGCTGTTCCGGGTCCCTGCGGGTCTCTCGCTCCCCCATCTCCTGGACCACGCCTGGTTCGTGGTCCTGGGGGTCACGGCGGGGTTGGTGGCGGTCCTCGAGCCGGCGGTCTTCTACGGCGTGCGCGACCTGTTCCACCGGATCCGGATGCCGGCGTTCCTCAAGCCGGCGCTGGGCGGACTCCTCGTCGGGTTGCTCGCGCTCGTCGTGCCGCAGGTGCTGGCCGGCGGCTACGGGTGGATGCAGGCCGCAATCGATGGCCAGTTGGCGGCGGGAACGCTCCTGGTCCTCGTGTTCGCGCAGATCGCGGCGATGAGCCTCACCATCGCGTCCGGCGGGTCGGGCGGCGTGTTCGCGCCGAGCCTGTTCGTCGGCGCGATGCTGGGCGGGTTCCTCGCGGCGGTGGCCCACCTGCCGCCGGCGCCGTTCGTCATCGTGGGGATGGCGGCGGTGTTCGCGGGCTCGGCGCGCGTGCCGCTGGCGACGTTGATGATGGTGACGGAGATGACCGGCGGCTACGACCTGCTGGTGCCCGCCGCGCTGGCCGTGATGCTCAGCTACCTGATCCAGGTGCGCGTCTCGCGCGGACTCAAGTACCGGAGCCTGTACGAGGCGCAGGTCCCACGTCGCTCGGATTCTCCGGTCCACCACACCGAGCACCTGGAGATCGCGCTCCGCATCCTCGAGCAGAAGAGGCTGTCCGGACCGCTCGAGGGCCGGCTCGACCTGCTCACGCTCTTGAGGTCCGGCACGCCGGTCGAGCTGCCCGACGACCGGAGGCTGACGGTGGGCGTCCTCAAGGCCGGCAGCGCGCTGGTGGGACAGGCCGTGAGCCACTCCGGCCCGCTCGGCGGCGACACCCGCATCATCTCGATCATCCGTGGCGAGCACATGATCGCGGTGCGGCCGGACACCGTGCTGGAGGCGGGTGATCGGCTCATCCTGGTGACGACTCCAAACGGCCTGGAGCGGCTCAAGGAGCATGTGGACAGCTGGTAGCCGGGGCGGGGCGGCGGGAGCAGCTGGGCGTTGCGCTCGCTCCGGAGCGGCGGCCGGTTGCTCACCAGCTCAGCTGGCGGATGACGCTCGTTTCTCGCTCCTTGCCCCGAAGACCGTCCGATCGCCGAATCGGTGCGGTTTCCGTCACGGTATCGCCCGAAAGGACGATTTGAGAGCAACAACCTACGATCGATTCCTCTCCCGATTTCTCGTCCGTAGCTTGCACGCTATGTCCTTTGAGGGCCGGTAGCTGGCCGCCGTCCGACCGGTGAGCAGCGGCGTGCGCCTCGCGTGGCCCGTCCCGCGCGGACATGCCAGCTGAGATCACGATACGCCTGCCAAAGGCCCCAGGGAGTGCTCGCGATCGTCGAACGGAGACAGCCATGAAGATCAGCCCCCTCGCTGGCCATCCGGCTCCGCCGGCGATGCTGCTCGACGTCTCGAAGCTGGTCACCGCTTACTACACCGAGATCCCTGACCCGGTGGTGCCCGCTCAGCGCGTCGCCTTCGGCACCTCGGGGCACCGCGGCTCGGCGTTCGAGCGGACCTTCAACGAATGGCACGTGGTGGCGATCAGCGAGGCCATCTGCCGCTACCGCCGAGGGCAGGGCATTGACGGCCCGCTCTTTCTCGGTATCGACACCCACGCGCTGTCGCTGCCGGCCGGCGCCACCGCCCTCGAGGTACTGGCGGCACACGGCGTCGACGTGATGCTCGCCGAGCACGACGAGTACACGCCGACGCCCGCGGTGTCGCACGCCATCCTCTGCTACAACCGCGGACGCACGACGGGGCTGGCCGACGGCATCGTGATCACTCCGTCCCACAATCCGCCGGACAACGGCGGGTTCAAGTACAACCCGCCCAACGGGGGGCCGGCGGAAACCGACGTCACCAGGTGGATCGAAGCGCACGCCAACGAGGTGCTGGAGCGTGGTCTCGAGGGCGTGAAGCGCATCCCCTACGAGCAAGCGCTGCGTGCCGCCACGACGCACCGGCACGACTATCTGAACACCTATGTGGCCGACTTGGAGAACGTCGTGGACATGGAGGCGATCCGCGGCGCGGGCATCCGCCTCGGCGTGGATCCCCTCGGCGGCGCCGGCGTCCACTACTGGGCCCCCATCGCCGAGCGCTACCATCTCGACCTGACAGTCGTCAGCGACGTGGTGGACCAGACCTTCCGGTTCATGACGGTGGATTGGGACGGCCGCATCCGGATGGACCCGTCGTCGTCTCACGCGATGCAGCGGCTGCTCGGCCTGAAGGACCGGTTCGACGTCGCCTTCGCATGCGATACCGACCACGATCGTCACGGCATCGTCACCCGGAGCACGGGGCTGCTGCCCCCCAACCACTATCTCACCGTCGCCATCCACCACCTCTTCCGGCATCGGCCGCGGTGGCGCCCGGACGCCGGCGTGGGGAAGACGGTGGTCAGCAGCGCCACGATCGACCGGGTGAGCGCGAAACTCGGCCGGCGTCTCCATGAAGTGCCGGTCGGCTTCAAGTGGTTCGTCGCCGGCCTCGGCGACGGCTCCCTCGGCTTCTGCGGCGAGGAGAGCGCGGGAGCGACATTCCTGCGCCGCGACGGGACAGTCTGGACGACGGACAAGGACGGCATCGTCCCGGCGCTGCTCGCGGCGGAGATCACGGCGCGGGCGGGCCGCGACCCCGGGGAAATCTACGGCGACCTGACGCGCGAATTCGGCGAGCCGGCCTACGACCGGGTGGAGGCGCCCGCAACCGCCGCCCAAAGGCAGCTGCTCGCGGCGCTTTCGCCCGACCAGGTGCGCTGCCCCGACCTCGCCGGGGAGAAGGTGCAGAGCGTCATCACCGAGGCGCCGGGCAACCACGCGCCGATCGGCGGCGTGAAGGTCAGTGCCGCGACCGGCTGGTTCGCGGCTCGGCCATCGGGCACGGAGGACATCTACAAGATCTACGCCGAGAGTTTCCGGGGGGAGGATCAGTTGGCCCGCATCGTGGCGGAGGCGCAGACGATCGTTGATTCCGCGCTCGCGGCGGGAACGGCCGGAGGTGCGCGCCCATCCTACCCTTCGCCCGGCTGGTCGACCGCGTGACCGCGCCCGCTGACGTGGTGTTCCTCCTCGACTGCGACAACACGTTGCTTGATAACGACCTGGTGCAGGCCGATCTGCGTGATCACCTCGCACGGGAATTCGGGCCCGCGAGCCGGGATCGGTACTGGGCAATCCTCGAGCAACTGCGCGCTGAGCTCGGGTACACCGACTATCTCGGCGCCCTGCAGCGCTACCGGCTAGGAGACCTGAACGACACCCGGCTGCTGCTGATGTCGTCGTTCCTGGTCGATTATCCGTTCGCGAACCGGCTGTACCCCGGTGCGTTCGACGTCATCCGCCATCTGCGCACGTGGGGATCGACGGTGATGCTGTCGGACGGCGACGTGGTGTTCCAGCCGCGCAAGATCCAGCGTTCCGGGCTCTGGGCGGCGGTGGAGGGCCGGGTGCTGATCTACGTGCACAAGGAACAGATGCTCGATGCCGTCGCGAGGCTCTATCCCGCCCGACACTATGTGATGATCGATGACAAGAAGCGCATTTTGGCAGCGATGAAGAGCGTGTGGGGCGACCGCCTGACTACGGTCTTCCCCCGTCAGGGACACTACGCGCTCGACCCGCACGAACTCGCCGCGTATCCCGCAGCTGATCTCACGGTCGAACGGATCGGCGACCTGGCGACTTGCGATTTCCCCAACTTGCTCGGCTCGCGCGCCGGTTTGCGTTCGCGCCGGGAGCAGTCATGAAGGGGATACGACAGCCGCACGGTCTCGGATCGCGACAGCGAGTGAGCGTCCCGGTTCAGTAGTCAACCACGCGCGCGCAAGCGGAGGAGCCTTGAAGAAAACGGCGAAGCTGAAGCAGGCACGCGCCAGCCGCCCCCAGCGCGGCCTGCCACCGAAGATACGCGCAGGGTTCGACGCCCTGGCGGAGTTGGCCCTGGACATGCGCTGGTCCTGGAACCATGGCACCGACGCTGTGTGGCAGCAGCTGGATCCCGAACTGTGGGCCATCACGAACAACCCCTGGGTGGTTCTGCAGACGGTCTCACGCGACCAGGTCAAGCGGGTGCTGGACGATCCCGTGTTTCGCAAGATGGTGGACGACCTGGTGCAGACGAGGCGGCACGCCGCGGACGAGCCCGCCTGGTTTCAGCAGCAGCATCCGCGCTCGCCGCTGACCTGTGCCGCGTATTTCAGCATGGAGTTCATGTTGAGCGAAGGCTTGCCCATCTACTCGGGCGGGCTTGGCAATGTAGCCGGCGATCAGCTCAAGGCCGCCAGCGATCTGGGCGTGCCGGTGGTCGGCGTCGGACTGCTGTACCAGCAAGGCTATTTTCGCCAGGTGATCGACAAGGACGGAGCGCAAGAGGCCCTCTTCCCGTACAACGATCCCGGACAGTTGCCGGTCACGCCGCTGCGCCAGGCGAACGGGGAGTGGCTGCGGTTGGAGATCGCGCTGCCCGGTTACTCGGTCTGGCTGCGAGGCTGGCAGGTCCAGGTCGGCAGAGTGAAGCTCTACCTGCTGGACAGCAACGACGCGGCGAACTTCCCCGCTCATCGGGGGATCACCAGCGAGTTGTATGGCGGCGGGCCGGAGCTGCGCCTCAAGCAGGAGCTGCTCCTCGGGATCGGTGGATGGCGGCTGCTCGGGGCGCTTGGCATCCAGCCCGAAGTCTGCCATCTGAATGAAGGGCATGCGGCCTTTGCGGTGCTGGAGCGCGCCCGCGCGTTCATGGCGGAGACGGGGCAGCCGTTCGAGGTCGCGCTGGCCGTCACGCGGGTGGGGAACCTCTTCACCACCCACACGGCGGTGGCCGCCGGCTTCGACCGCTTTGCTCCGGCCCTCATCGAGCAATACCTCGGCGGGTACGCCGAGCAGCAGCTCGGCATCACACTCCGGGACCTGCTGGCCCTGGGCCGGGAGAACCCGGACGACGTGTCGGAAAGCTTCAACATGGCCTACCTGGCCGTCCGCGGGAGCGGGGCGGTCAACGGCGTGAGTCGCCTGCATGGGACGGCGAGCCGGCACCTCTTCCAGCCTCTCTTTCCCCGCTGGCCGACGGGCGACGTGCCTGTCGGGCACGTCACGAACGGCGTCCACGTGCCGAGCTGGGATTCGGCGGCAGCGGATGCTCTGTGGACGAAGGCCTGTGGCAAGGACCGCTGGCGGGGGACGACGAAGACCCTCGAGCGGAGCATTCGCGGCGTCTCCGATGCCAGGCTGTGGCAATTCCGTACCGCCGCCACCCAGTCGCTGGTCGAGTACGCGCGGGAACGACTGTCCCGGCAGCTGACTGCCTCCGGCGCCTCGCGCGAGGCGGTGGACGAGGCGCATCGTCTCTTTGATCCCGACGTCCTGATGCTGGGGTTTGCGCGCCGCTTCGCCACCTACAAGAGACCGAACCTGCTGCTGCACGATCCGGCGCGTTTGCTGCGCCTGCTGGCGAACCCGGAGCGCCCCGTGCAGCTCATCATCGCCGGCAAGGCCCATCCGGAGGACCGGGCGGGGCAGGCGTTGATCCAGGAGTGGATCCGGTTCATCCGCCGGCCGGAGACCCGCCCTCACGTCGTCTTCCTCAGCGACTACGACATGCTGTTGACGGAGCACCTGGTGCAGGGGGTGGACGTCTGGATCAACACGCCCCGGCGACCCTGGGAGGCGAGCGGCACGAGCGGCATGAAGGTGCTCGTCAACGGAGGCATCAATCTGTCGGAACTGGATGGCTGGTGGGCCGAAGCCTACGCGCCCGAAGTGGGGTGGGCGTTGGGCGACGGCCGGGAGCATGGCGACGATCCCGCCTGGGACGCGGTCGAAGCCGACGCGCTCTACGACCTGCTCGAACGGGAGGTGATCCCGGAGTTCTATACCCGGGACGCGAGCGGCATTCCCACCGCATGGGTCAAGCGGATGCGGGAGAGCATGGCCCGGTTGACTCCGCACTTCTCCGCCAACCGCACAGTGCGCGAATACGTCGAGCATCACTACCTCCCGGCCGCAACCACCTACCGGTTCCGCCGGGCCAAGGACAGCGCCGCCGGCAGGCGAGTGGTCGCCTGGCGGCACGGTCTGGAGCAGCACTGGGCGGCGCTGCGCTTCGGCGAGGTGAATCTTGCCACCGACGCGGAGCGGCACACGTTCCAGGTTGAAGTCCATCTGGGCGAGCTCGACCCTGACGCGGTGCGCGTCGAGCTCTATGCCGACGGACTCGACGGCGGCACTCCGGCACGGCACGAGATGTCGCGCCTTCTCCCCGTGGCCGGCGCCTCGGGCGGCTACGTGTACGGCGCGGCTGTGCCGGCGGCCAGGTCACCAGCCGACTATACGGCGCGCGTGATACCGCGCGGCGACGCCGTTGCGATCCCCCTTGAGGAGGCACGAATCCTGTGGCAGCGGTGAGCCGGGCGACGGAAGCAGGGAGGCCGAAGCACGCGACCGCCGTCACCGGCGCAACGCACGTTCTGCAGACACCAGCGAGACGATGGGGTCATCCATGCCAACAGCCCACCCGCGCATCCTGACGATCAACGGCGGCTCGTCGAGCATCAAGTTCGCGCTGTTCGAAGCCGGCGATTCGCTCCGACGGATGCTCGAGGGCGCGATCGAGCGCATCGGATCACCGGGGACCATCTTGTGGGTGAAGGGGGTGAGTGGGCCGGACAGCCTTTCACGGCCGCTGACGGCGCCGGATCACACGGTCGCAGTGGGCGCGTTGATGGACTGGATCGAGGAGCGCGGCGGGCGTGACGCCGTGACGGCGGTGGGACATCGGGTGGTGCATGGCGGGCCGAAGTACAGCCAGCCGCAGCGCATCACGGCGGACATGGTCGAGGAGCTGCACCGGCTCCGTCCATTCGATCCCGACCACCTGCCGGAGGAGATCCTGTTGACCGAGGCGTTTCAGCACCGCTTTCCCGATCTGCCCCAGGTGGCGGTTTTCGACACCGCGTTTCACCACGACCTGCCGCGGGTGGCGCGGCTGCTGCCGATCCCGCGCCGCTACGAGGCGCAGGGCGTGCGACGGTACGGCTTTCATGGGTTGTCGTACGCGTTTCTCATGGAAGAGCTCGCCCGCCTGGCCGGGACGGAAGCGGCACGAGGCCGCGTTGTCCTGGCCCACCTCGGCAACGGCGCGAGCCTGGCGGCCGTACGGGACGGCAAACCCGTGGACACCAGCATGAGTTTCACCCCGACCGCCGGAGTGCCGATGAGCACGCGCTCCGGCGATCTCGATCCTGGACTGGTCTGGTATCTGGTGCGTACCGAGGGGCTCGATGCGAAGCGATTCAATGAGATGGTCAATTTCCAGTCGGGACTGCTCGGCATCTCCGAGACCAGCGCCGACATGCGCGACCTGCTCGAGCGGGAGGCGCAGGACGCGCGGGCGGCCGACGCGGTGGCCGTGTTCTGCTACCAGGTCAAGAAGATGATCGGCGCCTTCGCGGCGGCGCTGGGCGGACTGGACACGCTGGTGTTCGCCGGTGGCATCGGCGAGCACGCGACCGCCGTCCGCGGCCGCATCTGCGATGGGCTGGGATTCCTCGGCATCGAGCTAGACGAGCAGCGCAACGCGGCGAACGAGGGCGTGATTTCTGGTGGCGGCAGCCGGGTGTGGGTCCGGGTCATTCGGACGGACGAAGAACGGATGATCGCCGAGGCGGTATGCAGCGTGCTCGGCCTTGGGCCACGAAAGGACCAGTGATTCATGCGGACACCTACTCTCACCCCCGACCTGCTGAACCGGATGGACGCCTACTGGCGCGCCGCCAACTATCTGTCGGTCGGCCAGATCTACCTGTATGACAACCCGCTGCTCAGGCGGCCACTGGCGCTCGCGGACGTGAAACACATGCTGCTGGGACATTGGGGCACGACCCCGGGGCAGAACTTCACCTACGTTCACCTGAACCGCGTCATCAAGAAGTACGACCTCGACATGATCTACGTATCCGGCCCCGGGCACGGCGGCCCGGCCGTGGTGGGCAACACCTACCTTGAGGGCACGTACAGCGAGATCTACCCCGACATCAGCCAGGACGAGGCCGGGCTGCGGAAGCTGTTCCTCCAGTTCTCGTTTCCCGGAGGCATCCCCAGCCATGCCTCGCCGGAGTGCCCGGGCTCGATCCACGAGGGGGGCGAGCTCGGCTACTCGCTCAGCCATTCGTTCGGGGCGGTGTTCGACAATCCCGATCTCGTCGTCGCCTGCGTCGTCGGCGACGGCGAGGCGGAAACCGGACCGCTGGCCACGGCGTGGCATTCGAACAAGTTCCTCGATCCGGTCACCGACGGCGCGGTGCTGCCGATCCTGCACTTGAACGGCTACAAGATCTCCAACCCGACCGTCCTGGCCCGCATCACTCACGAGGAACTCGAGCAGCTGCTCCGCGGTTACGGGTGGGCGCCCCTCTTCGTGGAGGGGTACGAGCCCGCGTTGATGCACGAGGCGATGGCGGCGGCGCTGGACGCGGCGGTGGAGCGGATCAGGAGCATCCAGCACGAAGCCCGCGTCGGCGGCCGCACGGCGCGTCCGCGCTGGCCGATGATCGTTCTCAACTCACCCAAGGGCTGGACGGGGCCGAAGACGATTGACGGCCTGCCGGTCGAAGGCACCTTCCGGTCGCACCAGGTGCCGCTCTCCGACCCGGCCACCCACCCGGAGCACCTCAAGCTGTTGGAGGAGTGGCTGCGGAGCTACCGGCCGGAGGAGCTGTTCGACGAGCGAGGGCGCCTGAAGCCGGAGCTGGCGGAGCTGGCGCCCAGGGGCGAACGGCGCATGGGCGCGAATCCGCATGCCAACGGCGGCATGCTGCTTCGCGACCTCAGGATGCCGGACTTCAGGGACTACGCCGTCGAGGTGCCGTCACCGGGGGTGCACGGCATCGGCGACACGCACGTGCTCGGACGCTTCCTGCGCGACGTGGCCAAGCTGAACGGCGAGCAGCGGAACTTCCGGGTCTTCGGCCCCGACGAGACGCTGTCCAACGGCCTGGAGGCCCTCTTCGAGGTGACCCAGCGGCAATGGGACGCCGCGACCGCGCCGAACGACGAGTTCCTCGCGCCCAGCGGGCGCGTGATGGAGATGCTCAGCGAGCACCAATGCGAGGGCTGGCTCGAGGGCTACCTGCTGACCGGCCGGCACGGGCTCTTCAACTGCTACGAGGCGTTCATCCACATCGTGGATTCGATGTTCAACCAGCACGCCAAGTGGCTGAAGGTCACGGCGCATCTGCCGTGGCGGCGGAAGATCGCCTCGCTGAACATCCTGCTTGCCTCGCACGTGTGGCGCCAGGATCACAACGGCTTCACGCACCAGGATCCCGGCTTCATCGACCACGTGATGAACAAGAAGGCCGAGGTCGTCCGGGTCTACCTTCCGCCGGACGCCAACTGCCTGCTGTCGGTGATGGACCACTGCCTGCGCAGCCGCCAGTACGTCAACGTCGTGATCGCGGGCAAGCACCCGGCGCCGCAGTGGCTGGCGATGGACGCCGCCGTCACGCACTGCGCCGAGGGCATCGGCATCTGGCAGTGGGCCAGCAATGACCAGGGCGCGCCACCGGACGTGGTCATGGCCTGCTGCGGCGACGTGCCCACGCTCGAGACACTGGCCGCCGTCTCCATTCTGCGCGAGCGCCTGCCCGGCCTCAGGATCCGGGTGGTCAACGTCGTGGACCTGATGAAGCTGCAGCCGCAGACCGAGCACCCGCACGGGTTGAGCGACCGGGATTTCGACGATCTCTTCACCACGGACAAGCCGGTCATCTTCGCCTTCCATGCCTATCCGTGGCTGATCCACCGGCTGACCTACCGCCGCACCAACCACGACAACATCCACGTCCGCGGCTACAAGGAAGAGGGCACCATCACCACGCCCTTCGACATGACGGTGCTGAACGAGCTGGATCGCTTCCATCTCGTGATGGACGCGATTGACCGGCTGCCGCAGACCGGCGACAGGGGCCACTACCTGAAGCAGCAGCTCAAGGACAAGCTGATCGAGCACAAGCAATACATCGACCGGAACGGTGAAGACATGCCGGAGATCCGGAACTGGAAGTGGGGCACCCTGCGATGAACGCCAATGCCGAGCAGGCCAAGCTTCCCGAATCGAAACCGGGATCGCAGTCCGGCGCGAAGGACGATCTCAGATCCCTTCCCATGCCGGAACTGCTGGCACAACTGGGGTCGTCGCCTGACGGTCTCAGTCAAGCCGAGGCGCAGAAACGGCTGGTCCAATACGGACCGAACGAGATCGCAGAGAAGAAGACGAATGAGTTCCTGAAGTTCCTCACCTACTTCTGGGGTCCGATCCCCTGGATGATCGAAGCGGCCGTCATCCTGTCGGCCGTAGCGCGTCATTGGCCGGACTTCGGCATCATCCTGCTTCTCCTGTTGGCCAACGCCGTAGTCGGATTCTGGGAGGAACACCAGGCGGGGAACGCCATCGCGGCCCTGAAGGCCAAGCTCGCGGTCAAGGCCCGGGTGAGGCGGGATGGGAAGTGGATCACCCCGGCCGCGCGTGAGCTGGTGCCGGGCGACGTCATCCGCTTGCGCCTGGGCGACATCGTGCCGGCGGACGCCCGCTTGCTGGACGGCGATGAGGTGGAGGTAGATCAGTCCGCCCTGACGGGAGAGTCGTTGCCCGCCACGCGGAAGCCCGGGGAGGCGGTTTTTTCCGGTTCGATCATTCGTCGGGGAGAAATCGGCGCTTTCGTCTATGCCACGGGGGCCAGAACCTACTTCGGCAAGACGGCGGAACTCGTGCAGGAGGCGCACACCGTCAGCCACTTTCAGCGCGCGGTGCTGAAGATCGGCAATTACCTGATCGTCCTCGCAGCGGCTCTGGTGGCGGTGATCATCACGGTCGCCATCGTCCGCGGCGACCCGATCCTCACGACACTGCAGTTCGCCCTGGTGCTGACCGTAGCGGCGATTCCCGTGGCGATGCCGACGGTGCTGTCGGTCACGATGGCGGTTGGCGCGCGCCTGCTCGCGAAGAAAGAGGCGATCGTGAGCAGGCTGGTGGCCATCGAGGAATTGGCGGGCGTGGACGTCCTGTGCGCGGACAAGACCGGCACCCTGACCCAGAACAAGCTGACGCTGGGGGCCCCGTTCGGCGCGAACGACGTCCCCGCGGAGCAGGTGATCCTCGCTGCAGCGCTGGCGTCGCGCGCGGACAACAATGACACCATCGATCTGGCCGTTCTGGGTGGCTTGAAGGACAAGGAGGCTGTGAAGAGCTACCAGGTCGTTCATTTCCAGCCGTTCGACCCGGTGCACAAGCGCACCGAGGCCACCGTCAGGGCTGCGGATGGAAAGACGTTCAGGGTCACGAAGGGCGCGCCGCAGGTGATTCTGGGGTTGTCGTCCAATGCTGGGCAGGCCAAGCCGGCCGTCGAAACCGCCGTCAACGAATTCGCGGCGCGCGGTTTTCGTTCGCTGGGCGTGGCGCGGGCCGAGGGCGACGGCCCATGGCTGTTTCTTGGTGTGTTACCCCTGTTCGATCCGCCCCGGGAAGATGCCAAGGCGACCATCGCGACCGCGCGAGGGATGGGAGTGACGATTAAGATGGTGACGGGCGATGCGCTGGCCATTACCCAGGAAACGGCGAAAAAGCTGGGGATGGGCGCCAATATCCTCGATGCCAGCGGACTGGGCGACGTCAAGAAGGAAGAGACGGCGCCGGTGGCCGAGTCCATCGAGAAGGCCGATGGATTCGCCCAGGTGTTTCCGGAACACAAGTTCCACATCGTGGATGTCCTGCAGAAGCGCGGCCACATCGTCGGCATGACGGGCGATGGGGTGAATGACGCCCCCGCGCTGAAGAAAGCGGACTGCGGCATTGCCGTGTCGGCCGCGACGGACGCGGCGCGCGCGGCGGCGGCCATCGTGCTGCTGACGCCCGGCCTGTCGGTGATCATCGATGCCATCAAGGAGAGCCGCCGCATCTTCCAGCGGATGAACAGCTACGCGATCTACCGCATCGCCGAGACGCTGCGGGTGCTGTTCTTCATGACGCTGGCGATCCTGATCTTCAACTTCTATCCGCTGACGGCGGTGATGATCGTGATGCTGGCGCTGCTCAACGACGGCGCGATCCTGTCGATCGCGTATGACAACGTGCATTACCAGGACCAGCCCGAGGCCTGGAATATGCGCGTCGTGCTAGGGATTGCCACGGTGCTGGGTGTCATCGGGGTCGTGTCCGCCTTCGGCTTGTTCTATCTGGGTGAGCGTGTCTTTCATCTCGATCGTGCGCACATCCAGACGCTGATGTACTTGAAGCTGTCGGTGGCGGGGCATCTGACGATCTTCCTCACCCGCACGCGCGGTCCGTTCTGGTCCATTCGGCCCGCCCGGATCCTGTGGGTAGCCGTGGTCGGCACGCAAATCGTGGCAACGCTGATTGCCACTTATGGGCTATTCATGACACCCATAGGCTGGGGCTGGGCACTGTTTGTCTGGGGCTATGCCCTGGCGTGGTTCCTCCTGAACGACCGCCTGAAGCTGCTCGCGTATCGGGTGTTGGCCCGGCCGACCGCCGCATCGTCGGGCCAGCGGCCGTTGGACCTCATTCCGCGGATCGCCACAGGGGCCTAAGAGCGCGATGAGCAGGGAGGCCGCCGCGGAACAGCCGGCTACTCTACCCCCGCCCCGTGGTGGCAGTCCGAACACAGCATCGTTTGCCAGATCCCGCCGATGTCCACGGGGTGCTGGAAGTCCAGCCCGGCCGCCGTGACCGTGCCCGCCGCCTGGCCCGGGCCCTGCGCGATGATCGCGTGACACGCGGTGCACTCGTGACTGATCGTCTTCCCGTCGGCTGTGGCGTGGTTGCCGTCGTGGCAGCGGAAGCAGCCGGGGGAGTTCTTGTGCCCGATGTTGTCGGGATAGACCCGCCAGTCCGACTTCATCCACGGGAAGAAGTTGTGCGTGTAGATGGCCTGCACCTCCGCGATGGCCTGGCGGAGACGGGCGGTTGTCGCGGCCGGCAGTGCGGGATACGCGGAGTCGTAAAACGCCGTCAGGGCGCCGGAGATGCCGCTGAGCGCACCGGCGGCAGTGGTGTACGGGGCGGCCAGGGCCCGCACGGCCTGGCGCTTGATGAAGGGGATCGTGGAGTCGATGCGGCCGGTGCTCATCGCGAGGCTCACGGACGTCTCCGGCGCGTTGTAGATGTGCGTCGGCCGGTTGTGACAGTCGATGCAGTCCATGGTCCGCGGGCGTGACGCGGCGAACTGCGCCGCGGAGAGCGGGCTGACCGAGGACTGGTACACGGTCGTCTTCCCGCGGGCGTCGGTCACGCGCACCCACGGAATGTCCTGACGCTGGCTGTCGGTGGCGATGTACTCGATCCGGTTGGCGATGTTCATGTGCCAGTGAATGCCGCCGGACGGCCCGAAGGCGGGGTCGCCACCGCCGATGTGGAGCAGCATCCGGATGGTCCACGGCGAGTTGCGCTCGTCGGGGAGGTAGTGCGGGATCACGCGCTCCGCCGCGCCGTAGAACTTCTGCGGCCAGTGGCACTGCTCGCACGTCTGCTGGGCGGGCCGCAGGTTCTTGATCGGAGCCGGAATCGGGCGAGGGTACCGGGCGGCGATCGTAGCGTACACCTGGTAGGCGCCGGAGAGTTTGGACTTCACGAACCAGCCGGCGCCGGGCCCGATGTGGCACTGCACGCAGGCGACGCGGGCGTGGGGGGACTGCTGGTAGGCGGTGTACTCCGGCTGCATGATGGTGTGGCAGGTCGTTCCGCAGAACGGCACCGATTCGGTGAACTCGTAGGTACGGTAGCTCCCCAGCGCAGTCATGATCAGGAACACGAAGGTCGCCGCGCTGACGACGATGAACGCGTGCCGCTGATGCGGGACGTTGAGATCCAAGCGCGGGTAGCGGGGGACCTCTCCGGGTTTCATGCGCCGGCGCCGGCGGCGCTCCCACAGGGCGCCCGCGGCGATCATCACCAGGCCGGCGATCAGGAAGGCCGGTGCGATGATGTACGTTAGAATCCCCATGTAGGGGTTCTTGAAGCTGCGGAAGTAGTCGATGGCGATCAGGCAGACGGCGGCGAAGCCGCTCGCCGCGGCCACGATGAAGCCGGCCAGGCTGATCCAGTTGTCGACCAGCGAGGGCCGCTTGGCCGCAGGTTGAAGATCGGGTTCGTCGCTCATTGAGGTCTCGTCGGTGATCAGGTCAGCTTCGCCGCGCGCCGCACGCCGCGCTCGAGGCTCCACTTCAGCGCCGGCGGCGTGACGAGCGTCGTGACAATGACCATGATCACCACCGCGGAGTAAATGCCCTCGTCCACGATGCGCTCGCTGTGCAGCGTCAGGCCCAGTCCGATGCTGGCGAAGATCAGGCCCACCTCGCCGCGCGGGATCATGCCGAGGCCGATCGAGAGACGATCCATCCGGCGGCCGAGCGCGCCGAGCGAGCAGGCCTGCTTGCCCGCGATGGCCGCGAGCGTCAGCAACAGTGCCAGACCCAGGCCCGAGGGATGGGCGAACGACTCCAGGTGCACCCGCATCCCCATCATCACGAAGAACACCGGCACCAGGAAGGACGCGACCGGCTGCACCAGCTCGCCCACGCTGCGCTCGCCGCGGGTAGTGAACTCCTTCCAATGGACGTCCTCGAGGATCAGGCCCGCCGCGTAGGCGCCGACGATGGGCGCCAGCCCCACCGCGGACGCCAGCCAGGCCAGGACGAAACAGAGGACCAGCGCGGTGGCGAGGAGGACTCCTTCGCCACGCAGGCGAGCCGCGGTGGCGAACAGCCGAGGCGACGTCGCCACGCCGATGGCGAGCGCCCCGACCATGAACACCGCGGCCTTGACCACCACGAGCGCCGTGGAGACGAATGAAAGTGTGGTGCCCCGGTTCGCCGCTTCGATGACGCCGGCGACGACGGCGAGGATCACCAGGCCAAGCACGTCGTCGATCACCGCGGCTCCCAGGATGATGCGCGCCTCGGCGAGACGCGACTTTCCCAGGTCCTTGAGCACGCGTGCTGTGATGCCGACGCTGGTCGCCGTGAGCGTGGCGCCGAGGAAGGCGTGAGCGTATGCGCTGTGCCCCGGCAGCAGCAGCGCCCCGACGCCCCAGCCCAGCGCGAAGGGCGTCACGACGCCCAGGACCGCCACCAGCGTCGCGCTCGCCCCCACCTTCATCATGTCGCGCACGGTGGACTCGAGGCCCACCTCGAACAGGAGGATGAGGACGCCGAGCTGGGCGAGGATGTTGATGGAGGCGTTGGCGGTGAGGAACCGGAACCAGCTCACCCCGGCCAGGTCGAGGTTGCCGAGGACCACGCCCACGACCAATTCGCCGAGCACGGCCGGCTGCCCGATCCGCACCGCGAGGTCGCCGCCGAGTTTCGCGGCGGCGAGGATTGCGGCCAGGGCGAGCACCACGTGCGCGATGCCGGAGCCGGTCTCGCTCGGCATCGCGGCGGCGAGCAGGGGTATCAAGACCAGCGGAGCTACGGCTGCAAGGCGGCGCATCCGGATCCCCCTGCGCGACAGTACAAGCGCCGACGGAAACGCGGCGCCTCCGATGTTCGCCCCCGAATCGAATGGGCGCAAGGCGGATTACCGGATCCGCCGGCCGTGGACCAGGGCTTGAGTTCGTGAAGTGCGAGGCTTATCTACCCGACGACCCATGCCAGACGAGAAGATCGAGCCCCGCGCGGCGGAAGCCGCGCCCAGCCCGCCCCCGCAGTCGGTTGACGGTCCGGCGCCGGCCGTGCCCGCGCCAGGCGCTTTGGTGTCCGAGCCGGCTGTGACCGCCACGCCGGCGCCGGCCGCCGCTGTCGAGGGCGAGTCTGTCGGAGCGGTGGCCAGGCCCGCGGTCGACGCTGAGGCGAGGGCGCCCGAACCCGTGGCGTCGGCGGCGGCGCCAGCCGGACGTTCGGAAGCACCCACCACCGTGGCGCGCCCGTTCGTTCGCCGTCACCATTGGATTGTGCGGCTCACGCACTGGGTGAGCGCGGTGGTGCTCGTCGGGATGATGGCGAGCGGGCTCCAGATCTACAACGCGTACGAGCGCTTCGGCATCCGCGGCACCAGGCTGCCGCTGCCCAATCCGCTGGACATGCACCCGGTCCCGCGGTGGGCGCGGCTCGGCGGGTGGCTGGGGGGCGGGCTCAGCTGGCACTTCTTCCTGATGTGGCCGCTGGTGCTGAACGGGTTGCTGTACGTGGGCTACCTGCTGCTCTCGGGCGAATGGAAGCCGCTGCTGTTCCGGCCGCGCGACATCGGCCCGGCGATCGCGATGCAGCAGTACTACCTGCACCTCCGGAAGCAGCACCCGCCTCAGGGGAAGCACAACGCGCTCCAGAAGGGTGCCTACAGCTTCATCGTCGTCCTGGGGATGCTGTCGGTGTTGACCGGACTCTCGCTCTGGAAGCCGGTCCAGCTGTCCTGGCTCACCGCGCTATTCGGCGGCTACGAGCTGGCGCGCTACTGGCACTTCGTCGCGGTGTGGCTGTTCGCCGCGTTCATCGTCGTGCACGTCATCCTGGTCTTCGTGGTCGATCCGGCCTCGCTGCGCGCGATGATCACGGGCTGGTATCGCGGGAGGTTTCCGAGCCATGACTGAACTCGACCGGCGGCGATTCCTCCTGGGGGCGGCGGCCGCGGGCGCCTCGGCGCTCGGCACCGCCTGCGGCTGGGACGACGGCCGGGCGCTGCGGCCACGGCTGATGGCGTGGTCGAGCGTCAATGACTGGGTGAGCGCGCGGCTCTTCTCGGCCACGCGGCGGGTGCGGGAGTATCCGCTGGCCCGGCGCACCCCAAACGCCGACTTCCCGAGCTACTACGTCAGCGACAACGTGCCGGCGCTGACCGACCCCGCGCGGTGGCGGCTCCGGGTCGGCGGGCTGGTGCGGAAGCCGGCCGACCTGTCGCTCGACCGGATCGTCGCGCTGCCACGCGTCTCGTACACCGTGAAGCACCACTGCGTCGAGGGTTGGACGGCGATTGCGACCTGGGCGGGCGTTCCGTTCCACGTGGTGGCGGAGCTGGTGGAGCCGCTGCCCTCCGCTCGCTACGTGAACTTCCGCTCGTTCGACAGCGGGTACAGTAACGGCTGGGACCTGCCCTCGGCGATGCATCCGCAGACGATCCTGGCCTACGCCTACAACGACCGGCCGCTGATGCCTGACCACGGCGCGCCGCTCCGGCTCTACTCGCCCACCAAGCTGGGTTACAAGAACACCAAGTACCTGCTCGGCGTGGAGTTCACGGACACGAAGCCCGGCGGGTACTGGGAGGACCAGGGGTATCCGTGGTTCGGGGGGCTCTAGAACAGTTGGCGGGTGGTGGGTTGCAGGTGGCGGCTGAGACTGCGCGCCACTGCGCGTCTTGACCCTGCTGACCAGTTTCAGCTTCCTACCACTGCAACCCTGCAACTCTGCAATTCTTCCAGTACTTTCATTCGCATGTCACGGATATCCGGCAAGCTCGCCCTCATCACCGGTGCCAGCTCCGGCATCGGTCTCTCGTGCGCCCGCCGCTTTGCGGCCGACGGCGCGACCCTCGTCCTGTGGGCGCGCCGGCGGGACCGGCTCGAGCAAGCAGCCGCCGAGCTGGAGCGGGCGCACGGCGTGTCGGTGCGCGTGGCCGCGGTGGACGTGCGCGACCGTGCGGCCGTGAATGGCGCGGCCGAGGCGCTCGCGGCGGCGGGCGCGGTGCCGGACATCCTGCTCAACAACGCGGGTCTCGCCGCCGGATTCGCCAAACTCCAGGAGGGCGATCCGGACGACTGGGACAGGATGATCGACACCAACCTCAAGGGCCTGCTGAACGTGTCGCGCGCCCTGCTCCCGCTGATGGTCAAGCGCGGCACCGGTCACGTCGTGAATATCGGGAGCACGGCCGGCCATCAGGTCTATCAGGGCGGGAACGTCTACAACGCCACCAAATTCGGCGTGAAGGCGCTCACCGAGGGAATGAATCTGGACGTGGCGGGAACCCGGGTCCGGGTCTCGGGCGTGGACCCGGGGCACGTGGAGACGGAGTTCGCTCTGGTGCGCTTCCACGGCGACGCCGGGCGGGCGAAGCAGGTGTACGACGGGTTCCGGCCGCTATCGCCCGACGACGTGGCCGACGCGGTGGCCTACGTGGTCAACGTGCCCGAGCACGTCAACGTCCTGGATCTCATCATCATGCCGGCGGCACAACGGAGCGTGCACCTGATAGACAAAGACACGGGGAGGTGATGGAGTGATGGAGGTGATGATGTGATGAGGTGATCGTCGAGCGTCATCACCTCATCACCCCCATCACTTCATCACATCATCACTTCCCCGTCGGGTCGTCACTTCCCTGTCTGTACGTACGCCTTGGTAATAATCACCGGATCCACCGGCAGCTCGGGATATTGCCCGTGCCCGGTAATCGGGACCAGTGAGATCTTGCCTACGACGTCCATCCCTTCCGTGACGCGCCCGAACACGGCGTAGCCCCAGCCGTCGGGGGTCTGGGACCTGAAGTCGAGCATCGGGTTGTTCACGACGTCGATGTAGAACTGCACGCCGCCGCTTTGCGGGTCGTAGGTCCGGGCGAGGGCCACCGCGCCGCGCACGTTCTTGAGCCCGTTGTCCGCTTCGTTGGGCACGGGGGGTGCGCTCGAGAGCTTCTCCATCCCGGCCGCGGTGAGCACGCCCGCCTGGATCACGAAGTTCTTGACCACGCGGTGGAACACCAGGCCATCGTAGAAGTGCGCGTTGACGTGCGCGAGGATGTTCTCCACCGTGCGCGGCGCCGCCTTGCGGTTGAGCTGCATCACGATCCGCCCCATGGTCGTCTCGAGCACCACCACCGGAAGCGAGTCGTTCTGCCCGGGCTGAGCGGTGGCGGCCGCGCCGGCCGCGCCTGCGGCCTCCTGCTTGGGCTTCTGACAGGCGACCGCGAGCAGGCCGGCCGCGATGAGTGCGATGCAATGCCGTGTCTTCACCACTCCCCTCCTCGTGCTGCGGGTCACTGTTCCGCCGGTGCGCTGCGTCGCCTGGTTCTCGTGCTTCGTCCGCTCTGCCCGCTGGCCTCCGGAGCGCAGCCCGGGGCAAGCCGATGACACCGCTTGCCCGTCAGGACATAATACAGGCCCGCGGCGGCCGCGCCAGCAACCGGCCGGCTCGCGCAGACACGGGAGAGGCGCCATGCAGACCAGCTCCGGAGCCGGGATGACGGGCGTGTGAGCGCCACCGCCGCGCCATCGTCGGCCGTCCTCGCCATCGCGGGGCTCCGCAAGGCCTACGGTGGCCTGGTCGCCGTGGACGGGATCTCGTTCGACGTCGCCCCGGGTGAAATCGTCGGACTGCTCGGCCCCAACGGCGCGGGCAAGACGACGACGATCAACATGGTGCTGGGCGTGCTGGCGCCGGACGCGGGGTCCGTCCGCGTCGAGGGACTCGATCTCGCGGCCCATCGCTCCGAGTCGCTGGAGCGCATCAACTTCGCCGCCGTGTACTCGCCGCTCCCCGGCAACCTGACGGTGGTCCAGAACCTCCGGGTGTTCGGCCTGATCTACGGCGTGCGGCGGCTGGCGGCCCGCATCGAGGAGCTGCTCGCGGAATACGATCTAGAGCGCTTCCGGAACACCAAGAGCGGCGTGCTGTCCTCGGGCGAGCAGACCCGGCTGTCGCTTGCCAAGGCGATGCTCAACCGGCCCCACCTGCTGCTCTTGGACGAGCCGACGGCATCGCTGGATCCGGCCACCGCACGCGACATGCGCTCGCGGATCCGGGGCTTTGCCGCGCCGGGCACCGGCGGCGTGCTGTGGACGTCGCACAACATGTACGAGGTGGTGGAGGTGTGCGATCGCGTGCTGTTCCTGTCGCGCGGACGGATCCTGCTGGAAGGCGATCCGCGGATCCTTCCCGGCGAGCACGGCAAGGCGAGCCTCGAAGAGCTGTTCATCACTGTGGCGCGCGAGCCCCTCTCGCTCGAGGTGGCATAGGCCGCATGCGCCTCCGCCGCGTCGCCGCCATCGTGCTCCGCCACTTCTACCTGATCCGCGGCAGCCTGTCGCGCGTCGTGCCGCTGTTCGTGTGGGTCGCCATCGACATGGTGCTGTGGGGGTTCATCACCCGCTATCTCTCGACCGGCACCAGCTTCCGTTTCAGCCTGGTCACCACGCTGCTCGGAGCCGTGCTGCTGTGGGACTTCCAGGCCCGGGTCATGCAGGGCGTGACCATGGCGTTCTTCGAGGACGTGTGGTCACGCAACTTCCTCAACGTCTTCGCCTCGCCGCTCCGGCTCTCGGAGTATCTCGGGGGCCTCGTGCTGTCGAGCATCGCGACCAGCGCCGTTGGCCTCGCGGTGATGCTGCTGGTGGCGACCGCCGCGTTCGGGCTGTCGTTCGCGGCCTACGGGCTGCTGCTCGCCCCCTTCCTCCTCCTGCTGTTCCTCTTCGGCATCGCGCTCGGCATCGCCGGCACCGCCCTGGTGCTGCGACTCGGACCGTCGGCGGAGTGGTTCATCTGGCCGATCCCGGCGGTGCTCGCCCCGTTCGCCTGCGTGTTCTATCCGCTCGCGACCCTGCCCGTGTGGATGCGGCCCCTCGCTCGCGTGCTTCCGCCGGCGTACGTGTTCGAAGGGATGCGGGCGGTGGTGGCCGGCGGCGCGGCCCCGGTCGCGCCGTTGGCCTGGGGCTCGCTCCTCGCGGCGCTCTACATCCTGCTGGCCTGCTGGATCTTCCGGAGCGTCCACCGCTACGCGGTGCGCACCGGCCTGGTGGCCCGGTACAGCGCCGAAACCGTGAGCTAGGGCTGCGCTCGAACGCGCACCGGGGAGCCGGCCCGCGGTTCCCGGGATCCGCTCCTCGGGGAAACATCGAAGCAGGAGGCATCATGCCTCGCCTGATCGTGTTCAATCACGTGTCCGTGGACGGCTACTTCGTAGATGCCAAGGGCGACATGAGCTTCGCCCGCAAGGACAGCACGGACGCGGAGTGGAGTGCCTTCGTGGCGGAGAATGCCGCCGGCGGCGGCGTGCTCCTGTTCGGCCGGGTCACCTACGACCTCATGCGGAGCTACTGGCCCACCCCGCAGGCGCTCGCCAACGATCCCGTCGTGGCCGAGCGGATGAACGGCCGGCCGAAGGTGGTGTTCTCACGCACGCTGGACACGGCGACGTGGGCGAATACGCGGCTGGTGAAGGGCGACCCGGCGGCGGAAGTGCGGAGGATGAAGAACGAGCCGGGACCGGGCATGGCGATCCTGGGCAGCGGCACCATAGTCTCCCAGCTGGCGGCCGAAGGGCTGATCGACGAATTCCAGATCGTGGTGAATCCGGTGGTGCTGGGCGGCGGGCGGACGCTGTTCGAGGGCGTCCGGGAGCGGCTGGCCCTCCGGTTGACGCGGACGCGCACCTTCGGCAACGGGAACGTAATGCTGTGCTACCAGCCCGTGTAGGTGGAACTCCGCGCCTGCATCATGGTAAATTGAATGCTTCCCGACAACACGTCGTCTTCGTGAGGTCTCCGTGACTCAGCAGCTCGTTCGTACCGTGACCGGCGTTCGCGTCGCCGCGCTCGCCGCGGCAGCACTGGTTGTCGTTGCCGGCTGCCGGAAGAGCGGCGGCTCCGGCGGGTTTCCGCCGGCTGAGGTGACGGTGGACCTGGTGCGGCCGCGGAGCATCCAGGAGCCCTTCGACTTCCCGGGCCAGGTCGCGGCGTACCGGCACGTGGAGGTGCGGGCGCGGGTCGCGGGGATCATCGAGGCGCGGCCGTTCACCGAGGGCTCGCTCGTGGAGCCGGGCCAGCTCCTCTACCAGCTCGATACGACGCTGTACGACGCGGCGTACCGGAGCGCGCAGGCGCGCTTCAACAACGCCAAGCGGACGTACGAACGCACGGCACCACTGCTGGCCCAGCACGCGGTCGCGCAGCAGGACGTGGACAACGCGCGCTTCGACTACGATGCGGCCCAGGCGGCGCTCGACGAGGCGAAGAAGGACCTCTCCGACACGCGGGTGGTGGCCGAGGTCCCGGGCCGAGTGGGCCAGACCCTGCTCGACGTGGGAGCGCGCGTGACGGGTCCGGCGGACCTGCTCACGACGATCGACCGCCTCGACCCCGTCTACGTGACCTTCCAGCCCTCCTCGCAGCAGCTGCTAGTGTGGCGGGAGAACCCGCGCTGGCGCTCGCTGATCGCGGCGGGGAGCCGGCTCGTGGTGCAGGTGATCCTGCCCGACAGCACGGTGCTGCCGCGGACGGGGCGCCTGGACTTCGTGGCGCCGGCGCTGGATTCGGCCACCGGCACGGAGGAGTTCCGGGCGGTGTTCCAGAACCCGGATCTGCTGCTGGTGCCCGGCGAGTTCGTGACGGCCCGGCTGCTGGGCTTCGTGCGCGACAGCGCGATGGCCGTGCCCGAGCGCGCCGTCCAGACGGCGCTGGGGCGCCAGTTCGTGTACGTGGTGGGGTCGGGGAACGTCGCCCAGGTCCGTGACGTCACGGTGGGCCCGTGGTCCGGCGGCCAGTGGATCATCAACCAGGGGCTGCAGCCGGGGGATCGCGTCGTCGTGGACGGCGTGCTGAAGGTGGTGCCCGGGCGCCCGGTGAAGCCGGTGCCGCTGGGGGACAGCACGGCGGCGCCGGGCGCGGCCGGGACGCCCGGGGCGCACACTGCGCCCGGGACACGCGGGGCACCAGGGGCGGGCCGGTGAGCGCGCCAGCCTCGGAGCAGTACCAGCCCAAGTACTACTTCCTCCGCCGGCCGGTGCTGGCGGGGGTGATTTCGTTGATCATCACCCTCATGGGCGCGCTGGCGATTCGGCTGCTGCCGATCGCCCGCTACCCGCAGATCACCCCCCCGGCCGTCGTGGTGACCGCCGTGTACCCCGGCGCCACGGCCCAGGACGTCGCCGAGGCGGTGGCGGCGCCGATCGAGGAGCAGCTCTCGGGCCTCCAGGGGATGCTGTACTACACGTCGTCGAACGCGAGCGACGGGACGATGACGCTCACCATCTACTTCGACGTCAACCGCAACCAAGACCTGGCGGCGGTGGACGTGCAGAACGCGGTCCAGCTCGCGGAGCCGCAGCTCCCGGCGGCGGTGCGCCAGATCGGGGTCAGCATCGTCAAGGCGAACACGGACATCCTGGGTGGGGTGGCCCTGTCGTCGGACGATCCCCGCTACGACGCGGCCTATCTGACCAACTACATGCACCTGTACATCGAGGACGAGCTGAAGAGCGTGCCGGGGATCGGCAACGCGACCACCTTCGGCGGCCTCCAGTTCTCGATGCTGATCCAGCTCAACCCCGACAAGATGGCGCGGCTGGGCGTCACGGTGAGCGACGTGGCGAACGCGGTGGAGCAGCAGAACGCGACCAACCCCGCGGGGCGGCTGGGGGACGAGCCGGCGCCTCCCGGTACCCAGCTCACCATCCCGGTGACGACGGTCGGGCGGCTGACGACGCCGGAGCAGTTCAACGACATCGTGATCCGGGCGGCGCCCGACGGCTCGCTGATCCACGTCCGCGACGTGGGCCAGGCTGTCCTGGGCTCGCAGGACTACGACGCGGAGGGGCGCGTCAACGGCAAGCCCACGGCGATGGCGCTCCTCTACCTGCGCCCGGGCTCCAACGCGCTGCGAGCCCGTGACGCAGTGGCCGCGCGCATGGCGCAGCTCTCCAAGAGCCTGCCGTCGGGCATGAAGTTGAGCATCCCGTTCGACACCACCCCGTTCGTCGTGGTGTCGATCCAGGAGGTGGTGATCACGCTCCTCGAGGCGCTCGTCCTGGTCGGCCTGGTCGTATTCCTGTTCCTGCAGAGCTGGCGCGCGACGCTGATCCCGATGCTGGCCGTCCCGGTCAGCGTGATCGGCACCTTCCTCGGCCTCGACGTGCTGGGGATGTCCATCAACGTGCTGACGCTCTTCGCCCTGGTGCTGGCTATCGGGATCGTGGTGGACGACGCCATCGTGGTGATCGAGAACGTCGAGCGCATCATGGCCACGGAGAACGTGTCGGCGCGTGTGGCCGCCGACCGCGGGATTCAGCAGGTGGCGCCGGCCCTGGTGGCGATCGTGCTCTCGCTGGTGGCGGTGTTCGTGCCGGTGGCGTTCACCGGCGGCGTCACCGGGGCCCTGTTCCAGCAGTTCGCGATCACCATCGCCATCGCGGTGGTGCTCTCCGGGATCGTGGCGTTAACGCTCACGCCGGCGCTGTGCGCCCTGATGCTGAAGGAGGTCAGCGAGCGCCACACCCACGGGCCGTTCGGGGCCTTCAACCGGTTCTTCGACCGGGGCCGCGGGACCTACGTGCGCCTGGTGGAGCGGGTGCTCGTTCACCCGCGTGCGGCCTTGGCGGCCTTCGGGGTCGTGCTCGCGCTGACGGGCGTGTTGTGGCATCACGTGCCGACGTCGTTCATCCCCACCGAGGACAAGGGCTACTTCGCGGTCTCGATCCAGCTCCCGAACGCGGCGTCGCTGCAGCGCACCGAGGCCGCCGTCCGGCAGGTCGAGGGCTTCCTCCGGCGGAATCCGGCGGTGCAGAACTTCGTCTCGCTGGCCGGCCTCGACATCCTGAGCCGCTCCAGCCAGACCAACAGCGCCGTGCTGTTCGTCAACGTGAAGCCGTGGGGCGAGCGCGGGAAGGGCGAGTCGCTCGACGCGATCACCGGCCGCCTGACGGGCGAGATGATGGGGATGATGAAGGACGGGATCGGGTTCGCCTTCAACCTCCCCGAGATCCCGGGCCTGGGCGCCACGGCGGGGGTCGAGACCAACCTCCAGGACCGCAGCGGCATGCCGGTGGAGCAGTTCGCGGTCGACGTGCAGCAGTTCGTGCAGGCCGCCAACCAGCTCCCGGCGGTGCAGGCCGTGCAGGCCAACTTCCGCGCCAACGTGCCGCAGCTCTACGTGCAGGTGGATCGCACGGCCGCGATGGCGCGCGGGGTTCAGCTGAGCGACCTCTACGGCACGCTGCAGGCGCTGCTCTCCACGCTGTACGTCAACGACTTCAACCTGTACGGCAAGACCTACCGGGTCCAGATCGAGGCGCAGGCGCCGTTTCGCCAGACGCCGGCGGACATCGGGCACCTGTACGTGCGCGGCTCACGCGGCGTGATGATTCCGGTCTCGGCGCTCACCACGACGGAGTTCCGGAGCGCGCCGACCCTGATCACCCGATTCAACGGGTTCACCTCGGCCCTGCTCACGGGCACGCCGAAGCCGGGGCGCAGCAGCGGCGAGATGATGAGCGAGCTGGACAACCTGATGCAGACCAAGTTCGCCAACCAGGGCCTGGCCCTGGCGTACTCCGGCCAGTCCTACCAGGAGCGGGCGTCCAGCGGCGCCGCGGGGGCCGTGCTCGCCCTCGGCCTGATCATCGTCTTTCTGGTGCTGGCGGCGCAGTACGACAGCTGGTCGCTGCCGTTCGCCGTGCTGCTCGGCCTGCCGTTCGGCGTGCTCGGCGCGTACCTGGGGGTGTGGCTGCGCGGGCAGCCGAGCGACGTCTACGTCCAGGTCGGCATCATCACGGTCGTGGGCCTCGCGGCCAAGAACGCGATCCTGATCGTGGAGTTCGCCAACAAGCTGCGGGCGCAGGGCGTGCCGCTGATGCGGGCCGCGGTGGAGGCGGCGCGCGAGCGGCTGCGGCCGATCCTGATGACGTCACTGGCGTTCATCCTGGGCGTCTCCCCGCTGGTCGTGGCGGGCGGCGCGGGGGCGATGAGCCGTCACTCGATCGGCACCACGGTGTTCTTCGGGATGGTCGTCGCGACCAACATCGCGATCTTCTTCATCCCGCTGTTCTTCCGCCTGATCCGCGGGCTCGCGGAAGGGCGGGGCGCCGGCGGAGCGGAGGCGGAGGCGGCCCACGCCGCCGCGCCGGCGCGGGAGGGCGGAGCATGAACGGCCGGCTCCTGGCCGCAGCGGCGGCCCTGCTCCTGGCGGCGTGCTCCTTCGGGCCCGCCTACCGGCCCGGCGACGTCGTACCCGCGTCCACCCGGGTCGGCGTGACGCGCCGCGCCGACAGCACGCAGACGTTCTTCGACTCGCTGGCCGCGGCCCGCGCCGCCGACACGACGCGCCCCGAGGTGGCGGCCGTGGAGTCGCGCGCCCTCCCGGTGGATTCGCTGACCGACCTCGCCTGGCTGGACGTGCTGCACGACACGGCGCTCGTCGGCCTGGTGCGGACGGCGCTCAAGGGGAACCGCACGCTCCAGGCCGTGCAGGCGAGCGTTCGCGAGTACCGGGCCGAGTACGGCATCGAGCTCTCGGCCCTGTACCCGAGCCTGACGCTGAACCCCAGCTGGTCCCGGAACAAGGTGGCGTTGGGCAACCTGACGATCGCCCCGTACACCGCCTGGGTGGCCAGCGGAGGCCTCGCCTGGGAACTGAATTTCTGGGGCGTGGAGCGGGGGCTGGCGGCGGGCAGGGCCGACCTGGCGGCGCACGAGGCGGCCGAGCGCGCGGCCGTGCTCACGCTGGTGAGCGACGTCGCGGCCGGCTACCTCCAGCTCCTCGAGCTGGACCAGGAACGGGCGATCGCCGAGCAGACGCTCTCGTCCAGCCAGGCGACGCTGGCCCTCGCCCGGGAGCGGTACGCGCGGGGGCTCATCTCGGAGCTGGACGTGCGGCAGTTCGAGGCGCAGGTCGCGGTGCCCGCGGCGCGGCTGGCGCAGGCGGACCAGCTGCGCGCCGAGCAGGAGCATGCGCTCGACGTCCTGCTGGGCGAGGGGCCCGTGGCAATCCCGCCGGGCGGGTCGCTCGCGGCGGCGGCGCGCGCGATCACGGTGCCGGACTCGATCCCGATGGCGCTGCTGGCCCGGCGCCCCGACGTCGAAGAGGCGGAGCGTGCCTACGCCGCCGCCACGGACCGGATCGGGGTGGCAGACGCCGCGCGGCTCCCCACGCTCAGCATCACCGGCTCGTACGGCTCCCAGTCCACGACGCTCGGGACGGCGTTCAGCTCTAACGCACGGATCTACCAGGCCCTGGTCGGGGTCTCCATCCCGCTCTTCACGGGGGGCCGCCTGGACAACCAGGTCCGCGTGGCGCACGCGCAGGCGCAGCAGGCGCAGGCCGCCTACCAGCAGACGGTCCTGACGGCGGTGGAGGAGGCGGGGGACGCGCTGTCCGGCGTGCGGTCGGCCCGGGACGTGGCTGCGGCGAACGAGACCCAGGCGGTGGCGCTGAAGCGCGCGCTGGACCTGGCCGAGCTGCGGTACTCCACGGGGCTGTCGAGCTACCTGGAGGTGCTGGACGCCCAGCGCAGCCTGTTCACCGCGCAGCTGGCGGCGAGCCAGGCGCAGCTCGGCCAGCTCACGGCCGCCGTCCAGCTCTACAAGGCCCTGGGCGGGAGCTGGCCGGGGATGGCTGCGGCGCGATGAGCGCCGCGCGGCTGCCGGGCCCGGGTTAGCCGAGCTGCGAGAGCTGCTTGGAGATCTCCCCGGCGTTGCGCGGCCGCTCCTCGGGCCGCTTGGCCAGGAGCCGGACGATGAGGTCGGAGAGCAGGGAAGGGATGTCGGCGTTGAGCGTGGCCGGGGGCACGGGCTCGTCGTGCAGGAGTTTGGCGATGAGCGAGATGGGCGATGGGGCCTCGAACGGAAGCCGGCCGGTCAGGCACTCGTAGAGCACCACACCCGCCGAATACAGGTCGCTGCGCCCGTCCACTTCCTCGGAGAGCAGCTGCTCGGGCGACATGTAGGCCGGCGTCCCCACGACCATCCCGGCCTGCGTCAGCACGGTGGTGTGCTCGACCAGCCGTGCGATGCCGAAGTCCATGACTTTGAGCACGCCCTCCGCATCCAGCAGCAGGTTCTGCGGCTTGATGTCGCGGTGGATGACCCCCTGCCGGTGCGCGACCTCCAGCGCGTCGGCCAGTTGGGCGCCGATGGCAATGGCGGCGGGCACGCCCAGGCGCCCGCGCGTGTCGAGCAGCTGGCGCACCGTCATCCCCTCGACGAACTCCATGGTCACGTAGCACGCGCCGTCGGACTCGCCGAAGTCGTGCGTCCGGACCACGTTGCGGTGCGAGATGCGGCGCGCCAGGCGCGTCTCGGCCTTGAGGCGCTGGATCGCGGTGTCGTCGGCCGTGAGCAGCTCCGGGTGCATCATCTTGATCGCGACGTCCTCGCCCAGCTCGCGGTCCCGCGCCCGGTAGACGACGCCCATCCCCCCGGCCCCGAGCGTCCGGAGAATCTCGTACCGGCCGGCGAAAACTTGCCCCGTCTGGAGCGCGCTCCCGCCGGCGCCCGCCTCCGGAGCGGTCGAGGGCTGCGCCGCCGCGATCTCCTGCCGCAAGTCCCGCAGCTGACCCTGGAGCCGTTCCTCCCGCGCCTTGATGCCGGCCGCCATGCCGTCGAACACGCGGGCGAGGCGCCCCAGCTCGTCTCCCCGCGTGGCGATGTCGGCCAGCGCGCCGGCCTCGTACTCGCCGCTCTCGACCGCGCGCGCCGCGGCGATTACCCGCCCCACCTCCTTGAGGTACGCCAACTCGTGGTCGCGCAGCCGCTTCTTCTCGAGGCAGGCGCCGATCCGGGCCTTGAGCAGCACCGGGTCGAAGGGCTTGGGGAGGTAGTCCTCGGCGCCGCGCTCGATGCAGCGCACCACGCTGGCCAGGTCGTCGAGGGCGGAGATCATGATCACCGGAACGTCGCGCGTCTCGGGGACCGCCTTGATCCGTTCGAGCACCGCGAAGCCGTCCAGCTCGGGCATCATCACGTCGAGCAGCACCAGGTCGAAGCGCGCGGAGGCCAGCATCTCGAGCGCGGTGCGGCCGCTCGGCGCGCACTCCACGGCGTAGCCCTGGCGCTCGAGCCGGCGCTGGAGGACGGCGCGATTGTCCTCGATGTCGTCCACGACGAGGATTCGCGCCGACATCGAGGAGGCCGAGGGAGTGGGGCTAGGGGCTAGGGGGTAGGGTGTAGGGGTGCCGCGCGTCGGCGTCGAGACCGGCGTGCCCAGCACTCCCAGCCGCTCCGCCGCGCTGCGGATCTTGCGGACGTCGGCGACGAAGGCCCGTTCGGCGTCGCCGAGCAGCGCTGCCGTCGCGTGCAGGATCCTCTCGCGGGGCACGCGCAACGTGTCGCTGAGCGCTTCGGCCTCGGCGGGCCGGACGTCGCTGCGGCCGGACGGGAGCCCGCGGTCGATCGTCGTGAGGGCGTCGCGGACGGCGGCCAGGGTCTCCTCGAGCGCGGCCCGCCGGGCGGCGTGCTCGGCGGCCGTCGCATCCTCCAGCAGCATCTCGCAATAGCCGATGATCTGGTTGATCGGCGTGCGCAGGTCGTGGCGCAGCTCCGAGAGCGCCTGGGCGGTGAGCGTGTCGGCGGCCGAACCCGTCACGCGCGGTGGTTCCGGTCCAGCAGCGTCTGGATCTTGCCGAGCAGGCGCTCCAGCTCGATGGGTTTGGTGTCGTAGTCGTCGCACCCGGCCTCGATCGCCTTGTCGCGGTCGCCCGCCATGGCGTGGGCCGTGAGGGCGATGATCGGCACTTGTCTGGTCGCCGGCGCGGCGCGCAGGAGGCGCGTGGCCTCCCAGCCGTCCACCTCGGGCAGGCTCATGTCCATGAGGATGAGGTCGTACGGCGCGGCCTGGGCCATCTCCACGCCCTGGCGGCCGTCCACGGCCATCGCCACCTCGAAACCCTTGCGCTGCAGGCGTCGTGACAGCATGTCCCGGTTCATCTCGTTGTCTTCGACCAGCAGGATCGTCGCCATCGCTCCCCTCGCTGTGCGTCTGTGCGTCCGTGCGTCTGTGCGTCCGTGCGTCCGTGCGTCGGCCCTACGGTTCCAGCGCCGCCGGCAGCCGGATCGTGAACGTGGAGCCCTTGCCCGGCTCGCTCGCCACCACCACGTCACCCCCCATCATCTGGCAGAAGCGCCGCGTGATGGCGAGGCCGAGGCCGGTGCCGCCGTAGCGCCGGGCAGTGGAGGCGTCGGCCTGCGAGAACGCCTCGAACAGCCGCGCCATCTGTTCCGGAGTCATCCCGATGCCGGTGTCGGCGATCGTGAAGACCAGCCACTCCCCGCCCGTCCCGTTGCGCTCCCGGTCGGCGGTCAGGGTGATGGTGCCGTGGTCGGTGAACTTGCAGGCGTTCGACAGCAGGTTGAGCAGCGCCTGGCGCACCTTCACCAGGTCGGAGTGCATGGTGCCCAGCGGCTCGGCGCACCGGATCTCGAGGCGGTTGACGTTCTTCTCCACCAGGGGCCGGATGGTGGCCGTGACCTCGCGGATCGTGTCGCGCACCTCGAACGATTCGACGTACAGCTCGAGCTTGCCGGCCTCGATCTTGGAGAGGTCGAGGATGTCGTTGATCAGGGCCAGGAGATGGCGGCCCGCGGTGCGGATCTTCTGGAGGTCGGGCGCCAGCTCCGGGTGGCCGACTTCCGCCACTTCCTCCTCCACCATCTCGCTGTAGCCGATGATGGCGTTCAGGGGCGTGCGCAGCTCGTGGCTCATGTGCGCCAGGAACTGGCTCTTGGCGCTGTTGGCCGCTTCCGCCTCCTGCCGCGCGCGGAGCAACTCCGAAATGTCGTGGTAGAGGCCCATGAGCCCGACCAGCTCGCCGTCCACCACCACGGGGACGCCCAGCACCTCGACGTCCACCAGGCTCCCGTCCCGGCGGCAGCGGCGGCCGATCGCGTGCAGCGGTCCCTGCTCGAGGACGTGCTGCGTGTAGCCCACGGCCTCGGCGCGGGTGGTCTCGGTGCTGATCAGCTCGTCGAGGTCCCGGCCCACCGCCTCGCGCTGCGGGAAGCCGAACAGCGTCTCGAATGCGGGGTTGCAGGAGATGATGTGGTGCGCGCGGTCGAGGACCACGATGGCGACCGGGCTGTTGAGGACCAGGTCCTCGAAGTACTGCTTCTGCCGCTGCGCGGCGGTGTAGAGCCGCGCGTTCTCGATGGCGACGGCTGCCTGCGGCGCGAAGATGTTGAGGCGGCGCAGATCGTCAGGCCCGAAGCGGCGTGTCGGGTCGGAGTGGACGCTGGCCATGGCGCCCACCAGCCGGTGGCCGATCAGGAGCGGCGCGGCCATCACCGCGTAGTCGGTCGCCCCGGTGTACTGGGGCGAGCGTCCTTCCCACGCCCCGTAGCTCGGGATGATGAGCGGCTGGTGGGTTTGCGCCACGCGCCCCATCGCACCCTCCCCGAGCGCCATCCGCGTCCCGGAGGAGTCGACGCCGATGTTGAGGCTGGCAACCACCACCAGCTCCTGTGCGGCCTCGTCGAAGATCGCCAGCTCGCCGCCCGTGACGCCCAGCAGGGTCACTGCCCGCCGCAGCATCGCCTGGAGCAGTTTGGAAAGCTCCAGCTCGGCGGAGAGGTCGGCCATCGTGTCGAGCAGCGCCTGCTGCTCGTCGGCGCGCCGGCGCTCCGCCTCGAGCAGCCGCGCGCGGGCGATGGCGACCGCCGCCTGTGGCGCGAACATGTTGAGCAGGCGCAGGTCGGCCGGCCCGAACTTCCGGGCGGGGTCGGCGTGCACCGCGGCGATGGCGCCTACCAGCCGGTTGCCCACCAGCAGCGGCGCGACCATCACCGAGTGCACGGTGACATCGGCATACTGCCCCGAGCGGCCCAGCCACTCCGCATACTCCGGGATGATGAGCGGCTCGTGGGTCTGCGCGACCCGACCCATCGCCCCCTCGCCCGGCGCCAGCCGGGTGCCCGTCGAGTCCTTGCCGATGTTGTGGCTGGCGACGACCTCCAGCGCCTCGCGCGCCTCGTCGTAAATCGCCAGCTCGCCGCCGGTGACACCGAGCAAGGTCACCGCCCGCTGCAGCGTGGACTGCAGGAGCTTCGACAGCTCCAACTCGGCGGAGAGGTCGGCCATCGTGGCCAGCAGGGCCTCGTGCTCGTCGGCGCGCCGGCGCTCGTCGGCCAGCAGGCGGGCCCGGGCCAGCGCGAGGCCGGCCTGGTTGGCGGCGGCGGTGAGGATCTCGAAATCGTCCTGGTCGAAGGCGTCCGGCTGGCCGCTCTCGACCACCAGGACCCCCATGGTGCGCCCGTCGACGACGATCGGGACGTCCACCTCGGAGCCGCGATTCGGAGAGGGGACGTAGCGGGCGACGCCCGTCACGCGCGGGGTGTAATGCAGCTTGCCGTTCTGGAGTGGCAGCTCGCTCAACCCCTTCCCGGGCGGGAGGCGGAAGTCGGGCGGCGCGTCGGGCCAGCCGATGCTGGCCTTGAGCACCCGGTCGGCGCTCTCCGGGTCCACGAGGAACAGGCCGAGGAAGTCGTACCCGAGGCCTTCGTGCAATCCCTGCACGACGCTGCGGCAGATCGCGGTCTCGTCCGGCGCGGCGCCGATGTCCACGCTGAGGCGCAGCAGCGCGGCGAGCCGCCGCGCGAGGTCGCCCTTCGGCAGCGCGGGTCGCGGCGCCGGAGCGCGGCGCGTAGCGATGCGGCCCCGGGCCTGCTTCACGCCGCGGAGGTCCGCGTGGCGGCGAGGGTGCGCACCTCGCTCACCAGCGCGTCGGGGGAGCGGTACTTCTTCAAGACCGCGACCAGTCGCTCCCGCTCGATCGGCTTGGTGAGAAAGTCGGAGGCGCCAAGCGCGAAGCCGATGTGCTTCTCGTCCACGACACTCAGCATCACCACGGGGATGTCGGCCAGCGCGGGGTCGGCCTTGAGGGCGGTCAGCACGGCCCAGCCGTCCATTCCCGGCATCAGCACGTCGAGGGTGATCACGTGGGGCCGCGCCGCGCGGGCGCGGCGCAACGCCGTGTCGCCGTCGGGCGCCTCGTCCACCCGGAACCCCTCGTGGCTGAGGAAGCGGACGAGGAGGTTGCGCGCGGCCGGGTCGTCGTCCACCACCAGCACCGTGCCGGCCGCGCCCGACCCGGCAGGAGTGGCCTCCGCCGTCGTCGCCGCCTCGGGCTGGGCTTCGGCCACGGCGGCCGGCACGCGCACGGTGAAGATGGACCCCTTGCCGGGGTCGCTGGCGACGGTGATGTCGCCCCCCATCATCTGGCAGAAGCGGCGCGAGATCGCGAGCCCTAGTCCCGTGCCTCCATAGCGGCGCGTGGTCGAGGCCTCCGCCTGGGCGAACGCCTCGAACAGCTTCGCCATCTGGGGCGGCGTCATGCCGATCCCCGAGTCGGCCACCCGGAACACCATCCAGTCACCGCCGCGCTCGCCGCACTCCCGGCTCACCGCGAGGGTGACGGTGCCGTGATCGGTGAACTTGCACGCGTTGGACAGCAGGTTGAGGAGTACCTGCCGCATCTTGGTCAGGTCGGCGTGCATCTCCCCCAGGTCGCCCGCGCCGTCGAGGACGAGAGTGTTGGCGTTTTTCTCCACCAGGGGGCGCACCGTGGTGGTCACCTCGTCGAGCATCTGCTGCACGGCGAAGGTCTCGAGGTACAGCTCGGTCTTCCCGGCCTCGATCTTCGAGAGGTCGAGGATGTCGTTGATCAGCGCGAGCAGGTGACGGCCCGCCGTGTGGATCTTCTCCAGGTCGGGGGCCAGCGCCGTCTGCCCCAGCTCGGCCACCTCCTCCTGGAGCATCTCGCTGTAGCCGATGATGGCGTTGAGCGGGGTCCGCAGCTCGTGGCTCATGCTGGCGAGGAAGTGGCTCTTGGCGGTGCTGGCGGCCTCCGCCTGGCGCCGCGCGGCCAGCAGCTCGGTGATGTCGTGGTACAGTGCCATCAGCCCGACGCGCTTCCCCCCCACGATCACCGGTACGCCGAGCACCTCGACGTCCACGAGGCGCCCATCCTTGCGGCGGCGCTGGCTCATCACCTTCACCGGCCGTTGCTCGAGCGCCTGCTCCGTGTAGGCCACCGCTTCCGAGCGCGTGGCCTCGGTGGTGATCAGATCGTCGAGGTTGCGCCCGAGGACTTCCGCCTGGGTGTAGCCGTACAACTGCTCGAAGGCGGGGTTGCACGCGACCACGTTGTGGCCCACGTCGAGGGTGACGATCGCCACCGGATTGTTCTGCACCAGGTCCTCGAAGTACTGCTTCTGGTGCTGGGCCGTGGTGAACAGCCGCGCGTTGTCGACCGCGACCGCGGCCTGCGACGCGAACAGCTGCAGGAGCCGCTGCTCCGCCGGTCCGAACCGCCGCGCCGGGTTCTTGTCCATGATCGCGATGGCGCCCAGCAGGCGCCCGCCGATCAGGAGCGGCACGACCATCACGGCGTGGAACTCCACCTGCGCGTACTGCCGCGACTGGCCCGACCAGCGCTGGTAGTCGTCGATGTTGAGCGGCTCGAGCGTCCGCGCCACGTGCCCCATCGCGCCCTCGCCGAGCTTCATCCGCGTGCCGGTGGTGTCGCGCTTGCCCACGTTGTGGCTCGCGACGATCTCCAGCTCCTGCCGGGCGGCGTCGTAGCTCGCCAGCTCGCCGTGGCTCACCCCCAGCAGCGCCACGGCGCGGTCGAGCACGGCCTGGAGCAGTGTCGACAGGTCGAGCTGGGCCGAGAGGTCCGCGATGGTGGCGCGGAGGGCCTCCTGCTCGTCGGCCCGCTGGCGCTCGGCCGCCAGCAGGCGGGCGCGGCCGATGGCGATGCCCGCCTGGTTGGCGGCCGCGGTCAGGATCTCCAGGTCGTCGGGGGCGAAGGCGTTGGCGCGGTCGCTCTCGACCACCAGCACGCCGACCAGCTTGCGGTTGATCTGGAGGGGCACGTCCACTTCGGAGCCGCGGTTCCGGGTCGGGAGGTAGCGCGTGTCGCGCGTGACCTCGGCGGTGTAATGCAGGCGGCCGTCGAGGAGCGGCCGCTCGCTCAGCCCCTCGCCCGGACGGACTCGGAGGTCGGGCGGCAGCTCAGCCGTGCCGGAGGTGGCGACGAGCACCCGGTCGCCCGTGCGCTCGTCCACCAGCAGCAGGGCCACGAAATCGTACCCGAGCGCCTCGTCGTGGAGGCCGCGCGCCACGGCGCGGCAGATCTCGACCTCGCTCTCCGCCGCGGCGATCTCCGTGCTGAGCCGGAGCAGCGCCGCCTGGCGCCGCCCCTGGTCGCCCGCCGGCTCGCGGCGCGACGCAGCCGCCGGGCGGGGGCGGCCGCTGCGGCCGCGCTTCGCGCTCATGCGTCCTGCCCGCGCGCGACCACCAGCTCCCGGACTTC
This sequence comes from uncultured Gemmatimonadales bacterium, assembly GCA_963812035.1. Classification (GTDB taxonomy): domain Bacteria; phylum Gemmatimonadota; class Gemmatimonadetes; order Gemmatimonadales; family JACORV01; genus Fen-1245. Next base: position 165,249 of record CAWETG010000006.1, read on the forward strand.
CTGCACCAGCGCCTCCGGGCTCTTGTACTTCTCGAGCACTGCGATGAGCCGCTCGCGATCGATCGGCTTGGTGAGATACTCGGATGCGCCGAGCGCGAAGCCGAGGTGCTCCTCGTCCACGATCGTCGCCAGGATCACCGGGATTCCCGCCAGCTCGGGGTCGCTCTTCAAGGCGCCCAGCACCGCCCACCCGTCCATCCCGGGCATCAGGACGTCGAGGGTGATGACGTCCGGCCGCAGCTCGCGGGCCAGGCGGATGCCGGTCTCGCCGTCGGCGGCCTCCTCGATGCGGAACCCCTCCTTGCCGAGGAAGCGCCGCATCAGGGCGCGCGCCTCCGGATCGTCGTCGATGACGAGCAGCGTGCCCGAGGCGGCGCTCGCCGTACCGGCCATCGGTTCCGGCTGGGCCGGCGTCGCGGCCGGCGCCACCGGCGTCTGGGACCGCAGCTCTCCCACGTCCGCCGGGAGCCGCACGGTGAAAGTCGAGCCCCGGCCGGGCGCGCTCTCCACCGCGACGTCACCGCCCATCATCCGGCAGAAGCGCCGGGTGATGGCCAACCCCAGCCCGGTGCCGCCGTAGTTGCGTGACGTGGACGCGTCCGCCTGCGAGAACGCCTCGAACAGCCTCGCCATCTGCTCGGGGGTCATCCCGATCCCCGAATCCGCGACGCGGAACACGAGCCACTCGCTCCCGTCCGCCACCCGCTCCCGCTCGGCCGAGAGGGCGATCGTCCCGCGCTGCGTGAACTTGCAGGCGTTGGACAGCAGATTGAGCAGGATCTGCCTCGTGCGGGTCAGGTCGGAGCGCATCGTGCCGAGCCCGTCGGCGCAGCGCACCTCCAGCCGGTTGGCGTTCTTCTCGACCAGCGGCGCGACGGTCGTCGCCACGTCCGCGACCGTGCTGCGCGCGTCGAACGTCTCGACGAACAGCTCGAGCTTCCCCGCCTCGATCTTGGAGAGGTCGAGGATGTCGTTGATGAGCGACAGGAGGTGCCGGCCCGCCGCGCGGATCTTCTGGAGGTCGGGGACGAAGCCGGCCTGGCCCGTGTCCACCGCCTCCTCCTCCAGCATCTCGCTGTAGCCGATGATCGCGTTCAAGGGCGTGCGCAGCTCGTGGCTCATGCTGGCCAGGAACTGGCTCTTGGCGCTGTTGGCGGCCTCTGCCTCGCGGCGCGCGAGCAGCAGCTCCGTGATGTCGTGATAGAGGCCCATCACCCCCACGCGCTCACCGCCCACCGTCACCGGCACCGCCAGCACCTCGACGTCCACCAGCGTGCCGTCCTTGCGGAGCCGCTGCCGCACCGCCTTCACGGCCTGGTGGTCGGCGGCCTGGCGGGTGTAGGCGACCGCTTCGCGGCGCATCTCCTCCGTGGTGATCAGCGCGTCGAGGTTGCGGCCCACCACCTCCGCCTCCGCGTACCCAAACAGCTTCTCGAACACGGGGTTGCAGGAGACGATGTTGTCGCTGACGTCCAGCGCGACGATCGCGACCGGGCTGTTCTTGACCAGCTCCTCGAAGTACTGCTTCTGGTGCTGCGCCGCGCTGTACAGCCGCGCGTTCTCGATCGCGATCGCGGCCTGCGGCGCAAACAGGTTCACCAGCCGGAGGTCGCCGGGCCCGAACTGCTTCCGGGGATCGGCGTGCCACACGCTCAGTGCCCCCACCAGGCGGCCCCGGATCAGCAGCGGCACCACGGCCACCGCGTGCGCGTCCACCTGCGCGTACTGCGCCGAGCGCCCCGCCCAGGTCTCGTAGTCCGGGATGATCAGCGGCTCCAGCGTGCGAGCCACGTGCCCCATCGCGCCCTCACCCACCTTGAGCCGCGTGCCGGTGGACACGGTGCCCGTGTTGTGATTGGCGATGATCACCAACTCCTGGCGGACTTCGTCGAAGATCGCCAGCTCCCCGCCCGCCACGCCGAGCAGCGTGGCCGCGCGCTCCAGCACGGCCTGGAACAGCTTGGACAGCTCCAGCTCGGCCGAGAGGTCGGTCAGGGTGTCGAGCAGCGCCTGCTGCTCGTCCGCGCGCCGCCGCTCGGCCTCGAGCAGCCGCGCCTGGCTCACCACCAGGCGGGCGCGGGCGATCGCGATGCTCGCCTGGTCCGCCGCCGCGGTGAGGATCTCGAAGTCGTGCTGGCCGAAGGCGCTCGGCTCCGTGCTCTCGACCACCAGCACGCCGACCGGCTTCCCTTCGATCGCCAGCGGCAGGTCCACTTCCGACCCGCTGTTCAGCGCCGGGAGGTAGCGCGCGTCGCGGGTGACCTCGGGCGTGTAGTGCAACTCGCCGTCCAGCAGGGGCAGCTCGCTGATGCCGTGGCCGGGTGGGATCCGCAGGCTGGCCGGGACGCCCGGCCAGCCCACGCTGGCGCGAAGCACGCGGTCACCGGTCGCGGGATCGACGAGGAAGACGCCGAGGAAGTCGTACCCCAGCGCTTCGTCGTGCAGGCCGTTGACCACCGACCGGCAGACGTCGTCCTCGTCGAGCGCGGCGGCGATCTGCGCACTGAGGCGCAGCAGCGCCGACTGGCGGCGTGCCGTCACGCCGGCAATACGGGGGCGCCCACGAGGTGGCTTCCGCACCATGCTGCGCTCTTCCGGATGAGTGGGGGAGGGACTTGAGAATGATACTCAGGAATACCTTGTCCGGCAACGGCTTACCAATGGCCGACGTTCCAGACACCGCCCGCAAAGATGGCACTCGGTTGCGGCCCGCGGATGGGAGCGATGAAGCCCGCGTCGAACGCCAGCCACGCCCGGGCCAGGAATGTCGGCCCGGCGAGGAGCGCCACGATCGGCGCCTGACCCGCGGGCCCGGCGGTGCCCGGATAGCCATACACTTCGGCGGTCCACCCGATGGCTTTGATGGCGGGTCCGCCAAACGATGCGGTCCACAGAGTGGCACTCCGGGGCGCAAGTGCTCCCGATCCGCTGCGCCGCGTGTAGCCGACGTTGAGGTCCATCGAAACGGGGCCGAGGTCGTGGCTCGAGATCAGGAGCAGGGCGACGTCCGTGGTGCCGGTGCCGAGCCCGGAGGCGGTCGGCGCCGTGGGCAGCTTGAGACTGGACTGCAGCGAGAAGTTCCCGAGCACCGGAGCATCGTACAGCACGCGCCACTTGAGCCCGGCGGCCAGGTCGCCGACGCCGGTCGTGCGTCCAGCCGGCGGACGCGACAGTGCGCCGTCCAGATCCAGCTGCAGGCCGCGCGCCAGGCCGATTTTCACCACGACCGGCGCTGCCATCCCCTGCGACCCGTCGGGATAGCGGTCGATCTCGCCGCCCGCCTCGATTTCGATCCATCCCGGCGCGACCGTGTAGGCGTGGGTGGCCACCGTGGGGCGTTCGGGCTGGACGGCGTGCGGGTCGAGCGGCGGCTCCTGCGCCGCGGCGATGGCGGGCCCCGCAACGAGCGGCGCAAGGAGCACGGCGGCCAGGAGGGCGCCGGGGAGCGGAGCGGTGCGGAGCGCGCGGAGCATGCGGGCGATATAGGTACCACGAAAGAGGAGTTTACACAACAGCATCTTGAACTTTCGCTGCGACTAAATTAAGCTGGGGCCATGGCGAACGCCGACGCTCCCGCCACGCTCGCCCCGGCCGCGCCGCCCGAGCCGGCCGCGCGGGCGACGGCCGACGGGCATCCCCTCTCGCTCGAGGGCCTGCACGGCAGCGTGGCCGTGCCGGGGAGCCGGCAGGGCTTCTGGCGGCAGATGCTCGCGTACTACGGCCCGGCGGTGCTCGTCAGCGTGGCGTACATGGACCCGGGCAACTGGGGCACCGACCTGCAGGGCGGGGCCCAGTTCAAGTACGGGCTGCTGTGGGTGGTCGCGCTGGCGAGCCTGATGGCGATCTTCCTCCAGGTCATCGCCGCGCGGGTCGGGGTGGCGACCGGGCGGGATCTGGCCCAGTGCGAGTACGACTGGTATCCGCGGTGGACGCGGGTGCCCAACTGGCTGCTGGCCGAGATCGCCATCATCGCGTGCGACCTGGGCGAGGTGCTGGGCAGCGCCGTGGCGCTGAACCTGATGTTTCACATCCCGATCTTCTGGGCCGTCATCATCACCGGCGCCGACGTGCTTCTGCTGCTGGCCCTGCAGCGTTTCGGGATGCGGACCGTCGAGGCCGTCGTCCTGCTCCTGGTCGCGACCATCGGCGTCTGCTACTTCATCGAGCTGTTCGTCCTGCCGCAAATGCAGCCCAGCTTCGTGGAGATGGGTCGGGCGCTCATCCACCCCGGCATGGCCGACCCGGCGATGGTGTACGTGGCCATCGGCATCATCGGGGCGACCGTGATGCCGCACGTGCTGTACCTGCACCCGGCGCTGGTCCAGAGCCGGAGGTTCCAGAAGGACGACGCCTCCATCAGGACCGCGATCCGCTACAACACGATCGACTCCACGGTGAACCTCGGGGTGGCGTTCCTGGTCAACGCCGCCATCCTGGTCCTGGCCGCGATCGTGTTCTACGGGAAGCACAGCGTCACCGTCGCTGGCGGCCAGGTGGTGCCGCTGAACGACGCCACGGACTGGATCCGCGCCGCGTACTTGACATTGGCTCCCCTGCTCGGCACCGTAGCCGCGAGCACGCTCTTCGCCGTCGCGTTGCTCGCCAGCGGCCAGAGCTCCACCATCGTCGGCACGCTGGCGGGGCAGGTCGTGATGGAAGGGTTCATGCGCTGGCGCATTTCGCCCGCGTTGCGGCGCCTGATCACGCGGTCGCTGGCCATCATCCCGACGGCCATCTTCATCGGCGTCCGCGGGGCGGGCAACATCAACGATCTCCTGGTGCTGAGCCAGGTGGTGCTGGCGCTCCAGCTGCCGTTCGCAATGTTTCCGCTGCTGCACTTCGCCAGCTCGCGCAGGAGGATGGGCAAATGGCGCATCGGCTGGTTCCTGCTGGGGGCGGGCTGGGGGTCGGCGCTGCTCATCACGGCGTTCGACTTCTACGGCCTGCCGGACGCCGTGCGCACGGCGTGGCAGGTCATCGCCGGCCACTGAGCCGCGGGCGGGGGCTATGTACCGCACGATTCTCGTAACCCTCGATGCATCGCCGACCGACCGCGCCATCGTCGAGCACGTGATATCGCTGGCGAAGATGGCCAACAGCCGCGTCGTGCTGCTCCACGTGGCCGACGGCTGGGCGGCACGGACGCACGGCGCCGACGCCATCAGTCCCGAGATCACCGAGGATACCGCGTACCTGGAAGAGGTGCGTCGGGAATTCGGGGCCGCGGGCATCGCCGCCGAAGCGGAGCTGGCCTACGGGGACCCGGCCGCGGAGATCGTCAAGTGGGTGGAGCGGCGGGAGTGCGATCTGGTGGCCATGAGCACGCACGGCCACCGGCTTCTCGCCGACCTGATTTACGGGGTCACGGCCACCCGCGTGCAGCATAGGGTCAAGGTGCCGGTCCTGCTCCTGCGGGCCAAGTGAGTCGCGTGCGCGCCGGGCGCTCGGCGCGGAAGCCGGCGCCGGTGGCGGCGCTCATCACCGCGCCAGCGGAGGACTACCTCAAGGCCGTCTACGAGCTGGAACGCGAGGGAACGGCGGCGGCCACCACGGACCTCGCCGCGCGCCTGGGGGTGGCGCCCGCGTCGGTGACCGGCATGGTGCGCCGGCTGGCCGAACAGGGGTTGCTCACCCATCAGCGCTACCGCGGCGTCCGGCTCACGGCGTCCGGGCGGCGCGCCGCCCTGCGCACCATCCGGCGCCACCGCGTCATCGAGGCGTACCTGGTGCGCGCGCTGGGCTACCGCTGGGACGAGGTGGACGTCGAGGCCGAGCGGCTGGAGCACGCGGCGTCGGACCGGTTCGTGGACCGGATGGCGCAGGCCATCGGCGAGCCGACGGTGGACCCCCACGGCGCCCCCATCCCCAGCCGGGAAGGGGCGGTGGCGGAAGCGGCGTACCGGCCGCTGGCCGACCTCGCGGACGGCGCCACGGCCGACGTGATGCAGGTCTCCGACGACGACCCGTCGCTGCTGCGCTACCTGGACGATCTCGCCATCAAGCTCGGAAGCACGGTGCGGCTCGTCGACCGCGCCCCGTTCGGCGGTCCCATTACGCTCGCGATCGGGCGGGTGACCCGGGTGGTCGGACCGGCCCTGGCCGAGCGTATCCTGGTGCGGCAGCATGGTGCCAAGCGGGTCCGGGGCGGTGGCGCGCGCCTCAGGACGTGACGCAAATCGCGTCCCGGTGACGGGGATCACTGGCCGCTGACAGGCACGTCCCATACGCTTGACCAGCTTCACTAACTACGCGGAGATCGCATGCATTCCTGGACCGGTCGCACGGCTGTGGCCCTGGCGGCCCTCGCGATTCCACTGCTGCTCGGCAGCTGCGGCAAGCACGGCACCGAGCCGGCCGGCGTTCCCAATACGACCGTCGCGGTCCTGAGCGGCAACAATCAGCCGGGTCTCGTGGGCTACGGCGTCAACGTCCGTCCGGTCGTGCGCGTCACCGATTCGCTGAGCAACCCGGTGCCGAACGCGACCGTCACCTTCGCGGTGCGGGGCGGCGGCGGCAGCGTCACGGGTGGCACGGTCACCACGAACGCCGTGGGGGTCGCACAGGTCGGCAAATGGACGCTCGGCGGGTCAGCCGGCGTCAACACCCTCACGGCCACGGCCTCCGGCGCCGGCATCGTGAGCAGCACGGCCACGTTCACGGATACGGCAGTGACAGCGCAATTCACCATCCAGCTCCAGTACTACGGAAACTACACGCCGACCGCGACCGAGCAGGCGGCCTTCACTGCGGCCGTGACCAGGTGGGAGCAGATCGTCTACCGGCACTGGGGCGGTCCGATGTCGGTCACCGCGCCCGCCAACTATTGCGGGGCCGGTGAGCCGGCCCTCAACACGACGGTCACGGACCTCCTGATCCTGGCCTCGTTCGATTCGATCGATGGGCCGGGGGAGACCCTGGCGGAGTCGGGCCCCTGCTACGTCAGGAACTCCAACGGGCAGGCGGTGATGGGCATCATGAAGTTCGACACCGCCGACGTCGCGGGGCTCATCTCCAGCGGGCAGCTCAACGAGGTGGTGCTCCACGAGATGAACCACGTGCTCGGGTTCGGGACGCTGTGGAATTTCTCGCCGAACAACTGCCTGCAGCTGCCCTCGAATCCCCCGGGCGTGTTGTTGGACACGTATTTCAGCTGCACCGGCGGGAGCGGGAATAACGCGGTGGCGGAATTCGATTCCATCGGCGGCACCACGTACGCGGGAGCCGGCCAGGCGTACGGCGGCAACGTGGTGCCGGTCGAGAACTGCGCCAACACGCCGTACACCTATCCCACCTGTGGTGCGGGGACCGTCAACGGCCACTGGCGCGAGACGGTTTTCGGGAACGAGTTGATGACCGGCTACATCAACTCGGGTACGAACCCGCTCTCCGTGGTGTCCATCGCCGCCGATCAGGACCTGGGATACACCGTGAACTACGATGCGGCGGACGCGTACACGCACGTCTTCACGGCGCCCGCGGCTGGCGGGGCGGCGCCGCTGTACCTCGGCAACGACATCCGCCCCGGCCCCGTCTACCGGGTCGACGCGCGGGGCCGAGTGGTCGGGGTATTGAAGCGCTGATCGCCCGGGCGCTCTGACGCAGGCGCGACGGCCGCCGGCGTGCTTGCTGGTGACTGTCGGCGCGACTACGATATGGGCACCCCTTCCCACCATTGCCGTGGAGCGTCCATGCACGCGGTGCGTCGTCCGACCGGTCTCGGTTTCGTGGCACTCGCGGTCCCGCTGCTGCTCAGCAGCTGCAAGGGCAGCACGGAGTCCAGCGTCGCGACATCGATCGTCATTACGCCTCCCGTCGCCACCTTCGGGGCCATCGGGCGGACCCAGCAGTTCACGGCGGTCGTGAACGACCAGAACGGCAAGGCGATCACGACGGCGGTCGTGTCGTGGTCCTCCTCGGACACGACGGTGGTCAAGGTGGTCAAGGTGGGAGCCGACACGGGCCTCGCGACCGCGGTGAAGAACGGCAGCGTGCAGATCACCGCCACCTCCGGTGCGGCCACCAAGAATGCCGCGGTCACCGTCGCGCAGGTCGCCGTGGGGCTCGCTAAGGTTGCCGGCGACGTCCAGTCGGCCACGGTGGGCAAGGCGCTGGCGCAGCCGATCGTGGTGCTGGTGAGCGATTCGACGGTGACGCCGATCGCCGGAGCCACCGTCACCTTCCTGGTGATCGCCGGGGGAGGCAGCGTCGGCACCCCGTCCGCAGTCACGGCCGCCAACGGCCAGGCCCAGACGACGTGGACGGTAGGACCGGTCTCGGGGGCCCAGTCGGTGGCAGCCACCATAGCGGGCGTGGCGCCGAACATCTTCAGCGCCACCGCGACCCCCGGCTCGCCCAAGAGCGTCGCGAAGCAGGCGGGCGACGCTCAGAGCACGACCACTGGCGTGGCGGTGGCGACGCCGCCTGCGGTGGTCGTGAAGGATACGTTCAACAACCCGGTGCCCGGCGTCGCGGTGACGTTCTCGGTCGCCGCCGGCAACGGCTCCATCAGCGGGGCGAGCCAGACCACCAACGCCAGCGGCATTGCGGCCGTGGGCAGCTGGACGCTGGGCAACGTGGGCACCGATACGCTGACGGCCACGGTCACCGGCAGCGGGATCACCGGCAACCCGGCCGTATTCACGGCGACCTCGATGGCCGTGGGCGCGCCGGCCACCGTCGCCGTCTTCGTCGGTAACAACCAGCCGGGGCTCGTGGGCTACGGGGTCAACGTCCGGCCGGCGGTGCGCGTCACGAACGCCAGCGGCAATCCGGTGGCGAACGCGACGGTCACCTTCGCTGTGGCCTCGGGCGGCGGCAGTGACACGGGCGGAACCGCCACGACCAACGCCAGCGGCATCGCCCAGGTGGGCAAGTGGACGCTCGGCACCTCGGCCGGCGTCAACACCCTCACCGCGACGGTCACCGGCAGCGGGATCGCGGGCAACCCGGTGACGTTCACCGACACGGCCATGACGTCCGCGTACACCATCCAGATCCAGTACTACGGGCCGGCGCCGTCGGGCCCGGTGCAGGAGGCGATGGATTCCGCGGTCGCGAAGTGGGAGCGAATGATTTACCGGCCGCTGCAGCCCATCACCCTCAGCTACCCCGCCGGCACCTGCGGGGTGGGCACGCCGGCCATCAACCAGACTGTCAACAATCTGCTGATCCTGGCGAAGTTCGATTCGATCGACGGGCCGGGGGGCATCCTCGGGCAGGCGGGCCCGTGCGTGGTCCGCGCCAGCGGGACGAGCGACGGGTTGACGGCGGTCGGCGTGATGGAGTTCGACACGGCCGACATCGCCACCATGATCAACAACAACCAGCTCAACGAAGTGATGTTGCACGAGATGAACCACGTCATCGGCTTCGGCACGCAGTGGGGCCCGCCTCAACTCCAGTATGGGATCATCGCCAATTGTCTGCAGGACACGTCCGTCGTGGGCAGCCCGCAGGACACCTACTTCAGCTGCCCGCAAGCGCAGGCCGAGTTCGACTCGATCGGCGGCACCTCGTACACGGGCGCGAGCCTCAGCCCGCCGGGCGGGAACAAGGTGCCGGTGGAAAACTGCGGGGCCTCGTCACCCACGGGCTGCGGCACGGGCACGATCAACTCGCATTGGCGCGAGCCCGTGTTCGGAAACGAGCTGATGACCGGCTACATCAACGCCGGCCCGAACCCGCTCTCGGTGGTGTCGGTCGCGGCCGATCAGGATCTGGGTTATACAGTGAACTACGATGCGGCGGACGCATATACGCACGTATTCACGGCGCCTGCGGCCGGCGGTGTTGCGCGCCTGTACCTCGGCGACGACATCCGTCACGGTTTGATCTATCTGGTGGACGTGACGGGCCGGGTGGTCGGCGTGCGGCAGCGCTGACGGCGCCGGCGGGCCGGGCGCCGCAGGTGAAGCGGGGAGCTACGGCTTCACGACGCTGAGGCTGACGCCCGCCGTGTCGGCGACCGCGTAGGTGGCGGCGGCCACATCTTCCAGCTTCGCGGAGTAGGAGCTTGCCTTGCGGACGTCGGCGACGCTGATGCGCGCGACCTCGCCCGCGGCGATGCCGCTGCCGGCCGGCGCCGCGACGACGATCCGCGTCGTGGCGCCTTCGGTTGAAGGGCCTGCGAAGACCAGGTAGCCGGAGCCGGGTGACGCCGTCACGCCGCTCTGCGCGCCGGTCAAGACGAACATGATGGCGCGGTCGGTTGCCCGCGGCGTGGCGATGCGGATGGACAGCTCCCCCGCCACCGGGCCCTGCTCGCCGGCGCAGGCGGCGACCGCCACGACGAGGCCGACCAGCAGACGCTTCATCTCCGTGCGCCCTCCATCACCTTGGCGATGGCCGCGGCGCTCAGCACGCCGGGGTTCCGGTCCAGCCAGGCGACGAAGTCCCCCAGGTCGAACCGCCCGTTCTTGTTCCCCAGCTGGTCCAGGGTCTGCAGCTGCGCTGCCGTCAGGTTGCTGGTCCCCGTGAGCAGCTGATTCACCACGTCGTTCGTGGCGGCGAAGTTGGCCGTCACCGCGTACGGTCTGACGACGTGCAACACCAGCACTTGGGCACTCGCCGTCGTGTCCCCCGACCACCCGACGAAGGCCTGGCCCGTTGCGGGCACGGCGGTCAGAGCCACGCTGTCGCCGCCGGCGAGCATGGTCCCGCTGGACGTCGCGATCGCCACCGTGGAGGTGATCGTGCCACTGCCCGCCACCGAGTCCCTCACCAGGTAGGCCGCCGCCATCTGGGCGGTGTAGGTCAGGCCGGCGGACGATCCCGTCGCCACGTGCGTCCGGGCGCCGCCGTCCGACCACGAACTGAAGAGGAACGAGGCCGTGCCGCTCGCGCTCTGCTGCACCGAATCGACCGACACGGTAATCGTGTCGCCGTTACCAAAGAGATCCTGGTACAGGTGATAGGGCGTCCCGCGCACCCGGACGACCACCGCGGTATCGCTCCCGTGGATGGTTGAGAGACCCCCGAAGCGCAGGCGGAAGGCCATCGCGAGGTTGGCGACCTGCCTGATGGAGTCGAGCGCGAAGCCCGGGAAGCCTCCGTTGCTGTTCATCACCGGCCCCGGAACCGTGCGCGGGCCGAACACGGTTCGGTTGCTGTCGCCGGGGTATGGGTCGCCGGCGTCGCCGCGGTTGTTGCACGGCGAAGGATAGGTGCAGTCCAGGTTGTCCAGCCCGTCGGCCTGCTCCAGCGCCACCCCGTGGATGGACCCGACGTTGACGTAGTTGTAGGGCAGCGTGTTGTTGACGAACTGCGTCGAGTCGATGTGCCAGATCAACAGCCCGCCCCCGCCGTGCTTGGCGATCATCGCGGTGTCGGCGAGCAGGGCCTGCCGGTTCTCGAACATGAAATACTCGCCGCGCGGATTGGCCACGGTCGGGCGCACCAGCATCGCCGTGTCCCCGAGCTCGATCGGGCCGAGTTGGTAGCTCCCCGAGGTCGTCAGCGGGCGCACCGTCACCCAGCCGAGCTGCGACAGCGAGAACGACTCCATGTGTGATGGGCTGAAGGGACGGGACCAGTTGCCGGAGCCCATCAGCCCCCATTCGCCGATGCCCTCTGTAATCAGGCTGGTGTCGTAGAGGTCCGGCAGGAAGAGGCCGTGACCGGTCTCGTGGCCGATCGTCCCCGGCGCCATGATGCTGTCCTGCTGGCAACCCGTGATGCCGCCCACCCCGCTCTGGATGGTGTAGTTGTTCACCTGAATCATGCCGCCGTTGTGCGCCGGCGTGCTGGTCGCCAGCGTCGTCCCGGTCCACCCGCTGTAGTAGTAGCGGTGCGACCAGATGTCGCCGCTAATCCCGCACTCGGCGCCCGGCAACGGGTGGATGAGCCACAGCAGGTCCACCTGGCCGTCGTCGTCGCCGGAGTTCGGGATGCCGTCGGGCCCGTCGTTGTCGAACTGGCCCCAGTCCAGGTGCGTCGAGTCGGCATGCAGCACGGCCTGTTTGATCAGCGCCGCCACGTGGCCGCAGGTGCCCAGCCCGTCGCAGCTCCCCTGTCCCGCGTACCAGGCGTTGGCCGAGTCGAGGGTGATCCAGCCGATCACCACTCCCTCCACCTGCAGCAGCCCGCCTGAGATCTCCTGGTAGAACGTGTACACGGTGTACGGCCTCCCGGCGGGTGGCGTCGTGCCGAGGAGGACGCTGTCGTAGGTGCTCGGCGCGAACAAGCTGTCGTCGGGTTTGGAATCCGCGAAGCGCACCAGCAGGACCGGGATCCGCAGTATCCCTGTGACCGCCAGGGTCGTAGGCGAGCGTCCCGCGAGGGCGATCGGACTATTGAGCGACGCAAAATCGGCCCGCGCCATTGCCGCGGCGCGCGCCGCGATGACCTGCTTGGCCTTGTTCCGCCACACGCCGTTCGGCGTGAAGTCGAAACCCTTCGGCTCCCAGTCACGCACCGGCTGGTTCTGGGCCGCGAGCGCGCGGGGCGCGAGCAGCGCGCCGAGCGCGAGCAACGCCGCGGCGGCGACCGGGCGGACGGAGAGCTGTGTCATGGGGATGGCACAGTATACCCGGCGCACCCGAAGACGGGACAGTGCCGGAGTTCCGTCCCGGTCGTGATCCCGGTCACCGGGCGTGTCCTCACTCGAGCCGGATCACCGCGAACTGCGGGACCAGCGAACTCGGCAGGGGCGATGCCCCGGGGTTGACGTGCAAGGTGTCGGCGCCGCCGCCCGCCGGCTGGTGCACGAGCAGATACAAGCCGGAGCCCGCCCGGAGCGAGCCGCTCACGTTGAGGGAGCCGGACGTCACGACGATCGGCACCAACGGGAAGGCCACGGGGAAGTACTGCCCGTAATTGTAATTGAGCAGCCCGAACCAGTACCGGAACGAATACGACGAATACGTCAGCTCACCGGGGGGGGTGAAGTTCGGCAGATCCGACACCCAGTTGGCCAACGCCCAGCGCTCCACCGTCGTCGCGAACGGCAGGCCGGTGGCCTGCGCGACATTGGCGGTGCCCGTCAGCGGTGTCTGCACCAGCTTGCGCGTGATTCCGATCCCCATCTGGTCCACCAGATAGCGCATGTAGAGCCAGCCCGCGCCGTCGTCGGCCGTGCTCAGATTGCTGGTCGCGAGGAGGAATTGCTGGTCCGGCGCGGCCAGATACTGGTACGCGTCGTAGAAATTGTTGAACACGTCGTCGAACCAGTCCGCCGTGTCGGCCGGCATGTAGCTGTCGGCGGTCAGCTCCACGCCGTAGTTCGCCAGCGCCTCGTCGAGCCACTCGTCCTCCTGGCTCCCGCCGCGCACCAGCACGTGCTGGACGAAGCTGATCATGTACTCGAACTCGTGCGCAAAGGAGGGCGGTGTCTCGCCGACCACCTCCGCCACGCTGTGCGCGCAGCTCAGCGTGCCCGCGGGATCTGGCACCAGGCCGAAATACACCTCGCCGTCGTTGTGCTGTGCCGCGGTGGCGGGGTCGAGGTCGGCGGCGTCGAAGAACCCGGTCACGTAGCCGGTCGAGGTGCACTGCGCCGAGGTCACCTGCTCGTTGACCACGTTGGTGAGGACCACCATGACGACCCCGTTGCTGTCCACGTCCGACTCACGGCCGAACGCCAGCGTATCCAGCGGGTACGCGCGGGTGTCGAGCACACTCTCCAGGGAGTCGATGTCCGAGGTGCTCAGGCCGTTGGCGGGTGCGAGCGTGTCCTCGTAGAGCGCGATGTGCGTGCCGACGTAGAGGGCCCGGGCGGTGACCGGCTGGTACACGCTGCAGGTCGAGTTGGCGCAGACCGAGAACGTGCGAAGGGTTCCCGAGTCCGGCGGTACAACGGCCCTGATGATCCCTGCGCTGCGGGCTTGCCGCGGGGCCGCGGCCGGCGCGGCCAGACTCAGCCGCCTCGCGCGCTGATAGAGCATCCGGTCGAATGCGGCCTGCGCGGAGTGGTTGCGGCGCCCCAGGGTGAAACCGGTGAGCGCGGTGAGGGCGGTGCGCGCGGCAAGCGCGCGCGGCGCCGACGGCAGGGCGGTGCGGTCGGCCTCCACCTGGTAGCCGGAGGAGTCGCCCGGCGTGCCGCCCGCCGCCTGCACCACGACCAGGTACTCGGCGGAGTCGGTCGTGGAGCCATTGGCCGGAAAGACGGCGCACCCCGAGTCGGCGGTGATGTCGTAGGCCGTGTAGGCGCCCACGCCCAGAGTGACGGTGGACGCGGCGCTGGAGCACGCCGGCAACGCACCGTGGGTAGTCGTGTTGTCGCGCGCGCCGCAACCGGCCGTGACCGCGGCGAGCGCCCCGATGAACCACTGTCTGCGAACCATCACCAACCTCCGAGTCGCACCATCTGTTACTCCAACGGCCGCGGATCGTCCAAACGCCCATTCAATATGGATTGGACGATCCGGGCCGGGGTTTGTTCAGACTCCCACGCTCACCCTGAACTGGAAGGTGCGTGGCTTGCCAAGCTGAGCGCCAGCGAAGAAGGCGCCCTTCAACAGGTACTTCAGGTTGAAGAGGTTGTCGACGAAGAACTGGGGCCGGACCTCGAGGCTGCCGAGGAGGAAGGTGTAGCCGGCGGTCCCGTTCACGATGAAGCTCGGGTTGACGTGGAACGCCTGGTCGAAGTCGAACAGCCCGGTCCCCAGGGGCGCGGTCGTCGGCAGGGTGGGGTCGTAGTTGGGCAGGCTGGGGCTGTTGGGGACCAGTCCGCCGTTGAGGCCCGACCCGTAAATGCCGGTGGCCGTGAGTTGCAGACCCTTGGCCCCGTAAGTGACGCCCACCGTGCTCGACAGGCGCTGGTCGTGATCCAGGTCGAACGGCTGGCCGGGCGGGGTCGCGGTGAAGAAGCCACCTGTCACCGCGCCGTAGCCGTAGGCGTGAGCAAGGGCGACGTTCAGGAAGCCGCTGAACGGGCCGGCAGGCCGCACCTCGAGGACCCCTTCGATGCCCGTCACCCGGATCTGGGCGATGTTCACGTCGGTGGTGATGGCCGTGCCCGGTACCTGCGTGTCGTCGGTCCCCGGCGAGCTCTTCTTGTGGTAGCCCGAGAGCTTCAGCACCAGGCCCACGGGGAACCGGTGGGTGAACCCCACCTCGTAGAAGTCGTCGCGCTCCGGCAACGTAGGCGCGCTCACCACTCCGCCCTGCGAGGCGCTGGTGATGGCGCGGAGGTCCTCGATGTTGGTGGGGATGAACTGGCGGCCGTAGTACACCCACAGCGTGGTGGCCGGGTCGGGGAACCAGCTCAGCCGCACCCGCGGGCTGAGCTGGTCCGCGGTGGCATGCTGCGTCGGGGACGTCGGGTAATAGTGCAAGTCGTACCGCACTCCCGTCCTAAGCTGCCACTGGTCGACCGGCTGGATCTGGGTCTCCGCGTACACGCCGAAGTCGCTGCCGTCGAGCGGCGACGCGGAGGTGGGACCATTGAGGTTGGTCGCGTTGAAGGCGTGGAAGTTCTCGTTCCCGCGCGTCAGCGTAGACAGGGTGCCGAACTTGAACGTGAGCGGCTCGGAGAGGTGGATCGTGTAGTCCGCCTTCACGCCGTAGATGTCGAAGCTCCGGTTCTCGCTGATGTTGTAGAGCGTGGTGTCCGGCGCGAAGGTGAAGCTGGGCTGGTCGTTGACACCCGGGGTGTACACCAGGCTCCCGTGCCGGTAGAACGCCGAGGCGAAGATCTCGGAGCCCTGGTCGGGTCCGTTCATGGCCGAGTGCTGCCAGCCGAGGTTCACGAAGCCGTTGACGTCCTGCTCCCAGTCGTTGATGACGCCCGTGGCGGAGTCGAACGGGGTCTGGAAGTGGCTGCGCGACCAGTTGCCGTCGAGACTCAGGACGTCGTGGCCGGTTGGAGAATACTGGATCTTCCCGAAGCCATACCCGTCCTGGCCGTAGTTGGCGTAGTTCTTGAAGCCGGTGACCTGGGTGATCTGCCCGGAGCTGTTGGTGTCGGCCACGACCGGCTCGCGCCGCATGTCGGTTTCAGTTCGCGAGGCCGAGAAGAACAGGCCAAACTTGCCGCTGTTGGTGCTGGCCGTGAGCGTCTGGCCGTCGGCGGCGTAGTTGCCGGCGTAGCTGGACGCGCTCATGTGGAAGCCGCCGGAGGGAATCCTGGTGGTGATGTTGATGACGGCGACGTTCCGGCCCCCGTATTCGGCGTCCCAGCTCCCGGTCTGGAAGTCAATCTGGTTCGCGATCGAGGGATCGAACAGCTCGTTGAGGCTGCCGGAGATGCCCGGTGGCACCGGCACGCCGTCGATGTAGTACGTATACTCGGCGTGCTGTCCCCGGATGTGCACCTCGCCGGTCGGAGCGCGGGCCGCGCCGGCGATGGCCTGCTGAACGATCTGCGAGGTCGTGAGCGTCGGGCTGCCCTGGAACTCGTCCTGCTTGAAGACCTGGTCGCCCGTGCGCGTGTCCACCACCTCGGGGGCGGCCGTCACGTCGATCGCCGACGTCACGATGGTTGCGGGCACCATGGCGAACGACACCTGCACGAGGGCGACCCTGCCGATCCTGATCGGTGCAGAGTCGGGCTTGAAGCCCACGAGGCGCGCCTCGACGACATACGAGCCGCTCCGGACCCCGTGGATGCGGTAGGCCCCCAGGCGGTCCGATTCCGTCTGAGCGATGACCTGCCCGTTGCGCAGGATCTGGATCTCGGCGCTGGCCAGGGGCCCGCCGCTGGCACTGTCCGTGACGGCGCCGAGCACGTCGGCGGTGGGGGTGGTGTCGGTCGGGGCGACAGACAGCGGTGCCGCAGCGCTGCCCTGGAGTTCCTGCGCCGTCGCCGCGGCCGCGATCGCTACCATCAATAGAGCCAGCGCGCCGCAAGTTCGGCGCAAAGTGGTCATCCGCATCTCGTCCATCCTCGCGTTCGGTCGGTGCGCGGCCGACGCCGCGCATGGTTGTTCGCCCGGAACCGCGCGCCGCGCGGGTCAGGGCTGGGGTTGTGACACCTGGTGACCTAGACGAGTGGTGCGGGTGGGGCGCGGGCGTCCTGGTGCAGGCCGGGGAGGAAACTGCGCGGCGCCGACACGGGGTGCGCCGCGGTGGCGTACAGGGGGATGGCTTCGAAACGGACGGGGAACCCAAGCGGAGGCGCCCCTCGGCCGCTGGCCACGCGAAGGGTGAGGAGGCAGTTGTCGGCGTGGTGGGTGGTCGTGCCGGCCGGTTCGTAGTGCGTCGCCGCCACGGCGGCCGGCGCCCCCACCTGGTGGAACAGCAGGGCGTCGAGATCCGACGCACCACCGACGCCGCCCAGGAACAGGGCGGCCAAAAGGAGCGCGGAGAGGCGGGACCGGACGCCGCGACGCATCGAGCCTCAGACCTCCAGCCGGTCGCCGGGCCGCGCCACGAGGGCGTACAGAGCCGGCATCAGCAACACGCTGATCAGCAGCCGCGAGAACAGTCCGCCCACGATGACCAGGGCAAACGGCTTCTGCGAGTCCGAGCCGACGCCGGTGGAAAGCGCCGCCGGCAGCAGCCCCAGCGCCGCCACCAGGGCCGTCATCATGATGGGCCGCAGCCGGAGCAGCGCGGCTTCCCGCGTGGCCTGCACGATCCCCATCCCGGCCGCGCGCAGCTCGTTGGCGTATGAGATGTACACCACGGCCGTCTGGACCGAGACGCCGAACAGGGCCAGGAACCCGATGCCCGACGATACCGAGAAGGGCGTCCCCGTCACGGCCAGGGCGACCAGGCCGCCCACCGGATCGGAGAGCAAGACGCCCGCGACCGTGATGACCGGGAACTTGAAATTGCTGTACAGCGCGAACAGCAGCAGGAAGATGAGGAACAGGGTGAGCGGGACGACGAGCCGCAGCTGCTGGCGCGACGCCGTGTACTCCTGGTACTCGCCGCCCCACGCCACGCGGTAGCCCTGCGGGAGGTGCACGGCCGCGGCCACCTGCCGCTGGGCGTCGGCGACGGCGCCCGCCAGGTCCCGGCCCTCGACCGAGTACTGGATTCCGATGAAGCGCTCGTTGTCCTGGCGGTAGATGAAGGAGGCGCCGTTGGCCACCCGGATGTCGGCCAGGTCCTTGAGCGGGACCTGTTGCCCGCCGGGCGTCGCCATCAGGATGTTGCCGATCGCCTCCGGCGACTCCCGGTACCGGGGCTCGAGGCGCACCACCAGGTCGAACAGCCGCTCGCCCTGCACGACCTGGGTGGCGGCGCTCCCGCCCACCGCCGCCCCGATCATGCCGTTGATGTCGGCGACGTTGATGCCGTAGCGCGCGATCCGCGCGCGGTCGGGCGTCACGGTGAGGCTCGGCTGGCCCAGCTCCTGCACGAGGGTGACCTCGGTGATGCCGCGCACCTTCTCGAGCACGTGCTTGATCGCCAGGCCCCGGTCTTGGAGCACATCGAGATCGGACCCGAAGACCTTCACGTCCAGCGAGCTCTTGAGGCCGGTCTCCGCCTCGTCCACCGCGTCCTCGGCGGGCTGCGTGTAATTGAAGATGACGCCGGGGAACGCCTTGAGCTTCTTGTCGATGTCGGCGATGAGCTGCGCCTTGGTGCGGTGCCCCCAGTGCCAGTCGCGATAGGGCTTGAGCCCGACGTAGAACTCGTCGTTGAAGAAGCCCGTGGGGTCGGTGCCCCCGTCGTCGCGGCCGTGCTCGTTGGCGATGTCGGTCACTTCGGGGAACGAGCGGAGAATCGTGCGCACCTGCGGCGAGAGCTTCGCCGCCTCCTCGAACGAGATGGTGTACGGCATGGTGGCGCGGATCCACAGCGCGCCCTCGTCGAGGTGCGGCATGAACTCGGCGCCAATCAGCGGGATCAGGAGCAGCGACGCGCCGAGGAGCACGGCCGACGCGCCGACCACCAGCTTGGGCCGGGCCAGGCACCAGTCGAGGTCGCGCGCGTACCACGCCTTGATCTGCTCGAACACCGCGTTGCGGCGCTCGCGCACGCCCTTTCTGAGCACCACCGACGCGAGCACCGGCAGCAGCGTCAGGGTGAGGATCAGCGAGCCCACCAGCGCGTAGATCATCGTATCGGCCATCGGGGTGAACAGCTTCCCCGAGGGGCCGCGCAGCACGTAGATGGGAAGGAAGCCCGCCACGATCACCGCGACGGCGTAGAAGATCGGGCGGTCCACTTCGGCCGCCGCCGCGGCGACCACGTCGCGGATCCGGTACACGGTGCCGTGCCGCAGCGCCAGCTGGCGGTGGATGTTCTCCACCATCACCACCGCGCCGTCCACCAGGATGCCGAAGTCGATGGCGCCAATCGACAGCAGGTTGGCCGGGATGTGGCGCAGGTCGAGACAGATGAAGGCGAACAGCAGCGACAGCGGGATTGTCACGGCCACGATCAGGCCGCTCCGCACGTCGTACAGGAAGAAGATCAGCACCGCGATCACCAGCACGATGCCGCGCAGCAGGTTGTTCTCGACCGTGCGGGTGGTGAGCGAGACCAGGTCGCTGCGGTCGTAGTAGGTGTGGACCTTGACGTCCTTCGGGAGAATGGAGGAGTTCAGCTCCCTGGCCTTCGCCTCCACGCCCTTCAAGACCACCTGCGCCTGGTCGCCCGTCCGCATCAGCAGCACGCCCTCGACCGCCTCGTCCCGGTCGTTGAACCCGAACTGCCCGAGGCGCGGCGCGTGCCCGATGACCACTTCGCCCACGTCCTTCACCAGGATCGGCGTGCCGTTCCTCACGGACACGACGACGTTGCCGATGTCCTCCGGTGTGGCGATCCGACCCAGGCCGCGCACGTAGTAGAACTGTCCGCCCTCGGCGTAGAACCCGCCGCCCGCGTTCCCGTTGTTGGCGCCGAGGGCGTTCTGGACGTCGGTCACCGCCAGGGCGTCGCCCGCGAGCCGGGTCGGATCCAGCAACACCTGGTACTGCATCGTCTCGCCACCCAGGGCGGCGTCGTCGGCCACGCCCGGCACCGACTTGAATTGCCGACTGACGACCCAGTCGTTGAGGATCTTGAGGTCGGTCGGGCTGCGGTCCGGGCTGTCCATCACGTAGCGGTACACGAGGCCCGACGGCGACGACAGCGGAGCCAGGCCGGGGCTGACGCCGCTCGGCAGCTGCGCGTCGGCGATTCGCTCGAACGCCTGCTCGCGGGAGAAGTAGTTGTCCGTGCCGTCGGTGAAGGTGAGCCGGATGTCGGAGAGCCCGTAGAGCGAGATGGAGCGGATGATCCGGAGCCGCGGGAGCCCGTTCATCTCCACTTCGAGCGGCACCGTGATCAGCCGCTCGACCTCCTCCGCCGCCTCCCCGGGCCACTGGGTGATGATCTCCACCATCGGCGGAGACAGGTCGGGATAGGCGTCCACCGGGAGCCGGGAGAACGAATAGATGCCGACGCCCGCCAGGAGCGCCGAGAAGAGGAACACGAGGAACCACTGCCGCAGCGCCACCTGAACGAGGCGGTGCACGAACGAGCTGCCGGTCTCCTCGCCGGCGGGCGGCGGCGCCTCGCCGGTCACTGGTTCTCCGCGAACTGCAGGAACAGCCCGCCCTCGACGATGATCGGGTCGCCGGCCGCGATGCCGGCCGCGATCTCGAAGCGGTCTGATACTCGCGAGCCGAGGGTGACCTGGTGGCGCGCGAACGAGCTGTCGGGCGTCGCGACGAAGACGAACGGCAGGTTCTGCGCGTCGCGCAGCACGGCCGAGACGGGCACCAGCAGGCCGCGGCGCGGGCGGCGCGAGTGGATCAGGACCCGCACGTACAGGTCGCGCTTCAGGAAGTCGCCCCGGTTCCGCGCGACGATCCGCACCGTGGTGGCGCGCGTCTGCGGGTCCACCAGCGCGCCCACGTAGTCCACCGTGCCCGTGAATTTCTCGTCCCCCACGGTGGGCTGAACGTCGGCCGGGTCGCCCACGGCCACGTCCGGCAAATCCGACTCGAACACGTTCGCCATCACCCACACCGTGGAGAGGTCGGCGATGGTGAAGCAGGGCGTCGTGCCCGCCTGGAGGAGCTGTCCCGGCGTCACCAGCCGCTCCACCACCACGCCGTCAATTGGGGCACGGATCAGGCCTTGGGGCGCCTCGACCGGCCGGCCCTCGTGGATGGCCACGGCGCTGGCCGAATCCACGCCGATGGACTTGAGCTGGGTGAGCGCGGCGTCGCGGTCGGACGCGGCCTGCGCCGCGTCGGTCTCTGACTGGTCGAGGTCGCGCCGGGCGATGGCGTCGTTCTTCCACAGCTGCTCGTTCTGGTCGGCGATCCGCCTCAGGTTGACCGCCGCGACGAGCGCCTTCTGGTACTGGGCGACGTCGGCCGCGAAGTCGGGCGACGACACGGTCGCGAGGCCCTGGCCGGCGGTGACGTGCGCGCCCAGCTCGACCAGCAGCCGGACCACCGGGCCGGAGATGGGCGCCAGCACCTGGGTGCTGTGGTCGCCGTCGAACGCGACTGTCCCGGTCACATCGACTGTGGGCGAGAAGGACTCGAGCGCGACGGGCGCCACGTGGATCCTGGTCCGCTGTTCCCGCGTGAGCCCGAAGGCCGTGGCGTGGGCGGCATCCCCCTTGGCGTCGGCGCGGCCGCCGCATCCGGCGGCGCCGCCTGCCAGCGCCGCCACCGCGGCGAGCGCGAATAGTCTAGTGATCACCAGTGCCTCCAGAGACGGTCCCGAGCGGGCGGCCGGTGGCGCGCTCCAAGTCGGCGCGCGCATCGTTGGCCGCGCCCAGGGCGTCGGCGTATTGGCTCTCGGCGTCGAGCAGGGTGCGGCGCGCGTCGAGCACGTCGAGCGCCGACGCCCCGCCCAGGCCGTAGCTCACCAGCGAGACGTCGTAGGCCCGGCGCGCCTCGGGCAGCAGCTGGTCGCGCAGCCACAGCGCCTGCCGCAGCGCGGTCTCCGCCGTCGCGTAGGTGGTGCGGACGTCCTGGTCGACCTGCGCCTCGAGGTCGCGGTACGAGGCCGAAAGCTCCAGCTCCCGGTGCCGCGCCTGCGCCACTTCGCCGCCGGTGTGGTTCCAGAAGAACAGCGGCAGCGTGAACCCCAAGCTTGTGGTGTAGGTGGACGGCGTGCCCACCGCCGCGTTCTGCGCGAGCCCCACGCTCAGGTCGGGAAGCCAGAACGAGCGCGCCAGCGAGGTCGCGGCCGACGCGCCGTGCTGCTGGCTGGCCAGGCCCTTGAGCTCGGGCCGCTCCGCGCGCGCCGTGTCCTCCAGCGCGGCGAGGTCCGGCAGCGGCGGCGGAACGGCCAGCGAGTCCGCCGCCTCGAACGTCGCGCCCAGCAGCCGTCCCATGAAGCGGTTGAGCGCGGCGCGCGCGTTGGCCACGTCGCGCTCGTTGGAGATGAGGTCGTTGTCCGCCTGCGCCAGGTCCACCCGCGCCTTGAGCACGTCGAGACCGGCGACCGTGCCGGCCCCGTAGCGGGCCTGCGTCTTGTCGAGGAACTCCTGCGCGAGGCGCCGCCCCTCGGTGAGGTCGGCGTAGTGCTGGAGCGACACGAGCAGCGCGTCGTACGCCTGCGCGGTCTGGGACCCGGTCTGCTGCTCGAGCTGGAGCAGAGCGAACTCGCTCGACGACACGTCGGCGCGCCCCATCACGCCGCGCAGGTGGAACTTGGACGGGAAGGGCACCGAGATCCCCAACCCCAGGTCGTGGCCGTTGCCGCTGCCCGGCCGCGCCAGGCTCGTCTGGCCGGTGACGTCGCCGCTGAGCGTCAGGTCCGGGAAGGCGACGTCCTGCACCAGCTGGGCGCGGGCTTCATACACCTGTTCGCGTGCCACCTGGAGCTGGGGGTTCTTCGCCAGCGCCGTATCGATCGCCTGCCGCCGTGTCAGTCTGAGCGGTCCAGGAGTGCCTTGGGCGGATGCCGTCGCGGGAATCACTGCCGCCGCGCCTGCCACGCCCAGGGCGAAGCTGATCATACCCCAGTGCACCGTGGGCCTCCGATAGCCAGGCCGTCTTCGCGTCCGGCGCGCGGTCCGCGCGGCCGGGGTCTAACTGCGGCCAGGAAAGCGGCTACTCAGGCGAGGGGGGCGGGCGGGGCGCGGGACTGCTCGTTGAGGCCGATGTAGTAGAGGTGCGGCTCGGCGGGTGGACGCGGGACCACCGCGTGGCTCGGGATGCCTTCAAAGCGCACGGCGAAGGCCAGGGGTGGCGCGCTTCGGCCGCTCGCCAGGCGGAAGGTGAGGAGGCAGTTGTCGGCGTGGTGGTTGGTCGTGCCACCGGGCTCGTAGTGCGCCGCCACGGCGGCGCGCGGCGCCCCCGCCCCGTGGAACAGCAGGGCGTCGAGCCCGGACGTGCCCGCTTCGCCCGCGAAGAACAGCAGGGCGACGAGACCGGCCAGGATCCGGGTGGACAGGGCACGACCCATAGAACCGTAAATATAACCCCGCCAAGGGGGAAGGTTCCCGCTTGGCCTCAAGCCGGCGCCGCGATATGTTCCGAGACTTCGCGAGGAGCGAATGACCTCTACCGTGCTGGATTCGCAAGACGAGCGACCGCCCTACCTGCTGGCCGGCGGCGTCGCGTTGGCCACCCTGGTGCTCTACGTGGCCACGCTGGCCCCGACCGCGCAGTTCTGGGACACCCCCGAGTACATCGCCGCGGCCTACGTGCTCGGCATTCCGCATCCGCCGGGGAACCCGCTGTTCGTCATCCTGGCCCACACCTGGGGCCTGATCCCCTGGATGCAGCACTACGCCGCGCGCATCAACCTGATGTCGGCCGTGATGAGCGCCTTCACCGCCGGCTTCTGGTTCCTGATCGGGGAGCGCTGGCTCCGGCCCATCGTGCCGGCCCGCTGGCCGAGGCGCGCGACGGCGCTGGCCGGAGCGGTGCTGTCCGCGACGGCCTTCACGGTGTGGAACCAGTCGGTGGTGAACGAGAAGGTGTACACGGTGAGCCTGCTGTCCATCGCGATGGTGCTGTGGCTCGCGGTGCGCTGGGGCGACGAGCGGAGCGGCAGCGGGCGCGACCATCACCTCCTGGTGATCGTCTACCTCCTCGCGCTGACCGCGACCAACCACCTGATGGGGTTGCTGGTGGCCCCGGCGGTGGTGGTCTATGTGCTCTACACCGACCCCAGGGTGTTCCTCAGCCCGAAGTTCCTGGCGTGGGCGGCGGTGGCCGTGGCGCTCGGCGTCAGCCTCTGGCTCTTCCTGCTGCTCCGCGCGCCGCACTTCCCGGCGATCAACGAGGGGGAGCCCACCAACTGGGCCGCGCTGGACTCGGTGCTGAACCGCACCCAGTACGCCAAGCCGCCGGTGACCGAGCGGCAGGCGGATTTCGGCTCACAGATCCTGTTGTGGTGGCAGTACTTCGGCTGGCAATGGGCGAAGGACTGGGCGGGCGGCGTGCAGCGGGCGCTGGCGGTGGCGTTCGGCCTGCTCGGCCTGCTGGGCGCGTGGCGGCACTGGAAGGCGGACCGCCGCTCGGCGATGGCGATGACGGCCCTGATCGTGACGTTCGTCCCGCTCCTCATCTTCTACCTGAACTTCAAGTACGGTTACTCGCAGGCTCTGGACCGTCCCACCCTGCCGAGAGAGGTCAGGGAGCGCGATTACTTCTTCATCTGCTCGTTCGCGGTATGGGGATTGTGGGCGGCGATGGGGCTGGCGGCGATCATGGAGTGGGTCCAATCCGCGTTGAGTGCCCGGGTGAGCGCCGAGGGGCGCCGCTGGGCGCTCGCGACGCCGGTGCTCCTGGTGGCGTTCGTGCCCTTCTTCGGCAACCGCCTCGCCGCCTCGCGCGCGGGCGAGTGGATGGCCCGCGATTTCGCGTACGACATGCTGCAGTCGGTGGATCCCTACGGCATCCTGGTGACCGCGGGCGACAACGACACCTTCCCTTTGTGGTACGCGCAGGAGGTGGAGCACATCCGCCAGGACGTCACCGTCCTCAACCTGTCGCTGGCCAATACCGACTGGTATGACCGCCAGCTCGAGCGCAGGCCGCTGGCGACCTTCGATTCGGCGAGCGCGCCGGCCATCTGGCGCACCCGCTCGTATCCCAAGCCCGTGGGGCCCATCTGGAACCTGAGCATCGCGGCCCTGGACTCGATCCCGCCGTACTATGAGTTGCAGGACCGGCGAGCCATCAGCGTCGCCGGCTTCGCCATCACCCTGGATCCGCGCGTGCTCGGCCGGCCGTGGGTCGAGCGGGCCGACGTGATGGTGCTGCGTGCCATCCAGGATCAGTTCGGCAAGCGGCCGATCGTCTTCGCGCGCACCGTGGCCAACTATCCCGACCGGTTCGACCTCACGCCCAACCTGGTGGAGCAGGGAATGGTGCGGGTGCTGGTTGCCTCACCGGTCGTGGTCACCGACACCGTCCAGCAGTCGACCGAGCTGGGTCTGGTGAATGTGCCGCGCTCCCGTGAGCTGCTGGAGAAGGTGTATCACGCGCACACGGCCGCGCGGTATCGCCCCCTGGGCTGGATCGACGTGCCGTCGGAGAACATCACGGCGACGTACGCGTTCATCTACCAGACCGTCGGGCTGATGCTGGTCAAGACCGAACCGCAGGAGGCGATGAAGCTGCTCACCCTCGCCGACTCGATGGTGAAGAACACCAGCTACGGCCGGCCCGGAGGCCGGCAATGATCGCCGGCACCGCTAGTGGCGGCGTCACCGCCAACTGAGCGGCGCCGCCCGGCGAGGGCGGACGGTTATGCGGCGGCCGCCCGCGCCGCTTCGGCGCAGCGCCGGACGACCCTGCCGGCCGGCTCGACCGCGTTGATGCCGGCCACGCTCTTCCCCGCCTGCCAGTAGTCGCGCGACGACCCGCCGTCCAGCACGGCGCGCTTCAGCTTCCAGACGTAGCGGATGCCGTAAATCGTCCGCATCAGGTACTTGGTCCGCCGGCCACGGAGCATCCACCGCGCCACGGGGCCTGCCCGCGCCCCGACGCGCTCGACGTACGGTGTGCGGATCACCGCCAGCGGCACGCCCGTCACCCGCTCGGTCAGGACGATGTCGTCCTCGGTGGCCTCGACGATGCGGCGCTTGTAATCGGCGTGCACCCGGCACTCGTCGGTCGCGATGAACCGCGTGCCCATCTGGACGCCGGCGTAGCCGAGCCTGAGCGCCGCGACGAACGCCCGCTCGTCGCCCACGCCGCCGGCGCAGATCACCGGCCTGCCGAGGCCGCCCAGCTCTTCGATCAACGCCTCAGCGCTCTGCGGGCCCGCGTGACCGCCCGCGCGGCTGTTGACGGCGATGAGCCCGTGCACGCCGCACTCCAGCGCGGCCAGCGCCCATTTCCTCTCGGTCACGTCGTGGTAGACCACGCCGTTCGCCGCCGCGGCGCGCTCCACCACCCAGCGCGGCTTCCCCAGCGAGGTGACGAAGAAGCGGACCCCCTCCTCGAGCGCCACGTCGAGCCAGCGCCGCATCCGCTCCTCGTAGGTGCGCGACGAGCGCTCGATCAGGACGTTCATCCCGATCGGCTTGGCGGTGAGCCGCCGGATGAGCCGCAGCCCTTCTCTGAGGTCGTGGCCGTGCACGTACACCATCGCCAGCGGCTGCACGATACCGATGCCGCCGGCCTCGGACACCGCGGCCACCAGCTCGGGGTTGGTGCACGGGTACATGGCACCGCAGATGAGCGGTACCTCGATACCGGCCTGTTGCGTGAACGGCGTGGCAAGGGTGACCATTGTCGGCTGCAAGGATAACCCGAGTGGCGGGCGTGGGCACGGGGGCACAGGGGCACTGAGGCACCGGGGGTACGGGGTTGGCGTGAACGTCCTGCACGTGCTGTCGCAGCACGAAGTCACGGGCGCCGAGCGGTACGCGGCGTCGCTCATCCGGCAGCAGGCCCGCGACGGCCATCGGGTCTGGGTGGTCTCCGACACGCTCCACACGCCGGTGGAGGCGGAGTACCTGCCGCTGCCCATCGGCCAGCGCGACTACCCCCGGCGCGTCCGCAACGTGCTCGCGCTGCGCCGCCTGATCCGCACGCGCGACATCCACGTGGTGCACGCGCACTCGCGGGCGGCGAGCTGGGTCGCGTTCTTCGCCACCAGGTTCTCGCGGGTGCCGCTGGTGTCGACCCTGCACGCCCTGCAGCCGGTGCACCGCTCGGTCCGTGCGTTCAGCGTCTACGGCGAGGAGGTGACCGCGGTCTCACCCAGCGTCGAGGCGAGCGCGGTGAGGGACCTCGACCTCGAGCGCGAGCACCTGCGCCTGGTGCCGAACGGCACCGACCTGGAGCAGTTCCGGCCCGGTGCCTCGCCGACCGAGGCGCGCCGGGCGCTTGGCTTGCCGGAAGAAGGCCTGGTCGTCGCGCTGGTGGGGCGCCTCTCGGGCCCGCGCGGCCCCGTGGCGAAGTTTGTGGTGTCCGAGGTTTTCCCGCGCGTCCGTGGGTCCGTGCCGTCCGTGCGTCTGGTAGTGGTCGGGGGCATGCGGGGTGGGGACGACTTCCCGGCCGTGGTCGCGGCCGTCAACCAGCGTCTGGGCGGTGAGTGGGTCAGGTACGTCGGCCACCAGGACGACGTCCGGGAGGCGCTGCGCGCGGCCAACGTGGTGATCGGCGCGGGGCGGAGCGCGATCAACGCATTGGCCGTCGGCCGGCCGGTGGTGGCCCACGGCGAGACGCACTACGTCGGCGTCGTGAGCGACGAGACCGCGGAGGAGTGCCGGCAGACCAACTTCGGGGATACGGGCGCCCGCCGCGCGACGGATCCGGAGCGCATGGCGGCGGACACCATCGCCTTGCTGCTTGACGCCGACCGGCGACGCCGGCTCGCCGAGTGGGGTCGAGCGTTCGTCGAGCAGCACTACGACGTGAAGGAGACGTGGCGGCAAACCAGGGAGGTCTACCGGCGGGCGCGGGCCGGCAGGGCGGGGTACCACGTTCCGGTCGTGATGTACCACCGGATTGTGGATGCGCGGCCCGAAGGGAGCCGGCACGGCACCTGGGTCACGAAGGTGCGCTTCGCGGCGCAGCTCGCCTCGCTGGCGCGGCGCGGCTACGCCACCATCACCTTCCGCGACTACGCCGCGTATCTGGACGGCGCGAGGGCGCTGCCCAGTCGGCCGGTCATCCTCACTTTCGACGACGGCTACGCCGACAATTATTCGAACGCGTTTCCGCTTCTCCGGGAGCACGGCATGACCGCCGTGATCTTCCTGATCGCTGACCGGAACGTCACCACGAACTTGTGGGATGCGGCCGGAGGCGAGCCGCAGGTGCCGCTCTTGGCGAGCGATCAGGTCCGCGAGATGGGGGACTACGGCATCGAGTTCGGCTCCCACACGGTGAGCCACGCGCGGCTGTGCGATTTGGCGCCCGAACAGCTGGCGGAAGAGCTGGAGGGTTCGCGCCGCGCGCTCGAGCAGCGGTTCGGCCGGCCAGTCCTGTCGCTCTGTTACCCATACGGCGCGGTGAACGCGGCGGTGAAGGAGGCCACCGAGCGGGCCGGCTATGGCTTCGGGGTCGCCTCCGACAGCGGGCCGCTCCGGTTCGGGGCGGACCTCTTCGAGATCCGGCGGGTGCAGGTGTTTCCGGGCACGGACCGGTTTGGGTTCTGGAAGAAGACCTCCCCGCTGTACCTCGCGTACAAGGCGCTGAAGAAGAGGGTGTAAGGTGTATAGGGTGTGGGAGGGAGGTGGACACCCTACCCCCTACACCCGTACACCCCGTCGCGAAGTTGACCGCGCTCCCGCCCGCCGACTAGCTTTGAATGCTGTCTGGGCACCGCGGTGGCTGTAGCTCAATTGGTTAGAGCGCTGGACTGTGGCTCCAGAGGTTGGGGGTTCAATTCCCCTCAGCCACCCTTGAGTAGGGGCTAAGGGTAAGGGGCTAGGGGTAAGGGACAGGCGCTTCGGGGCACCAGCCCTAGTCCCTAGACCCTATCCCCTGCATTTACAGGTCCGTAGCTCAATTGGTAGAGCACCGGTCTCCAAAACCGGGGGTTGGGGGTTCGATTCCCTCCGGGCCTGCTGCAGAAGAGGTGGTAGCTGGTGGGTTGTAGCTTCTGGAAAGGCGTCCGAACCTGGGCTTTGGCGGTGGTCGGGAAGGGTGGTCTCGCAACTCGGCGTCTCGCAACTCGGAACCAGCTTTCCGGGCGGTATCGTCTAGGGGTCTAGGACATGGCCCTCTCAAGGCCAAGACACGGGTTCGAATCCCGTTACCGCTACTCGGCCCTATCGTCTAACGGCTAGGACACCACCCTTTCAAGGTGGGAACAGGGGTTCGATTCCCCTTAGGGCTATGTCTTGGCCTCAGTCTTGCTCCGCGGGCCCGGCCCTCCACTTCGCGATCTCGCAACGCCCTCATTCCCACGCCTATCCCATCGCCGGCATCGTCGCGGGCGCGTGTTGGCGGTACAATCCAAGCGTCCCCAGGGAGCGGAGTGCTGCCATGCGCTACGGTGCGATGCTGCTGTGCGTCCTGTTCGTGGCCTGCGGAAGGGCTCAACCCTCACGGGCGGCGGGTGACACGTTGACCGTGCGGCAGCGCGATAGTGTGCTCGGCGCGTCCAGGCTCCCGGGTGCGCGCGGCATCCGTGGGGCGCTGCAGGCGCAGGACTCGGCGACGGCGCGGAACCAGAGGGCCGACTCGATCCAATAGAGGCGGAGAGCGCGAGGGGCGCTCACGGGAAGGTCCGGGCCCCCGGTCCGCCGGCTGAGACGGTGCGATCCGTCGGCGCTGTCTTGGTGAGCGACGCGCGATTGCGGTCCCACCAAG
Organism: uncultured Gemmatimonadales bacterium; assembly: GCA_963812035.1. GTDB lineage: Bacteria > Gemmatimonadota > Gemmatimonadetes > Gemmatimonadales > JACORV01 > Fen-1245. Next base: position 194,819 of record CAWETG010000006.1, read on the forward strand.
GCCGAGCGTAGGTTTACGATGGTCACCGGCCCCACTCCCAACGGAGCGCTGCAGGCCGGTGACCGCCAAGCTCTCCCGCAAGTTCTATGACACGTTCGGCGACGACATCGCCGGCGAACTGGTGGAGTGGTTCAACTCGGTGGATGCCGCGTACCGCTCGGAATTTCGGGACCTGTTCGAGGTCCACTTCGGTCGTTTCGAGGCGGAACAGCGTCAGTTTGGAGGCACGTTCGGCGCAAAGCTCGAGCGAGTCGAAGGTACGTTCGGTGCGAGGTTGGGGCAGCTCACGGCGACCGTGGACGCCAAGCTGGAGCAACTCCGCGCGGAGTTCGACGCCAGGCTGGAGCAGCTGCGCACCGAGTTCGACGCCAAGCTGGAGCAGTTGGGCACGGAGATCGACGCCAAGCTGGAGCAGCTGCGCACGGAAATGACGACCGTGTGTGCTACGAAGGAGGAAGTCGCGGCATTGCGCATCCGCATCGAGGCGCTGGAGAGCCGGCTGATCCGCTGGATGTTTATCTTCTGGGTGGGGACCATCGGTACCCTGGTGGCACTCCTCAAGCTCTAGACAGCCCCGCCGCCGGTCCCCCGTTGCGCAACCGCGGGGCCGTGGCGAGTTTTGTCCCCGCGCGCCGCTAGCTCAACTGGCAGAGCAACTGACTCTTAATCAGTAGGTTCCGTGTTCGATTCACGGGCGGCGCACTGCGGGAAGTTCTTGAGCGGCTTCGCGATGAGCGGAGCCGCTTTTCTTCTGCCTAAATGGCCTGTGTCAGTTGGTGAGCCAGTTTCGGGCCCTCGATGACGGCCTTCAACGTCTCGGCGTCGGGCTGCTGATAGCAGATGAGCAGTGTCTGCACGTCGCTCCAGCCACCAGCCGCCGCTACATCGCGCAGAGGGTATGGCTTGCGCTCAGTAGCCCACTTGCGGCGAAACGGATGCCACAGGCCGCCCCTGGGTTTCGTGAGGCCCGCCAGCGTGTAGGCACGCCGCAGCCAGTTCTCAGCCACAGACACCGAGACGGGCTCACCGATCCTGCGCGGGGCGGGGAAGAGCAGTGCTGAGCCGATCTGCGGACTCGCGGCTCTGGAGTTGAGCAGTGCTTCGGCCGCTCGACTCGGCATGGGCACCAGCCATGAGCGGCGCCGCTTGTCCAGCTCAGGGCGCCAGTGGATTGTCTGACGCTCGAAGTCGAAGTCATCCCAGCGCAGGCCCAGCACACTGCTGAGCCGTCGCCCCGTGGTCTCCATGAGCACGATGAGCAGACTGAGCTGAGGATGGACCCTGTCAGCCACGGCCATAAGCTTCGCGATAGTAGCCCCATCAATCATCGGCCGTCTCGGGTCTCGCTCACGCGGGGGTGAGTACGTGGTGAGTGGATTCCGCTCCAACAGCGGCTGACCGTCCTCAAAGAGGCCGCTCGCCCATCTGAGCAGCGTCTTGAGGAATTGCTGTGTACCCCAATTCGACGAGGCACTTTGGGAAGCGCAGGTTGACTGCTCAAGGGAGGGTCGTCGGATGGAGACGCAGCGGCGGGGAGCGGATGGGCGGCGCCTGTTCACGGCCGTGTTCAAGCAGGACCAGCTCGCCCGGGTGGCCCGGCAGGAGCTGACGCTGGCGGAGCTGGCCCGGGAGCTGGCGGTCTCGCCGTCGGTGGTGCGGCGCTGGCACCGGCTGAGCACGAAGGGCAGCGCGGCCGCCGTGGGCGCGAACGAGGAGGTCGTGCCGGCCAGCGAGCTGCGGGCGGCGCAGCAGCGCATCAAGGAGCTGGAGCGCGCGCTGGGGAAGAAGGCCCTGGAGATCGAGATTCTCCAGGCCGCCCGGGACGAAGTAAAAAAAAGACCCCGTTACTACGGCGTGTCCGCGCGATGACGGGGCGGAAGCTGGCGCCGATCTGCCGGACCTTGGGGATCAGCCGGGCCTGCGCGTACCGGGAGAGTGTGGGCCGGCCGGCGCGGTATGTGCGCGCGGACGATCGGGTGGTGACGGCGCAGATCCGCACGGTGATCCGCACCCGGGCGTCCTACGGCGCGCGCCGGGTGTGGGCGCTGGTCAATCGCGAGTTTCAGACCGGGTACAACCTCAAGCGCATCCAGCGCGTGATGGAGCTGAACGGCTGGAAGCTCCCGCGCGCCACGCGGCGGCGTACCGGGCGGGCTCACCGGGGACTCATCCAGCGCGCCGTGTCCAACGAACGCTGGTGCAGCGATGTGCTGGAGATCGCGTGCTGGAACGGCGAGATCGTGCAGGTGGGCTTTGCCCTGGACTGCCACGACCGGGAGGCGCTCGCGACCGTGGCCGCCGCACGGGATCTCCTCGGCGCGGACATTCAGCAGCTCATACAGCAGGCTGTGGCGTCACGCTTCGGCGCGGGGCAGCGGCCGGACGTGCCCATTCAGTGGCTGAGCGACAACGGCAGCATCTACACGGCGCTGGACACCCTGATTACCGCCGAGCGGCTGCACCTGGTGCCGATTACCACGCCCGCGGCGAGTCCGCAGTCCAACGGGATGTCGGAGGCGTTTGTGAACACGCTACGGCGGGATTATATCGTGGGGGCGGATCTCTCCACGGCGGCCGTGGTGCTCGACCAGATTCCGGCCTGGATCGCCGATTACAACGCCGTCGCGCCCCACTCGGCGCTCGGCTATCAGTCACCCCGCCAGTACCTCAGCAGCCGACTGGTGGAAGGTCCGAAGTGCTAGCCCAAACTGCCTCACGAACTGGGGTACACAGCATGTGACGGCTGAGACTGGATCAGGCGCTGTTGAGCGGCAGACCGATATACGTCCGTTGCCTCGGCAAGTGCTTCAAGCCGCTGGGGCTGAAGCGGACGGGGCGGTTGCAGGCTGACACGCTACAGGGTGCCGCGAGGGCACGTTTCGCTACGCCGTCAAGTGACGAGGAGTGAGTATGACTCCCGAAGAACTTGCAAGCTCCAAGCGGGAGGCGCGTCACCTTTCCGACGCCCAACTTGGTGTGCTGCTGCGAGACGGACCTAGCGGTCTGCCGCCTGACGAGTGGGATGTGGGCTGTGCCGGGTTCCGTGGACAGTGAGTTAAGCTACCGCCACCGCCTGCTCGAAGGCGGCGGGGCTCAGGTTGCCGAGCGTTGAATGCCTCCGGAGTGGGTTGTAGAAGCGTTCGATGTAGTCGAAGATATCGGCGCGAGCCGCCTGCCGCGTGGCGTAGCGCCGGCGATCGCAGCGTTCGGTCTTCAGCGTCGAGAAGAAGCTCTCCATGACCGAGTTGTCCCACACGTTGCCCGAGCGGCTCATGCTGCAGGTGACCCCCAGGCCCTGGAGCAGCCGCTGGAAGTCCTCGCTGGCGTACTGGCTGCCTTGGTCGGAGTGATGCAGCAGCGTGTCGGCCGGGCGGCGACGCCACACGGCCATGAGCAGCGCGTCGGTCACGAGCTGGCTCGTCATCGCGGCCTGCATCGACCAGCCGACCACCCGCCGCGAAAAGAGATCCAGCACCGCCGCCACGTAGAGCCACCCTTCGAGGGTCCAGATGTACGTGAAGTCGGCGACCCACTTCTGATTCGGTGCCTGGGCCGTGAAGTCGCGATCGAGCACGTTGGGCGCCACCATGTGCAAGGCCCGTACGCCGGTATCCGCCGGCGTGGCGCGGCGCCGGGGTCGGGCCCGCAGGGCGGCGCTGCGCATCAGCCGGGCCACGCGCTGGCGCCCGCACACATGACCGGCGTCGCGCACCTCGTCCAGCATGCGCCGAGCGCCATAGGTGGAGTCCGACAGGGCGAAGCTCGCGCGGATCGTCTGCAGGATGGCCGCGTCGGTGCGGGCCCGCGCGCTCAGCGGGCGCGTCCGCCACGCGTAGAACCCACTGCGCGAGACCCCGAGCGCCTCGCACTGGACGTCGACCGGCCAGGCCCCTCGGTGCTTCGCCACGAAGCCGAACTTCACCTCGACTCCCTCGCGAAGAAGGCCGCGGCTTTTTTTAGGATGTCCCGCTCCATCTTCAGGCGCGCCACCTCGCGCCGCAGCTGCGTCAGCTCGGCGGCCTCCGGGGCTTGCTGCCCTACCCCCGGAAACGCCTCCGCCGGATTCGCCCGGTACGCCCGCACCCACGACCGCAACACATTCACATGCACCCCCAACTCGCGGGCCGCCTGGGCCATCGTCACCCGGCGCTCCACCACCAGCCGGACCGCCTCCACCTTGAACTCCCGACTGAACGTCCGTCGCGTCCCCATGCCGCACCTCCGATTCCGTAAGAACACCTAAACATGGTGTCCACGGAACCCGGC
>CAWETG010000007.1:0-284297 GCA_963812035.1 uncultured Gemmatimonadales bacterium
GTCACCGACGGCATCGTCAGCGCCACGCGAGTGGTCGGTGGAGAAGATTATCCAGGTCACCGCTGCTCATCAGCCCCGGTTCCAGCGGCGGCCCTGTGATCGACGCCTCGGGCGGGCTTTCGCGATCTCGACCTTCTATCTCGCAGGCGGCCAGCAGCTCAATTTCGCGGTTCCTGTTCGCTATGCGCTCGGCTTGCTGTCATCGCCCGTCAGGGAGCGCGAAATCTCGGATGTCTTTGGAGGAGCAGCCTCATCGGGGGCGGTCTCGTCCGCCGCGCCTAGCGCGTCGGCCCCACCTCGCGCCCGCCAGATACGGCCTTCAGTGCAGGGGACGTACTCGTTCACGCATACCTTCGGTTCGGGGCAGTGGGTTGCTGACGGGCTGATGGTGTTCGCCGAGGAGCGAGTGGGGCTGACCGTTGAATTCCTCACGGACTCTCTGAAGCGGGTGAGGCCGCTGGTAATTGGCGTGGATGACCTGCGAACAAATGCCGATGGCGAGGTTGTTCTTGACTACATGAGTGTGGTTTTCCAGGGCTATCAGACCGATGACGGCTTCTTCGCGCGCGGCAACGGCGCAGCGGGCGAGGAAACCATCTTGGCGCGCCGCCAGAGCCTCCTACTCGCGGTAAATAGCGGTGTGTACCGCGTTCAGACGCAGACCGTCTGGCGTTCGACACCGCTCACTGATTGGACTGGCACTGCGGCCGTTGTTGCGACGCGCGATTCCGTTTTCGCTGTCATGACGCTGCGCAACACTGTCGGAGGGAGCACCGCATTCTATGCGAGAGGAGAGCTTTACTCCGATGGGGCCTTCCGCTTGCTCGCAAGCCCACCCGGGCAACCCAGGATGCTTGCTGGCCCCGGCCCGGAGGGCATTCCGCCGGGGCAGTGGAGTCTTGCCGGTGCCATCCGGGCGGGCAGGTTTTCAGGGGAGTGGACTCAGTCGTACGGAGAAGCTTCTCTTACGGGCCACATCGATGGTGTCCGGTACTGAGCAGGGCGCTGCAGCGAACATACCGCACCTGGGTCCTCCGCGCGCAGGGTCCGACGACCTTCCCTGCGCGCATTGGCAGTCGAATCCCTGCGCAATCCATGGAATGTTTGCCGTAATGTTTGCCGGTCAGTGCCTGCCAATGCGGTCAGATGGGGTCTTGTAAGGCCAGTGCGGGAGCACAAAACGGGGGGCCCGCACGGAGCCCCCCGCTTAAGCCGCTGCTCGTCGCGCCGCCTATGATCAGTAGGTCCGGTGTCTTCATGCCTCCCAGGTTCTCACGGCCGCTGTACGGGTTGGGTTGGGCGCGTTTGGGGCGCGTTTGGGCGCGTTTGAGGCGGCGGAGTACTGCATCGGAGGGCTTCAAGTCCGACACGTAGCCCGGCTGCCGATGCCCGCGAAACCGTGTCATCAGCGCGGCTTTACGGGTGATTTGGCCGTGCGGGAGCGCACGGCATCTTGCCGGGGTTAAGACGTGCGAGAGCTTGGCTCTGGATCAGGAGAGTCCTGGTTCGATCCCAGGAGGGGCAACTCCGGTAAGGGGCCGTAAGTCAAGCACTTGCGGCCTCGTCGTTTTCGCGATCAGTGACGTCCTGGTTAGATCCCTGAGACGGTCTTCTCCGTAGGCCAGTGCCCACCCTGCAGTTGGCGGTGCGCGCCGAGACTGCGCGAGGCGCGGTTGAGGCGCGGTTCCTCAGCGTGCTCCTACCGACAACGGCTCGGATTGACGCCGACGCTGTGGATTGTTACTGCGTGCGCACCTCGGCTAGGTCGCCGTACCAGTAGCCGGCGGTAACCCCGCCGTCCATGAGGAAGTCGCTGCCGGTGATGAAGCCGCCGTCTGGGCCCATCAGCAGCGCGCCGACCGTAGCCACCTCGTCCGGGGTCCCGGCGCGGCCGGCCACGGACCCCTCGATCATGCGCCGGTACCCTGCGCCACGCGGCCCGGTGAGTTCGTCCTTGGCCAGCGGGGTCATGACGATTCCCGGGCTGATCGTGTTGACCCGCGCAGCGCGCTTCCCCCAGCGCACCGCTTCGGCCATTACGCGGAGCGAGTTGCCGCGTTTGGAAAGCTGGTACGCGTGAAGGGAATCCCTCACCTGGTCGGGCTGAAGGAAAGGAAGCGCGAGCAACTCTTCGACGGGCGTGGTGGCCAGGGCCCGATTCTCCTCGACGCTGAGCGGGGGAAGGCGGTGCCCCGACTGCGACGAGATGACGACCCCCGCTCCGCCACGCGCGATGACGCTGCCGAACTCCTCAAGGACCAGCGCCGTGCCATACAGGTCGACTCTGAAGATCGTCGCCGGCGACGCTTGCGTGGGCGACACACCGGCGGCGTGAATGAGGCCGGTGACGTCGCCGAGCTTGGTGGCGCTCTGCACGAGCGCGTGCACGGTCTCACGCGAGGACACATCGACCAACGCGACGCTCACGTCATAGCCGGCGCTCTCGAGAACCTCCGCCGCCGCACTGGCGTTGTCGGCGCGCATGTCGGACAGCAAGACGTGCTTTCCGACACCGACTCGCCGCGCGATCGCTTGACCGATTTGACCTGCTCCGATGACCACAATCACGTCCGTCATTTGTGCTCCCAGCATGAACGGTCTGTGTCCCAGAAGATGCTCGTGACGCGTTGCCGTTTTGAAGCTCCGTGTAAGCGATCGATCACCGCGACGCGAGCACGGCGTTCAGGTCGTCACGGACTCGTTGGGGCTCTTTCTCGAGCGGCATGTTCGCCATGTCGCGCACGCCGTCGAGCACGCCCGGCGGATCCGCTTCGAGCGGCGCGAACAGCGTGTCGAAGTCCCTTGGCGCTTCGCCGTGTTTCGCCACCAACTCGAACGTCTTGCGCAGCGCCTGATCCGAGCCGAGGGCGTGAACCAGGACCTCGGCGATCTGGCGTCGCGCCACAGCGCCATCGCTGGGATTGCCCGCGTGACGCTTGTCGCCCTGCAGAAGGACGAGCTGATGCTCGTCCGGGCCGTTGTAGTCGAACCAGCCGGGACGCACGATCGTGTAGGGTAGGCCGCTCGCACGCACCAACCGCTCGGAGCGCCGCTTCCAGTCGTGGCCCTCGGTGGAGCGGTTGAAGGCGCCGGTGCGGTCGGTGACGCCGATGGACGTCATCAGCGAGATTCGCGCTTTGCGCGAACCGAGCGCCCTCAGAACGTTGCGGACGCCGCCGTAGTCAACGCTCTCGGCTCCGGCCTTGCCGCCACCCTCCGAGCCGTGCGTGAACACCACGGCATCCACGCCCATCACAGCGGGCGGGAGCGTCTCGGGGCGCGTGAGGTCGCCGACTACCACCTCCGCTTCGGGCGGAAGCCGGGCCGCCTTGCGTTGGTTGCGCACCAGGGCCCGTACGGCGTGGCCCTGCCGGACGGCCTCCTCGACGACGAGGCGCCCGATGCTGCCGGTCGCGCCGACGACGAGCACGGTCATGCGGGCATTGTTCATGATCTCTCCTCGCTCCATCTCAGAACCTGATCATCACCTTGATCGCCTCACGATCGTTCATCGCGCGGTACCCGTCCGGTACACCGTCCAGGTTCGTCACCCGGTCTAGCACGCGCCCCGGCTGGATGCGGCCCTCGAGCACGTCGGGCAGCAGTTCGGCGATGTAGGCGCGCACCGGCGCCGGCCCCCCGCTGACGGTCACGTTGTCGTAGAAGCTCTCCTGCGCCCATGGGGTCGCCGCATAGTGAGGCACGCCCACGCGGCCCACCGCCCCACCCGGACGGGCGATGCGCATCGCCGTCAGCATCGCCTGCTCCGAGCCCACGCACTCGAGCACGGAGTTGGCGCCCAGGCCGCCCGTGAGCTCGCGCACGCGCTCGATGGCCGCGTCGCCACGCTCGCTGACGACGTCGGTGGCGCCGAACTTGCGGGCGAGCGCGACGCGGTCCGGATGACGGCCCAACAGGATCACCGACTCGGCGCCCAAGCGGCGGGCGGCGATGACGCCGCAGAGGCCCACCGCACCGTCGCCGATCACCGGCGCCGCCTTGCCGGGACCCACCCGCGCGGCCCGTGCCGCGTGGTGGCCGGTGCCCATCACGTCCGAGAGGGTGAGCAGCGATGGCATCAGCCCGTCGTCCGGCCCCACTGGGAGCCGGACCAGGGTCCCGTCGGCGTGAGGCACGCGGACCGCCTCGCCCTGGCCGCCGTCCTGCTCGGTGCCGCCCCACCAGCCACCGTGGAGACAGGAGGTCTGCAGCCCTTCCCGGCAGAACTGGCACGTACCGTCCGAGATGGCAAACGGTGCCACGACGACGTCGCCGCGCTTCAGCGTGCGCACGTCGGCACCAACGTCCTCGACGATGCCGATGAACTCGTGGCCCATGCGCTCGCCCGTGGCGCTCGGCTCCATCTCCTTGTACGGCCAAAGATCGCTGCCACAGATGCACGCCCGGGTCACGCGCACGAGGGCGTCGCTCGCTTCCTCGATTCCGGGGTCGGGGACGTTCTCGACGCGAACGTCGCCCGCGCCGTACATGACGGTTGCGCGCATCCTGCTTGCCCCTTCTCGTTGAACCGAATCAGCGCCGGGTCTGCGACCCGCGCCTGTACTCGTCGTCGCTCACCTTCTCCATCCACTCGACAGCCTGGCCGTCGAGCGCCTCCTGGATGGCGATGTGGCTCATCGCGGCGGTCGGCGAGGCCCCATGCCAGTGCTTCTCGCCGGGCTCGAACCAGACCACGTCCCCAGGGTGGATCTCCTCGATCGGCCCACCCAGGCGCTGGACCCAACCGCAGCCGGAGGTGACGACCAGAATCTGCCCTAGCGGGTGCGTGTGCCACGCGGTACGCGCACCGGGCTCGAACGTCACGGCGTTGCCGGCTGCGCGTGCCGGAGCACGTGCTGGATACAACGGGTCGATCCGCACCGTGCCCGTGAACCAGTCCGCCGGCCCCTTGGCGGACGGCTGCAACCCACTGCGTGTGATCTCCATCAGAGCCCGGTTCCCTTCTCCAGGTGTTCGGGATAGCGCGCTCCCTGGATCGTGATCTCCGCGGCGGCGCCATCGATCTCCTGCAGATCGTCCGGCGTCAATTCAACCTCCGCAGCGCCGATGTTCTCTTCGAACCGGGCCAGCTTCGTGGTGCCCGGGATCGGGACAATCCACGGCTTGCGGGCCAGCAGCCAAGCCAGCGCGATCTGCGCCGGGGCGGCGCTGCTTGCGTGCGGCGAACTGCTTGAGCCACTGGACGAACGCCAGGTTGGCCTTGCGATTCTCGGCGGTGAATCGCGGCACGACGTTGCGGAAGTCGGACTTGTCGAACGTCGTCGTGTCGTCGATCCTGCCGGTGAGGTAGCCCTTCCCCAGCGGGCTGAACGGCACGAAGCCGATGCCCAGCTCTTCGAGGGTCGGGATGATCTCGTCTTCCGGCTGCCGCCACCACAGTGAGTACTCGCTCTGCAGGGCCGCGACCGGCTGAACGGCGTGTGCGCGCCGGATGGTCTTCGCACCGGCCTCCGACATCCCGAAGTGCCGCACCTTGCCGGCCTTGATCAGGTCCTTCACGGCACCGGCGACGTCCTCGATCGGCACCGCGGGGTCCACGCGATGCTGGTAGAACAGGTCGATGCGCATCCACCTTGAGGCGCTTGAGCGAGGCGTCGGCGACCGCCTTGATGTGCTCGGGCCGGCTGTTGAGTCCCGCTGCTGTCCGCCGTTCGGTCCGAACTCGAAGCCGAACTTCGTCGCGATGACGACCTGGCCGCTGGAACGGTGCCAGCGCCTCGCCTACCAGCTCCTCGTTGGCGTATGGTCCGTAGGCTTCCGCCGTGTCGAAGAAGGTGACGCCGCGCTCGACCGCAGTGCGGATGAGGGCGATCATCTCCTTCTTGTCCGCCGCCGGACCGTAGCCGTAGCTCATGCCCATGCAGCCGAGGCCGAGGGCCGACACCTCGAGGCCGCTTCTTCCCGGTCTGCGCGTCTGCATGGCTCCTCCCCCTGCCGTGACCAACTCAGGGTACCGGCCCCACGGTCCGCTGAGTAGCTGGTAAAATCGGCAAGGGTCTGTGAATATTGTTCACAAATGGCTCGCGACGATCTCAACGTGCTGTCGGCGTTCCTCATGGTGGCTGAGGAACGCAGTTTCACGCGAGCCGCGAAGCAACTGGGCGTGTCGCCCTCAGCCTTGAGCCATGCCATCCGCGCACTGGAGGAGCGGGTTGGAGTGCGCCTGCTCGCGCGCACGACACGCAGTGTCGCCCCGACCGCGGCAGGGGAAGAGTTCCTCGCTCGCCTGCGCCCGGCACTCGGCGACATACGAGGGGCACTGGACCGGGTCTCTGGCCTTCGCGATCGGCCTGCGGGACGGGTGCGGCTCCTGGTCGCTCCCATCGCCGCGATGACGGTGCTCGCACCGAAGCTTGGGCGGTTCGCGCGCGACTACCCCGATGTCGTGCTGGACGTCACGACCGACGAGGACCGCGTCGATCTCGTCGCCGGCCGCTTCGACGCCGGCATCCATCTCGGGGAGTTCATCGAACGAGACATGATCGCGATCCGCGTGTCCCGTGAACTCACGCCAGCCATCGTCGGCTCGCCGGGCTACTTCGAGTCACATCCGAAGCCAGCAACCCCGCGTGGCCTCACGAGCCACCGGTGCATCAACTTTCGACACGGATCCGGCCCGGTGTACCGATGGGAGTTCGATCGAGGGAGCGAGTCCCTCACCGTCGCGGTCAGCGGTCCGCTCATCGTCGATGACGTCGACGTCATGCTGCGGGCGGCAGTGGATGGTGTGGGACTGGCGTTCACGACGGTGGAGCACGCCGGAGAGCAGCTCGCGAGTGGGAAACTCCTCCGGGTGCTCGAGGACTGGTGCCCGCCCTTCCCGGGCTTCTACCTGTACTACCCCAGCCGACGGCAGTTGCCGGCGGCGCTCTCGGCGCTCATCGAGACCCTGCGTCTTTAGGTATCCTGGCCGTTCCCTTCGGCAGGGATTGAGGCACATGCGCGGTACAGACGCGGTTTCGCTTCCAAGTAGGTTCTGGAGGCCAGTTCCGTGCCTGCGTCCGCGCGCCGGTCGGTGAGTCGGAAGATGGCGCCAAATGGGATGTTCTTGCCTGTTTGTGGCCCTTTTGAGGACCTGTCCCGCACGGATTTCAGGCGACCGTTTGCAGGAGAGTCCTGGTTCGATCCCAGGAGGGGCAACTCCAAGCGCGATACGGCGATGAGCCGTGTCGCGCTTTGTGTTTTCGGAGCGCTGTTCCGCCTGTCTGGCTGCAGCATTCGGAGTGATCCCAGCCGACCGTCGAGGCTTCCGCAGGACCGACCCGCTTGACGCCTTCTTGACACCAGCCGCCTAGGCTTCCCGCCGGCCTTCTAGCGGGAGCTTGCGATGACTCGCTTGCGCGTCTGGTTCGTGACCGTTGCGACTGCCGTGGGTATCGTCTGCCAATTGCACGCTCAGACCCGCGCCGACGGGTCCCCGCTGTGTTGGCACGCGCAGCCTGCCGCGGGCTGCAGGGTCTTCGTGCTGACGGACTTCGGCGTCTACGCCGATATCACGGGACAGCACGCGGGTCGGTTCCGGGCGCTGGGCGAGTGGGGACTGATGGTCAATGTGACTCCGCGCGACGCGCTAGGGGCCTCATTCTTCCTTTCCGTGTCGTCCCCGTCCCCGGACGGCGCGTGGCAAAGTGGGCCCGCGCTGCGCTACCGGCATTGGACCAGTCCTCGCAGCGCCTTGGATCTCGCTATTGGATACCGCGGCCGAACGCCGAACGACCAGGGCGCCGTGTTCGGTCTGTTCAAGTACAGTCCGACACCACTGGTCGGCGTGGCGCTCCGTCCAGAGGTCGTCCCGAAGAGCTGCCCGGTGGGGATGTGTTGCGTCTGCAACCAGACAGGCTGGGCCTCGTCCGTGCGCGTACTGGCCGGCCTGGAGCTCGCGGAAGTGCCAGGATTCGTCGTGCCGGCCATCGGCGCAGCCGTCGGCGGCCTCATCTACGCGCTGATTCCGAAGAGGATCATCTGATCGTTCCCCAGCGAGTCGGCTGCTGAGTCAGTTTCGGGTGTCAATGTCCGTCATTTGAGGCGTCGAACCCCGGCAGCGGACGACGCGAACTCGCGGTTCGTCAGCATTGGGCTGGTGCCTGGCCCGGCTCACAGCGGCGCCCGTCGTTCGCCCTCGTGCCGCCTACGCCGTATCTTGGCGGACAGCGAGGGCCGACGGACCGGCGTCCGTGGTTCGAGAATGAGCCCCACCGGAGGTGGGAGATGGCACCTCACCGCGCACGTTGTCGGGAGCCGTGGCGCACCACCCGAAAGCGGTGCCGCGGCGCCAGCACCCGGTGGCGACTGCCCGCCATCCTGCTCGCACCAGCCCTCGGGGCCGCGCTGGTCGCAGGCGCCTGCCGGGACCGCACCGCGGTTCCGCGCATCGCCTACCCCTCTGCATGGTTGGGACCGGACCTCGGGCGAGTCGCACAGGCCGCCATCGATGAAGTTGGACCTCGCCGGGTCGTGGAGATCCCCCTCGCGCTCCTCGAGGAGCGGCGCGAGGCGGCCAGGCAGCCCGGCTACGCCGCGGAGGTGGCCTACGCCGAGGCGATGGTGACGATCCCGCGCCTCGCGGCTATGGTCGGACACTTGAGCAGCCGAGGCTCATTGCTCGCCGCTCCGATCTACGGCGAGGCCGGCATCCCCCTCATCGTTCCCACGGGTACCAGTCGCAGGCTCCGCGCCGTCGGGCCCTGGACCTTCCTGCTCGCGCCGGATGACTCGGCGGAGGGGGCGTTCATCGCCGCATTCGTTCTCGACCGGCTCGCGGCTCGGCGGGTGACCATCTTCTACCTCGTCGCGGACGAGTACGGCGTCGGCTTGCGTGACGGTGTCGTGGCGGCGCTGCACGCCCGTGGGGTCGAGCCGGTGGATCAGGTTGCCATACTCGAGGATTCCGACTTTCCCAGGCGGGTCGAGGCATCGCTGCGGCGGGGCACGCCGGAGGTCGTGGTGATCGCGGCGCGGACCCGGGCGGCAGTGGCGATCGCTCAGGCGGTGCACCAGCGCCTGCCGAAGGCGCACATCGTCGCGGGCGACGGCGTCGCCTTGGACGCCAGGTTTGCCCGTGCGACGGGCCCCGGCGCCGGGTCCGACTACGCGGTCGCGTGGTGGAACGCGGCCAACCGCGATTCGGCCTCGGCCGCGTTCGTGGCTCGGTTCCGCACGCTGACGGGCCACATTCCCTCGCCGGTGGACGCGATGTTCTACGACGGCATGATGGTGGCGGCGCAGGCCGTGCGCGAAGTGGGCGTGCAGCCGGCCGCGATTCGCTCCTACCTGCAGGAATTGGGGACGGCGCGCCCGCCCTACCACGGTGTCACGGGCCCGATCTCGTTCGCGCCCGGCCGGGTCGTGAACCTCGTGATGACGCGCCTCGAGAGCGGGGTCGCCGTCCCCGCCGCGCCCCGGTAGCGGTCCCGTGGCGACTGCGCACCGCCGCACGGTGACCGTCCGCGCGCTGCTGGTGGCGATGGCGGTGGGCGCGGGCCTCTACGTCGCAGGGGTCGGCGTCTACATCGTGCTGACGATTGAGCCCGCGGCGGCATTGCTCCAGACGCGCACCGAGGCGTTGGGGTCCCAGTACGAGGTGCTGCGGGCGCGCTCGGTCTTCCTGCGGGATGCGTTCGTCATCGCCCGCCGCATCAGCCTGGCGCGGGTGGAGAGCCCAGCAGACCGGGTGCGAGAGCGCACGCTGCGTGCCGAGCTGACCGGCGTAGCCGAGCGGTCGGCGGCCGTCCAGGCGAGCCTGCTCCTTGCCGGCTCGTCGCCGGCGATGCGCACAGCGCTGGCCGACGCGGCCGGCGCGGAGTCCCGCCTCGCCGGGGTGCTGCTGGAGACGCTGGACTATCTCGATCTCGGCGACTTCCGCGCCGCGGAGTCTCGGCTCAGCGGCGCCGATACCACGCGCATGGTCATGGTCCAGCACCTGGACGAGTCGCAGCGCCTCGGTCTCGAGGACCTGGTGGGCCGCGAGCGTGTGCTGGTGGCGGCCGCCACCCGGGTCGCCAACGCGGTCGTGATATGGGTCGCCCTGGGCGCGGTGCTGCTCGTGCTCGCGATGCTCCTGGTGCGCTGGCGGTTCTATCTCCCGCTGGCGGCGCTTGACCGCGGGCTGGCGCGCGTGGAGGGCGGCGAGCTCGAGACAGAGCTCCGGATCGGGCGCGACGACGAGCTGGGCCGCCTCAAGGCCCACTTCAATCAGATGACCGGCGTGCTGCGGGCGCGCGCGGAGGAGGAGCGCCGGCGCCGGACCAACCTGGTGGAGCGATTCGGCCGCATCCTCGACCAATCGTTTAACGAGATCTACCTCGTCGACGCGGCGACCTTGCGGATCGTCCAGTCCAATCGCGGGGCGCAGCTGGCGCTCGGCCACACGCCGGAGCAGTTCGGGGCCATGACGCTGCTCGACGTCCTCCCCGACTTCGACGAGGCGAGGTTCCGGGATCTGGTCCGACCGCTCCACTCCGGTGCCCAGTCACGGGTGCTGTTCAGCGCCACGCACTTGCGCCGCGACGGCTCCCGCTACCCGGTGGAGATCAGCCTGCAGCTGTGGTCGACGGAGGATCCCGCGGTTTTCGTGGCCATCGCCCAGGACGCGACCGAGCGCCGGCGGCGCGAGGCGCTCGAGCGTGCCACCCAGCACATTGCGGAGGCGGCGCTCACCGCGCCGACCCTCCAGGAGCTGTATGCCGCCATCCACCGCACCATCGCGGAGCTGATGCCCGCGCGGAACTTCTACATCGCGCTCCACGATGCGGAGTCCGACCTGATCACGTTTCCCTACTTCGTCGACGAGTACGACCAGACACCGGAGCCGAAGCACCCGGGGCGGGGACTCACCGAGTACGTGTTGCGCACCGGCCAGCCGCTCCTGGGCACTCCGGAGGCGTTCGAGACGTTGGTGCGGCGCGGCGAGGTACAACCGATCGGCGCCCCTTCCGTGGACTGGCTCGGCGTGCCACTCGTGGCCGACGGCAGCACCATCGGCGTGCTGGTGGTTCAGACCTATACGGGAGGCGTCCGCCTCGGCGCCGCGGAGATGGATGTGCGGAAGTTCGTTTCAGTAGTTCGCGATGGCGGTCGCCCGCAAACGTGCGGCTGAAGCACTGCGGCGCTCGGAGGAGCAGTACCGGGCGCTGGTCGAGGGCGTCCGCGACGTGATCTTCGCGCTGTCGCCGGACGGTAACTTCACGGCGCTCAACACCGCGTTCGAGCAGGTAACGGGCTTCTTGCGGGGAGAGTGGCTCGGCCGGCCCTTCGTGAGTCTGCTGCACCCACAGGACGCCCCGCTCGCGTTCGGGCTGCTGCAGAAGGTGCTGCGCGAGGAGCCGCGCCCCATCGCGCAACTGCGTCTGCGCACCCGGCGCGGCGACTACCGGGTGGGCGAGTTCCACGCGGACGTGCAGCGCCGGGACGGGGAAATCGTCGGCGTCTTCGGGATCGTCCGCGACATCACCGACCGCCTCGAGCTGGAGGAGCAGTTCCGCCAGGCGCAGAAGATGGAGGCCATCGGCCGGCTCGCCGGCGGCGTCGCGCACGACTTCAACAATCTGCTCACCGTCATCACCAGCTACAGCGAGTTGGCGCTCGCGGACATGGAGCCCTCGGACGCGCGACGCGCGGACATCGAGGAAATCCGCAGTGCGTCGCAACGTGCCACCGCCCTGACCCGGCAGCTGCTGGCGTTCAGCCGCCGCCAGGTGCTGCAACCCACGATCTTGGATCTCAACGCCGTGGTGGCGGGGGCGGAGAAGCTGCTGCGGCGCCTGATCGGCGAGGATGTCGCGTTGGTGCTGCGGCTCGATGCGGCGCCGGGCGCGATCCGGGCCGATGATGGGCCAGCTCGAGCAGGTGCTGATGAACCTCGCGGTGAACGCACGGGACGCGATGCCGCAGGGCGGGACGCTGACGCTGGAGACGGTCGTCGCCGACGTGGAGCGGGCGGAGCCGGGCGTGGAGTCCGGCGGCGCCTTGCGCTGGGCCGCTACGTGGTGCTGCGAGTGATCGACACCGGGATCGGGATGGACGAGGAAACCAGGCGGCACATCTTCGAGCCCTTCTTCACCACCAAGGAGGCGGGGCAGGGCACCGGGCTCGGCCTGGCGACCGTCTACGGCATCGTCAAGCAGAGCGGGGGTTTCATCTCGGTCGAGAGCCAGCGCGGTCGCGGCGCGACGTTCACGCTCTCGTTCCCATGGGTGGCCGAGCGGGCTGACGTGGCCGAGTCCCACGCGGCGCTCGCGCCGGCGCCCGCCGGACCCGAGACCCTGATGCTGGTGGAGGACGATCCGGCCGTGCGGGCGGTGGCGCGCGCCACATTGCGCCGGCACGGGTACACGGTGCTGGAGGCTTCCGACGCGCTGTCGGCGCTCCGGGTGGAGGCGGTGACCAACGGCACCATCGCCCTGCTGGTCACCGATGTGGTCATGCCTGGCATGAGCGGCCGCGCGCTGGCGGACCAGCTGCGGGAGTTCCGGCCGGGGCTCCGGGTCCTGTTC
Organism: uncultured Gemmatimonadales bacterium; assembly: GCA_963812035.1. GTDB lineage: Bacteria > Gemmatimonadota > Gemmatimonadetes > Gemmatimonadales > JACORV01 > Fen-1245. Next base: position 12,513 of record CAWETG010000007.1, read on the forward strand.
GTCTCCGGTTACGCCGACAACGCGGTGCTGCGGCACGGCGTGCTCGAGCCAGGTCTCAACTATCTGCAGAAGCCTTTCACACCCGACCAGCTGGCGCGGAAAGTCCGGGAGGTCCTCGACGCGCCGGCGGCCTCCGTGGAGGACACGCCACCGCCGGAGGCCCTTGTGTTCATCGGTCACCTCGCGCTCGGCTTCGCCGCCAAGCGCATCGCGCCCAAGACCTCACTCGGCACGCTGCTCGCCGCGCCCGAACTCGCCGACATCCTGTTTCCCCTGTTCGTGCTGTTCGGCTGGGAGAAGGTCGCGTTCGCCGGCGGCACGAACCCGTTTCTCTCGATCACGCTCGATCAGTACCCCCTCTCGCACAGCCTGCTGGCGCTGGTCGCGTGGGGTGTCCTGTTCGCGTTGCTGTACCGGTGGCGCACCGGCTACGGGCGTGGCGCCGTGGTCGTGGGGCTGCTCGTGGTGAGCCACTGGGTGTTGGACTTCGTCACGCACCGCCCCGACATGCCGCTGTATCCCGGCGGCCCGAAGGTGGGCCTCGAGCTGTGGGCTTCGGTCCCCGGCACGCTGATCGTGGAGGGAGTGCTCTTCATCGCGGGCGTGGCGATCTACGCCAGAGCCACCCGGGCGCGGGACGTGGTGGGGCGCTACGCGTTCTGGGGTCTCGTGGTGATTCTGCTCGGGCTGTACGTCGCCTCCCTGTTCAGTCCGGCGCCGCCCTCGGCGAGCGAGTTCGCGGTCACCGGCATGATCCTGACCGTGGTGTTCGTAGGGCTGGGCGTGTGGGTGGACCGTCACCGGGAGGTCAGCGCCGGATGAGTTGCGGCGCGAGATCCTGACGGCGCGGGTGGCGCGCATTGCGCGCGGCGGTTAGGTTCCCGCCCGGTCTGGGGGCGCCGCAGGAGCGGCCGGAACGCTCGGCCTCCTGTGGCGCCTCTACTCTTAACCTCTGATGTAGCAGGGAGTTATGAAGGCTTCAGACGTTCGTAAGGGGCACGTTCTGATGGTGGACGGCCAGCCGTGCCGGGTGACGGATTTCCAGCACCGCACCCCCGGCAACCTGCGCGCTTTCGTGCAGGTCCGGATGCGGAACTTGGTCAGCGGGAACACCTTCGATACCCGCTTCATCGCAACCGAATACGTGGACGAGGCGCGGCTGGACACCAAGGAGTTCCAGGTGCTCTACCGCGACGACCAGGGCGTCCACGTGATGGATGCCAAGACGTACGATCAGTACACGCTCACCAACGAGATCGTGGGCGACGCCGCTCCGTGGCTGGAGCCGGAGATCCACATCCAGGCCGAGTTGCTGGACGGCCAGGTCGTAGGGATCCAGCTTCCCGCGGCGATGGAGTACACCATCGTCGACACGTCACCGGTGATGAAGACGGCCACGAAGACGGCCAGCGGCAAGCCGGCCAAGCTCAGCAATGGCCTGACCATCCAGGTTCCGGAGTTCCTCGATACGGGGGTGCGGGTGCGGGTGGACCCGCGGACGGGGACTTACCTGGAGCGCGCGAAGTAGCTACGCCGGCGTCGCCGGCTTGTCGATCGCTTTGCGAACCTGGCGCGCCAGGTCACCGATGGTCCACGGCTTCGCCACGAACAGCACGCCCGGCTCCAGCAGCGACCGCTGCCCGATGTCGCTCTCGCTGTAGCCGCTGGTGAACAGGAACCTGGCCGAGGGGTCCGTCTCGCGCACGGCCTGGTAGAGCGCCGGCCCGCCAAGCTTCGGCATCAGCACGTCCGACAGGATCAGGTCGATCCTGCCTCGCTCCGCGCGGTGCAGGGCCAGCCCCTCTTCTCCGTCCGCCGCCTCGATCACCGTGTAGCCCAGGCGTTCGAGCACGCGCCGCGTCGTGGTGCGTAACTCGACCTTGTCCTCTACCAGCAGGATCGTCTCGCTTCCGCCCACCAGCTGGTCGAGCTCTGGAGCGACGGCCGCCGCGACGGACGCGGCCGCGGCCGACCGCGGCACGTACACCTTCACCGCGGTTCCGACTCCGACCTCACTGTAGACGTGGACGAAACCGCCGTGCTGCTTGGTGAGGCCGTACACCATCGCCATGCCGAGGCCGGTGCCGGTGCCCGGGGCCTTGGTCGTGAAGAAGGGCTCGAAGACCCGGTCGACGGTCGGCTGGTCCATCCCGGTGCCGGTGTCGGTGACCGCGACGCAGTAGTACGCCTCTGCGTCCACCCAGGGCACGGCCTCAGGGTAGCTGCCGCGCGTCGGCGCGCGGGCCACCTCGATGGTGAGTGTTCCGCCCTGTGTCATCGCGTCGCGCGCGTTGGTCACGAGGTTGAGCAGGATCTGCTGCAGCGCGCCGCTATCGGCCCAGACAGGACAGGGCTCCGGTGGCGCGACGATCCGCATCTCCACGTTGTCGGGCAGGATCGGCCGCATCATCTGCGACAGGTCGGCCACCACTTCGCGCAGGTCCAGCGTCGTGAAATTGAGGTCCGCCCGGCGGCTGAAGCCGAGCAGCCCCTTCACCATGCTCGCGCCGCCGCGCGCGGCCTCCTGCACCTTGTGCAAGTTGGCGATGAGATCGGCCCGATCTGGCGGCAGAGCAGACGCCAGCAACTCGCTGTTGGCGAGAATGACGGCGAGAATGTTGTTGAAGTCGTGCGCGATCCCGCCCGCTAACTGGCCGATCGTCTCCAGTTTCTGCGCCTGGCGGAGCTGCGCCTCCAGCCAGCGCCGCTCAGCCAGCTCGGCGGCGGTCCGGATCCCTTCGATCCGGTGCAGCACCTCCATCAGCTCGTCGGAGGTCGTGTACGGAGAGAACAGCCGCCGGACCCCCTCCTTGACCGCCACGAAGAGGCGCGTCATCGCGCCACGGTCCGGGGGACCGCCGGGTGCGCCGGCGCCGCGCTCGAGCCGGCCAGTCCTGCCCGCGCTGGAGTTGGATCCCAGCGGGGAGGTGTAGGCGAGAGCGCCGACGAGGAGCAAGGGGTGCATGCTGATAGCCTATCGCGGGCCCGGCCGCGCCGGAAGGGTACCCCCGCAACCTGCTCCGGACTGCATAGCGGACGGGGTCCAGCACTAGGTTTACGTGCATGATACCCGGCATGCTGGCCTTGGCGTTCCTGCTGGCTCAGGCCCCGCAGCAGTCCGGCGCCTCGGTACCGGCGGGAACGCAAGTCCACGTCCGGTTCCCCGAGTCGATCGAAGGGGGCCGCGACAAGGTGGGGACGGCCGTTCGCCTGCAAACGACGGCGGCGCTCGAAGCCGGCGGGTGCGCGATGGTGCCGGCGTTCGCACCGATTGCCGCAACCGTGGCGGTGTCACGCTCCGCCCGGCTGTTCGACCGCAGCGGGAGGTTGGAGCTGCGATTCGATTCTCTGTCCCCCTCGCCGGGTATCTGGGTGCCGCTCGGCGCGGTGCTCGATTCCCTGGAGTGGGCGGCGCGCGGGACGTTGAACGCGCAGGGTGAGCTTCAACAGAAGGGGCGCTCGATCAAGGGAATCGTGGGTACCGCCGGCGCGGCCGAGTTGGCTGGCGCCGCGACGGGCGTCGGCATCGTCCCGGTGTTCGTTCTCACGGGATTCAACCTGGTGCTGCGGGGCGGGCAGGCCCACATCCTCGCCGGCCAGCGCGGGTCGTTGCGCCTCGTGGTACCCCTCGCCGTGCCCGCGCCGCCACGCTGCGAGCGGGCGACGGATCCGTGGTCGAGCGCCGCCACTCCGGCCGTCCCGGCGCTCCCGACTCGCGCCACCAACCGGCGCGGGTCGACCTTGGCCGATCCCATCAACCTCCTCTTCCGCGGCAGACCGGCCGATCTGGACACGGCCTTCAGCCGAGCGGGCTGGATGGCGGCGCAGCGATCCACGTTCGGCGCGCTGACGAGGGAAACCGAAGACATCGTGCTGCAGCGGCGCGATTCCGCCGGGCCGATGAGCCACGAGTACTACCTGGGGCGGGTGGAGGACCTGCGCTTCGAGCGCGCGAGCCTGTCGGCGAGGTCGCGCCACCACGTGCGGCTGTGGCGTGCGGACTCGTCCGACACGCTGTGGGCGGCCGCGGCCACCGAGGACGTGGGAATCCTGGTGAGCGCGCGCCGCCGCGCGGTGACGCATCGGGTTGCGCCGGACATCGACCGGGAGCGCGACCTGCTGGTGGGCGACCTGCTGGCTGGTGGGTGCGTGATCCTGGAAGGCTACGGCACGCTTCCGGGCGCACAGAAGTCGGGCGTGGGCGTTGCGCACCAGCCGTTCGTGACCGATGCGCGGGTGGCGGTGCTGCGCGCCGTGGCGTGCGGCGGGCCGGCGGCCCGCGCGCCGTCCTAGATCAGGTTCTTCAGCACGAACCAGACGTTCGCGGGGCGCTCGGCCAGGCGCCGCATGTACCACGCGAACCACGCGCTGCCGTAGCTGATGAGCACCCGCACGGCCTCGCCCTGCGCGGCGAGCGCGCGCTGGTCGGCGTCCCGGATCCCGTACAGCAGGTGGTATTCGCAGGCGTGCGGTGGCAATCCCAGCTGGGCGGCGCGGGCGCGGATGCGCGCCACCAGCGCCATGTCGTGCGTGCCGAACACCGGCTTCGCCGTGCCGTGGGCGGCGCGCTCGAGGAGCTGCACGGCGAGCGAGAAGTAGGCGGCGTCCACGTCGCGCTTCTTCGGGTAGGCGACTGCGGGCGGCTCGGCGTACGCGCCCTTCACCAGACGGATCGCCGGCTCGAGAGGGAGCAGGGAGGCGAGATCGGCCGGCGTGCGGCGGAGGTAGGCCTGGAGACATACGCCAACGTTGGGGCGCTCGGCCCGCACCTTCCGGAACAGCTCGAGCGTGACGTCGGTGTAGTGCGAATCCTCCATGTCGATCCACAGGGTCGAGCTGCTCTCGGCGGCGCGGGCGGCCAGGGAGCGCAGCGCTCGCTCGCAGCTGCCCTGGTCCACGTCCAGCCCCAACTGGGTGAGCTTGATCGAGACCTGGGCGGGCAGGGCCGCCAGCCGGACCTCCTGGAGCACGCCGGCGTAGTGATGGTGGGCGCTCTCCGCCTCCGCGAGCGTCGCCACGTTCTCACCCAGCCTGGTGAGGACCGTGCCGATGCCGGCAGCGGCAAGCCGGCGCGCGGCTTCCAGCGCGGCGGCCAACTCCTCTCCCGGCATGAAGCGGGCGACGGCGCGGCCCACGAAGCGGCGATGGCGCAGCGCAGCGGCGAGTCGCTCGCTGCGGGAAGCGTGCAGCAGCAGGCTGCGCGCTAACGACACATCAACGGCCCTCTGGCCGCCCGCCGGCGAGGGCCGCGGCCGGAAGGTGGTAGCAGCCGCGCCAGGTGCCGAGATAGGCATCGGCCTCGCGCTCCCACCGCGCATCGTCCCACCCGAGCTCGCTGTGGCAGATGCGCCTGACGTCGGGCAACAAGTCGCGCGCGCCGTCGGGAAGGAGCAGGCCCAGCCTCACGCGGCGCAGCAGCAGATCGTCGAGGTGCACCACGGCCTCGGCGCGCGCGGCCCACCGCAGCTCCGCCCACAGCGTGCGCGTTCCGGGGATGGGCGTCAGCTCGCGTGAGCGCGCCGCGGTCACCAGTGGCGCGGCTTCGGCACCATAGCGGCCGATCAGGCGGCGGCGGGCTTCGTCGTCGAGCGTGTCGGCTCCGGCCGGCAGCGCGGTGGCCACCGAATCGAGCACCGCGGTTCTCGAGCGCAGGCCCTTGAGCGCGGGCAACCGGCGCCGTGCCGCCTTGAGTGCGTCGAGCGCCATCAACCGGAAGGTCGTCAACTTTCCGCCGGTTACCGTCAGCAGCCCCTCCTCGTCCCACACCGCGTGGTCGCGTGATTCGCGCGAGGGGTCGGCCTTGCCGGTGTTGATCACCGGCCGCACGCCGGAGAAGCTGGCCATGACGTCGCGCGCCGTCACGCCGAGCGACGGGAATTCCGCTTCGATCGCGGCGAAGAGATAGCGCACCTCGTCGGCCGAGACCGCCGGTTCGTCGTCGAGCGGGGCGTCGTGGTCCACGTCGGTCGTGCCGATCAGGGTCACGCCCTCCCACGGAATGAAGAAGACGGGCCGCTGATCTTCCGGATGGGAGACCGTCAGCGCCTGCGCGAGCGGGAAGCGCCACGCGGGGAAGGTGAGGTGGCTGCCCCGCAGCGGGCGGATCCGGCGCGGCGCGCCCAGCTCCTGCCGCAGCCGGTCGGCCCAGGCGCCCGTCGCGTTGATCACGACCGTGGCGCGGACCTCGGCCGAGCGCTGCCGTTCGCGGTCGACCAGCCGGACTCCGGACACCACTCCGGCCTCACGGATCAGGCTCTCCGCGACCGCGTAGTTCAGGGCGGTGGCGCCGGCGGCCACCGCCTCCGTGAGGACGCGCAGCACCAGCCTCGCATCGTCGGTCTGCGCATCGCCGTAGCGGAACCCGCCCTTGAGGCCCCGCAGCTCGATGTGCGGAGCCAGCATCCGGAAGTCCTCGGGATCGTAGTGCTGGTGGCTCCAGCGCACCGCCAGCAGATCGTAGAGGCTGAGCCCGGCCCGGTACGTCAGCGAGCCGGGATGCGCGCCCTCGTACGTCGCGAGCAGGAAGCCCAGCCGCTCGACGAGCCCGGGGGCTTCGGCCACGAGGCGCTCACGCTCCGCGACGGAAGCACGGGTGAGGCGGAGCTTCCCTTCGCTGAGATAGCGCAGCCCGCCGTGCACCAGTTTGGACGACCGGCTGGACGTTCCCCAGGCGAAGTCCCGCTGCTCGACCAGCAGGGCCCTGAGACCGCGGCGCGCCGCCTCCCGCAGGATGCCCGCGCCGGTGATGCCCCCGCCGATGACCAGCAGGTCCCACGGCTGGCCCAGCCCGGACCAGACCGCCTCGCGCCACCCGCTCCGCCACATCGCGCTCTCGCCTCCGCCCGCCGCGTCAGACCAGCTTGCCTGGGTTCATCAGCCCGCCGGGATCGAACCGCCCGCACAGGTCGCGCAGCACCTGCATGCCCAGCTCGCCCTTCTCCGCCGCGAGGTAGGGAGCGTTGTCGGTGCCGATTCCGTGATGATGGGAGATGGTGCCGCCGAGCGCGACGATCGCCCGGCTGGCGGCGGCCTTGAGCACCTGCCAGTGGTGCAGCGTCTCGTCGGGATCCGCGGCGAGCCTGAAGAGATAGGTCGCGTAGAGGCTCGCGCCGTCCGGGTAGAAGTGCGACAGGTGCGTGAAGACGTGCACCCGCTCGCCGCGCTCGGACAGCGCGTTCTCCAGCGCCGACTCGACGGCCAGGAGCAGCTTCGGCAGCTGGCTCCAGCGGGTCGCCGTCTCGAGCGTGTCCACGGCGTAGCCCGCCTCCCACAGCGCATTGCGCAGGTAGGGGACGCGGAACCGGCTGCGCTGCCACTGCTTGCCGACGACCGCGCCGCCGACCCGCACCCCGCGGTGCGCTGCCGCGATCGCGATGGCGTCCTTCCGGGCCGCGGTGACGAGCGATTTCCGCCCGGTGAATCCCAGCAGGAGCATGCACTTCTCCGGCCCGGCGCCCCGCATCGCGAGCACGCCCTCGAGCGCCTGGATGAGGCGCTCGTGGCCAGCCAGCCGCAGCGTGGTCTCGGTTTCGACGGCGGTGCTGAGGCGGAGCATGCTGAGGGGTACGCGGGCCTGGACCAGCTCACGCACCGCCGCCACGCCGTCGTCGAAGGAGGTCAGGAAGACGGCGTAGAAGCGCTCGCGCTCGGGAAGCGGCGAGATACGGACCGTGGCCTCGGTGATGATGCCGAGCCGGCCCTCCGAGCCCAGGACGATCTCCCGCAGGTCGGGACCGGCCGCCGAGGCCGGGAACGGCGGCAGCTCCAGCGTGCCGGCAGGCGCCTCGACGCGGCCGCCTGCGAACAGTCGCTCGATGCGTCCGTAGCCCAGCGACTGCTGTCCGCTCGAGCGCGTGGCGACCCACCCGCCGAGGGTGGAGTACTCGAACGACTGCGGGAAATGGCCGAGGGTGAAGCCGCGGGCGCGGAGCTGTGCTTCGAGATCCGGCCCGGCGGCGCCGGCACCGAAGGTGGCAAGCTGGCTCATCTCGTCGAAGTGCTGCAGCCCGTTGATCCGCGCCATGCTCACCGTGAGCACCGGGGTGTCGCCGCCCGGCGGGTTCACGTGCCCCACGACGCTGGTCCCTCCGCCGTAGGGGATCAGCCGGGCCCCGACCTGCGACGCATAGTCGAGCAGGGCGCGCACGTCTTCGCGAGTGGTGGGGTGCGCCACGCCGTCCGGGATGACTCCCGGCCGGCCGCTGCGCATCGCGATCCAGTCGGGGAGGCTCTGCCCCCGCGCGTGGCGGACGCGGGTCTCCGGCTCCCGGTCCACGAGCGCGTGGCGGCGCAGCCGCGACGGCGCGGCGGCGGCGAGCACGTCTTCGAGCCGGGCGGGCGGAATCGTGCGCGGCGTTCCGATCCGCTGCTCGAGGAAGCGAGCCGCAGCGGGTGGCACGGGGTATTTGACCGCTTCGTCTCCCCAGCCGTTCCAGCGTCGCATGATGCCGCCCCCAGCCTCCGAGCCGCGCTACTTCAATGCCTCGCCCAGTGCCGCCGCTGCACGGTCCACCTCGTCGGCGAGGCGGGTGACCGCCGCCGTGACGCGGCCCGCCTCCGCCTGCGCTTCATCCGGCCGCCGCAGCTCGACCGCCTCCCGGATGCCCGGCATGGTCTTCACGCCGTACCCGGTGTAGAGGCCCGGGGCGTAGATCAGGTGTCGGTACCAGGGCCGCCGCGGCAGGCCGGCCGTGTCCGTCACCGCGCGCTCCGTCCGGTACAGCATCCGGTTGACGCGGTCGAGCGCGGCACCCCGTGCGGCGACCTGAGCCGCCGTCATGCCCTCCAGCGGCGCGAGCGCCGCCTCGAAGCGTGCTGCCGCGCTGTCGAGGCGCGCCACGGCGCCCTGGAGCGGCGCCAGGTCGAGCGCCTTCGTCGTGTCGCTGCGCTGGGCCAGGTGCGCGATCTCGTCCGCATAGCGGCGATAGTCCCGGGCCGCGGCGTGGAACTCGAACGGCAGCACCGGCGCGTCGGCAAGGCGCAGCAGCGCGGTGCCCACGGTCCGTGCCTCGGCGACCTCGGCGGTGAGCGTGGTGTCGAGGAACCGGAGGAAGAACGTGTAGTCGTCGTACACCGAGTGATAGATGCCGTCGTCCGCCGCGCCGCCGTAGCGGACGTCGAGCGAGGCCACGCCCAGGTGATCGATGAAAGCCGTGTAGTCGGACCCCGACCCCAGGGCGCCGATCGCGAACGCGGTGTCGGCCCCGGAGCGAGTGGTGTCACGCGGACGCTCCTGGCGGCGATGCTGTTGCGCGGCTTCGAGCGCGCTCGTGCCCCCTCCGGAGGGGTCCGGTACGTCGCGGGCCACCTCGCGCAGGAACGCCTCCAGCGACGGCGAGCCGCTGGCGCCGAACCAGCCGCGGCCGTTGGTGTCGCCGTTGAAGTAGGCCACCGCGTTGGCGGCCAACTCGTCGGCGTGCTTCTCCGCCCACTCGGTCGAGCCCAGCAGCCCCCACTCCTCACCGTCCCACGCCGCGAGGATGATGGTGCGGGCCGGCCGCCAGCCGCTGCGCAGCAGTACGCCGAGGGACCGCGCCGTCTCGTCGAGCGAGACCTGCCCGGAGATCGGGTCGGCCGCACCGTTGACCCAGGCGTCGTGATGGTTGCCGTAGATCACCCACTCGTCGGGATACACGGCGCCGCGTATCGTCGCCACGACGTCGTACAGCGGCCGGGTCTTCCAATCAAAGCGCACCGCGAGCCGCGCCCGGCCGGGGCCCGGCCCCACGTGGTAGGTGATGGGCAGCGCACCCCTCCAGGCCTCCGGCGCCACCGGCCCGGCGAGGTTCCTCAGCAGCGGGAGCGCGTCGCCGTACGAGATGGGCAGCACCGGGATCTTGGCCAGTGTCTGTGCCTCGGCGATCGGAAGACGGCGCGATCCCGTCTCCGAGGCCCAGCCGGGCGAGAGCGGATCGCCAGGGTGGATCGGCATGTCCATCACGCTGCCGCGCTGCACTCCCTGCCACGGCCGCATCGGCCCCTTGGGGTACACGTCGCCCAGGAAATAGCCGTCGTCCCGCGGATCGGAGTAGATCAGGCACCCGATCGCGCCGTGCTCCGCCGCCACCTTGGGCTTGATGCCGCGCCACGACCCGCCGTAGCGGGTGATCACGATCCTGCCGCGCACGCTGATTCCGAGGCTGTCCAGGATGCGGTAGTCGTCGGGCACGCCGTAGTTCACGTAGACCAGCTCGCCGGTCACGTCGCCGTCGGGCGAGTAGGCGTTGAAGGTCGGGAGCTGCTCCGCCTGTCCCGAGGTCGGGTCGCCGGCGACGGCGGGCTCCTTCAACCGGGCGGTGTAGCGCTCGGGCGAGAGCAGCTGGAGCGAGCGGCTCACCGGGCGCGGCATGAGCGCCTCGAACCGCTCGATGGAGGCGTCGAGCCCGAACGAGCGGAAGCGTGCGAGGATCGCTTCGGCCACCCGGTGCGAGCGCTCCGTCCCGGCCTCGTGGGGGAACGCGCTCAATGCGATCAACTGGGCACGGAGCGTGTCGGGGCTGGGCACCGCGCGCAGCACATCCTCCTGGACGCGCTCGGCCGCGAGCATCGCGCTCGGGAACCCGCGCACCGGCGGCGGAGCCATCACGACCTGGGCGCGCGCCGGCGCCGCGGCCACCAGCATCACCAACGCCAGTCCGCCCATGGTGCGAGAGATGCCCATCATCGCGTTGCCTCCCTGGCTGCTATTGGGCGCTGAACCGGTCGAGGAACGCCCGCTCGTCCGGCGTGAGGCTCACCGTGCCCGCCACCGCCACCTTCGTCATCACGCGCTCGAGCTCTTCGCGGTTGACGGGGTGCAGCGTCTCGGGCTGGATCCGTTTCCAGCGCTCGACGTCGGCGCCGGTGCTGCGCGGAACGCCTGCGGCGGCGCGGGCGCGGAACTGCACGGCCGGCGACCGCAGCTCGATCCACCGCAGGTACAGGAAGCCGCCGGCAAAGCCGCCGAGGTGCGCGAAGTTCGCGATCCCGGACTGCCCCGAGAGGCCCTGGTACAGAGCCATCATCGTCATCAGCACCACCAGCCACCGCGCCTCGATCCGGATCAGGAAGAACAGGTAGATCGAATCGCGCGGCCAGAAGTGCGCGTAGCCGAGCATCACGCCGAACACCGCGCCCGACGCGCCGACGATGGCGGCATAGGGGGTGATCAGCGATCCCAGTGCGCCGGCGATGCCGCTGGTGAGATACAGCCCGATGAAGCGGCGGCCGCCGAGCCGCGCCTCGACCCGCGGGCCGAAGAAGTACAGCGCCACCATGTTCCAGAAGAGGTGCGAGAAGCCGGCGTGCAGGAACATGTACGTCACGGCTGTCCACGGCCGCACCACGATGAACGCGGGCACCAGGACCAACGCCTGCGCCACGCCCGGCACACTCCGCTCGAGCAGCAGCATCGCCACGTTGGCGAAGATCAGGAACGACACCCAGGGGGTCGTGGCGGCGGTCCTAGGCCGTGGGCTCGATGGCGTGGAGCCGGCCGACGTCGATCGTCATGACCTCGTTCCCGCTCGGGTGGTGGAGGATGTCGCTGAACTTCGCGCCCCACACGACCTCGTCCCACTTGTAGGACGAGCGCGCGTGCACCCGCTGGGCGAACGTCTCCTCGACGCCGCTCAGGAGGACCAGGAACTCCCCGTCACACTCGCGCAGGCCCTCGCGCGTGAGCCCCCGGAGCGGGCTCGACTCGTCGATCGGGTGCACGATGGTCCACGCCAGCGGGAAGAAGGCCACCGAGTCGCGCTCGAGGGCCAGCGAATGAAACCGGCGCACCGCCCGCCCGCCGACGTCCTCGAAGCGGGCGAACATCACGGTGGCCTGTAGCTCGGTCAGCTGGCTGCTGCGGACGTTCGCGATCCGGAACTCGAAGGCCGTGATGTCTCGATACGGCGCGATCACCGCGGTGCGGCTGAACAGCACCTTGGCCGTCGGCCGCGAGAAGCGGGCGAACAGCAGGCCGGTGGCCAGCGCCAGCCACAGCAACCCCACCAGCGCCTCCACCGTCACCACCAGGTTCGCCGCCATCCCGACCGGGCCGACGACCCCGTAGCCGATGGTGGAGAACGTCTCGACGCTGAAGAAGAACGCCCGGGCGAAGCCGGGCTCTCCCCCGCCCGACAGCGCGTCCGGACCGCACACCACGAACGCCACCGCGAACGCGCCGTTGAACAGGACGTACGACCCCACGATGAGACCCATGAACCGGGTCCACGTCGTCGTCAGCAGCAGGTGGTAGAGGCTGAGCGAGGAGCTGAGCCTGAGCCCCCGCCGCTCCACGTTGAACGACCCGTCGCGGTTGAGGAGCCGCTGCCGGCTCTCCCCGGCAACGACGGTACCAAAACCGAGATCGCGGATCTCCTCTTCGCTTACCACGCCGGGTCGCGTCACCCGCACCCCTCCCGCCCGCCAAGGCTATGAACTTGGCATGACAGAGTACTTGTCCACACAGAGCTACACGCGCATCTTTCCTCACCCTCGGGTTCCTCGCGGTCATCAGTGTGCTGCCGCCGGGGCTGCCGGGGCCGGTGTTCGAGTGGCGAGGTGTCGTAGTTTACGCTTGTCCGGCGAATCTCGGCTATTGCCTGGGCTGAGTTGCGGAAGTGGCCATGCGGGCGCCGCGGCGCTCAGTTCAGGTGTGCGTTGAGGAGGGGCAACACCCGGAATGGTGACGAGTTGTTGCGGGCGATGTTCAGCAGACCGAGCTGGACGCCGTGCAACTCGCGCGCGTAGTTCAGCAGCCCGATGCTGATTCCCGCCTGCACGCCGCGCACCTGATTGAACGCGCTCACCGACATCCCGGACATCGCGTACGTCTTGAGGTTGATAATTGCAAGCGTGAGGCCGGAGGCTCGCGGAGCTCGTACCTGGTAGCCGGCGACCGTCAGACCAACGACGCCGCCCTCGCCCACCACCGCGAGCCCGCCCACCGAGATGCCGCGCGCTTGGCCCTGGGCGACCAGCGCCAGGCCACTCACCGATAGACCGCGCAGCGAACCCTGCGCGACCGTCGCGAGGCCGCTCAATGTGAATCCCGTGACGTCGCCCTGCGCGACGAGGGCGAGTCCGGCGGCGTGCGCACCCCAGATGCTGCCCTGCGCGACGGTCGCCAGGCCGCTGACGCTTGCGCCGGCGAGGCTGCCTTGCGAAACGGTGCCCAGCCCTGACGCGAAGAACCCCGTCATGTTGCCCTGGGAAACCAAGCCAAGGCCGGCCACGCCGGCGCCCGTCATCGGCCCCTGCGACACGACCCCGAGTCCCGAAACGCTGGCGCCGGTCATCTCGCCTTGGGCCACGATCCCCAACCCGGAGACGTTGATGCCCCGCATCGCACCTTCCGTCACCACGCCCAGCCCCGCGAGGCTGAAGCCGTCGAGCGAGCCCTGCGACACCACCCCGAGGCCCCCGATGGTCACCCACCGCGCGCGCGCCTCGGCAACCACGCCGACCAAGCCGACCGAGACGCCGTTCAGCTCCGCTGCAGCCGGCCCCGCGATGCCGAGGGCGAGACCGTTCACGGCGCCGGTCACCGGCTTGCCGGGCTTCCATATGGTGATGTTGACGCCGTTGACCTGCTCGACGCCGGCGTCCTCGAAATTGAACCTGACACCCGTGAACCGGGCCGAGTTGCCGAAGGAAATGCCGTAGCCGCGGACCGGAAGATCCAGACTCCAATGGCCGGGCTCTCGGCTGGTTTCGGCCGAGTCCTGCGCGGCCAGCAGGCAAGGGACGCCGGCGAGGGCGGCTGCGCCGAGCAGCGAGCGGAGAACCGGACGCACAACGACCTCCGGACTTGGGCTTCCGGATCGCCCTACGCTTTCCCGCCCCGCGGGTTTCGCCCGCCAGCGGCGCCGAAGATCCGCTCGCCGTCGGCTCGCCCGTTCTCGATGAAGATCTCGGAGGTGGCGCGCCCTGCCGTGATGCTGCCCGCCAGGTAGACGCCGGGGACGTTGGTTTCCAGCGTTTCGGGATCGAGGTGAGGGCGGCCGGTCTCGTCGTCGAGCTCGATCCCGATGCGGCGGAACAGGTCGAAGTCCGGGTGATAGCCGGTGAGCGCATACACGCGGTCCGCCGGGAGGCGCTCGTCTGGCCCCTGGGCATGGCGGATGGTGACCGCCTGCGCGTCGATGCCCAGCACCTCGGCGCCGAACCGCGCCGCGATCTCCCCCGCCTTGATGCGGTTCTCGATGTCGGGCTTGAGCCAGTACTTGACGGTGGGACGCAGCTCCGCTCGCCGGTACACCAGCGTGACGTGGGCGCCGGCGCGATACAGCTCGAGCGCGGCCTCGATCGCCGAGTTCTTGCCGCCGATCACCACGACGTCCAGGCCGAAGGAGCGGTGCCCCTCGTCGAAGCGGTGGCTGACGTGGGGGAGGTCCTCGCCGCTAACGCCGAGGAGGTTGGCGTGGTCGTAGTAGCCGGTCGCCAGCACCAGGCGGCGGCAGCGCTGATCGTGCAGGTCGTGTCGGTCCCGCAGCGCGCAGCGGAGCACCCGGTCATCACGCACCACCGCCTCGAGCCTGGTGTACGTGCGGACGCGCAGGCCCTCCGCGCGGACGACGCCGCGATAGTACTTGAGGGCCTCCTCGCGGGTGGGCTTCTGACCGGCACACGAGAACGGATGCCCGCCGATTTCGAGCAGGTCCGGCGTCGTGAAGAACGTCATCCCAATGGGGTAGTGCACGATCGAGTTGACCACCGCGCCGGCGTCCACCACCAGCGGATCGGCGCCATGCCGCTTGGCGGAGATGGCGCACGCGAGGCCGATCGGCCCGGCGCCGACGATGATCACATCCTCGCTGCTTCGCGCGATTTCCATGCGTACCCCTTGTGTGAACGTCGGCCGGACAGGTTAGAGTACACCGCGAGACTCGGAGATTGAACACCCTCGCTTTCAGCGCGACCATTGCGGCGGCGGCGTTCTGCGCCGGCTTCCTCGGCTCCCTCACGGGCCTGGGAGGCGGGTTCATCGTGACGCCGGTGCTCACGCTGATCTTCGCCGCCGACATCCGCTACGCCATCGGCGCGTCGCTCATCTCGGTCATCGCGACCAGCTCCGGTGCGGCGGCGGCCTACGTGAAGGAGGGGTTCACCAACCTCCGCGTGGGGATGCTGCTCGAGATCGCCACGGTGATCGGCGCGCTGCTCGGAGCTTCGCTGGTGGCGGTGTTCCCCACGCGCGCCATCACCGTGATCTTCGGGATGGTGCTCCTGGTCTCCGCCTACCTGACCACCCGTCCGCGGGCGGAGCACCTGACCGCGGACCTGCCTCCGAATCCCCTGGCAGCGCGCTTGCGGCTGGACTCGGAGTACCCGACCTCTGGCGGGCCGCAGCGCTACCGGGTGCGCAACGTCCCGGGGGGCTTCGCGCTGATGTGGCTGGCCGGCGTGCTCTCCGGCCTGCTGGGGATCGGCTCCGGAGCGGTGAAGGTGCTGGCCATGGACCAGATGATGTATCTGCCGTTCAAGGTGTCCACGGCGACCAGCAACTTCATGATCGGCGTGACGGCCGCCGCGAGCGCCGGCATCTACCTGCGCCACGGCTACGTGGACCCCGGGCTCGCGATGCCGGTGATGCTCGGAGTACTGGCCGGCTCCATGGTGGGCGCGCGCCTGCTCTTCAAGGTGCGCACCGCCCGCCTCCGGATGCTGTTCGCGGCGGTGATCGTCGTGATCGCGCTCCAGATGATCTACCACGGCGCGTTCGGGAGGCTCTGAAATGGCGTCCGGTCCGACGCGCGAACAGGACGCCCGCGTGCAGCGGGCGGTCGGCAACCTGTTGCGGGCGGGTGTCCTGCTGGCCGCGGTCGTCGTGCTGGCGGGCGGGGTGCTCTTCCTGCTCCGCCACGGCGGGAGCGTGCCGAACTACCGCGTCTTCCGCGGCGAGCCGGTGGACCTGCGCTCGCTCGCCGGGATCGTGCGCGATGCACTCTCCGGCAGCGGGCGTGGCCTGATACAGCTCGGCTTGCTGATCCTCGTGGCCACGCCCGTGGCGCGGGTCGCCTTCACCGCCATCGCCTTTGCCTTCGAGCGCGACCGCACCTATGTGCTCGTGGCCCTGCTGGTGCTCTCGCTCCTGCTCAAGAGCCTGGCCGGCTGATCAGCCGGCCCTCTACATCCAGGGCTCGTCGGCCGACGGACCGTAGATCGAGGGCACCTTGCCTCCAGCCATGCGCAGATAGACCGACAGCTGGCCGCGGTGGTGGATCTGGTCGTGCAGCGTGCCCCACAGGACGTCCATCACGCGCAGGTCCCCCATCGTCTTCGGTGCAACCGGGAACTTGACGGTCTTGCTGAGAGCTGCCTCTGAGGCCTGCTTCACCTTCGAAACGGTCGCCGGCTGGATCCGTTCATAGGCGGCGATCACGTCCCGCATGGTGGCTGGCGCCGGCGCCATCTTGGAGAAGTCGATCGCGCCCGCCAGTGCGCCGTCCACGATCACCTGCTGCTCGATGACGAAGACCCAGGCCAGCTCCTTGGCGGACATGGAGCGCTCGTGCGGCTTGAAGTCCGGCTTGTCGGCCGGGTACGCCTTCAGCACCTTGAGCGTCGTCGCGAACTCCCGCTCCAAGCTCGCCAGCAACATCTCTTTTTCTGTCATCGTGCATCTCCCCCAGGTTGGTAGGGTAATTCTGATAATACGAGTCGGCTTTGAGGGCAGGAGACTAACCGCGGTCGGGCCGGATCGCGAGAGGGTGTCCGGCAACGGTCTCAGTCGCGGTCTGTCGTTCGAGTGCCTTCGGGTACGAGCACGGCGGCGCCTCGGACCTTGCCCGCCCGCAGCCGGTCGAGCGCTTCGTTGGCTCGCGACAGCGGAAACGGCTCTACGGCTGTCCGGACGGGGATCCGCGGAGCGAGGGCGAGGAACTCTTCGCCGTCCCGCCGGGTGAGGTTGGCCACCGAGCGCAGCACGCGCTCGCCCCACAACAGGTCGTAGGGAAATGCCGGGATGTTGCTCATGTGGATGCCGGCGCAGACCACGGTTCCTCCGGGGGCCACCGCCTTGAGCGCGATGGGTACCAGGGAGCCCACGGGGGCGAAGATGATGGCCGCGTCGAGCGGCTCCGGGGGAGGGGTGTCGGAGGAGCCGGCCCACGCCGCGCCCAGCTCGCGGGCGAACCGTTCCGCTGCGCGGTCGCCCGGGCGGGCGAACGCGAAGATGCGGCGGCCCTGGGCTCGCGCCACCTGTGCCACGATGTGCGCGGCGGCGCCGAAGCCGTAGATGCCGAGGCGCTCGGCGCCGTCGCCCGCGGCGAGCAGCGAGCGATAGCCGATGAGGCCGGCGCACAGCAGCGGCGCCGCCTCGGCCGGCGCGAGTGCGGCCGGCAGCGCAAAGCAGTAGCGCTCGTCGGCCACCGTGTAATCGGCGTACCCTCCGTCGAGGTCGTAACCGGTGAACCGTGCGCGGTCGCAGAGGTTCTCGCGGCCGGAGCGGCAGTACCGGCAGGTGCCGCAAGTCCAGCCCAGCCACGGCACGCCCACGCGGGTGCCGACGGCGAAGCGCTCCGCTTCCGGACCGTGCGCGACCACCTCGCCGACGATCTCGTGGCCAAGCACCAGCGGCAGCTTGGGCCGCGGCAACTCTCCGTCCACGACGTGCAGGTCGGTGCGGCACACGCCGCACGCCAGCACCTTGAGCAGGAGCTGCTGTGGGCCGGGCTCGGGCCGCGGAACGGACGCCGCGACGAGCGGCTGAGCGGCGGCTTCGAGGAGCATCGCGAGCATTTCACCATGTAGTGTACATTGGTGCCCGTGCGACGCTCAGTGCTGGCGGTGTTGCTTGGCGCCGTGGCGTGCTACGGGGTGCTCGAGATCACGGAGCCCCCCGGACCGGGGCTCGACCCCGACACGATGTCGTATCTCGGCGCGGCCCAATCCCTGGTGCGGCACGGCACGCTGCGCATCCCGGCGGCGCAATGGTCGAACGCCGACAGCACCGAGGCGCTGGGGCACTTCCCTCCGGGCTTCCCCATCGCCATTGCCATCCCGGTCGCGCTCGGGGCATCGCCGGCGCAGGGGGCGCGCGGCATCGAGGCGGTGGCGGCCTTCGCGACTGTCGCGCTCGCCGTCTGGCTGGTGGGCGCCGCGGCGGGCTCCGGCGCCGGCGTCCTGGTGGGAGTCGTCCTCCTCGTCACGCCGAGTTTCGCGTTCGACCACTGGCAGATCGTGAGCGAGCCGCTCTGCCTGGCCCTGCTGCTGGCGACCCTCGCGCTGATGATGTTCTCGAAGCGCCCCTGGACCTACGGCATCGCTGCGGCCGCGGCCGGGATCGTGCGCTACGCCGCGGTCGCCTCTACCGGCGCGGTGGTCCTGTGGGCGTTCGGGCTCGAGGGCAGCCTGCGGGAGCGGCTGCGGCGGGCAGCGATCGCGGCCGCGCCGTCGGTCGTGCTGCAGGTGCTCTGGGTGCTGCGTTCCGCGGCCGAGTCGGCGGAGGTCCGCAGTTTCGGCCTGCGCGGCGGGCTGGGCGCGACCTTCGCGGAGCTGGCCGGCACCCTCGGCGCCTGGCTCGCTCCGTCGGTTCCGATTCCGTGGGTGCAAGGGGTGGTCGCCGTGGCGGTCGGCGCCGTCGCAGTGGTCGTGCTGGCGCGCGCGGTGAGGCGGCCGCCGCTGGCTCCTGCCTCCGCCGGGCCGGGCGCGCTGCTGAGCCGCCTCCTCCTGGCCGCTGCGGGCGTGCTGGCCGGGTGCTACGCAGCCCTGGTGTTGTTCTCGCGGCTGTTCGTCGACGAGGGCATCCCGTTCGACCAGCGGCTCCTTTCGCCGTTCATCGTCCTGACCGAGGTCGCCACGGTCGCCGCGTTCGCCGCGGCGTGGCGCGGCTGGAGCAGGCGCTGGCGCGCGGCCGTGGTCGTGCTGTGGGCGCTCTGGCTCGGCGGCTCGGCGCGGGCCACGGTGCAGGCGGTGACGGATGCGTTGGACGGTGGTTGGGGCTACGCCAGTGACGAGTGGCGGAGCTCGGCGCTCGGCGCCTGGCTCCGGACCGAAGGCCGCGGCGCGGCGATCTTCTCCAACAACACCGCGACCGCGTACTTCGTCACCGATCGCCCGTCGCGCAGCGTGCCCGAGACGCTCGACGCCGATTCGGTCGCCGCCTTCGGGCGGGCGCTGAGCGAACGCCGAGGGGTGCTGGTCCGGTTTCCCTTTGACCTCGAACCGGGAGCGCCTCCGGACTCGATCGCCAACCGGCTGGGGCTCATCGAGATGGCGCGATTCCCCGAGGGCGTGATTTGGGGCTATCGCCGAGCGATCCGGCCCGGCGGCTAGCCCCTGGTGACTCTTTCGGGTGTGGCTGAGCAACGTGCCCTGTTGCGGGCGCGTATACAATTTGCTAGAACCGCTGGTGCTGTTCCGCAGTTCTGCCCTCAACGGAGAGTCCCTATGCATCGAGTGCGTCTCGCCCTTCTGCTCCTCGTGGCCGCGTGTCTCGGCGGGGTTTCGGCGCTCCGCGCGCAGCAGCCCGCTGCGGCCGAGTACCCCGGGATCGAAACCGGGAAGATGTGGACTTTCGACGTGCCGCCGATGGACTACTGGGCCCGGCGGTACAACTTCCATCCCAGCCAGGAGTGGCTGGATCACGTGCGCCTCTCGGCGGGGCGGTTGCCGGGGTGCTCGGCGTCGTTCGTCTCGCCGGACGGCCTGGTGATGAGCAACCACCACTGCGGCCGCGGTTGCATCGACGCCGTGACCAAGCCGGGTGAGGACCTGCTGCGGGACGGCTTCTACGCCAAGACGCGCGACGAGGAGCGGCCGTGTCCCGGGATGGCCCTCGACCAGCTGCTCTCCATCACCGACGTCACCGACAGCGTGAGCGCGGCCACTCCGGCCGGCACGCCGGCCGCCCGGGCGGCGACCCTGCGCGACGCGGCGACCAAGGGACTCGAAGACCGCTGCCAGGGCGGCGCGGCCGACGTCCGCTGCCAGGTCGTCAGCATGTACGCGGGCGGCCAGTACAAGCTGTACCGGTTCCGGCACTACACCGATCTCAGGCTGGTGTTCGCGGTCGAAAGCCAGACCGCCTTCTTCGGTGGCGACCCCGACAACTTCACCTATCCGCGCTACGACCTCGACATGTCCATCGTGCGCGTGTACGTGAACGGGCAACCCGCGCACACCGAGTACTTCCGCTGGAGCCCCAACGGTTCGAGCGACCACGAGCTGGTGTTCGCGGTCGGCAATCCCGGCGGTACGGGCCGGCTCAACACCGTGGCCCAGATGGAGTACCTGCGTGACGTACAGTATCCGGCGAGCATGCGGATGCTGGCCGACCGGATCCGGATCGCGCATCAGCTCTCCAACCTGAGCGACGACCGGGCTCGCGCGCTGCGCAACCAGATCTTCGGCCTCGAGAACTCCTACAAGGCCATCGACGGGTACCAGGCCGGGCTCCTGAATCCGGCCATGATGGCGCACAAGCGGGAGTGGGAGCGGGACTTCCGCGCCAAGGTGGACGCGAACCCCGAGTGGAAGCGGCAGTACGGGACCGCGTGGGACGAGAGCGCGCTGGTGTGGCACCAGCTCGGCCAGATGGCCGTGCGGCAGCGGTACTACGCCTTCGGCGGCTACGGCTCCCAACTGCTCGGCCTCGCCAGCTACATCGTGCGGCAGCCCGTGGAAGTTGCGAAGCCCGACAGCGCCCGGCTTCCGATGTTCCGTGACGCCATGCAGCGCCGGGTGCAGGGGATGCTCGCCTCGCCCGTGGACACGACGGCCGAGATCATGACGCTGACCGCCTACTTCACGCAGATGCAGAAGGACCTGCCCGCCGCCGATCCGCTGGTCCGGATGGTGCTGGCCGGCCGTACGCCGGAAGCGGCGGCGCGCGAGATGGTGCAGGGCAGCCAGATCGTCGCACCCGACCAGCGGCAGGCGCTCATCCAGGGCGGCGCGGCGGCCGTGAAGGCGTCCACCGACCCGTTCATCAAGCTGGCGCTGTTCATCGATCCGCAGGAACGGCAGATCACCAAGCAGGTGACCGATCTCAACGCCCGCGACGCCCAGGCGTCCGAGCGCATCGCCCGCGCCTTGCTGGCGGTGTTCGGCAACACCGTGTCGCCCGACGCCACCTTCAGCCTCCGGATCCAGGACGGCGAAGTGATGGGGTATCGGTACAACGGCACCATCGCGCCGCCGTTCACCACGTTCTACGGGATGTACGACCGGTCCTACAGCTTCGGGCAGAGGCCGCCGTTCGACCTCCCGGCGCGCTGGACCACGCACCGCGACTCGCTCAACCTCTCGACGCCGCTCGACGCGGTGTCGACCAGCGACATCATCGGCGGCAACTCCGGCAGCCCGGTGATCAACAAGAACGCGGAGATCGTCGGACTGGTGTTCGACGGCAACATCGAGGACCAGCCGCTCCGCTTCCTTTACTCGGAGGCGGTGGGCCGCGCGGTGTGGGTGGATTCCCGCGGCATCATCGAAGCGCTCCGGCACGTGTACGACGCCGGGCCGCTCGCCGACGAGATGACCGGCAAGCACTAGTCCGCGGCAGCCGGCCGTGCCCGCGCCCGGGCCCCGGACAGCATCCGGGACCCGGGCGTGGTGCGTCCGGGGCCGGGCGCGTTGACGGCGCACGGCGCGCCAATATTTTAAGCTTGAGATGAAGCGCAAGCCGCCAGCACCCGTCCCGCGCCGCTCCTACGGCCCCGCGGCTGACCGGGCCCTGAAGCTGTGGGTCACCCTGGCTCGCTGCGCCGCGTCGGTCGGCCGGGCGTCGGCTCGCGACATCCAACGCTACGGCCTGACTCAGGCCCAGTTTGCCGTACTCGAGGTGCTCTACCACAAGGGGCCGCTGCCGCTGTGCGCCATTGGCGAGAAGCTGCTGGTCACGAGCGGCAACATCACCTACGTCGCCGATCAGTTGGAGCGGTCCGGATACCTGCGGCGCGAGCGCTCGCCCGACGACCGGCGCGTGGTGCTCGCGCACCTCCGGCCGAAGGGACGCGCGCTGCTCGCGCGGACCTTCCCCCTGCACGCGGCGCGCATCGGGGAGCTGGCGCGCGCGCTGGGCCCGGTTGAGCAGCGGGTGCTCGCCCGGCTCCTCAAGAAATGGGGAAAGGCGACGCGGGCGTCGGCGGAGTGAGCTTCCGGCGCTGCGGCGAGCGGTGCGGTCGTCTGCTCCGGGGCCGTGGCAGCGGCCGCAGCAGCGGCAACTTCGCGTCGGGCAACCAGTTCGGCTCTTGCTCGTGATTCCGGCGATTCTTATCATTTCCCGACCTTCCCCGGGGAGTCCTGCTCGATGTCCGATCCGTTCTTAAGTTCGGACGAATACGATGAGCGTGCTCACCAGTTGTACAACGAAGGGCGATACGACGAAGCAGTTGGTGTACTGAAGGAAGGCCTGGCACTGTATCCCGACGCGTTGGAGCTCCTGGTCGGGTTGGGATACGCGCGCCTGGCGAGGGAAGAGTACGCGTGGTCGCGCCAGAGCTTCGAGGCGTCGCTGAAGCTCGACCCCGACCACGAGGATGCGCTGGCGGGTCTGGGGGAAGTGCTGCTGAAGCTCGGCGCGCGCGACGCCGGGCTGAGGTGCTTCGACCGCGTGCTGGCGCTCGGATTCAAGGAAGACCTCGACATCGTGCTCCAGATGGGGCGCGCGCTGTTCCGGGAGGGGATGCTGGAGCCGGCGCGCCGCTTCTTCGAGGTGGCGCTGGCCGGCCATCCCGACAGTGCGGAGGCGGCCGCGTGCGTGGGCTACGCGGCGCACCGCCTCACGGCGGAGGCCGACGCGCTGCGCTGGCTGCGGCACGCGCTCGCGCTCGACCCCGAGCACGGGGAGGCGCGGATCTACCTGGCCAATCTGCTCTACGATCGCGGCGAGTACGAGCCGTCCCTGGCGGAATTCGAGCACACCGAGCCCGACGACCACTGGGACGAGCTGGGCATCTGGCGGCTGATCGAGCTGAAGCGGAGCATCTATCGCCTGCCGGAGGACGACCCCGAGCTGAAGCCGTGGCTGGTCCGGCTCGCCGATTTGGCGGAGGACGCCGACGCGACGGACCTGCTGCTGGCCGAAATCGAGGCCGCCGGCCCCGACGGCACCGGCTCGCGCGACCCCGCGCAGCTCGAGCTGTTCGGCACGCTGGTGACGGAGCTGCAGGCGATGCACCGGCAGCCGCGTGGCTTCGAGGTCCACCGGATCACCACCCGTGACGGCGTGACCTACATCGGAACCTGGGAGGACATCGTCGTCGGGATGCGGGACGACGATGCCGCGTACTCGGGCCGGCCGATCGAGGAGTTCCTCGCCGGAGCCGCCGCGCGGGCGTCACGCCTCACCGGCGTGATGATCCCCGCGACCGATCCGGAGAGCTTCATCCGCGGCTACGCGGATGCGGGACTGGTGAGGATTCTGAAGTGACCAGCAGGGGCTAGGGGCTAGGGGTTAGGGGCTAGGCCCCTCACCACCCCCTAGCCCCTAACCCCTAGCCCCTAGTTGCACGCATTCGCCTGACTCGTCAGCGGCGCGCTGAAGGTGTAGATCGCCGCGAGCGTATCCGGGCCGCCGGCGGGACCCAACTGTCCGCTCACCTCTCCCCGCATCCGGAAGATCAGCCGCCCGCTCACCGCCGCGTATCCGGATCCGGGCGTGAAGCTCGTGATCTGCGCGGTGGCGCCGTGCAGCCCGAACAGCTGCGTCAGCTGACTGAGGTTGGTCTGGTCGGTGTACATGGCGAACGGTCGCGGCGGCTGGCACGCCAGCGCTTGCGTCACCTCGGCCAGCTTGAGCGAATCGAGCGCGTACGCCCCTAGGCTCGTGAGCGGCACCGTGTCCTCGTACAGAAAGAAGCGCGTCGTGTTGTTCACCGGCCCGACGATCTGAAAGGCGGGACCGCCGCCGGTCCGCGTGAAGTTGAGCGCGCGGACCGGAAGCCGCAGTCGCAGCTCCTTGGCGCCGGAGAGCCAGAGGTAGGCGAGGCCCGTCACGCTGTCGGGCGGAGTGAAGACGTCCACGGCGCCGCCGCCCTGCTGCCCGCACGCGGAGAGCGCGACGCTTGCCCGGCCGGTGTCCCTGGCGGTCACCAGCCCCGTGGCGTCAATACTGGCCACGGGTGAGCTGAAGGGCGCGACGACCGGCATATGGTTGGGCAGCGGCCCGCTCGACAGTCGCCGCAGGCGGACGCCCAGCGTCAGCGTGTCGCCGGGAGCGAGCACGGCGCTGTCGGGAACGAACTCGGGCACCAGGTCGGCCGGCACGTCGAGCGCGGCAGGCGCGCTCACGACTCCGTCCGAGGATGCCGTGATCCGGGTGGAGCCGGTGGTGAGCGCGTGCGCCACCCCCAGGGCGGGATCGATCGTCACGACCTGTGGCGCGCTCGAGCTCCAGCGCAGAGCGGGCGTCACGACGGCGTGGCCCGAGTCGTCGAGGACCTGCGCGGTGAAGGCGAGGCTGTCGCCGACGCACAGCGCGGCGGTGCCGGGCTGCACGGTCACGGTCCCGCTGTGGCCGGGCAGCACTTCGGTGCACGCCGGACAGGCGGCGAGCGCGAAGATGAAGAGCGGCGCGGTGCGGGCGCGGCGGGGGTGGCGCGACATCACGGGGCCCAGTCTACTCGGCGGCGCGGGGAATGCCAAGCTCACGCCTGTTCCGTATCCCGCCCCGGCTTTAGGTTCTTGGCGTGCTCGACTCAATCCTGCGTCCCCGTTCCATCGCGATCATCGGCGCGTCTCGGCACCCGAACACCATCGGGTACCAGATCCTCGACAACCTCATCCGCTACGGCTTCAACGGGGCGCTCTACCCCGTCAATCCGAAGGCCGAGGTCATCCACTCGATCCGCGCGTACCCCAGCGTAGCGGCGATTCCCGACCCGGTGGAGCTCGCCATCGTCGTGGTGCCGAAGGACCTGGTGCTGGCCGCCGCCGAGGAGTGCGGGAAGAAGGGCGTGAAGGGGCTGGTCGTCATCACCGCGGGGTTCGCGGAGGTTGGAGGCGAAGGGGTCGAACGGGAGAGGCGGCTGGTCGAGATCGTCCGGCGCTACGGGATGCGGATGGTCGGGCCCAACTGCATGGGGGTCCTGAACAGCGCCGCCGAGTTCTCGATGAACGCGACCTTCGCGCCCACGATGCCGCCCTACGGCCCGGTCGGCTTCATCAGCCAGTCGGGGGCGATGGGGCTCAGCATCCTCGATTACGCGGAAGAGCTGGGGATCGGGATCCACCAGTTCGTCTCGGTGGGCAACAACGCCGACGTGTCGGGGAACGACCTGCTGCTGTACTGGGCGGACGATGCGGCGATCCGCGTGATCCTCATGTACCTCGAGAGCTTCGGCGACGCCCGGCGGTTTTTCCAGATTGCCCGCAAGCTCACGCGCAAGAAGCCGATCTTCGTGGTGAAGGCGGGCCGCACGGCGGTCGGGGCGCGCGCCGCTTCGTCGCACACCGCGGCGCTCGCCGGCACCGACCTCGCCGCCGACGCGCTGATGGAGCAGTGCGGCGTGGTGCGCGCGCAGACGGTGGAGGAGTTGTTCGACTACGCGATGGCGTTCCCGCGGCTGCCGCTGCCCAAAGGCGACCGGGTGGCCATCATCAGCAACGCGGGCGGGCCCGCGATCATCCTGGCGGACGCGTGCGAGTCCGCGGGGCTCCGCGTGGCGGAGCTGGCCCCCGAGACGCAGGAGGCGATCCGCGCGCAGGTGCCGGAGGAGGCGGCGGTCCGCAACCCGGTGGACCTCATCGCGTCGGCCACCGCCGAGACGTTCGGCAACGTCGTGGCCCTCGTGCTCCAGGACCCCAACATCGACGCGATGATCGTGTCGGTCGCGCCGCCTCCGCTGAAGGGCCAGGCGGGCGACGTCGCGGAGGCCATCGTCCAGGCGACGGCCAAGCGCCGCGACATCCCAGTGATGGCGGTGCTGCTGGGGCGGCAGGGAGTGTCCGCCGGTATGCGCAACCTGCTCCGGGCAGGCATGCCGGGCTACATCTTCCCCGAGTCCGCCGCGCGGGCACTGGCGGCGATGAACCGCTACCGGAAGTGGCTCGAGCGGCCGGAGGGCACGGAGCTGCAGTTCCCCGCCGACGCTGCGCGCGTGGCCGGGATCGTCGAGCGGGCCAGGAGCGAGCGGCGGGAGAAGTTGACCGAAGCGGAGGCGCTCCAGGTGCTCGACGCCTACGGAATCCCGACGGTCCCGTGGCGGCAGGTCCTCTCCGAGGACGAAGCGGTCGCGGCGGCGCGGGAGCTGGGGCATCCCGTGGTACTCAAGGTCATCAGCCGGGCGATCGTCCATAAGAGCGATGTGGGCGGCGTCGTCGTGGGGCTCAGCTCGGAGCGCGAGGTCCGCGAGGGGTACCGGCGCATGCTCCAGCGCGTGCAGGAACGCGCCGGCGTCGCCGCGGAGGCCGTGCTGGTCCAGCGGATGATCCCGGGCGGCCGCGAGACCATCGTCGGCTCCGCCCGCGACCCGAGAGCCGGGCCGCTGATCATGTTCGGCCTGGGTGGAGTGGCCGTGGAGGTGCTGAAGGACGTGGTGTTCCGGGTGCACCCGCTCACCGACGTCGATGCGCGGGAGATGGTCCGGGCGATCCGCGGCTATCCGCTGCTGGAGGGTGTGCGGGGAGAGGCGGCCGTGGACGTGGTGGCGCTGGAGGAGATTCTCCAGCGTGTCTCACAGCTCGTGGGCGAGCACGAGGCGATCCTCGACATGGACATCAATCCGCTCGTCAGCTTCCCGGATCGCGCCCTCGCGCTCGATGCCCGGTTCCGGATCGCACTCTGACTGCGCTGGTACGGCGGTGCGGCGGAGGTGCCGCTCAGAACATCGACATCGCCAGGAACGAGCGGAGGTTGTCGTTGGTCACGCGCAGGCGGCTGGAGAGCAGGCGGACCACCGCCCACAGCACCTTGTACGCAATGTCCCGGTTGAAGTCGAGCAGCAGCTCGAAATCGGAGCGGGTGATGGTGAGCAGGGTGCAGTCGGTGTTGGCGATCGCGTCGGTCGAGCGCTCGGAGCGGTCGAAGATCCCCATCTCGCCGAAGCAGGTGCCCGGCTTGAGGACGGCCAGCGCCTCCTCGCCGCTGCCCGGCACGATGCGGCTGATCCGGACGTCACCTTCGGCGATGATGTACAGCCGGTTGCTCGGCTCGCCTTCCTTGAACACCGTGGCGGCGCTCTGAAACTTCTGCTCCTTGCAGATCTCCAGGACGCGCGCCAACTCCCCCTCGTCGAGGTCGTGGAAGATGGCGGCCTGCTTGAGCAACGCGAGGTCCATGGGTGAAGGCTGAAGGTATCCCCACTCCCGGAGAGCAGCAAGTCCGCTCGGGAAGGGTACTTACGCCGGCGAACGTGGTGTCGTTCTCGCGCGTGCCGCTGGCGGTCGCCTTCGCCTGGTTCCCGGACGTCGGCGTACGGCTCGTGGTGCTGGCGGTGGCCGCCGCGACCGACCTGCTGGACGGCTGGCTGGCGCGGCGGCTCGGGCCGTCGCGCCTGGGTGCCTGGATGGACCCGGTGACGGACAAGATCTTCATGCTCACCGCGTTCGCCATGCTGGCGCTTTCCGGCGCCCTGGGACCGTTCGAGATCGCGGGCGTGCTGCTGAGGGACGTCCTGGCGCCGGCCGGGTATCTGGCGAGTGTGGTGGCGCGCCGGCCGTTCCGGGTGCCGCCCGCCCGGGTGGGCGGGAAGGCCGTGACGGTTGGGCAGACGCTCACGCTGTTCGCCTGGCTGTTCGATTCGTCGTTGCTGAAGCCGCTGGCGTGGGCGACCGCCGCGATGGCGCTGTACGCGATCGCCGACTACGGCCGTCTGGCCGTGCGGAGGGGCGAGCGACCGCATTCGTGAGGAGGAGAGGATGCAGCTAGCGATTCGGCTCATGCTGGTGGCACTGCCGCTCGCGTGCGCGGCGCCGCCCGTTTCCGCCCAGGAGTTCCAGCCCCCATCGGGTGGCGGCGGCTCCGCGGCGGCCGGCAACGGTTTCCAGGTTGACCTGTTCAGCTTCTCGACGCGCGCGGGGATCGACGTCTCGCGTCCGGCGCAGTGGGTCGTCGGCTCGACGCTCGACGTGGCGGAGCTGTGGTCGCCGCGGGTGCGCTTCCGTCCATCGTTCGAGGTCTCGTCGACCGGCTCCACGGTCCAGCTCCACTGGGCCGGAGAGGTGATCTACCGTTTCCAGTCCGACGCCGCTCCGGCCATTCCCTACGTCGGCATCGGGGTCGGTCACATGAGCCGGTGCGCCGGGTGCACGACCATCTGGCCCACGGTGGCGATGGGGTTCGAGCTGCGGTTCCGGCCCTCGTTCAACTGGCTCATCGAGTATCACGCGCTGGACCGCCTGGGGCGGCACCGGTTCCTCATCGGCCTCGCCACGCGCAACGCTGCGGGAGAGCGGTGATGGCCGAGGCGAAGCACGTCACCCTGCAGTGGCAGCACGGGATGGCCTTCGAGGGCGGAGTCGCGGGCAGGCCCGCCATCGCCATCGACGCCGACGGGAAGACCGGTCCCGGTCCGATGGATACCCTGCTCCTCGCCTTGGCGGCGTGTACGGCGAGCGACGTGGTCTCGATCCTCGAGAAGATGCGCTTCCCGGTGCAGGGCATGACGGTGGACGTGGCGGGGGAGCGACGGCCCGAGCACCCGAAGCGCTACACCTCGGTCGTGCTGAGCTACCGGATCCGCGCGGCGGGCGCGCCGGAGGAGCGGGTGCGGCACGCCATCGACCTCTCCTTCGAGAAGTACTGCTCCGTCATGCACTCGCTCGCTCCGGACATCGCGCGGCGCTATGAGTTGGTGCTGGAGAGTTAGCTCGCTGCTGGTGGTGCCGGCGCTCGCGGCCGCCGTGCCTGCGCGGGCCCAGAGCCTCGCCGAAGCCCAGGTATGGGGTGCCGCGGTGGCGTCGAAGCCGGCTTTCTACGGGGCCGGATTCGGGCTGGGATGGCGCGATGCCGAGCGGGACCGGTTTGCGCCGGCGATCGCGCTCGGCACCTTCGGTGACGGGCAGTTCGGCGCGCGTGCCGACCTCTCGTACCAGTTCCTGCTCGATCCCTCGAAGCGCGTCGGGTCGGCGATCTACGGCGGAGGCGGGCTCAGCGTCGCCGTGAGGCGGGGCCACGTCGCGCCGTACGCGCTGCTGGTCCTCGGAATCGAGCACGCCCCGGGTGGCAGCGGGGGTTCGTTCGTGGAGATCGGGGTTGGTGGGGGAGCGCGGGTGGCCGTCGGCTATCGTTGGCGGAAGCACAACGCCCCGGGCCGCTAGGCTCCGGGGCGCGACACGTCAGGCTTCGAGCTGAGGCCGGCTCAGGCGACTCCGGCCGTCTCCACTGACTCGGGCCTGGCCACGACCGGCTGGCAGTAGCGCTCGCCGAGCGTGCGGAGCTCCCGGATCTGCACCGGTGTCAGCTCCTCGTACCGCTCACCCAGATACGCCATCGTGTCGTCGAACCACTCCTTGCGGTGCTCTTCGGCCGCTTCCAGGACTCCGCAGCGCAGGATGTGGCTGAACAGCTCGTCGCGAGCCAGCTCAAACGCCGTCGGCACTTGGACTTTGCGGTTGTTGTTACGCTTCGACATCACACCTCCGTTGGGGCGGGACTCTCCCCGCCGCCCTTCAATATAAATGGGCGCGGAGGCGCGGGCAAACCTCACAGCATGGCGGCGAAGATGGTCGCGGCCGCCTCGGCCGCCCGGGCCCTGAGCGGCCGGCGGCGCCACTCGTCGCTCCGCACCGGCGCCGCCTTCTCGAGATCGGAGGCGAACAGGTCGCGCATCGCCGTGCCGGTCGCCGGATCCGCCACCAGTGCGTTCATCTCGTAGTTACGGCGCAGTGACAGCGGGTCGAGGTTGCTCGAGCCCACCAGGGTGACCACGCCGTCTACCACGGCGGTCTTGGCGTGCAGCATCACCCCGGTCCACTCGTAGATCTCGGCGCCTGCATCCAGCAGCGGCTGGTAGATCCGGCGCGCGGCCAGACCCGCCACCGGGTGGTTGTTGCGCCCCGGCAGGAGCAGGCGCACCCGGATTCCCCGCCGGGCGGCCCGAATCAGGGCGTCGAGCACCTCGCGAGGTGCCACGAAGTAGGCGTCGGTGAGCTCGATCGACTCCTCCGCGTGGTCCGCGAGCCACCGGTAGATCGCCGCGACCCGGCTCGAGCCGGGCCGGTCCTCGACCACCACGACGGCGGCTTCACCCTTCTCGGAAGGTGGTCGGTGCGGCACCGGCGCGCGCGGCCGCTGCAGCAGGGCGCGCCTCCACATCCGCTCGAAGGCGAGCTGGAAGTCCGCCACCGCGGGACCGCGGATCGACACCGCGGTGTCGCGCCATCCCGCGCCGCCGCGGTCGGAGGGCGCCCAGTGGTCGGCGATGCAGATGCCGCCGACGAAGGCAATGAGATCGTCGCACACCAGGAGCTTGCGGTGGTCGCGATGGCGCAGCCGGAGCCAGCTCCACGGCGCGAGCGGGGAGAGCGGACGGAACGGCCGAGCCTCGATTTCGGCATCCTTGAGCTGCCGCGCGACCGAGCCCCCCCTGACGAGCAGCGTGCCGATCGGGTCGTAGAGCACGCGGACCCGCGCGCCGCGCCGCCGCGCCTTCTCCAGCCCGGACGTGAAATCACGGCCGGTCCGGTCGTCCGCGATGATGAAGTTCTCGAACGAGACGCTGTGTCTCGCGGCGCGGATGCCGGCCAGCATGGCGGGGAAGGCGAGTCCGCCGTCGCGCAGCACGCGCACGGCGTGGCCGTACCGCAAGGGAGCCGCGGCGATCGCCGCCAGCTCGAGCAGCGCGCGGGGCGACGCCAGGTGCGGGGACGCGTTGCTCGGAGTGGACACACCTGATGATAGGGAGAAGCGAGCCGGCGGGCGAGTTGGCGGCGCTGCGCAGCCTGGGTATGATAGACCGGTCATGACCCCCGACGAGACCTACGATCCCAGGCGCGCCGAGCAACTCGTCGAGATGCTGCGGGCCCTGGCCCGTCGCATCATGGACCTCGATCGCGGGGGCGGGCTGCTCGGGGAGTCGTCAGCCCTGCTCCGCGTGATGGGTGACATCCGCTCCGAGCTGTTCCGCTACGAGGTCCGGCAGACCTTCGACACGCCGGAGGTGGCGGAGCACCGCCGGATCGTCGACGATGCAGCGCGAGGGTGGTCACCCGACGCCGATCCCGGAACCGATGAGGAGGATCCATGACGGAAGCAGGGACGTCGCTGAAGACCTTCTACCTGGTGCTCGGCCTGGTCGCGGCGGTCGGAATCGGGCTGATCGTCCGCGCCGCGACGAACCGTCCCTCGGCCCCGCTGGTGATGGCCGAGTGCAGCGGCCCTCCCCTGGGCGCGGTGCCGGCCACCGGCGAGGTCCTCGGCCCCGACTCGGCTCCCGTCCAGATCGACGAGTACTCGGACTTCGAGTGCCCGTTCTGCGCCCGGTTCGCGGTCGTCACGATGCCGGACGTGCGGCAGCGCCTGATCCCGACCGGGAAGGTGCGCTGGCGCTTCATGGACTTCCCCTTGCAGGGCCACCCCAATTCGCCCCCGGCGCACGTGGCGGCGGCCTGCGCAGCCGACCAGGGGAGATTCTGGGAGATGGAGTACGCGCTGTACGACGACCAGAACGCCTGGGTCGACGAGAGCCGCCCGGAACGGAAGTTCCTCGAGTATGCGCGCCGGATCGGCCTCAACCCCGACAGCTTCCAGGTCTGCATGCAGCAGCGCCGTCCCTGGCCGAAGATCGAGGCGAATCGCTGCGCGGGCGAGAAATTGGGCATCAACGGCACGCCGACGTTCTTCATCAACGGACACCAGTTGCCCGAGCCGGTCCTGGCGTTCGACGACCTGACCCGGATGGTGGATTCGATCATCGCCGTGACCGCGGCGGGCGCGCCGGCCAGGCGGCGGTAAGGCGAGCATGCGCCATCGCATGGCGGCCGCCGTCCTCGCCCTGGTGGGCCTGCTGGTGTCGGCCTACCTCCTGCTCTATAAGCTCGGCGTCGTGGGCTCGCTCAGGTGCGTAGGGAGCGGCGGTTGCGAGCGGGTGAATACGAGCCCCTGGTCATCGTTCCTTGGAGTGCCGGTCGCGGCGTACGGGGTGGCGGGCTACCTGGTCCTGCTGGGAACCGCGATGTACGGGTTAGGCGGCGATCAAGCCGGGCGTCCCCAGGCCACGCGCGCTCTCGCCGCGCTGTCGGCGCTGGGGGTGCTGTTCTCGCTCTACCTGCTGGCGCTCGAGCTGTTCGTCATCCACGCCGTGTGTCTGTGGTGCAGCGTCTCCGGCGTGACGATCCTCGCGATCTTCGCCGTGTCGGCCGGCGCGCTGCGCGGCGCTAGCCGGGCACCCGGACCGTGAGCACCGGGCAGGCGGCCGTGCGCGCGACGCGCTCGGCCACGCTGCCCAGCAGGAGGTGCAGGAGCCCGGTGCGGCCGTGGGTCGCCACCACGATGAGGTCGGCGTGGTTCCGTGCGGCCGCGTCGGTGACGGCGAGGTAGGGGGGGCCGAAGGCCACCTCGGTCGTCCATGGCACCTGCTCGCCGATCTCCCGCGCGCCGAACTCCTGCAGCTGCTCCCGCGTCATCGCCGCCAGCGCGGCGAGGTCCACTGCGACGAGCTCGGGCTCCGGGCTGGCGCCCTCGAGCGCGTGGATCAGCAGGATGCGGCCGCCGAACTTCCGCGCGATCTCGATCGCCGGCCGCACGGCCACTGCGCTGTTGATCGAGAAGTCGGTGGTCACCACAATGGTGTGAAACACCGTCAGGCCTCACCTTCCTCGTAGTCCGCCTTGAGCCGTTGCACCACCGCCGGGTCGGCCAGCGTGGTCGTATCGCCGAGCGCGCGCCCCTCCGCGATGTCACGGAGCAGGCGGCGCATGATCTTGCCGCTCCGGGTCTTCGGGAGATCGGCGGAAAAGAGTATGTCATCCGGGCGCGCGATGGCGCCGATCTTGGTGGCCACGTGCTCCTTCAAGTCGTCCTTCAGCTCGTCGTGCGGCTCGAAGCCGGCCTTAAGCGTGACGAAGGCGGCAATGGCCTGGCCCTTGAGATCATGGTGTTTCCCGACCACCGCGGCCTCGGCGACCGAGGGATGGTCCACCAGCGCGCTCTCGATCTCCATCGTGCCGATGCGGTGGCCGGCGACGTTCAGCACGTCGTCCACGCGCCCGAGCAGCCAGAAGTAACCGTCCTCGTCCCGCTTCGCCCCGTCGCCGGGGAAGTACATCCCCGGCCACTTCGACCAGTAGATCTCGCGGTACCGCTCGTCGTCGCCCCAGATGGTCCGCAGCATCCCCGGCCACGGAGCGGTGA
This sequence comes from uncultured Gemmatimonadales bacterium, assembly GCA_963812035.1. Taxonomy (GTDB): domain Bacteria; phylum Gemmatimonadota; class Gemmatimonadetes; order Gemmatimonadales; family JACORV01; genus Fen-1245. The sequence goes on from CAWETG010000007.1 coordinate 45,724, forward strand.
GCGCGAGGAAGCCGCCTCCCACCTCGATGCGGTTGCCCGCGCCGTCCACCACGTCGGCCGCGACCCCCGGGAATGCCCGCGTCGCGGAGCCCGGCTTGGTGGCGATCACCCCGGGAAGCGGCGTGATCATGATGCCACCGGTTTCGGTCTGCCACCAGGTGTCGACGATCGGGCAGCGCTGCCCGCCGATGTTGTGGTGGTACCACATCCACGCCTCGGGGTTGATCGGCTCGCCGACCGTCCCCAACAACCGCAACGTGGACAGGTCGTGCCGCGCCGGCAGCTCGGCGCCCCATTTCATGAAGGCGCGAATCGCCGTCGGGGCGGTGTAGAAGACCGTGACCCCGTAGCGCTCCACGATCTCCCACATGCGGTCGCGCTCCGGCCAGTCGGGCGCGCCTTCGTACAGCACCTGCGTGGCGCCCAGGGCCAGCGGGCCATAGACCACGTAGGAGTGGCCCGTCACCCAGCCCACGTCCGCCGTGCACCAGAACACGTCGTGGTCCTTGAGGTCGAAGACCAGCTTGGTCGTGGCCGTCACGTGGGTGAGATAGCCGCCCGTGGTGTGCACGATCCCCTTCGGCTTTCCCGTCGTGCCGCTGGTATAGAGGATGAACAACACGTCCTCCGCGTCCATCCGCTCGGGCTCGCAGAAGGGCGCCGCGTCCTGCATCAGCCGGTGCCACCAGTGGTCGCGGCCTTCCTGCATGTGCACGAACGCCTCGTCGCCCGCGGCGCCCAGCCGCCGCTGGTAGACCACGACGTGCCGGATCGTGGGGCAGTGCTCGACCGCCTGGTCGGCGGCGCGCTTCAAGGGGACGACCTGGCCGCGCCGGAATCCGCCGTCCGCCGTGACCAGTACCACCGCGCCGGCGTCGTTGATGCGGTCCTGCAAGCTCTCGGCGCTGAACCCGCCGAACACCACCGAGTGCGGCGCACCGATCCGGGCGCACGCCAGCATCGCGATCACCACCTCGGGGATCATCGGCATGTAGATCGCCACGCGCTCCCGGCGGCGCACTCCGAGCTTCTTCAGCACGTTGGCGAACTTGTTGACCTGGCGGTACAGCTCCCAGTAGGTGATCGTCCGCCGCTCGCCGGGCTCGCCTTCCCAGATCAGGGCGGCCTGGTTACGGCGCGCGGTGACGACATGCCGGTCGAGGCAGTTCACCGACGCGTTCAGCTCGCCGCCGACGAACCACTTGGCGTGCGGCGGGTCCCAGTCGAGCACCCGGTCCCAGCGCCGCGACCACTGGAGCTGCTCCGCGAACGACGCCCAGAATGCCTGGGGGTCGCGGGCGGCCTCGTCGTACAGCTTGGCGGACGGACAGTGGGCGTTCGCCCGGAAGGAATCGGGCGGCGGGAAGACCCGGGTTTCGTCGAGCAGCGTGTCGATCCGAAGCGCATCCGTCATTGCAGGGGACCCTTTCTGGGCCTCTGGGCCGAAGTGTCTACCACTCTTGCGTTTAAAGTGGGAAAAGTCTTATGGTATGGCGCCCATATACGGATCTCACACGGCCTGCGCTCTCGCGGGCGGCATGAGATTCGTGTTTTGTGCCACCCGTCAGAGGAGTTTAGGTATGTCTCGCATCACCGGCCGGGTCAAGTGGTTCAATGACGCGAAGGGTTTCGGGTTCATCGAGCGGGAGGGTGGCCCCGACGTCTTCGTTCACTACTCGGCGATTCAGGCTGAGGGCTTCAAGTCCCTCAAGGAGAACGACAAGGTCGAGTTCGAGGTGCGCGAGGGCCCCAAGGGTCTTCAGGCCGCGAACGTCACCAAGATCTGAGTCGCTCGAACCGGCCGAAGACGAGGGCCCGGGACTCCCCGGGCCCTCGTCGTTTCCAGGGCCGAAGCGCAACAGGCTGCGCGGTGCCAACCGCAATCCGTGTGGCACGTTGCAACACCTCAAGCCTCTCGCCACCCTTGCCGCATACAGCGTAAGGTAATGTATAACAACTAGTTAGCTTATTTGTGAGTCCGCGGCACCATTCCTTCATCTACTGTATGGTGTGAACGAGCTCCTCGTGCGCGCTCCGACGATTCTGGACCGGGACACCAGACTGGCGTTCCGGCGGGAGGCGCTTGCCGTGGTGGAGACGCGCTCGGCAGCGGGCCGCGACCAGGGTGGCCGCGTGGTCGTGGACCTCGCCGGGACCAAGCACGTGGACAGCGCCGGTCTCGGGGCGCTGGTCCTGGTGCGCGAGCGGGCGGCCGAGCAGCGATGGACGGTGTGCCTGCGCGGCGCGTCGGAGGAACTGCGGTTTCTGCTCGTGCTGACTCGCCTGGAGGATCGCTTCGAGTTCGAGCCGTCGATGACGTGAGATCGGGGCGCGCGCCGCGCGGCGGCGCTATGACCGTGCGGTGGCCCGACTATATTTGCGCTCCACCATGACCGGGCTCACACGACTGCGCGTGCCTTGTGGCGACACTGAGCCTTAGCGGCGCGCCGGCGGCGCTGGAGGTGGCGGCGCTCGCCAAGCGCTTCGGCCACGTGCGGGCCTTGAGGGGCGTGGACTTCGCGCTCGGCGCGGGGGAGTCGCTCTCCGTCTTCGGTCCGAACGGCGCGGGGAAGACGACGCTGCTCAGGATCCTGGCGGGGCTGGTCAAGCCGGATGGCGGCACCGTGCGATTCGGCGGAGAGCTGCTGGTGCGCGGCAATGCGGACCACCGGCGCCGCGTCGGCCTGATCTCCCATCATTCGCTGCTGTACGACGGACTCACCGCGGCGGAGAACCTGGTGTTCTACGCCCGACTCTACTCCGTGGCAGAGCCGCGCGCGGCCGCCGCCCGGGCACTGGCGGGCGTCGGCCTCGAGGCGAGGGCTACCGACGCGGTCGGGACCTTCAGCCGCGGGATGATCCAGCGACTGGCGATCGCCCGGGCGCTGCTGCACGATCCCGACGTCATGCTGCTCGACGAGCCGTTCAGCGGGCTCGACCAGGCGGCGGCGGCCACGCTGCGCCAGTTGCTGGGCCAGCTGCGGGCCGAGCGCCGGACCATGGTCCTGGTGACGCACAACATCGACGAGGGGCTGGAGCTGGCCACTCACGTCGCCATCCAGGTCGCAGGGCGATTCGTGTCGCTGGGTCCCAGGGAAGGCGACCTGGCGGCGTACCGGGCCCGCTACGCCGAGGCGACGGCGCGCGATGGCTAGCCTGCTGGCCCAGGCATGGGCGATCGCGGCGAAGGACCTGCTGCTCGAGTTCCGGAGCCGCACCGCGTTCCTCTCCGCGCTGGTCTTCACCGCGCTCGTGCTGGCCATCTTCAACTTCGCCCGCGACCCGACCGCCGTGAGCGCCGTGGACCTCGCCCCCGGCATCCTGTGGATCACCTTCACTTTCGCGGCGATGCTCGGCCTCAACCGCGCCTTCGCACTGGAGCGGGAGAACCACGCGCTGGACGGGCTGCTGCTCTCGCCGGCGAGCCGCACGGCGCTGTATGTCGGCAAGACGGCCGCGAACCTGGTGTTCGTGGGGGCGGTGGAGGCGATCGCGCTGCCGTTGTTCGCGCTGTTCTTCAACGTGCCGCTGTGGCCGGTCCTCGGCCCGCTGGTGCTGGTGATCGGGCTCGCTACCCTGGGCTTCGTCGCGGTGGGCACGCTGATGAGCTCGATGGCGGTCAACACGCGCTTCGCCGAGCTGATGCTGCCCGTGCTGCTGCTGCCGTTCCTGGTCACCCCCATCATCGGGGCGGTGCAGACCACGGCCCGCATCCTCGCCCACCGTCCTTTCGTGGAATTGGCTCCCTGGCTTAGATTGCTGGGCGCCTACGACATCACGTTCGTCGTGCTGTGCACCCTCATTTTCGAGTTCACCGTCGAGGAATGACCGCGATTCCGTCGGCTGAGCGATCCCTGAGGCGGAGCGGCCTGTGGATGGGCTGCGCGCTGGTGCTGGTGGCCGGCGTGTACGTGCGCGCCCTGGCCTTCACGCCGGAGGAGGCCACGCAGGGGCTGGCGCAGAAGATCTTCTACGTCCACGTGCCGAGCGCGTGGGTGGCGTTTCTCGCCTTCGGGATCGTCGGCGTGTGCAGTGCGCTGTACCTCTTCCTCAAGGACGCGCGGCTCGACCTGTTCGCCGCGTCGGCGGCGGAGGTCGGCACGGTGTTCACGACGACCGTGCTGGTGACCGGTCCCATCTGGGGCAAGACGGTGTGGGGTGCGTGGTGGACCTGGGACGCGCGGCTGACCTCGACGCTGTTCCTGTGGTTCATCTATCTCGCGTACCTGGTCCTGCGGACCGCGGTCGAGGACCCCGGCCGGCGGGCGCGCTATTCGGCGGTGCTGGGCATCCTCGGCGCGCTGCTGGTCCCTTTCATCCACGTGAGCGTATACCTGTTCCGCACGCTGCACCCGATGCCGGTGGTGCTGCGGCCGGGCAAGCCGGAGCTGCCGGGCTCGATGCTGATCACGCTGCTGAGCTCCTTCGCCGTGTTCACCCTGTTCTTCTTTGCGCTGCTGGCGCGCCGGTACGCGTGGGCGCGGCTGGTGGACGCGCGGGCGCAGGGCGAGGCTGACCGTGCCGACGCCTCCCGCTAACGGCGGCTTCATGGTCGCCGCGTACGTGGCGGCGGCGGTGATCTACCTGTCGTACGCTGCCTGGCTGTACTGGAGGAGTCGGGGCCGCTAGTCAGGTCGGCGTCGCGGCGCCGCTCCGGAATCCGCTGGTCTCACGCCGGGTTCTCGCCCTTGACTCCCGAGGGAAGGGTTTCGACTGTTCCGCCCATGCTGACACCCCCGATTTTCCTTTTCGTCGCGCTTCTCCAGCAGCCCGGTCACGAAACGCCGGCCGCCCGTGCGGCACGGCTGTCCGCCTTCGACTCGAGCAGGTCAGCCGTCTCCCACCTCGCGGACCGTGTCGCCGACGTCAAGAGCGGACTCGATCTCTTCCGGCGAGCCGTCTTCAACGGAACAGACGCGGAGGTGATGAGCGCCGCCGACGGTTTCTGGACGCGCTGCCAGGCGCTGGACTCGGTCGCCGCGCTGACGTATCGGACGGTGTGCAGCCGGTGCGCGTTCCAGCAGCCGGTGCGGGTGGCGCTGGACGGCTACCGGCAGGTCGTCCCGTCGGTGCGTCGGGCCGGGGCACGGTGCGCGGCACGGATCTCGCAACTGGCGCGCCGTCGGGACGCCGCCAAGGAGCTGCGGCGCGAGGTCCGCGACATCGGCAACCCGATCATTATTGCGTTCATCGGGTACGAGCGGCGACTCAGCGTCCTGCTGAAGTCGCTCAACGCAAGCCCGGCTCCATAGGCGCCGTCGTGCGCCGCGGCGGGTTCGCGGAGGCCACGAAGACGAGCGCGGGCCGCCGCGCAGTACGGCGACCCGCGACGGCCGGAGAGCAACCGGCCACAGGACGGACGTGCCGCGGCGCTACGCGCTTTCCTTCTTGAGCAGGAACCGCTCGTAGACCTGCATCGCCACCACAGCCCCCAGGATGGGGCCCACCCAGTAGGCGACCTGTCCGACCCAGGAACTGGCGACCAGCGCCGGCCCGAAGGCGCGCGCCGGATTCAACGCCGCGCCGGTCAGCGGATAGGCGGCCAGCACACACATCCACAGGGCCAGCCCGACCCCGAAGCCGCCCACCTTCGGCGCGGCCGGATCCACCAGGGTGCCCATGACAACCAGCGCCAGGAAGAAGGTCAGCAGCGCCTCGATCAGGATCGCGCCGACCAGCGTCATGTCGATGCCGAGGCTCACGGCGCCGTACTGCTTCACCTCGCCGGCACCGGCGGGGAACAGCCCCTTCAGGACCAGCGCGGCGCACACCGCGCCCAGGAGCTGGGCGACCACGTACAGCCCGGCCTTCCTGGCGTCGATGCGACCGATCGACCACAGCCCGATGGTGACGGCGGGATTGATGTGGCCGCCGGAAATGCTCATGCTCGCCGTGACGGCCAGGGCGTAGGCAAGGCCCTGCGCCGCAGCGATGCCGCCAACGCCGATGCTGCCGTCCCGGTAGGCGTTGACGATGATCGCCCCGCCACCGATGAAGACGAGCATGAAGACACCGATGAACTCTGCGATCAGCGGGCGCAGCGTCTTACGCATCACATCCCTCGGGTCGAAGTGGATCGTGGAAACAGAGGCAGCGGCGCCAATATGCCCGGGGCCAGCACACGGACGCAAGGCGAAGTCGCGCTGGCCGGCGGCACCGGTTCGTCAGTCGGCCCGCTGCAGCACGATCGCTGCGTTGATGCCGCCGAAGCCGAACGAGTTGGAAATGGCCACGGCCGCCCCGCGCTCGACCCCCGCACCGTCGAGGTAGTCGAGGTCGCACTCGGGATCGCGGACGCTCAGGTTCAAGGTCGGCGGCAGCCACGCGCGGGCGAGCGCCAGCGCTGTCACGGCGGCCTCGATCGCCCCCGAGGCGCCGAGCGGATGGCCGTAGTAGCCCTTGGTGCCGCTCACCGCCAGGCGTGCGGCGTGCGCGCCGAACGCCTCCCGGATCGCCAGAGTCTCGGTCTTGTCGTTGAGCGGGGTCGATGACCCGTGCGCGTTCGCGTAGTCCACCTCGTGCGGAGCGATGTGTGCGTCGTTCAGGGCGAGCGTCAGGCAGCGGGCTGCCTGGCTGCCGTCGGGACGCGGCGCCGTCATGTGATACGCGTCGTTGGTCACGGCCGCGCCGAGCAGCTCGGCGACGATTGGCGCGCCGCGCGCCACCGCGCGGCTGCGCTCCTCGAGCACCAGCACGGCCGCGCCCTCGCCCATCACGAAGCCGTCCCGCTCGCGGTCGAACGGCCGCGAGGCCACCGCCGGGTCGTCGTTGCGGGTGGACATGGCCCGGATCAGGGCGAAGGCGCCGTAGCACAGCGGCGCCAGCGGCGCCTCGGCGCCGCCGGCGAGCATCACGTCGGCCCGTCCGTCGCGGATGGCGTGAAAGGCGTCGCCGACCGCGATCGTGCCCGATGCACAGCTCATCCCGTTGGTGGAGTTGGGGCCCGTGATCCCGAACTCGATGGCGATATTGCAGCTCGCCGCCCCGCCGAACACCGTCAGCGCGAGCATCGGGTCCACCCCGCGGAGCCCCTCGGCGGCATAGACGCCGACTTGCTCCTCCGCATACCCGACGCCGCCCAGGGCGGAGCCCATCATCGCGCCCACGCGGTCGCGGTCCTCCCGGTCCAGCTGCAGCGCGGCATCGTGCACCGCGAGGCCGGCGGACGTCAGTGCGAGCTGCGAGAAGCGGTCCAGTCGCCGCGCGCGCCGAGCGTCGAGGAAGTCCTGCGGCCGGAAATCGGGAATCTCGGCGGCGATGTGGCTCCGGAACGGCGTGGGGTCGAACCGGGTGATGGTGCGCACCGCCGAGCGGCGGGCTCGCAGCCCGTTCCACAGGCCCTCGACCCCCGTGCCGATGGGGGTCACGCAGCCGATGCCGGTCACCACCACCCGCCGGAGTTCGTTCACCCGTCGTCTCCGCTCTCGGCCACGCGCGCGATGCCGGCCAGGGTGCGCTGGGCAATGGCGTGGATGAACAGCGGACCGATCACGAGACCCGCCGCCGGAACGCGCAACGCCGGCCACGGCGGCCCGTCCCAGAGATGGGTGATCGTCACGGCCACGCGGCCCTCGCTCACGGCGGAGAATGTCCACTCCACGTCCATGCCGCGCGTGATCCCCTGGACGTGGCGGTAACGCACCGCCGGCGCGTCGCGGTCCACGCTCATCTCGGAGACCCACCAGGTCGGGTAGCGGACCGGCCCGAAGGTGCGCCACGCAGCCATCTCGACCAGGCCTCCGTCGACGCGGCGCTCGAGGAATCGGACCCAGCGGTAGTGCGCCAGCCACTCGGGCCAGCGCTCGACGGCGGCCGCGCAGCCGAACACGCGGTCCACGGTGGCGCGCACCTCGCGCCGGTCGACCCGGATCATCGCGCGCCGGCGGGCGCGCCACCGCCGACGCGCCAGGCGGCCGTGACCCGGAACAGCGCGTGGCGCCGGACCTCCGCGTTCACGCCCGCCTGCGCGCAGGCCTGTCGCAGGGCGGCGGCCGTGAAGCCGCGCAGCACCGAGGTCACGCCGTCGCGCCGGCTGACGGCCTGGAAGCGAAGCGGATACGAGGCCAGCCAGAGCCCCACGGCGGCGACGGGGCTCGGCCGGAGCTCCGCGATCACCACGCCCAGCCGGGCCACGCGCGCCAGCTCGGCGACGATCCGCGTGAGGGCGGCGCCCCGGAAGTGGTGCAGGAGTTGGGAGCACAGCACCAGGTCCACCGAGCGCGAGGCGAGCGGCAGCGCGCCCCCGTCGGCCAGCAGCGCTGCGATCCCGCCCTCCCGTGCGGCGTGTCGCGCCGCCGCCGGATGCCGCTCCACTGCCAGGAGCCGCAGCCGGATGCCGCTGCGCGCGGCGCGCGCCTGGGCGGCGCGCGGGATATCGCCGTCCCCGGTGCCCACGTCGAGCAGCGTGAGCGTCGCGCCGGCCGGAACGGAGCGGAGCAGCTCGTCGAGACGGCGCAGTGGGGCCGCGGCTCCGCCGAGAAAGCGGTTGGCGCGGGCCACGTCCTTCAACGACGCGACTACCGCCTCTCCGTCGGCGGCTGGATCGTCAAGCAGCTCCGGCCGCCGTGCCGCTCCCCGCCACTCGCGCCGCTCGACCGTCACCCGCCGAGCTCCGCGTAGCGACCGCCGAAGTAGCATAGCGGCTCGCCCTCGCCCACTTCGGACCACTCGAGCGTGCCGGTGATGATGGTGTGGTCGCCGCCCGCGAGGTGATTGCGACGCCGGCACTCGATCCGCGCGAGGGAGCCGGGCAGGAGCGGCGCGCCGCCCGGCGAGGGGAAGACCTCGCCCTCCTCGAAATGCTGGTGCCCGCGATCGGCGAAGCGCCGTGCCAGCTCGACCTGCCCGGCCGCGAGCACGTTGACCCCGAACCGCTCGGCCTCGAGCAGCACGTCGTGGATTTCGGCGTCGCGGCCCACGCATACCAGCAGCATCGGCGGATCGAGCGAGAGCGACGTGACGGAGCTGGCGGTGATCCCCACGGCCCGCCCCCGCGGCACCCGCGCTGTCACGATCGTGACCCCGGTGACCAGTTGGCTCATCGTGTGGCGGAAGCGCGCTTCGTCGAGCGGCATGGCGTCGTCCCGTTCCGGAATGAGGGCGGCTGCGAGATCCCCTACTATAGAATAAGCGCGGCGATGGCCCGGGGGGTGAGCAGCGCTCCCGGGGAGACGTAGTCGCCCGCCACCCCGACCCACAGGTCGGCGAAGGCCCGTCGCCGCGCGAGCCGGCGGGTGAAGCGGCGCATCAGGGCGGGGCGCGTGGCCGCGAGCGCGGCCAGCCGCTCGAACGCCCACTTGCCGAGGAACGCGCGGCGACGGGCCGCCCGGTACGGCCGCAGGGCGGCCCGTGTCGCCGGACCGGCCGCGAGCGCCGCCGCGAGCGCCTCGGCGGCAAGACGGCCGCCCCGCAGCGCGGCGAATATCCCTTCGCCGGTGAACGGGTCGAAGAAGTCGGCCGCGTCGCCCACCAGCAGGGCGCCGTCGGCCACGGCACTCCGGGTCGTGCGCGCGAAGGGACCGGCGACCATCACGCCCCTCACCAGGCGCGCGCCGGCCACCCGCCATCGCAGCTCCGGTACGGCGGCGAGTTCCGCGCGGAGGAACGCCGCTGGATCCCTCCCGACGGCACGTGCCTCGGCCGCCGGCACCACGGCCGCCGCGTTCACCCTTCCGCCGCCGATTGGCGCGAGGCCGGCGTAGCGCCCGCTCCGCACGAACATCTCGCCGCAATCACCCATCCCTTCGACGTCGGCCAGGTGCGCCACCAGCGCCAGGCGCCGCGGCCTGCCGTGGCGCGCGAGCCCGAGACGCGTGGCCACCAGCGAGTGCAGGCCATCGGCGCCCACCACGGCCCGGCTCCGCTCTTCCCAGCGGCGGTCGCCGCGGCGGAGCGTCGCACCGGCCACCGCGCCGTCCTCGACCAGCAACTGCTCGACCGTGACGCCCTCGAGTATGTCGGCCCCCGCTCGCGCGGCGGCGCGGAGGACGATCGTGTCCAGCCGGGAGCGCGGGAGCGCGAGCCCGTAAGGCCGGTAGGGCCGCCACCGGCCGGCGTCAGGGAACCGGCCCACCACGGCCGAGCCGTCGTCCGACACGATCCGCATGCCGGTCAGCTTCGCGGCTCCGCTGGCTTCGATCTCGTCCAGCACGCCGAGTGCATCGAGGTCGCGCGTCGCCTCTGGGCTGAGGTACTCCGAGCACGCCTTCTCGCGCGGGAACCTCGCGCGCTCCACCAGGAGAACGTCGAGTCCGGCCCGCGCGGCCCACGCCGCGGTCGAGGCGCCGGCCGGCCCTCCTCCCACCACCAGCAGGTCGCGCACGCTAGGTGCCGACCGCAGCGAGGCGGCGGAACAGATGGAGGTAGCGCCAGTGCGGGCGCGGCAGACCCAGCAGGCTCGCGACCCGCACCAGGATGGGCAGCGCGGGGTTGCGGCTGTCGGCCGAGAACATGAAGCGAGGATGCGCGTGGGCGAACGCCTTGAGCCGCGCCAGCGCCGCGTCCAGGGGCAGCGCCGGTGAGAGGTAGAAGCGCGGCGCGAGCAGGGGGTCGCCCGGCGCGATCTGCCCCTCCGCCGTGGCGATGGCCTGCAGCGTCGTGCCCGGGTACACCCGCAGCCCCACCGTGAGATAGACCGCGTCGCCGCGTGCCAGCCGCTCGCCGGCGAACCGCAGCGTCTCCTCCAGCGTCGCCGCCGTCTCGCCGGGGCCGCCGGCGAGGAAGATCCACAGCACCCGGATGCCGGCCGCCTCCGCTCGCGCCGCGCACGCCCTGAGGCGCGTCGCGTCGAACCCCTTGTTGAGTCGCTCCAGCACGGGATCGGATGCGCTCTCCGCCGTAATGCCGAGCCAGCGGAATCCGGCGCGCCGCATCGCCGCGAACAGGTCGGGAGAGGAGACGGCGGGCGTGAAGTTGGTCGTGTCCACGCCGACGCCGAGGCCGGCGCGCGCCAGCGCCTCGGCGACCGCGACGGCGTGGTGGAGCGGGCTGTTGAAGGTGGAGTCCACGAAGTCGACGCGCCGGACACCGTGCCGGGCGAGAGAGGCGATCTCGTCTACCACGGCTTCGGGGCTGCGCAGTCGGTAACCCCTGCCCTCGACGTTGAGGTACGTGCAGTACACGCAGCCGAACACGCATCCCCGCTTCGTCTGGACGGGCGCCGTCGCGCCGTGACGCACGTAGCGGGGCAGGTCCGCCCAGCGCCACAGCTCGGGTGGCGGCAGCGCGTCGAGGTCCGCCGGCAGCACCGCGCCCGCGGGACGCCCCCCGCCGGGCCACGCGACCCCGGGGAGCGGATCGCCCGTCCGGCCGCCGGCCACGGCCTCGAGCAGCGGCGCGGCCACCGTCTCGCCGTCGCCGGCCACGCCGGCGTCCACGCCGAGCGCGGCGACCAGCCCCTCGGGCGCCACGCCGAACGCTGCTCCTCCCGCGACCACGGCGGCCGGGGTCTCGCCGCGCACGACATCCACCAGACGGCGGGCCGCGGGCAGGTAGTGCTGCGTGGCGACCAGGTCGGAGTTGTCGATGTTGCGGATGGAGAATCCCACGACGTCGGGCCGTGTCGCGCGCACGGCCGCGCGCAGGGCCGCCTCAGGATCGCGCACGAAGCACAGGTCTGCAGCCGCGACCGCCCACCCGGCGCGCTCCAGTGCCGAGGCGACCGCCGCGAGCCCGTTCGGGACGCACGGCTGCGGCGAGCGTTCCCGGTTGGGGTTCACCAGCAGGGCCCGGGGGCGGTCTCCCGGGCGTAGCGGGCGCGAGGCATCCGATCTCGTGACGGACTCCGGCATAGCGGCGCGGGTTTCTACCACCAAAGCGGACCTGCTACACCGGTGGCGTCCGGAAGAGCCGCCACCACCGCTCCGGCCGCGGTGGCGAGCAGGTTCACGGTGTCATTGGTCATCCAGCGCAGGCCGCCCGCCAGCGCCGGGATCCGGCCGCAGCAGGGGCGCGGTGTTTCGCAAACCGTGCCGCAGGTGGCGCAGCGGTAGCGCGCCTGGAGCGTGGCTCCGAGCAGTGAATCGGCGAGACACGCCGCGAAGCCGCCGGCGCCCGCTAGCGCTGCCCAGCCGGGTCTCACCATGCCCAGCAGCGCGGCGACCGCAGCGATGAACGCGGCGCCCGCGGCGCCCGCCGCCGTCCCCAGCCACGTGACTCCGCCCGACGTGCCGGCCGCGACCGGCCGGCCCGTGGTGATGAGGCGGGGAAGTTGCCGGCTGCGGCCGCCGATCTCGGTGGCCCAGGTGTCGGCGGCAGCCGCCGCCAGGGCGCCGGCGAACGCGGCGCCCCACGCCGGATGCGCGCGGGCGAGGAGCGCGGCGGCGGCAGCAATCCCGCCGTTGGCCAGGACCTGCACGGCCCGGCGGCGTCCGCCGCCCGGGGTGAGCAGCGTCGCGGGGAGGAAGAAAGCGAGCAGCAGGGCCACCCCCGCCCAGCCGGTCCCGATGGCGACGAGTGCGCCGACCGCGAGGGCCGCGAGGGCGCCGCCGGGAGAGAGCCACGTCGTCACGGCGCTCTAGTTAGCGCGGCGCCTCCGCGTCGCGCAACGCTCGCTGTGGTATCGAGCGCGCGGGGACACTATCTTGGCGCTCGCCGCCGTGAGTGACCGCCTTCGGTTTCGCGCCCACAGCATCCTCCCGCTCGCCGTACTCGAGGCGATGCGGCATCTCGACTCTCCGCGCGACGAAGCGGCCGCCGAGTACGTCGACGAACATCTCAAGAAGCGGCTCGGGCTGTCCGACACCGTCGCGGCGCAGATCGCCCGCTACGAGGTGGTCGTCCGCCGCGACCAGGGCGTGGCTCCCGCGGAGTTGGAGCAGATTCTCCGCCTGGTGAGCCGCCGGAACGACGCCACCCTGGTGTTCGCCGACGGCGGGCGGCGGGCGGCGCGGCGCGCGCTGCGGCGGCTGGCGTTCCCCACCCGCTGGGCCGCGCGGCATCTGCCGCGGTTCGCGCGGCGGGCGGTCGGCTTCCGGGCTGCGCGGCGGTGCGTCGGCGAGGTGTTCGGCGCCACCCTGGTGCGGCAGGGTGGGAGCACCATCGCGATGATGGCGGACTCGGTCTCGGTGCACGCCACCCCCGACGGGGCGTCGTGCGCGTTCTTCTCGGCGGGGATCGCGGAGCTGTTGCGGCAACTAGTGGACTTCGACGGCGGGATGCTCCACCCGGCATGCCGGGCGCGCGGTGACGCGCGCTGCGAGTGGCGCTCGACCGCCCCATGAGGAGGCCGTTGTGAGCGTCAGCGACTACCTGACACCCGAAGTGCTGGCCCAGGTCCGCCAGCTCCTGGCCGGCTTGAAAATCGATGGCTGGCTGCTGTTCGACTTCCACGGGATGAATCCCGTCGCGACGCGCGTCCTGGGGCTGGGGGGGCTCGCGACCCGGCGGCTGTTCGTCCTGCTGCCCGCCGCGGGCAAGCCGATCGCCGTGGCCCACCGCATCGAGCAGCACCGCATCGCCGGCTTCCCGGGCGAGGTCCGGCCCTACGCCGCGTGGCGCGAGCTGGAGCAGGAGCTCTCGCGGCTCGTGTCCGGCAAGAAGCTGGCGATCGAGTACTCCGCCAACGATGCGGTGCCGTATCTCGACCGCATCCCCGCCGGCGTGGTCGAGCTGCTGCGCGCCTCGGGAGCCGAAATCGTCTCCTCGTCCGAGCTGGTCACGGCGCTGGCCGCGCGCTGGACGCCCGACGAGCTGGCCAATCACCTGCACGCCGCGGAGTTGATCCGCGAGATCGCGCTGGCCGCGTTCGAGCAGGTGAAGAGCTGGTACGCGCAAGGCGCCACGCCGACCGAGCAGGGGCTGCAGCGCTGGGTGATGGCGGCGTTCGAGCAGGCCGGTCTGCAGACCAACGAGCCGCCGATCGTCGCCGCGGGCGAGCACGCTGCGAACCCGCACCACGATCCGACCGGACAGCCCGACACGATCATCGAGCGGGGCGGCGTGCTGCTGCTCGACCTGTGGGCGGGCACCCGGATCGACACCGTCTACGCGGACCAGACGTGGATGGCCTACGTGGGCGGCGCGCCGCCCGGCGAGGTCGCCCGCGTGTTCGACGTGGTGCGCGACGCGCGCGATCAGACGGTGGCCGTCCTCACCGACAAGTGGCGCGAAGGGTGGCCCGTGACCGGCGCGGAACTGGATGACGTGGCGCGCAAGGTGATTGCGGCGGCCGGCCACGGCGACCACTTCGTGCACCGCACCGGCCATTCCATCGATCGCGAGCTGCACGGGTCGGGCCCGCACCTCGACAACTACGAGACCCACGACAACCGCAAGCTGCTGGCCGGCGTCGGCTTCTCGATCGAGCCGGGGATCTACCTGCCCGGACGCTTCGGCGTGCGCAGCGAGATCAACGTGTATCTGCGCGAGGGCGGGCCGCAGGTGACCCCCGCCGAGCCGCAGCAGGCGATCGTCGCGCTCGACGTGTAGTCCGGCGGCGCGAGGAGCCAGCCGCGCAGTCCGGCGCCACCCGCGCCGCCACTCTAGCGGCGTGCGGAACCGCGCGCTAACATAGGGCACTTTATTTGGCGGAGCAGCCGTCGTGACGCAATCTCCGGGACCGGGAACGGGCGACCTCGACACCATCCGCCAGGTGCTGTTCGGCGCGGAGCTGGCGCGTCTCGAGCGCGACCACGCGAGCGAGCGGCGCGCCATGGCGGAGCAGATCGCGGAACTGGAGCGGCGGGTGGGCCTGCGCATGGACGAGTTGGCGCAGCGCGTGACCGCTCAGCTCGATGATCTGTCGCGGCGCCAGCAGGCGCACGCCGAGCGCGTGACGCAGCTGCTCGATCAGGTGATGGCGGAGCTGACGCGACGCGTCGACGGCCTGCTGGCGGAGACGCGAAGCCGCCTGGACGAGCTCAAGGCCAAGGCGGCGGAGCTGGAGCGGCGCAAGTTGAACGTGGCGGACTTCGGGGCGTCGCTGGCGACGCTTGGCCAGCGATTCACTGGAGATTCAGGCGCCAATTCGCCACCGGTGGGGTGATGTCCCCGAAAGAGGACGCCCCCTGTTCCCGTTGCTTGACACTCTCGGTTGGCAAGGAGCATATTGGCCGCGGTTTTTTTGCCTCGCCTTACTAACGAGCGCATAGACCGCCTTGGTCGAAGGTTGGAGTTTCGAAAGGAGGTGGCGTGTCGCTGCCACGTTCGTCTTTCGTGTCCTCGCGTGTTCACGCCTGTGGAGGTCTGCAATGACTCAACGTAGTCGCTGGGCCTTCTCTCGCCTCGCCAGAGTGGCGTCGGCCATAGCGGCCGTGGTGCTGTTCGGGGCTGGCAGTCTGCTCGCCCAGGGCACGACCGGCAAGATCGAAGGCACGGTAAAGGACAGCGCCGGCGCACCGATCGCAGGGGCGCAGGTGCTCATCGTGGGCTCGGCGTTCCAGGCCACCACGGATGAGAAGGGCTACTTCTTCATGAACAACGTTGCCGCCGGCGTCGTCACGGTGCGGGCCCAGTTCATCGGGTTTGCGCCGGCCGAGGTGCGGAACGTTCGCGTGCTCGCCGGCCAGACGATGACGGTCAACCCCGTGCTCGACCGGCGGCCCGTCGAGCTGGGCGTGATCACGTTCACGGTGGAGCAGAACCCGATCGTGCCGCGGGACCAGGTGACCAGCAAGCCGATTGTCTCGGGCGACGTGGTCAGCGAGCTGCCCGTGGACGCGGTCAACCAGGTGCTGCAGCTGCAGCCGGGCGTGACGCAGGACTCCCGCGGGTTGTCGATCCGCGGCAGCCGCCCCGGTGAGCAGGCCACCTACATCGACGGCGTGCTGGTCCGCAACTTCAACGGCGGATTCAGCGGCGAGTACGGCCGCTCGGGCCTCTCGACGAACATCGGCTCGGCGGCGACGGTCGGCACCAACTCGCTGGAAGAGGCGTCGGTCACGACCGGCGCGACGGGCGCCGGGTACGGGGAGGCGCAAGGCGGTGTGGTGTCGCTGGTGACCCGCGCCGGCGGCCCGGAGTATCACGGCTCGATCAGCTACGCCACCGACAACATCTCCGGCCAGGTGTACGGCATGGGCTTGAACCGGATCGAGGCGTCGTTTGGCGGGCCGATCGTGAAGAACCTCACGTTCTTCCTCGGCACCACGCTGCAGGGCCAGCAGAACGGCCAGCGGCCGCTGGGCCAGCAGAGCTCGCCGCAGTTCCAGCTCGACGGGTTCTTCGACTCCCTGATGGTCCCGCTCAACCCGGGCAGCCCGACCTCCGACAGCCAGCTGGTGCGGCTGCCGCAGTTCTCGCAGTATGCGAGCGGGTGCAACGGAACGGCGGCCTTCAAGGGCACCTGCAGCAGCACCCGGCTGCTGGACGCCAACAGCGACCAGACGACGTTCGACGGCAAGGCGCAGTACACCTACGGCACCGGCTCCCGTCTGGCGTTGACGTACCACTTCGACCGCAACCAGGGTCTGAGCGGCATCAACTACGATCCAGTGTCGCTGACGGGCAACCTCGCGCTCGCGCAGGCGGTGATCGGGAGCTGGACGCAGAACCTGTCCACCTCGAGTGAGCATGCGCTGGTGCTGGACGCCAACCTGAGTTGGCAGAAGGACCAGTACATCTCCGGCATCGTGCAGCCGAGCTGGCAGGCGGACCACAACGATCCGTTCGGCTATTTCAACACCAGCAACATCCAGTTCATCACGGATTTCAACAGCTTCCCGATCAATGACCAGTTGATCGAGAACCTGCGCCTCAACAACTGCCAGGGGGAGCGGGCGCCCGGCGTGGGCGACTGCATTCCGTACATCAACCGCACCGATATCGTCACGGCGAGCGCGTACCGGTTCAACCCCTACGGGGTGACCTCCGCCAGCTACGCCTGGACGGGTATCGGCACGACGGGACCCACGCTGACGCAGGAAACGCGGCTCACGGGCCGGGCCAGCCTCGACTGGCAGGCTAACCGCTACAACCGGGTCCAGGCCGGGTTCGACTACACGCACTTCAACGATCTGGCGTGGGGCGCGGCCCTGAACGCCCAGATCTTCATGGACGCGTATAAGGATTCCCCACAGACCCTCGGCCTGTACGGCCAGGACCGCATCGACCTCGGCGACGTGGTCGTCGAGCTGGGTCTGCGCTACGACCGTCTGGATTCGGGCATCCTGTATTCGCGCGTGCCGGGCCGGATCTTCACCGATCCGCTCCGCGATCCCAACACGTCGCTGGCGCAGAAGCTCGCGATCTCGTACAACGCGCAGGACAGCGCGATGGCGAACGCCTGCCAGAATGCGCTCAACGCGAATGCCGCCAACCCGGGCTCGGGGAATGGCGCGTTGGCGACCTGCAACTACTTCAAGGCCGCGCCGCAGGACGCGGTGTCGCCGTCGCTCCGGGTGTCGTTCCCGGTGACGGACCGCACCGGTTTCCGGCTCTCGTACTCGCATCAGGTGCAGACGCCGGACATGAGCTTGCTGGCGACCAAGACCAATTCGGACATCGCGAACACGAACCTGAACGACGAATTCTCGCGGCCGCTGGGCTACGGGAAGACGATCATGTTTGAGTTCGGGATCCGGCACGCCTTCAGCGACGACATGGTCCTGGACATCGCGGCCTACAACAAGGACGAGGTGTCGGAGATCTCGGGCCGTACCCTCAACATCTATGACCCGGCGATCGGCGGCGATCCGTCGCAGACCAACGAGGCGATCAACCTCTACACTAACCAGGACTTCGGGAACGTCCGCGGCATAGACTTCAGGCTGGACCGCCGCTTCGGCTCGATCTTCCAGGGGACGATTTCGTACACGTATCAGACGGCGAAGGGCACCGGTTCGGACCCGAACTCGTACCTCAACACGCTGGCCCGCGTGAACAGCGCGGTCACGGGCCTCCGGCTCTCGCCGCCGCAAGCCATCCTCACTTCCGCCGACAACGTGACCCACACGATCGCGGGGAACCTGGCGGCGACCTTCCCGAACGGCTGGAACAAGGGCACGCTGATCGGGACCATTCTGGAGAACGCCGGCTTCTACGCGACCTTCAAGTTCGCGAGCGGCCTGGCGTACACGCTGATGCAGAACGGCGGTCTGGGCACCCGCGGGCCGAACAACGGCTTCGGGTTGAGCGCCACGCCGCTGGAGCCGATCAACAGCTCCACGATGCCGTGGACCAAGGACGTGGACCTGCGGGTGACCCGCGGCTTCCGCGTGGGCGGCAAGGACGTGTCGGTCTTCGCCGACTTCCGCAACCTGTTCAACTGGAAGAACCTGACGTCGATCTTCGCCGAGACGGGCAACGTGGTGAACAGCCTGTACCAGGCGAACGCGATCGTCCCGCAGAACTCCAGCTTGGTCCAGGACGCGGGCGTGCTGTGGGTGACGAAGCAGGTGGTGGTCAACGGGATCACGCAGAACTTGCAGGGTGTGGATCTCAGCGACTGCACGAAGTACGCGTACAGCGCGGGCGGGATCCGCGGGCAGGTGGACTGCCTGATGCTGCAGCAGGACGAGATGCGCTGGGGAAACGGCGACCAGTTCTTCGATACGAACGAGATCGCCACAGCGTACAACGCGTGGTATAACCATACTCAAGGCCCGCAGACGTTCAACGGGCCGGGGTTCAACATGCGTCTCGGTTTCGAGTTCAACTTCTAGCTCGGGACGGCCTGCGGCGCCTCGTCATCTGGCGAGGCGCCGCCGGGCGCTAACGTTCAAGGAGTTCGCATGCAATCGAGAGTGCTACAGCGTTGGGCGCTGGCGGCGGTCCTTGTCCTCGGGACGGGGGTCTCGGTCGTTTCGTCGGCCGCGGCCAGGCCGTCGCGTCCGAGCCCGCAAGCCAAGCGAGGCGGGTTCAGCCTGTTCGCGGGGGCAGTCGGCCTCCAGCTGGCGGCCAACCGCGTCAACTGCGACTGGATCACCAATTTCGGCAACG
Source organism: uncultured Gemmatimonadales bacterium (assembly GCA_963812035.1). Taxonomy (GTDB): domain Bacteria; phylum Gemmatimonadota; class Gemmatimonadetes; order Gemmatimonadales; family JACORV01; genus Fen-1245. Next base: position 64,600 of record CAWETG010000007.1, read on the forward strand.
TCTGCGTCAACCCGTACGGCAGCGGCACGATCGAGGCCGGATACTGGCCGAATGGGTCGCCGGATAGCTACGTGTTCAACGGCGGCTTGCAGGTGGCCGCGACCGTGTTGTACGACCCCACCCTGAACGAGGGCTCGACTGGCCCATGGGTGGGCGACACGGTGGGCGTCTTCTTCATGGACCCGCGCGGTGACCAGCGCCAGGGCGACCCCGTCACCAACATCTACAGCAGCCTGAACGCGAACGATCTCGCGGCCTGGCCGAGCGCGGCGTACGTCAAGGATCCGACGCTGTACGCCAGCCAGCTGCTGGGTCGTCAGTCGATTTCGCAGGAGGACAGCTGGGTCCGCTACTGGGACGGGAACCCGAACTACTCGACCGGGCGCGCGCACGCGATGGGCGTGCTGGTCGAGCAGCGCGGCCTGCTGTGGAATTTCCCGTCGGGGAATGAGGACATCCTCTACTTCCTGTTCCGGTTCATCAACATCACGGCGAGCGACCCGGCGGTCTACGCGAACCTGTCGTCCGCGGGCTACAGCTCCGGCGACATCACCGACATCGTCAACATCGCCACCACGTTCCACGGGGTGGTGCAGTCGGCCTACGGGGTCACGCTTCCGCCGGAAGGCTACACGTTCCACAACATGTTCGCGTCCTTCTTCCAGGACCCGGACGAGGGGAACGCGAGCTACAACTACTCGACGGCGGTCTTCCCGTTCAGCCTCGTCTCGGTGCTGAAGTCGAACTACGACGAGCCGCTGTGGCAGTACCCGGCCAACATCTTCAGCGACCCCTTCTACCCCACGACGGGGTTTGAGGCGGTCAAGTACCTGAAGAGCCCGGTGATCCCGGGGAGCAGTCCGCCCCGGGAGTACGGGATCAGCGTGTGGGGGAACACGTGCAACGGCTGCGGGCTGTTGAACGACGCCGTCGGCGTGAGTCAGATGTACCGCTACATCTCGGGACACGTCAGCCCCGCGCTGGGTGACGGGGTTTGCAACTCCGACCCGATCCTGCTGCACACCTGCGCCGCGATTCAGGCGTTCGCCGACACCCGCTTCTACGAGGCGTCGGGCCCGTTCGAGATGGCGCCGGGGCAGTCGCAGACGATCGTCGTGGCGATGATCTTCGCGGCGCCCGTCCACAAGTGGGCGGCGACGGCGAACGGCATCTACGCGATGCCCGCTGGCCAGATCGAGCCCTATGTCTCCAGCGGCAACTTCTCCTACGTGCCTGGCTTCCCGGCCCAGCCGGAATCGTTGGCAGCCTTGGGGACGGCCAGCGGCACGCGGGTGTGCACGACCAACTGTACGGCCGCCAACGGGCTCATCCGTGAGCCGGTCGAGCGGGCGATGGGGTGGGGCCAGTTCAGCGACCTGGACGGCAATGGCCGCATCACGCAGGACGAAGTCCAGACTGTCCCGCGGTCCCTGCTGGGGAAGGCGCTGGTGGCGCAGGCCGTGTTCGACAACAAGTTCCTGCTCCCGTTCGCGCCCGAGTCGCCGAACTTCTATCTGGTGCCGGGCGACGGCACCGTCACGGTGGTTTGGGAGAGGTCGGCCACGGAAACGGTGGGCGACCCGTACTTCGCGGTGGCGGAGAGCCCGCTGAGCAATGGGGTGGCTAACCCGCTGTACGATCCGGACTACCGGCAGTTCGACGTGGAGGGGTACCGGATCTGGCGCGGCCGGACCGCGTCCGAGATGTCGGTGGTCGCGCAGTTCGACTACTCGACCACCAGCTTCATCGACTACACGGGCCAGCTCTACGACCCGAACCTCGACGGCAACCAGTGCGCGCCCGAGCTCGGCGTCACCACGAGTTGCGTGGTGCCCTTCAAGCCCGACGGCACGGGCCCGAGCTACGCGTACGCGCTGGCGGGGAACGTCATTCAGATCCCGGCCGGCGGCCGGGTGCAGCTCACCAACGGCAACATCCTGATCATCGCTGCGGACACCGCGGTGACCGGCGGCGCGACGGGCTATCCGGCGCTGAAGGACAACGGGGTGCCGTTTGCCTACCAGGACAACGGGCTGCCCGACGGCGTCCAGTTCTTCTACGCCGTCACGGCGTTCGACATCAACAGCGTCAAGTCGGGGCCGTCGTCGTTGCAGTCGTCGATGATTACCAAGAGCGTCACGGCGCGGGCCAACTCCGGCCAGGAGACCGCGGGCTCCCTGGGCGCGACCCAGCTCGTGGGGGCGGACGGCAAGCCCCTGACGGGGACGATGCCGACCCTGAGTGCAGCGACCGGTGAATTCAGTGGGCCCATGGCGCCTACCAACGGCCTTGGCCTCGGCTTCGTCGCGTACGTGCCGCAGATCGTCAATAGCGGCAGCCTGTCGGTGACGATCGATTCTATCGTCCCGGCGGATGGTTTCAACGGCGCGGCGGGGACCTACTACTACACGACCGCGTCGGCGGCGGGGACGGTCCATAATGCGGCCTCGGTGCTGATCGATCTCACCAACGGGACCGGCTCGACGGGCGGTCCCTTCCCGGCCTTGAACGGGGTGCAGGCGAAGTCCACGCGCTATGGCGGCGACTCCACCTACACGCTGTACGGCAATCTCTCGCTGAGCTGGCCCGGCACCTGGGAGTTGACCAACTGGGGCCGCGGTTCGGCAAACAGCGCGCCGACCGGCAACAACAACTTCCAGGGCCCGCGCTGGTGGGTCGGGACGGCCAACGAGAACACGGCTAACCCGAACGGCGGGATGTGCAGTCCCGGCGTCGGCACCTGCGGCACCTCGCCGATGCCGAACCTGGCGCAGACGGCGGGCAGCCTCGGCTCCGGCGTCCAGGTGATGTTCATCGAGGGTTACTCGTCGGCGCCCAGCCAGCCGCTGCGGCAGCTCGAAGCCATGACGTCGTATCTGGCGCGGGCCGCGGACTTCAAGGTGTTCTGGAATGCCAACGGGGCCATCGACTCCGTGAAGGACGTCACGCACAACGTGAAGGTGCCGTTCAACTCCATTCTTCGCGCGTCGTGGGGCATCCTCAACGACTCGTCGTTCACCAACACGAGCGCGGCGTTGACGGGTGACGGGAACAACGGAGTGCTGACGTGGCAGGATGTGCTGTGCGTCGCCCCGACCCCGACCCTGCTGGCGGGGGGTAGTATGAGCAACGCGCAGGCGTGCGGCGGTCCGACCCAGACGCCGGCGTTCCTGATGAATCACGCGTTGCTGCAGCCGGTGGTGTTCGGGTCGTCCGCCTTTGGGGCGGCGGCGCCCGCCTCCACGGGCAACGGGTTCATTTTCTACATCGCGGGGCAGTTCTTCCTGATGCAGATGGCAGCCCTGCCGGCGGCGGGCACGGTCTGGAATCTCCGGACCTACGCCGGCGACATCACGGGCTCTGCGGGCTCGTTCGCCTGGGTGGATGCCACCCGGCCGCCCGCGGTGCCGGGCCTCGTGGCCCAAGTGCAGTTCCAAGGCTCGACGGCCACGAGCGCGACGTCCGACACGACGTTCGCCAAGATCCACACCGTGCCGGATCCGTACTACGTGACCAACGCGCTCGAGACCTCGGCCAACAACAAGGTGCTCGAGTTCGTCAATCTGCCTTCGCAGTGCATCATCCGGATTTACAGCGTGAGTGGGATCCTGGTCAGGGTCCTGACCCACAACGACCCGACCAATGGCGGGATGACCGTGTGGGATCTCCGCAACCGTAACAACCAGTTCGTGGCCAGCGGCGTGTACTTCTACCACGTCGAAGCGGCCGATGGCCGGACCAAGATCGGCCGGTTCACCGTGGTCAACTACGCTCAGTAAAACGTCCCGAAGCGGGCCGGGGCTCTGCCCCGGCCCGCGCGGAGGTTCGCATGCGTAATCGTTTCGTCCTGCTTGGCGCCGCGCTGCTGACCGCCTCGTTCCTGCTGGGCCAGGAGGCACGGGCCCAAACGCCGGTGTGCGGCGGCACCGTCGCGCAGTGCGGCCAGATCCCGTCGGACAACACGGGATACGGGACCACCGCGGCGGAGTTCCTGCTGCTGGCTCCGTCGGCTCGAGGCACTGCGTTGGGAGGGGCGTTCTCGGCTCTCGCGACGGATGTCTCGGCCGTCTATTACAATCCCGCCGGCCTGTCGCAGATGGAGCACTCCGGCGCGATGGCGTCCACGATGAATTACGTCGCGGGCACCAGCTACGCGTGGGCGGCCATCGGGTTCCCGATGAGCGGCGGCTCGCGTGCCATCGGGGTGTCGGTGGCGAACTTCGGCTTCAGCAATCAGCCGGTGTACACCGTCGACGACCCGACCGGGTTGAGTGGTGACGTGTATTCGGTGAGCGAGACCGTGGCCGGGTTGACGTACTCGCAGCAGTTCTCCGACCGGTTCTCCGCCGGCCTCACCGCGAAGTTCATCAGCGACGAGCTGGGGACCACTTCCGGCGACGCGTTCGCCGTGGACTTCGGAACCAGTTTCCACGCGCTGATCGGTGGCCACGCCATGCGGGCGGCGTTCGTGGTCGAGAACCTGGGCACCACACTGGCGGCGTCGGGCGGGCGTGACCTCACGGTGAACATCACCCGGACGCCGCCGGCGGGTCAGCCGGATGTACCGCAGGAGCCGGCGACGGCGCAGCTCAGCACCAAGGACTGGTCGCTGCCGACGACGTTCGCGGTGGCGCTCTCGTACGACGTGTTCCAGACCTCGGCCGGCCGGCTCTCGGTGATGGGCGAGTTCACGCAGCCGAACAACAACGAACCCGGATTCAACTTCGGCGGCGAGTACGGCCTGTCGCTGGGCTCGTCCGGCTTCTCGGTCGCGGGCCGCGCCAGCGTGACCTACGCCCCGGACAACAACGTGACGCTCCCGGATCAGAACAGCTCGAGCTATGCGGGCTTCACGAGCTCGGTGGGCGGCACCAGCATGTACCGCATGTCCGCCGGCGGCGGCGTGTTCTACCGCCCCGGGACGTCGGGCTTCGGTGTTGGCGTTGACTATGCGTACAAGAACCTGGGCCTTCTCGGTGGCGTGAACATGCTCACCGTGGGGTTCACCTGGTAGGCTGACAATCTTGGGCGGGCGGCCGGGGAGCCTCGCGGCTCCCCCGCCCCTGCCGGCAGGTCTGGATGCGGAAGGTGAGAGTGGCGCTGGCGGCGGTTGGGATGCTTCTGGCCGCGCCGGCGGTGACTGGGCAGAGCGGCGAGCAACCGCTGGCGATCAGTGCGGTGCGGTTTTACTCGCCGGGCAGCGGGACCACGACAATCGAAGGGGTGTGCGAGTTACGCCTGGGCGCGGTCGTGTCAGGCGGGGGGCAGACGATCCACTACCGGGTCGAAGTCTCGGTGTCGGACAGTACGGGACTGGAGTTGCAGCACAGCGACTGGTCGAGAGAGGTGCCGGCGGCGGTGGCCACGGCACGCGGCGCGACGGCGGTCGAGACGTTCGACCTCCGGGCCGCGCCGGGCCGGTACCGGGTGGTGGTGCGGGCGATCCCGGAGTCGGGGCCCGCGATCGAGCGGGCGGTCGATGTCAGCGCGTATCCGGTGCGACCGCAGTTGTCGGACCTGCTCCTGGCTACGGCGGTGCGGATGTCGGCCCCCGACAGCAGCGGGGGGGCGGCCGCCGGGGAGATCGAGCGAGGGGGTCTGTTGATGCGGACCGCTCCAGTTCCGCACCTCACGCCGACCGAGGCGGCGCTCTCGTACTACGCCGAGGTCTATCCCTGGCAGGGTGCTTCCCTCGACGGCCGGATTGCCGTGGCCGTCCTGGGCGCCGCGCGCGGGACCGTGGTGCGGACGCCTCCCCGTACCGTGCGGTTTGCGGCAGCGGGCGGGGCGGCCCGGGGATCGGTGGATCTGACAGGCTTGCCGGCGGGACGCTACACGCTGCAGCTCGCCGTCACGCTGGGTGACAGCACGGTGGTGGACGAAGCGCCCTTCGTGATGGGTACGATGAGCGACGTGGCAGCGGCAAATGTGACGCCGCCCGCGCCCACCCACGATCCGCTGGATCTGGCCGATGCGACCGAGGCCGGGCTCGACTCGCTGTACGCGCCGCTGGCCTACCTGCTGGAGCCCGGAGAGCGGGGCATTTACGACCAGCTGTCGGTCGACGGGAAGCGGAGGTTCCTGATTTCCTTCTGGGCGAAGAAGGACCTCACGCACGGGATCGGCGTCAACCAGGCGATGGTGGAGTTTTACGGGTTGGTGAATTTTGCCAATGGAGCGTTCCGCGAGGGCGGCGCCGCACAGATTCCAGGTTGGCGCACCGATCGCGGGAGAATATTCCTGAGGAATGGACGGTGGGACGATATCCTCCAGCGTCCCGCGGCGTCCCCGCAGCCGTACGAGGTGTGGAAGTACACGCGGGGCCGCCAGCGGTACTACGTGTTCGTTGATCAGACGGGGGTCGGGCACTATCAGCTGGTCGGTTCCAATGACAGGCAGGAGCCCGGCCTTCAGAACTGGCAGCAGATCTTGGGGACCGAAAGCTACACCGATGTCGCGCGGTTCCTCGGTATTTCGACGCTGGACACGCAGCAGTAGCATGGCGGTGCGCCGTAGAAATCACGCTACTTGAGCGCGAGGGTAATCATGAAGCGTCAAAGTCTGGTTCTGCTTGCGGTGGCGTTCGTGGCAGCCGGCGCCGCGGGTTGCTTCAAGGACCCGGTGAGCAGCCTGCGGAGCGGCCCGACGATCGTGAACTTGGACCACACGTCCATTTACGTCGTCACCGGCGACAGCACTACCGTGCAGGCCTCGGTGGAGGATAACGGCGGCAATGTCCTGCCGGAGACGGACGCCGTTTGGACGTCGAGCGATACGACCATCGCACGCGTGGACAAGGACACCACCATCGTCCCGGGCAATTACTTCACGCGCGCCTTCATCCTCGGCAAGAGCCCGACGGGCGGGATCACGACGGTGACGCTCAAGACACGCGGCCTGACGGCGACCGTTCGTGTGATGAACGTCCCGGCGCTGGTGCCGTCGTCGCAGTATGCTGCGGCCGGCGCGGCCAGCCCGGACACGCTGATCATCCCGTTCTCGGCCGGCCCGCCTCCCGTTCCGCCGGACACCGTGCGGTACTCCACGTTGGATACGCTGGTGGTGAACGGTACGGGCTTCCTCAATTTCGACACGTCCCAGGTGGGCGCGTACGCCACGGGCCCCACCGGCACGTCGGCTGGCTTCGTGACGTCCAAGACGGCGAGCCGGATTTCGGTGGTCTTCACCAAGGGGGCGTCCGGCCACGTTGTGCTGAAGCACGTGCAGATGGTGACGACGAACCCGGCCGTCGGGACGCAGCCGCTCGATTCGCTCATTACGAAGGACAGCCTCCTCTTCTCGCGGGTCCGCTACCGGGGCGCGATCACGCAGACGGGTGACACGGTCAACTTTGCGTTCACGAACGGGATCCAGCCGTTCACCACCTCGACCGTGGTGCTGTTCGGTGCCGCGGACACGGGCATCGTGTTCGACCCGACCCACGGCGAAGTCCTGGCGCCGGCCAGCTACGCCGGCTTCGTGCAGTTGCAGACCGTGGGGCTCGGCGTTGCGACGCTCGATTCGATCAACAGCGCCACGCCAGCAACCGTGACAGCAGCCGGGTTCGCGTATCCTGGCACCGTCACGCAGGCCGGAGATACGACGACCGTCACCGCGGCCGGACGCGTCCGCTTCGACGCGCTGTCCCGTGTGGCAGTGGGCGGGAAGGCCGATAGTATTATCGGCTTCGACAGCTTGCACCTCTTCGTCCTGGCGCCGACCGGCGCGACGGGTGCCTTGGTGGTGAGCAAGTCCAACGTCGGTGTGTCACGGATCGCGACGCTGACGACGCCGGTGAGCTACACCACGACGACCGCGACCATCCCCGCCAGCGCCATCACGCAGGTGGGCGACACTCTCACGCTCACCGGCAACGCGGCGCTCACGGTTGACGGCTCCACGACCATCGCCTACGGCACCACCACGGCCACGGTCCTGAGCCGCGGCACCAACACGATGAGCGTCCTCAACGGCGGGCCGTCGTACACCGGCGTCGTGACCGTCAAGCTGCCGAAGGTCGGCAACGCCCGGATCGCGTCGCTCAAGACCGGCGGGAGCTACACCGCTAACGAGGCCAGCTTCCTCGGCACCGTGACGCAGGTGGGCGATACGATGACGATCACCGCGCCCTCGTATATGACGTTTGATGCGCAGACCAGCGCCGCCTTCGGGAGCGCCGCGAACGCGGCGATCATCCTGAGCGCGAACGCGACGACCATGAACGTGCTCTCGCCGGTGAACTACACCGGCCCGGTGACGGTCACCAACGCATTGCTGGGCACGGTGAGAGTCCCGGCGATGATCACGGCGGCGTCCTTCACGATCAACGGGGCCTCCTTCCCGAACGCCAACGTGAGCGTGGGTGGCGGGCTGTTGGGCGACACCATCACCGTGACGGCGCCGACCGGCTACACCTTCAGCACCGCCGCGGGCAAGCTCGCAACGGTCCTGGCCGGCAACCTGGCCATCAACACCAGCGATACCACGTGGATGCTCTCGCGTTCGGCGACCACGCTCAAGGCGTTCGCCAAGCGCGGCGGCGGCGGCCCGGTGCGGATCACGAACGTGATCATCCCGGGTGGCTTGACCGTGCCGTACCTGACGACGCCGGCCAACTTCCCGATCGACAGCGTGAACGCGGACGTGGATCTGCCTGATGTCACGTCCCAGGCCGCGGCGAAGACCATTACGATCGGCGCTTCGAACACGGCGAGCGTCTTTGGCGCGTTGCCGGGAGCGGCTAACGTAGGCGGCGAATCGGCTGACTTCTGGACGTTCACGACCACTGCGGCTCACAAGATCAGCGGCCAGACCGCGTGGTTCGGGAGCGGCAACCCGTACACGACGACCGCGCCGAACACGACGGCGTATACTGAAGACATCGATATGTTGATCTGCAACTCTACCACGAAGTGCGACGAGTCGGCGGCAGATCTGCTGAGCTTCGCCGCCGCGACGACGAACCAGCCGGAAAAGGGCACGACGAGTTCCGCCCTGCCGGCCGACACGTACTGGGTCGGGGTCCTCGGCTTCAACGTCGACTTCACGATCGTGTACCAGTTGACGATCACGTTGCAGTAGGGATCAGACGACTTCCGAATGCGAGCGCCCCCGGCTTCGGCCGGGGGCGTTTCGTTTTCCGGGCAGATTCGGGGGCAGGGCGTTGGCACACGCGGACGCACGAGAGCTCCGGCTAGCCGGGAAAGACGTGCAGCTAGTGGTGCGCCGTCACCGCCTTGAACAGTTCGGCGAGCTCGACCGGCTTGGCGAGGAAGACGTCGGCGCCGGCGTCGTGAAACGCCTGCTCCAGCACCGGCTCGGCCAGCCCGGTCATCGCCACGATGCGGCAGCCGGGAAAGGCCCTGCGGATGCCGCGCACCACGTCGAGCCCACCGGCGCCCGGGAGCACCAGGTCCACGACGGCGGCCGCGAGGCGCTGGAGATTGGGGAGCGACGCCAGCGCCTCGCTGCCGGTGCGGGCCCGGTGCACCTCGTAGCCCTGGCGCTCGAGCGCCCGTGAAATCACGTGGGCCAGGTCGTCGTCGTCGTCCACGAGCAATACGGGCGGTAGGCCCAGGGCCAAGCCGGCTGGATCAGGATGGCTCACCGGAGTCTCGCTGGCGCCGGCGCTCCCGCCGGGTGTGGACCACGACCCCAAGCACGATCAGCCCCAGGGCGACCGGCATCAGGGCGATCAGGGCGCCCGTCCAGAACATCGTCTTCGCCAGCGGGCCGTGGGCCAGATCCTGGTGCGTGCCCTGTGCCCACGCGGAAGGAGCGGCTGCTAGGAGAAGAGCCGGTAGAGCAACAGGTAGACGATGACGCCGGTCACCGACACGTACAGCCATAGGGGCAGGGTCCACCGGGCGATGCGCTCATGTGTGGGGTGTCGCGACCGGAGCCCGAGATACACCGTCGTCAGGGCCAGGGGCACGATCGCCGCTGCCAGCACCGTGTGCGAGATGAGGATAGCGAAGTAGACGGGTCGTATCCAGCCCCGCCCCGTGAAATGCCGCAGCCCGGCGTGGGCGTGGTACCACAGGTAGGACGCCAGGAACAGCGTCGAGACGCCCAGGGCGGAGAGCATGAATGCCTTGTGCGACGAGGGGTTGCGACGCCGGATCATCACATAGCCGCAACACAGCAGCACCGCCGTGGCCCCGTTGAGCGTGGCATTGAGGGCCGGGAGGTCGGCGGTCGCGATCACCGGGCGGGCCTGCGCGACGCCACCCAGCCCGCCGCCCCAAAGGCCAGCACCGCACAGGCCGCGGTCACGGTCAGCGAGAGAGCGAAGCCCGGAAGACCGGCCGCGTCCGCGGGGGCCAGCGCGCGGCGCAGGGCGGCCACCCCGTAGGTCAGCGGGTTGGCGCGCATTACCGCGCCCAGCCAGCCGGGCGTGCCCGCGATCGGAAACAGCGTGCCCGCCAGGAGCCACATCGGGATCAGGAAGAGGTTCATGATGGCGTGAAAGCCCTGGGTGGAATCGAGCCACCAGGCGATAGCGCAAGCCAGCGCCGTGAGCGCGAAGGCGAGCAGGAAGAGCACGGCGGCCAGGATGGCCAGCGCGCCCACCGATGGGACCCGGAGTCCGATGGCCGGCCCCAGCAGCAGGAAGAGCGCGCTCTGCAACAGGGCCAGCGTCGTCCCACCCAGGACTTTGCCAAGCACCACGCTCGCGCGCGGCGCCGGTGAGACGAGCACCGCCTGGAGGAAGCCCTCGCGCCGGTCCTCGATGATCGAGATCTCGGAGAAGATCGCCGTGAAGAGGAGAATGAGGATCACGACCCCGGGGAAGAAATACGCCAGGTAGCTGGTGCCTTCGGCGGCGGCGGGGGCGTGGAACGACGGGCCAAGCCCAGCGCCGATCAACAGCCAGAACAGCACCGGCGGCGCGAGGGCACCTATCACGCGGCTGGGCTGGCGGTAGAACCGCACCAACTCGCGTTGCCAGAGGGTCCAGACGGCAAGGAAGAAGATGCTCACGTGTCCGCCTCGCCGGCTCCGTGGCGCAAGCGATGGCCGGTACGGTGCACGAAGACGTCGTCCAGGGTGGGCTTGCCCAACGTGAGGCCGCGGATGGCGTCGGGGAACGCATCGACCAGTTGCGGCACCAGCTCGTGGCCGCGAGCGCGCTCGACCCGCACCGCCCGCTCCACCACCTCGGCCCGGCAGCCGAACCGTTCCCCGATGGCAGTGGCGAGGCTCTCAGCGTCGTCCGTCTCGAGGGTGATGACGTCGCCGCCGATCTCCGCCTTCAAGGCCGCCGGCGTTCCCAGTGCAACCAGGCGGCCCTCGTCCAGCAGGGCGATCCGGTCGCCGCGTTCCGCTTCTTCCATCAGGTGGGTTGTCACCACCGCAGTCGCGCCGGTCTCGCCGCGCACGGCGTCCAGGTACATCCAGAACTCGCGCCGCGCGGCGGGATCGAGTCCGGTGGTGGGCTCGTCCAGGAGCAGCAGCCGAGGGCGGTGCAGCATTCCCTTGGCCAGCTCCACGCGACGGGCGAGGCCGCCCGACAGCTGCTCGACGCGCTCGCCGGAGCGGCCGGCCAGGCCGACGCGCTCGAGTGCGGCGGTGATCCGGCTCTCGAGGTCCCGGCCGTGCAGGCCGTAGAGGCGCCCCTGGTGCCGGAGGTTTTCGGCGGCAGTGAGCTTGCGGTCCAGGCTCGGCGCCTGGAACACCACCCCCAGCGCCCGGCGCGCCAGCGCGGGTTCCCGGACGACGTCGGCGCCGCACACGGTGACCGAACCGCTGGTCGGGAGGAGCGCGGTGGAGAGGATCCTGAACAGGGTGGTCTTCCCACTGCCGTTGGGGCCGAGGAGCGGGAGCAGTTCTCCGCGGCCGACGTCCAGGGAGATACCGGCCAGCGCTTCGCGGTCGCCGAAGTGATGCCGCAGCTCCCGGATCCGGACCGCGGGTTCGGTCAACCCAGGGCCATCAGCGTGCACAGGACCGGAAGGTAGAGCAGGGAGTAGTGGAACAGGCTCGAGGCCTGCGCCTGGGCGCCGGGCCGCAGCGCGAAGCGCAGGGCGTAGAACAGGAACCCGAGTCCCAGGGCGAGGGCGCCGAAGAAGTAGACCCGGCCTGCCATCCCCAGGAACGCCGGCATCAGGCTCACCGGGAGCAGGGCGAGCGCGTAGAGCGCCGACTGGCGGCCGGTGCTCGCGCCGTCCGGATCCACGACCGAGAGGACCCGGAATCCGGCCCGCGCGTAGTCGCGGCGGTACAGGGCGGCGAGCGCCAGGAAGTGCGGCATCTGCCAGAAGAAGAGGATGAGGAAGAGCACCCAGGCGCCGGCGTCGAGCCGGCCGCGCGCCGCCGCCCAGCCGATCATGGGCGGGATCGCGCCGGGCACTGCGCCCGCCACGGTGGCCAGCGAGGTCACCCGCTTGAGCGGCGTGTAGACGAGCAGGTAACTGGCCGCTGTCGCGGCGGCGAGGGCGCCGGCGAGGACGCCCACGGTGAGTGCCAGGTACGCCGTGCCGACCGCCGCGAGCACCAGGCCGAACACCACGCTGTCACGCGGCACCAGGCGGCCCGCGGGGAGCGGCCGCCGCAGCGTCCGGCGCATCAGAGCGTCGGCGTCGCGCTCGACCCACTGGTTGAGGGCACTGGCCGCCCCAGCCACGAGCGCGGTGCCTGCGAGCGCCCGCAGCAGCAGCACCGGGTCCCACGCTCCGCGGCGCGCCGCGAGAAACCCGACCATCGCCGTGAGCACGACGAGGAAGGTGATGCGCGGCTTGGTGAGGGCGACGAAGTCGGAGAGGCGCCGGCGTGCGGGGACGAGCGTGTGGCTGCCGGTCCAACCGCTCATGCGGCGGCGCGGGCGGCGGCGTCCTTTCGGCTCGCGGCCTGGGGCGCCAGCAGCCGCCGGGCGCGGAGTGCGAGGATCAGCGACGTCACCAGGACCGACGCGCCGGAGAGCACGTGGGTCGTGGTCGGCATGACCGCCCTGCGGGTCCAGATGATCGCCGCACCGAGGTAGATCTGCCACGCCAGCAGCAGCGCCAGCGCCAGGGCCGGCCGGCGGAGCGCCGGCACGTCGCCGTGCCGGTGCAGCGTGACGGCGACGGTCCAGATGACGAGGGCGGCCACCACGACGGCCCCGGCCCGGTGCAGCAGCTGATAGGCGACCAGCCTGGAGTCCACGGAAGGCCAGAGCTGCCCGAAGGCGAGCGGGAAGTCGGGGATCGCGAGCCCCGCGCCGCTGTGCCGCACCAGGGCGCCCGCCAGCACCTGGAGGTAGACAAACCCCACGGTCGCCGCACTCAGGGCGCGGAGCGACGGCCGGCCCGAGTCGGACGTCGGGCCGGGCGGCTCCAGCCAGCCGCGCGAGGTCACGAGCGCGATGGCCGCGGTCAAGCAGAAGAAGATCTCGGCGAGCCCGGCGTGCGCCACGGCGACCGCGACCGGCAGCTTGAGGAGGACGGTGATGCCCCCCAAGACGCCCTGCAGAACCACCGCGGCCAGCGCCGCGACGCCCAGCCGGCGCACCCAGCGGCGCGGCTCCGCGCGCCACAGCCACCCGGCCAGCACGATGGTCAACAGGCCGACGGCGGCCGCCACCATCCGGTGGCCGTGCTCGAACAGCACGCCGCCCGTCATCGGCGGGAAGACCTTCCCGAAGGAGAGCGGCCAGTCGGGGACCGAGAGCGCCGAGCCGGTGCTGGTCACCAACCCACCGATGAACAGCAGCGCGGCCGTGGCGGCTGCGACGACGAGGGCGTAGCGGTGCAGCGCGGGCCGGTATTCCGCCGGCTCGCTCACTTGCCGAGGAATCTCCGCAGGAACCTCAGGTACACGGCGAACCCGACGGCGAACACCGCGAAGGCGATGGACGAGGCCAGGCTCCAGGTGGTGCCGGTCTGCTGGTGCTCGCGCCATCCCCAGACGGCGAAGAAGGCGCAGAAGACGATCGCGGTGACGATCAGAACCTTGTGGAAATTGATCACGGCGCCCGGAACCCGTGCATGACGGCTACCACAAGGATAACCGCCAGCGGGAGCGGCGCCAGCACGATGTACAGCAGCCGCTTCGGCTCGAACCTGAGGTGCATGAAGTACAGCGCGACCAGCATCGCCTTCCACAGCGCCAGGAACACCAGCGACACGATCGTCAGCCGCCGCGGCAGGCGGAGGTAGACCACCGCCACCTCGACCACCGTCAGGACGGCCAGCCCCGCCCAGACGGCGATGTAATTGGGTGCCTTGTGTTCAGCCGCTTCCATGTCTCGTCCTTGGAGGAGGCGAGGTGGTCAGTGCAGTTCCGAGTGCTGCCGTCTCACTTCTCACAACCACTCGCAACTCGGCGTCTCGCAACTGCTCTGCACTCCGTGCTCTCGCATCTGGACACCTAGATGAGATAGACGATGGTGAACAGGATGATCCATACGAGGTCCACGAAGTGCCAGTACAGGCCGATCGTCTCGATGCCCTGGTACTTGCCGCCGGCGTACTTGCCGCGGAACGCCCGGATCGTCACCCAGATCATGCTCAGCACGCCGCAGGTGACGTGCAGGCCGTGGAACCCCGTCATCGTATAGAAGGTCGCACCGAACAGCCCCGAGCTGGGGAGGAAGCCCTTCTCGATCAGGTGGTGGTATTCGAAGGCCTGGACGGTCACGAACGTCGCGCCCCCCAGCACCGTGAGCAGCAGCCACCGCTTGAGCCCGGCCTGGTCGTCCCTGGTGGCGGCGGCATACGCCTTCACCATCGAGACGCTGGAGCAGATCAGGATGAAGGTGTTGAGCGCCGTGGCCGGGATCGCCAGCACGGTCCGCGGCTCCGGCCACTCCGCGGTGGTGCCCCAGCGCAGGATGATGTACGAGCCGATCAGCGCCGTGAAGAACATCACCTCGGAAGCCAGAAAGACCCACATCCCCAGCTTCTGGGTGTGGACGCCGACGCTGCCCTGCGGCGCGACCTGGCGCGGTGCCGCCGCGGCGGGGGCGGTCATCGGCGGGACTCCTCGATCTTCGCCGGCGGCTGGTTCACCGGGGTGTAGTCCGCCGGGGCGCCTGGCACGCTGTACTCGTACGGGCCGTGGTACACCGTGGGCGTGGTGGCGAAGTTTCCGTGCGGCGGCGGTGAGGACACGGTCCATTCGAGGCCGCAGTCGCGCCACGGATTGCTGTCGGCCTGCTTCCCCCTGGCCAGCGTGCGGACGATGTTCCACGCCATCACCAGCTGCGAGGTGAACAGCAGGAACGCGCTCAACGTGATGAAGACATTGATCGGCTGCATCGGCCGCAGGTACTCGTACACCGTCGGATCGTAGATCCGGCGCATCTCGCCGCCGATGCCGAGGATGTGCATCGGGAAGAAGGTCAGGTTGTAGAACAGGAACGTAAGGGCGAAGTGGACCTTGCCCAGCCGCTCGTCGAGCTGCTTGCCGAACATCTTCGGGAACCAGAAGTAGATGCCGGCGAAGATCGCGAACAGGCTCCCGCCGAACAGCACGTAGTGGATGTGCGCCACGATGAAGTAGGTGCCGTGGATGTACATGTCCACCGGCGTCGAGGCCATGAAGATGCCGGAGAGCCCGCCGATGATGAACATCGAGACGAAGGCCAGGGCGTTCAGCATCGGCGTGGTGAAGTGGATGCTGCCGCGCCACAGCGTGCCCAGCCAGTTGAACACTTTGATGGCCGAGGGGACCGCGATCACGATGGTCGAGACCATGAAGGCGCTGGCCAGCGTGGGGTTCATGCCGCTCTGGAACATGTGGTGGCCCCACACGATGAACCCGAGGAAGGCGATCGCGGCCATCGCCCACACCATCGAGGCGTAGCCGAAGATCGGCTTGCGCGCGCCGTTGGCGATGACGTCCGAGACGATCCCCATCGCCGGCAGGATCAGGATATAGACCTCGGGGTGCCCGAAGAACCAGAACAGGTGCTGCCACATCAGCGGCTCGCCGCCGCCCGCCGGCAGGTAGAAGTGCGTGCCGATCGTCTGATCGAACAGCAGCATGATCACCGCGCCCGCCAGGACCGGCACCGCCAGGACCGCCAGCACCGCCGTGATGAACAGTGCCCACACCGACAGCGGCAGTCTGAACCAGGTCATCCCGGGGGCGCGCAGGTTGATCACCGTCGTGATGTAGTTCACCGACCCCAGCAGCGAGGAGGCGCCGAAGACCACGATGCTGAGGCACCATAGCTGCTGCCCGAGGTGCACCCCGGTGTAGTCGGGCACGTTGGAGAGCGGCGCGTACACCGTCCAGCCGGCGACCGCCGAGCCGCCCAGCACGAACAGGCTGGCCGTCATTAGCAGCCCCGACGGGATCATCAGCCAGAACGACCACATGTTGAGGCGCGGGAACGCCATGTCCGGCGCGCCGATCTTGAGGGGGATCAGGTAGTTGGCGAACACGCCCACCAGGAGCGGCATCACGGCGAAGAAGATCATGAAGGTGCCGTGCATCGTCACCAGGCCGATGTACGTCTTGGGCGCGACCACGCCCCCCGGCGCCACCCCTTGCGGCAGCCAGCCCCCGAGCGGCATGGGCTGCCCGGGGAAGCCGAGCTGCCACCGGATCCCCATGGCCAGCAGCCCGCCCACCAGCAGGAAGAACAGGCTGAGGAAGAGAAACTGGATCCCGATGATCTTGTGGTCGGTCGAGAAGACGTACTTCCGGATGAACGACCGGTCGTCGGCGTGCGCGTGCCCCATGAGGGGGGCTCCGGCGGTCGCGGTCATGGCGTGCCCTTTCCACTGTTCGCGGCGGCGGCAGCCGCCGAGTCGGCGGGGGTGGCCTCACCCTGCGCCACCAGCCACGCGGCGTAGTCCTGCGGCGTGTGCACGATCACCACGCCCCGCATCCGGTAGTGCCCCAGGCCGCACAGCTCCGAGCACGCCAGCTCGAACGTCCCGGTCCGGGTGGGTTTCACCCACAGCTTGATGTCCATCCCGGGCACGATGTCCTGCTTGAGCCGGAACGCCGGCACGAAGAAGCTGTGGACCACGTCGCGCGACGTCATCTCGAGCACGTAGTCCCGGTTCACCACCAGGTGGATCGAGTCCTTCTTCATGAAGTCGTCGTCGGTCCCCAGCTTGCCGTCCGGGCCCGGGTACGTCACGTGCCACTCGAACTGCTTGGCCTCGAGACCGAGGTGCGTGGCGTCCCGGGGGTAGGTGTCGGAGTCCTTGATCTTCGACCACAAAGGCTGGCTCACCAGGGCGAGCGAAACGAGGATGACCGCGGGAATGGACGTCCAGATGATCTCCGCCTTGGTGCTGCCCTCCACGTACGTCGCCGTTCGCCCACTGCGCCTGCGGTAGCGCACCAGAAAGACCAGCAGCGTCGCCTCGACGAGGACGAACACCGCTCCAGTGATGTAGAGGATGACGTAGAACAGCGAATCGACCTTGCCGCCGACGCTCGATGCGTTGCCCGGGAACCACCAGTGCATCGCAGGTTTCTCCGCCGTGAGCCAAGCCTCCCCATGCCACGGAGAGGCCGCAGGTAGGAATGTTTGAGATTGATTGTCGTGTCGAAACAGCCGTGAAAGCTAATGGGGGAGACGCCTCCTGTCATTAGCGTTATCTTCGCGCGTGCCTTCGGCATCGCCCATCCTCCCCTCAGAGCCGGTTTCCGCCCCTGACCAGTGGGGCGAGCGTCTCCCGCGCCGCCTGGGCCTGTGGAGCGCGGTGGCAGTCCTGGTGGGCTCCACCATCGGGAGCGGGATCTTCCGCACTCCCGCCCTCATCGCGAGCCGGGTGCCGGCGCCCGTGCCGATGCTCGGCGTATGGGTGCTGGGCGGAGTGCTGGTGCTGTGTGGAGCACTGACCTACGCCGAGCTGGCGGCGATGTATCCGCGCTCGGGCGGCCTCTACGTCTACGTCCGCGAGGGGTTCGGGCGGCCGGCCGCCTTCCTGCTTGGCTGGACGGAGCTGCTGGTGATCCGGGCCTCGGCACTGGGCGCCATCGCGACGGTCTTCGCGGAGTATCTGCTCCGCTCCCTCGGGATGAATCCCGAGCTTCCGCAGCACGCGCCCGCCGTGCATCCGCTGGCCGCTGCCGCGATCGCAGTGACCGCGGGGTTCAACTTCGTCGGCGTCCGCTGGTCGGCGCTGGTGCTGAATGCGACGACCGCGGCCAAGTACGGCGCCTTGCTGTGCCTCGTCGTGGTGGCGTTTGCAGCGAGTCAGGGTGACTTCCGGCACTTCGCCGGCCTCGTGCCCGCCACCGGGGGCCTCAACGCGGGACTGTTCGGCCTGGCGCTGGTATCGGTCCTGTGGGCGTACGACGGGTGGGCGGACGTGTCGTTCGTCAGTGGCGAGGTGAGGGATCCGCAGCGCAACCTCCCCCGGGCCCTGCTCCTGGGCACGGGGTCGGTCGTCTTCATCTACCTGATGGTCAACGCCGCCTATCTCTATCTGATGCCCATCGGCGATGTGGCCCGGTCGCGGCTGGTGGCGGCCGATGCCGCTCAACTGCTGGTGGGGCGCGTCGGTGTCGGCATCGTGGCCGTCGTCGTGATGATCTCGACCTTTGGAGGTCTGGCGGGCTCGATGCTCACCGGCCCGCGAATCTTCTTCGCGATGGCGGACGACGGGCTCTTCTTCCGGGGCGTGGCGCACATCCACCCCCGGTTCAAGACCCCATCGGTCGCCATCGCGCTCACGGCGGGGCTGGGGATCGTGTTCGTCCTGGCGCGGACCTTCGAGCAGCTGGCCGACACCTTCGTGCTCGCGCTGTGGCCGTTCTACGCGCTGGGCGCGGCTGCGGTGTTCGTGCTGCGGCGCCGCCGGCCCGACCTGAATCGGCCAGTTCAAGTATGGGGTTATCCCGTGCCGCCGATCCTCTTTCTGCTCAGCGCGTTGCTGATTCTGGGCAACGCGCTGGTGAGCGATCCGAGGGGCACCGCCCTGGCGTTCGGCGTCATTCTCGCCGGGCTGCCGGCCTACTGGATCTGGAACCGCCTCGCCCGATAAGTACCGCAGAAGGGGAGTCCGGACGCCGTGTTTCGGGGGGTCTGCCCGGAGAAAAATCGTGACGTTTTCGAGTCTAGCGGCCTCTTGATTCGACCCGTATTTTGGCGCGTGCTGCAGGCGCTCCTCGCAGTATGCCCTTCACATAATTCAAGGAGTTTCCTATGAGAGTAGGGACTCGGCGTAAGCTTCTCTTTCGAGTGATCTCGATAGCGGCGGTGGCGACACTCGCCCTATCGGGATCGCTGGTCGCGCAGGGCCTGACGACTGCGGCGATCACCGGGACGGTGACGGACTCCGCCACCGGCGCCCCGGTTGTCGGGGCGCACGTGGTCGCGTTGCACGGGCCGTCCGGATCCCAGTACGCCGCCACGACGCGCGAGGATGGCAGGTTCACCATTCCCGGCATGCGCGTCGGCGGGCCGTACAGCGTGAGGGTGTCGTACATCGGCTACCGGCAGCGGGTGGAGGACAAGATCTACCTGACGCTGGGTGTGGGCGCCGATCTGCGCTTCTACATGCTGCCGGTGACCGTGGAGTTGGAGGCCATCACCGTCACCGGCCAGGCCGACGCCACGTTCAGCCCCGAGCGGAGTGGGGCCGCGACGGCCGTCGCGAGCCAGCAGATCGCGCAGATGCCGACGATCACGCGGCGGGTCGAGGACATGCTCCGGCTGACCCCGCAGTACAGCCCGAGCACCGTCAACTCGTCCGGGTACTCGTTCGTGGGTCAGCTGAACCTGCTCAACAACATGACCATCGACGGCTCGTACTTTAACAATTCGTTCGGGCTCGCCGGCGAGCCCGGCGACCGCACCGGCGTCGCGGCGGTTGCGCTGGACGCCCTCGAGCAGGTCGAGGTGAACGTGGCGCCGTACGACGTGCGCCAGGGCAATTTCGTGGGTGCCGGCATCAACATGGTCACCAAGAGCGGCACCAACGAGTTCACCGGGTCCCTGTACTACAACTGGCGCAACAACAGCTTCGTCGGCACGCACGCCGGCCCGAACACGTTCAATCCGGGCACGTTCAAGTACAGCGATATCGGCGTCAACATCGGCGGGCCGATCATCCGGAACAAGCTGTTCTTCTTCGCCAGCCTCGAGAACGACCTCAACACCCAGCCGGGAACGTATTTCCTGGCCAACAACGGCAGCGAGCCGGTCGGCGGCAACATCACGCGCGTCAACGCCTCGACCCTGGACTCGCTCAGCAGCTATCTCAAGACCAACTTCAACTACAACACCGGGGCCTATCAGGGCTACAACTTCAACACTCCGTCGGGGCGGTTCCTCGCACGGGTGGACTACAACCTGAACGACAAGAACAAGCTGACGGTGCGGTACAACGTGCTGAATTCGAGCTCCGACGTCTTGGTCTCGAACTCCAACTCGCTGGGCTACGGGAGCCGGCGCGGCACGACGAGTTCGCTGACCTTCGCCAACTCGAACTACGGCATTGAGGAGGACATCCGCTCCATCGTGGGCGAGTGGAACTCGTCCATCGGCACCACGATGTCCAACAACTTCATCATCGGTTACACGTCGAACAACGAGAACCGCACGAACATCAGCGGGCCGTGGTTCCCGGAGGTGGAGATCCTGCAGGCCGGCCAGCCCTTCACGACGTTCGGGTTTGAGCCGTTCACGCCCGACAACCAGCTGATGTATCACAGCTTCCAGCTGCAGGACAACTACAGCATCTACCTGCCGAAGAACTCGCTGACGTTCGGGGTGAGCGTCGAGAAGTACCACTCCACGAACGTGTTCTTCCCGGGTGCCCAGAGCGTCTACGTGTTCAACTCGCTGGCCGACTTCTATGCCAGCGCCAACGCATACATCAACCACACCACGGCGCCCGACACGGTGCGCCTGTTCCAGTACCGGTATTCGAACATCCCCGGCCAGACCCAGCCGGTGCAGCCGCTGGACGTGACGTACTCCGGCGTCTATGGGCAGGATGAGTGGAAGCCGATCCCGAACCTGACGGTGACCGGCGGACTGCGGGTCGACGCCCCGAGCTTCGGCAATACCGGGTACGACAACGCTGTGGCCGACACCATGACGTTCCGCTCCGCGAGCGGCGCGCGGGTGCAGTTCAACAGCGGCAAGCTCCCGGGCGTGAACCTCCTCTATTCGCCGCGCCTGGGCTTCAACTACGACGTGATGGGCCAGCACAACACCCAGATCCGCGGCGGCAGCGGCATCTTCAGCGGGCGCCCCGCGTACGTGTGGATCTCGAACCAGATCGGCAACACCGGGGTGCTCACGGGCTTCATTCAGGCGAGCACCACCCAGGCCTACCAGTTCAACCCGAACCCCAACGCCTATGCACCGGCAACGGTCACGGGCGGACCGGCGAGCAGCTTCGAGCTGGCGCTCACCGATCCGAAGTTCAAGTTCCCGCAGGTATGGCGCAGCAACATCGGGGTTGACCAGCGCCTGCCGTGGGGCATGACGGGCACGGCCGAGTTCCTGTACACCAAGGACGTCAACGGGATCGCGTACGAGAACGTCAATCTCCCGGCGGCGGACACGTCGTTCTCGGGCGTCGATGACCGGCCGCGCTGGCTTGCAGGCCACAACCAGATCTACAAGAATGTCTCCGACGCGACCGTGCTCACGAACCAGGGCGTCGGCTATTCTTACAACCTCTCGTTCGTCCTCGAGAAGCCGTTCAGCAACGGCTTCTATGCGAAGGCGGGTTACATCTACGGGGTGAGCAAGAACACCACCGATCCAGGGTCCATCGCGTACGGCAGCTGGACCGGCATTGCCAGCTCCGCCGACCCGAATAACCCGGGCGTCGGGTACTCCTCGTACTCGCCGGCCAACCGTGTCTTCGCGGCGCTGAGCTACACCCGTGACTTCGTCGGCATCGGCGCGACCACGGTAGGCGTGTTCTTCAACGGTAACAACAACGGCAACGGCAGCTACGTGTTCTCCGGCGACGCGAATGGCGACGGCGTCACCAACAACGACCTGATCTACATCCCGCGCAACACCAGCGAGATGAACTTCATTCCGGAGACCGTGGGGAGCGGCGCCAACGCCGTCACGTACACCGCGGCGCAGCAGGCGGCGGCGTGGGAGGCCTACATCGAGCAGGACAAGTACCTCAACTCTCATCGCGGCCAGTACGCGCAGCGGAACGCGGTCTTCCTGCCGATGGTCTGGCGGGCCGACCTCAGCGTTTCCCAGAACGTCGGCCGGGCTATCGCGGGCAAGCCGAACGCGATCCAGATCCGGCTCGACATCCTGAACGTCACCAACCTGCTCAACAAGAACTGGGGCGTGAGCCAGACCTTCGTCACGAACCGGCCGTTGATCGCGAAGGGTGCCGACGCCAACGGTGCCCTGCAGTACCAGCTCGCGACGGTCGGCACGCAGCTGCTGCCTCCGCAGTCGTTCACGAAGGTCGTGAGCACGAACGACGTGTGGCGGTTGCAGCTGGGCGTGCGCTACATGTTCAACCAGTAGACAGCTGGACGCGGGCGACCGCGGCATTCGGGGCGGGGGGGCGAAAGCTCCCCCGCTCTTTTGGTAGGTGGCAGTGGGCAGTTCTGCGAACTCAGAACAGTTGCGAGACGTCGAGTTGCGAGTGGTTGGGAGTCGTGAGTACCAACGGATGACAGTCCAGTGGACGGCGGCCGGGAACGAGGGGTCGGCTCTCAAACTGCAGACTCGCGTCTCGTTACCACTCGCAACTCGGCGTCTCGCAACTGTTCTGAAGTCTGCGGACTGCGGTTCTGCAGACTACGGGCGAATCAGGTGCGCGCCTTGGCAAATAGGACCACGCCCGCGAAGCCGAAGAGCGTATTGGGGAGCCAGGCCGCGAGCAGCGGCGGCACGACGCCGCCCGCGCCCACCGCCTTCATCACCTGCACCAGGGTGAGGAAGATGATGGTGGTGGCGAGGCTCACGGCGACGCCGTAGGCGGCGCCGCTGCGGCCGCCGGCGATCCCGAGCGGCGCGCCGAACAGTGCGATGATCAGGCAGGTGCAGGGAATGGCGATCTTCAGCGCCCGCTCGACTTTCAACTTGTTCGCGTCGCCGCCGGCGCGCTCCACCGTCCGGACGTAGTGGCCCAGCTCGGCATAGCGCATCTGGTCCGGCGCCTTCGGCTCGACGGTGAGGTCGAGCGGCCGCTCGGCCATGGCCCGCTGCCGGAGGGAGTCGAAGGTCAAGGCGATTTCACGGTTGCGGCCGAAGAACAGCCGCAACGAGCCGCTGCGGAGCGTCCACGCCGTCCGCGGCGAGAAGCTGGCGGTCTGGGCGATCAGGTAGTAGCCGGGGAAGCTGGAATCGGCCCCGGCCTGGTCCACGGCGCCCTCCCGCTCGATCTGGACGCCCGTCAGCGCGCGGTCGGGCACGGAGAGGGTGCGGATCGTGTACATCCGCCCGCCGTCGGCGCGGTAGACGAAATTGTAGCGCACGGTCTGCGACCGGACCTCGCGCTCGCCCAGCAGGGTGGCGCGCTTCTCCTGGCCGAGCGGCGCGAACTCGCCCAGGAAGAAGGCGAAGACGCTGGCGGCGGCGGCGAGCGCGAAGATGGGCCGCACCAGCCGGTGGAACGAGATGCCGGAGGCCTTGGCGGCCGTGATCTCCGAGTGCCGGGCCAGCGAGCCGACGGAGAACACGGTGGCGAAGAGCACAGCGGCCGGCGTGATGAAGAACACCTGCTCCGGCGCACCGGCCAGGTAGGCGAGCGCGACGCGCAGCACGGACAGGTGCTTTTCGATGTAGCGGTCCACGTGGTCGGTGAGATCGATGAGAATCGTGAGGACGGGGAAGCCCAGGGCCGTGATCGCGAAGATCTTGACGAACTCGCCGGTCACATAGCGATCGAGCACCCGCAGACCCCGGATCACCGGCGCCTTCCCCTCCAGCGGTCGCGCAGGGCCGCCATCCGGTCCCGCCACGCGCCGCCCCGCGCCGCGACGCGCTGCCGGTTGAGACGCAGGAAGAAGCCCAGTCCGACCGCGGTCATCGCGAGGTTCGCCCCCCACATCGCCCAGAACGGCGTCACGATCAGCGCGTCGGCCAGCGTCTCCCCGCCGATGAGCCCGATGTAGTAGAAGCCGAAGATGAGCACGCTCGCGCCGATCACCAGGCCGACGCCGCCGCGCGGGAAGCGCAGCGCGATCGGCGCGCCGATGAGGACGAACACGAGGCACGCGGCGGCGATCGCGAACTTCTTGTGGATCTCGATCTGGTAGCGGGCCGCCATCTGCCGCACGGCGGTGAAACGCGCGTCGAAGTCGGCCAACCGCAGGCGGAGGGCCATCCCGGAGGTGTCCGCCGGCCGGCCGGGGCCGGTGGCCGGCGCCGGCGCCGGGCCCCGCCACGGTGGGCGCGGCAGCGCGACCGGGACCGGCGGCACGCGAGGCCCGGGCTGCTGGGCGTGGGCCGCCTGCGGCCGCAGCAGGCGCCCGACGCCGCCGAGCGCCCCGCAGTAGAGCGTGGCGACGACCATCCCCTGCTGGGGGCCGGCCGCGGCCGTGGTGCCCGGCGGCGCGTTCGGGACGCCGAGCAGGGTCCGCAGGTCGTTGGCGAGCACGGTCTCGCGGTCTTGCCGCAGCGCCGCCAGCGAGGCCAGATGGTGGTCGAGCTCGGTGCGCATCTCGCACACCGACATCTCGCGGTCGCCCTTACCGATGTCCTCTTCCGTGCGCTCCAGCGTGTTCGAGATGCCGTGCTTCTTGACCAAGTCGGTGTGGAAGAAGATCTGACGGAACACGGCGGGCTGCGTCCAGTCGTAATCGTGCACGTAGCCGTCGTACAGCGTGAGCCAGAGGTCCGTGCGGTCGGCGTTGAAGCGCATGTACCCGCTGTCGGCGTAGATGGTGCGGTGGCGTTGCTCGCTGGTCAGGTCGTAGATCTGGACGTCCTTGAGCCGGTCCGCGGCCTGGTCGATGCGGCCCGCTCGCAGGAAGAACTGCTGCGGGATCACCTCGTTGACCATCTGCTCCTTGAGCTCGAACGTCGGCTTCTTCCGGGCGATGTCGACCAGGAGCGTCCGCAGCTTGTGATTGGAGGGCGGCAGCACCTGGTCGATGAACAGGAAGGCGACGACGGCGAGGCCGAGCGAGGCGAGCAGCACCGGCCGCACCAGGGCGACCAGGTTGACGCCGCTGGCCCGGAGCGCCGTGATCTCGTTGTCGGCGCCGAGCCGCACGAAAGCGTAGAGCACGGCCACCAGGACGGCCATCGGCAAGGTCATGGCCACGATGAACGGCACCGAGAGGCCGAACACCTCGAGGATCACGCCCCAGGGCAGTCCCTTGCCGACCAGCTGGCTGAATTGCCTCGCCACCTGGTTGAGCAGCATCAAGCCGGTCAACGCCGCCAGGGCGAAAACGAACGGCGGCAGGTGCTCTCGGAGCAGGTAGCGCGACAGCAGCTTCACGGCCTAAACCGGGTCTCGATTCGGGGTTGAGGGGCCTCGCAGGGCGTCGTATAATACCCCGAAGCCGCCGCCGCGAATACTACTGAAAGCGCGGGTGTACGTGACGCGGATCCCCGTCGCGATCACTCTTCTCGCTGTCCTCACCGCCCCCAGAGCCATCGCGCAGCAAGCCGATTCGCTGCCGCGTCTGCGCCCTCCGCGGTTCGCGGCCGACACGCTGCACTTCGCGCTGCCGCCGGCGTTTGCGTACCTCGTGGCACCGCGCGCCGACCCCGCTGCGGCGGCCCGGCGCTGGGCGGACTCGGTGCGGGAGGGCCTGGCGGCACGGCAGGCGGCCCGCTGGCGGAGCGGGGTGGCGGGGGGCGACAGCGCCTCCCTCTTCGGCATCCGGGCCCCCGCGGCCACGGTGCTGGCGCCCCCGGCACCGTTCGTTACCGGTCCTCCCCGGCAGAGTGTTCTGCAGCGGTACGCCGACCTCGGGATGCAGCTGCACGCCACGTTCGAGCTGCGCTACGACCATCTGAAGAACCTCCGCTGCCAGCCGGGGGATGCGAGCGTGCTCACCTCCGGCTGCACCTCGGCCATCACGCCGCCCCGCCTGGACCCCACGTTCGACGTCCGCACCGGCGGCATCGTCGGCCAACGCGTCCACCTCGACGTGGACTACAACTCGCAGCGCGAGTTCGACGCGTCCAACAACATCAAGCTCTACTACCAGGGCCTGCAGGACGAGGTGCTCCAACGCGTCGAGGTGGGCAACGTCACGTTCAGCGCCCCGCCGTCGCGCTTCATCACCGCCGGCATTCCCTCCAACAACTTCGGCGTGCAGGCGTCGGGCCAGCTGGGCCCGGTCAATTTCAGCGGGATCTACGCGCAGCAGCAGGGGAACGTGGTGAGCGGCCGCACCTACGTGATCGGGCAGCAGACGCTGCAACCGGTCAGCCGGCAGGTCATGGACCGCGACTATGAGCCGAACCGGTTCTTCTTCGTGGTGGACCCGGCGACGCTGCCGGGCTACCCCAACGTCGACGTGTTGAACCTCAACCTGGCCGCACTGCCGCGGCAGTCGCAGGTGCTGCAGGTGCACGTGTACCGCCGCCGCAGCACGGTCGGGCTGACGACGGCGCAGCAGACCCTCGGCGGCATTCCCGCCGTGGCGGTGCGCACCGACAGCCCGCAGCGGGCCGGGCCCTTCTCCTGGGAGCTGCTGGTCCAGGGGCGGGACTACTACCTCGATCCTTCGGGGTTGTGGTTCGCGCTCACCAACCAGATCGACAACGGCGACTACCTGGCCGTCTCCTACATCACGGCGGCCGGCGAAACGGTCGGCACGTTTCCGGTCGCGGCGCAGGCCAACCGCGTAGACACCTTGCGCCTGATCAACGACCCACAGGTGGGCCCCGGCCTCCCGACCTTCCGGTACATGATGCGCAACGCGTACCGCGTCGGCGGGGTGAACTCGGTGGTGCGCAATGGGCTGCAGGTCAGCATCCTGGTGGCGCAGTCGGCGCGTCCGGCCTCAGGCGCCGCCACCTTCCTGGCGCTGCTGGGGCTCGCCCTGACGACCGATCAGACCCAGTTCGACCAGGTCAACCGGCTCTTCCCGCGCGCGAGCGACCCGTCGAACGGCGCCCCGGTGCAGAGCTACTTCATCGTCTTTCCCAGCCTGCAGCCATTTGCCGACAGCGCGCTGGTGCCACCGCAGTATCTCAACGACTCGCTGTACCGGACGCCGAACTACCTGCTCCTCACCCAGGGACCCACCCCGCTCTATGAGCTGGTGCTCAACTATCAGGCCACGGGCGGCGACCAGTACGGCACGCTGAGCCTGGGCGCGGTGCAGATCCGGCCGGGGAGCGAGAAGATCAGCATCGCCAGCCGGACCCTGGTCCGGAACGTGGACTACACCATCAACTACGAGCTCGGCCAGGTCACCTTTCTGAGTCCCGATTCGCTGTTCGCCGCGCCGACCTCGGTGAACGTCCAGTATGAGGAGCAGCCGGGCTTCACGATCGCGCCCAAGTCCATCTACGGGCTGCAGACCCGCTATGATCTCGGCGATCACGGCGCGGTGACGGTGCTGGGGCTGCTGCAGCAGCAGCAATCGAACTTCACGCGGCCGCCGCTCGGGTTCGAGCCGTCGTCGAATTTCATCGGCGGCATCTCCGGCAACTTCCGGTTCGAGCCGGACGGGCTGACCCGTCTCCTCAACCGGCTCCCGCTGGTGCATACCGACGTGCCCTCGACGGTGACCCTCGACGCGGAGCTCGCCACCTCCCGCCCTTCGCCCAACCAGG
Source organism: uncultured Gemmatimonadales bacterium (assembly GCA_963812035.1). Lineage (GTDB taxonomy): Bacteria > Gemmatimonadota > Gemmatimonadetes > Gemmatimonadales > JACORV01 > Fen-1245. The sequence goes on from CAWETG010000007.1 coordinate 92,237, forward strand.
CCGGCCAGGCGTGGATCGAGACGTTCGAGGGGGAGTCCGGAACGTTCCTCCCGCTCACCGAGAACTTGTGGACGCTGGGGAGCCGGCCGGCCTCGCCGCATGGGCTCGACGTCACGACCGGCATCGACCCGGTGAACGGGTTCTATGACGCGAACGCGGTGCCGCTGGTGTGGCAGAATCTCATCTCCACCTCCAGCGGCGGTACCGTGCAGTTCACGTCGCAGGACATCGACCCGACCATCGTGCTGCAGGGCACCGGCCAGACGTACGAGAACGTGCTGTGGCTGTCGTTGCGTCCGGACACCGAGGGCGGGCTGCCCACGCCGGAGACCGACATTGAGCAGTGGGTTCTGCCCCACGCGCCGGGCGCGCCGCGCTGGCGCTCGATGACGCTGCCCCTGTCGGCGACCGGGGTGGACCTGTCCCGGGTCGAGTACCTCGAGTTCTGGGTCTTCGAGGACCCGTCGCGTCGCGCCCGCAATGCCGGCGCCTCGATCATCTTCGACTTCGGCCGCGTCTACGAGGATGCGGTGTCGTTCGTGCCGCTGAGCTTCAGCGTGGACTCGAAGGGCGACACCACATACACCGGGCGCCGACGCTTCCAAGAAGGCAAGCTCCAGACCGAACGCGACACGCTGACCAACGCGTGGAACGCCGCCGTCAACGACGTGGGCGTTTTCGGCGCTGTCGCGGACAGCATTCTGAGCCCGAACGGAGAACTTAACAACGTTCCGTTGTGCACCTCGGTCCTGGCCGTGCAGCTGCACGCCTATCCATGGGGAGACGCGCAGGCACGGTGCACCCGTCACAACGGCATCCCCGACTCCGACGACCTCGACGGGGACGGGCACCTCGACACACTGGTCGCGGCGGTGCAGGAGAGCTACTTCCGCTACGTCTTTCACATCGGCGATCAGAAGTACTGGGTGCGCGACGGCGGGCCGGCAGACACCAGCGGCGGCAAGTGGCGCCTGTACCGGATCCCGTTCCGGTCCGACACCTTCCAGGTCGGGGCACCCGACATCCGCCAGATCCGGGCGCTGCGGATGACGATCGTGGCTCCCGGCAAAGGGACCGTGGACTCATCCCTCTATTTCGCGCTGGGGCGGGTCAATCTGGTCGGCGCGCCGTGGATCAAGCGCTCGGACACGCCGATCCCCGGCCTGGCCGGGAGCCTCGGCTCGGGCCTGGGCGAGGTCATCGCCAGCACGGTCTCGACCGAGAACTACGCCGACCTGGGGTACGTCTCGCCGCCCGGCGTCACCGACCAGGGGGCCACGCAGACCGGGGCGCTGCAGCTCGGGACGGTGCAGATCAACGAACGGTCGCTGCGGCTCATCGGGCGGGAGGTGGCCGTCGGCCAGCGAGCCGAGGCGTACTACCAGTTCCCCGACGGGCAAAAGAACTTCCTCGGCTACCGGCAGCTTCATGTGTGGGCGCGCGGGCGGGGCGCGGGGTGGGACAACGACCAACTGTCGTTCTACATCAAGGTCGGCCAGGACGAGAACAACTTCTACCTGTTCCGCGCCCACGTGCACAGCACGACCTGGCTGCCGGATCTGGTCGCCGACTTCAGCCGGTGGCTGACGATGCGGGCCGACATCGAGCTGCGCTTCCTGAGCGGTCAGAAGCCGTTCGGCGCCGCAATGTGCGGAGGCGACACGCTCGCGTACGTGGAGTGCGACAGCGCGCGCACCTACATCGTGCACGTCCGCGATCCCAGCGTCGCACCGCCCAACCTGGCGCAGGTGCGCGAGCTGGCGGTGGGCTTCATGCGCGACTCGGGTGCAACGGTCGACACCTCGGAGGTGTGGGTGGACGACATCCGGCTGTCGCAGGTCGTCAACGACGCGGGGTACGCCGGAGCGGTCAACCTGCACGTCGTGGCGGCCGACATCGCGGACGTCAACGTCCTCATGTCGCGGCGCGATGCCCAGTTCCGCCAGCTCGGCGAGGATCCGACCTACAACACGAACACCCAGCTGTCGTTCAACTCGACGGTGCATCTGGACCGGCTGGGCCTGGACCAGCTGGGCCTGGCGGCGCCCTTCTCAGTCCAGTTCAACCGCTCAACGGACGATCCGTACTACCTGAGCGGCACCGACGTGCTGGCATCCCCGCTCGTCGGGCTGCGGCGGCCGCAGACCACGCAGGCGTACTACAGCCTGTCGCTGCGGCGGTCGCGGCACGGCAAGAAGTGGTGGCAGCGCTGGCTGGTGGACAACCTCGGGTTCGCCGGCACCCTGTCGAACGGCAACTCGACGACCCAGCTCGCGCAGAACGCCACGACGCTGGGGAATTTGCAGGCCGACTACTCGGTGCTCCCAGCCTCGCGCAGCTTTCGCTATATGCCGCGGTTCCTGGCGCACCTGCTGCGCTCCATTCCCCTGCTCGGCAAGGCCGACCTGTTCCGCGGACTGGACAACGCGGAGCTGCGCTGGAGTCCGGCGACGATCCGTTTCTCGGCCGGCTACTCCCGGGCCACGTCCGATGCCTCTACCTTCGGCGTTCCAATCGTGACGGTGAGTGACACGCTGGCGACGACCGTGCATACGCTCCAGGCGTCGTTCCACAGCCAGGCGGACGCCGAATTTCGGCCGTTGCAGTCCACGTCGTTCGGGATGAGCCTCGGGTCGACGCGGGACCTGAAGGACTACGGCGACAGTACCACGCTCGGTCTCCTGACCCGCCAGGCGGGGCGTCGCTTCATGGGTCTCGGACTGGGGTTCGAGAGTGCGCGGAACATGGCGACACGATTGTCGTTCTCGCCCAACCTGTTCTCGTGGCTGCACCCGCGATTCAACTTCGCGACGAACTTCAGCCTGACGCGGGACCCCAACGGCGGCACGCCGGAGCGGACCATCGGAGACAGTGCGGGAGGCTTCCGGCTGCCGACGACCTTCACCAACGCCCGCACCACCGATCTGGGCGGCTCGCTGGACTTCTCGCGCGCCTTCCGTGTCCTGCTCGGAGACTCGTCGCACGTGCTTCGGTGGCTGGACCGACTCGCGCCGCTCGACTTTTCGTCCCGCACCGACCTGCGCTCGCAGTTCTACCGGGCGGGCTTCGACCCCTCGTCGGCCTACCAGTTCGGCCTGGGGGGCGTCGGGGCGTTCCGGGCGCAGGACGGCCACCTTGCTGTTTCGGCGTCACAGTCGCAGCAGAGCCGCCTCGCGTCGGCGCTGCGCCTGCCGCTCGGCTTGTCGGTCTCAGTAGCCTACCAGACCGGCACGCAGCAGACCTGGGTGGCCCGGGACGTGGGCCAGGCAGAAACCGACCAGACGAACACCACGTGGCCCGACATCTCGGGCCGGTGGACCTGGACGCCGCATCCCGGACTTTTCCAGAAGATCCTCTCGAGCGTGAGCGCGTCAGCGGGGGTACGGGTGGTGACCTCGACCTCGGCGCAGCCGCCGCTCCAGATTGGGACGGGGTCGGTCGTGGACACCATCGGCGGGGTGAGCTCGAGCCAGCAGACGCGGTCGCTGCCGGTGAGCCTGTCGCTCACCTGGGCGTCTCACATCAACATGGCCATGGGCTACAACGTCAGCCGCTCGCTCTCCAACCAGGCCGGGAGCGTGACGCAGAACAACGACATCGAGTCCTCGGCGAGCCTCAGCTTCTCGTTCCGGCCGCCGTACGAGGTGCTGCCCATCAAGTCCGACATCCGCACCTCGCTGCGCTACACTTCCAGCAATACGCAGGGCTGCATCACCCTGGCTGGGTCGGGCGACTGCGTCACGATCCTCGACTCGCAACGGCAGCAGTACAACTTCCAGATGGACACCGATATGCCGCCGAATGTCTCCGCCGGAGTCTCCCTGGGGTACATCCTCACCGACGACACGTACCTCGACCGCAAGTTTGCGCAGTTCGTCCTCACCTTCTCCGTGACGGTGAACTTCCAGGCGGGGAACCCCCGGTGAGACGCCTGGCGGTGGTGGCGGTGGCGGCCCTCGGCGTGGCGTGTCACGGCCGCCTGTCCCAGGCCCAGCGGTTCGATGCAGCGCAGGCGATGGCCTGGGTGCGCTCTCAGGTTGCGGCGGGCCCGCGGGTCCCCGGTCGGCCGGGGCACCGGACGGTGGCGGAGTGGCTGGAGCGCGAGCTCAAGACCCGGGCCGACAGCGTCGAGGTGCAGGCGTTCACGCACGTGACGGCGGCGGGCGACACGCTGGCGCTGCAGAACATCATCGCCCGGTTCCGGCCGTCCGATCCCAATCGCATCCTGTACGTCACCCACTGGGATACCCGCCCGGTGGCGGAAAGTGATCCCGATCCGGCGAAGCGCAACCAGCCGATCCCCGGCGCCAACGACGGCGCGTCCGGTACGGCGCTGTTGCTGGAAGTGGCCGACGCGCTCAAGCGGGCCCCTCCGGCCGTGGGCGTAGACCTGCTGTTCGTGGACGGGGAGGACTATGGGTCGTTCGAGGCCGACAGCCTGAAGGACGTGCTGATCGGGGCCCGCTACTTCGCGCAGCACCTGCCGGCCGGCTACCCGCCGCTGTTCGCGGTGCTGTGGGACATGGTGGGCGGACGCGACCAGCAGATCTACGAAGAGGGCTACTCGCTGGACCGCGCCCCGGAGGTGGTCGAGCGCGTGTGGAGCACGGCGGAGGAGCTGCATCTCGGGGCGATGTTCCGGCCGGTGAACGGCGGGTACATCACCGACGACCACGTTCCCCTGCTGGAGGCCGGCATCCGGGCCATCGACGTCATCGGGTTCGAGAACTACAAGTCCTGGCACCACACCCTCCAGGACACCCCCGACAAGATGTCGGAGGCTGCGCTGGGGGATGTCGGGCGTCTGGCTCTCGCGCTGCTGCACTGATTCGCCACGCGCCGCAGCGGGCGGCGCCCGCGCCCGGATCACACCGGGCGATATTGGCCGCGTGTTCACCAACGACGAGCGGCGCGCGCTGGTCTTCCTGGCCGTGGTCACGGTCGTCGGCGCCGCATTCCGGGCCACGCGCGGCAGCGACGCCGCGGGGGCGGGGGTGGCCGCGGTGGCGCCCGAGCTGCCGGGCGGAGACCTCGTGCGCCAGGCGGCGCAGTCGCGGCGGGTCGAGGCGCTGGCCCGGCCGCTGGGGGCGGGCGAGCGCGTGGACGTCGACCGGGCACCGGCCGACGAGTTGCAGCGGCTGCCGCGCATCGGCCCCGCCCTGGCCCGCCGGATCGTTGCGGAGCGGGAGGCCCACGGGCCATACCGGACGCTCGAGGCGATGCGGCGGGTGACTGGGGTGGGGCCCCGGCTGCTGCGTGACCTGGAGCCCCACGTCACGTTCGGAGGCGTCGTGCCGGCGGTCGCGTCATCCGGGATCGCGTCCGGCCCCGGGGCCACGGCGCTCGGGGGGGCGGTGGCCTTCCAGCCTTCGCAGCCCGCCCGGAGCGGGTCGGCGGACCCGCTGGTGTGGGTAGCGGCGTCGGCCGGCGCGTCCCGCACTCCGGCGTCCCAGGTCCGGGCCTGCCCTCGGCCCCCCGACCTCAATCATGCCACGGTGGCGGAACTGCTCTGCCTGCCCGGCATCGGCGAGGTGCTGGCGCAGCGGCTGGTGGCTGAGCGGGCCGCGCACGGTCCGTTCAAAGACATCGCTGATCTGGCGCGGGTTAAGGGCTTCGGACCGACGCGCATCGAGCGGCTGCGAGGCAGCGTCACAATCCCTTGACAGGGGTTGGAGCGCCGGTACTATTCCCCTCTGACCCTGGGATTTACGCCGGTTCCCCCTTTTTCCACTCGGCTCCACTACGATGCCGGCACCTCAAGCGGCCCCTGGCGATCGTCTCGGCGACCTGCTCATCCGTGAAGGCCTGATCACCAAGGACCAGTTGGAAAAGGCGCTTCAGGAACAGCGGTCGAGTGGCCAGCGGCTTGGCTACAACCTGGTCAAGATGGGGTTCGTCCAGGAGACCGAGATCACCAAGATGCTGGCCCGCCAGTACCGCATGCCGGCGGTGGACCTGGCGCGGTTCGAGGTGGACCCGAAGATCGTCAAGTTGATCCCGGCCGACGTGGCGCTCAAGCACCTGGTGCTGCCGCTGAAGCGCGAGGGGCGCACGCTCACCGTGGCGATGGCGGACCCGACCAACCTGTCGGTCATCGACGACCTCAAGTTCATCACCCGCTACGACATCTTCCCGGTCATCGCGGGCGAGTACACGCTGCGCACGGCACTGGACAAGAACTACGAGCAGGTGGACGCCCAGCTCGACACGCTGCTCAAGGACATGGAGGAGGAGGGCGAGGCCACGGAGCTGGAGGTTCTCCAGCAGGAGGAGGAGGAGCAGCAGGGCTCCGGCATCAGCGCGGACGATGCGCCGGTGGTGAAGCTGATCAACGCGATCCTCACCGACGCCGTCAAGCGCGGCGCCTCCGACATCCACATCGAGCCGTTCGAGCACGAGATCCGGGTGCGCTACCGGATCGACGGCGCGCTGCAGGAAGTGATGAAGCCGCCCCTCAAGCTGAAGGCGGCGCTGACGAGCCGCATCAAGATCATGTCGGCGCTGAACATCGCCGAGCGGCGGGTGCCGCAGGACGGGCGCATCAAGCTCAAGATGGGCAAGCGGGTGATCGACTACCGCGTCTCGACGCTCCCGGTGCTGTTCGGCGAGAAGATCGTGATGCGGATCCTCGACAAGGGGAACCTGACCCTCGACCTGTCGAAGTTCGGATTCGAGCCCAAGGCCGAGGCGGATCTGCTCAAGGCGATCCTGAACCCGTACGGAATGGTGCTGGTGACGGGCCCGACGGGCTCGGGGAAGACCACCACGCTGTACTCGGCGCTGTCGCGGGTCAACACGATCGAAGTCAACATCATGACGGCCGAGGACCCGGTCGAGTACAACCTGATGGGGATCAACCAGGTCCTGGTCAGGAACGAGGTGGGGATGACGTTCGCGGCGGCGCTGAAGGCGTTCCTGCGCCAGGACCCGAACATCATCATGGTGGGGGAGATCCGCGACATCGAGACGGGTGGCATCGCGATCAAGGCGGCGCTCACCGGGCACCTGGTGCTCTCCACGCTGCACACCAACGACGCGCCTTCGACCGTCACGCGCATGATCGACATGGGGATCGAGCCGTTCAACGTGGCGTCGGCGGTGAACCTGATCGTGGCGCAGCGGCTGGTGCGCCGCATCTGCAAGGACTGCAAGGAGGAGCACCAGTACCTGCCCGAGGAGCTGAAGGCCCTGGGCGGCGACACGAAGGAGTTCGAGGGGGTTAGCTTCTACAAGGGCAAGGGTTGCGACACCTGCGGCGGCACCGGCTACAAGGGGCGCGCGGGACTGTACGAGGTAATGGCGCTCTCGCCGGAGGTACGGCGCATGATCCTCAAGGGCGCCTCCACCAGCGAGCTGTCGGAGCAGGCGGTCAAGGACGGGATGCTGACCCTGCGCATGGACGGGCTCGTCAAGATCAAGAAGGGCATCACCACCCTGGAAGAAGTGGTCAAGGAAACGGCGGCGGCATAGACCCGTGACGGCACCCGCGCACGCACAGGCGCCCAGCGCCTTCAACCTCCGCGCCCTGCTCGAGGAGATGATCGAGCGGGACGCCTCGGATCTGCACGTCACCGCCGGCGCGCGTCCCCAGCTGCGGGTGGACGGTGACATCACCAACAGCAAGGTGGAGGCGATCCTCAACCCCAAGGACACGCTCCAGCTGGCCTACTCCATCCTCACCGAGCAGCAGAAGAAGCGGTTCGAGACCGAGGACGAGCTGGACTTCTCCTTCGGCATCCAGAATCTGGCGCGGTTCCGCGGCAACGCCTTCAAGCAGCGCGGCTGCGTCTCGCTGGTGATCCGGCAGATTCCCTTCCAGGTCAAGACCTTCGAGCAGCTGCAGCTGCCGCCGATCGTCGCCAAGCTGTCCGAGAAGCCGCGCGGCCTGGTGCTGGTGACCGGGCCCACCGGTTCGGGCAAGTCCACCACGCTGGCGGCGATGATCGACAAGATCAACCGCGAGTGGAAGGGCCACATCATCACGGTGGAGGACCCGATCGAGTTCATCCACCGGCACCAGCAGTGCATCGTGAATCAGCGGGAAGTGGGCACCGACACCAAGTCGTTCGCCAGCGCCCTTAAGTACGCGCTGCGCGAGGACCCCGACGTGGTGCTGATCGGCGAAATGCGCGACCTGGAGACCATCCAGGCGGGCCTCACGATCGCCGAGACGGGGCACCTGGCGTTCGCCACGCTGCACACCAACTCGGCCGCGGAGACGATCAACCGCATCATCGACGTGTTCCCGTCGCACCAGCAGTCGCAGGTGCGCGCGCAGCTGTCGTTCGTGCTCGAGGGGATCATCACCCAGACGCTGCTGCCCAAGGCCAAGGGCCGCGGGCGCGTGATGGCGTGCGAGATCCTGGTCGCGACGCCGGCCATCCGGGCGCTGATTCGCGATGACAAGGTCCACCAGATCCAGTCCTCGATGCAGGCCGGCAAGAAGCACGGGATGCAGACGCTGAACGACTCGCTGTACCAGCTGTACATGAACCGCGAGGTCGTGCTGGACGAGTGCCTGCGCGTCTCGTCGGAGCCCAATGAGTTCCTACGGATGGTCGGCGAGCCGGTGCCCGGAGACGACGACAAGCCCACGGGTTCATCGCAGCGGCCGCTGCAGGCGCCCACGCGGCGCTAGGCACTGAGGAGGAGCACGGATGCCCGTTTTCAACTACACCGCCAGAACCCTGACCGGAGAGCTCCAGTCGGGCTCGATCGATCTGCCGAGCCACGACGACGTCGTCCAGCATCTCCGCAAGAACCGGATGATCGTCGTGAAGGTCCAGCAGGCGCCGAAGGACATCAAGCTGTCGTTCGGCTCGAGAATCGGCACCCGCGACATCGTGATCTTCACGCGCCAGTTCGCCACGATGATCAACTCTGGGCTCCCGCTCGTGCAGGCGCTGGACATCCTGGCGGAGCAGACCGAGAACAAGGCGTTGAAAGACGTGACCCGGGCGGTGGTCTACGACGTGGAGAGCGGCCACACCCTGGCCGACGCCCTCCGCAAGCACCCCAAAGCGTTCACCGAGCTGTACGTCAACATGGTCGCCGCCGGCGAGGCCGGCGGTATCCTGGACACGATTCTGCTGCGGCTCGCGACGTTCATGGAAAAGAACGACGCGCTGGTCCGGAAGGTGAAGGGCGCGGCCATCTACCCGGCCGTCATCTTCTCCGTCGCCGTCATTGCCGTTGTCGTCCTGCTGGTGTTCGTGATCCCGGTGTTCCGCTCCATGTTCGCCGATGTGAAGATGGAGCTGCCGCTCCCCACCCGGATCGTGATCGGACTGTCGGACTTCCTGAAGCACTTCTGGTGGCTGCTCGGCGTCGGGGGCGCGGCGGTGGTGTTCGGCATCCGGCGCTACTACGCCACGCCGGCCGGGCGCCTCAATCTCGACCGGATCATGCTGGCGCTCCCCGTGCTGGGCGACGTCATCCGCAAATCCGCGGTGTCGCGCTTCACCCGCACCCTCGGCACGCTGATCGCGTCGGGCGTCTCGATCCTCGACGGCCTGGAGATCACGGCCAAGACCGCCGGCAACCGCGTCATCCACGACGCAGTGATGGAGTCGCGCGCCTCGATCGCGGGCGGCGAGACGATCGCCGCGCCGCTCCAGAAGTCGAAGGTCTTCCCGCCCATGGTGATCTCGATGATCGCCGTCGGCGAGCAGACGGGCGGCCTGGACGAGATGCTGAGCAAGATCGCCGACTTCTACGACGAGGAAGTGGACGCCGCGGTCAGCAACCTGCTCTCCATGATGGAGCCCGTGATGATCGTGTTCCTCGGCGCCATCGTCGGCGGCATGATCGTCGCGATGTACCTGCCGATCTTCGGGATGATCGGAACGGTCCAATAGGGAGAGCTGAGCACGCAGGGAGGCCGATCGCAGGGGAGTTGCGAGACGCCACGACCAGGACAGTTGCGAGACGCCGAGTTGCGGGTGGTTTACAGACGCGAGCCACTCGGTACAAGAGAAAGGCCCCGCCACGAAGCTGCGGCGGGGCCTCTTCTCTAACCCGTTGGCTCTCCTCTTGTCACCGCTCGCAACTCGGCGTCTCGCAACTGTCCTGAAATCTCGACTCTTGCATTCTGCAAGACCAAGTGCCTAGAATGGGCGCCGTGAGCGCCCCCTTGCCGGCCCCCGGTCCGGCTCCTCGCCACTTGCGCGGCGTTGTGCCGCCCGCCCGGACGCTGTTGCAGTGGCTGTACGTGGGGCGGATCTCGGTGGCGTCCGCGGTCTTCCTCGCCGCGGCCCTCGCGTGGTGGCGCGCCGACCTCACCGCTCTGCTGGTGGCCTCGCTGTCGGTCACGCTTGCGCTGGTCGTGACCGCGGCCTCGTTCTGGTATTCCCACATCCGGTTCCGGCCGTTCGGCCAGACCTTCCTGTACTTGCAGGCGGTGTTCGACGTCGCGCTGGTGACGGCCATTTCCCACATCAGCGGCCCGTACTCCTACTTCGACGCGCTCTACATCCTGGTGATCGCGTTCTACACCGTGCTGATGCCGCTCGCCAACGGGCTGCTGGTGGCACTGCTGGCCGGCATCGTCTACACGGCGGACGTGATCGTGGGAGGTGAGCTCTCGGCGGCGGTCCTGCTGCAGGTGGCGGTCTTCTGGCTGGTGGGGAGCGCCACCGGGTACCTGGCGAGCCGCGTGCGCGTGGCGGGCGCCGCCCACGAGACCCTGGAGGCCGAGCTCCGGCGGGTGCGGCTCCAGGCGGCGGACATCCTGCGTCACATCGGCGCGGGGGTGATGACCATCGACGGCGACGGGAGCCTGGTCTACGCCAACCCGACGGCCGAGGCGCTGCTCGGCTTGCCGCTCACGGAGCTGCTGGGTCAGCCGGTCATGGAGCAAGTGGACCGCGTCGCGTCGGCGCTGGGTGAGGCTATCCGTCGGACGGCCCGGGACGGGCGGCGCGTGGTACGGACCGTGGCGGAGGTGGCGCGCGATGGTCGCACCTTCCCGGTCGGCTTCACGACCACGGCGGTCCGGGCCGCGGAGGGAGCCGCCGCCTCGGTGACGGCGATCTTCCAGGACATTTCCGACGCGCGCCGGCTCGAGGAGTTGCGCCTCAGGACCGAGCGCCTGGAGGCGGTGGCGGAGCTTTCGGCCTCGCTGGCGCACGAGATCAAGAACCCCCTGGCCTCAATCCGCAGTGCGGTGGCGCAGCTCTCGAGGTTCGCGCCCCAGGGGGCGGACGAGCGTGTGCTGGCGGGACTCATCGTGCGCGAGAGCGACCGGTTGTCGTCCCTCCTCACCGAGTTCCTCGACTTCTCCCGCGTGCGGGTGACCCGCTCGGCCCGGCTCGACCTGGTGGCGGTGGCGGAGCACGGGATCAGGCTGGTGCGGCAGCACCCCGATTGCTCGCCCGACGCGAAGATCGCGCTTGAGGCGTCCGAGTCACCCGTCGTGGTCGAGGGGGACGAGGACCTGCTGCACCGCGTGGTCTTCAATCTCGTCCTCAATGCCGTTCAGGTCGCGCCGGCGGCCGCCGACGTCCGCGTGCGCGTCGCGCCGGCCGCGGCCACCGACCTGCCGGTCGGGGTCGTGATGGAGTCGCCGCGCCTGCTGGTGGTGAGCGACTCGGGGCCGGGTGTCTCCCCCGACGTGCTGCCGCGGCTGTTCGAGCCGTTCGTCAGCGCCCGGGTGGGCGGGACCGGGCTCGGCCTGGCCATCGTGCTGCGTGCGGTGCAGGCGCACCGCGGTCTCATCTTCTGCGACTCGGTGCTCGGGCGCGGCACCATATTCTCCGTATTCCTGCCGGCACGGTTCAACGCGGAGGAGAGTGCGTGATCGAACGGCCGTCGCTGCTCATCGTGGATGACGAGGCGGCGATCCTCGAGACGCTGCGCATCCTGTTCAAGAACGAGGGCTTCGAGGTCGCGGTGGCCCAGGGAGGTCCTGCCGCGCTCGAGGCGCTGGAGCGGGCGACGCCGGACCTCATCCTCACCGACGTGCGGATGCCCTCGGTGAGCGGCATCGACATCCTGACCGCCGCCAAGCAGCGCGACGCCGACCTTCCGGTCGTGCTCATGACCGCACAGGCCGAGCTGAAGACCGCGATCGAGGGGATCAACCGGGGGGCGTTCCACTACATCCAGAAGCCGTTCGACAACGACGAGCTGGTGTCGATCTGCCGGCGGGCGCTCGAGAACCGGAAGCTGAAGACCGAGAACCGGGTGCTGAAGCAGGAAATCCAGCGACGTGAGCACGGCCAGGTCGTCAAGCCGATCGGCGCCTCGAAGCCGTTCCGCGACGTGATGCGCCTGGTGGAGACCGTAGCGCCCACGGAAAGCACCGTGCTGATCCAGGGGGAGAGCGGCACGGGCAAGGAGGTCATCGCGCGCTACATCCACGCGCTGTCGGCGCGCGCCCGGGGCCCGTTCTTCTCGATCAACTGTGGCGCGCTGCCCGAGGGCATCCTCGAATCGGAGCTGTTCGGCCACGTGAAGGGCTCGTTCACCGGAGCGGTGCGCGACCACGCGGGGTTGTTCGCGGCCGCGGCGGGCGGGTCGTTCTTCCTCGATGAGATCGGCGAGACCACGCCCGCGACGCAGGTCAAGCTGCTGCGGGTGCTCCAGGAGCGGGAAGCGATCCCGGTGGGCGGCACCCAGCCGGTGGCGGTGGATGTGCGCCTCATCGCGGCGACCAACCGCGACCTCGAGGACGACATGAAGCAGGGCCGGTTCCGTTCGGACCTCTACTACCGCCTCAACGTGATCGCGCTGCATCTCCCGCTGCTGCGCGACCGCCGGGACGACATCCCGCTCCTGGCGGATGCGTTCCTGCGGCGGATGGCGTCGGAGCGCGGTGAGGCGCCGAAGGCCATCGGCGCAGACACCCTGGAAGCGATCCTGGCGTACGAGTGGCCGGGCAACGTGCGCGAGCTGGAGAACGCGCTGGAGCGGGCCGCCACGCTGACCAAGGGCGAATCCATCAGCGCGCAGGCGCTGCCGGCTCGGGTCACGGAACGGCGGGCGCCGTCGCTGGTGGCCGATCGGCCCGTCGCGAACCCGACCCTGGACGTCGTCGAGCGCGCGTACATCCTGTGGGTGCTGCAGCGTGAGAGCGGAAACAAGACCCGCGCGGCGGAGGTTCTGGGGATCGACCCGTCGACCTTGTACCGCAAGCTGGCGCGGTACGAAGAGGCCCCGTGAGGGCGGGCCGGTGAAGGGGCGCGTCGCGTGGGCCGCCGCCGCCGGGCTTTCGGTCGGCCTCGTGGTGGCCGCCCACCTCACGGGTTCGCTGGTCGGCGTGTTCTACGACGACGGGGTCTACCTGGCCCTGGCCCGAAGCCTCGTCGAGGGCCACGGCTACCGGCTGCTCTATCTGCCCGGTGCGCCCGGCGCGGTCCACTACCCGTACCTCTATCCCGTGTTTCTCGCCGCGCTGTGGAAGCTGGCCCCCACGTTTCCGGCCAACGTCGTGGTATTCAAAGCGGCCAACGCCGCGCTGCTGGGGCTCAGCGCGGCGCTGCTGGTGCTCTATCTCGACCGGCGGCTGGTGCAGCCGACCTGGAGGCTCGCCGTGCTGGTGGCCGCCGCGGCCACCGCGCTTCCGCTGGTGACTACCGCCGCAGTGCTGTTCGCGGAGCCGCTGTTTCTCGTGGGCTTGGTCGGGGCGTGCTGGCTCGGCGATGCCGCGCGCGACGCGCCCACGCGGCGCCGGGCATGGCTGCTCGCGGCTGCGGCGGGGCTGTTGGCCGGCGCGGCCGCGCTCACCCGGTCGCTGGGGGTGACGGTCGCGGTGGCGATCCCGTTGTCGCTGGTGCTGGCGCGGCGGCCGCGCGCCGCGCTGGTTGCCGCGGCGATGGCCCTGGCCTGGCTCGTCCCATGGACGTTATGGGTGGCGGCCCATCATGGCGGCGTGGATGCGGCGGTGGCGGCGAATTACGGGACCTACGGGGATCTGATGGCGCAGGCCGGCTGGGGGACCCTGTCGTTCGCCAACGTCGGCGGCCTCCTGAACCCTCTGGGCGCGGTCGCGCTGGCGCCGTTTCATGGCTGGCTGCGATTCTGCCTCGGCGTACCTGCGCTGGCGCTCCTGGTCGCCGGCTTCGCGCCGACGTTGATGCGCGTACCTGCACTCGGCTGGTCACTCCTCGGCTACCTCGCCGTGATCTTCGTGTGGCCCGTCGCGCCGGACCGGTTCCTGTGGGCGGTCTGGCCTTTTCTCGCCGTCGTCTTCGCTCTGGGTGCCGCGCAGATCTGGCGGCGTGCCGGGAGGGCGCGGCCGGTGGTGGCGGCCGCAGGCCGGTGGTGTGTCGCCGTCACGGTCGTGGCGGTGGTCGCGGGCTACGGCTACTACCAGGTGCGCGGGTACCGGCGGGGTGATGTGGCGCAGCTCCAGAACGGCCTGTCCGCGATGTTCGGCGCGGTGTTGCCGTGGATCCGCCAGTCCACGCCTCCCGATGCGGTGATCGCGGGCGAAGATGAGGCGCTGATTTGGCTCTACACCGGCCGCCGCGCGGTGCCATCTGCCGTGTGGCGCTACCGGGGCCGTGGCAAGGAAGGCCTCGGCCCCGATTCTCTGCACGCCTGGCTGCTCCGGTCGGGGGCGACGCACGTGGTGCTCAGCGGGCCCAGCTCGCAGGCGGCGCCGACGCTCTCCGCGCTGCTGGGGGAGTACCCTGGGTTCCTCAAGTTGGTACATGTCTGGCCCGGTCCCATCTTCGCCTTCGCGGTAGACCGCGGAGGTCCGCGAGCGGTGGGAGAGAGCCGGTGAGCGGCGGGACGCCGGAAGTTTCGGTCATCATGCCCTGCCTCAACGAGGCAGCCACGGTCGCGCGGTGCGTCGCCAAGGCGCGCGCGGCGCTGGAGCGCGCCGGACTCTCCGGTGAGGTCGTGGTCGCCGACAACGGCTCCGAGGACGGATCGCCTGCCCTCGCCGAGGCGGCGGGTGCGCGGGTGATCGCCGCGCCGGTGCGCGGGTACGGGGCGGCGTACCTCGCCGGACTCGAGGCGTCGCGCGGCACCTACCTGGTCTTAGGCGACGCGGACGACACCTACGATTTTGGTGCGGTGCCCGAATTCGTGGCGGCCTTGAAGAGCGGAAACGACGTGGTCCTGGGCTCGCGGTTCCGCGGGCGCATCCTGCCGGGCGCGATGCCGTGGCTACACCGCTACGTCGGGAATCCCATCCTCTCCGGCATCCTGAGCGTGTTCTTCGGCCGGCACGTCTCGGACGCGCACTGCGGCCTCAGGGCGATGACCCGGGAGGCGAGCGACCGCATGCGCCTGAGGAGCAGCGGGATGGAGTTCGCCTCGGAGATGGTGGCCCTCGCGCTGCGCCATGGGCTCAAGGTGGCCGAGATGCCGATCACCTATTACCCGCGCGGCGGCGAGTCGAAGCTCCGCAGCTTCCGCGATGGCTGGCGCCACCTGCGCTTCATGCTGCTGCTCTCGCCGACCCCGTTGTTCCTGGTGCCGGGGCTGGCGGCGCTGCTCGTGGGCCTGGCCGGGCTGTTCGCGCTGCTGCCGGGGCCGCTGCGTGTGGGCGGGTTCGCGCTCGACTACCACTTCATGTTCGTGGCCAGCGCCCTGGCGATCCTCGGCGTGCAACTGATGGTGCTGGGGCTGGCGGCGAAATCGTACGCCCGCGGCGAGCTGTCGATCCGGGGCGACCGGTGGCTGAGCTGGCTCGACCGGCACTTCACCCTCGAGCGCGGCCTGCTGGTGGGGCTCGGGCTCGTCGCCGCCGGCCTTGGCATCAATGCGTGGATTCTCTCCTCCTGGCTCGGCGCGGGCCGCGGCCAGTTGTTTGCGGTGCGGCCCGCGTTACTGGGGCTCAGCCTGATCGTGGTCGGCGCTCAGGCCGTCTTCGGATCGTTCTTCATCAGCCTGCTGCGCGACGATCCGCGCCGGTGAGCGTGGCGCTCCGCGTCTCGGCGATCATCCCGACCTTGAACGGCGCCGCCACGCTGCCTGCGCTGCTGGCGGCGCTCGGTTGCGAGCAGGCCGCCGGACGCGGGCTGGTGGAGATCGTCGCGATCGACTCCGGCTCAGGTGATGGGACACGCGACCTGCTGCAGGAGGCTGGGGCGCGGGTGCTGGACCTGGGAGGGGCGCGGTTCGGCCACGGAAGCGCGCGCAATCGCGCGGCGGCGGCGGCGGCGGGCGACGTGCTGCTCTTTTTCACCCAGGACGTCGAGCCGGTGGGTGACGGCTGGCTGCCGCCACTTCTCGAGGCGTTCACGGAGCCTCGCGTGGCCGGAGTCTTCGGCCGCCAGGTGCCCCGGGACGCGTCGCCGGAGGAGGCGTTCCTCGCCAAGGTCAACTACGCGGGGCGACCGAGGCGGCTCACGCGCGACGATCTCGGCACCGCCTTTGGTCCCGGCGCGACGCTGTTCTCGAATGCGTTCGGAGCCGTGCGGCGGTCGGCTTGGAAGGCGCTGCCGTTCCCGGACATCGTCATGAGCGAGGACCAGGCCTGGGCACTGGCGGCCCTCGCCGCGGGGCACGAGATCCGTTACGAGCCCAGGGCCGAGGTGTACCACGGACACCGCTTCGGGGTGGCCCGGGCGTTCCGGCGCAACTTCGACAGCGGCTCGTCGCTGCAGGCGCTGGGCCTCGCGCGGGGCGCGTGGCGGGCCCGTGCCGCGCATCTGCTGCGCGAGCTGCGCTGGATCGCGGCGCACTACGGACGGTGGTCGGTGCCCCACGCGATCGTCTTCGAGGCGGCCCGGATGCTCGGTTTCCAGTGCGGCAGGGTGGAGCGCCGGCTGCCGGTCGCGCTGGCCCGGCTCCTGGGCGAGGCACCGCGGGCGGGGACCCACCCACGTTGAGCGCGCCCGCCCCCGGCTGTACTGTTGGCGGTGTGAGCGACGACGGCGTGCTCGCCTCGTTGTGGAGAGCGGCGGCGGAGCGACTCCGCATCGTCTTGGGGCGGGAACCTCCCGACAGCTGGTATGCGCGCGTGCACGCCAAGGTGGTGCGTGACGCCTGTCGGCTGGCTTGGCGGGGAAGGACCGACTGGCTGCGCGCGGTCCGGGCTCGGCGCGAGACCCCCGGCCTGGACGAGCGTGTGGTCGAGTTGCCGTGGGTGTATGCGCGCCTGACCGGCGGAGGGCGGCTGCTCGATGTCGGCTCCACGCTCAACTCCGCGTTCCACATCGAGCTGCTACGCGCCCGCTTCGCGGCGCTCACCTACCTGAATCCGTACCGCGACGACGGCTACCGCAGCCCGGTGCGGGAAGTGTCGTACCTGACGCGCGATGCGCGCGACCCCGGTCTGGCGCCGGGCAGCTTCGGGCAGGTGACTTGCATCTCCACCCTCGAGCACGTGGGCTGCGACAACAGCCGCTACGGCGCGGCCGCCCGGGCGAGACCTTCGGCGGAGGAGACGCGTGCCGCGCGCCAGGCAGCGATGCGCGCTCTCCGGCCACTGGTGGCCCCCGGGGGCGCGATGCTGATGACGGTGCCGTACGGTCGGTACGAGGACCACGGCTGGTTCGTGCAGCTCGACGCGGCAGCGCTCGAGGAAGCAGTCGCCGGCTTCGCACCGCGGGATGCCGAGTCTTGCTACTTCCTCTTCGACACAGGCTGGCGGCCGGCGCGGTCCGAGGAGTGCGTGGGCGTCGGTTATGGTGAGCGCACGCGCGGTGCGAGCGCGGTCGCCTGCGTCTGGTTGCGGGTGTAGGTGACGCTCGCCCGTCGGGTTGCCGCCAACGCTGCGACGGCGCTGGGACTGCAGGCGGCGCTGCTGGTGCTTGGACTGGCTGCCACGGCCGTGTTCGTGCGCCTGCTCGGCCTCGAACGCTACGGGGCGTGGGCCGTGCTGATGGCCATCGTCGCGTACGGCGGCGTCCTCGAGCTGGGCCTGGCGGTGTCGCTGGTGCGGCGGGTCGCCGCGCTGCACGCCGCGGGAGATCGCAACGCGCTCGGCCAGGCCCTCGGGGCTACCGTCACGGCGACCTCGGTGCTGGGCGCGGCGGGCGCGCTGCTGGTCTGGCTGGCCGCGCCGGCGGCTGCCCGCACCTTGCACGTGCCTGCGGCGCTGGCCGGCGAGTTCGTGGCGGCGCTGCGGGTGGGCGGGGTGGCGGTGTGGCTCGCGGTTCCCGCTGCGGCGCTGGGGGCCGTGCCGACGGCTCTGCAGCGGCTGGACGCCCTCGTGGCCTTGGAGGCGGGCGTGACCGCGGTGGTGCTCGCGACCCAGATCGCTGTGGCGCTGGCGGGCGGGGGATTGGTCGGGCTCGCGGTCGCGATGGCCGCGGGCCGCGCGGCCAGCCTGGGCGGGCGAGCGGTGCTGGCGCGCCGGATGCTGGGCACGCTGGGGCTTCGCGTAAGCCTCAATTATCCGTTCTGGCGGGAGCTGGGCCGCTTTGGATCGCTGAAGGTGGTTCAGCAAGTCGCGTCCCTGCTCGTGCAGCACCTCGATCGCCTGCTGGTGGCCGTGTTTCTCTCCGCCGAGTGGGTGGGCTTTTACGCGGCCCCTCTCGACCTGGCCCAGCGGCTGCTGCTGGTTCAGTCGAACGTCTCATCGGCCTATTACCCGGCCGCGTGCGCCGCGGCCGGACCCGCCGACCGCGCCCTCTTCTATCGCTTGTACGAACGCACCAGCCGGGCCGTCGCGGTGGCCACCTTCGCCCTCGCGATGGTGCTCGTCGTCTTTGCGGGTCCGATTCTCCACGTGTGGGTCGGGTCGGCCGTGGCGGCGCGCAGCGCCGACCTGTTGCGCGTCCTTGCGATTGCCTACGCGCTCGTGTCGCTGACCGCCATCCCGTCCAACGCGGCCGACGCGCTCAACCGGCCGGAGATCGCGGCGCGCTACAGCGTCGCCGGACTGGCGATCAACGTGACGCTGGCGGTGATCCTGATTCCGCGCTTCGGCATCATGGGCTCGGGCCTGGCGATCCTCGGCAACGTGGTGCTGCAGGCACCGTGGTTCGTGCGGGCAGTGACGCGTGGAGTCGTCGGGGCGCCGGTCGGCCGCTACACGCTGCGCGCGATCCTCGAGCCGCTGTTGCCGGGTGTGATCGCCGGTGCCGTACTGGCCGCGGCCGCCGGCACCGGACTGGCTCGCGGCGCGGCGGGCTATGCGGCGGCGGCGCTCGCCGGCGGCGCCGCGTTTCTGCTGGCGGTGCGCTGGCTCCGCGTGTTCGATGCCGGGGAGCGCGAACTGCTCGCGGGGCTGCCTGGCGGCCGCGTGCTGCGGTGGCTGGCGACGAGCCGGTGAGTCCCCACCCGGAGCAGTTCGGCCCAGCCTACTACGCGGCCCACTCGGCGCAGCTCGGGTGGGGGCCGGACAGTCTTCCCGACCCGGCCAAGCTCGCCTATCTCGAGGCGGAGATCCGCGGCCCGCGGGTGCTCGATGTAGCCTGTGGGCCCGGTGTGTACGCGGAGGCGCTGGCGCGGGGCGGCCGCGTCGTGGTGGGAGTGGACTACACCCGCGCACTGCTCAGTGCCGCCCGAACGAGGTTCAGCGGCCTCCGGTGCGCCTGCGCTGCGGCGCACGCCCTGCCGTTCCGCGACGGGAGCGCCGACACGGTGCTGCTGCTTTCGATCTTGGAGCACGGCGATGACCTCGTGCTGCTGCGCGAGGGGGCTCGCGTCGCGCGGGAGCGGATCATCGTCCAGGTTCCGCTCGCGGAGCCGACGTTGCTCGCGCAGGCAGGTCTGTTGTACTCCCACTGGTCCGATCGAAGCCACCTGCGCACGTACACCGAGGCGTCGCTGGAAGAGCTGGCGGCCGCAGCGAAGTGCCGGCTGGTGACCGTCTCGCCGGCGTATCCACGCGACCTCACCGACCTGTACCTGGCCGCGTTGCGCGTGCGACGCCCCGTCCGCGCTCTGGTGCGGCGGCTGCTGAAGCCGCTGCGGCGCCACCTCGTGCCGCTCCCGGCGGAGTGTTTCGCGGTCATGGTGCCCCGCTGATGCGCGTTGCGATCGATGTCTCCGCCCTCACGGCGGGCCTGCGGTCGGGGACCGCCCTCTACCTGTACCGGCTGGTTGGGGCGCTGGCCGAGGAGCCCGACCTCGAGCTGCGCATCCTCTACAACGGAATGCCCGGCGTCGGCGTCGAGCTGGCTCACGCGCTGGAGCGGCCGAACGCCCGGGTCGTGCGGGCACCCATCCGCTGGCCGCTGCTGCCGGGGCCGCTCTTCCCGCGTCCCTACCCTGCGGCGCTGCGCCGCGAGGCGCAGGAGGCGGACGTCTTTCACGTCGGCGAGTTCGTATATCCGGTGCCGCGACCCGGACAGCCGGTCGTCGCGACGGTGCACGACGTTACGACGAAGCTGCATCCCGAATGGCACGCGTGGGCGAACCGGCTGCTCCACGAGCGGCGGCTGGAGTGGGTCGCGCGGCACGCCACCCGGGTGCTGATCGACGCGGAGGCCACGCGGGTCGACACCGCCTCGGCGCTCAGCATCCCCGCCGGCCGGCTCGACGTGGTCCCGCTGGCCCGCGGCACGGGAGCCGTGGCGCCCGCCGCGCTGGCGGACGTCCGCCGCGGCCTGGGACTCGGTGACGACCCCTACGTCCTGTTCGTGGGGACCCTCGAACCCCGCAAGAACCTCGTCCGGCTGGTCGAGGCCTTTCGCCGCGTTTCGATCGATGTCGGCCGGACGCGGCTGGTCCTCGCCGGGCCGTGGGGGTGGCGGGGTAGCGGGTTGCGGGCTGCGCTGCGCGCGTCGAACCCGGAGCGGCCCGTGGTGGCGACCGGCGCCGTGGACGAGCCGACCCTCGCCGCGCTGTACGCGGGCGCCCTGGTGTTCGCGTATCCGTCGCTGTACGAAGGGTTCGGACTGCCGCTGCTGGAGGCGATGGCTGCGGGCGTGCCCGTCCTGAGCAGCGCGGGTAGCGCCTGTGCAGAGGTGACAGGCGATGCGGCCCTGCTCGTCGATCCGACGCGGGTGGAGGCGATCGCGGCGGGCCTCGAGCGGCTCCTCCGCTCCGCCGCAGAGCGCCGGCGGTTCGCGGACCTCGGGAGGCAGCGCGAACGGGATTTCACCTGGGCGCGGACGGCGAGCGGCACCGTCGCGACCTACCGGCGTGCTCTGCGAGACGCCACGTGAAGATCGCCGTGCTCCACAACCTCCCGTCGGGCGGCGCGCGGCGCGCGCTGATCGAGCACTGCCGCGGCTTGCGCCAGCGCGGGCACCGGGTCGAAGCGTTCTTTCCCGATACCGCCGACGAGGCATTCCTGCCGCTCGCGCCGGTAGTGGACCTGGTGCACGTGTGGCCCGCGCCGCGCCCTCCCAGCCGGGAGGCGAGCCTCTTCGGCCAGGTGGGATTCGGCTCGGCGTGGGCGGCTGCCCGCCTGGTCACCGCCCTCGCGCGCATCCACCGGGAAATGGCCCGGGCGATCGACGCGGGCGGCTTCGACGTGGTGCTGGCGACGCACGACCAGTACACGCACGCCCCGGGCGCGCTGCGCCACCTGGTGACGCCGGCGGCGTATTTCTGCCAGGAGCCGTTGCGGTTCGTCTATGAGGCTCCGGTCGGGCTCACGCTGCGGGCACCGGGGGGACCCATCGCGCGTGCGGTCCGGAAACTGGCGACCGCCGCGGCCAAGCGCGTGCTGCGGCCCGTCGACGCCGGCAGCGTGCGAGCGGCGACGCTCATGATCGCCAATTCCGTGTACTCGCACGAGTCCATCATGCGCGCCTACGGCCGGGCGGCGCGCGTCGTCTATCTCGGAGTCGACACGGCGCGCTTCCGGCCGCTGGGGCTGGATCGCGCCAACCTGGTGCTCACGGTCGGCGCGCTCCATCCTGCCAAGGGGTTCGATTTCGTCGTGGACGCGCTGGGGCGCATCCCCGCAGCGCGGCGCCCGGCGCTGGTCGTCGTGTCGGATCGGGGCTACGGCGCCTATCGCGGGCTGCTGGAATCGCGGGCCAGGGAGCTCGGCGTGCAACTCGAGATCCATTCGCGGGTGAGCGAGGACGAGCTGGTGCAGTGGTACAACCGCGCCCGCCTCCTCGCTTATGCGCCGTACCTCGAGCCGTTCGGCCTGGTCGCGCTCGAGGCCATGGCGTGCGGGACGCCGGTGGTGGCGGTGGCGGAGGGCGGCACCCGCGAGAGCATCCGGCCAGACGAGACCGGGTTGCTGACGATGCGTGAGCCGGCGGCGTTCGCGGACGCCATCGAACGGGTGGCGTCCGACTCTGGCCTCGCCTCCCGGCTGGCCACCGCGGCGGGAGTCGAGGTCGCACGG
The DNA here is from genome assembly GCA_963812035.1 of uncultured Gemmatimonadales bacterium. Taxonomy (GTDB): domain Bacteria; phylum Gemmatimonadota; class Gemmatimonadetes; order Gemmatimonadales; family JACORV01; genus Fen-1245. The sequence goes on from CAWETG010000007.1 coordinate 114,396, forward strand.
CGCTGGACCTGGGCGTCGTCCACCGAACAACTCGAGGCAGCGCTCGTCGCCTGCCGCGCGCGAGGTCGTGGGGAATGAACGAACGGCGTTCGCTGTGGCTGGTGGTGCTCGGCGCGCTGGCGCTGCGACTCGTGCTGCTGGTGGCGCGCGGCGACTACATCGTCTACGACGAGGGCTACTACCTCCTGCTGGCGCGGAGTCTCCGGGCGGGCCACGGCTTCGCCCTGAACGGGCTGGCCCACGTCGCCCTTTCTCCGCTCCAGCCGGTGCTGGTTGCGCTGGTCGCGGCGGTGGGCGTGCCCGAGCTGTGGGCGTCGCGGCTCCTCGCAGCGGTGTGCGGAAGCCTGCTGGTGCTGCCCGTCGTGGCGCTGGCCCGGCGGGCCGGAGGGCCCAGGGTGGCGTTGACTGCCGCGGCCTTCACCGCCGCGAGCCCCGCGCTGATGAGCTTCGTGCCGTTCTTCCCGGGAGAGAGCTGGAATCTCTACTTCGGCAGCGAGCCGCTGTTCCTGCTCCTCGCCTTTGGGGCGGTCGCGGCGGCCGCGCGCGCGGAGGAAGGCGGCTGGAGATGGTGGCTGGTCACCGGACTGCTCGCGGGCGGCTCGTACCTGGCGCGCGCCGAGGGCGTTGTGCTGGCCGGGACGCTGCTCGTCGTGCTGGCGCTGAGCCTGGCGCTGCGGCGGCGAGGAGCAGCCGCCTGGCGGCACTTCGCACTCGCGGTCTGCGCGACGTCACTGGTGGCGGCGCCGTACTTGCTGTATCTGCACTCGACTCTCGGCCGGTGGGCCGTGAGCGGCCGGGTGCAGGCGGCGTCGGAGGCCGGCGAGGACGCGCCGTCGGCCGTGCAAGGCGCGCGGAGCGGCGGACAGGTTCTCGATGCGTTCGTCTGGCAGGGTCACCCCGACGCCTTCCTCCAGGCACTGTACGGTCTGGATCCGGGCGGAACGCGGATGGCGTCGCAGTATTGGGGCGTGCACCGCGAGCCCGCGCCTGCCCACGTGGCACCGGCGAGCGGACCCGCTGAAGCGCCGCCGGCCGCGGGAGGGCCGGCCGCGGGCGTCCCGGCGCGTCGCAGCGCCGCGGAGGTCTGGCGGCAGGGGCTGGGCGCCGTGGTGCCCTGGTGGCTCGCAGCGCTCGCGCTGGCCGGCCTCGTGCTCGGCAGCCACGCGGCATTGGGCTGGGTCGTTCCCCTTGCCGCCTGCGCGCTGCTTCCCTCCCTGCTCACCTACGTCGAGCCGCGCAGTCTTCTTCCGCTCGCTCCGCTCGCCGCCGTCTATGCGGCGGTGACCGTGATGTGGATTGCCGGGCGGTTCGAGCGGCGCTGGAAGCCGGCTCCCGGCGGGCTCGCGGCGCTGGCGGCGCTGGCGCTCCTCGCCCCGGCGGGGCGCGATCTGGTACGCGCCTGGCCGCAGACGACGCCACTGCAGCAGGTTGCGACTGCCAGGCGCGCGGTGGGCGAGTACCTCGCGCGGCATCTGCCCCCCGACTCGATCGTGATGAGCTGGCACCCGGCCGTGGCGGTGTGGGCGTCGCGCCCCTGGCGGGTGCTCCCCTACGCTTCATTCGAGCGCATTACCGACTACGCCCGCGGGGAGAGGGTCGCCGCCATCGTCTTCTCTCGCTTCGAGCCGTCGCCCCTCCCGCAGCCGCCGCGCGCGTTCACGATCGTGCTGCCGGACGGCGCCGGCACCGCAGCCGGCTCGAGGATTGAAGTGCAGCCGGTCGACGAGACGCCACTGCTGTTCGTGGGGCGGCTGACGCGCGTCGCCAGGCCGCAGGCGCCGTGAACGGCCCAACCCGCTGGCCGACGGTCGTCGTACCCGCCGCGCTGGCCGTCGCCGCGGCGTGGTCGCTGATCCCGTTCGGCGTCTGGTGGGCAGGCGCAGACATCCGCTACTACACCACGGCGTGGCAGGCCTGGTTCTGGGGAACCGTCGTCGTGGCCTGCATAGCGGCCATCGCGCTGGTGCTGACGCGCGGCATGGCGGCGCAACTGCTGATCGACGGGTGGCGCCGGCTGGTCGCGAGGCAGCCGTCCGGGCGATTCGTGGCGCTGGCGGCGGCGTTCCTGGCGGTCGCGGCGCTGCTGATGTGCCTGGTCGTGTTCTCCGGCAACCCGCGCAACGTGGACGGTTTCGCCCAGCTGTTCCAGGCGAGGATGTTCCTCGCCGGCCGCCTGTGGGTTCCGCCGCCGCCGCCGTCGGAGGTGGCGAACTTCGCGACGCTGCACATGATCGTCGGCCCGGTCCGCTGGTTCTCACAGTACCCGCCGGGCGAGTCGGTGGTGCTCGCGCTCGGTCTCGCGCTCGGCGCCTGGTGGCTGCTGAACCCGCTCCTCGTGGCCGTGCTGGTTGTGGCGACGTATCGCGCCGCGCGCTGGTGCGCTGACGAGACGACGGCGAGGCTGGCGGCGGTGCTCCTCTGCCTGTCACCATTCGTGGCGGCGGTCTCGGGGAGCGAGATGAGCCACATGCCCGCGGCCGCGCTCGGGATGGTCGCGGCCGCCGCGGCGGCATCGGTCGCGACCGGACCGTGGCGCGGGCCGGCGGTCGCGGGAGCGGCGCTCGGGCTGCTCGCGACACTCCGGCCGCTCGACGCCGTGGCCGCCGCGGTCCCGGTCGCTGTGATGCTCCTCCTGGCGGCTCCGCCCCGGCGGCGCGTGCCCGCGCTGGCCGCGGCGGCCGTGGCCGGCGCGTTGTTCACGCTCCCGTTCCTGTGGTTCAACGCCCGCACGACCGGCTCGTGGCACGAGCTGGGCTACACGTACCTGTGGGGCCCCAACCACTCGCTCGGCTTTCATCCGGTGCCGTGGGGCATCCCGCTCACGCCGGCGCGGGCCGTGGGGCTGACGAGCATCGACCTGCATCAGCTTGATGCGTACCTGTTCGACGCGCCGTTCCCCGTCCTCATCCTGCTGGCCGTCGCCTTCTTCGTTGCGCGACGGCGCGTGGTGGAGAGGGACGTCGTGCCCATCGCCGGCGCGGCCGCGCTGCTCGGCCTGCTCTTCTTCTACTGGCACCGCGACGTGTTCTACGGACCGCGGTTCCTGTTCACGGCGGTGCCCTGGCTGGCGATTCTGGCGGCCCGCGGCCTGGTGCTGCTGCGGCGCTCGGGCAGGGAAGTGTTCCCGGGAATCACCAGCGGGCACGTCGCGACCTTCGGCTTCGCCGTCGCGATGCTGGTCGGCCTCGGTGCCATCACGCCCGGGCGGCTCGCGGCCTACCGCCGCGCGACGCCCGTCTTTGACCTGCACCCGGACCGGGACGCGCGGCAGGCGGGCATCCACCGGGCGGTGGTCGTGATCCCGGACGGCTGGGGATCCCGGCTCATCGTGCGGATGTGGGCGGAAGGCGTCCCGGTTCCGAGGTCCACGCGGCTCTACGCGGCGATCGACGCCTGCAGCCTCGAGCAGGCGCTCGACGCGACGCACGCCGGCGGCGAGCCGCTGCTCGCCACGCTGGACTCGCTCGCGGCGCTCGGCCGGCCCGGCCTCAGAACCGGGAGCTCGTTGGACCCCAACCTGCGGCTCCCGGCGGACTCGAGCCTCGCGCCGGCGTGTCGCGCGGAGCTCGCCCGCGACTCCACGGGCTTCCTGGCGTTCGCGCCGTTCCTCTATCTGAACCAGCCGTTCCTGGACGGCGACGTCGTGTGGGCGCGCGACCTCGGGCCGTGGAACGGCCCGCTGTTCGCCCACTATGCCGGCCGCGCGTTCTATCGCTACGCGCCGCGCGCGCCGGGCGGAAAGCCGGTGTTCACTTCGCTGGAACCGGTGAGCGACGCGCGTGCCATCCGCTAGGGCGTACGGCTTGGCGCTCGGCGTCGCGTTGGCGGCCTCCGCCGCGAGCCTCGCCAACGGTTTCGTGTACGACGATGTGAAGGTCATCCAGCAGGACCAGCGGATCCACTCGCTCGACAGTCTGCCCGCCCTCGCGAGCGCGCCGTTCTGGGGCAGCGGCTACCGCAGCAACGCCTATCGCCCGGCCACCACGACCGTGCTCGCGCTCGACTGGGCCATCGGCGGCGGTCGGCCCTGGGTGTTCCACGCGACCAATGTCGCGCTCGGCCTCGCCGTGGTCGCGCTGCTGCTCGCCCTGGCGTCGCGGGTGCTGAGTCCCGCCGGAGCGCTCGTCTGCACCCTGTGGTTCGCGGTCCACCCGATTCACGTCGAGGCGGTCGCCAACGGGGTGGGCCTCGCGGAGCTGCTGGCTGCCGCGGGCTATCTCGGCGCCGTTCTCACGTACCTCGCGGACGGCGAGGCGGCCGAAGCCGGCCAGCGGGGAGGGGCGCGACGGGACTGGCTTGCCGTCGCGACACTCGCCGCCGCCGCGGTCGCGCTGGGGGCCAAGGAGCACGCCATCACGCTGCCAGCCATGCTGCTCCTGGCGGACGCGTGGCAGGCCCGCCGCGCGGGACAGCGGGTGCGCGACCGGTTCCGGCGTCACGCCGTGCTGTGGCTCGGGGTGGTGGCCCTCAGCCTGGGATATCTCGCGGCGCGGGCGCATGCGCTGGGGCCGGCGTTCAGTGGCGGCGCGGTCGCTTCGGGCGTCGAGGGCGAGTCGCTCATCGGCCGGACGCTCATCATGGCGCCCGCCGTGCTGGTGTGGCTGCGCTGGCTGATCTGGCCGGTGCATCTCTCCGCCGACTACCTGCCGAACGTCTTCGTCCCCATGGCACGGCTCGGTGCGGCGCAGATGATGGGGCTCCTCGCCGTCGCGGCGCTGGCGCTCGCCGCGTGGCAGGCCCGGCACCGCCTGCCGGGTGTGACCGTGGGCATCGTGTTTGGCGCGGTGACGGCTTCGCTGGCCGCCAACGTCGTCCTGCCGACGGGCGTGCTCCTCGCCGAGCGGCTCGCGTACCTGCCGTCGGTGGGCGCGGCGATCGTCGTCGGCGCGCTGTGGCAGTGCCTGCCCCGTGCACGGTACGTCTGGCCCGCCACGGCGGTCGTGCTCGCGCTCCTGGCGGCCCGCACCGTCCAGCGCATCCCGGTCTGGCACGACGCGCAGCGCTTCCTGGCGGCGCTGGTGCGCGACGCACCGCAGTCGTACCGGACGCACTGGGCGCTCGGCGCGGAGGCGTTCCGGCAGGGCCGGCGGGGCGAAGGGGAACGCGAGATGCTGACGGCGCTGCGCATCTACCCGGCGGATCCGGCGATGCTGCAGGAGCTTGGCGAGCAGTACCTGGAGGCGGGCCTGTTCGCGCCGGCCGCCCGCTTCCTCCTCGCGGCCTACCAGGTGGACACGCTGCGCAGCGACGCGGCGGTGCGCGCGGTGTTCGCGCTGCTCAAGGGAGGCCGGCCCGATTCGGCTGCTGCGGTCGGTGCGGCGGCGCTGCGGCGATTCCCGGACGCCACGCCGCTCCTCGTGGTGACGGAGCAAGCGTACCTCGTCGCCGGCCGGCCGCGCGAGGCCCTGGCGCTCGCGCGGCGCGCGATCTACCTCGTGCCGCGCGACTGGGGGTACCAGCAGCTCGCCGGCTCTGCCGCCGCAGCGAACGGTCGCTGCGACGAGGCCCGGGCGCGCCTGGAGAGAGCCGCAGGGTTGGCGCCTGGCGAGAGCGGTCCGCGGGAGCAGCTGCGCCAGTGGCGCATCGGCCCGTTCTGCGGGCTTGGCACGGAGCCCGCTACCCGGCGCCGGCCGTGACCCGCGCCCGGGCCACCTGGCTCGCGGCGGCCGCGGCGGTGATCGTCTACCTCCCGGCGCTCGGCAACCGCTTCGCGCTGGACGATGGCTCCATCGTGGAGCGGAATCCTGCCGCGCATTCCGTCGGCGCAGCGCTGAGAGCCTTCGACCAGAGTTACTGGCCTGCCGAGAACGGCGCCGGCCAGTGGCGACCGCTGGTGATCCTCTCCTTCGCGGCGGACTGGCAGCTCTCGGGCGGCAACCCAGCCTGGCTCCATGCCGTGAACGTCATCTGGCACGCCGCCGCCACGGCGCTGGTCGTTCCTGTGCTCGCCCTCTACGTGCCGGAGGCGGCGGCGCTGGCCGGCGGCCTGCTGTTCGCTGTGCATCCCGTACACGTCGAGGCGGTCGCCAACCTGGTGGGGCGCGCGGAGCTGATGGCCGCCGCGTTCCTCCTCTCGGCCGTGCTCATCGGCCGTCTGATCCGGCGCCGCTCGAGCCAGGGGCGCGCAATCTGGCCCGCGGAGTTGGCCCTCGTGGTCGCCGTGGCGGGCGGCTTGCTCAGCAAGGAGCACGCGGCGGTGGCGGTGGCGCTGCTCGCCCTGGACGACTTGGCGTCGCGCGGGCGCTTCGCCCGGGCTCTGCCGTGGCGTGATTACGCGGCCGTAGCCCTGCTCACCATCGGCTGGTTCGCCCTGCGCCGGCCGGTCGACGCGGGAGAATCGTTCGCGATGGTCGCGCCGACGTTCTTCCACCTCGGCGTCATCGGACGAGTCAGCACGATGCTGCCCGTCGTGCTCGTGGTGGTGCGGCTGATGGTGTGGCCGTTCGACTTGTCGGCCGACTACCTGCCGGCCGTGGTGCCGCGCCTGGAGCACCTGACCCCGCTCGGCGTCGCCGGCCTCGTCCTGCTGCTCGTGCTCGGGTGGCTGGCGGCGGTGTCGTGGCGCCACCGCCGCGCGCTCGCCGTCGGGTTGCTCGTCATCGCGATCGCGTGGCTCCCCACGTCCAACCTGCTCTTCCCAACCGGCGTCGTCCTCGCGGAGCGCACGCTGTACCTCGCGTCCGCCGGATTCGCCTTGGTTGCGGCGGCCGCGTTCGAGCGGCTCGAGCGATGGCGGAATGCCGATCTGGCCCGGTGGCTTGCGGCCGTGATGATCGTCGCGTTTGCGGTCCGCACCACCACCCAGGTGCCCGTGTGGCGCACCAACCGGGATCTCGTCCTCTGGGGTCTGGAGGAACACCCCGAGTCGTATCGCCAGCACCAGGCTGCCGCTCGCGCGCTGGTGCGCGCCGGGGATCTTCCCGCCGCGCTGCGACAATACAGTGTGGCGATCGAGTTGTATTCGCTGGATCACTACGTCTTCGCCGAAGCCGCGAGCGCCGCGCTCGATGGCGGCCGCCCGCGAGTGGCGCTCGACTACCTGAGACGGGCCGAGCGCCTGGATGACTCGCTCGCGTTGACGGAGACGCTGATGGCTCGCGCCCTGCTGACCGTGGACTCGGCTGGAGCCGCCCTGCGCCATGCGCGGCGCGGCGTAACGCTCGGGCCGCGCCAGGCGGAGGCGGCGCGCATGCTGGCGGCGAGCTTTGCGGCGCTCGGGGAGCCCGACAGCGCCGTCGCCGTGTGGCCCGCGCTAAGGAGCCGAGGGGGATCTCGGTTCGAGGGCTGGCTGATGGAGGCGTCCACGCTGGCGGCGGTCGGTCGCCCGGCGCCAGCCGTGGCGGCGCTCGACTCGGCTGCCGAGGCGGCGCCGGCGGATAGCGTCTCGCGCGCCAGGCTCCAGGCGGTGCGGGCCATTGTTGCGGCGGCGCCTCACCCATGAAGGTCTTATTGCGAGGAGCGGTGAGCGTTGCGAAACGCAAGACAACAGCCGCCGATTCACCACTGCTCTGCGTCGATCAAACAGGCTCCATCTTGTTGTCATTCAATCGGATATGTTCCCTTGGCACGCGGATGGCATAGGGGTTGCCTTGAAGAGATGTGCGCTTCTGTCGCTAGCCATTGGAATCAGCATTGCTACTCATCAATGGGGGACTCCGTGCGGAACTCTAAGGGCTTCACGCTGATCGAGCTTCTGATCGTGGTGGTCATCATCGGCATTCTGGCCGCCATCGCGATTCCGAAGTTCGCGAACACGAAGGCGAAGGCGTACATCGCCAGCGAGAAGGCCGACCTGCGCAACTTGGTGACCGCGCAGGAAGCCTACTTCGCGGACAACGTCACGTACGCGAGCACGACCACGAACCTGAGCTACAACGTGTCGGCGGGGAACACGATTACGATCACCGGCTCGTCGGGCACGGGTTGGAGCGCGACGTCGTCCAACGCCGCCGCGGGCGAGAGCTGCGGGATCTACGTGGGCACCGGGACGATCTCGGGATACCCGAGCCCGAGCGAAGGCGCCCCTACCTGCCATTAGGCTGGCAGTCATGACGGTCGCAAGGGCGGCGCCTCGGCGCCGCCCTTTGCATTTTCGCCCCGACCGCACATCGTGGAGTCCTATGCTACGAGGCCCAGCCCGCGCAGTCATCCTCCCCAAGCCGTCTCTCCGGACCGAGCTGCTGGTCAATCTCGCCGTGCTGGCCGCGGGCGCCCTCGTCCTCGCGGTCTGCTCCGCGCTGCTCGCGCCGCTCTTGGGTCGCGGCCTGCTGGGGTTCGGGCTCCTCATGGCGCTGGTGGTCGCTGACGTCGCGATCTTCATCGGGTTCGGGCGCTACCTCGTTACCCGGTTGGTGACGGAGCCGATGGAAACGCTGGTCGGCGCAACCCAGGCGGTCGCGTCCGGAGAGATGGCGCGGCGCGCGCCGCCGGGAGCGACCCGGGAATTCGACCGCCTGGCGGAGAGCGTGAACCTCATGACCGAGCGCCTGCTCGATGCGCAGAGCGCGCTGGTGCGCGCGGAGAAGCTCGCGTCGGTGGGGCGCCTGGCCGCCGGGGTCGCCCATGAGATCGGCAACCCGCTGGCGGCGATCGGCAACTACATGGAGTTGCTGGGCCGCCGCGGCGCGGCGCCCGAGCTCGTGACCGCCATCGAGCGCGAGACCCTGCGCATCGACACCATCGTGCGCAGCCTGCTCGACTACGCCCGCCCGCGGGATGCGCGCCGGGAGCCGCTCGATCTCGGCGCGGTGGCGCAGCGGGCCGTGGATCTGCTGCGCTCGCAGGGCCTGTTGCGGCAAGTGAGCGTCGAGTTCGAGCGCGCCGACGGGTTGCCTCTGATGCTCGGTGACCCGGCCGCGCTCGAGCAGGTGTTCGTGAATCTGCTCCTCAACGCGGTCGATGCGGCGGGCGAGGGCGGGCGCGTCGCCGTGGCCGCCAGCGGCACGCGGCTCGGCGCTGCTGGCGAGGCGGAGCGACGGAGCGCGGATCCGGATGCCGCCGGCGCCGCGGCCCGCAGCACGCGGCGCACCGCCCGCCACCTGGAGACGGCGGCGGACGGCACCCCGGCTGTGCAGGTGGTGGTTGGCGACAGCGGGGCGGGCGTGCCGGAGGAGCTGGCCGAGCGCGTCTTCGATCCGTTCTTTACGACCAAGCCGCCGGGGAAGGGCACCGGGCTGGGTCTGGCGATCGTGCAGCGCACCGTCCACGACCATGGCGGCAGGGTGGATGTCGCGCGAGCGAGAGAGGGGGGAGCCGCGTTTACCGTGATCTTCCCGGGGATCGTGCCGTGAGGCTGCTCATCATCGATGACGAGCCGGGGCTGCGGCAGTCGCTGCGGCTGTTGCTCACCGAAGAAGAGTACGAGGTGGCGGACGAGGCGGACGGCGAGCGAGGTCTCTCGAGGGCCCTCGCCGAGCCGTTCGACGCGGTGCTGTGCGACGTCCGGATGCCGGCGCTGGGCGGCCTTGAGTTCCTGCGCCGCTACCGCGCCGCGGGCGGCCAGGCGCTGGTCATCATGATGAGCGCGTACGGGTCGGAGGACGCGGCGATCTCCGCGATGAAGGAGGGCGCCTACGACTACATCCCCAAGCCGTTCCGCGCCGACGAGGTGATCCTGGTGTTGCGGAAGGCGGAGGAGCGCGAGCGGCTCCGGCGGGAGGTGGAGTCGCTGCGCTCCGCCCTCGGCCCGCAGGCGGTGTCGCCGCTGATCGTCGCGGTGTCCGAAGCCATGCTGGCTGCGCTCGACGTGGTGGCGAAGGTCGCGCCGCACACCACCACGGTCCTCCTCACTGGACCGAGCGGCACCGGCAAAGAGGTCCTCGCCCGCGAGTTGCACCGGCTGTCGCCCCGCGCCGACCGCGCGTTCGTCGCGGTGAACTGCGCCGCGATCCCGGAGGCGCTGCTCGAGTCGGAGTTGTTCGGCCACGTGCGTGGGGCGTTCACTGGCGCCGTCGGCGATCACCGGGGATTGTTCGAGGAGGCCTCGGGCGGCACCCTGCTGCTCGACGAGATCGGCGACCTGCCCACCGGCCTGCAGGCCAAGCTGCTGCGGGCCCTGCAGGACGGCGAGGTCCGCCGGGTCGGCGATCGGGCGTCGCGCCGCGTGGACGTGCGGGTGGTGGCCGCCACCGCACGCGACCTCGAGGCCGATGTGGCGGAGGGCCGGTTCCGCGAGGATCTCTACTATCGGTTGAATGTCGTGGCGATCAGGCTGCCGCCGCTCGCCGAGCGGCCGGAGGACGTCCCGCCCCTGATCGCCAATCTGCTCGCGCGTCACTGCGCTCGCCTGGGCCGTCCCGTGCCGGAGATCGATCCTGACGCTTTGCGCGCGCTGCTCGATTACCCCTGGCCCGGCAACGTCCGCGAGCTGGGGAACGCCCTGGAGCGCGCGCTCGTGATTGCGCGGGGCGGCTCGATCAGCCGCGCCGACCTGCCGCCGGCGGTATTGAGCGTCGAGCCGAGGCGCGCGGCATCGCGCCAGCCCCCCGCCAGCGACCTCACGCTGCGAGCCCGCGAGGGTCAGCTCCAGAGCGAGGTGATCCGCGAGGCGCTGCGCCGCAGCGCGGGCAACCGCCGCCAAGCCGCCGCGCTGCTCGGCGTGTCGGTCCGCACCCTCTTCTATAAGCTCAAGGAACTCGACATCGCCGACGGGTGACCGGCGTCCGCATGCGATCGCGCCGCGCCACAGCGGACGGGTGATGCACCAGGCTCGGCTCCGGCCCATGCTGTCTGCGTGGATCGGACGCAGGGCTTCACGCTGGTCGAGCTCGTCGTGGCGATGCTCGTGCTGACGGTGGCGGTGCTGGCCCTGGCGGGCACGGCGGCCGCGGTGAGCCGGATGGTGGGGTGGGGTCAGCGTCTTGGCGGCTCGGCCGTCGTCGCCCAGGCGCGGCTCGAGGAGCTGCGCTCGGGCGGCTGCGCATCGCTGGGCGAGGGCCGCGACTCCGTGGGCCACTTCCACCTGCGGTGGAGCGTCGCGACCTCGGGCTCGCTGCGGACCGTGGCGCTGACCGTCAGCTACCCCAATGGGCGCGCGGACCGCAGCGACCGGTTCGAGGCCGTCGCATGGTGCCCGTGACGCCGCGCCGCCGCGAGGGAGCGGGCTTCACGCTCGTCGAGCTGCTGGTGGTCGTCGTGCTGGCGGGTGTCGTCCTGGGTGCGACCAGCCAGTTGCTGCAGTCCAATCAGCGATTCTACCGCTCGCAGTCGCAGGTGCTCGATGTGGAGGAAGGCCTCATGGCCGTCGCGCAGCTGGTTCCGGCGGAGCTGCGGGAGCTGAGCGCCCGGGGTGGCGACATCATCGCCATGGGCCGCGACTCCATCACCCTGCGCGCCATGCGGAGCCTCGGCGTCATCTGTGCGCCGCCGAACGTGTCCGGTGGTTCGGTCGTGGTGGCGGACAGCCTGATGTTTGGCTGGCGGGCGGTGGACCCCGCACGCGACCGCGCGCTGGTCTTTCGCGATGGCGATCCCGCGACGGCGGACGACGACCGATGGCTGGACCTCGGCGTCTCGAGCGTGAGCGCCGGCGCGGCGTGCGGCGACGGGTCCGCCGGGACGACGCTGTACCTGGCCGGCGCCACCGCGGACCTCGACGGCGTGTCGGCGGGCTCGCCGCTCAGGACCTACGAACGGGTGACCTACCGGCTCTATGCCGACGACCAGGGCCTGTCGTGGCTGGGCGAGCGCGGCTATTCGGACGGCGGCTGGTCGGCGCTGTCGCCCGTCGCAGGGCCGCTGCGACGTGTCGGCGGGCTGTCGTTCAATTACTACGACTCGGCGGGCGCGCCAACGGCGGCACCCGCCGCCGTCGTGCGGATCAGCGTGACGGCACGGGGCTTGAGCGCCGGGCCGATCGAGGTGCCGGGACGGACCGCGTCGGGCCGGCAGTACGAAGATTCCATCGTCGTGCAGGCTGCCCTCCGGAACGACTAAGCGGTCAGGCGCCGAGATGTCCCGGACCGGAACCCGCGGGTTCGCGCTCGTCATCACCGTGTTCGCGCTCGTCCTGATCGCGGCGCTCATCGCCGGTGTCTTCTTCGCGGCTCGCCAGGAAATGCGCCTCGGCGAGAACGTGCAGAGCACGCAGCGCGCGTTCGATGCGGCCGAGGCCGGCCTCCACACGGCCGTCGCCCACTGGGATCCGGACAGCTACGACGACCTGGCGCCCGGGCGTTCGGCCGGTTTCGCGGGCTCGCTCCCCGGCGGCACGGGGTCGTTCGCAGGGACGGTACTGCGGCTCGATCGCCGGCTCTTCCTGATCCGCTCCACCGGCCAGGACGCCGGGGGCTCAGCCCGCCGTTCGCTGGCAAGCCTGGTGCGGCTTGCGCCACCGCCCCTCGCCTTCGGCGCGGCGCTCAGCGTCTCGGGGCCGCTGGAAGTGGGAGGCGCGAGCCTGGTCGAAGGCCGCGATCAGGGGCCCGCCGGCTGGGATTGCCCGCCGGCCGGCCTGGCGATGCCCGCCGTGGCGATCCCGGACGCGGCAGAGCTGTCGGTTTCGGGCTGTGCCGACGCGTCGTGTCTCCACGGCGAGCCGGCGGTCCGCCTCGTCCCGGGCCTGGGTGACTCGGCCGCGCGAGCCGCCGATGCCGCGGCCTGGGAAGCGCTGGCCGCGCGGGCCACCAAGGTGTACGGGGCCGAGGATGGACCCGTGACCGGCCCCGGGCCTTCGGGGACCGCGACGACGTGTGACACCTCCGTTCGGGACAACTGGGGAGAAGCAGCCATGCCCCCTGCGGTGGCGGGCTGCAGCCATTACTATCCCATCATCGTCGCGAGAGGAAACCTCAGCGTGGCTGGCGGAAGCGGGCAGGGCATTCTCCTCGTTGCGGGCGATTTGCAGGTCGACGGCGGGTTCGCGTTCTATGGCCCAGTCGTGGTTCGCGGGCACCTGACCGTGCGGGGTGGTGGCGGACGGTTTCTGGGGGGTGTGAAGGCGTCCAGCGCCACCCTCCTCCCCTCCGGGGCGGGGAGTGCCGAGGTCGCCTTTTCGGGCTGTGCGCTGTCAAATGCCCTCCTCTCCCGGGCCCTGGCCATTCCCCCAACCAGTCGTGGCTGGGCGCAGTTGTACTAGGGTGGTTGGTGTCGTAAGTCACTATCCAAGCTTGACTTTAGCTGGCTTGCTTCAAGTATCTTGACAAATGCCATGGCCGGGCGCTATCGTAGAGCGCCCGTGAACCGTATTTTCCTCTATCTTCTTGCACCCTAAACGGATATGGCGCCCTTCGGTCGAAAGAAGCGGACGGTAGGGCTCGACATCGGCAGCGGGCTGATCAAGCTCGTGGTGATCGAGCACGGCAAAGCCCAGCCGGAGTTGATCAAGGTGGCGATCACGCCCGTCTTGGCGGACGCGATCGTCGAGGGCGAGGTGATGGACCCCGGGATCGTGGCCGACGCGATCCGCGGTCTCTTTGTCACGGCCGCCATCAAGCAGAAGGCGGTGGTGACCGCGGTGGGTGGGCGGGACGTCATCGTCAAGAAGATTCAGATGGACCGGATGAAGGAGTCCGACGCCCGCGAGGTGATCCGCTGGGAGGCCGAGCAGCACGTTCCCTTCGACATGGAGAACGTGGAGCTGGACTTCCAGATCCTGGACCCTGCGGGTGAGGGGCTCCAGATGAGCGTGTTGCTGGTGGCGGCCAAGCGGGAGCTGGTGGAGAACAAGGTGTCGCTGCTCACGGACGCCGGTCTGTCTCCCGAGGTCATCGACGTGGATGCGTTCGCGCTCCACAACGCGTTTGAGCTCAACTATCCGGACGAGCAGGCCGGGATGGTGGGGTTGCTCAACATCGGCCACGAAGTGACGAACATCAACATCCTCGAAGACGGTGTGCCGATCCTGACGCGGGATCTCGCGATCGGGACGCGGCGCTTCCGCGAGGATTTGCAGCGCGAGCGGGGGGTCGGGGCAGAGGAGGCGGACAAGCTCCTGCAGGCGGCCGAGCGCAGTCCGGCAGTCGATCCGTACGTGGAGAGCCGGGGCGAGGAGATGGCAGTCGGCATCGAGCGGGCGGCGGCGTTCCTGCAGACCGCCAGCCGCAGCGGGGTCGCGATGGGGAAGATTTACATGTCCGGCGGCGGCTCGCGCATCCCCGGCCTCGGCGAGGTGCTGGCGGACCGGCTGCGGGTTCCGGTGGAGAAGGCGGACCCCATCAAGAACATCACCGTGCGCGAGGGCGTGTTCGACACGCTCGCGGTCGAAGAGGTCGGCCCCCTGCTGATGTTGCCGGTGGGCCTGGCGCTTCGGGCCGCATAGGGAGCGACCGGCGGCGACATGATTGAGATCAATCTCCTCCCGGGTGCGAAACGGAAGCGTGGCGCCAAGGGCGCCGGCTTCAAGTTGCCCGACTTTGGCGCGCTGGCCGCCTCGATCAAGGAACCGTGGCTCGTGGCGGCTGTCGTGGCGTGGGTGCTGGTGCTGGGCCTCGGGGCGCCGCTGTACGTCAAGCGCGCGCACGCGGTCCGCGATCTCGAGCCGCAGCTGAGCAAGGCGGTGCGGGACAGCGTCCAGCTGGCGGGCAACATCATCCGCAAGCACAAACTCGAGCAGCGGCGGGACTCGCTGCTCGCGGAGATCCAGGTCATCCGGGACATCGACCGGGACCGCTACGTGTGGCCGCACTTGATCGACGCGATCACCAAGGCGCTGCCGGACTACACCTGGCTGGATGACGTGGCGGCGCGGGCGAGTGAGGGCGACTCGACCGGCGCGGCCGCGTTCTCGATCTCGGGCAAGACGGCGTCGGACCAGGCCGTCACGCGCTTCATGCGCAGCCTCGAGGAGTCCCCGTTCATTGAAGGCGTCCAGCTCGTCACCACAGCCACGGTGACCGAGCAGGGGCGCGACGTGACGAGCTTCGTGATCAATGCGCACTACCAGCAGCCGTCGCCGTCCGTACTGACCCTGGAGCCGTTGGAGGCTTCGATCGTGCAGGGCGTGCGCTCCGGCGGCGGGGCGAGGCGATAGCCCATGGCCGTTCTTCCTCAGGACCGGCGCGGTCAGATGCTGCTGGTGTTCACGGCAGCGGCGTTGAGTTTCGGCTATTTCGGATGGTCGGGGCTCTCGCTGGTCGGGCTCACGGGCTTCAAGCCGATGACGGCGCATCGCGACTCGGTCCAGACGCGCATCGACTCCATCAACGCGCAGGTCGGCCGCGCCAAGCGGGACGTGGCGCGCGGCGTGCTCGCGCAACTCGACCAGCGGCTGGCGGAGTTCACTTCGAACCTCGCCCTGATGCGCCAGCTGGTGCCGGTTTCGTCCGAGGTGCCGAACCTGCTGGACGACATCACCAGCCGCGCCAAGATGCGGGGGGCGACCATCGGCGGCTTCCAGCCGCAGGCCGTGGAGTCCGGCTCGCCGTTCGATACGCAGCGCTACCGGCTCACAGTGCAGGGGCAGTACGACCAGATCGGCGAGTTCATCACGGACATCGCCAGCCTGCCCCGGATCATCGTGCCGTACGAGGTACACCTGACGCGGGCGGTCGGCCCCGCGGCGGATACGACCAAGCAGGGAGCGCCGCTCACGGCGACTTTCGCCATTCGGACTTACGTGAAGACGCCGAGCCCGAGCGACTCCGTGCCGCCGGCTGCGCCGGCGCCCGCCATGCCGCCCGCCAAGCCCGCGACGACGCGAGGTGGAGATTGAACACCGGCCGCGTGTTGTTCGGTGCGCTGTGCCTG
This sequence comes from uncultured Gemmatimonadales bacterium, assembly GCA_963812035.1. Lineage (GTDB taxonomy): Bacteria > Gemmatimonadota > Gemmatimonadetes > Gemmatimonadales > JACORV01 > Fen-1245. The sequence continues at coordinate 130,077 of CAWETG010000007.1, forward strand.
GCGCTGCTGGCCGCCGTTCCGGCGGCGGTGCGGGCCCAGGGTGCGCCGGGGGCGAAGGGCTCCCGGCCAACGATTCATCGCGATACCACTCTGGCAGGAATCGACACCACCGGCGGGAAGGTGGAGTACCGCCGGGAGGTCTTCCATTACGGGGGCGGGTCGCGGGATCCGTTCCTGACGCTGATCACCTCGAGCGACGTACGCCCCACCATCAACGACCTGCGTCTGGTGTCGGTGATCTACGACCCGCGCTACGGCCGGAGCGTGGCGGTGGTGCGCGAGGCGCCGGGGGACAGGATTCATCGACTGAAACGCGGCGATACCGTCGGCCGGTTGCGGGTGCTCCAGATCCGGCAGTACGAGGTGGTCTTCCAGATCGAGGAGTTCGGATTCGAGCGCCAGGAAGTGCTGTCGCTCCAAAGGCAAGCGGAGGCTAACCCATGATGCGAGCCCTCTTCATCGCGTGCGCCGGCCTGAGTCTGGGGGCCGCCGTCGCGCCACGGCTCGCCGCCGTGCCCTCTCTCCCGCCGCCCCACGCGGGACCGGGCGACGTGACGGCCGTGAGCGTCCTGCCGAGCCCGGGACGGGCGGAAGTACTGGTCGATGTCCAGGGCACCGTGCGGGTATCCGATTTCGTCCTGCGCGACCCCGCCCGGCTGGTGCTGGACCTGGTCGGGGCCCACCTCGTGGCGCCGACGATGCAGTACGACGGCGTCGCCCGTGGTGGCATCCGCGACGTGCGCTACTCGCAGTTCCGGCCCGATGTCGTGCGGGTGGTGGTGGAACTGGACCAGGCGCGCGACTACCAGATCAGTCAGGACAGCGCCGGTGTGCACGTTGCCTTCGCCGCGAGTCAGCAGTTCGCGGCGTGGTCGAGCGACGGCGCGCGCAATGCGGCTGCCCCGCTTCCGGCGGCCATCCCCGCCAGCGTCGCGGCACCCGCGGAGCCTGCCCCTGCTCCCGCGCCTCGCACGACCACCGCGGACGTCGAAAACGCGGTGCTCAGCGGCTCCAGCCGGCTGGCGTCGCAGCAGCCGAGAATCAGCGTCACGTTCGACCGCGCGAGTATCCAGGAAGTCGTCGCAAACTTCGCCGCCTTCTCGGGCCGCTCCATCGTCACCGGCAAGGACATCGCCGGGACGGTGACGGCGGAGATCAAGGATCAGCCCTGGGACCTGGCGTTCAACGCGGTCCTGGCGGGCCAGGGCCTGGCCGCTACGGAGCTGCCGGGCGGCATCATCCGGGTCGACAGCCGTACCAACCTCGCGGCGCAGGACTCGGTCGAGGGCCTGGCGACGACGATCGTCAAGGTCAACTACGCCCGGGCGTCGGTGCTGGTGCCGTCCGTCCGGCCGATGCTCTCGAGCCGCGGCAAGGTCGGGTCGGACACGACTACCAATTCGCTCATTATCACGGACATCGCGTCGCAGATCGACACCATCGCGACCTTCATCCACGCGCTCGATCAGCGCACGCCGCAGGTGGCGATTCAGGCCAAGATCATCTTCGTCGACCGCACCGAGCTCGAGGAGCTGGGACTGCAGTACGACCTCGGCACGTCGAGCACGTTCTTCAATACGCTGATCGCGCGGCCCAATCCGACGGACACGACGGGCAACACCGCGTACAACCCGCAGACGACGCCGGTGGTGGTGAACCTCGGCGGGAATGCGGTGGCGGCCGTCGCCAACGCCTCGGCGCAGTTCGGGCAGACTCCCGCGCTGAACCTGGTGTACTCCACGGTGATCGGGAACTTCGCGCTCTCCAGTTTCCTCCAGGCGCTCCAGTCGGTGCAGCTCTCCGACATCCAGGCCGAGCCGCAGGTGACGGTGGCGGATAACCACCAGGCCGACCTGTTCGTGGGTGAAGAAACGCCGATCCGTCAGATCGACGTGGCCAGCGGGACCGGGGCCGCCGGCGGCGCTGTCGCCCGGGCGACCACCGAGCTCAAGCCCACCGGCATCCGGCTCACCGTCACGCCGCACGTGGTGAAGGGCACCCGCGAGGTGCTGATGGAGCTGCACGCCGAGAACTCGACGCTGCAGGCGTCCACGATCGCGGAGGCGGGATTCGTCTTCACGTCGCAGGAAGGCACCACGCAGCTACTGGTGCGCGACGGCGAAACCGCCGTCATCGGCGGTCTCACGGTGACTCAGGTCACGGTAGCCAAGCAGGGAATCCCGTTTCTTGTGGACCTGCCCGTCGTAGGCCGACTGTTCGGCTTCCGGACGAGCCAGGAGGAGCGGCGCGACTTGTTGATTCTCGTGACGCCACACATCATCGACGATCTGAGCACCGGTGCAAACGACAACCGGTAGTTCCGTGCTGCGCCTTGTGGCGCGAGCGGCAGCCCTGGCGGGCTGCGTGTTCGCCGTGGCGGTGTGCGGCGAGCAGGGCCGATTCACGACGACCACGACGACTGGGGGCGGCGGGGGCGGGGGCGGCGGCACCGTGGGGAACGGCGTCGTCACCATCCAGCTGCCTTCCAAGACCACGCCCGAGCCCGTGACGGTCACGGACAGCGTCTTCGTCCAGGTGCTGCTTAGCGACACGAAGGGTGTTACGAGCCTGGTGCTGACCGGCACGTCGGTGCGCGGGGTGCCAAGCCTCGGCACGGACACCACCGTGACGCGTTTCACGTCGCGTTCGGTGACGCTCCCCAAGAGCACGGATACCACGATCACGCGCTACCTGCGCGCCGTGCTGACCGATTCCACGGCTGAGTTTGTCACTATCACCGCCACCGCGATCGACGCCGCCAACGACACCTCCAAGGACACCGTCGATATCCAGGTCGTGAACGGGCCCAAGGTGTCGGTGCTGCAGCCGGCGGAAAGCTCGATCGCAGCGGTTGGGAAGTACGTCAGCATCCAGGTCCGCGGCATCCACCCGTTGGGCGTGAAGGTCCTTGGCTGGCGCGCCACGGGCGTGGTGGACACGTCGCACTCACATACTTACGGGCCGATATCCGGCGTGTTGGCCGATACGCAGACCTTTACCGACTCCCTCCTGATCCCGGCCGCGACGAAGACGGGGAGCATCGTGATCACGCCGTTCGCGACCGATTCGCTCAACGATCCGTCGGGCGTCGCCCCTGGCGTCACCGTCCTCGTTCAGAGCGTCGTTACCGACACGACGCCGCCGCTGGTGCGGGACACGATGCCGTTGCGGGTCGAGGTGGGCGACAGCCTCACGGTGACGGCTACGGATCCGAGCGGAATCAGCGCCGTCGGGTTCATCGTTATGGACCTAGCAGGCGACACGCTGAAGGACAGTTCCGTCACGTTAGGGGGCACCAGCACCAACGTGTCTCAGCGGTTCCGGCTCGGACTGGACACGATTACGACGTTCCCGCGGGTGGTGACCGTAGAGGCCTTCGCCGTGGATGCGGCCACCGCGCATAATCGCGGCGGCTCCACCACTGGCGCCACGCCGGTGAAATGGCCGGCCGCCAATCAGGACACGCTGACGGTGGTGGCTGGCACGACGATCGCACTGCCGCAGGGCGGGCAGTTCGGCGACGCGGTGATGAATCCGAACCACAACGAGCTGTACCTCACGAACACCTTGTTCAACCAGATCGAGGTGTTCGAGCTCAACACCAACAGCTTCACCGCGCCGATCCGGGTGGGCTCGCAACCCGTGGGCATCGCGCTGTGGCCGCGGGACACGCTGGGCGACAACGCAGACACCGTCATCGTCGCGAATTCGGGCGGGACAAACCTGTCCATCGTGAGCGTGAACCCGAGCGCGCGGGCTGAGATCCAGCGGCACGCGCTGGCGAATTGGCTCGTCGAGACCGTCACGACGGAGCCCACGGCCGCCGGCGGCATCCAGATTCTCACTACCGACTACGACCTGGCGGACCGCCCGCAGTATCTCGCAACCGTGTGCCGCCATGTGACGGGCACGGCGTGCGACAGCGTGTTCGCGGTGTACTCCACCACTCCGACGGCGGCACAGCCCGGGCCGTTCACCAGCCGCGGCTATCTGGCCTCGGAGAATCTGTCCGCGCCGATTGCGGCGGGGAGCGGACACCTGTTCTACGAGCTGGCGACGGCGGGCACGGATACGCTGCAGATCGTCGCCGTCCGCGACACGTTGCCGGGACAGCCGATCCGGGACACCATCCTTGGCGCCGGCATCGGTTACATGGTGGATCTCTCGACGGTGGCGTTCCAGGAGTCCACCTTCGTCCGCAACTCCGGGGACCACAACCACGCGGTGATCGGCGAGGGTGGGTACAACCAGGGCTTCGCGCGGGCGCTGACCCTCGACGGGCGGAAGCCGATCGTCCCCACGGTGGAAGGGACCTTGGGGGAGTGCCCGCTGCTGAACCCCAACACGTCGGGCGTGCCGGCGATCCTCGGGTACCTCAACTGCACCCAGATCGACGACCATGGCATGTCGCCGGGCGTCTACGTCAGTGACTTCCTCGTCAACCGGGCGGCCCAGGTCCTTTCCGTCGCGACCAACTTCAACGGCGGCACGAACCTGGTCCGGGCGGACTCGATCTACGCCTTCGACTACACGCTGAAGCTGACGGGCTTGCTGCCGGTGCCGAGCGGCCAGCCGGGCATGGACTTCGACCCGAACAATGCCTTCAACGCGGACACCCGCACCTCGGGGACTCTGAACAAGAACGACCGGCTGGTGTTCGCAGCGCGGCCCGACGCGTTCATCGACGTGTACGACACCTATTGGTACAATGAGGTGACGACGATTCCGATTCGCGACACGATCATCGGGCCGATCCGGGTGGCGAGTATTGCCGACACGCTGGTGCTGGTTGGTGTGACGTCGCGTGGCCTCGTGGTCGTGCGCCTGCCCGCCATCGTGAATCAGAACCTGGTGCGGCAGCCGCCGAGCGCCGTCGCGCAGCCGGTGCGCGTGTTCCTCTCGACGCCGAAACGGTCCGTGCGCCGCCGGCCGTAGCCCTGCACGGTCAGGACAATCGCAGGAACGCCAGAGCCCGGCCGCGCGGTCGGGCTCGCGTTCTCTCGGGAGGTCGGAGCGACGCGATGATCCGCTTCACCACGGCGGGCGAATCGCACGGACGCGCCTTGGTGGCGATCGTGGAGGGCGTGCCGGCGGGTCTGCCGCTCGTGGCCGCGGACGTGGATGCCGAGCTGTCGCGCCGGATGCAAGGGTACGGCCGCGGCGCACGGATGAAGATCGAGGCCGACCGGGTGCAGTTCCTCTCCGGTGTCCGGGCGGGCACGACGCTGGGCTCGCCCATCGCGCTGCTGATCGAAAATCGGGACTTCGAGCACTGGCGCGACGTGATGGCGGCGGAGCCCGCGGCGGAGCCACCGCGCCGCAAGGTCACCCGGCCGCGCCCGGGACACGCCGATCTGGCCGGCGCGCTGAAGTACGACCGCACCGACGCCCGCGACATCCTGGAGCGCGCTTCGGCGCGCGAGACGGCAGCCCGCGTCGCCGCGGGCGCAGTGTGCCGCCGGCTGCTCGCGGAGTTCGACGTCGAGATCGGCAGCCACGTCGTCGCGCTGGGGGGCGTGACGGCGCGGCCTCCCGAGCCGCTCCCGCTTCCGCTCAACGCCGTCGCCGACCGGTCGCGCGTGCGCTGCCTCGACGCGGCGGCGGAGCAGGCGATGGTGGCGCGCATCGACGCGGCCAGGGAAGCGGGCGACAGCCTGGGCGGAATCGTGGAGGTCGTGGCCCGCCGGGTGGTCGTGGGCGTGGGAAGCCACGTGTCGTGGGACCGGCGCCTCGACGGCCGGCTGGCCGCGGCGCTGCTGTCGATCCCGGCGGTGAAGGGCGTGGAAGTGGGGCTGGGCTTCGCGCTGGGAGGCCTCCCGGGCTCGGCCGCGCACGACGAGATCGTGCGCCTGGAAGGTGAGGCCGGCACGCGCACCGGCGGCTTCGGCCGGAACAGCAACCGCGCCGGCGGGCTCGAGGGGGGGATGACGACCGGCGAGCCGGTTGTGCTGCGGGTCGCGATGAAGCCCATCTCGACGCTGATGCGACCGCTCCAGTCGGTAGACTTGGAGCGCGGGACACCCGCGCCGGCACAGAGCGAGCGGTCGGACGTGACGGCGGTGCCGGCGCTCGGGGTCATCGCGGAGGCGGCGGTCGCGCTCACCCTGGCCGACGCCTACGCCGAGAAGTTCGGCGGGGACTCGCTGGGCGAGATGCGACACAACTTCGACGGCTACCTGGCTCAGCTCGAGCAGCGTCGCGCCGGCTGGGAGCGGGTTGACTAGACGGCACATCATCCTGGTCGGGCTGCCGGGTTGCGGGAAGACGACCGTGGGCCGGCTGGTAGCGGGTGCGCTCGGCGCACCGTTCGTCGATCTCGACGCCGCGATCCAGAGCCGCACCGGCAAGCCGGTGGCGCGAATCTTCGTCGAGGACGGCGAACCCGGCTTTCGCGCGCTCGAGGCGGAGCTGGGTGAGGCGGCGTTGCTCGGCCCGCCGTCCGTCGTCGCCCCGGGCGGCGGCTTCTTCGTAGCCGACGTTACACGGGCGATGGCTCGGGGGTCTGGACTGGTGGTGTACCTTGAGACCGGCCCTGCGGAAGCCGCGGCACGGCTGGGCAGCGCGGCCGGGCGCCCGCTCCTCGAGGGCAGCCCGACCGGGGCGCGGCTCGCGGTGCTGCTGGCGGAGCGGGCACCGCTGTACCGGCAAGCGGAGTGCACGGTCGCGACGGACGGCCGCAGCGCGGCCGACGTCGTCGCCGCCGTGGTCTCGCTTGCCCGCGACCGCGCCGGCTGGTAGACTCCGCGCCCCGACCAGACCGGGCGCCAGGGTCCAGCGGGCGGCCCCGGCCGGGCGCATGTGGAACCCGGTGCGCGGCGGACTGGTACGGCCTGAGACGGATGGATGACGGGTCGCTGACCTGAACGTCTGAACGTGAGGACGATGGCCGACAACAGCACCCTCGTGGTCGTCGAGTCGCCCGCCAAGGCGAAGACGATCGGCAAGTATCTCGGCAAGGGCTACACGGTGAAGGCGACCGTCGGGCACATCCGGGATCTGCCCGAGCGCGAGCTGGGCGTCGACATCGAGGACGGCTTCAAGCCCACGTTCGTCACCGTCAAGGGCAAGGCGAAGGCGATCCAGGAGCTGAAGAAAGCGGCCAAGGAGGTCGCCCACGTCCTGATCGCCACCGACCCCGACCGCGAGGGCGAGGCGATCGCGTGGCACGTCCGCCAGCAGCTCGGCGCCGACCGCGTGCGCCGCGTCCTGTTCCACGAGATCACCAAGGACGCCATCCAGCGGGCCATCACCCACACCACCACGATCGACGAGCAGAAGGTCGAGGCCCAGCTCGCGCGCCGCATCCTCGACCGGCTGGTCGGCTTCAAGGTGAGCCCCCTGCTGTGGAGGGCGCTCAAGACCGGACTCTCGGCCGGCCGGGTGCAGACCGTCGCGCTGCGGCTGATCGTCGAGCGCGAGGACGAGATCACCAGGTTCCTGCCTCAGGAATACTGGAGCATCACGGCGCACTGCGAGCACGCTGGCCACAGCTTCGACGCGGAGCTGCACAAGCTCGACGGGAAGAAGCCGGAGCTGCATACCGAGACGTCCGCGGCGGAGGTGGTCGCCGCCGTCCGGGACGCGGCGTTCGTCGTCACCGAGGTCAAGCCCAAGGAGCGGCGCAAGCGGCCGCCGGCGCCGTTCACCACCAGCACACTGCAGCAGGAAGCGGCCAAGCGCCTCGGCTTCTCGAGCAAGCGCACCATGCGGGTGGCGCAGGACCTGTACGAGGGCGTGGATCTGGCCGATGAGGGCGCGGTCGGCCTGATCACCTACATGCGGACCGATTCGACGCGCGTGGCGCCGAGCGCGGTAGAGGCGGCGCGCGCCTACATCCGCCGGCAGTTCGGGCAGCCGTATCTGCCCGAGAAGCCGGTGCTCTACGGAGGCTCGCAGAACCCGCAGGCGCAGGACGCCCACGAAGCGGTCCGCCCGACGGAGATCGAGCGCACGCCGCAGAGCGTCCGCAAGGATCTCTCGCCCGACCAATTCAAGCTGTACCAGCTGGTCTGGCAGCGGTTCGTCGCGTCGCAGATGTCGCCCATCGTGTACGACACGACCACGGTGGACTTCGACCTGGGTCGCTACCTGTTCCGGGCGACCGGGTCGGTGATCCTGTTCGATGGGTACCACCGGCTCTACCACGAGGCGCGCGAGCTGGGTGAGGGGCGCACCCTCGAGGACCTGACGCCGCTCCCGCCGCTCGCGGTCGGCGACCGTGTGGCGGTCCGGGCGGTCGTGCCGGAGCAGCACTTCACCGAACCGCCGCCGCGCTTCAGCGAGGCGTCGCTGGTGAAGGAGCTGGAGCGGCTCGGCATCGGCCGTCCGTCTACTTACTCCGCCATCAGCAGCACCCTCCTCGCGCGGCACTACGTGAGCCTGCTGGAGAAGCGCTTTCACCCCACCGAGCTGGGCGTGACGGTGGAGAAGATGCTGATCCCGCGCTTCCCAGACATCTTCAACGTGGAGTTCACCAGCGAGATGGAGAGCGAGCTCGACCGCATCGAGGAGGGCGAGCTCACCCGGGTGGAAGTGCTCCAGGATTTCTGGAAGCCCTTCGCCAAGGCGCTGGCGGCAGCGCGGCCCGAGGAGATGATCTCGGAGGCGCACAACCTCGAGGGTCTGGCCGACCAGCGCTGTCCGCAGTGCGGCAGCCGGCTGGTGGCGAAGGCCGGCCGGTTCGGGCCCTACATCGCGTGCACCAAGGAGAACGATCCGGAGTGCAAGTACACCAAGTCGCTCCGCAAGCCGCGGGCGCCGGATCGGCCCACCGATCAGCTGTGCCCGGAGTGCGGTGCGCCGCTCGTGATCAAGACCGGGCGGTACGGAGAGTTTCTCGCGTGCACCCGGTATCCCAAGTGCAAGCACACCCAGCCGGTCCCGCTCGGCGTCAAGTGTCCGAAGTGCGGCGTGGGCGACCTGGCGGAACGCAGGAGCAAGCGTGGCCGCTCCTTCTTCGGGTGCTCGCGCTATCCGGAGTGTGACTTCACCGTGTGGAATCGCCCCGTGCCGGAGACGTGCCCATCCTGCGGGTACGTCGGGGCGGAGAGCAAGCAGAGCAAGGCGAAGGGGGCGTTCCGGAAGTGCCTGAAATGCGGGACGGAGGTCGCGGCCGAAGAGCCGCCGACGCCGGTGGGGGCGGAGACGGCCACCCCGGTCCCCTCCTGACGGCGACGGTTGTCGGCGGCGGCCTCGCCGGCTGCGAAGCAGCGTGGGCGCTGGCGGAGCGTGGCGTCCGCGTCACGCTGGTGGAGATGCGCCCGGCGCAGCGCACTCCGGCGCACCAGTCCGATCTTCTGGCCGAGCTGGTCTGCAGCAACTCCTTCAAGAGCGTCGAGACCACGAACGCGCATGGCCTGCTCAAGGCGGAGCTGCGCCTCATGGGCAGTCTGCTGCTGCGCTGCGCCGACGAGGCGAAGGTGCCGGGGGGCGCGGCGCTGGCCGTGGACCGCGCCGTCTTCGCGCGGCACGCCACCGAGCTGGTCACCTCGCATCCTAACATCAAGCTCGTCCGTGAGGAGGCTGTCGATCTTCCGGCGCCGGGCATTGTCGCCACGGGGCCGCTGACCTCGGACCGGCTGGCGCTGGCCATCGCGCGGCGGCTCGGCGCCGGGTCGCTGGCGTTCTACGACGCGATCGCGCCGATCGTCGCCGCCGACTCCCTGGATCGCTCGCGGCTGTTCGCCGCGTCGCGCTACGGCAAGGGCGGGGGCGATGACTATCTGAATGCCCCACTCGGCGACTCCGAGTATGGCGCCTTCATCGTCGCGCTGACCTCGGCCGACCAGTACCAGGCCCACGAGTTCGACGGCGTGCCGTACTTCGAAGGGTGCCTGCCGGTGGAGGAGATGGCGGCCCGCGGGCGCGATACCTTGCGGTTCGGGCCGATGAAGCCGGTCGGGCTGGTGGACCCCGCCACGGGGCGGATGCCGTACGCCGTAGTCCAGCTGCGCCGGGAAGACCGCGCGGGCCAGATGTGGAACCTGGTGGGGTTCCAGACGCGCCTCCGGACGCTCGAGCAGCAGCGGGTGTTCCGGATGGTCCCGGGGCTCGAGCGCGCGGAGTTCCTGCGCCACGGCTCGATCCACCGCAACAGCTACCTCAACACGCCGGCCTGCCTCTCGGCGCACCTGGCGTTGAAGGATGCGCCGGCCACCCTGTTCGCGGGCCAGCTGACGGGGATCGAGGGATACACCGAGTCCCTCGGCACCGGCCTCCTGGCAGGGCTCAATCTCGCGCGGCTGCTGCAAGGGAGGGAGCCCCTCCTCCCGCCGCCCGTGACGATGCTCGGCGCCCTGCTGGCCTACCTGCGGGAGGCGAACCCGAAGGCGTTTCAACCCATGAACGCCAACTTCGGGCTGCTGCCGCCGCTCGTGGACGCCCCGCGCGACCGGGCCAGGCGGAAGGCGCTGCTGGTCGAGCGGTCGCTGGCGGCGATGCGCGAATTCGTGGGGACCATCCGTGAGGAGTGAAGCGGCGGATTTCCTCCGCTACCTGGAGTCGGAGCGGAACGACTCCCCCAACACCGTCAAGGCGTACGGGCGCGACATCGCGGCCTTCGCCCTCTTCCTGGACGGGTACTACGGCGGGGAGAGTTGGACGTGGGCCGGAGTGGATCGGCTGGCGATGCGGGGGTTTCTCGCCGACGCGTCGCGGCGGGGCTGGTCCAAGCGGACGATGGCTCGCGCGCTCTCGGCGGTGCGGGCGTTCTACCGGTTCCTCAACCTGCACCACGGCGTGGAGGTAAACCCCGCCAAGGCGGCCAGCACGCCCAGGCTGGAGAAGCGTCTCCCCGGGTATCTCGATCGCAAGGCCGTGGACCGGCTGTTCGCCCTGGTGGAGACCCGCGCGGGCGAGAACACCTTCCGCTCCGCCCGCGACCGAGCCATTGTGGAGTTGTTCTATTCCACGGGCATGCGCCTATCCGAGCTGGTGGGCCTCAACCTGGAGGACCTCGATCTGATCTCCGACCAGGCGCGGGTGCGGGGCAAGGGGAAGAAGGAGCGGCTGCTCCCGGTGGGCCGGCCGGCCGTCGCGGCGCTGCGGCACTACTACCTGCGCCGCGAGGACGTGCTGCGGGAGGCGGCGGGCCCGGATCGGCGCGCCGTGTTCGTGAGCGAACGGGGCCGCCGTCTCACGCCGCGCGCGGTTCAGCTTCTGGTCCGCCGTCTGCTCGATGTGGTGAGCGAGGGACAGAAGATCTCGACGCACTCGCTCCGGCACTCGTTCGCGACCCACCTGCTCGATGCCGGCGCCGACCTCAGGGCGGTGCAGGAGCTGTTGGGCCATGCGTCGCTCTCGACCACGCAGATCTACACGCACACCAGTGTCGAACGGCTGAAGCAGGTCTACCACCAGGCACACCCGAGAGCCTAGATGGAAACGATACGCGCTACCACGATCCTCTGCGTCCGCAAGGACGGCCGCGTCGCGATGGGCGGCGACGGCCAGGTGACCGTCGGCGAGACGGTGATGAAGTCGCACGCGCAGAAGGTGCGGCTCCTCAAGGGCGGAAAGGCGGTCGCCGGCTTCGCCGGGGGCGCTGCCGACGCACTGACGCTGTTCGAGAAGTTCGAGGAAAAGATGGAGCGATACCCGGGCAACCTGGCCCGCGCCGCGGTCGAGCTGGCGAAGGATTGGCGGAGCGACCGGGTGCTGCGGCGCCTCGAGGCGCAGCTCGCCGTGGCCGACAAGGAGCGCGGGCTCCTGGTCACGGGGAACGGCGACGTGATCGAGCCCGACGACGGGATCATCGCCATCGGCTCCGGAGGCAGCTACGCCCTGGCCGCCGCGCGCGCCCTGCTGGCGCACGCCAAGCTTCCCTCGCGCGAGATCGTGGAGCGGAGCCTCGAGATCGCGGCGGACATCTGCATCTTCACCAACCGGAACCTCACGGTTGTCGAGCTGGAGTAGGGCAGCGGTCGGCGCGGCGCTCGGCGCCGCGCTCGGCGGCTGGATCGTCGCCGCCCTCACTCCCCGGGACTTCGCCGTCGGCACCTTCCAGGACGACGCCCAGTACGCCGTCCTCGCCAAGTCCATCCGCGAGGAGCACACCTACCGCAACCTCAACTTCCCGGGGCGCCCGCCCGAGCTGAAGTTCGCGCCGGGGTGGCCGGCGGTTCTCGCGCTCGCGTGGCAGCCGGGCGCGAGCGGTGAGGCCAACCTCGAGCGGCTGCGCTGGGTCAACCTGGTGCTGGTGGGTCCGCTGGCCGGCGTGATCGCGGTGGCGGGTATGCAGGTCTTCGGCCTTCCGGCGGCCCTGAGCGCGATCGTTGCCGTCGCCAGCGTGGCGTCGCCCGCCGAGCAGACTTGGTGGGCGATCCCGATGTCGGAGCCGCTCTGTCTGGCCCTCCTCGCGCTGGGCCTCGTCCTGGTGGCCGGAGGGCGGTTCCGGGGCTCCGCGGTCACTCTGGCGGCCGCCGTCTATGTGCGCAGCATCGCCGCACCCTTCCTCGTCGCGCTGGTCATCACGAGCGTGCGGAAGCAGGGGTGGAAACGCGCCGTCCAGCCGGCCCTGATCGGTCTGGCTGTCTTGGCGCCCTGGATCGTGCATGTGCTCGCGAACCGCCATGCGGTGCCGCCGGTCCTCGCGGGCGCCGGCTATGGATCGTACGCCGCCTTCTACGGGCAAGGCCTTGCCGCCGACCCCCTCACCATGCTCGTCACTGTCCCGCTGGTGAACGCGCCGATGATCGTGCAGGCGGTCGGTCAGGCGTTGCTCGGCTGGCACTGGGCGCCGAGGGCGGTCGAAATCGTGCTCGGCCTCGTGATCGCCGGGTTGGTGGCGAGGGCGGGTCGGCCGCGGCCTGTTTTCTGGATCGGCCTTGGGCTCTACGTGCTCACCGTGCTCCTCTGGCCCTTCCCGCAGGAGGACCGGTTCGTCGGAAGCGTGTGGCCGCTCCTGCTGCTCGCCGTCCTGGCGGCGGTCCGCTGGCCGCGGGTGCGTTGGGCGGTGGTGGGCGTCACGGTTGTGACGGCGGCCCTCGGCTTCGCGGAGGCCAAGGGGATCGAGCGCCACCGGCAGCGGAGCCGATCGTCGCTCGCGCTCATGGACTCGGTCCGCACCCGGATCCCGCCCGGCAAGCTCGTGGCGACCAGCAATCCGCCCTTCGTTTATCTGCGGCTCGGCAATCCCACAGTGGTGAGCTGGCGTGAGCGGAGCTACCGCTGGTACCGGGACGGGTACTGGGCCACGGCCTGGGGGCTGGGCGACGACCTTTGGGCGATCATTCGCGCATTCCGCCCCGATTACCTTATCATCGAGAGACGCGGGGCCGAGGGGCGGTACGCCGCCGGGAGCCTGATCCGGCAGTGCCCCGGGGTCCTCGAGCAGGTCTGGGGCACGCCGGGGGGCGAGTATCTGTTCGCGGTCCACGAAGGCCCTCCCTGCGCGCCCAGGGCCACGCAGCAATGACGGCGCCGATGCGCCATGAGGAATGATGGCAGAACCTGAGACCAAGCAGGGCGTCGAGCCGCCGGTGGCTGAGGAGCCGCTGCCCTGGCTCGAGGAAATGCCGCCGCGGCAGATCGTGGCGGAGCTCGACCGCTACATCGTGGGGCAGGGAGCGGCGAAGAAGTCGGTGGCCATCGCGATCCGCAACCGGTGGCGCCGCACTCAGGCCCCCGACGACATCCGGGATGAGATCCTGCCCAACAACATCATCATGATCGGCCCGACCGGGGTCGGGAAGACCGAGATCGCCCGCCGGCTGGCGCGCCTCGCCGGTGCGCCGTTCGTCAAGGTGGAGGCGTCGAAGTTCACCGAGGTGGGCTACGTCGGCCGCGACGTGGAGTCGATGGTGCGCGACCTGGTGGACTCCGCGATCAACATGGTGCGCGGCGAGCGGGAGGACGACGTCTACCCGCAGGCCGAGGCCAGGGCCGAGGAGCGGCTGCTGGACTTGCTCCTGCCGCAGCCCGCCGCCCTGGGTGGCCCGGGGGCACCGGGCGCTGGGGCCGCCGCGCCGCCGGCCGGTCCGCCTCAGGTCGAGGCCGGGGCGGGCCAGCGGACCCTGTTCGTCGTTTCGCCCAAGGGCGACGTGACCGAGCGGAACGAGGGCGACGACGCCAAGGTCAAGGAGCGCCGGGAGCGCACCCGCGAGAAGCTCCGCGCGCTCCTCAAGGATGGGAAGCTCGAGGAACGGGACGTCGAGGTCGACGTGACGCAGGAATCCTTCCCCCCCATGGACATGTTCCAGCAGCCGGGGATGGAGGGGCCGGACATCAATATGATGGACTGGCTCAAGGAGATGCTCCCCAAGCGCAAGAAGCGGCGCACGGTGCGTGTCAGCGAGGCGCGCCGCATCCTGATCGACGAGGAGCTGCGCAAGCTGGTTGACATGGATGACGTGGTGAACGAGGCGCTGGACCGCGTCGAGAACCACGGCATCGTCTTCATCGACGAGTTGGACAAGATCGCGGGCGAGCGCGGCACCGTGGGGCCCGACGTCAGCCGCGAGGGCGTGCAGCGGGATCTGCTCCCGATCGTCGAGGGCTCGACCGTCCAGACCCGCTACGGGCTGGTGCGCACCGACCACGTCCTGTTCATCGCCGCCGGCGCGTTTCACGTCTCGAAGCCGTCCGACCTGATCCCCGAGCTGCAGGGGCGCTTCCCCATCCGTGTCGAGCTGGCGCCGCTCACCGAGGAGGACTTCGTCCGGATCATGACCGAGCCGGAGAACGCCCTCACCAAGCAGTACGCGGCGCTGTGCGCCGCGGAGGGGGCGACACTCGAGTTCACCGACGAGGGGATCCGGGAGGTGGCGCGCATCGCGGCGATCCTCAACGAGCGCATGGAGAACATCGGGGCGCGGCGGCTCCACACCGTGCTCACCACGCTGCTCGAGGATACGCTGTACGACTTGCCCGACGTTCCGGACAAGCACATCATCTTCGATCAGGTGAGAGTCAAACAGCGGCTCGACGAGATCGTTCAGGACGAGGATCTGCGCAAGTACATCCTTTAAGTCGAGGAGTCTCCGATGGCGATGCAACCGTTCAAGCGGTACGTCATCCCGCCGGCCGTGGAAGCCCAGCGGATGCAGCGGTACTCGGTCCTCCTCATGATCGGCGCCTTCGCGCTGATCGGCATCAACATCGCCGAGCTGACTCCCGGGCGGCTGCTGTGGTTCGGCGCGATGCTGCTGGCTGTCGTCGCCATCGTGCTGGCCGCCGCGGCGGTGGTCCTGAGGGCGCTCCAGTGGCACTATGACCGCCTGGCCGACGAGTTCCACGGCGTGGCGCGCGTAACGAGCACTGACGTATCTGAGCAGGCAGCGGCGGCCGTGGCCGAGGCTTCAGCAACGCCGCCCGCCAGCCAATCCTGACTGTTCTGTTCGAGCTTGCTCCACGGCGCAGGCAGGGGTAGGTTCACCTGCCTGCTGTCATTTTGACCGACAACCCCGACGACCATGCCCAAGCGCGACTACCTCGTCTTTTCCGACCTCACCAAGCCGCAAGTTGATGCGCTTCTTGAGCTTGCGACGCGCATGCACGCGGGCACATATCGGGACAGGCCGCTGGCCGGCAAGACATTGGCGATGGTGTTCGCCAAGTCGTCCACGCGCACCAGGGTCTCGTTCGAGGTCGGTACGTACCAACTCGGGGGGCACGCGCTCTTCCTCTCGTCCCGTGATATCCAGTTGGGCCGGGGCGAGCCGATTCGGGACACGGCGCGAGTGCTGTCGCGCTACGTGAACGGGATCATGATCCGCACCTTCGACCATGCGGAGGTAGAAGAGCTGGCGAAGTACGCCTCCGTTCCCGTCATCAACGGCCTGACCGACCTGCACCACCCCTGCCAGATCCTCGCCGACGTGCTCACGATTCGGCAGCACTTCGGCGGCTACGCGGGCAAGCGGGTGGCGTGGATCGGCGACGGGAACAACATGGCCAACTCGTGGCTGGACGCCGCCGCGCTGCTCGGTTTCGAGCTGCGGCTCGCCTGCCCCGAGGGGTACGAGCCCGACCACGACATTTACGAGCGGGCCAGGAAGCTCACCACGACGCTGATCACCGAGGAGCCGGAGGAAGCGGCCGAGGGCGCCGACGTCGTCACCACCGACGTGTGGGCGTCGATGGGTCAGGAAGGCGAGGCGGAGGAGCGGAAGCTCGCCTTCAAGGGTTACGTCGTCGATGCCGAACTGATGAAGCATGCCAAGCCGTCGGCCATCTTCCTGCACTGTCTGCCCGCGCATCGCGGCGAAGAGGTCACGGCGGATGTCATGGAGGGTCCGCAGTCGCGGGTGTTCGACGAGGCGGAGAACCGCCTCCACGTCCAGAAAGCCCTGCTGGCAACCCTGATGGGATGATCCGATGGACCAGAACCTGAAACGCACGCCCTTCTACGATCTGCATGTCGCCGCCGGCGCGAAGCTGGTTCCGTTTGCCGGTTTCGAGATGCCCGTTCAGTACTCCGAGGGAATCACCGCCGAGCACAACACCGTGCGCCGCGGCGTCGGTCTGTTCGACGTCTCGCACATGGGTGAGTTCGAGATCACCGGGAAGGACGCGCTCGCGTTCGTCTCGTACGTGACCTCGAACGACCCTGCCGCGCTCGCGTACGGGCAGGTGCAGTACTCGTGCTTCATGCACGAGACCGGCGGCATCGTGGACGACTGCCTGGTGTACCGGCTCGCCGACCGGATGATGCTGGTGGTGAATGCGTCGAACACCGCCAAGGACTGGGCGCACGTCAACCGTTACGCTGGGAAGTTCGACGTCCGGCTGGCCAACGTGTCGGACGAGGTCGCTCTGCTGGCGCTCCAGGGCCCGCGGTCGCAGGCGGTGCTCCAGCCGCTCGTGAAGGGCATCAACCTCGACGAGATCAAGTATTACCACTGCGTCACCGGCAGGGTCGCCGGGGTCAATTGCATCATCAGCCGCACCGGCTACACCGGTGAGGACGGCTTCGAGCTCTATCACGGCAACCGGCATGCGGCAGGGCTGTGGCGCGCGCTGGTCACGCCGGGCGGCGAAGTGAAGCCGGTTGGGCTCGGCGCGCGCGACAGCCTGCGGCTCGAGATGGCCTACCCGCTCTACGGCAACGACATCGACGACGAGACGACACCGCTCGAAGCGGGGCTCGGCTGGATCGTCAAGCTCAAGAAGGGCGCCTGCGTCGGGAAGAGCGCGCTCGAGGCCCAGAAGGCCCACGGCCTGACGCGCAAGTTGGTGGGCTTCACGCTGCGGGAGCGGGGGTTCCCGCGGCACGGCTATCCGGTGTGGGTGGATGGCCAGCGCTCGGGCGACGTGCGGAGCGGCATCGTGTCGCCGTCGACGGCCGAGCCGATCGGCACGGCGTATCTCCCCTTCGCCGTGGCTCGGCCGGGGACGCGGTTCGAAGTCGAGATTCGCGGCGCGCGGCTCCCGGCCGAAGTCGTGGAGACGCCGTTCTGGAAGAAAGGCTCGCACCGCTGATCCGGCTCGCGGTCCTCACCGTATCGGACGGCGTGGCCGCCGGGCAGCGGGAGGACTTGTCGGGGCCAGCGATCGCCGACTGGGCGGCGTCACGCGGGTACCGGGTGGTGGCGCGAGCGGTCGTGCAGGATGAGACTCCGGCGATCACCAGCCGGCTGGTGGGCTGGGCGGACGGTGGCGAGGTGGACGTGATCCTCACCACTGGAGGCACGGGGCTCACGGCGCGGGACAGCACCCCCGAGGCGACGCGGGCGGCTCTGGACAAGGAGGCGCCCGGCATCGCCGAGCTGCTGCGGGCCAAGGGTGCCGCACAGGCGCCACGCGCCGCGCTCTCCCGCGGGACCGCCGGCACGCGGGGGAGCGCGCTGATCGTAAACCTCCCCGGTTCGGTGGGTGGCGTGAAGGACACGTTAGAGGCGCTGGAGCCCCTCGTCGAACACGCGGTCGATCTGCTCCGCGGCAAGACCGAGCACACCTGATGGCACACCGCATCCTCATCACGATGGACGATCTCGAGGCGGCGGTCCGGCTCAACGCCGCGCTGGAAGCCGCCGGCTTCGAGACATCGATGGTCTCGGCGCAGGACGATGCCAAGGCGGCCGTACTGCGCGACGATCCAGACCTGGTGCTCCTCACGGGCGGGCTGCACGAGCCTGCGGCCGCCCGGCTGCTCGCTCTGGTGCGCGACGGGCGCGTGGCCACACTCGGGTTGCTCGAGCCCACCGAGGCGGACCCGGCCGCGGTCACGCACCGGGTGGGGCTCACCGCCGCCGTGGCGAAACCGGCCGACGCCGCCGAGACGGTAGCGCTGTGCCGCAGACTCATCGAGCGCAAGCAGCTGCAGGAACGCACCGGGATCCTCGGCGATCATCCTGCGATCCAGGAAGTCCTCATCAAGATCGAGCAGATGGCACCGGTGTCGAGCACGGTGCTGATCGAGGGAGAATCCGGCACTGGCAAGGAGCTGGTGGCGCGGGCGATCCACGACCTGTCGCCTCGGCGGGCCAGGCCGTTCATCGCGGTCAACTGCGCGGCGCTGCCCGAGACGCTGCTCGAGTCCGAGTTGTTCGGGCACGAGAAGGGCTCATTTACCGACGCGGTGGAGCGGCGGCTCGGCCGGTTCGAGATCGCGGACACCGGCACGATCCTGCTCGACGAAGTGGGCGAGATGCCGCCCGCCACGCAGGTCAAGCTGCTGCGGGTTCTGGAGGAGCGGGAGTTCTTCCGGGTGGGTGGCGCGGCGCCCATCAAGGTGGACGTGCGGGTGGTGGCGGCCACCAACCGCCCGCTCAGGGAGGCCATGGCGACCGGCGACATCCGCTCCGACCTCTACTACCGGCTCAACGTCCTCTCGATCTACCTGCCCCCCCTGAGGGAGCGGCGGAGCGACATCCCGCTCCTGGTGCGGCGGTTCATCCACGAATTCAGCAAGCTGCACGACCGGCCGTTCCGCGGCATCGAGCCAGCGGCGCTCCAGATCCTGGTGGACTCGCCGTGGCCGGGCAACGTGCGACAGCTGCGCAACCTGGTCGAGTCGATGGTGGTGCTGGCGCCTACGAGCGAGATCCGACCGGAGGACATCCCGCGCGAAGTACGGGAGCAGGGGCGGGAGCGGTTGCTGCCCGTAAGGGTCCCGGGGATGGCGCGCGAGGTGGCCGGCCAGGAGCTCACGTACATCGTGCAGTCACTGCTCGATCTCCGCCTGCAGGTCGAGGACCTGCGGCGGCGGCTCGAGGAGCACCCGCAGCGGGTCGAGGTCATCGAAGTCCCGCATGAGACTCCGGATGCCGAGGTGGTCGTCGGTGGAGGCGTGCCGGCGTCCCGTGGCGCGGAGGGGCAGGTCCATGCTGGGAGGGGTCGCGAGGCCGTGGTCTACGAGCCGGGGATGAGCATGGCGGAGGTGGAGCGGGCGGCTATCGAGGCAGCCCTGGCCGAAACCAGGGGCAATCGCCGCAAGGCGGCGGAGATGTTGGGGATCGGTGAGCGGACGCTGTACCGGAAGCTGAAGGAGTACGAAGCTGGAGGGGGGTTGATCTCAAGTCTCACTTGAGATGTTGGCACACAAGTGCTTGACTTTTCAAGGCTTCCATCATAGCGTGGTCTGCTGAAACCGCGGCCGGAGTGGGGCAAGACCGGCTGGCGTAGTCACTAAGGAATTCTCTGACAACAACTTAGACGGCATTTCCAGTGCAATTAGCACTGCGGGTGACGTGTTTCGGTGGGGTGCGGTGGGTAGCGGAGAGAAGCTGAGGGTGCCGAATCCGGGCAAGCCGGTGAAGGGTCGACTTGACGCGCCCGGTGCCAGGGTGCACAAGTCAAGAAAGCGGTATCGGCGGCGCCCCAAGCACCCGCTGCGGCACGCGGATTGAAGCGCGAAAGGGTGTGCAGATGAGTGCCAACCCTGGCCTGCCGGTATCTGGTGAGTCGCCTGAGGCGTGGACCCTGCGTCGCGCCGAGCAACTCATCTCCGCGCTCTCCGGTGTGCTGTCGGCGCGGATCGTCACCGGTCGGGGGGGGGAGATCGAGGAGATCCACGTCCTGACGACGGCGGAGGTGCAGCCGAAGCAGGCGGTGCGGAATGTCGAGAGTGCGCTCATGGCGCAACTCGGCATCAAGGTGGATCATCGCAAGATCAGTGTGGCGCAGACAGCTGAGGTGCGGCCGATAGACGTGCTGGAGCAGCAGGCGGTGTCGGACGCGGCGAGCCGGCGGAAGCTGGTCTATGCGGACTTGGTAATTGAGTCGCCGCGGCCCAAGCGGGTGGAGATCCGGGTGCTGCTGCGGTCGGGTGACGTGCTGGTGGAGGGGATGGAGGAGGGGGTGGATGAGGCCCGGAGCCGGGTGCAACTCGCGGCGCGGGCGGCGGTGAAGGCGATCGAGAAGGACCTGGTGGATTCGGGGGTGGTGTTGGAGGGTGTGCGGGTGGTGGAGGCATTCGACCGGAAGCTGGTACTGGCTGGCGTACACGGCGTGGGTGGGCGGACTTCGCAGCTGCTGGTCGGGACGGCGGAGATCAAGGAGAGTCCCGAGCAGGCGGCGGTGCTGGCGGTACTGGATGCGACCAATAGGTGGTTCTTGTTGCAGCACTGAGTGCAGCGCTTAGGTAGCAAGTCGGCTTCTCGAGCGAAGTGTAAGAGCTCTTTCACAAAGGATACGGACCCCCGGCGAGGCTCATAGCGAGCTGAAGCGGGGATTTGGGAGCGGAGCGTCGGCACGCCCCTAGCGGGTGGGCGTGACTTCTCGAAGGAGAGGAGGTGACGCTCGTGTTCGATTTCGGTTGGTTCGCGGGCCTTCTCGCGGCCATCATCCGCCTGCTGGTTCAAGATATGGGCGGGACTAACAGCTGGTAACGAAGCCGTTCCCCGGGGGTCGTATCAACATCGGCATGACTCTACGCGTTAAGGCTTCTAGTCCTGTTTTATTGACCGCGTGGCGGCACTCTCTGCTTGCGGCCGCCTCTTGGCATATCCCCGCCCTCGATCAGCCGCGCATGTGGAACGCGGTCGCGGCGTTTGCCGCGCTTGGCTTTCTTCTCGAAGCGACTTATCTCCGACTGCGAGTCGGAGAGCGGTGAGACCAATGCTTCGGTAGCATTCATCCCGTTCAATCGCGTCACTTCTGTTGTTCAGATACCGGCTGGGCTGTTTCGATCGCTGCGATTGCCGAACTGGGCGTGGAATACGCGGTACGCAAGAAGCCACCGATCAAGATCCTCTTCAATGTTGGGCAGTTGATCGTGTCGCTGTCGCTTGCCTCTTGGGTCTATCAGGGGTTGGAGCGGGGTGTCTTCCCTCGTACACTGCCGGTTGACCGCTCCAAGCGCGGTTGCGATAGCTGCGGCTGTTCTGACCTATTTCGTCGTCAACACCACAGCCGTGACGGCGGCGCGTCGCGCTCAGTGATCGACTCGCCATTCGACGCGGCGTGGAGGAGAATCGGCGGCCCGTCGCTCGTTTACGACTTCTTTTCGTCGGCCTTGGGGCCTCTGCTGGCGTTCTTTACGTGCAGTTTCAGCTGTTGGGAATTGTGATTCTTGTCCTGCCCCTTTTCTTTGTCGGCACATATACCAAGTGAACATGCAACTTGAGCAAGTGAACAGGGACTTGCTCGAACTGATGGTGAAGGCAATCGAGGCGCGAGATCAGTACACGTCCGGTCATTCTCTTCGGGTGTCGCGCATCGCCGAGCAGCTCGCGAAGGAAAGTGGTCTGGGCTCCAAGGTCGTCGAGCACATCACCACCGCGGCGCTGCTGCACGACGTCGGCAAGATCCACGAGGATTTTGCACCGTTGCTCCGGAAAGAGGCGAAACTGGATGGGACGGAGAAGGCCTTAATGCAGACGCACCCGTCACGTTCAGCTGACTTGGTGTCGACCATTTCGGCTTTTCGAGGTCCAATCGAGCAGGCCGTCCGTTACCATCATGAGAATTACGACGGCACTGGCTATCCGCACGGCCTAGCTGGCGCGGCGATTCCGATTGGGGCGCGCGTCATTATGCTTGCAGATACAATGGATGCGATGACAACGGATCGGCCGTACCGCAGGGCTCTCACGTTTGAGCGAGTGGTCGAGGAGCTTCGGCGATTCTCAGGTCGGCAGTTTGATCCACAACTGGTAGAGGTCGTGGTCAGTAGTGCGGCCATCAAGGACCTCGTGGCAGCCCGTCTCCGCAAGGAGCCGATTGGACCGCCACCTGGTGCGCTTGAGGTATTCGCCCGCGGGGACCGCCCAGCGCGAGCGGGCCGATTGGCGGCGGCGGGCTAGGCCGCTCTTCTAGGAAGTCCTTTTTGGGTTCCTTTCCTCAGCTCCTGCCACAATCGCTGCCGCTTTGTAGTGCCTCCCAAGGTCTGCAATTCTCCGACGCTCTGCGTCGTCAGTTTGTCCGGTAAGAGTCTCTGATATCCTGACAGCTTCGAGCTGTAGTCGCAGCCATTGATCGATGTCGCGGCGCGACAGCTCGCGAATCGCCCGTTGAAGTCTCTCCGTTCCACTTAAAGAATCCTCGTGTCGCATGCACACATCCCAAGCGAGGGCACTCTCGACCGGCCATCGGTCCGTCACCGCGCTTTCTCGTCCTCGCGCAAGGGAGCGCATTAGGTCGCACCAGCGGGTTGATTCTGCAAAGCGTCCCTGCGCTCGGGCGCACCGAGCGAGACCCCCATAACAGATGACGGCAACTTGCCACACCTCCATATCCAGAGCTAGCGACAGCGCCTTTCGAAAGGTCGCCGAAGCCTCGTCGAGCCTGCCGGTCTCTACCGCGGCATCCGCCTGGTTATAGTAACGAAAGACACGGTGCGGCCACCTGGGGAACTGCGCATCAATGTGAGCGGACTCGTCCAAGTGGACCGCAGCGGCCTCGTAGTCACCGAGGGCGATCTCAGATACCGCGAGGTTGACCAGACTGGTTGCTTGTGCCTGCGGGTTAAGGGTCCGCCTTGCCAAGGCGAGGCTGTAGCCAATCTGCTCAGTCGATTCCAAAAACCTGCCGAGTTGTTTCAGGACGACCCCGATGCCGTCCCGACACGCGTGCTCCAGCTCCCAGTTTTGCTCGCGCTCCGCCTTCAACCGTGCACGCTCGAGCAACGGCAGCGCCCGCTGGGGCCAGTAGTACTTCGCGAAGACGTAAGCACTCGCGAACAGCGCGTGAGCCGAAAGCTCGCCGGTCGGGGAGGATGCCGCAGCCCGGCGCTGGGCCCGGGCCGTCGCCCGCACCACGTCGAAGGCGCCGGTCTTGTCCGCCGTCCGCATCAAGAGCACCATCGCATCGTTACGGTGCGCGAAGTCGCCTGGCCCACGCGGGCCCAGCAGGTCCTGGAGCGCGTCGCAGATCCCTGACAGCGGCGCGCGGCCGGAATGGTGGTCCGCAGCGATCTCGAGGTAGCGGAACTCCCCCGTCTGGCCCGCCGGGAGCGCCGCCTGCCCGCGAGCCTCACGACACAGCGCGTCGAGCCGGTCGAATTGCCTGAGGCCGAGATAACACTCGCCGAGAGCGGCGGCGACGGTGCCGTCATACCGCCCCGACACACGGCGCACCAGCTCCAACGCCTCCGCACGCTCGCTCACCGCCCCCACAAACCCGGCGAAGTCCGCCGCCGCCACGGCGTGCGTCCGCGCCTCGCCGGGGAGCCCGGCCCGTTCGAGGTGGAGTGCGACCTCGATGCGGGCGGCGGGATTGCGCGCGGCCGACTCCGCGAGCACGGCGGCGAGCCGCGCGTGGATCCGCCGCTGCTCCTCCTCCTCGAGCGCGCCACGCGCGACGGGCGCGTAGCTGTCGTGGGCGAAGCCGAAGCTCGCCCCTTCACGACGCACGAAACGCCCACCCTGGAGCTCAAAGACGGCCGATGCCAGCTCCGCCGGCGCCAGTTGCGTCACGGCCAGGATCTCGTGCTCCGCCAGCGGACGCGCCGCCACAGCCAGGGCGGCCGTGACGGAACGCGCGCCGCGCGACAGGGCCGCCAGGCGGGTCGCGGCGGACGCCTCGAACGACTCCGCCGCCGTGCGCGCCTGGTCCGCGATACCGAGGAGCCAGTCGGATGCAGGACGGCCGTCGTGAGCGGGAATCGCGAGGGCCAGCTCCGTGGCGTGGAGAGGATTGCCGCGCGCCAGTCTGCCCACGGATTGCACGATGGGCGGCGACGCCTCGAGCCCGCGCTGCGTCAGCACGTCGGCCGCGATGCGCTGGAGGCTCGCCTCCTCGAGCGGCCCGAGCCGCTGGAGCTGCGCGTATCCCTGCGCCCTCGCCTGGTCGGCGAAGTCTCCACCGTCGCAACCGCTCTCGTCGTTGGAGCGCGCGACACACACCAACAGCGTGCGCTGGTCGGACACCTGCCGGCCGTAGTAGTGCAGCAGCGCAAGCGTGGTCTCGTCGGCGTCCTGGACGTTGTCCACGACCAGCAGCAGGGGCTGCTCGAAGGACACCGACTCACCCGCGCGACAGGTGGCTTCACACAGCCGGTGGCGGGCGGAGTCGTCCGCGGCGGCGGCAGGCGGCGCGTGCGGGTAGCGCTCCCGTAGCTCGGGCGCCAGTCTCCCCAGCTCGCTGATCCAGACCTCTCCCAGCGCGACGAACCCGGGGAGGTCCGCCATTTGCCTGACCAGTGCCGAGACCGGAGCAAAGGGCACGCACCGCTCCGTGCGGAAACAGCGGGCGACGCATGCCGCACCGCCGGCCACCCGCACCTGCTCAGTGAGCTTGGTGGCGAGCGCGGTCTTTCCTATCCCCGGCGGGCCCAGCAGGACGACGCAGCCGCCGCGGCCTCCCCGCGCCGCGTTCCATGCCTGCCACAGGGCGGCAAACTCGGCCGTGCGCCCGTACAGCGGGGTCAGCGCCAGCGGCGCCACCGTCTCGCTGACACGCGATGCCCCCGCGTCGTCGGAGGCTGGCCGCAACGGCGCCGGCGCGCCGCAGCGCTGGCGCTTCGCCCAGTCGCGCATCTCAGGACCCGGCTCCGCATCCAGTTCCTGCTTGAGCCGCACCTCGTACTCGACGAACCGCCGCAGCGCCAACGTCCGGTCGCCCAGCAGCGTCAGGGCGGCCAGTTGCGCCAGCATCGCCGTCTCATCGAGGCCGTCGAGGTCGAGCAGCGAGTCGGCCACCGACCGCATCCCCTCCCAGTCCCCCTCGGTCCGGCTGGTGACGAGCAATCCGTGCAACGCCCTGCGCATCGTCTCCAGCAAGCGGCGGCGCTCCGCCTCCAGCCACCGCTCGAAGTTGGGCGCGTGCTTGAACCACACGCCCTCGAGGAGATTGCCGCGCCACAGCGCCCGTGCGTCGCGCTGGCGGCGCTGCGCGGCACAGCGCTCGAACTCCGCGACATCGGCCCAGACGAGCCCGTCCTGCAGAACCATCTCGTCCTTCGATCGCGAGAGGATCGCTTCGCAGCGAAGGCTCTTGTTGACCAGGGACACAGACTGTGAAAGGGAGTGGCGCGCGCGGCCGACGTTGTCCTCCGACCAGAGCAGGTCCATCAGTCCGTCACGCGACTGCGGCTGACCGGGCCGCCGCACGAGCAGCGTGAACAGCGCCAGCTGCTTGCGCGTGCGGAACGCCACGCGATCACCCCCAGGGCCATGAAGGGTCACGGGGCCGAGACAGCGGTACTGGTATTCTCGAGGACGGCCGTCGCCAGAGATGCTCATCGGTCGCGCTGCGGTGGCTGGAGTCGTGAAATGGCTAGCGGTGTGCGTCACCTAGGTGTCACCAGGAAGGCCGCAAGCGCAAGCGAAATTGCGATACCTTCCGAAGTGTTTACGTCGCGCCACCCGACTCCGGCGGCATCGCTTGGCGTTCGGCCACGCGTCGTCTTGTGGCCCCAGCATCCGACGGCGCGCGTTGGGCTGAGGTTCGCCCGCGACAGCACCCCAGCCGGCGAACTCTCGAGCATTATGGCGCCGACGCAACAGTGGTGGCGTTGTGCCACCGTCTTAGAAGCCCGTGGATCTTCCTCCGGGATATCGCAACAGCCTCATCCCGAATGAGTTAGCTGTGCGCGAGGCCAAGCGGTTCTTGGCTTGCCTCTTGCTATAGTATCAGTGTTCCTGCGACGCCCCCCCAGTCTCACCGACTGGAACCACAGTCCCATCGTCCCGCACAGGAGGAGGAGTAGATGTCGCTCACGAAGCGCTTCGCTGCTGGGGTATTTGCCGGATTGCTCTGCGCAAGCATTCTGGCAGCGCCCGCAGCGGCACAGACCACGGCCACGGCGACGATCAACGCCAAGGCCCAGGTGTCCGGAATCGCGCCGCTCACGGCTACCGGTGTCAATGACCTCAACTTCGGCACCGTCACGGCCGGCACGCCCTTCAGGCAGACCGACGCGACTCAGCAGGGCCGGTTCTCGATCGCAGGCCAGGCCAGCCAGCCGGTGACCGTCAGCTTCACGCTGCCGACCGTGCTGACCGGTTCGGGCAGCGCCACGATCCCGATCACGTTCGGATCGAACGATGGGATCGTCTTCAGCCCCGCGTACCCGACGGTTTCCACGACGTTCAGCCCGTCGGCCCCGTACGTGACGGCTCTCAACGGCTCCGGAGCCCTCGTGATCGGCATCACGGGCACGGTGTCGCCGCCGACCCTGACGACCACTGGGCTGTACCAGGGGACGGTCACGCTCACGGTTTCGTACTAGAGACAAGCCAGCAGCGCGGGTAGTTCTCGCGACCACCGTGCCGGTCCGGCAGCGGCCAACGGGAAGAGGTCTTCACATGTTGGTGCTCCGGTCGGCACGGTTGCTGGTAACACATGGGACGCAGACTGGCGATCGCCATGCTCACGGCGTCGATGCTGGCGCCGGCTTGGGCCTCGCCCCTCCAGGCGCAGAGGCGGCCGGTGCCCGTGATGGTCCTGCCGCCACTGACGGCGCAGGCCCTCTGCGACCTCACCTTCGGCACGGTGCTTCCCGGCATCCCGTTTTCGGTGTCCGTGGAAGATCCACTTCACGCCGGTTCGTTCGAGATCCAGGGGCCGGCCAGCGCCAGCGTGCGGGTCGAGCTCGTGTTACCCACCGCGCTGGTATCTGACGAGGGCGCGTTGCTCTCCATCAGCTTCGGGCACGCGGACGGGTCGGCACAGTACGGCGGCCATTTTCTCCTGTTCGACCCGCATGGGCCCGTGATCGCGGCGCTCGGCTCCGACGGACGTCTCTTCATCCGGCTGGGCGGCACTGTGCATCCCGGGAGCACGCAGGCGGGCGGCGCCTATCGCGCGACGATCTCTCTCACCGTCTTCAACCTGGGAAGCTGAGCATGCGCCCCCGGCTCACCCCAGCCCTGCGGATCGCGTCCAGCACGGTGCTCCTGGCCGTCGTTCTGCCGGCCGTCATCGAGGCGATCTACGTGGCCCCGACGGCCGTGTTCATGGACGACCGGTCGGATGCGGCGCAAGTCACGATCGGCAACTCGGGCGACACGCCAGAGGAAGCGACCGTCGAGCTCAAGTTCGGCTTCCCCGACGCCGACTCGGCGGGCACGCCGTTCGTGCGGATGGTCGACGATCCAGGCCCGGAGTATCCCTCCGCCGCCGACTGGATCCGCGCCTACCCCCAGCGCGTGCGCCTCGAGCCCAAGTCGCAGCAGGTGGTGAGGCTGCTGGCGCGGCCGCCGGAGAACCTGCCCGACGGCGAGTACTGGTCTCGGCTGATCGTCACGGGGCGCGGCGCGACGCTGCCCGTGGTCGGCGCCGACACCGTCGTGCGGGCCGGCGTGAGCCTCGTGATCCGGCTGGTGGCCTCGGTGACCTACCGCAAGGGGAAAGTCACGACCGGCGTCGTGGTGCGTGACCTCGGGGCCGAGGCGGAGGGAGACTCGCTCACCCTCTGGGCGCACTTGGACCGCCAGGGCAACGCGGCTTTCCTCGGCACCGCCGACATTGAACTGGTGAACGGAGGTGGCTCCACGGTGCGCCGCTGGTCCACCGCGCTTGCGGTGTACGTCCCGATGCGGCGGCGCTTCTCCTTCCCGCTCGATTCGGTCGCACCGGGCGACTACCACGTCCGCCTCCGGCTCCGAGCGGAGCGCCCCGATCTGCCCGCGGACCGGGTGCTTCCGGCCCTCACCGTGACCGACTCGGTGGCAGTCCGCGTTGGCTGAGGCGATCCATGAGCGCCGCTCCGCCCCGGATGCCAGCCACGGCCCGAATCCATCGGCGCCCGCGCCGTGCGGTGCTGCCGCTGGCCCTCGTGCTGTCTTTCGGGGTGGCCGCGCCGTCGCGAGCCCAGCTCGCGCTGCATAACACGCCCGTCATCGAGCACGACAGTGCGGGGCGGGACACCGCGTACGCCGATGCGGTGATTCAGCTCAGCATCGAGAACGGCCCCTCGGCTGTGGTGCCGGCCCTGGAATACAACTCCACGCTGCTGTTGCCGCTCCACCGCTTCTTCGACATGGCCGAGATCCACATCGACACGGTCGCGCTGCACGACTCGGCTGTGGCGGTGCTCGAGCCCGGCCACGTCGTGCTCCGGTTCCTTCCGAGCGCGCGCCTGCTGATGCGGGGCGCGGACACCGTTCGTTACGACACGGCCGACGTGGCGTGGTCGGACGGCGACCTGTTCGTGGCCACCGGCCTGCTCGATCGGTTGCTGGGCGTCAACACCGGCGTCGAATGGGAGAACCTGTCCGCCATGGTGGGCCGGACCGGCGGTCTGCCGGTGGTCCAGCGCACCCGCCGCGAGCGCCGGCACCAGCTGCTTTACCAGCCGGCGCCGCCGGCGCCGGCGCTCGACATCCCCCTCCGGCAACGGGTGGTGGACGGTGCGGTTTTCACCTGGTCGGTCACGGCCGCCACCAGCGGGCCGACCGACCAGATGTCGGCGGATCTCGGGTTCGGCACGGGGCTGCTCGGGGGCAGCGCCGAATTGCGGCCCGAGCTGTGGAGCGACCACGGCGTCTCGAGCGCCCAACTGCAGGCGTCGTGGACGCGCGCGTGGTCCGGGTCGTACTGGATCCGGCAGGCGCGGCTCGGCGACGTCCAGACGAACGGGCTGCGGTCGCTGCTGGTGCAGGGCGCCGTGATCACCAACGCGCCCTTCATCCGCTCCTCCGAGTTCGACATCGAGCCGATCGTCGGCAACGTGCCCGCCGGGTGGGAGGCGGAGCTGTACGACGGCGGAAGGCTGCTCGGGTACGCCGACGCGAACGCCGTCGGCGCGTTCCTCGTGCCGCTGCAGCTCCGCTACGGCGAGAACCCGTTCAATCTCGTGCTGTACGGCCCGTCGGGCGAAACGGTGCAGCAGAAGCGCACGATCCGCGTCGAGTCCAGCCGGCTGCCCGACGGGCAGTTCGAGTACGCGTTCGCCGCGGGGCGCTGCGAGTACGATCCGTGCGACGGTCTGATGAGCGCCGACCTCCGCTACGGGCTGTCGAGCCACGTCACCGTGCAGGGCGGGTCGGACGCGTACTTCCAAGGGCCGCGCGGCACGCTGTGGCAGCCGTACGCCGTGGTGTCGGCGGCGCCGATCCCCGCGCTCGGGCTCACGGGCGAGGCGGTGGTCAACGGGCATCTGCGGGCCTCGGCGGACTACGATGCGTCGGAGGACCTGCGGGCCAGCGCCACGTTCACACGGTTCACCCCGTCGGGCGTCTTGTTCAGCGGCGCCGGCACGGAGACATCGGAGTCGGACGGGTCACTGTTCTGGCGGCCGGGGTGGATGCACGGCGCCCTGTTCTTCAATGGCACCGGCGTGATCTCCGTCATTCCTGGTTTGCGGCAGGTCGTCGAGCGCCTGTCGGCCACCACCCAGGTCGGGCTGATCCGCTATTCGCTGGGTGTTCTCTACAATACCCAGTATCGTGGCGCGGTCGGAGACAGTGCCGGGTTCGATGTCGACGCGAGCGCCGACGCCGTCCTGTTCGGCCCGTGGAAGTGGCTCCGCACGGCCAACGTGGAGGGGCAGCTCGCGGTCGATCCGGCGCAGGGCCTCACGGCGCTGCGTGCGAGCATCGGCCGGCGGATCTCGCAACTGCTCCGCCTCGACGCCGCGGTTGGGTGGTACCGCGTGGGGGGGATGAGTCTCGAGCTGGGCCTCACCACGGCCACGCGGGGGCCGCAGAGCGGGACCAGGAGCCGGTTCTCGCAGACGGGGGGCTCGCAGGCGCTCACGTACTCGTCCGGCTCGCTGGCATGGGATCCGCGGTCGCGACTGGTCAAGCTGGGCGACGGGGCGGATCTCGACCGCGCGGGAGTCTCCGGGGTCCTGTTCCGCGACGACAACGGCAACGGCGTGCAGGACCCTGGCGAGCCGGGCCTGGCGGGCATCCCGGTGAGCGTCGGCGGCTTCGCGGCGCAGACCGATTCGGACGGCCGGTTTGCTGCGTGGGGTCTGTATCCGTCGGAGCCGGTCCAGATCCGAGTGGATACGCTGGCGCTCCCGGATCCGCACCTGCTGCTGCCGGCCCCGGTCATCCGCGTGCGGCCCACGCCGAACGCCTTCGGCGAGATTCAGATCCCCGTGGTCGTTGGGGCCGAGATCGCGGGCTTCGTGGTGCTCGGCGACCACGCGGTGGCGGGGGTGCCGGTCGTGCTGCGGGAATTGAACACCGGCAAGGAGATCACCGTCGTGACGTTCGGCGACGGAGCTTTCTACAAGGCAGCCGTGCCGCCGGGCGAGTACGAGGTCACCCTGCCGGACGCCGTGCTGGACCGCCTCAAGGCGTTCGCGCCCCCGCTTTCGATCTTCGTGCCGCCGGGCCCTGGCGAGAAGCGGTTCGAGGACCTGCAGCTGCGGCTGGAGCCCCGCACGTGAGCCGCCGTCCCGGTGGG
Source organism: uncultured Gemmatimonadales bacterium (assembly GCA_963812035.1). Taxonomy (GTDB): domain Bacteria; phylum Gemmatimonadota; class Gemmatimonadetes; order Gemmatimonadales; family JACORV01; genus Fen-1245. Next base: position 160,758 of record CAWETG010000007.1, read on the forward strand.
CCGATGGGGTTGTCGGCGCACGCGTGGCCGCGCCATTATGGAGTGGTGCGCGGAGCGCAGCGTCGAGCGATGACCAGCCGGCGTCGAGGTAGCTGAGCAGTGCCGATCCAGGGCAATATCGAGGAAGCGGGCTTGCCCGACGTGCTCCAGCTGCTGTCGCTGGGGCGGAAGAGCGGGTGTCTCACGTTGGTCGACGGTGAGACACAAGGCCACATCTATCTCGATGTCGGCCGGATCAGCTATGCCACGGTGGCGAACCGACTCGACCGGCTCGGCGATATGCTCGTCAAGAGCGGCCGGATCACGCAGCAGCAGCTGAAGTCCGCGGTCGACGAGCAGGGGCGCACCAGCAAGCGGCAGCTTGGCCGCATTCTCGTGGATTCGGGGAAGATCGACCGCGGCGAGCTCGAGCGGTTCATCCGGATGCAGGTCGAGAACGCGGTCTACTACCTGTTCACCTGGAAGCAGGGCACGTTCAGCTTCGCGTCGGACCGGCTGCCACCGCACCAGCCCCTCCTCGTTTCGCTCGACGCCGAGAGCCTGCTGCTCGAAGGCGCGCGGCGGGTGGACGAGTGGAGCCTGATCGAGAAGAAGATCCCTTCGTTCGACCTCGTGTTCCGCAACACCCGGGAAAAGCTCGGCTCGTCCGCCGACAGCCTCACCGACGAGCAGAAACTCATCCTGCCGTTGCTCGACGGCACGCGCGACGTGGCTGGTATCATCGACCTCACGGCGATGAGCGAATTCGAAGTCGGCAAGGCGCTCTATGGCTTGCTCACGGCCGGGTTCATCCAGCTGGTGGAGCGCCGGGCGCACATTCGCCATCTCGACTACCGCGACCTGCTGGCGTACGTGGTGCGCGAGGCCGAATTCGCCGACCCGCAGCGGCGCAAGGAGGCGGCGCGGCACATCGTGGACTGCCCGACGTGCGCGGAGCGGTTGCGCACCATCCATGTGCGGCGGTCGACAGGGTCGGGGATGGTTTCCGTCGACATCCCGGAAGCGGTCGCGGGGACCGTGCCGGCGCTGCCGCAGGCGTCTTTCGCGCCGCAGGGCCGGAAACCGCAGCCCGCGCTGATGCAGGCGTCGCTTGCATCAGCGGAGTGGCAGCAGCAGCCGGCGCCCCTGCAGGTGTCGCCTGCGCTGCAGGCCCGGCAGCCGCAGCCGGCTCCGCGGCGCGCCGCGCCCGAGCCACCGGTGCCTGTGGAGCGGCGTGCCCGCGAGCGCCGCACGGGCAGCGACCGCCGCGCGTTCGACCGCCGGACCGGCCTCGATCGCCGTCGTGCGGTGGGCCTGTCGTCCCTGCAGCCCAGCGTCGAGCGGAGGAGGGGCCCGCGCCGTGACGAGGACCGGCGGACGGGCACCGGCTCTGCGCGGGACCGCCGGAGTTCCGATGCCGTCCGACCGCCGGACACGGCCGCTGTGGCAGCAGCAGTCCCGGGGACCAGGGTGACCGAGCCGCGGTTGCTGCGGACGCTCGAGCAGCCAGGCGAGAACGAGATCGCTGCCGCCGTTGCCGGCGAACGGTCGTCTCTCGAGACCACACCGCTTGCGGCGCAGGTGATGGCGTTCACGGCGGCGCCTGAGGCAGCGGCCCCGGCCCCGGTGCCGCCCCCGGCCGCAGCCGCACCCTCGAGCAGCTCACCGGCGGCGCCTGGCTCGCCGGGTGCGGAGCCAGCCGGCCCAGAACTCGAGTGGCTGGTGACCCCACGTGAATCGCTCGAGATGATTCGCGCGTCCCAGACCCAGTTGCGTGCGATGGCTGCAGCCAACGGCTCCCAGGCGAAGCCGAACGCCGCTCCGGCGGCCGACCGTGTTCCCGATCGGCGAGCGACGGCGGCGAGTTCCCTCGCGGCCGCGGGCGGAACGCCGCGGAGCGAATCTCGGAGGCTCGAACGGTTCCGCGGCGGAGCCAACGGGGCGCGCGCGACCGACACCGCGAAGAGCAGCAATCCGGCCTCCGCGCGGCAGGCGTTTCCGCTTCGCTCGCTCGCTGTCGCGGCGGTCATCGCGTGCGTCGCCTTGCTGGGGTACATGGCGGGGCAGCTCGGCAGGCCGGGGCGCGCCGCGCGGACGGGTGAGACCACTGGGGTCAACGCCCTGGCCCCCACTGAGGCGCAGGCGCAGTCCCGCACCCGCGGGGGCGAGTCTCGCGCGAGGGGCCAGGCTGCGGCGCCGCCGGTGACGCAGCCCGCGGCCGGGCAGCCGGCTCGTTCGGCGCTCGAGCCGCGTGCCACCGGGCCGGCGCGGGCGCGGCCCGCGGCTCCGGTTCCGGTGGCAACGGCCGCGCCGGCAGCGGCGCCGAGAGTGGAGGCCCCGCCGCCGGCGCCGGCTCCGACCGTCGGTGTCATCCGCGGTGTCGTGCGTGATGCCGCCGGCGGTGCGGTTGCGGGCGCCCGGGTTACGGTGCGCGGGACCGCGCTCTCCACCGTGAGCGACGGCTCTGGGGCCTTCGAGATCCAGGGCGTGCCGGACGGCCAGGTCGCGCTGCAGGCCAGCGCCGACGGGTATGTCGCGGGCGGCGCTCAGGTGCGAGCCACGGCCGGCGCGACCGTCGCCGCAGACCTCTCGCTCGACCGGGTTCCGGTCGCGCCGGCCGCCGCTCCTGCCGCCTCAGCCTCAGAGCCGGACCGCGAGCTCGCGGCGGGTGGGTGGATCCCCGTGGACCGCGCCGCGGCGACGACGCTGCTGGGCGGGACGCTCGGAGCCATCCAGGGACTCACGATCGAGAGCATCGCCTCGTCCGCGGCGGGCAGTCGGCCGCGCGTGCGCCTGGCGCAGCTCACGCCAGCGGGGGATCGGATCGTCCTCACGGAGACCCGGGCCGGAGCGGCGGTGCGCGGCGGCCCGGGCCCGGCCGTCCTGACGGCGCTCAGGGTGATGCCCGCGTCCGAGGCGTACCCGTGGTGCACGGGCACGGCCAGCCTGGGGAACATCCTCGTGACGGTGAAGACAAAGCTGTCGGCCGACGTGCTGCGCCCGCTGCTGCAGCGGCTGGGCGAGGTTCCGGGACAGTAAGGCAGTAGGGAGGCTGCGCCCGGCCGGCGCGCCTGGCGGCTCAGGTCCGCCGCGCCGCTTCAACCACCTCTCGAACGATGTCGTCCGCCTTCTTCCCCGCCGCCTCGGCGTGGAAGTTGACCACGATCCGGTGCCGCAGCACCGACAGCACGACGGCGTCGAGGTCCTCGAGGTCGGCCATCGGCCGCCCGTCCATGGCGGCCCGCGCCTTGGATCCGAGCACCAGGAACTGGCTCGCCCGAGGCCCGGCGCCCCACGCGACGTACTCCTTGATGCTCTCCGGCGCGAGCGCGTCGGACGGGCGCGTCATCCGCGCCAGCTTCACCGCGGCCTGCACTACGACCTTGGGCGCGGGCACCCGGCGCACCAGGCCCATCAGCTCGAGCAACTCGTCGCCCGACAGCACCGGCTTCAGGGCGGTCACGGTCTCGCCCGTCGTCCACTCGACGATCTGCTCCTCCTCGGCGGCGGACGGGTAGTCGACGTGCAGCTCGAACATGAACCGGTCGAGCTGGGCCTCGGGGAGCGGGTACGTCCCTTCCTGCTCGATCGGGTTCTGCGTGGCGAGCACAAAGAACGGCTCGGCGAGGCGATAGGTCTGGTTCGCGACGGTCACCGCGTGCTCCTGCATCGCCTGCAGCAGCGCCGCCTGCGTCTTGGGTGGCGTGCGGTTGATCTCGTCGGCCAGCACGACGTTGCCGAACAGCGGCCCCGGCACGAAGCGGAAGGCGCGCCCGCCGGTCGTCTTGTCCTCCTCGATCACCTCGGTACCGGTGATGTCGCTCGGCATCAGGTCGGGCGTGAACTGGATGCGCGAGAACTTGAGGTGCAACGCCTCGGCCACCGAGGAGACCATCATCGTCTTGGCGAGTCCCGGCACGCCCACCAGGAGCGCGTGACCGCCGGACAAGAGTGCCGTGAGGATGCCGTCCAGCACGTCGCGCTGCCCCACGATACGCTGCCCCACCTGCTCGAGGAGCCGGGAGCGCGCCGCGGCGAGCCGCTCCAGCAGCGCGACGTCGCGCTCGCCCTTCGCCGAAACCGGGGGTGTGCTCATTGGGTCCTAGGTTACCCCGCTGACGGCGCCCGGGTCAACGCGGCTGGGGCGAGGCGGCGGCGTCGAGCTGCTGCGTGACTCGAAAACCGGTCGCTTTGCGGCGGATTTCACAAGGGCTATATTTCCGCCGCCCGCATGGTCCTGGAACCGGACGAGAGCGCTGAAAGCCGCGGTTTCGGCGCGGGTTACTCCATCGTGGCGGCCGGCTTTACCCTGGCCTTCGCGGTCCTGCTGTTCCTGGGCGCGGGCGTGCTGATCGATCGCTGGCTTCACACCCGCCCGCTCTTCACCTTGGTCGGCGTGCTGGTTGGTCTTGGCGCGGGGATGTACGCCTTCATCGTCCGCGTGCTGGCGGAGTCGCCGCCACGGAAGAAGCCAGGCGGCAGCGCGGGCGGCGCGCCGTGAGCTGGGTCGCGCGGATGACGCTGGTGGGCGGCGTCGCCGAGCTGGCAGTGGCGGCGCTCGCCTCGGTCGAGGCCGGCGCGCTGGGGCTGGCGGCGGCGCTGGTGGGTGGCGGGATCGCCGCCTCGGCGCAAGTTGCTGCGGTCGCGCTGCTGAGGCCGGGAATGAAGGCCGGCACTCCTGAATTCGTGCGGCGCTGGGCCACGGGCATAGCCATCCGTGGTGGGAGCGCCGTCGTGCTGGCGGGCGTGGTGTTCGCGACCAGGATGGTGCTGCCGCCACTGTGGACGGCACTGGGCTTCCTCGTGGTGCTGCTGACACTCCTTTACGCGGAGCTGCGGTTTCTCGAATGATGCAGACGCCCGACATCGGACGGATGATCCTCGAGCGCACGGGAGATGCGCACGAGATCGAGATTCCGTTCGGCGACCTGCTGCACCTCCGCCCGCTGTCGCTGCCGACCGGGTGGACGGTGAACATCGGCGGAACGGCGATCGATCTGTCGCCCACCCGCAACGTGGTGTTCATGCTCGTCGCCGCGTTCCTGGTCTGGCTCACGCTGTGGCTCACCGGACGGGCCCTGACCCGGCAGCGCGAGCATGGCGGCGGTGCGCCGCGCGGCTTCGCCAACATGATCGAGGCGGCGGTGCTGTTCGTCCGGAACGACGTCGCGATCGCCAGCATCGGACACAAGAACGGGGCGAAGTTCGCCCCGTACATCCTCACCCTGTTCTGGTTCATCCTCTACTGCAACCTGCTCGGCCTGGTGCCGTACGGGGAGAAACCGACCGGCAGCTTCTGGGTGACGGGGGCACTCGCCCTGACGGCGCTCGTGACGATCGAGATCTCGGGGCTCGTGACGCTGGGGCCGAAGGGCTATCTGAAGACCATCGTGTTCACGCCGCCGGGCACGACGGGGATCACAGCGGTGCTGCTCACGCTGATCATGACCCCGATCGAGATCATCGGGAAAATGGTGAAACCGTTCGCGCTGATGCTGCGGCTCTTCGCCAACATGGCCGCGGGCCACTTCGTGATGCTCTCGCTGCTGAGCCTGATCTTCCTGTTCGGGAATATCGCGTATTTCCGCTGGGCGATCGCCGGCGGGTCGGTGGTGTTCGTGCTGTTCATGATGGCGATCGAGCTGCTGGTCGCGTTCATTCAGGCCTATGTTTTCGCGCTCCTCACGTCCACCTTCATCGGGCTGATGCAGCACGAGCACTAGGCGTTCGTCAAACCAAGGGGAGGGCTTCAGATGTCCATGATGCAAGCCGTGGCGGACGCGGCGGCGGTCGCGAAGAACAACAACGCCCTGCTGGGCGCCGGGCTCGGGCTGGGTCTGGCGGTGATCGGCGCCGGCCTGGGCATCGGGCGGATCGGCGGCCAGGCGGTCGAGGCGATCGCGCGGCAGCCCGAGGCGTCGGCCGACATCCGTGGCGCGATGATCCTGACGGCGGCGCTGGTCGAAGGCGTGGCGCTGGCGGCGGTGGTGTTCGCTCTGCTCTTCAAGGTCTTGTGACGCCGGTCTTCGCGTTCCTGCAGGCCGCGGAAGAGGCCCCCAAGGGTCCCTTCGCGATCACTCCCGGCGTCTCGATCTGGACGCTGGTGATCTTCCTCGTGCTGGTGGTCGTGCTCGCCAAGACGGCCTGGCCCGCCATCCTCAAGGCGGTGGAAGAGCGGGAGAAGAAGATCCAGGCCCAGCTCGACCAGGCCGAGCAGGCGAACCAGGAAGCGCAGCGCGTCCTGGCCGACTACCAGCAGAAACTGGCCGCCGCCAAGAGCGAGGCGCAGGAGTTACTGGCCGCGGGCCGCCAGGCGGCGGACAAGGCGCGCGAGGAGATCATGGCTCGCGCCCGTGCCGAGCACGAGGACCTGATCGGCCGCGCCCGGCGCGAGATCGCGGCCGAGCGCGAGAAGGCGCTGGCGGCGTTGCGCGGCGAGGCGGTGGAGCTGTCGCTCGCCGCCGCGAGCAAGGTGCTGGAGCGGAACCTCGACAGTGAGGCCGACCGGCGGCTGGTCCGGGAGTACCTCGACAGTCTCCACAATACGCGCACGTGAGAAACGCCACCGTCGCCCGCAACTACGCCGAGGCGCTGCTCGCCACGGCGCGGCGCCACGACGTGGTCGAGCGGTGCGGTGAGCTGATCGACGGCGTGGCGGGCGTGCTCGCGGCGGATCCGAAGCTCCAGGGCATCTTCATGTCGCCGCGGATCGCCAAGGGCGACAAGCAGCGGTTGATCGACAGGGCGCTGAAGGACGTGGCCCCGGCGCCGTTCGTCCGCTTCCTCCAGGGGGTCGTGCAGCGGGGCCGCCAGGGGATGATCTCCGAGATCGCGGCGGAGTACCAGCAGCTGGTCGATGTGCACCTCAAGCGCGTGCATGCGATCGTATCCACGGCGCGGCCGGCCGACGCGGCGCTGCAGGACGCCATCACGCGACGACTCGCTGAGGTGTTCGGTACCGCGGTGCGCGCCCACTTCCGCACCGAGCCCGCGTTGCTGGGCGGCGTGGTGGTGCGTTCGGGCGACCGGGTGTTCGACGGGTCGCTGCGGCGCAAGCTCAAGGTGCTCAAGCATCGGATGTTGCACTCGCAGCTAGGCGGCGGCGACACCGCGAGGTAAGCTTCGGGGTGTACGCGCTCCTCGCTGCTGCCGCCCTGTTCCTGCAGCAGGCCGATTCCCCGGCATCGAGCCCCCCAGCGGGACCTGGCCGCTACTTCCAGCAGGATCTTCACTACACGATCTCGGCGCGGCTCGACGAGCCGTCGGGCGTGCTGGCCGGCTCCGGCCAGATGCGGTACCGCAACAACAGCCCCGACACGCTCACCACGATGGCGTTCCATCTCTACCTCAACGCCTTCCGGCCCGGATCGAAGTGGGCGGCGCGCGAAACGGCCGAGAACGGGCGGAGCTGGTACGCCATCCTTCCCGATCCGTACTACGCCTACGAGCGGTTGGGGCACGTCGCGATCGGCGGCGTGGCCGTCGAGGCCCGCTACCCCGGCGCGCCCGACTCGACGGTGGTGGAGTTCTCGCTCCCCAGGCCGCTCCCGCCCGGCGACTCGGTCGTCGTGGATCTGGAGTGGCAGGCGCGGTTGAGCGTGATTCCGCGCCGGCAGGGGCGGCGGGGGCGGCGGTACGATTTCGCCGAGTGGTATCCGGAGGTCGCGGTGTACGACCGGTACGGGTGGGAGGCGCACCCGCTCTACCCCGAGGGCGAATTCTTCGGCGAGTACGGGACCTACGACGTCTCGCTGGATCTGATGGCGGACCAGGTGTGCGGCGCGACCGGTGTGCCGGTCGAGGGCGACCCCGGCTGGGCGCACGCCCGCGCCACCCCTGAGACTCCGGTGACCCTGCAATCCGACTGGTACGGCGCAGCCCCTAGCCCCGAGCCCCTAGTCCCTAGCCCCTCTTCTTCGGGCACCGGGAGCCAGGCTCCGGGCAGGAAGCTCGTCCGCTTCTACGCTGACAGCATCGAGCACTTCGCCTTCTCGTGCAATCCGGATTACGTGTACGAGGAGGGTCGCTTCGGCGGCACGGTGATCCACGTGCTCTACCTGCCCGGCGACAGCGTCTCCTGGGGGCACGGCGTCGTGGTGGCCCGCACCGCGCGCGCCCTGGCGTGGCTCGACCGGATCTACGGCCCCTACGCCTGGCCGCAGGCGACGGCGTTGCACCGGATCGAAGACGGCGGCACCGAGTTCCCAATGCTGGTGATGCTGGGTGGACCGGGTGAGTCGCTGATCTTCCACGAGATCGGGCACCTCTATACCTACGGCATGCTGGGGAACAACGAGTGGAAGGAGGGATGGCTCGACGAGGGCTTCACCACCTTCCAGACCGGATGGAATTTCCAGCAGCGCGGAATGGGCGTGCCGAGCGTTCAGACGCAGCTGCTGATTCTGGGGCTCGATCTCGACGGCTGGAGCCAGCCGGTGGTGCTGCCGGCCGAAGAGTACCGCGACTACGCGACCTACGCGCGGATGATCTACACCAAGGGCCAGCTGATCTGCGAGATGCTGCGGTATGTCCTGGGCGAGGCGACGTTCGAGCGCGTGCTGCGGGAATACTACGCGCGGTGGCGGTTCAAGCACGTGACGTCGGAGCGCTTCGAGGAGGTCGCCGAGTCGGTGTCGCACCAGGACCTCTCGTGGTTCTTCGCGGAGTGGCTGCACGGCACGCCGCTGGTGGACTACGCGCTCCGCAAGGTGCGGCGCCGGCAGACGGACGACGGCTGGGTCACCGACATCGAGATCGAGCGGCTGGGTGACGGCATCATGCCGGTGGATATCGCGGTGCCGGTGGGCGACTCGACGATGATCGTGCGGGCGCGGGGCTTCGATCGCCGGGAGACGGTCGAAGTGCGCACCGCGCTCAGGCCGGGCCGCATCGAGCTGGACCCCGCGCGCCAGACCATGGACTGGAACTATCTCAACAACGTCGAAGGGTGGCACCTGCCGTTCGTGTCCTCCGCCGGGCCCGGCGAGGAGGAGCCGCACCTGGGCTGGTCGGCCACCACGCCGGCCGCGCGCGACCGTCTGGTCGTGAACTGGCTGCCGCTCGCCTGGTTCAACGATGCGGGTGGGCTCACGCTCGGGTTCCAGTCGCGCTCGAATTACCTCGGCCGGTTCGATCTCAACCAGGCGCAGATCACCTGGCCGACCGGCGCGTGGGCGGGCGCCTCGGCCGGCGGCCGGTGGCGGCCGGACTACTACGTTTCGCTCGGCAACCCGACGGCCAGCCGGGCCCCGCGGCGCGAGACGGAACTGGCCAGCTGGTCGGTCGAAGGGCGCACCGGCGAGCGTCTGGCTGTGTCGCGGGACCTGAGCCCGCGGTTCGCCGGCGCCGAGCACGTGGAGGCCGGCACCGCGCTGACGCTGATGACCGTCACCGATGCGCGTTACCTCGACCGGAGCCGCTGGAGCGACGTGAATACCCTGGAGCTGACGTCGTGGGTATCGCGGTCGAGCACTCTCGAGAATGCATCCTCGCGCTCGCGCGCGGAGGTGGCCGTCGGTGAGGCGTTCGCGCCGTATACGTACCAGTTTTGCGAGCCGGTCCTGGTAATGTGCCTGCCAGCGGAATCCAAGTTCCGCAGGAACGCCTACGCCCGCGGCCTCGTCGAATCGGCGCGTTCGGCACAAGTGGGGGCGTTCGACGTAAGGCTCCGCGGCGTGGCCGCCGGTACGCTCGGCGGGAACGCTGTGCCGCTGCAGCGGCGCATCTTTCTGGCGGGGGCTGACCCCTACGAGACCTTCACCAACCCGTTCCTGCGCAGCGCCGGGTCGCTGTTCGCGCGCGACGGCGTGCAATACCAGGCGCCCGGTGGCGGCGACCTGCGCGGGTTCAGCCCCGCGGCGGCCGCCAGCTGGCTGGTGGGCGCCGGGGCCGAGGCCGCGTGGCGGCTGGTGGAGCGGCCGGATCGCCGGCTGTTCAGCTCCGTGAGCGTGGCTGCCTTCGCCGACGGGGCCCTCCTGGACCGGAATGCCATCGGGCGCGACGCCGCCGGAGACGCGGGGTTTGGCCTCCGCGCCGCGCACCGCATCGGCCCAACGAGCTTCGTGACCCGGGTGGACTTCCCGGTGCTCGTCACGCGCCCCGCGGCCGCCGTGGCTGGCGCGGCGGGAGACGGTGTGATGAAGTTCCGCTTCGTGTGGAGCCTGGAGGAGGCCTTCTGATCGGCAGCGACGATCCGGTCAACCGCCGGGGCTTCCTGTCGGAGGCGCTGAAGCTGGTCGTCCAGCAGGCGGGCGGGCTGCTCGCGGACCGCTACGCTCCGCGCCGGCACTTCCGGCCACCGGGGGCGATCTCGGAGCCCGCGTTCCTCGCCGCCTGCACCCGCTGCGGCTACTGCATCGAGGCCTGCCCGGCGGATGCGATCGTGAGCGCGCCCGCGAGCGCGGGGCTGGCGGCAGCGACGCCGATCATCGAGCCGCTGGTCCAGCCGTGCATCGCCTGCGAGGGGATGTTCTGCGCCACGGTCTGCCCGACCGACGCCCTGATCCCGCCGGTGGACGGCTGGGCGAGCGAGAAGCTGGGCCGGCTGGCGCTCGACGCGGGGCGCTGCATCGCGTTCCAGGGGATCGAGTGCGGCGTGTGTGCGCGCGTCTGCCCGGTCGGCGCGGCGGCGCTGGACCTGGACGACGATGGCCGGCCGGTGATCGGCGCCGCGTGCGTGGGCTGCGGCATCTGCGTGCGCGCCTGCGTGACCACCCCGTCGTCGTTCACCCTCACCCTCCCGGAGGGCGCGTGACCGAGCATCCGCACCGCTTCGAGCCGACGCACGTCACCAAGCCCTGGGGGTACGAGATCCACTGGGCGGTGACCGATCAGTACGTCGGCAAGCTGTTGCACATCGAGGCCGGCCACCTGCTGAGCCTGCAGTATCACAACCGCAAGGACGAGTCCATTTACGTGCTGCGTGGCCGGATGATCTTCCGTTACCAGAACGCGGCGGGAGAGCTGGTGGATCGGGAGATGATTGCGGGCGAGGCGCAGCGCGTGCCAACCGGCCTGGTCCACCAGTTCGAGGCACTGGAGCACACCGACGTGCTCGAAGCCTCCACTCCTCACCTGGACGACGTGGTCCGCCTCAAGGACCGTTACGGGAGGGCATAGCGTGCAGGTCATCATTCCGTTGGCGGGCAAGGGTACGCGGCTGCGGCCGCACACTCACGTCGTGCCGAAGCCGCTCATCAAGGTCGCTGGCCGCCCGGTGATGGACTGGGTGATGGACCGGCTGGAAGGGCTCGACGTCGAGGAGCTGATCTTCATCACCGGGCACCTGAAGGACAAGGTCGAGGCCTACGCCCGGGAGCGCTATCGCATCCCGTCGCGGTTCATCGAGCAGAAGGTGCAGGATGGCACGGCCGGAGCGATCCACCTCGCCCAGCCGCACGTCCACGGTCCGGTGATGATCATCTTCGTGGACACGGTGTTCGATGCCGACCTGTCGATCGTGACGTCGTCCCAGGACGACGGGATCATCTGGGCGAAGGAAGTCGAGGACTATCAGCGCTTCGGCGTGGTCGTCACCGACGCCCAGGGCTACATGACCAAGATCGTCGAGAAGCCCCGGGAACCGATCTCCAAGCTGGCCAACATCGGGCTCTACTACGTGCGCTCGGTGGACCAGCTATGGCGCGGGATCGAGCACGTGCTCGCCCAGCCATCCAACAAGGGCGAGTGGTACCTCACCGATGCCTTCCAGTGGATGATCGAGCGCGGTGCGCGCATCAGGACCGCCGAGGTGGCCGGCTGGTACGACTGCGGCACGGTGGCAACGACACTCGAGACGAACCGGATCCTGCTGGACCAGCAGCGGGCACGGGGGCACGGGGGCGCGGGGGCACGGGCCGGCGTCACGGTGATCGAGCCCTGCTACATCGAGGAGGGGGTGAGGCTCGAGCGCTCGACCGTGGGACCCTATGCGTCCATCGAGGCCGGCACCATCGTACGGGACAGCACGGTGACCAATGCGATCGTGGGCCGGAACTGCCGGCTGGAGCGCGTCCGCCTCGACGGCGCCATGCTCGGCGACGAAGTGGTGCTGGAAGGTCTCACGGGGTCGGTGTCGATCGGCTCGCACGCCGAGGTGCGATCCAGCTAGGCGTAGCGCGCCATCGCGAGGTCTACGATGTCCCGCATCAGGTCGGTGTAGGTGCGGCCCGACTTGCGCGCGGCCATCGCGAACTCGGCACCCGACGACAGCCACGGGTTCGGGTTCGCCTCGAGCACGTAAATCTCGCCCTTCTCGGTCAGTCGCATGTCGATCCGCCCGTAGTCGCGCAGCTTGAGGGCCTGGTACGCGGCGACGGCCTTTTCCTGGATCCGCTCGGTGGTCTTCTCGTCCAGGTCCTCGACGACGTGCGAGCGCGTCTTGCGGTAGGCGTCGGAGTCCTTCTCCCAGCTTCACGTCGGTGCTCGCGATCCGGGGCGTGCCCTCCGGCAGCCGGGACAGGTCCAGCTCGACCAGGGGGAGCGCTTCCGGCTTCTCCTCGCCCAGGATGGCGGCGTAGATCTCGCGCCCCTCGATGTACTCCTCAATCAGCGCGGGGGAATCGAACTGCTGGTGGATGTAGTCGATCTTCTCCATCAACTCCTTGACGCTCCCGACGACCGACGAGGCGTCGATCCCGATCGAGCCGTCCTCCGAGAGCGGCTTCACGATCAACGGGAACTCGATGTCGTGCGCGTGGTCGAGCCGGCCGCGGTACGAGACCGCGAAGAACGGCGTCCGGATCTTGTGGAAGTGGAACACCTTCTTGGCGAGCGACTTGTCCTGCGCGAGGTAGAGCGCGTGCGGGTCAGCGCCGGTGTACGGCTTGTCTAGGAGATCGAGGTACGCCGCGAGATTCATGTCCTTGGTGTCGTCGCCGGCGTACGACTCGGTGAGGTTGAAGATCAGGTCGGCGTTCGAGCGCGCCACCGCCAGCAGGCTCTGGTCGCGGCCGTCCAGCACCAGGTACGAGGGCTCGTGCCCGAGCTTGCCGAGGGCGTCGAAGATCTCCTCTCGGTCCAGCTTGGGGCGTCGCGCCCGCTTGCTGGACTTGCGCTGCTGCTTCGTCCGGCGCGGGGGCGGTGCCGCCTCGGCCGGCGCGGCGGACTCCTCCCCGTCGTCCTCCCACGTGTCGTACAGGATCGCGATCTTGAGGCCCGTCTGGCTCATGCGCCGCTCACGGTTGGACGAAGCGTCCACGGGTCAGGTAGTTCATCGCCAGCGTCGTCGCGTACGCCGTCATCTCCACCAGCTGCGCGCTCTCCCGGGCGGTCTCCACGGCGAGGCCCTGCGCCTGGACCCGGGCCTCGACGGATTCCACCAGCGCCTTGACCAGGGGCCGCCGCACCCCGGTCCAGTACGTCACCTTGTCCACGATCTGCTTGCGGTGCTCGGCGAGCCACGGCGCCGCCGACCGGATGCCCCGGCGTCGGCGGGGCGCCGGCTTGAGCAGGATGTCGGCGAGGTCGGCGTCGAGCGCCAGTTCCGCGATGGCCTGCGCCTCGTCCGGCGTGTGCTCCTGGTAGAACTGCTCGACGGTGACGTCCATCTCCTCGACGGTGACGTCGGTCGCGCCCATCGCCCGCAGCGGGGGCTGATCGGCCACGCGGCGCGCCACCCGGTCCACGTAACGGAGCTTCTGCATCGCGGGCCAGCCGCGGTACTTGGTCCGCCACCCCGACCGCGGCGTGAGCCAGACGGCGAACGTCTCGGCGAAGTCCTCGTCGGGGTGCTTCTGCGCGTACCAGCCCGCGATGTGGCGCACGTAACGGCGGCTGAACGGCACCGGGCGGTAATGCTCCTTGTAGGCGCGCCGGAACGGCCCGAACAGCGCGCGCCAGTCGTCGTTCTTGTACAGCTCGTAGGCGTAGTTGAAGGCGTGCCCGGCCTCGTGACGCAGGTACATCAGGATCTCGCGCTCGTCCTCGAGGTCGTTCATGTCCTTCTCGAGCGCAGCCAATTTGGGGTCCGCCAGATAGAACGGGATGCCGACGACCGGCTCGCCGGAGGGGCACCCCCACTCGTCCGTGAGGTAGCAGGCGGGGCGGAACTGCCTCAGCCCCTTGCGCTCGATGTCGTGATAGAGGCGGCTGACGTACTTCTCGATCGGGGACCCCTCGAGCTTCAGGCCCAACTCCTTGATGGGCTTGGTGAGGAGTTCCTGAACGTCGGCTGGCGTCTTCTCGAAGGGCGGCACGGCGCGCCGTTAGCGTTGCCCTACGCTAATGAACCATGCGGCGGAGAACAATACGAGCGGCCCGATCCTCACGCGCCAGCTCGTCCCAGCCCGGCCGCGGCGCAGATGACGAGCAGCGCGCGGTACAGCCCCGACGGACCGTCCACGTTCTCGTACCACTCGGTCACCAGGTGCGTGTCCCCGCCCCGGCCGCCGGCGCCGAGCGCGATTCCCGGCACCCCGCGGCTGATGGCGACGTTGGCGTCGGTGGACGCCGCCGCCAGGTCGGGCGTGTGGCCGACGCAGCGCGTCGCGGCGACGGCACTCCGCACCAGCAGGTGCGCGGGATCGGTCACGCCGCTGGGGCGGTAGCCCAGCGGCACGATCTGGAGCGTGAGGGGCGCCGTGCCCGCGGAGCGACGGCGGTTGGCACTGTCCAGCGCCCGGGCGAGCGCCTCGGTCGCGCTGCCGTAAAGGGCATCGAGCGCGGCCTCGCTCTCCGAGCGCAGGTCGAGTTCGAGCCACGCTTCTTGCGGAATGGTGTTCAGGCCGGAGCCGCCGCCGATCCGTACCACGCTCGCGGTGGTGCGCGGCGTCGTCGGCAGGGGCAGCTCACCGATCGCCGCCGCGGCCAGCCCGACGGCGTGGGCGGGATTGGCGACGCCGAACGCCGCCCACGAGTGCCCGCCCGGCCCGCGGAACACGGCGCGCAGCCTCCGGGAGCCGAGGGCGCGGTGCACCACGCGCTCGATGCCGGCGCCGTCGAGGGCGATGAACCCGGCGGGCCGGAACGTGGAGTCGGCGAACAGGTGCTTGGCGCCCGCGAGGTCGCCGGCACCCTCCTCGCCGGTGGTGGCGACCAGCGTGATGGGCACCGGCGGACGAATGCCAGCGTGGCGGCAGGCACCGGCGAGAGCCAGGAGACCTGCCAGACCGCGCGCGTTGTCGCTGATCCCGGGCGCGATGAGTCGCGCGCCGTGCTGGCGCAACGAGAGGTCGGTCCCCTCGGGAAAGACCGTATCGAGGTGGGCGGCGATCACGACGCCCGTGTCGGCGCCCTCGCCCCACCGTCCGATCAGATTGCCAGCCGCGTCGCGCCGTGCATCCCCAATGCCGAGCTCGGCGAGCCGCCCCGCGACCACGTCGGAACGCCGCCGCTCGTCGCCCGTCGGCGCCGGCACCGCCGCAATTTCGCGCTGCCACGCCAGCGTGTCGGCGTCGAAGCGCTCCAGCCAGGCACGAGCCTGCCCGACCTCGGGCAGCGCGGCGACGGCTTCGACGGGGTGGCTCACGCGCTCAGGCTAACGTGCGCCCCAGAGCATCGCAAGCGTGCTTGACGGCCTTCGGGGAGGTGCGCAGACTGTACCGGTGCCGCCGCGATCCGCCGCATCATCCGATCTCATCCATGCCTGGGACGCCGAATGCCCGGCGTTCCACGGGTCCGCCGCCCACGTGGGCCCCGGCGACGAGGAGTGCCGCGCCATGCCGTTCGGCGGAGGCGCCTGACGTGGCGGCGCCCGACTACCGCGCGCTCGTGCAGTCGTACCTCGACCTGCGCTGGCAGCTCGACCCCGTAGCCGCGACCCAGGCTGGCGTGAGCGCGCACGACGCCCGGCTCGGAGCCTATGGGAGACCGCAGATCAAGGTGGCGCTGGCGGCCCTCAAGGCGATGGCGGCGGCCTTCGAGTACGGCGAGACGGCCTCGCTCGACGAGGAGATCGAGCAGACCGCGGTCCTCAACGACCTGCGCGTGACCATCGCCCGCTTCGAGCAGGAGAGGCCGCACGAGCTGAACCCCGAGTTCCACCTGACGCACCTCTTCGACGGACTGTTTTCGCTGCTGCTGCGGGCCGACCGGCCCGTCGAGGAACGGGGCCGCGCCCTCGCCGGCCGGCTGCAGGACACCCCCCGCTTCCTCCGGGATGCGCGCGCGACGCTGACCCGACCGGCGCGGGTCTTCACCGAGACGGCGCTGGCGGTGGCAGCGGGCGGCCGCGCCTTGTTTGGCGAGGTCATTCCGGAATTCGCCGCGCGGCTCTCGCCCGTTGCGCGGCTGGCCGTGCGTGAGGCTCTCGAGGCGGCACGGCCCCAGATGGAGGAGTTCGTGTCGTTTCTCGGGGGCGAGCTGGCCGATCGCTCCGACGCCGACTTCGCGATCGGACGGAAGCAGTTCGACTTCCGCCTGCACTTCGGTCACGCCCTGCGCGAGAGCGCGCCCGCGCTGCTGCGCTACGGCGAGGAGCTCATCGCGGAGACGGAGCGTGACCTCGAGCGGCGCGCCGAGGCGCTGGCGCCAGGCGTGCCGTGGCGCGCGCTGGTCGAGCGGCTGCGGCAGCACCATCCGGGCCGGGGAGACCTGGTGGCCGCGTACGCCGGCGCGATGGCGCGCGCCCGCAGCTTCGTGGCCGAGCGCGGCCTGGCCGGCATCCCCGACGGCTCGCTCGACGTGGTCGCGACGCCGCCGTTCATGCAGCCGCTGATTCCGTTCGCGGCCTACGACCCGCCGGGGGCGTTCTCCGAGCACCGCACCGGCTGGTTCTACGTGTCGGTGCCGCAGGAAGCGCAGCTGCGTGAGCACAGCGCGCACGAGCTCGCCCTCACCGCCCTCCACGAAGGGTACCCCGGCCACCATCTTCAGCACCTGGTGGCGCAGGCACAGTCCTCGCCGGTGCGAAGGGTGGTGTGGACACCGCTGACCGTGGAAGGGTGGGCGCTGTACTGCGAGGAGATGATGGGCGAGGAGGGCTTCTTTGCCAGCCCCGAGGAAGCCTTCTTCCAACGCCTGCACCTGCTGTGGCGGGCGGTGCGGGTCGTGCTGGACGTGCGGCTCCACACGACGGGCATGGGCGTGGAGGAGGCCGTACGGTACTTGATGGAGACGCTCGATCTGACGCGGGAGAGCGCCGAGGCGGAAGTGCGGCGATACTGCGGCAACCCCGGCATCCCCCTGTGCTACGCGGTGGGCCGCCGCGAGTTGCTGCGGCTGCGCGAAGATTGGCGCGCGCGGGCGGGCGCCAGCTTCTCGCTGCGCCGGTTCCACGACGAAGTGCTGTCGTACGGCGGTTTGCCTGTAGCGCTGATGAGATGGGGCATGGGATTGAACGAAACAACCGGCGAGGAGATGAAGTGATGAAGTGATGATGTGATGAGGTGAGCGCAGTTCATCACGTCCTCACCTCATCACCACCATCACCTCATCACCTCCCCGCCGCACCATGACCGGCACACCTGACAGGGCCCGACTTCCGAAGGCCGTCTACTGGTTCGGTGCCACCTCCCTCGCCAACGACTTTGCGTCGGAGATGATCTACCCGTTGCTCCCGGCCTTCGTGACGGGGGCGCTGGGAGGCGGGGCGCTGGCCCTGGGCGTGCTGGACGGCGCTGCCGACGCCGTAGCAGCCGGGTTCAAGCTGCTGTCGGGATACCTCGCCGATCGCCCCAGGCTCCGTGGGCCGCTGGTGGTGGCCGGGTACGCGGTGGCCGCTGCGGTCCGGCCCCTGATCGCGGCGGCGAGCGCCGCGTGGCACGTGATCGGGCTCCGCGCCGCCGACCGGGTGGGGAAGGGCATCCGCACGGCGCCGCGCGACACGATGATCGCGGAGGTCACGGCAGCCGGGATCCGCGGCCGGGCCTTCGGCCTGCATCGTGCCGCGGACCACGTCGGGGCGATCCTCGGGCCACTGTGTGCGGCGGGACTGATTTACGCTGGGCTGGGGATGCGGCGGGTCTTCTGGATCGCCGCCGTGCCGGGAACGGTGGCGGTGTTGCTCGCATGGGTGGCGGTGAGACAAGCAGGGGCTAGGGGTAAGGGGCTAGGGGCTAGGGAAGGCGATACCCCTAACCCCTACCCCCTAGACCCTAGCCCCAGTCGGTTCGCCGCGACGCTCTGGGTACTCGTCTTCGCCGCCGCGCTAAGGGCACCGGAAACCCTCCTCATCCTCCGCGCCCAGGATCTCGGCGTGCCCGTCGCGCTGGTGCCGATCCTGTGGGCCGCGCTCCACGTGGTGCGCTCGAGCGCCTCATATCCCGGTGGTGCGCTCGCCGACCGTTGGGGTCCCCGGCGCACGCTCGCCACGGGTTGGACAGTCTATGCACTCCTGGCCGTGGCCTTCGCGCTGGCGCGCACGACGCTCGCCGCCTGGGTGATCTTCCTCGCGTTCGGGATCTTCGTCGGCCTCACCGAGAGTCCGGAGCGCAAGCTGGTGGCCGAGCTGGCTCCCGGAGGGCGGCGCGGCCGCGGCTTCGGCTGGTATCACGGCACGCTGGGCGCCGTGGCGCTGCCCGGCGCCGCGCTGTTCGGCTGGCTCTACCAGAGTCGCGGTGCGGCCTTGGCGTTCGAGGTGAGCGCCGCGGTGACCGTCCTCGCCACCGTCGTCCTGCCCCTCAGCAGCAGCGCGTCGGGCCCCCGCTCCCGAACCGCCGATTGACGAAGTCGGCGTAGTATTCCCGCGGCGAGAGCGGCGCGCCGTCGGGGTGGCAGGCCGCGTGGTGCTCGAGGTATCGCGCGTAGTCCGGCGCGCCCACCACCTGCCGCACCGTGCGGAAGAACTCGCGTACGGCACGCTGTGCACTGCCCGCTGTCCACCACGGCGCGTCTGCGCGCCGTGACACTACTGCTCCCTGGGCCCTGTCCACTTCAATCTCCCGTCGCATACGCGGACTCCACGAACGGCGCCTCGTTGACCTGGGGCGCCTTCCGCTTCGACAGCACCAGCCACCACTCTCTCGCCGACGCCAGGATCAGCCCGACCACGACGGTCATGAATGCCAGGGCCAACGCCGCATCGAGGCGGTCGTTGAAGATGAGTCGCGCCGCATCCGGACTGACCGACCCGGCCATGGCGCGGGCGTGCGCGAGAAATCCCAGGTGGGGGTCGGTCGCGAACACCTTCTGCCATCCCGCGGTCAGCGTCGCGGAGGCCAGCCACACCAGCGGGACGAGCGTCACCCAGGCGTACCGCTGCCGGCCAAGCTTGATCAGAATCGTCGTCCCGACGCACAACGCCACCGCCGCCAGCAGCTGATTCGCGATTCCGAACAACGGCCAGAGAGAGTTGATGCCACCCAGCGGATCCACCACGCCTTGATAGAGGAAGTACCCCCAGCCGGCGACAATCAACGCGCTCGATATCACGATGCTCGGATACCAGGATGTCCGGCCGAAAGGCTTCCACAGGTGCCCGCCCAGCTCCTGGAGCATGAAGCGCCCCACCCGCGTGCCGGCATCCACGGTGGTGAGGATGAACAGCGCCTCGAACATGATGGCGAAGTGGTACCACAGGGCGAGCCCTGAACCCCTCACCACCCGGCCCAGGATCGAGGCCATCCCCACCGCGAGGCTCGGCGCACCGCCCGTCCTCGAGAGCAGCGTCGCCTCGCCCATCTGGCGCGCCAGGGCCTCCATCTGGCCCGGGTGGAGCGTGAAGCCCCACTGCGCGATCGCGCGCGCCGCGGTATCCGTCGTGGGGCCGAGGGTGCTCGCCGGGACGTTCATCGCGAAGTAGACGGCGGGCTCCAGGGTGGCGGCCGCGATGACCGCCATCAGCCCCACGAGCGATTCCATGAGCATCGCGCCATAGCCGATCAGCCGCGCTTCACTCTCCCGGGTCACCATCTTCGGCGTGGTGCCGCTCGCCACCAGCGCGTGGAATCCCGAAATCGCGCCGCACGCGATGGTGATGAACGCGAACGGGAACACCTTCCCGGCGAACACAGGCCCCGTCCCGTCGACGAACTGCGTCAGCGCCGGCATCCGGGTCCGCGGCAGGATCAGGAAGATCGCCACCGTGAGCGCCAGCACCGTGCCGATCTTGAGGAAGGTGGAGAGGTAGCCCCGCGGGGTCAGCAGCAGCCAGACCGGAAGCACTGCGGCGACGAATCCGTACACGATGATGGCCCACGACAGCCCCGTGCCCGACCAGGTGAACCACCGGGACCAGGTCGGGTCGAGCGAGACCCATTGGCCTGCCACCAGGGCCGTCAGCAGGAGCGCAATGCCCATGGCGGAGGCCTCCAGCACGTGGCCGGGCCGGACGCTCCGCATCCACCAGCCCATCAGCAGCGCGATCGGGATGGTGCTCGCGATGATGAACAGGCCCCAGGGGCTCGCCTTCAGCGCGTTGACGACAACCAGCGCCAGCACCGCGAGGAGGATGATCATGATGGCCAGGATGGCGACCATCGCCGCCATGCCCGCGGCGGGATTGACCTCCTCCTTGGCCATCTGGCCGAGCGATTTCCCGTCGCGGCGCATCGAGGCGACGAGAATGGTGAAATCCTGCACCGCGCCGCCCGCCACCACGCCGGCGATCAGCCACAGCGTCCCGGGGAGGAAACCGAATTGTGCGGCCAGCATCGGTCCGATGAGCGGGCCGGCGCCGGCGATGGCCGCGAAGTGGTGGCCGAACAGCACCCACTTGTTGGTCGGCACGAAGTCGCGGTCGTTGTTGAGGCGCTCGGCCGGCGTCGCTCGGCGATCGTCGAGGGCGAACACCCGGACCGCGAGAAACCGCGCATAGAAGCGGTAGGCGATCACGTAGCTCGCGATCCCGGCGGCGAGTATCCACGCCGCACTGATGCTCTCCCCGCGCGACAGCGCGAGCACGGCGAAGCCGGCGGCGCCCACGGCGGCGATGGCGACCCAAATGGCGGCGGAGAGGAACCGGCGCATGTTGCGCGCTAGCATAGCCTTGGAGCGTCGCGCGAGTCAATGCGGCGTCCTTGCCACTCCCCACGGCCGCGGATATGTTCGCGCCGTGCCCAAGCCCCATTCCGACGCCGTCACTGCGCTCCTCGAGGAAGTCGCGCACCAGGAGCAGCCGCAGCCCGTCGGCGGGAAGGCGGACCTCAGGGGCAAAGGCGCGATCGTCACCGGCGCCGCCACGGGCATCGGCCGGGCGGTGGCGCTCGAGTTCGCGCGCCGCGGTTGCGGAGTGGCGTTCAACTACGTCGAGCTTCCCGGACGAGACGTCGCGGTGCAGGCGGCCATGACCGAGGCCGTGCTGAAAAGCCTGAACGTGCCGGTCTTCTGCGACCGGTGCGACGTGCGCAAGAAGGACGAGGTCGACCGCTTCGTGCAGGCTGCGAACAACGCGCTCGGCGGCGTCCACAACCTGGTGAACAACGCCGGCATCTCGCGCGACGCCGCGCTGTGGCGGATGGACGACACGGCCTGGCAGGACGTGGTCGAAACCAACCTGACCGGCGCCTTCCACATGATCCGCTCGGTCGCCCCGATCTTCCGCGCGCAGCACTACGGCAAGATCGTCAATGTGGCGGCCGTGCAGGCCATGATTGCCGGCTTCGGGATCGCCAACTACGCCGCGTCCAAGGCCGGCCTCATCGGTCTCACGCACGCGGCGGCCGTCGAGCTGGGACCCGCCAACGTCAACGTCAACGCCGTCGCGCCGGGCTTCGTGAAGACCGAGCTGACCCAGCACCTCTCGGAAGAACTGGTGGCCCGCGCCCGCGGCAGCACACCCTTGGGGCGCGTCGCCGAGCCCGACGACGTCGCGCAGGTCATCGTGTTCCTCTGCACCGACGCCGCGCGCCACATCACCGGAGAGGTCATCCGCGTGGACGGCGGCCAGACGCTGGGTTAGGTTTCGCAGTCTTGGCTTACTGATCTCACATCGGTGGCACCAATGTCGCGTAAGTATCGTTATGCTGTCGCGTTAGTAGCCTCAGTGTCCTTGGTTGGGTGTGGGAGGTCTCAGCACTCTACCGCGCCTGAGGATCCGTTCAAGGCCATCGGTATCGCTCCCCTTCCGGTTGAGGCTCTGGCGGGCGGCAGCGCGCTCATACTGCCAGTTGGCACGGTTGTGCTGAGCGATTCCGCGGCCCTGAATCCCGATCTTGTGGCTCGGCGATTTGGGTTGGCCGCTGTGGCGGGCGCGATGCTCGACAGCGCGTTCAGGCAAAGGGCGCCGAGCGTTACGTGGCTCGGCCTGGCGGAGCAGCGACACGCGATCCGGATGGCCCCAGCCCTCGGCATCGACCCCGCACGCCTGGAGACCGGCTATCTCCTGAATCCGAAGGTCGAGGCGATGGTCGATCCGCTGTGGGCGCAACTGCGCACGCTGATGGCGCTGATGGGCACTCAGACGGCGGTGGCGCCGGCGGGTGTCCGGATCGATCGGCGCGGCAGCGCGTATGTCGCCGAGTTCGTGCTGGTGCTGGTGGATGCGCGGAGCGGGCAGGTGCTGGGGAGGGGCCGGATGGTCGGAGCCACGGCCGCCACGCCGGAGGCCGCGCTGTCGAACGCCGCCGTGGCGACGGTTCCGGCACCCGCGAACCGCTAGCCCGCCCGACGATGACCTACCGGGTGACGCTGCGGCGAGGCCACGACGTCCGGGTTCGCCGACCATGTCGCGGAAACTGGTAAGAGGGAGAAGCAATGAAAGAGCGCGGAGGAGTTGTGAGACGCCGAGTTCCGGAGTGGTTGCGAGCGAGCGGCGCTCAGGCGGGCAGACTGGCCGGTGCTCTTGCTGCGGTACTGTTGCTGGCCTCTGGCATCCTCCGGGCTCAGGAGACCAGCGTCACCATCTACCAGGATGGGCGGGTGGTGGTGCGCCGGACGATCGCCACGCCGCTGCCCCACGGCGTCACCACGCTCGCCGTGGATCTCGGCGCGCGGAACGTGGACCCGGGCACGCTGGTGGCCCTGGACGACGGGGTCGAGATCCGCGGCGCCACGCTGTCGGCGGCGACCGGGCTCGAAGCGGCACTGCGGCGGGCGGTGGGGCAGGACCTCGACTTCATGGTCCTGCGCAGCGACTCGTCGCCGCGGTACGTGCGCGGCACGCTGCTGTCGCTGGATCCGCAGACGGTGCGGGTGGACGGGCGCGTGCTGTACGCCTTCCCGGGCGCGCCGGCCTTCCCTGATTCTCTCGTGTCTCTGGCTCCGCGAGTGGATCTCACCCTGGACGCGGCGCGCGCGCAGCGGTCGCTCCGGATCGCGTACCAGGCCAATGGCCTGCAATGGCGGGCGTCGTACACGCTGGCGGTTCCACGAGCGGCGAGCGCGAAGGGCGCGATGACCGGCTTCGCCACGATCGAAGATCCCGGGGCGCTGACCTTCCGGGCGGCAGAGGTCCAACTGCTGGCGGGCGACGTGAGACAGGCCAACGCGGCGCCGCGCGGGTTTGCCGGGGCACCGCTCATGATGCGGGCGGCTGTGGCGCCCGCCGCTCCGTCCGAGGAATCGGTCGGCGAGACCCACCTCTACACGCTGCCCGGCGCGGTGGATCTGCTGCCCGGCCAGAGCGAGACGGTGGCGCTCTTTCCGCGGGCTGATGTCCAGGCGGAGCCGGAGTACTTGCTCCGCCACGAGCCCTACGTCTTCCGGGTGCGCCAGGACCAGCCCGAGCAGGACCTGCACGCCGAGGTGAGTTATCTGGTGCGGCGGCCGCGGGGCACGCCGTTCGGCGACACTCCGCTGCCGTCCGGCGTGGTACGGGTGTTGTCGCCTGACTCGGCTGGCCGGCTCCAGCTCCTGGGGGAGACCCAGATTCAGCACACTCCCGCCGGCCGGGAGCTGCACCTGACCACCGGCACCGCGTTCGACGTCACGGCGCAGCGCACCCAGCTCACCTTCGAGCTCAGCGGCAAGAACGCCGCCGTCTCGTCGTACCGGGTGACGATCCAGAACGCGAAGAGCGACGCGGTCACGGTGCAGGTGCTCGACCAGTTCTCGGGAGACTTCGAGGTGCTCTCGAGCAGCGTGCCGGCCGAGCGGCTCAGCTCCTCCAGCGTCCGCTTCCCGGTGGTCGTGCCGGCGGGCGGGGAGGCCACGCTCGAATACCGGGTCCGCGCGCGCTGGTGACCACGCCGCCGGTGACCACGCTGGTTCACCTCTCGGATCTGCACTTCGGCGGGCTGGCGGACATCCAGACCGTGGAGGCGGTGGAAGAGCGGCTGCCCTCGCTGCGGCCCGCCGGCATCGTGGTGTCCGGCGACTTCTGCCAGCGGGCCCGCGCGGGCGAGTTCCAGCGGGCCCGCGCCTTCCTGCGCGCGGCCTCACGCATCGCGCCGGTGCACACGGTCGCCGGTAATCACGACGTGCAGTGGTGGCGGGAGCCGTTCGGCATCCCGCTGCTGGGAGGGGCGCGATTCGCCAAGTACCGGCGGTATGTGGCCGACGACATGGCCCCGGCGTTGACGGTGGATGGCGCGGTGATCTGCGGTGCGGCCTCAGCCCACGGCCTGTCGTGGGGCTCGATGACCTGGAATCCGCGGGACCTTACGGTGAAGGGGCACCTGCCGAAGGCGGCGCTGGCCAGGGCGGCGACGGTGTTCGCGAGCCGCAACGGGGGAGGCGCGCTGAAGGTGCTGGTCGTGCACCACAACGTGCTCAAGGGGCGTATCTCCGGGCGCTGGGGACTGGCGCGGCCGGTGGCGGCGCTGCACGGGATCGTGGCGTCCGGTGCCGACGTGGTGTGCTGCGGCCACGATCACGAGGAGGGGATCGGCACGATCGAGCTGGACGGGCGGCGGGTCGTCGTCTCGACCGCCGGCACGCTCTCGACCCGCGGCCGCGACCACCGCCCGCCCAGCTTCAACGTCCTGCAGGCTACGCCCGCGGGGATCCGGGTGGAGATCCACGCCCTCGACCGCGCATCCGGCGGCTTCACGGTCGTCGAGGAGCGCGACTTTGCTCGATAGGATGCTCCCGCGCTGGTTGCGGACGCCCGAGCGCGGGCCGGAGCCCGGGGCGTCGCGATTCCGGTTGCCCGAGGAGACGATGCTGGCCCGCCGGCTGGAGCTGCTCGGTCTCCATCCGGTGAGGGGCGTGGAGGTGACGGACAACCGCAGCGTGATGGTGAGTGTTTCGCCCAGGGGCGTGCTCCGCATCCACCGCGGCTACGCGCTGGCGCCGGACCGGGTTCTCAAGGCCGTCGTGCGGTTCGTGGCGCCGCGGACCCCGCGCGCGTTGCGGCGCGCCGCGGAGCACGAGATCCTGTCGTTCCGGCCCGAGGACCACGCCGCCGGACCGCCCCGCAGCCGGCGCTCAGGCGACCGGGCCCGGCCCGGAGACGCCGAGAAGATGGCGCGGCTGGCGCGGCTGTTCGCGGAATACAACGCGCGCCATTTCGGCGGCGCGCTGCCCGTGTTGCCGTTCCGGATCTCGGGGCGGATGCGCACCCGGCTCGGCCAGCTGTGCATCCGGCACGAGAGCGGCGAGCCGTACGAGATCACGATGAGCCGCGGTCACATCGACCGGCACGGCTGGGACGAGGCGTCGCACACCTTGCTGCACGAGATGGTGCACCTGTGGCAACACCAGAACGGTCACGCCGTGGACCACGGCCCCGCCTTCCGCCGGAAGGCGGCTGAGGTGGGGGTCGTGGGGTCGGCGCGGCGCACGGTACGCCCGCGGCGCGGCCGCAACCGCGCCGCTCGGGTCGACTGAACCCCCTCATCCAGGGACCCCATGGCTCCACGTTTTGAGGGCGTTGATTTCTACGATGTGGGCTCGCTGCTCTCCGAGGAGGAGCGCGCGGTCCAGGACACCGTCCGCCACTGGGTGGACGACCGCCTGATGCCCGTCATCAACCAGCACTACCTGGAGGGCAAGTTCCCGCTGGCGCTGGTGCCCCAGATGGCGGAGCTGGGCTTCTTCGGCGCCAACCTGCCGGAGGAGTACGGCTGCGCCGGCCTCAACAACGTCGCCTACGGGTTGATCATGCAGGAGCTGGAGCGCGGCGACTCCGGGGTGCGCTCCTTCGCCTCGGTCCAGGGCGCGCTGGTGATGTATCCCATCCACGCCTTCGGCTCCGAGGAGCAGCGCCGGACGTGGCTCCCGAAGATGGCCTCGGGGGAGGTGATCGGCTGCTTCGGACTCACCGAGCCGGACTACGGCTCGAACCCCGGCGGGATGATCACGACGGCGCGCGAGACGAAGGACGGCTGGGTGCTGAACGGCGCCAAGATGTGGATCACCAATGGCTCCACCGCGAAGGTGGCGATCATCTGGGCCAAGACGGGGGCGCTGGACGACGCTGCGGGCATCCGCGGCTTCATCGTGCCGACCGACTCGCCCGGCTTCAGCGCGAAGGACCAGAAGGGCAAGCTGTCGTTGCGCGCGTCCGATACGTCGGAGCTGGTGCTGCAGGACGTGAAGGTCGGGAAGGATGCGCTGCTGCCGGGCTCGCAGGGACTCAAGAGCCCGCTCAGCTGTCTCACCCAGGCGCGCTACGGCATCGCGTGGGGCGCGGTGGGCGCGGCGATGGCGTGCTACGACGAGGCGCTGCGCTACGCCAAGCAGCGCGTGATGTTCAAGAAGCCGATCGCCGCGTTCCAGCTGCAGCAGCAGCGATTGGCGGA
This sequence comes from uncultured Gemmatimonadales bacterium, assembly GCA_963812035.1. Lineage (GTDB taxonomy): Bacteria > Gemmatimonadota > Gemmatimonadetes > Gemmatimonadales > JACORV01 > Fen-1245. The sequence goes on from CAWETG010000007.1 coordinate 187,235, forward strand.
GATGCTGAGCGAGATCACCAAGGCACAGCTCCTCGTCCTGCAGCTCGGCCGGCTGAAGGACCGGGGCAAGGCCACGCCGCAGCAGGTGTCGCTCGCCAAGCGCAACAACGTGAACATGGCCTGCGACATCGCCCGCGAGGCACGCCGCTTGCTGGGAGCGAACGGGATCCTGGTCGAGTACACGGCGATGCGCCACCTCGCCAACCTGGAAAGCGTGTACACGTACGAGGGCACGCACGACATGCACACCCTGATCCTCGGCGAGGCCATCACGGGGATCAGCGCGTTCGAATGACGACCTTCCGCATCGAGGGCAGCGAGTGAAGATCGCGGTCTGCATCAAACGGGTTCCGGACACGGAGACCCGCATCCGGATCGGGGGCGACGGCGTCTCGATCGACGAGGCCGGCGTCAAGTTCATCGTGAACCCGTACGACGAGTTCGCGATCGAGGAGGCGCTGCAGCGCAAGGAGAAGGCGGGCGGCGGCGAAGTGGTGGTGATCGCCGTGGGCCCCGATGCGGCGCAGGAAACGATCCGCGGTGCGCTCGCCATGGGCGCGGACCGGGGGGTGCTGCTCAGGGCCGAACGGATCCCGGCCGACGCGCTCGCGGTGGCGAAGGCGCTGGCCGCTGAGCTGAAAGACGGCAGCTACGACCTTGTGCTGTTCGGCAAGATGGCGGTGGACGACTACCACCACGGCGTCGGACCGATGGTGGCCGAGTTGCTCGGCCTGCCGTGCGTCACGGCGATCTCGAAGCTGGAGATCGACGGTGGGAAGGGGGTCGCGGAGCGGGAGATCGAGGGCGGAGTCGAGGTGGTGGAGTTTGCGCTTCCAGCGGTGCTGACGGCGGAGAAGGGGCTCAACACGCCGCGCTATCCGGCGCTCAAGGGGATCATGGCGGCGAAGAAGAAGCCGATCGAGACCAGGCCGGCGTCGCTGGGCGAGACGCGGGTCGCCGTGACGGCCCTCGGCCTGCCGCCCGATCGGAAGGCGGGACGGATCGTGGGCGAGGGGCCGGACGCGGTACCCGAGCTGGTGCGGCTGCTCCGCACGGAAGCGAAGGTGCTGTGATGGCCGACGTGCTGGCGGTGACGGAGCAGCGCGATGGCGCGCTGCGCAAGACGAGCCACGAGGTGGTCTGGGCGGCGCGGCAGCTGGCCGACGCGCTGGGCGGCACCGTGGACGCGCTGGTGCTCGGCGCGGCCGGTGTGGATGCGGCCGGAGCGAAGCTGGGCGAGGTCGGCGCCGACCGGGTGCTGGTGGCGGAGGATACCTCCTTCGGCAGGTACTCGCCGAGCGGGTATGCCGGCACCGCCGCCGCCGTCGTGAAGGCGGGCGGCTACCGCGCCGTGCTCGTGGCGGCGACGGCGGCGGGCAGGGATCTGGCGCCGCGCATCGCCGCGCGGATCGATGCGCCGCTGGCGACCGATGTCTCGGGCGTGGGCTTCGCCGAGGGCAAGGTGACGGCGACCCGGCCGGTGTACGGGGGGAAGGCGATCCAGCAGCTCCGGTTCGACGCGCCGGTCGCGGTCGTCTCGGTGCGGCCCAACACGTTCGCGCCCGGGAGCGCGGCCAAGGCCGGCGCGGTTTCGAAGGTGACGGCAGTCGCCGACGCGCGCGTCGTGGTGCGCGAGGTGAAGGAGGCGGAGCAGGGGAAGCTCGACGTGGCGGAGGCGTCGGTCGTGGTCTCGGGCGGCCGCGGTCTCAGGGGCCCCGAGCACTTCGCGCTCCTCGAGAAGTTGGCGAAGGCGTTCGGCGACGCGGCGGTGGGCGCGTCGCGGGCCGTGGTGGACGCCGGATGGCGGCCTCATGCCGAGCAGGTAGGGCAGACGGGGAAGACGGTGAGCCCGCAGCTCTACGTTGCCGTGGGCATCTCCGGCGCGATCCAGCACCTGGCCGGGATGCGAACGGCCAAGGTGATCGTGGCGATCAACAAGGACAAGGATGCGCCGATCTTCCAGGTGGCCGACTACGGGATCGTGGGCGACCTGTTCGAGATCGTGCCGCGGCTCACGGACGAGATCGCCAGGGCGAAGGCCGGCTAGTCAGCGCGGGTCTGCCCCTATTGACTCGGCGCGGGCTGTTTCCCAAGATTCTCCTTTCGGTATTCATTCGGGTGCCGTACAAGTGGGGTGGCGGATGAGTGATCGCACTCGCATCGAGTGGACCAACGCCACTTGGAACCCGACCACGGGGTGCACCCGGGTTAGCGCCGGCTGTGATCACTGCTACGCAGCGGTTCTGGCGAGCGGCCGGCTCTCGGATGTGTACCTCGCCCGGAGTCCAGCCAAGGAAAGCGCCGCCAACCGCCGCGATCCCTTTGCGATACGTCTCTGGCCGGAGCGCTTGCAGTATCCGCTCCGTTGGAGAGAGCCCCGCCGGATCTTCGTCAACTCGATGAGCGACCTCTTCCACGCCGACATTCCCGAGGCGTTCCAGCGGCGCGTCTTCGAAGTGATGCTCGAGGCCGACCACCACATCTACCAGGTTCTGACGAAGCGGCCGTCACGGGCCGAGCGGTTCGTGCGCCGAAATGCGGACCTGTTCGTGGCCGGGGTTGTCCCATCTCACATTTGGATGGGGGCGTCGGTGGAAGCGCAGGAGGTGCTGTACCGCGTGGACCAGTTGCGCGAGGTGCCCGCCGAGGTGCGGTTCCTCTCGTGCGAGCCGCTGCTTGGGCCACTCGAGTTGGATCTGGACTCGATTGACTGGGTCATCGTCGGTGGCGAAAGCGGGATCGGCTACCGGCCCATGGATCTCGATTGGGCGCGGAGCATTCGGGAGCAGTGCCTCTCAGCGGGAGTGTCTTTCTTCTTCAAGCAAGTGGGGGGCCGGACGCCGAAGGCAAATGGACGGGAGCTCGATGGTGGGACGTGGGATGAGTACCCGATTCTAGTTTCCGCTATGTAGCTTTGGGGATTCCACACATCTCGATCTTGTTCACCCTCTGTAGCCATCCGCGTGCGCGCAGTTCGGACTTGATGACGGAAGCCTGAAAGGGGAAAAGGGCCGTTTCCGCCAGCAGCGCGCGCTTGACCGTGATGCTGTTACGGTCGGTCGACGACCACCGGACAACCTGGCCTCCGAAGCGGTCCTGCAAGAACGTCAGTATCTCCGATTCGGGAATTGTTAAGTCGTCGCGCATTCGACGCCGCATTGTGGGCGAGAGATCATCCTTGTTGAGGCTCTCGCTGACCGCTTCCTTCATCGCCGTATATCCACTTAGCGACTTCGACGCATGCACGAGACAGTACTTGTGTCCACCGCTCTCCGAGTGCATCGGGAGCACTTGGACGTAGGCGGCGCCAGACGAGATGAGCCTGCGCACGAAGCGGACGATCAGCTCGACCCTAGCTGCGTCCGGGGATAGATCGCGCAGTTCCTTTTCCCAGCTTTGGTCGCCCAGCGCGCTCGAGATGCGGCTACGCGCGGCGGGGCCGTACTGCTCCGCGACCTGGCGCTTCTTGTCCGCCTCCGCCGCGAGCCCGTTGGCTACCTGCTGGTCGAGCTCGGGGAACATCGTCGGCAACTCCCTTAGCGCCTGCAGTTGCCGCTCGACTGCCGCTCCCGCATGGACAACACCGCGGAGACGTGCCGCTCCGATGTCGTCGAATAGGGCAAAGATCTCATTGTGCTGGGCGACCAGCATTGTAGGGTACGTGGCAGCGTCGAGACCGGAGATTCCAAAGGGGTCCAGAAAGTACAGAGTGGGCCGCTGTCCGGTCTCGGTCACGATGTCATTGATGTGATCGGAGACGGAGCCCAACAGTGTTCGTACGCAGCCCGGGTCTACGCGGTTGAACGGGGCGAGCTGCGCCTCCAGGTGGAGGAGAGTGTCTGGCTCGCTCTCCACAGCCAGGACTCTCAGCCTAGCGTCACGGGCCGGCGACTTGGATCTGAAGTGCGCTCGCACCTGCTGGGCGATGGTACAGGCGATCACGGGCGAGCCTGGGTGCCCCTCGTCGTCACACCCGGCCCCCGCGAAGCCGTCCACGAAGTAGACCGTCTCTCCTGCGCCGCCCCACTGAAGGATCTTGAATGCCCACCTTTGCAGATAGGCATGGAGGATGGCGTGCTTGAGGAGCGTGTGATCGGCGAAGGCCTCGAAGTGCTTGTCGGTCGACGACATCAGCGAAGCGCCGCGTTGAAGGCCCGCTGTGCGAGCGACTCGAACAGAGCGTCGGCCTCGCGAGTGGCGGTCAGCATGGAGTCCCGCGTCCGATCGACACCAGCTGCGAGGTCAGCGAATCGCTGCTGGAGCCGTAGCGGAGGCACGCGTAGGCGAAGGCGCTTGATAATGCCGAGGTTGAGCCCTGTCATGATCGCCCCCCGGTTAGCCGCGGAGATCTGCGCCAGGATGGATCGGTCCGAGTGAATGGCGAGTGACAGAAACCTCGGGTTGACCCTAGCCTGATCTACCGTGATTACCGCAAGGTGCTTCGTCGATATCGCGAGAGGTATGTCTCCCGGGACAACCGCGGAGCGCCCCGTCGTCCCCATTATGGTGATGAGAACGTCGCCGGGTCTTACAGTGTACCGCTTGAGCGCTTGGTACTTCTCAGGAGTTATGAATCGTCTCTCGTCCCACGCGAATCGGTTGTGGACTGCGTTGTCGATGCCCAGCACAGCCACGCCAGCGTCAACGAACTCTGAATGTCGGAGAGTGCTGCCAAACGGGCCGGTTCGCATCGATCGCGGACCGGGCTCGGCGAGGTCGGCGATCCGATACTCGGGCCAACTGTGGTACTGCTGGTTCCGCCATCCTACCGAGGTCGCGTACGAACTCCGCAGGAAGTCGTCAAGGAGCTGCAGGCTTTTCTGTCGCTTCCCGCGGATTGCATCTGCCGTCTCAAGTGCGGCGGCGATCCGCTGCTGGATCTCCAGCGGCGGCAGCGGAACCCATAGGGCCTCAAGGACACGGCGGTTCACATGCGGAACAGCAGAGCCTTGCGTCGACGAATTCAGCCTTGGGTATTCGTACTGCAGAAAGCGGCCGACGTATGGGGCGAACGTCCGGCTCGATATGGGCCTCAAGACGGCGAGCGTGCTGCCGGCGTTGCCTGTCAAGCGGTACCCAACCGTTCCGGCCTTCGCTCCGTCCCAGGCAACCAGAATGTCGTCGGCGGTGACGACCACGCCGTCGTCCGTCGTGTAGAGTGGCGCTCCCTCGGCGCGAAGATCGTTGATTTGCAGGACCCTGCGGCTGCCCGGAATCGGCATCGAGCTCACATGCGATGGCTTGCGACCCTTAAGGATCGTGTATAGGTCGCGCATGGCTGCGGGGGCAGTCGTCACTGAAGGAGGTCCTCGAGGCCATCCAAGTCGCGCGCAATCTCCTCTTGGATTCCGCGCAGATGCTTGATAATTACGGAGGGGGGCTCGTACGCGACTTCGTGATAGGCCACTTCCTTGTATCGGTTGATGGACAGGTCGTAGCCGCTCCCCCTTATCTCCTCGACCGGCACGAAGAACGCCTGCGCCGTCCGGTCCGTGTCCTTCATCCGGTCGCCGGCTCTCCACCGTGCGATCACGTCCGGGATGTCGTTCTCCGCCACCTTCTCCCGCTTGTCATCCAGCGACCACCCATCGGCCTTCATGTCGTAGTACCAGACGCGCTCCGTCCTTCCGCCTTTGACGAAGATCAGTACCGCCGTGCTCACGCCGGCGTACGGCTTGAACACGCCCGCCGGTAACTTCACGATCCCCGTCAGCTCGCACTCCTCAACCAGCATCTTCCGCAGGTCCTTGTGCGCGTTGCTGGAGCCGAAAAGCACGCCGTCCGGCACGATCACCCCCGCCCGGCCACCCACCCTGAGGAGGTTCATGATCCTGTTCACGAAAAGCAGCTCGGTCTTCGTAGTCTTGAGCCGCAAGTCCTCGTTGATGTCCCCCTTGTCTATGCTCCCCTTGAACGGCGGATTGGCCAGGACGACGTCGTAGCGCTCGCGCTCGGTGAAGCGCTTGGAGAGCGTGTCCATGTAGCCGAGGTTCGGCCGGTCAATCCCGTGCAGCAGGAGGTTCATCAGGCCGATCCGCACCATCGTGGTGTCGAAATCGAAGCCGTGGAAGGTCTTCTCCTTGAGCGCCGCCCACTGGCGCGGATCGGTCAGGCGGTCCGCCACCAACCCTCGCTCGATCCCGTCCTCCCCCATGAACCGGTGCTCGGGGCTCGTGTGCTGACCGAGGAGGTGCTGGTAAGCGCCGAGGAGAAAGCCGCCGGTGCCGCAGGCCGGGTCGCAGATCTCCTCCCCCAGCTTGGGGTCTACCAGCGTCACGATTAGCTGGATGATGTGCCGGGGCGTCCTGAACTGGCCGTTCTTCCCCGCGCTCTGGATCTCGGCCAGGAGATACTCGTATAGATCACCCTGCACGTCCTGGAAGGTCTGTCCCGCTTCCTGTCGCTCCCGCTCCAGCTCCGCGTACAGGTCGTCCATGATCCCGACCGCCTCGACCAGCAGCGACGCCTTTGGGATGATGAAGACGGCGTCCTGCATGTAGTGCGTGAAGACCTGTCCACCGTCTTCGAGGGACTTGATGAAGGGGAAGACGTAGTCGCGGACATGCTCGAGCATCTCTTCCGCCGGCAGGTGCCGGAACTTGGACCACCGCAGCTCCTGGCACGGCCGCTTTGAGCCGGCACGCGTGACATACGTTCCGTCGAAGAGCGACCGGTACTTCTGCTTCAGGAACTCGGCGTCGCCGCGCCGCTTATCATCCAGCGCGTCCAGCCGCCGCATGAAGAGCAGGTAGCTGATCTGCTCAATGGCAGTCAGCGGGTTGGCGATCCCGCCGGACCAGAATCGGTCCCAGAGCTGGTCTACCTTCGAGCGCAGGGCTGGTGTCAGCATCTCAAACTTCTCCTTGCTTCAATGGGACCCAGCGCGAACCCCGACCCGACCCCTCAACCGCCAGCCGGCCTTCGTCCCGAAGCTGCTGGAGCACGTGCCGCACCATCTCGCGACTTACTCCCGGACACTCGGCTTCAATCTCGGCGATGCCGAAGGCGCGTGTCCGGCGCGCCACCGCTTGCTCTACCAGATCGGTCTTGGCACCTCGACCCGTGCGGATCGTCCCCACGCGCTCCTCGAACTCCCGATAGGCGCGGAGCAGCACGCCCCAGAGATAGGTCGTCCAGGGCAGCGCGTTGTGCTTGCCCTCGTGCCAGCCCTTGGAGCTGGCCTCCAATGCCTCGTAGTACGTCTCCCTCGACTCCTCGATCACCCGCTCGAGACTGACGTAGCGGCCTACCTCGTACCCCGAGCGGTACAGCAACTGAAGCGTCAGGAGCCGAGCCATCCGTCCGTTCCCGTCAGCGAACGGATGGACGCACAGGAAGTCGAGGATGGCGAGCGGGATCAGCACCAGCGGCTCGCGCTGTTCGTCGAGCGCACGGGCGTATCCCGCCGTGAGCTGGTCCATGGCCGGCGGGGTCGCGACGGGCGAGACCGGCACAAAGCGCACGCGACGGAGGCTGCCGTCGGCGTTCCGTTCCACGATCTCGTTCGGCGCCATCTTCCACCGCCCGCCCACACCCGCCTGGTAGCGGTAGAGTATGCCGTGGAGCTGAAGGATGACGTTCGTCGAGAACGCCATCTCGGGCGCGGACTCGTGGAGCAGGTTCAGTGCGTCGCGATACCCGGCAATCTCCTCCTCCGAACGGTCGCGCGGCGCAGCCGGCTTCAGGATCAGCGCCTCGATCCTCTCGCGGGGTGCGGTGACACCCTCGATCCGGTTCGAGGACTCGGCCGACTCGACGATCGCCGCCTCCCGCAAGGCCTCGAGGACCTCCGGCGCCTGCCGGCGGAAGAGGTCCTGGCGGCCGCGGAACTGGCCCAGCGCCCTCAATGTGGCGCCGTGCTCGGCGGAGAACCGCAGACGTTCGAGGTACGCTGGTTCGAAGGAGCCCATGGCCGCCAGAAACGTGGTTATGGCCGACAATAACGTGGTAACAATGCTATGTCATTACCACGTTTCTGTCAACCCATTACCACCTTGTTCTCAGGCCGCCAGGCCACCGGTGAAGCCGAGTATGGCCTCGATCTCCGGAGGCGGGAAGATGCCGCGGATGCCCTGCGGATGGAGCTGAGTGAAGGGCGACTCGACCAGGTCGCGGCGCTCCACCCTGCCGCGCTGGAGAACGAAGGTGCGGAGCGTCTGGAGGAAGCGGATTTGCGGTGCCGTGTAGGTCGTGTGCTCGCCGATGAACTCCTCGAACCGTCGGCTCACCATGGTGGACCAGCGCTCCAGCGGCTGGACGCCGAGTACGTGGCGGAGCAAGGTGACGAAGCTCGCCGTCCGCACGTCATACACCTTGCGGAGCTTCTCCTCGTCAATCTGAGGGTCCTGGCGCCGGAGAAGCTCGGCGAGCGCGCGCATGTCGGCGTCCGTCACAGGCTCGCCTTCCTGGAGCCGCTGGAGCACCGGGTTCTCCACGAGCAGCCGGCGCACCGTCTCCTCGACGCGCTGGCGGTAGGCGACGATCGGCATGTCCCGGCCGTCGGGCCCGAGCGACACGCGCTCGTGCACGGCCGTGATATCGGCCAGGTTGAGGGCGAGCATCGGCTCCGCGCGTTGCTGCCGGAAGCGCATCAGTGGAGCCAGCCGCGCGACCAAGTCGTCGAGGCGAGGGTGATCCACTGCGTCCCACCAGGCGGCACCGAGCACGGAGTCGATCATCCCGCGCTCCCTTGCAACGAGGTTCACGCCCAGGGGCAGCTCGGATACCTGCTCGACGATGGTCTCGCGCAGAGCTTCCATCGCCTCCCGGTTTCCCTCCAGAAGGGAGGCGCCGTATTCGACCACGTCGGTCTCTAACCGTAGCGCCTTGAAGTCGGCATCCGAGCGGGCGCGCAGGATGGGGGCGATCGTGCGGCGCAGGTAGGCCAGGTCGTCTGCGCCGGGCCGCGCCCAGAAGCCGTCGGCACGCACCGGCGCGAGATCGGCCTGGTGTTCGAGCACTACCACGTTGTTGGCTGGGAGCGCGGAGAGGTCGGCTCGTAGCCCGGCCACGACCCGCGCCCCGACGTCCGCGGCACCGGCGCCGAGGGCCGCCTCCAGTTTGCGCAGCCGTACATGGAAGAGCCGCACCGGCATTGGAACCTGCTCGCCGGGCTCGCGGCCGCGCGGGTGCATGTCGAAGTACTCAAAGTTCGCCCAGCAATCAACGATCAGGAACCGGTCCTTCTCCGGGCACCACGGCTTGACGAGCGTCGGGTCCAGGACGCGCGTCCCGCGCCCGATCATCTGCCAGAACTTCACGTAGGAGTAGACCGGCTTCGCGAATACCAGGTTCACGATCTCGCGCACGTCTACTCCGGTGTCGAGCATATCCACCGAGATCGCCACACGCGGCATGTCCTGGGTCCGGAACTGGTCCAGCAGACCGCCCTTGCCATACACGCGGGAGTCGTCAGACACGATGACCCGGGCCAGCCGTCCCCTGTGTTCCGGGTACAGCGCGTCGAACAGCTCCTGGAGGCGCCGCGCGTGGCGGACGGAGCAGGCGAAGATGATAGACTTCCCAGGGAGCGTGCCCGACAGGTCCTTGATCGCCTCCTCCATGAAGTCGCGGACGATCAGCGCGTTGGTGCCGCTGTTGGTGACCTTTTGCTCCAGGTCGGTCCCCTCGAAATCGATCGTGTCCGGGTCGAGCCCCTCCAGCGCAAGCTGCTCACGCTCCGGAACGTCCAGCTTCGGGCCCCGGATGCCCTCGACCTGGAACTTCGAGCGCACCTTCAGCACCTCGAAGTCGCACAGGTACGGTGGCTCGTGATGGACGGCTTCCTCGAAGCCGTAGGCAAAGGTGGGGTCACCATGCGGGCAGTCGAACAACGCGAAAGTGTCGTGGTCCACGTGCTCGCGCGGCGTCGCCGTGAGGCCGAGGGTCAGCGCGTGGAAGTAGCGCACGACCTGCTGGTAGATGTTGTAGATGCCGCGGTGAGCCTCGTCCGCTATGACCAGGTCGAAGAAGAACGGGGAGATCCAGGTGGCCGCCGTCGTGCCGGCCTGGATCAGGTTGAGCATGGTGGGATACGTCGTGACGTAGACGCGCCGGTTCCGGTCGAACCGCCACTCTCCCTCCTCGGGCCAGCGGGGGGCCGTCGGGAGATGCTCCTTGAAGGCCTGAAGCGCCTGCTCCTGCAAGGCGATCCGGTCCACGAGGAAGAGGACCCGCTTCACCCAGCGAGCCCGCATCAGCGCATCCGCCAGCGCAACGGCGGTCCGCGTCTTCCCCGTCCCCGTCGCCATCACCATTAGAAACTTCTGGCGGTGGGCTTCGGACGCTTCGAGCAGGGTGCGTACCGCCTCGATCTCGTAGTCGCGGCCGGCGATCGCCGGGTTGATCAGCTCGACGGACAGCGGCCGGCGGTTGGCGTCTCGCTCGCACAACCACTCGAGGTCCAAAGGGGTCGGGAAGCCGAAGACCTTGGCCGGGGGGTAGTGCTCGTAGTCCCAGAAGAAGGTGTCGTGGCCGTTCGTGTACATGATGAAGGGGAGCGCTCCCCCGTCCCGCTCTCGCAGTCGCTCCGCGTACTGCTTTGCCTGCTCCTGGCCGACTTCGGCGTCGCGACTGGTCTTCTTGGCCTCGACCACCGCCGCCGACTTGCCGTGCAGGAGCAGCCCGTAATCGGCGAACTGGTGGCCGGCGAACTCCTGGCTTTGCTCGCGAACAACCTTGGCAGCGCCCAGGTGGATGTCGAGTTCCTGAATGACTTGTGTAGGGTCGCCGAGATTCCACCCCGCAAGCCGGAGGCGCTCGTCTATGAGCTGGCGGCGGGTATCGGCTTCGGAGTAAGGGAGCTCGGTCATCGGGTCGGGGCGTCCTCCGATGCCTGAGGATGCGCTGCCGCGGTAACAAGCACCAGAGGCGGCATCAGCATCGGGCGGAGCGGCTAGCCCTTCACCACTCCGCCTTGACCAGCGCGCGGAGGACGCTCGCGGCCTCGGACACGAACGGCTGAATCTCCTCGGGCTTGCAGCGCTTCCCGGCGTGATAGACGGCGAGCGAGCCGCCGAACGACTCCACGGACCAGCCTGGATGCTGCGCGAAGAAGCCGAGGGCCTCGGCCCCGAACGCTGAGCGGATCGCGCTCTCGTCGGGTCCGCGCAGCAGGTACTGCCTGGAGAATTCCGCACTCGCCTCGATGTCGATGTCCTGGTAGCCGAAGATCTGGGCGATCCGGTCCCACCAGTGCTCCGGCGTCAGCGTGAGCTCCGGCAGGCCGGTGGCGGCGCCGCGGTAGATGGCCACCGTCTGCCGGGCGGTGTGAGAGTCCTTGCCGCCGCCGGTGGTGTACTGGTAGTCGAGCAGCGTCACCTGTGCGTCGCCCGACTTTCCCTCCATCAGGTTGCGCGCCGACTTCGAGTGCCCGTGCCGGAACAGGGGGAAATTGCCGAGCCCGGCCAGGGTGGCCTCGGGCACCTTGTCGAGGTAGCTGAAACCGAGCGTGAGCGCGACCTGCGCCAGCGCGGCGCGCCGCTTCTTCTCGGTGACGACGGAGGCGTACACGATCGCGCCGCCAATGACGACCACGACGGCGGCGACCGCGACGGGCACCAACACAGGGGGCATCATCGCTGTCCCTTCAGTACTGCGCTTCCGAAATGAGCCGGATGAGGTCCGCATAGGGTGCCGTCTCAGCCGTCGCCTTGCCCGTCGCCGGGTCGGTGCGAACGTGCCATTGCAGTAGCTCCGACAGCTCCATGCTCTCGTCGTCGGAGAGCTGCAAGTGGCAAGCGCCGCTCTCCACCTTGGCGCCGTCGATCCGCTGCTGCACGTCGGGCGGGATGTGCTTCGCCCGTTTCAGCGCGTCGAGCATTTCCTGGCTGAGCCGAATCTCCATGCTCGCCCTCCAGCACTTGATCACCTCATCACCCCATCACTTCATCACCTTCCCGTCACGATACTCTCCCGTATCCTCACCGCCTTGGCCGGCGCCTCCGCCATCTCGGTCAGCGCGGCCACCGACGTCGTATAGGGTCGCCCGACGAGCGTAAGCGCGCGGGGTCGGCCGGCTCGCCGCACCTCCAGGCGGACCGTACCTCCCGGCTGCAGCCGCCGGAACGGATCGAACGCGCCGGGCGCGGTGGCATCCACCCCATCCACCTGCACGATTTCATCGCCCGACATCAACCCTGCCTCGGCGAACGCGCCGCCCGGGGCCACGGTCAGCACGCGCCAATACGGGCTCCCACCGGCGACGCCCAGCGCGCCGGCGGGCGGAGCCAGCGAGGCCCGCAGATCCACGGGCACCAGCGAATCACGGAACTCCACCTGCCAGCCGATGCGTGCCAGGAAGTCGTTCCACGGGATCTCCTCCGTGCCGCTGATGTACTTCCGCCAGAAGTCCTCGAAGTCGTGTCCCGAGACCTGGTTGACGGCGTGCAGCAGGTCCTCCGACGCGAAGCCCCGCTCGCCCGCGTAGCGCGCGAACATGTAGCGCATCACGTCGTCCCAGCTGGTGCGGTTGTCGGTCGAGTCGCGGATCGCGATGTCAAGCAGCAGGCCGAGCAGCTCGCCCTGGTCGTAGTAGGAAATGGCGTTGCCGCCGTTCACTTCCGGAGAGTCCCAGGTGGTCCACGACGAGCGCTCGGGGCTGACGAGGAGGCGGGCGGGGTTGGCGTGGTGCGAGCCGATGAGGTTCCCGAGCTGGGTGCGGAACTGGTCGGGCGTGATGAGGCCCGACCGCACGTTGATCAGCGCGGCATAGTAGTTGGTGTTCCCCTCCGCGAACCACAGATCCAGGGTGCGCTGCTCCCTGGTGTAGTCGAACGGGCCGAGGATGGCCGGCCGGATCCGCTTGACGTTCCAGGCGTGGAAGAACTCGTGGGCCACGACGCCGCTGGCGTTCTTCACGTCGTCGGCCATCCGGCCGGCATCGAGGCCGATGGTGGTCGAATTCAGGTGCTCGAGCCCGCCGCCCCCGCCCACGACGAAGATGAAGCTGTAGTCCTTGTACGGCGCCTGGCCGAACACACCGATCGCGGTCGCGGCGATGCGCCGCACCATCGCGACGAAGGCGATCGTGTCGAACGCCGCCGGCTCCCCGTCGTTCGCGACCAGCACCTGGTGCGGCGTGCTGGCGGCGGTGAAGACCCAGCGCTGGAACCGGCCGAGCAGCACCGGCGAGTCGATCAGCACGTCGTAGGAGGGCGCGAAGAAGATCGTGGAGTCGGGCGTCGCCATGAGCCCGGTGCCGACGCGCCACCCTGCCGGCAGGTCGAACCTCACGTGCGACGGCAGGTTCTGGCCGCCGCGCAGGTGCATGAACGTCGCGGGACCGTCCAGCAGGCCGACCTGGTCCCGCAGAAACGCGCGATTGTTGGCGGTCGCGCCCGGCTCGACGGCGTAGCGAACGGTGAACGCGCGTGCGGCACCGCCGTGCACGAGCCAGGTCAGGCTGTCCGGCCGCGTGACGGCGAGCGCGGTGCCGCTGGAATCGCTCGCGGCGAGATTCTGCACCCGCCGCCAGGCGTTGGTGATGCGGTACGCGCCGGGCGCCCAGTTCGGCAGCTCCAGCGCCACGACCGAGTCGGCCACGTTGCGGACGGCCAGCTCCACGTGGTAGGCGGTCCGGTCATCGCCCTGCACCGCAACCGTGTACTCCACTTCGGCATCGGCGGGGCTGAACTTCTTCACGAACGCGTCGGCGTAGCTCCGTACGGGGATCTGCGCCCGCGCGACCGGCACCAGCGCGATGCCGAGCGCGGCGCCGAGCAGTGCGGCGTACCGTCTCACAGCGGTGGCTCCACGGTCAGCGTGCGCGGGTCGTCGAGCAGCAGGGCATCGAGGCTGGCGCCGGGTGCCAGTTGCTCGACCTCCTCGGGCACGATGAGCAGCGCGTTCGCCTTCGTCATCGAGGTGAGGATGCCCGAGCCCTGCGGGCCGGTGAGCCGCACGCGCCAGCCGTCTGGCGTCTCGCGCACCACCGCGCGCAGGAAGTGCGTGAGGCGGCCGGGCGTCTGGAGCGGCTCCTCCGTGACCGTTCGCACGGCGCGCCGGTGGAGCAGCGTGTGTCCCTGCATCTTCCTCACCGCCGGCCGGACGAACAGCTCGAAGCAGACCATCGTCGAGACGGGATTGCCCGGCAGGCCCACCCACGGCACGCCACGCACGATCCCGAACGATGTGGGGGAGCCGGGGCGCATCCGGACCTTGGTGACCGTCATCCGGCAGCCCAGCTCCTCCAGCACGCTCCGGAGATAGTCGTACTCGCCCACGCTGACGCCCGCCGTCGAGACGATGAGGTCGCAGCTCGCGATGCCACGCTCGAGCTTCTCGCGCACGCTGGCGGGAGTGTCGGCCGCGATCCCCAGCGGGACGGGTACGGCGCCGGCGAGGCGGATCAGTCCGTCCAGCGTGTACGAGTTCGACGAGGCCGTCTTGCGCCCGGCGAGGATCGCTTCCGCCTGGTCGAGGTCCGCGATCTCGTCGCCGGACGCGAGGATGCCGACCCGCGCCCGCTGCCGCACCCGGACGCGGGCGCGGGCGATCGAGGCAAGAACCCCGAGCTGCGCGGGCCCGAGCACGGTTCCGGCCTCGAGCACGCGCGCGCCCTGCTTCAGGTCCTCGCCGGCGAATCGCACGTTGCGCCCCGCGTCCCGGTCGTCGAGGACGGCCACGACTCCGCCGTCGAAGCTGGCGTCCTCCTGCCGGATGACGCCGTCCGCCCCGTCGGGCAGTGGCGCGCCGGTGAAGACGCGCGTGGCCTCGCCCGGTCCGAGCGGCCGGGTCGGGAGCGCACCGGCCCGCACCTCCTCGAGCACCCTCAGCCGTCGCGGTGCGAGCCGCGTCGCGCCGCGCACGTCGGCCGACCGCACGGCGAAGCCGTCCATCGCGGAGTTGGTGCGCGCCGGGAGCGTGAGGGGGGAGTCGACGTCCTCGGCGAGCACGCGCTCGAGCGCGTCCCGCAGCGCGACCTCTTCGGCCGCGAGCGGCTGCACGCCCGCGAGGACGAGGTCGATCGCCTCGCGGACGCCGATCATCGCTGTCCGGGGCTCCGGCGGCTGAAGTTCGCGAGCCGCTCGACCACCTGATCCTGCGCGGCCTCAACCACCCGCTGCGGCACCGTGAAACCGTTGACCATGAGCACGAAGAGCAGCATCTCACCATCGGCGGTACGCACGTATCCCGAGAGGGAGCGCACGTTGCTCAGCGAGCCCGTCTTGGCGTGTACGTTGCCCGCCGCCTTCGTGCCCCTGAGGCGCGCGGCGAGCGTTCCGTCGACGCCGGCGACGGGGAGCGCCGCGAAGAACGGCGCGAAGTCGGGCCGCCGGTACATCGCCTCCAGCACCAGGGCGACGGCATCGGGCGCGACGTAGTTGTAGCGGGAGAGGCCGGAGCCGTCGGCGAGCACGTAGGCGTCGGGCGGCACGCCGATGCCGCTCAGGGCCTCGCGGACCACCGCCCGTCCGCTGTCCATCGAGCCCGCGCTCTTGAGCTGGGCGCCGAGGGTGCGGAGCAGCGTTTCGCCGATCTGGTTCTGGCTCGGCTTGAGGAACAGCGTCAGGACGGAGTCGAGCGGCGGCGACTGCCAGGTGAAGAGCGTATCAGTGGCGGAATCCGCGGCGAGCGTGTCGCCACGCACCGTCACGCCTGCGTCGCCGAGCACCTCGGCCAGGGACGCGACGAAGTAGCGCGTGGGAACCGGCACCGACACGGGGAGGCGCGCCGTGGGCCGGCCCGCCGAGAGCCGCCCGGAAAGGGTGACGGAGTCGCTGAACGGGGCGCGGCTCCACACCAGCTGGTGGATGTTGGAGTCGGCTGGTGCGGTGGTCGCGGTGATGAACAGCCGGAGCGGGGCGCGCGGCGGCAGCAGCGCGGCGCGCACCGGCTGGCCGGGCTCGGCGGCGGGCGTGGCTTCGATCCACGCCACGTCGTTGTCCAGCTGGAGTGCTCCGACGGGCGCGGAATAATCCGCGTCGAGATCGTCCCACGCCCAGCCCGGTCCCAACGGCGGGTCGGTGAACAGTGACGCGTCGCCGACGACCCGCCCCTGCACCGCCCGGATGCCCCTGGCCCGGAGCGAGTCGGCCCACGGCCGCAGGGGCGCCAGCGGGTCGGCGCCCGTCGCGGCGTCCACGGCGAGCGTGGGGTCTCCGCGTCCGATGACGACGATGTCGCCCAGCAGGGTGTCCGCGCGGCGCGCGCCCCGCGCCAGCACGGTGGTCCGGTAGCGGAAGTCCGCCCCGAGCCGCGTGAGCGCGACCGACGCCGTCAGCAACTTGAGGTTGGAGGCCGGAAGGAACAGCCGCTCCGCGTTGCGGCGGTAGAGGACCTGGCCGTTGTCCAGCGACTGGATCACGACGCCCCACGAGGCCCGGGCGAACGCCGGGTCGGCGAGCGCGCTGTCCACTTCGGCCGCGAGCGCGGCTACCTGCGGGGCGAGAGGGGGCGCGGCACCGCGGGCGGCGCAGCCGGCCACCAGCAGCGCCGCGAGGGTGTGCGCCGCGCGCCTCAGCGCGCGCCCTGGGACACGAGATCGACGAGGCGGTAGAGCCAGTTGGTGTCGCTGAACCGGAGCACCGGAATGGACGCGCGGAAATCGGTCGCGTCGGTCACGATCGCGATGTACTGCGAGGCCTCAGGTGCTGCGGGATCGTAGAGTGGTGCCGCGTGCACGGCGCGCCGGTACACCTCGACCTTCGGCACATCGGACTTCTTGAACCCCTCCACCACCACGAAGTGCGCGTCACCCAGGTAGCGCGACGCCAGCTCGCGCGGCCCGGCCTCTTCGTCGGTACGGGCGATCAGGAGGCGCGAGCCGGGCGTCTCCATCACCACCCGCTCGGCGCCGCCCTCGTGTACGTGGCGCCAGGTGTCGCGGCCCTTCTGGTCTAACTCGAAGGCCTCCGTGCCGTGCTTGATGGTCATCACCCGATGGCCGCGGCGCACCAGCTCGCGCACCAGGGCCACGACCAGCGTCGTCTTCCCGGCGTTCTTCTTGCCGATTATCGAAACGAGGCGTGGTTCCGGCATAGCCATTCCGCTCGAGCCAGGTCGTCAGGCGTGTTGACGTTGAAGAATAGAACCGCGGGGTCGCCGTACTGCAACACGGCGTCGCGTGCCAGGCGGGCCAGGCGCACGTCGCGGTGGAAGCCGACGGCGCGGGCGTCGCCGCGCGCGATGGCGGCGCGGATGGCGGGGCCGCAGGCGGGGCCGTACGCCGCGCACAGCGGTTCGAGCCCGCGTCGCGAGTTGCTCTCGGGGACGACGGCATCGGCGTCGGCGAGTCGACTCGCCAGGGCGGCCAGCAGCTCGTCAGGGACGAACGGCATGTCCCACGCGACGCACAGGGCGGCACCAACCGTCTCAACGGCGGTCAGGATCCCGCCCAGCGATCCATGATCGGGCAGCACGTCGGGTACGACGGTGAGACCGGGCCGCCAGCTGGCGGCGTCTGGTGCATTGGCGATCAGGACCGGGGGGCGCCCCGTGGCGCGCGCGAGGCCATCGACCACGCGATCCAATATTCTGCGGCCGCCGACCTGGAGCAGGCCCTTGGGGGCTCCACCATACCGGGAGGACGTGCCCCCCGCGATGACCGCGCCGCAGGCCATCAGTAGCGGTGGCCCCTCCGGCGCTCGAGCACGATGTCCAGCCCGACCATGATGCTCGGGATGTGCACGACCTTCCTGCCGATCGGAGGCTGCGGCAGCGCGCTGGCGTTGGCGATCTCCGCCGTGTCGGTCGCGGGTCCCGTGGGGCGGGGAATCGCGAGGATGAGGTCGCGGGCCTCGACCCGCAGCTGATAGCCCGGACCCAACGGCAGCATTGCCCCGGCGCCAAGCGAGACCATCCAGGTCAGTGCTTTGTAGTTCTGGTCGGCGAGGAAGTAGACGGTGGACACGTTGCCGCCGCTCACCAGCACCGGCGCGGCTTCCTCGACGTACGAGCTGCCGAAGATCGCCCCGCCCGCGGCTGCCCGGACGAACGGCTGGGCGCCGCGCGTCGTGAATCGGTAGATCAGGCCGCCGAGCAGGCCTACGGCGTCACCTGGCAGGTTCTGGCCCTGCAGGTAGGTGCACCCCTGCGTGTTCTGGTTGTCTGCCGTCAGATTGAACTGGCCGATGGGCGCGCACGAAGACACGCTCTGGATGCCGAAGAACCCCACCTCGACGCTGTAGCCCAGGTGCGGCGACCGGAAGTACGTCGCCGTCAGCGTCGCCAGGAAGCCGGGTCGCAGCTTCCGCCCCAGCGACACCGTGTCCCACACGTTCAGGGAACCCAGCTGCTGGGCGAATGCCAGCTGCCGTGGCAGCGACCAGAGATCGCCCCCCGTGAGCAGCCCGCCGGAGATGGTGAAGATCAGGTTGGGCTGCTCGGGGGTCTGCGCCCCGGCCGGGTGGGCGAGGCACGCCCCGACGGCCAGCACGATGCCGGCGACGCGGCGGGCGTCACGCATCGGGACGATGCACCTGCGGGAAGCCAGAGACGGCGCGCCCGACCAGCTCGATGCCCGCGCGCCGCGCGATGGTGAGTGCCAGCGTCGACGGCACCGACGGCGTCGCCACGTACACGATCCCGGCGCGCGCCGCCTTGAACGCGAGCTCAGCCGAGATGCGCCCCGTCACCAGGAGCCCGAGGCCCTCCGGAGACCGTCCCGCCATCAGAGTGCCCCCGATCACCTTGTCCACCGCGTTGTGCCGCCCGATGTCCTCGGCATGCTGCAGCAGCGATTCGCCGTCGGTGAGCGCGGCGGCGTGGATCCCGCCCGTCTCGTCGTAGCGCGCGCCGCGCCGGTACAGCTCCTTGAACCGCGCCCGGATCGTCGCTGGCGGCGGAGCGGCGCCGCGCGGCGCCGCGGCGGGCAGCGACTCCGGGTCGGCGAGCGCGACGCTCACCGCGCCACACCCCGACGCGAGCACCCGGCGCCGCGGGTCCCTGCCGACCGCTTCCACCCGCGCCGGCGCCAGTTCGGCCCAGAACCCCAGATCCGTCGCGCACGGCGTGAGCGAAATGAGGTCGGCCAGCGCCTCGATGTACCCCTCGCCGTGCAGCCAGCCCACCGCCAGTTCCTCGAGCTGGTCCGGGGTGCACATCCACGTCACCGCCGGCCGGCGATTCACCTCCAGCCAGACCGGGGTCTCCTCGACCGCGGCGAGCTTCCCCTCGCCGAGCTTACGGCTCACTGCCCGCTACGCCTCGCCTCGGTACTCCGCGAACAGTGCCGGCTCCTCCTGCACACGCACCGCGGCCGGGGTGCAGCCCTCCGGCAGCCGCGCCGCCACGCGGCGCCAGATGTCGAGGCACAACTCCTCCCCGGTCGGCACGGTGCGGCCGTAGGCGAACTCAGGCAGATCGAGGTTGAGGTGGCGATGGTCGAGCCGCTCCACGACCTCCTCGGCGAGAATGCGGTCCAGCGTCGCGAGGTTCACGACCATCCCGGTCGGCCCGTCCACCCGGCCCCGCACCGTGACCGCGCACTGGTATGTGTGCCCGTGGCCGTTCGGGGCGGCGCACTTGCCGAACACCTCGGCGTTCTTCGCCTCGCTCCACTCCGGCCGGAAATACCGGTGTGCCGCGCTGAACTGGACCGTGCGGGTCAGGTACGCCGTGGGCATGCGCGGAAGATACCCCCTAGAACACCTTGACAGCCACGCTCTTGAAGGACGCGTAGACCTCCCGGCCCACGGCCAGCCCCATCTCGTCGAAGCTGCGGCGGGTGATGAGCGCGACGAGCTCGATTCCCGCGTCGATGGTGACCCGCATCTCCGCCCCGTGTTCCGCCAGCCGCACGATCCGGCCGTGGAACACGTTGCGGGCGGACGACTGCAGCGGCGCCGCGGACAGCACGATCTCGTCCGGAGCGACCGCGAGCGTCGCCGGTCCGGCACGCTCGCTCACCACGTCGATCCGGAGGGGGCCCACCGCCACCTGCTGCATCGCCGCCCCTCCCGGGAGGTCCACCCGGAAGAGGTTCTCCGGCGTGACGGGCGAGGGCCGGCCCTGGTGCAGCGCGAGCAGCCGATCGGACCAGCGGTAGGCGTCTTCGAGCAGGTGCGAGGCGAAGACGACGGTGAGCGGGCGGCGCGCCTGCTCGTCGGCCAGCGCCGCGAACATCGCCTGTTGCGCGGCCCGATCGGCGCTCGAGGCAGGCTCGTCCAGGAGCAGCGCCACCGGTTCGATGGCGAGGGCTCGCGCCACCGCGACGCGCTGGATCTCGCCCTCGGAGAGCTGGCGTGCGTCCCGGTCCCGCAGCCCCTGGAGCTGAAGGCGGTCGAGCGCTGCGCGCGCGCGCTGCGCCACCGCGGGCCCGGTGACGCCCGCGGCGCGCAACCCGAACGCGATGTTGCCGGCTACGGTACCCCGGAACAGGTACGGCCGTTGCTCGACCAGCGTGACGCGGCGGCGCGCGGCCCGGCGGGCCGCCCGCGTCGTGACGGGCCGGCCCTCCAGCGCGATGACGCCGGCGGAGGGGGGTTCGAGAAAGGCCAGGAGCCTCAACAGCGTGCTCTTGCCGGCTCCGTTGGGCCCCACCAGGGCGAGCCGGGCGCCGGGCTCGACGGTGAGCGTCTCGAGCGAGAGCACCGTACGCCCCCCGTAGGTGTGCCGGAGGCCGGCGACCTCAAACGTCGCCACGGCCCTGCAGCAGCTGGATCAGCACGTTGACGGTGAGGGCGAGCGCCAACAGCACCAGGCCGAGCGCGACGGCGAGGGAGAAGTTGCCCTGCGAGGTCGCGAGGGTGATCGCCGTGGTCAGGGTGCGCGTCTCGTGGCGGATGTTGCCGCCGACGATGAGTGCGGCGCCGACCTCCGAGAGCACGCGCCCGAAGGCGACCACGACCGCGGCCGCGAGCGCGAAGCGCGCCTCGCGCGCCACGGCCCACGCCGTGCGCAAGGTGCCCGCGCCCAGCGTAAGGGCCGTGCGCCGGACCCGCGGGTCGACGGTCTGCACGGCCGCCGCGCTCAGCGCGGTCGCGATGGGCAACGCCAGGATGACCTCGGCGGCGACGATCGCCTGCCAGGTGAACAGCAGGCCGAGTGCGCCCAGCGGTCCGTGGCGGGCGAGCAGCCCGTAGATGATGAGTCCGATGACGACCGTGGGAAACGCGAGCGCGGTGTTGAGCAGCAACAGCACGGCGCGCCGCCCGCGCAGCCGGCTCCAGCCCAGCGCGAAGCCGAGCGGGATGCCGATCAGGCAGGAGACGACCGTCGCGGTGAGGGCGACCTTGAGGGAGAGCGCGGCGATTCCGAAGACTTCGCTAGGCAGGGCACTCACCCCCGTGGGGTCAGAACGAGAACCCGTACGCCACGCCGACCCACAGCGTGAGATTGTTCGTCCACTCCGCGTTGGTGGTCCCGAGCGGGAGCACCGACGCGCGCGGCGGCGGCCCGGTGTACTTGAGATTCAGCGTGTCGAAGTAGGCCAGCGGGTACTGATAGCGGAAGTAGTAGTCGCGCACCTCGAGCCGCACCGCCAGCACATCGGACAGGAACAGGCGCGTGCCGACGGTCGGCACGAAGGCGAAATTGAAGCCGACCTGGAATCCGCCGGGGTCCGCCACCGGGTGCGTCGGCGTCGCGAAGCCGACGCCCAGCCCCACGTACGGCGCGAGGTGGTGCCAGGTCTTGTCGCCGGTCAGGTTGAGGACCAGCGCCAGGTCGGCGAGCAGCAGCGGCACCTTGACGTTCGGCCCAGGCTTCGCCGAGTCGGTGTGGGTCACCGAGGTGTCGGCGATGATCGAGTGCCGGTGGGTCGGGGCCTCGGCCAGCGTGGCCCAGAGCTCGACCGGCCCCGAGAGCCGAATCGCCAGCCGCCCGCCGTACGCGGCGCTCGGCAGGGTGCCGACGCCCGCGGATCCGGTGTTCCCCGCGAACCGCCCGGCGAACAGCGTGAAGCTCTCGTGGTAGATGATGTCGCGGTACGGCGACTGCTCCGGCTCGTGCCCCACGAGCTGCGCCCGTGAGACAGCGGGCATGGAGGCACAGATGCACAGGGGCACGGCGAATGCCCACAGCGCCCGCACGCTCCTGATGCCCCGTGCCCCCGTGCCCCCGTGCCCCCGTGCCCCCGTCTTCATGCCGCCTCCCGCAGGTCCCGGCCGGTCATCGCGCCCGGCTGCGCGAGCCCGAGGAGCGCGAGCACGGTAGGGCCCACGTCGCGGAGCGAGCCGCCGGGCCGCAGCGCGCCGTGGAACTGCTCGTCGAGCAGCAGCAGCGGCACGGGGTTGGTGGTGTGGGCGGTGTGCGGGCCGCCGGTGGCCGGATCGATCATCATCTCGCAGTTGCCGTGGTCGGCGGTGACGAGCAGCGAGGCGTGGGCCTTCTGCGCCGAGGCCACCACGCGCGCCAGGCACTCGTCGACGGTCTCGACTGCGCGCACGGCCGCCGGGATCTTGCCGGTGTGGCCCACCATGTCGCCGTTGGCGAAGTTGGCGAGGATGAAGGCGTGCTTCCGCTCCTCGATGCCCCGGCACAGGATGTCGGCGATGCCCGCTGCGCTCATCTCGGGTTTGAGGTCGTAGGTCGCCACCTTCTGGCTGTCCACCAGGAGCCGTTCCTCCCCGGGGTACGGCTTCTCGACGCCGCCGTTGAAGAAGTAGGTGACGTGCGCGTACTTCTCCGTTTCCGCGGTCCGCAGCATCCCCAGCCCGTTGCGGCTCACCACGTCGGCCATGATCTCGTTGAGCGTCTCCGGCCCGAACACGACCGGGAGCTGGAAGGTCGCATCGTACTCCGTCATCGTCACGACGTCCAAGAGCGGCGCGCCGCCGCGATCGAAGCCCGCGAAGTCCGCCTGGGTCCAGGCACGCACCATCTGCCGCATCCGGTCGGCGCGGAAATTGAAGCAGAAGATCCCGTCGCCCGCCTGGATCGGTGCGACGGGCTTCCCGGCGCCGTCCACTACGACCAGCGGCTTGACGAACTCGTCCGTCTCGCCGCGGGCGTAGGCGGCGGTGATGCCCTCGACTGGATCGGTGACGGGCGTGCCCACCCCGCGCATCATCGCGTCGTAGGCCAGCTTCACGCGGTCCCATCGCTTGTCGCGGTCCATCCCGAAATAGCGCCCCGTGACCGTTGCTACCTTCGCGCGGCCGCGCGCGGCCTGCAGCAGCTCCCGCATGAAGCCGGCGGCCGACTGCGGGAGCGTGTCTCGCCCGTCGAGCAGCGCCTGGATCGCGACCCGCGGCATCTGCCGGCGCTCGGCCAGATCGATGCAGGCCTCGAGGTGACGATCGAGGGCGTGCACGCCTCCGGAGCCGATGAGGCCGAAGAAGTGCAGAGTGCCGTTCCGTTGCTTCACGTCGGCCAGCAGCCTGAGCAGCGCCGGCTTCTCGAAGAACTCGCCCGATTCGACCGCGTCAGAGACACGCACGATGTCCTGGTGCACCACGCGACCGGCGCCGAGGTTGAGGTGGCCGACCTCGGAGTTGCCCATCTGGCCCTCCGGCAGCCCCACCGCGCGCCCCGAAGCGTCGAGCAGCGTGCGCGGCAGTGTGTCCCACAGCTTGTGCCAGGTGGGCGAACGGGCCAATTCGATCGCGTTGCCCTCGCCTCCGCGGCGGAAGCCCCACCCGTCCAGCACCACCAGCACCACCGGCCCGCGCCGCGCGGTTGCATTGTTTGACATCGCTACTCCCAGGTTCTACAATGACTTTCGTGTTGCATCGCAGGCCGCAATCTACCCCCGCGTGGCGCCCCCAACCAGCCGCACGCGCCCTGGTCTCCCTCGTGGTACTCGGGGTCCTCGCGTGGCCCCGCGCCGCGCCCGCCCAGGCGCAGCAGCCGGCCACGGTGCGCCGCGACGGCGAGGCGTTTGTGAGCGAGCCCGGGGGCCAACAGCTCGGCCGGCTGGCGGCGGGCGTTGCGGTCGCAACGCAGGGCGGCCGCGGCGGCAACACGCAGGTGACAGTCGAGGGCTGGATCATCCGGAGTTCGGTGCGCGCGGTAAATCAGGACGGGCACAACCTGGCGGTGAGTCGCGACGAGAACCTGCGAACCGTGCCCAACGGCCGCCTGGTGGCGCGGCTGGTCAAGGGCGCCCTGCTCGACCAGGTCGAACAGCGGGGCTCCTGGGTCCATGTGCGGCGATCCGGCTGGGTCGCGGGCGGCGCGCTGGTGAGCGCACCGGCCGCGGCGTCGGCAGCTGCCCCGGCGCGGGCCGACACCGGCGCCGCGGCGGATACCGGGGCGGACGCGCGCCGCGCGGTGTTGAGGCGCCAGGTGCGGCTGTACCGCGCGCCGGACGCGCCGGCCACCGGCGTGCTCGAGGCCGGTGTGCCGATCCGCATCACGGCGCGCGCCGGCGGATGGGTGCGGGTCGAGGCGGCGGGCTGGGTGCGGGAGAGCGACGTGCGGGACGCTGGCGGCCAGGCGGTGAGCGGAGTGACCGCCGCGGACCTGCGCTCGTCGCCGGAGGAGTGGCAGGGCAAGGTGCTGCGGTGGACCATCCAGTTCATCGCTCTGCAGACTGCCGACGAGTTGCGTCCCGACTTCGCGCTGGGGCAGCGCTACATCCTGGCCCGGGGCCCGGCGCCGGAGTACGCGTTCGTGTACGTCATCGTGCCGCCGGAGAAGGCGGCGGAGATCGCGCGGCTGCAGCCGCTGGACAGCCTCACCATCCTGGCGCGCGTCAGGAGCGGCCGCAGCGCGTACCTGGCCAATCCGATCCTCGAGCTGCTGGACGTGGTCCCGTGAACGAGTTCCTGAAGAAGCGGATCGACCGCAAGCTGGAGACGCTGTCGGACGAGCGCGTCTACCAGGTGCTGGATTACATCGAGTTCCTCGAGTCGAAGTACGCCGCCCAGACGCCGGCGCCGCCCTCGCCCCTGCAGCGACTCGCCGAGACGGTGGAAGACACGCTCCGGGCGGGTCGCGTCTCGGCGTCGGCGATCAAGGGCACGATGGACACGATGGCGGCGGCCGGGCGCGTGATGGGCGGCCTGGCGGCGGCGGGGAAAGCGGTCGTCGACGAGGTCACCGGCCAGCGACCCGCGCCGGCCGAAGGGAAGGATTCCGGCAAGTTCGAGGGCCCCCCGCCGGCTGCTTGATTTCGCGGCGCGCCGCCCGGTATCTTCCGCCATGGAAAGCCATATTCGCCCGCTCGACGGTCTCGCCTTCGACGACGTCCTGCTCGTCCCCGGTCACTCGACAGTGCATCCCCGGCAGGTGGACGTCTCCACCCGCCTGACCCGCAAGATCCCGCTCAACGTCCCGTTCGTCTCCGCCGCGATGGATACCGTCACCGAGGCGGGGATGGCGATCGCCATGGCGCGGCTCGGCGGCATCGGCGTGATCCACAAGAACCTGCCGATCGACCGGCAGGCGGCCGAGGTGGACGGGGTCAAGCGGTCGGAGAGCGGGATGATCCTGGATCCGATCACCCTGCCCCCGGACCGGCCGATCCGCGAAGCGCTCCACCTGATGGCGCGCTTCAAGATCTCGGGCGTCCCGATCGTGGACGCGCAGCGGCGCCTGGTCGGGATCATCACCAATCGCGACCTGCAGTTCGAGGACAACCTCGACCGGCCGATCCGCGAGGTGATGACGAGCAAGGGCCTGGTGACGGCGCCGGTCGGCACCGCGCTGGAGGAAGCGGTCAAGATCCTGGCGCGCCACAAGGTCGAGAAACTGCCGGTCGTGGCGGCGGACGGAACGCTGCAGGGACTGATCACCGTCAAGGACGTCTTCAAGCGGCGGGACTTCCCGCTGGCCAACAAGGATCACCTCGGGCGACTGCGGGTCGCCGCCGCGTTAGGCGCCACCAAGGACGCCGCGTCGCGCGCGCAGGCGCTGCTGGGCGCAGGGTGCGACGTGCTGGTGGTGGACTCCGCCCACGGTCACAGCGAGGGCGTGCTGCAGGTGGTGGCGGCGCTGCGGGAGGCCTTCCCCGACGCGCAGCTGGTGGGTGGCAACGTCGCCACCAGCGGCGGCGCGCGCGCTCTCGTCGAGCGCGGCGTGGATGCGGTCAAGGTCGGTGTCGGGCCGGGGTCCATCTGCACCACGCGCGTCGTGACCGGTGTGGGCGTGCCGCAGGTCACCGCCATCCAGGACGCGGTCGCCGGCGCCTCCGGCGTGCCGGTGATCGCCGACGGCGGCGTGAAGTACTCCGGCGACGCCGTGAAGGCGCTCGCCTCCGGCGCCGACTGCGTGATGATGGGCGCCGTGTTCGCCGGCACCGAAGAGAGCCCCGGCGAGTCGCTGCTGTACGAGGGCCGCCGCTTCAAGGTCATCCGCGGCATGGGGAGCCTCGCGGCGATGCAGGAGGGCTCGGCCGACCGGTATTTCCAGGAAGGCGAGATGTCCGCCACCAAGCTGGTGCCGGAGGGCATCGAGGGGCGGGTGCCCTACAAGGGGGCCGTCGCGGACGTCGTCTTCCAGATGGTCGGGGGTTTGCGCAGCGGCATGGGGTACTGCGGCGTATCCACCATCCGGGAACTGCAGACCAGGACGGAGATGGTGAGGATCAGCGCGGCGGGCCTCAGGGAGTCGCACCCGCACGACGTTTCCATCACGCGCGAGGCGCCGAACTACAGTCCGTGACGGCGGATCGCTTGACACCGTCCGCCGTGTGCCGCTAGTCTAGCGCGCTTCCAGCCTGCGGGCCGCGGCCTTCACGCCGCGCGCCCCTCTCTCTCACGTCAAAGGCCGCTCCGATGAACTTGTGGGCCACCAAGTCGATTACCGCCCTGCGCGCCGAGGCGGACGCCGTGGGCGAGAAGTCGCTCAAGCGTGCGCTCGGGCCCCTGAACCTCATCACCCTCGGCATCGGCGCCATCATCGGCGCGGGGATCTTCGTCTTGACCGGCCAGGCGGCGGCACTGTACGCCGGGCCGGCGGTGCCACTGTCGATGATTCTGGTGGGCATCGCCTGCGCCTTCGCCGGGCTGTGCTACGCCGAGATGGCGAGCGCCGTGCCCGTCGCCGGGAGCGCCTACACCTACTCCTACGCGACGATGGGCGAGCTGATCGCGTGGATCATCGGGTGGGACCTGGTGCTCGAGTACGCCGCCGGGGCGGCGACGGTGGGCGTGGGCTGGTCGGGACACTTCGTCAGCCTCTTGAGCCAGTTCGGTCTCGTGCTGCCCCCCACCCTGACCAACTCGCCGACGGCCTGGTGCACGGCGACCAATGTCCACGACTTGGTGGCCGGCTGCGCGCACACGGGACTCAACCTGACCGGCGCCATCGTGAACGCGCCGGCGGTGTTGATCGTGGCTGTGATGTCCACGATCCTCGTGATCGGCATCAAGGAATCGGCCACCGTCAACAACTTCATCGTGATCCTGAAGCTCTGCATCATCCTGCTGATCGTCTTCGTCGGTCTCGCGCACTTCCACCCGGCCAACTTGAAGCCGTTCGTCGCGCCGAATACCGGCGAGTGGGGGACCTACGGCGTCTCCGGCATCCTGCGCGCCGCCGGCCTCGTCTTCTTCGCGTACATCGGATTCGACGCCGTCTCGACCGCGGCGCAGGAGGCGCGAAACCCGCAGCGCGACATGCCCATCGGGATCCTCGGGTCGCTGGCGATCTGCACGCTGCTCTACGTGGTCGTCTCGGCGGTGCTGGTCGGGATGGTGCCGTTCAAGGACCTCAACGTCGCCGCGCCGATGGCGCTGGCGATGCGGCGCATCGGCGCCCCGGAGTGGATCCGGCTGCTGGTCGATGTCGGCGCCGTGCTGGGCCTCGGCTCCGTCATCCTGGTGATGCTCCTGGGCCAGTCGCGGGTGTTCTACTCGATGTCGCGCGACGGCCTGCTCGGCAAGTGGGCCGCGTCGGTCCACCCGAGGTTCCGCACGCCGTATCTCTCGACGATCTTCACCGGGGTGGCGGTCGCCATCGCGACCGGGATGTTGCCGCTCCAACTCCTGGGCCAGCTGGTGAACATCGGCACGCTGCTGGCGTTCGTGCTGGTCTGCATCGGCGTGATAGTGCTGCGCAGGACGCGCCCCGACCTCAAGCGTCCGTTCCGGACGCCGTGGGTGCCGTTCGTGCCGATCATGGGGATCGTCTGTTGCTTCGGGTTGATGCTCACGCTCCCCGAGGACACGTGGATCCGGCTGATCGTCTGGCTGCTGATCGGCTTCACGATCTACTTCGGGTACAGCCGCCGGCACAGCCTCCTGCAGAAGGAGCTGGCCGCGGGAATTCCCCAGCAGAGGTAGCGCGCCTCGCTCCTGACGGTGAAGCGGCCGGCTCCGACGCGGGGCCGGCCGCTTGGCGTTGGTGGGACGCGATCGGGTGCGTCGTGGTGACCGCCGCATCCACTTGCCCGCCGTCCCCGGCCCCTGTAGCGTGCAGCCGCGAATGGCATCGAAACCGAAGCTCGAGAGCGTGCCGGCGACGCGGAGAAAGGGAGCGCGCGCCGTGGCGGCCGCGCTGCTGGGCGCCCGCCGGATCGTGATGACGACGCACGTCAATTCGGACGGTGACGGCGTCGGGAGCGAGGTCGCTCTGGTGCATCTGCTGAAGGCGCTGGGCAAGGACGTCCGCATCGCCAACCCGACGCCGATTCCCCCGCGCTACTCTTTCCTCATCGACCCGGTGCGCAAGCACGACCGCACGGAGCACGCCGTGGCCGCGCTCCGCGACGCGGATCTCTTTCTGGTGCTCGATATCTCCGACCTCGGCCGCCTGGGCCACCTGGCCGAGACGATCCACGGACGGGACATCGTGACGGCGTGCGTGGACCACCACCTCTCGCCGGGGACGTTGCCCCACGGGCCGCGGCTCGTGGACCCCGCCGCGTCGGCCACGGCCGAGCTGATCTACGACCTGGCCGCGGGCGCGGGGTGGCCGCTCACGGCCGACGCGGCGCGCGCGCTGTACGTCGGGCTGTTGACCGATACCGGCGGCTTCCGCTTCTCGAACACGTCGCCGCGCACGCTGCGCGTTGCGGCCTCGCTGCTGGAGTGCGGCGTCCCTCCCGAAACCATCTACGAACAGGTATATGCCACCGCCCCGGTCGGCCGCCTGCGCCTCACGGCGGAAGTCCTCGAGACGCTGGTTGTCGAGCCGGAGATCGGCCTGTCGTGGGTCACGGTGCCGGCCGGCTCGCTGGAGCGGCACGGCGTGAGTGCCGACGACCTCGACGGGCTGGTGGAGCTGGCGCGCTCGGTGCAGGGCACGCGCATGGCGCTGCTCTTCCGCACGCTCGCAAGCGGCAAGATCAAGATCTCCTTCCGATCGGTCGGCGACGTGGACGTCGCGGCGTTCGCCCAGCCGTTCGGCGGGGGCGGTCATGCCAAGGCCTCGGGCGCGTCCATCCCCGGCTCGCTCGACGAGGTGCAGCGCGAGGTCCTCGCGGCGGCACGCCGCTTGCTCTCCAATGGAAGGGTATCTTGACCCTTTTCCAGCCGTCTGTCTAATTTGCGACCAAAGTAGTCGCACTAAGGGAGCAGCAGTGGCAACCACGGTAGAGAAGATCGAGGAAGTGCTGGAGCTGGTACGTCCCGCGATTCAGATGGATGGTGGAGACGTCGAGTTCGTGGACTTCGACGAGGCGGACGGCGTGGTGAGCCTCAGGCTGATGGGGCACTGCGTGGGCTGCCCGATGTCGCGGGCGACACTGAAGAACGGGATCGAGGCGCGGCTCAGAATGGCCGTGCCGGAAGTCCACTCGGTGGAGGCGGTCTGACGCGTGCCGGCTGACGACATCAGGACGCAGGTTGAGGCGGCGCTGCGGCGGGTGGTGAACCCGCGCGTGGGCCAGGACGTCGTCGCCGCCGGGATGGTGAAGGAGATTGCCGTCGAGGCCGGCGGCAAGGTGCGCATCGTCTTTGCGCTCGGGCGCGACGACCCCGCGGCGCTGGTACGTGAGGCGCGGCTCGCGGCGCAGGCGGTGCCCGGCGTCGCCGGCGTCAAGCTGGAAGTCGCCGGCGGCGCGCAGCAGCAGCCGCAGACCACCCCCAAGCCGGTGCCGCCGCCCACGGCGCGCGAGTTTCCCAACCTGGGCCGCGTGATCGCCGTCTCGAGCGGCAAGGGCGGTGTGGGCAAGTCCACCGTCACTGTGAACCTCGCTGCCGCTCTGGCCGCGGGCGGTCTGCGCATTGGCGTGATGGACGCCGACGTCTACGGCCCCAACATCCCGCGGATGTTCGGCATCGGCGACCAGCGGCCGGACGTCGCGGGCGGGAAGATCCAGCCGCTCACGGCGCACGGCGTCAAGGTGATGTCGCTCGGCAACCTGGTCGAGCGGGACGCGGCGGCCATCTGGCGCGGCCCCATCGTCACGAAGATCATCCAGCAGTTTCTGGCCGACGTGGAGTGGGGCCAGCTCGACTACCTCCTGGTGGACATGCCGCCGGGCACCGGCGATGCGCAGCTCAGCCTGGTGCAGTCGGTGCAGGTGAGCGGTGCGCTCATCGTCACGACGCCGCAGGAAGTCGCGGTGGGCGATGCCCTGAGGGGCGCCAAGATGTTCGAGAAGGTCGGCGTACCGGTGCTGGGGATCGTGGAGAACATGTCCTATTTTCACTGCCCTCACTGCGGCGAGCGCACCGACATCTTCTCCAGCGGCGGAGGCCAGCGGCTGGCGACGGAGCTGGGCATCCCGCTGCTGGCCGCGATCCCGCTGCAGGAGCGGGTGCAGGAGCTGTGCGAGTCCGGTGTACCCGTGGTGCTCGCGGAGCCCCAGACGCCAGCGGCTCGGGCGTTCGCCGGGCTGGCGGCGGAGATGGCGGAGCTGTCCGAGAGCTCCGCGGTGCGTCTCCCCATCGTCGCACCGTAGCCACGCCCGCCCTGGTTGCAGCTCTCTTCGCCGCGGCCGTAGCAGCGGCGCCGCCCGGCGCGCAGGATACGCTCCCAGACTCGAGCGCCTGGGCTGCGGCGGCGGAGACCGCAGCGGGGCAGGAGTTGATTTACAGCGGCCAGTTCGAGGCCGCCCGCCTGTATTTTCTCCGCCTGTCCGACCGGCATCCACGGGACCCGGTGGGTCCCACCCTCGAGGCATCGGCGTTGATCTGGTGGGCCACCGCGCAGCAGGACGACGCGTTCGACGAGGATTCCATCGACCTATTGCTGGTGCAGGCCGCGGCGCGTGCGGAGCGCGCGGTCGCCGCGGCGCCGACGGATTCCGCGCGGGTCGCGGAGCTGTTCTGGCTCGGGAGCGCGTTGGGCTACCGGGCGCGCCAGGCCGAGCTGCACGGGCACTACTGGCGGGCGGCGCGGGACGCGAGGCGGATGCGCGCCGCGTTGGGCCGGGCGCTGGCGCTGGATTCAACCTGCGTCGATTGCCGGCTCGGCCTGGCGATCTACGACTACGCGCTCGCGCGGGCCGGGGTGTTGGCGCGGCTGGTGGCGCAGCTCATCGGGCTCGGCGGCGGTGACGCCCCGCGCGCGCTGCAGACGCTGCGCCGGGTGAGCGAGAGCGGGTCCGTGACCCGGCTCGAGGCGCAGTGGCTGTACGCCAGCGCGCTGGTGCGGGAGGGCGGGTCCGACGGCGCGCCGCGCGAGGAAGCGCGGCGGATCGTCGATGCCCTGGCGGCGCGGTTCCCGGAGAACCCCGTCTTCCGCCGGTTCCTGGACTCGACCGCCCGCGCGCCGTGACCGCTGCCGTGGCGGGCACTCCCGCGACGGACCTGGTCTCGGGGCCGCTCCCGCGCGCGATCATGCGCGTGGCCCTGCCGGCGGTGGGGTCGGCCCTGCTGCAGCTCGCGTTTCTCCTCGTCGACATCTTCTGGGTCGGGCGCACCCTCGGCTCGGCCGCGCTGGCCGCGATCTCCACCGCCGGGTTTGCGGTGTGGATGCTGCTCGCGGTCGGGGAGATGATCGGCGTGGGACTCACCGCCGTGGCGGCGCGGCGCCACGGCGAGGGCGCGCACGGTCTCGCCGCCGTGGCGGGGGGCACGACCCTGGCGCTCGCGGTGCTCATCGGAGTCGTCGTCGGTGTCGTCGGGTGGCTGCTGGTGCCGCTGCTGTTCGCAGTGATGCACACGCCGCCCGAGGTCACCGAGCTGGGCCGGAAGTGGCTTTCCACCTACCTCGTAGGAACGCCGCTGGTGCTCGGGTTCTTTGCCGCCGAGGCCACGTTCCGGGCGTCGGGCGACACCAGGACGCCGCTCGCTCTGCTGCTGCTGTCGGTGCTGGTGACGCTGGTGATGGATCCGGTCCTCATCCTGGGGCTGGGGCCGGCACCCGCGCTGGGGATCGCCGGCGCAGCGGTGGCGGCCGTGGGCACGCGGGCCCTGGTCGGCGCACTCGGCCTTGGGGTCCTGGCCAAGCGGCGCCTGCTCCGGTTTGCCGTGCGCGATTGGCGCGCGGCCCTCACCGTGCTGCGCATCGGCGCCCCCACGGCCGCGACCGGCATCTTCTTCAGCCTGGTCTACATCGGTCTCACCCGCATCACCACCCGCTTCGGCACCGCGGCACTGGCGGCGCTGGGGGTGGGGCACAAGCTCGAGGGGCTCGCCTTCCAGGTGGCCGTGGGCTTCGGGCTGGCGTCCGCGGCGATCGTCGGCCAGAATCTGGGAGCCGGCCGAACCGATCGCGCCCGCCGCGCCGGCTGGCTCTCGGCGCGGTACGCCTGCGCAGCGGCCGCGGTGCCGGCGCTGGCGTTCCTCGTCGTCCCCGAGGCGATGGTCGGGATCTTCAGCCGCGACCCCGGCGTGATCGCGGTCGGCGCGAGCTACCTGCGGATCATCGCCGCGGCGGAGATCACCATGGGCCTGGAAATCGTGCTCGAGGGATCGCTAGGCGGCGCCGGTTTCACCGTCGAGCCGATGCTGTGGTCGGGCTCCCTCACCGCCGCGCGTATCCCACTCGCCGCCTGGCTGGCGGGCGTGCTCGGGGTCGCGGGCATCTGGTGGGCCATCAGCCTCACCGCGATCGGCCGCGGGGTCGCCATGGCGGCGCTGTGGCGCAGCGGCCGGTGGCAGCGGGCTCGCGCATGAGCGGGATCATCACCCTGCTGACCGATTTCGGTGCCGCCGACAGCTACGTCGGCGAGGTGAAGGGCGTGCTGCTGTCGCTCGCGCCAGAGGCCACGGTGGTCGACGTCACCCATGACATCGCCCCGGGAGACATCGTGGCCGCGAGCTACGTGCTGGGGCGGGTGTGGCGGGCGTTCCCGGCAGGCACGGTGCACCTGGCAGTGGTGGATCCGGGGGTCGGCACGCGGCGCCGAGCCCTGGCCGCGGATGTCGCCGGCCACCGGTTTGTGGCGCCGGACAACGGCCTGCTGAGCGACGTTTTCACCGCCGCCCACGCCGCCGTCGTGAGCCTGCCCGTGCCCGACGGGGCGAGCCGCACCTTCCACGGGCGCGACGTGTTTGCGCCCGCCGCCGCGCGCCTGGCGCAGGGCGCCCCGCTGCCGGAGCTGGGCACGGCCGTGTCGGACCTGGTGCACCTGTCGCCCCGGCGGCTTCGCACTGAGGGAGCGGATCTGATCGGCCAGGTGGTCCACGTGGATCGATTCGGCACACTCGTCACCAACGTGCCGGCGAGCGCCATAGCGGCGGGAGCCGCGGTCCGGCTGGGCGGTCACACGGTGGCAGTGCTCGCCGCCTTCGGCGACGTGCCACCCGGCAGTCCCGTCGCGTTCGTCGGGTCGGGAGGAACGCTCGAGATCGCCGTCCGCGATGGGCGGGCGGAGACGGTCCTGGGTGTCGTGCGGGGGGCTGAGGTTCGCCTGAGCGGCGGTTGGAGCGGCAGAGTCACGCCTCGGGTCGGCCCGCAGCCGGCGTCACGGTGAGGCGTCGACCCAGACGATCTCAATCCCACCGAAAGCCGAATCCACGGTCAAGTCCAGATGGTTGCGAGCCGCCGCGTAATTGTCGGAGTAGTACACGTCTCCGCGCCGGGTGAAGCCGCTCTGGTCGAACGAGGCCAGAAAGCGCTCGAGCGTGATGGCGACGCCCAGGTTGCGCGGCAGCTGCAGCTTGAGCGTGCCGAGTGCCATCTGGACCTCGGCGTCCGCGGGGCCGCGCCAGTCGCCGGTGAAGTCGAGGACGACGGTCCCCACTCCGCCCTGGACCTTCACGTGACGGCAATTGGCGTTGGCCAGGCCGGTCGCCGTGAATTGCGCCACACCCACTTCCAGCGTCAGGGAGTCGCACTCGAGAGGATTGGGACGGCTGAAGCGCAGCTCCGACTTCGAGGCGCCGGTCTTGTAGCGCAGGCTGCGCAGCGCCAGTCCGCCGAAGTCCGCGTCGGCCTCGGCGGCGCCCAGATCGATGTTCAGCGCGAGTGGCAGGTTCGGCGCCAGGGCGAGGTCCAGCGTCGGCATGTTCTGTTCGTCGCCGTGGCTTGCCAGCTCGACGTGGCCCTTGGTCTTGAGGCCGAGGCGCAGCACGCCCGCGGCGGCGTCATACTCGCGGACCGGCGTAAACTTGTCCTCGTCGTACCGCAGGTCCATCTGGTACAGCGCGCCGGGCGGCGCCGCGAAGAGGCGGAAGCGGCCGGCGACGTAGGTGATCTCCGCCGTGAGCGTGGACTCGCCGTGGAGCTGCCGCGACGAGCTGAGCGTGCGAAGCGTTTGGGCGCGCGCGGCCGGTGCGGCGAGCAGCGCGGCGAGCGCCACGGCTGTCGGCATGATCCCGAGCTTCATTCGCGTCGGCCCGGCCTCGGCGCCGCCGGCGTCGCCGGCGGAGTGGCCCACAGGTACTCGCCGGACTGGTCGCCCAGGTGGCGGCCGGTGAAGGCGTCGCGCAGACCCGCGCGCGACAGCAGCACCGCGCCGAACCCCACGGTGGCCGCGAGCCAGGTCGCGACGAACGCGGCCGCGCTCAGGACGTACACCACCGGCCCGGCCCAGCCGAACAGCGCCGCGGCGGCCCACGGCCCGAGCAGCCCCACCAGCCCCGTGAACAGGTAGCCGTACGCGTTGGGGCTCCGTACGAATGCGCCGTTGGCCATGCGGCGCCGGCTGACGGTCTCGCCGATGGCGTGCGCCACGGCGAGGTAGCCGCCGAGCGCGGCGACGATGAAAGCGATGACGAAGGCGATGATCGCGAACGGCAGGAGCAGGATGCCGACAATCGTGAACACCAGCCCGACGATCAGCATCGCCAGCGTTGGCAGCAGCAGCAGCTGCCCGAGCAGGCCCACGACGAGCGAGCGCCCGAAGGACTCGGACGCCGTGTCGGCCACCACCTCGAGGTAGCGCCGCGCGAAGAACACCGTCCCGAAGCCGATCATCGCCAGCGCGACGAATATCGCGATCACGTTCTTCACGTCGCGGAACAAGATCTGGACGGCCGAAGGCGCCGCGGGGGCGGCGCCGGGTGTCTCGAGATCGGGAGCAGGGAAGGAAGGCGCCGCCGCCGACTCCGCCGACCGGGACGCGGCCGCCGATTCGCCCGCTGCGGCGCTCCGGCCCGGCGTGGACGGAACTGGTGCCACGGCCGTCAGGTCGTCCACCGCGGCGTCGATCCGCTGCTTACTCGCGAGGTCGTTGCCGGACAGCCGATCCACCTTCCAGGCCCGCACGGTGGCGAGCAGTTGCGGGGTGTCGAGTGAGCCGGCATCGGCCAGCAGCCGCCGCCACGAGCGCTCCAGCAGGCCGCCCACGGCGTACTGTCCCACGACCTGGTTGTCGAGGTAGAGCTCGCCGGCCTTGAGGTTCACCAGGCGTGAACCGCCCGAAGCCAGGTCGAGCTCCAGCATGGCTTCATGCGAGCCGATCGAGATCGTGTGCGACAGAACCTGGTCGCCGTGTTGCCGGATGTGCAGCACGCGCTCGAGGAACCGGAGTCCTTCTGCCAGGCGGGATGCGGCGTCGCCCGACGCCCCGGTCCGAGGAACGGCCGCGGCCGAGCCCGCGGCGCCGAGCGCCAGGGCCAGCGCCAGGAGGCTAGAGCGTGTCGGCGAGTTCATCGCTCCTCCGGGGCGCCTTGAGGAGAACGTGCAGCCCATATCCGCTGCCGGCGTATGCGATGGTGACCGTGAGCACCGTGGCCCAGAGCCGCGGGCCGGTGCCTGCGGCGGCGCGCAGGGCACTGACGGCACCTGAGCGCACGCCCCAGGACGCGACGGCGAGCGTCGCGGCGTCCATCCAGCCGCCGACCTGGCCGACGACCCACGAGACTGCCAAGGTGAAGAAGCTGGCGTGTGCCGAGACCCAGGGCGCAGCGAGGAGTACCGTGGCGACCACGCAGACGGCATAGGTCGTCGCCAGCGCCACGGCCCGGTGCGGCTGGAGCGCCCAGGCTCCCGCGCGCTGGAGCAGCACCAGCGGAACGGGCCTGGGAAGGACCACGCGCGTCATCACGCGATCCTGGAATCCGCGGCTCGGGGCGAGACTCGGGAGGCTGGAAAGCTCGCGAATCACGAGCCCTTCCAGCTCCGAATGGTCTAACTGCTTGTCCATCACACCACTTACCTCCCTCGCTGCCACCCCCTACGGGCCCGGGGTGGCGGCGGTTTCAGGTCTTGAGATCGGCCAGGTACTCCCGCAACTCGAGCCTGGCCCGGTGGATGTAGGTCTTCACGGTGCCCAGCGGCAGATCCATCACGTCGGCAATCTCCTCGTACGAGCGACCCTCGACGTGCCGCAGCAGAATGCAGGTGCGGTATTCGGGCCTGAGGCGGCCGATGGCCTGCTCAATCGCCGAGCCGGTTTCGCGCGACTCCAGCTCCTCGAGCGGCGACTCGGTGTGGTCGGAGGCCTGCAGCGCCGTCGCCTCGACCTCGTCCGCGGTGCGCGCGTCCGGCGCCCCGTCGAGCGAGAGCGTGTCGAGCTCGCGCCGCCGCAGCTGATCGATCGCCGCGTTGTTCGCGATCTTGAAGATCCAGGAGGAGAACTTGTACTCGGGGCGGTACGTATCCAGCGCGTTCAGGACCTTGATGAAGGTCTCCTGCGCCAGGTCCTCGGCGAGGGTACGGTGTCGCACCATCCGGTAGATGAGCGAGAAAACGGGCCGCTCGTACCGCCTGAGCAGCTCGCGGTACGCGGCCTCCTTGCCGGCCTTGGCCAGCTCCACGACCTCCCGGTCGCTGAGCGCCTGGAGGTCTTTCGCCGTCGGCATGCGGGGGGTAATCTACGCTTCTCATGCCGCTCCGCCTGACTGTCGGCCGATGACGTTGGCTCCGCCAGCGCCGCCCGAGGCCCCTTCCGACAAGCGCCGCTACGTGCGCGAGATGTTCGCCGCGATCGCGCCGCGCTACGACCTGTTGAATCACCTGCTGTCGCTCAACCTCGACCGCTCGTGGCGCCGGAAGGCGGTGGACCGGCTCGACTGGGAGGGCCGAGCGCGGGGCCTGTTCCTCGATGCCTGCGCGGGCACCCTCGATCTCGCGGCCGAGCTGGCCAGCCGGCCCGGATTCTCGGGCCGAGTCGTGGGGGCGGATTTTGCCTTCCCCATGCTGCGCAGGGGAGCGGGTAAGATTGCGGGCGGCTGCATCCGCCCGGCGGCGGCCGATGCCCTCGAGTTGCCGTTCCGCGACGCGACCTTCGACGGAGCCACGGTCGGCTTCGGAGTCCGGAACCTCGAGGACCTCGACGCCGGACTGCGGGAGCTCGGGCGCGTGCTCAAACGGGATGCGCGGCTGGTCATCCTGGACTTCACCACCCCCCCCGCGGCGCCGATTCGTGCGCTCTACCTCCTCTACTTCCGCCGGATCCTGCCGCTGGTGGGACGCCTCGTTTCGGGGCATCCGAGCGCCTACGCCTACCTGCCGGCGTCGGTCGAGGCGTTCCCGCCGCCCCGGGCACTGGTGGAGCGGATGGCGGGGGCGGGCTTCGGCGACTGCGGCTTCCGACTCCTCACCGGCGGCATCGCCGCCATCCACTGGGGGAAGCGATGAGCCTCGAGAGCCTGCGCGACTTCATCGCCGCGCTGGACGAGGCGGGCGAGTTGGTGCGCGTGCGGGAAAGCGTATCGGTCGACCGCGAGATCACGGAGATTGCCGATCGGTGCATGAAGAGTCCGGGTGGAGGGCCGGCCCTCCTTTTCGAGCGCCCCGTGCTCCCCACCGGCGCCCCCAGCCGCTTCCCGGTGGCGATCAACCTCTTCGGGTCGATGCGGCGCATGGCCATGGCCTTGGAGACCCCTTCGCTTGACGACGTGGGAGCACGTATCACGGAGCTGCTCAAGGTCGATGTTCCCGACGGCCTCGCCGGGAAGCTATCCATGCTCCCGAGGCTTGCCGAGCTGGCGAAGATGCCGCCACAGCGTGCCACGGGCCCGGTTCCGTGCCAGGCCGTGGTGCTCCGTGAACAGGAGCTGAACCTGCTGGACCTCCCTCACCTGGTGTGCTGGCCGGGTGATGGGGGGCCCTATCTCACGTTCCCGATGGTGATTACACGGGATCCGGCGACCGGAGCACGCAACGTCGGGCTCTACCGGATCCAGGTGCAGGGACGCCGCGACCTGGCCATGCACTGGCAGCGTCACAAGGTGGGGGCTGCGCACTGGCGGGCGATGGCGGCGCGGGGCGAGCGGATGCCGGTGGCCATCGTGCTGGGAGCGGATCCTGCCTCCATGTACGCGGCGTCGGCTCCACTGCCACCGGCGGTGGACGAGTTCCTGTTCGCCGGCTTTCTGCGGCGTTCTCCGGTCAAGCTGGCCCGAACGGCGACCAGCGATCTTGAGGTTCCGGCGGAGGCGGAGATCGTGATCGAGGGGTACATCGATCCGGCGGAGGAGCTGGTGATCGAGGGGCCGTTCGGCGACCACACCGGGTTCTACTCGCTGGCCGACCGGTACCCGCGGGTCCATGTCACCGCGATCACGATGCGGCGCGACCCGATCTACCCCGCCACCATCGTCGGGCGCCCGCCGATGGAGGACTACTTCCTCGGCCACGCCACGGAGCGGATCTTCCGTCCACTGCTGCAGCTCACGCTGCCGGAGATCGTGGACTACCACATGCCGGCCTACGGCATCTTCCACAACCTCGTCTTCGTGAGCATCGACAAGCAGTATCCCGGGCACGCCTGGAAGGTCATGAACGGCCTGTGGGGCCAGGGGCTGATGGCGCTCGCCAAGGTGATCGTGGTGCTGGACCGCGACGTGGACGTGCGGAATCCCGACGAGGCCTGGTGGGTGGCCCTGAACCATATCGACCCGGAACGTGACGTGCGCTTCTCCATGGGACCGGTGGACGTGCTCGACCACTCGAGTCGCGCCTTCACCTACGGCTCCAAGATGGGCATCGATGCCACGCGCAAGTGGCCGGAAGAAGGGTTCGCGCGCGAATGGCCGGAGCGGATTGTGATGGACGAGGGGACACGCCACGCGGTGGATGCGAAGTGGGCGAGCCTCGGCATCCGGTTGCCGTGACGGCGGCGGGCGGCGTCGATGGCCAGGTGCTGGCCGGCGAGGGCCGGCTCGTGGCGTACGCCAACTTCGTCAAGGTCGCGCACACGGTGTTCTCGTTGCCGTTCGCGTTCGTCGGCGTGGCGGCCGCCTC
This sequence comes from uncultured Gemmatimonadales bacterium, assembly GCA_963812035.1. Lineage (GTDB taxonomy): Bacteria > Gemmatimonadota > Gemmatimonadetes > Gemmatimonadales > JACORV01 > Fen-1245. The sequence goes on from CAWETG010000007.1 coordinate 226,529, forward strand.
GCGGGTGCACGGGGTCACGCTGCGGGCCCTGCTCCTGGTGGTCGCGGCATTCGGCGCCGCACGCTTCGCGGCGATGGGCTTCAATCGCATCGTGGACCGCCGGCTCGACGCGTTGAATCCGCGCACGGCCGGCCGGGAGTTGCCGGCCCGCCGGATGTCGCTCGCCGAAGCATGGGTGCTGGTGACCGTGATGTCGGGGCTGTTCGTAGTCGCCGCGGGCCTCCTCAATCCCCTGTGCCTCGTTCTGTCCCCAGTCGCGCTGGCCTGGATCACGTCTTACTCGTACTCGAAACGCTTCACGGCGCTCTCGCACCTCTGGCTCGGGGTCGGGATGGCCATCTCTCCGGTCGGCGGCTACTTCGCCGTCACGGGCAGCTGGAGCAGGCCATGGTGGCTCATCCTGCTCCTGGCGCTGGTCGTGACCTGCTGGGGTGGCGGTTTCGATGTGCTCTACTCGCTCCAGGATGAGCGGTTCGATCGGGAGCACGGGCTGAGGTCGCTCACCGTGGCCATGGGGCCAGGATCAGCCATCATGATGGCGCGCTCGCTGCATGCTGTTGCGGCGGCCGCGCTGGTGGCATTCGGCTTTGCAGCGGGATTTCACGCCTGGTACTTTGGCGGCGTGGTGGTGGCAGTCGGGCTCCTGGTCTGGGAGCACCGGCTAGTACGGCCTGACGACTACTCAAGGCTCGATGCAGCCTTCTTCTCGATGAACGGGATCATTTCGGCCGCTGTGGCTGCGGGCGCCGTGGCTGACGCCCTGCTCGGATGAACCGGTTCCAGAGTGACGCGGCGGGCGGCGGCGCGCGACCGATGCCACCGGCACGTCCTGGAGCACCGAGGAGACCAGGAGCGCTGAAGAAACCGCCGCCAGTCCGTCCGGCGCCCCATCCGGTGCGCCGCCCGACGCCGAACCGGAGGGGTGGATGAATCGTTTGCCGGTCGTCGTGGCAATCACGGGTGCTTCAGGTGCTCCGTATGGCCTGAGGCTGCTGCAGGTGCTCGCCGGATCGGGGACGCCGGTCTGGTTGATCGTGTCCGCGCACGGTTGGCGACTGCTGAGGGAAGAGTGTGGCATCGCGTCAGCTCGAGGGCTTGCGGCCGCCGTTGGGAAAGCGTGGCAGGGCGTCGTGCTTCACACCGACGACGACCGTGGGGCACGGCCGGCCTCGGGATCGGCCCGCACGGCGGGAATGGTGATCTGCCCCTGCTCGATGGCGACGCTCGCCGGGGTGGCCACTGGCAACAGCCGGAGCCTCATCGAGCGGGCTGCGGACGTGGCGCTGAAGGAGCGCCGACGCCTGATCCTGGTGCCGCGCGAGGCGCCGCTGTCGCTGGTTCACCTGCGGAACATGGTCGCCGTAACGGAGGCGGGGGCGACGGTGCTCCCGGCGGCGCCGGGCTTCTACCAGCACCCGCAGACCGTCGCGGACCTGGTGGACTTCGTGGTGCAGCGGATTTTGGACCATCTTGGCGTCGACGCCGAGCTGGTGCCGCGCTGGTCCGGCAAGGCGCCCCGGCGGCGCTGATGCGGCTGGGGCTGATCGCCGACACCCACGGCAGGCTGCGTCCGGCGGTGCACGATGCCTTCGCCAAGGTGGATCGCATTCTGCACGCCGGCGACATCGGCGCCGGCGAAATCCTCGACGAGCTGGAGCTGCTGGCGCCGGTGACAGCAGTCTACGGCAACGTGGATTCGGGCGTGATGCGCCGGCGATTGCCGCAGGTGGCGGAGATCGAGCTGGACGGCTTCAGGTTCGTGGTGACGCATGGCGACCAGTTCGGGTCGGCGGCGCCGGAGGCGCTCAAGGCGGCGTTCCCTCACGCCGACGTGATCGTCTTCGGCCACACTCATCGGGCGCTGATACGCGACCTGGCGGACTACACGCTCGTGATCAACCCCGGCTCGGCCGGTCCGAGGCGCTTCGATGTCGTGCCATCGGTCGGGATCATGGAAACCGAGCCGGGAATTCCACCCCGCGCGAGGATCGTTCGCCTCAGCTAGCGTGCTCTGCCAGCCACCGCTCGAGGGGCGTCGTGGACTCGAACTCCTCGGGGTGCTGGCGGAACCAGCTCATCACCAGCAGCAGCTCATCCATCTCGGGTGCGGTGTGGGCGGCCGGGCCGCCGGCCGGCAGAGCGGCGGAGCGCTCGACGGCGGCCGCGAAGGCGTCGCGCTCGATGGGGGTCCGCGGCCACGGAGCCACGGCACGCACCAGTCCGCGGTGGACGAGGTACACCCGGTCGTCGTGCCCTCCGCCCTGGCGGGCCGCCGTGCGGTCACGGACGCCGTACACGAAGCTCAGCGCCTGGGCCGCGGCGCGCAGCCGCGAGACGGCGCCGAACAGTGCCTCCAGGGCCTCGAGTTTCTCGCGCCACGCCGCCGCCCGCTCGAAGTCCCGCGCGTCGGACGCGTCGGCCATCGCCCGCAGGACGCGATCGATCGGCACGACGGACTGGCTCTCGAGGAAGGCCACCGCTAGCGCGACGGCGGTGCGGTACGTCTCGCCGCTGCACTTGGCGGCGCAGGGGCCGAGGCAGGTGCCCAGCTCGTGGCGGAGGCAGGCGGCGGGCTCGCTCGCGCCGAACATGTCCGCCTGATCGGCGAACCGCAGTGCGCGATCCTGGGCGCAGTCGCGCAGCTGGAGCAGATCGGACAGGACCCGGATCGAGTCCGCCGTGCGCCAGCCGCTCTGGAACGGCCCGAAGTAACGGGCCGCCCGGTCGGCGGTGTGCTCGGTGACCTTGAGCTTCGGCGCCGCGCCGCCCGTCAGCTTGACGAAGACCATCCGCCGCTCGGTGCGGTTGCCCCGCACGTTGGAGAAGGGCCGGAGTCGCGCGATCAGGCGCAGCTCCTCGAGCAGGGCGGCGAACTCGCTCGGCTGGTAGCGCCAGGTGACGTCGGCAGCCGAACGGATCAGGTGCGCCGACTTGCTGTCGGGCCAGGGCGCGGAGAAGTAGCTCAGCAGCCGCGCGCGCAGGTCCTTCGCCTTCCCGACGTAGAAGACGCCGCCACCGTGGTCCACGAACTGGTAGACGCCGGGGCGGCGCTGCGCGGTCGCCTTGACGCGGGACCGCAGCTCCTCCAAGGTGTTGCTCGCAGGGGCGGCGAGCAGCGCTAGCGCTGGCATCCGGGGCAGAAGTAGGTGGCCCGTGCGTCGACGGCGTGGGTCAGCACGATGCGCCGCCCGCAGCGGTGGCAGGGCCGGCGCGCGCGGCCGTAGACGTCGAGGTGCGACTGGTAAGCGCCGGCCTCGCCGGTGCCCGTCCGGTAGTCACGCACCGTGGTGCCGCGGCGCCGGATCGAGCGCCGCAGGATGCCCACCAGCGCACGGTGCAGGCGCCGGGCTTCCGCAGCGCTGACGGTGCGCGAGAGGCGGGAAGGATCGATGCCGGCGCTCCACAGCGCTTCGTTGGCGTAGATGTTTCCGACGCCGGCCAGCCGGCGTTGATCCATCAGCGCCTTCTTCACGGCCAGGTGGCCCCCCGCGAGCACGGCGGCGAGCCGTGCGGCGGTGAAGCCCGGCTCCAGGGGCTCCGGTCCGATGCGCGTGGTGTAGCGCGTCCACGCATCAGCGGTCAGCAGGTGTACCGCACCGAGGCGGCGCACGTCGCGATAGGAGAGCCGCTGGCCGTTCGAGAGGCGGGCGTCTATGGCGACGTAGCGGTCAGCGGGAGTGGCCGCTTTCGTCACCAGCAGCGACCCGGTCATCCGCGGCTGGATCACGACGCGCCGGCCGTCGTCGAGGACGATGACTAGGTGTTTCGCGCGGCGGGTTACTGCCGTGATGCAGTGGCCGGCGAGCGACCGCTCAAAGGCCCGGCGGCCTATGCCGCGCAGGATGTCAGGCTTGATGACCCGGACGCTGATGATGGTCGCGCCGACCAGGTGGGGCCGGACATCGCGCGCGATCGTTTCGACTTCGGGAAGCTCGGGCACGCCCTAGTGCCGCCGGGCTATCTCGCGCCAGCCGATGTCCCGCCGGAACTGCTTCCCCTCGAACGTGATTGCCTCGGCGGCTGCCCGGCTCTTGACCGCGGCCTCCGCCACCGTCGGTGCGGTCGCGGTCACCGCCAGCACCCGTCCTCCCGCCACCCTGAGAACGCCGTCCGTGCCCAGCGCCGTGCCGGCGTGGAAGACATGCGTGTCCGGATCGGTCTCCAACTGCTCAGGCACGACGATGGCCGCCCCCATGCGCGGGCTGTCCGGGTAGCCCGGTGCCGCCAGCACGGTCGTCACCGCCGCGCAACGGGCATCGCCGAGTGTATGTCCAGGTGGCATCCAGCCGCCCTCGGCGACCAGTCGGAGCACCGGGAGCACGCCACCAGGTAGCACAGGAAGGATTGCCTGGGCCTCGGGGTCGCCAAACCTGCAGTTGAACTCAATTACCCTGATGCTTCCGTCTGGAAGGATCATCAGGCCAGCGTAAAGCATTCCTCTATAAGGTGCTCCCGAATCTCTGAGAGCGGCAAGCGTGGGCTCGAAGACCTGGGTCGCGACCTTGGCGAGCAGCCCGACGGAGGCGATGCTGACCGGGCTGTATGCTCCCATGCCTCCTGTATTCGGGCCCTGGTCCCCATCCCCGAGGCGCTTGTGATCTTGGGCAGGCGGAAGGACGGCAAAGTGCTCCCCGTCGGTGAGCGCGAGCACCGAAAGCTCTTCGCCATCGAGGTGTTCCTCGACGAGGATCTCAGCGCCCGCCTCCCCGAAGCTGCCGTCCTTGAGCATGGCCGACGCCACGGCTCGTGCCTCGGCGCGCGTTTGACAGACGACGGCGCCCTTGCCGGCGGCGAGCCCCGACGCCTTGATCACCAGCGGCTCGGCGTGCTGGGCGATGTATCGGGCGGACGCGTCGAAGTCGGTGAAGGTCCGTGCCGCCGCGGTGGGCACGCCGTGCCGCAGCATGAGCGCCTTGGAGAACGCCTTCGACGACTCGATCCGCGCGGCCGCGGCGGTGGGGCCGAAGGCCGGAATCCCGGCTCTGGCGAGGCGATCCACGAGGCCGGCGGCCAAAGGTGCTTCGGGCCCCACGACCACCAGGTCGAGCCGGTGCTCCACTGCGGCCCGGGCCACCTGCTCGATGTCGTTCGACCGGCCGGGGAGGTTCGTCGCGAGACGCGCGGTGCCCGGGTTACCTGGCAGGCAGAAGAGGGCGGCCTGGGGGGCGTCGCGGCGAATGGCCCAGAGGAGGGCGTGCTCCCGGCCTCCTCCCCCGACGACGAGGATTCTCACTGGCTGCCCGGACCCCGGAAGGCGCTCTGGAACGCCTCCCGCGCCTTCTTCGCGACATCGGCCACGGTATCCACCGCTCCCTTCGCCTGGTCAGCGTAGTACTTGCCCGCCTCGCCGAGGTCGGCCGAGAGCGGCTGCTTCTCGTCGTCCGATCCGCGCTTGGGGTACTCCCCGCGCAGGATCCGGTCGTACTCGCCGGTGGCGATCCAGCGCTGCAGCTCGGCGGCGCGCAGCGTGTGGAACGGGTGAGTATAGCCCAGCGTGTTGAGCACCTTGTAGATGGTGTCCATCGCGCCGCCGCCCTCCTCGTACTCCCTGGCCTGCGCCAGGAAGGCGTCGAGGTTCATCTCCGCCATGTTGCCGCCGCCCGCGAGCTTCATGAACATCCGCATCGAGGCGATCGGGTCCTGGCTGGCCAGCAGTCCGGCGCGGTCGCTCGACAGTTCGCTCTTCCGGAACCACTCCAGCAGCGCGATCTGGATCGGCAGCAGCGCGATGCCGGCGAGGAAGGGCAGGTTGCGGAACCCGAACTCGAGGATGATGACGAGGATGGTGTGGTAGAGCGCGTGGCCGCTGATGACGTGGCCGAGCTCGTGGCCGAGGATGGTGCGCAGCTCTTCGTCGTCGAGCAGGGCGAGCGTGCCGGAGTTCAGCACGATGAATGGCCGGTCCATCCCGAACGCGCCGGCGTTGACCATCGGCGTCTGCGAGACGAACAGGTCGGGGTGCGGGGTCCAGTCCATGGTCGCGCACACGTCGGCGAAGGCGGCGTGGACGCGCGGGAACTGCGTCGGCCCGACCCGCACCGCGTTGGCCTGGAAGAGCAGGCGCACCCCGCGCTCCCCGAAGAAGCCGTACACCTTCCGGACCACCTGGTCGAAGCCCGGGATGGACCGGAGCGCGCTCAGCGCGGCGCGGTCGGCGGCGTGCTCCCAGGCGCGAGAAGAAATCTGCGTGAGCACGGTGCGCGGCCGGCGCGCGGGCAGGGCCTGATCAGTGTCCGTCATCGAACCTCCCGGAGGATTCCGACTCCCCTACGCCGCACCTGGCGCCACGTTTCAGCCGCAGCCTAGGAGGCCAGCGCCCGATCCAGGTCGGCGATGAGATCGTCGGCGTCCTCGATCCCCACCGACAACCGGACCAGGCCGTCGGTAAGCCCCATCGCCTCGCGCATCGCCTTGGGCACGGCGGCGTGCGTCATGGTGGCCGGGTGCCCGATCAGGCTCTCGACGCCGCCCAGCGACTCGGCCAGCGCGAACAGTCGTGTGTGTTCGACGATGCGGCGCGCCCGCTCGAGCGAGCCGGCCTCGAACGAGAGCATCCCGCCGAAACCCGACATCTGGCGGCACGCCAGCTCGTGCTGCGGGTGGCTCGGCAAGCCGGGGTAGAACACCGCCGGCACGCGCCCGTCGTCCGCGAGCCACTGCGCGATGCGGCGGCCGTTGGCGTCGTGCTGGCGCATGCGGAGCGCCAGCGTCTTGGTGCCCCGCAGCACCAGCCAGCAGTCAAACGGCCCGGGCACGGCGCCGACCGACTTCTGCAGGAAGGCCAGCTGCTCCGCCAGGTCGTCGCGCTTCGTGACCACCATCCCGCCGATCATGTCGGAGTGGCCGTTGAGGTACTTGGTGGTCGAGTGGACGACCAGGTCCGCGCCGAACTCGAAGGGGCGCTGGAAGATCGGCGTGGCGAAAGTGTTGTCCACGACGAACAGCAGCTGGCGGGAGCGGGCGAGCGCGCCCAAGGCCGCCAGGTCGGCGAGCCGCATCATCGGATTGGTCGGGGTCTCGACGAACAGCAGCTTGGTGGCCGGCCGGATCGCCCGCTCGACCAGCCGAACGTCGCGGGTATCCACGTAGCTGAACGCGAGGCCGAGCCGGGAGCGCACCTGCTCCATCAGGCGGTGCGTTCCCCCGTACACGTTCTCGCCGCACACCGCGTGGTCGCCGGCCGAGAGCAGCGTCAGGATCGAGTCGATGGCCGCCATCCCCGACGCGAACGCGTGACCGTGGATGCCACCCTCTAGCGCGGCCACGTTGCGCTCCAGCGCCTCGCGCGTCGGGTTGCTCACCCGGGCGTACTCGTGCCCCTTGTGGCGGCCGAGGGCAGCCTGGACGTAGGTGGAGGTCTGGAAGATCGGCATCGTCACGGCGCCGGCCAGGGGTTCGGGCTCCTGGCCCGCGTGGACGGCCCGCGTGGGCAATCCGTGCTCCAGATCGTGGTCGCGGATTCGGGTCATGCACCGCTCGGCGGAGGTGGCTCTTTGGCGAACCTTACACCGGGCCCCCGCACGCCAGCAAGCGGCCGCCCGGCTTGAGGCGCGGGCCGGCGCGGCGTCCGCAGGTTGACACCCGGTCGGGGGAGGTCTAGGCTAGGCGCGTGACCCCGGAATGTCCGTTGAGCTGCCTGGTGGTGGACGACGAGCCCCATCTGCGCAGCATCTTGGTGCGCCTCCTCACCGAGGAGGGATTTGCCTGCCGCCAGGCCGGCAACGGGCAGGAGGCGTTGCGGGAGCTCGAACGGGAGCCCGCCGACCTGATCGTCAGCGACATCCGGATGCCCGAGATGGACGGCATCCAGCTGCTGCCGGAGCTGCGCCGCCGGTGGCCGGACAGCGCGTTGGTGATGGTGACCGCCGTCTCCGACGTGCGGAGCGCTATCTGGTGCCTCACCCAGGGGGCGCTCGACTACGTGGCGAAGCCGTTCCAGATCGAGGACGTGCAGGCGCGGGTGCGTCAGGCGCTGGAGAAGCGGCGCCTCCTCCTCGAGAACCGCGACTACCAGCAGAACCTCGAGCGCAAAGTCGAAGTGCAGGCGCGGCGCATCGAGGAGCTGTTCGTCGTCGGGGTGCAGTCGCTCGCGCACGCCCTCGAGGCGAAGGACCCCTACACCAGGGGCCATTCGGCCCGGGTGGCCAGCTACGCCGCGGCGGTGGCCCGGGCGCTCGGGCTGGATGGTGACGCGCTGGAGGACCTGCGCATCGGGGCGGAGCTGCACGACGTCGGCAAGATCGGCGTGCGGGAGACGGTGCTCAACAAACCGTCGAAGCTGACGGAGGAGGAGTACCTCCACATCATGGAGCACCCGGTCATCGGCGAGAAGATCCTGACGCCGCTCCTGAAGGACCGCCCGCGCATCCTCCAGATTGTGCGGTCGCACCACGAGCGGCTGGACGGGGGGGGCTGCCCGACGGCCTCAAGGGCGAGGACATCCCACTGACCGCGCGGATCGTGACCGTGGTCGACGCGTTCGACGCGATGACGACGGGCCGCGCGTACCGCCCGCCGATGCCGACAGCGGCGGTCCTCGAGGAGCTGCGCGCCGAGGCGGGCCGCCAGTTTGATCCCGCGATCGTCGCGGCGTTCGAGCAGGCATTCTCCAACGTCGCCCTCCTTCCCATCCCGACCCCCATCGCCGTGGGCGAGCTGCACGAGGCGGCGGTGGCGGCGCTTTCCCGCTGACTTCGACCTTGATGCGGTCGGTGTCGGGCCTCCGCGGCATCGTGGGGGAGGACCTGGTGCCGGCGATCGTGACGCGCTACGCGGAGGCGTTCGGGTCGTTCGTCGCGGCGCGCGGCGGCCGGGTGGTGGCACTGGCGCGGGATTCGCGCCAATCGGGCCCGGTGTTTGTGGCCGCGGCGACCGAGGGTCTGGTCGCGGCCGGCGTGGACGTCGTGGACCTCGGGATGGTGCCGACCCCCACGGCGCAGCTGGCGGTGGAGACGCTCGAGGGCGGGCTGGGTGGCGGCATCGTGGTCACCGCGAGCCACAATCCGGTGGAATGGAACGCTCTCAAGTTCGTGGGGCCCGGCGGGCGGTTCCTGGGCAAGGCGGAAGCGGAGGCATTCTTCGCGCTGGTGGACGCGGGCGGCCGCCATCCCGGCGCGCGCGTGGGCGTGCGCCGGACGGACGACAGCGCGGTGCGCAGGCACTTGGAGCGCGTGCTCGGCCTGCCGTGGCTGGACCTCGCGGCCATCCGCGGCCGGCGCTTCCGCGTGGCGCTGGACTGCGTGCGGGGTGCGGGGGCGACGATCATGCCCGCGCTGCTGGAGGCGCTGGGCTGCGAGGTGCGGGCAATCAACCTCGAGCCGGACGGGCGTTTCCCGCGCGAGCCGGAGCCGATCCCGGAGCACCTCGGGGAGCTGAGTGCGCTGGTGCGCGAGAGCCGGGCCGACCTGGGGATCGCGGTCGATCCGGACGTGGACCGGCTGGCGCTCGTGGACGAGACCGGCCGGCCCATCGGCGAGGACTACACGCTCGCGTTCGCGGTCCGAGCGGTGCTGGCGCGGCGCCGGGGGCCGGTCGTGACGAATCTCTCGACCAGCCTCGTGGTGGAGGACGCGGCGCGCGAGCACGGCGTGACGGTGGAGCGGGCTCCGGTGGGCGAGGCGAACGTCGTCGAGCGGATGGCCGCCCGCGCCGCGGTGATCGGCGGCGAGGGGAACGGGGGCGTGATCCTGCCTGAAGTGCACCTGGGCCGCGACGCCCCGGTGGCCGCCACGCTCGCCCTCGCGCTGCTGGCGAGCCGGGGCGTCACGGTGTCGGCGCTCGTGAACTCCGCGCCCTGTTATACTATTGTTAAAGCCAAGATCCCCCGGCCATCCGGATCGCTGGAGCGCTGCTACGCCGCCCTGAGCGGGAGCCTCGCGGGCGCGGCGGCGGATCGGCAGGATGGGTTGCGCCTGGCGTTCGCCGATCGCTGGGTGCACGTGCGGCCCTCCGGCACCGAGCCGGTGGTGCGGATCATCGCGGAGGGGCCGACCAGAGAGGCGGCGGAGGCGTTGGTGGAGCGCGGCAGGACGGCGCTGGCCGAGAGCGGGAGGTAGCGGGATGTGTGGCATTGTCGGATACACGGGGCCGCGGCAGGCGTTGCCGGTGCTGCTGGACGGGCTGAAGCGACTGGAATACCGCGGCTATGATTCCGCCGGCATCGCGCTGATCGCCGACGGCAAGCTGATCGTCCAGAAGTCGGCCGGGAAGATCGCCGCGCTGGAAGCGCAACTCGGCCGCGACACGCAGCAGGCGAACGTGGGCATCGCCCACACGCGCTGGGCAACCCATGGCGCTCCGACGACCAGGAACGCGCACCCGCACACCGATTGCGCGGGCAACATCGCCGTCGCTCACAACGGGATCATCGAGAATCACTCGGCGCTGCGGCAGATGCTCATCTCGAAAGGGCACCGCTTCGCCTCCGACACCGACACGGAAACGCTCGCGCACCTCGTCGAGCAGTTCTACCAGGGCTCGCTCGAGGAGGCGGTGGCGGCGGCGTTGCAGGAGGTCGAGGGCACCTACGGGATCGCGGTGATCTCGGTGAAGGAGCCCAACACCATCGTCGCCGCGCGGAGCGGCAGCCCGCTCCTGCTGGGCCTCGGCAGCGGTGAGAACTTCGTGGCGTCCGATCCGTCGGCCGTCCTGGCCTACACCCGCTCGGTGGTGTATCTCGACGAGGGTAACCTCGCGGTGGTGACGCCGTCCGGCTACCAGGTCAAGGACCGGCACGCGGTGCCGCTCAGCAAGGAAGTCAGCCAGATCGAGTGGGACCTGGCCACCATCGAGCGCGGCGGCTTCCCGCACTTCATGCTGAAGGAGATCTGCGAGCAGCCGGAGAGCATCCGCAACACGCTGCGGGGGCGCCTGCTGGAGGAGGAGGGCACCGCGCGGCTGGGCGGCCTCAACCTCTCGACCGAGGCGCTGGCGGGCATCAACCGGATCGTCCTCACCGCCTGTGGCACCTCGTGGCACGCGGCCCTGGTGGGTGAGTACATGCTGGAGGAGTTGGTGCGGTTGCCGGCGGAGGTGGAGTACGCGTCCGAGTTCCGGTACCGCAACCCGCTGGTGGACGAGCACACGCTGGTCATCGTGATTTCGCAGTCGGGCGAGACGGCGGACACGCTCGCGGCGCTGCGCGAGGCGAAGCGGCGCGGCGCGCACACGCTGGGGATCGTCAACGTGGTCGGCAGCAGCATCGCGCGGGAAGTAGACGGTGGGATCTTCATCCACGCCGGTCCCGAAATCGGCGTCGCCTCGACCAAGGCGTTCACCAGCCAGATCGCGGCGCTGGCCCTGTTCACGCTCTACCTCGGGCGGCTGCGCTCCCTCTCCATCCTCCAGGGCCGCGAGATCGTCAAGGCGCTCAAGATGCTGCCCGGGCAGGTGGAGGCGGTCCTCGCCAAGCGTCCGGCCATCGAGGAGCTGGCCGAGCGGTACACCCGGGCTTCCAACGTCCTGTACCTCGGCCGGGGCTACAATTTCCCGGTCGCGCTCGAGGGCGCGCTCAAGCTCAAGGAGATCTCGTACATCCACGCCGAGGGCTATCCGGCGGCGGAGATGAAGCACGGTCCCATCGCGCTGATCGACGAACTGATGCCGGTGGTGTTCGTCGCCCCGCGTGACGCGGTGCACGCCAAGATCGTGTCCAACATCGAGGAGGTGCGCGCCCGCGGTGGCCAGGTGATCGCCGTCGTGACCGAGGGCGACACCGAGATCACCTCGATCGTGGACCATGCCATCGCGATCCCGGAGACGCTGGACTTCCTTACGCCGATCCTCTCCTCGGTGCCGCTGCAGCTGCTGGCCTACCACATCGCGGTGCGGCGGGGCTGCAACGTGGACCAGCCGCGCAACCTGGCCAAGAGCGTGACGGTCGAGTAGGGCGTGCGGGTCGTCCTGCAGCGCGTGAGCCGCGCCGCGGTCCGCATCGACGGCCAGACCGTCGGAGCGATCGGGCGCGGCTTCGTCGTCCTGGCGGGCTTCGCGCCGCCGGACGGCGAGAGCGCGCTGGCGTGGATGGCGGACAAGATCGCCGGGCTGCGGGTGTTCGCCGACGCGGAGGGGAAGATGAACCTCCCCTTGAGCGAGGTTGGCGGCGCGGTGCTGGTCATCTCCCAGTTCACGCTGTTCGGCGACGCCTCGAAGGGCCGCCGTCCGTCGTTCGTGGACGCCGCGCCTCCGGCGCAGGCCGAGGCGCTGTACGAGCGCTTTGTGGCGATGCTGCGCGAGCGGGGCCTCGCGGTGGAGACCGGCCGGTTCGGCGCGATGATGGACGTGGAGCTGGTGAACGACGGGCCGGTGACGCTGATACTCGAGAAGACGTGAGAGGTGAGACGTGAGGGGTGAGAGGTCCAGGTGAGAGGTGAGGAGCGATGGTAGGACGTGAGTCGCCGCGAGGAATCCCCGTCGTGCTCGCCTCCTCGTCGCCGCGGCGTCGCGAGCTGCTCGGCCTCCTCGGACTCACGTTCGATGTATCCCCTGCTGATCTGGACGAGACGTGGCGCAACGGGGAGGCGCCCGCGGCGCACGCCGAGCGGCTGGCGCGCGAGAAGGCGGCCGCGCGGGCGCGGCCGGGCGCCGCGGTGATCGGGGCCGACACCATCGTTGTCATCGACGGCGCGATCCTGGGCAAGCCGCGCGGTGCCGCCGAGGCGGCGGCGATGCTGCGCCGGCTCTCGGGCCGGGAGCACGAGGTGTTCACCGGAGTGGCCGTCGCGTTCGGCGACGGCCTCGTCTCCGGTGCCGCACGCACGCGGGTCCGGTTCCGCACGCTCGACGACGCGACGATCGCGGCGTACGTCGCGACGGGCGAGCCCCTGGACAAGGCGGGCGCGTACGGCATCCAGGGCTACGGCGCGGTCTTGGTCGAGCGGATCGGCGGCGACTATTTCACGGTGATGGGGCTCGGGCTGGGACTGTTGGTGCGCCTGCTGGAGAAGGTGGGGCTCGCCTACCGGTTCGGCGAGGGCGTGCGTCGCGCTCCCTGACTCAGGTCCCAGTCTCCAGCGCCTCTCGCATATTTCCGCAACGCCACCTGCACCTTCTCGAACACCTGCTCCGTCGTGATCCGCGCCATGCGTCCGGGCCGGTACGCGCCGCTGGCGGGGTAGTCCTCGCCGGGGTTGCCGTAGGCGTCGATCAGGAGGTCGCCGAACCGCTGGTAGGGCCCGACCCGCTTCGGGTTGGTAAAGCCGTAGAGGCCCACCGCGGGGACGTTCATGGCCACGCACATGTGGAACGGGCCGGTATCCGGCGAGACCACCACGTCGCAGGCCTCGAGCAGTCCCAGCAGATTGCGCAGCCCGCTGCCGAGCGCGTCGATGGGCCGCGGATCGGCGGCGGCCAGAATCGCGTCGGCGGCCGCGCGCTCGTGCGGCGTGGCAGCGCCGAGCAGCACGCAGCTGGCACCGAGGTCCCGTCCGAGCCGCGAGGCCAGCTCGGCGTAGCGCTCGGGCTTCCAGTTCTTTTCGCGCCGGCTGGTGGCGACCACGAAGCCGACCACCGGGCGGCGTGCTTCGCCCAGGAGGCGGCGAGCCACCTCCCGCTCGGCGTCGCCGGGGGTGAGCCCCCAGTCGGGCGCGCCGTGCGGCACGCCCAGCGCGTCCAGGAACTCGAAGAACTGGTCCTGCAGGTGGCGCTGCGCCCGCCGCGGGATGCGGCGGGTGGTGAACAGCCAGTTGAGGTCGCGCGAGCGCGCGATGTCGAAGCCGAGCTTGACCGGCGCACGTGCCATCCAGGTGATGAGCCCGGCCTTGAAGTACGGTTGGAGTGCAAGCACCACGTCGAACCGTCGCGCGCGCAGCTCCCGCCGGAGGTCGCGGAACCCGCGCCAGCCGCGGCTCCGGTGAAACACCAGGATCTCGTCCACTGCGGCGTGGCCCCGCACCAGCAGCGCCGGCCCCGGCTGGAGGATCCAGGTGACATGGACCGCAGGATCATGAGCCTTGAGCGCGGTGACGACCGGCAGCGCGTGCACCGTATCGCCGAGAGCGGACAGCATGACGACGCACACGCGGCGCGGCTGGTCGGAGTCTGCGGCGGAGAGGTTCACGCGCCCAGTCTCCGTGCCGCCGAGGTCCCAGGAGGTGCTCTACGCCGTGTTCGCATAGCGCTTCCTCCACACCTCGACCTTCTCCACCACCTGGCCGACCGTGATGCGCCGCATGCGGTCCTTGCGCTTGCGCGTGCTGGGCGCGTAGTCCTCCCCGGGATCGCCGTAGGCGTCCACGAGGAGATCGTGGAACCGGCGCCACGGTCCCACCACCTTCGGGTTGTTCCAACCCATGAGCGCGATGACGGGTCGGCCCAGCGCCACCGCGACGTGCAGCGGCCCGGTGTCGAGGGAAACGACCAGCGCCGAGCCGTCGAGCACGCCCACCAGCGCCCGCAGGCCCGTGGCGGTCACCAGCCGATGGCGGCAGCGCTCCCGCATCACACGCTCCGTCTCGCGCTCGCGCGGCGAGCCCGCGGTGGCGATCACGGGTTGCAGGCCGAACCGCTGGAACAGCACATCGGCCAGCTCGGCCCACCGCTCAGGAAGCCAGTCACGCTCCGGTCCCTGGGTGCCGATCACCATCGTCGCAGCCGGGCGCTCCAGCCCGGCGAAGAAGGCCCGCTGGGCGTCGCGCTCGGCGGGCCAGGGCCCGATGTCCCACGTCACCGGCTCTTCTCGCGCGACGCCGAGGGCCGCGACGAATTCCAGGTACTGGTCCTGGACGTGCTGGCGGCCGTGCGGGGGGATCCGGTGCGTGGTGAACAGCACGTTCAGGTCGCGCGAGCGCGCCAGATCGAACCCGAGCTTGACGGGCGCACGCGCCAACGTGGTGGCGATGCTGGCCTTGAGCGCCACGTTGAGGTCGATTACCAGGTCGAACGGTTGCCGGAGCGAGGCGGCCAGCCGGCGAAACGCCTTCCACGCGCCGTGCGAGCGATCGAATACCAGCAGGGAATCGATGGCGGGATGGCCGCGTACCAGCGCCGCGCCTGCCGGCTGGAGGATGCACGTGATCTCGCAGGCGGGGGCGTGGCGCTTCAGCGCGATGAGCACCGGCAGCGTGTGCACCGTGTCGCCGATCCCGCCCATCTGGACCACGCACACCCGCCCCGCGGCCCAGCGGTCCGGGATCATCACGGGGCGCCCAGGTAGGCGACACTGAACAGCGCACGATCCACGTCGGTGAGGCGCTCGCCGCGCAGGGCGTTCCACTTCGCCCACGAGCGGTAGAAGCGGGCGAGGTTGCGGGCGCGCTCGGAGTCCTGGTTTCCGCGCATCGGCCGGCAGGTGTCGACATCGAGCAGCCAGGCCTCAGGGCCGGGGTCCGCCGCGCCGGTCAGCAGGATGTTGCGGAGCTGCAGGTCCGGATGGACGTAGCCGAAGTCGTGCAGCCGCCGGACCAGTTTGCCCACCGCTTCCAGCGCGGCGCCACGGAGCGGACCTGCGGGAGGACGCTCACCGAAGAACACTTCGACCAGGTCAGCGCCGGCGACCTGCTCGGTGGCGATGTCGGCGCGGTGCCCTGGACCGGCGCGGTAGCGCACCCCGGCCAGCACCTCCGGCGTGCGCACGCCGCCTTCGGCCAGGCGCCGCGACAGCTCGGCCTCGTGATGGAACCGGGGCCGGCCGACGAACACGTCGCCCAGGAGCGGCGCCAGGAAGCCGCCGTGCCGCGCGTGGCGCACTACGGCGGGCATGGCGCCCAGCGTGACCGCGTACGCCTCCCCCCGCCCCACGAAGGTCGTGCGGTTCGGCTGCGCCGCCGCCCAGCGGTACAGCGTGCCCGCGGCGGCGAGCGCCAGACGCACCGCTCCGGCGACGTCGTGCCGCGCCGCGGCCGTGCCGCCCTCGAAGGTCCAGGTTTCGAAATCGGGAGGAAGCGCCGGAGCTGCCAATCAGTACTTGACGAGGTAGTTGGCGACCGGCTTGGACTTGCCCTTGAGCGGAATCGGCTCGCGGGACTCCACCTCGGGCGGGTGCTTGAGCCGCTTCTTGAACGGCTCGGAGATCATGATCTCGCCCTTCGCGGCCTTGGAGCAGAGCCGCGACGCGGTGTTGACGGCGTCGCCCAGCACCGTGTACTCCAGGCGCTGCTCGCTGCCGATGTTGCCCGCGAACACCTCGCCGAAGTTGATCCCGATGCCGATGTTGACGGCCGGCTTGCCGCTGCTCTCCCAATGCTGGTTCAGCTGCACCAGGGCCCGCTGCATCTCGATCGCCGCCGTCATCGCCTTGTCGGCGTCGTCGGGCGTCGAGAGCGGGGCGCCCCACAGCGCCATGATCGCGTCGCCGATGAACTTGTCCAGCGTCCCGCCGTTGCGGAACACGATTTCCACCATCTCGGTGAAGTACTCCCGCAGCAGGTGCGCGACGTCGTCCGGCGCCATCTTCTCCGACATCGGGGTGAAGCCGCGGATGTCGGTGAACATGATCACCACCTCGCGCTTGCTCCCCATCTCGAGGCTCATCGCCTCCCCGTGGCCGGCGATCTGCTTCGCCAGGTCGGGCGAGAAGTAGCGCTGGAAATTCGACAGGACCAGCGCCTCGTGCCGGATGCGGTCGGAGAGCTGGCTGTTCTCCATCGCGACCGACGCCACGCCGGAGAACGCGATCAGGAACTCCAGATCCTCGTCGGTGAACGCGTGCGTGGAGGTGAGGTTGTCCACATAGATGAGCCCGAGCACGCTGCCGTCGGACGTGATCAGCGGGGCGCCCATGGCAGAGCGGACGCTCTGGAGCATGATGGACTTGCCCTTGAACCGCTCGTCCTCGGCGGCGTTGTCGGTGAGGATCGCGACCCGCTCGCTCACCGCCTTGCGCGCGATGGACTGCGGCACGTGCCGGGCCGATGCGGAGCCCTCGCCCAGCCGGCTCTTGGAGATCCGCGGGACCAGGTCCCCGCTGCCGCTCTCGCACAGCAGGATGGAGCAGCGGTCCACGTCCATGACCTGGAAGGTGAAGTCCACCACCGACTCCAGCAGCTTGTCCACCTCCAGCTGGCGCGACAGCTGCTTGGAGATCTCGAGCAGCAGCTCGAGCTTCTTGGCGCTGCGCGCGGAGGTCGGCTCCGGGACGGCCTCCTCGGTGGGCTTCGCGGCCGCCGCGGCGCCCGACAGCCGCTTGAGCGGGCTCTGGATCGCCGCGCTGACCTCGCCGACCGGGAGCTGCCGCACGATGGTGGCGCCGGCCGGCTTCGGCGCCGCGAAGCCGCCCCCCGCCTCCTTGGGCTGCGCCGCCGGCTTTGCATGCTCGCGAACGTAGAACGCGACCTTGCCGAAGGTCAGCACGTCGTTCGGCGCCGCCAGGGTGTCGCTCACCCGGCTGCCGTTGAGGAAGGTCCCGTTGGAGGAGCCGAGATCCTTGACGCGCACGCCGGCGTCCTCGGCGCTCAGCTGGGCGTGCTGGCGCGAGATCGTCGGATCGTAGATCGGGATGTCGCTGTTGACGGCGCGGCCGACGACCAGCGTGACGCCGGGCTTGACGTCGATCGATTGATCGCCAGCGGTGCTGACCAGCTTGAATCCGTCGGCCATGGGGGATCGGGCTCCTCGGATGACCAAATATGCCGCCGCGCCAGGGGAGGCGCCAGCGGATGACACCAGGACCCGGCGCGCGCGCTTGACCGGCCCAGCAGCGACCGCGATACTGCGGCGTCATGCCACACCGCGCGGCCGGCCCTCTCGTCTGGCTCTCCGTCCTGGCTCCGCTCCTCGCGCTTCCGGTGCTTCCCGGCCGTCTCCCGGCGCAGGATTGGGACACTCCGGAGGTGCGCGCCCTGGTCGGCCGCGCGATCGCCCGCCGCCAGGCCGCGTTCGCCGATACGGCGCTCAAGGATTTCACCGCGCGAGCGCACGGATTCGTCTTCTTTCTCGGACAGATCGGCGAAGGATTCTCGGAACCGCCGCGGCTCATCAAGGCGGACCAGCTCGAGCTGCAAGTCTACTGGAAGGCGCCGAATCTCAGCAGGCAGATCATCATCGGCTGGCGGGACCGGAAGGACCTGCCGACCGACATCGCGTACCACCGCGACCACCTCGGCATCGCGCTCAACAACTTCCCGGATCGCATCCGCCTCGGCGAAGGTGACGAGGTGCGGGACGTGCCGCACCCGCTCGCCCCCAACGGCCCCGCCCTCTACCAGTACGCGCTCAAGGACTCGCTGACCATCCAGCTTCCGGACCGCGCCATCCGGGTCTACGAGATCGCCGTGCGACCCAGGGACTTCCGCGCGCCGCGCCTGGTGGGCTCGATGTTCCTCGATGTCGACCTCTCGGACCTGGTGCGCATGGCTTTCGAGTTCACGCGGCCGGCCTACCTCGATCCCGAGCTCGAGGACATCACGGTGGCGATCGAGAACAGCCTGTGGGCCGGCCGCTACTGGCTCCCCTACCGCCAGGAGATCGCGATCCGCCGCCGGGGCACTTGGCTGGATTTTCCGGTGCGGGGGATCATCCAGGGCCGCTGGGAGATCGACACCTATCGCTTCAACCAGGGCGTGGACATCGGCCTGTTCCGGATGCCCGGGCCGGAAATCGTCGCGGCGGCGCCGGAGACGCGCGACTCGTTCCCGTGGCCGGATTCCTTGGGGGTGGCCATCCGCGACATGGCGCAGTCGCCGCGGCTCGAGGACTTCGCCGCCGTGCAGGCGAAAGTGCAGGAGGTCGCGATGGGGCACGCGATCGACGGCCTCCGGCGGGCCCAGCTGGGCGGCGCCTCGCTGTCGGACTTCGCGCACTACAATCGCGTGGAGGGACTGGCGCTCGGCGTCGGCGCCACGCTGCGCGGGGACAACGACGCGACGCAGCTGCGCGTCAAGGCCGGGGCCGCCACCGCGACCACGCTCTTCACCGGCGGTGCCGACTTCTCCGCGCGGCAGGGGGCGTGGACGTGGCGGCTCTCGGGGGAGCGCGCGGTGCGCGACCTCGGCGACGTGCAGGTGATATCGGGGGTGGTGAACTCGCTGTCGGCCCAGGAGACGGGGGCCGACTTCGGCGACTACTTCCTCGCCACGGGTGGGCAGGGGAGCGCAGCCCTCGCGCTGAGCGGGCGCACCTCCGTGCAACTGGGAGCGGGGTGGGAGCGGATCACCTCGCTCGCCACGCACGCTGACTGGGCGCGAGGCACGTTCGCGCGGCCCAACCCGTCCGTCGGCGCAGGCGACTGGAGCCACCTCCAGCTCGCGCTCCAGCGGTTGGCGCCGTCGTTCACGATGGTGCGCAGCCTCTCGGGCAAGCTGGAGATCGAGGGCGGCACGGGCACCAGCAGCTATCTGCGGAGCTATGGCGAGCTGCGCTGGGAGGTTCCGGCGTGGAGCGGCTGGCTGGTGGCGCGGGCCAGCGCGGGCGCGGGCACGCGGGACCTGCCGGCCTACCGCGCCTTCGTGCTGGGGGGGCGCGGCACCCTGCTGGGGGAGGGCTTCCGAGCCTATGCTGGCCGCGAGTCGGCGTGGGGCTCGCTCGACCTGCAACTTCCGGTGGGAGTGCCCGAGCTGCCGCTCGGCTCGTTCGCGGGCACCGGCCGTACGCTCACCGTGATACCGTTTGTGGCCGCCGGATGGGTCGGTGACGCCGTGACGCCGCAACTCGGTGTGCCCCCGCAGCTTGGCGTGCCCTCTGAGGGCGTGCGGCCCGTGGCCGGGCTCGGCCTGGAGTGGTTCCACGACCTGATCCGCTGCGACGCCGGCTATGGGCTCCGGACCGGAAAGTTCGGGGTGGCCGTGGACGTGAGCCGCGATTTCTGGGACATCCTCTAAGTGGGCCCGGTGCGTCGCGTTGCCACCCCACCCGGCGCGGAGGCATATTCCCTCCTCTGAGGCCGTACCTGGGAAGGCGGCAGCGTGGCTGAGCGGGTATTCCCCGACGAGTGGCTGGTCCCGACGATCTCGGCGATGATCACGCCCGAGGCCGTGGCCGCGCTGCGCACGGCCGCCGAGCCCACGTCGACGCTCTGGGAGCTGGCCACCGCCAAGGGGTACGCCACCGACGAACAGATTCTCGACGTGATGTCCAAACGGTGCCGGGTGCCGGTTGCGGTGCACCCCAAGCCCGAGCCGAAGGCCAGGGAGGTCATCCCCGAGGCCGTCGCGCGGCGCTACCACGTGGTGCCGCTCCGGGCGACGGACTCGTTGCTCGAAGTCGCGACCGCCAACCCGTTCGACATGGACGCCGAGAAGGGGCTCGCCTTCGCCTCCGGGCGCGAAGTGCGGATGCAGCTCCTGTCGCCCGGCAAGATCGCCGCGTTGACGGACGAGACGTACCGGCCCGAAAACGTCATCAACAAGCTGCTCGAGGGGATGGGGGGGTCGAGCGAGGTCGAGACCCTCGAGGAGCAGGCCCCCGCCGACGAGTTCCAGGTCAGCGCCGAGGAAGCATCGCAGCGCCCGGTCGTCCGGCTGGTGGACCTGATTCTCTCGGAGGGCATCCTGTCGCGGGCGAGCGACATCCACATCGAGCCGGAGGAGGGCGGCTTCGCCGTCCGCTACCGGATCGACGGCGTGCTGCGGCAGGTGATGAAGATTCCTCGGGCCGCCGGCTTCCCGCTGGTCTCGCGCATCAAGATCATCTCGAGCCTGGATATCGCCGACCGGCTGCGCCCGCAGGACGGCCGCGCGCGCGTGGCGGTGAACGGCGTGCCGGTGGATCTGCGTGTCTCCACGCTGCCGGCGTCGATGGGCGAAAAGGTCGTGATCCGGATCCTGGACTCGCGGGCGACGGTCCTGTCGCTCGACGCGCTGGGACTCAACCCCGACGAGCTGTCGGCCTTCAAGGCCCTCCTGGACCATCACGAGGGGATCATCCTGGTCACGGGCCCCACCGGCTCGGGCAAGACCACCACGCTGTACTCGGCGATCCGCAGCATCCAGAGCGGCAAGACCAACATCGTGACGGTGGAGGACCCGGTCGAATACCGGATCCAGGGCATCGTCCAGGTGCAGGTGCACGAGAAGGCGGGGCTGACCTTCGCCAGCGCGCTGCGGTCGATTCTGCGCCAGGACCCCGATGTGGTGCTGGTCGGAGAGGTGCGCGACCGGGACACGGCGCAGACCGCGGTGCAGGCCTCGCTGACCGGGCACCTCGTGCTCTCCACCCTGCACACCAACGACGCGTCGAATGCCGTGACCCGACTGGTGGACATCGGGATCGAGCCGTACAAGATCGCGGCCTCGCTGCGTGGCGTGGTGGCGCAGCGGCTGATGCGCAAGCTCTGCCCGGCCTGCAAGGAAGTGTGGGTCGAGTCGGTGCCGGAGAAGCTGGAGAAGTGGGTGCCGCGGGGCACGCCGCTCTACCGCGCGGTTGGCTGCTCGGACTGTGCGATGACCGGCTACCGCGGGCGTTTCTCGATCGTCGAGGTCCTCACCGTGACGCCGGAAGTGGAGCGGCTGATCGGGGCCGGGGCGATGGCGGACAAGATCGCCGAAGCGGCCCGCGCCGGCGGGATGGGCGGCCTGTGGGAAAGCGGGCTCGCCCACATCCTTCGCGGCGAATCGAGCCTCGACGAGCTGATGCGCGTAGTCGACGTGCCGTTCGAGGAGGAAGAGGGCGGCGCGGCCGTGCTGCCAGCGCCGGCGACGGCCGCGGGGCCACCGCCTTCCTCCGGCCACGGTCGCGCGCCCGCGGCCGCGGCGGCCGTCGGGGTACCGCGGAGCGAGGCCGCGGCGCCCGGTACCTTCGATCTGCTCGACAACCTCGTGGGAGGACCGAAGGTCACCCGCCTCAAGCGCAAGGTGCTCCTGGTGGACGACGAGGATTCGCTGCGGCGCGTCATGAAGGACCTGCTGGAGCGTGAGGGGTACATCGTGTCCGAAGCGCGCGACGGCGTGCAGGCCCTCGACCAGGTGGATCGCACCGGCCCGGACGTGATCGTGCTCGACCTCAACCTCCCGGGGCTCGACGGCTACGGCGTCCTGTCGCACCTGCGCTCCCGGCCGGCCACGGCCGACATCCCGGTCGTAGTGCTCACGGCGAAGGGCGATGAGGACAACGAGGTGCGGGTCTTCGAGCTCGGAGCCGACGACTTCCTCACCAAGCCGTTCCGCGCCCGCGCGCTCTCAGCCCGCCTCGACGCGGTGCTGGGCCGGCGCCACTCCACCAACGGGTAGCGGTCTCGCGCGGTGAGCCGTACCGCCGAAGTCCGCCGCGGGGCTCAATCCACCACGGTGGTCGTGCGCCTCGCCATCGACGGGCGGGGACGCGCCAGCGTCCGCACCGGCGTGACGGCGTTCGACCAGCTGCTCGAGGCCTTCGCCTCGCACGGCCGTTTCGATCTCGACGTGGAGGCGGCGGACACGACCGCGGTCGACGCGCACCGCGTGGTCGTCGGCACCGGCGCCGCGCTGGGTGAAGCGTTCGCGCGCGCCCTGGGTGCGCGCGAGGTAACGCGGGGCGTCGGGGAAGCCACGGTCCCCGTGGCGGGGGCGCTGGTGCGCGCGGTATGCGACGTGAGGGGCCTCGGCATGCTGGCGTACCAGGCGGCGCCGCCCGCCTGGCAGCTCGTCGGCGATTACGACGTCGCCCTCACGCCGGAATTCTGGCAGGCCTTCGCGCTGGCCGCGCGCGTCACCCTCCACCTCGACCTGCTGCGCGGCGAGCATGGGCGGCCCATCACCGAGGCGGCCTACGCGGCGGCGGCCCGTGCGCTCGCCCTCGCGGCGGAGCGCGATCCGCGGGTCGCTGGGCTCGCGCCGGAGAGCGGCGCGGGGGAGCGGGGATGACCGCCGTCCAGGTGGAGATCGTCGATGTGTACGTGCTGCGCTTCGGCCCGGGGGTGGAGCGGGGAATGGCGGGGCCGGTCAAGCCGAAGCAGGCGGGTGGCCCGGAGGTGCTGGTGTTGCGGCGCGCGGCCGGGCTGCGCAGCCCGGGCACATGGGAATCGGTGCACGGGCACATCGTCGCGGGCGAGACGCCGGTCGCCGCGGCGCTGCGCGAGCTGCGTGAAGAGACGGGACTCGAGCCGTCACGCCTCTACAACCTGAGCCGGGTCGAAGCCTTCTACCTCCACCGCCGTGACCTGGTGGCGCTGATCCCCGCGTTCTGCGCGATCGTCCCTGCCGAGGCCGCGGTGCGGACAGCGGAGGAGCACGACCGCAGCGAGTGGGTCAACCCCGATGAGGCGGCGCGCCGGTTCTTCTGGCCGAGGGAACGGCGCGCGCTGGCGGACGCCCTGCAGTTGTTCGGCGCGGGCGACGCGGGCGGGGGGGAGGACGTGCTGCGTATCGTCTAGATCCCAGTTGCGCAGTCAGCAGCTGTCGGTACAGTTGCGAGACGCCGAGTTGTGAGCGGGCGTGAGTCGCGAGAGTTCAGTGGCGAGACCCTTCCCGCGGACTCAGATCGCAACTGACCTCTCGCATCTCATAACCGCTCGCCACTCGGCGTCTCGCAACTACTCTGCTGACCGAAACACCTCTTCTGCCGCTTTCTTGAGTTCACGAAGGTCGAAGGGCTTCTC
Organism: uncultured Gemmatimonadales bacterium; assembly: GCA_963812035.1. Lineage (GTDB taxonomy): Bacteria > Gemmatimonadota > Gemmatimonadetes > Gemmatimonadales > JACORV01 > Fen-1245. Next base: position 249,972 of record CAWETG010000007.1, read on the forward strand.
GAGCAGGTGTACGCCGGCCCAGTGCTCGTCGCTGTCCCGCCGCGCGCTGGTCGAGAGGATGAGCCGCGCGCCCAGATTGCCCGGCAACCGCGTCAGCGCCCGGGCGATCGGCTCTTCGCCGGCGGAGGTGAGGCGGTCGGCGATCACCAGGTCGTAGCGCTCGCCCCGGGCCAGGCGCACGGCATCCGCGCCGCTCACCGCGGCGTCCACGCGATGCCCGTCGCGCGCGAACAGGGCGCTCACCACCTGCCGCACGACGGGATCGTCATCGACTACCAGGATGCGCTTGGGCGGCGTGGCGATCTCGCCGGGGGCGGGAGGCGGCGGCGCGGGACCCGCCGGCGTGCCCCCCGCGCCGGCGGCGGGGAGCGAGAGGAGCAGCGTGGCGCCCTGGCCCGGCCGTGAATCGACGGTCAGCGTGCCGCCGTGCGCCTCCGCGATGCCGTACGAGACGAACAGGCCGAGGCCGGTGCCTTCCCCCGGGGCCTTGGTGGTGAAGAACGGGCTGAACATCTGGGCCCGCACGGCGTCACTGATCCCGGGTCCTGTGTCCGTCACGCGCAGCACGACACGCCCCTGTTCGAGCTGAAGGCTGATGGTTACGCGCCGCGGCTTGCCTGGAGGGAGGTCGCCGACGGCGTGAACGGCGTTGCCGACCAGGTTCAGCGCCACCTGCTGGAGCTGGTGGCGATCGCCGAGGACCGGCGGGAGGCCGGGGTCCACCGCGATGTCCGCGGTCACGCCGCGCCGCTGCAGGTCGTACGCCATGAGCCCCAGCGCGCGCTGCGCGACGTCACCCAGGTCCACACTCGCGCGCACCGCGGGCCCCTTGCGGGCAAAGGTCAGCAGGTCGCGGACGATGCGGCTGGCGCGCTCCGCCTGCTCGTTGATCACCCGCAGGTGCTCGCGTCCGGCGGCGCCCGAGGCCGACTGCTCCAGCAGGAACTCGGACAGCCCCGCGATGGAGGTGAGCGGGTTGTTCAGCTCATGCGCGATCCCCGAGACGAGCGTGCCGACCGCCGCCATCTTCTCGCTCTGGATCAGCTGCGCCTCGAGCGCCTGCTGCTCGGTGATGTCCTCGACTACCACGACGACCGACGCACCATCCACCGCGCGGGCGACCGGCGCCGCCGCGACGCGGAGCACGCGGTCCCGCGCTTCGGATCGCCGGACGATGGGCGCGGGCTGCCCGCCGAGCACAGCGGTGCGCAGCAGGTCGGCGAGGGCGGCGGGTTCGCCAAACAGCGCGGCGCCGAGCTGCGCACCGACGAGCGCCGTGACCGGGCGGCCTGCCAGGGCCGCGAACGCCGTATTGGAGCGGCGGATGACGCCGTGCTCGGTGACGAGCGCGATGCCCTCGGAGATCGCGTCGAAGGTCGCTTCCCACTGTTCCTTGCCGCGCCGGAGCAGCTCGAACAGGCTGCGGCGGCGCCGCCGCTCGAGCAGGAGCAGCGCGCCTGCCAGCGCCGCGGCCCCGCTGCCGAGCGCGAGCGACAGGGCGGCGGGCATCGCTACTGTTGCGGCTGCTGTTGCGCGGCGCGCGCCAGGACGCGGGCGCGCTCGCTCTGGAGCAAGGTGATGGAGTTGTCGAAGTTGGCGGAAAACTGGTTGCCGTAGAACACGGTGAACGTCTGCAGCACGGGGATCGTGGGGTCGAAGAGGTAGATCGCCGAGGCTTGCTGTCGCTGGTCGACCCGCGAGTCGCCCCACTGCGGCGAGAGCGGGATGATGTCGAGCGGCCGGTAGAAGATACCCTGGCTCTGGATCGAGACCTGGTCGGGGACGAAGGTGGTCTGCGGCTGGAGCCCGAAGAAGGTCACGAAGAACACTGCGACGCTGTCCCGCCCCAGGCTGCGCGCCGCCGCGGCGAGGGCTGCGCTCCGGCTCTGCATCAAGGCGTGCAGCGAGCTGTAGGTGTCGGGTGCGAGCAGGCGGATGACGTGCTCGTCGAGCGGCAGCACCCGCACGGCGAGGTTGTCCGTCGTGATCATCACCGCCACCTGGTCCTGCCGGAGCGAACCGAACCCCGGGGGCGGCAGGTCGGTGCCCTGGGCGGCCAGCCCCGCCGGTGCCACGAAGACGGCTGCGGCGAGCGCCGCAGCCTCAGCCAACGTGCGCCAGTACGCTGTCACGGAGATCCTCCGCGCCTTCACGGGTCCGCGAACTCGTCAGGACAAACTCTGCGGCATCCAGCTCCAGCACCATGGCGATGGCTGCCGCCCGCGCCAGCCGCTGGCCGCGTGGCACCTGGTCGGCCTTGGTGAGGGCGACCAGGGTCGGCACGCCGCGCTCCCGGAGCCGGGCGCCCAGCGCCCGGTCGTCGGGCGAGGGCTCGCGGCGGATGTCGAGCAGCCAGACGACGCCCGCCAGCATTTCCCGGCGGGCCAGATACGCCATCGCGAGACGTTGCCACACCGCCCGCTCGTCGGCAGCGGCCCGCGCCCAGCCGTAGCCCGGGAGGTCCACCAGGTAGCAGCCCGGCCCCCAGCGGTACACGTTCAGCATGCGTGTCTTGCCGGGCACGCGGCTCGCGTGCGCCAGGTCCCGGCGTCCCATCAGCAGGTTGATGAGGCTCGACTTCCCCACGTTGCTCCGGCCGGCGAAGGCGATCTCCGGCAGTGCCGGGCCGGGGATCGGCGCGCTCCACTTGGCCAGCGTGGTCACGAACTCGCTTACCAAAAGCCCCCTCGGAGAGGGGGCGTCCTGGTTCGGCACCTCAGGCCTCTTTCTTCGCGCGCGGTCGCTCCGTCACGATCAGCGGCTGGCGACCCTCGAGGACGCATTCCCGGGTGATCGCCACCTCGGCCACGTCGTCCCGCGCCGGCAGGTCGAACATGATCTCCGTCATCACCTTCTCGAGGATCGCCCTGAGGCCGCGCGCCCCCGCGCCCCGCTTGATGGCGAGCTGCGCGGCGGCCCGCAGCGCCTCCGGTTCGAAGGTGAGCCGCACGTCCTCCAGCTCGAACAGCTTCTTGTACTGCTTGGTGAGCGCGTTCTTGGGCTCCACCAGGATGCGCACCAGCGCGTCCTCGTCGAGGGTTTCGAGCGGGACCGTGACCGGCAGCCGGCCGATCAGCTCCGGGATCAGGCCGTAGCGCAGCAGGTCGTCGGGCTCCACCTCGCCGTACGGGTTGCGGCGCTGCAGCACCGGCACCCCGCGCTCGACCTCGTCCTTGGTGAAGCCGATGCGCCGGCGCCCGGTGCGGGACTCGATGATCTTCTCGAGCCCGTCGAACGCGCCGCCGCAGATGAACAGGATGTCCTTGGTGTTGATCTGGATGTATTCCTGCTGCGGGTGCTTGCGGCCGCCCTGCGGCGGGACCGACGCGATCGTGCCCTCGAGGATCTTGAGCAGCGCCTGCTGTACGCCCTCCCCCGAGACGTCGCGCGTGATGCTGGGGTTCTCGCTCTTGCGGGCGATCTTGTCGATCTCGTCGATATAGACGATGCCGCGCTCGCACTCGGTGACGTTGAAGTCGCCGGCCTGGAGCAGCCGGACCAGGATGTTCTCGACGTCCTCGCCGACGTAGCCGGCCTCGGTGAGGGTCGTGGCGTCGGCGATGGTGAAGGGGACATCGAGCAGCCGGGCCAGCGTCTGGGCGAGCAGCGTCTTGCCGACGCCGGTGGGCCCGATCAGCAGGATGTTGGACTTCTCCAGCTCGACGTCGTTGTCCTTGAGCGACTGCGAGTTGATGCGCTTGTAGTGATTGTAGACGGCGACGGCCAGGGCCTTCTTGGCCTGTTCCTGCCCGATCACGTACTGGTCCAGCACTTCCTTGATCTCGACCGGGGTCGGGACCTGGGTGATCGCGTCGGCGACCTCGCGCTCTTCGTCCTCCGCCAGAATCTCGTTACACAGCGCGATGCACTCGTTGCAGATGTACACCGACGGTCCGGAGATGAACTTCCGGACCGAGTCCTTCGACTTGCCGCAGAAGGAGCAGCGCAGATGGCGGTCGTTGGACATGCGTTCGGTGCCTGGTTAAAGGTCGCTGAGGCGAATATGCCGGACCGCCGCGCCGGGAGTCAAGCGCCGGCTAGCTTTTCGCGCCCACTTCCAGCACCGCGCCCGGCGCCAGGACGTGGTCGATAATGCCGTACTGCTTCGCCTCCTCGGCCGACATGAAGCGGTCCCGGTCCATGTCCTTCTCGATCTGCTCCACCGTCTGGCCGGTGTGCTTGGCGTACAGCTCGTTCAGCTTGCCCCTGAGGTAGAGGATCTCCCGGGCCTGAATCTCGATGTCGGCGGCGGTGCCCTGCGTGCCACCCGACGGCTGGTGCATCATGATCCGCGAGTGCGGCAGGGCGCTGCGCTTCCCCTTGCGTCCCGCGGCCAGGAGAAACGAGCCCATCGAAGCGGCCATGCCCATGCAGATGGTGTTCACCGGGGCGCTGATGTGCTGCATGGTGTCGTAGATGGCCATGCCGCTGGAGACCAGCCCGCCCGGAGAGTTGAGGTACACGTAGATGTCCTTCTCCGGGCTGTCGGCCTGGAGGAAGAGCAGCTGCGCGATGACGATGTTCGACACGTCGTCATTGATCGGCACGCCGAGGAAGATGATCCGGTCCATCAGCAGCCGGGAGAAGATGTCGTACGTGCGCTCACCACGGCTCGAGCGCTCGATGATGTACGGCGGATAGAGCGTGGACACGTCGTCTCGGTCTCCCACGGAATCGCCCTGTGTCAACGGGTGGCTGGTGAGTCCTCCACGGTGCTCTGACCGAGGAGGTGGGTGAACACGTTTTCTTCGGTGATGGACCGCTCCAGCTCGCGCAGGCGCCCCGCCTTCTCCAGGGCCGCGCGCACCGCGGCGGGGGTGTCCCCGCGGCGCTGCGCGACCTCCGCGATGCGGGCAGAGACTGCGTCGGCGGTCGCCGCGAGGCCGGCCCGCTCCGCGACCGTCTCGAGGATCAGGTCGCGCCGCACCCCGGCCTCCGCCACCGGCCGGAACTCGCCGGCGAACCGGCCGCGCTGGTCGTCCGGAACGCCGTAGGCGGCGACGTAGGCGGCCAGCGCCCGGTCCAGCAGCGACGGCGGCACGGAGACATTGTTGGCGGCGGCGATCTGGTCGATCAGCTCGCCCCGCACCCGGGCGTCGGCTTCGCGCTGCGCCTCGGCGTGCAGGTCCGTACGGACCGCTGCCCGCAGTGCGTCCACCGATGTGAACTCGCCGAGTTCGCGGGCGAACTCGTCGGTCAGCTCCGGCAGCGCCTGCCGCTTGACCTCGCCCAGCGTGACGCGCACCCGCCGGCTCTGCCCGCGTTTGGCCTCGTCGGTGTGGTCGTCCGGGAAGCGCAGCGCCCCCTCCCACGTGCCGCCGGGGTCCAGCTCCATCAGGCGGGACTCCAGCTCGGGCAGCGCGCGGCCCTGGCCGAGGACGAAGCGCACCGGCTCGTCCTTCGCCGGCTCGGCTCCCTCCGGCTGGGCGTCGAGGTTGGTGATGGTGGCCTCGACGAGATCCCCGGGCTTGGCGCGGTCGGCGGCGGGCACCCACGGAGCATGCTGTTCGCGCAGCGTCGTGATCTGCGCCTCCACCATCTCGTCGGTGACGGCGGCCACCCGGCGGGTCAGCCGGAAGCCTCCCAGCCGCTCCAGCGCGATCTCCGGCTTGACGTCGACCAGCAGCTCGAAGGTGAGCGGGGCGCCGTCCTCGAACTTGACGTTGCGCACCTGCGGGTCGGCGATCGGCTTGAGGCCGTCCTGCTCGCGGGCCGCCTCCCACGAGGCGCGCAGCAGCTCCTCGATCACGGACTGGCGGATGGCGTCGCCGAACCGGCGCCGCACCACCGCCGGCGGGGCTTTCCCCTTGCGGAACCCCTGCACCTTGAGCTGCCTCGCGTACCGTTCGGTGGTCGTGGCCTCGGCCGCGCGCACGCGCTCGGGGCTCACCGTCACGGCGTAGGTGCGGCGCGCCGCGTCCTGCGCGGCGGCGGCGATCTCGATCCCGGTCTCAGTCATAATGCGAAAGGGGGGATTCGAACCCCCACGGGTTGCCCCACGGGCTCCTAAGGCCCGCGCGTCTACCAATTCCGCCACTTTCGCGAGTTTCCGCCACGCCGCAAGATAACCGCTGCCGACCGAGACGACGAGCGCCCGCGGGTGCGGGCGCTCGGGGTCGGGCGGGCCTCAGCGGGCCGCCGTCACCGCACGCGGATGCGCACCACCCGCCGCGTCGGGATGCTGCCGCCCACGTTGGCGACGAAGAGGGTCACGATCTGGCCCGACTGCAAGCCGTGCACGGCGTGCTGGAATTCCTCCAGCGTCCGGACGCGCGTCCCATCCACCTGGAAGATGACGTCGGCGCCGCCGCCGGGCGACGGTGGAGCAATCTTCTGGAACGCCGGCCCGTCCTCCGCGACGTCGGTCACGATCGGTCCACGCCACTCGCTCGCGACGCGCTGCGCGTCTTCGGCGCTCAGGCTCTCGACGCTGATGCCGAGCTTGCGCGATACCTCCTCCGCCGGGCCCACGGGCTTGTCGCGGCTGCCGCCGGTGCTCGCCACGGCCCCGCTGTCGGCGGGCTCGACCGCGGCGAGTCGCACGTCGTAGGTACGCGTCTGGCCGCCCGAGTGCACCGCCTGCACGTGCACGATCTCGCCGGGGCGCTTGAACCCCACGATGGTCTGGAGCTGGGCCACGTGATCGATGGCCGTGTCGTTGAGGGCGACGATGACGTCACCGACCTGCAGCCCCGCCGCCTTGGCCGGGGAGCTGGGGCTGCTGTAGTCCTCAATCACGACGCCGCGGACGTCCTTCAGGCCCACCGCCTCAGCGTCCTCCGGTCGGACCTGCCCGATGGCGACGCCCAGGATCGCGCGCTGCACCCGTCCGGTGGCGATGAGATCGTCCATGATCTTGCGCGCGAGGTTGATCGGGACCGCGAAGCCGTAGCCCTCGTAGTAGCCGGTCTGCGACGCGATCGCCGCATTGATGCCGATGACCTCACCGTCGAGGTTCACCAGCGGGCCACCCGAGTTGCCCGGGTTGATCGCGGCGTCGGTCTGGATGAAATCCTGGATCTGGTAGCGGTCCGCAGGATCCTGCAGGCCCTCGAGGGTCCGGCCCTTGGCGCTCACGATCCCCGCGGTGACGGTGAACTGCAGGTTGAGCGGATTCCCCACCGCCAGGACCCAGTCACCGATCCGCGGCGCGTCCGAATTCCCCAGCGGGATCGGGGTCAGGCCGCTGGCGCTGATCTTGATGACCGCGACGTCCGTCGCCGCGTCCCGGCCCACGACCCGCGCATCGAACTCGCGATTGTCGAGGAGCGTGACCTTCACGTGATCGGCGTCGGCGACGACGTGGTTGTTGGTCAGGATGTAGCCGTCCTGGGAGACGATGAACCCCGAGCCCGAGCCCCGCCGGATCTGCGGCCTGCGCGGGTTCTGGTTCGGGCCGAAGAAGTAGTCGAAGCCCGGCGGCAGCTCCGGGTGCGGCGCCGCCTGGACCTTGCTCTGCGTCTCGATGTAGACCACCGAAGGCCGCACGCGCTCGGCGATGTCCGCGAAGCTCGGCAGCACACCGTCCGCCGTGCGTGCGCCGGATCCGGCGGAGGCCGTGACGTAGTGCAGGCCCCGCGCCGACTGCGCCTGGCCCGGCCGCGGGAGATTGAGCGCCGACGCGAACGCCAGTCCAGCGGCGAACGCCACGGCGACGATTCCGCCCAGTTTGAGCAAGTCCCGACTCCTCGACGACATGCGACTGCCTCCGCTATCCTGGAATGAACCCTGATACACCCGCGCTCCCCCGCCAGTTGCTACTTCCCCGGCTTGGAGTCGTCCACGATCTCGTAGTCCGCGTCCACCGCCTCGTCCTTCTTGCGCTCGGCCCCGCCCGCGGGGGCGTCGCCGGCCGGCTGGTCGGCCGACCCGGACGCGCTGGCCGTCTGGCTCTGGTACAGGGAGCGGCCGGCCTCGCTGTAGGCACCCGACAGCGCCTCCGACGCCTTGCGGATCTCACCGGCGTCGCCGGAGCGCAGCGCCTTCTTGGCGCCGTCGACGGCTTCCTCGAGCCGCTTCTTGACCGAGGCCTCGAGCTTGTCCGACCACTCCTTCGAGTTCTTCTCCACATCGTACACCAATGCGTCGAGCCGGTTCTTCGTCTCGATCTCCTCGCGCCGGCGCTTGTCGTCGGCCGCGTGCTCCTCGGCGGCCTTCATCATCCGGTCGATCTCCTTGTCCGACAACCCGGAGGAGGCCTCGATCCGGATCTTCTGCTCCTTGCCCGTCGCCTTGTCCTTCGCCGTGACGTGCAGGATGCCGTTGGCATCGATGTCGAACGTCACCTCGATCTGCGGCATGCCGCGCGGTGCCGGCGGGATCCCGGTGAGCTGGAACTTGCCGATCGTCCGGTTGTCGATCGCCATCTCCCGCTCGCCCTGCAGCACGTGGATCTCGACCGTCGTCTGGTTGTCGTCCGCCGTCGAGAACACCTCCGAGCGCTTGGTCGGAATCGTCGTGTTCCGCGGGATCAGGACCGTCGTCACCCCGCCGAGCGTCTCGATGCCGAGCGACAGCGGCGTGACGTCGAGCAGCAGGATGTCCTTGACCTCGCCGGCCAGCACGCCGCCCTGGATCGCGGCGCCGATCGCCACGACCTCGTCCGGGTTGACCCCCTTGTGCGGCTCCTTCCCGAAGAACTCCTTCACGATCTCCTGGACCTTCGGCATGCGCGTCTGCCCGCCGACCAGGATGACCTCGTTCACGTCCCCCTGCTTGAGGTTCGCGTCCGCCAGCGCCTTCTTCATCGGCTCCAGCGTGCGCTGCACCAGGTCGTCCACCAGGCTCTCGAGCTTGGCCCGGGTCAGCGTGATGTTGAGATGCTTGGGCCCCGACTGGTCGGCGGTGATGAACGGCAGGTTGATCTCCGTCTGCATCACGGTCGACAACTCGCACTTGGCCTTCTCCGCCGCTTCCTTGAGGCGCTGCAGCGCCATCGCATCCTTGGACAGGTCGATCCCCTGGTCGCGCTTGAACTCGCCGACCAGCCAGTCAATCACCCGCTGGTCGAAATCGTCGCCTCCCAGGTGCGTGTCGCCGTTGGTGCTCTTGACCTCGAACACGCCCTCGGCCAGCTCGAGGATGGAGATGTCGTACGTGCCGCCGCCAAGGTCGTAGACCGCGACCTTCTCCTCCTTCTTCTTGTCGAGGCCGTACGCCAGTGCCGACGCTGTCGGCTCGTTGATGATCCGCACCACGTCGAGGCCGGCGATCTTGCCCGCGTCCTTCGTGGCCTGCCGCTGGGAGTCGTTGAAGTACGCCGGGACCGTGACGACCGCCTTCTCGACCCTGTGGCCGAGATAGTCTTCCGCCGTCTGCCGCATCTTCTGGAGGATCATCGCCGAGATCTCCGGCGGCGTGTACCGCTTGCCGCTGATCTCGACCGACGCCAGATCGCCCTGGCCGGCCACCACCCGGTAGGGCACACGCTTGGTTTCCTCGACCACCTCGCCGGTGCGCCGACCCATGAACCGCTTGATCGAGAAGACAGTGTTGGTCGGATTGGTGACCGCCTGCCGCTTGGCCACCTGGCCCACCAGCCGCTCGCCGTCCTTGGTGAACGCGACGACCGACGGCGTGGTACGGCCGCCCTCGGCATTCGGGATCACGACCGGATCCCCGCCCTCCATCACCGCGACCACGGAGTTGGTGGTGCCCAGGTCTATGCCGATGATCTTCTCAGCCATGGCTCGATCTCCGAACGCATCAAAGGTAGATGTGCATCAGGCGCACACCGTCGCAGGAGCAAGGGACGTGCCCCGCTTTTCTGCCAATTCGGCAGCGAGCTAACACGTTGCCACGCTTGGTGGTGCGTTGACACCACCGGACGACTGGTTAGGTTGGGCGCGTGATCCCCTATCGCGACGAGAACCCCACTCTCACGACTCCCGTCGTCACCTACACGATCGTCGCGCTGAACGTGCTCGTGTGGATCCTGGTGCAGGGCGGAGGGACGGCGCTGCCGCTGGCGAGGTCGGTGTGCGACCTGGGGTTGATTCCGGGGGAGCTGACGGGGCAGGTGGCGGCGGGCACGACGCTCCAGATGGGGCCCGATCTCTACTGTCAGGTGGAGGGCGCCCGCCACTACGGGCACGTGCTGACTTCGATGTTTCTCCACGGCTCGTGGATGCACATCATCATGAACATGTGGTTCTTCTGGATCTTCGGGAACAACATCGAAGACTCGATGGGGCGGGTGCGGTTCGCCGTCTTCTACCTGATGTGCGGGACCGCGGCTGCGCTGGCGCAGGTGGCGATGGATCCCGCCTCGCCGGTGCCGGTGGTCGGAGCGTCGGGCGCCATCAGCGGGGTGATGGGAGCCTACCTGGTGCTGTATCCGCGGGTCCGGGTGTACACGCTGGTGCCGCTCGGCTTCTTCCTGACGACGATCGCGCTGCCAGCCTGGGCGATGCTCGGCTACTGGATCGTGCTCCAGTTCCTGGGCGGGTTGCCGGAGCTGGCCGGAGCGCAGGGCAATGGCGGTGTGGCGTTCTGGGCGCATATTGGAGGCTTCGTCGTCGGGGCGGCAACCATCAAGCTGTTCGCGAACCAGGCGTATCTGGAGTCGCGAAGACAGAATCCGTGGGCGCCGCAGCGTGTGCGGTGGGGCTGAAACTCGGCAGAGTGCAGGGGCGGAAAGCGCGGAAGGCAGAACAGTTGCGAGACGCCGAGTTGCGAGTGGTTGTGAGGCGGGAGACGGCGGGAGGCAGGGCGGACACTCGACGCTGCACCGCACCGCCGAACTGAACCATCACCGAACGCTGCGATCGAAGGGTGGGCCCGGTCCTTGTATCTGGCGCGGATTGTCGGGCGGGTGGTGAGCACCGTGAAGCAGGAGACGCTGCAGGCGATCCCGCTGCAGTGGCTCCAGCCGGTGGACGCGTCCGGGAACGACCGCGGCACACCGCTGGTGGCGGCGGACACGTTCGGCCTCGGCCCGGGGGAACTGTGCTACTACATCACGGCGCGAGAGGCGTCGATCGCCTTGTGGAAGCTCGATGTGGCGGTGGACGCGGCCGTGGTGGGGAAGGTGGACCGGCTCGATGTCGGCCCGAAAGGGGACGGGGAGGTGATGAAGTGATGGTGTGATGGGGTGATGAAGTGATGATGGCCTCGCACCCGCCATCACCTCATCACATCATCACCCGGCATCACCTCATCACGTCCCCGTTGGAGGAGCCCGAGTGTACTTGGCAACCGTCGTCGGTGACGTCGTCAGCACCCACAAGAACGAGCGCCTGGAGGGCAAGAAACTCCTCCTGGTGCGCCGGCTCGCGCTCGACATGAAACCGGAGGGGGCGGAGGTCATCGCGCTTGACGTGGTGGACGCTGGCGTCGGCGACCGCGTGCTGGTGGTGCAGGAGGGGTCGTCGGCGCGGAAGATCTTCGACGATCCGTGGTTGCCGGTGCAGGCCGTGATCGTGGGCGTGCTGGACCGCGTGGATATCGGCGGGAAGCAGGTGCTATGAACGACAAGGAGCTCGACCGGCTGGCGGCGGACGTGGTGCGCCGGGTGCTGCGCCAATCGCACGCCCGCTCAGGCGCGCCGCCACACGCGGTGGCGGGCGCCGTGGCTGTGCATCCGTCGGGCGGGAGCACCGCGCGGCCGCTGGAGGACATCTCGTGGCGCGGGCCGCAGGTCCAGCTCGCGGCCTGGACGCCGGCGGCAGGGCCCCGGCGGGTCGCGGACTTCGTGGACCACACGCTGCTCAAGGCGGAGGCCACGCGGGCCGACATCGTGAAGCTGTGCGCGGAGGCGCGGGAACATCGGTTTGCCGCGGTGTGCGTCAATCCCGTCTGGGTGGACCTGTGTGCCGCGGAGCTGTCCGGGACGGATGTCGCGGTGGCGAGCGTATGCGGCTTCCCGCTGGGCGCGACGACGTCCGAAGTGAAGGCGGCGGAGGCGGCCGACGCGGTCGCGCGCGGCGCCGCCGAGGTGGACATGGTGGCCGCCATCGGCCACATCAGGGGCGGCGAGTGGCGTCACGTCGAGGACGACGTCCGCGCGGTGGTGGAGGCGTGCCGCCGGGGCGGCGCGCTGGTGAAGGTGATCATCGAGAGCGCGGTCCTGGCCCCGGAGGACATCGTGAAGGCGTCGGCGGTGGCAAAGCTGGCCGGCGCGCACTTCGTCAAGACGTCGACCGGGTTCCACCCTGCCGGCGGCGCGACGGTCGAGGCGGTGCGGCTGATGCGGTTGACCGTGGGTGACGACCTGGGCGTGAAGGCGGCCGGCGGGGTGCGCGACTGCGCCACGGCGCTGGCGATGATCGGCGCGGGCGCGAGCCGGATCGGCACGTCGAGCGGCGTGAGCTTCGTGGGCTGCCTCGGCCCCGCACCGCTTTCCCTGGCGGAGCTGCTGGCGCAGCCCAACGCGCACACGGCCAGCTGCCGGAGCGGGAGCTGCGCGGTCCCCGCCGGCGGCCAGCCCTACTAGGACGCGCTCTTCGTCTCGACCAGCGGCGCGATCCGCACCACCACCTCGCGCCCCAGCAGCTTGCCCAGCAGGTCCGCTTTCCGCTGTGCGCCCCACAGCTCGAGCTTCAGGTCCGTCGTCACCAGCCGCGGCACCACGTCCACCAGCAGGCGATCCGGCATCAGCCGCAGCCGCATCGCCTCCACGGCGGAGACGTGCCCGCGGTCCAGGCCGCAGGCGACTCGGAGCAGCGCCGCCAGGCGGCGCACCAGCGCGCGGTCCTCCGCCTCGAGCGACGCGAACTCGAGATGCTTCTTGCTCGGATTCCGCTTGCGATGGTACCGGCTGATCAACGCGACGAGGAGCCGCTCGCGCGGCGTGAACGGCAGCGACTCGGCGTGCGCGATGAGGTGGTAGCTGTGCTTGTGGTGGCTGCGGTACGACACCAGCTGTCCGACGTCGTGGAGCAGCGCAGCCGCCTCGAGCAGGTCCCAGTCCTCCGGGGCGCAGCCCAGCCGCTTGCCCAGCACGTCGAACAGTTTCCGGGCCAGGCGCGCCGTCTGCTCGCCGTGGCGGCGGTCGGTGCGGCAGCGGTCGGCAAAGCGGCGCAGCACCTTGGCCTTGGTCGGCGCCGGAGCGTCGGCCGCCGGGCGCGACAGGTGGATCAGCAGCCCTTCCCTGAGGCCGAACGCCGAGACGGTGACCTTCGGCGCGTCGAACAACTCCAGCACCTCGGCCGCGACCGCGAGGCCGGCGACGATGATGTCCGAGCGCGCCGGGTTCAGGCCCTTGACCTTGCGCCGCTCCTCGACGCTCATGGCGGCGAGCCACTCGAGGATGCGCTGCAGCTCGGGGAGCGGGACCGACGAGCCGTGGATGCCGCCGGGCGGCACCGCGCCGCGGTCCCGGGCGGCGGCGACGCGCGCGAGGTTGGTGAACGTGCCCCCGGAGCCGAACAGCTTGGCCGCTGCCCACTCGCGGTTCGGGACCGCGCGGCGCAGCTTCTGCCGCACGGCGCCCCTGAGGCGCCGCACCCCTTCGCCGGCGTCGCCGCTGCCCGCCAGATACTGCTCCGTCAGCCGCACCGCACCGAACGGCAGGGACACCACGCGGTCCACCAGTCCGCCCACCGCCAGCACCAGCTCGAGGCTGCCGCCGCCGATGTCGGCCACCACAGCGCGCCCGCGGCCGATCGGGAAGTGCTCGCTCACGGAGAGGAACGCCAGCCGCGCCTCGGTCTCCCCGTCGATCACTTCCAGCGGGATGCCCAGTTCCTGCTTCACCCGCTCGGCGAACTCCGCTCCGTTCGCGGCGTCGCGCACCGCGGCGGTGGCCACCAGCGCGAGCCGCGAGGCCCCGCGGCGCTCGGCGGCCTGGACCATGCGACCGAGCGACTCCAGGGCGCGCTCCACCGACTCCGCGGCGAGGACGCCGCTGGACGAGAGCCCGCGCGCCAGCCGCGGCTGGTCCTTGAGATCGTCGATGACCTGGAGGTGCCCGTCCTCGCCGCGCTCGGCGATCAGGCAGCGAATCGAGTTGGAGCCGACGTCGATGGCGGCGAAACGCTCAGTCGTCGGCGACATCGGCCACCGGCGTCAGCAGCGTCGGATCGAGCAGATTGGCGACCTCGCGCCGCAGCTCGGCCTGGACGTCTTCGACCGAGCGGGACGCGTCGATGGTGGTGAAGCCGTACTGGTCGGCCATCCGGTCGAATTCCTGAAGCATCAGGCTCTGGTACTTGCGGAACGAGCTGTACAGGTCCGGCGCCAGCCCGATATCGCGCCCGGCCTCCCAGTAGTCCAGCTCCCCGCCGCGCCGCAGCGTGCGGCGGATCAACTCGTCGGGATCGAGCCTGAGGAAGAACACGCGCCGCGGAACCAGCGCGAAGCCGTACAGCTTGGCGAGCCATTCGCGACCGAGGCCGCGGGTCGCCCCGCGCGCGATGGTGGTGTAGATGTAGCGGTCCGCCAGGACCACGAACCCACTGCGCAGCGCCGGGATGATCTCGTGCTCGACCCGGTCGGCGAGGTCCGTGGCATAGAACAGCGCCATCGTGGTCCGGTCGAAGGAATGCCCTTCCTTGGCCAGCTCGATGCCGCGCCGCGTGAGCGCCGAGCGCACGAGGCCGGTCGACGAGACGGCGAAACCCTGTCCCTCGAGCCAGCCCTGGAGCAGCTCGATGTGGGTTGAGCGCCCCACGCCGTCGGCCCCTTCGACGACAATCAGGTTGCCCGGCAGGTCGCTCGCCATCGCGAGTTTCGCGAGGCCGGAACCGTAGAAGCGGGTCTCCATCATCGTGGTCTCATCGCGTGCCGGTGGCGGGCAGCGAGGCGCTGGCCGGAGCCGTGCGCGGCGCATGCGTCCGGCGCAGGCTCTTCAAGATGGGCTTGACGAGCTTGCGCATCTCGCGCTGCTGCTCCACCACGGACCGCCCGCCGTCGAGCACCGTCAGGCTGAACTCGTCGGCCACGCGGTTGTACTCCTCCAGCACCCGGTTCTGGAAGACGCGGAACGAGGTGATCGGGTCGGGCGACAGGCCAAGGTCCATCCCGGCTTCGTGGAACTTGAGCTGGATCCGGCCTCCGGTGATCCGCGCGACCGCCGTGTCGATGTCCACCTTGAAGTAGAGCGACAGGTCCGGACGGGTGGCGAAGTCGTACATGTTCCTGATCCACGCGGGGTCGCAGCCGCGCGCCGCGTCGCGCGCGAAGGCGGTGTACGCGTAGCGGTCGGCCAGCACGATCAGGCCGGCCTGCAGCGGCGGCAGGATCGAGCGCTCGTGCCGGTCGGCGAAGTCGGTCGCATGGATCAGCGAGAAGGTCGTCGGGGAAAACAGGTTCTTCTTCTTGCCGCGCTTGGTCGTGTCCTTCACGATCGGGCTGGAGTTCCACTCCGTGAACGACACGTCGTAGCCTTCCGACACCAGGAATGTCTGGAGCAGGGAGAGCTGGGTGGACTTGCCGGAGCCGTCGATGCCCTCGACGACGATCAGCCGCCCGGGAAAGCTGTGCGGGTCGTGGATACCCATGGTTCCTTCAAGAGGCGGCGTCCGGCGCGGGCCGCTCGTCCTCGGCGTGATGCTTGATGGTCTTCCCTTCCTCCAGGAAAACTACGTCCTCGGCCACGTTCGTGGCGAGGTCGGCCACCCGCTCGAGGTTCCGGCTGACCAGGATCAGCTCCATCCCTGGTTTGATAACCCGTTGATCCTCCATCATATGCGTGAGCAAGATGCGGAACACGGAGTCGTTCAGGGAGTCCACCGCGTCGTCGCGCCGGCACACGGCCCGCGCCAGTGGGGCGTCGCCCCTGACGAACGCCGAGAGCGCGTCCGAGAGCATCTGCCGGGAGAGCCGCGCCATCTCGACGATCTCGGGTGCCGGGACGATGTGCGGGTAGCTGGCCAGGTGCTCCGCCGACTGCGCGATGTTCACCGCGTGGTCACCCACGCGCTCCAGGTCTCCCACGATCCGGACGGCGGCGAAAATGAGCCGCAGGTCCTTCGCCATCGGCTGGTGCAGCGCAATGAGCTGGAACGCCTGCTCCTCGATGCTGCTCTCCAGCGTGTTGATGGTGCGGTCGCCCCGGATCACCTCCAGCGCCTTGGCCCGGTCGCGCGAGAGCAGCGCCTCGACGGCGTTGCCGACCGCCGTCTCCGCCTCCGCCGACGCCGCCAGCAGGCGTTGCTTGAGGTGTGACAGCTCCTCGTGGAAGTGGCGGTTGGGCTCCAGGGGCGTGCTCATCCGAATCTCCCGGTTATGTAGGCGTCGGTGCGCTCGTCGCGCGGGCTGGTGAAGATCTGTTGCGTGGTCCCGAACTCGACCAGCCGGCCGAGAAAGAAGAACCCCGTGTAGTCGGACACGCGCGCGGCCTGCTGCATGTTGTGCGTCACGATGACGATCGTGTAGTAGCGCTTGAGGTCGATGATCAGCTCCTCGATCTTCTGCGTAGCGATGGGGTCCAGGGCGGAGCACGGCTCGTCCATCAGCAGCACTTCAGGCTCGTTGGCCAGCGCGCGGGCGAGGCACAGCCGCTGCTGCTGGCCACCCGAGAGCGAGGTGCCGGGGTCGTCGAGCCGGTCCTTGACCTCATCCCACAGCGCGGCGCTGCGGAGTGACCGCTCCACGATTTCGGGCAGTTCGCTCTCGCCGGCCGACCCGGTCACCCGCGGGCCGTAGGCGACGTTGTCGAAGACGGTCTTGGGAAACGGGTTCGGGCGCTGAAACACCATCCCGATCCGGCGGCGCAGCTCGACGGGGTCCACCGACGGGCGGAACACCGACTCGCCGTCGAACGCGATGTCGCCCCGGTGCCGCGTGGCCGGCAGCAGCTCCTGGAGCCGGTTGATCGAGCGGAGGAAGGTGGACTTCCCGCAGCCGGACGGACCGATCAACGCGGTGACGGCGTTGGGCTTGGCCTCGACGCTGATGTCGAACAGCGCCTGCTTGGCACCGTACCAGAACGAATAGTTGGTCGAAGCCAGGGTGCCGATGAGCCGCACGGTGCCGCCGGGCGTGACCCGGACCTTGGGGGCGGCGGTCATCCGAAGCGCCCGGTGATGTAGGCCTCGGTTTGCGGCTTCAGCGGGGCAGTGAAGATCCGGGTGGTCGGGCCGGCCTCGATCAGCTCCCCGAGGTAGAAGAACGCGGTCGTGTCGGAGACCCGCCCCGCCTGCTGCAGGTTGTGCGTTACGATCACGACCGTGAACTCCCGCTTCAGCTCCTGGACCAGCTCCTCGATGTGGGCCGCGCCGGCGGGATCGAGCGAGGCGGTCGGCTCGTCGAGCAGGATCACCTCGGGCTCCGGGGCCACGGTGCGCGCGACGCACAACCGCTGCTGCTGCCCGCCCGAGAGGTTGAGGGGCGAATCGCCGAGCCGGTCCTTGACCTCGTCCCACAGAGCCGCGCGCTTCAGGGCGTACTCGACGATGTCCGCGCGCTCGGTGCGCGAAATCCTGGGACCGATCACGAGTCCCGCGGCGACGTTCTCCGCGATGCTCATCGTGGGGAAGGGCGTCGGCCGCTGGAAGACCATGCCGATGCGGCGGCGCACCTGGATCGGGTTGATGCCCGGCTCATAGATGTCGTAGCCGTCCAGCAGGACCCGCCCCGTGACGCGCGTGCCCGGCACCAGCTCGTGCATCCGGTTCAGGGAGCGCAGCAGCGTGGACTTGCCGCAGCCCGACGGCCCGATGAGGGCGGTGACCGTGTTCTCGCGAAAGGCGAGCGTGACGTCCCGCACCCCGGAGCTGCTGCCGTACCAGGCGGTGAGCGCCTCGGTGGCGAGCCGCGGCACGGTCGCGGGCGCCGCCTGGGGGGGCGCAGTTGCCGGCTGCGGTGGCGGTGGGGTCACCTGCGCAGCCCGCCGCGAGCGCTCAGGCGTGCTGACGCTTGGCACGCACCACCGCCCGGGCCACGAGGCTGAGGGCCAGAACCAGCACGATCAGGACCAGGGCGCCTGCCCACGCCTGCCGGTGCCATTCGTCGTACGGACCGAGCGCATAGGCGTAGACTTGCAGCGGCAGCGCCGCCATCGGCGCCAGGAGCCGGGTCGAGAAGTACTGGTTTCCCAGCGCCGTGAAGAGCAGTGGCGCCGTTTCGCCCGCCACGCGGGCCACCGCCACGAGGGCGCCCGTGACGATGCCCGCGCCCGCCGTGCGCGCCACCACCAGGAGCGACGTGCGCCACCGGGGGTAGCCCAGAGCGAGCGCCGCCTCGCGCAGCGAGTTCGGCACCAGGCGCACCATCTCCTCGGTGGTCCGGGCCAGGATCGGCACCAGGATCACCGCCAGGGCGCATCCGCCGGCCAGGGCCGAAAACCGGCCCATCGGTTTCACGAGCCAGGTCCACGCGAAGATGCCGATGACGATGGATGGGACGCCGTTCAGCACGTCGGCGACGAACCGGATCATGAAGCCGAACCGCCCGCCTCCGAATTCCGCGAGGAAGATACCCGTCGCCACGCCGATCGGCACGCCCACCGCGCAGGCGAGGCCCACGATGATCAGCGTGCCGACGATGGCGTTCGCGAAGCCGCCGCCCGGCTCCCCCACCGGCACCGCCGACTTGGTGAAGAAATTCCAGTCGATCGACCCGAAGCCCTTCAGCAGCAGCATGCCCAGAATGACCGCGAGCGGCAGGATGGCCAGCACCGCCGCGCCGTAGGTGACGCCCGTCATGGTGGAGCCCACCAGCCGGCGTGCGAGCCGACCGTGCATCATATGGCCGTGCTCCCGATCGCCGCGCCGCGCGCGACGCGCCATACCAGCACGCGGGCCAGGGCGTTCACGGCCACGGTGATGAGGAACAGCACCGCCCCCACGAGGAACAGCGCCGAGAGATGCATGTCCGACACCGCCTCGGAGAACTCGTTGGCGATGGCCGCCGCGATGGTGTAGCCGGGCTGGAGCAGCGATGCCGACACCTCGTGGCGGTTCCCGATCACCATCGTCACGGCCATCGTTTCGCCCAGCGCGCGGCCGAGGCCGAGGATCACGGCGCCCATGATCCCCGCCCGGCCGTAGGGGAGGATCACCGTCCACACCGTTTCCCAGCGGGTGGCGCCGAGCGCGAGGCCGGCCTCGCGCTGCGAGGGCGGAACCGCCAGCAGCACCTCGCGCGACACCGCGGCGATGTAGGGCAGCACCATGATCGAGAGGATCACGCCGCCGGCCAGGACCGACGGGCCGTAGAAGACGCCGCTGAAGATCGGGAGCCAGCCGAGCGCATGCCGCCCGATCGGCCACAGATGATCCCGGAGCAGCGGGATGAGGACGAAGATCCCCCACAGCCCGTAGATCACGCTCGGCACCGCGGCCAGCAGCTCGATCAGGGTCGCCGCCGGCCCGCGCACCCATTTCGGCGCGAACTCGGTCAGGAAAATCGCGCACGCCAGGGCCAGCGGGACGGCGATCACCAGCGCGACCAGGGACGAATACAGTGTGCCGACGATGAGCGGGAGCGCGCCGAACTCGCCGCGCACCGGGTCCCACGTGCTGCGGGTGAGGAACCCGAAGCCGAATTTGGCCGCCGCCGGCCAGGCGTTCACCCCAAGCTCCAGGGCGATCGTCACCAGTACCAGCGGCAGCAGGAGCGCGAAGACGGTGAGCACGGTGCGATAGACCACATCGCCCGGGCTCACCGTCTTCAGGGCCCGCCAGCGTTCCTCGGCCGTCGGCTGTGGTGCGGCCTCGGGCTCCAGAACGGTGACGGGAATGTCGGTCAAAGGACTAGCGCCCGCGGTAGTTGCGGGGGAGAACCGGACGACCATCCACGGTGACGCTCTTCAGTCGCGCCTCCTCGAGCCGGACGACCGGCGCCGGGAGCTTGGCGTATGCCAGCGCCTCGTTGTACTGCTGGCCGTCGTGCGTCGCCCACCACACGAACTCCAGGAGAGTGCGCGCCTTGGTCATGTCCGTCATTTCCTTCGGAATCAGCAACCAGGTGAAGGAGGCGATGGGATACGCCTTGGGGCCGTCCGGATTCGTGATGGAGATCCGGAAGTCCGTGTTCGGGTCGAGGTTCGCCATCGCTCCGGCGGCCGCCAGGGTCGCGGTCTCGAGGGAGGCCTGGATGTAGTTGCCGGCCTTGTTGGCCACCAAACCGTAGTCGATGTGGTTCTGGACGGCGTAGATCAATTCGACATAGCCGATGGAGCCCGGCGTCTGCTTGACCGTATTGGCGACGCCGGGGTTCCCCTGGCCGCCGAGCCCCACGGGCCAGTTGACGGACGTGCCCTTGCCCACCCGCTGCGCCCAATCGGGGCTCACCTTGGAAAGATAGTCGGTCCAGATGTACGTGGTGCCCGAGCCGTCCGACCGGTGCACGACGACGATATCCTGATCGGGGAGCTGGACGCCGGGGTTGATGGCGGTGATGCGGGAATCGTTCCACTTCGTTATCTGGCCGAGGAAGATGCCGGCCAGCACATCACCGGTGAACCGCAGCTGCGTGGTCACGCCGGGGATATTGTAGGTCGGGACGTCCGCGCCCAGCACGGTGGGGAGGTGCAGCACGTTCCCGTTCACCGCCTGGATCTGCGCGTCGGTCATCGGCCCGTCGCTGGCGCCGAAGTCCACGGTGTGGTCGGTGAACTGACGGATGCCGCCGCCGGAGCCGATGGACTGGTAGTTGATCTCGATGTTGGGATGCAGGTGCGTGTACTCCAGCACCCACTTGGAGTAGATGGGGTAGGGAAACGTCGCCCCCGCCCCCGTCAACCGGATGCTGCCCTGCCCCGTCGCGCTCCCCGCCAGGAGAACCGTCCCGGTGGCGACCGCCAGCAGTGCCGCGAATGGCTTGGTCATGACGTGCTCGCGCCTCAGTAGGTGAATTGGGTCTGGAACTGCGCCAGGCTGAGCGTCTTGGGAGCGGCAGCGCCGGCGGGCGTCTGGTAGGACGTGCGATCGATGTCCGCCAGGAGCCGCACGTTCGGGCTGAGCTGGTACGACACGCCGCCGATGATGATGGTCCGCGTGTCGTACTGCGCCGCCAGCGGGCAGTCCGTGGCCGCGACGTAGTTGGTGCAGGTGGTCGGGTTCACGACGTCCACCCGGCCGATGATCGCGACCGGTGACGCTCCCACGTGCAGCACGCCGAAGGCGCTGAACAAGCTGCCGTTCTTGAGGGAGTTCGCCGTGGCGGTCGCGCTGTCCTTGGTCGACGTGTACTCGGCGGCCAGCGTCAGCATCTTGGAGCGGAACGACACCATGCCGAGGTAGCGGTTACGGGAGCCTCCGCCGGTCGGCGTGCCTGACTGCGCGTAGCCCGAGATCCGCAGGCCGCCGACGCGGCTGCCGTCGTCCGTGGCCAGCAGTCGGAACGAGGCGCGCACGGAGAAGTCCTTGTTGTCGTCGCCCGGCGTGTGGCTGTAGCCCTCGCCATTCTCCGCCATCGCCTGGAAGTTGAACTGGTCGCGGTTGAAATTGCCGTCCATAGCGACGCCGAAGTCGGACGACGTCATGTAGCCGGCCCGGTCCACTGCGACGGAGCCTTCCATGCGGTAGTCCCACAGCGCCTCTTCGAAGTCGATCCAGGGCGTCTGGGTGAGGCCGAACCGGAAGGTGAGCGGGCTGCCGGTGGGCGTCCACGCGGCGTAGGCGTACTTGAGCCGGTAGAGCAGGGCGCCGCCAGCCGTGGCGTCCCCGTCACGGTAGATGTCGCCGGTGATGCGTGTCGTGATCCCGCCGTTGAATTTTCCGATCACGTTGATGTACGCCCGCGTGACGTCGAAGTTGTTCGCGGGGCTCAGCGAGTCCATCTGGGCGGCCCACTGCGCGTACACCACGCCGCTGACGGTGATCGGACTCGGGGTCGGACTCGGGGTCTGAGCGGCCAGCGGCGCCGCGACTCCCGCGGCGACGAGCCCTACCGCCGCGATCGTTCGACGAGACAGGAGTGCCATAAGCTGGGTCCTCTTGCATAAGGGAACGGTTGGTGCTGGGGGGCGTCTGGAAATCATCCCCGCAAAGGAAACCCGGCTACGTCACGCTCGGATGGGTACGAAGTAACGGCTTCGTAACGCCTGGGAGCGACCGGCGCCAACCGGAGCCTGGTGGCGGCCGCGCGGTTACATGGCTGTTACACAAGCACCTACCGGGCCGTTACCGGCCGCCCCGTTCTTGGAGCCGTGACATTGCGCGCGGACGGCCGGGTGCTGGAGCGCGTGAGTCGGCGGTGCCACTCGGAGCTGGGCGGATGAACGGCACCGTCGCCTTCGTGCTCGCCATCGTTCTGGTGGCGTTCGTGTTCGACTTCGTCAACGGCTTCCACGACTCCGCAAACTCCATCGCCACCGTCGTTTCCACGCGCGTACTCTCGCCCCGGCTGGCGGTCGTGTGGGCGGCGTTCTTCAACTTCGTGGCAGCGTTCGGCTTCGGAACGGCAGTCGCCAGGACGATGGGCAGCGGCTTGATCAAGGTCGCGGTGATTGACCCCCAAGTGATCCTGGCCGGGCTGATCGGAGCCATCGCCTGGGACCTGATCACCTGGTACTACGCCATCCCGTCATCCTCGTCCCACGCACTGATGGGTGGCTACGCGGGGGCGGCGATCGCCAAGGTGGGCATCGGAGCGCTGGTACCGGGCGGCTGGGTCAAGCCGATCCTGTTCATCTTCCTCGCGCCGCTCCTCGGATTCGCACTCGGCGTCGTGATGATGGTCGCGGTCGCGTGGACGTTCCGGCGTGCTCACCCGCGCCAGATCGACTCGTGGTTCCGCCGGTTGCAGCTCGTGTCGGCCGCAGCCTACAGCCTTGGCCATGGCACCAACGACGCGCAGAAGACGATGGGGATCGTGGTCGGGCTGCTGTTCTCTGCGCAGGCTGCCTTTCAGACGTTTCCATTGCACTTCATGCACATCACCACGATGAGCGTGATTCCGCTGTGGGTGATCCTGTGGGCGCATGCCGCGATCGCGCTCGGTACGCTCGCCGGCGGCTGGCGGATCGTGCGCACGATGGGTCAGCGCATCACCAAACTGCGGCCGTACGGAGGCTTCTGCGCGGAGTCCGCGGGCGCGATGTCCCTGTTTCTCGCCTCGCACTTCGGCGTCCCCGTCTCGACCACGCACACGATCACCGGTGCGATCAGCGGTGTCGGTGCGACGCAGCGGATCTCGTCCGTCCGCTGGGGCATCGCGGGCCGCATCGTGTGGGCGTGGATTCTCACCATTCCCTTCTCGGCGGTGCTTGCGGCCGCCTCGTACCTCATCGTCCACGCGCTTTCGGCCTGACGGCTGAACCATCTCCCACGCCGCCCGGCCCGGGCCGCGCTACATGACGAGGCGAATTGCCAGCGCCCCGGCGAGGCCGAGGGCCGCGCCAGCGACCACATCCACGGGATGGTGGACGCGGAGCCGGACGCGGGAGAGGCACACGGCCGTCGCCAGCGGCAGCATGGCCGGAGCCAGCCACGGGTGCGCGAGGGCGATACTCGTAGCCACCGCGGTGGACGCCGCGCTGTGGCCCGAAGGAAACGAGAACGGATCGGGGACGCCGACCAGGGCGAGCGGAACGCCGTTGGCGTCGCACGGCCTGGCGCGCACCACCGTGCGCTTGAGGATCTGCACGGCCAGGTTCGACAGGGCATTGGCGAGCAGGGCGGCGCGCCCCAGCTCGGCGAGGTGGCCGCCGGCCAGGCACAGCACGAGCCCGATGCCGATCGTGCTCACCGCGTCGCCCAGGTGAGTGATCCAGCGCATCAGGCCACCGCGTCCACGGCCTCGGCCGCGATGAACGCGTCGTGCAGGACGCGGCCTTCGTACTCGACCGGGATCTCGAGACCGAGCGACCACAGCAGCGTCGGTGGGATGTCGAGCAGGGACACCGCCTCCCGCAGCACGTGCCGCCGCCGGATCCGCGGCCCGGCCAGGACGAGCGGGATCCGGTCGTTGATCGGGTGTGGCGTGTCGTGGTCCCGCGGCTCGACCCCGCCCCCGCCGTGGTCTGACAGCACGAGGAGGAGGGAGTCGGCAACGCAGGCGCGCAGCAGTCCGACCGCCCGGTCGATCTCGCGTACCGCGTTGAGGTATGGCTCCGACATCCAGCCTGCAGCGTGGCCAGCGCGGTCGCAGTCGTTCACGTACACGATCACGAGGCCGTCGGGCACGAACCGCAGCCTGCCGAGGGCCGCGGCGGCGACCCGCCGCGCCGGTCCGGCGGTCGTGACGAACCGACTCACCCCTGCCACGGACGTCAGCACCCGCGCCATCGGCACCTCGACCGCCGCGATCTCACCAGCCACGACCACGGTCGGGAGCCGCCGCGCCGAGAGTTCCCGCGGCAATGGTCGGAGGTTCCCGAGCTTTCGCAGGGTGGCGAGTCCCGGCTCCACGAGCTGGTGCGTGGCGGGCCCGACGCCGGTGGAGAGCGAGAGCATCGCGGCGACGGTGGCGCTCGGACGGACGGTGAAGGCGTGGGGGGCGTGGGTAAAGTCTTGCGCCAAGGCGTGGAGTGAGGGTGCCAGTTCGGACCGTATCGCGTCCGGTCTGAGCCCGTCCACCAGGAACACTACGCAGCGCGCCATTGCCGATCCTCTTGTAGTTGCCGTCCGATCGCGACGGCGTACTCGTCCAGGAGCCGCTCGTTCTCGTCGTCGGCGCTCCGCATCACGGCGGCGAGCCGCGCGTCCTCCGACATCCGGCGGCGCAGAGCGGGGTCGAGCACCAGCCGCGCAATGGCCGATGCGAACCCGCGGATGTCGTCGGGCGCGACCCGGAAACCGGTGACCCCATCGGTCACACTCTCGCGGAAGCCTCCGGCGTCGGCCGCGATCACCGGCAGGCCGGAGGCCATCGCCTCGGGGGCGACCAGACCGCACGTCTCGGTGCGGCTCGGCAGGACGCACAGGTCGGCGCTGGCGTAGAGCGTGGCCAGGTCGGGGACCTCCAGGAAGCCGAGTTGGATCGCCCAGGGCATCGCGGCGGCGCACCGGCGGGCCAGGGGCCCGTCGCCGGCGAACACGAATGCGGCGGAACTCCCCAGCTGCTCGTGCGCGATCGTCCATGCGGCGATCAGGGTCTCGAGGTTCTTCTCGGCGGCCATCCGCCCGACGTGCAGGACCAGTGCGGCGCCGTATGGGACGCCCAGTCGGTGGCGAAAGGCCGCGTCCCGCTTCCGGTGGTCGAACATCGCCGTGTCCACGCAACGTCCCCACACCCGGACATGGGCCAGGCCCCGCCGCGCCAGCTCGGCGCGGACCGCCTCGCCCGGTGTGTGGACGAATTGCGCCGGACGGTGGAACCAGACGAGCCACCGCCAGATCAGAGGCTCGAGGCGGGCCAGTCCGTAGTAGCGGCTGTGCTGGGGGAAGTCGGTGTGGTAACTGGTCACGAGGGGCGTGCCGCGCCGCAGCGCGTACCGCCGTCCCACCACGCCCAACGGTCCCTCGGTCATGACGTGCACCAGGTCGGGGTGAAACGCATCCAGGAAATGCGCGACGCGTCGCGGCTGCGGCAGCGACAGGCGTAGGGCCGGGTAGGGAGGGAAGGCCACAGAGGAGACGCGCAGCTCGCCAGCCGCTGCACCCGGCTGACCTTCCGGGTACTCCGGCGCGACCACGACGGCGTGCTGACGCGCCCGGCCGAGCATCTCCACGACCCGCCGAACGATCGTGGTGACGCCATTGACCTGCGGCGTGTAGGTGTCGGTGACGAGCGCGATGCGCACGGAGGCAAACGTGGTGCCGCCGCGTCAACCCGCGGCGACGCTCGCGTCACGCCTCCGTAACGGGTCCGGGAGCGGCTAGCCTACGATCCGTTCGGGGAAGAGCATCCGGATCGTCGTGCCCGCACCGAGAGTGCTGAGCGCTTCGACGCGGCCGCCGTGGGCCTCGACGAGGTGCTTGACGATCGCGAGACCCAGGCCGGTGCCTCCCAGCTCGCGGGAACGCGCCGGGTCAACCCGGTAAAAGCGCTCGAAGATCCGCGGCAGGTGCTCGCCCGGGATGCCGACACCGGTGTCGGCGATCTCGAGCTGCACGCCCGCCGGTCCTGGCGCAGCGGTGACCGTGATGTGTCCGCCGTCCGGCGTGTAGCGCACGGCGTTGTCCAGCACGTTGAGCAGGACCTGCCGCGCAGCCTGCGGGTCAGCGTACAGCTTCGTGTCGGCGATCCGCGTGCTGAGCGTCAATCTCGCGGCATCGGCGCGCGGCTTCAGGCTGCTCCACACCTCCTGCACCAGCGCGCCGAGCGGCACGTGCTCCGGCTGCGGCGACCACGCCCGCGACTCGATGCGCGAGAGGTCGAGCAGATCGTCGACCAGCTGCTGCATGCGGCGCGCGTTGGCGAGCACCTTCTCGAGGAAGTCACGGCGCACCTCCGGCGGCACGTCTTCCGCCGCCAGCGTCTCGGCGTAGCCGCGGATCACGGTCAGCGGCGTCTTCAGCTCGTGCGAGACGTTCGCCACGAAGTCGCGGCGGACCGACTCGAGGCGCTTGAGGCCCGTGATGTCGTGGAGGACCAGCACGGCGCCCCCGCCCGGCAGCGGGTGGCCGGAAAGGAGCGCCGTGCGTTCCTCCAGCTCCACCTCGAGGCCGGCGGTTTCTTCGCCGCGCAAGGCGCGTTCGACTGCCTCGTGGGCGGGGCGTTGACGGAACAGCTCCAGCGCCGACGGCGGGGCGGTGTCGGGGGCGAGCCTCAAGAGGCGCCGCGAGGCGGGATTGAGCGTCGTCACGGCACCCGAGTCGTCGAGCGCGATGACGCCTTCCACCATCGAGGCCACGAGCGCCGTCATCTCGGAGCGTTCGCGCTCCAGCTCTGCCACGCGCCGCGACAGGTTCTCGTCGAGCGAGCGCAACGCACGGGCGAGGTCGCCCACCTCGTCCCGCCCGCGGGTGTCGATGGCCGGCCGCTCGCCGCGGGCGATCGCCTGGGCGGCGTGGCGCAGCCGGAGGAGAGGGCGCGCGACGGCGCGCGAGAAGCCGAGCGCCAGCATCGCGCCCACGGCCAGGGCGAGCAGCCCGCCGAGCAGGACGGCGTTCTGCGCGTTCTGCACGACGGCGTCCACCTGGGGCAGCGGCGTGGATACCCGCACCGCGCCGCCGGCGACTGGCATCGCCACCTTCAGCTCCCAGCGTCCGGTGGACACACTGTGCCGGATGTCCGTTCCGGTGCGGCCAGCGAGGGCTTCGCGGAACTCCGGCCGGCTCGCGTGGTTCTCGAGGGTGGGCAGCTCGTCGCGCGGGAAGTCGGAGTCCGCGATGACGATCCCCGAGCGGTCGATCACCGTGAGGCGACGTCCGGTGGCCCGCCCGAGCTGGTGCACGAGGGAATCCAATTCCGCTCCGCGGAGCGTGCCCACCGCGCGGGCGAGGTATGCGGTCTCGCGCGTCACCTCAATTGTGGCCTCGCGCAGCAGCCGGGAGCGGAGCGACCGGTCGGAGGCGATGACCAGCGTCACCGTGCTTGCCGCCACCAGCACCACGTACGAGGCGAACAGCTTGCCCGGCAGCTTCATCGCTTGGGCGCGCCCTCGGCGTCGCGGAACCGGTACCCGAAGCCGCGCACCGTCTCGATTTGCGCCCCCGCCGCACCCAGCTTCGTACGGAGGCGCTGCACGTGCATGTCCACGGTGCGCGTCTGGATGTCGGGCTGGGAGTCCCACACCGACTCCAGCAGCTGCGGGCGGGTCTGCACCCGGCCGCGCCGCTGGAGCAGGAGCAGCAGCAGCCGGTACTCGAGCGCGGTGAGGGCGACGGGTGTGCCGCTGACGGTGACGGTGTGCGCTCCGCGGTCGATGGCGATGCCACCGGCGCGCACCACCGGTCCCGCCACCGCGGCGGGCGCGCGGAGCCGGCGCAGGACGGCGCCGATCCGCAGCACCAGCTCCTCGGGGCTGAACGGCTTGGTGAGGTAGTCGTCGGCGCCGCCGGCGAGACCCTTGATCCGGTCCGCCTCGTCGCGGCGGGCGGTGAGGACGATCACGCCAACCTGCTTCGTCTCGTCGCGCCGCCGGATCTCCTCCAGCACCTCGTACCCGCTGCGCCCGGGCAGCATGAGGTCCAGGACGACCAGGTCCGGAGGCTCGACCGCGATCGCCTCCAGCGCCGCGACACCGGTGGCCGCCGTGGTCACACGATAGCCGGCCTTGGCCAGGTGGTAGGCGACGAGCGCGGTGATGTCACGCTCGTCGTCCACCACGAGCACGTGTGCGTCACTCACGGCGTGCCCCGATCCGGTTCCCGGCGAGATGTCGGCCATCGCGCACAGTATCGCGCCGCCCGCCTTCGGCGGCAACTCGCGGCGTACCCCGTGGGGCGCGGCTGCCCCCGTCTTCACGCCATTGCGGGTGTTCCTGCCGGGCGTACATTTCCGCCACTTATGCCCATTCTCTCCGCGGTCGCGAGCGCCGTCCTCCTGGTGGCGCAGGCGCGAGCGTCCGGCGACTCGATTCTCCTCCGGGTGCTCGCCACCAACGACTTCCACGGCTCGCTCGAGGCGAAAGTCCAGGCGTGGAGCAACCGCCGGCCGGTGGGCGGCGCACCGGCGCTGGCCGGCATGATGGACCGGCTGGCGCAAGCCTGCGGTTGCACCACGATCCGCCTCGACGCCGGCGACGTGATGCAGGGCTCGCCCGTCTCCAACCTGTCGTATGGGCGGGCCACCGTGGCCGCGTTCAACGCGATGGGCTACGCTGCCTCCGCGATCGGCAACCACGAGTTCGACTGGGGCATCGACACGCTCGCCGCGCGGATCCGCCAGGCGCGTTTCGCCTGGCTCTCGTCCAACATCCGCGAGCGGGCGACGGGGGCGGTGCCGTCGTGGACCGCGCCGTGGCGGATGATCACGGCGGGACGCTACCGCATCGCGGTGGTGGGGTACAGCACCGAGAGCACGCCGTCGACCACCCGTCCCTCCAACGTGGCGTCGCTCGCCTTCG
The DNA here is from genome assembly GCA_963812035.1 of uncultured Gemmatimonadales bacterium. GTDB lineage: Bacteria > Gemmatimonadota > Gemmatimonadetes > Gemmatimonadales > JACORV01 > Fen-1245. Next base: position 278,755 of record CAWETG010000007.1, read on the forward strand.
ACAGCGGAGTCGCCCGGCTCGATGCGGCGATCGCGGCGGCACGGGAGGCGCATCCCGACTACGTGATCGTGGTGGCCCACGCCGGCGCCTTCTGCTCGCCGGGGGTGGGCTGCGCCGGCGAGGTCGTGGACCTGGCCCGCGCCCTCACGCACCGGCCCGACCTGATCGTCAGCGGCCACACCCACTCGCTGATCCAGACGACCGTGAACGGCATTCCGATCGTGCAGGCGCGCTCCAACGGGGTCGCGCTCGGCGTCGTGGACTTCGTGGACAGCGCGGGCGTGCGCGTGATCCGGATCCGGGTCGAGACGGTCTGGGCGGACCGCGAGGCGGCGGACACCGCCGTCGCGGGCATCGTCCGGAGCGAGGCGGAGCGGATCGCGCCGCTCACCTCCCGCGTGGTCGCGACGCTGGCGGCGCCGCTGCTGAGGACCGGCGACCAGTACCCCCTGGGCAATCTGATCGCCGACGCCTACCGCGCGGCGGCGGGCACCGACGTCGCGCTGGTCAACAACGGAGGCATTCGAACCGATCTTCCCGCCGGCCCGGTGACCTGGGGCCAGCTCTTCGAGGTGGAGCCGTTCCAGAACTTCGTGGTGCGGATGCGGGTGAGCGGCGCGGTGCTGCGGCAGACCCTGGAGCACGCCGTCGGCGCCGAGGACGCGCGCGCGCACCTGTCGGGCGTCGTGGTGCGCGTGAATCCCGCGGCGCCGCCTGGCCAGCGGGTGGTGGCCCTGACGCTCGCCGACGGGCGGCCGGTGCTCGACACCGCGCAGTACACCTTCGCGGCGCCCGACTTCGTGGCGGCCGGCGGCAGCGGCTACGCCATGCTGCGGACCGTCGCGTCGGAGAACACCGGAATCGTGGACCTGGACGCGTTCGCCGCGTACCTGGCGCGGCTCCCGCAACCGGTCCAGCCGCCGTCGGACGTGCGAGTGGAGGAGGTCGGGCGATGACCCCGAAGCGGCCTGGCCCGCGCGGCGAAGGCCTGACACGGGAGATGATCCGGCGGATGCCCAAGCCCGAGCTGCACGTGCACCTCGACGGCAGCGTCCGCCCCTCGACCCTGCTCGACCTGGCGCAGCAGCAGAAGGTCAAGCTCCCCACGGCCGACATCGCGGAGCTGACGCGTTACCTGCACGTCTCCGACGCGCACAACCTGATGGACTACCTCGCGCGGTTCGAGGTCACGCTCTCGGTGCTGCAGACGCCCGAGGCGCTCGAGCGGGTCACGTACGAGCTGGTCGAGGACGGCGCCGCCGACGGCGTGCGCTACATGGAGATCCGCTTCTCGCCGATCCTGTGCACCAAGCGCGGGATGCCGCTGACCGAGGCGGTCGAGGCGCCGCTGCGGGGCATGCACCGTGCCGAAAAGGACTTCGGGGTCAAGACGGGCCTCATCATCTGCGGCATCCGCAACATGAGCCCCGCCACCTCGATGGACCTCGCCAACCTCACGGTGGCGTTCAAGGGGCGCGGCGTGGTGGCCTTCGACCTCGCCGGCGCGGAGTACAACTACCCCGCCAAGAAGCACCGCGAGGCGTTCTACACGGTGGTGAACGCGAACGTGGCCGCGACGATCCACGCGGGCGAGGCGTACGGCCCCGAGTCCATCGCGCAGGCGCTGCACTACTGCCACGCCGACCGCATCGGCCACGGCACGCGGCTGTTCGAGGACCCCGATCTCGAGCGCTACATCAACGATCGGCGCGTCCCCCTCGAAGTGTGCGTCACCTGCAACGTGCAGACACACGCCGTGCCGTCGGTCGAGCAGCATCCGGTGCGGCGGTACTTCGACCTGGGGATCGTGGTGTCCCTCAACACCGACAACCGGCTGATGAGCGCCACCACCGTGACCGACGAGTATTACCTCGCGCACACCAGGCTCGGTTTCACGCGTGAGGAGATCGAGCGGATGATCCTCGACGGCTTCGAGAGCGCGTTCCAGCCGTACCCGGAACGCCGGGCGATGGTCGAAAGCGCCCGTCAGGAACTGGCGAAGCTGCGGGGAGGTGAGGAAGTGATGAAGGTGATGAGGTGATGACGTGATGGAGGGAGCAGGGGTGATCAAGGAAGCGGCGGAGGCGGTTCGGAAGGCGATTGCGCCGCGGCAGCCGACGGTGGCGATCGTCTTGGGATCGGGTCTCGGGTTCCTGGGCGAGGAGATCGGCGACGCGGTGCGCGTGCCCTACGCCCGGATTCCCGGGTTTCCCCAGCCGACCGTGCAGGGGCACGCCGGCGAGCTGATCGCTGGCACGCTCGAGGGGAAGACGGTGCTTGCCCAGAGCGGACGCTTCCACCTGTACGAGGGGCACGAGCCGGTCGTCGTGGGGCTCCCGGTCCGCGTGTTCGCGGCGCTGGGGGTCCGGACCCTGATCGTCACCAATGCTGCCGGCGGCATTCGCCGCACGCTGCGCCCCGGGTCGCTGATGCTCATCGCCGACCACCTCAACTTCACCGGGCGCCAACCGCTCGCCGGGCCGCTGGTCGAGGGCGAGGAACGGTTCCCCGACATGAGCGATCCCTACGACGGCGAGCTGCGACTGCTGGCCCGCAGGGTGGCGGCCGAGCAGAAGATCCCGCTCGAGGAAGGCACGTACGCGGCCACGCATGGGCCGTCGTACGAGACCAAGGCAGAGATCGAGATGCTGAAGCGCGTCGGCGCGGATGCGGTCGGGATGAGCACGGTGCCGGAGGTGATCGTGGCGCGCGCCCGCGGCATCCGCTGCCTCGGCATCTCCACCGTCACCAACCTCGCCGCCGGGCTCGGCGGACCGACCCTGTCACACAAGGAAGTGTTGGAGACCGCCGAACGGGTGAAGGGAGATCTTGCCCGGCTGGTGAGGGGGATTGTCAGAAGTCTCTGACGGGGAGGTGATGACGTGATGAGCGTGATGATGTGATGAAGTGATGAAGTGCTGACGGCCGCGCCGTGGCAGCATCGCGTCATCACCCCATCACTTCACCACCTTCTCACCTCCCCGCTGGTCTTCCCCGCCACCCAATTCAGCGCCATCAACGCCGGCACCACGAACGGGAAGATGCCGTACAGCGTGTCGCTCACCGAGTGCGAGTGGCGGTCCACGGCGAGGAACACCTGCACGCAGAAAGCCAGGGTGAGCAGCACCAGCAGAACGCCTTCCAGCGAATTCGGCCGATAGATCCATCCCCACGGACTGAACCAGCGACGAGACACCCGCTGATCCTTCGCATCTACGCGCAACACGTTCATCGTCAACTCCTCAATTGGACGCCCGGCCGGGCCGGCGTCCACCGGTCTGGCGTTGGTCGTGCCAAGTACTTTGTGTCGTAAAGTTAGCCGGTGGTTCTCTCCGGCGCAAGCGGGCCGGGAGCAGGACGGGCGAGCCGCTGCGGGACGGCCATGGAGGAGCGGTGGCGGTCAGCGGGCGTCAGGCGCGACGAGTCGCTTCGACGAAGTGGTTCAGGGGCCCGTGGCCTGTGCCCAGTCCGGGCGCGGCCACGATAGCGCGATGCACGAAATCGAGGGCGTCGCTCACCGCGCGCTCCAGCGTCCGGCCGAGGGCGAGCCCGGCCGTGACCGCGGCCGAGAGGGTGCACCCGGTGCCGTGCGTGGAACGGGTCAGCAGCCTCGCGTGCGGGAAGCGCTGGACGCCGTCGCGGGTTACCAGCACGTCGACCACGTCGGGCGCCTCGAGGTGGCCGCCCTTCACCAACGCCGCCCGCGCCCCCATCTTGACCAGCGCGCGACCGGCCTGTTCCATGTCGTCGGCGGTGCGCACGTCGTGCTGGGCGAGAATGCGGGCCTCGTCGAGATTCGGGGTGACGAGGGCGGCCAGCGGGACCAGGCGGCGCGCGATGCGCTGCTCGGCGTCGGCCCGCAGCAGCCGGTCCCCCGACGTGGCGACCATGACGGGGTCGAGCACATAGTTGGGGAGCTTGAGGCGGGCGAGGGACTCCGCCACCGCGTCCACCAACTCGGCGGTGCCCAGCATGCCGCTCTTGACCGCGTGGGGCGGAAGGTCCTCGGCCACCGCCTCCAGCTGCTGGATCACGAGGGGGACGCTCAGCGCTTCCCAGCCGCGGACCCCCACGGTGTTCTGCGCGGTCACCGCGGTGATGACCGAGGTGCCGAAGACGCCGAACTGATGGAAGGTCTTGAGGTCAGCCTGGATGCCGGCGCCGCCGCCGGAGTCGGATCCCGCGATCGTGAGGGCGATCTGCATGGCGGGTAATCTGCACACGCTGTTGCGCGATCTCCAACGCCGCAAGGCGCGGGAGCGCCGCGGCCTGGTGGTGGCCGAGGGCCGCCGGCTGGTCGAGGACGCCCTTCAGGCCGGTGCCAAGGTAATGGCGCTGCTGGTGGCGGACGACGCCCGGGAGCAGGCGGCGGGCCTGCTCGAGGAAGCGGCGCGGAAAGGCATCGAGGCTGAAGTCGCCCCGCGGCGGGAGTTCGACGCACTGGCGGACACCGAGACGCCGAGCGGCGTGCTCGCGGTGGTGGAATGGCAGCCACTGAAGATCGACCAGGTCCACCGGCCGGACTTCGGGCGCCAGCGCGCGCTGGTCATCGACGGCGTCCAGGATCCCGGCAACGTCGGGACGATGATCCGCACCGCGTACGCGCTGGGTGCCTGGTTGACCGTGGCGCTCGACGGCACGGCCGACGTGCGTGGTGCCAAGGTGGTACGGGGTTCGATGGGTGCGCTGTTCCGCCACCAGGTCGTCGCCGCGACGTTCGACGAGTGGCGAGCGTTCGCGGCACGGGCCGGCATCGCGCCCTGGCTCGCCGTGGCCGACGGGGAGCCGGCGGACATGCTCGACCGGGTGGTAGGCAGCATCGCATTGGTGATCGGCAATGAAGGGCAGGGCGTACGCGACGACTGGCGCAAGCTCGAGCACCGCGCGGTCACGGTGCCGATGCGGCCGGGCGCCGAGTCACTGAACGCGGCCGTGGCGGCCGGCATTCTTCTCTTCGAGCTGTCGCGTGCAGATCACTGAGGCCGTGCTCGTGGCGTTCGCCGGCATCTTCGGCGCGATGCTGGGGAGTTTCCTCAACGTCTGCGTGTACCGCCTGCCGAGGGGCGAGTCCGTCATCCTGCCGGGATCGCACTGTCCCGGCTGCGGCAAGCCCATCGCGTGGTACGACAACGTGCCGGTCGTCTCGTACCTCGTCCTGCGGGGCCATTGCCGGCGTTGCGGGACCCGGATCAGCGTACAGTACCCGCTGATCGAGCTGGCCGTCGGGTTGATCTGGGCGGGTTCGCTGGTGTGGTTCGGCCTTTCCTTTGACGCGCTGCGAGCGGCACTGCTCTCCACCCTCGCCCTCGGCATCGCACTGACCGATGCGCGCCACTTCACGATCCCCAACGAGTTTTCCTCGGCGGTCTCGGCGCCGGCCTGGCGTTGTCGTTGACCCCCGGCGGGCTGCGCCCGCTCGACGCCCTGATCGGTGCCGCGGCGGGCTTCTCGCTACTTCGGGTCGTGAAGGCGGCGGGCGACTGGGCGCTGGCGCGTGGCCTGATCCGGGGCGAGGAGCTCGACGAGGTCCTCGAGGCCGGCGA
>CAWETG010000008.1:0-298080 GCA_963812035.1 uncultured Gemmatimonadales bacterium
CGCGGCGCCTCTCCCGTCTGCTGGACGGCGAACAGCGTGAGCTTGGCCAGCAGCTGCGAGAGGAAGCTCTCGAACTCCTCGCGCGTGACTTCCGTCTCGAACTCGACGCGCTGGATGCCCGCCCCCGCCAGGCGGTTGCTCCAGTCCCAGCCGCGCAGCTCGCGCAGCGGCCGGTCGCCGAACACCACGTCGTCCCCGAGGAACGAGAAGGACACTCGGCGGTCCACCTTCTGGAGCGCCTGCAGGTGGCCGTACGCGATGTCCACGACGCCCTCCCGCGAGGGGTGCCCCTCAGGGTACAGCGACATGGTGGACAACGCCTGCGCGAGGGACGTCAGGAAGCGCACCGGATCGCTCACTTGCCTCCCTTGAGTGCGTCGCTGGCGACCTTGGTGATCGCCGGGTCCCTCAGCGCGAGGGCCTGCTCCAGCCGTTCCCGCGCGCGGCGATCGGACTGGAACTGCCCGAGCGCCCCCAGCGCGGCGAGGAACTCGGGCTCGTCGAAGCCACGCCGCATCCCGCCCAGCAGGCTGCGCCTGAGCTGCGTGATCCTGAGCAACGCGTCGAGCGAGAGCCGCCCCCCCTCCGCGGCGAGCGCGCGAATCGCCGCCACCCGCAGGTCGGTTTCCTCGTCGCCGGTGGCCAGCGCCACCACCAGCGGCACCGCCGCCTCGGGACAGCCGCCGTCCGACACCGCCGCCAGCGCCAGCCACTTCACGCGCGGGTCCTCATCGGACAGCGCGGTGCAGATCGCGCGGGTCCGCACGGCGGGGTCCTTGAACAGGACCCGGAGCGCCTCGCGGCGTACGCGAAGATCCGCGTGCTGTGCGAACTGGGCCGCATTGAGGCCGGCTGGCGCCGTCGGCAGCTCGGCCGCCAGGTTGAGGAGGTTCCGGACGACATACCACCGCTCGTCCCCCAGGCGAGGCACCAGCCGGGGGCCAAGCGCGGGCCCGATCCTGATCAGTCGGTCAAGCAGCGCGCGACGGACCTGCCGCGACTCGGATTCCGCCAGCAGGTCGAGCATCGGATCCGCCGCCGCGTCGTCCATCCGCGCCACGACGCGGTCCAGCAGCGCGAAGTCCACCGGCTGTGCAGCCAGCATCACGCGCAGGGCTTCCGGCGTGGCGATCCGGGCCGAGATGGCCACGGTGGCGGGCGAGGGCTGCGGCGCGTGTTCGACCACGTCGAGGGCGTCGGCCAGCCGGTTCTCCAGGACCAGGTGGTCCGCCGCGCGGCTCACGGCGTCGCCGGTGGCGCCCGTCTCGCACGCCATCTGCAGCAACCGCTCCGCCTCCGGCTCGAACTGCGCCTCGCCGGGCGCGACCAGCGCGGGCGCGACCTGCGCCATCTTCTCCAGCGCCGACGCATACCCGTCGGGGTTGGGGTCCGCCAGCGCCCACCCCCGCACCAACTCGGCCACCTGGTCCCTGAGGTTGGTCTCGGCGATCGCCCGCGATGCCGTCGGGCCGCGCTCCGCATGGTGGCCCAGCTTGGTGAGCATCCGCAGCATCGAACGCGATACCGGCGCGCCCTCCCCCGTGGCCGCGCGCACCAGCTCCACGACGGCGTCCACTGCCATCCCCTGCGAGGCGTCGAGGATGAACTGCCGGCGCTGGGTCCGGTCGCCGCCCATCTCGAGGAGCCGGGCCAGCGTCTGCTGGTCCAGCGCGCCGATCAGCTTGCTCATCCGCTTCTTCAGCGCGACCGCGCCCGAGCCGCCCGCAATCTTCAGCTCGTCGGCGATCTGCAGCATGTAACCGACGATCACCTGGTCGTAGGCGGTGCCGCGCTCGTGGCCCTCGATGGCCTGCGCGACCTGCGACGGCTCCGCCGTCGCCGCCTCGATTTCGGCCGCCGGCTGTACCACGTTGAGCGCCGCCTCGATCTCCGCGTCGGTCAGCGGCGCCGTGGCCTCCGCCGGCGGGCGGAAGGCGTGGGGCTCGGGCGGCTTCGCGGCAGGGGGCCGCGGTGCTGCCTTGGCCACGTCCTCCGACGCCAGAGCCGCCCGCGCCAACCCCACCCATAGCTGAGCCGCCTTGGTGGCGCCGGGCGTGCTCGCGGCCTCGTCCCCCTCCTCCCCTTCGAGCAGCTGGAGGCGGTCGAAGGTCAGCGGGTAGAGCCGGATGTGGGGCCAGGCGGCGATCTTGCTCAGCGGTTGGAGGCCCAGCGGCTCGCCGCCCCCGCGCCCGGCGTCGACCGCGAGCAGCTTCAGCGATGCGTCGATCTCGTCCCCCACCACGCCGCGCGTGAACGAGATCGCGCCCAGGTGGTGCCGGTGCAGGCGGTCGGCGAGGTCCTTGAGCACCGGATGCCGCGGATCCGTCGCCACGCCCTCGATCACCAGTTGGTCGCGCGCCACGCCGAGGGAGAGGGTGCCCCGTTCCGCCAGCAGCGTATCGAGCCGGCGCGCCACGCCCTCGGATGCAGGCCCGAGCGTCGGATGCCCATCGGGATACATCGAGTGCTTGTGGAGCGCGATGGAGAATTCGATCAGGAAGTCCGACAGCTCGCGCGGGAGCGCGGCGCGCTGAACGGTGGACTGCCGTGGTGCGGCAGGCTGCGAAGGGGCGCCCGGCTCGGTCATCGCGGTCGGAAGATAGGGGAATCCCCGCACCGGCGCACCGGTACCCCGGCCCGACGCTTGCGCCGGCTCCCGGCAGGCGCGACACTGTGACCACTTTCCGCTGGAGCGGCTGATGACCCGGCTTACCCACCCCTGCGTTACCCTCGTCCTCGCCGCGGCGCTCGGCGTTCCGCCGGCCCGGGCGCAGACCTCCCCCCGGCCGCTGCGGCCCGCCCACACCTTCTCGATTGTCGCCGTGGACTCGGTCACCGGGCAGATCGGTGTCGCCGTGCAGTCTCACTGGTTTTCGGTCGGCAGCTCGGTGGTGTGGGCCGAGCCGGGTGTCGGCGCCGTGGCCACCCAGTCGTTCATCGAGCCCGCCTACGGCCCGCGTGCCCTGGCGCTGATGCGCACCGGCGTGCCGGCGCCGCTCGCGCTCCGCGCGCTCGTTGCCGCCGACCCCGACTCGGACGTGCGGCAGCTGGGGATGATCGACGCCCAGGGCCGGGTCGCGTCGTACACCGGCCGGCGCGACGTGCCCGAAGCCGGCAGCCACGTCGGGCGCTGGTACGCGGCGCAGGCCAACCTGATGGCGAAGCACACCGTCTGGGACGCCATGGCGCGCGCGTTCGAGACGACGCACGGCGACCTGGCCGACCGACTGCTCGCCGCCCTCGACGCGGCGCAGCGCGAAGGCGGCGACATCCGTGGCCGGCAGTCGGCAGCGCTCATCGTCGTGAGCGGCGACCGCCGCCTTCCCCCGTGGCAGCGCATCTTCGACCTGCGGGTGGAGGACTCGCACGAGCCGCTGCGCGAGCTGCGGCGGCTGGTGCGCGTGGAGCGCGCCTACAACCTCGCCACCGACGGCGACAACTTCACCACCGCAGGCCAGGTGGATTCGGCCATCGTCGCCTACGCCTCGGCCGAGGCGCTGCTCCCGGACAGCGCGGTGAACGGCGAGCTGGTCTTCTGGCACGCCAATACCCTGGCCGACCAGGGCCGCATTGCTGAAGCGATCCCGCTCTTCGCCCGCGCCTTCACGCAGGACACGGCGTGGGCGACCCTGCTGTGGCGGCTGCCCAAGGTGGGGCTGTTGCACGCGGACAGCACGACGATCGCGCGCATCGTCCGGGAAGCGCGGCCACCCCGCTGAGGGAGCGTGGGCCCCCATAGCACGGCGGCCCCGAGTCTTCCGGGGCCGCCGCCTCTTCCTGCGATCCGCCAGCTGCCAACCACTCGCAACTCGGCGTCTCGCAACTCAACTCGAATCCGACGTCTCTCAACTCACCGCTGGCTTAGTACATCCCCCCCATGCCACCGCCGCCACCCGGCATCGGCGGCGTCTTCTGCTCTTCCTTCTTCTCCACGATGACCGCCTCCGTGGTGAGCAGCAGCCCCGCGATCGACGCCGCATTCTGGAGCGCCGTGCGGGTCACCTTGGTGGGATCGATGACGCCGGCCGCGACCAGATCCTCGTACTCGTCGGTCAGCGCGTTGTACCCGAAGTTCTTCTCCTTCGACTCCCGCACCTTCGCCACCACAATCGAGCCCTCGGCCCCGGCGTTCTGGGCAATCATCCGGATCGGCTCCTCGAGGGAGCGCCGCACGATCTCGGCGCCAATCTGTTCCTCCTCCTCGAGCTTCAGCTTCGCCACGGCCGGCTGGCAGCGCAGCAGCGCGACGCCACCACCCGTCACGATGCCCTCCTCGACCGCCGCGCGCGTGGCGTGCAGCGCGTCCTCGACGCGGGCCTTCTTCTCCTTCATCTCCGTCTCGGTGGCCGCGCCGACGTTGATGATCGCCACGCCGCCGGCCAGCTTCGCCAGCCGCTCCTGCAGCTTCTCCTTGTCGTAGTCCGACGTGGACTTCTCGATCGCCGCACGGATCTCGCCGATCCGGCCGTCGATCTCGGCGTGCTTGCCGCCGCCGTCCACGACCGTCGTGTTGTCCTTGTCGACCACGATCCGCTTCGCCTTGCCCAGGTCGCCGAGGACCGTGTTCTCGAGCTTGAAGCCCACTTCCTCGCTGATCACCTTGCCGCCGGTCAGCACCGCGATGTCGCGCAGCATTTCCTTGCGACGGTCGCCGAAGCCAGGCGCCTTCACGCCGCACACCTTCAGCGTGCCGCGGAGCTTGTTCACCACCAGCGTCGCCAGCGCCTCACCCTCGACGTCCTCAGCGATGATGAGGAGGGGCTTGCCCATCTGCGCCACCTTCTCGAGCACCGGCAGGAGGTCCTTCATCGAGCTGATCTTCTTGTCGTGGATCAGGATCACCGCATCCTCGAGCACCGCCTCCATCTTGTCCGGATCGGTCACGAAGTACGGCGAGAGATAGCCGCGGTCGAACTGCATCCCGTCCACGGTCTCCAGCTCCGTCTGCAGGCCCTTCGCCTCCTCGACCGTGATCACGCCGTCCTTGCCGACCTTCTCCATCGCGTCGGCGATGATGTCGCCGACATCGTGGTCGTTGTTGGCCGAGATGGCGCCGACCTGAGCGATCTCCTTCTTCCCCTTGGTCGGGACCGACACCTTCTTCAGCTCCTCCAGCACGACCTCGACGGCCTTGTCGATGCCGCGCTTGAGGGCCATCGGGTTCACGCCCGATGTCACGTTCTTGAGCCCCTCGCGGAAGATCGCCTGGGCCAGCACCGTCGCCGTCGTCGTGCCGTCACCCGCGATGTCGGACGTCTTGGTCGCGACTTCCTTCACCATCTGCGCGCCCATGTTCTCGATCGGATCGGGCAGCTCGATCTCCTTCGCCACCGTCACTCCGTCCTTCGTCACCGTCGGGCTCCCGAACTTCTTGTCGAGCACGACGTTCCGGCCCTTGGGGCCCAACGTCGCCTTCACCGCCTCGGCGAGCTGGTCCACGCCCCGCTTCAGCTTGGCGCGGGCATCCACGCCGAATACCAGTTCCTTCGCAGCCATTGCTGTCTCCTCCCGTAGCGGACGCTCAGCCGATCTTGGCGAGGACGTCCGACTCCTTGATGATCAGGAATGTGTCGTCCTCGATCGTGACCTCGGTGCCGCTGTACTTCCCGTACAGCACCTTGTCACCCACCTTCAGCTCCATCGGGACCCGCGCGCCCTTCTCGATACGCCCCGGGCCGGCGGCGATGATCTCCCCCTGCTGCGGCTTCTCCTTCGCCGTGTCCGGGATGTACAGCCCGCCCCGCATCTGCTCGGTCTCCTCGAGCGGACGAATCGCCACTCGATCGGCCAGCGGATGCACCTTCGTGGTCTTGGCCTTGGATGTCGTGGCCATGGTTCTACGACCTCCTTGCAGGAATCGCTTCCATTGATGTGTTAGCAGTCATCTCCAGAGAGTGCTAATACCCGTGGAGAACTGTACCCTTGCCGCCACCTAGAGTCAAGGACCTGGCAGCTGCAACGTAAGACATTGTGCAACAATATGTTACGCGTTCAGTGTTTCAGGAAAGCTCGCCTGCGAGGGCCACCGGTCGGGGATGTCGTATCGATCCAAAGGCTGTCTGGAATGCCTGGTGGCACTGCCCCGGCGGCGTGGCACGCGTCACAGGGCAGGTAGGCCTTGAAGAGATGGTCGGCGTGCGTTGTGACGCGCCCCGTGGCGCTGTCCTTGCCGGTGCGAGCCTCCTCGATCCCGTAGTGGCAGGCGAAGCAGCTGCCGGGGCGCACCTCGGGGCCGAGTTCGGGCGGCGCTGGCGGCGTCACCGCGGCCGCCGCGTAGGCCTCCGCGGCGAGCCGCAGCGCCTGGCGCATCACCTGGTCGGCGGCCGCGAGGTTGTGGGCGGGCTTGGCGCGCCGGACGAAGGCCATCAGCCCCCGCGCCTCCGCCAACCGCGCCAACGCCGCCGGCGGGGCGCGGGAGCCGAGGGCGGCCTCCGCCGCGCGCAGGTACGCGTCGATCCAGCCGCGGCGCCGCTCGTAGCCGCGGTTCCAGCGCTCCAGCACCCCGTTCCATGCATCGCCGTGGCAGCCGACGCACACGATGGACGTGGGCTTGAGGCTGGCCCCCGGCCGGGGCGGCGGCGCGTCGGGCGAGACGTGGCAGGAGCGGCACGTCACACCGCCCATGAACATCAGGCTGGGTCTGAGCTCCTCGCCCGGCATCAGCCCGATCATCAGGCGCTGCTGCTCGGCGTGCACGCCGGCGTGGCAGTCCGCGCACTTCGCCGTCTGGGACGTGTCCGCGGGGAGCGGCCGGCGGTGCTGACGGGCGTGGCAATCGAGGCACGCCAACGCGATCGAGCCGCTCATCGCGACCACGCGGTGCACGATGGGCGCGTGGCAGCTCCGGCACGACAGCTCGGGGTGCCTGGCGTGCACCGAGTCGGCGGGCGGGAGCTTGGCGGGAGGCTTGGCCGTGTGGCAGGCGGCGCACCGCGCCACCGCCACGGTCGTGTCTCCCTCGACCACCCGGTAGTGGCAGCGGGTGCACGGCACGCGCGCCTGCCGCAGCATCGCGTGCGACAGCGGCACGCCCTGACTGGTCATCGTCGTGTGGCGTGGCTGCGGGTGGCAGGTCGCACAGCCGGAGTCGCGCGGGCTCGAGAGCTGCGAGAAGTGACACAGCGCGCAGGTGGAGCTGTCCGCCTTGAGCACGGTGCTGCCGGCGTCGTGGGTATGGCAGGCGGCGCACGGCACCGTGCGGTTTGCGCTCATCGGGTGCGCGGCGTGCCGGAAGCTGACCATCGCGATATGCGCCGTGTCGGGCCCGCCGCTCGGATGGCACCCGCGGGCCGAGCACGCCAGGTCGGGCACGCCCGCGCGACCCGAGGGCGTGGCAACGCCGCGGTGACAGCCGACGCAGGCCACCGCGCCGTGCGGGTTCTTCGCGGCGCGGCGCGGCGTCGCGCACCCGGCGAGCGCAGCCACCAGCACGAGCGCCGCCGCCGGCCACCGCGGGAGTCCTAGCACAGCGATCCCCACAGAATGAGGCCGATCAGGACGAGACCCACGCCCAGCAGCACCAGCCCGCCCGCCGCCCCCACCACGTTCATCCACCGGGCCGGCGGCGGCGCCGGCTCGTCCACCACCGCCTTCGCGCTCGGCGCGGCCACGGCCACGCGCTCCCGCAGCTGCTCCGCCACCAGCGGGTGCTCCTCCTCCATGTAGTGGAGGGTGGCCCGGCCGGTGAACATCACCGCGTCAACCGGCCACTTGTCGGGACGCAGGTGCACATTGAAGAAGTGGATGGTGAAGATGAACGCCGTCGCGATCATCGCCTCGTAGGAGTGGACGATGATGGCGACGTTGAACAGGATGCCCGGGAAGAACCGGCCGAAGAACTCCGGTTGCCACAGCATCAGGCCGGTGAAGCCGATGGCGCCGACGCCCCACAGCTCGGCGAAGTAGTCGAACTTCTCCATGTAGCTGTAGCGCCCGAACCGCGGCTGCGGGCCGCGCCCGAAGAACCACCGCACCATGGCCACCGCGTCGCGGAGGTCCTGCGGCTGGAACACCACCGAGTCACGGCCGAACCAGCTCCGCACCCGCTGCGGCTGCCGCCAGGCGCGCCAGGTCAGGTAGGCGGCGTACAGCCCGAAATAGCCGAACACGAACATCCCGGCCGTGCGGTGGGCCAGCCCCGCCCGCGTGGCACCGCCCAGGAGCCGCACCAGGCCGCTGGCCCACGCCGCGCAGCTGAACCGCAGCGGCAGCCCGGTCACGACCAGGACGAAGAAGGTGGCGACGATCAGGGCGTGCACGATCCGGAACAGGAGATTGAAGCGCCACACGAACGGGCCGCCGCCCCGCAGGGCGGAATCCATCGGCGTCGGGCCGCCCGCCGCCGCGGCATGGACCGCGGCCCGCCGCTGCCGGCGGTCCAGGAGCGTGCGCCGGTACCACAGCACCGTGTGCGCGCCCCACACGACCATCGTGCCCGTGAGCACGGTGTTCATGAACGCCCACACGAGGAACAGCACGGGGTTCTTGTGGCGGTCGCGCGGATTGGCGTGCGGCTGGTAGCCGGCGAACTTGCCGCGCGCGGCCGAATGGCAGTGCCGGCACGTCGCCAATTCGTTGCCCGGTGCCACCGACGACGCGGGATCGGAGGCTGGGCGCACGTTGTGCGGCGTGTGGCAGTTGGCGCACTGCGCCGCCCGGGTGGAGCCCACCCGCGAGGCCTGGCCGTGGTAGCTGTCCCGGTAGGTGCGCCCGTACATCCCGTGGCACCGCGTGCACGCGTCGGCGACGGCGAACCGCCAGGTCGGGTCGCTGGCCCGGCGGATCCCGTGTTCGCCATGGCACGACACGCAGGTCGCGGCGGTGTCGCGCCCCAGCGCCTCGCGCGCGTGCGCCTGCGCCAGCGCCGTGCGCCCGTGGATGTCGGCCCAGTAGCTCGCAGCTTCCCTGGCGTGGCACGCGCCGCAGGCGTGGGCGAGCGTCACGTCGATCCGGTGCGTGGCCTCGTCGGGCACCGGCCGCATGTCGTGCGATCCGTGGCACTGCGTGCACGCGATGGTGTCGGCGTGGACCCCGCGTTCGGAGCTGGCCACTTGCACCGGGTGGCACCGGGCGCACGCCTGCCGCATCTGCAGCCGGCCCGCGGCCGTGGGCAGGAACCCTGAGCGCGCGACGTCGTGCCCGCCGTGGCACGCCACGCAGTCCGCGCGCGGAGCGCCCTCCGTGCCGTGGGGCCCGTGCACCCCTTTCCGCCACAGCGAGTCCTGCGCCGCGTGGCAGCGCCCGCACGCCACGCGCCGCGCGGCGACGGGCTCGTGCGGGAAGAAGGACACCCCCGTATGGCAGTCGCTGCACGCCACCCGGGCGTGCGGCCCCCCGCTCAGTGTCGCGCGCGTCACCACCAGCCCCGCGCCCACGTTGCGGTCCGACGCGGCGCTCAGCAGGTACTCGCGGCTCCCGTGGCACCGCTCGCAGTCCTCCCGCCGCTGCGCGACCGCGGGCGCCGCGAGCAGCAGCCCGAGCGCCGGCACCATCAGCAGCCGCCTCAACACATCTGCGCCCACATGATCATCCCGACCAGCACCAGGCCGACGCCCAGCGCCAGCAGGCCGAAGGTGGCGGCAATGATCGTCATCCAGTTGGGCGGCGGCGGCGCCGGCAGATCGGGAATCGCCGTCCGGCTCACGGGCTGCGACGCCAGGTCGACCCACCGCTCGGTGGTGAGCGGGTGCTCCTCCTCCATGACCTGGAGGGTGGCGCGGCCGGTGAACATCACGCCGTCCAGCGGCCACTTCCCCGGCCTGAGGTGCACGTTGAAGAAGTGGATGATGAACATGAAGCCGGCCGCGAGCAGCGCCTCTTCCGAGTGGAAGATCGCGGCCACGTTGAACGCCCAGCCGGGGAGCACGCGGGTGAACACGCCCGGCAGCCACCGCACCAGCCCCGAGCCACCGAGCAGCACGATGCCCCAGAACGCGCCGAAGTAGTGGAACTTCTCGTTGTAGCCGTAGCGGCCGAACCGCGGGAACGACGCCTTCCCGAAGAACCACTTGAACATCTGCACGAAGTCCCGGAAGTCCTGCGGCTGCGGCACCATCGAGTCGGGACCCCACACCAGCGCCTTCCAGTCCTTCGACCTGGCGACGAACACGGCGAGCCACACGAGGTGCGTGGCGAAGTACGCCACGGTGATTGCACCCGCCGTGCGGTGCACGATGCCGGCGGTGTGCGTGCCGCCCAGCAACCGCATCATGTCCGCGGCCCACACGGCACAGCTGAAGCGGAGCGGGAGCCCGGTGATGACCAGGGTGAAGAAGCTCACCACCGAGATGCCGTGGATGAGCCGGTGGAACAGCTTGAAGCGCCACACGAACGGGCCGCGGCCGCGCGCCGCGCTGTCGAGGGGCTCCGGCGGCGGCTCGTCGTCGAGGCCGAGCTCGCGGCGACGCCGCCGCTCCTGCCAGCGGATGCCCAGCAGCCTGGCGAGCCACAGCACCGTGTGGATGCCGAACACCGTGAACGTCACGAACAGCAGCACGTTCATCAGCACCCACGCGCCGAAGATCGCGGCGTTGTCCCGGAAGTCCTGCGGGTGGACGTGGGCCCGGTACGAGAGGAAGCTCGGCCGGGCCGCGGCCCCGTGGCACTTCGCGCAGGTGGCCACGCGCCGGCCCACGGACGTGGGCGAGCGCGGGTCGCTGGAGGGGAAGATCTGGTGGGAGCCGTGGCAATCGGTGCAGCGGGCTGCGCGGTAGTAGCCCAGGCGCGTCGCGCGCCCGTGATAGGTGTCCGCGTAGGTCGCGCCCTCGCGCTTGTGGCAGGCGGCGCAACGCTCGACCAGCGCCACCTCGCGATCCAGCGCGTGGGCCGGCTGCACCCCGTGACCGCCGTGGCAGGAGATGCAGGTGGGCGCCGTGTCGCCCACGAGGGGCCCACGGATGGCCGCCTGCGCGAGCGCGGTCCGGCCGTGCACGTCGCTGAACTCCTGCGCCGCCACGGAGTCGTGGCACACCGCGCAGCGCTGGGCGATGCCGATCGCGATCCCGTGGGTCGCGGGGTCGCGGACCGGCTGGATCATGTGCGCGCCGTGGCAGGCGGCGCAGCTCACCTTGTCCTTGTGCACGTCGCCCGGCGCGAACTCCCGGGTCTCGTGGCACGCGACGCAGCGCCGCGACAGCACGATGGCCCCGGCGCCGCGCTCCAGCTCCCTGGCCGGCCGGATCTCGTGCACCCCGTGACAGGCGGTGCAGCCCGCCTCCTGGAGACCGCTATGCCCGCCGTGCGGCCCGGCGCGCCACAGCGAGTCCTCCTGGCGGTGGCAGGTCCCGCACGGGACGCTCGTCCTCGGCTCGCCCGGGTGCAGCTTGAGTCCCGGGATCGGGTGGCAGCGCACGCACGGCACGGCCGCGTGCACCGAGCCCGCCAGCACTCCCCGGTTCACGAACAGCGAGTCGGGGTCGTACCCCGGCGGCGCGCGCCGGGCGAGCTGCTCGCGGTCGGCGTGGCACTGCTCGCACTGCGCGCTCGCCATCCGGTCCGCCGCCGTCTGAGCGTGCGCGGCGCGGGACAGCAAAGCGACGAACAGGGCGAGGCGGGCGGCGCCCCTCAGCACAGCGCGTCCCACAGCCCGAGCACCACCAGCAGCACACCCAGCGCGAGGAACAGCAGCCCGAGCAGAGTGCTGGCGACCTCCATCCAGCGCGGCGCCGGCGGAGCCACCCGGTCGGGGACGGCGCGCAGGCTCGCCGGCTGCTGCGCCACGTCGCCCAGGGCTCCGGCCACCAGCGGGTGCTCCTCCTCCATGTAGCCGTAGGTCGCGCGGCCCGTGAACATCACGCCGTCCAGCGGGAACTTGGTCGCGCGGAGGTGGACGTCGAAGAAGTGGTAGGCGACGATGAGCGCCGCCAGCAGCATCACCTGGTAGGAGTGAACGATCGTGGCGACGTTGAACACCACGCCGGGCAGAAACCGCCCGAAGAACTCCGGGAACCACAGCAGCAGCCCGGTCGCGGCGATGACGCCGAGGCCGAGAAAGACCATCAGGTAGTTGAACTTCTCGCGGTAACTGTAGCGGCCGAAGCGCGGCTTCTCCGCGCGCCCCAGCGACCAGCGCAGCATCTGCCAGAACTCGCGGAAGTCGCGGCGCTGGAGGAGGATCGAGTCCGGTCCCCACAGCAGCCGACGCCGGTCCCGCGCCCGGGCGAGCAGCACGGCCGCCCAGCCCAGGTACGCCGCGAAGCACGCCAGCACGGCGCCCCCCGCCCAGCGATGGACCAGGCCCGCGGTGCGCGCTCCGCCCCACAGCGCCATCAGTTTCGGCGCCCACACCACGCAGCTGAAGCGCAGCGGCAGGCCCGTGAAGGCCAGCACGAAGAACGCCATCACCAGCACGCCGTGGAGCACGCGCTGCAGGACGCCGAAGCGCCAGATGTACGGCCCGCGGCCACGGTGCGCGGCGTCGAGCGCGACCCCGTCGAAGTACACGTCCCTGGGCTTCATCGCGGCGCCCTCCGCTCGAGGATGGTGCGCCGTGAGACCAGCACGGCGTGCACGACATACACGGCCGTCACGCCCGCGAGCAGCACCACCATCGCGAGCCACAGGGCGAACAGTCCGGGATTCCGCGCGGCGCTCGTCGGATCGGCGTGCGGGCGGTAGTCGGCGAACCGGCCGCTGGCGGCGCTGTGGCAGCGGCGGCAGGTGGCGAGCCGGCGCGCCGGGGCGATCGAGGAGCGCGCGTCGGACGCCGGGTAGATCGCGTGCGCCGTGTGGCAGTTCGCGCACAGCGCCGCGCGCGCGGAGCCCACCTGGGTCGCCTGGCCGTGGTAGTTCTCGCGGAACGTGGCGCCGTACGCCTGATGACACCGCGTGCAGGTCTCGGCGAAAGCGAAGTGCGCCGCCGTGTCGGCCGGGTTTCGCACCGCGTGGCCCTGGTGGCAATCCACGCACGTGGCGGAGGTGTCGTGACCCAGCGCCACCACGCTGGCGGCGTCGCGCAGCGCGCCGCGGCCGTGCACGTCGGCCCAGTACGAGTCGGCCTGCGCCGGGTGGCAGGCGGCGCAGCGTCGCGCCATCCCGACCGGCACGCCGCGCGTCGCCGAATCCCTAATCGGCCGGATCGCGTGGCCTCCGTGGCAGTCGGTGCACCCCGCCACCGCGGCATGCACGTCGGTCGCCGCGGGCAGCTGGTGTGGGTGACAGGCGGCGCACGCGCGGTTCATCGCCTCCCGGCCGGCCACGGTCTGCAGCCACGCCGCGGTCCGTACCTGGTGCGCGCCGTGACAGCTCGTGCAGCTCACCGGCCGGCTGCCTGCCCCATGCACGCTCGCGTGGAGGACGGAATCCACCGCCGCATGACAGGTGGTGCAGGCCACCGGCGTCGCCGCCTCGAAACCGTGCGGGAACTGGAGCGCGCCCACGTGGCAGCGCACGCACGACAGCGCCGCGTGCGCGCTCCCGGCGCCCGAGTCGCGCGCCACCACCAGCGAGATCCGGAACTGCCCGAGCGGCACGGCGCGCTCCAGGAACTCGCGCGACCCGTGGCAACGCAGGCACGTCAGCGAGGCCACGGCCGCGGCGCCTTGCTGGGCGCGCGCCGGCAACGTCGCCCCGAACAGCGCGGCTGCCAGCACCAGAGCCATCAGCCCGTGCCGCTTCATCCGCGTCCGTACCTGGTGCCGGCTGAGCCCGAGCAGCGCCGCGGCCTGCGACTGGTTGCCGTGCGCGCGGTCCAAGGCCTCCACCAGCAGGCGGCGCTCCACGTCATCCAGCTTGACGCCGTCCGCGGGGAGCGAAGCCGCCGCCGGCTGCGCCAGCGGCGCCGTGACCTCGGGCGGCAGCTCACGCGTGCCGATCACCTCGCCGTCGGTGAGCAGCACCGCCCGCTCGATCACGTTCCTGAGCTCGCGCACGTTGCCGGGCCAGGCGTACGCGTTGAGCATCGCCTGCGCCTCCGGCGCGATCTCCCGCACGTGCTTCCCGAACTCGCGGTTGAAGTACGCCGTGAAGTGCTTGACGAGCGCCTGGATGTCCTCGCGCCGCTCCCGGAGCGGAGGGAGCGTGATGGGAATGACGCGCAACCGGTAGAACAGGTCGGCCCGGAACCGTCCGGCCGCAACTTCGCCCGCGAGGTCGCGATTGGTGGCCGTCACGATGCGCACGTCCACCACCAGGTCCCGCGTGCCGCCCAGCCGCCGGAACGTCTTCTCCTCGATGAACCGTAGCAGCTTCGCCTGCACGCCGGCGGTGAGTTCCCCCACCTCGTCGAGGAACAGCGTCCCGCCGTCGGCCATCTCCACCAGCCCGCGCTTCGCGGCGTGCGCGTCGGTGAACGCGCCTTTCTCGTGCCCGAACAGCTCGGACTCCATCAGCGTCTCGGGCAACGCCGAGCTGGTCACGTTGACGAACGGGCCGTTCGAGCGCTTGCTCAGCCGGTGCAGGGCCTGGGCGATCGCCCCCTTCCCCGTCCCGCTCTCGCCCTCGATCAGCACCGTCGTGGCGTCGACCGCCGCCAGGCGCTCGACCAGCTCGAACACGCGGCGCATCGCCGGCGACTCTCCGATCACCGTCGTCCCGGCGTGAGAGCTCCGGTCGCGGAGCGCCGCCACTTCGCGCCGCAGCGCCGTCATCTCCAGCGCCTGCTTGACCGTCGCCACCGCTCGATCCAGCGTGAACGGCTTCTCGAGGTAGTCCTTCGCCCCCAGCTTGAGCGCCTCCACCGCTGAGCTCACCGTCGCGTGCGCCGTCATCACCACCCAGACCGTGTCGCCCTTCGATGCGTACGCGCGCAGCAGTGACAGCCCCTCGCCGTCGGGAAGCCGGAGATCGATCAGCGCCACGTCCATGTCAGCGGCATCCAGCGCGGTCCGGGCTTCCGCCAGGGTGGCCGCGGTGGTCACCTCCAGCCCCTCGCGCCCCAGCCGCTCCGCCAGCACGCTCAACAGCAGCGGATCGTCTTCCAGAACCAACAGCCGTTCGCCGGCCATTATGCCTCCCCGCCCTGCTTCGCCCCGCCGACCTTGGCCGGCAGGTGGATGTGGAACGTGGTGCCCCGGCCGACCTCACTCTCGACCGTGATGCGCCCCTCGTGGGCGGCCACGACTCTCCCGACCAGCGGCAGGCCCAGCCCCGTACCCAGCGGCTTGGTGGAGACGAAGGGCTTGAACACGCGCTCGAGGTTCTCGGGCGCGATGCCGGTGCCGGTGTCGCCCACGTCCACCAGAACTTCGCCGCCGGCCAGGTGAGTCGTGATGGTGAGGCGGCCCCCCTCGCCCATCGCCTCCACGGCGTTGACCGAGAGATTGAGGATCGCCTGCTCCAGCCGCATCGGATCGCCCACCAACGGCGGCACGGCAGAGTCGTAGACGCGCTCCACGGTCACCCGGTCGGCGCCCGGCAGACCGGACAGGCGCGCCAGCGCGCCGTTGATCACGGCGTGGAGGTCCAGCGTCTGGGCGTTGAGGCCCACCGGCCGCGCCAGGCTCAATAGATCGCGGATCGTCTCGTCCACGTGCTGCAGCTCGTCCTCGACGCGCACCAGCAGCCGTCGCTCCGCGTCGCTCATCGCGTACTCCTGCGTGATGAGCTCCATGGCGCTCTTGATCCCGGCCAGGGGACGCTTGATCTCGTGCGCCACCTGCGCCGCCAGCGCTCCCACCTCGGCGAATCCCGCCTGCTCGGTGAGCGCCCGCTGCTGCGTCGCCGCCAGCCGCACGGCCCGCTCGTCCTTCTCCAGCAACCGGTCCACCGACGCGCCGAGGCGCCCGAGCTCGTCCTTCCGCGTGAGCCCGATGCGCACGCCTTCTTCGCCCGCGCTCGCCCGCGCGATCCCTGTCCTCATCCGCCGCATCGGGATGACCACTTCCCGCTCCATCATCGCACCGAGCACGACGGCATAGGCCAGACACAGCAGCGCCGTGAGCACGAATCCGTAGAGCCGGCCGCGCCGGATGGCGTCGTCGATCCCCTTGACGCTCAGCACCAGCTCGAGCGTGGCCCGGCCGCCAGGCCCCCCCACGCCAGTGACCGGCACCACCGCGCTCAGGGTCGAATCGCCATGCCCCCCAACCACTTCGCCCTCGGGCGGAATGTCCCACGGACTGGGCAGTGGACGCCCAGGACGGAGTTGCTCCTCCTCGGCGTAATCGCTGCTGAGCAGCACCTTGCCGTCCGGGCCGACCAGCCGGTAGCCACGGGCTGGCGGTCGGGCGATCAAGCGGCGCAGCTCCTCCCGCACCTGCCCCACCTGGCCGTGAGCCAGGGCCGCCTCGACAGGGCCCTGCGCCGCCGCCACAGCCATCAGCGCATGATCGCCGGTGAGGGCGAGCTGCTCCTTCTCCCAGTACCGGAGCGAGAGCGTGGTCGCCACTCCCAGCACCACGAGCAGGGCACCCAGTGCGGTCCAGAGGACCTTGGCGCGGATCGACAGATCGGACAGACTCATCCGTGTCCCAAAACGCGCAATCCGCGTGCCGTGCTGCACGCGGACTGCGCAATCAGCAACAATGACTGAGGTTAGAGGGCCAGAAGTCCGACCGCCGCTCCGGCAGCTGCGTGGGCCGCGACTGCCGTCCCAAGTCCGCGCCGCCAATAGAGATAGCCGAACAACACGGCGGGGATCGCCATCCTGGCCAGGGCGTAGGCCACGACCGATGAGGCACCCGGCAGACCCAGCGCGACCATGTCAGGCCAGTGGAGCAGCAGGTCGGCGAACGTGGCCACGCCGATGGCGAGCCAGACGGCCCAGGTCCGGTCGCGCGCGAGGAAGCGCACGGCGATGGCGAGGGCGGCGGTGAAGACGAACAGCCGCAGGAACAACTCGTCGGTGACGGCGTTGGCCACAGCCAGTCCCATCGCCGGCACCAGACCGAGCCGCTCGACGTCGGTCGGGATTCCCAGCGAGCCCTTGTGGAATGGGGCGGCGAGCGCTGCGACCACGAGGCCGGCGGCGATGGCGATGCCCGCGCGGGTGAGGAATCCATTCCAGGCGTGCATGCGGTCGAAGACGCGCGTCGCCGGGAACAGCGGCATCGCCTTGCGCAGCACCGCGAGTCCCACGGTGATGATCGGGCCGTAGAACCAGAAGGTCGCGCCCAACGCGAGCACCACCGCGCCGGGATACGTGAGCGTAATGTCCGTGAACCAGATGGTGGGCGGCTGGATCGCGAAGGCCACCAGCAGCGCGACCAGCGTGGCGCCCACCATGATCGTGCCGGGCAGGCGATCCGGCCAACGGCGATACGCCAGGGTGAGGGCGTGGAGCCCGGTGCTTCCGGCGAAGTACACCGTCGCGGCCATGGCGACCCAGGCAAGCGCGGAGATCGCGGCGCCCAGGATGTGATGGCCGTTCAGGGCAAGCGGCATCGCCGCCACCCAGCCGGCCACCGCCCAGGAGAGTAGCAGGCCGAAGGGGTAGTAGAAGAGGCCGTGCAGCATCGCGCCCATCGCCTGACGCGGGGTGGTGCCTTCCGGCCGTCCCGCGACACCGAGGATCGCGCCGTGCACCAGGCCGAGCACCGCGCCCAGCGCGAACAGCAGCGCGCTTCCCAGCAACAGGAGGTGGCCGCTCATCCGGTCAGTCGCGATCATCGCGACGACGGCGGCGCCGCCCAGCAACATGCCGGTCGCCAGCGACCAGGAGATCGCGACGGCCGCGGGGAGTTCGAGGCCGCGCTGTGGTACCGTGGCGGTGCTTCCGTGCGCGGAATCCTCTCGCGCTTGAATGGGCTGTGTCATGGTCCTCTCCTGCCTGCGTATCGGTCGGTACTCCATCACTCCGACCCTCTCTAAGGCAGGACCTGGGCCACGGGGAGCGCGATGGCTGGGATCAATCGCAACTGCAAGCGGGAATAGTTGTTAGGGGCTAGGGGCTAGGGGCTAGGGTCCTTCCGCCCTCCCCTTCAACTGCGCGAGACGGCGCACACACTGTTCCGTTCGGTACAGCCCGAGGGCCAGTTGCGCGGCGGGGAGTCGGCTCGTCGGACTGTGGAATCTGACGTAGTTCTTCTCGATCTGCGCCGCGCCGGAGAGCACGCCCCTCTTCCACATTTTACTTCACGACGTCGTCGTGCGAGTGGGAAACGTCTAGAGGTGAATCCCCGGCAGCCCGGCGGTGAGACTCCGCAGCCGCTGCTCGAGCTGCGCCTGGAGCGCGTCGAGCTGCGCCTGATTGTCGGTCACGCTCTTCAGGGGCCCGGTATCGAGCGAGGCGAGCCTGGCGCGCGCGGCGCTGACCTGCGGGGCAACCAGGCTGTCCACCCTGGCCCGGACCTGCGCCTCCGCCTTGTTCACTTCCGCCGCGGCCGCCTGGTGGATGGCCGCCGCCACTTGGCCGCCCACGTTGGAGGAGACCTCGATGCTCGGCGACGCCAGGCGCCCCGAGATCGTCGCCTCGATCTCTACGCTCCTGAGCGAGGAGATCGCGTGCCACACCAGCGCGTTGACCCAGGCGCGGCTCCCGACGGTCGGCGGCGTGGCCGCGCCCGGCGCGGCCGAACCGCCGAGCTGAGCCCATGCGACGCTGTCGGACCGTACCAGCCAGCGGCCCCGCACGCTGTCACCCGACCGCAACAGCGCAACGTCCACCGTCCCCGTCCGCAGGTCCAGCCGCGTGCCGGCCGCGGCGAGGTCGAGCGCCGGTAGCCGAACGCCGTTGAGGTTCGCGGACACGGAGTCGCGCGGCACCTGGCCGGTGTGGTCGAGCGCGCCCGCCACTCGGATGCGTTCCGGCCCCTCAACGGCCGCGCTCCGCTGCGCGAGGAAGGTGAGCGGCTTGCCGTACACCGCCGGCTCGGTTGTCAGCCCGGCAAGGCGCGCGACGTATTCGCCCGCCATCGTCGTCCGGCCGGCGAGCACGAAGGTGCCTTCGGCGAACTCGACCAGCATCGCCGGATAGCGGTGCGCCTTCGGGAAGACGACCGTGGTCCCGGCCATTCGCACGCGCTTCGGGCCCTGGTGTCGCTGCGGGGCGACGCCCGCCGGCATGTGGCTCGCCGCGCTGCGCGTCCAGAACAGGGTCGGCACCAGTCGCTCGAGCGCGGCCGGTCCAAACAGCGCGGCCGACACGTCCTTGGGATCCAGCGAGGGCACCTTCACCTGCCGTCGCGCGTAGGCGTAGTCGTCGGCCCGCGCGCGGTCGAGCGCGGCGGACTGGGCGTGCAGCGAGTCCAGCTGCACGGTGACGTCGCGCAGCAGCGCCGTGAGCTGGCCGCGCGACGCCTTCACCGCACTGAGCGTCGTGCGGACGGAGGCTGCTGCGGCCCGAGCCCCCTTGAGGCCGAGGTGGCGCACGTCGGCGCCCGAAAGCCGGGTCGCCAGCGCCTTGGCGGAGTCGATCACCGGCTGCGGGAGCGCCGCCGCGAGCCGCTTCTCCCACGCCGCCTGAAGCGAGTCGCCCCGGGCGGTCACGGAGCGGGCCAGCGCGATCGAGCGGAGGCTGTCCGGGCTCACCCCCCCAACGTTCACCGCCTTGCCGAGCCCCTCCAGGTCGAGCGACGGCAGCGTCACCTGGTGCGCCCAATCCTGCGCGCTGCTGTACGCGACGGCGCCCGGCGCGGCGTTGCGACCCTTCGTCGGGAGCGCGCCCGACGTCTGGCGCGCCGTGCCGAACCGGAGTCCGCGCACCGCGACGGTCTCTGCGACGAGCTTCTTCTCCAGCAGGGCGCGGACGTCGAGGTCCATCTTGATCTCGTCGGCCTCGAACAGGTTCTGCAGCGGCGCGCTCGGGTTCGTGACGGCGAGGCCGCTCAGCACCAGTTCGCCGCGGAACAGTCGGAGCCGTGCCGACCGCAGGTCGACCTGCGCGCCGACCGCCGCCGCCCCGCCCCGTTCGACGCCGAAGCGGATCAGGCGGTCCACGGAGAGCGTCCACCCGAGCACGATCGCGAGCGCGAACAGCCCGAGCGGGATGATGGCATTCCAGCGGAACAGCTTCACGACCGCCCTCCGCCCAGGGCGCGGTAGGTCGTGAAGAGCCTGGACGCCGTGATGGCCTGGAAGATCCGCGTCGTCCGCAGTCGCTCAAGCACGGTGGCCCGGTAACGCACCACCAACCACCGCGCCACCAAGAAGACCGGCAGGACACTCAGCAGCCAGATGACGAAGCTGCCGAGGACGACGGTGTTATTGAAGTTGGTGAACGGCACCACGGGCAGGTTGTCGAGCGCCGTCCAGAACGGCTGGAGCGTGGTGGCCCCGAGCAGCCACGAACCCAGCGCGTTGAACACCGGATCGAGCGCGAAGCCGACCGGGACCGCCACGACCCACCCGAGCACGACGCCCGGCAGCGAGACATTGAGGATGAGGGCGCAGCCGAACAGCACCACATTGTGCAGGTTCACGAGCGGCGTGAGCCCGAACACCGCTCCGAGCGCGACGCCCGCCGCGACCTGCCCCGGCGTGCCCTCGGACGTGAGCGCCTGCGCGAGGCCCCGGACCAGCTTGAGGAAGAGCACGGCGCGACGTTACCGGAGAGCAGGTGGCCTGTCAACGCACGGAACTCGCGCGCCGGGCCGCAGTATTATCTTCTCTTTATCCCTTCGAAACCCAATGGCCGGAGTCGTGCCGTGCTCATTCGCCGGGCGCCTGACATTCCGTCGTCCGAGATCACGCCGGAGAGCCTGTACCTGAACCGCCGCTCCTTCATGGCGGCCGCGTCGGTCGCGGCCGTGAACGTCGCGTGGCCGGCCGCGCGCCTGCTGCGCCGGGCCCGGCGCGTCGACGACAAGCCGAACTCGTTCCAGGACATCACCCACTACAACAACTACTACGAATTCGGGACCGGGAAGGAGGATCCCGCGGCCAACGCGGGGAGCCTCAGGACCCGGCCGTGGAAGGTCGAGGTCGCAGGCGAAGTCGCGAAGCCGGGCCACTACGACCTCGACGATCTCCTCCGGGGCCAGACCATCGAGGAACGGATCTACCGCCACCGCTGCGTCGAGGCGTGGTCCATGGTGATCCCGTGGAACGGCTTCCCGCTCAAGAACCTGATCGACCGGTTCCAGCCCACCTCGCGCGCCCGGTTCGTGGAGTTCACCACCCTCTACGACCCGAGCCAGATGCCGGGGCAGAAGAGCAACGTGTTGCCGTGGCCCTACGTCGAAGGGCTGCGGATGGACGAGGCGATGCACCCGCTCACGTTGGTGGTGACGGGACTCTACGGCCGCCCGCTCCCCAATCAGAACGGCGCGCCGCTCCGCATCCACGTGCCGTGGAAGTACGGCTTCAAGAGCGGCAAGTCGCTGGTGCGGATCCGGTTCGTGGGGAGCCAGCCCGCCAATACCTGGAACGTCGCAGCGCCCAACGAGTACGGCTTCTACGCCAACGTGAACCCGGACGTGGACCATCCCCGCTGGAGCCAGGCACGCGAGCGCCGCATCGGCGAGTTCTTCCGGCGCCCGACGCTGCCGTTCAACGGCTACGGCGACCAGGTGGCATCGCTGTACACCGGGATGGACCTGCGGCGCTGGTTCTGAGCCGCGGCGTGAGCCTGCGCACGGTGCGCCGGGCGGTGCGCGTCGCGCTGTTTCTCGCCTGCCTCGCGCCCCTCGGCGTGCTGCTCGCCGACGCCGTCGGGGGCCGCCTCGGCGCCGACCCGATCCGCGCCACCGAGCTCAGGACCGGGATCTGGGGCCTCACCATCCTCGTCGCCTCGTTGGCGATCACGCCCCTGCGCCGGCTCACCGGCTGGAACGTGCTCGGCGGCTACCGCCGGATGCTGGGCCTGTTCGCCTTCACCTACATCACGCTGCACTTCCTGACCTGGTTCGGCGTGGACCAGTTCTTCGCCATCAAGTACATCGGCCGCGACCTCGTGAAGCAGCCGTACATCACCGTGGGGTTCGCGAGTTACCTGCTGATGATCCCCCTCGCCTTCACGTCGAGCGCCGCGATGGTGCGGCGGCTGGGAAAGCGCTGGGCGACGCTGCACAGCCTCGTGTATGTGGCCGCGCTCGGTGGGATTGTCCATTACGTGTGGGAGGTCAAGGCGGACCTCGGCCGGCCGACGCTCTATGCCCTTGTCCTGGTGGCGCTGCTCCTGCTGCGCTTCACCCCGCGCCCCGGCGCGCGGCGGAAGCCCGCCCGGCCCTAGCCGAAGACGTGCGTCTCGAGCCACTCCGTGAAGAGCCGATCCAGCTCCAGTGGGTCCTGGCCCACCTGGTGAGGCATCACCGCCCATCGCTTCCCCGCACTCATCATGAACCACGTCGGCGCGGTGGCGGCGATCCGCTTGGCTGGATTGGCGGGCGTGCCCTCGTACGATACGAAATGGAATCCGCGGCCGCGGACGCTCAGGCGACGCTGCTCGACCTTGTAGCTGCCCATGCGCGCAATCTAACCGCCCGCGCTTGACCGCGCGTTCACAGCGCGTGGCCTCCGGCCACCTGCACCACCTGCCCGGTGATCCAACGCGCCTGGTCCGAGGCCAGGAACACGATCGCGTCTGCGACGTCGCGCGGAGTGCCGACGCGCCGCAGCGGTATCGCCGGCAGGATCTCCCGCTCCAACGCAGGTGTGATGTATCCGGTCTGCACCGGCCCCGGCGCCACCGCGTTGACCGTGATGCCGGCCGGCCCCAGCTCCATGGCGAGGCTCCGCGTGAACGCTTCGAGCGCGGCCTTGCTCGCCCCGTACGCGATCTCGCCCGCGAAAGCGCGTGCCCAGTCCGTGCTGATGTTGATCACCCGGCCGCCCTTGCCGCGCCGCCCGTCGAACCGGCGCGCGAACTCCGCGATCAGCAGGACCGGCGCCCGCGAGTTGACGGCAAAATGGCGATCGATCGCCTCCGCCGTGATTGAGGCCACGGTGTCGGGCGTCTCGCAGTGCGCGGCGTTGTTGACCAGTACCTCCACCGGGCCCAGCTGTGCCTCCACCCGGTCGAACAGCCCGGGAACGGCACGCGGGTCGGCGAGGTCCGCGGCGACGGCCGCCGCGCTGCCGCCGGCGCTCAAAATCTTCGCCACCACCGCGTCGGCGGCGCTCCGTCCGAGCACCTCGTGCTCGAAATGGACGGGCGGGGCCGGCGCCACGGTGGCCTCGAGGAAGTGGACGGCGACCTTGGCTCCCTGCCGCGCGAAGGCGGAGGCCGTGACGGCGCCGATGCCGGAGTTCGCTCCGGTGACGAGGACGACGCGTTGGGACAGGCCGGTGTCGATCATCGCTGATCTCGGGGGCAAAGCTCTACGGGTGGATACGCCGCGGGCGGAACCGCCCGCAAGATCTTCCTAGCGCCAGGGTCGCGACAACTCTTCGAGCCGCCGAAACTCGGCGTCGCTCAACCGTACCTCGAGTGCGCGCACGTTCTCCGCCGCCTGCGCCACGCTGGTGGCGCCGGGAATCACCACCACGGTCTCGCCGCGCACCTGCAGCAGCCAGCCCAGGGCCACCGCCGACGCCGTGGTGCCGTGCTCCGCCGCGATCTCGCCGAGCGCGTCCACCAGCGGCCGGCTCCGCGCCAGACCGCGCGACCGGAACGCCGGCATCCACTTCCGCGGGCCGGGCCGCGCGCGGATGAGGCCGGGCTCCCGGTGGTACTTCCCGCTCAGGACGCCCTGCGCCAGCGGCGAGTAGGCGATGATGGTCACACCCAGCTCCTCGGCCGCGTCGAGCACGCCGTTGCGTTCGATGCGCCGGTCGAGCAGGCTGTAGCGCACCTGGTTGGACACCAGCGGCAGGCCGCGTGCCGCCAAGGCCGCGTGCGCCACGCGCATCCGGCGAGCCGAGAAGTTGCTCACCCCCACCGTGCGCACCCGCCCCGCCTCCACCAGGTCCGCCATGGCGTTCATCTGCGCCGCCGTCGAGGCGAAGGCCACCGGCTGGTGCACCTGGTAGAGATCGATGCCGAACGGCGCCAGGCGGCCGCAGCGCTCGCCGATCGTGGACCCGATGCTCGCCGCGGTGCGGAACCACGGGAGCCACTTGGTGGCGATCACCACGTCGCCGTTCCGCTTGCCGACGGCCGTGAGCGCGCGGGCCAGGGCCGATTCCGACCGGCCGCCGCCGTACATCTCAGCCGTGTCGAACCAGTTGATGCCGCCCGCGAGGCTCGTCGCCACGATGGCGTTCGCCGTCTCCTGCGGCAGCGCCGGCCAGTAACTCCCGCCCAGACCGTGCCCCTCCGAGAACTGCCAGCAGCCCAGGCCGACGGGGGAGATCGTGATCGGAGAGTGGCCGAGAGGCCGCAGCGCCGTCATGCCTACTTCCCCCGCCGGTGGAAGCGGTGCAGCCCCGACGAAGGCTTCGGCTTCGGGGCCGGCGGCCTGGACGGCGCGGCGGGTCTCGCGGGACCTGACGGCGCCGAGTGACCGGCGCCGGCCGGGTGTGCCGTCTTGTTGAGCGTCCGGCCCCGGGCCACCGCCCGCTGCGCGCGATGCGCCGCCAGGCGCTCGGCCAGCGGCACCTCCAGCCGCTCGGTGGGCTTCCTCGTGTAATCGAAGCCGGGCAGCGTCACCCGCGGCAGCCGCTTGCCGACCGCCCGCTCGATCGCCGCCAGCTCTGCCTCTTCGTCGGGTGACACGAAGGTGAACGCGTCGCCGGTGGTCTCCGCCCGCGCCGTGCGGCCGACCCGGTGGATGTAGTCGTCGGGGGAGTTCGGGACGTCGAAATTCACCACGTGGCCCAGCGCCTCGACGTCGATGCCGCGCGCCACGATGTCGGTGGCGACCAGCAGCTTGACCTTCCCGCTCTTGAAGCCGGACAGCGCCTCGGTGCGCTGATTCTGGCTGCGGTTGCCGTGGATCTTGGCGTTCGACAGCCCGTTCCGCGTGAGGTACTCGGAGAGCCGGTTGGCCCGGTGCTTGGTCCGGGTGAACAGGATGGCGTCGTGCACCACGCCTTGCCGCACCAGCTCGACGACCAGCGCCGACTTGAGTTCCCGCGGCACCGGGTACACCGCCTGGGTGATGCCGATGGCGGGTGCTGCCTTGCGCTCGAGGTTCAGGGTGACCGGGTGGCGCAGCAGCTCGCCGGCGAGCCGCACGATCTCGGGCGGCAGGGTCGCGCTGAAGAACAGCGTCTGGCGCTTCGTCGGGATGTGGCGCAGCACCCTGCGGATGTCGGGGAGGAAACCCATGTCGAGCATCCGGTCCGCCTCGTCGATGACCAGGTACTCGAGCCGCTCCAGCTTTGCGTACGGCCGCGAGAAGTGATCCAGCAGCCGGCCCGGTGTGGCGATGATGATGTCCACGCCGCTGCGGAACGCGTGCTCCTGCGGCTCCATCCCCACGCCGCCGAACACCGGCGCACCCGTCACCGGCGTATGCACCGCCAGCTCCTCGAGGTGCTCGTGGATCTGCGCGGCCAGCTCCCGGGTGGGCGCCAGCACCAGCGCGCGCGTTACCCCGCGCGGTTTGGTCCGCAGGTGCTGGAGGATTGGAAGGAGGAACGCGGCGGTCTTCCCGCTCCCTGTCATCGCGCAGGCGAGCACATCCTTCCCCTGCATCGCCGGAGGGATCGCCTGGGCCTGGATCGGGGTAGGACGGGTGAAACCGAGTTCGCGAACCGCTCGGAGCAGGGTCGCGTCGAGTTCGAAACCGGTGAATGGCATAGACCAAGGTAGACGCGCGCGGTGCCGGATGCCAACGCCGCACGGCCGCCGCGCGTACCTGTTGCACCGTCACACACCAGGGGAATCCGATGATCAGACTCGCCGCCGCGGCAGCGCTGCTCGCGCTGCTCACGCCGCAACCGCAGCAGCCCGCCCCGCGCACCGCACCGGCCGGCCCCATCCGCCTGGTGCTCTCGCCCAGCGGCAACGAGGCCCGCTGGCGCGTGCGGGAGCGGCTGGCCTCCTTCGACTTTCCCAACGACGCGGTGGGCGTGACCCGCGACGTCGGCGGCGCCATCGTCATCGGCGCCGACGGCCAGCCGGACTCGACCGCCTCGCGGATCACCGTCAACCTGACCACGCTGCAGAGCGACCGCGCGATGCGCGACGGTTACATCAAGCACCGCACGCTCGAGACCGACCGCTACCCCACGGCCGTGCTGGTGCCGACGCGCTTCCTGCGGATGCGCACCCCGATGCCGGACACGGGCACGTTCACCTTCGAGATCGTCGGAAACCTCACCGTCCACGGCGTGACCAAGCCGACCACCTGGCTGGTGACGGCCGTGGGGAAGGACGGTGGCTTCTCCGGCACCGCCCTCGCGCGCGTGACGTTCGAGGACTTTGCGATGGCCCAGCCGCGGGTGCCGATCCTGCTGAGCATCGAGGACGAGATCAACCTCGAGTACCAGTTCAGCTTCGTCCGCGACACCACCTTCGGACGGTAGCGGCCCCTAGAACGCGATCTCGATGCCGACCCGGGCCGTGCGCGCCGGACCGTGGAACAGCCAGGTGCCGTAGAAGGCGTCGTACCACGCGTTGAGCGCCCGGTTGATCTCGTTCATGTCGTAAAACTGGTCGCCGTTGCCCCACCGGGCTTCGACCTGGCGGAGCGCGAGGCAATCCACCACGCCACGGCTGCCGCCGATGCCCGGCGGGTACCTCGAGCAGTCGCTCAGGTCGATCCCCTGGAGCATCTGCTGAACACCGTTCACTGTCACCGGCCGGGTGACCCACAGCGCTCCGGCATCCTGCTCCAGCGAGCTGATCTGCGGCGTGATCAGGTTGGCACGGAAGAGCGCGTCCTGGTCGGTGCCCGATTCGTTGAACACCGCGATCAGGTTGCTGAGGTTGAGGAGGTTGCGTGCCTCGGCGTAGGCGGTCCAACGCGTGCCGCGCACCGCGAACGTCTTCGCCACGCGCAGGTCGAGCGAGTTGGTCCAGGGCAGGTGCTCGACGTCCAGCGAACCGGTGCCGAAGATGAAGTTGTTGGGCGGCGTGATGATGCCCGCGCCGCCGAAGAAGGCCGGCGTGTATGGCTCCCCGCTCGTGAGCCGGCCCGCCAGCACGGCGCTCACGCCTCGCGCCGCCGACCCGAAGGCCGACCCCCGGCTCCAGCCGTCCGGCACGCGCAGCGTGAGCGTTCCGGCGATCGCCTGGGTGGTCACGTCCGGCAGGCTCACTCCCGGGACCTGCGACACGAGCCCGAGGTTGGCTACTTCGATCGAGTAGGCCGCTGAGCCGCTCACCGCGCGCCCGGCGCCCCACTCGAGCCGCACGTCACCGCCCAGAGCGTGCGAGTCTCCGGTCGGCGACAACAGCAGCAGACTCGTGTTGGGCTGGCCTGGAGTACCGCCCAGGTACGGATCGTAGACGGGTTGGGACTGGAAGGTGTACGGCATCAGGTGCGTCTTGTCGAACAGCGAGACGTCGAGCGTCAGGCCGGAAGAGAAGGCGTGCCGGATGCCGCCTTCGATGAGCGTCGACTTGACGTAGCTCACGTCCCTGCCGAACGCCTCGGCGTTCGAGACCGCGAGGTCGCTGTTGACGTTGGCGAACAGCAGGGCGTACGGCGGCACCTCCACCTGCTGGCTGAATCCCGCCCGCGCCGTGGTGCTGGCGTCCACGCTGAACGCCATGCGCAGCTGCGGGGTCACCAGAGTCTGCACGCGGCCGGGCTCCAACACCCGGCTCATCCTGGCGGCATAGGACGTGTCCCCCGTGGACCACGCGGGGTTGGAGAAGATCCTCCCCGGATAGATCGGGAAATCGGAGCCGGTGACGTAGCGGTCCCCACGCGCACCCGCCTCCACCTGCAGTGCCCCCTCGTCGAGCCGTGCTTCCGCGAACAGACCCGTCCGCCGTGGATGCGCCAGGAACGCATTCAAGCCGAAGCCCGTTACCACCGGGGCGTCGTAGTACGACAGGTCGGTGCGCGAGAAGTCGCCACCCACCGTGAGAGCCAACTCGGGCGTCGCCCGCCATTCCGCTCCCAGGCGGCCGTTCACCCGCGTCTCCGACGTGACCGTCGCTTCCCCCCCGAAGCCGCTCGTCGGCCAACCGGAGGAGACCCCGTATGGGTTGAATCGGAACTCCTGGTAAGGGCTCAGCCCGTACTGCCCGTAGTACGGCGGCCGGAATGTGTTGCTCCGGATCTGCTGGATGACGGCATCCGTGAGCGGGAGCGGCAGGCCCGCGAGCCCGGCGAAGCGCAGCATCGAGAACTCGATGCCGCCTGCCGGATCTTCCGTCGCCAGCTCCGAGGTCGGATCCAGCGGGCCGCTCTGGTAACCGTCGGAGCCGATTGAGAGGTTGCCGCTCAACGTGAGCGCGCCGCGCAGCGGCTCGGTCAGACGGTGAGTCCAGTTCAGGACCGCGAGCGCTGAATGGGTGCGACTGCCTGTGTACAGCAGGTTGTCCGCCATGTCGGCGCCGGGATAGTCCCGCTGCTGAAAGTCGCTCGCGATGCCCGTCAGCGAGATGCTCGAGCCCTGACCGTAGGTATAGAGCAGCTTGGCCTGCGTGCGCCGGCTCGTAGTCCAGTCGAGGTTGAGACGCAGCCCCTGGCACGCCAGGCCGTAATTGGCCTGGATGTCGCGTGCCTGGGCGCTGGCTCCACTCCCGATCTGGCCGCAGCTGCCGCTCACCTGGGCGAACCGCGGCACGGCGGCCGTATACGAGGTGCCGGATTGGTCGGTGTACGACACGACCGTATCCACCCCGGCCAGGCCGAACGTCGGCACCGTATCGGCGCCCGCCCCGCGGTACTGCGAGGCCTGGCCGTACACCGCGCCCGACACGAACCAGGTCAGGTTCCGCAGCCCCGGCATCGGGCCGCCGGCATACCCGTCGAACCGGTTGAATCCGACCGTCGAGCTCTTCGAGAACGGGCCGTCGGTCCCGGCCGAGAGACCGGCATCGAAACTGGGTCCGCCGGCGCGCGTGACGTACGAGATGCTGCCGCCCCTCGCCTCGGCCACCGTCGCCCGCTGGGTCCCCGTCACGACCGACACCTCCGAGATGGCGTTGGCGCCCAGCGCCAGCTGGCTCATCCCCGCCGTCTCGAATCGCGCCGGGGCACCGTCCACGAACACGGCCGTCTGGTCGGCCCCGCTGCCGCGAATCGAGAGATCGGGTACCTCCGCGATCCCGAGGTCCGCCCCGCGCAGCACGACTCCCGAAGCGAGCCCGAGTCCCTGCCGGTTGTCGTCGATCGGAATCCGGGACAGCAGCGCCCCTTCAAGCAGCGTCCGCGACGTCAGCTCGTCGCCAGCCGGGTGGACCAGGATTCTCCCGCCGCCGTACCGGACGTCGGCGATCACGGTTCCCTCACTCGGCACCCGGACGCCGGCCCGCTCCTCAGGGCTCCGGCGCACCATCACGGCGCGGACTGTGTATTCGCCCGCCGGGACGTGCTCGATCGCGTACGCGCCGTCCTGATCGGTGACGGCGACGAATCCGGTCCCGGCCAGCGAGATCCGGACGCCGGCAATCGGACCAAGCGAGTCGGTGACTGTGCCGCGAATGCGACCGTAGATGCCCTGAGCGGCGGCCGCGGCCGGCCCGGCGATGGTTGCGATGAGCCCAAAGACCAAGACGGAGGCGACCTGCAGACGATGCCGAGGCGTGACCATGTGGGGACCCCGTGGCAGACCGGGGTGAAGGCTACCGTGGAGGCGTTAGCACCTGTCTTGGTCACGAGGTAGCTCCTGCGCCGACGGGGCGCCAGGGGGTGCCGGTGCGGAGGATGGCGTTGAGGATCGTCAGCAGCTTCCGCATGCAGGCCACCAGGGCCACCTTGGCCGGCTTGCCAGCCGCCCGCAGCCGCGTGTAGAAGGCCCGGATCGCCGGGTTGTAGCGGGTCGCCACGAGGGCGCCCATGTAGAGCGCCGCGCGCACCGACGCCCGCCCGCCCCACACGATCCGCTTGCCGCGCAGCGTGCCGCTGTCGCGCGCTCGCGGGGCCACGCCCACTAGGGCCGCGATCTGCTGGCGCGTGAGGGAGCCCAGCTCCGGCAGCTCCCCGAGCAGCGTGCGACTGACGACCGGGCCGACGCCCGGCACGCTGCGCAGCAGGTCCTCCTTGAGGCGCCACACCGGGCTACTCCGCACCGCTTGCTCGAGGTCGCTGTCCACGTCGCGCAGCCGGCGCTCGAGCCAGTGGATGTGCTGGGTGATGTCCCGCCGCACGCCGGCCGCGGCCGCGAAGCCCAGCCGGTTCTGCTCGGCCGTCCGCATCTCCAGCAGCTGCCGCCGCCGCGTGAGCAGCGCATCCAGGCCGCGGGCCGCCTCATCGGGCAGGGGCCGGAGTTCCGGGCGCACCCGCTCGGCAAACAGCGCCAGGATCTGCGCATCCAGCGCGTCCGTCTTGGCCAGTTGCCCCGTGGCCCGCGCAAAGTCCCGCACCTGCCGCGGATTGGCGACCACGACGCTCAGCCCGGCGGCGGCCAGCGCCGCCACCGCCGCCGTCTCGAAGCCGCCCGTCGCTTCGAGCACGATCAGGGCCGGCGCCAGCGGCCGCAGCCGCGTCACCAGCGCCGCGCCGCCGGCGTCATCGTTGGCCGTCCGCCACGGCTCGCCCGCCGGGCGCACCGCGACATCCAGCGTGGCCTTGGCCACATCAATGCCGACGAAACAGCCGGGCGCACTCATCGGGGCCTCCGGGCTCGGACGTCCCTCTCGACCTGGCCCAGCCTTGCACGATGCGGTCTGGGGCCGCGCACCTGTTCGGGCTCGAGGCGAGAGACGGGCGACGCCCTGGCTAACGCGCGGTCTCGAGGACCCAGGGAGGATCGAGCTGTCGCCCGCCTCTACACTGCCTC
Organism: uncultured Gemmatimonadales bacterium; assembly: GCA_963812035.1. GTDB lineage: Bacteria > Gemmatimonadota > Gemmatimonadetes > Gemmatimonadales > JACORV01 > Fen-1245. The sequence goes on from CAWETG010000008.1 coordinate 30,601, forward strand.
TAGAATCGCGATCGCGGGAGATACAAGGGAGGCGTCACTCGGCGTCAGCGGAGGGCGCGCGCTGCTCCTCTCCCACCGAGAACTGCACTCGGATATCGGCAGAAACCTGGACGGACCGGCCGGTATGCGGGTCGACCGGACACCACAGGGTACGGGCGCGGGCCAACACCTTGCGGTCCGTCGCCCGGATGAGCTCCGTGTGCCGCTCGAACGTGTTCCGGGTCGCCACGCCCACCCAAGTCTCCGCCACCACTTGGTCTCCCAGTCGCGCCGCGCGCTTGTAGTCGATCTCGTGGCGCACGACCACCCACGCCACCGCGGCCTGCTGCTCCGGCGTCGCCAGCACCCGCCAGTGCGCCACCGCAACGTCCTGGATCCAGCGCACGTACACCACGTTGTTGACGTGGCCGAGCTCGTCGATGTCCTGCGGCAGTACTTCGATGGGGAGAGCGTAACGGACGTGGGGATCGGCACTCACAAGCGGTCTGGCTCCCGGTCACTGGGCCCCGCAATCGACACGGCCACGCCCCGCGATGCAAGGGCCGCCAGGGCTGTGGTTGCCGCACCGCGCGGCCGCCGGGCATATTGCGCCCCGCCCCTATCCCACTACCACCGAGAGTTCCTGATGCGCACTCGTGTCGTCGCCCTGGCCGCCCTGGTCGCCGTCGCCGCTGCTGCCGCCACGACCCCCGCCGCCGCGCAAACGGCGCCGCGCGCGCTGGCCACCGCCGACTATGCCCGCGCCGAGCAGTTCATGGGCTACAACACGTCACCCCTGGTATTCGGCGCCGCCGTGCACCCCACCTGGCTGCCGGGCGACCGCTTCTGGTACCGCAACGCGATTCCCGCGGGGTTCGAGTTCGTGATCGTCGATCCGGTGCGCAAGACGCGCGGCCGGGCCTTCGACCACGCCCGGCTCGCCTCCGCCCTCTCCCGCGCCGCCGACACGACGTACGACGCCTTCCACCTGCCGTTCCAGACGTTCGAGTTCTCCGCCGATGGGCTGTCCATCACCTTCGACGCGGGCCGCCGCCACTGGACCTGCGGGCTGCGGAGCGACCAGTGCACCGGTGGGCCGCGCCGGCGCGACGCCGCCGTCCCCAGCTCGGTCCTGTCGCCCGACGGCACGAAGGCCGCGTTCATCCGCGACTGGAACCTCTGGATCAAGGATCTCGCCAGCGGACAGGAAACGCAGCTCACGGCCGACGGCGTGGCGGACTTCGGCTACGCGACCGACAACGCGGGGTGGACCCATAGCGACCGCCCCATCCTGCTGTGGTCGCCTGACTCGAAGAAGATCGCGACCTTCCAGCAGGACGAGCGCGGCGTCGGCGAGATGTACCTGGTTCAGACGCGGGTGGGCCACCCGGTACTCGAGCGGTGGCACTACCCGCTCCCCGGCGACAGCGTCATCACGACCCTTCAGCGCGTCATCATCGACCTCGCTGGGCCGCGCGTGATCCGGCTCCAGATGCCGGCGGACCAGCACCGCTCCACGCTGTGCGACCACATCGCGTGCGGCTTCGGACCCTCGGGCGGATGGGCCGACGTCTACTGGAGCCCTGACGCCTCACGGCTCGCGTTCGTCTCCACGTCGCGCGATCACCGGGACGAGAAGGTGCGCGTCGCCGATGCCGCGACCGGCGCGGTCCGCGACGTGTACGAGGAGACCGCGAAGGACTTCTTCGAGTCGGGCTTCAACCACGTCGACTGGCAGCCGCTGTGGACGTCAAACGAGCTGCTGTGGTACTCGGAGCGGAGCGATTGGGGTCACCTCTATCTCTACGATCTCGGCACCGGCCAGCTCAAGAACCAGGTCACCAGTGGCAGCTGGAAGGTGCTCCAGGTACTGCGCGTGGACGAGCCGGGCCGCACGATCTGGTTCACGGCCGCCGGTCGCGAGCCGGGCGATCCGTACTTCCGCCGCCTCTACAGCGTGCGGCTGGACGGCAGCCACCTCCAGCTGCTGACGCCCGAGGACGCAGACCACGACGTGACCCTGGCTCCCGACGGTGCCGGCTTCGTAGACAGCTACTCGCAGCCCGACGTCCCACCCGTCACGGTCTTGAGGAACGCGCAAGGGAAGCTGCTCCTCACGCTCGAGACCGCCGACATCTCGCGCCTGCTGGCCACCGGCTGGAAGCCGCCGCTGCCCTTCACCGTCAAGGCGCGCGACGGGAAGACTGACCTGTACGGCCTGCTGTTCCGGCCGACCAACTTCGATTCGACCCGGAAGTACCCCATCATCAACAACGTCTATCCGGGGCCGCAGACGGGGAGCGTGGGCACGCGCAGCTTCGCGGCGGCGCGCGGCGACTGCCAGGCCCTTGCCGAGCTGGGCTTCATCGTGGTCCAGCTCGACGCGATGGGGACGCCGATGCGCTCGCACTCCTTCATGGCCGCCTACTACGGCGATATGGGCGACAACGGGCTCGCGGATCAGGTGACCGGCATGCAGCAGCTCGCCCGCCGCTACTCGTGGATCGACATCGATCGCGCCGGCATCTGGGGGCACTCCGGCGGTGGCTTCGCCTCGGCCGATGCCATCATGCGCTACCCGGACTTCTTCAAGGTGGCCGTCTCCGAGGCGGGCAACCACGACAACCGCGAGTACGAGGACGACTGGGGCGAGAAGTGGCAGGGACTGCTGGAGAGCGGAGCCAACGGCGCGACCAGCTACGACAACCAGGCCAACCAGCTCCTGGCGGCGAACCTGAAGGGCAAGCTGCTCTTGGCCCACGGCACGACCGACGACAATGTGCCGCCGTACAACACGCTGCTGGTGGTGGACGCGCTGATCAAGGCGAACAAGGACTTCGACCTGCTGCTCCTGCCCAACCGGCGCCACGGCTTCGGCAGCGAGCCCTACATGGTGCGCCGGCGCTGGGATTACTTCGTCCGGAATCTGATGGGAGCCGAGCCGCCGGCCGGGTACGAGCTGCACCCGCCGGCGCCGGCCAGACGCCCGGGGATGTGACGGGAGAAGACAACACGGGGAGGTGATGACGTGATGAAGTGATGAGGTGATGAAGTGATGACAGTCGCGCAAGCCCATCATCACCTCCTCACATCATCACCCCCATCACATCATCACCTTCCCGTCCAGTAGTGCCGCATCAATTCGCAGGCCCAATCCGGCTGCCGTACCGGCGTCCGCGGCAGAAATTCCTTCATCACCGGCTTAATATCCAGCACCGGCGTCCCGTCCACGGCATCCAGCCCCACCACCTCCAGCACTCGCCCACGGCGGCCCGCGACCGCGACGATGGTGCTGCCGATCCGGTTGGGCCGGTCCTTGGCACGCTGCGCGAAGATCCCCACCCGCGGCCACGCCGCGTTGCCCCGCGGATGCCGCGCGCCCCGCTCCACCGCCGAGTCAGGCACGCGGTCCAAGTAGAACGTCACCTCGGCGTGCGAGAAGGCCTCGATGCCGTCCAGCGCCGCCGCGCCGAACGTCTCCTCCAGCTCGATCTCGGCGCGCACGTCTCCCCAGCCGTCGTCATCCACCTCCTTGCGCGGGCTGCGGACGATGCCAATCGGTGTGAGAACGATCATGGGCACGCCTCCGGCTTTACGGGTCGCGCGGGGGGGGGCGTCAGGGGCTCGGGTGTTGCTCTGGGCGTCCCAAAACACGAGATAGTCGGTCGTGGGAGCTGCGGCGCCCAGCTGCCGCAGCAGCGTCACGACCTGGCCGCGGTGGTACGCCGAGTGAAGTACCATGTGCTGCATCATCTGGCCGAGTGTGTACTCCCATCGCTCGCCGCGACGGTTGACGTAGCTCAGGCGCTGCTGCTCTCCCCTGCTCGGCAGCCTGCCGAGGAGTTGACCCCGCCGCGCCTCAATCTCCTCCCAGCGCTGGCGGATGCTGGCGGTCGTCGGGAAATCCGCGGCGTCGAAGACCTCTCGCGGCGAGCGACCCTCCCAGCGCTCCAGCCAGATCCACTCCGCCCACATCGCGTGCACCAGCGTGTCGCGGACCGACGGGAAGCTGCTGTTCATGGCGCGGGTGAACTGCGCTGAGTCAAGCCGTTCCACGGCATCCAGCACCAGGTGGTTGGCCCAAATGGTGTACGCAAGCTGGTCCTCCAACGTCTTGTCCACTTCATCACCTCCATCACCTCATCACCTGCATCACCTCGTCACTTCCCCGTCAGTGCGGCCCCTCCGTCCCCGGCGACCGCTCCACACCGCGCACGATGTCGAGCCTCAGCTCCACCCAGCCGTCCACCTGGTAGTACTGAACGCGGAGATCGTGCTTCCCGCCCGCAAGCCGCGTGTGGTCCACGGCCGACTCGTGCGGCGCCCAGTCGTCGATCGCCAGCGTGCCGTCCACCCAGACCCGCACCGCGTCGTCGCTGATGGTGCGCAGCGTGAACGAGCCGGGTGGCAACGTCATGCTCCCGGTGGCCTCCACGGCGAACCGCTCCTGCGGGACGCCGCTGATCTGCGGGCGGTACCACTCGAGGTCGAGGTGCGACGCCCCGTGCGTGAGGAGCGGCGTTCCCCGCAGCAGCGCCGCGAAGCGCTCGGGACTGCTGCGCGGGTCCGTCGAGTCTGTCCACACGAAGAACCGCATCGTCCAGTCGGTCGTCGGCTCGAAGCGCGCGAATGAGAAGCGGTACGGGACACCCGCTGCCCGGCTGACGCCGCGCGGCGAGACCGTGGCCGCGCCGCGGTACTCGAGCTGAATCTCCCAGTCGGCGCCCGCAGCGGGCGCCGGCGTCACGGCGATCGTATCGCCGATGCGACCCGAAGCCCGGGAAAGCTCCGCTACGCCACGCCGGCTCACCACCCGCCACGCGCCCGCTGGCCCCAGCACCGCCAGCCGCAGCGGGACCTCGCGTGTGCTGTCCACCGGCCAGAGCTTGGGTGACCGCCAGTCGTACGGCCCCCACTCGTCTACGATGATCGCCGAGCGGTCGCGCGCGCTCACCGGGGATCGCGGGATCGTCGTGTCGCCCGGCGCCACCGATGGCGCCAGGCGCGCATACTCGGCGGGAAGCCGCGGCACCCCGCTATCCGACGTCGCCTCGAGCGCCGCGGCGTCTTCGGAGGCCTGGTAGCCATCGGTGTCGGCGAGCGCCGTCGCGCTGTCCACCTCCATCCACCGGTTCCACGCCTGTACCAGGCCTTCCGTCTGCCGCGAGCGGAGGCCGACCCGCAGGCGCCGGAACAGGTTGCTGGAGATCTGGTAGTCGCGGCTCCGCACGTCGCGGTGCTTCGGATAGCCCCAGCTGGTGTCGGTGACCGAGTCCGCCCACAGGCTCACGCCCGTGGTGCCGTCCGCGATCCGGTTCCACGCGATCGTGTTGTCCTGCCCGTGTTCGATCGCGACGCCGATCCGGTTTCTCGACAGGTCGTTGCCGGCGATCGTCGTCTCGTAGCTGTATCCGCCCCACACGCCGTAGTCGCTACCGTTGGAGCGGTTGGCGACGAAGTTGTTCCGCGCGAAGGTCGCCTCGATCCCGTTGGCCGCGGCGAAGCTGAAGTCGTTCCCGTAGAACAGGTTGTCGTTGGCGCCGCCGGCGCCGCTGTCCATCGTGCTCTGGCCCGCCCACAGGAACACCCCGTCGCCGCCGTGCGTGATGGAGTTGTAGGCGACGACGTTGCCCGAGCTCTGCTCGTACATCAGCAGCCCCGCCGAGTCCTGGCCGCGGCGGTAGAACCGGTGGCTGTAGCCACGTATGTCGTAGTCGATGCGGTTGTGCACGATCCGGTTCCCGCTGGAACGGTACAGCGCGACGCCGGTGCCGGAGTTGAACGAAAAGTCGTTGTCCGTGATCGCGAGGCTGTCGCAGCGCACCAGCATCAACCCGTTGGCCCCCTGCACCGCGCGGCTGCCGCGCACCTCTCCACCGCTCACGTCCTCCAGATAGAGTGCGCCGCCCCAGCGCAGCCACTCGTCGTGCTCGTTGTGGTGGTACGACTGCCAGTCCACCAGGCTCTCGTGTTCGATCAGGCTGAACAGGCGGGGCTTCCAGGTGTAGCTCACGTCGTCGTCCACGAGATCGAGCCCGCGCGTGCCGCGCGCCAGGATGCCGACGCGGTAGCCGCGGATCCGCGCGTGCAGGATGCGGATGTTGCGCCCGCCCTCGACGCGGATCGCGACCCCCCGCGCCAGGTCCGGGTCCGAGGCCGGCGCCAGGCCCTCGAGCTCGGCCCCGGAGAAATCCACCGTCACGTCGGCGCCGCGGATGGTGATCACCGCCGAATCGAGCGATCCGGGAGCCGCCAGGCGGTAGGTGCGCGGCACCACCCGCACCGACCGCGTGATCACGAGCCCGGTACGAAGAGCAACCGCCGGCTCGGGCCCACGGCGCGCCTGGCCCTGGAGCTGAGGCGGCCCCGCGAACAGGAGTGCCGCTGGAACCGCGACCAGCGCGCGGGCAATGGTCACGGCACCGCCGAGCCCGCGCGCCCGGTCGTCCCCGAGGCGCCGACGGCCAACAGACGCATGCCAGAACCTCCGCGATGCCACGAACGCCGCGGCTCAGGAGTGGTCGTGAATCATGCGCCATCCGGCAGTCGTACGTGCCCATACCGTCGTGAACCATCCCGTGCGGTCCGGAAGCCCGTTGCCCGACAGCACGTACCGCCCGGTCACGAGAGCGCTCTCCGGCCCCAGCAGCCGCACGTCCAGATGCTCGTAGTGCAGCACTTGCAGCGGCCGGCCGGTCTTCCAGAAGCCGGCCAGCATCTGCTGGCGAATGGCCTCGATGCCGTGCTCCACGCCGCCGCGTCCCATGACCGTCGTGCTCTCGGCGTAGGCCCACAGGTACCGGGACAGGTCGCCGCGATTCCACCCCGCCGCCGTGGAATCGAGAACCGCCGCGATCTCCATCGCTGCGCTGGAGGCCGCGGGCACCGGTGCGGCGGCCGGCCGGGCGCACCCGGCGAGGCACCCCATGACCGCCAACGGAGCAGCTACCCTGGGGAACGACATCGGATCATCCCTTCCGGCGGAGCCGGCGACACGGGAGCGAGGGCGTCCGCCACGCTCGGGCGCCCGCGCGGCACCCGGAGATCAAGACGGAGAGGGACCTGGGCCCGGACGATCGTCCCCGCGCTCCCGCCGCAGCCGATTCGCCAGCCGCACGCTGCGCAGGACGACCACCAGCGTGCCGATGACGAAGATGGGTCCGCACCACATCACGTACTGGTCGGGCGGCAGCTTGCCCGCGAGCGCCAGCGCGACCACGAGATACAGCACGCCGAGCACCGCGAGCTCTCGTCCCGCCTGCGCGTTGGCCTCGTACCACACGTGCGGGTCCGCGAACGTCGCCGGAATCCGCACGCCGTACCAGTGGTTGGGTGGAATGCGGCGGTCCGCCAGGGGCAGGCCGAAGACGATGGACAGGATGGCGATTGTCACGAACACGTATTCGGGTCGCATGGCGTGGCCGGTGCTAGTAGTACCGGATCAGATAGTAGACCACGTAGATCCACCCCAGGATGCCGTGCACGATCGCCCACAGTATGGACTTGTTCGCGGTCCATGAAATGGTGATCGCCAGCGCCGTGCCGAAGCCGACGCCGACCTTGGCGGCGCCCCTGGTGCGGGATGATGCCTCGCTCATTGCTCCGTCCTTCCGGTGATGGTGCCGGTCAGTTTCCGGCACCCAGCCACATCTCGATCTGCGCGATCTCGTTGCGGGTGATCTGCTCGGCGCGCTCGACGTCCCTCAGCAGCGCTTCATGTCTCGAGCCGGCGGCGCGGTCGCGCTCGAGGTCCCGGCGCACGGCCTGCTGCCTCGCGAGGTCCTGAAGCAAGCGCTCGTGCAGCTCCTTCGCCGCTCGCTGGTCGTACGGCGCTCGCCGGCGGAGGTCCGCCTTATGGCGTTCCTCCAAGAAGGCACGCGGCTTCCCCTGCGCCAGCTCCGCGATCGCCAGCGCGGCGGCGCCGGCGCCGACGACCGCGAAGGCGCCCAACAGGAAGACGGGAACGGTAAGCACCATCGCCTCGCCCTAGGAGCCCCGGCGTGTACGGTACCGGTAGCGGAACGAGAACTCGAAGTTCGCCAGCCGCGGAAGCACGGTCATCGCGAGCACGCTCTGGCCGGGACCGAGAACCACTCCAGGATCCGACGCCGCGCACTCCTGGGCCACGTTCACGCAATCGTACAGCTCGATCGACGTGAGCCGGAAGGGTGCGGCGGTGTTGTTCCGGAAGAAGATCCTCAATCCAAGGCGGTTGCGCTCGGGTTCCGTCCACGTGTCTATCGGCTGGGGACGCGACGGGGCGGCGACTCTATCCGAGTTGAGACGATACGCGAACCGAAAGGCCGCCGTGGACACCGCCGGCCGCACGGTCATCGCCACAACCGTCTGCCCGGGGCCGAGCACGATGCCGGGGTCCATCGGCAGACACGGCTGGTCCACGTTCTCGCAGTTGTACAGCTCGAGCGACGTGATGCGCAGTGGCGTGGCGGTGTTGTTCCGGATGTAGATCCGATAGCCCCCGCCATCCATTTCGCGATCCGTCCACGTCGTCATGCGCTCGCGCTCAGGCGTGACGGCCGGGCCCGCGTAGGGAGTCGCAGCGTGGCCGCCGGAGCCACAGCCGGCCACCAGCGAAACCCCGATCACGACACACCACGCATGGAATCTCAGGTTCGCCATGTGCCCACCCTCGCGGCAGGTGGTTGGCACGCGTCCCGCCGTTCGACAACGCCAGGCGGGGGGCCCGCAGACGATGCTGCCGCCCGGCTGGAGAGTCTAGCGTGGAGGCGTTAGCACCTGTCTTGGTCACGAGGTAGCTCCTGCGCCGACGGGGCGCCAGGGGGTGCCGGTGCGGAGGATGGCGTTGAGGATCGTCAGCAGCTTCCGCATGCAGGCCACCAGGGCCACCTTGGCCGGCTTGCCAGCCGCCCGCAGCCGCGTGTAGAAGGCCCGGATCGCCGGGTTGTAGCGGGTCGCCACGAGGGCGCCCATGTAGAGCGCCGCGCGCACCGACGCCCGCCCGCCCCACACGATCCGCTTGCCGCGCAGCGTGCCGCTGTCGCGCGCTCGCGGGGCCACGCCCACCAGGGCCGCGATCTGCTGGCGCGTGAGGGAGCCCAGCTCCGGCAGCTCCCCGAGCAGCGTGCGACTGACGACCGGGCCGACGCCCGGCACGCTGCGCAGCAGGTCCTCCTTGAGGCGCCACACCGGGCTACTCCGCACCGCTTGCTCGAGGTCGCTGTCCACGTCGCGCAGCCGGCGCTCGAGCCAGTGGATGTGCTGGGTGATGTCCCGCCGCACGCCGGCCGCGGCCGCGAAGCCCAGCCGGTTCTGCTCGGCCGTCCGCATCTCCAGCAGCTGCCGCCGCCGCGTGAGCAGCGCATCCAGGCCGCGGGCCGCCTCATCGGGCAGGGGCCGGAGTTCCGGGCGCACCCGCTCGGCAAACAGCGCCAGGATCTGCGCATCCAGCGCGTCCGTCTTGGCCAGTTGCCCCGTGGCCCGCGCAAAGTCCCGCACCTGCCGCGGATTGGCGACCACGACGCTCAGCCCGGCGGCGGCCAGCGCCGCCACCGCCGCCGTCTCGAAGCCGCCCGTCGCTTCGAGCACGATCAGGGCCGGCGCCAGCGGCCGCAGCCGCGTCACCAGCGCCGCGCCGCCGGCGTCATCGTTGGCCGTCCGCCACGGCGCGCCCGCCGGGCGCACCGCGACATCCAGCGTGGCCTTGGCCACATCAATGCCGACGAAACAGCCGGGCGCACTCATCGGGGCCTCCGGGCTCGGACGTCCCTCTCGACCTGGCCCAGCCTTGCACAATGCGGTCTGGGGCCGCGCACCTGTTCGGGCTCGAGGCGAGAGACGGGCGACGCCCTGGCTAACGCGCGGTCTCGAGGACCCAGGGAGGATCGAGCTGTCGCCCGCCTCTACACTGCCTCTAGAATCGCGATCGCGGGAGATACAAGGGAGGCGTCACTTGGGTGGGGGAGACAGGCTCCGAGCCCGTCCGCCGCCCCAGGCGGTAGACCAGGAAGGCCACGACGGCCAGGTTGAGCAGCAGCGCCGCCACGCGAGTTACGGTCACGACGCGCGCGAGCCGCTCGATCTCCAGCGGCACGAACAGCGTCGTGGCGACCACCGTCAGATACTGGCCCCACCGCTTCCCCAGCCACAGACCGACACCTTCGGTCGCGAACAGGCCCGTCAGCAGGAAGGCGCCGACCGCGAGCGTCACCAGGCCGCGCACGTGAAGGCCGAGCACGGGCGCGATCAGGAGCTGAATGACGCGACGGTCGTGCCTCACCGCGAGGGCCGCCAGCCAGCGGTCGGCCCACGCTGCCGTGCTCGGCCGAAGCAACCTGAGCGCGCCCAGGCCGACGATCGTCGCCAGCGCCGCCTTACCGAGCTTGAAGCAGGCGATCAGGCGAAGCAGCCGGTCCGGCGGTGCGCCCGGGGCGTCGGCGGGCTGCTCGGCGTGGCTCTCCGTCAGGGTGCCAGCTCCTGCCGCACCGGTTGCGCCGCGCCCCGCGCCCCGCCGCGCATCGGGCTCTCGTTCCACAGCCGCGTCATCAGCAGGGCGCCGATCAGCGAGAACGGCATGATCATGTACGTCCAGGCGCCCCAACCGAGCTTGTCGAGCAGGTGCCCGAGGAGAAACCCCGTGAGCCCGGAGGCCAGGTACTGCACGCCGTCCAGCATCCCGGCCACGGTGCCGGCGGCCTTCGTTCCGCCGAAGTCCATCGACGCCGTGCCGGTGAGCATCCCGTGCACGCCGAAGATCCAGACGCAGGTGAAGCCGATCATGAACGCCGCGAGCCACGGCGCCGCGGCCCGTCCGAGGATGAACAGCGAGACGATCTGGCCCAGATAGAAGATGAACGCGACCGGCGGGCGTCGCGACTGGAACCAGCGATCCGAGAGGTACCCGCACATCAGGCCGCCCACGATCCCGCCGACCGTGACCCCGAGCGAAGCCACGGAAAACAGCCAGCTCCCGGGTGCGATGTTGTGCACTTCCTTGAGGAAGGGCACGAACCACAGAATCAGCCCCTGCCGGACGAACCCGGTGCAGAACTCCGCGGCCGCGAGCGTGAGGATGATCGGGTTCGTGAACACCCGCTTGACGAGATGGTTCCAGTCGAGTGGGCGGTCGCGGTCCACGTCGTGGGCCGTGGCGTCGTCGGTGTTGAAATCGGCGAAACCCGCCTGCGCGGGGGTGTCCTTCACGAGAAAGATGTCGACCACGAACATCGCCGCGATGGCGGCCGACGGGATGAGGAACACCCAGTACCAGCTCAGTGCGGCGAGGATCTTCCCGCCCACGTACAGCGCCAGGAAATATCCGCTGGAGATCATGATGCCGAAGATCCCGCCGAACACCCCGCGTTCCCGTACGTGGAACCACGGGGCGTTGACCTTCACGATCGACAGGGCGGCGAATGCCTGGAAGTACTGGCTTACCGCGTAGAGGAGCGACATCCCGACGACGATCCTGGTCTGCCACCCGTTCAGGAACAGGAGGCCGACGAGCAGGTTCACCACCGCCGTCCCGGCCGCGCCGAACAGGATCGCCTTCTTCCCCCCGATCCGGTCGGCCAGCGGGCCGTTGAAGATCACCGACAAGGCGTACGTCCAGAAGCCGGCCGTGGCGATCGTCCCGAACTCCCCCTTCGACAGATGGAAAGCGTCCATCATCGTCTTGGAGGAAACGTTCAGATTGTAGCGGCCCATGTAGAAGGTCGCGTACGTCACGCCCAGCGGGAACCAGTTCATGAAGCGCCGCGTGCGGTACGCGCGGCTGTGGCCCAGCGGGTTCGCCATGGTGCGCGGCTCCCTACGTGTCCGTCGCGGGATGCATCTGGGCCCAGAGCTTCGCGAACACCTCTTCCAGGGCGGGACCGAGCTTCGCCGGATCGTCGGTCTTCTCCGGCTCGTTGTCGAGCACGGCGAAGGGAACGTCATAGCCACCGATCCGGATCCGTCCGCTCTTCTGCCCCCCGGACAGCCGTTCCCAGTCGTTCGTCCGGTAGTAGAGCTCCATCTTCGCATCGGGGAGGGAGTGGTACAGGATCGAATCGGCCTGCGCCGGGTCGAACCGCCGGCGGTTCTTCCGCGCCGACTCCGCGTACGACACGTTGATGTAGACGATGCCCGCGCGACTCACGATCTCGTCACACAGGTGCGCGAACGCCTCCGCGAACCCGTTCTCGCCGCCGCGCGAGAACTCGACCAGCACCGTTTCCTTCGTGGTGAATTCGGGGTCCCTGGCGAGCCGCTTCTGGAACTCGAGGTTGATCCGCTCGATGAACAGGTTCCAGAGGTGGTCGCCCTTGAAGTAGTAGTCCTTGCTGGTGAAGACGCGCGGCTGGCCGAGTCGCTCCAGCAGGTCGTCGATCTCGAAGGTCTCCCAGACGAACGGAAAGTCGTCGATTTCTGAGAACGGACCGATGCGGAAGCGTCTCACCCGCTCCGCCTCGCCTGTCTTCTTCAGGAAGTCGATGACCTCACTCTTGCCGGCCGCCGGACGGCCGATCACGATGATCGTCTCGAACCGCTCGCCCACCGCCTCCCCCTTTGCCGCCTTCCCGCGACACGTCGCGATTGCTAGGCGCGCGCCTCCTCCACCATCCTCAGCAGCGCTTCGCGGGAGATCGGCGCCCGGAGGGAGCGCACCGCCCCCAGCCCCTGCACGATCGCCAGCGGATCCACGCCTGCGAAGGACGGCCGCCCGGCCAGCGCCACGACGCGGGCGTCTGGAAAGGTCCGCCGCAGCTGGCGCAGGAAGTCCGGTGCCGGCAACCGGCCTGGAGCGACGATATCGATGATGACGACGTCGGCCGGGACCGTCTGGTACGCGGCCAGCGCCACGGCGGCGTCGTCCGCCTCGACCACCTCGTGGCCGACGCTGGCGAGCATCTCCCGCAGCAGGTTGCGCAGGGGCGGATTGTGGGTGACGACCAGCGTCCGGGCGGCGCAGGAATGCGGCACGACCGCCGCCCTGCCGCACCCGAGGCACAGCACTCGGCGGGCGATTTCGGCGCCGCGGCGCCGTGCCGGACTCAGCGTGAACCCGCCCCCGCATGCGGGACAGGTGACCGGGCCCGGCGTGGCGAAGCGCGCCTTCAGATCGGCGAATTCCTGAGCCGTGTAGGGAGTGGGCGTTTCCCGGCGCCGCCGACCGCGGCGGCGGGCCGCCACCAGGCGGCGCTCCGGCACCGCGCGACGCTCCGCCCCGCGGCGCTCCCGCCGGGCTCGGCGCTCGGACAGGACCTGGCGCGCCGCGCTGCGGCGTTCACCGGTCCGCCGGTCCTGGTCCGAGCGGCGGCGCAGCGGCGCGCGCCGGTCCCACAACCGGCGCCGCTCCGACTGACGGCGCTGTGCTGATGGTCGATCCAAGCGTGTCCCCCTCAGGTCCGCGTCTGTCCTCTGCCAATTAGCTTCGCACCGGCCGCGGAAGAACGCAAAGCCCCCTGCCCCCGGCGGCTAGACGGTGCGGGACCGGAGGGCCTCCGCGGCGAGTCGGCCCGCCCGTGCCATCTCCGGGTCGGTGCGCCGCACGTGGCTGAAGGTGACACGCTGAAACTGCTCCGCCAGCCGCTTCACGCGCTCGGCAAGCTGCTGCAGCCGCGGATCGGTCACGCGGTACTCTTCCTTGAGCTGCTTGACCATCAGCTCGCTGTCCGTGAAGCAGTGAATGCGCGCGCTTGTGTACTTCTGGCAGGCCGCCAGGCCGATCATGAGCGCCCGATACTCGGCCTCGTTGCTCGTCGCGTCACCGATGTGCTGGGCGTGCTCGACCAGCACCTCGTTGCTGGAGTCGAGCAGACGATAGCAGATCGCGCCTTGGGCGGGATCGCCACTCGTCGCGCCATCGATGTACAGCCGAAGCTCTGCTGCCATAGGGAAATCCGCGTGCGCTCCGAGGCCGGCAGGGGCCGCCGCCACGTCGCAAAGCGCCTAAGATGTGCGTCGAACCAAACGGTAACCAGCGGTCAGCGACCCGCCCATCGGTCAGGTGAGACTTCCGACCCTTCGCGCGCCCCTCACGGGGAGGGACACCAGCAGGGCCTCCGCCGGGCCGGCCAGCGTGGCCGCGCCGGCCGAGGGAGGCTGCTGGCTCTGCACCGCCGGCGCGCCATCGAACACGTGCGCATCGAGCCACTCCCCGAACTGGCCGTCCAGCTCCGCCGTCGCGGTCTCGCCGATCTGCGGACTCACTACCCAGCGCTTGCCGGCCAGCATCAGATACCAGGACGGCGGCATCTCGGTCTGCTGGCGCTTCACGTCGGCGGGATGCCCTTCGTACGAGACGAAATGAAACGAGCGCCCCCGATGGACGAGGCGGTGCTGCTGCGTCTTGTAAGCACTCATGCTGCCTTTGAAGGCCGGACTAGGAGGAAGGAGTACGACGTGCCCGGCCTGGTGGGACACTGCAATCTAGCTGGATCCGGCGGGTTCTGCCTGCCGGGTCGCAGAGTGATCAGCCGCGGGAAACGCGCGACCCGACTGACGCCCCTCCAAACCCCGCGCCCGCTGCCAGCTCATTGATGTCACGATTCTCGAGCACGTGCTTCGAGTAGCCGCTCGCTGCCGCCTCGATCATCGCCCGGCCGACGTTGATCGTCGTCGTCACGTGACTCGGCAACAGCCGTCTCAGCAGTGGAAAGAGCGGCCCGAGCACGTTGTAGAACGCTTGGTACAACCTCGTCTTCGAGCGGACACCGTTGAGCGGCTGAATGAAGCCGGGCCGAAACACGTAGGCACGGAAGGGCATGCGCAGAAGGTGATTCTCCGTCTTCCCCTTCACCCGTGCCCACATGAAGCGTCCGCGCTCCGAGCTGTCGGTCCCCTCGCCCGACACATAACAGAACGTCAGCCCGGGGTTGAGGCTGATCAGCGCCCGGGCGGCCGCCAGGGTCAGATCGTAGGTCACGTGGAGATACGCAGCTTCATCCATCCCGGCGGCCGACACCCCCAGGCAGAAGAAGCAGGCATCCTGGCCCTTCAGGTCGGCCGTGGCGTCGCTGTAGTCGTAGAAGTCCGAGCGGATGTGCTCGCGGAGCTTCGGATGGACAACGCCGCACGGGTTGCGCCCCACCACCAGCACCGATCGGACCCGCGGATCCTCCAGGCATTCCATCAGGACCCCGGCGCCCACCATCCCCGTAGCACCAAACACGATGACGTTCACGCTATCGCGACCCCGCTGAAGGGTTCGCCTCGTCTGCAGGCCCCAGGACGTAGATCACCCACGGCGCGGTCGCCGTTTCGCTCACCCACGAAACCGCATCGGTCTGCTGCCCCAAGGGCCGGTACGTCCTGAGCGGCATCAATCCGGCTCGCCTGTACACCTCGTGGTAGTCCTCATCCGACCACACGATGTCCTCGACGGGCCGCCTGTCCTCCACATCGAGCATCACGATGCGCACCTTCTCGCCGCTCCGCGCGTTGCGGTTCTCGGGAAAGTCCCTCGTCGAAAACGAGGCCCATTCGTTCACGTAGATGTCCGGGGACGATACGAGATTCACGATGCGCCCGTGGCTCTTCAGCAGGAGTCTCAGGGCGCGAAACAGAGTGACCTTCCGCTCCATCGTGGGGATGTTGTCGAACGTGAACGCAGAGAAGACGAGGTCATAGGTGTGCGCCGCGAGCCCGGCGAGGTCGCCGTCCTGCACCAGGCGATACTCTCCCCGGGGGTCGCGCTCCCGGGCACGCGCGAGCATGGGCTCCGAGATGTCGACGCCCGTCGCCTCGAAGCCCAGCTCACGCAGGAACCGTGTCGAACGCCCTGTCCCGCAGCCGAAGTCCACCGCCTTCTTGCCCGCGATGTGCTCGTCCAGGATTGCGGGCAGGTCTCGGAACGCCAGGTAGTACGTCCCGGGGAACTCCAGCTCCGCGTACGCATCTGCGCGTGCCTTGTCCTCGTAGACGTTGAAGAAGCCCTCGCTCATCGCTCGCCCCCTGAGCCGCTGGCTCTCGAATCGCGCCGCTGCGGCGGCGACCAGGGCCAAGGTAGCGGGATGGTATCGCGCTTGCCCATGCCATCCGGCATCCCGTTGCGAGACGGCACGGCCACCTCGATGCGCTGGCCTGGCAGCGCTCGGACGACGGCGGAATCCGCCGGAGTGTCCCTGAACACGTCCCGGACGAACAGGAGACCCGGCACCAACTGGCGCTCAGCCCTGATCACGACACCGTTGCTGCACATCGGCCCGCAGTGGGTGCGGTACACGGTCAGACGCAGCGGCGCCACTTCGTACCGCGCGATGGTCTCGAAGCTGGGATCGGTTCCGTCGCGAGCCGTGTCGTAGATGCCCAGGGCCGTGGGCACGCTCATCAGCAGCCCAACAAACACGAACGGCACGACCGGGAGACGCAGCAGCCATCGCTGCCACGGACTCGCCGTGCTCGACCCCACGCTGAGGGCGACGAGCGGCAGCAGCATGGCGACGAGAAAGGCGGCTCGATTCGCGAGGGGTGAAGCGAAACGGAGCAGCGGACTGCCCCAATTGAGCCACGCGGCAACGAACACGAGGATGGGCAGTATCACTCGCGCGCGGATGGGCATCCTCCGCGCCAGGCAGGGCGTTGGTCCGGCTGTCCGCTTCGACTCAAGGCTGTTGCAGGAGAGGCCACGCTCCGAGAATACGCCGAGTCGCATGCGCCATCAAGCCGGCGCAGGTCCGGTGCACACCGTCTTCAAGGAGCACACGGCTGAGCAGGAGCAACCTGGGTTCCGCCGGGAAACGTGATCTCCCAGCCGGGCGCCGCGGCCGGTGTGAACGAGCTGGTACTCGGCCCCGCCATGATGCGGTTGCCCCCGGGCGGCAGCGCCCCCAGCGCCAGTGGCATGGCTGTCGTCCAGGTAATTCTCACCGTATCGGCCGTGCCAGCACTTTGATTGATTCCGATCACCAGAAAGACCGCCGAATCCGGAAGGGTCAGGCACGCCGCCGGCGCCTCGAAGTCTCCCAGGTCGATCGACCACGCCCCGCCCGGAGTCGCCGGTTGATTGTCCGGGAATCCAAGGACTTCGAGGGGCGGGCACTTTCCCACGAGACAGTTCAGGTTCGTGACGAACAATCTCACCCCGCCGCTGCGGGGCCCCTCCGTCGACGAACAGCCGAGCACGGCGAGGAACACCGGCAGCACGGCCGCTCCGCGACGGATCTGGGAGGGCTTGATCCTCCAGCGATGACAGTCGCGCATCGATCGCCTCCGCTAGGTTGGCGGTCGCGGCGGCGACCAGTCCTGGCCGCGCCGGATGTTCACGCCAGTGGGCGTCGTAACCTGCAACGTGGCGCGCGCGGCCCGCACGTCCCTGATGAGCCCGGCGAGCGCCCGGCGCGGCGCGGGGAAGATCGGGAGAAGCACGAGCCCCGAGAGCGCCGCAAAGCCCAGCTCCGAATAGAACATCGCCAGCGCGCTCGCCAAGCCCCAGCAAAGTGCCAGCAGGATCCGCGGCGAGCCGATCCGACGCGCGAGCAAATAGTGCACGAGCGCGTAGCTGAGGATGGCGACGCATTCCGCGTACCCGTAGCCCATCACACCGACCCGTGGCACGAGCAGCAACGCGCTGCCGGCGAACAGCGCGACGTGCAGGAGATGAAAGCTCAGGACCGCGGCATTCCGCCCGAGCATGTAGAGCGCCGCGGAATGCAGGCTGAACACCGCATTCGTCAGGTACCCCAACGCCACGAACGGGAAGACACGCGCGACCGGCGCCCAGGCTGGCCCGAGCGCCACCGGGACAACCACGGGCGCCGCGAGAGCGAAGACCACGAACACTGCTCCCAGGACCAGCACCTGCGCATGCATGGCTTCGCTGAGCACCAGGCGGAGGCGTTCCGTGTCCCTCGCGAAGCGGCTGAACACGCTGAGCCCGATGCGCCAGGCAGCGGTGCGGACAAAGCCGATCACCTCGGTGATGCGAATCGCTATGGCCACCTGGCCGACGCCGCTGGCGCCTACGAAGTGACCGACGACGAGAGGATTGACGAGGGCTCGCAAGCTCCACACCCAGTTCGCTGCCGTGAAGCTGAGTCCGTTGCGGAACATGGCCTTGCCCACCCTGGAATCCCAGGCAAGACCTGGCCTCACGCGCGCGGCACGGAACAGCAGCACGATCAGAAGCAGGTACTGAATCCACAACCCGGCGACGGGAGCCCATGCACCCATGTCCCGCCACGCGAGGACCAGGGCGACGCCATAGAAGGTGGCCTGGCCGGCGAGTTCGATCGTCGCCACCGTGCGGTACGCCAGCTCCCGTTCGAGCAGGATGAGCGGAACCTGTCCCACCGCCACCAGGGGCAGGCAGAGAAAGAGCGCCCCGGCCACTCGAGGAAAACCCGGCATGTTGAGCCAATGAGCGAGCAGGGGGAGCGACACCAGGCCGAGGGTGACGCTGGCCGCGGCTCCCGCGAGCGTCACCGTTTGAGCGACAGCAGCGGCTCGTTCGAGGTCGTTGCGTTCGGCGCGAAGCAGGTAGGTAGACACGCCCCACTGCGCGAACGCTTGCAGAAACACCAGCACGCCCGATGCACCTGCGTACAGGCCGTATGCGCTCGATCCGATCCGTCGCGTGAGCAGCAGGATGCCGCCCAGACTGAGCAGCATTCCTGCGCCGTTCAGGGCCGCCAGGAACATGCCGCTTTCGACGGCACGGCTCCTCAAGTTTACGCTCTCGTGCCCTCCTGCCAGCCCCACGGTCGCCCTCTCGTCCGTCACCATCGGAAGTGGTCCGGGCTCGCCCAGCTCAGGCGCCGGCATTCGACCCGAACGCGCCTCACGGCTCCTTCGGCCGTCCGGCACGGGCGGTTCCGAATGCACCCGTTCGTTATGCAGCACAGCCTGGCGACTGCCGCCACGCGCCCACCGTTCGGGAGTATGGCTAGCGGGCAGCCAGGCGATAGACCTCACTGCCGGCGAGCAGCAGCGCTCCCGAGCCGTAGATCTCCGTCTGGTCCGGCCCCGTGTCACCCGGCTCAGCTCCCACGCGCTGCACGTAGCCGAGCATGCCACTGGGGTGTACAGCCCGAACCAGTGCCGACCATCCCCTTCGAACCGCGCGCTCGTACTCGTGCCCCAGGAGACCCGCGTGCACACCCCAGGCCAGCGCGTAGGTGAACAAGCCGGTCCCGCTGGTCTCCGGAATCGGCCGGCTCTCGGGGTCGAGCAAGCTCGCACGCCAGTAGCCATCGTGCCCTTGCAGGGCGGCGATCCTCTGCGCCATCTCTCGAAACAGAACCACGAAACGCTGTCGCCCGGCATAGTCCGGCGGCAGGTACTGCAGCACGCGTGCGAGGCCCGCGAGCACCCACCCGTTGCCTCGACTCCAGAACACCTTGCTGCCGTTGGGCTCGCGCTGCTCGAAGAACCGGCTGTCGCGGTAGAACAGGCGCTCTCGCGGGTCGTACAGGTAGTCTGTGGTCTTCCACCACAGCCGGTCCATCAGGTCGGCGTAGCGACGGTCACCGGTGGTGCTCGTGGCCAGGGCGAGGGCCGGCGGGGACATGAACAACGCGTCGCACCAGACCCACTCACGCATCGTCTTCTCTTCGCTGAACTCGAGCGACTCCGCAAACGGCGCCTGCACCATCTCGTCGAAGCGCGCCAAGGCCGGCTCGATCACGCGCCGATCGTGCTCGAGCCTGAACAGCAGAAAGTAACTCTGCGTGACGGCATGATCGTCCGCGTGAAAGGGTCGCGGCCCGGGCTTCCACTGCGTGCTCTCGCCATTCTGGCGGATTGCGTCGAGGTACGCCTGGCGATCCGGCGAGAGCAGAGCGAGCTCGTAGAGACCGGCCCAGAATGGAGCCGCGTGCCACTCGTACGGCAGGTGCGCCGATGGGTGTGCCAGCTGCCAGTCGGCGACCACGGCCATCACGCGCAGCACGGCCTGGCGCTCGACCGCGTCGCTCAACGGTCCGGCCCGCGGTTGAGAGACCCCTGGAGCAGGCGTGGTTACTGGCAACGGGAGGGATGGCGCGCAGCCGGCGAGCGGACATTGGGCCGCGAGCACCATGCTGGCCGCCATCACCCTGGTGAGCGGTTTCATGAACTCACGTCGCTCGCGAATGGGCCGTTCGTGCGGACGCCGGTTAGGCGGCGTGGCCGGGGTCCCCGGCTCGGCGCTTCCACGGCCGCCACCGTGGCACGAACCGCCGCACCTGCCGGCAATACTCCCGATAGCCTTCGCCAAACCGCTTCGCCAGGCCTGGCTCTTCGATCAGCCGGATATAGACGGTGAACGGCAGCACCGCGATCGCGAAGAGCTGGCGGAGAATCCAGAGCATCATGTCACGCTGCCTGGCGGATCGCGCCCCTGCGGCAGGCGCATGCTAGGCGCCAAGCGCTGCGAGCACCCAATCCGTGGTGACGACTGAGCAATACTCCCCATCCAGATTGGCCAGGGACATGTCGTGAACCTCGGCCGCCGTGCGCAATCGGCCGCTCCAGTCCTTCTTGTCGAACGTGAAGCACCCGTCCTCTACGAGAAACGTCTGGAAGCCGAGATTTCCGGCCATCCGGACGGTCGCTTCCACGCAATTGCTCGTGCTGACGCCCACCACGACCAGGGTGAGGAAGCCACTGGACCGGAGCCGTGCTTCGAGGTCGGTGCCAATGAACGCGCTGTTGGTGCGCTTGGCGACAACGATCTCGCCGTCCAGTGGAGCGGCCTCCCGCTTGAACTCGTGGCCGGGTTGGCCGGGACGGTAGGTGGACGTGGGTTCCGTCGAGTCATGCCGAACATGGATGACCGGGAGCCCCCGGGCACGCCACTCCCGCAGCAGTCGGGCGACATTCGATTCTGCGCTGCGGTTGTTGCGCGGTCCCCAGCTGGGATGGTCGACAGCCTGTTGCAGATCGATCAAGAGTAGTGCGGCGGTGCGAGGAATCACGGCAGCGCGTCCCCCCTGGTCAGCCAGCACAGCCATAGCACCTTCCGAATCGCGCTTCAGCGACGGGCGCTGGTTGGGCGGCGTCACGCTTCAAGATCTCATGCCAGACGGGCGCCGTGCTCTTGGAGCAGTGTGCGGAGCACCGATCGATGGCAACGAGACTCGTCGGCACAATAACAACCGACCGAGAAGTTGGCCTCCCGCGACATGGCCGCCAGCAGCTCGAGGAGCCGGCCCTTCTCCGCAGCCGCCATCTCGGCCCGGTAGCTCTTCGCGAAGGCGGCCCACTGGCGTTCGGTCCTTGCCACCTGCGCGAGCTTGACGATCCGAGCGCTTGGCGCGAGTTCAGGAAACCAGACGTCGAACCAATTCTGTGCGACGTATTGGCTCTTCGGGACACCGCGCGGCGGGCGCCGTACCGTTCCGATACGAAGGCCCTCGCCGCGGCTCCGTGCGCTACCGAGCCGAACGATGCGGACGCTCATGCACATTCCTCCAGAGCTCGGGAACCATCGTTCATGCCGCCTGACGCATCGCGCTGCAGCCGCGGGCGACCCGCCCGCCAGCCACCCAACGCTTGCTCTACCTCAGGTGCCTCACCGGCCACTCAACCCCCGAGGCCCGCGCGCCCGGCCCCCTCTCGGCCCGGGTCAGGCGGGGCGCGGCGACGAGATCCCGAACTTGTAGCCGTCCGGGTCCCGCATCCGGAACATGCGGACTCCCCACGGCATGTCGGCGGGCTCCGAGTCGAGGGTGCCGCCGCGCTCCTTGATCCCCTTTGCGATCGCGTCGATGCTCTGCGTCGTCGTCATCTGCAGCGAGAAACCCTCGCCCTTTACCCGGTCCCAGCCTTTGGCGCCGTCGTCCTGATTGATCGAGATCCGGGCCTCGCCCGCTATGAGCGCAACCGACCTCAGCTTGCCCTCGCGCTCGACCTCCCGGCCCACCTTGAAGCCCACCACGTCGCGGTACCAGGTCAGGCTCTTCTGGATGTCCTTCACCGTCAGCGACACCGACAGGGTGCTGGCGCGGAAGGACTCGGCCCCGGCGGACGGGCTGCCGCCCGCAGGAGCAGGTGAATTGACGCTCATGGGTTCTCCTTGTTGTGGGGTGCGCGCGGCCCAACGCATCGCGCCGCAGCGGCGGGCGACTGCCCGCCAGCCGCATCTTAGGATGCAGACAGTAACCTCGCAGCGTTAGACGCGCCCCACATCGCGGCTGGTGACCCCGGCCCGTTGCGCTACGCGTCGATTCGCCCCCAGCCTGATCGCGAGTCGGCTGCAACTCCTTCCTAGGTGGGCTTGCCGTCGCCCCTCTCGGCCCCGGTGGTGAGGCCATGGACCAACGCTCCGCACCCTGAGCCGACTATCGCAACAACCAGCGAGAACACAGCCAGATACAGGATCGAGGTGTAGGTATTCGGGTGGAGGGTGTCCGGCAATCCCAGGAGATGCTTGACCACGTGAGCCAACGGCACGCACGCCCACGCGGCGCCCGCCGCGACCCACCCGCGCCAACCCCAGATCGCTCCTGCTGCTGCCGTCGCAGCGAACAATGCCGCGACGATGATGATTGGGCTAGCCTCGCCCTCGAACGCGCAATTGTCCACGTACGCGATAGCCGCGCCAGCTGCGAGCCCGGCGCCGAGACGCACGGGCCACCAAGACCAGATCGGAATGGAGTTCACGCGATTGACCTCGTTCGCCTGGCCACGCGCCCCTCCTCCGCGAGCGCCCGGCCGCTGCGGGCGCTGGTTAGGTGTGATTGACAAAGAGGTTGTTCACTGAGGCACGCTGAGCGAAGCTGGGGGTGTGTGATGTCCACCAACAGCACAGCGGAGGCCTCAGTGAACGTGCATAAGAATGCGACGATGGCGCCGGCGGGGCGAGTCCTGGCCGTCCGGCGGGTGCTCCAGGGGGAGGCGGTGGGGGCCGTGGCGCGGGGGAGCGGCGTCAGTGCGCGGCGGCTGGCGGAGTGGGTGCGGCGGTGGCGGGCGGGGGATCGGGTGTTGGCCGATCGGTCGAGCCGGCCGCGGCGGATGCCGCGGCGCTTGGCGCGGGCCCAGCGGCGGCAGATCGGCCGGTTACGGCGCCACCGCCAGAGCTCCTTGCGCATCGCTGCGACCCTGGGGCTCCCGCTCTCGACCGTGGTGACGGAGCAGCGGCGGCAGGGGCTGGCGCGCCTGCCCCGGCTCTTCCCGCTGCCGCCGGTGGTGCGCTACCAGCGGGAGCGGCCGGGCGAGCTGCTGCACGTGGACACCAAGAAGCTGGGCCGGATCGGGCGGGTCGGCCATCGGATCCATGGCGATCACGCCCGCCGGATGGCGGGGATTGGCTGGGAGGTGCTCTACGCGGCGATCGACGATGCGACGCGGGTGGCCTACAGCGAAGTGCTGGGCGATGAGACCGGGGCGACGGCGGTGGGCTTCCTGGAACGGGCGGTGGCCTGGTACGCAGCCCGGGGGATCCGGATCGCGAGCGTGATGACCGATAACGGCAGCCCCTTCGTCTCCCACGCCTGGCGGGCCGCGCTGCACGCCGGCCAGCTCCGGCACCTGCGGACCCGACCCTACACGCCGCGCACCAACGGCAAGGTGGAGCGTTTCATCCAGACGCTGCTGCGCGAGTGGGCGTACGTGCAGGCCTACGGGCGCTCGTGGATCCGGACCCGGGCCTTGCGGCCGTATCTGCGGTACTACAACCTCGAGCGGCCGCACACGGCGCTCGGGTATCGTCCCCCCTTCGCCCGGCTCGCGTCAGTGAACAACGTCCTTGTCAACAACAGTTAGGCGGCCCTCCCCTGCGGCTTGGCACGTACCATACGAAAGCGTCCACCTGCCGGAGCAGCGCCGAATCCCCGTTGCTCCCAACGGCCAGCGAAGGTGTCGGCGACTTGGCGACCTACCAGGGCCAGCTTTCCGCAACCGCCGCCGAGTCTCGGGAGATCGAGAACGAGCGAGTCGGCTCGCTCACCCACTGCTAGAGTCGAATCTCCGAGTTCGTAGCAGTCCAAGGGAACGGCAAACACCGAGCGGCGGTCAAGGACGACGTCCCCGGAGAGCCAAGCGTAGGAGTCGCCGTTGTATGTGCTGACGAGAACGACCTTCAGGCGGAGCGTTCCCTTGGCCACATCACCCGTGATGCCATCCTGGTTCATGGGGGCGGAGTCCGAGTGGAAGGCCATCTGCCAAACGCCATCGAGAGCGGAGACTCTGCGCCCCGTTGTCCAAGGCGCCGAGTTGGAAAACGACCCCTGGAATCCCCGCGACGTGGCGCAAGCACCGAACCCGATAACCACGATTAGGAGAGTCTGAGTTCTTCGCACAGGGCCTCCCGGCGGGGGCCGCCTTGTATATCGACTCTTCCCTAAACTGCGATCAGATTTCGGCGGGCGATAGCCCGTGTCGCCTCAGGTCCTCGAGACCGTTCGTTAGCCGGGGCGTCGCTCGCCGTTCTCGCTCGTCGAAAGCCCGAACAGTTGCCCGGGGCCGCAAGCCCGCATCTCGCAAGGTTGGGTCGCGACGAGCCGTCCGTGACCAGGGGGAGTCATGAACACCGCCAGCTTCGTGGGTCTCGATGTGGCCAAGGCGCAGCTCGACGTGGCGGTGCGCCCGAGCGGCGAGGGCTGGAGCACCACCAACGACGAGGCCGGCATCGCGCAGCTCGTCACCCGCCTGCGTGCCCTGTACCCGAGCCTGATCGTCGCCGAGGCCACCGGCGGCTTCGAGCACGCGGCGATCGCTGCACTCGCGGCCATCGGCCTACCGGTCGTCGTCGCCAACCCGCGCCAAGTGCGGGACTTCGCCCGCGCCACCGGCCAGCTCGCCAAGACCGACCAGCTTGACGCCGGGATCCTCGCGCTCTTTGCCGAGCGCGTGCGGCCCGCCCCGCGGCCGCTGCCCGACGCGGCGGCCCAGCTCCTGGACGCCCTGCTGACGCGCCGCCGCCAGCTCCTGGAGATGCTCGTGGCCGAGCAGAACCGCCTCGGCTTCGCCCCCAAGCCGCTCCATCGCAGCATCCGCCAGCACATCCACTGGCTCGAGCGGCAACTCGACGACGTCACCACGGAACTCGCCCACCAGATCGAGCAGAGCCCGGTCTGGCGCGCGAAGGACGATCTGCTCCAGAGCGTGCCGGGCATCGGGCCGATCGTCAGCGCCACCCTCCTCGGCGAGTTGCCCGAGCTGGGGACGCTGAGCCACAAGCAGATCGCGGCGCTGGTCGGGGTCGCCCCGCTGGCGCGCGACAGTGGCACACTGCGCGGCAAGCGGATGGTCTGGGGTGGGCGCGCCAGTGTGCGCACCGCGCTCTACCTCGCGGCGCTCTGTGGCCGCCGCTGGAATCCCCAGTTGCGCGTCTTCTACGAGCGCCTCCGCGCAGCCGGTAAGCCGAAGAAGGTGGCGCTCATCGCCTGCGCCAGGAAGCTCCTGACGATCCTCAACGCGATGGTCCGCAGCAACACGCGCTGGGCCCTTCCCGCGCCCAGCGCGCAACACAGTTGCTAACGAATCGCGCCTCCGCGGCGGGCGACCGCCCGCCAGCCACACAACACCTGCACTACCTCAGCTTCCCTCTCCAGCCACTCGACCGTTGAGCCCGGAGCGCCCGCCGCTGCAGGCGCTCCTCTGAAAGCGCGGAGCGCAAGGGCACACTGATCCTGCGACCGTGGTGAGCACGGGCCGGTCCGTCACCCGAACTGCAAGCCAGCACCCCTGGTCTGACGAGAGCGGCACGAAGCCGTCTTCAGGCGCCTCTGCGTGCGTCACGGCACAGGAGTTTCGTTCGAAGGGGGTGGCCCATTCGGGTTACCGGGCGCGTCGCCGCCTACGCGACGGACACCAGCGCCTGCACCGGGCGCACCCCCCAGCTCTCATGTTGCTGCAGCCACTCCTCGTAGCTCCAGCCTTCCTTCAGCATCCATTACAGATAACAGCACAGCTTCCGGGCCGCGGCCACGGTGGCTTTCGCCTTGCCCTTCGACCGCACCAGCTTCTGATACTGCTGCCCGATCGGCCCGGGGGCCAGCTTCAGCGTCTGCACGATCTCGATCAGCACCCACTTCAGCCAGGGGCTGCCCTGACCCTGGACCGCTCCGTGCGTCGTCTTATCGCCCGAGCTGCGGGTGCTCGGCACCAAGCCCGCGTACGCGGCCAGCTGGTGACTCGAGGCGAAGCGATCGATCCGCCCGATCTCCGCCAGCAGAAACAACGCGCTGAACGGTCCGATCCCGGGCACCGTCTGGAGCCGCTTGGCGACGGCATCCTGCACGACGGTCCGCCGCATCCGCCGATCCAGCCGCCGGATGCGCGCGTCGAGCACCTCCAGGACCTCGAGCAGCAGGTCCACCTGCACCCGCGTGATCTCCGGCAGCACCACCGCGTCCAGCCAGGCCCGACCCGCCTTGCCGTAGAGATCCGTCACCAGACAGCGGCAGTTCTCGGCGGTCAGGTACCCGTGGATGCGATTCTTCACCCGCGTTCGCATCCGCACCAAGTAGGCCCGGCCGCGCAGCAACTGGCGGCGCCGGCGGGTCTCGGGATCCGGCATCCAGACCGTCGGCAGCAAGCTGGTGCGTAAGAGATCGGCCAGCTTCCGGGCGTCGATCGGATCCGTCTTGCAGCGCGCCTGCCAGATCAGCTTCACCTGATAGGGGTGCGCCGCGACCGCGCTGTACCCGGCGGCCGTCAGGCGATCGTGGAGCCACGCCCAATAGAGTGTCGCTTCCATCGCCACCGTCACGGGCGTCGGCAGCGCGGCCAGCCAGCCGATCAGCGTCGTGTCGTCGGCCGGCAGGCGCCGGTGCTCGGCCAGTAGGGCACCGGCCTCGTCCAGGGCACACGCCGTGATGTACCGCTTGTGCAGATCGAGTCCTACGTACGTCATCGGAGTCTCCTGAGGGCACCTCACTTGAAGGTCGAGCCCGGAGAAGCTCTCCGCGATTCCCTCCGGAGCTGCCGCCGGGCAGCTCTGCCCTTTCATAAAGTCGAGTTAGGCGCCGACGATCTCCAGCAGACCGTCCACGACGTGGCCCATTTCCTCCGGCGACGCCCGGCCGAGGCGCTTCCCTACCCGCTCCACCGCGAGCGTCCGAATCTGGCTGATCTTCACCCAGGAGCGCTTCGGGAGCGTCGGGCTGTTGATCTCCAGCGTCAGCGGAAACCCGGCACGTTGCGGCTGGCTCGTCAACGCCATCGCGATGACCGTGCCCGATCGCTCATTGAACACGTCCTGGCTGAGCACCAACACCGGTCGGAGTCCGGCCTGCTCGTGCCCCCGCACCGGGTTCAGATCCGCCCAGCGGATCTCGCCCCTCAGTATTCGGGCCACGACGCCAACTCCTCCCGCATCCCTTCCTCCGCCAGGCCGCGCTCTTCACGCGGATCCAGCTTGGCGCACTCGCGGGCGAGTCGGACCCGACTGAGCCGGTCCAACTTCTCCTCGAGTGCGACCTCGATGGCCTGACTGCGGTTCGGAAACCGCGCCTGGCTCACGAGCGTGTTCAAGCGATCTACCAGCTTGGCGTCCAGCGACACGGCAACCTTAGTCTTGGGCATCGTCACCTCCGGTGGTATGATGATATGTCATACCAGGATCAGTGGCAAGCGCCCACAATCGTCGTGCGCCTAACGAATCGCGCCTCAGTTGAGATGAAGCGGCGGCTGGCCATCCAGGGGCACGGGATGGCAGCTTCGCCTCCCAAGGGAATTCACGCGGTCAATGCCGCAAACCGACTGGAGGCCAGCCGCCATGGACAATATTGGGCTCGATTTACACAAGCGCGAGAGTCAGCTCTGCATCCTGACGGAGGACGGCGAGATCCTCGAGCAGCGCATCCGGACCAGCCGCGAGCGGTTCACCGAGGTCCTAGGAGGGCACCCGCCGGCCCGCGTGCTGCTCGAAGCCTCGACCGAGAGCGAATGGGTGGCCCGCCACCTCGAGGGCCTGGGCCATGAGGTAATCGTGGCCGACCCCAGCTTCGCCCCGATGTACGCCACCCGGCGCCGCCGGGTGAAGACCGACCGCCGCGATGCGCGCACGCTCGCGGAGGCGTGCCGCCTCGGCGCCTTTCGCCGCGCGCACCGGCTCTCGGAGGGGCAGCGGCACGTGCGCGCCGAACTCGCCGTGCGCGATGTCCTGGTGCGCACCCGCAGCCGCTACATGGGCCTGATCAAGGCGCTGGTCCGCCGCGACGGCCTGCGCGTCGCCAGCAGCGAGCCGGTCCACTTGCTGGCCAAGCTCGCCGCCGTGCCGCTGTCCGCGCCGCTGGCGGGCGAGCTGGCTCCGCTGCTGACGCTCTTCGAGCCCTTGAACGGGGAGATCACCGCCGCCGATCGGCGGCTGGAGCGCCGGGCGGCGGCGGATCCCGTCGCGGCGCGACTGGCCACGGCGCCGACCGTGGGGCCGGTGACGGCGACCGCGTTCGTCGCGACGCTCGACGACGTCACGCGGTTCACCAGCGCGCACCAGGTCGAAGCCTACCTCGGGCTGACGCCGGGCGAGCACAGTTCCGGCGACCAGCAGCACCGGGGCCGCATCACCAAGACCGGCAACACGCGGGCGCGCTGGCTACTGGTCGAGGCGGGCTGGCGGCTCCTGCGTTCGACGCAGCCGGAGGCCGCCGCGCTGCGCGCCTGGGGCGAGCAGGTCGCCCGGCGCCGCGGCCGCCGGATTGCGGCGGTGGCCCTGGCGCGCCGGTTGGCCGGGATCCTCTACGCGATGTGGCGCGACGGGACGCCCTTCCGCGCGCCGGCCCGCGGGGCGACGCCCGCGGCGGCGTAGCACGCACGACGCGTGGCCGGCCGGTGACTGACGCAGAGGTGGTGAGCGCGACGCCGCTGGTGGGAGCAGGTGAGCCCGTGCCTCAGATTGGCGCCACCACCTCGTCGGACCTTCACATGCGCCGTCGAACTGCGGTTCGACACCGAAGAGCGCGAACAGAAGACTGAGCAGCACCTCGCGCCGCGCCACGCGGAGGACGAAGGCAGAAACGCAAAGCCCGGTGATCAGCCGGGCTTGACGGGGAGCGCCGCTTCACAGAAGCGGCGGGCGACCGCCCGCCAGCCACACAACGCCTGCATTACCTCACCTTCCCTCACCAGCCGCTCAACCGTGGAGCCCGGAGCGCCCGCCCGCTGCAGGCGCTGGTTAGGCACCTGCTGGAAAGGCTGAAGTACGGCACCATTCCGCTAAACTGTTGACAGACCACGCGATTTCCCGGGATTTGCGGTAGGAAGATCGTACTTTTCCGGCCTCGAATCGACACCACAACCGACACCACGAGCGCCGCCCCACTAGGATGGAACTGCGTCTCCGGAGGCCTATCGTGCTGCCAGCCTCTCTCGGCCGACGCTGGTCCGCCGACACTGGTGTGACCTACCAGCCGCCGGAGCGACGAGTGGCCGGTTAGGGGCTGTAGAACGTGAAGGTCAAGCTTGGCGGCGTCCCGCCAATACCGGTAGACTCGCGGGAGTAGAATCCCGCTGACGTGACATTGGTCAAGGTGAATAGCTGGAACCCGTTATTCGGATACGAGCCAGACACCCACGCTTGAACGAAGGACGTGACGCCATCCAGGTTCGTCGAGCTTCCAGATACAGGGAAGTACGCTGCGGCAAAGCTCCCGTCGGCGTAAGGCATATTGTTCCAGGTGACCCCAGTCTCGCTCCACGAGGGCGTACTTGCCAGCCTTGATATTCTCAAGGTTGGCGTTCCAGAAACCGAGTAAGGAGTCAAGCCGAGGTACGCGTTCTGTATCGTGGCATTCTGTGGGACCGCGGACAGATCGAATCGGATCAGAGTGGCGCCGTACTGGTTGTTGACGCTGTCGGATTGCACATAGAGAAGTCCGCTTGTGCCATCGTTGCTGTTCGGCGTGTAGTTGAAGACCGTGGCGTCCGCCACGGGCGTTAGCGCAAACTCACCAGCGCAGGCTGTACTCGAGGGGGCGGAATTGCCGCCCGCGTTGGAGGCCATCACCTGATAGCAATACACTATGTTGCCCTGGAGAGCGACATCTCGATATCCCGTGGTGTTGGCCCCGATGGTAGCGTATTGGACGAAGCTGGAACAGCCGCTCCCTGTGCAGCGGGTGATCGTAAGCCCTGAGTTGGCTGAGTTGTTGGTCCACGCAAGGTCAATCTCGTTGGACGATGCTACCCGCGCCGTCAGGCCGCTTGGCGGTGCTGGCGGAAGTGAATCGCCCCGGGTTTTCCGGAGAGCTCACGGGTTGAGTGTGGCCAGTGCCGCTGGGGCTGCCTGGGCCCGCTCGTAGGCTGCTTCGTACTCGGCGGGCGGGACGTAGCCGAGGGGCTCCAGCAGCCGGCACGTGTTGTACCACGCCACCCACTCCAGGGTCGCGAATTCGACATCCTCGATCGACCGCCACGGGCCGCGGCGGCGGATGACCTCCGTCTTGAAGAGCCCCATGAGCGTTTCGGCCAGGGCGTTGTCGTAGGCGTCCCCCCGGCTGCCGACGGAGACGGTGATCCCGGCCTCCGCGAGCCGCTCGGTATACCGGATCGAGAGATACTGCACGCCCCGGTCGCTGTGATGCACCAGCCCGCCGTCGGTCTCCCGGTCGTACAGCGCCTGCTCGAGGGCGTCCAGGGCCAGGTCGCTCTTCAGGGTGCTGGCGACCCGCCAGCCCACGATCCGGCGGGCGAAGGCATCGAGCACGAACGCCACGTACACGAAGCCCCGCCAGGTCGCCACGTACGTCAGATCGGCCACCCAGAGCGCGTTGGGGCGGTCCACCGTGAAATCCCGCGCCACCAGGTCCCGGGGCCGGTCGGCCACTGCCTCCGGGATCGTGGTCCGGCAGCGCCGGCCGCGCACCACGCCCCGCAGGTTCAGCTGCCGCATCAGCCGCGCCACCGTACACCGCGCCACCGGGATCCGCTCCCGATTCAGCTGCTTCCAGACCTTCTTGGCCCCGTAGACCTCGTGGTTGGCCTTCCAGACCCGCTGGATCGCCGGCCGCAGCGCCGCGTCCCGCTGCGCCCGGGCTGGGAGCCGGGCGGGATCGGCCTCGCGCGCCTTCGCCTCGTAGTAGCTCGCCGGAGCGATCGGCACCTCCGCGCAGATCGGCTCGACTCCGTACGGCTCCCGGTGCGCGTCCACAAACGCCACCATCACCGCGCGCGGCGGTCGAGCTCCGCCTGCGCGAAAAACGCCGACGCCTTCCGCAGGATCTCGTTCGCCCGGCGCAGCTCCCGGTTCTCCCGCTCCAGCGCCTTGAGCTGCTCGCGCTCCCCGCTCGTGAGCCCCGGTCGCTGGCCCGCGTCCCGCTCAGCCCGCCGCACCCACTGCCGCAAGGTCTCCTGGGTGCAGCCAATCTTCTCGGCGATCGAGCCGATCGCGGCCCACTGCGACGCATATTCGCGCTCGTGCTCGATCACCATCCGGACGGCCCGCTCCCGCACCTCCGGGGAGTACCGCGTTGTCGTTGCCATGACTCCATCCTCTCAAGAAATGGAGCCTCCGGCAATCCCGGGGCGATTCAAGCCCTCTCTGGATGGCGGCGTGACGTACTCGACGGTCGCGCTGTCCAAGTAGGTCAGCGAGTCGTAAGGGTACGGACCGTGCGCGAACTCGGAGTCGGCGGCCAGACCTTCCTTCCGTACTTGCTCGATGAAGCTGGCTGCGACCTTCCGAAAGAGCCGCGCTGCGGTGAAGGCGACCTCGAATCGCCCGGAGGTGCCGGCCAGCGCATCGTTCATTTCCACTGCGGCACCGCGCGTCCCGCCTGACGGGAGCGTCGGGGCCACCAGGATCGACCCGCCGCCGGAGCCGGACATAACGCGACACTGCCAGCCGCGCGGAGCGAACACGCCGGGGCCTACGGCCCCTGCGTAGTAAGCCAATTCGGCTGCCGTAGCGCGCGGCAGCCTCACGAGTCTGGGCCGGCCCTCTGGCGCCTCAATTAGGCTCCCTTGTTCGTCCGCCGGGCATCCAACGAAGGGCACGCTCTGCTGCCCGGACGGCTGTTGAGCCCACGCCGACAGCAGCGCTGCGAACGCGACGGGCACAATCAGGATGCGCATGACCTCGCCTCCAAACCGCCTCCAGCGCGTACAGTGCGGCCTAACGACTCGCGCCTCAGCGGCGGGCGACCGCCCGCCAGGCGCACAACACCTGCATTACTCCAGGTGCACTCACCAGCCAAGCGACCCTCGAGCCCGGAGCGCCCGCCCGCTGCAGGCGCTGGTTAGGCAGCGCTCTTCACCGATGCCCAACGCATCGCCGGCTTGCGACGGGCGGTCGCGCAGTCGCGCAGGTACAGGTTGATCAGCGTCTGGTAAGGAATCCCCGTCTCCTTGGCCAGCCCCTTGAAGTACTCAATGGTCGGCGCCTCGAGCCGGATCGTGACCGACCGCTTGAGTCGCTTCGCATACGGGTTGGGGCGCGCGTTCGTGAAGTCGTACTCTTTCCTCATGGCTTCCACCCTTGGGCATAGCGTTCGCGCTCGCGCCGGCTCGCCCGACGCGCGGAGATCAGACGGATGACGTCCCGGTGCCGCCGATAACAGTGCACGACCACGAGCACGCCCGCGGCTGCGCTCAGCCCCAGCAGAACGAACCGCTCCTCCACCGCCGAGTGGTCCGGATCATCGAGCAACAGGCCGTGCTCATCGTAGAACACGCCCTGCGCATCCTCGAATGAGACGCCGTGCTTGCGCAGGTTGCTGGCAGCCTTAGCCGGGTCCCACTCGAAACGCAGTTCGCTCATCCGATCTCAACGTACGCACATTGTATGTACGATGCAAGGGGCTGCGCATCGCGCTGCCTAACGACTCGCGCCTCCGCGGCGGGCGACCGCCCGCCAGGCGCACAACACCTGCATTACTCCAGGTGCACTCACCAGCCAAGCGACCCTCGAGCCCGGAGCGCCCGCCCGCTGCAGGCGCTCCTCTGAAAGCGCGGAGCGCAAGGGCACACTGATCCTGCGACCGTGGTGAGCACGGGCCGGTCCGTCACCCGAACTGCAAGCCAGCACCCCTGGTCTGACGAGAGCGGCACGAAGCCGTCTTCAGGCGCCTCTGCGTGCGTCACGGCACAGGAGTTTCGTTCGAAGGGGGTGGCCCATTCGGGTTACCGGGCGCGTCGCCGCCTACGCGACGGACACCAGCGCCTGCACCGGGCGCACCCCCCAGCTCTCATGTTGCTGCAGCCACTCCTCGTAGCTCCAGCCTTCCTTCAGCATCCAATACAGATAACAGCACAGCTTCCGGGCCGCGGCCACGGTGGCTTTCGCCTTGCCCTTCGACCGCACCAGCTTCTGATACTGCTGCCCGATCGGCCCGGGGGCCAGCTTCAGCGTCTGCACGATCTCGATCAGCACCCACTTCAGCCAGGGGCTGCCCTGACCCTGGACCGCTCCGTGCGTCGTCTTATCGCCCGAGCTGCGGGTGCTCGGCACCAAGCCCGCGTACGCGGCCAGCTGGTGACTCGAGGCGAAGCGATCGATCCGCCCGATCTCCGCCAGCAGAAACAACGCGCTGAACGGTCCGATCCCGGGCACCGTCTGGAGCCGCTTGGCGACGGCATCCTGCACGACGGTCCGCCGCATCCGCCGATCCAGCCGCCGGATGCGCGCGTCGAGCACCTCCAGGACCTCGAGCAGCAGGTCCACCTGCACCCGCGTGATCTCCGGCAGCACCACCGCGTCCAGCCAGGCCCGACCCGCCTTGCCGTAGAGATCCGTCACCAGACAGCGGCAGTTCTCGGCGGTCAGGTACCCGTGGATGCGATTCTTCACCCGCGTTCGCATCCGCACCAAGTAGGCCCGGCCGCGCAGCAACTGGCGGCGCCGGCGGGTCTCGGGATCCGGCATCCAGACCGTCGGCAGCAAGCTGGTGCGTAAGAGATCGGCCAGCTTCCGGGCGTCGATCGGATCCGTCTTGCAGCGCGCCTGCCAGATCAGCTTCACCTGATAGGGGTGCGCCGCGACCGCGCTGTACCCGGCGGCCGTCAGGCGATCGTGGAGCCACGCCCAATAGAGTGTCGCTTCCATCGCCACCGTCACGGGCGTCGGCAGCGCGGCCAGCCAGCCGATCAGCGTCGTGTCGTCGGCCGGCAGGCGCCGGTGCTCGGCCAGCAGGGCACCGGCCTCGTCCAGGGCACACGCCGTGATGTACCGCTTGTGCAGATCGAGTCCTACGTACGTCATCGGAGTCTCCTGAGGGCACCTCACTTGAAGGTCGAGCCCGGAGAAGCTCTCCGCGATTCCCTCCGGAGCTGCCGCCGGGCAGCTCCGCCCTTTCATAAAGTCGGGTTAGGCCGCACGGCTGGCACCTTACGGCGTCGGGGCACCGTCATGCACCCAGCTGACGATTACATCGCCCCCATGGACGCGCTTCAGCACGTGCAGTGCGCTAAACGTCACTCCACCTTTTCCCTCCACAATGTTCTGTTCATACACTAGCACCTGCGGAATGTGGGGGCTGCCGGCGCTGTCCGCCCAGATGTACCTCTCGGCCGCGGAGTTGGTCCAGTTGAGGCCGGCGACGACCTCATCGAACGCACCGAAGCCTCTGAGGTAGGCGACACCGCTATCTGGCACCCAGTCGATGCTTGCGCCGACAATGCGGAACTGCCGGCCCGACGCCTGAGCACGCCGGGCCAGAATCACCTTGAGACTGTCGATCGCTTCGTGAAACCCGGCCGCGCGATTGCCTGGGCACCATGAGGCACTGATAAAGATGGCGACCAGCTGCGGGCCGTTCGCCAGCGTGTCTTTGGGTTGGTAGGCCTGCGCCCTTGCGGTGGAATGGACCGAGAGGAGTGCCGAGAGCAAGAGTCCGACGGGCACGTACCGCCGCATAGTATCCTCCGTGCTGCCTAACGAATCGCGCCTCAGCGGCGGGCGCGTGAGCCCGCCGAGCGCACAACACCTACCTTATCCCCAAGTCAGCTCGCCGAGCGAACCGCCACCCTGCGTAGCCCGCCGCTGCAGGCGCTGGTTAGGCAGCGACTCACTCGGGGCTACGGCCCTGTGACTATTCCGAGTCCTGGCAGCGAGTCGAGCGTAGCCAACTCGGCACTGAGGCCGCCGGCGGCCTTACCGAGCCGGCAACCGTAACGCGCCGCGCGTCCTTCCTCGACCGCCCACAGTCGAACGTCCCAGCCCGCAAACGCCGAGTCAACCGTTGGCGGCTTGGCAATGGTCGCCAAGCTGTCCAGACCGGAAATGAACGGCGGGAAGTGCCGAAGCCGGAGCGAGTCGGTGTAGATGGCAATGTTTATGGGGTCAGCGCGCGGCCCGACCGTCTGGACAAGCTCGGAACACGCCGCCACAGCTTGACGGCTGGTGAGCGGAACCCATCGCAGAGAGTTGACCATCGCCACCCAGTCGCTGAGGTGAGACAACAGCTTGACCTGGCCAGCGGCCGTCGCGGCCAGCGCGGTGAATGGACTCACATCTGCTGTGCCAGGGGGAGTGAAGAGACCCCAGTAATACACCAGACCGGGCACCACCTCTGACGAGCGGGTCATTACGCGGAGCGAGTCGGCAACATACCGCGCGCTGCTCCGATGATACGGGTTGGCGCGAACAGCGCCGTAGACGGAGTGGACGAGAAGTGCGCGCGGTGTTGGCGGCTCTGCCGGACGCCCGACGCACGCCAGCATTGCGCATCCGAGCACTAGTGTAGATAGGGAGCCAGTATGTCGCATCGGTATGCCTTTGTCGCTGCCTAACGAATCGCGCCTCAGCGGCGGGCAGACCCGCCCGCCGGGCGCACCACACCTACCTTATCCCCAAGTCAGCTCGCCGAGCGCACCGCCACCCGGCGTAGCCCGCCGCTGCAGGCGCTGGTTAGGCCGCGAGACGAGCCCGGCGCCGGGACCAGTCCGATCACTGCCGCGGCCCAAAGACCATGGTCGTTGAGCGAACTAGGCGTAGCGCACCCGCCGGAAGTGTGACGACGGCGTTGGCCCCCGAGATTGAGACCGCCAGCTCGATCGTCTCCCCCACAGAGCTCGTGGGGTCCACCGCGCGGGCCGTTAGGGGATAGGCTCGCCCCGCGAGAGTCCCGTTGACGAGAATGCCGAACGAGCCGCTGTTGGCCACTCCGGAGTCGGACTGACCAGCGGCCAGGACGAGGGAGAAATTGCCGGGCGAGAGGACGAGGCCGCCACCGCCGAAACTGATCGTGCCCCCATTGGAGAGAACCGGCACGGTGACGGGCAGTGGCGAACCTCCGACCGCGCGCAGCGCGTAGGTTCCAGCAAAGTCCGACGGTTTGAGTGGCTCCCCGCAGCCGACAACAACAAGGGCGAGCAGGGTTCCAAGGCCAATGAGCCTCATCGATAACTCCTCTCTACGATTCGGACGCGGGCGATCACGATGCACCACCGGACATGGCGCCACTCGCGGCCTAACGCATCGCGCCTCAGCGGCGGGCGACGGCCCGCCAGCCACACAACACCTGCATCACTTCAGTTGCACTCACCAGCCACTCAACTCTCGAGCCGCAAGCGCCCGCCCGCTGCAGGCGCTGGTTAGGCGGAAAGCCCGGATGATGCCGAACCGCCGCGCTCGGGCCCCGCCTCAATCAGCAATTCCACCCCGGCACGCGGCTGCCTCGCCACCGACCGGTGGTCAACCACGAGATCGATCTCGACCAGCGCGCTCCTGGGTAACGCCTTGAGCCTCTCGCCCACCCGCCGTGCGGCGCGCCCGCCAGAAAGCATGGCTGCTCGAAGACTGGCTCGCGCCCCGGGGCCGGCTTTCGCCGCTGTCCTGGCGGGCGGCTCGATGACCAACACCATCCTGAGCGCGCCGCGCGGCCACGCCCTACGTTCTCCTTGCAGTTCGAAAACGCCGTCAATGCTGTCCGCCTAACGAATCGCGCCTCAGCGGCGGGCGACCGCCCGCCAGCCACACAACACCTGCATTACCTCAGGTGCACTCACCAGCCACCCCACCCTTGAGCCCCGCGCGCCCGCCCGCTGCAGGCGCTGGTTAGGCATCAGGCCGGGATCCGACGCTTGGTCCGCCGCTCTGCCCGAATCCGCTCCGCCAGATACACCTTCATGAGCGATTGATACGGCACGTCGCGCTCGTTCGCTAACGCCTTGAGTTCCTCCAACATCGGCTCCGGCAGGCGGATCGAGATGGTGGTCGTCGACGGCTTCAGGTTGGGGAACGTCGCGACGACCGCCCGGCCCCAGTCGAAATAATCCACGACGTCGTGCTTCGCCCAGAACGCGCGCTCCGCGTCCTCGGACCGAAAGCGCGGCACCACCTTCGCCTTCTTACTGCGCAGCTTCGACTGCGGCATACAGCCTCCGATCCCGGCGGCCCATGTCCCGCGCGGATATCACACGTACCAGGGTACCCCGAATCGTGAACACCAGACTCAGCCGTCGCCCGGCCCCGGTCTTGCCGAGGGCCGCGTACCGGGCCTCTGAGCGGGAGTGCGTCACGTCAGGGGCAATCACGACCGGTCGATTGAAGAACACCTGCTCCGACTCCGCCTGGCTGACGCGATGCGCCTGCCAGTTTTTGTCGCCGTTACCGGCGTCCCACTCGAAGCCAGTGCACTCGGCTAACAGTTCTGGGAAGCCCGCCATATCCGAATGTATATGTGTGATATATACGCTGTCAACCGCACCAAGCCGGACCGGCCTGTATGCCTAACTACTAGTATGCTGAACAGCCTTCGGCGCCGACGAGGCGCTCGGCCGCAGTGTTTCCCCGCTCACTACCACCACTCCCCAGCCCAAGAACCGCAGAGACACGGGCTTGGACTGAAGACCTCCACGCCCGTCAGCAATATGCTGCGGGGAGCCGCAGCGTAATCGCAACTCTCACGACCCCAAAGTGCAGCGCCACGCAGCGGCGCGCCACTATCAGAAGTCATAGTGCGGTCACGCCCTTCCGACCCCTTCACACGCCATTCCAGAGGCTGTCCGCCGGGCTGCGGACGCCCAGGCCGCCCCGGTTGAGGACGTGGGTGTAAATCATCGTGGTCCGCACGTCCCGATGCCCGAGGAGTTCCTGCACGGTACGGATGTCGGCACCACGCTCCAGGAGATGGGTGGCGAAAGAGTGCCGCAAGGTGTGACAGGTCGCCCGCTTGGCCACGCCGGAGGCCCGCAACGCCGCGTGAAAGGCACGCTGCACGACGGACGGATCGAGGTGATGCCGCCGCCGCACACCCGTCCCCGTCACCCAGTAGCTTCGCTTGGCCGGAAATACCCACTGCCACACCCACTCCCACGGCGCCCGGGGCAACTTGCGGTCGAGCGCTTCGGGCAATGCCACACTCCCCGCCCCGTCGGCCAGATCCCGCTCGTGCAGGCGATGCACAGCCTCGAGGTGCGCCTGCAACGGAACCTTCAACATCTGCGGCAGCACCGTCACGCGGTCCTTGCCACCCTTCGCGCGGCGGACCCGGATCTCGCCACGCGCGAAATCCAGGTCCTTCACCCGCAGGCTCAGCGCCTCCAACAACCTGAGCCCCGCCCCGTACTGGAGCGAGGCCACCAGCCGCGACTCACCGTCCAACCTGGTGAGAATCGCCTTCACCTCCTCCGGGGTCAGAACCACCGGAATCCGCGCGACATGCTTGGCGCGCACGACCTCGCCCAAACCGCCCAGCCGCCTTCCGAGCACCTCCTTGTAGAGGAAGAGCAACGCGCCCATCGCCTGGTTCTGCGTCGAGGCGCTCACCTGCCCTGCCGTCGCCAGATGCGTGAGAAACGCGGAGATCTCCGCCTCGCCCATCTCATCCGGATGCCGCATTCGGTGAAACGCGACGAACCGGCGCGCCCACCCGACGTACGCGTCCTCCGTGTTGGGACTGTAGTGCCGCGTGCGAATCGCCCGACGGAGCCGCGCGAGAAGCTTCGGCGATGGCCGCGCGCGCGGCGGCCCCACCCAGGCTGCGGCTCGCGGGGCTGCAGGCGACGCCGCCGCTCCCGCTGAGAAACGCGCGGCGACCGGGCCGGCTGATGCGGGCAAGGACGAAACAGGCATCATGGCCGGCGTGCGCGACGG
The DNA here is from genome assembly GCA_963812035.1 of uncultured Gemmatimonadales bacterium. GTDB lineage: Bacteria > Gemmatimonadota > Gemmatimonadetes > Gemmatimonadales > JACORV01 > Fen-1245. Next base: position 69,437 of record CAWETG010000008.1, read on the forward strand.
CGGTGTCGCAGCTCGCGTAGCGACCCTCGAACCCGATGCGGCCGGAGGCGCGGCACCTGACGGCGAGGGCGGCGGTGCACCGGCCACACGCGGACCCGGCAGCCGCCGGATGTACCGGAGCGCGCGCTCGGAGAGAATCGGTGTGGCCTCCATTGAGGCCTGGCCGCCGGCTGCCGCAGGCGGCTCCCTGGGCGGGTCCGCATCGGGTGCGCCGTTCACCCACCTACCCTGCTCATCCGCCGGCGAAACCGACAACCGTTTCAGCGCGACGACGCACGTTCGACGGCAAGTATCGTCCGGACACGCCGTGACGGAGTGCCGACACGGCGCACGCGTGTGAGGTGAGCAGACGAGGGCGCCGACTACACCGACCAGCTTCAGTAGTGACGCCGAGGAGTGCGTCGCGACGCCGGGCGGCGCGTGGGAGGACGGAGAGGTGCGTCGGGGCGACGAAACGCGCCTCTGGACGCCGGGCGGCCCGTCGCGATGCCGGGCGGCGCTTGGACGGTGGAGCGATGCGTCGGAACGCCGGGTGGCGCGACCAGCGTCCGGCCCGCGTTACAAGCGGGACCCGACGAGTCTTGGGAGAGAAAGGGCGGCCTTGCGGCCGCACGCAGCCGTGCGGCAGCGGCCGCCGGCTCAGCTACTCGAACTCAGGGCACAACTTGCTTGGCAACGACAGCTACCGGCGGCGGCCCCGGCGCGGCGAGCGCTTCCGCCCCCGCTCCCGCTCCTGCGGCTTGCCTCCACCCTCCGGATGGTGCGGCCTGCCACCGAAGTCCCGGTCGTGCGCCTTCTGCCCGCCGTGCTTCTGCGGCAAGGACTGCAGACGCCGGTTCTCGGCCGCAATCTGGTTCCACACGTTCTGGAGCCGAGGGGGCAAGAGCTGCCACGCGGCCGGTCCCCGGGAGCCCTCGAACTCGAGATGCTCGAGGTACGACATCCGGAACGCGCCCGCGAGCGCGGCGTCGGCGCCGGCAAACAGCCGGTCCGCGAACTGCACGCAGCGCTCGTACATCGCCAGATCGCCACTGGTCTTGGCGGCCTGCGTGACCTGCGCAAAGGCCTCCATCTCGGCCTGGAGCAGCCCGTCGCACTCCTCGAGATCGTCGCGGAGATCGGGGAACTCCGCCACGAGGGAATTGATGAAATCCTTATGAGATGTCGCTGCCATATTCTCCTGCCGCCGTCTGACGAAGCGCGCCTCAGGTGCGGACTGCTCTCCCGCCCTGCGCGCACCGCACTGCAACGCCTGAATCAATGTAACGGGATATGCCCGCCTCGACCTGACCGGGCGCGCCATTGCGACCTGGTGGGTCGCAAGCCGGTCGGTCGCAGACCGGCGGATCGCAAGCCGCCGGTCACAAGCCAATCGGTCGCCAACCGGCTGATCGCAAGCTGGTCGGTCACAGGCCAATCGGTCTCGAACCGGCGAATCGCAAACCAGCCGGTCACAGGCAAATCGGCTGCAAACCGGCGGATCGCAAACCGGCGGGTCACAGGCCGGTCGGTCGCCAACCGGCGGATCCAAAGCCGGTCGGTCACAGGTCAATCGGTCGCAAACCGATGCGTCGCGGGCCGGCAACTCCTAGGCCCGTTGGTGGCAGGTGCCGGCCGGAGCGCAACGGGACCCATGACACATCACCCGTCCCACCTCTCCATCACCCGCGCCAGCAACCCCAACCTGCAACCTACAACCTACCTCCCACAACCTACCACCCACCACCTATTCCGTCACCGCGAACGCCCGCACCGGGAAGCTCGCCACGCCCTGCCAGGCCGGCGGGGCGGCGAAGAATCGAAACGACTTCCCCACCAGCCGCTCGAGGTTGGTGAGATGCTCGCAGATGAGGATCCCGGCGCCCAGCAGCAAGGTGTGCGCCGGCCGCTGGGGATCGTCCGTGTCGTCGATGTTCATGCAATCGATGCCCACCAGCGCCGGCGCCGCCTCGACCAGCGCCGCCGCCGCTTCCTTCCCCACGTACGGCCCCGGCTCGGTGTAGCGCGGCGTGTCCCAGCGCTCCGACCAGCCGGTGAGGATCAGCACCGCGTGACCACGGATCTGGCGCCGCGGGAAGAGCGCCACCGGAAGCTTCCGGCCCGGTCGCCGCCGCGCGTCCACCACGATCCCCTCGAGGTTCACCAGGTGCTGCAGCGGCACGCCGGTGAAATCGGGCCCCTTCACGTGCCGGTGATAGGGGCTGTCGATGTAGGTGCCGATGTTCATCACCGCGTTGACGCGCGTCATCTCGAACGAGGCGGTGGGCCCGTACGGGCGCCCCTTCTGCGAGTGCGAGCGGAACGGCACCACCTCCGGCGCGGGAAAGCCGGGGTACACGAACCCGTTGCGCAGAATGGGATGCGACAGATCCACGATCATCGGACACCACCTACAGCGCGAAGGCGATCAGCACCGCAACGTCGGTGATCGCCCACGCCGTCAACGCCGCGTAGAACCCCTGCTGGTGCTCCGCCGCCGTCATCGCGTCGCGCCGCCGGTACCACGGCACCAGCACCCGGAGCCACGCGGCCAGCGCGATCAGCAACCCGAGCCACTGCCGCCAACCCGCATAGCCCAGGAACGCCGCGACGAAGAACAGCACGAACGCGACCGCCATCGCCCCGATCGCCACCGCCAGGCTCAGCCGCAGGCCGAGGATGAGGGCCAGCGTGCGATCGCCACGCTCCGCGTCCTCCTCGAACTGATAGATCTGCGTCAGCGGATAGAACGAGGCGAACAGCGGGCAGAACGCCAGCATCGCCAGGCCGTGCACGACGTCGAGCGGCCGCCCGGTCGCCGCCCAGCCGGCGTACGGGGTGAAGGTCCCGAACCCCCACATGTTGATGAGCCAGTCCACGCCCGCGACCGCCTTGAAGCGGAGCGGCGGCACCGAGTACGCCACGCTCATCGCGAAACACACCGCGTAGACTGCGGCATACGCCTTGGGGAGGATGAACGCCAACAGCTGCCCCAGCGCCAGCAACCCCAGCGCGAAGCCCAGCAGGTGCACCGGCGGCGCCGGCGGCGACCTGAGGTAGCCGATGTCCCCCTCGTCCTGGTCGAACACGCTGTTCAAGGCCAGCGTCCCGCCGTTGAGGCACACGACCCAAAGCACCACCGCGAGCGCCGCCGCGCCCCACCGCTCGTGATGGATGAACGGCACCAACCCGACCGCGAGGATGGTGCCGAGCAGGGTGTGCGCCGCCATGATCGGCCATTCGGCCGGCCGGAGGTGCAGGAAGTAGGAGAAACCGTCACCCGGCAGCAGCCCGTAGCCGATCCGCCGCCACAGATTGCGGGTGCGCGCGCTCGCCGTCACGGCGGCCGGATTGCCGGTCATCGCGCGGCGCCGCGCTCGGCGGCCGTCACACGACCGCCGGCCCCGTCAGGAGCCGGTGCGCGATCTGGAGGCCGCGCAGCGTCAGGTCGGGGTGCACTTCCTCGATCTCGCTCGAGTACTTCGCCACCAGCGCCGCGTAGCCACCCGTCGCGATCACCTTCGGCACGTCCCTGGTCGGCCACTCCGCCTTGAGCCGCCGCACCAGCCCGTCCACCGAGTCGGCGGCGCCGTACACCAGCCCGGCGCGGATGCAGTCCTCGGTGCGCTTCCCCATCGCGTGGGCCGGCGGCCCAAGCTCGGTGGGGAGCAGCTTCGCCGCGCGCCGGATCAGGTTCTCGCCGCTAGTCCTGAGGCCCGGGGCGATGATGCCACCCAGGAACGCACCCTGCCTGGTGATGCAGTCGAGCGTCGTGGCCGTGCCGAAATCCACGACGATCACGTCCACCCGGAAGAGGTGCGCCGCCGCGACGGTGTTCACCACCCGGTCGGCGCCCACCGACAGCGGCTCGTCCACCTCGAGCGTGATGGGAAGCGGCGACTCGGGGCCGATGATCGTGGCCGTAGTGCCGGTCGCGATCAGCAGCGCGTCGGCGATGGCGTCGGTCGCGCTCGGCACCACGGACGCGAGCACCGTGCCCGTCACCCTCGTGATGTCGAGGCCGGCCTGGTCGAACAGCGCGCGCACCACCACCGCCCACTCGTCGGGCGTCTGCTCGTGAGTGGTGAGCCGCCAGCTGCGCTCCAACTCGTCGCCGTCGAACAGGCCGACGGTGATCTCGGTGTTGCCGATGTCCAGGGCGAGTAACATGGTGGCCAAACGCTAGAGCGGGATCAGGCGCGGGTCAAGCGCCCCTCTTACAGGGAGGTGATGAAGTGATGGGGCGATGAGGTGATGAGGTGAGTCGCCCAGGCTTGGCACGGAGGCCCGCGCGTGACGGCTCGCAGCCATCGGCTAGAGCGGCACCACGCGACGGTCAAGCGAGCCGTCGGACAAGCGTACCAGCAGGGCCCCGTCGCCGTCCACGCCCACCGGCTCTTCCTCGGCCCCCGGCTGCAGCCACTGCCGCCGGCGGAACGCCTCGCGCTCGTCGTCGGCCAGGGCGCTCGGCCGCTCGGCCAGAGGCCAGATCCTGGGCAGGAGCGACTCGAGCAACGCCACCCGCGTCACCCCGGGCGCGACCTCCGCGAGGGCGATGGCGCTGGCCTTCACCTCCGCCGGCACCGGGCCACGCACGTTGACGCCGACGCCGACCGCGATCCACCCCTGGCTCGCCCCCGACCAGCGCGCCTCGCACAGCACTCCACCCGCCTTACGGTTCGCCACCATAAGGTCGTTGGGCCACTTGAGCCACGGCGACGCCCCGGGCGCCACCTCCTCCACCGCGCCGACGAGCGCGAGCCCCACCCGCACGGCGATCGCGCCGCTGAACGGCCGCACCGTCGGCCGAAGCAGCGCGGCGAGATAGACGCCGGCTCCGCCAGGCGAATGCCAGACGCGGCCCTGGCGTCCACGACCCGCCGTCTGCCGGTCCGAAAGCACGAGCAGCCCCGAGGGCGCGCCTGCCTCGGCGCGCTCGTGCGCCACGTCGAGCGCCGAGCCCACGCTGTCGAGCAACTCGACCGCCGACGCGCCGGTGCGGAACCGCAGCTCCTCGGCGTCGAGTCCGTCGTAGCGGGCGGCGACCTGGAGCAGGCTCACGCCGCGCCGCGCGCGGCCCACACCAGCACCGCCGCGCCCGCGAGAATCCGATAGACGGCAAACGGCACGAAGCCCCGGTGGCGCACCCAGCTCATGAACCACGCCACCACCACATAGGCCACCACGAACGAGACGACGAAGCCGATGGCGAGCAGCAGCCAGCCGTGCGCGTCGATCTGCACCGCGCCGAGCGGGTTGGCGTGAGCGTCGCGCAGCGTCTTCACCAGGTCGTAGCAGGTGGCGGCGACCATCGTCGGCATCGAGAGGAAGAAGGAGAACTCGAGCGCCGAGGCGCGGGTCATGCCGGCCAGCTGCCCGCCGGCGATGGTGGACATCGAGCGCGACACGCCGGGGAACACGGCCGAGAAGTTCTGGCACAGGCCGATCCACACGGCCTGGCCGAGCCCCATCTGCTCCATCTGCTCGGTGCGGGTCCTCAGGCGGCGCCGCTCGTACAGGGCGTCCACCACCCACATCACCGCGCCCCCGACGATCAGCGCGCCGGACATCACGAACAGGCTCTCGAGGTTCTTGCCGATCACCTTGATGAGAAGGAGCGACGGCACCGCGGTGCACACGAAGGCCACCGCCGTGAGCGTGAGCGGGTGGCAGAGCAGCGAAGCGCCCGTGCGCCCCGCGGCCACGAAGCTCGCGACGAATGCCGCGATGCGCGCGCGGAAGTAGAACGGCAGGCACGCGATCGCGCCGAGCTGGATCACGATGGTGAACATCTTCCAGTAGCCGTTGCCGAGGTCCACGCCGACCAGCGCCTCCGTGATGCGCAGGTGCGCCGTCGAGCTGACGGGCAGGAACTCGGTGACGCCTTCGACGATGCCCAGCAGTGTGCTCAGCAGATAGTCGTTCACTCAGACTCCGACGACGTGAGAGATGAACTCCGATGGCGCCGATCTCGGGCCTCCGAATGGCCCCGATGGCGCTGCTCTCGGGCCGCTCCATACCGAGGGACTCCGATGGCACCGGTGTCGGGCCACTCCGTCCGCTTGTGGCCCTCCCTGGCGCCCACCCCGCGCTTCCCCCCACCGCGGGGAACCCGCCACTGCGCGTCCGGAACGGCCCTCCACCGGCCACCGAGATCCGGGACAACGCCGCTCGAGGGCCGCGCTGGGCCCGAAGTGGGGGGTCCCCCGCGGCGGTGTGCGGGGTGGAAGGGGCGCCAGGGAGGACCACGAGGGCCCGGTGCGGCCCGAGAGTGGCGTCAGACCCGCCTCGGCGACCCGCAGCGTCAGATGCGCTCCCACAGCAGCGCCAGCAGGCCGGCCGCCATCGCGGCCTTGAGGCCGGCGCGCGCGCCGCCGAGCTTGCGGCCCACCAGCCGCACGATCAGCGCCAGGATGCCGAGGTCCACCAGCAGCACCACGCTGCCGTACCGCGGCCCGTACCAGCCCGCAATCCACGGCACCAGTGAAAGCGGGACGAACACCGCCAGCACGGCCGCTGCCGTGAAGAACCCCGCGTCCACCCCCCATGCGATCGGCACCGTCGCGCGGCCGATCGCGAGATCGCCCGGGACGTCCTCGAGGTCCTTGACGACCTCGCGCGCGAGGTGGAGACCGAAGGCCAGCACGGAAGGCACAAGGCCGGCGCGCCAGTCCCCGACCGCCACGGCGCCGTAGATCAGCGGCATCGAAGCCACCACCGCGACGGCGAGATTGCCCAGCAGCCCGCGCGACTTCAGGACCGGCGAGTAGACCAGCATCACCGCCAGCGCCGCGGCGCCCAGGAGGAACAGGGTGGCGCTCACCCACCACGCGGCCCACAGCCCGAGCCCGCCCGCCACGCCCGCGACCGTTAGCGCTGCCGGCCGCGAGATCGCGCCCGTCACCAGCGGCCGCAGCGGCCGGTTGATCCGGTCCGCCTCCACGTCGAACAGGTCGTTGGAGGCGTTGCCCGCGGCGCCGAGCCCGATGGCGCTCGCCATCGCCCACCACAGCGCCGGCGGAATGGCGAAGCGCCCGAGCGCCAGGAAGCCGCCGACCGCGACACCCGCCGCCGCCATCACCAGGTTCCGTGGCCGGACGATGGACGGCGCGCCCGGCAGCCAGCCCGCGGCCGTCGCTGGTCTCCGGACCGCGACCCAGTCCGCGACCGGGTCGTGCACGCCTTCCCCGTGCCCCGGTGCCCCCGTGCCCCCGTGCCCGCCGCCCTGTGCGCCTGTACCCACGTGCCCCCTGTCCCGTGCCCCTGTGCCGCCGTGCCCCCGTGCCCCTGTGCCCCTGTCTACCCCTCCGCCACCGCTTCGTAGAACTGCTCGTACATCGGCACCACCCGCTCGGTCGCGAACACTCCGGCCCTCTCGCGTGCGGCGAGCGAGGCCGCCTGCCACTTCGCGCCGTCGCCCAGCAGCTCGAGCGCGCCCGCGGCCATCGCCGCGACGTCACCCGGCGGCGCGAGGAAACCACTCACGCCATGCTCCACGACCTCGGGCAGCCCACCGCTGTTGCTCCCCACCACCGGCACGCCGGTGGCGAGCGCCTCCAGCGCCGAGAGCCCGAACGACTCGACGTCGCTGGGCAGCAGGTACAGGTCGGCCCAGCGCAGCACCTGCGCCACGTCCTCCACCTTGCCCAGGAACCGCACGTGCGCCCCGACGCCCAGCGACTCCACCTCCCGCTCGGCCACCGCGCGCTCGGGGCCGTCGCCCACCAGCACCAGCCGCGCGGGCAGCCGCTCGCGCACCTTCGCGAAGATGCGCACCACGTCCTGCAGCCGCTTCACCGGCCGCATGTTGGAGATGTGCATCAGCGTCTTCTCCGGCGCGCCGTGCCCGCAGGTGCCGGGCTCCCGCGGACGGAACTCCGCCAGGTCCACGAAGTTCGGGATCACCTCGATCCCGCAGGTCGTGCAGCCGAAGGCGCGATAGGTCTCGTCGCGCAGGTAGGCGGAGACGGCCGTGACCGCGTCGGAGTGCTCGATCGAGTACTTGGTGATCGCGTGGTAGCTGGGGTCCTGGCCCACCAGGGTGATGTCGGTGCCGTGCAGCGTGGTGACGACCGCGATCGGCTGCTTGTCGCCCAACAGCAGCCGGGCCTCGATCGCGCTCATCGCGTGCGGGATGGCGTAGTGCGCGTGGATCACGTCGAGGTGGTGCTTGACCGCCACCTCGTGCAGCATCACCGCCAGCGCGAGCGAGTACGGCGGGTGCTCGAACAGCGGGTACGCGCCGATCTTCACCTCGTGGAAGGTGACCCGCTCGCTGAAGCCCTTGAGCCGGAACGGCTGCGCGTAGGAAACGAAGTGGACTTCGTGGCCGCGCTGCGCGAGCGCGAGCCCCAGCTCGGTCGCGACGGCTCCAGAGCCGCCGTAGGTCGGGTAACAGACGATGCCGATGCGCATGGTATAGGCCGCCGGTCAGGGCGCCGAAGCTCTGGCGGCGCCGCGGACGATCTCAGGTCGTGGCCGCACGATAGCGGGCCAGCAGGTCCTTCGCCAGCGCCGCAGGGTCGAGCGCCGCGTCGAACCACGCCACCGGCCCGCGCAGCTGATGGCGAAGCCACGTCTCCTGCCGCTTCGCGTAGCGGCGCGTGGCCAGCGCGATGGCCGGAGCCAGCTCCAGCTCGTCCATCTCGCCGTCCAGCATCGCCACCACCTCGCGATACCCCACCATCTCGAGCCCGGGCGCGTTCTTCGGCACGCCGGCCGCGAGCACGCGGCGCACCTCGTCCACCAGACCCGCCTCCAGCATCGCCTCGGTCCGCGCGCCGATGCGCTGCGTCAGCTTCTCCCGCGGCAGGCGCAGCACCGCGTACCACGGTGCGAGCCCCGATGCCGGCGGCGGCGCCGCGCGCTGATGCGCCGACAGGGGACGCCCCGTGAGGAGCGCCACCTCGACGGCGCGCGCGGCCCGCTGCGCGCCACCGCCCTTGAACCCGCGATCGAGCCGCGCCGCCCAGCGGTCCAGCACGTCGCCGCCCAGCGGCTCGATCGCCGCGCGCAGCTTCTCGCGCCTCGCCTGATCCAGCGCCGGCTCGACGAACAGCCCCTCGAACAGCGCCCGCAGGTAGAATCCCGTGCCGCCGACCACCACCGGGAGCCGGCCCCGCGCGGCGATGTCCGCGATCCAGCACTTCGCCTCGCGCGCGAACCGCCCTGCGGAGTAGCGCTCGGTGGGCAACAACAGGTCGAGGCCGTGATACGGCAGCACCTCCCGCTCGGCCGGCGACGGCTTGGCGGTGCCGATGTTGAGGTAGCGGTACACCTGGCCCGCGTCGGAGGACACGACTTCGATGGGCGTGAGCATCGCGAGCGCGGCGGCGAGCCGCGACTTGCCGATGCCCGTCGGTCCCGTGATGACGAGAATCCGCGAGGGCGGCAACGCGGCTGTGGAGGTCGCCGGCATCTAGCGGCGCCCGAACCGCCGCTCCAGCTCGCCCAGCGGCAGCTGGACGATCGTCGGGCGGCCGTGCACGTCGTGCGCGGGTAGCTCGGAGGCGAACAGGCGATCCACCAGCTCCTGCATCTCTCGCTCCGTCAGCGCCTGCCCCGCCTTGATGGCGGCGCGGCACGCAAAGGTGGAGGCGAACCGCTCCAGCGGATTCGCCAGCCCGCCGAACCGGCCACCGGCCAGGTCGGCCACCACGTCCTTGAGGCAGCGCTCCGCGTCGAACCGCGCGTGCGGCGCGGGCACCGCGTGCACCGCGATGGTGCGGCCCCCGAACGGCTGAAGCTCGTAGCCCAGCTTCGCCAGCAGCTCCGCGTGCGCCTCGATCGCGTCCAGCTCCGCCGACGTGAACTCCAGCGTGAGTGGAAACAGGAGCTGCTGCGACACCGCCTCGATGCCCCCGTGCCCCTGTGCCCCTGTGCCCCCGTGCCCGCCGTCCGGTGCCCCTGTGCCCCCGTGCCCCCGTGCCCCCGTCGCCAGCGCCCCCATCGTCCGCTCGTACAGCACGCGCTCGTGCGCCGAATGCTGGTCCACGATCAGCAGCGCATCGCTCGCCTCGACCAGGATATACGACTCGTGCACCTGGGCCAGCACCCTGATCCGCCGGCCGCCGTCCACCTCGAGCGCGGGCTCAGCGCCCGCAGCGACATCGTCCGCCTCCGCGACGTCGAGGCCCTCGGCATCGAGCAGTCCGAGACCCTCGTCGTCGTCTGACAGCTCCGCCGTCGGCGCGCTGCCCGCACCGGTGGACGAAACCGCCAGGTGCTCCCACGGCATCTTGGCGGCCGGTCCGAGCGACGCGGCGCTCACCACGTCGCCCAGCGCGCGGTGCACCGCCTCCTCGACCGCCGCCTCGAGCGCATAGCGGTCGCGGAAACGCACCTCGAGCTTGGCGGGGTGCACGTTCACGTCCACGTCCGCCGCGGGGACCTCGAGGCGCAGGATCACGCTTGGCCGGCTGCCCGAGGGCACCGTACCGCGGTAGCCGCGCTCCGCCGCGCGCACCAGGAAGTGGTCGCGGATGGGGCGGCCGTTCACGAACAGGTAGGCCACGCGCCCGGTGGGCGCCGCCTCGGCGGGCCGCTGCACCAGACCCGAGATCTTCGCCACGCCCGCCTCGTGCGCGACCGGCAGCAGCGTGGTCGCGAACCGGCGCCCCAGGACCTGCGCCACCCGCTCGGCCAGCGACGGCGCCGGCAGCGCCTCGACCGCCTGCTTGCCGTCGGCCAGCATCGCGACGCCGAGCTGCGGGAGCGCGAGCGCCAGGGTGGTGACCGCATCCACGCAGGCGCGGGTCTCGCTCCTGGCGGAGCGCAGGAACTTCCGGCGCGCCGGCGTATTGAAGAAGAGCGAGCGCACGGTGACCGTGGTTCCCGGCTGGCGCACCGCGTCCTCGACCGAGGAGACCAGGCCGCCGGTCGAGACGAGCCGCGTGCCCACCGCGTCGCCCGCCGCCGCCGTCTCCAGCTCGAAGCGGCTCACCGCCGCGATCGAGGGCAGTGCCTCGCCCCTGAAGCCGAAGCTCCCGATCCCCACCAGGTCGTCGGCCGAGCGGATCTTGCTGGTGGCGTGGCGGTCCAGGGCGAGCAGCGCATCCTCGCGCCCCATCCCTTCTCCGTCGTCGGCGATGCGGATCAGCGTCTTCCCGCCCGCCTCGATGGCGACGGCCACCGCGCTCGCCTTAGCGTCGAGCGCGTTCTCGAGCAGCTCCTTGACCACGGAGGCCGGGCGCTCGACCACCTCGCCCGCGGCAATGCGGTTGGCGACCACGTCGGGAAGGATGGCGATGCGGCGGGGCGACATCAGGGCGGACGCGCTCCCCTCACGCGGCCTGGAGCACGGCGGCGGGCATCAGGGCGTCCATCGCTCAGCGCTTGATGCGCTCGCCCTTGTCCTCGTGCCGGAAGATCCACGTCGCCAGGCGCCACGGCGCGATCGGCTCGACCGGGTTCACGCCGAACCACTCCTCGTCGCTGCCCGACGCCGCGCGCCGGGCGCGGCGCTCCTCCGCCTGCGCCACGATCTTCTTCGCCCGCTCGACCCACAGCGCCGTGTTGGCCGGCCGCAGGTCCACCCAGCCGCGCGGCGCTGCGGCGAGCGCGTCGCCCTCGACCGGCGGCACCACCACGGTGGCGCCACGGTACAGCGTGGTCCCGTCGCGGCAGAGAATCGGGATGCCGACCGACACGATCTCGGAGCGGAGCCCCGCGTCGTGGTCCACCAGCGCCTGCGCCTCGCGCGAGAGCTGCGCGGCATCCGACGTCGCCAGCTGCTCCACGCTGGGCGTGAGCTGCGCGAGCAGGTGCGACTCGAACAGCAGCTTGCTGAGGCGTGGAGGGCCCAGCATCTCGAACGCCACCGACGGCACGTGGTGCTCCGCTGTGAGGTCGGCCAGCCGCTCCATCGCGGCCTCGCGCAGGATGCCCGCGCGGTACGTGGGGCCGGCGGTCGCACTGTCGAGCGCCCCGATGATGTCGTGCCCCGTCGGCCGCCCCTCCAGCTCCATCACCACGTGGTCGGCGACTTCCTCCGGCGTGATGAACTCCATCTGTCCCAGCGCCGTGATGGTCGCGAACTCCTCGAACGAGAACAGCCCGTTCTCGCCCATGTCGATGTACGCCGACTCGAGTGGCTTGCCCAGCGACACCCAGCCGCCCGCGGCGTCTCCGAAGGCCCGGGCCAGCGGCAGCGGCTTGGGGCAGTCGTACAGCGGGATCGGCACGCCGGCGCGGCGCACCGGGCCGCAGGAGATCTCGCGCCACCCGATCGCGGCGGTCGGCTTGATCTCGAGCGTCGCCGGCGCCTCCGGCGTCCGTCCGAGCAGGAACAGCAGCAGGGTGTGCGCGCCCGCCACCGCCGACTTCGTCATCAACGTGCGCGAGGGCCGCTCCTCGGAGTGCGTGTAGGGAATGTTGAAGCCCATCCCGCCGGTGCCGCTGGTGCCGATCTTGAGGTACGCGCGCACCCCGGCGCGTCGCATCCCCTCGACCAGGATCTGGATGTGCCGGGTGAGCTGCGGCATCGGCTCGGTCAGGAGGTGCTTCTCGACCGCAGCCAGGTCCACCGTGCCCTTGCTCGCCAGCGCGTGCAGCGTCCGGGCCGACTTGTACACGTCCTGGTAGGCGAAGGCGGTCGCGGTGTTGATGCAGTCCACCACCGCCGCCGGCCGGTAGCGGCTCAGCAGCTGCACCAGGTGGCTGCGGCCGATCGTCTCCTCGGTGAGGTCGCCGTACAGGTCGTCGATCAGCAGCCGCCGGTTCTCCGCCGAGTCGGTGAGGGTCGCGCGGTCGCTGCGGGCCAGCGAGGCCGGCAGGTAGACGTTGCCGTACTCCGTGACGATCGCCGTGCCTCCGGCGTACGGGGCGAGCGCGGCGGCCGCCTGCGAGGTCTCGCGCTCGGTGAGCGCGACGATGACGATGGCCTTGGGGCGACGTTCCAGCATCCGGCGCGCGACCGCGTGGCCCACGAGCCCGCTGCCGCCGAGGATCATGATGGTCGTGTCTTGGAGCTCCATACGCGCGCTAGCCTATCGGGAAAGAGAAGGTGGAAGCGGGAGCCCGATCGCCGCGTACAGCGCGGCCGTCTCCCGTGCGCCGAGCCGGCGGGACTGCCCGCGCTCGAGCGCCCCGAGCGCCACCGGTCCGTACTGGGTCCGCACCAGGCGCCGCACGCCGAGGCCCAGCGCCTCGGCCACCCGCCGCACCACGCGCGAGCGGCCCTCGCGAAGCACCAGCTCCAGCTCACCGCCGCCCGCCGCGGAACGGAACCGCCACTCGGCCGGGCGCACCGGCGCCTCGTCTCCGATGGGCACACCGTGTGCCAGCGCGGACTTCCCGTCCCGGCCCAGGTGCCCCGTGACCTCGACCCGGTAGGTGCGCGGCACCTGCCAGCGGGGATGCATCAGCCGGTTGGCCGCTTCCCCGTCGGTCGTGCACAGCAGCAGGCCCTCGGAATAGACGTCGAGGCGGCCCACCGCCACCAGGGCCTGGGGTGCCCCGTCCAGCAGAGAGAATATGGTCGGATACCGGGGCGTTGCGCACCTGGAGGTGACGTACCCGGGGGGCTTGTGGAAGGCGACCCAGACCATCTCGGCCAGCGCCAGGCGCCGGCCGTCGAGCGTCACCCGGTCCGCGGCGGGATCCACCGGGTCGCCGGGCCCCGTGGGCCGGGCGCCGTTGATGGCCACCCGGCCGGCCGCCACCAGATCCGCCGCGCCGCGGCGCGACGAGACACCCGCCCGCGCCAGGAAGCGCGCGAGGCGGATCGTGGTCACGGCTCGGTGGGCTGCGGGGGCCGGAGCGCCACGGCCAGCTCCTCGGTCCGCGGCAGATCCGACAATTCGGCGAGCCCCACCAGCTCGAGGAACAGCGGCGTGGTGGCGTAGAGGATCGGCCGGCCCAGCCCCTCGGAACGCCCGGCCACGTCGAGCAAGCCGCGCTCCTGGAGCATCCGCAGCACGCCGCCGCACGAGACACCGCGGATGTCCTCGATCTCCGCACGCCCCACCGGCTGCCGGTACGCCACGATCGCCAGCACTTCGAGCGCGGCAGCGGAGAGCTTGGCCGGCCGCGCCGCGAACGCCGCGCGCTCGATCGCCTCGGCGAAGATCGGCAGCGTGGTGATCTGCCACCCGCCCGCTACCTCGGCCAGATCCACCCCGTGCCCCTCGGCCTGGTAGTGGTCGCGCAGCTCACCCAAAGCGCGGCGCCAATCGTCCTCGGTGGCGTCCGCGTCCAAGATCGCCAGCTCGTCGAGGGCGAGCGGGCGCGGCGCGGCGAACAGGGCCGCCTCAAGCAGCCTGGTACGTTGGTCCACGGAACACTTCGAATGGGGTGAATGCCTTGCGCTGCGCCAGGGTGAGCGTGCCCCCCCGCGCCAGCTCCAGCAGGGCCACCAGCGACGACAGCACGTCCACGATCGTGGGTCGCGCGCCCAGCAGCTCGCGCCACCCGAAGCTCTCCCGGTCCGCCAGCAGCTCCATCACCCGCTGGGTCGCGCCCTCGACGTTCAACGGCCGCGGCATCACGCGGAGCATCACCGGATCCGGCATCATCGCCAGCACCCGCTCCACCGCCTCGACCAGCTCGGTGAGGTCGAACTCGGGGGCCGGCGGCGGCAGGTTGGGCGCCGTGGGGATCCAGCCGCGGGTGTAGCAGTCGGCGCGCCGCCGGGCCGCGACCGCCAGCCAGTCCACGATCTCGCGGATCTGCTGGTACTCCAGCAGCCGCCGCACCAGCTCGTGGCGCGGATCCTCCCACGGCTCCTCGTCGCCCCGGCGCGGCAGCAGCATCTGCGCCTTGATGCGGAGCAGCCGCGCCGCCATCTCGAGATACTCCGCCGCCTCGTCGAGCCCCAGCAGGTGGATCGCCTCGAGGAACTGGTCCGCGATCCGCGCGATCGGGATGTCCCAGATGTCGATTTCCTCGCGGCGGATCAGACCGAGCAGCAGGTCGAGCGGCCCCGAGTAGCGCTCCAGGCTGACGCTGAAGCCCACGTCGCGGGCCGGCTCGCCGGCGGCCGCGCCACCGCCCGCCAGCCCGGCGCCCGGCGCGAGCGCGCCCGCCGAAAACCCGCCGGCCGCCGTCACCCTGCCGCACCCGGCAGCGCGAAGCCGCCGATGACCGCGAAGGTGAGCCGGCTCGCCGTGTCGGCCGGCCAGAGGAGCACGTCCCACACCCCCGACAGGCTCGGCACCATGAACGTCACCAGCAGCACCAGGAAGCCGTAGCGGCCGATGGCGCGGTAGCGCGCCCCGAGGGCCGGCGGCAACAGGTGGTAGAAGAGGTGCGAGCCGTCCAGCGGCGGCAGCGGGACGAGGTTGAACACCGCCAGGATGTAATTGAGGAAGATCCCGAAGAACATCATCCGCTGCAGCAGGCTCAGGAAGCCGTCCGCGGCGGGCAGCGCCCTGCCCGCAACCCCCAACCCCACGAACAGCGTCGCGCCCACCAGCGCGAGGATCAGGTTCGTGATGATCCCCGCCGACGAGACGATGAGATCGCCCCGGCGGTAGTTCCGGAAGTTGCGCGGATTCACCGGCACCGGCTTGGCGGAGCCGAAGGTGAAGGTGCCGTGGCTCAGAAACCACAGCCCGATGGGAAACAGCACGCTGTAGAACGGGTCGATGTGCGGCAGCGGATTCAGCGTGAGCCGGCCCAGGATGTGCGCTGTCGGGTCGCCCTCGCGGTACGCCGTCCAGGCGTGCGCGTACTCGTGGGCGACGACCGAAAACAGCAGCACGGGGAGCACGAGGAGGAAGTCTTTCACCGGCGGTCGGGCATCTCGGCGGCTCAGGGAGGGGGCAACCTAACCCGCTCGGAAACCCTTGTCAAAACACGCACTTCGCTTGACTGGCCGCGCGCGCGCCACTACTCTTCGCGCTCGCCAACGGCAGTGGTCAGCTCACCGGAGAAGCGTCGTGCCGAAGCTCAAGTCCTCGAAGAAGAAGATGCGGCAGACCCGCACCCACACGGTCCTCAACCGCGCGCAGCGCTCCGCCATCAAGACGGCGGTGAAGAAGGCCCGCGCCACCCCGACGGCCGAGACGGTGAAGGCCGCCGCGCGGGCGCTGGACCGCGGGGCCAGCAAGGGCCAGATCCATCCCAACGCGGCGGCGCGCAAGAAGTCGCGGCTCGCCCGCCTGCTGGCGAAGCAGAAGACTCAGTAAGGCGCCAGCTCGGCGCCGCACTTCTCGCAGTACCATTCCGACGGGAGATTCTTCGTCCCGCACTCGGTGCAGACCAGCGTCTTCGTTCCACCCTCCGACTCCCGGCTCTCCGGGGGTCGGCGTGCTTTCGGCTCCTCGCCCGCGGCGGGCGCCGTCGCCGGTGGCCGCTCGGCTTTGCGCGTCTCGAGCGCGGGCGGCTCGGGTCTCGCCGCCTCGACCCGGTGCAGCTCGAGCCTCGCGGCCTCCGACTTCGGCGACTCGGCTCTGGCCTCCACCTTGGGCGACGCGCCCTGCTCCATCAGCGAGCGCAAGAACGCCATCTCGTCGAGGTCGATCTGAGGTTGTGACACCCGGGTCCGACCCGGCTCGGGAGCCCGAGGCTTCGGCTCGGCCGGCGGCGGCGCCACGGGAGCCGGTGCCGGTGGCACGGGCGCAAATGCGGCTGGCGCTGGGGCCGACGGCACCTCGGCCGCAGGAGCCGGCGCCGGTTCCGGGACACCTCTGATCAGCGCGAGGATCTCCTCGTAGCGGTCGATGTCGCGCTCGACGGTCGCCAGCTCCTTCGACAGCTCGCTCAGCGCTCCCTTGCACCGGTTCGCGATTTCCTCGTACTGCGCTTCGTCGAACTCTCCCACCTGCCGACGCAGCCGCGCTTCGGCCAGCTCGTCGGTCCGCTCGGTGTGCTGTTTCGTCAATCCCTCCGAGCGCACCTCGGCCTCGGCCAGCGCCTGGCGGACGCCGTCGGAGTGCTCGCTCAGCTCGTGGGTGACTTCGTCCAGCCGCTTGGCGTAGTCCGCGCGCACGCGCTGCGCCACGTGCGACGGCGCCGCGCCCGCGGCCTCCGCGTCGAGCTTCTCGAGCCAGTCCTGGTACTGGTGTTGCTGCTCGAGCAGCCGTTCGACGACCGACTGGCTCTTGGTGCTCCTTCGCGTCATGTCATCCTCCGCGGCGCGACGAGTCTCGCGATCTCCTCCGGCGACAGCGGCCGGGCTCCCCCCAGCAGCCGCGCCACCAGTAAGATACGCGCGCTCTGCTCCAGGCTCTCCATCCGGTAACACGCCGCCTCCACCGTCGGGCCCAGCGTCACCGCCCCGTGGTTCGCCAGGAGCAGCGCATCGTGCTCCCGCGCGAAGGGCCGCATCCGCTCTCCCAGCTCCGGCGTCCCTGGCGCGCCGTACGGCACGATGGGCACCATGCCGAACTGCGTCACCACCTCCGCCAGCGATCCGTCGCCCAGCATCTTGCCCGCCACCGCGAACCCTGTCGCCACCGGCGGGTGCGCGTGCACCACCGCGGCCACGTCGGCACGCTGGGCGAAGATGACCAGGTGCATCTCCAGCTCGGTGGACGGCTTGCCCGGACCGCGCACCACCCGTCCCGCGAGGTCCACCTCGACCAGATCGCCCGGCGCCAGCTCGCCCTTGTCGCGCCCCGTCGGCGTCACCAGCACGCGGTCGGCGCCGCAGCGAGCGGCGATGTTGCCGTCGGTGCCGGCGATCAACCCCCGCTCCGCCAGCCGGCGCCCCGCGCGGCAGATCTCGCGGGCGACCTGGAGCCGGTTCACCGCCCGGCCGGTGCGTCGCCGAGGCGATGCACGACCGCCCCGCCGACGATCGTCCACCGCACCACACCCTTGAGCGAACGGCCCGCGAACGGCGTGTTCCGGCTCTTGGAGAAGAAGCGCGCCGGATCCACCGTCCACCGCGCCGCTGGGTCGAACACCACCACGTCGGCCGGAGCGCCGGGCGCCAGCGTGCCCGCCGTGAGGTGGGCGATTTCCGCCGGCCGGCTCGAGAGGCAGCGCACCAGCGCCGGCAGGTCGAGCACCTTCGCGTCCACCAGCTCCGTCAGCGCGACGCCCAACGCCGTCTCCAGCCCCACGACCCCGAACGGCGCGTTGTCGAACTCCTGCTCCTTGGCGTCGTAGTGGTGCGGCGCGTGGTCGGTGGCGATGCAGTCGATGGTGCCGTCGGCCAGCGCGGCACGCAACGCCGCCACGTCCCGCGCCTCCCGCAGGGGCGGATTCATCTTGGCGTGGGTGTCGTACTCGGAGCAGGCCGCGTCGGTCAGCGCAAGATGGTGCGGCGTCACCTCCGCCGTCACCCGCACGCCCCGCGCCTTGCCCGCGTGGATCATCTCCACCGCGCCGGCGGTCGAGCAGTGCGCCAGGTGGACGTGGCCGCCCGTCAGCTCCGCGAGCTGGATGTCCCGCGCCACGATCACGTCCTCGGACGAGCGCGGGATGCCCTTGAGTCCCAGGCGCGTCGAGACCAGCCCCTCGTGCATCGCGCCGCCGGCCGACAGCGAGACGTCCTCGCAGTGGTCGATGACCGGGATGCCGAAGCTCAGCGCGTACTCGAGCGCCGTGCGCATCAGGTGCGCGGTCGCCACCGGCCGGCCGTCGTCGGATACCGCCACGGCGCCCGCGCCCACCAGCTCGCCGAACTCCGCCAGCTGCTCGCCCTTCTGGCCCAGCGACACCGCGCCGATCGGGTAGACGCGCGCCGAGCCGGCGCGCCGCGCCTGGCTCACGATGAAGCCCACCGCCGCCTGGTTGTCGGTGACCGGGTCGGTGTTGGGCATCGCGCACACCGACGTGAAGCCCCCGGCCGCGGCGGCCCGCGCCCCCGTGGCGATGGTCTCGACGTCCTCGCGCCCCGGCTCGCGCAAGTGCACGTGCAGGTCCACGAAGCCCGGCGCCACCACGCACCCCGCCGCGTCCAGCACCTCCGCACCCTCACGCGCCAGGTTCGCGCCGACCGCCGTGACCTTGCCGTCGAGGAGCAGCACGTCCGCCGTCGCGTCGAGCCCGGACGCCGGATCGATCACCCGCCCGCCGCGGATCAGGATGGGCTTCACCGCTCCGGCGCTCCCTTCGCGCTCTCGGCCAGCTCCGGCTTCCCGCCCGCGAGCAGGTACAGCACCGCCATCCGCACCGCCACGCCGTTGGTGACCTGGTCGAGGATCACCGAGTGGGGGCCGTCGGCCACCCGCGAGTCGATCTCCACGCCGCGGTTCATCGGTCCGGGGTGCAGGATCAGCAACTCGCGCGGCGCGCGCTCCAGCCGCTCCAGCGTCACGCCGAACACCCGGTAGTACTCACGCGTGCTCGGCACGTACCCCGCCTGCATCCGCTCGAGC
Source organism: uncultured Gemmatimonadales bacterium (assembly GCA_963812035.1). Lineage (GTDB taxonomy): Bacteria > Gemmatimonadota > Gemmatimonadetes > Gemmatimonadales > JACORV01 > Fen-1245. The sequence continues at coordinate 88,684 of CAWETG010000008.1, forward strand.
TGCAGCCGCAGCACGTTCAGCACGTCGGCCCACTCGATCGCCTCCTCGATGCGGCGGAAGACCCTGACGCCCAGCTCCCCGATCCCGAGCGGCAGCAGCGTCTGCGGACCGCACACTGCGACCTCCGCGCCGAGCTTCAGCAGGCCCCAGATGTTGGAGCGCGCCACGCGCGAGTGCAGCACGTCGCCCACGATGCAGACCTTCGTGCCCGCGATGGGCCGGTGGTCCCGGATCGTAAGCAGGTCCAGCAACCCCTGCGTCGGGTGCTCGTGCTTGCCGTCGCCCGCGTTGATGACGTTCGACTCGATCCGCTCGGCGAGGAACTGGGCCGCCCCGCTCGAGCCGTGGCGCATCACCACCATGTCGATGCGCATCGCCTCGAGGTTGCGCGCCGTGTCCACCAGCGTCTCGCCCTTCACCACCGACGAGCCGGCGCTGGCCACGTTCACCGTGTCGGCGGAAAGCCGCTTCTCGGCGAACTCGAAGGAGATGCGGGTCCGCGTCGAGGGCTCGAAGAACAGGTTGACGATCGTCTTGCCCCGCAGCACCGGCACCTTCTTGATCGCGCGCTCCGAGATCTCCTTGAACGGCTCCGCCGTGTCCAGGATCAGCCGCAGGTCGTCGGCCGAGAGATGCTCGAGCCCCAGCAGGTCCTTGCCCAGCCGCCCGCGGCTCACGGCTGCCCCCGCGCCGCCCGCACGACTTCCACCGCGTCGCGCCCGTCCAGCTCCTTGATGAACACGTCCACCCGGTCGGCCCCCGTCGTGGCCACGCGCTCGCCGACGACGTCGGCCTGGATGGGCAGCTCGCGCCCGCCGCGGTCCACCAGCACCGCCAGGCCGATGCGCGCCGGGCGGCCGAAGTCGGCCAGCTGATCGAGCGCCGCGCGCACCGTGCGCCCGCTGAACAGCACGTCGTCCACGATCCACGCGTGCCGCCCGTCCAGCGCCACCGGCAGCGAGGTGGGTCCGATCAGCGGCCGGGGGCCCACGACCTCGAGGTCGTCGCGGTACAGCGTGATGTCGAGCGACCCGCGCGGCACGTCCACGTGCGCCAGCGCGGCGACTTCGGTGGCCAGCCGGGCGGCAAGCTCGACGCCCCGGCGCTGAACGCCGATCAGGACCAGCAGACGGGGATCGGGGGTCTGCCGCACCATCTCCTGGGCCATGCGGTGCAGCGTGCGGGCGAGCGCACCGGCGTCCAGGACGAGCTGGCGCTCTTCAGGCGGCATATTGACGGGGAAACGTAAGGCGGCGACACGCCGTTATCAACGCACCGCCGCCGACGGATGGGGTGGGATTCGAACCCACGAGACCCTTTTGGAGCCCACACGCTCTCCAGGCGTGCGCCTTAAGCCACTCGGCCACCCATCCAAAGGCAGGATAGTCGCGAGACGCCAAGTTGCGTGCAACAGCCTTGCCGCCTCGGTTCCGACCGCCCCGCCCCTGCAGGCTGGAGTTGGGAGGGGCCTCGGAACTCAGCTCTCGCTTCTCGCAATCACTCGCAACTCACCGTCTCGCAACTGATCCGCAAACTCCGAACTGCCGTCCGGCACCTACAAGAGCGGACAGGGTGAGATTCGAACTCACGAGACCCTTACGGGCCCACCGGTTTTCGAGACCGGCGCCTTCAGCCACTCGGCCACCTGTCCAGACGGCACGTAAGGTAGTCAGGGAAAGACGGAGAGGACAGTCGACTAGGTAGTTGCGAGACGCCGAGTTGCGAGTGGTTACGAGATACCAGTACCCGGAAACACAACGTGCCTCGGGCGGCAATCAAGCCGCTGCGAGGCACGTCCTCCGGCCGACGACCGTCAACTCACAACCCCTCGGAACTCGGCGTCTCGCAACTGTCCTGGTTGTGGCGTCTCGCAACTGTTCTGCAATCCGTGATCTACCTCACCGACGCTCTGCGAAGAACGCCGACAAGAGCGCCCCGCACTCCTCCTCGAACACGCCGCCGATCACTTCCGCTCGATGATTCAGTCGCGGATGCCGGAGCAGGTCCCCAACGGACCCCGCCATACCCGTCTTGGGATCCCAGGCGCCGAACACGACCCGCGGCACGCGCGCCAGGACGATGGCCCCCGCACACTGCGCGCACGGCTCGAGGGTCACGTAGAGCGTCGTCCCGGCGAAGGCCTCGGGGTCGCCGGCCGCGAGCCCGCCGCGCAACGCGCGGTCGAGGCAGTCCATTTCTGCGTGGAGCCTGGGGTCGGCGCGCTCCCGCATCCGGTTCCGTCCGGAGGCGAGCACCGCTCCCTCCCGCATCAGCACGGCACCGACCGGCACCTCGCCCGCGGCCGCTGCCGCGCGCGCTTCGGCGAGCGCCAGGCGGATGCCCGCCTCGTCCGCCTCCCGGAGGCTAGGCACGCGCCGCCGGCACGGACTTCTCCAGGCTGAGCGCGTTCCCCGACGCGGCGCGGTCCACCTTCACCACGTCGCCCTCGGTGAACTTCCCCTCCAGCACCCCGAGCGCCAGCGGGTTCTGCAGCAGGCGCTGGATGGACCGCTTCAAGGGCCGCGCCCCGAACACCGGGTCGAACCCGTCGCTTGCCAGCAGGCGCTTGGCCGCCGGCGTCACGTCCAGCTGGAGCTTCTTGTCGGCCAGCAGCGCGGCCGCGCGCGCCAGCTGCAGGTCCACGATCTTCTCCAGCTCCTCCTGCCCCAGTGGCCGGAAGATGATCACCTCGTCCACCCGGTTCAGGAACTCGGGCCGGAAATGCTGGCGCAACGCCTCCTCCACGCGGGTCTCGACCTCTTCCCACTCGCGCGTGCCCAGCTCCAGGATCCACTGGCTGCCGAGGTTGCTGGTCATGATGATCACGGTGTTGCGGAAGTCCACCAGCCGCCCCTGCGAGTCGGTGAGCCGCCCGTCGTCCAGGATCTGCAGCAGCACGTTGAACACGTCGGCGTGCGCCTTCTCGATCTCGTCGAACAGGATCACGCTGTAGGGCCGCCGCCGCACCGCCTCGGTGAGCTGGCCTCCCTCCTCGTAGCCCACGTAGCCGGGCGGCGCACCGATCATCCGCGAAACGGCGTGCTTCTCCATGTACTCCGACATGTCGAGCCGCACCAGCGCGCGCTCGTCGTCGAACAGGAACTCCGCCAGTGCCCGCGCGGTTTCGGTCTTCCCCACGCCGGTGGGGCCGAGGAAGATGAACGAGCCCGTCGGCCGGTTGGGGTCGGCGAGGCCCGCCCGCGAGCGGCGCACCGCGTTCGAGACAGCCGCAACCGCCTCCGGCTGCCCGATCACGCGCGCGGCCAGGTGCGCCTCCAGGTGCGCCAGCCGCGCCTTCTCCGACTCCATCATCCGCGTCACCGGGATCCCCGTCCACCGGGCCACGATCTCCGCGACGTCGTCGGCGTCCACTTCCTCCTTGAGGTACTTCCCGGCCTTCTGCAGCTCGGCCAGCTTCGCCTCCGCCTCCTTCAGCTCGCGTTCCACGCCCGGCGCCGTCCCGTACGTCAACTCGGCCGCCTTGGCCAGGTCGCCGCGCCGGGTGGCCTGCTCCGCCTCGGCCTTGAGCGCCTCCACGCGGGCCTTCAGCTCGCGCATCCGCTGGATGGCGGTCTTCTCCGCCTGCCAGCGCACCTTCATCCCGCTCGACCGCTCGCGGGCGTCGGCCAGCTCCTTCTCCAGCGCCTTGAGCCGCTCGCGGCTCGCCTTGTCCTTCTCCTTGGAGAGCGCGGCCTTCTCGATTTCGAGCTGCACGATTCTCCGCTCGACCTCGTCGATCTCCTGCGGCAGCGAGTCGATCTCGATGCGCAGGCGCGAGGCCGCCTCGTCGATCAAGTCGATCGCCTTGTCGGGCAGGAACCGGTCGCCGATGTAGCGGTCCGACAGCGTGGCCGCCGCCACGATCGCCGGATCGGTGATCCGCACGCCGTGGTGCACCTCGTAGCGCTCCTTGAGCCCGCGCAGAATGGCGATGGTGTCGGCCACGCTCGGCTCGCCCACCAGCACCGGCTGGAAGCGCCGCTCGAGCGCGGCGTCCTTCTCGATGTGCTTGCGGTATTCGTCCAGCGTGGTCGCGCCCACCACGTGCAGCTCGCCGCGAGCCAGCATCGGCTTCAGCATGTTGGCGGCGTCCACCGCGCCTTCGGCCGCGCCGGCGCCCACAATGGTGTGCAGCTCGTCGATGAACACGACGAACAGCCCCTCGCCCGCCGCGATTTCCTTGAGGACGGCCTTGAGCCGCTCCTCGAACTCGCCGCGGTACTTGGTGCCCGCCACCAGCTGGCCCACGTCGAGCGAGATCAGCCGCTTGTGCTTGAGCGTCTCGGGCACGTCGCCGTTCACGATGCGCTGCGCGAGCCCCTCGACGATCGCCGTCTTCCCCACCCCCGGCTCGCCGATCAGCACCGGGTTGTTCTTGGTGCGGCGCGAGAGCACCTGGATCACACGGCGGATCTCCTCGTCCCGGCCGATGACCGGGTCCAGCTTGCCGCCGCGCGCCTGCTCCGTCAGGTCGCGGGTGAACCGCTCCAGCGCCTGGTACTTCCCCTCCGGATGCTGGTCGGTGACCTGGTGCGCCCCGCGCACGGCCGTCAGCGCGGCCAGCAGGTCGTCGTGCTTGACGCCCGCGGCGCCGAACAGCTCCCGCGCCGTGGTCCCCTTGGTCTCGGCCAGCGCCAGCAGCAGGTGCTCGGTCGAGACGAAGTCATCGCCGAGCTTTCCGGCCTCCTGCTCCGCTCGGTCCAGCGCCGCCAGCAGCTCGCGCGAGAACGTGGGCTCGCCGCCGCCCGACTGCTTGGGAAAGCGACCCAGCTCCCGCGTAACCTCGTCCTTGAGGTGCGCCACGTTGACGCCGACCTTGCCCACCAGCGGCGCCACGACGCCCTCGTCCTGCTCCAGCAGCGCCGCCAGCAGGTGCGCGTCGTTGACGACGGGATTCCCGCGACGCCCCGCTTCGGCACGCGCCGCCTCGAGCGCCTCCGCGCTCTTGATGGTCAGCTTCTCGTAGTTCGGCATAGTACGATCCGATAAGGGCAAGGCACGTGCCCGGCAGGGCTTGCCTGGCTGGCCGGGAATCTGCCATCCCGGCACTGAAAGGCAAGATATCCGGCGACAGGGAGGCAGACTGCGGAACAGTTGCGAGACGCCACGACAAAGACGAGTTGCGAGACGCCGAGTTGCGAGGGGTTACGAGACGTGAGAAGTGAGGGGCCAGACCAGTGGTCAGTACTGACGTCCGGACTCGCCCCTCACAGCTGCCGACTCACAACCACTCGCAACTGTGCGCCTCGCAACTACCCCGCACTCCGAACTCCCCATGACTGCCCCCGAAACGCAACGCGCCGGCCACCTGGGCCGGCGCGTGTGCCGCTCGTCCGGGCGAGCTCCCTACTTCGTCACGACCATCTTCTTCGATTGGCGGGCCCCGTCCACGATCAGTTGATAGACGTAGATGCCCGAGGCCGCCTCCCGCCCCGTGTTGAGGTAGTTCCCGTCCCAGTACGCCGAGTAACTGCAGTACCCTCCGCTCTGATCCAGGCAATCCAGCGCGACGCCGTTCAACGGCTGACCCGAACCCTGCAGGGTCGGGATCGCTACGAGCTGGGCGAGGATGTTGTAGATGCGGAGACTGACGACCGGACGATGCCCGTTTGCGAACAAAGCTGCGCTCAGACGAAACGGGATCGTTGTCGTCGGATTAAACGGGTTCGGATAATTTTGAAGCAGCTGTACCTGGCCGCCACGCTGGGTGCTATCCTGTGCTCTTGCCAGCGACGGAGTGGCCAAGGTCAGCATTACCACGAGCCACGCATACGCGCAGCGCCGCATCCCTGACACTCCATTTCTAACGAAAAAGGTTCCTAAGGCACCGACTCCTGTTGAGTGTGAACGTAGTCCCCCGGTTCGTCGGCTAACTTATGAAATGGCAAGGAATTCGTCAAGAACGCGGAGCACTCCCCAATACCCTTTCGTCACCCTTCCGGACCGTAATTCCTTGCGTATCACACCATTCCAGAAACGGGATCAACCACTTTCGGGATCGGCCCAGACGGTCGCGCAGCATGGCGGGCGTCGCAGCACCCTCTTTCTTCAAGATGCCCACCAGTTGCTCAACGTCGCTCCGGAGCGCCCCGGCCTCGTAGAACCGGTCGCGCGCCACGGCAACCAGCACGCCCTCCCGGGCCATCAGCCGCAGGAGACCGGGCACGTCGGCGCCTGGATATTGCGCGCTCAACTCGCTCACGGACGGGGGCTCGGGCCCGGCGCTCGTCAGCGCTGTGAGGAGGGCGTCGCGCAGCTCGCGGGTCGCGCCGCCCAGCTTCGGCGCCCACTGCGCACGCCGCACCTGCGCGCCGTTGCGCCCCACCCGGCGCCCGGCCACGAGCCGCCGCTCGGCCAGATCCACCAGCGGTCCCGGCACGCTCCCCGCCGCCGCCCGCCACGACTGGCCCGGCATGCCGGCCTCGAGCGGGTGCTCGGCGTGGAAGCGCTCCAGCACCTCGGCCAGACGCTCGGCCAGGCCCGCCACTTCCGTCGCGGCGAAGAGCCGGCCGTCCGCCTCGACGAGATCCGCCGTCATCGCGGTGGCGAGCGCCGCGGCGAAGCGCCGCGCGTCCATCCCGGCCGCCACCTCCAGCTCGCCGCGTGCGATGCCGCGCCGGCCACGGCGGCCGACCAGCAGCACCAGTAGTCCGGCATCCGTCCCAGGCGCAGCCGGGTACGACTGCTTCCCGCGCGCGCGCGCCAGCACGCGCTCGTCCGCCCAAGGGTCCACCACCACGCCGCCGCCGATCGTCGTCACCGGCGAGTAGGAGCGCACCACGAATCGATCCATGGAGCGCGCGACCAGGGGCGACTCCAGGAGCAGTCGCACCGCGACGCCGCCGGCCGCCGCTGCCGACGCTGCGCCCTCCCCGGCCGGCAGGGCGATGCGCGCGAGCACTTCCGCCGTGCCGTGATTCACGCGCACGCGCAGCCGGGGCCTGAGCTTCGCCGCCGCTTCCGGCAGCATGGTCAGGATCACGTCCAGCGCGTGGCTCGCGCGCCAGCCTTCGCCCGACACCACGACGTCGCCGCGCGCGACCTGCTCGTGCGCGGGCCCAACTAGGGCGAGCGCGGTGCGGCGCCCCGGCGTCGCGCGCGGCGCGACCCGGTCGTGCACCTCGATGCTGCGGACCCGCGCCTCGAGGCCGGACGGCAGGATCGTCAGGCGGTCTCCTTCGGCGGCCGTGCCGCTCCACACGGTGCCGGTGACGATGGTGCCCGCGCCCGGGAGCGCGAAGGCGCGGTCCACCGGGAGGCGGAAGCGATCGTCGGCCGGCCGCTCGGCGAGCGCGCGCCCCTCCTCCGCCAGCGCGGCCTGCAAGGCGTCGAGACCGGCGAGCGTCACCGCCGACACCTCGACGACGGGCCATTCGCGGTCGAACGCGGCGCCGATCTTCTCGCGGATGTCGTCGGCCACCAGCGCGCGCCACGCGGGATCCGGCGCCAGGTCGCACTTGGTCAGCGCCACGACCCCGCGCGATACGCCGAGGAAGCGCAGGATCGCCAGGTGCTCCGTGGTTTGCGGCATCACGCCTTCGTCGGCCGCCACCACCAGCAGCGCGAGGTCCACGCCGGTCGCGCCGGCCACCATGTTCTTGATGAAGCCCTCGTGGCCCGGCACGTCCACCACGCTCGCCTCGAGGTCGCCCAGCACCAGCGGCGCGAAGCCGATGTCGATGGTGATGCCGCGCCGCTTCTCCTCCGCCAGGCGGTCGGTGTCCACGCCGGTCAGGGCCCTCACCAGCGCGGTCTTCCCGTGATCGATGTGGCCGGCGGTGCCTACGACGAGGTGGCGTTCCATGCATCCTGGTCCCAGAACGCCATGGCCGGGAGCGCCCGGTCCTCGGCCAGATGGTAGCGGATGAAGGAGAGCAGCAGCCGGCGGTGCGACGCCGCATGGCGCGCGTCGAGCGGCGGCTCGGGCAGCAGGCCGTCCAGCAGCGCCGCCAGGGCGTCACGGTCGGGCGGGGCCAGCTTGGCGATGCCGCCGGCGCCGCTGCGGTGCGCGGCGCACAGCGCGCCGCCCAGCGAAGCGGAGAAGTGCGCCGTGCCGGCGACCGGTGTGCCACAGGTGACGCAGCGATCGAGCGAGGGTGAGAAGCCGAGCGCGACCACCACCGCCCAGCAGGCGGCCAGCGCCGTCGCGTCCACGTCAGCCTCGGCGGCGCCGGCCAGCGTCGCGAGCCCGCCGGCCACCGCGTCGAACACCCCGGGATGCGGCTCCGCCGGCGCGCACTTCAGCACCAGCTCGGCGAGCGCGCACGCGGCGGCGAATCGCGCGACGCCGTGCGCCAGCGCGGGGTGCGCGTCGGTGATCTCGAACGACGTGAGCGGGCTCAGGTCCCGCGCCTCCCGGATGCGCAGGGTGGCCTCGCCGAAGGCGAACAGGTCGAGCCGCGGCCCGGTGGCGCTCCGCGCCCGCCGGGCACCGCGCGCCATGGCGCTCTGCGTGCCCAGGTCGCGAGTCAGCAGCCGCAGGATCTTCGAGGTATCGCCATACGGCATGACGTGGAGAATGACGGCGGGCGTGGTGACGAGCGGCATGCGAAAAAGATAGCCTCGCCGCGCGGGCCGCGCCGTCTACGGGGCGGTCGCGGAATCCGCGGGCGGCGGCGCCAGCACGTCGAAGCGCCGGCTCCGGAAATTCCAGGCAATCGCCTTGCGGAGCACGCGGTCGCCGAGGCTCCACTGGTAGCTGATCACGTGCGGTGGCGACCCGTAGTCCTCGCGCTGGTTCGGCGCGACGACCTGGTACTCCGGCGACCAGACCGTATCCGCCGCGGAGCGGAGGAACGCATCGTACGCGTCCTGCGGCCCGCCCATCGGCACACCCGGACAGGTCTGGCCCTCGAGGTGGAAGTCGACCTCGCGAATGGAGTCGGCATAGCCGACCCCGCCGCCCCGGATCGCCACCACGAAGCCGGGACCCAGACCCGGGCCGACGGTGCTCGCGACCAGCCAGGCCCGCACCCCCGGGATCCGGAGCAACACCGAGTCGCTCCACGGCCACCACGGGCGCGTGCCGGGGGACTGACTGAGATCGACGACGGTGTCGGTGCGCATCGTCTCTGCGGCGAGGGCGAAGTACGTGTGCAGCGTGAGCGGCGCCGGACATCCCCCGAAGCTGAAGCTGGCGACCGCCGTGTCGCGTCCGCGCCACTCGGTGGAGTACGGCACGGCGTCCGTCGCCTCCACCGGTACGCCCGGCCCGGTCGCCACGACGTCGAGGCTCGGCCAGCGCCGCAGCGTGGGCCGCAACGAGTCCTGGGTCGAGTCGTAGGCGACGTACAGGAACGACTGGCCGTCAGGCGCGAAGCTCGGCGTCGCGAACTGGGGCTGGAAATCCTGCAGCGCCGGGAGCAGCGCACGCCGCGTGACGCTGCGCCGCGCCGGGACGTAGATGAACACGCTGGTGACCGAGTCCCGGTCGTACGCGAAACCCACCACGGCTGTGTCGGCCAGCACCCCGGGCATGCTGTAGGTAAGCACGCCGTGGATGGTGTCGCGGCGCGCCCCGACCTGCACCGCAACGCGCCGGAGGACGCCGGAGTTGGGCCCGCCGTTGTACGCCACCGAGTCCACCAGCGCCACGCCGGCGATGCGCGCGGCTCCAGGCTGGCCGGCACCCGCGGGCGCAGGCTCCCCTCGGTGGCAGCCCGCTCCCGTCAGCAGCAGCAACAGCCAGATCCGCCTCATCGGCCGCTCTCCAGCCTCACCCCGACGAACACCGCCCGCCGCCGCGACGGGAAGTTGAGCACCTGCTGGTACCGCGCGTCGAACAGGTTCTCGATCTTGAGGGTCGCGATCACCCCCGGCGCGGCACCGCGGCCGCGCACCAGCGCGGCATCGCCGGCGAGGTCCACGCGCACGTACGCCGGCAATGTAACACGCACCGGCGTCGCGCCCGAGAAGTCCTCGTCCTCCCGATCTCCCACCCAGTACGCCGAGAGGCTCGCGCTGCCCCGCGCGCCGAGCCGCGCCGTGGCAGCCACGCTCCCTGCGTTCGCCGGCCGCCGCAGCAGGGGCTGGCCCTGTGCATACGAGGCCCCGTCGAACCCGGAGTCCGCCGCCACCGTGTGGGTGTAGGTGTACTGCGCCGCCACGGTCAGCACCCGGTCAGCCGCGACGCGCGCCTCTAGCTCGAGCCCCGACGCGTTGGCCGCCGCCACGTTGTAGTAGTTCGGCGCCGTGGGCGAGGGCGGCGCGAACGTGTACTGGATCAGGTTGTGGAACCGCTGTGCGAACCAGGTCGCCGACACCGTCAGCCGCCCGCCCAGTAGCTGGCGCTCCACCCCCGCGTCCCAGCTCGTCGAGCGCTCCGGCTGCAGCGCCGGATTCCCCGTCACGTAGCCGGTGGAGTAGTTCTCGAAGAAGCTCGGCTCCTTGAACGCGGTGCCCAGTGTGGCGCGGAACCTGGTCGCCTGCAGCCGGTAGGCCAGGCCTGCGCGGTAGGTGAGGAACGTCCCGAATGCCTCGTTCTGCTCCAGCCGGAGCCCGGCAACGAGGGCCAGACGCCGGCCGGGATCCGCCAGCGCCTGCAGGTAGTACGCGCGGTCCCAGCGGCTCACCACCAGCGAGCCGGGGCTCGGGCCGTACTGGCTCAGGGAGAGGCTGCTGCTGCGCTCCGCCTCGGTCTCCAGCGCCGCCCCCGCCGTGACGACCGTGCCCTCGGCCACGTGCAGGTTGAGCCGCGCATCGGCGCTGCGCCGGCTGAGGCGGTCGAAGCTGCGGAAGGCGTAGTAGCCGAGCGTGTCGGCCGGCGAATTCGGCTCCTGGTCCACTCGCCCGCTCCCCTCGGTGCCGCCGAGGAGCAGCCGCGCCTCGATGCGCGGCGTGAGGAACCGGCCCGCGTCGAGGCTCGCGACCACCGTGCGACCGGTCTGGTACTGGTTGCTGTCCACCACGTTCCCCGATCCGTCGGTCGGGTAGTGGTACACGTCGTCGGTGTAGCGCGCCGAGAGCCTGGCACTGGTGCGCGCGTCGGGCAGCAGCGTGAGCGAGCCGCCCACGACGTCGCTGCGGTACTCGTTGTTGAAGGCGTAGATCCCATCGTCGGCGAAGCTGGACCAGCCGAGACTGAGACCGGCGCGCTCGCCGCCGGACGCGATGCGCGCGTCGTAGCTCCGCGATCCGAACGTCCCGCCCTGCGCCCCGGTCTCCCACCCGGCGGCGCCGCGCCTGCTCCTGGTGAACACCTGCACCACGCCGGTGACCGCATCGGACCCGTACAGTACGCAGGCGGGCCCGCGCACGATCTCGATCCTGTCCACGTCAGCCGTCGTCAGGGTCGCGAGGTCGATGGCGCCGCCCGGGGTGTTGAGCGGCACGCCGTCCACCAGCACGCGCACGTAGTCGCTTTCGCCGCCCCGCAGGAACAACGAGGTCGCGCCGCCGAACGGCCCGGTCTCGACCACGTCCACGCCGGGCACGCCGCGCAGCGCCTCGGCGACGGTGCTGATGCCGCGCGAGCGCAGGTCGTCGCCGGTGAGCACCGTGACCGCCGAGGTAGTGGAAGCCAGCGGCGTCGGGAGCCGGGTCGCCGTCACGACGATCGTGTCGAGCCGCACCGTGTCGCGCGGCTGCTGCGCGGCGAGTGGCGCGGCCCCGGCGGCGAGACCCGCGCCGGCGACGAGGGCGGCGGCGATCCGGCCGGGTGTCACGGGCTCGCGCTTCCCGGCGTGCGCGGCGAGCGCTCGGCGTAGAGTTGCGGCGAGCCGTCGGGGAGGTTGGTGACGGCAATGGGCCAGCCGAAGACCGCGGCCAGCCGCCCCGGCTCGAGTACGCGCTCCGGCGTGTCGTCGGCCACGACGCGGCCAGCGGCCAGCAGCACCAGCCGGTCGGCGAACCGCGCCGCGATGTTGATGTGGTGTGAGACGACCAGCGCGGCGAGGCCGTCCCGCCGCACCAGGTCGGCCACGAGCTCGAACAGCTCCATCTCGTGCTTGAGGTCGAGCGACGCCGTGGGCTCGTCCAGCACCAGCCCCAGCGGCTCCTGGGCCAGGGCGCGCGCGATCCGGACGCGCTGCCACTCGCCGCCCGACAGCGTCGCGACCCAGCGGCTGCCGAGCGTCTCCACGTCGGCGCGCCGCATTGCGCGCCTGACCGCGTCCCGGTCGGCGGCGCCCATCGCGCGCCACGCCCCGAGGTGCGCATAGCGGCCCATCTCCACCGCCTCCCGGACGGTGATCGGAAACGCGGGCTCCTCGCGCTGCGCCACCACGCCCACGACCCGCGCCAGCGCGTCGCGCGGCCACGCCCGCGCGTCGCGCCCGAGTACCCGCGCATGTCCCGCCGCGCACGGCACCAGGCCGAGCAGGGCGCGCAGCAGCGTGGTCTTCCCGGCCCCGTTCGGCCCGACCACGGCCACGCACTCGCCGCTGCTCACCCGCAGCGACACCCCGTCCACCGCGGGTGTGCGCGGGTCGTAGCGCACCGTGGCGCCGCTCAGCTCGAAGACGGGCTCGTCCATCGCCTCAGCAGCACCGCGAAGATAGGAACGCCCACCACGGCCGTCACCACGCCGACCGGAAGCTCCAGCGGAGCGAACACTGTGCGTGCCAGCGTGTCGGCCAGCACCAGGAACGTGCCGCCCAGGACGAAGGCGGACGGCAGCAGGACGCGGTGGTCGTGACCCTTGAGCAGGCGGATGGCGTGCGGCACCACCAGCCCCACGAAGCCGATCATCCCCGCGGCGGCGACCGACGCCGCGGCGAGCAGCGAGGCGGCGGCGTACACGCGACGCTTGGTCCGCGCCACGTCGGTGCCGAGATGCTGCGCCGGCTCTTCGCCCAGCGCGAGCAGGTTGAGCGCGCGCGCCTCGGCCATCAGCACCGCGACCGCCGGCGCCGAGTACACGGCGAGGGCGGCGACGCCGGGCCACCCGACGCCCCCCAGCCCTCCCATCAGCCACAGCGTCGCCGTCTTGACCTGCGACGCCTCGCTCACCGCCAGCACGCCGGAGAGCAGCGCGCCGGCGAACGCCCCGACCACCACGCCCGCGAGCAGCAGGACGCGGCTGTCGAGCGCGCCGCCCGCGACGATGGCGAGCCGGTACACGACCAGCATCGCCACCAGCGCGCCGGCGAACGCGGCCGCGGGCAGCGCCCAGGCGGACACCAGCCCCAAGGCCAGCGCGAGCACTGCTCCCAGGCCGGCGCCGCCGGACAGCCCGAGGAGGTAGGGATCGGCGAGCGGGTTGCGGACCAGGGCCTGGAGCGCGGCGCCCGACACCGCCAGCACGCCGCCCACCACGAACCCCAGAACCACGCGCGGCAGGCGCAGCGACCAGATGATCTCCGTCGCCGTGGGATCGCCGCGGCGCAGCAGCCCGAGCAGGAGATCGTGCGGCGCGAGTGGCGCGGCGCCCAGCGCGACGCCGAGGAGCAGCGCCGCCAGGGCCGCCACGCCGAGCCAGGCGAGCAAAGCGGGCGCCGATGGACGCTTCACCGTCCGGGCCCCAACGCCAGCCCCGCGATCCGTCGCGTCAGATCCGCGGCCGCGAGCGGCATGCGCGGGCCCGGCCGCCCGTAGAGGCTCGCGTCCACGACGAGGACCCGTCCCTCTCGCACGGCGCGCACCGCGTTCCACCCCGGTCGCGATGCCAGGTCGGGCGGGCGCGTCGCATCGGCCGCGACGACCAGGACCGCGTCGGGGTCGCGCGCCACGATCGCCTCGAGGCTCACCGGAGCGGCCGACGCGCCGAGGTCTGCGAAGCTGTTCACCGCGCCCGCGGCCTGGAGCACCTCCGACAGGTAGCTGCCCCGCCCCACCGTCATGGGCGGGTTGGCCCACACGTCCACGTACAGTCGTGGCCGGCGCCCGGGCCGCGCCGCGGCGGCCGTCGCCACGGCTTCGAGCGAGGCGTCGAACGCCGTCACCAGAGAGTCGGCGGAGCCGGCCGAGCCTGTGAGCACGCCGAGCCGGCGGGCGGCGCGGCGCACGTCGGCCGCGTCGTCGAGCTTGAGGACCGCGACGGGCACGTGGAGCGCGGTGAGGCCCTGCGACGCGGCACGGTTTGCCGCGGACGCATACAGTACCACGAGGTCGGGGTGGCGCGCCGCCACCGCCTCGACGTTCGGCTCGATGCCGTTACCCACGTCGGGGACAGTGCGGCTCTCCGGCGGCCAGTCGCAAAACCGGGTGCGGCCGACCACGTGCGAGCCCACGCCGAGCGCGAACAGGATTTCGGTGCTGGCGGGCGAGAGGGAAACGACTCGGCGCGCCGGCGCGGCGAGCGCGACGGTGCGACCCCAGTCATCGGTGATGGAGACTCCGCCGGCAGGCGGCCGCGGACTGCACGCGGCCAGGGCCGAGAGGAGCAATGCCAGGATTCGAGCCACCGCCCCCTCCCACGAGGGCTACTGGTGGAGCGCGAACGGCGAGGTCTCCTGGCTCCGGGCCCCCTCGCTCGCCTTCCCGGCCGTCGGCCAGTGGCATGTGGGCGAAGGGTGGGACGAATCCCTACCCGTTACAGTGGCGGGGCCGCGCCGGATTCACACCGGCTTCCGAGATCCCCGTTCGCGTGCGACGACGGTTGTCCGACGCATCAATCTACCACGGGCCGCTCAACGCTGCGCAAGCCGCCCGGCGAGCCGTGCCTTGAGGGAGGCGCGCTTCGACTGGTATGCCGACCACTCCTCCGGCGGCGTCTCGGCCTGCCGCGCCGCGTACCGCTCGTCGAGCGCGACGATCTGGCGGAGCAGCGCGTCCTGGTCCGCCTCGGCGGGCGGGGCCGCGCCTCCGGGCGCCGGCGCTGCGACGCCCCGCCGGCGCGCGGCCACGTAGCCGCCCGACGCCAGCAGCAGCGCCGATAGCACGATCGCCATCCAGGTCAGGTTCCGCCCCCCGCCTGCGACACCGAAGGCGATCTCCGCCGTCTCCCCCCTCACCACACGCGTGGACGAGAAGTGGCGGAACGTGCGCCCCTCCAGCTGCAGCGGGTTGGCCGCCGCGAGCGCGGCGCCGCTCGCGTTCGCCAGGCTGTCCTCCACCAGCACCTCGAGCCGCGCCGTCGGCTGGTCGATCGGCACGCGCAGCGTCCGCATCCCCTGCGGCACGACATAGACGACCACCACCTGCTTGATACCGGGCGGGAACGGCGCCCGCACCAGCAGGCTGTCGCCCACCCGGTGGACGGCCTCGGAGGGCACGTCGCCTTCGCCCACCCGGAACGACTCGATGCCGCGGGGCAGCTGCATCCGCCAGGTCGGCGCGCTGTCGCGCGAGACCAGCGTCGCGCTGCCGGGGTTCGCCACCTGCACGATGTCGAGCACGTCGCGCGATCCGTCGGCCCGGTCGGGCGCGGACACCACCAGGTGGCGCACCGCAACGTCCAGCGGCGCGCCCGCACTGGTCGTGTCGAACACCGGGAGCAGGATCGAGTCCGATCCGGCGCGCGCGCCGGATGCGTAGGGTTCCGAGAAGTAGCCGATTCCCGCGAACAGCGTGGAGACGACGTACATCGAGCCAGTGTCGGGCCGCGCCACGCGGAAGCTGAACCGGCCGCGCGCGTCGCTCCGCATCGAGTCCAGCGGTCCCTGATGGTCGGTGCCCACGCGGTGCGCGACGATCCGGATCCCCGGCAGCGGCACGGTGTCCGCGCCTCTGACCCGCACCACGCGCCCGGCCAGCACCAGCGGCCCTCGGCCGGCCGCGGGCCGCAGCCCTTCTGCCGGGCCCTGCGCGAGCGCCGGGCGCGCCCCGAGCGCCGCGGCCACCGCGAGCCCCATCACCGCGAGCGGCGCGCGCGCCGCCCCGGCCAGCCTACGGCATGAACTTGCCAAAGTCTTCCGGATCGAGGTTCTGCAGGTAGGTCTTCAGCGACTCCGCGTCGAGCGGCCCCTGCTCGTCGCTGGGCTCCACCGTGTTGACGGGGGCGGTGTCCAGCAGGTCGGGATGCGTGAAGATCGGCGCCTTGAGCCGCAGCGCGATGGCGATGCTGTCGGACGGGCGCGCGTCCACCTGCACCCAGTCCCCGTTGCGGTGGATGTGCAGCTCGGCGTAGTACGTGTTCTCCTTGACCGCCGTGATCAGCACCCGCTTCAGCTCGCCGCCCAGCCCCAGGATCACCTGCTTCAGCAGGTCGTGGGTCAGCGGCCGGCTGAACTTGACGCCGGCCAGCTCCATCGCGATCGCGCTCGCTTCGGCCGGGCCGATCCAGATCGGCAACACACGCGGCCCGTCCTTTTCCTGGAGGACGACGACCGGGGCGTTGGTGTTCCGGTCGAGGCCGAGGTGCGCGACGCGCACTTCGACCAGCGCCTTGCCCTGCGCGTCAGGTGCCAAGATCCCACGAGGCGAGGTAGTGCTGCTGCTCGGGGGTCAGCACGTCGATGCGGATCCCCATCCCCGCCAGCTTGAGCCGGGCGATTTCCTTGTCGATCTCCGCCGGCACGCGGATCACGTCCTTGGGCAGCGAGGCCGCGTTCTTTACCAGGAACTCGGCGCCCAGCGCCTGGTTGGCGAACGACATGTCCATCACGCTCGCCGGGTGCCCCTCCGCCGCCGCCAGGTTGATCAGCCGGCCCTCGGCGAGGATGTGGATGCGCTTGCCGTCGAGGACCCACTCGTCCACGAACTCGCGCACGGCCCGCGGACCCTGGGCCGCCTGCTTCAGGCTCTCGAGGTCGATCTCGACGTTGAAGTGGCCGCTGTTGGCCACGATCGCGCCGTCCTTCATCCGCCGCATGTGCTCGACCCGGACGACGTTGATGTCGCCGGTCAGCGTCACGAACACGTCGCCTTCCGGCGCGGCCTCGGCCATCGGCATCACGCGGAAGCCGTCCATCTGCGCCTCGAGCGCCTTCACCGGATCGATCTCCGTCACGATCACGTTCGAGCCCGCGCCCCGCAGCCGGCTCGCCACCCCGCGGCCACACCACCCGTAGCCGGCCACCACCACCGTCGAGCCCGCGAGCAGCACATTGGTCGCGCGAATGATGCCGTCCACGGTGGACTGGCCAGTGCCGTAGCGATTGTCGAACAGGTGCTTGGTCTCGGAGTCGTTCACCGCGACCACCGGGAACTGCAGCACCTTGTCCTTCGCCATGGCCTTGAGCCGGATCACGCCGGTGGTCGTCTCCTCCGTCGAGCCGATCACGCCCTTGACCAACGCCGCCCGCGCGTCCTTCGACAGCGACTCGACCCAGCGCCGCACCGGCGGGGCCAGGTCGTCCATCCGGTTCAGCGCGATCATGTGCAGCGAGCCCACCAGGTCGGCCCCGTCGTCCATCGTGACGTCGGGCCGGTGCGCCAGCGCAGCGCGGAGGTGCTCGTAGTAGGTCTCGTGGTCCTCGCCCTTGATGGCGTACACCGCGATGCCGTGGTCCCTGACCAGGTAGGCGGCCGCGTCGTCCTGGGTGGACAGCGGGTTGGAGGCGCACAGCGCGACCTCGGCCCCGCCCGCCTTGAGCGTGATGGCGAGATTGGCGGTCTCCGTGGTGACGTGGAGGCAGGCGCTGAGCCGCCGGCCCTTGAGGGGCCGCTCCTTCGCGAACCGCTCCTTGATCAGGCGCAGTACCGGCATCGAGCGCTCCGCCCACTCCACCCGGCGCCGGCCCTCGTCGGCCAGGGCCAGGTCCTTCACATCGTAGGCGTCCTGCTTGGTCGCCATCGCCATCGTCGTCGCTCTCCTACCGGTTCGCGGTGCGCGCGGCGCCGGCCAGCCGCTTCGCGGTGTCGGCCAGCTCGGCGGCACGGTCCGTACGTTCCCAGGTGAACAACTCGACGTCCTTCCCCTCCACCGACGCGCGCGCCGGCTTGCGGCCGAAGTGGCCGTACGCCGCCGTCGCCTTGAACAGCGGCTTGCGGAGGTCCAGCGCCTCGATGATGGCGCGCGGCACCAGGTCGAACTGCTCGCGCACCGCCTTCTCCAGCACCTCATCGGGCACCGTCCCGGTGCCGAAGGTGTCCACCAGCAGCGAGACGGGCTCGCGCACGCCGATGGCGTACGCCACCTGCACCTCGCAGCGGCGCGCCAGCCCGGCGGCCACCACGTTCTTCGCGACCCAGCGCGCCGCATACGCGCCCGAGCGGTCCACCTTCGACGGGTCCTTGCCGCTGAACGCCCCGCCGCCGTGCCGCGCGAAGCCGCCGTACGTGTCCACGATGATCTTGCGGCCGGTGAGGCCCGCGTCGCCCTGCGGCCCGCCGACCACGAACCGGCCGGTCGGGTTGATGTGGTAGATCGGCTGGCTGCCCACGATCCACTCGCCCACCACCGGCGTAATGACGTGCTCGATGATCTCGGCCCGCAGCTCGTCGTTCCCGATCGTCGGCGCGTGCTGGGTCGACACCACGACGGTGTGCACCCGCTTCGGGCGGTCGCCCTCGTACTCGACGGTGACCTGCGACTTGCCGTCGGGCCGGAGCCACGGGAGCTTGCCGGCCTTGCGGACCTCGGCGAGCCGGTGGGTGAGGCCGTGCGCCAGCTGGATGGGCAGCGGCATCAGCTCCTTGGTCTCGTCGGTCGCGAAGCCGAACATCATGCCCTGGTCGCCCGCGCCGCCGGTATCCACGCCCTGCTTGATGTCGGGCGACTGCCGGTCGATGGTGGTCAGGACGGCGCACGTCTCGGCATCGAAGCCGTACGACGCCTCGGTGTACCCGATCGCCTCCACCGTGCCGCGCACGATGTCGGGGATATTGACGTAGGTGGTCGTGGTGATCTCGCCGCCCACCACCGCCATGCCGGTCGTGACGAAGGTCTCGCACGCCACCCGGGCGTCGGGATCCTTGGCGATGATCGCGTCGAGGACAGCGTCCGAGATCTGGTCGGCGATCTTGTCGGGGTGCCCCTCGGTGACCGACTCCGAGGTGAAGAGCCAGTGGCGCTCGTTACGCAAAGTGTCGTCTCGTGTTGGGGTTGCTATTTGCGGAAGCTAGCCCGGCGCGCACGGGCTGGCAACGGCGACGACGGGTCGAGGAGCCGCAGGTCCACGACGCTTCCCACGCTGCGGCGGGCGAACGCGCTCACCTCGTCGGTGGTGGGCAGCTCGAGCGCCGCCTCCGCGCAGATCGCCGCGTCCTTGGCGCTGATCTGGCGGATCATCCACTTCACCATCGGCAGGTTCGGCGCCGCCACCGACAGCACCCGGTAGCCGAGGCCGACCAGCAGGTACACCGACACCGGGTCGGACGCCATCTCGCCGCACACCGACACCTCGCGCTTGGCGCCGCGCGCCGCGCGCACGATGGTGGCCAGCAGCCGGAGGATCGCCGGATGGTGCGGGGTGAAGCGCTCCGCCAGCCGCGCGTTGCCGCGGTCCACCGCCAGGGTGTACTGCACCAGGTCGTTGGTCCCGACCGACAGGAAGTCCGAGATCTCGACCAGCCGGTCGGCCATGATCGCCGCCGCCGGCGTCTCGACCGTGATCCCGATCGGCACGCTCGCCGCCGCCTCGATGCCGCTCTTGCGGAGCGCGCGCGCCTCCTCGGCCACCAACTCCCGCGTCATGAGGATCTCGTCCAGCCGCGTCACCAGCGGAAGCATCAGCCGCAGCTTCGTGTGCGCCGCGGCCCTCAGGATCGCCCGGATCTGCGGCCGGAAGATCTCCGGCTGGTCGAGACAGACGCGGATCGCCCGCCAGCCGAGCATCGGGTTTCCCTCGGCGACCCGCTTGAACGGGGCCGGGAACTTGTCGCCTCCCAGGTCGAAGGTCCGCACCACGACCGGGTGCGGCATGAAGGCCGCCCCGATCCGCCGGTACAGCTCCGCCTGCTCGTCCTCGGTGGGCATCTGCCCTCGACCCTGCACCAGAAACTCCGTGCGCATCAGCCCCACGCCTTCGGCGCGGTGCCGGACCGCCGCCTCCAGCTCCTCCGGCAGGTCGAGGTTGACCCGCACGGCGAGCACCACCCCGTCGGTGGTCTGCGCGGGCAGCTCGGAACCCGCCTCCAGATCGCGCTCCAGCTCGCGGCGCTGGCGGTCGCGGCGCTGCGCCGCCTCCACGACGGTGTCCGACGGCTCGACCTGCAGCGTGCCCGCCCAGCCGTCCAGGACCACCAGATCGCCACTGGAAACGCGCTCCAGCACCTCGGGGAGCGCCATCACCGCGGGGATGCCGATCGAGTGCGCGAGGATCGCCGCGTGCGAGGTGCGGGTCCCCTCCTCGCACGCGATCGCGAGCACGGCGTCACGGTCCAGCTGGACGGTGAGGGCCGGCGTCAGATCGCGCGCCACCAGCACCACTGGGGCTTCGGGCCGGGCGTGCTCGAGCGTCGGCTCCTCGACGCCCATCAGGTGGGTGAGGACCAGGATTTCCACGTCGGTGAGGTCGGCGAGCCGCTCGCGCAGCATGGCGCTGCCCGTCGTGGTCCACAGGCCCCGCCACTCCAGCATCTTGAGCTGGAACGCGCGCTCCGCCGAGAAGTGGTTCTCGCGGATCAGGCGGTCCACGCCGTTCCGCAGATCGTGGTCCTCGAGGATCATCAGCTGCGCGTCGAAGATCCGCGCCTCCTCCTCGCCGGCGCGCTCCGCCGCCTTCGCCCGGCTGCGCACGATCTGCTCGCGCGCGTAAGCCATCGCCTCGGCGAGCCGCGCCGTCTCGGCCGCGACCTGGTCGGGGCCGATCGGCACGTCCGGCACGACCGGGGCCTCCCACCGCACCACCAGTGCGGGCCCGACCGCAACGCCCGGCGAAACCGCGATACCCTTGATCACCCGGTGCGGCATCAGTCCTCCCCGAAGCCCCTGGCCACCAGCGCCAGCAGTGCGTCCACCGCCTGCTCGGCGTCGTCCCCATCCGCGCGGATCAGCAGCGCGCTCCCGCACTCCGCCGCCAGCATCATCATCCCCATGATGCTCTTGCCGTTCACTTCCAGCTCGTCCTTCTTGACCAGGATGTGCGCCGTGAACCGGTTGGCGATCTTCACAAACTCCGCCGCCGGCCGCGCGTGCAGCCCGAGCCGGTTCACGATCGGTGCCGAGCGCTCGACTACCACAGCACCCCCACACCCACGACGACCGCCAGGGCGAAGGCCGCCACCACCAGGCCGGTGGCCCGCCCCTGCAGCAACCGCACCACCTCGGCGAACAGCAGCGCCGCCGCCGCGCCGGCGAAGATCTCCCACCGGGCGCGGAACGGGTACCAGCCCAGCACCGCCGGCAGCGCTGCGCCCACCGCCACCGCCGCCAGCGGCGCGACCAGCTCGAGCACCCGCTGCAGTCCCGGCGACGCGAGGGCGCCCGCCACTCCGACGCCCGCGCGCCATCCCTCCTTGAGCCCCCACACCCGCAGCCACAGGTGCATCAGGTTGTACAGGGCGAGAAACACGACCACCGCCCATATCCCCGCCGAGCACGCGACCAGCAGCAGCCCGATGGCGGCGCAGGCGGGGAGCCACCCCGCCCAGATCAGGCGGTCGCCCAGCGAGCCGAGCGGGCCGATCAACGCCGAGCGCAGCCGCTCGATCCGCTCCGGGGCCACGCCGTCCATCTCGGCCCGCGCGGCCGCCCCGACCGCCAGCGACGCGAGGTACGGGTGAGCGTTGAAGAAGCGCGCCTGCCGCGCCAGCGCCGCGCGGTACGCCGGCGCCCCGCCCTCCCGACGGCCGAGCTGGCGCAGCATCGGCTCGGCGGCGAATGCAAACCCGATTCCCAGCATCCGCTCGTAGGTGAACGCCGCCTGAATGGTGAACAGGCGCACCAGGGCCGAGCGGAAGCCCGGCACCGCGTCGGCCCGCGTTACCACGCGAGCAGCCCTGCGACCACCGCCACCCCCGCCACCGCACCGGTGGCGAACCAGCGCCGGGGCGATCCCTGGCCGAACAGGCGGTACGCGCTCCACACCGCCACGCCGAGCGCCGTGCCCACCACCGCCACATCGGCCACCGCCCGCGGCGCCCGCCACCCCAGCTCCACGTGCCGCGCCACCCGCTCACCGACGGCCAGGGTGAATCCGGTGAGCACCGCCGCGCGCACCAGGTCGCGCACGATCCCGCCGACCTGCAGCGCCACCAGGGCACGCACGTCACCACTCTCCACGGCCGCGGCGCGGCGGCGGAGCTGGGCCGCGTTGAGCCGGCGCAACACCAGCAGACTGAGGCCGCCGAGCCACGCGGCGAGCAGTGCCACCACCATGATCCCGACCATCCACGCCGGGTCCCACCGACCGCCCCGCACGGCCGCCAGCGCACCGGCCGCGGCGGCCGCGGGCCCCCAGTCGGGGTACCGTGAGGCACCGACGGGCAGCGTCTCGAACGCGAACAGCTCCAGCACGGCGCCGGTCGCGAGTCCCGTCATCGGCCGCCCGACCACGGCACCGCCCAGAAAGCCGGCCACCAGCGGCCGGCCGAGCATCACCTGCGGCACGCTGACGAGGTCGAGACCCGCCAGGGCTCCCACGCCCAGCACGCCGGCTACGGCCGCCGGCGTCACGCCAGCTCCGCGACCGGCATAGGCTTCGCGGTCGGCAGGTCCTGCGCCGTCACCTCGACGCCCCGGTCGGCCAGGGCCTTGAGCTGTACCGCTTCGCCGTCGGTCAGGAACACGTAGCGCAGCCGCTCGGTGCGGCCCTCGCGCGCGTGGATGCCGCCCACGTTCACCTTCCGCACCTCCGGCACCGCGGCGCACAGCGCGACCATCGTCTCCACGTCGCCGGTGAGCACAATCCCCTTCCGCGGATCGCGCTCCCATGCCGCAACCTGCACCGCCGCCTCCGCAACCGTCGCGAACACCACGTCCATCGCGCCGGGCACGCCCATGCGGTACAACTCCTGTTCCCAGAGGTTCGTTCTCACGCCGTCGTCCACCAGCACGATGAACCCGACGCCCATCCGCTGCCCCCATCCCACGACCACCTGCCCGTGAATCAGCCGGTCGTCGATGCGGTACAGCACCACGCTCACCGCTCGACCATCCCCACTGCGGTCCGGCCGATCTCCACCGCGCGGCGCGCCGCCGCCTCGACCGGCAGGTCCCGGTGGAAGGCGAAGTCCACCAACATCGCGAGGTTCACGCCGGTGACGACCTTGAGATCGCTTCGCCCGTGGGCCAGCGCGACCGCGGTGTGCGCGCACGAGCCACCCGCCATGTCGGTGAACACCACTGCGGGTCGCCCGCCCACGGCGGTCTCGAGCTCGCGGGTGAGCGCGGCGCGGTCGCAGCCCCGGTTCGAGACCGCCACCAGCCCCGCGTCGTCGCCGGCGATGGCCCGCACCGCCATGAGCAGGGCCTCCGCGACCTCGGTGTGCGCGACGATGACGCCAATCAGGGGCTCACTCATAGTCCTCTTCGAGATACTCGCGGATCTCGCGCCGCTCCTGCATCCGTCCGATCAGCCGCTCGTTGAACTCGCGCGCGGAGTCCACCCCCGCGTACTTGAGCAGGTGCCGCATCGCCACGACCTCGGCGATCACCGTGATGTTCTTGCCCGGGTTCAGCGGCACCACCACCCGCGGCAGCTTCACGTCGAGCACCGTGGTCTCGTCGCCGTCGAGCCCGGTGCGCTCGTACGGGGCGGCGCTGTCCCAGTCCTCCAGCTGCACCACCACCTCGATGCGCTTCTGCTGGCGCACGGCGCGGATGCCGAACAGCGCGGCGATGTCGATGAGGCCGATGCCGCGGATCTCCATGAAGTGGTGCTGGTGCTCGTGGCCGCGGCCGATCAGGACGTCGTGGCCGAGCCGGCGGACCAGGACGACGTCGTCGGCCACCACCCGGTGCCCGCGCTCGACCAGGTCCAGGACGCACTCACTCTTGCCGATGCCCGAGCGCCCGAGAAACAGCAGCCCCACGCCGTACACGTCCGCCAGCGAGCCGTGGATCGCCGTCTGCGCGGCGAACACTTCCTCGAGGAATGGCTTGATCCGGTTGTAGAACTCCGAGGTCGAAAGCCGCGAGCGCACCACCGCGACGCCGCACCCGCGGCCCAGCTCGACCAGCTCGGACGGGACCTCGAGCCCCTTGGTGACGAACAGGCACGGGCAGCCCAGCGCGCACAGCGACTCGATCCGCTGGCGCCGCTCCGCCTCCGGCAGCGCGAACAGGTAGGAGATCTCCGTCTCGCCCAGCACGTACACCCGGTCGGGCGTGAAGCGGGCGGTGTAGCCCGCCAGCACCAGTCCAGGGTTCGACACCTCGGCGGAGGGGATGGCGCGGTCCAGCCCCGCGTCGCCGGTCAGGACCTCGAGCTGCAGCGTGTCGGCGCGCTGCTCGATGAGGTCACGCAGCCGGACCGTAGTCAGCTCCGCGCCCGGCCCGCCTTGCGGCGGGGATTCGCTTCCTGCTTGTCGAGCTGCCGCCGCAACTTGGCGACGGCGCGGTCCAGCGCGGTGCGGTGATCCGCCGCGTCGGCACTGGCCACGTGCACCGCGCCTCGCGCCGCGGTCAGCATGACCTCGGCCGTCGCCCGCTGGTGGTCCAGACCGAAGGTGACGTGCGCCGCCGTGGGCCGGTTCGCCAGCCGCGCCAGCCGCTCCACGACCCGCTCGGCGCGGGCGCGGAGGACATCCGCGATTTCACCGTGGCGGGCAGTGATCATCGTCTCCATGGACATCACTCCTGGCCGCGCGGCCCGGCGGCCAGCGCGGCTTCGAGGTGAGCTTCCGTCTCGCGGGCCGCACGCTCCCAGCTCAGCGACTCCGCGAACGCGCGCGCCCCGCGCCCCAGACGTTCGCGAAGGGCGGCGTCACGGACCAACTCGCCCAGTGCGGCCGCCATCGCCTGGACGTCGCCGTGCGGCACCAGCAATCCGGTCTCGCCGTGCCGCACCGACTCCCGCAACCCCGGGCTGTCGGATGCGACGGCCGGCGTGCCGCACCCGGCCGCCTCGAGGTTGGTGATGCCCCAACCCTCCTTCGGCGACGGGAACACCACCGCCCACGCTTGCCGGTACAGCTCCAGCTTCTTCTCCTCGGACACGTGCCCGAGAAACGACACGCCTGGTCCGACCGCTGCCGCCACGCGCTCGAGCCGGGCGCGGTCGGTGCCGTCGCCCGCGATCCACAGCTCGGCGTCCGGGACACCCGCACCGCGCAGCACGGCCAGCCCGGCGATGGCCGTCTCCACCGCCTTATATCGCTTCAGCCGCCCCACGTACAGGAAGCGCGGCCGCTCCGCCCGCCCAACGCCCGGCGCCGGGCTGTAGTGCCCGGCGTCCACGCCCGGATAGATGACCCGGATCGCCTCACGCGCAAAGCCACGCCACACCAGGTCGTCGCGCGTACTGCCGCTGATGGCGTGCACCGCCGCCCGGCGGTACACCAGCGGCATCGGCCGCTCGGCCATCCACACCGCCACCGCCGTCGGCCACGCCACTTCGCGGAACGCCGTCGTGCCGAAGAGATGCGGCACCAGCAGCACCAGCGGGCCGCGCCACACCAGCGGCAGGCAGAGCGGCAGCTTGTTGACGTCCTCCACCACCACGTCGGGCCGCAGCGCGCGGGCCAGGCGGGCGAACGCCCGTGGCCCCGCGGCGGCGAAGCCGTACTCCCCTGCCACGCGATGCACCACCATCCCGTCCACCGTGGCCTCGGCAGTACCGCCCGGGTACCCGCTGGTGAGGAAATGCACCTCGTGACCCCGCGCTGCGATCCGGCCGAAGATCTCGTGCAGGTGCACTTCGGCGCCGCCGGCCTGCGGGTTGGTGCGGTCCCGCCAGTTGACCAGCAGCAGCCTCACAGCCGGCCCCGGTCGCGCGCCAGGCGATCCAGGATCCCGTTCACGAACCCGGGCGACTTGGGCCCGCCGAACCAGCGCGCCAGACGCACCGCCTCGTCGATCACCACCTTGGGCGGCGTCGCCGGGCTCTCGAGCTCCAGCGCCGCAAGCCGCAGGAGGTTGCGATCGACGACCGCGAGCCGCTCCAGCCTCCAGCGGTCGGCCGCCTGTTCCAGCGCGGGGTCGATTCGCTCGCGCGCGCCCACCACCGCCTCCGCCAGCCCGATCGCCCGGTCGCGGACGGCCGGCGACGCCTTCACCAGCGGCAGCACCCGCGCCCACACGACACGCCGATCGGCCTCCCGGTCCGGCAGCTGGTCCCACGCGTAGAGCAGCTGAAGGGCGAGCGCGCGGGCGCGGGTCTCAGCCCGGATCGCCATCGCGCGCGGGCAGTGCCGCGGCGGCATCCAGCGCCGCGGCCGTGGCCTCGTAGCCCTTGTTCCCCGCAGCGCCGCCCGAGCGCTCCAGCGCCTGCGCCAGGGTCTCGCAGGTCAGCACACCGAAGCCTACTGGCACCCCATATTGCACGGTCAGCGCCATCAGCCCGCGTGCGGACTCTCCCGCGATGATCTCGAAGTGCGCCGTCTCGCCGCGGATCACCGCGCCCAGCGCCACCAGCGCCTGGTAGCCGCCCCGCTCCAGCAGGCCGCGCGCGAGGACCGGCAGCTCCCACGCCCCCGCCACCCAGCGTACGTCCACCCGCTCGGCCGGGATGCCGCGCTCCCGCAGGCACTGCTCCGCCCCGGCCAGCAGCCGCCGGGTGACGTTCTCGTTGAACCGGCTCGCCACCACCGCGATCCGCGCCGGGGCGGCGCGGGAAGGAGAGGCCGAGCCCGCGGCGCTCATCAGTGCGCCAGCAGGTGGCCGAGCTTGTCGCGCTTCACGTCGAGGTACCCGGCGTTCTCGTCGGTGCGCGGCGGAATGATCGGCACCCGCTCCGCGATCGACAGGCCGTAGCCCTCGATGCCCACCAGCTTCATCGGATTGTTGGTCAGGATGCGGATCGACTTGACGCCCAGGTCCAGCAGGATCTGCGCGCCGATGCCGTAGTTCCGAAGGTCCGGGAGGAAGCCCAGCCGCTCGTTGGCCTCGACCGTGTCCTGTCCCGCGTCCTGCAGCTCGTACGCCTTGAGCTTGTTGAGGAGCCCGATGCCGCGCCCCTCCTGGTCGAGATACACCACGACGCCGGCACCCGCCTCGGCGATCATCGCCATCGCCCTCTGGAGCTGCCACCCGCAGTCGCACCGCGCCGAGCCGAACACGTCCCCGGTGAGGCACTTGGAGTGGATGCGCACCAGCACCTCGGGGCGCTCGCGCGGCTCGCCGAACACCAGCGCGACGTGCTCCGAGTTGTCCACGTCATTGCGGTAGCCGATGATGCGGTACTCCCCCAGCGGAGTGGGCAGTCGCGCCTCAGCCACGCGGTGCACCAGCCGCTCGTGCTGGAGGCGGTGCGCCACGATCTGCGCGACGGTGATGAAGGTGAGGCCGTGCTCGGCCGAGAAGCGCTCCAACTCGGGCCGGCGGGCCATCGTGCCGTCGGCGTTCAGCACCTCGCACAACACGCCGGCCGGCACCA
Organism: uncultured Gemmatimonadales bacterium; assembly: GCA_963812035.1. Classification (GTDB taxonomy): domain Bacteria; phylum Gemmatimonadota; class Gemmatimonadetes; order Gemmatimonadales; family JACORV01; genus Fen-1245. The sequence continues at coordinate 115,923 of CAWETG010000008.1, forward strand.
GTCCCGCGAGCCGGGCCAGGTCCACGCTCGCCTCGGTCTGGCCGACGCGCTGCAGCACGCCGCCGGGCCGGGCGCGCAGCGGAAAGACGTGGCCGGGGCGCCGGAGATCGGACGGCACGGTCACCGGATCGATCGCCACCCGCATGGTGGCCGCGCGGTCGGAGGCGCTGATCCCGGTGGTGACCCCGAACCGCGCCGCCGCGTCCACGCTCACCGTGAAGGCGGTCTCGTGCGCTTCGGTATTGTGCTCGACCATCTGCTGCAGCCCCAGCGCCTCGCAGCGCTCGGACGTCAGCGTCAGGCAGATGAGGCCGCGGCCGTGCACCGTCATGAAGTTGATCAGCTCGGGCGTGATCTTCTCCGCCGCCGCAACCAGATCACCCTCGTTCTCCCGGCCCTCGTCGTCCGCCACCACGACGATCTTCCCGGCGCGGATGTCGCCAATGGCCTGCTCGACCGTCCCGAATGCCATCTATCGCTGCCTCCCGCTCCGGGCGGCCGCATGCGGCTCCAGGAGATGCTGCACGAATTTCCCGATCAGATCGGCTTCCAAATGTACCCGCGTGCCGACCCGGGCTCTACCCAGGGTCGTCACCTGCAGCGTGTGCGGGATCACCGAAATCTGCACCACGCCGCGCCGCGGCAAGGCGTTCACCGTCATGGAGATGCCGTCCACGGCGATCGAGCCGTGCAGCACCGACAGGCCGGCCACGTACTTGGGCGCGCGGATGTCGAGAAGCACCGAGTCGGCCAGCACCTGGCGCCGCACGACCGTCCCCACCCCGTCCACGTGGCCGGCGACCATGTGGCCGCCCAACAGGTCGCCGAGCTTCAGCGAGCGCTCGAGGTTCACCGGCCGCCCCGCGCGGTAGTCTGCGAAGTTGGTCCGGCTGCGGGTCATGGTGACCGCCTCGACGGTGAAGGTCCGCTTCCCCGTCTTCACCACCGTGAGGCAGGTGCCGTCCACCGCGATGCTCTCGCCGATGGCGATCTTGCGCCGGTAGGGATGCTCGATCACCACCTCAAGCCCGTGGCCGGTGCGCCGGGCACGGCGCACCGTGGCCATCGCGGTCACGATTCCAGTAAACATCAGTGCCTGTCCATGACGAGCAGTGTGTCGTCGCCAAGCGCGCGGCGCTCGACCGTCCGCCAGCGCACGGCATCCTCGATTGCCGACCCCGACAGGCCGGAGAAGGCACTCACCCCCTCCTCGCCCAGCCAGAGCGGCGCCACCACCAGGTACAGCCGGTCCACCACGTCTGCCTCGAGCATGCTTCCCGCCACGCCGCCGCCGCCCTCCACGAGCACGCTGCTGATGCCGCGTCGCGCCAACTCGGCCAGGGCCTGGGGAGGACCGTCGGCTGCTGCGACCGCCACGCCGGCCGCCCGCAGCGCCGCGGACGCTTCCGGCGGAGCCTCAGGGCCCAGGAGCGCCAGCGTGGGCATCTCGCGCGCCGTCCGCACGACGGCCGCATCGAGCGACAACTCCGCCCGGCGATCCAGGACGACCCGCAGCGGTGGAGTGGCCGGCAGCACCGCACCGCGCACCGTGAGGCTCGGGTCGTCGGCACGCACCGTGCCACCCCCCACCGCGATCGCGTCGAATCCCGCGCGGAGCCAGTGCACGAAGTCCCGCGCCTCGGGCCCCGACACCCAGCGCGAGCGGCCGTCGCGGTCGGCGATGCGCGCGTCGAGCGAGACCGCCAGCTTGAGGGCGACGAAGGGGCGCGTGGGCCCGGAGAAGCGATGGAAGAAGACGGCGTTCTGCGCCCGCGCCTCCGCTTCGAGCACGCCCCCCAGGACTTCGACTCCCGCCTCGCGCAGCACCTCCGCCCCTCCCCGCGCGGCGGGGTCCTCGTCGCGCGCGCCGTAGACCACGCGCCGGATCCCGGCGGCCAGGATCGCGTCGGTGCACGGCGGCGTCTTCCCGTGATGCGCGCACGGCTCGAGGGTCACCACCAGATCGGCGCCCCGTGACCGCTCCCCCGCCGCGGCCAGCGCCAGCACCTCGCCGTGCGGCCCACCGAACTCGGCGTGGTACCCTTCGCCGACCACCGCGCCGTCCCGGAGCACCACCGCACCCACCAGCGGGTTCCGCATCACGCGGCCCCAGCCACCCCAGGCAAGCGCGAGGGCGCGCTGCATCGCTTCCCGGAAATCCACGCTCAGCGCGACGCCTCCCACCGCACCTGCCCCTTCCCCGGCTCCACCGCGCCGATCTCCCACGTCTCCACCCCGGCTTCGCGCGCCGCGCCGCGCAGTTCCGCGACGTCGCCGGACGAACACGCAGCGATGAGCCCGATCCCGAGATTGAAGACGCTCCGCATCTCGTCGTCGCCCACCGACCCGGCCGCCTGGACCACGCCGAACGGCGCGGGCACCGGCCACGAGCCGTCTCGCACGACCGCATCCACCGTGTCAGGCAAAACGCGGACCAGGTTCCCCGGGATGCCGCCCCCGGTGATGTGGGCCAGGGCGTGGAGCCGCGGCCGCGCAGGCCAGATTGCCGCGAAGTAGCTGCGGTGCACCGCGAGCAGCACCTCGCCGACCGATCGGCCGGTGTCGGGGAATGGGTCGTCGAGTCCCAGCGCGAGGTCGCCGAACACCACGCGCCGCAGCAGCGAGTAGCCGTTGGTGTGAAAGCCGCTCGAGGCGTAGCCCACCAGCACGTCGCCGGCGCGCACCCGGTCGCCATGAAGCGCCTCGGCCTCGGGCACCACGCCGATGATCGTCCCGGCGAGATCGTATTCCCCGGGGCGATAGACGTCGGGCATTTCCGCCGTCTCGCCCCCCACCAGCGGCATCCCGTGCGCGCGGCAGCCGCGCGCCACGCCACTCACCACCTCCGCGGCCACCGCCGGATCGAGCCGTCCCGAAGCGAAGTAATCGAGGAACCCGATGGGCTGCGCCCCGTGCACCAGGATGTCGTTGACGCAGTGGTTCACCAGGTCCTCGCCCACGGAGCCGTGCCGGCCGGCGCGGATGGCGACCAGGACCTTGGTGCCGACGCCGTCCGTGGAAGCCACCAGCACAGGGCGCCGGACCTCGGGAGGGATCCGCACCAGGCCGCCGAACGCGCCCACCGCGCCCAGCGACGCCGCGGTGCGCGTGCTGCGCACCAGCTCGGCGATGCGCGCCTTGGCCGTCTCCGCCGCGGCCAGGTCCACACCGGCGCGCCGGTAGCGTTCAGCGCCGAGCGGCATCGTCCACGGTGGGATCGAGTTCGAAGTGCACCAGGTCGCGGTACGCGCGCACCCGGGTCACGACATCGGCCAGCGTGATCTCCTCGAACCGGCCGACCGAGAAGCGCTCCACCGCGAACGAGCCCATCGCCGACCCGTACACCATCGCGAGCCGGAGATTCCCGTTCGACAGGTTGTCGGTCCGCGCCAGGTGCGCCATGAAGCCGCCGGCGAACGAGTCGCCCGCGCCGGTCGGATCGAACACGTCGTCGAGCGGGAACGCCGGCACGTAGAAGATCCGGTCCTTGTCGACCAGCACGGCGCCGTGCTCCCCCTTCTTCACGACCACGTACTTCGGGCCGTGATTCAGCACCCAGCGCGCGGCGCGGTGGATGTGCCAGTCGCCCGACAGCTCCCGCACCTCGGAGTCGTTCACCAGCAGCGTGTCCACGCGCTCGAGGAGCTTCATCAGGGCCGTGCGCTTCCCCTGGATCCAGTAGTTCATGGTGTCGCACGCCACCATCTTGGGCTTGTGCACCTGCTCGAGGACCTCGAGCTGCAGCTCCGGGTCGATGTTGCCGAGGAACACGTACTCGGCATCGCGGAACGCGTCAGGGATCACCGGCCGGAAGTTGGCGAACACCCCGAGTCTGGTCTCGAGCGTGTCGCGCGTCTGGAGGTCGAACCCGTACTTCCCGGCCCACCGGAAGCTCTCTCCGTCCGCGACCGTTACCCCGCGCAGGTCGAGGCCGCGGGACGCCAGCCGTTTCAGCTCGTCCATGGGGTAGTCGCGCCCCACCACCCCGACCATCTGGACCGGATGGAGCAGCGAGCCCGCCACGCCGAAGTACACGGCCGAGCCGCCGAGGGCGTTTTCGGTGCGGCCGAACGGCGTTTCGACCGAGTCCAGCGCCACGCTGCCCACCACCAGCAGGCTCATGTGCTCGTTCCTCCCTGTGCCCCAGTGCCCCTGTGCCCCCGTGCGTCTGTGCGTCCGGTCTTGCTGTGCCCCTGTGCCCCCGTGCCCCCGTGCCCGCTGCCTTTCACATCCGCTCCGGTGCCGCGATGCCCAGGAGCCCCAGCGCATTGGCCAGCACGATCTGCGTCGCCCGCGCCACGGCAAGCCGCGCCCGCTCGACCGGCGGGCTCTCGCCGAGCACGCGGCAGCGGTGATACCACAGGTGCGCGGCGCGCGCGAGCTCCTCCAGATAGGTGGTGATGCGCTGCGGGTCCAGCGCCTCCGCCGCGCGCTCGACGACCACGGGGAACCGCGCCAGCACCTTGAGCAGCTCCACCTCGCTCGGATCGGTGAGCGCCGCGATGTCGACACCCTCGGCGGTCAGGGAGGCGGCATCCACGTTTCCCACCCGGAACACGCCGGACATCCGCGCGTGCGCCATCTGCACGTAGAACACCGGGTTCTCCTCGCTGCGCTTCAAGGCGAGGTCGATGTCGAACTGAAGATGGGAATCGGCCTTCCGCATCAGGAAGAAGTAGCGCACCGCGTCGCGACCCACCTCGTCCACCAGGTCGCGGACGGTGACGTAGCTCCCGGCCCGCTTCGACAGCCGGACCTCCTCGCCGCCTTTCATCACCGTCACCATCTGGTGCAGCACGTACTCCGGGTAGCCCTGCGGAATGCCGAGGCCCAGCGCCTGCAACCCGATCCGCACGCGCGTCACCGTGCTGTGGTGGTCGGAGCCCTGCGCGTTGATGGCACGGGTGAACCCACGCTGCCACTTGTTCACGTGGTACGCGACGTCGGGCACGAAGTAGGTGTACTCGCCGCCCTTCTCGGCGCTGCGCCGGATCACCCGGTCCTTGTCGTCGCCGAACTCCGTCGTCCGGAGCCACAGCGCGCCATCCCGCTCGTAGGTGTGGCCCGCGGCGGTCCAGCCGCGCACCGTCTCATCCACCCGGCCGTCGGCGTAGAGCGACGACTCGAGGAAGTAGACGTCGTGCCGCACGCCGAACGCCTGGAGATCGCGGTCCTGCTCCTCGCGCAGGGCCGCGACGGCGAAGCGGCGCACCTGCTCCACGTCGGCCGCGTCGCCATCCGCCGGATGCGCCGCGACGTAGCGCTCCGCAAGCTCCCGGATGTACTCCCCGTGATAGCCGCCCTCGGGCACCTCGGCCTCCCGGCCCTTGAGCTGCGCGACGCGCGCCTGCACGCTCGCGGCGAGCTTCATGATCTGCGCGCCGCCGTCGTTGTAGTAGAACTCGCGAGTGACCTTCCACCCGGTCCACTCCAGCAGCGCCGCAATCGCATCGCCCAGCGCCGCCTGCCGCCCGTGGCCGACGTGCAGCGGCCCGGTGGGGTTGGCCGACACGAACTCCACGTTGACCGGCGCGCCGGCCGCCACCGGTACGCGCCCGTAGCTCAGGCCCGCGGCGATGATCGTGTGCAGGAGCCCGGACAGCTGGTCGGCGGCGAGCCGGAAGTTGATGAAGCCCGGACCCGCGACCTCGACCGAAGAAACGATGCCGGGCGCGAAGCTCAGCGCCGCCACGATCCGCTCGGCGATCTGCCGCGGCTTGGCCTTGAGCGTCTTGGCGAGCACCAGCGCCAGGTTCGTGGCCACGTCGCCATGGCTCTTCTCACGCGGCGTCTCCAGCTCGACCACGACGTCGGCCGGCGCCCCGAGCGAGACCGCGACCCGGGCGAGCTCGGCCCTGATCTCCTCCTGGGCCACCGTCAGTCAGCCTTCGAGTCAGACTTGGGGGTGTCGGGCTTGGGCAGCGTCGGGGGCTTCTCCCCCCCGTCCCGCTGCTTCTGCGTGGCCTTGTCGCTCTTGGCCTTGTCGTGCTTCGCCTTGTCGCCGGGCCGCTTGTAATCGGTCTCGTAGAACCCTGATCCCTTGAACACCAGACCGTGGCCGCCGGAGATCAGACGCTCCGCCTTGGCCCGACACTTGGGACAGCGCGCGCCAGCCTGCTCCGTGATTTTCTGGAGCCGCTCGAACCGCGTGCCGCACTTGGGGCATTCGTACTCGTATGTCGGCATTGCGGCTAGTGACCTAACGCAAAGAGATATATAAGGTTAGCCGATATGTGATGAAGTTGTCAAGGAAGTTCGGTAGCGACCCCACTCGCGCTCGAGCGCCAGGGTGATTTCCCCCACCGTGGCGCGCGAGCGGACGCCCTCGACGATCGCCTCCATGAGTGGGGCGGACGGTCTGGCCGCCGCGTCGCGCAGTGCCTCGAGCGCGCGGGCGCAGCGGGGTGCGTCACGGGACGCGCGGGCCACTCCCAGGCGCTCGACCTGCCTGGCGGCGAGGGCGGTGTAGTCGGGCGCGCGCTGGGCCTCCGCCGGGGCGCCGTCCTGGAAGCGGTTGACACCCACCACCACGTCGTCGCCCCGCTCGATGGCGCGCTGCGCGGCGTAGGCGGCCCGGGCGATCTCGTCTTGGATGTACCCGTCGGCGATGGCCTGCACCGCCCCGCCCCGCCGTTCGACCTCGGCCATCAGCTCGCGCGCCTTCGTCTCGAGCGCCGCGGTCAGAGCCTCGACGTAGTAGGAGCCGCCGAGCGGATCCGCGGTACCCGTCACGCCCGACTCGAAAGCCAGGACCTGCTGGGTGCGCAGGGCCAGTCGCGCGGAATCGGCGGCGGGCAGCGCCAGCGCCTCGTCGAACGAGTTGGTGTGGAGCGACTGGGTGCCGCCCAGCACCGCCGCGAGGGCCTGCACCGCCACCCGCACCACGTTGGCCATCGGTTGCTGCGCCGTGAGCGTGGACCCGGCGGTCTGGGTGTGGAAGCGGAGCCGGCACGCCGCCTCGTCACCGCCGAACTCCTCCCGCACCAGCGTCGCCCAGAGGCGCCGCGCCGCGCGGAACTTCGCGACCTCCTCGAACAGATCGTTGTGGGCCGCGAAGAAGAACGAGACCCGGGCGGCGAGCTGGTTGACGTCGAGCCCCGCCTGCGCCGCGTGCCGCAGGTAGGCGAGCGCGTCGGCGAAGGTGAAGGCCAGTTCCTGCGCGGCGGTGGCCCCTGCCTCCCGCATGTGATAGCCGCTGATCGAGATCGGATTGAACGCGAGTCCTCGCGCGAGCACGAAGCGGAACACGTCGGTCGTCAGCCGCAAGCTCTGTTCGGGCGGAAAGACGTACGTGCCGCGAGCGATGAACTCCTTGAGCACGTCGTTCTGGATGGTTCCCCCGAGCCGCTCGGCGGCGACCCCCTGCTCCTCCCCTACGACCAGGTACATCGCCAGCAGGATCGGCGCGGTGGCGTTGATCGTCATCGACGTGGTCACGCGGTCCAGGGGGATCCCCTCGAACACGCGGGCCAGGTCGTCCACGGTGTCCACGGCCACGCCCACGCGCCCGACCTCTCCCGCGGCCAGCGGATGATCGGAGTCGTAGCCCATCTGCGTCGGGAGATCGAACGCGGTCGAGAGGCCGGTCTGGCCCGCGGCCAGCAGCTCGCGGAAGCGCGCATTCGTTTCTTCCGCCGTGCCGAAGCCCGCGTACTGGCGCATCGTCCACAGCCGGCCGCGGTACATCGACTCGTGGATGCCGCGCGCGTAGGGGAACGCGCCGGGCCGGCCAAGCCGGGCGGCGAGATCGGACGGCAGGTCGTCGGGCCCGTACGCGGCCTGGACCTCGATGCCGGAGCTGGTGCGGCGATCGCTCACGCGAGCGGCCCGGAGAGCATCTCCTCGGCCAGCCGCACGTCGTCCTTGCTCCCGACGAACAGCGGGGAGCGTTGGTGCAGCTCGGTCGGCTCGATGTCGAGGATGGACCTGCGCCCGTCCGAGGCGTACCCGCCCGCCTGCTCGCAGAGCATGGCCAGGGGGGAGCACTCGTAGAGCAGGCGCAACTTGCCCTGTGGCGACTTGGTGTCGGCGGGATAGCAGAACACGCCGCCCGCGACGAGGTTGCGGTGGAAATCCGCCACCAGCGAGCCGATGTAGCGCGAGGTCTTCGGCTCGGAGCCGCAGTCCAGCCCCTTGTAGCACTTCATCAGGGACTGGACCCGCGCGTCCCAGCGGGGGAAGTAACTCTCGTTGACGCTGTAGTACTTGCCGAGCGCCGGCGTCCTGATACTGGGGTGCGAGAGCAGGAACTCGCCGATCGAGGGGTCGTAGGTGAAGCCGTGGACACCCTGGCCGGTCGAATACACCATCATCGTGCTCGACCCGTAGAGGATGTAGCCCGCCGCGACCTGCTCGCGGCCTTTCTGCAGGCAGTCCGACAGCACGCCCGGTCCGCCGTCGGGGCTGCGCCGCTTGTGGACCGAGAAGATCGTCCCGATCGAGACGTTCACGTCGATGTTCGTGGATCCGTCGAGCGGGTCGTAGAGCACCACGTACTTCCCCGCCGCCTGGCCGGGGGGCGTCGGCACCGGGTGCTCGTCCTCCTCGGAGCCGATGAGGCACACCCGCCCGGTCCTGAGCAGCGCGTGCTTCATGGTGGCGTTGGCGAACTCGTCGAGCTTCTGCACCACCTCGCCCTGCACGTTGATCAGCCCCGCGCTGCCGATGATGTCGGCGAGGCCGGCCATGCGCACGTGGCTGTTGATGATCTTCGCGGCCAGGGCGATGTCGTACAGCAGGTTCGACAGCTCGCCGGTGGCTTCGGGGTGCAGGACTTCCTGGTCCAGGATGAACCGCTCGATGGTGATGACGCGCGCCAGCTGGTCCTTCACGGCTGCTCCCGCGTGAGGATGAACGTCGTGTCGCGCTGCCCGCTGTGGACCCGCACCGCCCTGCCGTCGGTCTCCACCGTCACGGCGCCCTCCACGTCGGTGCGGAAGACGTCACATCCCGCACGCGCCAGCGCCGCGATCACGCCCGGGTCGGGCTCCCCGTACCGGTTCGGGCCGACCGAGACGATGCACACCCTCGGTGCCACGGCTGCCAACCACGCTGGTCCGGTGGCGGACCGGCTCCCGTGGTGCGCGACCTTGAGCACCGTTGCGGCCGGAATGCGCCCCGCGATGTCCGGCGCCGCCTCCATCGCGAGCCCGGCGTCGCCAGGGAACACCGCGCGGAAGCTCCCATAGTCCACCGTCAGCACCACCGAGTTCTCGTTCGGCGCCAGCTGCCGCTCCATCCAGGCGCTGTCGGGATGCCACACCCGCAGAGCCACGCCGTCGAGCTCGATCCGGTCGCCGGCTCGCGCCGGACGCCAGCGGCTCCCGGCCTGCGCGGCCGCCGCGAGAAAGTGGCGGTAGATCCCGGACGTGCGCGGCTGGCCCGGCTCCAGCACCAGCTCCGGGCGGAAGGTCCGCACCACGACGGGCATCCCGCCCAGGTGATCCGCGTCGCCGTGCGACGCCACGGCCATCGCGATCCGCCGCACCCCGTTGCGCCGCAGGAAGGGGGTCACCACGGACGCGCCGGCGTCGAACCCCGGGGCCCGCGGCCCTCCGTCCACCACGATCCAGCGACCGGCGGGCGTGACGATGGCGGCCGCGTCCCCCTCGCCGACGGACAGAAAATGTAGCGCGAGCCATCCGGGCCTGTAACCCGGCAGGCCGCCGGGCAGGAGCGGCCACCACACGGCGGCGCAGCACGAGAGCACGGCGGCCACGGCGCATCGGCCGCGCAGGGCCCGTAGCGCTGCCCGCCGGCCGGCGCGAGGGTAAGGCCGGAGCAGAACGGAGCCCACGGCTGCCAGCACGAGCGCGGCGAGCAGCGTGCGTTCGAAGGGCACGGTGGCCAGCGGCAGCGCGCCCGCCAACCGGGCGATTCCGTCCAGGGCGTCGAGCCCGACGGCCGCGGCTCCCGCCGCCAGCGGCGCCGCCGCCGGCAGCAGCGCCGCGAGCGCCAGCGTCAGGGCCAGCGCCGGCACCACGAACCCCGCGAGCGGCACGGCCAGCACGTTGGAGATCAGCGCGGCGGGGGCCATGGTGCCGAAGGCCAGGATGCTGATCGGCGCAGTGGACAAGGTCGCGCCGCCCGAGATGGCCACCACCGAGAGCACCGCCGCAACCCGCCGGTCGCGCGGCAGGGATCGTTCGCCCCGCAGCACCGCCCAGGCGCGCGCCGCCGCGACGCATCCCCATGCGCCCGCGAAGGAGAGCCACGGACCGGGTTCCGTGACGGCGAACGGATCGAGGACCAGGACGACGAGCGCGGTGGCCGCTAACGGTGCGAACGGCACGAGGGGGCGTTGCCGCACGCGGGCCCAGGACCACAGCGCGATCAGTCCGAGAGCCCGCACCGCGGGCGGGGGCCAGCCGAGCAGGCCGACGTACGCCGCCACCAGCGCGGTGCTGGCGAGCCGCGCCGCGGCGTCCCCGACGCGCGCGGCTCGCAACACCAGCAGCAGCGCCGCCGCCAGGATGCCGACGTGCAACCCGGAGATGGCCAGGATGTGGGCGAGTCCGGCGTGGGCGAAGCGTTGCCGCACCTCCGCGTCGAGCAGGTCTCCGGTGCCGACGGTGAGGGCGGCGGCCAGCGGCGCCCGTGCCGGCCCGAAGAGCCGCGCGATTTGCCGCTCGGCGGCGAGCCGGAGCCGCGCACGAAGCGCCGGCGACTGGGCGAGCGGCCGCACGCGGCGCGCCACCAGGCGGCCCGACAGCCCGGGGCGCACCGGCCATGGCGCACCTGCGCGCGCGCCGCGATGCCAGGTGCCGAGGACCACCGCGGCGGCGTCCGGCGGCTCGACCCACGACGGCCACGCCACCGTGAGGCGGCCAGCGCACTCCTCGGGCCACCACACGGTGGCACGTGACGCGCCGCCCCGGGTCGCGACGTCCCACAGCCCGACGACCACGGCCACGCGCTCGCCTTCGCGCCACCGCGAGCGGCAGTCGTGCGCCGCCCGTGCGGCGGCGGCGGCGCCCCACGCCACGCCCGCCGCCGCGGCCGTCGTGATGGCGGCAACGCGAACCTCACGACGCCAGGCGAGCAGCCCGCCCAGCGCCAGCGCCGGGGCGAGCAGCCATCCGGAACCGACAAACAAAAGGCCGGCGACATCGCCGGCCACCAGGCCCAGAGCGCACCACAGCACGGCCGGCATCCTAGTGCCGGCCCGGGCGGCTCACCGCGCGGTGCGACTCCTCACGTGCCGCGGCGACTCGCCGACGACTCGAAACGCTTCCATCAGCGCCACCGTCACGTCGGCCACACCCTGGTCCGCCTCCATCTGCACCTCGGAAAGCACCTCGCCAGTGAGGGTCACCACGTAGCGCGGCGGGAGCCGGTTCAGGGCATAGACCATCACGTCCTCGCGGCACTGCGGGCAGCCGCACGCATCGGCCACGTCGGGGAGCAACTCCTCGTACTCCCGCATCACCACCGCTTCCAGCATGTTCTTCATGGCCCGACCGCCTCGCGCGCCGGCTCGACCGGCACCGCGCTGAAGGTTGCCCCCGTGGTTCCAGTAAGGCGCACGGTTCGGTAGCTCCCGATCCACTCCTCCGGACCATCCACCATTGCGACCCGGTGCTGCCGGGTCCGCCCCTGCAGCGCCGCGCCGCGCCGCGCGCGCTGCTCCACCAGGATCTCCTGCGTGGTCCCGACCAGGCCCGCGTTCCTCGCCCGCGCCACCCGCCGCACCTCGGCGATAAGGCGCTCCAGCCGCTCCGCCGCGACCGCGTCCGGCACGGCGTCGGCGAGCCGCGTCGCGGCCGTCCCGGCCCGCGGGCTGAAGCGGAAGGTGAAGGCGTCGTCGAACCCCGCGTCGCCCACCAGCGCCAGGGTGGCGGCAAAGTCGGCTTCGGTCTCGCCGGGGAAGCCCACGATGAGATCGGTCGTGACGGCGAGATCCGGGATCGCCGCGCGCAACTGCTCGACCACCCCGAGAAACTCCTCCCGGGTGTAGCGGCGCAACATCCGGCGGAGCACGGCGCTCGATCCGCTCTGCGCCGGCAGGTGCACGTGCTCGCACACGGCCTCCACCTCCGCCATCGCCGCGACGACCCGCGCAGTGAAGTCGTTCGGGTGGGGACTGGTAAACCGTACCCGCTTGAGGCCCGGCACGGCTCCCACGGCCCGCAGCAGATCGGCGAAATCGTGCTCGCCGTCGTGGTACGAGTTGACCGTCTGGCCAAGGAGCGTCACCTCCGACACACCGCGCTCGGCCAGGGACCGCGCCTCGCGCACTACGTCGGACAATTTCCGGCTCCGCTCCGGGCCGCGCGTCATCGGAACTATGCAGAACGTGCACCGGTAATCGCAGCCCCGCTGCACGGTGATCCACGCCGACGCGGCGCTGGCACGCGCCGGGACGATGTCCTCGTAGTGCTCGGTCGCGAGCAGCGCGGTCTCCACGGCCCGCTCGCCCTCGCGCGCCCGGCGCACCAGCTGCGGGAGCTGCCGGTAGGCGTCGGGGCCCGCCACGAAATCGACGTGCGGCGCGCGCTCCAGCAGCCGTTCGCCGAGCCGCTGCGCCATGCACCCCACGACGCCGAGCACGTCGCCCGCCCGCTTGCTCCGCTTCAGCTCCCCCACCCGGCCGAGCACCCGCTGCTCGGCGTGGTCGCGCACCGCGCAGGTGTTGACGATGACCACCTGGGCCTCGTCCGCCGACGCGGCGCACGCGAACCCCTCCCGGAGCAGGATCCCCGCCATCAGCTGCGCGTCGGCCACGTTCATCTGGCAGCCGTAGGTCTCGATGAAGAAGGAGGGCGCGGCCGTCACATCGCCTCCGCGTGCAGCACCGGCCCACGTGCGACCAGCCGCGCCGCGACCCGGGCACGCCCCAGCACCCACGGCGCGTCGGCGGGCACCAGCGCCGTGAGGTAGTCCTCCGTCACCGCTTCGCGCATGCCCCCGCGGCGCGACTCGAGCACCAGGTCCGCGCCCGCGCCGCTGCGCCGCGCGCGGTGCGCCGCTTCCTTCGCCCGGCCCAGCTCCCGCAGCTCCGCGCTCCGCTCCCGCGCGGCGCCGGGCGCCGCGGGCGGCCCCAGCCGTGCCGCGGCCGTGCCCTCGCGCTCCGAATACGGGAAGACGTGGAGATAGGTGAAGGGGAGGTCTTCGATCAGCCGCCGGGTCGCCGCGTGGTCGGCATCGCGCTCGCCAGGGAACCCGACGATCACGTCGGCGCCAAGTCCCAGCGGCGCGACGCGCTCCGCCAATCGCTCGACCGCGCCGCGGTACCTCGACGCGGTGTACCAGTGCCGCCCCATCCGCCTGAGGAGCGCATCGCTCCCCGACTGCAGCGGCGCGTGGAGGTGCGGCGCCAGTCGCCCGGGCGCCTGCTCCATCAGCGCGATCAGAGCCGCGTCGACCTCCGTCGCCTCGACCGACGAGAGGCGGAACCGCACCGCGCTCACCCGTTCGATCAGCAGCGCGACAAGCGCGGAGAGCGTCCAGCCCCCGCCGAGGTCCCGCCCGTAGCTCCCGATGTGGACCCCGGTCAGCACGATCTCGGCGTGGGACCGCGCCAGCTGCGCCGCCTCCGCCACCAGCGCCTCCGGCTCCCGCGAGCGGCCCCGGCCGCGGGCCAGCACCGTCGCGCAGAAGGTGCAGTGCTCGTCGCAGCCGTCCTGGATCTTGAGCCAGGCGCGGGAGCCCGCAACGAAGCGACGCAGCCCAAGCTCCGCACCCGGTGCCACGCCCAGCGCCAGCGCCACCGCTTCGCCGTCCGGCCCAGGCACCACCGCGGCGACGTTGGGCAGCGCGGCGATGCGCCCGTCGTCGAGCGCCGCCGCGCACCCCATCACCACCGTCCGGATCGCCGGGTTCTGGCGCGCCAGCCGCCGAACCAGCGCGCGCATCTTCGCTTCCCCGACGTGCGTCACCGTGCACGAATTCACCACTGCCGCGTCGGCCCGGGCCGGCGCGTCCACCACCGCGCAGCCCGCGTCCTCGAGGCGCTGCCGCACAGCTTCGCTGTCGTACTGGTTCGCCTTGCAGCCGAACGTGTGCAGGAACACGTTCACGGGTGAATCGTCAGACCCAGGTACGCCGTGGCGAAGCTCTCGCTGAGCGCGCCGGCCGTCCGCGACCCCAACTCGAGCCCGAGGTCGACCGTGGCGCGGCCGCCGGCGGTGTCGAACCCGAGCCCTCCGGTCACCGCGTGCTCGTTCAGCGGGCTCCCCCCGATGGGGAACGGCAGCTGCCGCCACCGGTAGCCGAGCCGCAGCGGCACGAGCGATCCGCCCACCCGCCACACCAGAGCCTCGACGCCGAAGCCGACGTTCGAGACGCTGCGCGAGGGCGCCTGGCTGTCCGCCACCAGCGCGGCCGCCGCCGTGCCCCACCCCGCGTGCCCGAAACTGCCGCTGAACGTCACGCCCACAATCGGCTGGTAGTACGCTCCCACGTTCCACTCGACCGGCATCGGGATGGATGCCGCCGTGTCCGGGGTCGCGGCCCGGAGCCGGCCGTTGAAGCGCAAGGCCGCGCCGACCACGAGCCCGTGCAGCGGATTTGCCAGGGCGCCGAAGGAGACCCCCACCCCGGTGTAGGCCGTCCCCTGCTGCTGCGTGAACGCCAGGTACGAGGAGTCATCCGGAAACTGGCGGTCGACGGTGGTCTCGGTCGAGCCGGTGAGCGCGTGCAGGCCGACGCCGAAGGCGATCCCGGTGAGCCGGTACGCCATCGCCACGCGCACGTCCGTGACGCCGCCCAGCGACCGGGTGTTGTCAGTCGCGAGGACCGCCGTGCCGCGCGGGTAGACGGAGTCCGACTGCTGCACGCTCCAGTTGCGGTCGAGGTAGTCCGACGCCGTGACGGCGAGGACCACGTGCGATCCAATGAGGCCGGCGAACCCGACGACGGGGAAGCGGGTCGAGCTCAGCGACGACGTGCCCGCTCCGGTGTCGAAGGTACGGCTGGAGGCGGACGCCACCGCCCAACCGGACGTGGCGTGCCAGCCGGCGAGCGCGGCCGGATTCAGGGCGGACGCCGGGTCGAACAGGGCGAACCCACCTCCCAGCGCGGCGCTCTTGGCGGAGACGCTGCGGTCGAGGAAGCCCAGGCCGCGAATGCCGAACACCGAGTCCTGCGCCGCCGCGCCCGGCGCGACGATGACGGCGGCGACGGCCGCGAGCACCACCGATGAAGACCGCATCACGGGACCCCGAAGGCGTACGGCTTGACGTAGGTCACTTCCAGCTGCGGGCCCGTCGCGCCCGCCACGCGGCCGGCGAACGACACGGAGCCCAGGATCGATCCTTCCGGATACACCCGCAGCACCACGAGCCGCGGCGTCGAATCGCCCACGGTCGTGCCCCAGAAACGGAGGATCGGAGCGATGTCCACGGCGACCGGGCCCGACTGTCCCTGGTGGATCAGGACCGTGCCACTCACGGAGGAGTCCGCCCACAGCACCGACTTGACCCCGTAGTCCCGCACCACGGGCTGCGCGATCACGTAGAAGCTGTCGCGCGCGAAGCCACCCGCGGGCGACAAGACGTTAAGCAGCAGCGTGGCACGCACGACCGCATTCGAATCCACCACCACGTTGGGCAGCGCGAGCCGCAGCGTGGCGCGCGCCGTCGGCATCCCGCCGACCGCCAGCACGCCCGGCGGCGGCTGCGCCGGCGCCGGCGACATCACGAACAACGAGAGGAACGGCTCGACCGAGAGCACCTTGGTCGTGGTATCGAACGGTGCGCGGGCGTTCACGTAGTATGAGAGAATCGGCGCGCTGGTCCCCAGGTTGCCGGAGCCGATGGTCAGGGCCGTCTGGGACGGCCCCAGCAGCGCGATCCCCAACGACACCACCTCCGAGTCGGCGGGCGCAATCACCAGGCTGTCGGCGATCCGGAAGGTGAAGCTGCCCGTCTGCGCGGTGTCCGGGATGGCGATCGTGTCCACCAGATACGGAGCAGTGAAGTACGGCTGGATCGACGCGTAGGTCGCGGCCGTGTCGAACATGGCCGGCATGCGGTAGACCAGCAGCTGCAGCTGCTTGACGGTGGTGTCGCGCTGCAGGATCTGCAGCGTGAGATCGACGCTGTCCGGCGCCCCCGCGTAGAGGGTCTCCGCCGCCGCTGGATACCACACCGTATCCAGGGGCGAGAACCGGATCAGCGCGACGCTCTGGAGCGAATCGAGGGTCGAGGTCAGCAGGTAGGAAGCCTCGCGCACCAGCACGTACCCCCGCACGCTGGTATCGGACGCGTCCGCCGTCGTGAGCAGCGTGTCGGCCAGCTCCACGTGGCTCGCAGGACAGACCGCGGGGCAGACTCCCGGCGTGGTGAGTTGCTCCTTGCACCCGACGACGGCGGCCAGCGCCGCGACGACGACGGCGCTACGCCAGGCGGACATTCTTCCCGTGCGCGTCGAAGCTGTCGACGATCGCCATGATCACCGCGTCCACCGGCCGGTCCTTGGTCACCGGCGTCTGGCGGGCCGAAGAGCCCGAGGCGTAGAGCACCACCTCGCTCGCCCCCGCGCCGACGGCGTCCACCGCCACCACATAGCCGCCCTCACTCCGGAGGTCGGGCGACAGGTTCTCCACCACGAGGAGCTTGACGCCCACGAGTGACGGGTCCTTGCGGGTCGCGACCACCGACCCGACGACGCGGCCCATCTTCATACGATCTCCCGGAGGTCCTTGGAGGTGAACGCGTTGGGAAGCAGCGTGTCCAGGCGCCAGGTCGCCCGGCCGCCACGCGCGCCGACGGACACGATCTCCAGCGCCGTGCCGAACTCCGCGAGCATCTGCCGGCACAGCCCGCACGGCGCCACCGGCTCCGCGGCGTCGCTGGCGAGAGCCAGCCGCCGGAACGTGCGGTGCCCCGCCACGACCGCCGAAACCAACGCCGTGCGCTCCGCGCAGATGCAGGCGCCGTACGAGGCGTTCTCGACGTTGCACCCCGGGAACACCGTGCCGTCCTCGGCTTCGAGCGCCGCCCCGACGCGGAAGTGCGAGTACGGCGCGTACGCCCGGGCCAGCGCGGCCTGCGCCGCCTCGACCAGCCGCTCGCTCACGCCAGTACCTCCCGCAGGAACGAGGTCCCGGCGGCCAGCGGTCCCACGCCGAAGTACTCGGCGGCGGTCTGACCCAGATCCGCGAAGCTGGACCGCTCGCCAAGCGGCACCGGCTGGACCCGCGGACCGCAGACCAGGAGCGGGACGTTTTCCCGCGAGTGGTCGGTGGACGCCGTGGTCGGGTCGTTGCCGTGGTCCGCCGTCATGGCAAACAGGTCCCGCTCCCGGAGCAGCGGGAGCAGCGTCCCCAGTTCCCGGTCCAGCTCCAGCAGCCCGCGATGGAAACCGGCCACGTCGTTGCGATGCCCCCAGCTCTGATCGAACTCGATCACGTTCACGAACACCAACCCGGAATCTACACGGTGCAGGGCGTCCCGAATAAGGCGGTAGGCCTCCGGATTGGTCGGCGTATGGGTGGAGACGATGTTCCGCGCGGCGAACAGGTCGTCCACTTTCCCGATCCCGAGCCGCGGGATGCCCCGTTCCGCCAGCACATCCAGCAACGTGGGTCCAATCGGTTCGAGCGAGAAATCGCGCCGGTGGCTGGTGCGCTCGAACGCGCCCGGCGTCCCGACGAACGGCCGGGCGATGACCCGCGACACCCCATGCTCGCCGGTCAGCATCGCGCGTGCCGCCTCGCAGGCCGAGTACAACTCGGCGAGCGGGATCTTCGCCTCGTGCGCGGCGACCTGGAAGACCGAGTCGGCCGAGGTGTAGACGATCCAGTCGCCGGTGGCGAGGTGCTGCGCGCCCAGCTCCTCGATGATCGCGGTGCCGGACGCCGTCTTGTTCCCGATCACGCCGCGGCCAGTGCGCCGTGAGAACTCGTCGAGCACCTCGCGCGGGAAGCCGCCCGGGTAGGTCGGGAACGCCTTCATGACCGGCAGCCCGCACAGCTCCCAGTGGCCCGTCGTGCTGTCCTTCCCCGCACCGGCCGGGCGCAGCAGCCCGTACGCCGCGCGCGGCCGCGAGACAGGCCTGACGCCTTCGAGCGGGCGGATGCACCCCAGCCCCAGGCTCTCCAGCACCGGGAGCTTCAAGCCCCCCACCTGGCGGGCCACGTTGCCCAGCGTGTCGCTGCCCACGTCGCCGTAGGCGGCGGCGTCGCGCGCCTCACCGCATCCCAGACCGTCCAGCACGATGAGGAAGAAACGGCTCACGCGTACACCCTCGTCACCCGCCGGCCCAGGCCGGTCAGGATCTCGTAACTGATGGTCCCCGCCGCGGCGGCGAAGTCGTCGAGCTCGATCGCCGCGGAGCCGTCACTCCCGATCAGCGTCGCGACCGAGCCCACAGCCGGCGCCCGGTCGGGCACGGCGACCATCGTGAAGTCCATCGTCACTCTGCCGGCGATCGGCAGTCGCTGGCCATCAATCAGCGCCGCGCCGACGTTCGACAGCGAGCGAGGCACGCCGTCGGCGTAGCCCGCCGCGATGGTCGCCACGCAACTGCGCACGCCGGCGCGATAGGTCGCCCCGTAACTCACCGTCTCGCCCACCTCCAACCAGCGGGTGGCGAGCACCCGCGCCCGCCACTGTACTACCCGGCGCGGCTGGCGCGATCCCGCCCGCCCGCCGTAGAGGAAGATGCCGGGGCGCACCAGGTCGCCGGCGGTCTCCGGGAAATCCAGCAGAGCGGCGCTGTTGGCCGCGTGCACCAGCGGCGGGCGCCGCTCCAGCGTCGCCAGCGCCGCCTGGAACCTCTCCCACTGTTCCTGCACGGAACCCGGAGCTTCGCCCGGCGAGTGAAAGTGCGTGAACACCCCCTCGAACCCCGGGGCGTCGCGGAACCGCGCCGACTCCGCGCCGAACGCTCGCCACGGCAGCCCCCACCGCCCCATCCCGGTATCAACTTCGACGTGAAACGGCCGTCCCGGAGCCAACTCGAGCCAGGCGGCGACCTGCTCGACGCTGCCCAGCGCCGGCGTCAGACCGTGCTTCGCCACCAGACCCAGCGCGCCGGTCTGCGGGCCCATCACCAGGATCGGCCGCGTCAGACCAGCCTCCCGCAGCTCGCGCCCCTCGTGAGCGGTGGCCACGGCGAAGCCCCAGGGATCGACGCGTTCCAGCGCCCGCGCGACGGCCACCGCGCCCAGGCCGTAAGCGTCCGCCTTGACGATCGGCAGCAGGCGGCTCCCCGGTGCCCGCTCGCGAATGGTGCGGGCGTTGGCCACCAAGGCCTCCAGATCGACCTCGATCCAGGTGCGGTCGGGGGCGGCGGTTTGCTCTCGTATCACAAACTGAGTACCGTACCCGCCTGGGAGGCTAAATGCAAGACGATACGGCGTTTGGAGCGTGTCTGGACCTGCTGCGCGACCTGCGCCGCCGGTGCGACTGGGACCGGATGCAGACGCGGGAAACGCTCCGCCCCTACCTGCGGGAGGAGGTCGCCGAACTCGACGAGGCGCTCGCCGCGGACGACGACCAGCAGATCGCCGCCGAGCTGGGGGACCTGCTGTTGCATCTCTGCTTCCAGCTCGTGATCGCCGAGGAGCGCGGCAGCTTCACCTTCGCAGACGTGGCAGGCAGCCTCACCCGGAAGATGCGGCGGCGCCACCCGCACCTGTTCGCCGGCGAGCCGAAGCCGGAGTGGGAGCGGCTCAAGGCCGAAGAACGGCGCCGCGAGCACGAGGCGAGGGGCGAGCCGTTCGGCCATCTGGGGTCCCTGCCGCCCGGCCTCCCCGAGCTGGAGCGTGCCTTCCGGTACCAGGAGCGCGCGGCGGCCGTCGGCTTCGACTGGGACGACGTCGCGGGACCGCTCGCCAAGCTCGAGGAGGAGGTGCGCGAGACGCGCGAGCGGCCGGAGGCGGAGATCGGCGACGTTCTGTTCGCGGCAGTGAACGTCGCGCGCAAGGCGGGCGTGCACCCCTCCACCGCGCTGCGGCACGCCACCGAGAAGTTCGTGCGGCGCTTCCGGGCGCTGGAGCGCAAGGCCGATGAGCGCGGCGTGGAGCTGGGCCGCGCCGATCTCGCCGCGCTGGACCGGTTGTGGGACGAGGTGAAAGCGGGCGAGGCTACGGCGTGATGCGGTAGATCGTGCGCGGGTAGGCGATCGCCTCGCGGATGTGCTCGAGCCCGCAGATCCAGGCGACCGTCCGCTCCACGCCGAGCCCGAACCCGGAATGCACGAACGTGCCGTACTTCCGGAGATCGAGGTACCAGTCGTACGCTTTCTCCGGCAGGCCTTGCTCGCGGATCCGCGCCAGCAGCCGGTCGTAGTCGTCCTCGCGCTGGCTGCCGCCGATGATCTCGCCGTAGCCTTCGGGCGCGAGGCAGTCGTCGCACAGCACGGTGCGCGGGTCGTCCGGGTTCTCCTTCATGTAGAACGCCTTGGCGGCCCGCGGGTAGTTGTAGACGAAGACGGGCCGGTCCCGGTCGGCGGCGATCAGCGTCTCATCCTCGGCCCCGAGGTCGGAGCCCCAGGTAACGGAGGAGCCCTTGGCCGTGAGCAGCTCCACAGCCTCGCTGTACGAGACCCGCGGGAAGGGTGCCACGACGCTCGCGAGCTTCGTGGTGTCGCGCTCCAGCTCCTTCAGCTCCTCGGCCCGCCGGTCGAGGACGCGCGCGACGATCGCGGCGATGAACTCCTCCTGGAGACGCATGTTGTCGTCGGAGGTGGCGAACGCGACCTCGGGCTCGACCATCCAGAACTCGGTCAGGTGCCGCCGGGTCTTGGATTTCTCCGCCCGGAACGTCGGGCCGAAGCAGTACACCTTGCCGAGCGCGGCGCACGCCGTCTCGACGTACAGCTGGCCGGTCTGGGCGAGGTACGCTTTGCCAAGATCGAAGTATTCAGTTTCGAAGAGCGTGCCGCCCGATTCGCCGATGCTCCCGGTGAGGATCGGCGTGTCCACCAAGAAGAAGCCGCGCTCATGAAAGAAATCGCGGATCGCCTGGATGATCTCGTGGCGCACCTTCATGATCGCCACCTGGCGCCGGCTGCGCAGCCACAGGTGCCGGTGGTCGAGGAGGAATGGCGTCCCGTGCTCCTTGGGCGTGATCGGGAAGTCCACGCTCGGGCCGAGGACCTCGACCTCCCGCACCGCGAGCTCGACCCCTCCCGGCGAGCGCTGGTCGGCGCGCACCTCGCCCACCAGGCGCACGCACGACTCCTGAGTCAGCGACTGGAAGCGCTGCCAGGTCGCCTCGGACACGTCCGCCTTGGCGAGGACGCCCTGCAGGTGACCCGTGCCGTCCCGGATGACCACGAAGGCGATCTTCCCGGACGAGCGCGTGGTGAGCACCCAGCCCTGGACGGCGACCGTCGAACCGGTGGCAGCGGCAAGCGCGGAGATCTCGAGGCGGGTCGGCATGTGGCGTGGCGGGTGAGTCTAGCCGCCGCGTTCCTCGCCGTCAACGCGTGCGCGAGCGTGAACCGCCAGGCGCCGGCGTCGCAGGAGCGCCGCTGGAGGGCGTACCTCGGCTCGGACCAGCGCGCGAGCGCCGTGCCCGACACCCTGACCGCCGATCCGGTGCCGCTCTGGCGCCACGACGTGGGCCGCGGCATCGTCGGGGCCCCGGCGCTCACCGAGACGCTGGTTCTGCTCGCCCAGGTGGATCGCCAGCTCACTGTTCTGGACCGGAATACCGGCGCGTTCATCTGGCGACGCCGGTTCGACGAGAACATCGGGAGCGGCCCGCTGGTGGACTACGATCGCGTGTTCTTCGCGACCCAGACCGATCAGGGCCAGGTGCTCGCGCTGGACCTCGCCACCGGGAAGAAATTGTGGGGGAGGCGCCTCGGCGACGTTGCCGCACCCATCGCCATCGACGACGCGCAGCTCTATGCGGGGACGGTGGCGGGCTGGTTCGAGGCACTCTCCACCAGCGGAGGCGGGCGGCTGTGGCGCACCCAGCTGGGCGGCGCCGTGCGCGCGGCGCCGGTGGTCGTGAGTGGCGGCGTGATCGTCGCCGCCGCGGCGGATTCGCTCTACCTGCTCGACCGCACGACCGGCGTCATCCGCGCGCGCCGGAGCACCGCCGGCGCCGTCCTCGCCGCGCCCGCCCTGGCCGACAGCGTGCTCGTCTTCGGGACCACGACCGGCCGCCTCGAGGCGTGCGATACTGCCACGCTGACAACGCGGTGGAGCCTCGACGTCGGCAGCGAAGTGATCGGCGCCGTGGCCGTGCAGCGGGACACCGCGTACGTCCTGACGCACGACGGTGAGCTGTGGCGGGTGCCGCTCGGCGCGCCCGACCACGGCTCGCGGGTCGCGCTCGGCGTGGTAGCGCGGGGCGGGCCGACGCCCGTGGCGGGCGGCGTGCTGGTCGCCGGCGTCGGGGGCGAGCTGGCGCTGTTCGACGCGAAGGGCGCGAAGCGGTGGACGGCGCGTGTGCACCCGCCGGTCGTGCAGCCCGTGATCGCCGACGGGACATTCCTGCTCGCCGTGTCGGAGCGGGGCGAGGTGACGGCGTTCCGATGAAAGCCAGAGTCGAAGAGTTGCCGAGTTGCAGAGTTGCAGGGCTGCGGCGTTCCAGGCTACCGGCCGCCTTGGTTCTTCTTGCCGTCGCCGCGGCACCAGCGCCCCCCCTGGCGCTTGCGCAGAACGACAGTGCGCCGCCAGCACCGTACCGGATCGCGCCGGCCGTCACGTGGGGCAAGTGGGCCGCCGCCGCCGTGGCGGTGGGGTCCACCGTGCTCGGCATCCGCCAGCACAATGCGGGCAACAACGCCTACGCCGACCTCGTGATGTATTGCGGCGAAGTCATCACCTGCTCGATCGGGCCGGACGGGCGCTACGTCGACGCCTGGGCCGAGGCCACGTACCAGCAGGTGGTGCGGGACGACCGGTCGGCGCGCGCGTGGCTCATCGTGGGCCAGGTTGCGGCCGTCGGCACCGCCGTGCTGTTCATCCTGGAGCTGAAGCACGAAACGGGGCCGCCGAATATTCCGTACTCGGGGCTCATGGTGGAGTCGGAGGACGGTGTGACGAGGGTGGGGGTCCGGATACCGCTAAGACTGACGGGAAGGTGATGATGTGATGGAGGCGATGATGTGATGAGGTGATGATGCGTGCGCGACCGATCATCACTTCATCACCCTATCACTTCATCACTTCATCACCTCCGCGTGCTTTTCACGAGCAGTATTTGTCGAACGCCCTGATGAGATGCTCCGCGATCTCCGGCGCGTCCCTTCCCTCAATTTCCCGCCGCTGCATCATGAACACCAGCTTGCCGTCCTTGAACAACGCAATCTGCGGCGACGACGGCGGCTGGCCCTCGAAGTAGCTCCGCGCCCGCTCCGTCGCCGGCCGGTCCTGGCCCGCAAACACGGTCGTGAGGTGCTGTGGCCGGACGGCGTGCCGCACCGCGAGCGCGACGCCCGGCCGGGCCCGGCCCGCCGAGCAACCGCAAACTGAGTTCACGACCACGAGCGTGGTGCCCGTCTGGTCCTTCAGCTGCGCGTCAACCGCCTCCGGCGTGCGCAACTCCTCGAACCCGATCCGCACCAGGTCCTCGCGCATCGGTGTAACGAAGGCCTCGTCGTACATCGTCTGAGTGGCGGCCGCAGGCGGCCGCACAATGTTGAGTGGATTCATAGTATTTAATAGTAGAAGGATCGGCGCCAGGTTCCAGCCCTAGCCCCTAACCCCTAGCCCCTGGCCCCTAGTCCCTAGTCCCTGCCCGGCTCCCCAGCTAGTTTCGGCGGCATGGCGCCGCACTCCGTCACCCTCGGACTCGTCCAGATGGCGATGGGCCGGGATAAGGCCCCCAACGTCGCCAAGGCCCGCCGGGCCATCGCCGACGCGGCGCAGCGGGGGGCGCAGATCGTCTGCCTCCCCGAGCTGTTCGCCTCGCCGTACTTCTGCCAGGTCCAGGACCCCGATCTCTTCGAGCTGGCGGAGCCGGTCCCGGGCCCCACCACCGCCGCCATCGCCGCCGAGGCGAAGCAGCACGGCGTGGTCGTGGTGACACCGGTCTTCGAGCAGCGGGCCGCCGGCATCTATCACAACAGCCTCGTGGTGCTCGGCCCCGGAGGCGAGTCGCTCGGGATGTACCGCAAGATGCACATCCCGGACGATCCCCTCTATTACGAGAAGTACTACTTCACCCCGGGCGATCTCGGTTTCGTCACCGTTCCCACGCCCCATGGGGCGATCGGCACGCTGATCTGCTGGGACCAGTGGTACCCGGAGGCGGCGCGCCTGACGGCGCTGCAGGGGGCTCAGATCCTGTGCTATCCGACGGCGATCGGCTGGCACCCCAAGGAGAAGGCGGAGTACGGCTCCGCGCAGCTGGCGGCGTGGCAGACCATCCAGCGCTCGCACGCCATCGCGAACGGCGTGTTCGTCGTCGCCGTCAACCGCGTCGGGCACGAGGGGCCCGCCGGCGGCGGTCTCGATTTCTGGGGACACTCGTTCGTCGCCGATCCCTTTGGCACCGTGCTCGCCGAAGCTGGCGAGGGTGAAGAGACGCTGGTGGTGGAGGTCGATCTCGCGCAGCAGGAGTCCGTGCGCCGCAACTGGCCGTTCCTGCGCGACCGCCGCATCGACGCCTACGGCGGCATCACGTCGCGTTTCGTGGACCGGACGGCCCGCTGATGGCGGGACGCCTGGCGCCGCTGGCGGGACGCCGAACCTCGATGGCCGCTCACCGCGCAGCGACCGCGCGACGCGACGCTGCTGGAACGCCGCCCTCTCCGTTCAGTCTCGGCTATCGGATGCCGGCCGAGTGGGAGCCTCATGCGGCCACCTGGCTCGCCTGGCCGCACGAACCCACCGACTGGCCGGGGAAGTTCGAGGCCGTCCCGTGGGTGATCGCGGAGATAGCGCGCCATCTCCAGGACGCCGAGCGCATCCGCCTGATCGTACGCGATCGTTCCGAGCGCGTGCGCGCGGCGCGCGTGCTCTCCAGTTCCGGGGTGTCGCTCGGTCGCGTGGAGTTCGTTCTCGCGCCCACCGATAGGTCGTGGACTCGCGACTTCCTTCCCCTTGGCGTAGTGCGCCGACGCGGCCGGCGGCGCGAGTTGGCCGCCGTGAAATGGCGGTTCAACGGTTGGGCGCGCTACCGCAACCACGCGGCTGACGACGAGGCCGGTCGCCGCGTTGCCCGGCGCCTCGCTGTGCCGGTCTATTACCCCTGCGCGCGCAGCGGCGGTCGCCGCGTCAGCGTCGTCCTCGAGGGGGGCGCGATCGACGTAGACGGCCAGGGCACGCTGCTCGCGACGGAGCAGTGCCTGCTCACGGGCCGGCAGGCTCGCAACCGCGGTCTCGGCCGAGCGGGCACCGAGGCAGTGCTGCGGGACTACCTTGGCGCGGAACAGGTGTTGTGGCTGGGTGACGGGATCGCCGGCGACGACACTGGCGGCCACGTGGACGACTTCGCGCGCTTCGTCGCCCCCGGCCGGGTCGTGCTCGCCCGGGAGCCGCATCGCACGGACCCCAACTACCGCCCGCTCCACGAGGCCCGCGAGCGCTTGAGCGGCGCGCGCGACGCGCGCGGCCGCCGCCTGGAGGTCGTGCCGCTGCCCATGCCGCGGCCCGTGATCTTCAACGGGGAACGCCTGCCGGCCAGCTACGCCAACTTCTACATCGGCACCGGAGCCGTCCTGGTCCCGACCTTCAACGACCCGAACGATCGCGTCGCGCTCGGCACGCTCGCCGAGCTGTTCCCGAAGCGGACGGTCGTCGGCATCCACTCGACCGATTTCGTCCTCGGCCTCGGAACGATCCACTGCAGCACCCAGCAGGAACCGCTGGTCTAGATCCGCATCCTCGTTTGCCGGCCCGGAACGACCTCGCGGGCAGACCCGCGCAGCCGCCCAGCAGCGCTAGCCGGGAATCGCCCGGAACAGCTCGAGTCCCCGCTCGAAGCGCCTCCCGATCTGCGCCACGACCGGCCGGAGCCCGCGGGCGCTGAGCGTGGGATCGGCCGCGATCACGTCGCGTGCCAACTGGTGCGCGAGGGAGAGCAAGTCGGAGTCCTTCGACCAGTCGGCGAACCGCAGCTCGACCGGGCCGGCCTGCCGGGCACCCACCAGCTCGCCGTGCCCCCGCTCGGCCAGGTCCAGCTCGGCGATCGCGAAGCCGTCCTCCGTTGCGGCGAACTGGTCAAGCCGGTGCCGGGCCCCCGACTCCTGATCGCCGATCCCGTCCTGGACCATGAGGATGCAGTGACTCGCCGCCGCACCGCGCCCGATGCGACCGCGCAGCTGGTGAAGCTGCGCGAGGCCGAAGCGATCCGGGTGCTCGATGAGCATCACCGTGGCGTTGGGCACGTCGATGCCCACCTCGATCACTGTGGTGGCCACCAGCACCTGGACCTCGCCCGCGCGGAACCGCCGCATCACCCGGTCGCGCTCCTCCGGCTGAACGCGGCCGTGCACCAGCCCGACGGTCAGATCGGGGAAGATCTCCTTGCCCAGGTACTCGGCCATCTTGGTGGCCGCCTTCACGTCGAGCTTCTCGGTCTCGTCGATGACCGGGTAGATGATGTACGCCTGGTGCCCCTCCCCGACCTCCTTCCGGACGAAGTCGTACACCTTGGCGCGCGCGCGGTCGTCCCGGATGGCGGTGCGGATCGGTATGCGCCCCGGCGGCATCTCGTCGAGCCGTGAGACGTCGAGGTCGCCGTACAGCGCCAGCGCCAGCGTGCGCGGGATGGGAGTCGCCGACAGCAGGAGCACGTCGGGGCCCAGGGCCGCGTTCTTCTCCACCAGGAGCGCCCGCTGCGCGACGCCGAAGCGGTGCTGCTCGTCGATGACCGCAAGGCCGAGCTGGTGGAACACCACCTCGCCCTGGATCAACGCGTGCGTCCCCACCACGAGGCGGGAGCTGCCCTGCGCCAGGCGCTCCCGCACCGCCGCCTTCTCGGCGGCCGACATCCGCCCCACCAGCAGCTCCGGCATCATGCCCAGCGGCGCCAGGAGGCGCGTCAGCGTCGCGGCGTGCTGCTCGGCCAGCAGCTCGGTGGGTGCCATCAGCGCGGCCTGGAAGCCGTTCTCCGCGGCAAGCAGCATCGCGAACAGGGCGACGACGGTCTTGCCGGAGCCGACGTCGCCCTGGAGCAGCCGGTTCATCCTCACCGGGGAGGTCTGGTCGGCCACGATCTCCTTGATGCACCGCTTCTGCGCTGCAGTCAGCTCGAACGGCAGATGCTTGCGGAGCTGGGTGGTGAACTCGCGCCGCACTTCGAAGCGGATGCCGGCACGCGACTGCTTCGCGAGCCAACGGGCGCGAGCCAGCACCAGCTGGAAGAGCATCAGCTCCTCGAACGCGAGGCGCCGGCGACCGGCCTCGGCGGCCGCGATGCTTTCCGGGTGGTGCACCTGGCGGAGCGCGTCCGGAAGCGGCACGACGCCGGCGGCCGTGCGCCACGCCGCGGGCAGTTCCTCCGCGACGTTGGCCAGCAGCCCGTCGAGGTGCCGGTCCACCAGCGCGCGGAGCTGGCGCACCGTGAGCCCCTCCGTAACGCGGTACACCGGCAGGATCTGGCCGCGCGGCTCCTCGTCCTGATCGGCAAGAACCACCCACTCGCGCGGCTGAAGCTGCTTGCCGTGGAAGTGGCGCACCGGTCCGGTCACCAGCAACAGCTGCCCCTTGAGGATCGACCGCTCGAGGAACGGCCGGCCCGGCCATCCGCATTCGATCAGTCCCGACGCGTCCTGCAGCACGACCTGGAAGACGCGGAGCCCGCGGTGCGTGGGAAGGACGCCGGTCGAAATCACGCGCCCGACCACCGTGACGTCGGTGCCCACGCGCGCGCTCCGGGCCCGGACGATGGGAGTGATCTGGGTGGCGTCGAGGTAGCGGAACGGAACGTGGTGCAGCAGGTCGCGCGCGGTCCTGATGCCGAGCCGCGACAGCAGCTCAGCGCGGCGCTCCCCCACACCCTTGAGGAACTGGACCGGCAGGTCGAGCCGGAGGCCGGGGACGCCGGAGCCTGCCCGTGCCCCCGTGCCTCCGTGCCCCCGTGCCCCCGGATCCTCAGCCATCCAGCAGTCTCCGCGCATAGCTCGCTGCGTCAAACACCTCGATGTCGCCCGCGGCTTCGCCGGTGCCGAGGAAGCGGACCGGAAGGCCGAGGTCCCGGGCAAGCGCCACGACCGTGCCACCCCGCCCCGTGCCGTCGAGCTTGGTGACGAACAGGCCGGTCAGTGGCAGCGCGGCATTGAACACCTTCCCCTGCTGCACGGCGTTCTGGCCGGTCGAGCCGTCGAGCACGAGCAATGTCTCGTGCGGTGCCCCCGGCAACTTGCGACCCGCGACCCGCGCCACCTTCTGCAGTTCCTTCATCAGATCGTCCTGGGTGTGGAGCCGGCCGGCCGTGTCCGCGATCACGGTGTCGAGGCCACGCCCACGCGCCGCCTCGATCGCATCGAACACCACAGCCGCCGGATCGCCGCCGGATGCACCCTTGATGCAGGGCAGCCCGACCGCCTCCGCCCAACGCTCGAGCTGCTGCACGGCGCCGGCCCGGTAAGTGTCGGCCGCCACCAGTAACACCTTGCGGCCCTCGCGGGCCAGCCGATGCGCCAGCTTCGCCGTGGCGGTGGTCTTGCCGGTCCCGTTCACGCCGACCATGAGGATCACGGTGGGGCCCGGCTCGGCGCGTGCCACCACGCCCGGGTCGGCCAGGCCGCGCAAGGGCGCGACCAGCATCGCCGCGAGCCGCTCCTCGAGCGCCGCACGCACCTCCTCGGCGCTCTTGAGCTTGCCGCGCCGCACCCGATCTCCGATCTCGGCGACCAGCTCCTCCGCAGCCGCCACGCCCAGGTCGGCCTCGATCAGCACGCGCTCGAACTCGTCGAGCTCCGCCTGGCCCAGGCCACGCAGCAGCGCGCCGACGTCGGTGACGGCGAGACGCTTGATGCGGCTCCACAAACCTGCCACTCCAGACCTCCGCTCTCCGGGCGAGATCCGAGGACGGGGAGGTGATGAAGGTGATGAAGTGATGGGGTGGTGAAGTGATGATGGCCTCGCACCCGTCATCGCCTCATCACCTCATCACCTCCATCACGTCATCACCTCCCCGTCATCGCATTCCTCTCCTACGTCTGGCAGCCCATTCCAGTACCAATGCCCCCAGCGCCACAGCATACACCCACATCATCCTTCGCACCGGCTCCGTCGCGCCCGCCGCCGCTGCCCGGCTGCCCGGTTGGCTCTCAAGGGTGCGCGGCCTCGGCAGCAACTCGTCCAGTCCACGATTGAGAGAATCGCGCCGTGCCACCAGCGTCGAGCCCTCGCGCGCCGGCTGCGCCAGCAGCCAGTCGGTGAGCGCGGCCACCAGCGAACGGTACCCTTCCGCCGCCACTCCCCCCTTGCTCGACCAGCGCCAGAAGCCGGATGCCAGCACCTGCACGACGCGACGATCCGCGCCCTCCGAGCCCACGATCGCAGGCCAGGCCCGCCCGCGGCGGGCGAAGCGCGCCGCGACGGCGGTCCACTCGGTGGAGTCCGCCGGCCGCTCCGCCAGCGCCTCGAGCGGAGGGAGGCTGTCGGCGGAAACGCCCGTGAGGGCGCTCCCCACGGGCGACGGAGTCTCCGACGGCACGACGTACCAGTCGCCCGTGACCTGGCCCCCGCGCGCCGCCGTCCAGCGCCACAGCGCGTGGCGCGCCAGCGCTGCCATCGAGGCCGTGCCCTGCAGCGTGCCGTGCACCACCACGAGTGAAGCGCCCCGCGCCGCGGCCTGGATCACGTCCTGCGCGATGGGCGTGAGGCTTCCGGCGTCGCGCCAGGGACCGCCGGGCACCACCCGCGCGAATACGCGCACGGGCACGCCAGCCGTCTGCGGCAGCGTGCGGGCGAGGGCGCGGAAGTCCCAATCCGGGCTGTCCGAGAACACCGCGATCGCGGTGGTGCGCGACACCTCCGCCAGGGTGGTCCGCGCGTCGTCGCGCGGCTCGGCGTCGTCGCGCACGCCGCTAACCCGGGCCTCGTAGCGTCGGACCTCCCGCTCGGTACCCTCGGGCGGCGCGGCGGGCACGAACCGCAGCTCGCGGCGCAGGCTGCCGCCCGCGCCGAGCGCGACCTTCGCCCGCGACACGACGCGCGCTCCCTCGAGCAGCTCGAGCACCGCCGTGTCCGACGGCGCCGTGCCCGCCGCCACGAGCACCACGCCCGCGATCGCGGTGTCGCCCGCGCGCAGCGCCAGCGGCAGGTCGAGAACCGCGACCCCCACGTCGGCCCTGGCCGGCCGCGGCAACACGACCACGCGGGCGGAGCGCAGGAAATCCTGGGGCAGGTCGCGGGCGTCATCCACCTCACCGTCGGTGACCACCGCGACCGGGCCGCCCAGGGCCGCCGCCTCGCGCCACGCCGGCAGCAGCCGGGTGACCGGCGCATCGGGGACGGCCCCGTCGCGCAGGGCCACCGGCTGTGCCCCGAACAGCAGGATCTGGCCGCCGCGCCCGGCGATGGCCCGCGCGGTGTCCAGCGCGACGCGCCAGCGCGCTCCCCCGGAGCCGGCCAGGTCGCCGGGCTCGCTCATCGACAGCGAATGGTCGAGCAGCACGACGGGAGCGGATGCGCCGCCCGAGCGCCGGCATCCGGGATCGAGGAGGAGGACGGCGAGGCAACCCCACGCCGCCGCGCGCAGCAGGGCGAGGGGAATCCCCGCCGCGCCCACCTGCTCCAGCAGCAGATAGACGGCGAGCGCCGCGCCGACCGCGGCGAGGCCTAGCGCGACGACGAGCACGTGAGTGCCTCGCGCAGCGTGAGCCGCCCTTCGGGCAGCGCGCGCCGGAGCGCCACGCCCGCGCTGCCGTGCCGCGTGCGCGCGACCCGCCCGTCACGGACATCACTGGCGGGGTACAGGTCCACCGAATGGCTCGAAGACGTCCCGAGGCGGCGCCTCAGGTGCGCGGCGTGCTCGCGACGACGGCCGGAGGAGAGGGCTCGAGGAGTTGCAGCAGGCGCTGTCTTTCCTGCTCGAACGCGGCACGGCGATCGGCCGCGATCGGCGCGCCGGGGGCGGCGCCTCCCAACTCCCGCAGCGGGTTGATCGCGCGCCCGTTCTGCCGGACCTCGAAGTGCAGGTGGGGACCGGTCGAGAGGCCGCTGCTGCCCACGTACCCGATGACCTCGTTCTGCTCGACCCGTGCGCCCGCGTGGATACCGTCGGCGAACCGCGACAGGTGCCCGTAGCGGGTCTCGAACCCGCGCGGATGCCGGACCTCGATCAGGTTGCCGTAGCCCCCCTCGCGGCCCGCGAACGCCACCACCCCGTCGCCCACGCTCCGAACCTCGGTGCCGTAGTCGGCCGCGAAGTCGGTGCCGAGGTGCGCGCGGTAGTAGTGGAGGATCGGCTGCCAGCGCGACGCGCTGAACCGGCTGCTCACCCGCCGGTAGCGCAGCGGCGAACGGAGGAAATCGCGCTGCAGCGACCGCCCGTTCTCGTCCCAGAACGCCGGCTTCTCGCCGTTATCGAAGCGGAAGGCGTACAGCCGCCGGCCCGAGAGATCGAGTCGCGCCGCCAGCACCCGGCCGAAGCGCACGTCGCCCTCGCCGGAAACCAGGCGCTCCGCCACCACGTGGAAGCGGTCGCCGGGTTGCAGGTCGCGCGCGAAGTCGACCTCCCAGTCGTACACGTCGGCGAGACCCCACACCAGCTGCGAGCGCTCCTCACGCACGAGGACCGCGTCGCTCACCGCGTTGTCCATCGCCTCGTACACGCTGCTGGAGTTGCGCGTAATGGCACCGTCCACCACCAGCGGCTCGGCGCGCCACGCAATGCGCTCGAGCGACGCGTCCCAGTGGTCCGCGACCCGCACCAGGTGCAACCGCTCGTCGCGCGACATCCGCGCGGCCACCGCGTGCGGCGCCGCCGCGCCATGGCGCTGCTGGAAGAGGAAGACCAGCCCCGCCTTGAGCCGCCCGGGCTGGAAGTTGCGCACCGCCTGCGCGACCGCCGGCCAGTTCACGTCGGTGACCCCGCGCCGCTCGAACAGCTGCGACACCGTCTCGCGGCTCTTCAGGGTGTCGGCGATGGTCTCGATCGGGGCGCCCGTCACCAGCAGCGCGGGCGCGGTCCTCAGCCCGCCCAGCAGGCCCTGCCGGCGCGCGTACCCCACCGTGGCGCCGCCCGCGAGGGCCAGCGCCGCGACCAGCAACGCGACCTGCCGCCGCGTCGGCAAGGTCAATCCATCTGCCGGCGGATGAAGGTCGGGATCTCCATGTCGGACAGCGGCTCGCTGCTCGCCGGTGGCGTGCCGCCGGCCGGTGCCGCGCCCGAACGCCGTGGGCCCGCGGGCGCGGATCCCGCCCCGCCCGCCGCGGCCGCCTGCTGCGTGCCGGTCGCGCGCAACCCCGCCGACTGGCGCTGCGGGAACTGGATGACGCCCGCCGCGCGCGGCCCGATCTCCTTGACATCGCGACGGTCGAAGCCGGTCGCGATCACGGTGACGCGGATCTCGCCTTCCATCGCGGGATCGACCACGGCGCCGAAGATGACGTCCGCATCCTCGCCGGCCGCGTCGTGGATCGTGTCGCTGATCTGCGTCACCTCACCCAGCGTGAGATCCGCGCCGCCGGTGATGTTGACCAGCGCGCCGGTGGCGCCGTTGATCGACACGTTGTCCAGCAGCGGGCTCGAGATGGCCTGCTGCGCCGCCTCCAGCGCCCGGTTGTCGCCCTTCCCCGTCCCCGTGCCCATCAGCGCCGAGCCGCCGTTCTGCATCACGGTGCGGACGTCGGCGAAGTCCACGTTCACCAGCCCCGTCACGCTGATCAGGGTGGAGATCCCGCGGGTCGCGTTGAGCAGGACCTCGTCCGCTTTCTTCAGCGCGTCGAGGAACGGCATCCCCTTGCCCGCCACCGCGAGCAGCCGCTCGTTGGGCACGACGATCATCGTGTCCACGTGCTTGCGCAGCTCGGCGATGCCCATCTCCGCCTGCTTCATCCGCTTCTTGCCCTCGAACAGGAAGGGCTTGGTCACGATCCCCACCGTGAGGGCGCCCATCTCCCGCGCCATCGCGGCGATGATCGGCGCCGCCCCCGTGCCGGTGCCGCCCCCCATCCCGCAGGTCACGAAGACCAGGTCGGCCCCGTGGATCACGCGGCTGGTGTCCTCGCGGTTTTCCTCGATGGCCTGGCGGCCGATCTCCGGCCGCGCGCCCGCCCCGAGGCCGCGCGTGAGCTTCTTCCCGATCTGGACCTTGATGTCCGACCGGGAGTTCAGCAGCGCCTGCGCGTCGGTGTTGACCGAGATGAACTCCACACCGGTCAGGTGCTCCTCGATCATCCGGTTGACGGCGTTGCCACCGCCGCCACCGACACCGACGACCTTCATCCGCGCGTTCTGCTGAACGGTTTCCTCGAGCTCGAAGATCATGACGCGCTCCCGCTGAGCTAGGTCTAGAAGAAGTCGGTCAACCAGCGGCGCACCGAGCCCAGAACCCGGTCCACCGTCACCGCCCGTGCACCGCCCTGCGCCGCCCCGCGCGCCATCTCGTGGATGGCGTACAACGCCAATCCGGTCGCCGTGCTGAACCGCGGCTGCTCCACGGCGTCAATCAGGTTCCCCGACAGGTGCTGCCCCGGCACCCCCAGGCGGACCGGCATCCCGAACACGTCCCGGGCCAGCTCCACGATGCCCGCCAGCTGCGCCGTCCCGCCGGTCAGCACGACCCCCGCCGGCAGCTTGCCCACATACCCGACCCGCTCGATCTCGCGCGCCACCGCGCCCAGCACCTCGTCGAGGCGCTGGTGGATGATGTCCGCCAGGATGTCGCGCAACACGTGCCGCGGCTCCTGTCCCGCCGGGCTCGGCAGCTCGATCGTCTCCTGCGGATCCACCAGGGGCCGGTACGCGATGCCGTAGCGCTCCTTGAGGCGCTCGGCGTCGGCCTGCGTCACCGACAGCCCCATCGCGATGTCGCTGGTCACGTGCGCACCAGCGAACCCGAACGTCCACAGGTGGCGGAACTTGTCGTCGTGGAAGATAGCGAGGCCCGTGCTGCTGGCTCCCAGCTCCACCAGCGCCACGCCCAGCTCCCGCTCGTCTTCCGTCACCGTCGCGTAGCTCGCGGCCAGCGGCTCCAGTACGAAGCCCGCCACGTGATACCCGGCGCGCTCGATCGCCCGGCGCAGGTTCTGGCCGACCGAGCTGGACATCGTCGTCAGGAAGACGTCCACCTCGAGCCGCGTCCCGGTCATCCCCACCGGATCGGAGATGCCGCGCTGCCGGTCGACGATGAACTCCTGCGGAATCACGTGCAGGATCTCGCTGTCCGGCCCCAGCACCACCGCCCGCGCCACCTCGATCACCCGGTCCACGTCCGCTTGGCGGATCTCGGGCGACGTGACCGCCACCACGCCGGGCGAGGTGATCGCGTGCACGTGCTCGCCCGCAATCCCGACCCACACCCCCTCGACCTTGAAGCCCGCCATCCGCTCGGCGGCCGCCACCGCCTCCACTACGGAACGCGTCGTCTCGTCGATGTCGCGCACCACGCCGCGCCGCACCCCGCTGGTGCGCGCCCGGCCCACACCCAGGATCCGGGCCTCCGGGGAGCGCGGCAGGTCCCCGGCGATCTCGGCGATCACCGCGCACGTCTTGGTGGTGCCGACGTCGAGCCCGCACACCAGCTCCCGCATCACGCCGCCCGCTTCCGGCCCGGCTTGGCCTCGGCCGCGCGCCGCACAACGACCCAGCCGCGGAACCGCCCGTCCAGCTCTTCCCATTGCTGCCCGCGTGCCGCGAGGTCGCGCCGCACCGCCGCCACGGCCCGCACCACCGCCGGATCGAGCGGCGTCCCAACGCGCAGCCGGCCCTCCTCGAGCTCCAGCACCACAGCCCCCCCGGCGGCGGCGCGGGCCGCCGCGATGTCGGCGAACAAGCCGAGGTCGGTGGCCCGCACCGTCGCAAGCGCCACCATGAGTCGCGCGTCCGCTCGCTCCACCACCGGCGCGTCCACCGCGACGGCGGCCGGATCGTACGGCAACGGCCGGCCGCCCGAATCCAGCGGCACGAGCCCCGCCGGCCCCTCGGCCAGCGCCACCGGCTCCACCTCGGAAACCGTCACCACCAGCGTGCTCGGAAGGCGGCGTGAGACATCCACCGACCGCACCCCCACCAGCGCTCCAACCCGCCGCTCCATCGCCTTCGTGTCCGACCAGACGCTGGCGCCGGGCTTCAAACCCAGCGCCGCCACGATGGTCGCCGGCGCGAGATAGCGGGCGCCGTTCACCTCGACCCGCCGTGACGCGAAGAACCGGAAGTGGCCGAGTGCCCGCGGGCCCCACCACGGTGCCGTCACCGCTCCCACCACCGCCACCGCGATCGCCACCCGCTCCACCCGGATCACAGCGCCGCGCCCTTCCGCTCCGCGAGCCGCGCGAGCAACTCGCGCCCCGCCGCGGTCACGTCGCCAGCGCCGAGGGTCAACACCACGTCACCCGTCCTGACCAGCGAGGCGACCCGCGCCGCCAGATCGTTCCGATTCGCCACCCAATGCACTTCACCGTCGGGGCGCCGGGCCGCATCCGCCACGATCCGTCCGGTCACCCCCTCGATCGGCGCCTCGCGTGCAGCGTACACGTCGGTCACCACGACCACGTCCGCGCGCCCGAGCGCCTTCCCCATCGCCGCACCGTGGAGCGCCGTGCGGGAGAACAGGTGCGGCTGGAAGACCGCCACCAGCCGCCGGCCCGGATACGCCTGCCTCGCCCCCTCGAGCGTCGCGGCTATCTCGGTCGGGTGGTGGGCGTAGTCGTCCACGACCGTCACCCCCGACACCGATCCCACCAACTCGAACCTGCGACCGACTCCCTCGAACGCCGCAAGCGCCTCGAGCGCCGCCTCGACGCTCCCCCCCAACTCCACTGTCACCGCCAAAGCGGCAGCCGCGTTCCGGACATTGTGCATGCCGGGCACCTTCAGCCTCAGCTCGGCCGTCCTGCCGCCCGGCAGGGAGATAGTCGCCTCGCTCCCTGTGGGCGATTGCCGCACGTTGCCGATACGCACATCCGCTTGCGCCGCAACACCTACCGTCCATGTCGGGCGCCCAGCGCGGACCGCCACACGGCATGCACCGGGGTCATCCGCGCCCGAGATCACCCGGCGCGCCGGCCTGGCGAACTGCGCGAACGCTTCTTCGAGCGCCTCGAGACTCCCATAGCACTCGAGGTGATCAGCTTCAACGTTATTGATGACAGCGACTTCGGCGGACAGTGCGAGAAACGACTTGTCGTACTCGTCCGCCTCAACAACGAAGACGGCATCGCCGCCGAACCTGGTGTTCCCACCCCACGAAGCGATGCGGCCGCCAGCGATCCCAGTCGGATCCAGCCCAGCGGCCGCGAGCGCTTCGGTCGTCATCGCCGTCGTCGTGGTCTTGCCGTGGGTCCCGGCGACGGCGACGACTCGACCAAGAGCGATTGCGGCTGCCAGCGCATCGGCACGGCGCACGATCGGAATTCCAAGTGCCCGTGCCCTTTCAAGTTCCGGGTGAGCGGGAGGGACGGCGGCGGTCACCACAACCGCCTTGACCCCGCTCACATGGCTGGGGTCGTGGCCAGCGAACACCACCCCACCAGCCCTTCGCACGTCCGCCGAACTGGACGCCCCTCCTGCCCCCTCGGGATCGCGGTCACATCCGCTGACCGCCACACCCCGTCGCCGTGCGAGCAGAGCAAGTGCGCTCATCCCGGCGCCAGCGACCCCCATGAAATGAACGGGGCGAGGGTCGTCAGGGGAAAAGAGCGATATCAACAGGCGGCTAATATAAAATCCCACCTACGCTTGCGAAAGAGCGTTCCCTAGTTTTTCCACATCACCTTTAGGGCTTCGGAAGCTATTGCGGTGGCCGCGTTCGGGCGCGCCCGGGTCGCCATCTGCGTCTCGAGAGCAGCCATTCTTGCAGGATCAGCGAGCAGAGCGCCGACCGCTTCGCTGAGGACGGAACCGGTCAGTTCCTGTTGCTGGAGGAGTACGGCGGCGCCCGACTGGGCCAGGGCCTGGGCGTTGGAGAGCTGGTGTCCCGCGGCGGCCGTCGGCAGCGGAACCAGGATCGCCGGGAGTCCCCATGCCGCGAGACCAGCCAACGTCATCGCCCCCGCCCGGGACACGACCAGGTCGGCAGCGGCGTACGCGTTGGCCACGGGGTCGATGAACGGCTCGACCGAGACGCGCCCCGCCACACGGAATGTCGCAAACTGCTCGAGGGAGCCTGCCCCGCACTGCCACAGCAGCGACGCTCCCGTCGGGAACGCGCTCCCGCGAAGCGCGTCCGCCACGGCGAGATTGACCGGCAGCGCCCCCTGGCTCCCGCCCGTGACGAAGACCAGCGGCCGGCCGTCGGGAAACCCAAGTCGGCGCTTCGCCTCCGGCTTGGACGGCCGCTGCGCCGGAGGCGGCGGGATCGGGTTGCCGCTGTCGAATACCGACGTCCCCGGACCCACGGACAGGCGGGCGCGGGCTTCGGGGAAGCCGAGGTGCACCTGCCGTGCGCGGCGCGCCAGCCGCCGGGTGGCGAGACCGGGATACGCGTTCTGCTCCTGCAGCACGGCGGGGATGCCGCGGTTGATGGCCGCCCACACCACCGGCCCCGCGACGTAGCCGCCAGTGCCGACGACCAGCGCCGGCGTCTCACGCTGCAGGATGGCGCGCACCGCCCGCAGCGAAGCAAACAGGGCAAACGGGAGGTGGACGTTCTTCCACCAGCGACGGCGCCACAGCGGCTCGAGCGGGAGCAGCTCGTACGGCCACGGCCGCTGCGGCAGCACGCTCGCCTCGACGCCGCGCTGGCTGCCAACGAAGAACGGCCGGACGCTCGGCTCGAGCCGCACCATCTCCTCGGCGATCGCCAGGGCCGGCATCAGGTGCCCGCCGGTGCCGCCGCCGGTGAAGAGGACGGTGGTCACCGCGGTGGGCTCGGAGCCTTGTTCACGGACTGCAAACTACGCGGGAGCCTCCGTGCAGTCGAGGCGCGCTACGGCGCTGAGCGTGCATCAGCCGACTCAGCGGAGTGCGCGCCAGCCGACTCAGCCGAGCGGGCGCCGGCCGACTCAGCGTACGGCGAAGCTGATCGAGCCGCGGCCGGCGTCCCGACTCGCCACGAGATCCTCGATCCGCACCCGCAACAAGTACTTGCCGGGCGGCAACTGGGCCGGAGTAATGTCGAGCGTCTCGACTTCCGTGCCCTCAGCGGCGGCGCGGCGCTCTCGCTGAAACTCGATGCGCGTAGCCGTCGGCCACTGCTCGAGCTGGATGTCGCGCTCGGGAGCCTCAGTCCGCAGGAGCTCATATTCTGCCCGGTAGCGCACCGTCCCGGCGTCGGGCCGCATGCCGTAGACCTCGGCGTAGCTCCGGATCGTCGTGCCTTGCGGGAAGACCAGGGTTCGTTGGACGTGGGTGAGCATCGCTGCGCGGTCAGCGTTGCGCTCGTCCCACGCCGGCGCCAAGAGGAGGTCGCTCACCGCCGGCGCGCGGGCGAATGGGCGCACCGTGATCGCCAGGGTCTGGCGGCCGAGTAGGCCCGAGTCCTGTGCCTGTGCCACCAACACGTAGCGACCCGAATCGCTGTGTACCGTCACCGCGCCGCGATGATCGATCCAGATGTCGCCGGCGCTGGCCGTGCCATGGAGCGATGCCGCGACCGCTCCCCGCGTGGCAACCACCACCAGGTCTGTCACCCCGGCGTCGGCCGGATCGGCGAACTGGGCGGTCCATATGCCAAACTCCAGCGGCGCCGGCTCCGAACTGGCGTCCCGTGTCAGCCCGGTCTGCGCAGCCGCGAACTGCCGCTCGTTCATCGCCCGGAACACCATATCGGGCACGTTCCGCTCGCCCTTGGAGAATGCGCTCGGCCGGGCGAACCGCACCTCGCCGTACTCAGCGTAGTCCCACCGTTCGACATCCGGGACGTTGCACTGGGCGTCCGCGGGGTTCTTCCCGCCCACGAATTGCTGGTCCGGCGGCCCGAAGCGCAGGTACATCACTCCGCGGTCATCCAGACCCGTGGCCAGATTGTAGCCGATCCGCGCCGCGACGCTGTCCATGCCTCTCAGGCTGAGGTTGAGCGGCGCAAAGAGCGACTGCGTGAGCCCGGCCGGGATGGGTGAACCCATGCCGACGCTGTGGGCGAGGCTTGTGAGTCCGTCTCGCTCCTCGGCCGTGAGGATGGAAAGGGGATCGGGGTTGATCCGCGCCTGATCGCTCGCCTGGCTCACGCCCGGCAGTGGTATCCCCCAGGCCGCCGATCCTGCTTGCCCCGGATGTGGCACGTGCAGCCTAGTTGCCACGAGGACCTCATACATCTCGCACCGCTGGTTGTACTCCCGCTCTCCTGCCGACGGCTCCAGGCTCATCGCTCGGGCGATCTGGCTCCGATGGTACGAGATCAACGGATGCAGCAGAGGATAGTGCTTCCGCGCGTAGCGCAGGCGCTCGAAGTGCTCAGCGAGCCGATGGTTGACGCCCGCGAAGAGATTCGGATTACGACGCGCCCAGAAGCTCGCCAGCCAGTCCCCCTTCTGCGCAGCCGGTACACCCGCTACCCAAACGCGCATCTCCCAGGGCCACGCGATCCCGATCGCCTGATGCCACAAGGCGCTCGTCGAGTCTTGGTCGGCGTGCGCCAGCGCGCGGCGGAAGAAGTCCCACCCCGTGATGGTGTCCCCCGCCTCGAACGCGCTCTGCGCCCGAAGCGCCAACCAGGCCGGATTCGTCGGGTCAGCGGCCAACGCCGAATCCAGCAGCTGATTCGCTTCGTCGTACCGCTCTTCCTCGATTGCCAGCTGCGCGAGCCGCGATCGGATCAGCGGGTTGCCGCTATATGGCGCCAGCTGTTCCGCCATATGGCGGCGAGAGCCGGAGTTCCGAAACAACGTCAGCCAATCGTCCCACGCATCCCGGTATAGTGGATCGAGCGCGAGCACCCGTTCCAGTCCCTGTTTCGCCATGCCCTCGCCGTCGTCCCCACCGAGCCAGAGGCCGACCTCGGCGTACCGGTAAGGAGGCGCCGGGTCCTGAGGCGCGAGGCGCTCGGCCTCCTGGTACGAGCGAGCGGCCAGGAAGCGCCCCGCCGGCATCCGCTTGAAGTACGCGTCGCCCAGCACCAGGAATCCACGCGCATCCCGCGGGTGCTCGCCCGTGTACCGCTCCGCGACACGGATTGCGTCCTCGATGTTGCCGGCAGCGACCGACGCGCGCGCCTGGCGCAGCGGCTCGGGTAGGCTGTCCTGGGCACGCGCGGCCCCCACTGACAGAAGGCCGAGAGCGAGGAGAGGAAGCCACAGGCGGTTCATTGGCATCCGTCCGGTCAAGGGAGGGCAGGCCTTGGGGGCTGGCCCTCCGGTCGTTCAGCTACCCGACACTGCAATCGTAGCACGAGACCGTTAGGCTGGCGTCACTTGCCCGGAGCCAAACTGAAGCCATCTCGTCGGTTTTCCAGAGGACGGCAGTGAGGAGCCGACAGCGAGTTCACATACGAAGTTGCGCGATACCGCGGGGCCCCCAGACCACGGTTCAGGCAGGCCTCACTGGGCGGCGCTGGGCGATCGGCGACCGGAGAGAGGATTGGGCTCGGGAGCCGGCGATCATGTATCTGAGAGTTCGTGAGAGCGCCGCTCGGCCAGCGATTGGCAGGGGAGCCTCATTCCTCTGCCCCACGCCCGCGCCTGCCCCACGCCCCGCACGCGGGAAACGCTGCCGGCCGGTTGCGTGACGCGGCAGCGAGTCTGCGGGCTCTCTCCGGTCCAGCCTACCGCGCCACCGCGCGCCGCTTGGTGCCGAGATTCAGCAGGAGGCCGGTCGCGATCAGCGCGACGATGAGGCTCGAGCGCCCGTACGAAATGAACGGCAGCACCAGGCCCGTGGTGGGCACCAGCGCCAGTCCGACGCCCATGTGCAGGAAGGCGTCCACGCCGATCAGGGCGGCGAGCCCCACGCCGAGGTACTGGAGGAACGGATCGCTCGCCGAGCGCGCCAGCCGCAGCGCCAGGAAGAGCCACGCCGAGTAGAGCAGCACCAGGAACACGACGCCCACGAAGCCCCACTCCTCGCCGATGGTGGCGAAGATGAAGTCGGAGTAGGGGTACGGCAGGAAGCCGAGCTTCTGCTGCCCCTGGCCGAAGCCGACGCCCAGGAGCTTCCCCGCCCCGAGGCCGATGAGCGATTGGTTGATCTGGTAGCCGCTCGCCAGCCGGTCCGTGCCGGGATCCAGGAACGTAGTCAGCCGAAGCAGCCGGTACTGCACGTGCTGGATCCGGTCCCACACCAACGGAAACGCGACGGCCCCCAGCAGGATGAAGTGGCCGACGCGCGCGCCGGCGGCGAACAACACGATCATCGCCAGGAACACCAGGACGACCGCGGTCGAGAGATCGGGCTCCGCCAGGACCAGCAGCGCCATCGGCACGACGATGGTCAGCACGGGGAGCAGCCCCTTGCTGAGGTGGCTCAGCTCCTTCCCCTTCTTGGCGCACAGCGCCGCGGTCCAGATGACGACGACCAGCTTGGCGATCTCCGACACCTGGAACGACACGCCGAGCTTGAGCCAGCGGCGCGAGCCGTTGATGCGCGGGGCGATGGCGTGGGTGAACGGCAGGAGCAGGACGACCAGCAGGGCGAGGGCGATGAGCATCAGCGGCCACGCGAGCTTCTGCAGACGGCCGAGGTCGAAGCGCGCGACCACGATGAGCAGGATCCCGCCCACGGCGGCGCCCACCGCCTGCACCAGCGCGAGCGACATGCCGACCGGCTGCCCGCGCTGCATCAGCGCCGACGACGCGGCGTACACCGACACCAGTCCGAACACGACCAGCGCGGCGGTGATGATCACCATCAGCCGCGCCTCCCAGCCCATCCAGCGCTCCCTGGGCGCCACTACCAGGCCTCGACGGCGGCCCGGAACTGCCGGCCGCGGTCCTCGGCGTTGGCGAACATGTCGAAGCTGGTACACGCCGGCGCCAGGAGCACGGCGTCGCCCGGCTGCGCCAGTGAGCGCGCCCGCGCCAGCACGTCGGCGAAGTCGCCGCCGCGCACCAGTTTCGCGGCGCTGCCCAGGTCGCGCTCGATCAGCGGCGCCGCCTCGCCGTAGGCCACCACCGCGCGCACGTTCTTGAGATGCGGCGCGAGCGGCGCAAACGAATCCACCTTGGGTCGGCCACCCAGGAGCAGCACCACCGGGCGCGGCACGCTCGCCAGCGCGACCTCGACGGCGCTCAGAATGGTGGCCTTGGAGTCGTTGATCCACAGCACGCCGTCCAGCTCGCGGACCGGCTCGAGGCGGTGCGGCAGCGCGCGGAAGGTGGCGAGCGAGCGGGCTACGCACTCCCGGTCGACCTCCGGAGGCACGGCGAGCGCCGCCGCGAGCGCGTTGGCGACGTTGTGGTCGCCCAGGAGCTGGAGGTCGGCGCGGCGCACCAGCGGCGTGCCACGCACCACCAGCCACTGCGCCGCGCGGTCGTAGAACCCGGCCGCGGCGCGCGCGGTGAGCGAGAACGTCTCGCGGGTGCCGGCCGCGCGCGCCGCCATCGCCACGGCGGCTGGGTCGTCGCCGTTGACAATCCAGCGGCTGTCCGGCGTCGCGTTGCGAAAGAGGAGCGCCTTGTCGGCGTAGTACGCCTCAGCCGTGCCGTACCGGTCGAGGTGATCGGGCGAGAGGTTGGTGAGGATCCCCACCGCCGGGGCCAGGCTGGGCGAGTCGTGGAGCTGGAAGGAGCTGGCCTCCACCGCGAGCCACGCCGGATGCCGGTCCGCCAGCGCCACCGCCGTGATC
Source organism: uncultured Gemmatimonadales bacterium (assembly GCA_963812035.1). Classification (GTDB taxonomy): domain Bacteria; phylum Gemmatimonadota; class Gemmatimonadetes; order Gemmatimonadales; family JACORV01; genus Fen-1245. Next base: position 158,610 of record CAWETG010000008.1, read on the forward strand.
GGGTTCCCGATGTTGCCCGCCGCGGCCGCGTCGCTCAGCCCCGCCGCCTGGAGCAGGTGGGCCACACAGGCGATGGTCGTGGACTTGCCCTTGGTCCCGGTCGCCACCACGAGCCGAGTGCCCGGCAGGAACCGCGCGCCCAGCTCCAGTTCGGCCAGCACCGGCACGCCCGCCCCGCGCGCCGCCACGAGCGGCGGCGCATCAGGCGGCACGCCGGGCGAGGCGATCACCGCCCGGGCGCGAGCGATCCGGTCGAGATCGTGGCGGCCCACCTCCACCGCGCACCCCGCGGCCTGGAGCGCCGCGGCGTTCTCCTGCACCTCCGGCTTGCGCGCCACGTCCGAGGCGTACACCGCCACTCCGTGCCGCCGCAGCAGCTCCGCGGCGGCGCGGCCGCTCCGCATCAGGCCGAGAACCGCGACCTCGCCGGTGCTCCAGCGCTCCGGAATCATCGGATCTTGAGCGTGCCCAACCCGATCAGCGCGCAGATGAGCCCGAGGATGTAGAACCGCGTCACCACGGTGGACTCGTGCCAGCCGAGCTGCTCGAAGTGGTGGTGCAGCGGGGCCATCCGGAACACGCGGTGCTGCTCCGCGAACGGGCGCCCGTAGCGGCGCAGCCGGTACTTGAAGACGCTGGTCTGCAGCACGACCGATGCCGCCTCGGCCACGAACACGCCGCCCACCAGCACCAGCAGGAACTCGGCCTTGAGGAGAATGGCCGTGGTGCCGAGCCCGCCGCCGATGGCGAGCGACCCGGTATCCCCCATGAATACCTTGGCCGGATGCGCGTTGAACCAGAGGAAGCCGAGGCACGCCCCCATCAGGCTGGCGCAGAAGACCGCCAGCTCGCCCGCGCCGGGAAGGTAGAAGACCTTGAGGTACTCCGATGCGTCGATGCGGCCGAACAGGTAGGCGAAGGCGGCGAAGCTCAGGGCGGCGATGGCTGAGAGCCCGGTGGCCAGCCCGTCCAGCCCGTCGGTGAGGTTCACGGCGTTGGACCAGGCGGTCACCACGAAGGTGACGAAGACGATGTAGACCGCCGGCTGCATCACCACGTACACGTACTTGAAGAACGGGACCGTGGTGGACGACGGCGGCAGCACGGTTCCCGTCCACGGGAAGATGAGCAGCGCCACGCCGAGGGCGAGGCCGAAGGAGATCTGGCCCGCCAGCTTGTAGCGCGCCACCAGGCCCCGTGACCGCCGCTGCACCACTTTGAGGTAGTCGTCCACGAAGCCGATCGCGCCCATCCAGATGGTGGCCGCCAGCACGATCAGCACGAAGCGGTTGTCGAGCTGCGCCCACAGCAGGGTGGATACCACCGCGGCGATCAGGATGATCACGCCGCCCATCGTGGGTGTGCCGCGCTTGCCGAGGTGCGTGGCTGGCCCTTCGGCGCGCACGATCTGGCCCACCTTGTGCGCCTGGAGCCTGGCGATGATGACGGGCCCGATGACGAATGCGATCAGCAGCGCGGTGGCGATCGCGGCGCCGGCGCGGAAGGAGATGTAGCTGAGCAGGTTCGCCAGCGTGTACTGGTGCGCGTAGCGCCACAGCAGTTGGTAGATCACGGATGCACCTCGACCGCCTCCGGCCCCTCGTGGGGCTCAGACCACAGCACGGGGATGAGCCGCTCCAGCTGCACGCCGCGCGAGGCCTTGAGCAGCACGACGTCGCCCGGTCTCAGCAACTCCTTGAGGGACACGGCCACCGCGTCCGGCGTGTCTCCCGTCAGCACCTGCCGGCCCTTCAGCCGACCCGCCAGCGCCTCGAAGGCCGGCACGAACTCGCCGACCGCCGCCACGACGTCGGGCCGCGCCGCCGCGATCCGTTCGGCCACCTCGCGGTGGAGCGCACGCGACGCCTCGCCCAGCTCGCGCATCGTCCCCACCACCACGACGACGCGCCGCCCTCCCCGCACCGCGGCCAGCAGGTCGAGTGCCGCCGCGAACGACGCGGGGTTGGCATTGTAGCAATCGTTGATGACGGTCATCCCTCCCAGCTCGAGCACCTCCGAGCGGCCCGCCGGCAGGCGCGCCTGCGCCAGCGCGCCCGCGGCGTCGGCGAGCGGGACGCCCACGCTGTCGGCGATCGCGAGCGCCACCAGCGCGTTGGCCACCATGTGCCGCCCGCGCAGCGGCAGCTCCACGGCCACGCCCCGCACCGTAAAGCGGGGCCGGCCGTCGGGCAGCAGCGTGACGTCCTCGGCCGTCCACTCGCCTGCGGGGTCGAGCCCCGCCGTCGTGACCCGTTTGGCCGACCGACGGGCCGCGTCCGCCAGGCGTGGCGGCCTCGTGCCCACGACCGCCGTCGCCGCGCCCGCCAGCAGGGCGACCTTCTCGTCGAACACGCGGTCCAGGCTCCCGAAGCCCTCGAGGTGCCCCTCGGCCACAGTGGTGACCACGGCGACGTCGGGACGCACGATGTCCCGCAGCCGCGCGATCTCGCCCGGGACGCTGGCCCCGCACTCGATGACGGCGATCTCCGCCTCGACCGGCGCCGCGAGCAGCGTGAGCGGCACACCCACCAGGTTGTTGAGGTTCCGGTCGGACTTGTGCACGCGGAACCGGGCGCCGAGAGCGGCGGCCGCCAGCTCCTTGGTGCTGGTCTTACCAGTCGTGCCCGTGATCGCCACCACCGGCCCCTGGAACGCGTCGCGACGGTAGCGGGCGAGTTGTCCCAGCGCCACGAGGGTGTCGTCCACTTCGAACCAGTCGAACCCGGGCCAGCGCGGCGTCTTGTGCCGCACCACGACCGCGCCCACACCGACCATGCGGGCGTCGCTCAGGAAGTCGTGCGCGTCGAACCGCTCGCCTTTCAAGGCGACGAGCAGCTCCCGCTCCTTCAACGACCGCGTATCGGTCGAGACGCCGGCATAGGCGTGATCCCACGACGCCGCCGGCAGGCCGAGCGCCTTGGTCACCTCCTTGGCGGTCCAGCTGAAGGCGGTCACGGCACGCCCCCGCCCGCGGCGCCGCCGACGGCCGCCGCGACGATGGCGCGCTCGTCGAGGGGCAGGTGCTCCTGCCCTACCACCTGGTACGTCTCGTGGCCCTTACCCGCCAGGAGAATCACGTCATCGGGCTTCGCGATCGCGAGCGCGCGGAGCACCGCCGCTTTCCGGTCCACGATCCTGAGGTGCGGCGTGCCGGCCATGCCGGCTTCGATTTCGTGCATGATCTGCTCGGGGTCCTCGGTCCGCGGGTTGTCGGAGGTCACGACGCTCAGGTCCGCATCGCGCGCGGCGATGGCACCCATCAGCGGCCGCTTGCCCTTGTCGCGGTCGCCGCCCGCGCCGAACACCACCACCAGGCGCCCCTCGGTCAGCGGGCGCAGCGCGGCGAGCGCGCGCTCCAGCGCGTCGGGGGTGTGGGCGTAGTCGCGCAGCACCACGCACGGCGTGTCGGTGAGACGCTCCATCCGGCCCGGCACCTGAGGCGCAGCGGAGAGGCGCTTCGCCACGTAGGCCGGCTCCCGCCCCAGCGCGACGGCCGCCGCCGCGGCACCGAGCGCGTTCTCGACGTTGAACGTGCCGAGCAGCGGGAGGGCGACCGGAGCCGAGCTGCCGCGCACGACGAGGCGGAAGCGCATCCCCAGGCGGTCTCCCTCGACATCCTCCGCCCGGACGTCCGCCGGAGCCTGGATGCCGAACGTGATGCGCTCAGCCCGCGGCGGGAGCGACGCCCAGGCATGGTCGTCGGCGTTGATGACCTGAAAGCCGCCGGGCGCGAGATAGCGGTCGAGCTTCAGCTTGGCCGCGAGATAGTGCGCTGCGTCGCCGTGGTAGTCGAGGTGATCGCGCGTGAGGTTCGTGAAGACGGCGGCACGGAACGCGAGTCCCGCGATGCGGTCCTGGTCCAGACTGTGGGACGACGCCTCCATGGCCACTGTCTGCACGCCGGCGTGCCGTAGCAGGGCGAGCGCACGGTGCAGCTCCACCGGTCCCGGCGTGGTGAGCGAACCGGCGGTGGGCAGCAGCTCGCCCCGCCCATCGATCGCGCCCAGTGTGCCGATGGAGCCGGCGGGCGCGCGGTCTCCGAAGAGATGACGCAGCAGGTGCGCGGTCGTCGTCTTCCCGTTGGTCCCGGTGACGGCGAGCAGCACCAGGGCTTCGCCCGGATTCCCGAAGAACGCACTGGCCGCAACCGCCGCGGCCCGCTTCCCGTCGCGCACCAGCGCCTGCGGGAGCCGCGCCTCCGGGACCTGGTGCTCGACCAGGGCGAAGGTGGCGCCGGCCCGCGCCGCGGCCGCGACGTAGGCGTGCCCGTCGACCAGGCTGCCGACGTACGCGAGGAACAGGGCGTCCGGCTCCACGCGCCGGCTGTCGGTGGTGATGGCCGGGATGACGGCGGGCGCATCGGCCGGCCAACTCACCAGCAGGCCCTCCCGCTCCAGGCGCGACCGCAGCGCGTCAGCCTGCACGTTCGGCCCCCGCGCGCACGACGACGGTGCGCCCGCGCGGCACCGGGGTGCCCACCGCCGGCGTGGTCCCGACCACGCGGCCCCACCCTTCGATGCGGACCTGGAAGCCGCTGCGGTGCAGGGTGCGCGCGGCCGCGCGCAGCGAGCTGCCCGCGACATCGGGCACGGGGACCGGCGCCAGGCTATCGCGGTGCGCCGGCGGCGCCGGCCACGGCACGACCACGCTGGTACCCGGCGCCGCCGAGACCGGGGCGAGGGCGGAGTCGGCCGCCGAGTCCGCGAGCCAGCGGCGCACCAGCCGGCCGCGGTCGAGCGCGACCCCGGGCGTGGCGAGCGCGGCCTCCAGGATCGTGCGCACCACGGGTGCGGCCGTGGCCCCGCCAAAGTAGGCGCCCTGGGGATCGTCGAGCTTCACCACCAACACCAATTGCGGATCCTGCGCGGGGAAGATGCCCACGAAGGTGGCCCAGTAATGTCCCGGGAGGTAGTGGCCGCCGATGGCCCGGCGCGCGGTGCCGGTCTTGCCCGCGACCGGGTACGTGCCCAGCGCCGCCCTCCGGCCGGTACCCTCCTCCACCACGCCCTGCAGCATGCGCGTGAGCTCCGCCGCGATGCTGCCGGCGACCACCCGCCGCACCGGCCGCGGTCGCGCCGCCCACCGGGTGCCGCCGTCTTCCTCCCGTACTTGCCGCACCAGGGCCGGCTCCAGCAGCACGCCGCCATTTGCCAGCGCGCCGTACGCCGCCGCGAGTTGGAGCGGCGTCACCGCCAGCTCGTAGCCCATCGCGAGGCTGGCCGGGCTCAGCACCGTCCAGGCACGCGGGTTCCGCAGCCGCCCGGGGGATTCCCCCGCCAGGTCCACCCCCGTCTGGGTGCCGAACCCGAAGTCGCGGAGGGCGACGTACTGCTCGGCGGGGGTGAGGCGCTGGCCGAACTTCGCGATGCCGATGTTGCTCGAGAGCCGGATCACGTCGGCGAGGGTGAGCGTGTCCGCCGGGTGCTCATCGTGGATGATGCGCCCGTTGAGCGTGTAGGCCCCGTGCTCCGCATACACCTTGTCGCCCGGCGCCGCTTTCCCGTCGCGGAGCAGCGCGGCCGCGGTGAAGACCTTGGCCGTGGACCCCGGCTCGAACGCGTCGCCGAGCCCGTTCCCCTCGGCGGTCGTCGTGCGCACGCTCGCCATGGCCAGGACCTCGCCGCTGGCCGGCTGGATGATGACCACGTCGCCCCCGCTCGCGTGGACCGAGTCCACGGCGACGGTGAGCGCGTGCTGCGCGATTTCCTCCAGCTCCGCGTCGAGCGTGAGGAACACGTCGGCGCCGGGCTGCGGGTCCACGGCGGGGCGCGACGGCGACGGGTAGGTGCGACCGCTCTGGTCGCGCAGCATCACGGCACTCCCGGGCCGGCCGGCCAGGGTCGAGTCCAGCGCGCGCTCGAGGCCGCTGGCGCCGTGGCCACTGTCGTCCGTCCGGCCGATGAGGCGCGGCGCGAGGTCGGGGCGGGGGTAGAAGCGCTCCAGCCGCGTCTGCAGGTACACGCCGCGGAGCGTCTTCAGGGGCATGACGTCGTTCCAGGAGAACGGCCCGGGCCACTCGAACCACACGCGGTCGGAGGCGAACAGGCGGGCGAGCTCCGCCTGGGGCCGGCCGAGCACCCGCGCCAGCAGTACAATGGCGCGGCCCCGGTCGGAAACTTCCTGCGGCGCGAGCCCGACGCCGTACGTGGCCTGGCTCACGGCGAGCGGCGCGCCGTTACGGTCGAACAGCGTTCCGCGTCGCGCGGGCAGGGCGACCCGCACGGTCTGCTGCTCGCGGGCACGACGGCGCCACTGGTCGCCGTGCACCAGCTGCACGTCGACCGCCTTGACGAGGATGGCGATCGCCGCCAGGGCGAACGCGATGCCGACCAACGTGATGCGCGACGGGGCTCTCACCACCCGGTCACCGGGCCCGAGGATCCTGCAGAATGACGATCTCGGTATCCTGGGGCAAGCGGAGCCCAAGCCGGGCCTGCGCGAGCGGCACCAGCACCGCCCGGCTCGCCGCGTGCCGGATCTCCGCACTGGTCGCTGCGCGCGTGACCTCGAGGGCCTGGCGCGTGGTCTGGAGCGCTTTCAGCTGCCGCGCCGCGGCCAGCGCTGCGGTCTGGCGCCACACCACCAGCGCCGCCATCACCAGGAAGCCCGCGAGCCAGATGGCCACCCAGTGACGGCCGCGGAGCGTCACGCCGCCTTCCGGAAGGCGCGCAGCCGTGCGCTGCGCGCGCGCGGATTAGCGGCGATTTCGGCGAGGCCGGGCCGGATCGGCCGCCGTGTGATCTGCGACCCGAGCGGCCGCCCGCGGCAGGTGCAGACCGGCTGCGCCGGCGGGCAAATGCACGTGCGCGCCCAGTCGCTCATCACGTGCTTCACCACGCGATCCTCACCCGAGTGATAGCTGATGACGGCGAGCACCCCGCCCGCCACCGCGACCTCGAGTAAGGCGGGCAGCGCGCCGGCGAGGCGCTCGATTTCGCCGTTGACCGCGATGCGGACGGCCTGAAACAGCCGGGCGAAATCGTCGGGCCCGCTGCGCGGCCCGAGCACGGCGCGGATCGCTCCCACCAGGTCGTCGCTGATCCGGAACGCCCGGTTGGCCCGGCGGCGTACGATCTCGCGCGCCAGCGCGCGGGCGTGGCGCTCGTCGGCCCAGTCGTGGAACGCCGCCGCCAGCTCAGGCTCGGCGGCCTCAGCCAGCCAGTCGGCGGCGTCCGGCCCCGCGTCCCGGGCCATCCGCATGTCGAGCGGCGTGCCAGGACGGAAGCTGAAACCGCGCGCCGGATCGTCGAACTGGGGCGACGACACGCCGAGGTCCAGCAGGATGCCGTCCGGCTGAAAGGCGGTCACGTCCGAATCGGCCGGTGCGGCGGCGAAGTCGCCCAACCGAATCTCCGCGGCACCCCCCAGGACCTCGCGCGCCGCCCGCACCGCCTCCGGGTCGCGATCCAGGCCCAGCACCCGGGAGCCTTCCGCCACCAGCCTCGCCGCGTGCCCGCCACCTCCGACCGTGCCGTCCAGAACGCGCGCACAGCCGGCGAACAGGGCCGCGACCTCCTCCAGCAGCACGGGCTGGTGGCGGAAGTCGCCGACGCCGAGTGAGGGGTGAGCGAGGTGAGAGGTGAGAGGCTCACGTGAGGAGTGAGAGGACGAAGTGAGAGGGCGCTTCCCTCTCACGCCGTTCGACCCCTCACTTCTCACCGAGCCCCCTCACCTCTCACTTTTCACCTCTCACCTTCCCGAAAGACAACGCCCCGCCTGCCTTGGCAGGTGGGGCGTGGAATGGCGGGGCTGACGGGGATCGAACCCGCGACCTCCGGTGTGACAGACCGGCACTCTAACCAGCTGAGCTACAGCCCCCCGCGGCCAAGCGGCTCAATATAGAACCGCAGGGGGACGCCTACAAGCTACTGCGGGCACTTGAGCCGCGTACGCATCGGCCCGAGCGCCGTCGTCACGTTGCCGATATACGTCAGGATCTGGTTGGCCGCGTCCCGGCTGATGGCCGCGCCGGCAGCCACGTTCGTCTGCGCAGGCGTGAACTCGTCGAGGATCGTCTTGCTCAGCGCACACGCGGAGTCCACCGACGCCCGTTTCGAAGGGTCCACCTTCAGCGCCTGCAGCGCCTGCAGCGCCGGGAGGCCGATGTTGAACTGCGAGTTGCCGATCAGGTACGCGATGGTCACCTGGGGCTGGCCCGTCGCCCAGGGCTGCACCTGGCTCAGGAGCTGGATCGTCTTCGGATAGTCCTTCGCCTGGAAGGCCGCGTAGCCGGCCCGCAGGAACATCGAGGCCGCCTGCGGCCGCCACGACGAGTCCGCCGCCACCGCGGCCATCGCCTCGGCCAGCGAGGAATCCATCTGCCCGGCGACGCCGAACCAGTTCGCCAAGACGATCTGCCCGCGCCCCGTCTCCGGATGCAGCTGGATGAGTTGGCGGATCGCCGTGATCGCGCCCGCCGTGTCATGGCGATCGTACAGCCCGGCCGCGTACTTGAACCAGCAGTCCCCGTCGCCCGGCGTCCGCACGGTGCAGATCCTCCGCCAGGTGAACGCAGTGGCGGAGTCGTTCGCCGCGTCGTAGAAGGCGAGCGCCCGAGAGATGAACAGGGAGTCGATCTTGGTGGAGTCGACGGCCGCCGCCGACGCCATCGAGGCCGCGGCGTCGCTGAACTTGTTCTCCGCGCCGAGCGAGATGGCCCTCAGGATGAGCAGGTCGACCTGGTTCGGATTCCGGGTCAGCGCGTCATCCAGAATCGCCACGGCGCTGTCCGGGTGGCCGCGGCGCACCTGAATCTGGACTGCGGCCTTCTTGACGTCGTTGTCCCCGACGTCCACCTGCATGATGCTGTGCAGCATGCGCAGCATCTGCGTGGTATCGTGCTTCGCCTCGTAGATGAGGTACAGCTGCCGGCCCACCAGCGTGTTCAGCGAGTCGGCGTCGTGGGCGCGCTCGTAGGCGGCCTGCACCGAGTCCGTGCTCCCGCCGTTGGCCTGGAGTACCTGCGCCAGGCACAGGTAGGCGCCGCCGCTCTCGCGGTCATAGCGCAGCGCACGATTCGCCGCCTCAACCGCCTTGGTGAAGTCCTTCGCATCGAGCGCGGTGCGACAGCTGGTGATCGGATCAAAGGAGCGGAACTTATCCGCAAGACGGTCCGCGAGGCCGTTGCCGACCCCGGCCGCGAGCTTGCCACGATCCGCCACCACCGAGGCGCTCGCGGCGAGCGGATTCTGCCGCACCGTCTGGAGCAGGCGCGCCAGCACGAGCACCGAATCGGCGCCGTGCGGGAAGACCATGCCGTCGATCATGTACCGCGCATTCAGCAGGTGCGCCAACTGCCCGATCTGGCTCGGTTCGAGCGGCTGGGTGCAGGTGAAGCCACTCTCCTCGAGGGCCTTGCACACGGCCTCTTTCGTGATGGTCGCGAAGTCGCCCGTGTGGTTCAGCAGCATACGCTGCCGGACGGCGTCGGCGGCGGCCAGCGCGAGCCCCGAATCCGCGGCCTGGTCCCGCCCGAACGGCGCGACCAGCAGCTTGGGAGCATTGACGGATGCAGGCAAACGCGCGAGCTGGGCGGCGGAAGGCGCCGCAAAGCACCCCAGGCCCAGCAGACTGACCCCGATCACCCGCGCCCACAGGGGAGCGCACTCTCCACGCTGCCTCATGCGATGAATCCTCCGATAACCGTCAATGCGCACCTGGCCTTGCAAGAAGTGGGCGAAGAGGGACTCGAACCCCCGACTTCCTGCGTGTAAGGCAGGCGCTCTGGACCAACTGAGCTATTCGCCCGCGGACACTGCACTACCTACAAGATGAGGCCAAGGGGGAGGAGAATGCAGTAGCCCAGCACCAGCAGAACGGGCGCTGCCGTCGTCGAGCCCCGGGCGAGCAGCACATACCCGGCCCCCAAGACCAAGGCCGCCCCGGCGAACAGAGCGGCGTTCACGGCCCCGAACTGCAGCCGAGACTGAGAGTTAGAGCCCTGCATGGCGACTGAGGATAGTCGCCGTCCCGAGGCGCGTCAAGCGCGCGTCACTGCGGCGGCGGGGGCGCCCCGCCCGCGCTCACCGCCGCCAGGACGTCGCGGCACTTCTTGCCCCAGGGATTGAACTTGTTCGCCGTGAAGCCGGCCTTCCACGTCCCGCTGGCCGCGTCCCGATTTCCGGCGAACCACTGGGCCCGGCCCAGCTCATAGTACGCCTCGATCAGGTTCGGCCCCAGCTCCAGCGTCTTGCGGAAGAAGTTCTCGGCGTCCTCGTACATCTCGCGCTGCAAGTACACCAGCCCGAGGTAGTAATTGGCGTACAGCGTGGCCTTCTTGTCGTTGGCCATGCGGATCGCCTTGGACAGATGCTCGATTGCCTCACCGAAGATCCGCTTCTTGAGACAGATGTAACCAAGGTTGATGCGCGCCAGCGAGTTGGCCGGCTCCTTGGTCAGTACCTTCTGGAAGGTGCCGAGGGCGTCGTCGTAGTCTTCGCGCAGCATCTGGGCCCAACCCAGCAGCGATTCGGCCTGCACATCCCCCGGGGAAAGGCCGAGTGCCTTGGTCAACGACTTGATCGCGCCGTCGTAGTCGCCCAGCGAGATGAGGCTCCACCCCTTCTCGATGAAGGTGGACGCGCCGATGTGATCGGCCTGGACGACCGGGCGCGCGGAGTCGAACTCCGGGGCGGAGGCGGTGCGCGAATCCGCCTCGCGCTCCTTGTACCGGTCCACCAGCTTCTTGATCTCGTCCTTGAGCACCGTGAGCTCGCCGATCGCGCCGTCCACCTGCTTGAACAGCGTGATGATGTCCTGTTTCACTGCGCCGAGCGCCGCGGCGGTCCCCGCAGCATCGAGCGCGGCCGCGATCTGGTCGCGCCGCTGCCTGAAGCCCTGCACCGAGTCGTCAGCCATGGGCGGCCTCCGGGCTGAGTTCCTGGAGCGCGATGCGCTCCGCCGAATTAAGCAGCCGCCCCGCATGGAGCAGCACGACCGTGCGCGAGGGGAGGGTCAGGATGCCCTGCACGTACTTGGCGGCGAGGCCCCGCACCACCGGTGGTGGCGGCGTGACCGCGTCGGCGGACACGCGCAACACCTCAGTCACCGCGTCGACCACCGCGCCGACCACGGCCCCGTCGGCCTCGACGACCATGATGCGGGTGTCGCCGCCCAGCGGCGCGTGCGGCAGCTCGAAGCGCTTCCTGAGATCGATCACGGGGACGACTGTGCGCTCGATCTGAAGCACGCCCTCGAGGAAGGGCGGTGCCTTGGGCAGCGCCGCCGGCGGCTCGTAGCGGACGATCCGCTGCACCTGAAAGATGTTGAAGGCGAACTCGTGTCCGCCCACGCGGAATACGACCACCTGGAAGGTATCGCCCTGGCTCGTCACCGCTTCCGCTCCTCGAGTGCCGTCACCCGCTCGGCCAGCAGCCCCATGTCGAGCACCGTCACCAGCACACTCCCGCAGCGCCACACGCCGCGCCCCGGCAGGCCGCCGGGGGCCGCGGCAGCGACGAACACAGCCCCGCCGTCCACGACCGACTCGACCTCGTCCACCTCCAGCGCCAGCTCCGCGCCGCCCAGCGACACCACAATGGCGGCGCCGCCCGTCTCCCGCGGAAGTGCGCCGCCCGACAGCAGCGCCGCGAGGGAAATCACCGACACGTGCCGCTGCCGGCGCGGCATCACGCCGCGCACCGCCGCGGAGACGGCCGGCACGTCCGCCACGCCCTCGATGGCGACGACCTCGCGCACCGCCCCGATGTCGAAGCCATACCGCTCGGCGCCGACCCGCGCGACCAGGAGTGCCGGCGCGGTGGGCGCCGTCACGCGCGCGCCCCCGCACGGCGCCGGATCTCCGCCACGACCCGCTCGGCCATCGCGCCGAGCGGGACCACTTCCCCCGCCGCGCCGGCCTGCACCGCCGCGTGCGGCATCCCGTAGACCACCGACGAGCCGCGGTCCTGGGCGAAGGTCGCTCCCCCGGCCTGGCGGATGGCGGCCAGGCCTCCCGCGCCGTCGCGGCCCATCCCGGTGAGCACGACTCCCAGCGCGGCACGACCGTACGACTCCGCGACGCTGCGCAGCAGGTGGTCGGCGGCCGGGCGCACGCCCCACAGCGGCGGGTCCTGCGCCAGCTCGAGCGTCGCCCCGCTCCCAATGCCTGCAACCCGCACGCGCATGTGGAAGTCCCCGGGCGCCACGTACACCGTGTCCGCCGCGACGGCAGCTGCCGCGGCACCCTCGAGCACGCGGAGCGCGCACAGGCCGTCGAGTCGCTCAGCCAGGCTCCGGGTGAAACCCGCCGGCATGTGCTGGACGACGAACACGGCCAGCCCCAGACCCGCCGGGAGCGAGGGGAGCAGCTCGACCAGGGCACGCGGCCCGCCGGTCGACGCGGCCACCGCCAGGGCGAAGCGGGCCGCCCCCGCCGCCCGCGCCACCCGCGGAGCCGTCCTGGCGTGGGCCTCGCGCGAGCCGAGCTGCGTCCGATCAGCGGCCGCGGCCGCGCGAAGCGCCTCCAGCAACCGCGGGCCCAGCGACGCCAGCTCGAGCGCGCCGCCGCTCGCCGGCTTCTCCACCAGGTCCACCGCGCCCAATTCGAGCGCTCGGATCGCCTCGGCGCTGCCGTGCCCCGCGCGGGCGGACACCACGACGATGGGCCGCGGTGCCTCGTGCATGAGCCGTTCGATGGCGCCCAGCCCGTCGAGCTCCGGCATGGCGAGGTCCATGGTGACCAGGTCGGGCCCCAACGACTGCACCTTCTTCAATGCATCGAGCCCGTTCCGCGCGGTGGCGACCACCCGGAACTCCCCCGACCCCGCGATGAGGTCCGACAGCACGCGGCGGATCAGCGCGCTGTCGTCCACCACCAGCACGGTGGGGGGCGCGGCCGGCGCGGCCGGGTCGGCGCCGCTAGAGGACGACGGTGCCACGCGCCACCGTGCGCACCTCGATGCGCCCGTCGTCGAGGAAGAAGTAGACCGAGCGCCCGTAGTTCTTCAACACGTCCTCGCCGACCACCGGGACCTGCGCCGCCGCGAGCACCTGCCGCGCCGAGACCACGTTACGCTCCCCCATCGCGAGCGGCCCCGGCGTCCCGCTGCTCGAGCCGAACATGCTGGCTCCACCCACCAGCCGCGCCGTGATGCGGTCCCGCTCCGCACCCGTTGCCACCATCCGCCCCAGCAGGAGCGGCAGCACGGTCTCCGGGAACCGCCCGGGATTGGACTGATCGCGCGCCAGGCTGGGCGAGGGGAGCAGCAGGTGCGCCAGCCCACCCGTGCGGGACACCGGATCGTAGAGCACCATCGCCACGCACGAGCCGAGCCCCAGCGTCACCAGCACCACGTCGCCGGCCTCGACTGCCCAGTCCGCCACCCGCACCACGCGCTCCCTCATAGCCGGCGGAACAGCCGCTCCCGCGGCTCTTCGAGTTCGAGGCGCGCGCGCGCCGGCCCGAACAGCGTTTCCACCTTGCCCAGCAGCAGCAGGCCGCCCGGTACGAGCGCGTCGGCGAAGGTCGAGAACAGCCGCTCCTGAGTCGGGCGGTCGAAGTAGATCACCACGTTCCGGCACACGATCAATTGGTAGGGCGGCTGCGGGGGGGGCTCCCGGGTGAGGTCGTGCGCCAGGGGTCGCACCAGGCGCGTCACGGCCGGATCCAGGCGATACGGGGGCCCCGGAGTGAAGAAGCGCTCGAGCAGCGGAGGCGGGACGTTTTCGACCGCAGCGGACGCATACTCGGCGCGGCGCAACGCCTCCAGCGCCCCCGGGTCCAGATCCGTGGCGTCGATGCGGAAGCGTGCCTTGAGCGCGCCCATCCGCGCCCGCTCGGCGAACAGCAGCGCGAGCGAATACGGCTCCTCGCCGGAAGCGCAGCCCGCCGACCAGACCGTCACCGGGCCCGCCGCCGCCCAGAGACGGGGCACCACCGTCTCGCGCAGCAGCGCGAAGGTCTCGGGATTGCGGAAGAACTTCGTGACGTTGATGGTGAGCGCGTCGAGCAGGAGGTCGTACTCCCCCGGCTCCCGGTCCAGCACCGTGGCGTAGGCGGCGTAGCTGAGGACGCCGCGCGCACGCATCCGGACCGCCAGGCGCCGCTTGAGGCAGGGCTGCTTGTAGCTCGACAGCGCGAGACCACGCTCCCGCTCGACCTTGCCCATCAGCGACTGCAAGGCCGGGTCGTCGAGTGGCGCCTTCAGATCCGCTCCAGCGTCTCGAGATTGGCACGGGCAAGCTCGTGCGCAGGATTCAGCGCGAGCGCCTCCCGCCAATAGGCTTCCGCTCGCTGCGTGTCGCGCTCCCGCATCGCGAGGTTGCCCAGCTTGAAGTACACGTCGTCGCCCAGCCGCGGCGCGAGCTTGATGGCGCGCTGAAACGCCTGGCGCGCCTCATCGGCGCGTCCGCTCCGGTAGAGCAGGTCTCCCAGGTTCTTGGAGAGCTGTGGCAGCGACGGCTCCTCCTCGAGCGCGGCCTCCAGGAGCTGTTGCGCCCGCTCCACGTCGCCGCGGCGCTCGCACAGCACCGCAATGTTGTTCTTGAGCGGCGCGCTGTGCGGGAACCGGGCGAGCCCCTCTTCCGCCAGCGGGAGCGCCTCCACCTCGCGGCCCGCGAGCACGGCCGCGAGCGAGCGGGCCCAGTACCACACCGCGCTGGTCGGCTGGCCCCCGGGCGCGAGCTGGCGCGCCCGGTCGAGCCGCTCGACCGCCGGCGCGCCCTGCCCGCGCTTCAGGGCGACGACGCCCCACCCCAGCGCTACCCGCCAATCCTCGGGAGCGCGCGCGGCGGCTTCCGAGAAGGCGGCGTCGGCTTCGGCGAGGCGGCCCATCTGCTCCAGCGCCACCGCCAGGTTGTGCAGGATCGCCGCCTGCCCACCGCCGTGCTCGGCCGCGTGGCGGAACGCGTCCACGCCGTCGCCCCACCGTCCCTGGCGCAGCGCGACCAGGCCGAGGAAGAAGTGCGCTTCGCTGTCACCCGGGCGCAGGTCGAGCACGCGGCGGAACTCGCGGGTGGCCTCGTCGAGCATCCCCGTCTTGTAGAAGGCGAGTCCGAGGTTGCGGTGCTCCTCCACGCGCGCGTCGCTGCCCATCGGCAGCTCTTCCGCCTGCGTGCGGCCGAGCCGGTGCGCGAATCCGGCCGTGATGAGCCCGTAGAGCGCCTTGCCGACGTCGAACTCGAGCAGGCCAGAATCGTCCACCAGGCGCAGCACGTCGCGCTGGCCGTCCAGCAGCGGGAGGATCCGTTCCTGCTCCGGGGTGAGCGAGACGCCGGAGGCGGCGAGCCGCGGGCGATCCACCACGAAGATGAGGTCGAACGAGGGGATCTTCTTCTCGATGAGGCTCCACTCGTCGACCCGGCGCGCCCCTTCGAGCAGCAGCGATTCCGGCGTGATGCGGACCAGGAAGTCCTGCGCCTCGGGCGCGACATCGCTCTCGAAGCTGAACGTGCCGGAGACCCAGGTGAAGAGGTAGTAGACCGCCTCCTCGATCTGGACCCGCATGTACCGTTCGAGATCGGGACGCGAGATGAATTCCATCGCGACGAGCAGCTCGCCGAGCCGCTTCTCGCGCTCGCGCGACTGGCGCTCGATGGCCGCCTCCAGCTGGTCGTTGGTGATGAGGCCACCCTTGACCAGGATGTCGCCGAGCCGGTCACGCCGGTTCACGATGGAGGCGTAAGTGATCAGGCCACGGTCGAAGTAGACGTAGCCGAAATTGCTCCGGTCGGCGACCGAGAGGCATCCCGTCTTCTGCCCCATCGACAGCAGCTGCAGCACGTCGGGGAGACTGGCTTCCTTGAGGCTGCCCTTGATGGCCATCAGCGCAGCTCCTCGACCAGCCGGTCCGCGGTCCCGGGCCAGTCCCACACGACCTTCTCGCGGCTGCTCATCACCGCGTCGAGCCCGGCGGGCACGATCGCCGATACGGCCTGGGCCTGCGACGCGCGCTGCGACCGGCCTTCGACAGCCACCCGCGCGGCCTGGATCGTGAGGGTCTCGGACGCCGGATCCATCCGGGCGAGGGCGCGGTTGACCAGCCCCTGCACCGCGCGCGCGCTGTCGGCAGGCCGCGAGGCGAGGTAGTCGACGGCTTCGTCCTCGGCGGCGACGTTACGCGCGGTGAGGAGCCGGCGCACCATCGCGGCGCGCATCGTCCGGTCGGGCGGCGCCAGCTCGACCACGAGGCCGCCCTCGAACCGGGTGGTGAGCCGCGGCGCGATGCCCGCCAGCTGGGCCGGGGCGTGGTCGGCGGTGAAGGCGAGCTGCTTGTCGGCATCGGTGAACGCGTTAAACAGATTGAACAGCTCCTCCTGCGTGGCATCGCGCCCCGCCAGGAGCTGCGCGTCGTCCAGCAGCAGGGCGTCGGCGCGGCGGAAGCGGCGGCGCCACCATTCGATCCGGCCGGCGTCGATGGCCTGGACCAGCTCGTCGGTGAACGCCTGCGCGGAGAGGCAGGCGATGACCGCATCGGGCCGCGCCACCAGCAGCTCGTTCCCCACCGCGTGCAGCAGGTGCGTCTTCCCGGTACCGCTCGGCCCGGTGATGAACAGCGGGTTGAAGCGCTTCCCGGGCTCGGCGACCACCGCGCGCGCCGCGCGCACGGCCGCGTCGCTCGCCGGGCCCTCGATGAACTCCGCAAAGGAGAGCCCGCGCGACGGCGGGGGCGGCGGCTCGACACCCTCCTTGACCCGCTCGGCCAAGGCCCGCGCCTCCTCGACCCGGTCGGGGTCGTGGAAGACCGGGTGGCCGGCGGCCGCCGGGTCGAAGGCGGCGGCCTCGCCGGCCAGGCGGCGCAGCTCCTCGACCCGCGCGGCGAACTGCGCCAGCTCATCGCCGATGTCCGGAATTTCCTCGGACAAGAGCAGCTGCTCCAGGCGATGCGTGCGATAGCCCTCACCCTGCCAGCGGAGCACCGCCTCACCGATGCGCGAGCGCCAGGCCTCGACGGTCTGCGCCACCGTGGCCGAGACCGCGGTGACGAACGCCGAGAATTCGTCCGGCTCGGCCAGCACGGGCTGCGCGGGGGCGCGCGGCGCGGGCGCGGGCCGCGGCGCCGGCGCGGCGGGCAGTTCGTCGGTCAAGAGCGCGCGCGCCGCCTCGGGGGTCAGCGACCCGCCGCCGACCGCCTGGAAGGCGATCAGCCGGTTCACGAAGCCGATCAGCTCGCGCACGTTGGCGGCGCCGACTTCGGCGACGGTCTCCAGCACGCCCGCCGGCATCTCCACGCCGCGTTCCGCCACCTTGCGGTGCAGAATGGCGAGCCGCGTCTCGAAGTCGGGCCCCGCAATGTCGACCAGCAGTCCGCCCGAGAGCCGCGACACCAGCCGCTCGTCCAGGTCGGCAATCTCGCCCGGCGGGCGGTCGCACGTCAGCACGATCTGCCGCTCGGCCGCCTGCAGTGCCTCGGTGACCCGCAGCAACTCCGCCTGCATCTCGCGGTGCTCCGCGAGGAACTGGACGTCGTCCAGCAGCAGCAGGTCCGTCTCCAGCGCGCTGCGGCGGAACGCCTCGACCTGGCCGGCCGCCACCGCCGCGTGATACCGCTCGACAAACTCCTCAAGCGTGAGGTACTCCACCCGGAGCGAGCTCTGCCGCTCCAGCGCGAGGAACCCCACGGCCTGGAGCAGATGGGTCTTGCCGAGACCCGACTTGGCGTAGAGGAACAGCGGGTTGTACGCCGAGCCCGGCGATTCCGCGACGGTGCGCGCGGCGGTGGCGGCCAGCCGGTTGCTCGCGCCGACCACGAAGCCCTCGAACCGGAACCGCGGATTGAGTTCCATGTCAGATCCGCCGCGCCCCGGCGCCACCCTGGCTGAGCCGCCGCAGCACCTCCGACGCGACGCCCTTCAGCGTCTCGAACACCCCGACGCCGTGCAGCGCATCGGCGGGGAACGTCTGGAGATTGCGGAAGTTCAGGGCCTCGTCCAGCTCCTGGGGGGACAGGATGAGCTCGGGCGGGAGATCCTGCTTGTTGAACTGGAGCACCATCGGCAGGGTCCGGGCATCCACGCCGTGCTCGAGGATGTTGGCCTGGAGGTTCTGCAGGCTCTCGATGTTCTCGTCGAGCTGGCGCAGCTGGCTGTCGGCGACGAACACGACGCCGTCGGCGCCCTGGAGCACCAGCTTCCGGGTGGCGTTGTAGTACACCTGGCCGGGCACCGTGTAGAGCTGGAACTTAGTCGCAAACCCCGAAATGGTGCCCAGGTCCAGCGGGAGGAAGTCGAAGAACAGCGTGCGGTCGGTCTGGGTCGCGAGCGACACCATCCGGCCCTTCCGGTCGGCCGGCACCTGCGAGTACACGTACTGGAGGTTGGTCGTCTTGCCCGAGCGTCCGGGACCGTAGTAGACGATCTTGCAGGTGATCTCGCGCGTCGTGAAGTTCACCAGGGACATACGGTCACCGGCGGTGGAAGAGCGACGTGAGGCTGCGGTTCAGGTCGGCCTCGAAGTCGGCCGCGAGCACCGGCTCGCGGAGCTGGTCGGTCGGCGCGGCGCGGCGCAACGCCACCGCGAATTCCTCGTAGAACAGCTCCACCAGCCCGATCGACGTCTCCCTCCCGAACACCGTCAGCACGATCAGCGAACCGCGCGGCGTGGCGCAGGACGCCAGGTGGATACCGTGCCGGTCGCCCGCGTGGAACAGGGCGCCGAAGCTTCGCTCACCGACCTGCTCGGCCAGCGCGGCCGACGCGGCCATGATCGCCGCCCCCAGCGCGGAGGCCGCCATGAGGTCCACCGCCCGCGCAAACCCGTGCTGGGCCAGCACCTGGCCGGCAGGCGTCATCACGACCACCAGTCGCGCACTCGACTCCGCCACGTAACGGAGCAGCGGCTGCTCGGCCCAGGGCTCGACGACCGTGGTACTCACGGCGTCACCGCCAGGGCCGCCCGCATCATCTCGAGGCGTGCCAGACCGATGTTCACGCGGCTGTCGGCCAGCGCCACCACCAGCAGATCGGGCGGAGCCAGCGCCACCAGCAGCGTGCCACCAGCCGCTTCCATCTGCACAAACCGCACCCTCCCCGCGCCGACCGCGCCGGCCGTGCCGCTCACCTTGCGCACCAGCGAGGCCGCCAGGGCGGCGACGGCCTTGCCGGGGACCCCCTCCATCAGCAGCTGCGCGACGGGGAGGCCGTCCTCGGCCGACACCCACATGGAGCCGCGCATCCCGCGCACCCGCGAGATCCGGTCCAGGGCCCGTCCGAGTTCGTCGCTCACGCGCCCTGCCCCGTGAGCCAGGCCGCCGCCGTTCCCCGCGCGCGCTCCGCGAACCGCAGGGCGAGCCCCACCGGCATGCTCCGGTCGCGCCGCACCAGCAGCATGGCGCCCTCGCCAACCGGCGCCACCACCAGGTGGGCTGTCTCGGCTTCGGCCACGATGCTGCGCCAGGTGCCCAGACTGAGGTACTCCCCGGTGCGGGTGGCCTCGCCGGACACGCCGGCCAAGCCCGCCGCGGCGACTTCCCCGACATCGGAGCCGTCGGCCGCCACCAGCCCGCCGGCCAGCACGAGTCCGCGCTCGTCGAGCAACAGGATGTCGGCGGTCGCGCGATCGAACCCGCTGAACACGGCCGGGCGCGGCCGCGGCCCCGCATCCCGCGCGCCGCTCGCCGGCTCAGGCTCCGGAGCGGTTGCGCCAGCCGGCGGGGCGGCGCGGCGCACGGTCTCCAGCGCCCGCCGCGCCGCGTCGTCGGACGGATCCAGCGCCAGCGCCTGCTCGAGCGCGGCCGCCGCCGCGACGGCGTCGCCCTGGCGGAAGCTCACGAAGGCGGTCCCCTTGAGCGCGCCGGCGTGCCCGGGCGCGATCTCGAGCACCTTGCTCCAGGCCAGCCGTGCCCGGTCCAAATCACCCAGATCGGAGTAGATGCGGGCCAGCACGTCGTGGCCGTCGGCATGCTGGGGATGGCGCGCGATCCCGTGGAGCGCGACCCGCAGTGCCTCGTCGCGCTGATTGCGGCGGCGCAGCGCCTCCGCCAGCTCGGCGTACACGAGGCTGGAGGGGTCGCGCGCCAGCGCGGCGGTGAGCGAGCGCAGGTCGTCAGGCACGCTCGCCCCCCAGCATCCGCTCGAACGCTCCCGCCGCGGCCAGCGCGTCCGACACCTGGCGATGCTGCGCCTCGTCGGCGTGACCGTCGGCCAGCTGCTCCCAGCGCTCCCAACTCTCGCGTGCCTCGCGGAACCGCCCGGTGGCGGCGAGGGCGAAGCCGCACCAGCGGTGCGCGTCGGCCAGGTCCGGCGCGAGGCGGATCGCGCGGCGGCACGCTTCCACCGCTTCCGGGTAGAGTCCCGACGCCAGCTGCGCGCGCCCCAGCACGAGATGCACGCGCGGCTCGTCGGGCCGCAGGGCGAGCGCGGTCTGCGCGGCCTCCCGCGCGGCCTCGATGTCGCCGGCCTCGAGCCGTACCTCGGCCGCGGCGACCAGGGCGTCGGTGTCGTCGCCCAGGCTGACCCGCGATTTGCGCACGGCCGCCGGGTCGTGCAGGGTGACCACGCCGGTGGTGACGAGGCCAAACACCGTGCGCGCCACCTCGAACTCGCTCACCCGCAGGGTCGACGCGATCTGCCGGAGATCGCGCTCGCCATCCACCTCCGCCAGCACCGACCACTCGGACGGATGGAGGTCGAGCTGCGGCGCCCCGGAGGCGTCGAGCGGCGCCAGCGCGGGCACGACGCCGAGGTGCGGCACCTGCGTCTCGATCCGCGACCACTCGTCGATACGGCGCGCGCCCTCCATCAGCACCTTCTCGGTGGGCAGTGACACCAGGGCGTCGGCAGGCGCCCCCTCGAGACCGCCCTCGGCGAACGAGAAGGCGCCCTCACGCCACGACAGCAGCTCGAACACGGCTTCCTGGATGTGGCGCTCCACCTCGTGTTCCAGCTCGCGCGGGGCCAGGGCACCCATTTCGACGAGGATCTGCCCCAGCCGTCGCCGGCCCCCTTCGCGCTGCTGCACCGCACGCGCGTGCTCCAGCTCCTCGGCAGTGATTCGGCCACTCTCGAGCAGCCGGTCCCCGATCCGATGCGGGTTGGAGCGGATCGAGGCGAACACGATGGAGCCGCTGTCGAAGAAGACCGTGCCGTCGTTGTCCCGCAGGTGGCTGATGATGCGCAGCACCCCCGTCTTCCGGCTCAGATCCAGCAGCTGGAAGACGTCGTGGAGCCCGAGCTCCCGGAGGGGGCCTTCGATCGCCACGGCTACGCGGCCTCGCCCGCGAAGATATGCACCAGGTCGCGCGCGGTGCGGGCGTGGGCCCGCGCCTGCTGCGCCAGCGGTCCCGACGGCTCGAGCGCGATCACGCGTTCCCACTCGGCGATGGCCTCGCGATAGCGTCGCTCCCGCGCGAGCGCGAGCCCGAGGTGGTAGCGGGCACCCACGTGGTCGGGCTGGAAGCGCACCACGCGCTCCGCCGCGGCACGGGCGTCGGCCTCCATCCCCCGCTCGAGCAGCACCTGCGCCAGCAGCACCAGTGCCTCGAAGTCGTAGGGATCGCGCCCCAGCACGGCAATCAGCACGTCCATCGCCTCCGCCCCGCGCGCCTGTGCGTGGAGCAGCCGCGCCAACGCGAGGGCTGCCACGCCGTA
This sequence comes from uncultured Gemmatimonadales bacterium, assembly GCA_963812035.1. GTDB lineage: Bacteria > Gemmatimonadota > Gemmatimonadetes > Gemmatimonadales > JACORV01 > Fen-1245. Next base: position 180,135 of record CAWETG010000008.1, read on the forward strand.
GCTCGGCAGGTGCTTCAGCGCCGAGCGGTACGCCTGCTCCGCCTCGCGCCCGTCGCCCCGCCGCTCGCACAGCCGGCCGTACTCGACCCACACCTCGACGTATCCCGGATCGAGGTCGAGGGCACCCCGGTACGCCTCGCGCGCCAGGTCGCCGTCTCCGACCGCGCGAGCCACATCGCCGAGGAGCTTACGCACGTCGGCGCGCTCCGGCGACCGCACCTGCGCGCGCCGCAGCACGTCGAGCGCCGCCGCCGGATCGCCGGAACGGCCCCGCGCCTCGGCGGCCAGCAGCGCCGCCTCCACGTCGTCCGGCGCCAGCGCGAGCAGCTCCTCGGCGAGCGGTGCGGCCTCGGCAACCCGGTCGAGCGCCAGCAGGCAACGCACCTCACCGGCCCGCGCCCGCGGGTGCGCCGGAGCGAGGGTACGCGCCTCGCGGAAACGCTCCAGCGCTTCGCCGAACAGGCTGCGCCGCACGAACACGTCGCCGCTCAGGACCGCCGCCTCGGCGCGGTCGCCGCCCCGGCTCACGGCGCGCGTGACCTCGGCGGCGGCGCGCTCGAACAGCGACTTGGAGACATAGTCGCGCGCCAGCGCGAACGGGTCACCGGCCGCCGCGCCGCGCGGCTGAGCGGGCGCCGCGCCGGAGCGGAGCTCGGCGAACAGGTTATCCAGCAGCCGCGAGTCGAAGACGAAGGCCTCCTCACCCTCGGCCAGCGGCCGCTGCACCGTGAGCTCCGGAAGGCCCGCCTGCGACGACTCGCCCTCCGGCAGCTCCATGGCGAGCAGGTACTTCTGCGGAACGTAGTACGGATCGAGCTCCAGCGCCCGTTTCACCTCGCGCAGCGCGCCCTCGAACTCGCCCAGGTGCGACTGGGTGAAGGACAGGTTGTAGTGCGCTGCGGCCGACTCGGGGTCCGCCTCGACCGCGCGGGCGAACGCGTTGCGCGCGTCGGGATAGCGCTGCAGCTCGACCAGCACCATCCCGACGCCATTCCACGCGACGGCCGAGTCGGGCGCCATCTCGATGACCTGGCGATACGCCTCGAGCGAGAGCTGGTGGCGGCGCATCTGGGTGAGGAGCAGGGCAAGGTTCAGCCGGGCGGCCAGCAGGTCACCCGCCCGGGTCAGCGCGTCGCGGAACGCCTCCACCGCGGGCTCCACCTGGCCGAGCGACACGTGCACGACGCCGAGGTTGTTCTTGGCGGGCGCGTAGCCGGCGTCCGCCTCGAGCGCCTTGCGGTACGACGCGAGCGCGTCGTCGCGCCGGCCGCACTGGTGCAGGCTGACGCCACGCTCGTTCCAGAACTTGGCAGATCCGGGCTCCTCCGCGACCAGCTCGTCGTACAGCTCCAAGGCGGCCGAGTGGTCGCGGCGCAGCAGGTGCACCTCGGCCATGGCGCGTCGCACCAGCCCGCGATCCTCGCCGCGCTCCAGCGCCAGGCGGTACTCGTGCAGCGCCTCCTGGTAGTACGCCTTCTGGCGAAAGGCGTGGGCCAGGTGGTAATGGGCCAGGCTGGTCCGGTCGGCGCCCGGCCGCTCCGCGCGCTGCGACGCCCGGCCGGCCGCGCGCTCCGGCAGGGTACGCGTATCGCGCGGCTCCAGGACGAGGTTTGCCTGCGCCCGCACCAGCGCCGGATTGAGCCGGGCCGCTCGCTTGGCCGCGGCCCGCGCGTCGGCGTGGCGCCCCAGGTCGCCGAGCACGAAGGCGAGGAGATGATAGGCTTCGGCGTTGTCGGGGTTCAGCGCGACCGCGCGCTCCAGCGCGCCCAGCGCGGCCTCGTTCTGGCCGCGATTGTACAGCACCTCGCCGCGGTGGTACTCGATGACCGACGACTCCGGATCCGCCTCCCGCGCGCGCTCGAACCACTCCAACGCCACCTCGAGGTTGCCGAGCCGCTGCTCGAGCAGCCCCAGCTGGATGAGCGACCCGAGGTCACGCGGGTTGTGGGTGAGCAGCGTGCCGTACTCGGCCTGGGCCTCCTCGTACTGCCCCACCGCAGAAAAGGCGCGTGCCAGCTCCCAGCGCGCCTCGCGGTCCTCCGGGTGGCGGCGCAGCCGGTCGCGGAACTCGGTGATCCGCCGGTCGTAGAACCCGCTGCGCCGGTAGGCGATCTCGAGATTGCGCTGAGCCACCGCCATTTTCGAATCGAGCTCCAGCGCGTGGGCGAAGCAACTGACCGCCTCGGGGAACAGCTCCTTGCGGAAGTACAGCACCCCGAGGTTGTTGTGCGCACCCGCGTCGGAGGGATCGATGCGGCGCACGAACGACCGGAGGACGGCGAGATCGCGATCCGAGGTTACGGTTCCCGGCATCGCCGCCCCCGCCGTCAGGTGAGCCGGACCGCCTGCAGAATCGCGCGGAGCGAAGCGAGATCCGGCACGAGGAGGAAGTGTCCGCGCAGCGCCTCCGTCTCGGCCTCGAACTGGAACTCGGTCTCCACGCACAAGACGTAGTCCCGCTCGCCGCCGAAGTCGAGGTAGGCGGACGTGATGACCGCCGACGACAGGTCCACCAGCAGGCTCGGCACCGAGGGCAGCAGCATCATCCCCATGAACGACGACAGCGCGCTCATGAACGCGCCGCACAGGATGTTGCCCGCTTCCTTGAGGCTCGACTGCTCCAGCGCGCCGAACTCAGTCGTGGCGCCGCTCGCGCGCCGCAGCAGCAGGTCGCACAGCCGCTTGGCCGCTGCCTCGGGGAAGACCAGCAGCGTGCGACCGGTGAGGTCGCCCATCATGTGCAGCAGGATCGCCGCGACGACCTGCGGCGGGTCGCCCAGCAACCCCGCCACGTCCTCCAGCCGCGTCACCGTGATCTGCGGGACGGAGATCATGATGCGCCGGTTGGTCATCTGCGACAGCGCCGTCGCGGCATGACCGGCGCCGATGTTCTCCACCTCGCGCAGGGCGTCGAGCTGCAGTGCCTTGAGATCCCGAATGTCGTCCATCATGCTCCCACTCTAGAACAGGCCACCGGCGTCCAAGATCAGCGCCGGCGCTCCATCGCCAAGGATGGTCGCGCCGCTGAAGACCGGGATCGTGCCGCGCGGAGGCTCGAACGGCTTCACCACGATCTCCTGCTGACCCAGCAGCGCGTCCACCACTACGCCCGAGCGACGCTCGCCCATCGCCAGCACGATCACCGGCTGCCGCGCCGGCCGCGGGCCGGCGTCCGCCATGCCCAGGCGGTCGCCGAGGCGCACCAGCGGCACCAGTTGACCGCGCAGCAGCAGCGCCTCACGCCCCTGGACGCGCTGGATCTCGCCGCTCCGCGGCTCCACCATTTCCGCCACGTGGGTGAGCGGCAGCGCGTAGGTTTCCGTGCCGACCCGCGCCAGCAGCGCGCGCACGATCGCCAGCGTGGTCGGCAGCCGGATGGTGAAGGTCGTGCCCCGCCCGTCCTCCGACTTCACCTCCAGCGAGCCGCCGAGGGCCCGCACGGTCGTCGTCACGGCGTCGATGCCCACGCCCCGGCCCGAGATCTCAGTCACGTGCTCGGCGGTGCTGAAGCCGGCCAGCGCGATGAGGTGCGCCAGCGTATCGTCGTCGCTCAGCCGCTCGACCTCGTCCCCCACCAGGCCCAGCTCCCGCGCCCGCAGCAGCACCCGGGCGCGGTCGATCCCCTGGCCGTCGTCACTCACTCGAATGACGACCGACGACCGCTCGCGCAGGGCTGCGAGGACGAGCTGGCCCACCGCCGGCTTGCCGCGCGCCGCGCGCTCCTCCGGCGGCTCAATGCCGTGATCCACCGCGTTGCGGAGCAGGTGCACCAATGGATCGGCGATCTCGTCGAGGATCGCCCGGTCGAGCTCGATCTCCTTCCCCTCCACCCGGAAGGCGACCTGCCGCCCCATCTGCCGGGCCAGGTCCCGCACCATGCGCGGGAAGCGGTCGAACACCTGCCACACCGGCACCATCCGCGCCTGCAACATCTCGCTCTGCAGCGACACGGACAGGTGCCCGATGTCGCGCGTCACGTCGGCGAGGTCCGGCTCCGCGAAGCGCCGGGACAGCGTCTCAAGCCGGCCGCGCGCGATGACCAGCTCGCCGATCAGGTTCATCAGCTCGTCGAGCCGGCGCAGATCGACGCGGATGTGGCGGGTGCGGCCGACCTCCGACGCCGCCTCCGCCACTTCGTCCGACACCTCGATGCTCTCGACGTCGCCCGCCCCGCGCAGCGCCGCCTCGATCTCCGGCGCGGCCGCCGTCGAGTCGAGCCGGAAGCCGAACCGGCCGTCGAAGCCCTCGGCCTCCATCGCCGCGGGTGCCGGCGTGATGGCCTGCACGGCGCCCAGCGTCTCGGCGCGAGCCAGCACCAGCAGCGCGCGAGCGCCCTTGAGCGCCGAGTCGGCACGGAGCGTCACCCGCACGGCGACCCCTTTGCCCGGCCCCGTGCCGGGGAGCACGACAGGCAGCGACGGCCGCGGCGCGGCCCTGGGCACCGGCTCCGCGCGGCTCACCTCGCGGTCCAAGTCGGCGGCGAGCGGCGCATACGATGCCGGGTCGTCGCGACCTGCCACCGCCTCGGCGACGGCCTGCTCCAACCCGTCGGCCGCGCGGAACAGCAGGTCGAGCTGCGCCGGCGACACCGGCTCCTTGCCCCGCCGCACCACGTCGAGCAGGTTCTCGGCCCGGTGCGCCAGGTCGGCCACGCCCGCGTAGCCCATGGTGGCCGCCATCCCCTTCAGCGAGTGCGCGGCGCGGAACAGCCCGTCCACCGGCTCGCGGGCGGCGGCGTCGCGCTCCCACTCCAGCAGCAAGTGGTTGAACGCGGTGAGGTGCTCGCGGCTCTCGCTGAGGAAGAGATCCGCGTAGCGGCGGACGTCCATCCTATCCCAGCACCCGCTGGACCGCCTCGAGGACCCGCGACGGCTGGAACGGCTTGACGACGAAGTCCTTCGCGCCCGCCTGGATCGCCTCGACGACCAGCGCCTGCTGCCCCATCGCGCTGCACATCAGGATCTTCGCGTTCGGGTCCTGCTTGACGATCTCCCGGACCGCGTCGATCCCCCCCATGTCGGGCATCACGATGTCCATGGTGACGAGATCGGGCGTGAGCTCGCGGTACCGTTCGATGGCCTGAAGTCCGGTCTCGGCTTCGCCGACCACCTCGTAGCCGGCACCGGACAGTATGTCGGTGATCATCGTCCGCATGAAGATCGCGTCGTCGCAGACGAGGACTCTATGGCCCACACCCACCTCCTACGGCAGCAAGGGCTCCAGCAAGACGTCGGTCGCAAGTTGTACGAAGGTCTCGCCGCCCGACGCACCGACGGCGCGCACCAGGTCCGGGCGGACGCCTGGCAGAGACGCCCCATCGTTCAGCGCGGCGTCCTCCACGGTCACGAGATCGAGGACCTCGTCCACCGCGAGGGCGAGGGGGTGCGAACGCAGCTCGACCAGCACCAAGCTTCCGCGCGCCGTTTCCGGCCCGGGCGCCAGGCCGATGGCCCTGGCCGCGTCCACCACCGTCACCAGCATCCCCCGCACGTTGACGAGGCCGAGCACCGCTGCCGGGGCGCCGGGGATGCGCGTCGCCGACGTCGCGGGCAGGATCTCCAGAACCGCACCGGCTTCGACCGCGAACACCAGCCCTCCGGACCGGAACAGGAGCAGCTTACGGGCGGTCATCCCACGCACCGAAGGCGAAGAAGCCAAGATACTCCAAGGGTTTAGCGACAGCAAGCAAATTCGCGTCGCCCAGCGCGAGCGCGAGCGACGGCCGCAGATCCGCCGGCCATTCCGACCGCAGATCCAGGGGCTCGCCGGCGGCTGGATGGGCGAGCCGCAGCCACGCGGCGTGGAGCGCCTGGCGAGGGACGCACCGCGACAGCTGATCCGCGTCGTGGGCGGTGGCGTCGGAACGCCGCTGCTCGGCTCCGCCGTAGACCCGGTCGCCGACCACGGGGTGGCCGATGGAGGAGAGATGGACGCGGATCTGGTGGGTGCGCCCGGTCTCGAGGCCCGCGACCGCGAGGTCGGCGACGAGGCCGCGCGCCACGGTCCGCACCCGGGTGACGGCGCGGCGGCCAGCCGAAGAAACGGCCATCCGCTTGCGGTCGGACGGATGGCGGCCGAGCGGCGCGTCGATGCGCCGGGTGGCCGAGCCCAGGTGGCCCCACAGCAGCGCGGCGTAGCGGCGCTCGATGCGGCGGGCGGCGAGCGCCGCGCCGAGCCGCTGGTGGGCGCGCTCCGTCTTGGCGACGACCAGCAGGCCGGACGTGTCCTTGTCGAGCCGGTGCACGATGCCGAGCCGGCCGGCCGTCCCGCCGCCGAGCTTGAGGCCGCGCGCCACCAGCGCGTTGACGAGCGTGTCGTCCCAGTGGCCGGGCGCGGGGTGCACGACCAGGCCCGCGGGCTTGTCGACGACGGCGAGTTCGTCGTCCTCGTAGATGATGCTCAGCGGGATATCGGCAGGGGCCAGGGTGCGGGGAGCCGGCTCGGGAAACGCGACGGCGATGACAGCGCCGCGTTCCGGCTCAGCCGACGGGCGCGCCGGCTGGTCGTCGAGCAGCACGGCGCCCCCGGCGATGAGGCGCGCGGCGGCGGTGCGGGACAGGCGAAGCTGGTCGGCGAGAAACCGGTCGAGGCGTTCGGCGCGGGGGACCGCGACGGAGAACCGCGTCGCCGGCGGCTGCGACACGGTGGGCTACACGCTCGGCGGCGGTGAGGCGCCCGGCGAAGTCGCAGGCTCGGTACCCTGCTTGCCCTCACCCCACAGCGACAGCGCCAGCGCGAACGCGCCGCAGGTGACGGCCATGTCCGCGACGTTGAACGTGGGCCAGCGCAGCGCGCCGACGCCGACGTCCAGGAAGTCCACGACGCCACGCGCCGAGCGGACGCGGTCGATCAGGTTGCCGAACGCGCCAGCGCAGATCGCGGCCAGCGCGTACAGCCGCAGCCAATCGCCGGGCTTGGTCGAGCGGAGCATCGAGACGAGGACCACGATCGCGGCGACCGAGAGGACCATGAAGATCCAGCGGGAGTGGTCGCCCAGGTTGAGGCCGAAGGCGGCGCCGGAGTTGTAGACCAGCCGGAGCTGGAAGGCGTCGCCCATCAGCGGCACGCCGAGGTACGGCGGCAGCGCCCGCACCGCGATGAGCTTGGTGAGGAGGTCGAGCGCGACGATCGCGAAGACGATCAGCGCGAAGCGGCGACTCTCAATGCCGCTTGCCATTCTCCTCCTTCTCCTTGCAGCGGATGCACAACCGGGCATGCGGCAGCGCGTCGAGCCGGTCGAACGCGATCTCCTCGCCGCAGCTTTCGCACTTGCCGTACTTCTCCGGTGTTTCGTACAGCCGCCGCAGGGCCTGATTCAGATGCCACAGGAAGCGGCCCTCCTTCGACGCCATGAGGAACGCCTTCTCCCGCTCCATGGCGTCGGTTCCCTGGTCGGCCATGTGGAACGAATACGAGGAGAGGTCGCCGTCCGCCGCCTGCAGCGTGGCATTGAAGCTCTCGTCGTAGTGGCCGATCTCCTTCATGGCCCGGGCGCGCTCCTCGAGCAACCGCTTCTCGAAGTGCGTCAACTGCCGTTTATTCATGATGCCTCTCCATGCTGCTCCATAGCCTCTCTCCAGCGTCCTCGAGCAATCAGCCGGCCCTGCGCACGGCCAGGCGGGCCCGGAGGCCGTCCAGATCGATCTCCTGCGTGAGGTCCGCCGCCGCCGCCTCGCGACCGACCGTCAGCACGCGCGCCAGCGTCTCCCCCGCAATGTAGTCGGCGTGGCGGCGGGTCGCCTCTTCCACCGGGCGGTCGCCACCGATCCAGAGTTCGATGCGGTCGGTGACCTGGTACCCGGCGTCGCGCCGCAGGCGCTGCACGCGGCTGACGACCTCGCGGGCCAACCCTTCCTGCTTCAGCTCGTCGGTGAGCGTCGGGTCGAGCGCCGCCACGACGCCGCCGTCGGCTCGGACCACCACGTCGCCGCGCGCCTGCCGGTGCACCGTGAGGTCACCGGGCGCCAGCGCATGCTCCTCACCGTTCAGCTCGATGGTCACCGGATCACCCGCCTCGAACCGGGCCACCGACGCCGCCGGGAGGCGGCGGATCGCCTCCGCCGCCTCGGGCGTCGCCTTCCCGAATCGCTTTCCGAGGGCACGAAAGCTAGGGCGTGCTTCCAGTGTGACAAGGTCCGTCCCGTGGGTCACCAGCTCGACCAGCTTGACATTGACTTCGGACCGCAGTAGGGGCACCAGCGCCTCGAACGATGCCCGGTCCACCTCGGCGGGGATGGCCGCCAGCATTCGTCCCAGCGGCTGTCGCACGCGGATGCCCACATCCTCGCGCGCGTTGCGCGCCAGCGAGGCGAGCCGGCGCACCACGTCCATCGCGCCGTCGAGCCGCTCGTCGCCGTCGGGCGCCGTCGCCTCCGGGAACGACGCCAGGTGCACCGACGTGCCCGCCAGCGCGCGATGCAGCGCATCGGAGAGGAAGGGCGCCGCCGGCGCCAGCAGCCGCGCGGTGACGGTGAGCGCCTCGTGCAGTGTGGCCAGGGCCGCCGGATCGGCGTGCCCGCCCGGTACCCAGAAGCGGGCGCGGTTCAGACGCACCCACCAATTCGACAGGTCGTCGACGATGAACGTCAGGATCGCCCTCGTGCCTGCCGTCACGTCGTACGCCGACCACGCAGCCTCGACCGCGCGCACGGTGCGCCCCAGCCGGCCCAGCAGCCATCGGTCCACCAGCGGTCGCGCCGCTGGCGCCGGGTCCGACGCGGACGGCCGCCAATCCTCAGCGTACAGCGGGAAGAGGTTGTAGGTGTGCCGGAGCTTCTCCAGGGCCGTTCCGGCCACGTCCGGAATGGCGCTTTCGTCGAACCGCTTGGGCAGCCACACCTGGCTCGAGGAGAGGAGGAACAGCCGCACCGCGTCGGCGCCGTACTTCCCGATGACTGCCATCGGCTCGACGACGTTGCCGCGGCTCTTCGACATCTTCTGCCCCGTGGCGTCCAGCACCAGCTCGTTCACGATCACGTTGCGGTACGGCGCCTCGCCGAACACGCCCGCGGCGATCGCGAGCAGCGAGTAGAACCACCCGCGGGTCTGGTCCACGCCCTCGGCGATCAGGTCGGCGGGGAACTGCTCGCGGAACTCGCGCTCGTGCTCGAAGGGGAAGTGCCACTGCGCCACCGGCATCGCGCCCGAATCGAACCAGGCGTCGATCACCTCGGGCACGCGCCGCATCGTGCCGCCGCACGCCGCGCACCGCCACGTGAACGTGTCGATTCCCGGCTTGTGCGGATCGAAGTCCGCGGGCAGCGGCCGGCCCCACCGCGCGGCGAGATCGGCGTACGACGCGATCACGTCCACGTGAGCGGCGTCGGCGTCGCACACCCACACCGGGAGCGGCGTGCCCCAGAAGCGGTCGCGCGACAGCGCCCAGTCCACGTTGTTTTCGAGCCACTCGCCGAACCGGCCGCTGCCGATCTCCGGCGGATGCCAGCCGATGGCCCGATTGAGCTCGAGCAGCCGATCCTTGATTGCCGTGGTGCGGACGAACCACGACTCGCGCGGATAGTAGAGCAGCGGCGTGTCGCACCGCCAGCAGAAGGGGTAGGTGTGCTCCACCGTCTCGCGGTGCAGCAGGTGCCCCTCGTCCTTGAGGCGCTGGATGATAGCCGCGTCCGCGTCCTTCACGAACCGGCCCTCGATCGCGGGCCAGGTGGTGCCGCGGAAGTTGCCGCTGGCGTCCACCGGAATCGTGAAGGCCAGGTTGCGCGCCCGGGCCACGACGAAGTCGTCGGCGCCGAAGGCCGCGAGGTGCACCAGGCCGGTGCCGTCCTCCGCGGTGACGAACTCCGCCGGCACCACCACCTGCCGCTCACCCTCCGGCCGTGGCACGACCTCCAGCGGCAGCCGGTAGCGGAGCCCGACCAGCTCTCTGCCCTTCCAGCGGCGGAGCACCGGCCGCGCCGCCAGCGGCTCCGCTTCGCCCCCAGAGTGGACGAACGGGGCACGGGCCTCGGCCAGGATGAGACGCCGGCCCTTGTGCTCCACCTCCACGTAGTCGAGGTCGGGGTGCACCGCGATGGCGAAGTTGGAGACCAGCGTCCACGGCGTGGTTGTCCACACCAGGAGCGCGCGGTCCGGCTCGCTCTCCAGCGGAAACAGCACCGTCACCGACGGGTCTTTCGCCGTGTCGTAGCCCAGCGCGAGCTCGTGGCTCGAGAGCGTCGTGCCGCAGCGCGGGCAGTACGGGAGCACCTTGTGCCCGCGGACCAGGAGTCCCTGGTCGTGAAGCTGACGCAGCAGCCACCACACCGATTCGATGTACGGCGCGGTGTAGGTGACGTAGGGGTGGTCGTAGTCGAGCCAGTAGCCGATCCGGTCGGAGAGCGACTCCCACTCCGCCTGGTACTTCCACACGCTCTCGCGGCACAGCCGGTTGAACTCGGCCACCGAGATCTTCGCGCCGGGTCCGTCGCCGATGTCCAGCTTGCCGCTCAGCCCCAGCTGCCGCTCCACCTCGATCTCGACCGGCAAACCGTGCGTGTCCCAGCCCGCGATCCGGCCCACGCGCCGGCCGTGCATCACCTGGAAGCGGCACACCAGGTCCTTGATGGTGCGCGCCACCACGTGGTGGATGCCGGGGCGCCCGTTGGCGGTCGGCGGTCCCTCGTAGAAGACGAACGGCTTGCCCCCGGCGGTACGGCGCTGGGTCTCGTGAAACAGGTCTTCGGTCTTCCAGCGCCCCAGCAACTCCCGCTCCAGCGCATCGGGATCGGCGGCGGCGGCCGCCAGCGGCAGGTAACGGTCGGCGCTCACGCGGCCAACCGCTCCACCACACCACGGATCAGCGCCGTCAGCCGCGGCTCCGCCCCGGCGGCGGTCCGGATGATCCGCTGGATGTCGGCCGGCTCGAGCGCGTCGGCCAATCCCAGGTCGGTGATGATCGAGACGCCGAGCACCCGCATCCCCGCGTGGACGGCGGCGATCACCTCGGGCACGGTGCTCATTCCCACCACGTCGGCTCCCATGAAGCGCAGCATCCGGTACTCTGCGCGGGTCTCGAGGTTGGGGCCCCCGACGGCCACGTACACGCCCTCGCGCAGCGCGATGCGCTCGTCCAGCGCCACGGCGCGGGCGAGCTGCCGGAGCTCGGGGTCGTACGGGTCCGACATATCGGGAAAGCGCGGGCCGACCCGCTCGTCGTTGGGACCCACCAGGGGGCTGTCGCCCAGCAGGTTGATGTGGTCGCTGAGCAGCACCAGGTCACCCGGGGACCACAGCGGGTTCATCCCGCCGCAGGCGTTGGAGACGATCAGGATCCGCGCGCCGAGCGCGCGCAGCACCCGGACGGGAAAGGCGATCTGGCGAAGGTCGTAGCCCTCGTAGCGATGGAAGCGGCCGGCCATCGCGACCACCCGGCGGCCGCCGAGGGAGCCGCACAGCAGCCGGCCCGCGTGCGACTCGACGGTCGAGAGCGGGAACCCGGGAATGTCCTCGTAGGGAATCTCCGACTCGACCGCGATCTCCCGGCCGAGGCCGCCGAGGCCGGTACCGAGGATGATGGCCACCTCCGGCGGGCGCGCGGAACGCGCGCGGACCGCGGCGGCGGCTCGGCGAATCGCTTCGTCGCTCACTCCTCGACGATGTTCTTGATCCACTTCGGTGACGACTTGCGGCCCTCCCGCGCGCGGTCGGCCTCGGCCGGATCCGCCGGCTGGATCGCCCCCGCCACCTTGCCGAACGGCGCCGGCTGCGCGTCGGCCATCGCGTCGAGCTCCGCCTTCTGCCGCTCGACCAGCGTGCGCAGTGCCGCGAGATAGGCGTGATGCTGGCGGGCGAGGTTCTGCGCCGCAGCGTCCAGCCGCTCGATCTCCCGCCGGGCCCGGTCCACGCGGCGCTCCGCGTCCGCCTCCGCCTCCCGCACGATCATCTGCGCCTCGCGCTCCGCCTGCTCACGCGTTTCGGCCCGCAGCTGCTGCGCCGAGACCAGCGCGGCGTTCATCGCCTTCTCGCGCTCCTGGAAGGTCGCGAGCTGCTCCTGCGCCTGCCTGAGCTGCTCCTCGAGCGCGAGGCGCTCGCGCACCACCTTTTCCAGCTCGTCAGCGGCACGGGCCCGGAAATCCTCCACCGCCGCCGGATCGAAGCCCCGCATCACCTTGCGGAACTCCTGCTTCCGAAGGTCCAGCGGTGTCAGGCGGAACACGTCGTCGTTCATGACGCACGCTCCCCGAAAAGAACCGTCCCGAGTCGTACCATCGTCGCTCCCTCTTCCACCGCAATCTCGAAATCGCTCGACATGCCCATGGAGAGCTGGTCGAGAGTTGCGAGTTGCGAGTCGCGAGACAGGCGATCTCTCAGCTCTCGTAACTCCCCGAACACGCGGTGCTGCTCCCCGACCGAGGCGCCATAGGGCGCGATGGTCATCAGGCCCCGCACCCCGAGGTGCCGCAGCCCGGCCGCGTGCTCGAGCAGCGCGGGCGCCTCCTCGGGCAGAATGCCCGTCTTCTGCGGTTCGCGCCCGACGTTCACTTCCAGCAGCACGTCCTGCACCACGCCCGCCCCCGCGGCCGCGCCCTCCAGGGCGTCGGCGAGCCGGGCGGAGTCGAGCGAGTGGATCAGCACGAACCGCCCGACGACCAGCTTGACCTTGTTGCGCTGCAGGTGGCCGACCAGGTGCCAGCGCACCGGGGCGTCCGGCCAGGCCTCCTGCTTGCTCAGCGCCTCCTGCACCCGGTTCTCGCCCAGGTCCAGCAGTCCTGCCGCCGCCGCCTCCCTGGCCCGCTCGAGCGGGTGCCCCTTGGTGACGGCCACGATGCGCACGTCGTCGGGCAACCGCCCGGCGCGCATCGCCGCAGCGGCAATCCTGGAGCGGACCGGCGCGGCATTCATCAGCCTTGCAAGTTAACCTGGCCTGGGACTAGGGGTTAGGGGCTAGGGGCTAGGGGTGACGGCCTAGGGACCAGGGGTCAGGGGCGGCACGGGTTCGAGGCCCGGCGCCGCCGCGCGTGCGAACGGTCCGGTGGCCAGCAGCTCCTTGAGCCGCGCCACGCCCACCCCACGTTCCAGGCTGCCACGGTGCGCCACCGAGATGACGGACGTTTCCTCCGAGATCACGATGACCATCGCGTCGGTTTCCTCCGACAACCCGAGCGCCGCGCGGTGCCGCGTGCCGAGGGTCTTGTCGTCCACCGGGAACTGGGTCAGCGGCAGAATGCAGCCCGCGCCGACGATCGAATCGCCGCGCACCACGAGGGCGCCGTCGTGGAGCGGCGAGTAGGGCGTGAAGATCGTGGTCACCAGGTCGGCCGACACCTTCGCCGAGAGCGGCGTGCCGCTGGTGATGTAATCGGCGAGCCCTACCTCTCCCTCCACTGCGATGATCGCGCCGGTGCCCGCCCGGCTCAGCCGGTCCGCAGCTTCGGCGATCTCCTCCGCCACCTGGTGCGCCTCGCCGCGGTAGAAGAAGCGCATCACGCGCGACCGGCCGAGCCGCGCCAGCGCTGCCCGCAACTCGGGCTGGAAGACGATGAGGAGGGCGAAGGCGCCGTAGGTGAAGACCAGGCCGAGCAGGTACGAGATCATGGTGAACTTGAGCATCACCGCCGCTACGTACGCGGCACCGAGCAGCACCAGACCGAGCAGGATGTGCAGCGCGCGGGTACCCACTACGAGGAGCAACGCCCGGTAAATGACGTAGGCGACGATCAGGATCTCCACCACGTCGCGCCACTGCGGCAGCAGCAGCCGGATCCGCTCGTCCATGGCCTAGGCCCCCGCTCCCGTGGAAGCGAGCACCGCGTCCGCTACGGCCAGCGCCTCGCGCGCGGCTGCGACGTCGTGCACCCGGAACAGCCGGGCACCGCGGAGGCGGGCCACCACGCACGCGGCCGCCGTCGCCGCGTCGCGCTGCTCGACCGGCCGCCCCGTGACCGCGCCGAGGAAGCGCTTGCGCGAGGGCCCGACCATCACCGGGTGTCCCAGCGCCGTAAGGCTGCCGAGCCGATCGAGCAGGGCCAGGTTGTGCGCGGGGTGCTTGGCGAATCCGAGCCCCGGGTCCAGCACCACCGCGTCGCGCGCGATGCCCGCGGCCACCGCGCGGTCGCGGCGCGCGGCCAGCTCCGCCGCCACCTCCGCCGCGACGTCGCGGTACTGCGCCCGGGCGTCCATCGTCTGCGGGTCGCCCCGCATGTGCATGAGCACGACGCCGGCGCCCCCCGCCCGCACGACCTCGGTCATCCGCTCGTCGTGCGCGAGGCCCGAGACGTCATTCACGATCTCCGCACCGGCCGCGAGCGCCGCCTCCGCCACCACGCTGCGGCGCGTGTCGACGCTCACCGGCAGACCCGTCTCCTCCACCACCGCGCGCACCACCGGCACCACCCGCCGCAGCTCCTCGGCTTCGTCGGGTCGCTCCGCACCGGGGCGCGTGGATTCGCCGCCCACGTCGATCACGTCGGCGCCGGCTGCCTGCATCGCTCGCGCGCCGGCCAGCGCCGCCGCGAGCGTCAGATGCCGGCCGCCGTCGCTGAAGGAGTCCGGCGTGACGTTCAGGATGCCGACCACGCACGAGCGCTCCAGCGGGAGGATGCGGCGGGCCGTGCGCCAGCCGCGAGGTGGCTGCTGGAGATCCACGAGAAAACGCCCCAGCTCGCCGCTGAGGCGTTCGGGCAGACGCGACGACGCACTGGGCCGAGCCAGTCCACCGAGCCGCGCGAGGGACCCGGCCACCACCGCCCAGCCCTCGCCCGTGTGACAATCCAGACCGCTGCGCGCCGCCGCGCCGACCAGGGCGGTCGTCTCCGCATCGTCCAGGGGCTCGACCAGCAGCGCCACGGGAGCGCCTCCCGCAGCCAGCGCCTCGGCATGTGCGGCATCGAGCCCGCGCGCCGCGAGGGCGGAAGCCAGCGCCGCCGGAACTCCGCCGGCGAGCGCCGTCACCGTCACGCCGGGCTCGGCGCTTCTTTCGGCACCCCGAGCGTTGCGGGTGCCGCGCCTCTTGCGGCGGGCGGCGCGGTCTCGATCGGCGGGCCGAATACCGGCGTCTCCCGTCGCGGCGGGAGCGGCTGGCCGGCGGCAACCGCCATGATATCGTCGCGCTCCAGCGTCTCCCGCTCCAGCAGCGCCGCGGCCAGCGCGTCCAGCACCCCCCGCTTCCCCTCGAGGATGTCCCGCGCCCGCTGGAAGGCGGTGTCGATGATGCGCTTGACTTCCTCGTCCACCAGCTCGCTCGTCCGCTCGCTGATCTCGCGCCGCTGCGCGATCTCCCGACCCAGGAAGATCTCCTGCTCGCGGTCGCCCACGGCGATCGCGCCGACCTTGTCGCTCATCCCGAACTGCGTCACCATCCGACGCGCCAGATCGGTCGCGCGCATGATGTCGTTCGTCGCCCCGGTCGTCACCTTGTCCGGCCCGAAGACCAGCTCCTCCGCCACCCGGCCGCCGAAGAAGACCGCCAGCGAGCCCTCGAGCCAATACTTGGTGTAGTTGTGCCGGTCCTCCTCGGGGAGCGAGGACGTCAGCCCCAGCGAACGGCCGCGCGGCACGATCGTGACCTTGTGCAGCGGGTCGAGCCCGGGGATGGTGAGCGACACGATCGCGTGACCCGCCTCGTGGTACGCCGTGAGGCGCCGCTCGTCGTCGGACAGCACCAGGCTGCGCCGCTCCACGCCGAGCATCACCTTGTCCTTGGCGTCCTCGAAATCCGGCATGTCCACCCGCGCCTTGTTGCGCCGGGCGGCGAGCAGCGCGGCCTCGTTCACCAGGTTGGCGAGGTCGGCCCCCGAGAGCCCGGGCGTGCCCTTGGCCAGCGTCTCGAGCCGCACGTCCGCGCCCAGCGGGATCTTGCGCACGTGCACCCGCAGGATGCCCTCGCGGCCCTTCACGTCGGGCGCATCCACCACGATCTGCCGGTCGAACCGGCCGGGCCTCAACAGCGCCGGGTCCAGCACGTCGGGCCGGTTGGTCGCCGCCAGCAGAATGACGCCCTCGTTCGACTCGAATCCGTCCATCTCGACCAGCAGCTGGTTCAGCGTCTGCTCGCGCTCGTCGTGGCCGCCGCCGAGGCCCGCGCCGCGGTGCCGGCCGACCGCGTCGATCTCGTCGATGAAGATGATGCAGGGCGCGTGCGCCTTCCCTTGCTCGAACAGGTCGCGCACCCGGCTCGCGCCCACGCCCACGAACATCTCCACGAAGTCCGAGCCGGACATCGAGAAGAACGGCCGCGCCGCCTCGCCGGCGACCGCCTTGGCGAGCAGCGTCTTGCCCGTGCCCGGCGCCCCGATCAGCAACGCGCCCTTGGGCAACCGGCCGCCCAGCCGCGTGAATTTCTGCGGGTCCTTGAGGAACTCGATGATCTCCTGCAGCTCGACCTTGGCCTCGTCGGCACCCGCCACGTCGGCGAAGGTGATCTTGGGGGTGTCCCCGGTCAGCAGCTTGGCTTTGGACTTTCCGAACGCGAAGGCCCGCGAGCCCCCGCCCTGCATCTGCCGGAACAGGAAGATCCAGAAGCCGATCAGCACCAGCCACGGCAGCACGCTCACGAACAGCCCCAGGAAGCCCTGCCGTGCCGGACGCGCGCGGATCTGCACGTTGTGCTGCACCAGGGCGCTGGCAAACGTCTCGGTGGGCTGGAACGGCAACTCGGTGGTGAACCGCACCACGTCGTGGCCCTGGACGTGCACCGGCGTCTTGAATTCGCCTCGGACTTCCGGATCCTGACCCTGGGTGATCTCGACGGCGTTGACGTTGTCGCGCTCGAGCTCGCGGCTGAAGTCGAAGTAGGCGATCTCCGACGTCTCGCCGCCCCGGCTGCTGGTCAGCTCCACCAGCACCACGGGGATCAGCAGGACAATCAGCCAGAACGCAGCCGTCTTCGACAGCTTGCTCCAGCTGAAGCGCGGCGGTGGCAGTCGATCAGGCATCTCGGCTCACTCGGCCAGGCTGGCGATGAACGGCAGGTGACGAACGTCCTCGGCGTGGTCCAGGCCGTACCCCACGAGGAATTCCTTCGGCGCGTCGAACCCAAGGAACCGCGGCTCCAGTTTGAGGTTCGGCGCGACGTGCTTGTGAAGCAGCGCGCACATTTCCAGGCTGAGCGGGTTGCGCGTCCCCAACAGCTCGATCAGGCGATTCAACGTCCTCCCTGAATCAATAATATCCTCGACCAGGAGGATGTGTTTCCCGTCCAACCGGGTCTCTGGATCGTACAGCAGCCGCACCTCGCCGCTCGACACCGTCGCGTTGCCGTAGGAGGTCGCCACCAGGAAGTCGATCTGGATCGGCCGGCCGATCTGGCGGACCAGGTCGCCCAGGAAGATAAAGCTGCCCTTCAGGAGCCCGAGCACCAGCAGATCGCCGTCGGGATAGGCCGCCGTGATCTCGGCGCCCATCTCGCACACGCGCTGGTGGATCGTCTCCGCGTCGAAGACGATGCGCCTGATGGCGCGGCCACCCATCACTTTCGCCAGACTACCCAGCTCGAGCATCGATCCGCACCGCCTCCCTGCCGGGTTCCGGGATCCGCTCGGCTGAGCGGCACACTCCCGGAATCCACACGACGTCATCGCCACTCACCACAACCGGGTACGCCGCCCGCCGCGAGCGCGGGACCCGCGCCTCCATCAGGAGGCGGGAAACCTTGCGCCGCCCCACTCCGCCGATCGGCATGATGGTGTCGCCGGCCTGGGGCCCGCGCACCACCAGCCCCCCCACCGCCAGCCACGTCGTCCACCCCCCGCGCGGCAGCGTGGCGGGCGCGGGCTCGCTGCGCCAGGCGAGCGAGCAGGAGCCGAACGCCGCCTCGCCACCCGCCCCTTCCAGCGCGAGCGTGTCGGGCACCGGATAGCCGCGGCCGACGACGAGCGAGTCGAACGCGGCCTCGGCGACGAGCCCACCTCCGAGCGCCAGCCGGCGCCCGCTGGCCGCGCGGCCCGCAAAGCGGGCGAGTCGCGACGCCGTCGCGGGGGCCAGGTGCACCCCGGCGCGCGCCGCGGCCGCGCGCAAGATGCGGCTGCCCAACACGTTATCATAGCCGCGCAACGCGGCCCGGGCAACTTCGAGCCGGCCGTCCGTCGCACGCAATGCGAGCCCGGGAAGGCAGTCCAGGACTGCATCCCAGGCACGCACCTCGCGGCCGGCGTGCCGCGCCAGCTCGAGGAGCGCGCGCCCCGCATCGGCGCCCAGGCGCTCGGCCACCAGCGGGAGCAGCACAGTGCGGACCCAGCTACGCAGGTGCCTGGGGTCGCGGTTGGCCGGATCGTGCGCCACGCGGAGTCCCGCGCGCTCAGCGTGGGCCAGGAGTTCGGCGTGAAAGAACGGGAGCAGGGGCCGCACCAGTCCCCGCGGTCCCCGCGCCACGATGCCGCGGAGGCCGGCGGGCGCGGACCCCCGGAGCACGCGCAGCACGACGGTCTCCACCTGATCGTCGGCGTGGTGCGCCGTGAGCAGGTACCGCGCTCCCCGCTCGGCCTGCACGGCGCGGAGGAACCGGTAGCGGGCCAGGCGCGAACGCGTTTCGCTCGCGCCGGCACCAAGGTCCAGCCGGCCAACCACCGTCTCGATGCCGTATTGCGACCGCGCCTGCCGCTCGACCCCCGCCGCGATCGCGGCGCCGTCCGGCGCGATGCCGTGGTCGGCGTGCGCGACGAGCAGCACGAGTTCCAGCTCGGGGGCGAGCGTGGCGAACAGGTCGAGCAGGGCAAGCGAGTCGCCGCCGCCGGAGACGGCGAGCAGCGCCAGACCCGGCTCCGGAAAGAGCCGCGCTGCGCCGAGATGGGCGCGGAGCCTATCGACCAGCGGGTCGTCGCGCATCGGCGGAAAGGTGGCCGCGCTGCGCGCCCGCGGCAATATTCCCACCATGAGCCAACCTATCGTGGTGGTCGACGCCTTTACCGATCGACCGTTCGCCGGGAACCCTGCCGCCGTGTGCGTGATGGAGAGCGCGGCGGACGACGGGTGGATGCAGCTGGTCGCGCGGGAGATGAATCTCTCCGAGACCGCGTTCGTCGTGCCGGACGCCGGCCGGTTCCGCCTCCGCTGGTTCACACCCGCAGCCGAGGTGGAGCTGTGCGGGCACGCGACCCTCGCCAGCGCGCACTGGCTCTGGGCGAGCGGCGCCGCCGCGGAGTCGCAGCCGATCACGTTCGAGACCCGGAGCGGACGGCTGCTGGCCATGAAACAGGGGGAGTGGATCGCGCTCGACTTTCCCGCCAAGCCGGACACCGCCGCGGAGCCGCCACCCGCCCTGGCGCGCGCGCTCGGGGCGCCGCCGGTGGCCTTCGGGGTCAGCCATTTCGATTGCCTCGCCGAACTTGCCTCCGAGGACGCGGTGCGGCAGCTGCACCCCGACATCGGCGCGCTCGCCGCGCTGCCCTACCGCGGCGTGATCGTGACCGCACGCGCCGCCACGGCGGGGCTCGACTTCGTGTCGCGCTTCTTCGCCCCCTCGGTCGGCGTCCCCGAGGACCCGGTCACGGGCTCGGCACACTGTGTGCTGGGACCGTACTGGAGGCGGCGCCTCGTGAAGGACGACTTCCTGGCCTACCAGGCATCGGCGCGCGGCGGCTTCGTAAAGGTCGGTGTCCGAGGCGCGCGGGTGCTGTTGGGCGGGCAGGCGGTGACGGTGTGGAAAGGACAACTGTTGTAAGGACGCTGGCGGGTGAAGGCCGGGGAGGTGATGAACTGATGACGTGATGCAGTGAGGAAGTGATGATGCGCGCCCGTCATCACCTCATCACATCATCACCCGGCATCACCTCATCCCCTCCCCGTCACTTTGCAGGGTTGGGACCCTATCGTATCGTTTGTACCACCGGCAGCCGTGACGCGCGTCGCGCCGGGAAGAAGCCCCCCAGCACGCCCATCACGAGGGAGAAGATCACGCCGGAAATCAGGATTTTCGGCGTCACCAGGAACGAAAACGCGATCATGCTGAACGAGGTCCAGTTGGTCGTGCTGGTCACGATGCCGTTGATGGGCAGCGCCACCAAACAGCCCAGCAGGCCGCCCACGAACGCCAGGAACGTCGCCTCGGTGAGGAACGAGGCCAGGATGTTGCGGGGCTTGAAGCCGAGCGTCAGCAGGACGGCAATCTCGGAGGTACGAGAGGCCACGGCGGCGTACATCGTATTGATGGCGCCGAACACCGCGCCGATGGCCATGATGCCGGTGATGAACCAGGCGAGGAAGTTGAGGATCGTGCGCAGCGCGATGGACTGCGACGCGTAGAAGTCCGATTCGCGGTGCCCATCCACCTGGAGCCGCGGATCGTTTTCGAGCGTGTGCCGGGCGGCGTCGAACAGGGCCGGGTTCTTGAGCCGGAGCACGACGACCTGAAAGAACTCGCCGCGCAGCACGGGCATCAGCTGCTCGTTCTGGCCCCAGATCTCCGACTCGAACGCCGAGCCGCCCGCCCCGAAGTGACCGGTCACCAGCCAGCCGCGCCCGCCGAACCGGATCGTGTCGCCCACGGCGCTGTGCGCCAGGCTGGGGGCGATGGCGCTGCCGATGATGACCTCGTCGCGGCCCGGCGTGAACATGCGCCCGGCGGCGATGTGCACGCTGCGCCGCACCTCGAAGGCACGCATCGTGACGCCCCGGGTCACGACCAGCTGCGCGCCACCGCCCGAAGCGGACGCGAGGCTCATCGGGACGAACACCTCGGGGCTCACCAGCGGCGATCCGTCGCTGGCGGTGGCGATCTCGGGCAGCGCCCCGATGATGGCGGCGTTGTCCCGCGAGATGCCGCTCGCGAGCTCGGAGTCGGCGCCCTTGCGGAGCACGACCACGTTGTCGGGCGCGCCGGTCCGCACCAGCGCCATCTTGAACCCGTTCGCCAGCGCCAGCATCGCGATGAACACCCCCACCACCAGCGCCACGCCGAGCGCGGTCATCGCGCTCGAAACCGGCCGCCGCGCCAGACTGCGGACGTTGTAGATCAGCGGGATCTTCATTCGACGTGCCTCAGCGCCTGCACGGCCGAGAGCCGCGCCGCCGTCCAGGCCGGCACCAGACCGCTCGCCAGCGCGAGCAGCGCCGCGATGGCGAAGCCCAGACCCAGCGTGCCCGCCGTGACGGCGAAGCCGGGCAGGAAGCCCATCGCCGAGAAATGGATCGCCGGGTACAGTAGCTTGGCCGCCCCGAGCCCCAGCACGGCACCCGTGAGCGCGATGCTGCTCGCCTCGGCCATCACGAGGCCGAACAGCAGGCGGTCGCCGAAGCCGACGGTCTTGAGGACTCCGACTTCGCTGGTGCGCTCGCGGGCGGAGAGCATCATCGAGTTGGCCGCCACGAGCAGGATGGCGAACACCACGGCCATCCCGATGCTGTCCATGAGGAAGCTGACGTTCCCCCACATCGTGACGAAGCTCGCATTGAACGCACGCTCGGTGCCGGTCTTGGTGGGATCGCTCGAGTTCTTGAAGTCGGAGTCGACGGCCGCCGCGACCTGCGGGGCGAGGGCGGGGTCCCTGAGCTGCAGGACGTACCAGCCCGGCTGCACCCAGCTGCGGTTCCGCTCGTACACCATGTCGTAGTGGATCAGCATCGCTTCCTCGGCGAACACCGGGTCGAGGGAGCGGTAGACCCCGCGGATGGTGAACGTCCAGTCGCCCTGGAAGATGGTGCCCTGGAGCGTCACGTTCTGCCCGAGCTTCCAGCCGAACTTGTCCAGCAGGCTCTGGCCCACCATGCACGCGGTGCGCTCCTTGATGAAGGCGGCGCGCTGGTCCGCCGGCATCGCGAAGTCCTTCGCGTAGAGGTCGAGGTACGACTCGGGATCGACGGCGAACTGGGCGAAGAAGTTCTTCGGATCCTGGTACACGCCGCCGAACCAGTTGGCCCAGCTGACCGCCTGGACGCCCGGCACGGCGAGCAGCCGCTCGCGGTAGCTCTGCGGCAGGAAGAACACGATCGCCTTGGCGCTCTGGACGATCATCCGCGACTCGCTGCCCACGTCCGCGCCGGCATGCAGCGTGGTCACGACCGAGCGCAGCGACGCGAACAGGAACAGCGCCAGCGCCACGCTCAACGTGGTGAGCACCGTGCGGCGCTTGTGCCGGGTCAGGTTCGCCCACACCAGCGGGAAGAATTTCACGCCGTCAGCACTCCCTTATCGAGGTGCAGCGTCGTGCCGGCGGCCTGCGCCGCGTGCGGGTCGTGAGTCACCATGATGATCGTCTTGTGGAACTCGCGGTTCAGGCGCTGCAGCAGCGCGAGGATTTCGGCGGCCGACTTCGCGTCCAGCTGGCCGGTGGGCTCGTCGAGCAGGATGATCGTGGGGTCGGACACGACGGCGCGCGCGATGGCGGCCCGCTGCTCCTGGCCGCCGGACAGTTGGCGCGGGAAGTGCTCGGCGCGGTCGGTGAGCCCCACCACCCCGAGCGCGGCCATCACGTGGTCGTGGCGCTCGGCCTTGGACAGCCGCGTCAGCAGCAGCGGCAGCTCGATGTTCTGATACGCGGTGAGGACCGGCAGCAGGTTGTAGGATTGAAAGACGAATCCCACGTGCCGCGACCGCCACTCGGCGAGCGGCCCGGGTCCCATGGCGCTCACCTCGGCGCCCGCCACCGTGACCGTGCCGCTGGTGGGCCGGTCGAGGCCGGCGATCAGGTTCAAGAGCGTGGACTTGCCGCTCCCCGAAGGTCCCATCAGCGCGGTGAAGCTGCCCTCGGCGAACTCCAGGTCCAGCCCATCGAACACTGCGATGGGCTGCGAATCCCGCTGGAAACTCTTGCTCAGGTGGTGGAGCGCGACGAGAGCCAAGGGCACACCTCTGAAGGTCTCACGGTTTGACCGTCACCCGCATTCCGGTCGAAGGAATCTCCACTCCGCCCACCAGCAACGTCTCGCCACCCGCCAGGCCGGAGCGCACCTCGCGCACCCCGCCGCTCGTCGGGCCGGCATCCACGATCCGCCGCTCGAGTCGCCCGTCCTTCACGACCCACACGACGGTCTGGCTCCCGTCGGTGTGCACCGCGTCGGCCGGTACGCTCACGCGCGGCCGCAGCGCCGGGCCGGCGGCAGGTCGCGCCGATGCCAGGAATTCGACCCGCGCCCCCATCTCGGGCAGGATGCGCGAATCGCGATCGACGATCGAGACCTTCACTTGCACGGTCGCCTTCTGCCGGTCGGCGGTCGGCACCACGAGGCGCACCGCGCCTCGGAAACTGGTGTCCGGGTACGCGTCGAGGGTGATCCGCGCCGGCTGGCCCCCACGGATCTGGGCGATGTAGGCCTCGTTGACATCCACTTCGACTTCGAGCGTCGCGAGGTCCGCCATCGTCACGACGGCGCCGCGGGTGAGTCCCCCGCCGACCGACGGCGCCACGACCTCGCCGACCTCTGCGTCCTTGCGGAGCACCGTCCCCGTGAACGGGGCGTGAATGAGGGTGTTGTCGAGGTTGGCGCGGGCGACCTGAAGCGCCGCCTCGGCCACCTGGATACGCGCCACCTGCGCCGCCACGCGGGCCTCGCCCTGCGCCGCCTTGCTGTCGGCCAGTTCGGCGTCCTGCTGCGAGAGGAGCTGAGGGTTCTGCGTCCGCACGTCGTGCGCGCGCCTGGCCTCACGCACCAGCTCGTCCCGGTCGGCCTGCGCCTCGACCAGCGTCGCCCGCTCGCTGGCGAGCGCGGCCCCCGCCTGCGCTACCGCGGCCGTATAGTCCGCATTGTCGAGGCGGGCGATCACTTCCCCCTCCGTGACGTGCGAGCCCTCGCTCACGCCCAGATACGCCAGCCGGCCCGGCAGCTTCGCTGACACCGACGCCTGGGTGCGCGCCACCACGTAGCCGTTGGCCACCACGCCCGAGCCGCCCGAAGCTCCACCCCCCACCAGCGTAGCGGCCGCCACCCGAGCCACGGGCGCGCCGCCCCGCCGCACCATCCAGAGCCCTGCCACGATGAGCAGCACCGCGCCGGAGGCGAGCGCGACGCCGGTGCGGAACGCGCGCCGCACACCGCGGGGCGGAGCGTCACGGTTGATCGTCAGGCGCGAGAGATCCGGGACGGGTGTGGTCATGGGCCGTTTTTCCAAGCTAACGTACGAGCACCGGGGGCGCACGGTTTCGGCGGGCCACGGCGCCGGGGATAGAATCCCCGGACAAACGAAAGCGCCGGCCCCTCGCGGAGCCGGCGCCGGTGAAGCGGCCTGACGCTAGGTCAGGCGGTAATCTTGCGCACGTTCGCGGCCTGCAGGCCCTTGGGGCCCTGCTTGACCTCGAACTCCACCCGATCGCCCTCGGCGAGCGAGCGGAAACCCTCTGCGATGATCGCGGTGTGATGCACGAAGACGTCCTGGCCGCCGTCCTGCTGGACGAACCCGAAGCCCTTCGCGTCGTTGAACCACTTCACCGTTCCCTGCGCCATACGAGACTACTCCTGAAAATTGGGCATCGCTGCCCGGTACACACCAGCCACCATGGCCAGTGCAAAGTCTATAACAACAAGAACACCGCCCGGGAAACGCCCCGCAGCGGTGCTGTCATGACTGCTCCGACAAGCTGCTGCAAATGCGTACGCCGTAATGCGTCGATAAGGTGATGGCGCACCGCGACTTTGTCAATAGCGCGAACGGATCGGGATCACGGGGCGGCCGGCCGGCGCAGACCGCTTTCAGGACGCGGCGGCCGACGGCTGCGCAGCGGGGCCGAGCCGGCGCGCACTACGGTACCCTACCAGCGTCGCGCGCTCTTCGTCCCACAGCTTGAGGAAGATGCAGCGCAGGCCGTATCCGATCGTGAGCCGGGTCACCTGTTGCAGTAGCGGGTTCTCGTCCAGGCACTGCTGCAGCCGGTAATTCGGGATCCGGCTGTCCAGGTGATGGACGTGGTGGATCCCGATGTTGCCGGTCAGCCACTGCAGCACGGGCGGAAGCACACAGTACGAACTCCCCCGCAACCCGGCGGCGATGTAGTCCCAGTCGGCCTCGTGCGCCCAGTACGTCTCCCGGAACTGATGCTGGATGTAGAACAGCCAGACGCCGAACGACGACGCGAGGATGCTGATCGGCAACTGGACCAACAGGAACGGTTTCAACCCCACCACGAGCGCCATGGCAGCCACGGCGGCGGCGAGCGCGAGATTGGTCCGGTGGATGCTGCGCCGTTCGCGCTTCCAGGAGCGGGGCACCAGGGTCGGCAAGCGGTGCTTGATAATGAACTGGAACGCCGGGCCCACCACGAACAGCACCAGCGGGTTGCGGTACAGCCGGTACTGCAGCCGCTGCCACCGGCCACGGGTGGCATACTCCCGCACCGTCAGCGTGTCGATGTCGCCGAAGCCGCGGCGCTCGAGATTGCCCGACGTCGCGTGATGAATCGCGTGGACCTTTCGCCAGTAGCCGTAAGGCGTGAGGGTGAGGACGCCCAGCGCGAAGCCGAGGGCGTTGCTGACCCGGGCCGAGCGGAGGAACGCGCCGTGGCCGCAGTCGTGCTGGATGATGAACAGGCGGACGAGGAAGCCGGCGGCGGGCACCGCGAGCAGCAGCGTGAGCCAGTAGGCGCGGCCCACGAAGAACAGCATGGTGGCCCACAGGAGCGCGAACGGGACGGCGGTGTCGACCACCTGCCACACGCTGCGCCTCAGGTCGGGCGCCCGGTAGCGAGCCAGCGCGCGTACCACGACCGACGCCGATCCGGGCGTCCCCTGGCGGACCGGGCTGTCCATCATCTCAATTTAGCTCGCATGAGCTCCGCACGCTTTACCGCCGCTCTGCTCGCCGGCCTCGCCGCCTGCGCGCCATCGCGGCGCGCCATCCTGGACCCGCGCGCGGTGCTGGCGCGCCAGAGCTGGTGGGATAACCGGGACTGGGACTGGTACGCCGCCAACATCCCGCTCTTCGAGTCGCCCGACTCCGACATTGACGCCACGTACTACTACCGTTGGGAGCTGGTGACCAAGCACCTCACCTACGGCTCGCCGGCGACGGGATACACGTTCACCGAGTTCCTGGACCGGCCGTCCTGGTCGGGAGCCTACGGCTCCATCAGCTGTCCGCTCGGCCACCAGCTCTATGAAGCGCGCTGGCTCACGAACCGGCGCTATGCGCAGGACTTCGCCCGCTACTGGTTCGAGACGCCCGGGGCCGAGCCGCGCAGCTACAGCAACTGGTACGGCGACGCTGTTCTGGGCGCTCTTCCTGGTCCAGCCGGACACGGCGTTTCTGCGCCGGATGCTGCCGCACCTCAAGGCGCAGGTGGCCGGCTGGGACGCGGAGCACTGGGATCCTGTGCACCGCATGTACCACTGGGCCGGGATGCACGACGGGATGGAGTTCAACATCGACAGCCGGCAGACCGCCGACCTGTTTTCCGGCGCCGACGGCTACCGGCCCACGCTGAACAGCTACCTGTACGCCGACGAGCGCGCGATCGCCCGGGCTTCGGCCCTGCTCGGGGACAGCCAGGCGGCGCGCGACTACGCGGCGCGTGCCGCAGCGCTGCAGCGGCGCGTCGAAGCCGAGCTGTGGGATTCCTCGCGGACCTTCTTCCTGCAGCAGTTCGCGCACGCCGAGCGGGGCGGCATCCGCGCGGGCAGTCGCACCTACCAGTCGGGGCCGCGGTCCGGGAACCTGCACGGCCGAGAGGAGATCGGCTACGTGCCGTGGCAGTTCGATCTCCCCGACTCCGGGTACGAGGCCGCCTGGCGTTTTTTGATGGACACCGCCTCCTTCCTCTCGCCGCGCGGCCCGACCACGGCCGAGCGGGGTGACCCGCTGTTCTACGTCTCGCCGCAATGCTGCTGGTGGAGCGGGAACGAGTGGCCGTACGCCACGACCCAGACGCTGGTCGCCCTGGCCAACCTGCTCGATGACTATCATCAGTCGGTCGTCACGAAGGTCGACTACTTCCGCCTCTTCAGGACGTACACGCTCGACCAGCGGTGGAAAGGCCGGCCGTACGTGGCGGAGTCGGCCAACCCTGACAACGGGTCGTGGGATGGCGCCAATGCCTTCTACCACAGCGAGCACTACTTCCACTCGGGGTACGTGGACCTGGTGATCACCGGACTCGTCGGGCTGCGCCCGCGGTCCGACAACACACTCGTGGTGCAGCCGCTCGCACCCGACAGCTGGCCTTACTTCGCGCTCGACCGCGTGGCCTATCACGGGCACCGTGTGTCGGTGGTGTGGGATCGCGACGGCACCCGCTACCACCGCGGACGCGGCCTGATGCTGTTCGTCGACGGCCGCCGCGTGGCCGCTGCGCCCCGCCTCGGCCGCCTCACGGCGCCGCTCGGCAGGGCGAAGCCCCTGCTGCCGGTGGACCGGCCGGTGAACCTCGCCGTGAACAACGACGGCACCCCGTACCCGCGTCTCACCGCGTCGTACAGCGCGCCGACCACGCCGCCGTTCTACGCCAACGACGGGAACCGCTGGTATCACGCCTTGCCGGCAAACCGGTGGACGGCGGCTGGCTCCGGCCATGCGTCCGACTGGCTGGAGCTCGACTTCGGCATCGCCCGCCCCGTGGAGCAGGTCGTGCTCTATTTCGTGGACGACGGGAGCGGCATCACGGCCCCGCTGCGCTACGATATCCAGGCGTGGAACGGCGCGGGCTGGACGGCGATTCCCGGACAGCGGCGTACGCCGGCGCGGCCCGAGGGACATCGTGCCAACACGGTGGCGTTTCCGCGCATCGAGACAGCGAAGCTTCGCGTGACGTTCACGCACCGGTCCGGGGCCTCCACCGGCCTGACCGAGATCGAGGCGTGGACGCACACGCCGCTACCCCTGCCGGCGCCGACGGCGCCGGTGCACGACCTCGCCTACAACGCCACGGGCACGGGCTATCCGCTCGCGTCCGCCTCGTTCACCTCCCCCAACGACCGCGTCGCCGAGGTCAACGACGGGCGCATCGCGTTCACGCGCGCGTCGCGCAATCGCTGGACCGCGTACGGCTCCCCGCACCGCAGCGATTGGGTCGAGATCGCGTTCGGTGCGCGCCGCACCGTCCGCGCCCTCGACCTCTACCTGTGGGGCGACAGCGGCGGCGTGCGGGCGCCGAAGCGCTACACAGTGCAATATTGGGATGGCCACACGTGGGCCGACCCGCGCATCGTGCTTCAGACGCCGGCCCGCCCCGCGACCTGGGCCGTGAACTCCGTCCGCATCGAACCCGTGGAGACCGACCGGATCCGCGTAGTGTTCGAGCACGACCTCCCGGCGTTCTCCGGGATGACCGAACTGATGGTCTGGGATACACTGCCATGACGCTGCCCGTCCGTGTCCCCGAGCCCGGCAAGCGGCTCGCCGCCTTGTGTCTCGCCCTCGCCGCGACCGCGGCGAGCGCCGCCGCGCTCCGTGCGCAGGCCGTGGCGCCGTCACTCGTCACGCGCTGGGCGCGCGACGTCCGGCCCGCCCGCGTACTCCCCGACTACCCGCGACCGCAGCTGGTCCGGCGGTCGTGGCAGAACCTCAACGGATGGTGGGACTACGCGCTCACGCCGAAGGATGCGCCGCAGCCCACGGCCTGGGACGGCCGGATCCTGGTTCCCTTCCCCATCGAGTCGCAGCTGAGCCGCGTGCGCCGCGCGGTCGGCGAGCACGAGCGGCTGTGGTACCACCGGAGCTTCCACGCGCCCCGGATCGCCGACGGCGGCCGGCTGCTGCTGCATTTTGGCGCGGTGGACTGGGACGCCGAAGTGTATGTCAACGGCACGCGGCTCGGTGAGCACACGGGTGGCTACGACCCGTTCACCTTCGACGTCACCGACGCCCTGCGGCCTGGGGCCAAACAGGACCTCGTCGTGAGCGTGTGGGATCCCACCGATCATGGCCCTCAGCCCCGCGGCAAGCAGGTTCAGAGCCCCAGGAGCATCTGGTACACGGCGGTGACGGGAATCTGGCAGACGGTGTGGCTCGAGCCGGTGCCGCGGGAGTACGTGAGCGGACTCGTGATCACCCCGGACCTGGACGCCGGCGCGGCCGTGGTGCGCGTCACCGTCGCCGGCGGCTCAGCTGCCACGCGCGTCCGCCTGACCGCGCTCGACGGCACCAGGCCGGTCGCCAGCGTCGAGGCGCCTGCCGACAGCGCGGTCAGACTCGCGATTCCCCACCCGCGGCTCTGGTCGCCACGCGCGCCGTTCCTGTACGGCCTGCGGGTGAAGCTGGCGGGCGGCGACGCGGTCAGCAGCTACTTCGGGATGCGGAAGATCGCCGTCGCCCGGGACAGCGCGGGCGTCAACCGCCTGTTCCTCAACGATCGCCCGCTGTTCGAGTTCGGCACGCTCGACCAGGGATGGTGGCCCGACGGGCTCTACACGGCTCCGTCCGACGCCGCGATTCGCTTCGACCTCCTGACCCTGCGGCGCCTGGGGTTCAACCTGATCCGCAAGCACGTGAAGGTCGAGCCCGAACGCTGGTACTACTGGTGCGACAAGCTGGGCCTCCTGGTGTGGCAAGACATGCCGAGCGGCGACAACGACACGCCGGAGGGGCAGCGGGAGTTCGCGGCCGAGCTGCCGCGCGTGGTCGACGCGCTCCGCAACCATCCCGCGATCGTGATGTGGGTGCCGTTCAACGAGGGGTGGGGACAGCACGACACCGGGCGGTACGTGGCCTGGCTCAAGCAGCACGACCCCTCACGCCTGGTGGACGACGCGAGCGGCTGGACCGACCAGAACGTAGGCGACGTGATGGACGTGCACGACTACCCCGGTCCGGGGATGCCGGCGCTGGAGTCGCAGCGCGCCGCCGTCCTCGGCGAGTTCGGTGGCCTCGGCCTGCCGGTGCCGGGCCACACGTGGGCGCAGCGTGGCTCATGGGGCTATCGGCGGTTCACCAATACCGACTCGCTCTGGATGGCCTATCGCGCCCTGCTCGCCCGGCTGCGCCCGCTGATCGGCGACGGCCTCGCTGCCGCGGTGTACACCCAGACCACCGATGTCGAGACCGAGGTCAACGGCCTGATGACGTACGACCGGGCCGTCGTGAAGCTTCCCGCCCGGGCCGCCGCGGAGATCGCGCGGCTCTACGCCCCACCAGCCACTCTCGCGACGCATCAAGGAGCGCGTGTGACTCGAGCGCCATTCGGTACGACGCCGGCCGGCCAGGCCGTGGACGTGTTTACCCTCACCAACGCGCACGGCATGGAAGTCCGCGCCATGACCTGGGGCGGCATCATCGTCTCGCTCAAGGTCCCCGACCGGACGGGGCGCCTGGATGACGTCGTGCTCGGGTACGACAGCCTGGCTGGCTACCTCAGGACCACGCCCTACTTCGGGGCGATCGTCGGGCGTTACGCGAACCGCATCGCGCGGGCGCAGTTCACGCTCGACGGCGTGACCTACCACGTGCCCGTGAACGACGGCGCAAACTCGCTGCACGGCGGCGCCGTGGGGTTCGACAAGGTCATGTGGGACGCCGAACCGTTCTGGAGCGACAGCGGCGTGGGAGTCGCGTTCACGCACACCAGCCCCGATGGCGACCAGGGGTACCCGGGCAAGCTCGAAGCGCGCGTGACCTACACGCTCACCAACCGGGACGAGCTGGTGGTGGACTACCACGCCACCACCGACAAGGCGACCCCCATCAACCTGACACAGCACAGCTACTTCAACCTGGCGGGCGACGGCTCCGGAGACGTCCTGCGGCAGGTCCTGTGGATCAATGCCGACCGCTACACACCGGTGGACTCCACGCTGATCCCGACGGGCGTGCTCGCTCCGGTGGCCGGAACGCCGTTCGACTTCACGACGCCGACCGCGATCGGCGCGAGGATCGCGCAGGACGACGAGCAGCTGCGGCGCGGGCGCGGCTACGACCACAACTTCGTGTTGAACCGGGGGGGCCCGGACCTGGTGCACGCGGCGCGCGCCCTCGACCCCACCAGCGGGCGCACGCTGGACGTCTATACCACCGAACCCGGTTTGCAGGTCTACACGGGCAACTTCCTGGATGGCAGCATCACCGGGAAGGGCGGGCACGTCTACGGGCACCGCAACGCGTTCTGCTTCGAGACGCAGCACTTTCCCGATTCGCCCAACCAGGGCGGCTTCCCGTCCACCATTCTGCGGCCGGGCGAGGAGTACCGCTCGCGGACCGTGTTTGCCTTCGGCGTGACCCCGTAGCAGCGGCCGAGCCGCTGCAGGTCAGAGTCCTCCGAAGCTGAAGCCGAACCGGAACCTCCTGGTGGGATACGACGAGAGCTGCCAGGTGAAGTGTGCCGAGAGATCGAACGGTGACAGGAATGGCGTGAGGTTGCCGAGGCCGAAGCCCGCTTCCGTGTAAGGCCTGGACGCCGTCAGCAGGAGCGAGTCCCCCGCGAACGGCGGGTGATCGGCAAACGATGTCCAGAATGCGCCGCCGTGGATGCTCAGCGTGAAGGGGAGATGCAGCAGCTGCCGGTCGAAGTCGTGCCGCACGACGACCAAGGCCACCCGGGTTCCGGAGTAGTTCGTCTGGGCCAGCGTGTTGAAGCCGTTGCCCTGGAACGTCAGGAATTCCATTCCGAAGTCCACCGTGAAATACCGCTGCGGCGGGACCCAGCCGGTCGCGATGCCGGCGGCAGTGGACACGGTCGTGGTGCCCCACAGCGTGCGCTGCTGCCGTTCCACTTGCAGTGAATAGCGCCGGTACGAGAAGTCGCTCGCCAGGACGTCGTGCGGCGAGACCTCGGCGGTCGCCGTGATCCGCGTCCAGGCCGTGCTGGCCAGCCGTTGGTCGGCGCCCCCCTCGCGGAGCAGCTGGCGGGAGTCCCAGGTCAGGCTCCCTGTCAGCGATCGCAGCTGCCCGGCGGCGATGGGCGGATTGGGCAGGATCGGGCGGCGCGAGGAGTTGGACGTGACGACCACGTCGAGATTCGACTGCCTCGCGTCGAGATAGCTCACGTCGAGCTGCGTTCGATCGAGGACTTTCGTGCTGAGCGAGAGTCCGAGGCCGCGCTCACGGTAGTAATCGAGGGGATCGAGCTGGGCGAACAGCGCCCGATACGTCGGGTTGTAGCCGTCGGAGATGAGCGTGGGCCGGCTGGTGGTCTCGTCATGGTACGACGCACCGATCCACAGCCGCTGCGCGTCCGACAGGAGCACGCGGCCACCGGCCTCGTACTGCCAGGAACTGCTGCCCAGGGCGTAGCCGAGCTTGGCGCGCAGCGCGACGTCGGGGGCGACCCGCCAATCGTCCCCCGCGCCAAGGTACACTCCGTCCACGCGGTTGTAGTGGAAGAAGTCGGGGTCCGCGGCAAGCCCGGCGGCGAAGCCGATGCCCTGCCGCGCCCGGGACCAGACCGTGGGCGTGCGCTGCTCCGCCGAGTCCGCCCGTGCCCACGCCGCGCGTTCGGCGTCGCTGAGCGGCTCAGCATCGGGCGCGGACCACGCCGCGCTGTCGGTGCGGTCAGCCTGGTCACGCACCACGATGCGGTACTCCCCCAAGCCGGCCGGCGGGTCGGTCTGGCCGAACCGGAAGCTGTCGAGTTGCGCCACCTGCTCGAACAGCACGTGGCCGGGGAGCCGCGGCACCGGAACTCCGGCCACCTGCTCCGGCAATCTGGGGCCGGTGAGTCGGGGCCGCGCCTCACCGCTCAGGCGGATCTCCACCGGGAAGAACCGGCCGCCTCCCACATCGTCGAGGCGCTCCTGGTACCGGAGGTTGATTACCGACGGAAACCGGACGGCATCGGTCACGCCCAGGTCCACCGCCACGACGTCGTAGGTGGAGTCGGCTACTTCCATCGTGCCGACGAACAGAGGCGCTGAGCCCGATCGGGGCACGACCGCGAGACGGAACACCCGGCGCCCGCCCGTCACGAGCGTGTCGAGGATCCGGTAGTCGTAGCGGTCGGTAGCGCCGTCAACCACCGGGGAGGGGATGGCCACGTCGCGCACGTCCGTGGACTGGCGCCGCCCGATGGCGCGGCTCAGCGCGGCCGAAGGGCGTGAGACCAGGTCCACGAAGCGGGCGATTGGAATCCGGTCCCGATCGAAGTCGGCGATGTCACTCACCGCCACGACGCTGCGCTCCGCCCCGGCGTTGCTCGACCGCCGGTGCGCCAGTACGACCTCCTGGTAGTCGCCGGGGTGCTGCGCGTACACCGAAGTTCGCCTCTCCGCGATATAGAGCACCGAGCGTGCCGAACCGGCCGGTTGTGCGGGGTCGCGGACCACGACCTTGGAGAAGGCGAGGTAACGGACGGCGCCGGCGGCGAGGAGCATCTCGCGACGGCGCGCGATCGCGCGCGTCACGATGGCCGTGGCGTCGAGCGCGGCCGCGGGCGCGCCGAGCGGGGCGCCCTCCTGTGGCTGCTGCCCCTCGGCTGGGCAAGCGATCGCGCAGAACCCAAGAACCATCAGGGCCTGGTATGGATGCGGGCGTGGCATGAAACACCTGATACGCTGGCGGCCGCGCGAGGTTCCGCCGGAGTGCCGGCCGGGGCGCGGTGAGTCAGGCGCGCGAGCGGAGCCGGAAGGTCAAACGCCCTTGGCCGTGGCCTCCGCGTCCGCGGTCTTGGCCGGCGGGTCGGCCCCGATCAGGTCCACCACCCACATCATCTTCCCCGCGACCACCTCGGTCGCGTAGACAACTGCGGTGCGGGTCCGCCCGCCGACCAGTGTCAGGCGAAGCACTTCACCGACGCGGTAGTGGTCGCGCGCCTGACAGAAGAAGAAGCCGCGCCACGCTCCCAGGACGGACTCGTGCAGCGAAACTTTCACCGATTCCGCCGACGGCCCGTGCTCTCGATCTATCCGGGCAAGGAAATCAGTCACGGTACACAGATACCCGGCGGGCGTCATTCCACCGTCAGTCACGCCCGAAAAGCAAGAGCCCCAGCGAGCCGTAACGCGCTGGGGCTCAAAGCGTTGCCCGAATGACGCTCAGACCCTGAGGTAGTCGGGTCGCCAGTTCTTCACGAGCTTCTTGATCTCGGTCCTGTCCATCACCTTCTCCTCGAGCACCTTGCGGGCGAGCGCCGGAAACTCCTCGTCGCTCGCGAACCTGAGGCCGATGAGTTGGCCGGGAGAGAACTCACCGGCGCGCTTGGCGAGGTCCGGGGCAAGCCGCTGGAGCCGCAGCGTTTCCTCGAGGCGGATGACCCGATCCTGCACCGCCACCGGGAACTGCCGCAGGTAGGCGAACATGATGCCGAACGCCAGCGCCATCATCAGATCCACCCAATGCTGCGCCTTGGGCGCAATGATGACGTGCCGGACCGTCCACGCCAGGTAGAGGACGAGCATCGCGGCCAGCACGAAGTGGAACAGCGGGACATAGCGTGCATGGTTGGAGAAGTTCTGCGGCTTCACGCTCATTGAGCCTCCTTGGGGCCGTCGGTAGATGCGGTAATCTAGCGCCAGAACGGCGTCTGGGACGCGAGCCGGACCTAGCGGCCGCCCAGGCCGATGGCCAGGACCACCGACTGCAGGCTTTCGGTGCCGGCGTTGTTCTTGAGCCGGGCCTGGTCCACAACGTAGGCCAGGCGCACCCACAGCGGTGACTGCAGCAGCTTGGGTGACTGCGGCAGCTTGAGGGTGAGCCCCGCCTCCGCCCCGCGGGCGCCGGACGCGCCAGGGCTCACGTTCACGCTCGACGCCACCGCCACCCACACTTCACCGTACGCCATCCACTGCCCCGCAATGATGGGCGCGTCGGCGTGCGCGCGGCCTTCCCACAGCACCCAGCGCTCCGTGCCGCCGGGCGCCGCGTAGGCGCGGAGCTGCGGGCCGGCCTTCAGCGCCAGCCAGGGCAAGGGCCGCGCGGCAAGAAACAGGCTGCCCTCGACGATATCCCGGGCCGGGGCGCTGCCGGTGTCGGCGGCGAGCCGGCCCTGCGAGTACGACAACTCGAACGACACCGGACGCAGGTCGACGCCCAACCGGCCGCCGGCCACGAGGCCGCTGAGCTTCTCCCCGCCTCCCGGGGACGCGCTCTGAAACTGCGGCCACGAAATCCCCAAGTCCCCGCCGAGGTACTGCGGGACCTGCGCGGCGAGCGGGGTGGCCGGCAGGAGGGCGAGCACGAGCTGGACAGCACGGAAGTTCACGGCGCCTCGACCACCCGGCTGGTTCCGGCGCGGATCAGGATGCGCACCTCCTGCTGGCGAGAGACGTTCGCGGCGTGCACCGAATCCGCCTGGCGCTGCCACGCAGACTGCAGCGCCCGGTTCGCCGCGATGTTCTCCGGAATCGGCTGCGGACGGCTCTGCGCCCGGAACCCCAGGATGCCGGCCAAGCTGAGGCCCCCGGCCACCACGAACCGGCCGGCAAAGGCGCCGGACTGTGACGCGACGAGCGAGGGAAGCACGGCGACGGCGACCGCCGCGGCGAGTCCGGTGGCGAGCGCGCGCACTCCGCTGCCTCCAGGGGACCGCTCAGGCTTCAAGAGCGAGTCCGCCACGGGCGCGGGCAGGGGTACGGTGTCACGGCGCACCCGCGCGAGGTCGAGTGGGAGCGCGACCGAGCGCACCACGCGGCCGTCG
This sequence comes from uncultured Gemmatimonadales bacterium, assembly GCA_963812035.1. Classification (GTDB taxonomy): domain Bacteria; phylum Gemmatimonadota; class Gemmatimonadetes; order Gemmatimonadales; family JACORV01; genus Fen-1245. The sequence continues at coordinate 215,489 of CAWETG010000008.1, forward strand.
CCGCCGCGCGAATTCACTTGCAGCATATAGCGGCCACTGTCGGGCGGAGTCCCATCCGCGGCGCGCCCATCCCACCGCAGCTGCAGGCTGTCGCCGACGCCGCCCTGGTACAAGGTGCGCAGCGGCGCCCCGTCCGGACGCAGCACCGCCACATCTACCGGGTGGAAGGCCGTGGCGTACAGCCAGATCGAGAGAGCATCGCCGGCGGCGTGCAGCTCGGTGACGGGTGGCACGACCACGGCGACGGCGCGGGTAATCAGCTTCACCTGCTGAAACAGCCCGCTGATCTCCGGTGGAAACACCAGCTGGTCGATGTGGTAGCGCGGGTCGAGGCGCAGCAGCCGGCCGAACAGGGCAGCGGCCGAGTCGCGGTGCTCGCGATACAGCGCGCTGGCGCCCAGGTAGACCAGCACGCGGACGCGATCGCTGTCAGCGAGCGCGGAACCCGGCTGGGCGAGGGCGGCCCCCAGGATCGCGGAAGCGCTGTCGTACTCCAGGTCCTGGTAGGCGCGGATGCCGCGGGCCACCTGCTCGGCGGGGGTCTGCGCTCGCGCGGCGCCCGCCAGGGCGCAGGCGCACGCGACGCAGGCGAGTGTCAGGGCCGCCCGGCTCACGGGTGCTGGACCAGCGTAATGTCGGTGACGCGCACCGTCTGGCCGGCCTCGATCTGGAGCGTGCGCTCGAAGGGCTCATAGCCCTCGCGCAGCACGCGGATGGTGTGCGGGCCCGCGGCGAGCGGGAGGTTGGCCTTCGGTGTGTTGCCGACCAGCTGCCCGTCCACGTAGAGCTGGCCCCACGGCGTGGCATTGACGAACAGCCGCCCGGGTGAGGCCGCCGACGCCGGAGCGCTCGCAGGTGCGGCTGGCGCCGAGTTTGCCGGTAACGCCTGCTGCCGCAGCGCCTCGGCCCGCGGTAGCGGCGCTCCCCGAGGTGGTACCGAGGCGGGGCGCACCTGAGCCGATCCCGGGGGCGTGCGCCTGGGTGACGCTACGTGGGTCGAGCCGGGTCGTTGCTGCAACTGCCCGCCGCTCTCCGACGCCACGACCGGCGCCGCCGGCACCTGCTGGGACGGGGCAAGAACCTGGTGGAATACCTGGAGCACGGCCGGGCGCTGCCACACCACGACGGTCACCGCTGCCGCGACCGCGAGAGCGCCGCCGACGAGCAGCCGCCACCTCGCCGGGCGCCCCGGCGGCTTCCAATCGGTTTCCCTCAGAATCACCCCGGAGCTGCGACCGGAGGGACGCGCGTCCGACACGTGGGCGGCGTAGGTCTCCAGCGCCGCCACGAAATCGAGCACGCCCGGAAACCGGTCCATCGGCCGCGGGCTCCGCGCTCGCTCGACCGCACGCACCACGTTGGCCGGCAGCCCGGAGAGCATGGCGGGCGATGAGGGGCTCGAGGGGACACCGCCCGTCTCGTGGAACTTGGCACCGGCGAGGCACTCGGTCACCAGGGCGGCCAGCGCATACTGGTCCGAAGCCGGCGTGCACAATCCTTCCGGAGCGGCATAGGGTGACCGCTCGGCGGTCGATGCCGTCGCCTCGGGTTGCGTCGGGTCCGCTGGCGGAGCCGGCGGCGCTGTCGGCTCCAGCGACCGGGTCACCAGCAGATCAGCCACATGGACCCAGCCCTCTGCGTCGATCAGCACGTTCTCCGGCTTCAGCGCCCCGTGCACGATCCCGCGCCGGTGCGCGTAGTCGAGCGCGCTCGCGACCTGGGCGGTGACCCGCAGGCACGCCTTCAAGTCGAGCGGGCCGCGCTGGAGGAGGAAGTCGCGCAGCGAGCGGCCCCGCACGTGGTCCATCGAGTACCAGTAGAGGTGCTCGGTCCGTCCGTGGTCGAACACCGGAACGATGTGCGGGTGCTCGAGCGCGGCGACGGCCTCAACCGCGCGGCGGAACCGCTCATCGGCGTCCGGCCGGCTTCCGGCAGGACACGGCAGGACCTTCACGACGATCTGGCGATCGGAGCCTTGCGCGCGCGCCAGGTAGACGGCCGTGTTGACGCCGCGACCGAGGAAGGCATCGAAACGGAACTGCTCCGCGAGCTCCTGGCGGGCGAGGTCGTCGATGGCCTCGGTGCGCGGCGCCTCGACCGCGACGACGCCCTCGGGCACGTAGCCGCACAACTCGCAGCGGTGCGTAAGGGGCGAGATCTCGCCAGCGGAGCAGTTAGGGCAGATCATGGGGTGATGTTGAACGTAGTACTTGGCAAGCTGGTCAGCGTCCCCGCCGACGCCACCAGCGTGAACAGAGTACCGGCCTGGTTGATGCTCAGGTCGCTAAAGGTCGCTACGCCAGCGACGGCTGTTTGCGGGATGGTGCCAGCGAGGATCGAGCCTCCGCCGGCTCCGTCGGTCCCGATCACAAGCGTGACGCTGCCCGTGAAGCTAGTCGCGACGTTCCCCAGCGAGTCGAGTGCGGTCACCTGCACGGCCGGCGCAATTGCCGCATTCGCCGCGGCGTTGCTTGGTTGCCCCGTGAAGACAAGCTGCGTGGCTGCACCCGCACTTACCGTAAAGCTGCTCGAGGCCGGCAGCGCCGCCACCCCGGACACCGTCGTGCTCGGCGTCAGGGTATAGCTCCCGACCTTATCCACGCTCAACCCCGCAAACGTCGCCACCCCAGTCGTCACCGTGGCCGCACCGCCGCCCGTCAGCGTCGCACCGCCGGGCGCCGTCAGCGCCAGGCTCACCGTCCCGCTCGCCGTCGTGACCGTGTTACCGCTCGCGTCCTCGACCGTCACAGTCACCGCGGGACTCATCGTCGCCCCCGCCACCAGCGCCGTCGGCTGCTGCGTGAAGACGAGCTGGCTTGCAGCCCCAGCACTGATCGTCACGGTGCCAGAGATAGCACCAGTGAGCGATGTGGCACTGAAGCCCAGTGTCCGGTCCCCGATGGTCCCGCTGATCACCAGGTTGGTGAAGGTCGCCACGCCGCTCGGGCTCGTCGTGGCAGTCAGCGTCCCGCCCAGCGTCCCAGCGCCACTGGCGATCGCCGCCGTCACCACGACGCCGCTCTGACTCACCGCGTTGCCCGAGCCATCCTCAAGCTGGATGGCCGGCTGCTGCGCGAAGGCGAGCCCGTTCTGCGCCGTGGTCGACGGCTGCGTCGTGATTGCCAACTGGCTCGCCGCGCCCGCCGTGACAGTCACCGTGCTGGAGGTGGCGTCGGTGAGCGATGTGGCACTGAAGCCCAGTGTCCGGTCCCCGATGGTCCCGCTGATCACCAGGTTGGTGAAGGTCGCCACGCCGCTCGTACTCGTCGTGGCAGTCAGCGTCCCGCCCAGCGTCCCGGCGCCGCCCGCGATCGCCGCCGTCACCACCACGCCACTCTGGCTCACCGCGTTACCCGAGGCGTCCTCGAGCTGGATCGCCGGCTGCTGGGCAAACGCGACCCCGCTCTGCGCCGTGCTCGACGGCTGCGTTGCGATCGCCAGTTGGCTCGCGGCACCGGCGGAGACTGTGATCGTCCCCGACGTCACGCCCGCGAGCGATGTTGCACTGAAGCCCAGTGTCCGGTCCCCGATGGTCCCGCTGATCACCAGGTTGGTGAAGGTCGCCACGCCGCTCGTACTCGTCGTGGCAGTCAGCGTCCCGCCCAGCGTCCCAGCGCCACTGGCGATCGCCGCCGTCACCACGACGCCGCTCTGGCTCACCGCGTTACCCGACGCGTCCTGGAGCTGAATCACGGGCTGCTGGGCGAAGGCCACACCGTTCTGGGCCGTCGCGGACGGCTGCGTGGTGATCGCCAACTGGCTCGCGGCACTGGCGGAGACTGTGATCGTCCCCGACGTCGCGCCTGTGAGCGAGGTCGCGCTGAAGCCGAGCGTCCGGTCGCCAATCGTTCCCGTGATGGCGAGATTCGTGAACGTCGCGACACCGCTCGTGTTCGTCGTCGCCGTCAGCGTGCCACCCAGCGTCCCGCCGCCGCTCGCGATCGCCGCCGTCACGACGACCCCGCTCTCACTCACGGCATTGCCCGAGCCGTCCTCAAGCTGGATGGCCGGCTGTTGGGCAAACGCGAGCCCGCTCTGCGCCGTGGTCGACGGCTGCGTCGTGATTGCCAACTGGCTCGCGGTGCCCGCGGAGACCGTGACCGTCCCGGAGGTAGCACCCGTGAGGCCCGTCGCCGCAAAGCTCAGCGTCCGGGCGCCCACCGTTCCGGTGATCACCAAGTTCGTGAAGGTGGCCACGCCGCTGCCGTTGGTCGTGGCCGTCAGCGTCCCGCCCAACGCCCCTGCGCCACTGGCGATCGCCGCCGTCACCACGACGCCGCTCTGACTCACCGCGTTGCCCGACGCGTCTTGGAGCTGAATCACGGGTTGCTGGGCAAACGCCACGCCGCTCTGGGCCGTCGCGGACGGCTGCGTGGTGATCGCCAGCTGGCTCGCGGCACCGGCGGAGACTGTGATCGTCCCCGACGTCACGCCCGCGAGCGATGTTGCACTGAAGTCGAGCGTCCGGGCCCCCACTGCCCCGGTGATCTCGAGATTGGTGAAGGTCGCCACGCCACTCGCGTTCGTCGTCGCCGTCAGCGTGCCACCCAATGTCCCGGCGCCACTCGCGATCGCCGCCGTCACCACGACGCCGGACTGGCTGACCGCATTACCAGACGCATCCTCAAGCTGAACGACCGGCTGCTGCGCGAAGGCGAGCCCGCTCTGGGCCGTACTCGACGGCTGCGTCGCAATGCCCAGCTGGCTCGCCGCGCCCGCCGACACCGTGACCGTCCCGGAGATGGCACCCGTGAGGCCCGTCGCCGCAAAGCTCAGCGTCCGGGCGCCCACCGTTCCGGTGATCACCAGGTTGGTGAAGGTGGCTACGCCGCTGCCGTTGGTCGTGGCCGTCAGCGTCCCGCCCAACGCCCCTGCGCCACTGGCGATCGCCGCCGTCACCACGGTCCCGCTCTGACTCACGGCATTGCCCGAGCCGTCCTCAAGCTGTATGGCCGGCTGTTGGGCAAACGCGAGCCCGCTCTGCGCCGTCGACGAGGGCTCCGTCGTGATCGCGAGCAGGGTCGCCGCGCCGGCGCTGAGTGTCACGGTGCTGGAAGTGGCACCGGTGAACGATGTGGCGCTGAAGCCGAGCGTCCGGGCCCCCACTGCCCCGGTGATCGCGAGATTGGTGAAGGTCGCCACGCCGCTCGTGTTCGTCGTGGCCGTCAGCGTCCCGCCCAACGCCCCTGCGCCACTGGCGATCGCCGCCGTCACCACGACGCCGCTCTGGCTCACCGTGTTACCCGACGCGTCCTGGAGCTGGATCACGGGCTGCTGCGCGAAGGCCACCCCGCTTTGCGCCGCGCTCGACGGCTGCGTCGTGATCGCCAGCTGGGTCGCCGCCCCGGCGCTCACTGTCACGGTGCCGGACGTGGCACCGGTGAGCGACGTGGCACTGAAACTCAGCGTGCGATCGCCTATAGTCCCGGTAATCACTAGGTTCGTGAAGCTGGCGACGCCGCTGCTATTGGTCGCGGCGGTCAGGGTCCCGCCCAGGGTGCCAGGCCCGCTCGCAATGGCGGCCGTCACCACCACGCCACTCTGGCTCACCGCGTTACCCGAGGCATCCTGAAGCTGCAACACCGGCTGCTGCGCAAACGCCACTCCGCTCTGGGCCGTGCTCGACGGCTGCGTGGTGATCGCCAGCTGGCTGGCGGCGCCCGCGGTCACCGTGATCGTGCCCGACGTCGCGCCGGTGAGGGAAGTCGCGCTGAAAGTCAGCGTTCGGGCCCCGACCGTCCCCGTGATCGCCAGGTTGGTGAAAGTCGCGACACCGCTCGTGTTCGTCGTCGCCGTCGACGTGCCGCCCAGCGTGCCGCCGCCACTCGCGATCGCCGCCGTCACCACCACGCCACTCTGGCTCACCGCGTTACCAGAGGCGTCCTCGAGCTGGATCACCGGCTGCTGAGCGAAGGCTACGCCGCTCTGCGCGGTGCTCGACGGCTGCGTCGTGATCGCCAACTGGCTGGCGGCGCCGGCACTGAGGGTTACGGTGCCAGAGGTGGCACCGGTGAGCGATGTGGCGCTGAAGCTCAGCGTCCGGTCGCCGATCGTCCCGGTGATCACCAGGTTGGTGAAGGTGGCCACGCCGCTCGCACTCGTCGTCGCGGTCAGTGTCCCGCCCAGCGTCCCGGCGCCACTCGTGATCGCGGCGGTCACCACGACGCCCGATTGGCTCACCACGTTACCGGAGACGTCCTCGAGCTGGATGGCTGGCTGCTGCGCGAACGCCACCCCGCTCTGCGCCGTCGCCGACGGCTGGGTGGTGATCGCCAGCTGGCTCGCGACGCCGGCCGACACCGTGATCGTGCCCGACGTCGCGCCGGCGAGTGAAGTCGCGCTGAAACTCAGCGTTCGGGCCCCGACCGTCCCCGTGATCGCCAGGTTAGTGAACGTCGCGACACCGCTCGTATTCGTGGAGGCCGCCAGCGTCCCGCCCAACGTCCCGGCGCCAGTCGCAATCGCCGCCGTCACCACCACGCCGCTCTGGCTCACCGCGTTCCCCGAGGCGTCCTCAAGCTGGATCACCGGTTGCTGGGCGAAGGTCACGCCGCTCTGCGCCGTGCTCGACGGCTGGGTCGCGATCGCCAGCTGGCTCGCCGCGCCGGCCGACACCGTGATCGTGCCCGACGTCGCGCCGGCGAGTGAAGTCGCGCTGAAACTCAGCGTCCGGGCGCCCACTGCCCCTGTGATCACCAGATTCGTGAAGGTGGCTACGCCGCTGCTGGTGGTCGTCGCCGTCAGCGTCCCACCCAGCGTCCCGGCGCCAGTCGCAATCGCCGCCGTCACCACCACGCCGCTCTGGCTCACCGCGTTCCCCGAGGCGTCCTCAAGCTGCAGCACCGGTTGCTGGGCAAACGCCACGCCGCTCTGCGCCGTGCTCGAGGGCTGCGTCGTAATCGCCACCTGGCTGGCCGCGCCCGCGGAGACCGTGACGATCCCGGAGGTCGCGCCCGTCAGGCCGCTCGCCGCGAAGCTCAGCGTCCGCGCCCCGACCGTCCCCGCAATGGCGAGATTGGTGAAGGTCGCGACACCGCTCGGAGTCGTCGTGGCGGTGAGCGTCCCACCCAGCGTCCCCCGCCCGTCGCGATCGCCGCCGTCACCACCACGCCGCTCTGGCTCACCGGGTTGCCGGAGGCGTCCTCAAGCTGCAGCACCGGCTGCGGCGCGAAGGCCACGCCGCTCTGCGCCGTGCTCGACGGCTGCGCCGTGATCGCCAGCTGGCTCGCGGCGCCGGGTGAAACGGAGAACGTGCCGCTAATGACGCCGCTCACTCCACTGCCCGTAGCGCCCATCGTGTATCCGGAGCCCACCCGGTTCAGGGTCAGATTCGCGAACGTGGCCACGCCAGCCACCGCGTTCTCGGTCAGCGTGCCACCGAGCGTCGCTGAGCCCGGGTTGGCGGACAGCCCGACCGTGATCGCCGCGGTGGAAGTCGTCACCACGTTGCCGTTGGCGTCGCGCACCTGGACCTGGACCGCCGGCGTGATGGCCGCGCCGGCCACGACGTCGCTGGGCGGCGTCAGGTAGCTGAGCTGAGACGCGCTCGCCGGCGCCACGGTGACGACCGGCTGCTGGTTAAGCGTGACTCCGCCCGCGGTGGCGATGACGGTGTCCTGTCCGGCCAGCGTGCTGCTCAACGTGCTCGTCGTCACACCGGCCGAGTTGGTCTGTGTCGAGGGCTGGGCCAGCCCCGTCGCGCCTCTCGCCGCCAGTGCAACGGTCTGCGCGGGCACCGGGTTGCCGAGCGTGTCCAGCACCGTCACGGTGATCGTCGAGAGACTGATTCCGCTGGAGGCCGTGATCGTGCTCGGCGACGCGCTAACGGTCGAGCGCGACACGCTGATCGCCGTCGCGACGAGGTTGAAAGCGGTGCTGGTCGCGCTGGCCAGCCCCGTCGCGCTCGCCGTCAACGTGTAGCCCGTCCCGCTCTTGTTGATGCTCAACCCCGTGAACGTCGCCACTCCGGCCGTGGCCGCCTGGCTCGTCGTGCCACTCAGCGTTCCGCCACCAGGATTCGATTGAATCGCGACGCCCACCGTCCCGGTGAAGCTGGTCGCGGTATTGCCCTGGGCGTCCTGCGCCGTCACCGCCACGCCGAAGGCGGCGCCAGCCGCCGTGTTCACTGGCTGCGTCGTGAAGACCAGCTGGCTCGCAGTACCAGCGGAGACGGTGATCGTTCCGGACGTCGCGCCCGCCAGGCCCGTCGCGCTGAAGCTCAGCGTCCGGGCGCCGATCGTCCCTGTGATCGCGAGATTGGTGAAGGTCGCCGTGCCGTTGGCGACGGTGGCCGCAGTCAACGTTCCACCCAGCGTCCCGCCCCCCGTCGCGATGGCTGCCGTCACGACGACCCCCGACTGGCTCACCGCGTTGCCGGAGGCATCCTGGAGCTGCAGCACCGGCTGCTGGGCGAAGGTCACGCCGCTCTGCGCCGTGCTGGACGGCGGCGTCGTAATCGCCAGCTGACTGGCCGCGCCGGCACCGATGGTCACGGTCCCTGAAGTGGCACTGGTGAGCCCGGTCGCCGAGAAGCTCAGTGTCCGCGCCCCGACGGTCCCGGTGATCACCAGATTCGTGAAGCTGGCCACGCCACTGGTGTTCGTCGTGGCGGTCAGCGTCCCGCCCAGCGTCCCACCGCCCGTCGCGACCGCGGCCGTCACGACGACGCCGCTCTGGCTCACCGCGTTGCCCGAGGCGTCCTGGAGCTGCAGCACCGGCTGCTGGGCGAAGGTCACGCCGCTCTGGGCCGTGCTCGAGGGCGTCGTCGTGATCGCCAACTGGCTGGCCGCACCGGCACCGACGGTCACGGTCCCGGAGGTGGCACTGGTGAGGCCGGTGGCCGAGAAGCTCAGCGTCCGCGCCCCGACCGTCCCCGTAATCGCCAGATTGGTGAAGGTCGCCACACCACTCGTGTTCGCCGTGGCGGTCAGCGTCCCACCCAGCGTCCCGGCGCCACTCGCGATCGCCGCCGTCACGATGACCCCCGACTGGCTCACCGCGTTGCCCGCCGCATCCTCAAGCTGGATGACCGGCTGCTGCGCGAAGGCGACCCCGCTCGGGGCCGAAGTCGAGGGCTGGGTCGCGATCGCCAGCTGGCTGGCGGCGCCAGCCGACACCGTGATCGTCCCCGACGTCACGCCCGTCAGTCCCGTCGCCGAGAAGCTCAGCGTCCGGGCGCCCGCCGTCCCGGCGATCACCAGGTTCGTGAAGCTGGCGACGCCGCTGCTATTGGTTGTAGCGGTCAGCGTCCCGCCCAGGGTGCCGGTCCCACTCGCAATTGCCGCCGTCACCACGACGCCCGATTGGCTTACCACGTTACCCGAGGCGTCCTCCAGCTGAATCACCGGCTGCTGCGCAAACGCGGCACCGCTCTGTGCCGTGCTCGAGGGCTGCGTCGCGATCGCCAACTGGCTCGCCGCGCCGGCACTGACAGTCACGGTACCAGAGGTGGCGCCGGTGAGCGATGTGGCGCTGAAGCTCAGCGTCCGGGCGCCGACCGTCCCGGTGATCACCAAGTTCGTGTACGTCGCTATGCCATTGGTGGACGTCGTCGCCGTAAGTGTGCCACCCAGTGTACCGGCGCCCGACGCGATCACCGCCGTTACGACCACGCCTGACTGACTCACCGCGTTGCCCGAGGCGTCCTCCAGCTGCAGGACCGGCTGCTGCGCAAACGCGACGCCGCTCTGCGCCGTCGTCGAAGGCTGCGTCGTAATCGCCAACTGACTCGCGGCGCCGGCGCCGACCGTCACGGTGCCGGAGGTCGCACTGGTGAGCCCCGAAGCCGCGAAGCCGAGGGTGCGCGGCCCGACCGTGCCGGTGATTTCGAGGTTGGCGAACGCCGCTACACCGCTGGTGTTCGTCGTCGCCGTCAGCGTCCCGCCGAGCGTACCCCCGCCGCTCGCGACCGACGCCGTCACCACCACGCCACTCTGGCTCACGGCGTCGCCGGAGGCGTCCTCCAGCTGCAGCACCGGCTGCTGGGCGAAGGTCACCCCGCTCTGCGCCGTGCTCGACGGCTGCGTGGTGATTGCCAGCTGGCTGGCGGCGCCGGCCGAGACCGTGACGGTTCCGGACGTCGCGCCCGTCAGGCCGCTCGCCGCGAAGCTCAGCGTCCGCGCGCCCACCGTGCCGGTGATCGCCAGGGTGGTGAACGCCGCGACGCCACTGGTGTTCGTCGTGGCGGTCAGCGTGCCGCCCAATGCTCCGGCACCACTAGCGATCGCCGCCGTCACCACGGTGCCCGACTGGCTGACCGCGTTGCCCGACGCATCCTCGAGCTGGATGACTGGCTGCTGCGCGAACGCCACCCCACTCTGGGCTGCGGACGACGGCTGCGTTGCGAGGGCTAGCTGGCTCGCCGCCCCGGCGGAGAGGGTGATCGTCCCCGACGTCACGCTCGTCAGGCCCGTCGCCGCGAAGCTCAGCGTCCGCGCCCCGACCGTCCCCGTAATCGCCAGATTGGTGAAGGTCGCCACCCCACTGCTGTTCGTCGTCGCGCTCAGCGTCCCGCCCAGCGTCCCGCCGCCCGTCGCGATCGCCGCCGTCACCGCCACGCCGCTCTGGCTCACCGCGTTGCCGGCGGCGTCCTCGAGCTGCAGCACCGGCTGCTGGGCGAACACCACCCCGCTCTGCGCCGTGCTCGAGGGCTGGGTCGCAACCGCCACCTGGCTGGCCGCGCCGGCCGACACCGTGACCGTCCCGGAGGTCACTCCCGCCAGCGACGGCGCACTGAAGCTCAGTGTCCGCGCCCCCACCGTGCCGATGATCGCCAGGTTGGTGAACGTCGCGACGCCACTGGCATTGGTGCTCGCGGTCGTCGTCCCAGCCAGCGTCCCGCCACCGGCTCCGACGGCGGCCGTCACCACCACCCCCGACTGGCTCACCGCGTTGCCGGACGCGTCCTCGAGCTGGATCAGCGGCTGCTGCGCGAACGCCACTCCGCTCTGCGCTGTGGTCGAGGGCTGGGTCGTAATCGCCAACTGGCCCGCCGCCCCGCCCGTGATGGTGATGCTGCCCGACGTCGCACCCGTGAGTGACGTCGAGCTGAAGCTCAGTGTCCGCGCCCCCACCGTGCCTGCGATGGAGAGGTTGGTGAAGGCCGCGACGCCACTGGAGTTCGTGCTGACCTGGAGCGTTCCACCCAGGGATCCGCCGCCCGTCGCAATCGCCGCCGTCACCACCACGCCACTCTGGCTCACGGCGTTGCCGGAAGCGTCCTCGAGCTGCAGCACCGGCTGCTGGGCGAATGCGACGCCGCTCTGCGCCGAGCTCGAGGGCTGCGTCGTGATCGCCAGCTGGCTCCCCGCGCCCGCCGACACCGTGATCGTCCCGGAGGTCGCACCCGTCAGGCCCGTCGCCGCGAAGCTCAGCGTCCGCGCCCCCACCGTCCCCGCAATGGCCAGATTGGTGAAAGTCGCGACGCCACTGGTGTTTGTCGTCGCTGTCAGCGTGCCGCTCAACGTCCCGGCGCCCGTCGCGATCGCCGCCGTCACCACCACGCCGCTCTGGCTTACCGGGTTACCCGACGCGTCCTGGAGCTGAATCGCGGGCTGCTGGGCAAAGGCCACCCCGCTCTGCGCCGTCGACGAGGGCTGCGTCGTGACCGCCAACTGGCTGGCGGCGCCGGCACCGATGGTCACGGTCCCGGAGGTGGCACCGGTGAGACCAGTCGCCGAGAAGCTCAGCGTCCGCGCCCCGGCCGTGCCCGTGATCGCGAGGTTCGTGAAGGTCGCCACGCCACTCGTGTTCGTCGTCGCGGTCAGTGTCCCGCCGAGCGTTCCCGCGCCCGTCGCGATCGCCGCCGTCACGACGACCCCCGACTGGCTCACCGCGTTCCCCGCGGCGTCCTCGAGCTGCAGCACCGGTTGCTGGGCGAAGGTCACACCGCTTTGCGCCGTGCTCGACGGCTGCGCCGTAATCGCCAACTGGCTGGCCGCGCCCGCCGACACCGTGATCGCCCCCGACGTCGCACCCCCCAAGCCCGTCGCGCTGAAGCTCAGCGTCCGCACTCCCACCGCGCCCGTGATCGCGAGATTGGCGAACGTCGCCACACCACTGCTGTTCGTCGTCGCCGTCAGCGTCCCGCCCAGCGCCCCCGCACCCGTCGCGATCGCCGCCGTTACCACCACACCGCTCTGGCTCAACGCGTTGCCGGAGCTGTCCTCGAGCTGCAGCACCGGTTGCTGGGCGAAGGCCACCCCGCTCTGCGCCGTGCTCGACGGTTGGGTCGTGATCGCCAGCCGGCCCGCGGCCCCGCCCACGATCGTGATCGTGCCGGATGTCGCACCCGTCAGCCCCGTCGCCGCGAAGCTCAAGGTCCGCGCCCCCACCACCCCGGTGATCTCGAGGCTCGTGAAAGCCGCCACGCCGCTGGCATTGGTCGTCGCCGTCAGCGTGCCACCCAGCGTTCCGGCGCCCGTCGCGATCGCGGCCGTCACGACCACGCCCGACTGGCTCACCGCGTTGCCCGAAGCGTCCTCGAGTTGAACGACGGGTTGCTGCGCGAAGGCCGCTCCGCTCTGCGCCGACGCCGAGGGCTGGGTCGTGATAGCCAACTGGCTGGCGGCTCCGGCCGTGATACTCACGGTGCCGGAGGTCACACTGCTGAGGCCGGTCGCCGAGAAGCTCAGCGTCCGGGCGCCCACCGTTCCCGTGATCGCCAGGCTCGTGAAGGTGGCCACGCCACTGGCGTTCGTCGTGGCGGTGAGCGTGCCGCCCAACGTCCCGGCGCCGCTCGCGACCGCCGCCGTCACCACCACCCCCGACTGGCTCACCGCGTTGCCGGCGGCGTCCTCCAGCTGCAGTGCCGGCTGCTGCGCGAACACCACCCCGCTCTGCGCCGTCGTCGAGGGCTGGGTCGCGATCGCCAGCTGGGTCGCCACACCGGCGGAGACCGTGACCGTCCCCGACAACGCGCCGGTCAGGCCGGTGGCCGAGAAGCTCAGCGTCCGGGCGCCGACCCTCCCCACGATGGCGAGGTTCGTGAACGCCGCCAGGCCGCTGTCGTTCGTCGTGGCGGTCAGCGTCCCACCCAGTGCACCTCCACCGGATGCGATCGCCGCCGTGACGGCAACGCCGCTCAGGGTGACCCGGTTCCCCGATGCATCCTGCAGCTGGACGACCGGCTGCTGGGCGAACGGCACGCCGCTCTGGGCGAGGGCTGACGGCTCGGTGGTGACCGCGAGCTGCGCCGCCGCGCCGGCCGAGAGCGCGATCGCCGCCGATGTGGCGCCCAGGTAACCCTGCGCCGCGAAGCCCAACCTGTATGCGCCGGCCGTTCCGGTGATGGTGAGGCCGCTGAAGGTCGCCAGCCCGTTGCTGCCGGTCGTGGCCGTCTTGCCCGCGAGGCTTGCGCCCGCCGGGCCGCTATCGGACGCGGTGATCGTGACGCCCGAGATCGCCACCGGATTCCCGCTCGCGTCCTCGAGCTGGACGGTCGGCTGGCGCGTCAAGGCCACGCCGTTCACCGCCGCGGCGGCCGGCTGGGTCACGATGCCAAGCTGGGCGCCGCCCGCCGCCGCGACGTCGAACGCGGCGCTGGTGGCGCCCGCAAGGCCGGTGGCACTGGCGGCCAGTGTGTACCCACTGCCGGCCCGGTTGATGCTCAAGTCTGAGAACGTCGCCACGCCCGACGTCGCGGGCTCCACCGTCGTGCCGGACAGCGTGCCACCGGCCGGGTTGGTCGCGATGGCGATCGTGACGTTGCCGCTGAATCCCGTCACCACGTTGCCGAGCGTGTCACGGGCAGTGACCTGGACGGCGGGGGTGAGCGTACTGCCCGCAACGGCACTCGACGGCTGCGCCGTGAACGCGAGCAGGCTGGCGGCGCCGGGCGTCACGGCGAACGCCGCGCTCGTAGTGCCGAGCGCACCCGCCGAGAAGAGGAGGGTGTAGCCGCTCCCTGTCCGGTTGAGCCGCAGGTTCGAGAAAGTGGCCACGCCGGCGACCGCTGTCGCGGACGTCGTGCCGGACAGCGTGGCGCCCGTCGGGTTAGTCCCGAGGCCGGCCGCGATGGAGCCCGCGAAGCTGGCCAGCGTGTTTCCGGAGCCGTCCTGCGCCGCGACCCGCACCGCTGGGGCGATCGCGCTACCGGCGGACGACGTGCCCGGCTGCGTCAGGATCGCGAGCTGCGACGGCGCCAGCGCCACGCCGAAGTCGGCTGTGGACTCCGCGTTCCCGCCGAACGACGTCCACGCGCTGGCCAGTCCCGACTGGTCCACCGCCCGCGCCTGCCAGTGGTAGGCCACGTTGTCGGAGAGCCCCACGGCGGTCGCCGTCGCCGCGCTCCCGCGGGGGACGGGTGGACTGGACACGGTCGCGGTGTCCACGAAGGCGGTGCCGACCGGCCGCACCTCCACCTCAAGGCGGACCTGTTGGGTCGAATCCGGGTCGGCAACCTGCGCGCGGAACAGCACGGTCGCCTGGTTGGTCACGCCACCCACGGGGATGACGGTCGTGCTGTCGCTCTTCAGTTGGGCGAGGCTGGCCGGCACGCCGGGAGGCTGCGGGACGGAGATGCGGAAGTCCGCACCCCCGCTTCCGAACGGCACCCAGGAGCTGGCGCGGCCCGTCCGGTCCACGGCGCGCGCCTGCCAATGGTACGACGCGAAGTCGGCGAGCCCCGCCACGACCGCAGTGGCGCGCGCTCCGGACGGCTCGAAGGCGCTGACCGCGGTGGCGACGCCCGTGAACCCCGTGCCGACCGGCTGCACTTCGACCTCCACCCGAACGGAGTCGCTGTCGGGATCAGCGAGCGAGGCCCGGAAGTCGATCGTGTCCTGGGTAATCGGCCCGCCCGCCGCCACGGGCGTGACCCCATCGGACTGCAGCTGCGCGAGGCTGTCCGGGGCGACCGGGGGTCGGGGACGCGTGATGCCAAGTGTGAATGCACCGGTGGCCGCGCCCGCCACACTGGTAGCCTCGACCACGTACGTCCCCGCTTGTGGCAGCCGCACGTACACCAGGCACGCCCCCACCTGGCCCGCTCGGCAGCCGCTGCTGCTCTGCGCCATCGAAGGGGTCAGCGCCGGCGCCGCTCCGCTGTCGAGCACCAGGTAACCGCCGAACGCCGCGGACGAGAGCCGCAGCGAGATGGAGTCGTTGGCACTGGCGGTGAACTGGTACAGCTTGGCGAGTGACCCGCTGCGGTGCGGCGCACCGCAGTCAGCCAGCGTGAGCGAATCGGAGATCGACACGTTTGGCGCGACGCTGGCGATGCTGCACCCCAGGAGCCGGAACTCGACGGGAACGCTGACCGGGGCGACGGTCGGGCCGGCCACGGTGAAGATCAGGGTGTCGCGGTAGTCACCGGCCACGAGGCCGCTCGGGTCCAGCGTGATCCTGAGCGTGTCGGGCGCCGTGCCCGTGGTGTCCGAGGGTTTGAGCCACGTACTCCCGCGGGCCGAGCGGAGCGACCACGGCACCGCTTCCGCCGCGATGTGGAGGACGACTGTGGTGATCTGCGGCGCCAGGCTCCCAGCTCGGGCCGTATCCACCAGCTGACCTGGAGCGAGCGTGAGGGTGCTGACGCGGCCCGGGTTGACGAGGTCCGAGAGGCGGCAGGTGGCCACCAAGCTCGCAGAGGCGAATACGAGGAAGCCTGCTGCCAACCGGAAGAGGACGGGCAACCTGGACGGACGAGGGGGAGAAACCGAGCGGTACACGGGACTCTTACTATAACCTTGGGGCCGACCCGGCCGCTAACCGCGGATGGTCGCCTCCAGCCAGCCGCGGCGCAGCGCTGGCGAATCGCCGCCCGGAACGGCATATCTACGCCGTCCCCGTGCCCCGGAGGGGCCTGTGACCCAGCCGCCACCGCCGCCGCGCGACAGCGTGTCGCGCAGCGAGTTCTACCTCGGCCTGACGTCGGTCTATTGCCTGATGCTGATTGTACTTACGCAGGTTCCCTGGCCGGTCAACCCGCTGCGCCGTGTGGTGATCGACATCATCGGCTTGGGCCTGCTCGCGTTGGCTGTCGCCTCCTTCGTGCGCGCACGCCGCGCCAGCGCCAGCGACAGGATCAGCCCCCCCTGAGGCGACGGCGCCTGCGCGGCGCCGCCCATGCCCGCCTGCGCGCCGGATGGGCCGCGGCTTGCGGGTAAGAACGGCTGCCGCTCACCGCGCCCCGACCGGCAAGTGCTCCAGCAGGTACCGCGTGAGCAGCTGGTAGACGTGTTCCGTCGTGCCCTGCCCTTCGCAGATGCAGTGCGAGCGGTTGGGATACACCATGAAATCGAATGACTTGCCCAGCGACACCAGCCGGTTGACCAGGCGCTCGTCGCCCTGGTAGTGCACGTTGTCGTCGCCCGAGCCGTGCACGATCAGCAGATGCCCCTTCAGCCCATCCGCCTGGTTGATGGCCGAAGCACGGTTGTAGACGGCCGAATCGTCGGGCAGCAGCCCCATGTAACGTTCCTGGTAGATCGTGTCGTAGAGCCGCTCGTCGGCGACCGATGCCACCGCCATGCCGACCTGATACACGTCCGCGTAGCGGAACATCGCCTGGAGCGTGCTCGACCCGCCGCCGCTCCAACCCCAGATCGCAACCCGTGTCGAGTCCACGTAGCTGCGCGACCGGGCGAGCGAGCGGATCGCTTCCGCCTGCTGCCGACTCGAGCGCACGCCGATCTGTCCGTAGACGCTCTTGCGCCAGGCCCGGCCCTTGGGCGCCGGGGTGCCCTCGTTGTCGAAGCTCACCACCAGATAGCCCAGGTCCGCGAGCGCGTGATACCACAGCGACCCCGATCCGCCCCAGGCGTCCCGCACCGTCTGGCCGGCGGGCTCGCCGTACACGTACACCAGGACCGGGAAGCTCTTCGACGGATCGAAGGAGCGCGGCCGGATCATGAACCCGTCGAGTGACACGCCGCTGTCCACCGTCACCGTGAAGAACTCGGTCGGGCGCGTGAGAAATGGCTGAACGGCGGCGCGCAGCTTCTGGTTTTCGACCAGTG
Organism: uncultured Gemmatimonadales bacterium; assembly: GCA_963812035.1. Classification (GTDB taxonomy): domain Bacteria; phylum Gemmatimonadota; class Gemmatimonadetes; order Gemmatimonadales; family JACORV01; genus Fen-1245. The sequence continues at coordinate 232,444 of CAWETG010000008.1, forward strand.
TCCGGGCGACCTCGTGCGACGGCAGGCGCACGAGGTCGAGCGTCGGTGGCGTGTCTGCGCCAGAGGCCGTGTGGAACGCCCAGCGCCCGTCGGGCGAGATGTCGTACCCGTTGCTGCCCGTGGCGCCGGCGGGCGTAACGCGCTGCGCGGCGCCGTGCCCGTCGAGCCGGACGCGATACAGGTACCGCCGCAGCGCGTCGCCCGGCGAAGCGAGGAAGTACAGCAGCCCGGCCGACGAATCGACGGCCTCCACCTGAATGACGTCGTACGCGCCCGGGGTCACCAGCCGGACGTCGCGCCCGTCGCGCGACACCGAATACACGTGGCGCCAGCCGTCGCGCTCGCTCGTCCACAGGAAGCGGCGCCCGCCGTCGAGCCACGGCACGTCGCCCACCAGGTCCAGCCACGCGCTGTCGCGCTCGGCCAGCACGGGCTGCACCGCCCCGGTGGCGGCGGCGGCGAGCAGCAGGTCGTCGGCGTTCTGCCGCCGGTTCATGTGCTGGATCAACAACTCGCCGGCGCCGGCCCACTCCATCCACGGCAGGTAGTTGTTGCGCAGGTCGCCCGGCACCTGGATCCAGGTGGTGGGCCCGCCCGCGGTCGGCACGACCCCGACGCGCACGGCCGAATTGGCGGTGCCGACCTTGGGATACTGCACCGGCACGGTGAACGGATACAGCGAGTCGGTGTCGTCGATCAGCAGGAAGGTGCCGACTCCGGTCATGTCGAACTGCCAATAGGCGAGCTGCGTCCCGTCGGGCGACCAGCGGAAGCCATCGCGCAGATCGAACTCCTCCTCGTACACCCAGTCCGTCATGCCGTTGACCAGGGTCGTACCGGCGCCCGTGGTGAGCCGCGTGATCGCACCGTCGCCGAGCCGCTCGACGTAGAGGTCGCCCTGCCGCACGTAGGCGACCTGGTCCCCGGCCGGAGAGAACTTGGCGTACATCAGCGTGGAGGGAGGCGCGTCGCCCCCCAGCTTCGTGAGGCGCCCGGTGGGGCGGTCCAAGACCCAGTAGTCACCCCTCGTGTTCTGCCGCCACACCCGCCGGGTGTTGGTGAACAGCAGCAGTTGCGCCCGGTCGGATGACCAGCTGTAGTCGTCGAACTCGAGCGGAACGCTGTCTCCCGCCGGCGTCAGCTCCCGCGCAGTGACGTAGACGCTGCGCGCGCCGGTCGCGGTCTCGTACCGCACGATGTCCATCCCGTGCCCCGCGGCGGAGCGCTCGACCGTCGTGTAGGCCGCACCGCCCTCGATCCAGCGCGCCGGCCCGAACCGCTCCGGGGCGAAGTCGCGCGTGGCGAAGAGTCGGTGCACGGTGGCGCGCACCGTGTCGGGGACCTGGCCGGGGAGCTGCTGAGCGCTGGCGAGCAGCAGGGCAAAGACGAGATGCACGGGTGGCTCCACGTGGAAGCGGGGATCCGGTTCAACTGAAGGTCGCGGCGTAACGTGCCGTCCCGGTCGCCGGACGGCAACGGGCGTTGCGACGCGGGACGTCGTTCACGAAGAGCCCCGGCTCCTCCCAGCGGGAGGGAGCCGGGGCTTGGTGCTTACTGCCGCGGCACTACCGGCTACTTGCAGATGATCTCGGCGGCCGCCTGGTTCGATTCGATGCGCGTATTGCCGGACGCCACGAGCAGCTTCTCCCAGACCTGGAGGTGCTGGCCCGCCGCGCCCAGATCCCACCATTCGTGCACCCCGACGACCTGCGCGTTTGGGTTCGTCACGTGCATCATCTTGAGCTGGCTCTTGGCGCCGTCGCTGCGCTCGAAGTGGTAGTTGAACACCATCGGGTGCACCGTGACGCCGACTTTCCCGGCGAAGTGGACCCGGACCGGGCACTTGCCTTCATAGCGGGCTGGGGTCGCCGTGAGAGTCACGTCGCCAAAGGGCGACTGCGGGGCGGTGTGCCGTGGCGGCCCGCCGGCCCACGCGGCCAATCCCGGCAACGCCAGCAGTGCGATCCCAAGGCTCCGGGTGAGGATCATCCTTTCCTCCTTGCGCGCCGAGCGCGCGATAGAGCAGCGGCCTCCTCTGTGGTGTGGATCGACCGGGCCGAGGCCGCCCTCAGCATCTACGCTCCGGCCATCGGCGCGTCAAGACGGACCGTCGACCGCGGAACGGCGCACTGCGACGCCTCCCGATCAGAACCTGAGGCGAAGCTCGACCCAGGACGGGACGGCGCAGCCATGGTACACCGCTGGCACGAACTGATACCTGCCCAGACCGCGCCGAAACTCGGCGGCGAACAGCGTGTCGCTGGTGAATGGCGCGTCGACGCTGTCTCGAACGACGGTGCCGTTCCAGTCCACCAGGAAGTGCACCGTGAGCCAACGACCACGCGCGTCCTGGGGTCGTTCCCGGGGCGGCAAGCTGACCCCGACCGGCTGCGCCGGCAGCAATCCCACCAACGGTGAGCCGCTGAGCGCGCTGGCCCGTTCGACCCCACACTCGGCATAGGAGCGGGTTGGCTCAGGGCGCTGCGCGGCTGGGGCGACCTGGGGCGGCGGCGCGCCGGCGCACGCGACCGTCCAGAAGACCAAGCTGCCGGCCCATAGCCGTCTGCGCCTGGCGAGGCCGCGGCGTGCAGACGACGTCACTGGCTGTCCCGGTAGATTCGCAGATCGAACCACGAGCGTACCGCGCAGCTGCCGCGCGTGGCCGGCCGAAACTCCCATTGTGATACCGCATCCAGGAGCCTGGGCTCGTACACCGGATCCCCGGAGGGGTGGGTGACACGGGTGCTCTCAGGGAGCACCGCGCCTTGGGACGTGACGACGACCCGCACCAGGAGAGTGTCGGGTTTGGGCTCGTCAGCCGTGGGCCGCACGAAGGAAATCCCCGTGGGCCGCGGACGCTGCAGGCCCGAGGCCGTGTCCGTGGCAGCGTAGATCACGTGGTCGGATGGACACGGTGCGACGAGGAGGCGAGGGTGCACCGGCGCTGAGGATGGAGCGCACGCCGTCACCACCAGGGCTGCCAGCCCCGACGCGACCGAGAGACACAGACTGCTTCGAGGAACCCGCATAGTCGGCGCCTGGCGCATCTCATCTCGACAGCGGGCGACGCGCCCGCCGGCGCACCTCACCCGCACCATCTACCTACAGCCCCGGCGTCGGGGCGGCGTCAGGCCTCGCGCGCTCGGCCGCCGCCGGGCTCGATCACCGCCACCTCAGTGCATGATCCGCAGGGTGAGGCGCTGGCCGACTCGGGCGAGCCGAATCAGCCGGCCCGGGCCGTCGGCGAACGTCTGCAGAGCCGCATTCAGATTGCGCGGCTCCTGCTCGGTCAGCAGCACCGTGGAGTTCAGGTCCCCCTGCTTCACCACCGAGTAGGGCGTCCGCAGCCGACCGGACTTCAGGTCCGCCAGCAGCGAGTCCCCGTTGAACGCAGAGAACACCCAGCCCGAGTCCGCTCGCTCGATGACCAGCGGCATGTGGATCGGCAGCATCAGAGGGTAGGACGGGGGGTTCAGCCGGGTGGAGTCGGAGCCGCTCAGCGGGTGGAAGTACTTCGATGTGTCGCCGACGGGGGACAGCTCGAAGATCCAGCGGCGCGATCCGAGGGGGCCGAGTCGGCCCGCGAGCACCGTGGTGCTGCCTTGCACCTCATAATCCCGGACGAGGTACTGCGCGGCGCCCTCCTGCGTGATCACGAACCGGCTGCTGACGGACGTATCCTCGCTGAGCTCCCAGGTGCCCACGAGCCGCGGCTCGAACACCTCGTCGCCGGCAGTCACCGCGGTCCCGACCGACGCGACGCTGACGCAGGCACCCAGCATCGGCGCCAACAGGATGAGGAACCAGGGACGGGTCATCGCGATCCCCCTCCGGGAAGGCGTGTGCTCAAACGATGAGCCCCAACCGCTCGTCAGCCATTGGGGCTCTTCGAGTGCCAGAGGAGGGATTCGAACCCCCGACACGCGGATTATGATTCCGCTGCTCTAACCACCTGAGCTACTCTGGCCTGCTCATGCAGAGAGGCGGCTCCCGCTGCGGGGCCGCCTCTCGAGTAGCGGGGGCGGGATTTGAACCCGCGACCTTCGGGTTATGAGCCCGACGAGCTACCAGGCTGCTCCACCCCGCGTCGCTGGCACCAAACCTAGTCCGCACCCCGGGACGGGTCAAGACGGCGCGCGCGCGCCGCCGGCCCGGTCTACGGCCGCCGCGCGCTGTCGGGCGGCACCACCTGGTAGAGCATCTCGCCCGGCCGGATCATCCCGTACGCCTCCCGCGCCACCCGCTCCTGGGTCGCGGGATCGGTGGTGAGCGCCTTCTCGACCCGCGACAGGGAATCCAGTTCCGTACGCAATCGCACGATGGCCTGCTGCTCCCGCCGGACCTGGCCCCTCAGGCGCCACAGGTCCAGCGAGCCGTACTCGCCGCCCTCCGCCGCGAAGGCGACCATGCCGAATACCACGACCCCGACCAGCAGCCGCTTCGTCACGGGCGGTATAGCGTCTTCCCGGGATAGAATGCCGCGTCGCCCAGCTCCTCGGCGATGCGCAGCAGCTGGTTGTACTTGGACACCCGGTCGGTACGGCTGGCGCTCCCCGTCTTGATCTGCGCCGCACCAGTCGCGACCGCGAGGTCGGCGATGAAGGTGTCCTCGGTCTCGCCGGAGCGGTGCGAGATCACTGTCGCGTAGCCGTTCCGCTTGGCGAGGTCGATGCAGTCGAGCGTCTCGGTGAGCGTGCCGATCTGGTTGAGCTTGATCAGGATCGCGTTGGCCACACCCTCGTCGATGCCGCGCGCCAGGCGGTCGAGGTTGGTCACAAAGATGTCGTCACCTACGATCTGGATCCTGTCACCCAGCGCCTCGGTGAGCTTGCCCCACCCCTCCCAGTCGTCCTCCGCCAGGCCGTCCTCGATCGAGACGATCGGGTACTTGTCCACCCAGGACCGGTAGAGGTCGATCATCTCGGCGGAGGTGCGCGCGGCGCCTCCGCTCTTCTTGAAGACGTAGCGGCCGTTGTCGTAGAACTCCGACGCCGCCGGGTCGAGCGCGAAGACGACGTCCTCGCCCGGCGTGTAGCCCGCCTCCTTGACCGCGACGAGCAGCGCCTCCAGCGCCGCCTCGTTCGAGGCCAGCGTGGGGGCGAAGCCACCCTCGTCGCCCACCGCCGTGGAAAGCCCCTGCTTGGCCAGCACCTTCTTGAGGGAATGGAAGACTTCGACGCCGATGCGCAGCGCCTCAGGGAAGCGGTCCGCGCCGGCCGGCACGATCATGAATTCCTGGACGTCCACGTTGTTGGAGGCGTGGGCACCGCCGTTCAGCACGTTCATCTGCGGCACCGGCAGCACGTGCGCCATCACGCCGCCAAGGTAGCGGTACAGCGGCTGGCCCAGGTCGCCGGCAGCTGCCCGGGCGACCGCCATCGACACCGCGAGCATGGCATTCGCCCCGAGCTGCGACTTGTTCGGCGTGCCGTCCAGGTCGAGCAGCTGGTCGTCGATGCCGACCTGGTCGTACGCATCGGCCCCCTCCAGACGCGGGCCGATCACTTCGTTCACGTTGCGCACCGCGTCCCGCACGCCCTTGCCGCCGTAACGCGCCGCGTCGCCGTCCCGCAGCTCGAGCGCCTCGTGCTCGCCCGTGGAGGCGCCGCTCGGCACTGCGGCCGTCCCCGAGGTGCCCGACGCCAGGACCACTTCCGCCTCGACCGTCGGATTGCCGCGGCTGTCCAGGATCTCTCTCGCGTGTACGTCGATGATTGTGCTCATAGTGCGCTCAACCTATGCCGCATCGCGCGGAGCGTCAACGCTCGCGGCGCGCATCCGCACGATCACGCCGCGCGCCCGGTCGCGCAGTTCGCCACGGTCCTCGACGGTGAGGCCGGCGGTGGGGATCGGGGCGGCCACGGTGACGCGTACCGGGCTCGGCCGCACGCGGATCGAGCCCTTGGGGAGGATGCCGAACGTGCCCGCGACGTACACCGGGACCACCGGCGCGCCGCTCTCGATCGCCAGCACGAACGGGCCGCTCTTGAACGGCTGCAGCTGGCCGCTACGGGAGCGCGTGCCCTCGGCGAACACCAGGACGCTGAGCCGCTGCTCCCTGATGTAGCGGGAGGCCACCTCATAGGCGGTGATGGCCTGCTTCAAGTTGGTCCGGTCGAGGCGCACGTGGCCCAAGGCCTTGAGCACCCTCCCGAAGAACGGGATGGCGAACAACTCCTTCTTGGCCACGAAGCGGACCTCGACCGGCAGCACGTAGAAAACCGCGAGGATGTCGAACCACGACTGGTGGTTGGCGACGATGATCTGGGCGTCGGTCTGCGACAGGTGCTCGGTGCCCTCGACCGTCACGGACACGCCGGCGGCCTTGAGCAGCAGCCCCGCCCAGTTGTGCGCCGCGCGCTCGTAGACGCCGCGGCGGCGATGCGGCCGCTGCAGCCACGACGCCAGGATGACCGTCGAGCCGTACCAGATCGTGCCGGCGAGCAGCGCGAGCAGGTACAGGACCGCGTGCACGCTACGGCACCCCGAAGTGATCGAACCCGTGTGGGAGCGAGACGGCGGTGCCGCGCTCCGTGGCCCTGAGGCCGGGCTCCGACTCGACCGTGCCGACGATCGTGACGGGGACCGGACACTCCGCCACGACAGCCGCGGCGGCGTCGGGCGGCACGGCGGCCAGGAGTTCGTACTCCTCGCCGCTCCGCGCGGCCACGCTCCAGCCCGGCTCGCCGTGGCGCGCCGCGACCTCCAGTGCGGCCGGGAGGACGGGCAGGCGATCCACCGCGAGGGACGCACCCACTCCCGACGCGGCCAGGAGGTGTCCCAGGTCGCCGGCCAGGCCATCGGAGATGTCGATCATCGCGTGAGCCCGGTGCGCCGCCAGGAAGCGCGCCGCACCGTGGCGCGACGCGGGTCGCGCGAACCGCTCGCGTGCCGCGGCCGGCGGCTCGCGCCCGGCGCGCCACTCGAGCAATGCCGCGAGCGGCCCGCCAAGGGAGCCCGTGACCACCAGCACGTCGCCCGGTCGCGCGCCGCGCCGTCGCACCTCGGCGGCCGCCCGCCCGATGACGCAACAGTCGATCACGATGCCGTTCGCACGCGACAGATCGCCGCCCACGATGGTCGCGCCGCAGTCGGCCGCCGCGTCCGCCACGCCGTCCGCCAGGCCCTCGAGCGTCGCCTCCGGCTCCCCCGCGGGCACCGCCAGCGCGAGCAGCAGGGCGAACGGCTCCGCGGCGACCGCCGCGAGGTCGGAGAGCGCCGCCGCCGCCGCCCGGTAGCCGATCTCCGCCGGCGTCAGCCACTCGCGCGTGAAATGCACGCCCTCGACCGACAGGTCCAGCGAGACGGCGAGCCGCTCGCCGCCGGCCTCCACGAACGCGCAGTCGTCCCCCAGGCCGCGGGCCCGCCCGGCCCAGCGGGCCGCCAGCGCGCGGATCCGGTCGAACTCCGCCCCGGGGCCGAGCGGGGTTTCAAGCGAGCCGGTCACGGGGCGAGCACCCGGCGCTCCAGCCGCACCACGCCCAGCGGCGTCGCGGCCCACAGGTAGTCGCGGCTCGCCGCCACGTCGCTCACCGGCTGCGGCACGTCGCCGGGAGCGGTGAGGGCCCGCCACACGGCGCGAGCCGGCTCGTAGAACCCGAGTCCCAGCGTCCCCGCCACCCAGAACCCGGCGGCGTCCGCGCCCACCGCCGTGAAGGTCCCGATGGACGGTCCCACCGGCGCGGCGTCGTGCCAGCTCCCCGCGGCCCACCAGGCCAGCCGGCTCTCGGTTGCCGCCAGCAGCGTGTCGCCCTTGAACGCCAGCGCAACGATCGGGACTGCCTGGCTCGGACGATCCGGGGCCGCGCTGACCGGGGCACCGGCGCCCGGCGCCAGCACGTAGGGGCCCACGGCGGTCCCGAGCCACAGCGTGTCCCCGTGCACGGCCAGCGCGAGCGCGCCGCCGTCGATGATCATCGACGCGCTCACCCGCACCGCCCCGTCGCTGTCCGGCACCAGTGCGAGCCCACGGGCGGTGCCGATCCACACCCCGCCGGGCGCCGGCACCAGCGCGCGCACGTCAGAGGACGGCAGCCCGCTGAAGGTGTCGAACTGGCGGACGGTGCCGCGGCTCCGGTCCAGGCGGAGCACGCCCTGATCGGTCGCGGCCCACACGGCGGCGCGCGTCACGAGCAGCCGCCGCACGATGGTCCCCGGGAGCCCGCTGACGGCATTCCCTTCGTAGTACGTGAAGCGCGACAGGTCCAAAGAGAAGCACGTGATGCCCCGGCGCACCGAACGGAACCGCGCATCGACGCCGGCGCACACCTCGTCGTCTGACACAGCCACGGCGCCGGTCGGCGCCGCGAGCAGCCCCGCCGGCAAGCGCTGGGTGTCATAACTGTTGATGTCCACCTTGAAGACGCCGTTGCCGTCGGTCGCGACGAAGGCGTCGGTGGAGGCTGCGGGCACCACCGCGGAAGTGATCCGCCAGGTGCGGAGCCGCGCATCCCGCTGGATCTGGAGCCGCACCTGGTCGAAGGCCGGCGCGCGGCTCAGCAGTTCCTGCGGATTCAGGGCGGCGATGCGGCGCCCCGGCGGCGGGACGTCGCGCGCCGGCTCGGCCGCGATGCCCATGCTGGCCACGAAGTACCACCCGGCCGGCGTGTGGAAGTAGGCCCCGCGGGACGGGTCGCTCGCGTCCAAGACCACCTGGTCCGCAGCGCCTGGCAGCTGGCCCCCCTCGAACCGCCGACCCATCGGCAGGTACGCCGCCCAGCTCCCGAAGCCGCCGAGCCAGGCGGTGTCGTTGGTCGGATCGGCCACCATCGCGGTGACCTGGCCTCCGGGATAGCCGTCGATCGTGCCCACGACGTCGCGCAGCGCGAGCGCGTAGCGATCGTACACGACGAGCGCGTCCCGGGTGGCGGCGTACACCACCATCTGGGTGGCCGCGACGGCCGTCACGCCGGCCAGATCCGTCACCAGCGTGCGCTCCTCCGGCCGCCAGAAACGGGAGGTGGCAGGCTGGGCGGGCGCGGCCGGAGCCGCCACCGCGGCCAGCACCAGCAGCAGCGCTGGACCGCGCACTAGTGGACGGCAGGCGGCTCGAGGCTGGCGATGAAGGGCGGATCCACACGGACCTCCTTCTCCACCAGCTCGCGCCACAGGGGGCTCAATACGGACAGCAAGTCGTCGGGCCGCAAGGTGCGCACCGAGCGATGCTGGGCGAGGCTCTCCGCCGCGCGCCCGTGCACGTGCGCTGCCGCCGCGCCGGCGATCTGCGGCGGAGCGCCGCGCGCCAGCCAGCTGGCCGCCATCCCCGACAGCACGTCGCCAGTGCCGCCGGTCGCCAGCCCCGGGTTGCCCGCCGCCGACACCAGCGGCGGCACCCCCGGCGATCCCACGACGGTGGGTACCCCCTTGAGGAGCACGCCGGCCCGTACCCGCGCGGCGGCCGCGCTCGCCGCGTCGAAGGGATTGCGGCGCGCCCCTTCGGCCAGATCCGGAAAGAGGGCTGCAAACTCCCCCCGGTGCGGCGTGAGCAACGCGTGGCGACCCGCCAGCAATCCGGCCAGCTCGTCGGCGGCGCCCCGGAACGCCATCAGGCCGTCCGCGTCCACCAGCACCGCGCCCTTCGCGACCCCGAGCACAGTGCGCGCGAAACGCTCGCGCGCCGCGCCGCGTCCGAGGCCGGGGCCGAGGATCACGGCATCGGCCCATTCGAGCGCCTCGGCCAACGGCCCCTCGACCTGGCTGTCGAGCGCCGTGGTCACCGTCATCAGGTCCGGATTGTTGGCTTGCGCCGCGCGGACCGTCGCCTCGTGCGCCGCGATCTTGACCAGCCCCGCCCCCGAGCGCGCGGCCGCCTTGGCCGCGAAGATGACCGCGCCGGCCATCCCCTCGCTGCCGCCCACCACCACGATCCGGCCGCGATCGCCCTTGTGCATCTCCGCGCTGAACGGCGGCAGCACCTCCCGCAGCCACGTGTCGGTGACGGCGCTGGGCCACGACGGATCGGGCGGCGGGAAGCCGATGTCGGCGACCAGCACCCGCCCGCACACCGTGCGCTGCAGCAGGTGGCCGCGGCGCAACCCGCCGAAGGTGACGCTGGTGGTCGCCCGCACACAGGGCGCGTGCACCACGCCGGTCGAGAGGTCCAGCCCGGACGGGCCGTCGACCGCCACCACCGGCGCCGCAAGCCGCATCAGCCGCTCGATCGCCCCTGCGGCGGCGCTCCGCGGCGCGCCCTTCGCCCCGCTGCCGAGCAGCGCGTCGACGACGACGCCGCAGCCACCCCACTCGTCGCCCGCCTCGACGACATGCACGCCGTGCATCGTGGCCAGGATCTTGTTCTCGAGGCAGTCGGGGGACAGATCGCCCGGCAGCACCGCCGCGGTCACGCTGACGCCCTGTGCAGCCAGCGCGCGCGCCGCGACGAACCCGTCGCCGCCGTTGTTGCCGGTCCCGCACGCCACCACGACGCCGAGCGGGAGGCGGGGGCCGAACTCCTTCGCCACCGCCGCCGCGACCGCCCGCCCGGCCGACTCCATGAGCACCCGGCTGGGGATCTTCGCGAACTCCCGCGCCAGGCGATCCCACTCCACCGCCTCGGCCGAGGACAGCACCGGCACCACGCTCATGCGGCAATCACCCCCGCGTAGCTCACCACCGAACGGTCATCGCCGGTCACCTGGCCGGAGTGGGAGTAGTGCACGACCTCACTGCTCCGCGCGCCCAGCAACCGCGCCGCGTGCAGCGCCGCCGCGGCCGGCACCCTTCCGCACATGGTCACGTGGTGCCGGCGGGTCACCTCGAGCAGCTGTTCGCCGTCGAGCCGCTCCACTTCCGCCAGCGCGAGCCGATCCTTCGCCGCGGCCAGCTCCGCGCTCTCGTAGTGGGTCATGTCCGAGCTGGCGAGCAGCAGCACCGGCTCGTCCGACGCGCGGACGACCTCCGCCAGCGCCTCGCCGAGCGCGCGGGTCCGCGGCCAGTCGGACCAGCCCAGCACGATGGGCACCACCACGAGCTGCGGCTGCCGGGCCAGCAGGAAGGGCAGTTCCACCTCGACGGCGTGCTCCCGCGCATGCGCGGCGGGATCGTCTTCCAGCAGGTCGCACCGCGCCAGCAGCGCCGCGGCCGTCGTCTCGTCCACCGGCACCTCGCCCGCCGGGGTGACGAACGAGCCGACCGCGTACACGCTCCCCCCCTGCGCCGCGTCGCCGAGCCCCGTGTGATTGGGCGCGAGCACGATGCAGCGCCGGGGAACCTCCAGGCGCGCGAACACCTCGGCCGCCGTGCGCCCCGAGTAGGCGTAGCCGGCGTGCGGCGCCACCGCCGCCAGCGCGGCCCGCGGCTCCGCCCGCACGGCTGCCAGCAGCTCGCGCACGGCGCTCAGCAGCTGCGCGGGCTGGCCCGGGTAGAAGAGGCCGGCGACGGCGGGCTGGCGGACACGCATCGCCAGGGTCACCCGCCGCTCGAGGTCCGAGCCGCGCCCGTCGTCACCGCACGGCGGCGCATGGTGACGCGCTCATTTGTGCGACTGCCCGATCGTGCGGCCGAACGAGATCTCGCCGTTGTCGATCCGGATGTTGAAGCCGCATTCGGGGTTGGTGCAGACCCAGGCCTTGTAGGTGATCGGCGCTCCGTCGCGACCGTAGTCGGACAGCGGGATCAGCAGGCCCTGGGAGCACTTCCGGCAGGTCGGCCACTGCTTCTCGTCCATGCTGCCACCCCCTTCCACCGCCCTACGGGGAGGTGAGGAAGTGATGGAGGCGATGATATGAGGAGGTGATGACGGGTGCGAGGCCGTCATCACGTCATCACCCCATCACTTCATCACATCCTCACCTCCCCGTCTCACATCCTCGCCATCGCGCACCAGGTCCCGGCCCCACGCATACTCCGTCTCGAACGCATGCTCGAAGTGGTACACGTCTGCGAAATCCTCCAGCCGGTCGTCCGGCTGGCGAATCAGCAGTCCCGCGTCGATCAAGGCGTAGACGATCTCGCCGATGTCGGCCGTCGTCGCGATCCCCCAGTGGGCGAGCACGGTGCGCGCCAGGAGGCCGTACTGCTCCAGCGCCAGCTCGCGGCAGGCGTGGGCCAGCTCGCCCCCCGAGATGTGTCGCCGCTCAGGCAGGCGCTGCTGCCGATGCTCGAGCGCCGCGAGCACAAATAAGAAGCCCCGCGGGTGGAAGCGGCCGGCCTTGGGGCCGATGCGTGCCAGCAGCTCGTCGGCGAACTCCAGCTGGCTCACGGCGCGCTCCGCACGGCGGGCCGGGGCGCCACCCGGTCGCCGCGCCCGCGGCGCGGCTCCGGCCGCGCGGCCGCCTTGGCCGCCGGCAACAGCGCCGCGTCGAACACCGCGTCCACCGTGTCCACCAAGCGGATCTCCACCTTTCTGCGCACCTCCTCCGGGACCTCGGCCACGTCGGCCGCGTTCCGCGCCGGCGCCAGCACCAGCCGGATGCCGGCCCGCTCGGCCGCTATCAACTTCTCTTTGATGCCGCCGACCGGCAAGACGTGGCCGCGCAAGGTGAGCTCGCCGGTGGCGGCGACGTCGGGGCGCACGGCACGACCGGAGAACAGCGAGGCCAGCGCGGTCGCGATCGCCACGCCCGCCGACGGCCCGTCCTTTGGCACCGCGCCGGCGGGGACGTGGAGGTGCACGTCCACGGCCTGGAAGGCCGCGGGGCTGACACCGAGCGCGGCCGCCTTGGCGCGCACCAGGCTCCACGCCGCCTCCGCCGATTCCTTCATGACGTCGCCGAGCTGCCCCGTGATGGTGATGGAGCCCTTCCCCGGCATCTTGAGCGCCTCGATGAACAGGATGTCCCCGCCCGTGGGCGTCCACGCCAGGCCGGTCATCACCCCCACCTCGGGCTCCCGGCCCGCGACCTCGGGCAGCACCTTGGGGGGCCCGAGCCGCCGCCGTACCGTGCGGGTGGTGACCTGCGCGCCGGCGGCCTTGCCGGCGACCACGTCCACCACGATCTGCCGCAGCACGTGCTGGATCTCGCGCTCGAGCTGCCGCACGCCGGCCTCGCGAGTGTACTCCGCGACGATGCACTGCAGCGCGCCCGGCGTGACCGTCACGTCGCGGCCCGCCAGGCCGGTTTCCTTGAGTTGGCGCGGCACGAGATAGCGGCGCGCGATCTCGAGCTTCTCGCGCGGCGTGTACCCCGGCAGCTCCAGCACTTCCATCCGGTCGATGAGTGGCGGCGGCACCGTGGCCAGCGTATTCGCCGTCGTGATGAACATCACGTCGCGCAGGCTGAACGGCACCTCGACGTAGTGGTCGACGAACGCGTGGTTCTGCGCGGGATCCAGGACCTCGAGCAGGGCGGACGTCGGGTCCCCGCGGAAATCGGCGCCGAGCTTGTCGACTTCGTCGAGCATGAAGACGGGATTCCGCGTGCCGGCCCGCTGCAGCAGCTGGATGATGCGGCCCGGTAGCGCGCCGACGTAGGTCCGCCGGTGGCCGCGGATCTCGGCCTCGTCGCGCATCCCCCCCAGCGCCATCCGCACGAAGCCGCGCCCCAGCGCCTCCGCGATGCTCTGCCCCACGCTGGTCTTCCCGGTGCCCGGTGGCCCGACGAAGCAGAGGATGCTGCCGTGCGCCTCCGGGTTGAGGAAGCGCACGGCGAGGTACTCGATGATCCGGTCCTTCACCCGCTCGAGGTCGAAATGGTCGCGGTCCAGCACCTGGCGGGCGTGCGCGATGTCGAGCCGATCCTCGGTCAATACGCTCCACGGCAGATCCGCCAGCACCTCCACGTAGGTGCGGCCCACCTGGTACTCCGCCGACTGCGGCGACATCCGCGCCAGCCGCTCCACCTCGCGCCGGCCGGCGGCGAGCGCCTCCTCCGACGGCTTCGCTTCCTCGAGCTTCTTCAGCAGGTCCCCGGTCTCGCCCTCGGGCCCGCCCTCGCCCAGCTCCTCCTGGATCGCCTTGAGCTGCTCGCGCAGCACGTACTCGCGCTGGTGCTCGTCGAGGCGCGACTTCACCTTCTCGGAGATCTGGGTGCCCACCTCGAGCACCTGGAGCTCCTGGTTGATCAGCGCCGACAGCCGCTCCAGGCGCACGGCCACGTCGCCGGTGGCCAGCAACTCGGCCTTGGCTTCGACCGCGATGTCCAGATTCGCGGCGACGAAGTCGGCGAGCTTGCCCGGGTCAGTGATCCCCGCGAGCACCTCCTGCAGCTCGGCCGAGAGGCTGGTCATCGCGATGACGTGCTCCATCTGCGCCGTCACCGAGCGCCTCAGGGCCTCGGCCTTGAGCGCGTCACCCACCACGCTCGGGATCGTCTCGAAGCGGGCGCTGAGCCCGTCGGTGCCCGAGCGCATCTCCCGCAGCCGCACCCGCTCCAGCCCCTGCACCAGCATCCGCAGCGTACCGTCCGCGAGCTTGAGGAGCCGCACCACGGACGCCAGCGTGCCGGTCTCGTGGAGCGCGTCCGGCGGCGCTGCCTCGAACACGCCGGGCGGCAGGTCGCTCCCCTCCGCCGACTTGACGACGCCCAGCAGCAGCCGCTTGTGCGACTCGACGATGCGGTCGATCACCTCCACGGTGTGCGGCGACGCGACGGCGACCGGCACGACGACGTGCGGGAAGACGACGGTCTGTGCGAGCGCGAGGACCGGCAGGCGGGCGGGGACCGCGACCTCCGGCGCCACGGGCGGCGGCGCGGTCACCGGCCCACCACCCCGACCGCGCGCGGCGGCGCCGCCGGCAGCTTGGCGAGCCGGATTTCGAGGAACCCCAGGTCGTAGGTCGCCTTCAGCGAGGCCGGGTCCACCGGCCTGGGCAGCCGGAAGGTGCGCTCGAAGGGCCCGACCTTCACTTCCATGGCGTGGTATTCGCGACGGCCGCTGGCGCGCTCCTTCCGCTCGCCGCTGACCGTCAGCATCCCGGCGTCGAGCGACACCGTGAACTCGCCGGGCTCGACCCCGGCGATGTCCATCACCACGATGAAGCTGTCGTCGGTTTCGTAGATGTCGGTGGGGGAACGCCACTTGGGGGCCGAGATGAAGCCGACGGAGCCGCCGCGGACGTAGTCGTTGAAATAGACTTCCAGCTCGTCAGCGCTATGCGGAGTCACCGGCCCGGAGGGCCGGGGCGCGCGGGAACGACGTCGCCCATCGGCCATGGGGCGAACCTACGCCCCGCCGCCGCAGCCGGTCAAGCGGGAAGCTGCGCGGACGCTACGGGCCGCCGGTCGCCCAGCGGCGGGCCGCGTCCCCGAATTCGAGCGGCGGCGGCTTCTGCCCACCGGGCAACCGCAGCGCTTCGGCCAGGGCCCGCAGCACCAGCACCTGGTTCGGGACGAACGTGTAGTCGCGGCCGAGCTTGCGGAAGTCGTCGCCGCCCAAGGCGTACACCGGCGTGCCCGCGCGCGCCAGCACGACGCGGTTCACCATCTGCAGCGACACGAGCCCATTCGCCACCAGCAGAAGCCCGCGCAGCAGATCGTCGGTGTCCGTCACCGCGGGTCGCTGCAGATCGAGGATGAGGGTGGTGGGGATCAGGTACCGGTCGAAATGGCCTACCATCCCGATAGCGGCGGTGCGCGGATCCGACGCCAGCGCGGAGTGCACCGGACGGCCCACCAGCACCAGGTTCGCTCCCCACACCAGGCCCACCAGCAGCGCCACGCCGAGGACGGTGCGTCGCAGCGAGTTACGCTTCCGCCGCGTGCGCAGCTCCCGGAGCGACGATTGCACCACCTCCGCCGAGGAACGCGGAACCCTCGGTTCGCCTCCGGACGTCATGGGGATCTCCTTCCGGCAGCGTCGCGAACGGCGGCGTCCGCCACTGCCTAAGTCCTGCCCGCTGTCACTGCCCGCAACGGCAGACCGTACAGCGGGAACTGCTCCGCCAGGTCCAGCACCTCGTGCTTCAGGCGCGCGAGCGTCGTCGCGTCGTCGCGACCTCTTACTGCCCGGTCGATCAGGCCGGCAATCGCGTGCATCTCGTCTTCGCGCATCCCGCGCGTCGTCAGGGCCGGCGTGCCGATCCGCACCCCACTGGTGACGAACGGCGACTGTGGATCGCCCGGCACGGTGTTCTTGTTCACCGTGATCCCGGCGCGCCCGAGCGTCTCCTCCACCAGCTTGCCGGTGAGCCCCTTGGCGCGCAGATCCACCAGCAGCAGATGCGTGTCGGTGCCGCCCGACACGAGCACGAACCCGCGCTCCATCAGCGCGGCGCCCAGCGCCTTCGCGTTGGCGACGACCTGCGCCGCGTAGCCGCGGAAGCTCGGCTGCAGCGCTTCGCCGAGCGCCACGGCCTTCGCCGCGATGACGTGCATCAGCGGGCCGCCCTGGGTAGCCGGGAAGATCTGCTTGTCCACCGCTTTGGCCAGCGCCTCGCTGGCCAGGATCATCCCGCCCCGCGGGCCGCGCAGCGTCTTGTGCGTCGTGGTCGTGACGATGTCGGCGTGCGGCACCGGGGAGGGATGCACGCCCCCGGCCACCAGACCGGCGAAGTGCGCCATGTCCACCACCAGGGCCGCGCCGACCTCATGGGCGATCGCGGCGAACCCCGCGAAATCGATGATCCGCGGGTACGCGCTGCCGCCCGCAACGATGAGCTTGGGCCGCTCGGCGCGCGCCATCTCCCGTACCTGGTCCAGATCGATCAGCCCGTCGCTCTCCCGCACGCCGTACTGCACCGCCCGGAACAGGCGCCCGGAGAAGCTGACCGGCGCCCCGTGGGTGAGATGGCCTCCGTGCCGCAGCGCCAGGCCCATGAGGGTGTCGCCGGCGTTGGCCACCGCCAGGTAGGCCGCGAGGTTCGCCTGGCTGCCGCTGTGCGGCTGGACGTTGGCGTGCACCGCGCCGAACAGCCGCTTGGCGCGGTCGATCGCCAGCTGCTCGACCTCATCCACGACCTCGCACCCGCCGTAGTAGCGCTTGCCCGGATACCCCTCGGCGTACTTGTTGGTGAGCGGTGAACCCATCGCTGCCAGCACAGCGGGGGACGCGAAGTTCTCCGAGGCGATCAACTCGAGACCCTCGGCCTGCCGCGCCGTCTCGCGCGCCAAGATGTCCGCCACCACCGGATCGGCGGCGACGAGTTCGGAAGCCGGCTGCCAGCTCGTCATGGTCACACCCAGGTCCGCTTCAGCTTGGCCACCGCTTCGATGCGCCGCTCGGCCAAGCGGTCCGCGGCGCGGTACGTGGGAATGCCCTCTTCCTTCGCCAGATCGAACAGCCTGAGCACCGTGTCGTAGATCTCGCCGGCCTTGCGCTTGGCGCGCTCCGCCGACCAGCCCTCGAGTTCGCTGTTCACGTTGATGAGCCCGCCGGCGTTGAGCACGTAGTCGGGGGCGTACAGGATGCCGCGCTCCTCGAGCAGGTCGCCGTGCCGCTCCTCGGCGAGCTGGTTGTTGGCTCCGCCGGCCACGATCTTCACCTTGAGCTGCTTGATGGTCGTGTCGTTGATGACGGCGCCGAGCGCGCACGGGGCGAACACGTCCGCCTGGACGCCGTAGATCTCGTCCAGCCCCACCGCCCGGGCGCGGAACTCCTCCACCACGCGCTTGACCTTCTCGGAGTCGATGTCCGTCACCACCAGCCGCGCGCCCTCCTCGTACAGGTAGCTACAAAGGTAGTACCCCACATGTCCGCATCCCTGCACCGCGACCGTCTTCCCGGCCAGGCTGTCACTGCCGAACTTGACCTTGGCGCTGGCCTTGATGCCGCGGTACACGCCGTACGCCGTCACCGGCGACGGATCGCCGGAGCGGCCCTGGAGCCCCACCACGTGCTCGGTCTCCAGATGGATGTAGTCCATGTCCGCCGGGCTCGTGCCCACGTCTTCCGCGGTGATGTACCGTCCCTTCAGCGACTCGATGAACCGGCCGTGGGCGCGGAAGATCGCCTCCCGGTCCACGGCGCCATGGTCCGCCATCACCACCGACTTCCCGCCCCCGAGCGACAGACCTGCAACGGCGGCCTTGTAGGTCATCCCGCGCGACAGGCGCAGCGCGTCGATCACCGCGTCGCTTTCGGACTTGTAGTGCCAGTAGCGCGTCCCGCCCAGCGCCGGACCCAGCGTGGTGTTGTGGATGGCGATCAGCCCGCGATACCCGGATGAGGGTTCGTGGCAGTACACCAGCTGCTCGTGATCGCTGCTGGCCAGCATCTCGAAGATGTCCATCGGCAGTTCGGGTTTCCCGTTCAGGTGGAAGACAGGAGCTCGCGCGCGATCACCACGCGCTGGATCTCGGACGTCCCCTCGTAAATCTCCGTCGCCTTCGCGTCGCGCATCAGCCGTTCGACCGGGTAGTCCCGCATGAAGCCGTACCCGCCGAAGATCTGCACCGCCTGGGTGGCGACCCACATCGCGGTCTCGGAGCAGTGGAGCTTGGCCATCGCCGCCCACGCCGTCACCGTCTCGCCGGCATCCTTGCGCCACGCCGCTTCGTGCAGCAAACAGCGGGCCGCCGCGAGGCGCGTGGCCATGTCGGCCAGCTTGAACTGGATCGCCTCGAATTCCCTGACGGCGCGTCCGAATTGGCGGCGCTGCGCCGCGTAGCGGCAGGCGTGGCCCAGCGCGGCCCGGGCGATGCCGCATGCCTGGGCCGCGATGCCCATCCGGCCGCTGTCCAGCGCCTCGAGGGCGTACACGAAGCCGCCGTCCGCCTCGCCCAGCAGGTGGTCGCCCGGCAGCGCCAGGTCCTGGAAGAACACCGCCGCCGTGTTCGAGGCCCGCAGGCCCATCTTGTCCTCGGGCTTGCCGGCCACGAATCCCGGCGCGTCGGTCGGAACCACGAAGCAGCCGATGCCGCGCGCCCCGCGCCGGTCGCCCTCGGCGTCGGTGCGCACCAGCGCCAGGACGAGATCCGCCGTCCCGCCGTTGCTGACCCACGCCTTCCCGCCGTTGAGGACCCAGCCGTCGCCCGCACGCCGCGCCTGGGCCCGCAGCGCCGCCGCGTCGGAGCCTGCATCGGCCTCCGACAGGGCGAACGCGGCGAGGCGCTCGCCGCGCGCCATCGGCCGGAGCCAGCGGTCCTTCTGCGCCTCGGTCCCGTGCCGGAGCAGCATCTGGCTCGGCAGCGAGTTGTGGACCGCGACCGAGACCGCGACCGATGCATCGGCGGCGGCGATCTCCTCGACGGCGCGCAGATAGGTGAGCGTGTCCAGCCCGAGCCCGTCGTACGCTTCCGGCACGAGCATGCCCAGGAACCCGAGCGCCCCGAGCCGGTCGATGACGCCCCGGTCGAAATGCTTCTCGGCGTCCCAGCGCGCCGCGTACGGCGCGATGTGCTCCGCGGCGAAATCGCGGACCAGCTGGAGGATCTGCTCCTGCTCGTCGGGGCGGACGGCCGTGGCGCTCACGATGCCGTCGCCGTGCGGTAGTCGAAAAACCCGCGGCCGCTCTTCCGGCCGAGCTGGCCGGCGGCGACCATGCGCCTCAGCAGCGGGCACGGCCGGTACTTGTCATCGCCCAACCCGTGGTGCAGCACCTCGAGAATGGAGAGGCAGACGTCCAGCCCGATCAGGTCGGCGAGGGCGAGCGGGCCGAGCGGATGGTGCATCCCGAGCCGCATCACCGTGTCGATCGACTCCGCCGTCGCCACGCCCTCCATCAGGCAGAAGACCGCCTCGTTGATCATCGGCATGAGCACGCGGTTCGACACGAAGCCCGGGTAATCGTGAACCTCGACCGGCGTCTTGCCCAGGTCGCGCGCGATCGCCACCACCTGGGCGGCGGTCGCATCGTTCGTCGCCTGGCCACGGATCACCTCGACCAGCGCCATCACCGGAACCGGGTTCATGAAGTGCATGCCGATCACCGCTTCGGGCCGCCGGGTGCGGGCGCCGAGCGCGGTGATCGAGATCGAGCTGGTGTTGCTCGCCAGCACCGCGCCCGCGGGCGCCAGCCGGTCCAGCTCGGCGAACAGCGGGAACTTCACGGCCTCGTTCTCTGCCGCGGCCTCGACGACCAGTCCGGCGCCCACGGAGACGCCGAGGTCGGTCGTCGGGGTGATGCGGGACAAGGCCGCGTCACGCTGCTCCGCGGTGAGCGCCCCCTGCTTGATCTGGCGGCCCAGGTTGGCCGTGATGGTGGCCACGGCCTTCTCGAGCGCCGCCTGGGCCACGTCCACCAGCGCCACATCCCAGCCGTGTTGCGCGAAGACGTGCGCGATGCCGTTGCCCATCGTGCCGGCCCCCACCACGGCGACGCGCGGCACCGGCTCAGTCCCCCGCGATGGCGCGTGCGGTCATGGGAGCGCGCGGGCCCACGGGAGCGCCCGCCGCAGCGCCAGCGCCGCGACCAGGACCTTGACCGTGTCCCCGACGACGAACGGGATCGCGCCGGCCGCCAGCGCCGCGCGACCGCTGCCGGTCAGCACCAGCAGCTGCGCCATCCCGCCGAGGTGTACGGCGAGCATTCCCGCGAGTGGACCGGCCACGAGCCCGGTCCAGCCGGGGCGCCGCGCCACCATCCACCCGACCAGCGCGGCTGCGACGGGGAACGCGAGGAGGTAGCCACCGGTGGGGCCGAACAGCCGCAGCAGGCCCGGCGCGCCGAACGGCGTGAATACCGGCAGGCCGGCGGCGCCCAGCAGCAGGTACACGACCATGGCTGCCGCGCCCCGACGCTGGCCGAGCAGTCCGCCCGCCAGCAGCACCGCGAGCGGTTGCAGGGTCATCGGCACGGGGGTGCCCGGCAGCGGAACGGCGAACTGGGATGCCGCCGCAACGAGCAGCACGCCGGCCACGACGGACGCCGCCGCAGCGGAGCGGGTTCGCGCGATGGAACGAGGTGCAGCCGAAGCGGCCGAGATCATGCGATGCGCTCCACGGAGAGGGCGACGGCGTTGCCGCCACCCAGGCAAAGGGTCGCCAGGCCGGTCGCTGCGGACCGGGCCTGCATGGCATAGAGAAGCGTCGTCAGGACCCGCGCGCCGCTCGCCCCGATGGGGTGGCCGAGCGCCACCGCGCCGCCGTTGACGTTGACCCGCGACCAGTCCCAGCCCAAGGCGCGGCCGTCGGCGAGGGCCTGCACCGCGAACGCCTCGTTGGCCTCGATCAGGTCGTAGTCGCCGATCGCCTTCCCTTCCTTCTTCATCAGCGCCCGCACGGCGGCGATGGGGGCGAAGAAGATCTCCTTCGGTTCGCCGCCGCCGGTCGCGTACGCCGTGATCCGGGCGAGCGGCTTCAGGCCGTGCTCCCGCGCGAAGCCGAGCGACGTCACGACCAGGGCGCTGGCCCCGTCGTTCAGACCGGGGGCGTTGCCGGCCGTCACCGTCCCGTCCTTCACGAACGCGGACTTCAGCCTCCCCAGCGCCTCGAGCGAGCTGTCGGCGCGCGGCGCCTCGTCCTTCGCGACGGTCACCGTGCCCTTGCGGTCGGCGATTTCCACCGGAACGATCTCGGCGTCGAACGCGCCCGACTGCTGGGCGGCGACCGCCTTGCGGTGGCTGTCGAGGGCAAAGCGGTCCTGGTCCTCGCGCGAGACGCCCGCCTTCTGGGCCGTGTACTCCGCGTACGACCCCATGTGGCAGTCGCCGAACGAGCACCACAGCCCGTCGTGGATGACGCCGTCCACCATCGTCTGGTTGCCGAACTTCACGCCGCTCCGCAGCCCGAAGAGGTAGAACGGCGCGTTCGACATCGACTCCATCCCGCCCGCCACCACGCACGAGGCGTCGCCCGCCTTGATGGCCTGGGCCGCCAGCATGACGGCCTTGAGCCCCGAGCCGCACACCTTGTTGATGGTGAGCGCCGGGATGCTGCCGGGCAGCGCCGCGGCGAGCGCCGCCTGCCGCGCGGGGGCCTGGCCGACCCCGCCCTGCACCACGTGGCCCATGATCACGTCGTCAACCGCACCGCCATCGATCCCGGCGCGGCGCACCGCCTCGCGGATCGCGACGGCGCCCAGCCGGGGCGCGCTGAGCGCGGAGAGGCCGCCTTGGAAGCGGCCGATGGGGGTGCGCACCGCGCTCGCGACGACCGGCGTAGTGCGGGGATCCAGGTTCGCCATCACGGACCTCGCCAGCGGGTGCGCACCTCGTCCGTCACTTTGGCGAGGAACGCGTCCTGGGTCAGGACGTCCTGTTTCTTGCCCGCCCCGCGGATCCGCAGCGCGACCGTCCCGCCCTCGGCCTCGCGCGCGCCCATCACGACCATGTAGGGCACCTTCTGCAGCTCCGCCTCGCGGATGCGGTAGTTCAGCGTGTCGCTCCGGTCGTCCAGCGCTGCGCGGATGCCAGCCGCCCTGAGCCGCTGCTGGAACGCCTGCGCCGCCGCCGTCTGGGCGTCGGCGATCGGCAGCACCCGCACCTGCTCGGGCGAGAGCCACAGCGGGAAGGCACCGGCGAAGTGCTCGATCAGGAAGCCGACGAACCGCTCCAGCGTGCCGTAGATCGCCCGGTGGATCATCACCGGCCGGTGCGGCTTGTTGTCGGCGCCGGTGTACTCGAGCTGGAACCGCTCGGGGAGCTGGAAGTCGAGCTGGATGGTCGCGCCCTGCCACTCGCGGCCGATCGCGTCGTCGAACTTGATGTCGATCTTCGGCCCGTAGAACGCGCCGCCGCCGACGTCCAGCCGGTAGGTGGCGCCGCGCCGCTTCAGCGCCGCCTCGAGCGCGCGCTCGGCCTGCTCCCACACTTCGTCGCTCCCCAGCTTCTTCTCCGGCCGGGTGGCGAGGTCCAGCCGGTAGTTCAGCCCGAAGGTCTGCCCCATCACCAGCTCGACGATGTCGAGCAGCTGGAAGATCTCGTCTTCGATCTGGTCGGGACGCAGGAACAGGTGCCCGTCGTCCATCGTCAGGCCGCGCACGCGCAACATCCCGTGCAGCGTCCCCGACCGCTCGTTGCGGTAGACGTTGGCGATCTCCGTCAGGCGGAGCGGCAGGTCGCGATAGCTTCGCTGCTGCGACGCGTACACCAGGATGTGCGCCGGGCAGTTCATCGGCTTGACCCGGTAGCGCACGTCCTCCGCCTCGCCTTCGCCCGCGGCCATCGCGGGGAACTGGTTCTCCCCGTAGAGCGGCAGGTGGCCCGACTTGAGGAACAGCTGCTCGCGGGTGATGTGCGGCGTATAGACCAGCTGGTTGCCGCGCTCCAGAAGCACGTCCTCGATGAAGCGGCGCAGCTGGAACTGGAGCATGGCCCCCTTGGGGTGCCAGAAGACGAGGCCCGGCCCCACCAGCTCCTGGATGCTGAACAGGTCGAGCTGCTTGCCGAGGACGCGGTGGTCGCGCTTGCGGGCCTCCTCGAGGCGCCGCAGGTACGCGTCCAGATCCTTCTGGTTGAACCAGGCCGTGCCGTAGATGCGCTGCAGCATCTGGCGCCGCTCGTCGCCGCGCCAGTACGCGCCCGCCGCGTGCAGCAGTTTGAAGTGCTGCAGCCGCCCGGTGGCGGCGAGGTGCGGGCCGCGGCACAGGTCCTCGAACGGCCCGTCGCGGTACACCGAGATCACTTCGCCCTCGCCGATCTCCGCGAGCCGCTCCAGCTTCAGCGGGTCCGCGGCGAACCGCCGCTCGGCCTCCGCCCGGTCCACCTCGTGGCGCTCGATCGGGTAGTCGGCCACCACCACCTGCCGCATCTCGGCTTCGATCCGCTCCAGATCGTCGGGCGTGAAGGGGCGCGGCACGTCGAAGTCATAGTAGAAGCCGTCGTCGATCGGCGGGCCGAAGCCGATCCCGGCGTCGGGGAAGAGGCGGCGCACCGCCGTGGCCAGCACGTGGGCCGCGGAGTGCCGCAGCACGTACAGCGCGTCAGGATCCTTCTCGGTGAGAACCTGGAACGGACCCGACTGCTCCATCGGCCGGTCCAGCTCGACGATCTGGCCGTTGAGGCGCGCGGCCACCGCCGCGCGCGCCAGGCCGGCGCCGATGGACTGAGCGACGGCGCGGGGCGTGGTTCCGGGGGGAACGCGCTTCTCCGATCCGTCGGGCAGGGTGACGACAAGCTCTTGGGCCATGACACTCCGGGTGGCACGCCCCGCCAGAGCCGGGCGAACCCTCCCTCCGAGAAGCAAGGCGTGACGGGGCGCAACTTGCGACAGGAAGCCCGCTTCGCCACTGTTAGAGACTGGCCTGCAATGTAGCGAGGGGCCAGCACTGTTTCCACCGGAGTCGGCGTGTCGCGCCACGAGCACCGCTCACCTGTCACCGTCGGCGATCTCCTGCTGCTGGCCGGAGGCGCGGGCCTCGGCCTGATGGCGGGGTACTTCGTGGCGGAACGCGTCGGGCGGGTGAACTCGCGGCGCGTGGCCGGAGCGCTCGAGCGCTGGAAGGCGCGCCGGCGCCGCACGGAACCGTGGACCGACGAAGCGGCGGAGCGGCTGGAAGGCCGCGTGCTCGATGCCCTGCGGCGCGACGCCGTCCTGGGGCGCCGCGCGGTGCGGGTACGCGTGCTGGAAGGCGGCATCGTCGAGCTGAGCGGCCGGGTCGCCCGCCCGAGCGAGGTGACGCTCGCCGGCGACGTGGTGCGCGCCGTGGCCGGCGTCCGGACGACGTTGAACCACTTGCTGGTGCCGGGAGCGGACGTGGAGGCCCGGGCCGTCCCGGGGCCGAGCACGCCGCTGGCGGCACGTGGTTGAGGCACGTGGCAAGCCCCTGCTCCGCGGCCCGCTCTACGCGGGCCTTTTTGCAGCGATGACGGCACGATGAGCAACGCCACCACGCTGTCGCCGCAGTACAGCGCCGCGGCCATCGAAGCGCCGCTGTACGCCGACTGGCAGGCGCGGGGGCTGTTCGCGCCTTCCGGCGCGCCGGGCGCCAGGCCATACGTCATCGTCATCCCGCCACCCAACGTCACGGCCGTGCTCCACATGGGGCACGGGCTCAACAACACGGTGCAGGACGCGCTGATCCGCTTCGAGCGGATGCGCGGCCGCGCGGCCCTGTGGGTGCCGGGGACCGACCACGCCGGCATCGCCACGCAGAACGCCGTGGAGAAGATGCTCGCCGCGGAGGGCAAGACCCGGTTCGACGTCGGGCGCGAGGCCTTTGTCGAGCGGGTATGGGCGCACGTGCGCGCCACCGGCAACACCATCCTGGACCAGCTCAAGGCCATCGGCTGCTCCTGCGACTGGTCGCGCACCCGGTTCACGCTCGACCCCGCGATGAGCCGCGCGGTGCGCGAAGTGTTCGTCCGGCTGTGGGAGGACGGGCTGATCTACCGCGGGTTCCGCGTGATTCACTGGTGCCCGCGCTGCCACACCGCGCTCTCCGATGAGGAGGCGGAGCATGCCGATGTCGAGGGCGCGCTGTACTACATCCGCTATCCCTTCGCTGACGCGGACGGCCACGTCACCGTCGCGACCACCCGTCCCGAAACGATGCTGGGCGACGTCGCGATCGCCGTGAACCCCGAGGATGACCGCCACCGGCCGCTCGTCGGACGGCACGTGATTTTGCCCATCGCGGAGCTGGAGATCCCGATCATCGCCGACGAGCATGTCGAGGCGGGGTTCGGCACGGGCTTCGTGAAGATCACGCCGGCGCACGATGCCGACGACTTCGAGGTGGGCCGCCGCCACGACCTCGCGACGCCGATCGTGATGACGGCCGACGCCCGCATGGCCGACGCCGCGCTGGAGGGCAAGGCGGGTGGACGCGTGCCGGCACCGCTGTTCGGCCTCGATCGCTTCGAGGCGCGCAAGGCGATCGTGGCGATGCTCAAGGACAAGGGGCTGCTGGAGAAGGTGGAGACGCGCCTTCACGCGGTGCGCCACTGCTATCGCTGCGACACGGTGGTGGAGCCGCGCCTCAGCGAGCAGTGGTTCGTCACGATGGAGCCGCTGGCCGCGCCCGCGCTCGAGGCGTACCGGCGCGGCGAGGTGCGGTTCATTCCCGAGCGCCGCGGCGACGAGTTCGAACAGTGGCTCACCGGGATCCGCGATTGGAACATTTCGCGCCAGCTGTGGTGGGGCCACCGCATCCCGGTGTGGTACTGCGACCACTGCGGCCTGGCCAGCGCGTTCCGCGAGGACCCGAGCGCCTGTCCCGCCTGCGGCGGGCACCTCAAGCAGGACGAGGACGTGCTCGACACCTGGTTCAGCTCGTGGCTGTGGCCGTTCTCGACCCTGGGCTGGCCCGACGCCACGCCGGACCTGGCGCGCTTCTACCCGACCGACGTTCTGGTGACGGCGCCGGAGATCATCTTCTTCTGGGTGGCCCGGATGATCATGGCCGGCCTCCACTTCGTGGGACGCGTGCCGTTCCACACCGTGTACCTGCACGGCACGGTGCGCGACACCCAGCACGTCAAGATGTCGAAGTCGCTGGGCAATGGGATCGACCCGCTCGAGGTCGTGCGGCGGTACGGAGCCGACGCGCTGCGGTTCGCCGTGACGAACGGGCTCGGCGTGGGAACCGACATCATCCTCGATCCCCACGACCTCGACACGTCGTTCGGCTCGGGCAGGAATTTCGCCAACAAGCTGTGGAACGTCGGCCGCCTGCTGCTCGCGTCGCTGGGCGACGCGCCGGCTCCGCCGCTGGCGGAGCTTCCGGCGGAGCGGCTGGCCCTGGCCGACCGCTGGATCGTCTCGCGGCTGGCCCGCGCGGCGCGCGACACCACCGAGCACCTCGAGAAGTTCCGGCTCAACGACGCGGTGGGGACGCCCTACCACTTCCTGTGGGACGACTTCGCCGACTGGTACCTCGAGGAGATCAAGCCCCGGCTGCGGAACGAAGTGCCGGGGGGCGACATCGCGCGGGCAGTGGCCGCACACACCTTCGATCGGGTGCTCCGCCTGCTGCACCCGGTGATGCCCTTCATCACCGAGGAGCTGTACCGCCGCCTCCCGGGCCGCGGCGACGGCTCGATCATGGTGGCGCCGTGGCCCGGCGCCGACGCCGGGCGGGATGACCCCGACGCGGAGCGCGACTTCGCCTTCGTGCAGGCGCTGGTGAACGCCGTGCGCGAGGTCCGCGCCGAGTACGGCGTCAAGCCAGGCACGGAGTTGCCGATGGTGGTAAGCAGGCTGTCCGCGCGCCAGGCCGGCGCGATCGCAGCGGCGCGCGAAATGGTCGTCCGCCTGGCCAAGGTCAGGGCGGACCGCCTGGTGGTCGCGGAGGGGGAGGCCTCGTTCTCCGGCCGGATCGGATCGCACGCCCTGCTGCCGGATGGCGCGGAGCTGTTCGTGGAGCTGGGCGAGGCGATTGACGTGGCCAGGGAGTGCGCACGCCTCAAGACCGAGATGACGCGCCTCGCAGGCCAGCTCGCCGCGGTCCGCAGCAAGCTCGGCAATGGGACGTTCCGCACGCGCGCGCCGGCCGATGTGGTCGCGCGCGAAACCGAAAAGGAGCAGCAGTGGTCGGCGAAGCACGACGCCATCGCGGCCAAGCTCGCGGCCCTCGGCTGCGCCTAGCGCCGGCCGCGGCGGCCGGGGCGGCCGCGCTGGTCCTGGCGTGCGCGTACGCCGGCGACCCGCCGGGCGCCCCACCTCGTACGACTCCCCCGCAAGTGGTGCGGGTCGTGCCCGAATCGGGCGCGGTGCTCACCACCCCGCCGAAACGGGTCGAGATCGACTTCGACGAGGTGATCGCCGAGCAGATCGCCGCGACCCAGCGCGACATCCAGGGCGCGGTGCTGCTCTCGCCGGTCACGGGCAAGGTCGCCGTGGACTGGCGGCGCAGCCGGCTCACCGTCGAGCCCAAGGGTGGCTTCAAGCCGGGGCGGATCTACCGGGTCGAGCTGCTCCCCGTCATCACCGACCTGCGCCAGAACCGGATGCGGAAGGGCAAGCTCGTCGTCTTCTCGACCGGGCCCGAGATCCCCGGCGCCACGCTGCGCGGGACGGTCGTGGACTGGACCAGCAACCACGCCGCCGTGGCCGCGCTCGTCGAAGCGATGCTGTTGCCTGACTCGCTGCCGTACCGGGCGCTCGCCGACTCCGGCGGGAACTTCACCATGCCGCTGATGCCCGCGGGAGACTACCTGGTTTACGGCGTGATCGACCAGAACGGCAACCGCCGCCGCGACCCGAACGAGGCGTTCGACACCGCGCGCGTGACGTTGCAGGACTCGGCGGCCGTCGAGCTGTACGCGTTCGCCCACGACACTGTGGGCCCGAGGCTCAAGAGCGTGGAGATCGCCGACAGTCTGACCTTGAGGCTTGTGTTCGACCGCCCGCTCGACCCCACGCAGACGCTGGACACCTCGATGGTGCGCGTCGCACCCGCCGAGGATACGACGCAGCTGCTCGCGATCACCCGGGTGCTCACACCTGCCGACTACGACAGCCTTACCAGGTCCGCCGCCGCCGCCCGGGATTCCGCTGCCCGGGACACCACCCAACGCCGGCTCCCTGGGGCCAGACCCGCGGCACCCGCTGCCGCCGCGCCCGCGCCGCGCGCCCCCGACCGGCGCCCCGGAGCGCCTGGCGAGCGCCGTGCGGGCGGCGAGCATGGCGCGTCTCGCCCCGACACGACGCACGCCACGCGGATGCTGGCGCGCCGCCCGCCGCCGACCGACCACCGCCTGCTCCGCCTCGGCGCTGCGCTCCCTCCGGGCGTCCGCTACCAGGTGAATTTCAGTGGTGTGCGCGGCCTCACGGGGATCGCCAGCCACGGCCGTGCCTCGTTGCTCGTTCCCAAGCCCGCTCCGCCGCGCACCCCATCGCGCGCGGACTCGCTGCTGCACGCCAGGCCGAGTGCGGACACGACGCACGCGGTGACGGGCGCGGACACGCTGCGGGCTCCGGCGCGGCCCGACACGACGCGCACGCGGCCTGATTCCGCGCCCGCCCCGCGCGACTCCTCGCCAGCGCCGCCGCGGCGCGACTCCGTCCCCGAGCGCGCCGACTCGACCCGCCCGGTAACGCCCTCGCCCACCCCACCCCGATGACGGACGCACGCCGCCGCTTGCCATCGGTGAGCCGGCTGCTCGAGGAGCGGGAGGTTGCGGCGGTGCTCGCCGGCACTTCGCGCGCGGTCCAGGTGCGGGCCGTGCGCCAGGCCGTCGCCGCAGCCCGGCTGGCCCCGGATGCTGCGCCACGCGACCCCGCAGCCTGGGCGCGGTCAGTCGCGGATGCGCTCCGCCTCGCCACGCGGCCGACGCTGCGCCGCTGCATCAACGCCACGGGCGTGGTGCTGCACACCAATCTCGGCCGCGCACCCCTCGCCGAGGCGGCGTGGCGCGCCATCTGCGATTTCGCCCCTGGGTACTCGACGCTCGAGTACGATGCCGAGCGCGGCGTGCGCGGCGACCGCCACATCCACTGCGCCGGGCTCCTCGCCGAGCTGACCGGGGCCGCGGGGGCGATGGTTGTGAACAATGCGGCCTCCGCGCTCCTGCTCACCCTCTCGACCGCGGCCGCCGGCGGCGACGTCATTGTTTCGCGCGGTGAGTTGATCGAAATCGGCGGAGGCTTCCGCATTCCGGAGATCCTGGAGACGAGCGGCGCGCGCCTCGTCGAAGTCGGCACCACCAACCGAACCAGGCTGGCGGACTACGAGCGGGCCCTGAAGACGGCGGGCACAGCGGCACGGGAGCACGGGGGCACGGGGGTACGGGAAGGCAGGCCGCCCGTGGCCATCCTCAAGGTGCACCGCTCCAATTTCAAGCAGGAGGGCTTCGTCGCGGAGGCGTCGCTCGCCGAGTTGGTGGCGTTGGGCCGTAAACGCCGGGTCCCGGTGATCTACGACCTGGGGGGCGGGCTGATGCTGGACCTCGCAGGCGATGGACTGGCGGGAGAGCCCACGTTGCCGGGCGCCGCGCGGAGCGGCGCCACGGCGGTGGTCGCCTCGGGGGACAAGCTGCTCGGCGGGCCGCAGGCAGGCATCCTGGTCGGGGCGGCGCCGTTCGTGGCGCGCTGCCGCTCCAATCCGCTGGCCCGGGCGGTGCGCGCCGACAAGCTCACCCTCGGCGCGCTCGCGGCCACGCTCGGGCTGTACCGGGATCCGGATAGCGCGCGCCGCGAGATCCCGGTGCTGAGGATGCTGACGGCGCCGCTCCCCACGCTCGAGGCGCGCGCCGTCGCGCTCGCCGGCCGCCTGCCGCCTGCGGCGCGCGCCGCCGTGCGACCCACGCGCGCGGCGGTGGGCGGCGGCGCGTTCCCCGGCATCGAGCTTCCCAGCGCCGGCGTGGAGCTGGCAACCCTCGAGCCCCGCGCCGCCATGCTGGCCCAGCGGCTGCGGCAGGCCGACCCACCCGTCGTCGCCGTCGTAGCCGCCGGACGCATCGTGCTCGACATCCGGACGATCCTCCCCGAGGACGAGGGCGCCGTCGTCGCGGCCGTGGCCGCGGCGCTCGCGTAACCGGATGCGGGCCGCCGTATTCCTCGACCGCGACGGCACGCTCGTCCGCGACCCCGGCTACCTGCACGATCCCGCGCTGGTCGAGCTGCTCCCGGGCGTCGCCGTCGGACTCGCCGGTCTCGCCCGCGCCGGCTGGCCGCTGGTCGTCGTGAGCAACCAGTCCGGGATCGCCCGCGGTCTCTTCGGCCCCGACGCCTTCGCCGCTGTGCAGGCGCGCATCGCCGAGCTGCTCGCGCCGCACGGCGTTCGTTTCGCCGGAGCCTACTTCTGCCCGCACCATCCCGACATCACGGGCCCCTGCGACTGCCGCAAGCCCGGCGTCGCGCTGTTCCAGCAGGCCGCCCGCGAGCTGCGGCTCGACCTGGCGCAATCGTGGATGATCGGCGACCGGCTCAGCGACGCCGAGCCGGCCCTCCGCCTCGGCGGCCACGGCCTCGTGATCGAGTCGCCGGAGACGCGGGAAGAGGCCGCGCGAGCGCGCGTTCTGGGTCTCGAGGTGGCGCCGGATTTCGAGGCGGCCGCCCGGCTCATCGGCGTGCCGACGACGTGATGCAGATCACCGGGCGCGAGCGGCCGCCGGCAGTATTGCGCCCTGTCACGGCTACCTTATACTCACCCGAGAGGAACGTACCCTGGGCGCGGTCGCCCCAATTTCAGGCATCGAGGAGGAACGTGGATATGTCGCTTCGGCATGGCGCTGCCGTCGGTCGCACGCTGGCCGCGAGCCTTGGACTGGCGGCCGTGCTGACGGTTCCGGTGCGCGCGCAACAGCAGATCCCGATCGGCACTTCGGTCACCGGACAGATTACCGTGTCCGACCCGGTCATGGCGGACCAGACCCACTACAAGCTGTTCACCTTCATGGGGACCGCCGGACAGGCCGTGCAGATCGACCTGATGTCCGCCGACTTCGATGCCTATCTGTACTTGAAGGACCAGAACGGCCAAACCATCGCCCACGACGACGACAGCGGCGGCGGCCACAACGCCCGGATCATCCAGACGCTGCCGTACACGGGGATGTACCAGATCTATGCGAACACCGTGAGCCGCAGTGAGACCGGCGCCTTCACGCTGCAACTCCGAGCGTCGGAGGCGCAGCCGATGGCCCAGCAGTCGATCGGTATGGCGCAGCAGATACCGATCGGCACGTCGGTGACCAGCCAGCTGACGGCATCCGACCCCACGCTCTCCGACGGATCGCATTACAAGCTGTTCACCTTCATGGGCACGGCCGGGCAGACGGTGCAGATCGACCTCATGTCCAGCGCGTTCGATTCGTACCTCTACTTGCGGGACCAGAACGGCCAGGCGATCGCGCACGACGATGACAGCGGCGGCGGGCTCAACGCCCGGATCATCGAGACGCTGCCCTACACCGGCTTGTACCAGATCGTGGCCAATACCCTCGCCTCCGGCCAGTTCGGCGCATTCACGCTCCAGCTCCAGTCGACGCAAGGGGCGATGCAGCCGGTCGTGACCGCGCTGCCATCCATCAACTCGCTCACGTTGATCGGCCAGATCGGGCTCAACCAGCAGGTCCAAAACACCCTGATCGCGGGTGGCGCGGCCTGGAACAACAAGCCGATCCAACTGTACGGCTTCCAGTGCAGCGCCGGACAGCCCACCCAGATCGACATCCTGTCGAGTTGGGACAACTACCTCATCGTCTTCGACCCGTCGGGGAGTGAGGTGGCTTACAACGACGACGGCGGCGAGGGGCTCAACGCGCGCCTGCGGTGGACCTGCCCCACCACCGGACTGTACCGGCTGGGGGTGACCACGGGCCTGGTGTCCACGACGCCCGGACCCTATACGCTGCAGGTGCAGGCGACGGGGCAGCCGGTGCCAATGCAGCCGACCGCGCAGCCGATCATGCAGCCAACGCCGCAGCCGATCGGCCAGCCGACGCCGCTGGTGCAGCCGACGCTGCAGCCGGCCGCGGGAGCGGAGCCGACCAACGCCATTCCGATGCCGGGACAGGTCGGCCAGATCGCCGTGGGCCAGACGATGCGCGGCCGTCTCGAGCCCGGTGACCAGATGATGGGGTCCGACAGCACCTACGCGGACATCTGGCAGTTGCAGGGCACCGCGGGCCAGAACGTCGCGATCGAGCTCAAGTCGGATGAGTTCCCCACCTATCTGCAGCTGCTCGATGCCAGCGGCCACGTCCTTGCGGAGTCGGCCGGGTATCCCAATTCGGGGCTGGCGTTCACGCTGCCGGCGGGCGGCACGTACCAGATCGTGGTGAACAGCAACGGGTCCCAACGGCGGGCGGGAATCTACACGTTGTCCGTCCGGTGAGCCGGCGCTAGGAGCCGGTGCTCGACTCCACCGGCACGACGCTTGGCGAGGACGACGACTCGGGGGGCGATCTCAACTCCCGCCTCACCCTCACCGTGCCGGCGACGGGGATGCACCAGATCGTCGTGAACAGCGCGGGCCACGAGCGGCGTGCGGGGATGTACACCCTGTCCATCGAGTAGACACCGGGCACTCCACAGCGAATCCCGAGCGATCGCGGAGAACACCATGACGCGCACTCATCTCGCCCTGACCTTCCTGGCACTGGCCGGCTGCGGCTCCGGCCCGCCGATGCGGCCCGCACCGGCTCCCGAGCGCACCCTCGCGATGAACAGCGAGGCCAACGGGCAACTGACCAAGTTCGATGCGCAGTTGCGGGACAGCAGCGTCTATCAGGCGTGGCGCTTCGAGGGCGTCGCAGGTCAGATCGTCCAGCTCGACGTGATGTCGACCGACTTCGACGCGTTCGCGATTCTCACCGACGGTGCCGGCAACAAGCTGGCCGACAACGACGACGGCGGCGGTGGGACCAACGCCCGGATCATCTATACGATCCAGACCAGCGGCACGTACCGGATCCTCGCCAACAGCCTCGCGAAGGGTCGCTACGGCCGGTACACGGTGCGCCTGCATAGCCTGGGCATGACGTCCGGCGCCAACGCCCCCGGTGGCGTGCTGCCCGGCACGGTCGGCCAGATCATGCGGGGCCAGACGATGTCGGGCGAGCTCAAGGCCACGGATCCCAAGCTCTCCGACGGCTCGGTGTATCAAGCGTGGACGTACATCGGCACCGCCGGCGAGACCATTCAGGTGGACGTGGTCTCAGCCGACTTCGACGCCTACGCCATCATCCAGGACGGCAATGGCGTGAAGCTGGCCGCCGACGACGACTCGGGCGGCGGCACCAATGCCCGCATCATTCTTACGCTTCCCTACTCCGGCGCGTACCGGCTGATCGCCAATACGTACCGGCAGGGATCGTACGGCGCGTTCTCGCTGTCGGTGAGGTAGCCGCCGAGGGATCCGGAGTTGCAGAGTCGCACCTCTGCAACTCCGGCCGCCTCCTTGCCCTTCGTCTCAGCCCGGTCTTTCTTTGCTGCATGCGCGTCGCCGTGCTCGCCTCCGGCCATGGCTCCAACCTGCAGTCCCTCCTCGACGCGTTCCCCGGACCGTCGTCGCCCGCCACCATCGCCCTGGTCATCTCCAACCGGACGGGGGCTGGCGCGCTCGCACGTGCGGCGGACCGGGGCGTGGCGACGGCGACGATCGCCGAAGACGGGGAGGACGCGGCGCGCCTGCTCGAGCTGCTGGCCGCTCACGCCATCGATCTGGTCGTGCTCGCTGGCTACCTCAAGAAGGTGCCGGAGCGCGTGGTGCGCGCCTATCGCGGACGGATGCTGAATGTCCATCCGGCCCTGCTCCCATCGTTCGGCGGCGCCGGGATGTACGGCCGTCGCGTGCACGAGGCGGTGCTGGCCAGCGGGGCCCGCATTACGGGCGTCACGGTGCACCTGGTGGACGAGCAGTACGACCACGGGCCCATCGTCGCGCAGTGGCCCGTGCCGGTACGGCCGGGCGACACCGCCGAGCTGCTCGCCGCACGCGTCCTCGCGGTCGAGCACAAGCTGCTGCCGGCCGTGGTGGCGGCGTTTGCGCGCCGTGGCGGCGCGCCGGTCTGCTCCCTGTCCGCCGAGGCCTTGGGCCCCGTCGCCGCGCTTCCCGATGCCATCCAGCTCACCGTGGAGAACCAGTCATGCCTCGCGCCCTGATTTCCGTCTCCGACAAGCGCGGCGTCGTCGAGTTCGCCCGGGAGCTTGCGTCCCTGGGCTGGGAGATCGTGTCCACGGGCGGCACGGCGCGCGCCCTCACCTCCGCCGGAATCGCGGTGACACCGATCGAGAAGGTGACCGGCTTCCCGGAGATGATGGATGGCCGCGTGAAGACGCTGCACCCCGCGGTGCACGGCGGCCTGCTGGCACGTCGTAACGTCGCGGCGGACCTGATGGCGCTCGAGCGTCACGGCATCGCGCCGATCGACCTGGTTGCGGTGAACCTCTATCCGTTCCGGGAGACGGTGGCACGCCCGGGCGTGACCGTGGAACAGGCCGTCGAGCAGATCGACATCGGCGGGCCCTCGATGCTGCGCTCCGCCGCGAAGAACCACGATGCGGTGACGGTCGTCGTGGACCCCGCCGATTACGCCCGCGTGATCGACGCATTGCGCTCCGGCGGCGCCGGGCCCGAGCTGCGGCGCGATCTCGCCGTGAAGGTGTTCCGCGAGACGGCGACCTACGACGCGGCGATCGCCCAGTGGCTCGGCGACCACGCCGGCGCCGCGGGCGACGGCTTGCCGCCCTTCCTCCTCCTCGCCCTCGAGCGGAGGCAGGCGCTCCGCTACGGCGAGAACCCCGACCAGCGGGCGGCCTTCTACACGAGCGGCGAGAGCGGCGGCCTGGCCGACCTCACGCAGCTCGGTGGGAAGGAGCTGTCCTTCAACAACTTCCTCGACCTCGACGCCGCCTACTTCGCCCTCGACCCGTGGCCCGACAGCACCGCGTGCGTCATCATCAAGCACACCACGCCGTGCGGCATCGCGCTGGGCAAGACACCGTCGGAGGCGTACCGCCGCGCCCTCGCGACCGACCCGGTGTCGGCCTACGGGTCGGTGGTCGGGTTCAACACCGTGCTCGACGCCGAGACAGCGACCGCCATGCACGACCTGTTCGTCGAGGCCGTCGTCGCACCGAGCTTCCACCCCGACGCGCTCGAGGTGCTGCGCCGGAAGAAGAACCTGCGCATCGTCGAGGTGCCGCGGCGCCGCGCCGAGCAGGCGCTCGACTTCAAGCGCGTGCGGGGCGGTTTCCTCGCCGAATCGCACATGCGCTTCGACCCCGACGAGCGGGCGTGGAAGACCGCCACCCGCCGCGCGCCGACTCCCCAGGAGCTCGACGATCTGCGCTTCGCCTGGGCGGCCGTGATGAGCGTCAAGTCGAACGCCATTTTGATCGCCCGTGACGGTCAGACACTGGGGATCGGTGCCGGGCAGATGAGCCGGGTCGACAGCTCGATGCTGGCCGTCCACAAGGCGCGCGCGGCGGGGCACGCGATCGACGGCGCGGTGCTCGCCTCCGACGCCTTCTTCCCGTTCCGCGACGGCGTGGACGAGGCCGCCAAGGCTGGCGTGCGGGCGATCATCCAGCCGGGCGGCTCGGTACGCGACCCCGAGGTGATCGCCGCGGCGGACGAACAGGGCGTGGCCATGATCCTGACCGGCAAGCGACAGTTCCGGCACTGATGCGACGCGCCCCGCTCGTCCTCGCCCTCGTCGCGGCGGCCTGCACTTCCGAGCTGCCGCGCGGCACCACGTCGTTCACGCTGGGACGCACCACCGTGCGGGTCGACTCGACGCTGGATCTCGTCGGCCTCGTGCTGCGCCTCGCCGACAGCGAAGACGTCCCGCCCTTGGGACTGCTGCAGAAGTGGAACGTCGCGCTGGGCACGGAGCGGGGCGACTCCGCCTTCGCCTTGGCGCGCGCCCTCGGGCCGACGCCGGTGGGACCGGTGCTCGAAGCGTACGCGTCGCCCCTCACGCCCGATTCCGCCTGCGGCTGGATCGCGCCCGGCGTCCATCGCTGCTTCACCGGCAATGGACAGCAACAGCGGGCGCTGAACCGCTTCATCAACGCGGCCCGCGCCTTCGCGCCGCGCGCCGCGCCGCTCACCTTCGAGGGAATGAATGCGGATGCGCGGCAGCGGGACCTCGCCGACGTGTATGTCGCGCTCGCCGAGACCAAAGCCCCGGACAGCCTCCTCGCGGCGTACTCGGGTTACGGCGGGGCGAGCTACGACATCACCCTCGCCCGCACCTTCTGGAGCCGGCAATTCAGTCCCACGGTCGATCCGGTCAGCTGGTCTCAGGCGCTCGGGAACCGGATCTTCGTGACGCCCGACCCCGCGTTCCCGGACCGCTCCTTCCGTTTGCCCAGCTATGTGTGGCTCGCCGTGGCCCACCAGATGGCGCACGCCGTCGTGCGCCGGCTGTTTGCCGAGCACCCGGAGATCCTGGAGCGCACCGTGCAGCTGCGCCCGACCGTCGAAGCCGCGATGGCGCGAGCCGGCTATGCGCCGGTGTTCTGGGACGAGACGCTGGGGGAACAGCTCGCACGAGCCATCACCATCCACGCCCTCGTCGTCGCCAAACCGACGCTCGCCTGGCCGCTCCGCTCCGAGGCGATGGACGCCAACATGGCGCTGGTACCCTGGCTCGAGGACGCGCTGGGAGTGTACGAGAAAAACCGCGCGAGGTACCCGACACTGTCCGCCTTCGCGGGCGAGCTGACGCGGGCCATCGCCGCCATTCCGCTCGACTCCTGCCGTGCGGCCACCAGCCCCGACGTGGCGCTGATCGGCGTCGCGCGAAACCGTGCCGTCGTCGGATGGGTCGGCGATCATTCGCCGTTCAAGTCGCGCGGGCTCCTGGTCGGCGACACGGTGCTGGCCATCGACGGTGACAGCGTGTCGGCGGGCGGGCTCATGGTGCCCACCCGGCAGCTCTACCTCGACTTCTCCCAACATCTGCCGGCCGAGCTGGCCACGATCAGCATCAGGCGCGGCGGACACGTGTACGGCATCGAGGTCCCGATCAACTGGGTCCCGCGGGCCGTGACGCGCGTGGCCTCACAGGCCCACGCCGCCGTCGAGCCGATTTGCACCTGGGTGCAGCGGGCTGTGCGGCAGTAGACAGACTTGCCGCCTATATACCACTCCCCTGGTCGGGATTCCGTCCATAGCCTAGTATTCGCGGAGATTTTCGGTACGGTCCCTTGACCTTGGAGGCGACATGAACCGCAGAGACGCAAGCAGGGCGCTCGCATCCATTCCACTCGCGCTGGCCGCCGGGTTGCTCGCACCGCGGCGGGCCGAGGCCCGGCAACAGCCGGCTGGGCAGTTTCCACGCCTCCAGGCGGCGATCGCCGCGATAGCAGACGCCGTCGACTTCCTGCAAAAGGCACCCGATGACTTCGGAGGGCACAAGGCCGCCGCCATCCAGGCGTGCCACGCCGCGGAGCGGCAGCTCCGAATGGCCATGGGCTACCGGAGAGCCGGCGGCAAGTAGTCGGTTGAGGGTCTGGTATCCGGGCCTCGGCGGTACCGCCGGGGCCCGTGCGCGTCAGGAGCCTGGTTCCCGTTCCGGCGTGACGGCGCCGCCCCAGCCGGCGGCGACGGGCTGGTCGAGGACTTCCCGCACCTTGCGCAGCAGATCGGTGATGGTCCAGGGCTTGGGCAGGAACGGCAAGTCGGTGTCAAGCGCCGCGCGATCGTGCGCATCGCGCGCGGTGTAGCCGCTGGTAAAGAGAATCCGCTGCGGCTGCCCCGCCTCGCGCAGCGCTCTCAGGAGCTGCGGCCCGCTCCCCCGCGGCATCACGATGTCGCTGATGATGAGGTCCGGCGCCCCGTCCAGCATCCCGACCATCGTCAGCGCCTCGGCGCCGTCCTCGGCCGCGATCACCGAGTAGCCGAACCGTTCGAGCACCCGCGTCGCCGCACGGCGGACCGACGCATCGTCCTCGACCAGCAGGATGCGCTCGTGCCCACCCCTGACTTCCGCCGGCTCGGCCGCGCGGCTCTCGGCTGCCGTCTCCAAGGTCGCGGGGAAATAGACACGCACGGTCGTGCCCTGGCCCGGCTCACTGGTCACGCCCACGTACCCGTCGTGCTGCTTGACGAGGCCGTAGACCATGGCCATCCCGAGGCCCGTCCCCCGGTCCACCGGCTTGGTCGTGAAGAACGGCTCGAAGATGCGGCGGCGGGTCTCCGCGTCCATCCCCGCGCCGGTGTCGCTCACCGACAGCACGACGTACTCGCCGGGCCTGCCCCACCCCCACGCCCGGCAGTGCTCCTCGCTCAGGGTGCCGGGTGACGCCTCCAGACGCAGCGTGCCTCCGAGCGGCATCGCGTCGCGCGCGTTGGTCACGAGATTCATCAGGATCTGCTCGACGGCGACAGGGTCGGCGCGGATCGCCGTAGCGGGAGACTGCGCCTCCAGCACCACGTCCACGTCCTCGGGCAGCACGCGCCGCGCCAGGCGCGTGAAATCGGCCAGCAGGGTGCCGAGCGTGATGACGCGAAGCTCGAGCGGTTGCTGGCGGCTGAAGGCGAGCAGTTTCCTGGTGAGGTCCGCGCCGCGCTGCGCGGCCGCGCGGATTGCCTCCACCTCCTCGCGCTCCGCCGCGCCGGCGGGGAGCGATCGGGCGAGCAACTCGTCGGAGGCGAGCACCGTGGTGAGCAGGTTATTGAAGTCGTGCGCCATGCCGCCCGCGAGCCGGCCGACGGCCTCCATCTTCTGCGCCTGACGGAGCTGATCCTCCAGGGCGCGGCGCTCCGTGATGTCTTCGATGATCACGTCCATCCCCTGGAACAACCCGTCGGCGTCCGTCAGCCGGCGGCCCGACAGGCTCACCATCAGGGGCGTGCCGTCCTTCTTTATCGCTTCCACCTCGAAACGAGAAAAGCGCCCGGTCGCCCGCACCTGCTCCACGAGACCCTCGCGGTCGTCGGGATTCTTCCAGAAGCCCTGCGCCACGCTGAGCCCGATCACTTCTGCCGGCGAGCCGTAGCCGAACATCCGGGCAAACGCCTCGTTCGCCCAGGCGACCCGCCCGTCGGCCGTGCTGCGGGATATTCCGAAAACCGCGTGGTCCACGAAGTCGCGCAATCCCTGCTCGGAGTCGCGGAGGGCCTCTTCGGCGCGCTTCCGCTCGACCGCCATCGCGACCTGCGTGGAAACGAACTGGAGCAGCGCCTCGTCTTTCCCCGTGTAGCGGACCCCCTCGGTGTAGCTCTGCACCACCAGCACGCCGATGGTCGCGCCGTCGCGGTCGAGCGGGACACCCAGCCAGTCGACCGATGGGGACCCGATCAGCTCGACCTCCCCGCGGCGCTCGAGATCCTGCACCACGTGCGGCGTGGCGAGGAGCGGGCGGCCGGTGCGCAGCACGTACTCGGTGAGGCCCTTGCCGGGGCGCTTGGGCTCCGGAGCGGGGTCGTGCTCGTCCACGAAGTACGGGAAACTGATCGTGTCGCTCGGCGCGTCGTGCAGCGCGACGTAGAAGTTCCGGGCCGGCATCAGCTCGCCCACGATGGTGTGAATCGCCTCGAGCTGATCGTGGAGCGTGGGGGCCGAGTGGACGGTTTCGGAGATCCGGTACGTGGCGGCAAGTGACCGCTCGGTCCGCATCCGCTCCCAAGCCAGGGCGACGGCCAGTATGCCGCCCGAGAGCACCACCGTCACCCGGATCAGGTGGTCGGTCGTCAGGAAGATCCGGTCGTCGTAGCCGAGGTAGAAGGCTGCCGCGAGCGAGAACGCCGCGACCCACGCGGTGGCGGAAGGCCGTGCAGCGGCGGCGGCAACCAGCGGGGGGATGATCAGCAGGTCGATCAAGACGTCCGACGGGGGCGTAGCGAGATCGAGCGCAACGATCCCTACCAGGATTGCGACCGCAATCCCTACCCAACGGTGTCCGGCCGGTGAAAGAGCGGTTCTCGGAATCCCTCACCTCGGGTACAATGCCGATGTTGCCGAATGGGGGCCGCAATCCCCGTGCCCGCCGGTCGGATTGGCGCGGCATCCGGCACGACGGTTGTGCGATGTGCTGACGGCGGCATAGCTTAGGTGGTTCGGAGGGCTAGACCTAACTGGCAAGGCAGCGGTCTTGAAAGTCGCCACCGCCCTAAGACTCAGTGAACCTCAGATGTCCTCAGACGCAGAGTTGAGCACGAAACGGCCCCTTTCGGGGGGCCGTTTGTGCACCGAGTACCTATTAGTGCCCGTGAGTCCGGGGGAGAGAAGGGGGATAGCGGACCTCCATCACCTGCCCGACGCGCCGGCGCTGATCGAGGAGCTCGCCGACTTCCGAGCTAACATCAGCGACGCTGGCTACACGAGCTTCTGTGCCCGCGAAGGTGCGCACGACGATCTCGTGCTGAGTGTCGCGCTGGCGCTCTGGTGGGCGACGCGCGGGGTGCACTCGGCGGCGTGGCACGCCGTGCACATCTGACGTGGTCCGTGAAGGCTACGTCTCAGCGGAGGTGCGAGTCCGCGAGCGCCCGCCGCTGCAGGCGAAGAATTGGCCGCGCTGGAGCCTCAGTATCCCTTCTTGCACCCCTCTCGGTGCGTACGCCAGATCGTCACGGCCCCCGGCAAACGGCTTCACCTTCGCGGCCCATTCCGAGAGGCGGCGGGCTGTTGCCGACCCAGACAGCACACACGAGCCCCGGAACTCGATCCGTTATCACGATCTCGCTGTGGCTCTCACGCGACGACGTGAGGAGCACTAGGATCACTCCGGCGCTCGCCTGATACGCGGTGCCCATCTCCCGCAGGGACGTCGCGTACGTCTTGTTGTGGTGCGCGTAGTAGTTCTCCTGCGCGGTTACGAAGTTGCGCAGGTGAGACTTGAGTGTCTCAACGGCGGCGCGGAGAGTGACTGAGTCGGGCGGGCTCGCTTGAGCCCGCAGCGCCGCTGGCGCAGCAGCCAAGGCGGCAGTTAGCGCCACAAACGCGAGGGACTTGCGCATCGTGCACCTCCCAGATGGGGGGACACCTGCCGGCCAGCCGCACAAGACCTACCGCTATTCAACCGCTCCGATCACGCTAGAGCAAGGGCTCTGGTCGGGCATTGGTTGGCAGGGCACGAAGACGGGGTATCGATGGGGGTATCCCAGAAACGCGAACCCTGCGAAGACCCGAAGGAGCGCGCCGCTGCTAGGTGACTCCTGATGGGTTTGATTCCCCGCCCCGACTCGCAGTCCGCTGCTGCAGGCGGGATATGGTTGGGGCCTACTGCTGCTGCTTGCGCGCCGGCGCGGCCGCTGGCTGGTAGTAGGGATCGAAGTCGTCGGCGACCCATAGGTCGCTGGTGGTGTGATCATCGACGCATACAATGGCTGTGCCGCGTGATGAGAGCGCGGGCTCACGGCAGCTCCTCGGCATCCGCCCGACCAGGGAACGAGCTCCTCCGAGGTCATAGCGCCACACCTCGGCTGAGTCGAGATCCGAGAAACGGAGGACCGCTACCTCGCGTGGGCCGAGCCAGCCGATCGGCTTGGATCTCGGCACGGGAAGGAACCGCGGTGAATCGCCTGTGAGCGAGAGCAGGAGTATGCCCGAGCTATCGGGCCTCACATTGTCCACCACTGCAACCCATCTCCCGTCCGGGGATGCGCAGGGGCACCATATCGTCGAAGCCGAGTCCGGTCGGATTGTGTCTACCGCGCCCGACACGGCGCTCACTCGAACAATGCTGGTTGTGCCGCCCTCGGTGACGTTGCTCGCGAGTATGCTCCGGCCGGCGGGGTCCCAGTCTAAGCCGGGGCAAGAGGACATGACGCCTGAGGAACTCCACCCTGTCAGCTCCCGCGTCGCGCCACTGCGCAGGTCAACAAGTACTAAACGCAAGTGGGCATTGGGCTGGGAGGTTATCGCGATTAGCGCAGCCGTGCCCCCGTCCGCCGAAATCCTCAGGCTTCCGGCGCCATCTCTTGCGCTTGCGACGGAGGCCAGACGCTGCGGCGCACCGCCGGCCAAGGCGAGTCGGAATAGTCCATAAGTGCTGTCGGCCTGGGCGATGAACAGTAGCTGGTCGCCTGCGGGCGTGAGGGCCGCCGATGTTGGCAGCAGCGAGCCGGCCGTGACACGCTTGATCGAGAGCCCGGAGCGCGAGCCGCCGGACACCAGGCGTCCCACGACGACGTCCGCGCTCTGACGGGACTGCACGAAAAGAACGCGGTTGCGCCGGGCGGCAAAGCTGAAGTTGTACGTGCTGCTGTCGATTAGTGGCAGCAGGAGTGTAGATCGACCAGCCAGGTGGCGGCGCTTGGCATCGAGGTCGAGCCTCAGCACCCCAGCCCCCGAATCGGGTGCGACGTAGATAGCACGGCTGTCGCCCGACCACCCCATGATCAAGAAATGGTCTCGCGCGCCGCCGTAGAGCGTGAACACGAGGCCAGCATCCGCATCTACAAGCGAGGCCTGGCTTGCTGAAGGCGTAGTCTCTTCGACGAGGGCGCGCGATCCGTCGGGCGACATGGCCCCACGGATATAATAGCGTGTCCGGTGTTTAAACCCTGGCAGCGACATCCTCTTCGCTGCACGCCCGGTATCCTGCACCATCAATGTCGGTAGGGAAGTCGTGTCACCGGGCTTTGGGTACACCCACCCGAAGACGCGGCCGCTGGGTCCAGCAAGGCTGTCTAGGACCCAACGCGGCCCCACAGCGTGTGCTCGTACCCCAGAGGTGTCAGCCTCCCATGTGTAGTCCCCGTGCCGAAAGGCGAGGCGACTGCCCCCCTCCACCCACCGGGGATACAGCTCACCGTACAGTCCATGGCAAGCGTACTCCGGCATCGAGTCGCTGACGGCCCAAGCACGATCGCGGTCTAGATCAGCAATCCAGAACTGCTGAGCAGCAGAATACGCCGCGAAGCGCCCATTCGCGGACATAGCTGCATAGCACACATCCCCGCGGAACGTCACTTGGCGCACCCGCACTCTGGAGCTGGCGGATGCCCTGGACGATGATCGCTGCCACAGGATGACTCCTGCACCGGCGACCAGTACTAGGGCTGCAGCGGCCATCGGCTTCGGTCCGCCCCATCGCCAACCCCGCCGCGCGTACTTGCGCAGCTCGCTCGATACAGTCGCCGGCTGAACCGCTGGCATAAGCGTCCCCTGCAGAAACGCCGACAGCTCCCCGGCATCCCTCCACCGCTCCCCGGGCTCCTTCATCAGACAACGGTTGACAGCGATCGCTAGGGACTCGGGAACATCCGCACGCCCGGCCGCCACCGACGGGGCCGGCGTGGTCACGTGATGCATGATCAGTTCGGGAACCGACTGTGCCGTGAACGGCGGCTTGCCGGTCAGCAGCTCGTAGCCCACCACCCCCAGCGAATACACGTCGGAGCGGACATCCACCTCCTTCGAACCCGTGGCCTGCTCCGGACTCATGTACGTCGGCGTGCCGATGATCATCCCCGTGTCCGTCAGGCCCGTCTGCGTGCCCGTCGTGGACTTCGCGATCCCGAAGTCCATCACCAACAGCCTCCGCTCCTCGCCCTCCAGCATCAGGTTCTCGGGC
This sequence comes from uncultured Gemmatimonadales bacterium, assembly GCA_963812035.1. Taxonomy (GTDB): domain Bacteria; phylum Gemmatimonadota; class Gemmatimonadetes; order Gemmatimonadales; family JACORV01; genus Fen-1245. The sequence goes on from CAWETG010000008.1 coordinate 276,058, forward strand.
TTGATGTCGCGGTGCACGATCCCCGCTCGGTGCGCCGCGGCCAATGCCGCCGTGGCCTCGCGCAGAATCCGGCCCGCCTCCTCGGGCGCCAGGCGCCCCTCGCGCGTCAGCCGCTCCCGCAGGCTCTCCCCCTCCACCAGCGGCATGATGTAGTAGGCCAGGCCCTCGTACTCGCCCACGGCGTAGATCGGGATCACCCCCGGATGCCGCAGCTTGGCCACGGCCTGCGCCTCGCGCTTGAATCGCTCCAGCAAGGCGTGCGTGGCGACCAGGTCGGGATGCAGCACCTTCACCGCCACTGTCCGCTGCAGGTTCCGGTCGAACGCCGCCCAGACCTCGGCGAACCCGCCGCTGCCGATCCGCCGTTGCACGTCGTAGTTCGGACCGAGCGCCGCCTGGATGCGGCCTTGCTGCTCGGCGGTCTGTTCCGCGGAGGCCACGCCCGTGGTCGTCCCACCAGCCGAGATCTGGGTGGGAGTCCGGGTGCCGCAGTGGGGGCAGAACTGTGCGTCCGCAGGCAGCGGCGTGTGGCAGGAAGTGCAGGTACTCTCGGTGGGGCTCACCCTGGCTATGCTATGGTCCAGGACTGGGGCGTCAAGCTACGTCAACTGGAGCGGCGCCATCGGGATTGGGAGTTCGTACTGAATCCGCATGTCGCGATTGTCCGAGCACGACGCATCGTTCGATCGAAACCGGGTCGGTTTCCGGGGTCTTGTCGCCCCCCTCTGCTTTGCCGTTGCTTTGCCGGCGAGTCTGCGCCAAAGGGGTCAGATTCGGTCCCTAGAAGCCAGTGCGGGAGCACAAAGCGGGGGGCCCGCACGGAGTCCCCCATCTCAAGAGTCCGTTGCTGTCGTCCCTGACCTCGTCCCCTAGCCCCTGCTCAGCCACCGCTCATCCCACACTCGCCTCACCACTCGCCGGGCACGCCGTCACCGGCTCACCCTACCGATCCGCCTCGCGGCGGGGGCCCCGAAGGTGATTCCTCCCGCTACGCTAACAGGGCTGAGGCGCCAGGCAGAGCCGTCACCGAGCATCCCGCCACCATAGCTCGAGCCCAAGAAGTTGAAGCCCCAGCAGTAGGCAGCCCCACCGGTGGTGAGTGCACAGGTCCACCCCAGCGCCCCCCCGCCAAAGTCCCCCCCAGCAGCAATCCGGCGGAACATCAACGCGCCCGCGACAGCGATCGGAACGTTGCTAGAGGCGCGCGAACCGTTACCGAGCTGGCCAGTGCCATCGAAGCCCCAGCAGTAGGCCGCACCATTGAATGTGATCCCGCACGTGTGCTCGGCGCCGGGCCCGCCGCCGGGGCTGGCGCTGAGCGAGGCGAACGTGAGGCCGCCGTTCACGGCCACCGGACTGTTCTTCCAAACGTTGGTACCATCGCCCAACTGTCCAGCACCGTTGCCGCCCCAACAGTACGCGGCACCGCTCGCCGTAAGGCCGCAGGTGTGCGAGCTGCCCGCGCTGATGGAAACGAAGGTGAGGTCGCCGCTCACGGCCACGGGAGCATTACGATTCGTGTTGGTCCCGTCACCAAGCTCGCCGGAGCTATTCAATCCCCAGCAATAGGCGGCGCCACCCGCCGTGAGTCCGCAGGTGTGCGAGCCGCCGGCGCTGAGGGAGTCGAAGGTGAGGCCGCCGCTCACAGCCACGGGGTTGTCTTGCAGAGTGTTGCCACTGTCACCGAGCTGACCGAGGTCGTCGCCGCCCCAGCAATAGGCCGCGCCGGCCACGGTGACTCCGCAGATATGGTCATCCGCGCTGCTGAGACTCTGGAACGTCATGCCGCCGCCGACCGGGCTCGAGAAGGAGATGTCACCCCAGCAATATGCTTGCCCTCCGACCGCAAGACCGCAGGTGGATAGCCATTGGAGGCTCATGGCCGTCACCGGCGGGATACCTAGGAAGGCCATGGGACTATCGGCCGGGAGCCCGTTTGTTCCGTCATTGAGGATGTCGTAGGCGTTTCCTCCCCAGCAGTACGCGGTTCCGCCCGCAACAACTCCGCACACGTGGGAATCGCTATTGCTGATGTTCTGAAAGCTCAACCCACCAACGACCGCGGTCGGACTCACCTTGACGCCCCCGGTGCCGTCGCCGACCTGCCCGTAGGCGTTGAGCCCCCAGCAGTACGTAGCGCCGCTCGTCGTGACGGCGCATGTGAACCAGGGACCGACGCTGATGCCCTGAAACGTCAAGCCACCTGGCACGGCAGCAGGGGTGGTGCGAGGGATCATATTGCCGTTCATACTGCCGTCACCGAGTTCACCGAACTCGTTGTCACCCCAACAGTACGCGGTGCCGCCCGCAGTGAGGGCGCACGTGTGGGTTTGGCCCGCGCTGATGCTCTGGTAACTCAAGCCCCCTGCGACAGGCACTGGACTGTTGCTGCTCGACGCGCTACCCAGCTCCCCAAAGGTGTCGTCGCCCCAGCAGTAGGCCGCACCAGAGCTGGTAATTCCACATGTGTAGCCCTCCCCGGCGGCGAGGGCCTGGAAGGTCAAGCCTCCAGCCACGGCCACTGGAGTGCCATGGCTAGTGTTGGTACCGTCCCCCAGCGCGCCGACCTGGTTATCGCCCCAGCAATACGCAGAGCCACTGACGGTGAATCCGCACGTGTGCGTGCCGCCGGCGGCGAGCCTCTGGAAGGTGAGACCGCCTCCGACCACCACGGGAGTGCTCCGATTGGTGCTGGTGCCATCGCCAAGTTCCAGATAGTTGTTAGCGCCCCAGCAGTATGCGGCACCAGTCGTCGCAACCCCGCAGGTGTGTGCGTAACCGACCGCGAGCGCCTGGAAAGACAATCCGCCGGCGACCGCCACCGGACTCGAGCGATCGGTGGTCGTGCCGTCACCCAGTTGGCCGCTAGAGTTCGAGCCCCAGCAGTAGGCCGCACCGCTCGCCGTGAGTCCGCAACTGTGCAACCCGTAACCACCGCCCGTAGCCAAGGCCGCGAAAGTCACGCCACCCACAACCGCGACCGGAGACGCGCGATCCGTAGTGGTGCCGTCACCCAATTGGCCGTTCTGATTCAATCCCCAGCAGTAGGCCGCGCCGCTGGCCGCGAGGCCGCAGGAGTGACCGTTGCCGCTCATGAACCGCGGGAGGGGGAGCAGTTGTATCGTGGTCACCGTCAGGCTGCGCGCCGCCCCCGCGCCCTCGTAGGTGGCGACGATCATCACCGTGCCGGCTTGTAGTCCCGTGACCAGGCCAGCCGTGTCTATTGCTGCCAGCGCCGGGTTGCTGCTCCCCCACTGCACTCGAGCCGCACGTACGGTGTCCCCGCTCCCATCCGCCACCACTGCTCGGAAGCGCAGTGTGTCGCCGATGGTGATCGCGTTGGCCAACGGACTGAGCGAGATCAGATACGAAGCGAACGTGATCACGATCGGCACGCCGCCGTTCAGTGGCTGAAGCACGAGGCTCAGCGTGGGGTTCGGCCCAGGCACGACGGCGATGGTGGTATCGCCCCGATGAGTATTCGTGCCTCCCGAGTCGTAGGCGTTCGCCACCACGAGCCGATCGGAGCCGGCTGGCACCTCGAGTGTATCCGTAGCGCCATTCGCATTGAGATGCGCGGTGGCGACCAAAGGAGTTTGAATCCCTGAGCCTGTCACCGTCACCGTTATGGTCTCGACATAGGACGGGGCTGATCCGATGTGGAAGATGAGCGTTCCTATGCCCGATGCGGGTTCCACAGGCGCTTTGTTTTCGCAGGCCGTCAGTGCCGCGGCGGCCACGAGGAGAGTGACGACGGTCCGATGTCCTTGCCGGACGATCAAGTCTGGCCTAATGGGTCTCTCCTCCGGGTTCTCCCTCGCCCCCGCGCGCCCACGCTCATCGAACGAGCCGTCGGCCGCGCCCCTCGGGGGATGGGGATCTCGACACAATGCAATCGTCGGTCAGGCGGTCAGCGTTGGAGGGGACGCGTTCAACAGGGCGTCCGCCGGGCAACGTGGCTACCAGGCCAGTGGCTCGGTAAGACGTTATATAGGCAGCGTCAGGTGAGCGTCATTCGAGCGTCAGTTAGCAATACGAGTGATGCGGTCGTTGATAGGGGTCCTTGGGGAAACCCCACGCGCCAGCTGAGGGCGGGCGCAGCAACCCTGACTCTGCGTGGTCCCGGTATGCATCGTTGGTGTGGCTGGCGGCAGGTCGCCCGCCGCGAAGGTCAGCTCGTGGCAGGGCTCTCGTGCTAACCGAAAGTCCCTCACGAAATGCGTACACTGCACCTTTACCTGGCGCGGCAGCGCCTAGAGACGCATACTAGGCACGCCCTCCAGCAATTGAGGCTCGGCAAGTGGGCGTAGCTGCTCGATCGTGCGCGTCTTGTGGGAATGCCCTCACGGATGGCGCGGCGTTCTGTCCGTCGTGCGGCGCTGCAACTCCCACCGAAATCAGCAGAGACTCCGGCCTTGCTCACGGCCCCACGACCGCTCAGGTCAACGTTGAGGAGCAGCGTCGGCGCGTTCAGAACGCGCTGGGCGAGAGCTTCCGGGTCCTCGATCTCCTCGGGCAGGGCGGCTTCGCCGAGGTCTGGGCCGCGACTGACCTCAAGCTGAAGCGCCAGGTCGCGGTCAAGGTGCTGCGGGGCGACCTGGTCATCTCCACGGCGTTGTCGGAGCGGTTCCGCCGCGAGGCCGAGGCGGTCGCCAAGCTCCGGCACCCGAACATCGTGCCGATCTATCAAGTCGGTGAGGGCGCAGGACTCTCCTACTATGTGATGCCGCTGATCGAGGGCGCGAGCCTGCGGCACCGGATGGAGAAGGGGCCGCTGCCGATTGCCGAGGCGCAGCGGATCCTGGCGGAGGTTGCTGGCGCGCTGAGCGTGGCGCACAAGGCCGGAATCGTCCATCGCGACATCAAGCCCGACAACATCATGCTCGAGGGCGAAGAGGCTCGACCGGTCGTGATGGACTTCGGGATCGCCAAGGCGCTGACCGAGGGCGAGACCGGGCTCACGGGCACGGGGATGATCGTCGGGACGCCGCACTACATGAGTCCCGAGCAGGCGAGCGGCGAGAAGACGGTGGACTCGCGCTCCGATATCTACTCGCTTGGCGTCGTGGCGTATCAGATGGTCGCCGGCCAGCTGCCCTTCGAGGGTGACAGCGCGCAGGAGGTGCTGGTCAAGCACATCACCGGCAAGGCGAAGCCGCTCGACGCAGTGCGGCCGGATACGCCGGTGGAGCTGGCAGACGCCGTGATGAAGTGTCTGCGAAAGGCGCCGGCGGAGCGCTGGAACACGGCGGGTGAACTGGCGGCGGCGGTGCGGCCACGGGCGTCGCTGGTCAGGCTGCGCACACCGGGCTGGACGTGGCTGCGGCGTCCCCGAGCCGCGCTGCGGCAACGTCGCGTGCGCGTTGAGTTGTATGCTCTTGCACTCCTGGTCATGGTGGGCGCGATCGAGCTGGCCGACCCCGCGGCACTACGTTGGGCCTGGGCGTATTGGACCGGCACGGCGGAACCTTCCTTCATTGCCCAATCCTACGTCGTTGGATGGCAAGGAGCGCCCAAGTCAGCACTGACACTTCGTTCGAACGAATCCGCGCTGTGGTCCCTCGGCGATTCGCTGTTGTTCGTCAAGACGCCGCTAGGCGGCCCGTACGTCTACAATGGCCGGTCGTGGCGCCGTCTGGAGTATCCGCTGGCAACGGCCCTATTCCCGCCGGTGCTCCGGCGCGACGGCCTCTGGGCCATCGCACTAGTGGCTCGTCTCTGAAGTTGCGCTAGTGATAATCATGCGCTATCTTGGAGCATGGCCCCACCCCGTGCCGCGCTGGCCCTGGCGTCCGCCGAGCGCACCGAGCTGGAAGCGATGACCCGCGCCACCCGCGTGCCCGCCGGCCTGGCCCGCCGCGCGCGCCTGATCTTGGCGCTCGCCGACGGGGCCACCTACACGGCTATCAGCACCGCCTTTGGTGTCCCCGCGACCACCATCAGCCGCTGGCGGCAGCGCTTCGCGCGCGGCCGCGTGATGGGTCTGCGCGATGCCCCGCGCTCGGGGCGCCCCGATCGGCTGAGCCCGAGTCTGGAGGCGAAGATCCTCGCCCGCACGCAGCAGGCGCCGCCGGCCCCGTTCACGCACTGGTCCGTGCGCCGCTTGGCCCGGCACCTCGGGGTCAGCCCAGCCACCGTCCACCGGGTCTGGCAGCGCGCCGGCCTCCAGCCGCACCGCCTCGAGCACTACACCGCCAGTCCCGACCCCGAGTTCGAGCGCAAGGCCGCCGACATCATCGGGCTCTATCTCCATCCGCCCGCTCACGCGGCCGTCTTCTGCGTCGATGAGAAGACCGCCATCCAAGCGCTGGATCGGCGCGATCCCGTGCTGCCGCTCTCGCCCGGCCGGGCCGAGCGCCACGGCTTCGAGTACGTCCGCCACGGCACCCTCTCGCTCTACGCCGCGCTGGAGGTCGGTACCGGGCACGTCGACGGCCGCACCGCGATCCGCCACACCAGCCAGGAGTTCGTGGCCTTTCTCGACCACCTGCTGCATCAGCAGCCGCGCCGGCTGGCGATCCACGTGATCGCCGACAACCTCTCGGCCCACAAGACCAAGGCCGTCGCCACCTGGCTGGCGGCCCATCCGCGGGTCACGCTGCACTACATCCCCACCTACAGCTCGTGGCTCAACCAGGTCGAGCTGTGGTTCGCGAAGATCGAGCGCGACTGCATCGCCCGCGGGATCTTCACCTCGACCGCGGACCTGCGGCGCAAGCTGATGCAGTACATCCGCGCTCACAACAAGACGTGTCGCCCCTTCCACTGGGCGTACAGCACCCCGCAACGCCGGATTCGCGCTAGCGGAATAACTGAGACAGTCCACTAGCCCCCGTGAGCTCGATCCTCGTCGGCCCTTCCCCAGCCGGACTGGTCATTCGAGACACCCTTCCGTACCAAGTGACCTCGACTTGGAGTGATGGGCGCGTCCTGTTGCTCGGGACTGGGGACGGCCAGATACTGCGCAACGCGTCGGGGGCTTGGCAGCATGAGCCGACTGGTGTGACGCGACCCATCGTGAAGCTGCTGGGAACCGCGCCGCACCAAATCGCGCTGATGGCGGGATCTCCCCCTTCGGACTCCATCCTCCAGTTCAACGGCCTGAATTGGCAGGCTGTGGAGATCCGAACCGATTCTACCAAGTCGTCAGTGACGACGAACGGTTCCACCTTCCCGGACGGTCGAGTGGCACTGGTCGGAGGACTGTGCAATCGCGATGGGCCATGCAACACGCCCGTCGTGGTGGTCAGTGACTGGGCGGGCGGGCGCTGGAGGCGTGCGGCGGTGCGCTTCCCCGTGGCCGTTCAGCTCACCGGTGTCTGGGGCGCGTCCTCGGCGGACTACTACGTGTACGGAGGGAAGGACGGTGGCGATTGTCCGCCAGGACTGTCGTGCTTGCTGCACATTCTGGGTGACAGCGCTGCGCCGGTTGAAGCACTTCGCGGGGCGACAATCATCGGCATGGCTTCGATTCGCAGTGCGCCGTACGCGCTGACCTCCACGGGGACGCTGTGGACGGCCCGTGAGGGCACCTGGGGAGTCGTCGGCGAAGTGCCTGGGTCTATTATCCGCGGCGCGGCCAGCGGACCCTGGGTCGGTCTACTCGGCTGGAACCCGCAGCTGATGGGGCTGCGGATCGAGGTGGCGGCCTTTTGGCGTTCCGCGGCCCGCACGGTGAACGGCCGCCAGTCCCGCACCGAAGTGCGCAGGGTGGTGGTCACGCACGACTTCAAGGCGGAACGCGAGAATGTGTGGGTGCTTTCCGTGTCCGGCGCACTGTCGCGGATCGAATGCACGAAGCTTCCTGGCCGATTTGCGGGATGGCGCTGCGGCGAGGAGCACGCCGTCGCGGCGCCCGATCGTCGCAGGGTGCTGACTGTGGAGGTTGGGTCGGACGATTCCGTGCGCGTGGGCGGCGAGCACGGGCTGGTCGCTATGTGGACCGGAAACGGATGGCGGACACAGCAACTGCCTGCTGAGGTCGCCAGCGAGGACGTCGTGAGCCTCTCCATGCGTGGGAAAGGGCCACGGCTCGCGCTCACCACTGGTCACCTATGTCGCGAGGACTCCGTGACAGCTTGGGGGAAGTGCGATGCGCTGCCTCCCTGGCTGGCCGCCGAAGACGTCCGGGGGCTGCCGAACGGGGTGATCGGCCTTTTCAGCGCCGTTGTGCTAGGGGCCCGTGGTATAGCGATGGTGGGCGACTCCGGACGGTTCGTCTCGGAGAACCCACTCCAGCCTGGCGGCGCGTCACCGACAAGTATCGAGACGCTGAACGACGGTCGCATAGTGATAGGCTACGCCACGCCTGACGACCCGCTCCTGGGCGGGCATCTCTTTGTCGGAGGCGTCGGGACATGGACATTTGACAGCGCGTTGGTTTTCGGGCACGGTGGCATTGCGCTGATGTGCACGCTTCAGTGGAAGGAGGTGCCGCTTCCGCCAGCAATGGACGTATACGGCATCAGGGCTACGTCAGACGGTGTGGTGGTTGTTGGAAGTGGCTGGCACTGGATCGAGTACGGGGGCTCCGAGCTTCCGTTTGCCAAACGACCGCAGTGCGCCACGCCAAGGCCGGGGAGGCACTGACGACCTGCGTCGTCGGCGCCGTGCATTCACGATGCTGCGTAAGCGCCCTAGTCTGCTACTTGTCTGCACGTAGTCCGCGCATAGTCCAATGAGGGCGCCGGTCGGCAGCGGCCGGGCGCGCGGCTTGTGCGCCTGACCCGGCCGTGGAGTGGCGACACCGGCTGGTCTCAACGTCCTCCGGCACGCCTTCCGGCTGGCTCAGCGGGCGGGGCGCGTGGCGAGCGTACCCGAGTTTCCGAGACTCAAGGCCGCCAACATCCGGACGGGTTTCTTCGAGCCCGACGACTTCGCGGCGCTCCTCACCGAACTCCCCGAGTACGTCCGTCCGGTGGTGGAGTTCGCGGCCTTCACCGGCTGGCGCGTCCCGTCGGAAGTGCTGCCGCTCACCTGGGACCGGGTTGACTGGGCGGCCGGTGTGGTGACGCTGGACGTGGGGACCACGAAGACAGGCGAGGGCCGCACGTTCCCGTTCGCCGTCCTGCCGCCACTCAAGGCACTGCTCGAGCGCCAGCGCGAGCGCGCCACGGAGTTCGCGAAGCGGACCGGGCGCCTCGTGCCGTGGGTCTTCCCCCACGACGGCCAGCCGATCCGCGCGTTCTACACGGCCCGGCATGGCGCCTGTCGGCGGGCCGCGATTGTGAAACGCGGCAACCTCGAGGAAGTGGTGCGCCCGGCGCTCTTGGGACGAGTGCCCCACGACTTCCGCCGCACGGCCGTCCGCAACTTGGTCCGTGCGGGCGTCCCGGAGCACATCGCCACGAAACTGAGCGGCCACAAGACGCGCGACATCTTCGACCGCTACGACATCGTGAGCGAGCGGGATCTGAGTGAGGGCGTGGCGAAGTTGGCGCAATTCCACGCCGCCGCCGGAGTTGGGGGATAGTTGAGGGATAGATGGCGTCCTGCGGGCGAATCAGCCCGGGGGCACGGTGGCGTAGTCGCAAGGCAGGACATAGGTTAGAAACTCTCGGAGGGCTAGACCTAACTGGCAAGGCAGCGGTCTTGAAAACCGCCGGGCGCAAGCCCTTGGGGGTTCGAGTCCCCCGCCCTCCGCTCCCAGCGGTCCCTCGCCCACGTCACACACGTCAGGAGGTCCGACCCATGCGGCGCAGTGCGGCCCGCCTCATCCCCCCGGCTCTCCTGCTGGTGCTGATCTCCTGCACGCATCAGGTGCCCGTCGCGCTGCGGCCGGAGTACAAGACGGCGGTCGCACGCAGTGCCGAGCTGGCCGCCGTACAACCGACGTTGAGCTTCGGACGCGGCTTCTACGCGGACCGGCGGCCGGACACCACCATGCTCGCCACGTTCAAGCAAGGAGCGAACACCTACCACCTCTTCGGCCAGCGTCCGATTGCGGACGCGCTGTACGAGGGTCTCATGGTGCTGGTCACCAGCGCCGGCCACCGGTGGCTGCCGCCCGACTCCGGCCTCCCGGACCTGCGACTGGACCTGCAGCTCCTGAGCCTTCAAGCGGCTCGCAATGCCGGTTTCATCAACGTCGGAGCCACATCGAGCATTCAGTTCAAGCTCGACGTAGTGGACGCCCGCACGGGTCAGCAGGTGTACTCGAACATCTACAACGGCACCGATCAGCGTAGCCAAGCGATGCTGGGGCTCATGAGCATGGTTCGCGAGTCCATCGATGCGTCCATAGTGAACAGCATCAACAGCGTCGGCGCCGATGCCAAGTTCGCCGCCGCGATTCACGGCCGCCGCGCCGGCTGATCGCTCGTGGAGCGCGAGACAAACGCACGCGCTCTGGCCGGAACGGTGGTGCCCACGCTCGGCGTGTGGACGTGGATGGTCTCGAGCGCCTACTACTGGCATCTCGCCGTCACGCACGATGTCGTGCTGCCCTACCTGCCCCGCTGCCTGTGGCTGCCGCCGGGAGCGCTCTGGGATGTGGCGCCTCCCGCGCACCTCGCGCTGATGGCGCTCGTCCCGGTCGGCGCCTACCGGATGCAAGGCGCAACCCGCGGTGCGCGACTGCTGCGCCGGACGGCGCTTGGCCTCGCGACGGTCAGCATCGTCGTGGCACTCCTTTGGGGACGGGCCCTGGTGGCAGCCGTCGGGAGCTGATTCCGTCGGCGCGCGCGCGGCGTGCGGGGCGGATGCCGCGGCCGTGGCGAAACAACCTCCGCGTCTGCTGCGTACTATGCGCAGCGACTTTCCGTGACTCCCGGCGCCGGGCACCGGCGCGCCGCCCCTTCCCTTGCCGCTCGACGAGGATGCCCCCATGCGGGTCACGCTCCCTGCGCTCCTGCTGACGTTGGCCGCCACTCCGGTGCTCGCCCAGTCGAACACCGACCTGATGGCCAACGACCACTACACGCGCTCCCACGACTACCACCTGGTCCACCAGCGGATCGCCATCTCGGCGTTCAACTGGGACTCCCTGTCGTTCGAGGGAAGCGTGACGACCACGCTGGTGGCGCTCCGGCCGGGCCTCGACTCGATCATCCTGGACGAGGGCGCCCTGCTCGCCAACACGGCCGTCACCGACCGCCGCGGCGCCGCCCTGCGTGCCAGCAGGAGCGGCGACACGCTGGTGATCTTCCCGGCCACCCCGATCGGCTTCGGCGACACGGCGACCTTCACCGTCGCCTACCACGGGAAGGTGACGAACGGCGGCGGGCTCACCTACATCACCGGCGACGGCCTGCCACACCGCCCGCGCCAGATCTGGAGCCAGGGCGAGGACCACAACAACCACCTCTGGTTCCCGACCTTCGACTTCCCGAGCGACAAGATGACGTGGGAGCTGGTGGCGACGGTGCCGAAGGAAGACCTGGCCGTCTCGAACGGGCGCCTGGTCTCCGACGTGGCGCGCGGGGCCGAGCACACCGTGACCTGGAGTCAGGAGCGGCCGTCGGCGACCTACCTCGTGTCGCTGATCGTGGCGCCGCTGGTGAAGATCCACGACGAGTGGCAGGGCATCCCGGTGGACTACTACGTCTACCGCGACGACAGCAGCAAGGCATGGCCCCTGTTCCACGTCACCCCCGACATGATCGGGGCCTATTCCGAGCTTACCGGCGTCCGGTACCCGTGGGCCAAGTACGCCCAGACCACCGTTGCCGACTTCTTCGGCGGGATGGAGAACGTGAGCGCCACGACGCTGGTGGACTGGCTCCCCGACGCCCGCGCCTACCAGGACCGCCCGTGGTACCAGTGGCTGTTGATCCCGCACGAGCTGGCGCACCAGTGGTTCGGCGACTACGTGACGACCGAGAACTGGGCGAACATGTGGCTGAACGAGGGATTCGCGGAGTTCATGCCGGGTCAGTACTGGGGCCGGAAGCTGGGCCCGCACGCCGCGCAGGACTACTACGCCGACGAGTACCGGCAGTTCATGCAGATCGAGCGGCAGCGCCCGATGCCGCTGGCCTCCCTCGGCTCGAACAACATCTACCCCAAGGGCGCCCTGGTGCTGGAGATGCTCGAGCACTATCTCGGGCCGCAGCGCTTCTGGGCCTCGATCCACGCCTATCTGACCAGCCACGCCTTCGACGTCGCGACGAGCGACGACCTGCGGCAGGCGATCCTCGCCGCCACCGGGGAGAACCTCGATTGGTTTTGGAGCGAGTGGGTGTACCAGGCCGGCTACCCGCAGTTCGACGTCGCGGCCGCGTACGACTCAGCCCGCCAGGTGCTGACCCTCACGGTCAAGCAGACGCAGCAGGGCTCGCTCAAGCCCGACAGCACGGGGCTCACGTTCACGGTGCCGGCGGCGTTCCGGATGCCGCTGACGGTAAGGGTCGGCACCGCGCAGGGTGATGTGACCCGACGGGTGGAGATCACGGCGCGCGAGCAGACCGTCACCATTCCGGACGTGAAGAGCCCGCCGACCATGGTGGTCTTCGACGACGGCAACAGGGTCCTCAAGAGCCTCAGCTTCCAACAGCCAACCGCCTGGCTCGCGACCCAGCTGCAGCGCGATCCGGACCTGTGGGACCGGGAGTGGGTGATCGGGCAGCTCGCCGATCGCGTAGGCGATCCCGCTGCCGCTGCGGCGCTCGCCGACGCCGCCGCGCACGCCGACTACTTCCGCACTCGCACTGATGCCGTGGAGGCGCTGGGGCATTTCGCCGCCCCGGTGGCATTCCCCGCACTGCAGGCGGCGCTCCAGGACACCTCAGCCGCCGTGCGCAACTCGGCCGTCGACGCGCTGGGTGCGCTCGGCGGCGCCGACGCCGTGGCGCTGCTGCGCGGTGCGTTCGCGCGCGACTCGAGCTACGAGGTCAGGGCCGCGGCGGTCCGCGCCCTGGTGCAGGCCGATTCCGCCCTCGCCCACGAGACCATCGCCGCGGCGCTGGCCGAGTCGTCGTACCAGGACGTGATCCAGAACGCCGCGTTCCGCGCCATCGCCCTGACCAACGACACATCGTACCTCGGCGTCGTGGACAGCCTGTTCGCCGTTGGCCAGTACCCGGCCTTCGTGCTGGCCTCGCTCGGCGCCCGCGGCAACCAGCATGCGCTGGAGCTGCTCGCCAGACGGCTCGACGACGACCGCCGCGCGCTGCGCGGCTGGGCGCTCCAGGCGTATCAGTTCGGCATGCCCAGGTCGCTGGCACTCGCGCAGCTGCAGGCGGCCGTAGCCCACCTCAGCCACCCCGAGGCACGCCTGGCAGCGAGCGCCGTCATCACGCGGATGAGCGCGACACGGGGAGGCGAATAGCGGCGGCGCAGGGAGCGGCCCCGGACGGGGCGGCCGGGCACGACTACGGGCGGGGCCCCTGCCCGCCCGGCAGCGGGTGGAGAAAGTGGACGCCGGCGAGCTGCTGGTCTTCCTCGTAGCGCCCGATGTGCTTCACGCCCCCCAGCTGCAACACCGGCGCGGCCAGCACCTGCACGCTCTCCACGCGCTTCTGCACCACCACGTTGGGCAGCAACTCGGCGAACGTGATGGTCGAGGTGGCGGAGCGCATTCCCTCCAGGGCTTTGTCCGCGTGGGTGAGGCTGATGGTCGCGCGCCGGATCTGGTAGGTTCGCGGATCGAGATCCACGTCGCCTGTCAGGTCCGGCGCCTGCAGCGTGTCGGGCGGCCGGAAGTGGAACCGCACAACCGCCGTCCCCCCTGCTCCACCTGTCCGATGAACGTGAAGCAGTGGGTCGCCTGGAAGACGCTGTCCGCCAGATCGCTCAGGGTGGGCAGGATGACGGCGCGCGTCGTCGTGCCGTCGGGAAGCGGCGCCACCCCCACCACGTCGCCGGGCCGGTAGTGCACGAGGGCGCTGCTCACGTACTCCACCGTGTCGCTCTGCGACCACGCCACGTTTCCCGCCTCGTCCATGTCCCGGAACGTCCGGGCCATCCGGTAGCGGAACTGGTAGGTCGTGGCGAGGAGCTTGTATTGCGCCGCGCTCTGCTTCAGCTGGCCGAACAGCGCGGCCAGCTCGGGCGTCCCCGCGTCGGGCGGACCGGGCTCAGAGCAGCCGCGGCTCGCGACCACGGTGATCACCTCGAGCTGCACGGTCAGCCGCTCGAGCGTCGCGCTCACCGTGACCGTCTGGTTCGCCGCCACGACGACCGTGGTGTCGAGCGGCTTGAAGCCGACCTGCCGGGCCAGAAGATGGTACGTGCCCACCGGGACCCGGGTAAACACGAAGGTCCCCGTGCCGTCGGTAAAGCGCTGGGTGAAGTGCGGGTTCAAGGCCACGACCGCGTACGGCACCGGCTCGTCGGGGCCGGCCTCGACGACGCCGCGCACGATGCCGACGCCACCGCGCGCGGGGGGCTCCTGCGACGGGGCGGCGCGCGGCACGGCGAGCGCGAGCACCACCAGCGCGGACGCTATGCGGGTCATTCCGTCCAGATCGCACCTCACCAGATCGACGAAGGCGCCACAGTGCATAGCTGAGCCGGGCGCGGCGGTACGCCGCCCGAGCCGGGCCTAGCCGATGTGCAGCTCGGTAATCATCCGGAAGTGGTAGCCGTAGATGGCGAGCGTCACGGCCATCGGGAGCAGCTTCGGCCGCCGGAACAGCGTCCAGACGACGAGCTTCCAGTATTCGATCCGCTCCCGGCCGACGATGCCGAGGCGCACGACCGAGCGGGCGCACGCCAGCGCCTGCTGCCGCAGGAACCCGAGGTCCACCCGGGCCTTGATCTTCGGCGGCCGGTACTCGCGCAGCAGCATCCGGACCCGCTGGTAGTACGCCTTGGGCGCGTAGAGGCGCTCCAGCAACTCCTTGTACGCCTGGCGCAGCATTTCGGATCCGACCAGCGGGACGATGTTCGTGGTCCCGTCGACGTTGTCGCCGGACCCGCCCCGCACCAGGCGGCCGGCCTGCGCCATCCGCTCGTACAGCCGGGTCCCCGGCAACGCCTGAAGCAACCCCACCATCGCCGTCACGATGCCACTGCGCTGGATGAACTCCGCGACCCGCTGGGGGGTGGATGTCGAGTCGCTGTCGAACCCCAGAATGAAACCGCCCTGCACCTGGAGGCCCGCGCGCTGCAGGCGCTGCGTGTCCGCCACCAGGTCCCGGTTCAGGTTCTGCTTCTTGCTGCACTCGGCCAGGCCGCTCTCGCTCGGGGTCTCGATCCCGACGAACACCGTGTCGAACCCCGCCTGCGTCATCATCCGCATGAGCCGCGCGTCGTCGGCGAGATTGATGGACGCCTGGGTACCGAACGGCATCCCCCTGCGCCCCTTCCGCCACGCGATGAGCGCCGGCAGCAGCTCGGACTTGAGGCTCCGCTTGTTGCCGATGAGGTTGTCGTCCACGAAGAACACGCCGCCGCGCCAGCCGAGCGCGTACAGCCGGTCAAGCTCGGCGATGATCTGGCCGGCCCGCTTGGTGCGAGGCCGATGCCCCAGCTGCGCGGTGACGTCGCAGAACTCACAGTCGAACGGGCAGCCGCGCGAGTACTGCACCGGCATCGATTGGTAGCGGCCCAGACGCACGAGGTCCCAGCGGGGGATCGGCGTCTGCCGCAGGTCGGCGAACTCCGCCGTGCGGTAGACCGGCTGCGCGCACCCGGCGGCGAGGTCCTTCAGGAACGGCGGCAGCGTGAGCTCAGCCTCGTTGAGGATGAGGTGGGTCGCCGCGCCGAACTGCTCGGGCTGCGCGGTGAACAGCGGCCCGCCCGCCACGACCGTGCGGCCCGCCTCCCGGCACCGCGCGAGGATCCCGTCCACCGACTGCCGCTGCACCGCCATCGCGCTGAGGAAGACGCAGTCCGACCACGCGAGGTCTTCGTCGGTGAGCGCCTGCACGTTCGTGTCCACCAGGCGCAGGCTCCACTCGGCAGGCAGCATCGCCGCCACCGTCAGGAGGCCCAGCGGCGGCGTGGACGCCTGCTTCCGCACGAACCGCAGGGCGTGCTTGAAGCTCCAGAAGGTGTCGGGGAACTCCGGGTAGACGAGCAGGACGTTCATCGCGTCCTAGAGCTACCCACGCGTCGCCCGCGCCGTCAATCCACCGCCGCCGCTGCTAGCGCGGGCGCCCCACCGGCATGATACCCACGGCGACCCGATCCGCCGGGAGCGCGAGGATTCGCGCCGCCGCCGTATCCTGGACCGAACCCGCGAAGGTGGTGCCGAGTCCCAGCGCTGCGGCCTGCAGGTACACGTTTTCGGCGGAGGCCCCCACCTCGTCGGACACAAACCGCTCGGTGCGTTCCCCAAACCGGGAAGTCCGCCCGGGGACGGCCGTGAAGACGATCACCGCCGCCGCATCGGCGACCCACGCCTGGTGCGAAGCGCCATCCACGAACTCGCGGAGCCGGTCGCCGCTCAGCACCGGCTCGAGCACGTGCCCCACGACCCCGTAGTGGTACACGCCGCCCGGCAGCCCGCTCACCCGCGACGCGATGAGGTACAGCTCGAGCGGATAGGCCGCCATCGCCGACGGCGCGGTCCGGTGACCGTTGGGCCGGTTCACGCCCTGGGCCGCCCAGAGGAGTTGCCCCACGTCGGCCAGCGCCAGGGAGTCCCGGGCCAGCGTACGCACCGATTGGCGCGCCCACAGGGCCGCCTCGAGGGACATTGCACCCTGATGCCGCGGCTCGGGGAGTTTGATGGACTGTGGTGCGCCCTGAGCCAGCGCTCCCGAACCCGCGAGGGCAAACAGGACAACTGGGAACCACGCTTTCATGACACCCTCCTCGACTCGCTCCGAGTCATGAACCGGCCGCACTACGGCCCTGCGCTCAGGACACCGCCGGGCGCGGGGTGGCCGCCGCGCAGCGGATCACGACCTCGCCCGCGGCCAGTCCCGGGGCCGTGGCCTCGAGGTGCAGATCGCCCGGCTCCCTGCCAGCCTGCACGATCGCCGCGCACAGCCCGTTGAAAGCATGGCGCGTCGCGCCCTTGTCCGGCTCGTGGCTGCTCGGGTCGCCGTTGCCGACGCCGATGAGCTTCCCGCTTCCCGATACGCGGAACGCGATCTCGTCGTCCGCCACCCGCACCAGGCGACCCGCGGCGTCCACCACCCGCACCTCGACGACCGCGACGTCCTCGCCGTCGGCCGCCACGCGGGCGCGGTCGGCGGCGAGCAGAATCCGCGCCGCTGCTCCGGTCGTTTCCTGCTTCGCCGTGAGCACGACCTGCCCGCCCCTGGACCCGCGCGCCTCCAGGGTCCCGGGGGCGTACGGCACCTTCCACATGACGTGGGAGTCGCGCCGCACGTCCTGCGCGCCCAGGCTCTTCCCGTTCAGGAACAGCTCCACGCGCTCGAGGTTGCTGTGGCACCAAACCTCGACCTCCTGTCCCTCTTTCCCGGGCCAGTTCCAGTGCGGGAAGAGATGCAGCACCGGCGCGTCGCCCCACCACGCCTGGTAGTAGTAAAAATTGTCCTTCGGGAAGCCGCAGGTGTCCATGATCCCGAAGTGCGAGCTGATGCAGGGCCACTTGTACGGCGTCGGCTCTCCGCGGTAGTCGAATCCCGTCCAGGCGAAGCCACCCGCGAGGAACGGTCGCGCGTCGTAGTAGCTCCACCACTGCTCCGCCGTGTTGGCCCATGGCGGGAAGTTGACGTCGTAGGCGCTGAGGTATCCCCGGACTTCGTCTTTGGCGTAGATGCCGCGCGTCGTGACCGTGCTGGCGGTTTCGGTCCCCATCGTCGGCTGGCGGGGATGGGCGCGGTGGTACGCGTCAATGTCGCCCTGGAAGTAGTTGAACCCCTGGATGTCCACCACGCCCGAGAGCCCCTTCCCCCAATCGCCGTTCATGGCCTCCGTGGTCAGCCGCGTCGGGTCGAGCCGGTGCGCCAGCCGCTTCATCGCGGCGGCGATCAGCGTGCCGCGCTCGGCGCCCTGCACGAGCCACTCCTCGTTGCCGATGGACCAGGCGAACACGCAGGGATGGTTGCGGTCGCGGCGGATCATCCGGGCGAGCTGGCTCAGTCCCTCTTCGGTCGAGGCCATCATCCGGGTCTCGTCCAGCACCAGCATCCCCAGCCGGTCGCAGGCGTCCAGCAGCTCCGGCGTCGGCGGGTTGTGCGACGTGCGGTAGCCGTTCGACCCCATCGCCTTGAGCCGCCCGACCCGGTACGCTTGGAGCGCATCGGGCAGCGCGGAGCCGACGCCCGCGTGATCCTGGTGGTTGCAGGTGCCCTTCAGCTCCACGTGCTTGCCGTTGAGGAAGAATCCGCGGTCCGGATCGAAGCGCAGGGTGCGGATGCCAAACGGGGTCTGGCAGCGGTCCGCCACCACGCCGCCCGCCTCGACCACCGTGGTCAGCTGGTAGAGGCGCGGCGTCTCCACCGACCAGAGGGCCGGCGAGTTCACCGTCAGGCGCTGCGTGAACTCCCGGCCGGTCCAGGCGGCGAGCCGGGCGGGCGGGGTGGCCGCTGTCGCGACCACCCGCCCCGCCGGGTCGGTGATGGTCGAGCGGACGCGGCAGGCCGGTGCGTCGCCTCCCTCGTTTTCCACCTGGGTGGTGATCGTGAGGGTCGCCGTGCCTGCCTCCGCCTCCGCGGCCACGTACGTCCCCCACTGGGCCACGTGCGCCGGTCCGGTCGTGACCAGCCAGACGTGCCGGTAGATGCCGGCCCCTTCGTAGAACCACCCCTCGTGCTCGGTGGCATCCGCGCGCAGCACCAGCACGTTCGGGCCGCCGTAGTTCGCCACGTCGGTGATGTCGAACCGGAACGGCGCGTAGCCGCTGAGGTTGCGGCCGAGGAATACGCCGTTCAGGGCCACGACGCAGTCGCGGAAGACGCCGTCGAACTCGAGGCTCAGCCGGCGGCCGTGGTCGCTCGCCGGGATCTTGAAGACCCGGCGGTACCAGCCGATGCTGGTGGCCGGGTAGTCGCGGCCGACGGGCTTGAAGCCCTGGTTGCAGAGCGGCTCGGCGTTCTCGAATGGCAGCTCCACCACCCAGTCGTGCGGGAGGTCCACGGCGCGCCAGCCGCTGTCGTCGAAGTCCGGCTTCGACGGGGTGGCCATGAACGCCCCCGTCTTGGCGAACTCCTCGCTCTGCCCGTATCCGAAGTCACGCTGCGGATCGTCGGCGTGGCCGAGATGGAATCGCCACCCGCGGTCGAGCAGCAGCCGCTCGCGCACTGGCGCCCCGGCGCCGTCCTCCCGGGCCGCCGGCGTCGCTTCCAACCCCCGCCGCGGCCGGCCTGCGATCTCGGGGGGCAGCGCCGCGGCGAACGACGCCGCCAAGCCGGTCTTCACCACGTCGCGTCGGGTCCACGTGTCCATAGGTCGGTCCTAGCCGAAGAAGGCGCCGCTCACGAACGGCACGAGCCACACCGTCCAGACGACGACGCTGATCCGGTGAAAGGTGAGAATCGCGCGCTGGTCACGGCGCACCAGCACCGACGTCGCCCAGAGCGCGTGTGCCAGCATCAGCAGCAGGGCGAAGGCGCCGGTCACGCCGTGGAAGTTCAGGCGCAGACCGCCCGCCATCCGGCGCATCCGGTCGGTGCCGACCGTGTCGCAGCCGAAGCCGAGCCAGAACATGGCCAGGTGCCATGGCCTGAGGCGCGCGGCGAGGCGCTCGCTCCACACGCCGGTGGAGTAGCAGGCGAGCGCCGCCACCATGAACAGCGCCCCCATCAATACGTCGGACGTCACGCCGCCCTAAGAAACACCCACGCTACTCCGCCGCAAGCTCGTGTCCGTCCCGGACTGGCGCTCCCTCGCCGCGGGCGCGAATATTGCGCGACTCGCAGTTGCCTCACTCGGTGCCGCCCATGGCTCTGGAGCCGCAGCAGCCGGCCAGCATGTTTCCACCGAATGCCCCCATTCCGGGTCGGGGGCTGCCTCCGGATATTGCTGCCGCAATTCCGACGCCACAACTCCGTCTTGCACGCGCCTGCGGCCTGTTCGCCACCTCGCTGGTGGCCGCCGCGACGCTGGCGCTCGGCCCCGCGGTCGTGATCGCGAAGATCGGCGCCGGCGTTCCGGTGGTCGTGGCGCTGTCGGTAGCCGCGCCGCGGCTTGCCCTCCCGTTCACAATGTCCTCGGGCGCGCTGCTCCGGCGCTGGCTCCTGCGGCGCCCGCGTTACGACCTGCGCGCCGGCCCGATGGTCGTCGCGGGCACCACCGGTGCGCCCCGCGGTAGAACGCGCGCGGCCGGGGTGAAGCCACGCGGCGCACCCGCACCCGGTATCGGTGGCGCGGCGTACCTCGCGGCCCACCTGCTGGGGTGGCGGCCGGGTTCCAGTGAATCACTCCCGCTCGCGCGGCGCCCACGGCCTCCGCCAGTTCCGGGCGGGGACACGCCGCACGGGCTCGTCGCGCTGAGCGCATTCGTTCCGGCCACACCGCCGCTGCTCTGGTGGTGCGCGCCGGTTTTTTTGTCCCCTCCGGTGTGAAAGGAGCTCGACGGGATGCTACATCTCGACACAGGCAACACCGGCTTCATGATACTCTGCTCGAGTCTCGTGATGCTGATGACGCCGGGCCTCGCGTTCTTCTACGGCGGCCTGGTAGGCCGGAAGAACGTGCTGGCCATCATGATCCAGAGCTTCGTCTCGATGGGCTGGACCACGGTGCTCTGGTGGTTGTGCGGCTTCTCGCTGTGTTTCTCCGGCAACCTCAGGGCGGGCACCGACTTCTTCGGCATCGTCGGCAACCTGGATTGGGCGTTCCTGCGGAACATCACCCTCAACACGCCCTCGCCGAACGACACGATCCCGATGATCGTGTTCTGCGCCTACCAGATGATGTTCGCCATCATCACCCCGGCGCTCATCACCGGCGCCTTCACCAACCGGGTGACCTTCAAGGCGTACTTCCTCTTCCTCACCGGCTGGTTGCTGTTCGTCTACTTCCCCTTCGTCCACATGATCTGGGGCGGCGGGATTCTGCAGCAGTGGGGCGTGCTCGACTTCGCCGGCGGCATCGTGGTGCACAACATCGCCGGGATGGCGGCGCTCGCGTCGGTGCTCTACGTCGGCAAACGGCAGGTGGCGGACCGCGGGCCGCATTCCATCCCCCTGGTCGCGCTCGGCACCGGCCTGCTGTGGTTCGGCTGGTACGGTTTCAACGCGGGCAGTGAGTTCCGCGTGGACTCGACCACGGCGGTGGCCTTCCTGAACACGGACGTGGCCGCCTCGTTCGGCGCGGTCGCGTGGCTCTTCGTGGACTGGCTGTTCGGCAAGCGACCACACTTCATCGGACTGTTGACCGGCGCGGTCGCTGGCCTCGCCACCGTCACGCCGGCCGCCGGCTACGTCTCGCCGGCCACGGCCGTGCTGATCGGCTGCATCTCCGGCGTGGTGTGCTACTTCGCGGTGTCACTCAAGAACCGGCTCGGCTGGGACGACGCGCTCGACGTCTGGGGCGTGCACGGGGTCGGGGGGTTCCTCGGCATCGTGATGCTTGGCCTGTTCGCCACGACGGCGTTCAACCCCAATGGGACCAACGGCCTGCTCGCGGGCAACGCGTCGTTCTTCGGCAAGCAGCTGGCGGCCGTCGTGTTGTCGTCGGTCTGGGCCTTCGCCTTCACCTACGCCATGCTGGCCATCATCAACCGCATGACGCCGGTCCACGTCTCGAGCCAGGTGGAGGAAACCGGTCTCGACCAATCGCTACACGGCGAGAAAGCCTACCTCGACGGGGCCGACTGAGGGCGCAGTGATGCGATGCCGCATCCTGGCGGCCGGGGCGGCGGCGCTGCCGTCGCCCCGGCTGCTCGCCGCCAGGGCGCCACCGCACGACTCGAAGCCGGGCACCAGGCGCCGCCGTCGCGCACCAACCAGCTCCAGGTCTTCGACTACGACGACGACGCCTTCCGCATCGACGAGGTAGAGCTGGTCGTGCAGCGGCCCGTCGCCGCGGCGGGAGGGGTTGGCTTCCGCGTGGACTTCACGGCCGGCGCGGTATCGCGCGTCGCCGCATCGCGCGGGCTCTTCCGCGACTCGACAGGTGAGGGGCAGGACATCGACTTTCACCCGTCAGGGCGAGCAACCGCGTCTCGCCCGTCATCTCGACCATGTTGGCGATGGCGAACGGCTGGGACGACGTCGAGGT
>CAWETG010000009.1:0-25000 GCA_963812035.1 uncultured Gemmatimonadales bacterium
CGACAACGCAAAGCCAGCCATGCCATTACGCGCGGCTGGCTTTCGCGTCTCCGGCCGGCCCGCAGGAGAATCGGGCGGAGGGATCCATGCGGAGAGCGTTTCCGCAATGCGAACGGGCGGCCACATCGGCCGCCCGTCGCGTTGAATGCTGGAAGAACCCCTGCTACGGATTGCTGCGCGTCAGTTCGTCGGCCAGCGTGCCGGCATCGTACACGTGCCGGAGCGCCTCGACGATCCCGCGTGAGTCCACCCACACCGAGCGGCCGGTGGCCTCGAGGAAGATGAAGTCGAGGGGCAGCTGCTCGATGTTGCCGTCGAAGATCAGTCCCACGATCTCCCCGTTCCGATTGATCAGTGGGGAGCCGGAGTTGCCGCCCGTGATGTCGTTGGTCGACACGCCGTTCAATGGCGTGGCGAGGTTCACCCGGTCCTTCGCCGCCAGCCAGCGCGGCGCCAGGTTCCAGGGCGCCTGCCCGGCGAACCCGAACGTCCGGTCGTACAGCCCGTAGAAGGTCGTGTACGGTTGGCTGAAGGTCCCGTTGTAGGGATAGCGCGCAACCTCGCCGTCCGAGATGCGGAGGCTGAAGGTCGCGTCAGGTGCGACCTTAGTCCCGAACACGGCGAAGAGCGCCCGGGCCACCAGCGCGCCGTTCTCCTCTTCCTGGCTTGCCAGCGCGTTCACCCGCTTGACGATCGGCCGGGCGAGCGGGTCGATCACCCGCGCCAGCTTGATAAAGGGGTCCTGCGACGCTGCGACCGCCGATGCGCCACCCTGGAGCAGGGCCTTGCGCGCGTCGGCCGAGCCGATCTCGGTGGCGGCGACCATGGCGTGGGCGGCGTCGGCGGGCGAGCGGCCGGCGAGCGCGGCGCGGCGCACCGGATCGATGGCCGGCAGCTCACGCGCCATCTCCGTGAAGTACGCCGTCAGCAGCGCCATTTCCTGCGTCGTGTCGATCGGTGCCGGGTTGGCGAGCATCCGCTCCAGGTTGCCGCGGTTGGCGTCCTGGTAGGCCGGCAGCCGCGCACTGTCGGGCTTGGCCGTCTCGATGGGCAGGCGCACCAGCGCGCCCGCCATGTTGAGGAGCCGGGAGCCGAAGGCGCGGAACCCGTAATACCGGCTACGCGCGTCGAGCGTCCGTTGCTCCGCCTTGATGCGCGCGAGGTTGTCCCAGGCCAGGCCGTACTGGCGCCGGAGCGCCGGGTCGGCGCTCACCTTGGCCCTGAACTCCCGCTCCCACGCCCGCTTCTGGTCGAGCAACGGCTTGTCCAGCAGGCCCGACTGGTAGCCGTTGATCGCCTTCTGCGAGTTCTGCAGGTAGAAGATCGTGTTTTCGGCGGCCCGCGCGCGCTCCGGGCTCAACGTGGCCAGGTGCTGGTAGACGGCGACCTGGGCGTTCAGCTGGGTGAGGTAGGCGGGGTACTGGATGTCGCGCAGGTACTCGAGCTGGGCAATGGTCAGCAGGCGGCTCGTGTTGCCGGGGTTGCCCACGACGAACACCAGGTCGCCTTCCTTCGAGCCGTCGTGGCTCCAGCGGTAGTACTGGTCGATGTGCGCCGGCTGGCCGTTCTCGTAGACCCGGAAGAACGACATGTCCATGTCGTGGCGCGGGTACGTAAAGTTGTCGGGGTCGCCGCCGAAGCTGGCCGCGTCCGTCTCCGGCACGAACACCAGGCGGGCCTCGGTCCAGCGATGGAACCGGTACAACTTGTACTGGCCGCCGTGATACATGCTGATCACTTCGCAGTGCGCGTTCGGCGTGTTCTGCTCGCAGCGGTGCTCGATGTCGCCGGTCACGGAATCGCGGATCGCGGACGCCCTGACGGCGGTCGCGCCGGCCGGCACGGCCCCGTTGACCTGGGCCGTGACGTCGGTAATCTCGGCCAGCTGATCGACGGTGAAGTTCGGGCAGGCGCGCTCTTCGGCGCGGGTCGGCGCGTAGAAGCCGTTGGCGAGGAAGTCCTCGCCGGGGCGCGTCACGGCGTCGGCGCAGCCACGGGCGCAGTGGTGGTTCGACATGATCAGGCCGTCGGGCGAGACGAACGAGGCCGTGCAGCCGGGAATCCGCACCGACGAGAGCCGGGCGTGGTCGAGCCAGTCCTGCGAGGCGTGGAAGTTGTAGCGCGTGGCCCAGTAGTCGAGCGGCGGCGCATCGAAAGTCCACATCTTCCCGGTCTCCAGACCGGGGTACTCGGTCGAGGTCGCGGGCTGCTGCGCGCGGCTGGTGACCGCGAACGAAAGCCCGAGCGCCAGGGTCGACAGCGCGGTGCGTGTTACGAATCGCATGAAGGTGCCTCCTGGGTGAGCCAACCGGTGTTCCCACGCGGAACCGCAAGAATCAATCTCTTTAGACACGGCGGCGCGAGCGCGCGCCGTACTGCACGCACTGGAATCCCGGGCAGGCTCGTCGGCAATGCGTCTCCGGGCGCTCAAAGCCGAAACGAGGCACGCCACTTGCGCTCATCGTTGCGCTCGGGGGCCTGTCGTCGCGGCCCCGACGTCACCTCGTGAAGCGGAGGACGCTCGATGCAGTCGCTCACCTTGGACGCGATGTCCTGGCGAAGGGGCTTCAGCCTGGCCGCCGGGCTCGGGATGATGGGCGCGTCGCTCCTCACGATCAACCACTTCTACGCGGCCAACTTCGGCTCGGTTTCGGGCTCGGTCTGCGACATCAGCGCGTTCATCAACTGCGGCAGCTCCACCTACTCGCCGCTCTCGCAGGTGTACGGGGTTCCGCTGGGGTTCTTCGGCCTGATGGTCGGCGGCCTGGTCGTGCTGGGCGCGCTGTTCCCGTCGGTCGAGCTGGAGCGGACCAACGCCGCCATCGGCGCAGTGAACGCGCTCGGCGTGCTGGGGCTCGCGAGCTACTCGCTGTTCGTGTGGAAGAGCCTGTGCCTGTACTGCAGCATCTACTGGCTGTTCTCGCTCGCGAGCTTCGGCCTGTTCTGGGCGTACGGCGTGGGGCGGGGCGAGGCCGGCGCGCGGACCCGCTTCCTGCGGCCCTCGCTCAAGCACCTGGCGGTGTTCGGCGTCGTGGTGCTGGCCGGGGCGTACGGGATGCAGCGGCTGCACGCGACGAAGCTGGAGCTGCAGGTGGCGAATTACTTCGCACTGCCGGTGGTGCACGAGCCCAGCCTGCTGTCGCCGTACTGGTCGGTCAGGTCCACGGTGCAGTTCGAGGCCGCGCCGATCCACGTGGTCGAGTACGGCGACTTCCTGTGTGGGGACTGCCGCTACCTGTTCACGCAGATGCAGAAGCTGAAAGAGGAATTCAAGGGGAAGATCAACGTCGCATTCGAGTTCTTCCCGCTCGAGACCAAGTGCAACACGGTGGTGAACAAGAACCTGCACCCGTTCGCCTGCCAGGTCGCCTGGATCGCGGCACACGACACCAGCCGGTTCGCGCAGATCCACGACGAGATCTTCACCAACTTCATGGCCGCCAAGCACGACAGCGCGTGGCGGGTGGGCCTGGCCAAGCGCTACGGGGCCGAGTCCGCGCTGACGGACACCGCGCTCCAAGGCGTGGTGCGGCGGATCATGGAGACGGGCCGCGAGTACGCGCCCACCTCGGCCACGGATCCCCGGGGCATCCACGCCACGCCGACGATCATCCTCAACGGGCGAATGGTCGTCGGCACGCTGCCGTACGAGCAGCTGCATGCGATCTTCCAGGCCCTGGTGAACGAGCGCGCCGGCCAGGGCCGGACGTTCATCGAGAGCTGGGTGCCGTAGGGGCGGCGAGGCGGCCGGCGCCTCGAGCAGTCGCGCGCGGCAGCGTCGATGGCATTACTGACGATCGGGGGCCAGGCTCGGGCGGGGCTCAGCCGTCGGACGTGATGCGTTGGACGAGCTCGTCGAGGACGGTCGCCGCCCGGTCATTCTCCACCTGGCACGTGCCGGCTGCTTCGTGGCCGCCTCCGCCGTAGCTCAACGCCAACCGACCGATGTCCGTCGTCGAAGTCCGGTTGAGGATGGACTTCCCCATGGCGAACACCGTGACCTGCTTCTTCAGTCCCCACATCACGTGCAGGGAGATGTTGCACCGGGGGTAGAGGGCGTAGATCATGAATCGGTTGCCGGCGTAGATGGGGTCCTCGTTCCTCAGATCGAGCACCACGAGATTCCCCTGGGGCTTCCCGCAACGCTGCAGCTGTGCCTGGAACGGCGCCTGGTGCTCGCGGTACAATCTGACCCGCTCCGCCACGTCGGGCAGCCGCAGAATGTCGTCGACGTTGTCGTGTTTACGGCAGTACTCGATGAGCTCCAGCATGAGCTGGTAGTTGGACATGCCGAAGGTCTTGAAACGCCCCAAGCCGGTCCGCGCATCCATGAGGAAGTTGAGCAGCACCCAGCCACGCGGGTTGAGCACGTCGTCCTTGGTGAACTGCGCCGAGTCTGCCTTGTCGACCGCGGCCAGCATCTCCAGCGACACGGCCGCGAACGCGCTCTTGCCCCCGAAGTGGTTGTACACCAGCCGTGAGGCTGACGGCGCGTTCGGGTCGAGCACGAGGTTCCGGGGGAGCGCGCCGCCCATCCGGATCGTCTCGCTCGCGTGATGGTCGAAGGCGAGGTGGCACTGCGGTACGAAGGGCACGTTGGTGGTGATGTCACGTGGGCCGATCTGCACCTTGCCGTCCTGCACGTCCTTGGGGTGCACGAACAGGATTTCGTCAATCGTGAAATAGCTCTTGAGCAGCACCGCGCACACCAGGCCGTCGAAGTCGCTGCGTGTCACCAACCGAAAGCGCTGTGGCTCCGCCACTACTCACCCGCACCCCTTCCGCGACGCCTTGTCTAACAGCAAGCCGAGGTCACCGCCAGCGCCGCGTTGCGGTGCCGCTTCCCACGCCACAATCGACGGCCGATACTGGAGCCAAGCTCTTCAGGACGAATGCCACTGTCAAGATTCGTCGGGCCGCTCGTGATGCGCGACCTGTGACGGGATGCAGGAGCAGGGCGGAACGGGCGGAAGCCCGGGACGACCTTTCCCCACCAATCCGCGTGCGGTACCTTGGACCGGCCACTACGTAAGCCATTGTCGCGCCAGTAGCTCAGCTGGACAGAGCGGCAGCCTTCTAAGCTGCGGGTCGCAGGTTCGAGTCCTGCCTGGCGCACTCCGAAAGCCGAAGCCCCACCGTCAGTTAGGCGACGGCGGGGCTTTCGGTTTCTTGCCGGTTCAGCGCGGTAGTGTCAGGAATAGTGTCAGAGCGCGCCCGCCCGAACGGCCGCCAGCCGGCCTTTCAGCGCCCTGGTGTGCTGCTCGACTCGGTATTCGACCGCCTTCGAACGGTGCCGGACCTGGCCCAGGTGACCGTAGACGCGCTCGACCAGGGACGTCCCGCCGTGGCCGAGCTCCTTCGCCACGGTGTAGGTCGCGACCGGCGCGCCGCGGTCCAACGTCTGCAGCCGCGCGGCGCAGTAGGTGTGGCGGAACATCTTGGTCCGGATCTCCCCGGCCTTCCAGCCGCCCCGCTCGGCGATCGCGTCGAGCAGCTTCCGGGGCTCGGCGAGCATATGCGGCGGCTCGCTCTCGCCGCGGCCCCGCCGGGCGCACGTCGAAGGGAAGAGCAGCCGGTCCGGCGCCGCGTCCTGGGCCGCGTCCAGGATCGCCTCGAGCTGCGGCCACATCGGCACCACGCGCGCCGACGTCGAGCTCTTGAGGCGCCGCCAGGCGTTCGGCCGGAACGTCACCGTCTTGCGGGTGAAGTCCAGGTCGCCGACCTCGAGCCCCAGGACCTCCGAGCGCCGGCCGCCCGTCAGGAGGAACGTCGCGAGCAGCTCGTAGGCGTTCGGGAAGGCCATGTCCGGCCGCGCCGGCCGATAGAGCCGGGCCGCCTCGAGCAGGAGCGACGCGTCCGCCACCTCGAGCCAGCGCGCCTCGCGGCGGGCGGCCGAGGGCTTCTCCATGATCGCCGCCGCCGGATTGAAGCCGGGCGGAACGTGCGCCTCGGCGCCGGCGCGCCGGTAGAGGTTGCTCAAGCTGTTGAGGTGGTGGCGGACGGTCCCGCCGGTGAGACCGCCGGCCTGGAGCGCCGTGAGCCAGGCGCGCACGTCGGCGACGCCGATCGCGGCGAGGCTCCGGTCCTTCCCGAAGTGGGCGATCGCGCGTTCGAGGTGACGCTCCGTCGTCAAGAGCCACCGCTCCGTCACCTTGCCGGCCTTCGCCTTCGCCAGCAGGTGCTCGCGGGCGAACGCCTCGAGGCCAACGTCGTCGCGCACGCCGAGCAGGCCGCGCGAGCGCCGGCCCGCCTCCAGGCCCTTGACCCGCGCGGCCGCCAGCTCGGCCGCGACGTCCAGATCCGTCGTCGCGAGCTTCTCGCCGGGTGCCACGAGCGCCACGCGGCCGCCGCCCAGGTCGCGGAGGTCCGCGTAGTAGCGCACCTGGCCGCCCTGCTCGCGCGCGTAGAGCCGCGATTCCTTCGTGCGTTTCACGATGCGCCTCCATGCCGGCCGCCGAGGTAGTGCCGCAGCGCTGCCTCGACGAGCGCCGCCATGCTGATGCTGCGACGGACGCCCTCCAGCTTCAGCCGCTTGTGGAGCTCCACCGGGATCCGGACCGCGAGCAACTTCTGGTCCTGTTTCGCCGCCATACGCTCCGCCTGTGATGTGTTGCTAGCAATATAGCGGCTGCGGGCGCCGGGCGTCAACCCGGAAGCTAGGCCGCCGGCTTGGCACCCGCCGGCGCGGCGGTTCTCGCCTTCCGCCAGTCGCCGAGCGACTCTCCGCGCCTGAGGCGCCGCACCGGCGCCGGCGCCTGGCGAGAGGGCAGGGCCCACTGCTCGGCCGCGACGAAAACCTCGAGGGCCGCGGGCGGGATCCGCCAGGACCGTCCGCGGAGCTTGTACGCACCCGGCAGGCGTCGGGCCTCGAGCCAGCCGCGGACCGTCGACCGCGACCGGCCGAACCTCCGCGCGACGTCCTCGATCGTCAGTTCCGCGGCGCCCTCCGGGGCGGCCGCCGGCCCGGCGGGCAGGACCTCGAGCAGATATTCGCGCGTGAGGCTCACGCCGACGCCCGGCGGGAGCGCCTCGATCGCGCGGCGCAGCTCGGCGAGTGTCGGACTCACGCCGCGACCTCCGGCCCGAGCCGGAGGGTCCGCTCCCAGAGCTCCAGCCGCCGGCGGCGCACTGACAGCGGGACAGTCGGCGCCGGCGACGCCTCGGTCGGCGCCCCGACCTCCCGACTGCGCTGCCGCGTTGCCCGCCAAACCCGGGCCCGGCAGGCGGCGGAGCAGAAACGCCGCGGCTCGCCCCGCAGACGGGCGATCGGCGGCAAGGGGCTACCGCAGCCCTCGCAAGCCGGCGAACGGTTACCCGGAGCCGTTCTGCCGTGCGACCGTGGCATCGGGCCGGGAGCCGCCGCCGGTGCCTGGGCTTTCGTCGCGCGTTCCGCCAGCCGCGCGACGAGCCGGTCCGCCGCCGCGACCAGGTCCCGGAGGTTCTCCGCCGGCGAGGGCGCCGGCTGGCGCGGGCGCGCCTCGGCCCGGGCGATCCGGCGCCGGAGGTCGGCGATCGGCCGGGCGACCGTCACCCTTCGCCTCCCTCGGCCGCGGCGCTCCCGGCTCGACGCGGCGCGCCCACGAGCTGCGCCACGGCCGCGAGGATCTGCGCCGGCGCGATCGTGCGCGAACACTCGAAGCGGTGCGCGTCGGCTCGGTGCTCAGGACACGCATCCCAGTCGAGCTTGCTGCGAAGGGCCATGCATCCGCGGCACGCGTCCGCCTGCTCGGACTCGACCCGCAGCACGTCCGAAGGCAGGCCCCACCGCGGCGAGGCGCTCAGGATGGCCGCCGTCGGCACGCCGACCGCCCAGGCGAGCCACACCGGCCCGCTGTCGAGGCCAATGAACGCCTCGCACTGGGCGAGCTCCTCGAGCACGGTTGACCACTGGTAGTCGCGAAGTCGGCTCGCGCCGGCGGGATAGGCGTAGCCCCGGTGGCCGTCTGGCTCGTTCGAGAAGATCTTGACCTGGTAGCCTTGGGCTAGGAGCCGGGACACCACCGCGTCCCAGCCGCCGGGCCGGTCGTAGTACTTCATTTGGAGGGCCGCGTGCGTCGAGATCCCGATGACCCCTGACCGCGCGCCGCTCCAGCGCACGCCGAGCCGGGGACGGAGTTCCCGAAACGGTAACCCCAGGATGTCCGTCGCCGTCTGCTGGAGCGGGAGCGCGCGGGGCTCGCGCGGATGGTGGACGTCGGAGCGCACCCCCTCGCGGTCGGCGTACCAGCTGACGTCGTAGCACGCGTAGAGGTTCCGGACGGCGACGCCTGGCTCCGGGGTGACAAACTCGATGGCCGGGTAGGAGGCCCGGAAGAGCTCGTTATAGCCCGTGCCGGCGATCACGCGGCATCCGTGCGCGCTCGCGAACTGTTCGACGTAGGGAAACCAGGCGACCGTGTCGCCGAGGTGGCCCTGGAGGTTCACCAGGACGCGTTCCCCGCGGAGATCGAGCTGGTGCTCGAACAGGACCTCGCCCGTCTTTCGTTTCTGGACCCGCACGGTCCAGGGCACGAAGTAGGCGGGGAAGATCCTCACGGACTCCCCCGCGGTCACCACCTTGGCGCTCCGGCGGCCGGTCGCGCGGTCCGTGAATGTCACATCGTACTTGCGGCCCGAGGTCCCGATGATCGAGAGGCCGACGCCGCCGCTGAAGGTCAGGGTGACCTTATCCCGTTGCGCGACGGCCGGCGCCGCGTAGGCCGGGACGCGCCGAGCCGACGACCGGGGGCTACTCACGCGGCATGACTTCCGGGCGCAGGTGGACCGGCGCGAACCAGATCATCGGGGCGTCAGAGGTCGTGGGGCGTTTGGCTGCAATTGCAGCCAAACCAGGCCACCGGACGGATCGGTGGTCGCGGAGGCCGGGGCCAGGTTCATCGGTTCACCCCCCGATTGCAGACGGCTGCAAGGTCAGTCACGCCACGCTCCCGGGCTCGCCCGACGCTTCGCCACGCGGCCGGCGCTTCGGCCCTCGCGGCTTGCGGCGCGAGAGGATGCGCGCGAGCAGTTGCCGGACCTCGCGTCGCCTGGCGCGCTCCTTGGGGTCCGGCCGCGGCTCCGGCGCCAGCGCCGGCGAGCTGGCGAGCTTGGCGGCGCGCGAGGCGGGGGTGGCTCCGAGCTCCCTGGCGTATTCCAGGAACACCGCCTCCGCTCGCATCAGTCGCGCTTCGGCCGGCATCCTCTTCTTGAGGCTCCGCGGCAACGCGGCTCGCAGCGCGCTACAGCGTTCCGCAGCCGCGCAGAACGCGAATAGCTTCATCCGATCAGACACCGACTTGGGGTCGATGAAGCCGTCCGCGGCGAAGGCCCCGATCGTGTCGCGCCAGATCTTCGCGCCCTCCTCCTCGAGTATCGCTGGCGCGGCGGGGTAGCGCGGACTGGTCATGAATGCCTCCCTGCGAAGAAGCGCTGCTTCTTCGGCTCGTCGGTGGGCTCGGGCTGCTGCGCGTGCACGCGCGTTCTGGAGGCTGGCGTCGTCCCCATCTCGATCTGCCAAGCGCGCACCTCTCGACCCGCCCTTTCCATGATCCCCACCTCGGGCCTCTCTCGGACCACAGTGCCGCTCTCCGTCTGAACCGAGAACGTCATGCCCTGACTTTCGACTATTGCCCGGGCGGCACGGTATCTGGCCTCTGCGTCGGCGAGCTGGGCCAGGCCGCGGCGGTCGGCGGCCGTGATCACCCGCATCTCGGCGAGGTTGCGGGCGTGCTCGCGCCACGCTGCCCGTCCCAGGGCGTTGAGCCAACGCGGACACGGGGGGACCGCCACCGTCGCCTGTGGCTCCTTCGTGCTAGCCCGACCGCTGCGTAGGGTCCCGCGCAGGAGCTTCAGCGACGTCGGCTTCGGACGGGCGCCTCTCACGGCGCGCACCGCCAGCCAAGGGCCGGATTTGGGCGAAGGCGAACTGGGGGGGAGCCGGATCGCCGGAAAAAAGCTCTCGACCACTGGCGTCGCGCGAAGTTGCTTGCCCCGGCGGTCCCCGGAAAACCGACCATGCCTTTTACCCACCCCCCGGGGGCGGCGATGTGGAGCGGCTCGGCGAGCACTGCCACGGATCGCGGCGGCAGTTACGTGGCAGTGCTTTGGCGGTTTGGCGCCGGGATGTCATCCGGCGGACCTCGCGCCCGGTCCAATGGGGCGCACGAACCTCCCGACGGCGATTCAGGAGGACGTCGACAGGTCTGGCGGGCGCAACGGGCAGCATTGAGGTCATTCTGTAAACTTTCCCTATACGCCCGCGCACAAGAGGAGTTATAGGAATGGCTCGGATTGTGCCCGTCCTGTCCGTTTGTGCCCGCCGCGCGCTCGTCACGGCCGTTCCTTGAGCCACAGCCCGGACCAGATGCGCGTCCCGTCCGCCCCGTGCTTCCCGCGGGTGAAGCCACGCCCTAGTAGGCGCGCCGCGAACGCCTTGCCCTGCAGCGGGCGATCGCCGTTCGCCTCGCAGAAGCGCTCATAGGCTTCCCGTAGGGTCGCGGTCACGACCCAACCGTCGCCGTCCAGCTCGCAGCGCTCATCGAGGAAGTCCTGCAGCGGATCCATGTCCGCGCGATACTCGGCCGTGGCCTGGCGAATCGCGGCTGGGGGCCTCAGGCCGTCGCGTTGCCAGGCGAGGCATCCTTGGACAGCCCAGGCGAGCACGGCAGGCCCCGCTCGCTCAGGATCACGTAGCGCGGTCTTGAGGGTCGGATCGCGCTCGGGCTCAGGGATCTCGACGGTGAACGGGATTCGGAGGACACGGCGCCAGAGCGCCGCATCGTCGTCCCGGATGCGGGGCGCGTTGTTGGCGACGAGCCAGAGCTTGAACTGCGGTCGGAACTCGAATCCTTCCTGGTAGAGCCGGCGCGCCGTCACCGTATCGCCGCCGGTGAGGAGCTTCACGAGCCCCTCGGCCAGCGCCCGGCCCTCGTCGACCTCAATGGACACGACCGCGCGGGCGCCGGCGAGCGCCGCCACGTCGTTGCGCGGGCCGCCGGTCGGCGGTCGCTTGATGAACGTCTCAAAGTCGGCCGTCACGGCGTAGTCGCCGGCCGCCGCCTTGAGCGTCTCGATGAACGTGCTCTTGCCGGTGGCTGGCGGGCCGATCGGCATGAACATCTTCTCTTCGCGCGTGTCGCCCGTCAGTGAGTAGCCCGCAGCGAGCTGGAGGAACCGGCGTTCCTCGGGATCTGGCTGCACGCGCTCGAGGAAGCGGTCCCAGACCTCAGATCGCGCCTCCGGGTCGTAGGCCACCGGCGAGAGCTTGGTGATACCGTCCCCTTGCCAGGCCTTGCGTAGCTCGCCCGTCCGCAGGTCGAGCGTGCCGTTCGCCACGTTGAGCAGCCAGGGGTCCCGGTCGAACTGGCTCGGCGCCGCGGCCAGCAGCGGGTCGCATTGCGCCAGCGACAGCATGGCCCGGATCCGCTGCTCGCTCATGGAGCGCAGCGCGTGCTTCGCCAGCGCCACGTCCGGCGGCGCAGCCTTGATCGCCTCGCTCAGGATGGACTCGACCACGCCGGCCGCACGCTGGCGAGCGAGTTCGCACTCGTCGCGAAGCCACCGGCGCCCATCGTAGAGGTGCCAGGAGTTCCACGCCTTGACGAAGGTGAGGGAGTCCTGATTGCAGCGCGCGAACCGCTCGGCGTTGGCGAGATCCGTGTACCGGCGCTCGCGCTCCGCGTTCTCCGCGGCGACGTCGCCCCGGCCGCGATCGAGGCGCAAGGCCGGCTCGCTCTTCACGTCTCCCACTCGGCCTCGAGCATGGCCCGCTGGCAGCG
Source organism: uncultured Gemmatimonadales bacterium (assembly GCA_963812035.1). Classification (GTDB taxonomy): domain Bacteria; phylum Gemmatimonadota; class Gemmatimonadetes; order Gemmatimonadales; family JACORV01; genus Fen-1245. The sequence goes on from CAWETG010000009.1 coordinate 11,757, forward strand.
CGCGAGCATTTCCCGGAGGGCCGCGACGTTGGACCTGGTGAGGACGAGCTGCTGGCCGCCGTATTGCACGCGGGCGTGGATCGCGCCGTCCGCCGAGCGCACCACGCTCGCCGTGAGCTTCGCCGGCGCGAGGTTGAGGTGAAACTCCTCGAGCGTCTTCGCAGGAGCGGCGGAGACGGTCACGCTCACGGCGATGGGGCCCTGAGGCTCACGGGATCCGCCGGCGCTCAGAAGGGCAGGTCGTCATCATCGTCATCGAGTGCGTCGGCCAGGTCGTCCACCGCTGGCGCCGCGGCAGGCGCGGCGTCCTGGTCCTGCGCCGGGGCCGCTACGGGCGCCGGGCCCAGCTGCGCGCGCCGCGCGAGTTCCGCGTCGATGGCCTGGATCAGCTCGGCGAATCGCTTCGCGTTCCGCTTGAAGAGTCCCCGGCGGATCTCCGCCAGGTCCCCGGCCGGTATCGAAGGATCGGCGACCGCCTTGCCGGCGTGGCCGGCCCACTGCCCGGGTGTGCCCGGGATGCGCACCACGCCGTACGCGGGCGCCGCCGGCGCGGCGTCCACGGACTCTCGGACGACACCGTCCCCATCCACGTTCGCGGGCCGGCGGACCGGCCGCGGTGCGTCCTCGAGGTCCTGCGTGAAGCGACCCGAGAGCGCGAAGGCGTTGAGCGTGGCGGCCACCAGGGCGCGCTTCACGGCGATCGCCAAAATCGTGTGCTCGACCTCCCGCGGCCGGTCGCAGTACTTCGCCTCCAGGGTGCAACAGGACCCGACGCCCGAACCGATGACCTCGTCGGTCCCGCGCTGGACGACCTCGCAGCGGACCAGGTGGCGATAGAGCCCCACGGACGCGCCGCTCTCCTCCTTCCAGTCGAAGCGCTTGTCTCCCGGGCGCTCGTTGCGCCACACCTTCTTCCGCTTGGTCCAGGAGACGGGCCGGTCGTGGTCGGCCTCGGAGGCGACGATCGTGAACCTGGCCGCGCACCCGAACGCCTTGCAGAGCCGCTCGGCGCCAGGCTTCAGGAGGGTAGGCCGGTCGGTGCCTGGCACCTTCCCGTAGTCAATGCCGGCCTGGAGGGCCTGCGTCACGAGCTCGGTGACCTCTTTATGCGCCTCGATCAGCGCCGCCGCGGTCACGATCGGCCGCACCAGCGCGGTCGTCGTCGGCGCGTCCTCGTACCTGGTCACCGCGCTCATCCGGCCATCCTCCCGTCCAAGTGCGGTCATGGCTCGCGCGCCTCGACCTCCGCCGCCAGCTCCTCGAGCGCGCGGGCCGCAGCGCGCAACCTGGTGACGGGAAGATCGAAGGCGGCCGATTGTCCCGCGTAGCCGTCGGCTCGTGTGAGTTCGACCGAGGCGCGGCAGACGTCTCCGGAGCGTCGAGATTCAACGCGCAGCGCGAGGACCTGGCCCGGGGCCAGGCCGATGCGCCGTTCGGCGATCAGGCTGCGGCTCATCGGGGCGTCAGAGGTCGTGGGGCGTTTGGGCACAATTGCGCCCAAACCAGACCACGAGAGTCAGGTGCGCCCATTGAGGCGGCTCCCGGCGGAATTGGCGTACCTGGGCCGGCCGCCGGCTCGGAGCGGCGGCGGTCACTCATGGGCGGACTCGGTTCGAGTCGGCATCCCCACGGGACGACGCGGCCCGCTGGCCGGGCGGCGCTGCCTTGCGGCAGCGGGCATTGATGGGCTCGCATCCATCGCCGCGCACCGCGCGCGATCCCGCGGAAAGGCGAGCGCGCGGCCCGGTCGGTCGGGCCGGCGCGGGCTACCGCCCGCGGGCAGCGGCGTGACCAGGCGCCGCACCACCGCGCTCTCGCCAGGAGGAAGCGCGCGGCCGCGCGGACCGAACGGGCGGAGGGAGGGCCTCCGGAGCAGCAGCCTCGCCGCGCGCTGATCTTCTTTCCGCGCCAATCCATGCCCGCCCTCCGGGTGTAGTGTCCCGCTTAGACGATCGCGCTCAAGGCCGGCACGAAGCGGCCGAGCTCGAGCAGGGCCAGCGCGCACATCTGGAGCACGGTTGCCGTCGCGTTCACCGAAACCGTGATCCACGGCTGCGCGTCGACGCCGATCTCCGTGGAGTCGAGGTCGATCACGATCGTGGTGTCCTTGAACGCGGTGTCGGTGAGGACGAGGCCCGTCCCCGGCACGGCCACGACCGGCGCGTACTGGTCCGCCAGCGTGGCGGCTTTGAAAACGCCCTGGCTCTGCCGATACCGGAACGCGAGGGTCGTCGTCAGCGCGCCGGCCGCGGCGCCCGAGTAGATGATCAGCGTCGAGCTGCCGGTGAGCGCCCCGAGGTTCACGAGCAGGGCGAAGGAAGAGCAGTGGTCCACCCGGAAGCTGTCGCTGGTGATGCCGGCGCTGCCGTAGTTCGCCGACTCGATGATTGGGACCAGGCCGGTTTCGTCGAGGATCCTCATTGCGTACTCCGTGATTCGAGGAACTTGGAAGGGGTGACGCGTTCGAGAAGCTGGGCCAGGGCCTCGCCTTCGACCCGGCCGGTGGCCGCGATCGCCTGGGCGACGGACTGCACGACGTCCCAGTGTGTCCTGAGGACGCTCCGCGCCTCGCCTTGTGCGCGCGCTCGAGCGTTCCAGTCGTAGCCGACAGCGCCGGCCATGACTCGCTCGTCGCCGTCGTGCCCATCGCGCGGGAGCGCCTGCTCCAACCCGGCGATCCGGGCGCCCTCGAGCCCCGCAGCTGCCACGGCGGCCGAGGCCTGCGCAGATCCGTGGCCGAAGCACAGCCCGCCGGCAACCCACGTCCGCCCGCAGACCTCCTCATAGGTCAGGTAGCAGCCGTCGACGGGCCGGCCCTCGGCGGCGAACATCACCGCATGCGCGGCCTCCTCGGTGCAGACAGCCAGCCCGCGGCCGGCCGGGCTCGTCATCGCCTGCAGGTGAAGCTCCAGCGAGACCGCGGGAGGCGGGCTCGTCGGCGCCGGCCGGCGCGCGACTGGCCGCGCTCGGATGGTCTCCTCGCGTGCGGCGTAGTCGATCTCGAGCTCGGCTTCCCGTTCCGCGGCGCCCGGTCGCGCCAACCAGGACCGGGGCGGCCACACACCGATGAGCTGGTCGCGGCGCTGGTGCAGGCCGGCCCAGTGCTCGCGTTCGGCTGGCGTCAGGTCACGGTCAACAGCGTTGGGACCCGCGACCACGGCGTCCAGGGCGCGGTTCACCTGCGCGAGGGTCATCCCATCATAGGGGGTCATGGCTTTCTCGCCCCTTCGGCCAAGGCCTTCTCGAAGATCAGGTCGTATCGCGAGGCGACGGCTCCGGCCATCGTGGCACGCGCCGCAGCGACGATCTTCGCCACGCGGGCAACGGCCGCGGCCGTCGTCAAGATTGGGAGCGCCTCCCGGCACTCGCGCCCGTAGTTCTGAAGTTCCAGGGACACGGCTCCGGCGTTGGCGCCATCGGGCATGTCTACATGATTGCCCCGGATCAGATCGCACCGTTCCTGCAACACGGCCGCGAGACGCTCGAGGCCCGGGTCGGCGGTCGCCCGGAGCTGCTGGTGGAGCTCACTGATGCGCCGCTCCGTGCGCCGGTCGCCGCCACGCGTCTCAGTCTGCGCCAACCGCACCGCCGCGTCGGCCGCCTCGAATGCCGGCCGCAGCTTCTCGCGCTTCTCGACGGCCTGCCGCTCACGCTCGAGGTTGGCGAGGCGGATCTTCTCGCCCTCCGCTTCCACGGCTGCCATTTCCGCTGCGAGTCGGTCGTGGAGGTCACGAATCTTGCGGTCGTGCTCCTCCGCGTCCGCCTGGCCGGCCGGTGTCTCTCGATACCAGGCGGGGATTGTCTCGGGAGGCGGCGTCATCGCAGGCCTCCCGCCGCGACCCGCGGCCCGACGTGCACGCTGACTGCGCGCCGGGCCTGAAGCTGCCGGGCGCTCTCAGCGTCGACGTACCACCGCGCGCCGATCTTCTCTCCGACGACGGCGCGCGCGATGACCAGGCGCAGGAGCCGCTCGGGGCTGTAACCGGCTCGCAGGGCTGCGATACGCAGGGGGATCAGAACTGGCTCGATGACCACGGTGCGATGCCTCGCTCGCGTGAGATTTCCCGAACGCGAGAAGGCTACGGAATCCGATGGAACCCAACCACACTATTCCGTGGCACAGAATGTCCACGGACCGGCCTACCGGCGGGGGGCCTTCTTTCTGCGCCAGGCCTTCAGTGCGGCGATGATCCTCGTCCGATCCACCGGCCATCGGGGCATCACAGGCGCCTCGCGTCTCTCGATACGTTGGAGCATGAGAGCAACCGCTCCCTCGGCGTCAGGCCTCTTCAGGCCGAGCCCCATGAGCAGATGCAGCGCCCCCCGCTTGTCGGGGGGATCGGCTCTCAGGAAGCTCCCGATGCTGCTGTTGATTCTCTGGGCCCATTGGTCATACGACGGCGGCCGATCATCGGCCTGTTCCTCAAACTGGGCGCGCCTCGCCTTCCTCGCCTGCCGCAGCTCTCCACGTCCCGTCCCGAGGTCTTGGTCGATCTGCTCGAGGAGTGTGTTCGGTCCGCCGGCCATGCGAGGACCCTGAAAGGCCATGAGCCCCTCGCGCCATGCTGTGATCGTCGGCGCCGCGTTCCGGAACTCGCGCGCCGAAGTCGCCTCGTCGATCTCCAGCCTGAGCAAGTAGCGCGATTCACCGTCCGCCACCACGAGGAGGGTAGTCCCTCCGGGGAGCACTACGGCCGGGACGTGACTGCTCGCGAGATATGGGAAGCATTGGCACTGCCAGGGCGGCCGCTTGCATTGAAGGCAGGGTTGTATCGCCACGGTGCCCGTCCTCTCTCGACGGTTGAGGCATGGGCGGGCTCGAGGAGGAGCTCGAGGGCCTTTCGGCGCACCGCCGGCCGGCGGCCCCGCCCGTTGGTCTCGGACTACGCTACCGCCGCTTGGCGCTTCGCGCGATCGGCGTCCTGCTTGGCGCGCATCGTCTCGCACGCGTAGAGGTAGCCCGCGAGCGCGTTGCGGAGCGCCACCACACGCTCGTCGATCGGCCGGACGGATCTCCGCCACGGGGTCGCTTGGGTGTCGCCTCGGCAACTCCCGAGCTGCTCACTGAGCAACTCGCCCGCCCGGGCGGCAAGGTGCGAGGCGTACTCCTGATTGACCGGGTGCGGTACGCCGAGCAGCAGCGCGGCGCCGAAGAGCTCGAGCTCCCGCGGATCCGCGTGGCTGCCCAGGATGTCGCGCGGCTTGAGAAGCGCCCGGATCTCCTGGAATGCGCGGACTCCGGAGTCGGGGATCGAGAAGGCCCGCGCGTCTCGGGCGAGGGCGCCGGCGGAAACCGGCTTCAGCTGGACGAGCGGGGCGTAGGCGAGGCTCATACCCTTCCTCCTGGGGACGGTGCGCAGCGGGCTCGCGACCCGCCGATGCGAGCTTACCAAATGCGCTACATATTGTCAAGCGCGCAACTAGCGCCTACGTTAAGGCCCATGCCAATCCGCTTCCGCCTCGCCGAGATCCTCAGGGCGCGCAGGCTGACGCCCTATCGCCTCGCCAAGGATACCGGCCTCGCCCTCTCCACCGTCTACCGCATGGCGATGGGCCGCCGCCGCCCCGGGGTGGTCAACTGGTCGACGCTCGAGCGGATCTGCGACTACCTCGACGTCGCGCCCGGAGACCTCCTTGAGCGTTCGCCGGCGCCCCGGACCCGTCGCCGCAAGTAGCGCCGGGCCGGAGTCCGCCCCCGCCAGCAAGCCGCTCGTCTCGTTCCTCGAGGTGCGCTGCCCGGTCGACCGAGAGGTTGTTCTCCTGGTCGTGGACGGGCCCGGCCTGCACGTTCAGCTGGTGCCAATCGCCGACGCAAAGCCAGGAGACGTCTCCCGCCGCTGCCCGACGTGCGGCAACCGTTGGTGCGTGAGGCAGCTTGCGTGACGGATCCGGGCGCCGGCGCGCTCCGCGAGCTTTGGCTCGACGCCCTCGAGCGCGGGCTCACGGACGCGCTTCCCCGCCATTTCAGCGGCGTGGATTGGCACTGCGTCCTGGACCGCTCGGCCCTGACCGTGACCGCCGGCCCCCGCTTGGGCGGCGCCGGCGTGACCGTCGAGCTGCCCCGGCGATACCTCGACCAAAGCCCGTTGCTCCTCGCTGGCGAGCTGCTTGAGCGACTGCGGCAGATGGCGGAGGCGGGAGGGTGCCTTCCCATGCACGCGCGTCTGGCGGGAGGCTTCGCCCCCGCGCCCATGCTCGCGTGCGGCTGGTATCCGGTGATCGCGCGCGAAGGCGACCAGGTCACCATCTCGGTCGACGGAGCCGCCTACGCAGTGCACGAGTCCTTTCTCGAGCTAAGCGGGCGCGAGCGCCCAAAGGCGACCTGGTCCTTCGACCCCAGCCGCGCCAATGCCAGCGGCTTCGCGGAGCTGCCGGCGGCCGTCGTCTGCCCGGCCGGCCACCATATCCTCGAGGTTGCACCCTCGATGCCGAGTTGCCGGTGCGATCGGTGCGGCCGCGACTACGAGATCGAGACCTGACGCGGCCTTCGGCAGTCTCCCTTGTATCTCCCGCCCGCGTCATGATAGAGGCATCGTAGAGGCGGGCGATAGCTCGCTCCTCCCTGGGTCTTCGAGACCGTGCGTTAGCCAGGGCGTCGCCCGTCTCTCGCCTCGAGCCCGAACAGGTGCGCGGCCCAAGACCGCATCGTGCAAGGCTGGGCCAGGTCGAGAGGGACGTCCGACTCCGGAGGCCCCGATGAGCGCGCCCGCCTGTTTCGTCGGTATCGATGTCGCGAAAGCCACGTTGGATGTCGCGGTGCGCCCCGCGGGGGAGCCGTGGAGCACGGCCAATGACGACGCCGGCATCGCCGCTTTGGTGGCCCGGCTGCGACCGCTGGCCCCCGCGCTGATCGTGCTGGAGGCGACGGGCGGCTTCGAGACGGCGGTCGTGGCGGCGGTGGCCGCCGCCGGCCTCGCGGTGGTGGTGGCCAATCCGCGCCAGGTGCGCGACTTCGCCCGGGCCACCGGGCAACTGGCCAAGACGGACGCGCTGGATGCGCAGATCCTGGCCCTATTTGCCGAGCGGGTGCGGCCGGAGCCGCGCCCGCTGCCGGATGAGGCGGTGCGGAGCCTGGACGCGCTGCTCACGCGGCGGCGCCAGCTCTTGGAGATGAAGACGGCCGAGCAGAACCGGCTGGGCTTCGTGGCCGCCGCCGCGGTGCGCCGGGACATTACCCAGCACATCCACTGGCTCGAGCGCCGGCTGCGCGACGTGGACGGGGACCTGGAGCAGGCCGTGCGCGGCAGCCCGGTGTGGCGGCTCAAGGAGGATCTGCTGCGCAGCGTGCCGGGCGTCGGCCCGGTGGTGAGCCGGACCCTGCTGGGCGAGCTGCCGGAGCTGGGGACGCTCACGCGCCAGCAGATCGCGGCCCTGGTGGGCGTGGCCCCGCGGGCGCGCGACAGCGGCACGCTGCGCGGCAAGCGGATGGTCTGGGGCGGGCGGGCGTCGGTGCGCGCGGCGCTCTACATGGGCGCCCTGGTGGCGACCCGCTACAACCCGGCGATCCGGGCCTTCTACACGCGGCTGCGAGCGGCCGGCAAGCCGGCCAAGGTGGCCCTGGTCGCCTGCATGCGGAAGCTGCTGACGATCCTCAACGCCATCCTCCGCACCGGCACCCCCTGGCGCGCCGTGAGCGCGGGAGCTACCTCGTGACCAAGACAGGTGCTAACGCTCCACTGACGCCCCCAGATTACCCTTCGCGCCGACGCCGGGCCATGCGGTAGATTTCGTGCGCGGGCGCGACCGAACTCGGACCTACCGCCTCGGGAGAATGGGGACACATGCGTCTTGATCTACTCGTGTTCGCCGACATGGCGAATGTCGACCGCGCTGGCAAGTTCAACATCGTCGGCGAGTTCAACCTCGTTTTCTCGCAGCAGCTCCCCACGCAGCCTATGGCCATGTCAATGGTGGTCCGGTTGGTCGCAGAAGCTCCAGAGGGCCCGGATCACCAGGTCGCGATCGCCATCGTCGACGAAGATGGACTGCAGCTGGCCCGGACGCCCGACGTGCCGATGCGGTTCGGCGCCCCCGTCCCGGGCACCACCGCCGACCTTCGGGCCCAGATCGTGCTCGGTATGCTCGGCGTGAGCTTCTCCAAGTTCGCGCCGTACAGCTTCCAGGTTCTCGTCGACGGTCGCTTTGTAGGGGAGCGCGAGCTCTACGTGGCGCAGGCCCAGCCGGCATCCTAGGGCATGCGGCACACAGCGGAGGAGTGGCTCGCCATGCTGGAGGACCCTAACCGCCGGCGGAGCTGGAAGTTCGACGACCTCGCGGTCGCCTTGCGGGCAACCGGGGCCACCGAGGTTTCAAGGCGGGGCAGCCACAGGACCTACAAGCACGGGGACTGCCCTCAGCTACTGACACTTGTTGACAGGGGGAACGATCCCCTGCCTATTGGGTATGTTCGCGACACGGTCCGGCTGATGCGGGCCGCACTCGGAGGCCGAGCGACATGAAGACGAGGGAGCTGGCGGAATACTTGGCGATGCCGTGGGAGACGTTCATCGACACCGTAACAGAGGGGCCGGACGTCTTCGTGCGTCTGCAGGTGTCGGGCCTCCCCGACTTCGCCGTCTACGGCGACTCCGTGACCGAGGTGCGCGAGCGATTCTGTGAGGCGCTGGAGAGCCACCTGGCGGGCTACCTAGCCACTGGCAAGGTGATACCGGAGCCTGTCAGGACGGAGGTCGTCAAGGCCGGAGAACTGACCGGCTCGAACGCCACGGCGAGCGTGCACACGCGGCAGGAGCTCATCGCGGCCTGACGAGCATCGCGCAGCGGTAACTGTCAGGTGACGGCCCGGCGACTCCGGGCCGTTTCGTTGTCGAGCATGGGCGTCATGATCTTCCCCGAGCCGCCGGTCGGGCGGCGCTGGGCCCGGGCGGTAGTGTCAGAATCAGTGACAGAGACGTCGTTTCTGGTCGGCGATCGGCCGGTGAGGCTCGCGGCGTGACGTCCCGAGCAAGTGGCGCCGCCGCGCCATGATCGCCGCTGCCGTCCGGCGCTGGTCGGCGCTCGCTAGAACGCCAATCTTGTCCTTCTAAGCTGCGGGTCGCAGGTTCGAGTCCTGCCTGGCGCATCGTGGCGGAAGATGGCCTCACACCGGAGCTCGAGGGGCGAGGCTCGGCCTGGCAGGCGCGGAGGCGCGTCTGGCCTGGTGGGTATCTTCCGGCGGCCTTGACGCTGTCTGGTGGCGTCCGCACTCTTGCAGTAGACTGGCTCCACCCGCCACTCTGGTCGGAAGGAAACGGCGAATGCACCCCCTGCGCCGTCTGCTGCTTGCAGGTATGATCGCGGCCAGCCTCGGCTGCCTCGGCGTTCCGGCACGGGGCCTGGCCCTTCCGACGCTCCAGCGCACTCCCACGGCCCACTGCAGCGACGGGACGTACTACTACGGCGCGCGGAGCCGGAAGCTGGCGTGCGCGCACCACCGCGGCGTGGCGGAGTGGCTGGCGGCGTCGAGCCACCGCTCGCCGTCCCGCCAGGCGAGGGCCGCCGCGCGCCGCCGCGCCGCAGGCGCCCCCAAGGGCGCGACCGCCAGGTGCCGGGACGGCAGCTATTCATTCGTGCGCAACCGCGGGCGGGCGTGCGCCGAGCACCGGGGAATCGCGAGGTGGCTCCGCGCGCGGTAGGCGCGGCGCCTCCCCGCTGAGCCCATGTTCAACCACGAGATCTTCGCCGTTTCGTTCGGACGGTCGCTCGAGCTGACCCGGGCCGGCGCGCCAGTGGGAGAGCGCAAGGCGGCACTGAGCGCCGTGTACGCCCTGACCTCGAACGCTTCGGCGATGATGCGCGTCTACCAGGACATGCTCACCGTGGACGACGTCGGGATCCCCGATTCGCTCCCCTACGTCCCGGGCATCATCGAGCAGATGCGCGATCACGGGGTCGCCGAGGTCGCGATCGGGAAGGGCGCGTCGCCGCTGGAGCTGCTGGCGCTCATCCGAGGCCTGGCTTCCGATCCGCGGGGGGAGGGCGGCATCCAGCGCATCAAGATGCGGCTGCGAGACGCGCATTCCACCGCGATCATGGTGATCCCGGTGCAGTCCGAGGAGCCCGACGAGGCGCACCGCAGCCGCAGCGTGACGCAGGCCTTCGAAGCGGAGGCGATCGAGCGGGTGGTGGTGAGTGGCCCCGTCCCGCCGCCGCGCCCGAGCGCGGCGCAGGCGGCGGCCTCCGAGCTGCCGGCCATGATGCACGCCGTGGATCTCTCCCTGAAGCGGACGTCGGGGGAGCACCGGGTGGAGCCCCCGAAACCGGCGGCCCAGCCGACCGCCGATGCGTCCGGGTCGAACGTCGCCCCGCTGTCGGGCCTCACGTCCCCCGGCACGCGGCCCACCGGGTCGGGCGCGACGCCCTCCGACCTCCCGACGCTCGGCCTGCCGGTGGGTCCCGCGCGAAAGCCGCTCACGGCTTCCTTGGCGGCGGTGGCGCGGGAGCCGTATGGCGCCGGCGTCCTCGATGCCCTGACCGATCTCTTCCTCGGCATCCAGGACGCGTTGGATGGCGGTGAGATCGAGCCAGCGGTGCATGCCATGGCGGCGATGATCGCCTGGGAGCCGGAGGCGCCGGAGGGCAGTGCCCGCGCCAGCTACCGGATCGTGCTGCAACGCTTGCTGACGCCCGAGCACCTGGAGCAGGTGGCGCCGTTCGTCAGCGATCCGCGGCTCGGTCCCGAAGCGATCAAGGTGATGCAGCGCGGGGGCGCCGACGCCGCCAGGGTGCTCCTCTCCCGCCTGGTCGCGGCCGACGAGCTGAAGGACCGCCGAGCGCTGGTGACGGCGCTGCGTGGCATACCGGAGGGTCTCGAGCAAGTGGTGCACGTGCTCGACTCCGACCAGTGGTTCGTGGTGCGGAACGTCGCCGAGGCGATGGGAGTGCAGCGGGTGGAGGAGTCGGTCCCGAACCTGATCAAGTGTCTCGCGCACCACGATGCGCGCGTGAGGCGCGCGGCGGCGATCGCGCTCGCGAAGATCGGCACGCCGGCAACGGTGGAGCCGCTGCGGCGCGTGCTGAAGGAAGGCGACCGCGAGTTGCGTGCGCTCATCGCCGCGAGCATCGGCGGCCACACCGCCCGGGCCCTGGCGATGCCGCTGGTCGCGTTCGCCGAGCAGGAGCAGGAACTCGACGTGCTGCGCGAGTACTACCGCGCCCTGGGCCGCATCGGCACGCCGGAGGCCGTCCAGGCGCTGGCCAATGCGGCCGAGCCCGGCGGCCGGCTGCTCGGGCGCCGTCCGTCTGCCCAGCGCCTCGCGGCGGTGGATGGTCTACGGATCGCCGGCGGTCTGGCAGCGGTCGCGGCCCTCCAGGGTCTGTCGCGGGACGGCGACAAGGCGGTCCGCGAGCAGGTGGTCCGCGCGCTCGACGAGCTCAAGGCCCGAGCCGCCTCGGTCGGCTCCTGAGGTCGCAGGTCGAGCGGCCACCCGCTCGTGCTGCACTCGTCCTGCCCCGCGCCCGGTCACGCTGAGGAGCCTGTGAATCTCCGTCCCCAGCTTCTCGTTCCCTTGCTCGTTCTCTGCGCGGGGTGTGCGGCCGTGCGGCCGGTTGCGACGGGGACCGCATCACTTCCTGCGCCACGCCCCGGCTACCGGCTGGTGTGGCACGATGAGTTCGACGGCGAGTCGCTCGACACCGCGGCGTGGACGGCGTACGCGGGGGCCCGGCGCGACGCGGAGAACGCGCCCGACGCGATCTCCGTGGCCGGCGGCCTGCTGACCATCACGACGTACACCGAGAACGGAAGGCACTTCACCGGATTCCTCGACACCGCCGGCAAGCGGCTGTGGACCTACGGGTGGTTCGAGGCGCGGGTGCGCTTCGAGACGTCACCCGGCGAGTGGGGCGCGTTCTGGATGAGCTCGCCGACGATCGGAAGCCCCGTAGGCGATCCGGGCGCCGCCGGCGCGGAGATCGACATCGTCGAGCACCGCTCGCGCGACGCGGCGGGCGCCGACATCTCCGGCGGCTACGTGGCCAACGTGCACTGGGATGGCTACGGGGTGGACCACAAGCGCGACGGCGGTGGGGGTGCGCCTCCCGTCGGCGCCACGCCGCTCGAAGGCGGGTGGCACGTCTACGCCCTGCGCTGGTCGCCGAGCGGCTACGAGTTCTTCCTCGACGGCGTGCGCCAGTGGGCGACGGGGGCAGGGCTCTCGCGCCGTCCCGAGTACATCAAGCTGAGTTGCGAGGTGCAGGACGGCTCGTGGGCCGGCGCGATCCCGGCGGGTGGCTACGGCTCCCGCGCGGGCAGTACGACCCGGATGCAGGTGGACTGGGTGAGAGTCTGGCAGTAGGACGTGTCTAGAACAGTCCGACGACCTTTCCCGTCTTGAGATCCAGGTCCACGTCGTAGTACACCGGCCGCGTCGGGAGGCCGGGCATCGTCTGCATCGTCCCGCACAGCGGATAGAGAAAGCCCGCGCCCACCGAGGCGCGGATGTCGCGGATCGGGAGCCGCCAGCCGGTGGGCCGGCCCTTCAAGGCCGGGTCGTGGCTCAGGCTGAGATGCGTCTTGGCCATGCAGATGGGCAGCTTGTCGAACCCGAGCCGGGTGTACAGCTCGACCTTCGCCTCCGCCTCCGGGAGGTAGTCCACCCCGTCCGCGCCGTAGACCCTGGTCGCGATCGTCTCGATCTTCTGCTTGATCGGCCAGTCGAGCGGGTACAGGTACTCGAAGTGGTTGGTGCGCTTCGCCGCGGCCACCACCGCCTCGGCCAGCTCGACCGCGCCCCTGCCGCCGTCCATCCAGTGGGTGCACTTGAAGGCGCCCTCGGCGCCGGCCTCCCGCGCGATCTTCTGCACCAGCGCCACTTCGGCTGCAGTGTCGTACTGGAACGAGTTCACCGCGACGCACACCGGAATGCCGAACAGCTTCGCGTTCTCGATGTGCTTGGCGAGGTTCGCGCCGCCCTGCTCGAGCAGCGCGAGGTTCTCCTCCGTGTACGCGGGGTCGAGCGGCCGGCCGGCCACGACCTTGGGGCCGCCGCCGTGCATCTTGAGCGCCCGCACGGTGGCGACGATGACGATGACGTTGGGCGCGAGGCCGGAGTAGCGGCACTTGATGTCGAGGAACTTCTCCATGCCGATGTCGGCGCCGAACCCCGACTCGGTGACCGTGTACTCCGCGAGCTTCAGGGCGATCTGATCCGCGACGATCGAGGAGTTGCCGTGCGCGATGTTGGCGAACGGCCCCGCATGTACGAACGCCGGCGTGCCCTCGAGCGTCTGCAGCAGGTTGGGCT
>CAWETG010000009.1:30000-375475 GCA_963812035.1 uncultured Gemmatimonadales bacterium
GCGTGATCCAAGCAGACGTATAGGCACTGACGCCTGCCCGGTGCCGGAAGGTTAAGGTGAGCGGTTAGCCGCAAGGCGAAGCTGCGAGCCGAAGCCCCGGTAAACGGCGGCCGTAACTATAACGGTCCTAAGGTAGCGAAATTCCTTGTCGGGTAAGTTCCGACCTGCACGAATGGCGTAACGACTTGACGGCTGTCTCGACCGTGAGCTCGGCGAAACTGCAGTATCGGTGAGGATTCCGATTACCCGCGACAGGACAAAAAGACCCCGTGCACCTTTACTATATCCTGTCATTGGATGTCGGCATGATCTGCGTAGCATAGGTGGGAGGCGCTGAACCAGGGGCTTCGGCTCTTGGGGAGCCAACAGTGAAATACCACCCTCATCTTGGTGACATTCTCACCCAGCTTGCGTGACGCAAGCGGGGACCGTGGCAGGTGGGTAGTTTGTCTGGGGCGGACGCCTCCGAAAGCGTAACGGAGGCGCGCGAAGGTGCTCTCAGTGCGGTCGGTAATCGCACGGCGAGTGCATAGGCAAAAGAGCGCCTGACGGTGAGATCGACGGATCGAGCCGGGACGAAAGTCGGCCTAAGTGATCCGGTGGTACCGTGTGGACGGGCCATCGCTCAACGGATAAAAGGTACGCTGGGGATAACAGGCTTATCGCGCCCGAGAGTTCACATCGACGGCGCGGTTTGGCACCTCGATGTCGGCTTATCACATCCTGGGGCTGGAGAAGGTCCCAAGGGTCCGGCTGTTCGCCGGTTAAAGTGGTACATGAGCTGGGTTCAGAACGTCGTGAGACAGTTCGGTCTGTATCCGTCGTGGGCGTTGGAGCGTTGAGGGGCGCCGACCTTAGTACGAGAGGACCGGGTCGGACCGACCGCTCGTGTCCCGGCTGTCGCGTCAGCGGCAACGCCGGTTAGCGATGTCGGGCGGGGATAACCGCTGAATGCATCTAAGTGGGAAGCCCTCCCCAAGATTAACGCTCCCGGAGCGCAAGCTCCCTCAAGGGCCCTGGGAGACTACCAGGTTGATAGGCGGCAGGTGTACAGGCGCGTAAGCGTGTCAGCCGAGCCGTACTAATCGCCCGTGTGGCTTGATCTCTTCCTTGGTTGGAATCTTTCTATCCCACGTCACCCATTTCGAAAGTCGCCCGTATTTGGCTGGCGACCAGCGCGCCGGGGCCACACCCGTTCCCATCCCGAACACGGCAGTTAAGCCCGGCAGCGTCGATGGTACTACTGACGATCGTCGGTGGGAGAGTAGACCGCCGCCAGCCATTCCTCTTCGAGAGCCCGTCCCGGCCAACGCCGGACGGGCTCTCGTCGTCTCGGTTCTCAGAAACCGAGAGACCGAGATCTCAGAGCAGTTGCGAGACGCCGAGTTGCGAGTGGTGACGAGCCTGGAGACTGCCGACCTCGGAACCGGCCTCCCCCAGCCTCTTGCTCGGAACTGGACTGCATTCTCGCGGCTCGCCACTCCCAACCACTCGCAACTCGGCGTCGCGCAACTCCCCTGCAAACTCCATCACTCCCGACTATTCTCCTGACCATGTCGAAGTGCGGCATCGTCGCCCTCGCCGGCGAACCCAACACCGGCAAGTCCACCCTGCTCAACGCGCTGGTCGGCGAGTTACTCGCCATCACCTCGCCCAAGCCGCAGAGCACGCGCGTGCCGGTGCAGGGTTTGCTCACCGACGCCGACGCGCAGGCCCTGTTCGTGGATCCGGCCGGCCTGATGGAGCCCGCGTATCCGCTGCAGCACGCGATGCGCCGCGCGGCGGTCAGCGTCATCGAGAACGCCGACATCGTGCTGCACCTGCACCCGCTCGCCGGATATCCGGCGCCGCGGTTAGAGCAGCTGCTGGCCGACGCGCGTGCCCTGCCGGCGATCCGCCTCACCGTCTACACCAAGGCCGACCTGGTGCCTGCCACGAGCCGCCCGGCGCTCGAGGCGGGGGCGCTGGCAGTATCGGCGGTGACGGGGGAGGGCATGGACCGCCTCAAGGAGCGGGTCACGCACGCCCTCCCCGAGGGACCGTTTCGCTACGATCCCGAGGACGTCGGGACCCAGCCACTGCGCTTCTTCGCCGCCGAGTTCATCCGCGAAGCGGTGTTCGCCGAGCTGCGGCAGGAACTGCCCTACGCGGTCGCCGTCCAGATCGACGCGTTCCGTGAGACCGACGCCGGGGTATATATTCGGGCGACCCTCGCCGTCGAGCGGGAGAGCCAGAAGCCGATCGTCCTCGGCAAGGGCGGGCGCACCATCAAGGCGGTCGGGACCGCGGCGCGCGCGCGCATCGCGGCGTTCCTCGACCGGCGCGTCCATCTCGACCTGTGGGTCACCGTGTGGCCGAAGTGGCGCGCGGATCCCACGCGACTCGCGCAGCTCGGACTGCCGCCGCACAAGGAGAAGGGCCGATGACACTGCCCAAAGACCTGCTGGAGATCCTGGTGTGCCCCAAGTGCAAGGGTGAGCTGGAGTACCGCACGGCGCCGCCGGCCGAGGAGCTGGTCTGCCACGCCTGCCGCCTGCGCTTCGCCGTCGACGATGGCATCCCGATCATGCTCATCGATGAGGCCAAGCCACTCTAGAACCCGCCTCGGCGCTGCCCTCGCCGCCGCCGCACTGCTCGTGGCGGGGCGCGCGCAGCCGTCCCGGGCGCAGGGGGCATCGGCGGGCATCGAAGGCGGAGCCTTCCTGCTCCTCCCCGTGGGGGCACGGGCGGTGGCCCTCGGCCAGGCGGCCACGGCCGACGGCGGCTCCAGCGAGGCCATCTTCTGGAACCCGGCCGGCCTCGCCAGCCTCGTCAAGCCCGAGTTCGCCATCTACCACTACGATGCGTTCTTCGGCAGCGGCGATGCCGTCGTGTTCGCCGTGCCCTCGACGCGGCTGGGCACCTTCGCGCTCGCGGCGTACCTGGTCAACTACGGCGACCTGTCGGTCACGCGCGGCGATCTGGGGCCGGAGCCGGTGGGCCAGATCAGTCCCAGCAACCTGGCGTTGATGGCGAGCTACGCGACCAACGTCGGTGCGCTGGCGGCGGGAATCACGTACAAGCTGGTGCAGTTCCGGGTGGATTGCTCCGGCGACTGCAGCCAGGTGCCTACCGCGACCGGCACGACGCAGGCGGTGGATCTCGGCGCGCAGTACACCTTCGGGAGCTGGCGGCCGGTCGTGGTAGGCGTGAGCCTGAGGAACCTCGGCTTCGACCTGCAGGTCAACAACCGGGCGCAGGCCGACCCGCTTCCCACGCGGTTGTCGGTGGGCATGAGCGCCGAGCTGGTGCGCCCGACAGAAGGGGTGCAGGGGTTGGATGCGCGAGTGCTGGCCGACGTGCAGGGGACAGTGCTCGAGGGCCCACTCACGACGGTAACGCTGGTCGGGGTCGAGTCCGGCGTGGGCGAGACGCTGCGTGTGCGGTTCGGCTACGCGTTCCTCGATTCCAACGAGCGCGGCCCCGCCCTGGGCATCGGCGTCAAGCTCGGCAGCATCTCCTTCGACCTCGCCCGCACGTTCAACTCGGCTGAAGACGTCGGAGACACCGAGCCGGTCCAGTTCAACTTCCGCGTGGTCTTCTAGCGTGCGGCTGCGTTCGCGGGCCCTGCTCTGCGCACTTGGTTGCGCGACCCTGCCGGATTGCCGGGCGTTCGCCCAAGGCGCCGCCCCGCCGGCGGTGGTGCCGGCGGCCGCCGCGATGCCGGTGTGGAAGCGGCCGTGGGTCCGGCCGCTCGCGTCGCTGGTCCTTCCCGGATCGGGGCAGCTCCTGGCGCATCGCGACCGGGGCATCGTGTACCTCGCGACCGAAGTATGGCTCGTGGCCCGGGCCCTCGCCTGGTCGCAGCAGGGACGGCAGCTGCGGTCCCAGTTCGAGACGCTGGCGTTCGATGTGGCGCGGCAGCCGTTCACCTCCACGCGCGTGGACGGGCCGTGGGACTACTACGAGACGATGTCGCACTACGTCGAGAGCGGCGCCTACAACATGTCGACCGTGCCGGGCACGTTCGCGCCGCAGACGGACACCACGACCTTCAACGGCGCGATGTGGCTGCTGGCGCGGCGCAACTACTTCACGAACCCGGACTCCATCCCGTCGCCGTCCGATCCTCGCTACCAGGCGGCACTGGCCTTCTACCGGCAGCGGGCGTTCGGCGACGCGTTCCGGTGGAGCTGGACGGATGCGCGGCTTGAGATGGACGAGTACCGGCAGACCATCCACGACAGCGACAACGCCTACCGGACCGCCACGAACTACCTCGGCGCCATGCTCGCCAACCACCTGTCAAGCTTCATCGACGCCTTCATCATAGCCCGGCTCGGACGGGGCAGCGTGATGCCGCGGGTGCACGTGCTGGAGAACCCACAGACCATGCTGCTGGTCTGGTCGCGCGCGTTTTGATCCGGGCGCGCGGCTGGGGACGCGAAGCGGATCGTCCACGCGCCGATTGACACCCCCCCCCGTGAACCGTAGTTTGTTGTGACCTCGCAACTTGCGAGCTACGATCGGTGCGGACGCGGCCCACGATTATCTTCTTTTCGCCCGCGGCCCGACCGCTGCCGCCACTCGTGTCGGCATGGGTCGCCGGGAAGGGATTTCCGTCGGTCGCGGTCGGCGACCCGGCGCAAATCGAGGCGATGGCACTGCGTGCTCTCCCGGCGCTGGTGCTGGTCGACGGCGACGGAGCGGCAGCGCAAGGCCGTACGCTGTGCGAGCGGCTCAAGGCCGATCCGTACACGGCGATCGTGCCGATTGCGTTCCTCGCAGATCACCACTCGGCGAGCAGCGTGCATGAGGCGTTTCGCGCCGGGGCCGACGAAGTGCTCACGCCGATCTTCGAGCCTGAGGAGCAGCGCTCGCGGCTCGACGTTCTGCTCACCCGCACGGAACGGAACGTCAGCGTCCATCCGTCCACGCGGCTGCCGGGCACCAACGAGATCGAGCGCGAGATCAAGCGGTACATGGACGCGGGCGGGCTGTTCGCCGTCTGCTACGCGGACCTGGACCACTTCAAGGAGTACAACGACCGCTACTCGTACTACGACGGAGACCGGGTTATTCTGCTGCTGTCCCGGATCCTCCACGACGTGGTCAAAGGGCTGTGCGGGCCGGGCGGGTTCGTCGGCCACATCGGCGGCGACGACTTCATCCTGGTGTTGCCGCTGGAGGATGCGGCACCGTGCTGCGGCGAGATCATCACGGTCTTCGACCTGCTGATCCCGTTTCAGTACTCCGACCAGGACCGCCGGGCCGGCTACTTCTTCGGCAAGGACCGGCGCGGGCAGTTGCACAAGGTGCCGTTCATGACGTTGTCGATCGGGATCGTCACCAACGAGCGGCGCCGGTTCTCGCATCCCGCGCAGGTGAGCGAGCTGGCGACCGAGATGAAGAGTTACGCGAAGACGCTGCCCGGATCGGTGTTCGTGTTTGACCGACGGCACGACCCGGGTCCGGACGAGGGCAGATAGACGATGAATGCGACGTGTCCGAGCTGTCAGACGGTGTTCCGGGTGGACCCGGCGAAGCTGCCGGCGGGCGGGGTGCGGGCGCGGTGTTCCGTATGCCGGACGGTGTTCTCGGTGGGAGCGCCGCCGGCCGCCATCGCCGCTCCTCCCGCGGCGCCCGTGGAGGTGAGCGCTCCGCCGCCACGTGTTGTCGCGCCGATGCCTGCGCCTCCTCCGCCCGCACCGGCCGTCGCGGTGCCGCCAGCTCCGATCTTCGTCACGCGGCCCATCGCTGCTCCGCCGGCCAGGCCGGCGGCGCCCGCTGCGCCGGGGCCTTTTGCGCCA
This sequence comes from uncultured Gemmatimonadales bacterium, assembly GCA_963812035.1. Lineage (GTDB taxonomy): Bacteria > Gemmatimonadota > Gemmatimonadetes > Gemmatimonadales > JACORV01 > Fen-1245. The sequence goes on from CAWETG010000009.1 coordinate 35,790, forward strand.
CCGTTCGCTGCGCCGCCACGAGCGGTCCCGGCGGCCGCGCCGCCGCCGTACACGCCTCCCGCAGCGGTCGTGCCGGCGCCGCCACCGGCGCCGCCGGAGCCCGTCGCATCGCCGCCGTGGGCCGCCGCCGTCGCGCCTCCCGTCGCGCCGGCGCCGACGCCCCCACGGCCGGCCGCGCCGCCGGTCGAGCCCGTGACGCTGGTGGCTCCCGCGGTCACGATTCCCACCGCGACGCGCGCGACGGTGCCCGGCACGCCGGGCCGAATCGTCAATCCGTTCCTCGTTCAGGACCCGCAGGTCAAGGCCCGGCGCCTGGCCCGCGCGCTCATCTCCGATATGGTCTCGTACCATCCCGCCAAGCGGGCCCAGGGGCTCAAGGACGGGACGCTGAAGGACATCTTCCGCGAGGAGATCAAGAAGAGCTACGAGGAGTTCGTGCTCCAGGTAGGTGAGGACGTGGCGAAGTCCACGACTCACTTCGCGGACGCGCTGAACGAGATCCTAGCCGGGGGACAGCGGATCTTCTGATGCGTTATCTGGCGCTCGCGGTGGCGGCCTACCTGGTGGGCTCGCTGCCGAGCGCGTATCTGATGGTTCGCTTCGCGAAGGGCCCCGACCTCCGCACCGTCGAGAGCGGCAACGTCGGGGCCCTCAATGCGTTCCGGGCTACCGGCCTGGGTTGGGTCGGGGTGGTGGTCCTGATCCTGGACGTGGGCAAGGGCGTTGTGGCCGTGCTGCTCGCTGGCGACGGGGCGGGACCGGTGACGCAATCGCTCGTCGCGACACTGGTTGTCGCCGGCCACAACTACCCGATCTGGCTCCGCGGCAAGGGCGGCAAGGGTCTGGCTGCGGCGGCGGGCGCGCTCTCGATGCTCACGCCGCTCTCGGTGCCGCTGTGGGCCGTGGTGTGGGCCCTGGGCTACGTGCTGTCCGGCTACATCGCCCTCGGGATCGTGGTGGCGACCGCCGTGCTCCCGATCCTGCTCGGCGTCGTGGCAGGCTGGGCGTACGCCGGGGCATCGCTCCCCGTCTGCCTCCTCGTCCTAGTGCGGCACCGCGAGAAGATGCGTCGTCTGCTGCTCGGGGCCGAGCCCAAACACTACTGGCGTGGCAGGTCGTAACCTCTTATCTTGCCTTACGTTACTCAGCCAAGGACAGTGCCGGGATGATTGCCACTTCAGTGCGTGATTCGCTGCGCGACTTGGACCAACGCCTCATCGAACTCAGGGGCTATCTTTGACGTTGACGCCAAGCTAGCCCGCCTCGCCGCCCTGGAAGGGGCGATGTCCCAGCCCGGCTTCTGGGACAACGCCGACTCCGCCCGCAAGACCGTCGAGGAAGTGAAGTCGCTGAAGCGGTGGACCCAGCCGTACCAGGAGGTGCGGCAGCGGGTCGACCACGCGCGCGAGTTGGCGGAGCTGCTGGAGCACGAGTCCGACGCGGAGGTCGAGCGGGAATTGGAGGGGGAGGCAACGGAGCTGGCGGGCCACGTCGAGCGGCTGGTGCTGCAGACCATGCTGCAGGGCCCCGAGGACCAACTCGACGCGCTGCTCACCATCCATCCGGGGGCCGGAGGCACCGAGTCGCAGGACTGGGCCGAGATGCTGATGCGGATGTACGGGCGGTGGGCGGAACGGAAGGGCTTCGCCGTGAGCGTCCTCGACCTGCTGGCCGGCGAAGAGGCCGGCATCAAGTCGGTGTCGGTAGAGATCAAGGGGCAGTACGCGTACGGCTTCCTCAAGGCGGAGAAGGGCGTGCACCGGCTGGTGCGCATCTCGCCCTTCGATGCGCAGGCGCGCCGGCACACCTCCTTCGCCTCGGTGTTCGTGTATCCCGTGGTGGACGACACGATCGAGATCGACCTCCGGGACGAGGACATCAAGATGGACGTGTTCCGCGCTTCCGGGGCGGGGGGGCAGCACGTCAACAAGACGTCATCGGCGGTGCGGCTGACGCACCTGCCGAGCGGGATCGTGGTGTCCTGCCAGCAGGAGCGAAGCCAGCACAAGAACAAGGCCACCGCGCTCAAAATGCTGAGGGCGGCCCTGTACCAGCGCGCGCTCGACGAGCAGGAGAAGAAGCGGCAGAAGATCGAGGCCACGAAGACCGACAACTCGTGGGGGAACCAGATCCGCTCGTACGTCTTCCAACCGTACACGATGGTGAACGACCACCGCACCGAACTGAAGGTGGGTGACGTGCAGCGGGTGATGGACGGAGATCTCGACGGCTTCATCGAGGCGTACCTGCAGCGCTTTGGGAGGACCGCGCGGTGAGCGAGCAGGCGGCGGAGCGGGGCTTCGTGGAGCTGGCGCGACGCGACAAGCTGGAGGCGCTGCGCGCGCGCGGCGTCCCGCCGTTCGCGTACCGCTTTGCGCGCTCGCACACGGCCGCTGGAGCGCTGGCGGCGTTCGTGGACGGGAAGGAAGGTCCCGCGGTCGCGGTTGCCGGCCGGCTAGTGGCGATCCGCGCGCACGGCAAGACGATGTTCGCGCACCTGGCCGATGCGAGCGGGCGGATCCAGCTCTACTTCCGCCGTGACGACCTCGGCGGCGAGCTGTTCGACGTGCTCGGCCTCCTCGACCTCGGCGACCACGTGGGTGCCGCCGGCGCGCTGTTCCGCACCCGGACCGGCGAGATCACGGTGAAGGTGGAGCGGTTCGAGCTGCTGGCCAAGGCGCTGCGGCCGCTGCCCCTGGGCAAGACCGCCGCGGGCGAGGACGGGAGCGAGGCGCACTTCTCCGAGCTGGCGGATCCGGAGCAGCGCTACCGGCAGCGCTACGCCGACCTGGCGGTGCACCCCGAGCGCCGGGCGCTGTTCGAGCAGCGGGCGGCGGTGGTGCGCGCGATCCGGCGGTCCCTCGATGCGCGCGGTTTCCTCGAGGTGGAGACGCCCATCCTGCAGCCGCTGTACGGCGGCGCGTCCGCGCGGCCGTTCGTCACGCGGTACAACGCGCTCGGCACCGACTTCTACCTCCGCATCGCCGACGAGCTGTACCTCAAGCGGCTGATCGTCGGCGGGTGCGAGCGGGTGTATGAGATCGGCAAGGATTTCCGGAACGAGGGGATGGACCGGCTGCACAACCCCGAATTCACGATGCTCGAGACGTACGAAGCCTACGTGGACTACATGGACGTGCTGGAGATGACGCAGGCGCTCCTGGTGGAGGTGGTGCGTGAGGTGACCGGGGGCCTGGTCGTGGAGGCGAGGGGGAAGCCGGTGGACCTGACGCCGCCGTGGCGCCGCGCCGGGTTCTACGAGCTGGTGCAGGAGCACGCGGGCGTGGACCTCAGGAAGAACGACGCGGCGGCGCTCGCGGCGGAGCTGGCGCGGCGCGGGATCGCGCCCGACCAGTCGGCGGGCCGGGGCCGGCTGATCGACCAGCTGTTCAAGGCGTCGGTCGAGCCCAAGCTGGACGCCCCGGTCTTCATCCTCGACTTCCCGATCGAGATGTCGCCCCTGGCCAAGCCCAAGCGCGGCGATCCGGAGCTGGCGGAGCGGTTCGAGCTGTTCGTCGGGGGGTACGAGCTGGCCAACGCCTTCTCCGAGCTGAACGACCCGGACGATCAGCGCCGCCGCTTCGAGGCGCAGGGCGTCCTGCGCGCGGGGGGGACGAGGAGGCGCAGGCGCTGGACGAGGACTACCTGCGCTCGCTCGAGTACGGCCTGCCGCCCACGGGCGGGATGGGGCTCGGCATCGACCGGCTCACGATGCTGGTGACCGGCGCGCGGTCGATCCGTGACGTGATCCTGTTCCCGGCGTTGCGTCCCGAATGAGCCGCGTGGAGTGGTGGATCGCCGGCCGGTACTTGAGGAGCCGTCGGGCCTCGCGGTTCGTCTCGCTCATCACCCTGATCGCGATCGCCGGCGTGACGCTGGGGGTGATGGCGCTGATCGTGGTCATCGGGGTCATGAGCGGCCTGCAGAAGGACCTGCGGGAGAAGATCCTGATCGCGAACCCGCACCTGAGGGTGCTCACCTACGGCGAGGGTCTGCGCATCGATGACTGGCAGCGGGTCCTGGGCGTGGTGCGGCAGGAGCCACAGGTCGTCGCCGCACTTCCGTTCGTGCTGTCGCAGGGGCTGCTCTCGGCCGGGCACGACTACGCGGAAGGGGTCGCGGTGATCGGCCTGGAGCAGGACACCGGCCGCGCCTCGGTCACGGGCCTGGCGCGGAGCTTCACCAGCGGTGACCTGCGGTTCAGGACCGAGGCGAAGGACGTGGACGGCGGGGTGATCATCGGCCAGCGTCTCGCCTCGCGCCTGGACGTCTATCCCGGCAGCGTCGTCACGCTCATCTCGCCGGCCGGTTCCTCGTTCAATCCGTCGCTCGGCGCGTTCGTGCCACGCTACTGGCGGTTCGAGGTGACCGGGATCTTCGAGACCGGGATGTACGAGTACGACAACACGTACGTCGTCATGTCGCGGCCGGTGGCGCAGCGCTTCGCCGCGCTGGGCAACGCCGTGACCGGGATCGAGGCGCGGGTTCGGGATCCGTGGCGCGCCGGCGCGGTGGCGCGCGCGATCGAGCTCAAGCTCGGCTACCCGTACCGCGCGATGGACTGGTCCACCCAGAACGCCTCGCTGTTCTCCGCCCTCAAGCTCGAGAAGCTCGCGATGGCCGTGATCCTGCTGCTGATCGTGCTGGTCGCGGCGTTCAACATCGTCAGCACCCTGACCATGGCGGTCGGCGACCGCACCAAGGAGATCGGCATCCTGCGGGCTATGGGGATGACCGCGGGGCAGGTGCGCAGGATCTTCGTGGCCCAGGGCGTGGTCGTGGGGGTGATCGGCACGGCCGTGGGCACCGTGGGCGGCGTGGTGCTGGCCACGGCGGTGGGCCGCTACCGGCTCATCCCCCTGGATCCTACGGTGTACTTCATCGACCATCTGCCGGTGAGCCTGGCCGTCTCGGACGTCGTGACCGTCGTGCTGGCGAGCCTCTGCATCGCGGCCCTGGCCACGGTGTACCCGTCGGCCCAGGCGGCGAAGCTCATTCCGGTGGAAGCGATCCGGCACGAATGACCGTGCTGCTCGACGTGCGCGCGCTCACCAAGCGGTTCCCCTCGGGCGACGCGGGCTGGCTCGAGGTGCTGTCGGGCGTGGACCTGGCGGTGGCCGGCGGCGAAGTGGTCGCCATCGTGGGCGCGAGCGGCTCGGGCAAGAGTACGCTGCTGCACCTGGTGGGCGCCCTGGACCTGCCGACGTCAGGGGAGATCCGCCTGGACGACGCGGCGTACAGCTCGCTGGATCCAGCCGCCTTGTCGGCGCTGCGGAACCGCCGCCTCGGTTTCGTGTTCCAGTTTCATCACCTGCTGCGGGAGTTCAGTGCGCTGGAGAACGTGATGATGCCGCTCAGGATCGCGGGCTGGGAGCCGGCCCGGGCCCGCGTGCGCGCGGCGGAGATGCTGGGTGCGGTCGGCCTCGGCGGGCGGATGACCCATCGGCCGGGCGCGCTGTCGGGCGGCGAGCAGCAGCGTTGCGCGGTGGCGCGCGCGCTGGTGCACGATCCCGGCCTGGTGCTGGCGGACGAGCCGACCGGCAATCTCGACCACGGCAACGGCGTGATGGTGTCGGATCTGTTCTTCCGGCTGGCGCGCGAGTCCGGGACAGCGGTCGTCATCGTGACGCACAACCGCCAGCTGGCGCAGCGCGCCGACCGCGTCCTGCTGCTCGAGGACGGGCGCCTGTCGACCGCGCGCGAAGTGGAGGCGATGCTCTGATGCTGTGCGACAGCTGCGGCGAGCGCGAGGCCCAGATCCACCTCACCCAGATCGTGGACAACACCGTGACCACGATGCACCTGTGCGAGCAATGCGCGGCGGAGAAGGGCGTGGAGACCGGGGCGAGCGTGGCGAAGTTCCCGCTCGGTGACTTCCTCGCGTCGCTCGGCAAGGGCGGCGCCGCCGAGGGAGGCACCGCCGCGGAGGTCGTGTGCCCCGCCTGCGGCGGCACGCTCCACGATTTCCGGCAGACCGGCCGGCTGGGGTGCGCCCGCTGCTACACGACCTTCGAGCCGCACCTCAGGGACCTGCTGCGGCGCCTGCACGGCAGCTCGCAGCACGTCGGCGAGCGCTACGCCGCCCCCGTGGCCGGGACGCCGCCGGCGAACGAGGAGACGGCGGCCGGCGCCGGACGCGAGGTCGGTGCGCTGAGGGATCAGCTCCAGCGCGCGATCCGGGAGGAGAACTTCGAGTTGGCGGCGGAGCTGCGGGATCGCCTGAAGGTGCTGGAATGATCGATCTCACGTTGATCCCCGACGGCGGGCTCGGCTGGCTCGACGCCAGCGGGCCCATGGCAAACATCGTGCTCTCGACCCGGGTACGCCTCGCGCGCAACCTCGACGGCGTGCCGTTCACGGTCCGCGCGTCGGAGGCCGACCGCCGGCGCGTGCTCGAGGACGTGGATCGCGTGTGGCAGCTCTCCGCGCAGTCCAAGGGCGGCGTACGCTTCCTGGTGGACGACCTCGAGCCCGCCGACCGCCTGCTCCTGCACGAGCGCCATCTCATCAGCAAGGAGCTGGCGACCGCCGCGGCGGAGCGGAGCGGCCACAGCCACGCCGCGGTGTACCTCGCGGGCTCGCTCGGCCTGATGGTGAACGAAGAGGATCACCTGCGCTTGCAAGTGTTTCACTCGGGATTCGCGTTGAGCCAGGCGTACGCTGATCTTGAGCGGCTCGACCGGGATCTCGGGGCCGCGGTTCCCGTCGCCTTCCATCAGGAGTTTGGCTATCTTACGGCGTGTCCGACGAATGCGGGCACGGGGCTCCGGGCATCGGTGCTGATTCACCTGCCGGGGCTCGTGTTAACCAAGGAGATCGCGAAGGTGCTGCAGGGGCTGACCCAGGTCGGCCTGACGTTCCGCGGTCTCTACGGGGAGGGGAGCGAAGTCGTCGGCAACTTCTTCCAGCTGTCGAATCAGACGACGCTGGGCAAGTCCGAGGACGAGTTGCTCGACCACCTGGGCAAGATCGTGCGCCAGGTGGTGAAGTACGAAGAGCAGGCGCGCCAGAAGCTGCTGCAGGAAGCGCCGGCGATCATCGAGGACAAGGTGTGGCGGGCGTATGCGCTGCTCAGGTATGCGCGCAGCCTGTCGTTCGAAGAGACGATGAACCTGTTGTCGGGCGTGCGGCTGGGCGTCGGTCTGCAACTGATCCCGAAGCTCAGTGTCTATACGTTGAACAAGTTGCTGATTTACACGCAACCCGCTCATCTCGCCGCCCTCGAAGTGCGCGCCCCGCGGGACACGGAGCAGCGCGCCGCGAGGGCGTCGTACGTGCGCACGGTCCTCGAGGAAGAGGCGGCGCGGGCGGGTTGATCTGGCGGGACTCGGGCGGAGACGAGGTTTCGGGACTATGAACGGCTACAACTTCACCGATCGTGTGCGCAAAGTGCTCCAGATGGCCCGCGAAGAGGCGGCCCGTCTGCATCATGAGTACGTGGGCACGGAGCACATCCTGCTGGGGTTGATCCGGGAGGGTGAGGGTGTCGCCGCCGCGGTGCTGGCGAACCTCCAGGTGGATCTCGAGGAAGTGCAGCAGAAGATCGAGGACACCGTGAAGAAGGGGAAGGCCGCAGCTGCGGCCGGCTCCGACCTGCCATACACGTCGCGCGCCAAGAAGGTGTTGGAGCTGGCGATGTCGGAGGCGCGGGAGCTCAACCACTCGTATGTCGGCACGGAGCATCTGCTGCTCGGCCTGTTGCGCGAGGAGAAGGGCATCGCGGCACAGGTGCTGACCGACGCCGGCGTGAATCTCGAGCAGGCACGCGCCGAAGTGCTGCGGCTGCTGGGCAGTGAGATGCCGCCGCAGGCGGGCGCGGGCGCGGCCGCGACGCCGGCCCCTCAGAAGAGCGAGAAGAAGTCCAAGACGCCGGCGCTGGACCATTTCTGCCGCGACCTGACGCAGCTCGCGGGGGAGGGCCAGCTGGATCCGACCATCGGCCGCCAGAAGGAGATCGAGCGGGTGATGGAGGTCCTGTCCCGGCGCAAGAAGAACAACCCGGTGCTGATCGGCGAGCCGGGGGTGGGGAAGACGGCGATCGTCGAGGGGCTGGCCCAGCTGATCGCCTCCGGCACCTGTCCCGAGGCGCTGAAGGACCACCGGGTGCTGGCGCTGGACATGGCGGCGGTGATCGCGGGGACCAAGTACCGCGGGCAGTTCGAGGAGCGGCTCAAGGCGGTGATGAACGAGATCGCCCTGAACCGCCACATCGTGCTGTTCATCGACGAGCTGCACACGCTGGTGGGCGCCGGTGCGGCCGAGGGCGCAATCGACGCGTCGAACATGCTGAAGCCGGCGCTGGCGCGGGGCGAGCTGCAGTGTGTGGGCGCCTCGACGCTCAACGAGTACCGCAAGTACATCGAGAAGGACGGCGCGCTGGAGCGGCGCTTCCAGACGGTGATCGTGGAGCCGCCGACGCTGGACGAGACGATCGACATCCTCAAGGGGCTGCGGAAGCGCTACGAGGATCATCACCGCATCCAGATCCCGGACGTCTCGCTGGACGCGGCGGCCCGCCTGTCGGAGCGCTACATCACCGACCGGTTCCTTCCGGACAAGGCGATCGACGTCATCGACGAGGCCGGGGCGCGGGCGCGGATCGGCGCGCAGGTGCCGCCGCCCGAGGTCGCGGAGCTGAAGGAGAAACTGGAGGCGATCAACAAGGAGAAGGAGGCCGCGGTGCGCGACCAGAATTTCGAGCGCGCGGCCGCGCTGCGGGACCAGGAGCGCGAGCTGCAGGGCGCGATCCTGGCACGGCAGGAGGCGTGGGAGCGGGAGCGGCAAACCCGCCGCCCCGTGGTCGGGGAAGAGGAGATCGCTTTCATCGTGTCGCGGTGGACCGGCATTCCCGTCACCCGGCTGCAGGAAGCGGAGACGTCGCGACTGATCCGGATGGAAGACGAGATGCACAAGTCGGTGGTGGGCCAGGACGAGGCCATCGCCGCCATCTCTCGGGCGATCCGCCGCTCGCGCGCCGGCCTCAAGGATCCGCGGCGGCCCATCGGCTCGTTCATCTTCTCGGGCCCCACGGGGGTGGGGAAGACGGAGTTGGCGCGCTCGCTGGCGCGGTTCCTGTTCGCCGACGTCCAGGCGCTGATCCGGGTGGACATGTCGGAGTACATGGAGAAGTTCAGCGTCTCCCGGCTGATCGGCGCGCCGCCGGGCTACGTGGGCTACGAGGATTCCGGCACGCTCACCAAGGCGGTGCGGCGCAAGCCGTACTCCGTGGTGCTGCTCGACGAGATCGAGAAGGCCCACCCCGACGTGTTCAACATCCTGCTGCAGGTGCTGGACGAGGGGCGACTCACCGACAACTACGGCCGGGTGATCGACTTCAAGAACACCGTGGTCATCATGACGTCGAACGTCGGCGCGCGCGACATCACCAAGGGCGGGACGCTGGGCTTCGTGCAGTCCACGCCGGGGACGGCGTTCGAGAAGATCGCCGAGAAGGTGAAGGAGGAGATCAACAAGACCTTCAACCCGGAGTTCCTCAACCGGCTGGACGACGTGATCGTGTTCCACCCGCTGAGCCGGGAGCACATCACGCAGATCGTCGGCATCGTGCTCAAGGAGCTGATGACCCGCCTGGCCGACGAGGAGTTGACCATCCGGCTCACCGAGCCGGCGACGGACTTCCTGGTCCGGCAGGGGTACGACGAGCACTTCGGCGCGCGGCCCTTGAAGCGCGCGATTCAGCGGTACATCGAGGACCCGCTGTCGGAGAAGATCCTGCTCGCCGAGTTCGCGCGCGGCGACGAGATCGAGGTCGACACCGCGCCGGACGGCGACCGCTTGCAGTTCCGGGCGCTGTCGAGCTCGAAGGCGTAGCGCCGCGCCGCTGATGCGTGGCGCGCTCGTCACGACCATCCTGGCGGCCGGCATCGCGCTGGCCGGGGCGCCGCGCCCGGCGGCTGCGCAGCGCCCCGGTGCAGCGCCGCCGCCCGGCGGCGCGCAGCAGCCCGCGCCGATGCAGGAGCCGATTCCGGGCGGGCGGGTGGACTCGATCGTCATCGAGGGCAATCACCGCATCACGCGAGCGGCCATCGTCAACGCGGCCGCGATCCCACTCAAGACTCCGATCGGCTTCCGCGACATCCAGCGGGCACTCCGCGGCCTGTTCGACAGCGGCGAATTCGACTCGCTGAGCATCCTGCGGACCGTCGGCCCGGACAGCGCGGAGATCCTGGTCATCCGGGTCGTGGAGCGGCCGCTGCTGGTGCGGGTGACGGTGCGCGGCGCGGACCTGCTCTCCGAGCGGTCGGTGCGCGACCTGGTGGAGCTGCCGGCCGGGCACCCGCTCAACCCGGGCTACGTCGAGCGCGCCCGCCAGCGGATCGACTCGATGTACGAGGCTGAGGGCTACTACCTCTCGGCGGTGACGCCGCAGGTGATCCCGGTGGACAGCGAGCACGTCCGGGTGGTGCTCGACATCGACGAAGGGCGGCGGGTCGCGATCTCGGCGGTGCGCATCGAGGGGGCCAACGCCATTCCGGCCAGCGAGGTCGTCGCCCAGATGAAGACCCGGCCCGAGGGCTTCTGGTGGTTTCGCCGGGGCGAGTACGCCAAGGACGAGATCCGCCAGGACATCGAGGAGCGGCTGCCCGCCTTCTACGGCAGCCGCGGGTACGTCGACTTCCGGGTGGTGCACGACACCCTGCTGGTCGACCGGAACAACGGCAAGGCGACGCTGATCCTCACGGTGGAAGAGGGCCGGCCGTACGAAGTGGGGACGGTCAAGGTCCAGGGCAACCACCGCTTCTCGACCGAAGAGGTGATGAACCTCAATCCGTTCGCGCCGCAACGGTCGAGCGGGCTGCGCTGCCTGCTCAAGAGCTGCGGCGGGCCGGTGTGGTTCGACCAGAACCGCTGGGACGATGCCACGACGAAGCTGAAGACGCAGTACGCGAACCAGGGCTACATCTACGCGGACATCACGCCGCAGATCGAGCGAATCGAGCCGACTGACTCCACCGGCTGGCCCAAGGTCAATCTGACCTGGAACATCACGGAGGGGCGCCCGGCGCTGGTCAACCGGATCGACATCGTCGGCAACGACGTCACCCACGAGCGGGTGATCCGCGAGGCGTTGATCATCCTGCCGGGCGACGTGTTCGCGCAGGACCGGGTGATCAAGTCGTACCAGAACATCTCCAACCTGGGCTTCTTCGAGCAGCCGCTGCCGTTCCCCGACACGCGCCCGGTGAACGCGAGCGATCCGTACAGCGACATCGACCTGATCTTCAAGGTCCAGGAGAAGCGGACCGGGAACGTCAACTTCGGCGCGTCGATGGGGCAGGGGACGGGGCTGGGAGGGTTTCTCGGGCTGGATGAGCCGAACCTGTTCGGCGAAGGGAAGAAGGGGCACATCCAGTGGCAGTTCGGCGCCAACCTCAACCAGCTCGACCTCAGTTACACCGATCCATCGCTGGGCGGCAGCCTGCTCTCCGGCACGTTCGACGTGCACGACACGCGGACGCGCTATACCATCTCCGACCTTGGCCAGATCACGTCCCGCGGGGGCTCCATCCAGTTCGGAATCCCGCTGCCGCACAGCCGGTACAGCCGCCTGTTCCCCGCGTACTCCATCGACTTCGAGTCGTACACGGGCAACTCGCTCCTGCTGGCCGGATCGTTGCGCTGCGTGAGCTGCATGCGCTCGACGCTCGGCGTGACCTTCGCGCGCGACACCCGCGTGGACCTGCCGTTCCCGACCGGCGGCTCGATGCACTCGATCACCCTGTCGACTACCGGCGGCATCCTCGGCGGCTCGGCGACCTACCAGAAGCTGGACGTCGAGGGGCACTGGTACGCGCCAGCCGGGATGATCGGGGGCAGCGGGCCGATGGGCGGCGGCGTGCACCTGGTGCTCGGGCTCTCGACCAAGGCGGGCTTCGTCTTCGGCAACGCCGGGCCGTTCTTCGACCAGCTGTACACGATGGGCGGCACCCAGTACGGCATTCCGCTCCGGGGCTACAACGAATTCTCGATCACCCCGCAGGGATACAATCCGGCCGCCTCGACGGGCGCGGTGCCGCGCAGCGCGTTCGGGCGCTCGTACTTCGCGAGCACCGCGGAGTTCGGGCTGCGCTTCAGCCAGTCCATCTACGGGTCGTTCTTCTACGACGTGGGCAACGTGTGGGCGGCCCCGTCGGACTTCAACCCGACCCGGCTGTTCCGCGGGGCCGGATTCGGCGTCGCCCTGATCACCCCGCTCGGTCCGCTCGGCCTGGATCTCGGGTACGGGTTCGACCGGGTCGACGCCTCGGGCAACCCGACGCCGGGGTGGAAACTGCACTTCAAGATCGGCAACTTCTTCCAGTGATCGGACGCAGGCTCATGCACGCAGCCAGGAGCATCGACATGGTTCGTCTGACCGGGGCGGCGCTCGCCGCCTTCCTGCTGGTGGGCATCACCGCACCGCCGGCCCGCGCGCAGGACCAGCCCCTGAAGCTGGCCTACATCAACTCGACGGTGATCCTGCAAGGCACGCCGGGCCGCGCCCAGGCGGAAAGCACTTTCCAGCGCGAGCTCACCGGGTTCCAACAGCAGGTGAACGTGCTGCAGGCGCAGTTCGACTCGGCGGTGGGCGAGTTCAACCGCACGTCGCTGGTGCTGAGTCCGGCCGCCAAGCAGCAGCGCCAGCAGGACCTGGCGCAGATGCAGCAGCGGACGCAGCAGCAGGTGCAAGACCTGCGGGACCGGGCGACGGCGCGCGAGCAGGAGCTGATGGCGCCCATCATGCAGCGGGTGAATGCGGTGATCGAGGGGATCCGCGCCGAGTTCAACTACGCGATGATCTTCGACGCGGCGGCCCAGTCGGGCGCGCTGGTGACGGCCGATCGCTCGCTCGACATCTCGCAGCTGGTGATTCAGCGGCTCCAGGCCGGGGCGGGGCAACCGGCGCCGGCGGCCGTGCAGCCATCGGCGAACCCGCCGCTGCCGGCCGACACGACCCAGCGTGCGCCGGCGCGTCCGCCGCGCGGCACGCGGCCGCCGTCCTAGAGCAGGCAGCCGGGACTGTGGCGTGAGTGACGGCCTCACCGCGGCGGAGGTCGCCGCGCTGGTCGGCGGCACGCTGATCGGCGACGGCGCCGTGCGGCTGGTGTCCGTCGCGCCGCTGGACCGTGCCGGCCCGGACGATCTCGCGTTTCTTGCCGCGGGCCGGTACCTCCCGTACTTTCACGCGTCGCGCGCCGGCGCCGTGTTCGTGACCGCGGAGCACCGCGAGGCGCAGCCGGGCCCGGCCACGCGGATCGTGGTGGACGACCCGCACCGTGCCATGCTCGCCGTGGTGCGGGCCATTTATCCGGTTCCGACGCGGGCGGCCGCGATCCATCCGACGGCGATCATCGGGGCGGGTGCCGTGCTGGGGCGAGACGTGGCACTGGGGCCCGGCGCGGTGATCGGTGCCGGCGCCCGGCTCGGCGACCGGGTGGAGATCATGGCGGGTGTGGTGGTGGGGGACGGTGTTGCGCTGGGCGACGACACCGTGCTCTACCCCAACGTGGTGTGCTACCCCGGTACGACCGTCGGCGCGCGCGTGCTGCTGCATGCCGGTGTGGTGCTGGGATCAGATGGCTTCGGCTACGTGCCCGGCCGCGCCGGACACGAGAAGATCCCGCACGTCGGGCGCTGCATCATCAGCGACGACGTGGAGATCGGCGCCAACACCACGATCGACCGCGGGAGTGTGGACGACACTGTCGTCGGCCCGGGCACCAAGATCGACAACCTGGTGCAGATAGGCCACAACTGCCGGATCGGGGCGCGCTGCCTGATCATGGCCCAGGTCGGCCTGGCGGGCTCGACGCGGGTGGAGGACGACGTGATCCTCGCCGGCCAGGTGGGGGTGAAGGGCCACCTCACCGTCGGCCGCGGCGCGCGGATCGGGGCCCAGACCGGAGTGATGGGCGACGTCGCGCCGGGTGCGGAGCTGTTCGGCTATCCCGGTCGCGGCATCCGTGAGAGCTTGCGGGCGATCGCGGCCAGTTACCGGCTGGCGGAGATCGTCGGGGACTTGGAGGAGCTGGTGAAGCGTGGGAAGTCCGGAAACGGTTAGCCAGGCGCGCCGCACGCTGCGGCGGGCCGTGACGCTCGAAGGCGTAGGGATGCACACGGGAGTTCAGGCCCGCGTGACGTTCTGCGCGGGCGAGCCGGGCAGCGGCATCGTGTTCCGCCGCGCCGACCTCGCCGGGTCGCCTACGGTTGCGGCGCGGCTGTCCAGCGTCTCAGGCGTGGAGCGCCGCACCACGCTGTCGTCGAACGGCGCCGAGGTGCACACCGTCGAGCACATCCTCGCGGCGCTCCACGCCTGCGGCGTGGACGACGCCGTGGTGGAGCTCACCGGCCCGGAGCCGCCCATCCTCGACGGTTCGTTCCAGCCGTTCGTGGAGGCGGTGCGGCAGGCGGAGCCCACGGAGCACGGCGGCGAGGTGCTCCAGTACACGGTGAACGAGCCGTTTGCGGTGCGCGAGGGCGACGCGAGCTACCTGGTGGGGCCGGCCCCCGGGCTCCGGATCTCCGCGACCATCGAGTTTCCGCATCCACTGATCGGGCGGCAGTCGGGCTGCTACGACATCACCGCTGAGGCGTTCGAGCGGGAGCTGGCGCCGGCGCGCACCTTCGGCTTCGTCCGCGAGGTCGAGAAGCTCCGCAGCAAGGGCCTCATCGCCGGCGCCTCCACGTCCAACGCGGTTGTGCTCGACGAGCAGGGCGTGGTGGACAACACCCTGCGCTGGCCCGACGAGTTCGTCCGCCACAAGGCGGCCGACCTGGTGGGCGATCTGGCGCTGGTGGGCGGCCGGATCCACGCCTTCATCGTGGCGGACAGGCCGAGCCACCGCGGCAACGTGGCGCTTGGCAACGCGATCCGCCGCCGGGCGGCGAGCAGCGGCCACCCGCCGCTGGACATCCGCGACATCCTCGAGATCCTCCCGCACCGGTACCCGATGCTGCTGGTGGACCGGATCATCGAGATGGAGGAAGGCAAGCGGATCGTCGGGATCAAGAACGTCTCCATCAACGAGCCGTTCTTCCAGGGCCACTTCCCCGGCCATCCGGTCATGCCGGGCGTGCTGATGATCGAGGCGATGGCCCAGGTCGGCGGGGTGATGCTGATGGGATCCATCAAGAAGGCCGGTGAAAGCCAGGAGAAGGTGGTCTACTTCATGTCGCTCGACAATGTGAAGTTCCGCCGCCCCGTGGTGCCGGGCGATCAAATCCGGTTCGAGCTCGATCTGATCCAGCACAAGGAACGGGCCAGCCGGATGCGCGGGGTCGGATACGTGGACGGGCACGTCGTCGTGGAGGCGGAGATGATGGCCCGGATCGTGGACCGGTGAGGCGGCCATGAGCAACGCGACCATCCATCCGACGGCGATCGTCTCGCCGCAGGCAGAGCTCGGTCCGGACGTCGAGGTCGGTCCCTTCGCGATCATCGGGCCACAGGTCACGGTGGCGGCCGGGTGCCGGATCGCGGCGCGCGCCACGCTCGAGCAGAACGTGCGGCTGGGCGCGCAGTGCCGGGTGGGGAGCGGCAGCATCCTCGGCGGGCCGCCCCAGGACCTCAAGTACGCCGGTGAGGAGACCTGGGTGGAAATCGGCGAGAATACGGTCATCCGCGAGTACTGCACGATCAATCGCGGCACGACCCAGTCTCGCCTCACCCGGCTCGGCAAGAACTGCCTGGTGATGACCTACGTGCACATCGCGCACGACTGCCACATCGGCGACCGGGTGATCCTCACCAACGGCGTCCAGCTGGCGGGCCACGTCACCATCGACGAGTGCGCCATCATCAGCGGCTTGACCCCGGTGCACCAGTTCGTGAAGATCGGCGCCTATGCGTTCGTCGGCGGGATGTCGCGGGTGACCAAGGACGTGCCGCCGTACTGCAAGGCGGTGGGGAACCCGATGAAGCTGTACGGGCTCAACGCCGTGGGCCTGCAGCGCCACGGCTTCACGCCCGAGACCGTGGCTGAGCTGAAGAAGGCCTACCGGCTGTTCTTCCGGGCGGGCCTCAACATCAGCCAGGCGCTCGAGCGCTCGCGCGCCGAGCTGACGATGCTGCCCGAGGTCGAGACCTTCCTCGACTTCATCGAGGCGAGCGCGCGCGGAGTGCTGGTGTGAGCGGAACGCCGCTCCCCGTCGGCGTCGTGGGCGTGGGGAGCCTCGGTTGCCATCACGCCCGGTTGTACGGCTCACTGCCCGGCGCGCGGCTGGTCGGCGTGTTCGATACGCGCTCGGAGCGGGCGGCGGAGATCGCGGCACAGTTCCGGACCACGGCGTACCGCTCGCTCGATGCGCTGCTGGCTGACGCGGAAGCCGTGTCGGTGGTGGTGCCGACGCCTGCCCATCACGAGGTGGGGCTTGCCGTCCTGGGCCGCGGCCGGCACGTGCTGATGGAGAAACCGATCGCCGCCACCCTCGAGCAGGCGCACCAGCTGGTGGACGCCGCCGAGCGCGCGGGGGTGGTGCTGCAGACCGGCCACGTCGAGCGCTTCAACCGGGCGCTGCGAGCCGCCGCCCCGTACCTCGCGTCCCCGAAGTTCATCGAGTCGGACCGGGTGGCACCGTTCGCGGCGCGCGGCTCCGACGTCGCCGTCATCCTGGATCTGATGATCCACGACCTGGACCTGGTGCTGTCCCTGGTGAAGGAGCCGGTCGTGGACGTGCGGGCGTCGGGGATCGGCGTGGTGACGCCCAGCGTGGACATTGCGACCGCGCGCATCGAATTCGCCTCGGGGGCGGTGGCCAACCTGACGGCGAGCCGTCTGGCGCGCGAGCGGGTGCGCAAGCTGCGCATCTTCCAGCCCTCCGGCTACTTCTCGCTCGATCTCGCGGCGGGGAAGGGCGAGTTCCTGCGGCTCAAGCCCGACGCCCAGCGTTCGCTCGCCGCCGGCGCCACCGACCTGGCCAAGCTGGTCGAGCGGGTGTCCTTGAGCGCGCCGGATGCCGAGCCGCTCGGCCTGGAGCTGGCGAACTTCGTGCAGGCGGCGCGCGGCGAGGGACCCCCGGCCGTGACGGGCAGGGACGGGCTCTCGGCTCTGGCCCTCGCCTTCCGCGTGCTGGAGGCCGTCGGGAGTCCCGCGACGCTCCAGGGCGCGTGAGCGCGGGGACCGTCTTCGTATCGGCCGGCGAGCCTTCCGGCGACCAGCATGCGGCGGCCCTGATCGCCGCGCTGCGCCGCGCAGTGCCCGACGTTGTGGTGGAGGGTGTGGGCGGGCAGCACCTCGAGGCGGCGGGGGCCAGGCTCCTGGCCCGGATCGAAGATCTCACGGTGATGGGATTTGTCGAGGTGGTGCGCAAGCTCCCGGCGCACTGGCGGCTGCTGCGCCGCATCACGCGGCGGCTCAAGGGCGGTGACGTGCGCCTGGTCGTGCTGGTCGACTATCCCGGTTTCCATCTGAGGGTCGCGGCGGCGGCGCACCGTGCCGGGGTGCCGGTGCTGTACTACATCGCGCCGCAACTCTGGGCGTGGGGCGAGCGGCGGGTGCGGCAGATGGCCCGCACCGTGTCGCGACTCGCGGTGATCCTGCCGTTCGAGGAGCCGTTCTTCACCGAGCGCGGCGTGGCGACGACATTCGTGGGCCATCCGTTGATGGACCGCCCGCCGCTCGTAGCCTCCGCACAACTGAAGGGCGAGCTGGGTCTCGATCCGGCGCGGCCGGTGCTGGGGCTGTTCCCGGGGAGCCGCCAGCAGGAGGTGGTGCGGCTGTGGCCCGCGTTCCGCGCAGCGGCCGAGCTGGTGCGCCGGGATCGGCCGGAGGTGCAGGCGGTAGTCGCGGCCACCGGTGGCGCCTCGTACCCGGGCGCCGGCGACGTGCGAATTGTCCACGGCCGGCCGCGGGAGTGCTTCGCCGCCGCCGACGCGGCGCTCTGCAAGTCCGGGACATCCACCCTGGAGGCCGCGGTGGCCGAGACGCCGCTGGTGGTGGCGTATCGGATGCACCCGCTGTCGTACCTGCTCGCGCGCCGCCTGGTGCGGGTTCCGTGGATCGGGATGGTCAACCTCGTGGCGGGCCGCCAGGTGGCGCCGGAACTCATCCAGGGCGCGGTGACGCCGGCCGCCCTGGCGCGCGCGGTGCTGCCGCTGCTCGACCCGGCGAGCCCGGAGCGCCGGGCGCAGCTGGAGGGATTGCGGGACGTACGCCGGCGGCTGGGCGATCCGGGCGCCGCGGTGCGAGCCGCCGAGCTGGCGCGCGGGCTCCTGGCGGCCTGAGGGCGCGGTGGACCGCGCGGCGTTCGCGCAACTCGTGTGGCAGGGCACGGCGCCCTGGGCGCGGCTGGTCCGTGTCGTGCTGCTCGCGCCCGCCGCCCTGTACCGGACGGCGGTCGGTCTGCGGAACGCCGCCTACGACCGGGGGCTGCTGCGTTCCTGGCGGCTGCCGAAACCCGCGCTCGGCGTCGGCAACATCGCGGTCGGCGGCGTGGGGAAGACGCCGGTCGCGGCGTACCTGGCGGGGGAGCTGGTGCGCCGCGGCGCCAAGCCGGGCATCCTGCTCCGGGGGTACCGAGGCGGCGACGAGGCCGAGGAGCACCGCGCGCGGACGCCGGAAGCCGTGGTCGTCGCCGACCGCGATCGCCGGCGCGGCGCGGCGCAGGCCGTCGCGGCGGGGGCCCAGGCCCTGGTGCTCGACGACTGCCTGCAGCGACGCGACGTCACGCCCGACGCGCTGCTCGCCGTGGTCGCCGCGGAGACGGCCGGAGACCGGATGTGGCCGCTGCCGGCCGGCCCGTGGCGCGAAGGACTTGGCGCGCTTGGACGCTGCGACGGCGTCGTCGTAACGTACAAGACGGCTCCGGCGGAGGTCGCGGCCGCCATCGCCCGGCGGCTGGCCCCGCGGACCCGTGCGGGACTGGGTGCGGCCGCGAGTCTCGAGATCGCCCGCCTGGTACCGCTCGAGGGCGGCACGCCACTTGCTGGAGCGTGGCTGCACGGGCGTGACGTGGTGGCCGTCTGTGGCATCGGCGAGCCGGCGCTGTTTCGCTCTCAGCTCGAGCGCTTGGGCGCGCGGGTGCGCCTGGTGGCGTTCGGCGACCACCATCGGTACGTGCTGTCCGACCTGACGGCGGCCCTCGCGGCCGCCGGACCGGGCGGGACGGTGGTGACGACCGCGAAGGATGCGGTCAGGCTCCGGCCGGTGTGGCCGGAGCCGGCTCCCGCCTGCCTGGTCGCGGAGCTGGACGTGCGCGTGACGTGCGGAGAGGATGCATTGGCGCGCCTGCTCGACCAGTTCGGCCGGGCGGCGCATCCACGACCCAACCCCGTGGCGGCCGTCGTGCCGCCCGATCGACGGATGTCCACATGACCGAGACGAAGCAGATTCTGGGGCCGGACAAGGACCACTTCCTGAGCGACGAGAACCCGTTCGAGGCGATGATGTCGCGGTTCGACATCGCCGCGAAACTGCTGAAGCTCGACGCGGGGCTCTACAAGGTGCTGCGCAACCCGCAGATGCAGATCATCGTCTCGCTGCCCATCCAGATGGACTCGGGGGAGACCGAGGTCTTCACCGGCTACCGCGTGCTGTACAACATTTCGCGCGGCCCGGGCAAGGGCGGGATCCGGTTCGATCTCGGCGTCACGCTGGACGAGGTGCGCGCCCTGGCGGCGTGGATGACATGGAAGTGCGCGGTGGTCAACATCCCCTTCGGCGGTGCGAAGGGCGGGGTGATCTGCGATCCGCGCAAGATGTCCATGGGAGAGCTGGAGCGGCTGACGCGGCGCTACACCTCCAGCATCATCGACACCCTGGGGCCCGACTCCGACGTGCCCGCGCCCGACGTGAACACGAACGAGCGGGTGATGGCCTGGATCATGGACACCTACTCGATGCACAAGCGGCACACCGTCACCGCGGTGGTCACGGGCAAGCCGCTGGAGATGGGCGGCTCAGCGGGCCGGCGCGAAGCCACGGGGCGCGGCTGCATGTTCATGACGCGCGAATCGCTGAAGCACCTCGGGCTGCCGCTCAAGGGTGCAAAGGTGGTGGTGCAGGGGTTCGGCAATGTCGGCTCGATCGCCGCCGAGCTGCTCGCGGAGAACGGCGCGACGGTGGTGGGCGCCAGCGACGTGTCCGGCGGCCTGTACAATGCCAAGGGGCTCGACATCAAGGACGTGATCGCGTGGCGAGATGCGCACCGCTACCTCACCGGGTATCCGAAGGCGGACGCGGTCGCCGGCGAGGACTTCCTTACACTGCCGTGCGACGTGCTGCTGCCCGCGGCACTCGAGAACGTCATCACCGCGCGCAACGCGTCCAAGATCCAGGCGAAGGTGATCATCGAAGGGGCCAACGGGCCTACCGCGGCGGGAGCGGACGAAATCCTGGAGCAGAAGGGCGTGTTCGTCGTCCCGGACATCCTGGCGAACGCCGGTGGCGTGACGGTGAGCTACTTCGAGTGGGTGCAGGATCGCGACGGCTGGTTCTGGACGGAACAGCTGGTGAACGAGCGGCTCGAGGACATCATGGTGAAGAGCTTCGACCATGTCCTCGAGGTCTCCAAGAAATACAACGTCAATATGCGGATCGCGGCCTACACGCTGGCCATCGATCGGGTGGCGGCGGTGCATCGGCTGCGGGGCATGTACGCCTAGCCGCGGGCAGAGCGGAGAGGCAAGTGTGCAGGACAGTTGCGAGACGTCGAGTTGCGAGTGGTTACGGGACGTGAGATGCGAGGGGTGAGCACAGACTCGCGCGGCGCGGCCTCCGCGGTGCGTGGCGGATGACAACCGAGCCCGCGTTGTTGTCGCCGCAGGCGCTGGCGCAGCTCCTGGAGCTGGCGCGGGTCACCGTCGCGGCGTCGGTGCGGGGGCAGCCGCTGCCGCGCCTGCCTCACGATCCGGAGCTGGCCGTGCCGCGGGGAGTGTTCGTCTCCCTGCACCGGGAGGGTGCGCTGCGCGGGTGCCTGGGGCACATCGAGCCGGACCAGCCGGTGGGGGAAGCGGTGCAACGCATGGCCGTCGCTTCCGCGCACGACGACCCGCGGTTTCCGCCCGTCGCGCCGGACGAGCTGGAGGATCTCGCGGTGGAGGTGTCGGTGCTCTCGCCCACCGTCCGCATCCGGCCCGCGGAGGTCGTTCCCGGGCGCGACGGGCTCATCGTGCAGCGCGGGCCGCGCATGGGTGTGCTGCTGCCGCAGGTGGCCGTCGAGCAAGGATGGGACCGCACGGCGTTCCTGCGGGCCGTGTGCCAGAAGGCTCTGCTGCCGGAGGAGGCATGGCGCGATCCCGGCACGGAGCTGTTCGCGTTTCGCGCCCAGGTGGTGCCTGCCAGGTCCGGCCGGTGACCGAGTGGTTCGAGCGCTGGTTCGGCGAAGAGTATCTGCAGGTCTACCTGCACCACGACGCGGAGGAGGCTGAGCGACTCGTCGGGCTGCTGGCGGCCCGCGGGTGGATTGCGGCGGACGAACGGGTGCTGGATCTGGCGTGCGGCGGTGGCCGGCACGCGGAAGCCCTCCGGCGACTGGGCGTGCGGGTCACCGGGCTCGACCTGTCGGTGCTGCTGCTCAACACTGCGCGGCGCCGCGGGGGCTGCTGCTACGTGCGCGGCGACATGCGCTCGCTGCCGTTCGCGGACGGCGCGTTCGACGTCGTGGTGAACCTGTTCACCAGCTTCGGCTATTTCGCGCGCGACGGCGAGCACCAGCGCGTCCTGCGTGCCATCACGCGCGTGCTGCGGCGGGGAGGGAGGTTCGTGCTGGATTACCTCAACGCGCCCGCGCTCAGAGCAGGGCTCGTGCCGCGTGACGAGCGCGCGTTCGGCGACGCCGTGGTCGTGCAGGAGCGCAGCCTCTCGCCCGACGGGCGGTTCGTGCAGAAGAGCATCCACTTGAGTCACGACAGTCGCACGTTCACGGAACGGGTGCGGTTGTACGAGCGGGGGGAGCTGGAGCGCATGGAGCGGGAGGTCGGTTTGCACCCGGTCGAGGCGCTGGGAGACTATGACGGCGGGCCGTACGATGCAGGGAGCCCGCGCCTGATTCTAATGGCGGAGAAGCGGTGACGGTTCGCTTCGAGGCCGTGGCGGCTCGGCTGGCTCCACCGGGGCTGCAGGGTTACACCGCCGCGATGGCGGCGCAGACCGGTCGCGCCTTCCCGTCCGCGGCCGCGAGCGCGCTGGTGGCCGCGCCGGGCGAGTTGGCGGCGCATGCCCGTGACGCGCTGTTGTCCGGCAGGGCCTTGGCGGTCACGACCGGCCAACAGCCTGGACTGTTCACCGGTCCGCTGTACACCGTGTACAAGGCACTCACGGCGGTGGCGCTGGCAGAGGCGCTGGCCACCCGGTGGTCGCGCCCGGTGGTCCCGGTGTTCTGGGTGGCGGGTGACGATCACGATTTCGCCGAGATCAACCACTGCACGGTCCTCGCCGCCGACGGTGCGGCCCGGACCATCGCGTTGCGCGAGCGAGCGGCCGACGCGCCCATGCTGCCGGCCTACCGGGAGCCGGTGGGGCCCGAAGGCACCGTGGCGCTCGCGGCGCTGGAGGCGGCGCTGCCGCCCAGCGAGTTCCGCACGGAAACCGTGGGCTGGCTCCGCGCTGCGTACCTGCCCGACCGTTCGATGGCCGAGGCCTGCGCCGTCGCGCTGGCCGAGCTGCTCGCGCCGCTCGGCGTCGTGATCTGTCGCGGCTGGGACGGGTCGCTCAAACGGGCGGCCGGGCCGCTGGTGCTCGAGGCGCTCCGCTCGGCACGGCCGTTGGACGAGGCGCTGGCGCGGGAGGCCAGCCTGCTCCGCGAGGCGGGCGTCGAGCCGCCGGTGGCGGTCGGAGAAGGGATGAGCCTGGCGATGGTGGAGGGCGCCGGGGGCCGGGACCGGCTGCGCATCACGCCAACGGGCTTCGTGGCCCGCCGCTCGGGGGAGCCGCTTGCGCTGGCTGACCTCGAGGCGATGGTGGGTACGGCCCCGGAGCGCCTGTCGGCGAACGTGCTGCTCCGGCCGGTGGTCGAGGCCCACCTGCTGCCCACGGTGGCGTACGTCGGCGGTCCGGCGGAGCTGGTCTATCTGCGCCAGGTGGCGCCGCTGTTCGCTCACCTCGCCGTGCCGAGGCCGGTGCCGACGCCGCGCCTGTCGGGGTTCATCGTCGAGGCGAAGGTGGAGAAGGTCCTGGAGCGGTTTGGCTTCGCGCCCGCCGACCTCGCCAGACCCGAGGGAGACTTGGCCTCGGCGATCGCTCGCGAGGCCCTGCCGGCCGACGCGGCGGCGGCGCTCGCAGCGCTCCGCGGCGCGCTCGATGAGCGCTACGCCGCCGTACGAGAGGCCGCGACCCGGCTGGAGCGCACTCTCGAGCGCCCGATCGAAACGACCCGCAACCAGGCGGTCCACGGCGTCGACGAGATCGAGAAGCGCCTCGTCGCGGCGCTGAAGCGGAACAACGAGGCCGCGCTGCAGCAGCTGGCCCGCGCCAGGACGAACCTCTTCCCGGACGGGAAGGCGCAGGAGCGTGTCCTCACGGCTGCCAGCTACCTGGCACGCCATGGCCAGCCGCTGGTGGCAATGCTGCACGAAGCCGCGCACGCTCACGTGGAGCGGCTACTTGAAGCCGCCCCTTCCGGGGCCTAGGTTACCAGGATGGGCGCCGCCGTCATCGTCCTCATCGCGTTCGCGCTGATGATCCCCCTCACCGCGATCGTGCTCGATTCCCCGGTCGTGCGCGCGTGGGTCGAGCGGATGCAGGGTGGCAAGATCGAGGACGGAGCGGACCTCAAGGAGCTGTCGAAGAAGGTCGCCATCCTCGAGACCGAGATCGAGACGGTGGGCCGCCAGCTCGCGCAGATTCAGGAAGAGCATCAGTACATGCAGCGGCTGCTCGACGATCCCGCGCACCGGGCCGCCGCCCCCAAGTCGCTGCCCAAGTCCGGCTCCTAGGAATGCCGCGGTCGGCGGGGCGCTCGTCGGCGCTGGTCGCCGCCGGGATCCTCCTCAGCCGGATCGCCGGCTTCATCCGCCAGCGGGTCTTCAGCTACTACTTCGGTCTCGGCTACGTGGCCGACGCGCTGGGCGCGTCGTTCCGCATTCCCAACCTTCTGCAGAACCTGTTCGGCGAAGGCGTGCTGTCGGCGTCGTTCATCCCCGTCTACGTGCGGTTGCTGGCCCAGGGGCGGGAGCGGGACGCGGGGAAGGTGGCCGGTGCGGTCGCGGGTCTGCTGGGGCTCGCCGTGGCCGTGATCGTCGCGGTCGGCGTCGGTGCGACGCCGCTGGTGGTGAGCCTGCTCGCTCCGGGGTTCACCGGCGACAAGCGCCTGCTCACGATCACCCTGGTGCGTATCCTCTTCCCGGCGACGGGAATCCTGGTGCTGTCCGCCTGGTGTCTGGGCATTCTCAACAGCCACCGGAAGTTCTTCCTGTCGTACGCCGCCCCGGTGGTCTGGAATGCGGCCATCATCGCCGCGGCAATCGCGGGACGCCACGCCACTCCCGATCGCATGGCCGTCATCATCGCCTGGGGCGCGGTGGTCGGCAGCGTGCTGCAGGTCCTGGCCCAGCTCCCAGTCGTGCTGGGTGTGGTGCATGGGCTCCGCCTCTCGGCGGGCCGCTCCGATCCCGCCGTCCGGACCGTGGTGCGCAACTTCTGGCCGGCGCTGGTGGGGCGCGGCGTCAACCAGCTCAGCGCCTTCGTGGACACGGTCATCTCGAGCCTCCTCGGCAACGATCCGGTCGGCGCGCTGGCCAATGCGCAGCTGATCTACACGCTGCCGGTGAGCCTGTTCGGGATGTCGGTGTCGGCCGCGGCGCTGCCCGAGATGTCGGCGGCGCAGGGCAGTGAAACGGAGCGCCACGCCGCGCTGCGCACCCAGCTCGAGGACGGGATCCACCGCATCGCGTACTTCATCGTCCCGTGCGCGGTGGCGTTTCTCGCCCTGGGGCAGGTGCTCGTGGGGGCGCTGTTCGAGACGGGCCGGTTCCGCGCCGTGGACAGCCGCTACGTCTGGGCCATCCTCGCCGGCTCGGCCGTGGGTCTCCTCGCGTCCACCCTGAGCCGGCTCTCGGCGTCCACCTTCTACGCGCTCGGCGACACGCGCACCCCGATGCGCTACGCGGTGGTGCGGGTCGTGCTGACCACCGTGCTGGGTTTCCTCTGCTCGGTGCCGCTGCCGTCGCTTCTCGGGATTCCGCTCAAGTGGGGTGCCGTAGGGCTCACGGCGAGCGCCGGCCTTTCCGCGTGGGTGGAGTTCGCATTGCTGCGGCGGGGCCTCGCGGCGCAGATCGGCGCGACCCACTTCGCCCCCTGGTATCTCGCCAAGTTGTGGGGTTCCGCCGCTGCGGCGGGCGCGGCCGGATTCGCCGTGTGGCGGATGGCTGTGAGCCTCGACCGGGTCAGCACCGGCCTCCTGGTCCTCGTGCCCTACGTGCTGCTCTACGGAGGGCTTACGCTGGCGCTCCGGATTCCCGCCGCGCAGGCCGTTCTTGCCTGGAGGCCGCGGAGTGGCTGAGGAGGCACTCCAGCGCAAGCTCGACGCGCTTCCCGACGCGCCGGGCGTCTATCTCTGGAAGGACGCGGCGGGCGAAGTGCTGTACGTCGGGAAGGCCAACAGCCTCAGGATCCGGGTGCGCTGGTACTTCGGCGAGGAGGCGGCCGCGAGCCCGCGCCTCAACCTGCTCGCGCAGCGGATCGCCGACCTCGACACCATCGTCACCCAGAGCCCGTCGCAGGCGCTGCTGCTGGAGAACAACCTCATCAAGGAGTACCACCCCAGGTTCAACGTGGACCTGCGGGACGACAAGCGGTATCCCTGGCTGGCCGTCACGGTGCAGGAGCCCTATCCCCGGGTACTGGTGACCCGCAACGCCGCGGACGACGGCGCGCGGTACTTCGGCCCGTACACCGACGTCGGCGCGCTACGGCAGACCCTGCGACTCATCCGCCGCATCTTCACGGTGCGCTCGTGCGCCTACGACCTGCCCGCGGATGCGCCGGACCGGCCCTGCCTCGACTACCACATCCGCAAGTGCCGGGCGCCCTGCGTAGGGTGGGAGAGTCACGGGGCGTACGGGCGCATGATCCAGGACGTGCTGCTGTTCCTCGAGGGGAAGACACTCGAGGTGCGCCAGCACCTGCGCGAGCGCATGCAGGCCGCGTCCGCCGCCACGGACTTCGAGCTGGCAGCCGAACTGCGCGACGCCTTGAAGCGGCTCGACCAGATCGAGGAGCCGCCGACGGTCGAGCGCGTGGGTGGCGGCACCTGCGACGCGGTCGGCCTGGCGCGCGACGAGGACGACGCCTGCGCGGTGGTGCTGCGGGTCCGGGAAGGGAAGGTGCTGGGGAGCGAACACACGTTCCTGGTGGGCGTCGAGGACGTGCCCGAGAGCGAGATCCTCACCGCCTTCCTCGTCCGCTTCTACCTTCCGCGGGAGCGCCGCGCGCCGGTCACCTGCCTGACGTGCCCGCCCGCGGACGAGGCCGCGCTCGCCGACGCGTTCGGCGACGCGCGCTGGACGGTGCCCCAACGGGGCTCGGCGCGGCGGCTGGTGGACCTCGCGGACCAGAATGCCCGCCACCTCCTCGAGACGCTGAGGCTCGAAACCTTCGAAGGCGCCGAGCGGGCCGAAGACCCGGTGTACGCCTTGGGTCGCGACCTGGGACTGTCGGCGGTGCCGCGCCGGATGGCGTGCGTCGACATCTCGACTTCGCAGGGCCGGGATACCGTGGGCGCGATCGTGTGGTTCGAGAACGGCCGGCCGAAACGCGGCGAGTACCGCACCTTCAAGATCAAGCTGGTGGAGGGGCAGGACGACTTCGCGTCGATGCGCGAAGTGGTGACGCGCTGGCTCAAGCGGCGCCTGGACGAGTCGCGGCCCCTCCCCGAGCTGTTGCTGGTGGACGGCGGGCGCGGCCAGCTCAACGCGGCGCTGGCGGCGGCCACTGCGGCGGCCGTGCCGGAGGGAGCGCTGTCCCTCGCCTCGCTGGCCAAGCGGGACGAGGAGGTGTACCTGCCGGGCCACCCCGAGCCGCTGCGGCTTCCCAGGCGCAGCCCGGCCCTCAAGCTGATGCAGCGCGCCAGGGACGAGGCCCACCGCGTGGCGGTGACGTTCAACCGCAAGCGGAGAGCCGCCCGCACGCTGACCTCGGAGCTGCTGACTGTGCCGGGCATCGGGCCCTCCCGGCGCCGGGCGCTCCTCGAACGGTTCGGCTCACTCGCAGGGGTGCAGTCGGCGAGCGTGGAGGAGCTGGCGGCCGTGGACGGGATCTCGCGGGGCCTGGCCGAGCGCCTTCTCTCCCACTTCAGCGGCAGGAGCTGACCCGGGTTGGATTGGACGCTGGAGTGCTCGGGATGCGGCCAGCGCCGCGATGCGGCCGGGCTGCCCACGGTGTGTGAAGCGTGCGGGTCACCGTGGCTGGTTCGGTACGCGCAGAGCGTACCGCTAGAGGCGCGGACCGCCCTCGAGCAGCGCGGCATCGGGGAAGGGATGTGGCGCTATCGAGCGCTCCTGCCCCTGGTCGAGGGTGAGCAGCCGGTGACCTTGGGAGAAGGCGGCACGCCGCTCCTACCGGCCGCCCGGCTCGGCGCTGCGCTCGGGAGCGAGCGCCTCTGGGTAAAGGACGAGGCGGTGAACCCCACGGGCTCCTTCAAGGCACGCGGCCTCTCGGCCGCGGTGACGCGCGCCGTCGCCGCGGGCGTGAGTGAATTCGTGCTGCCAACCGCCGGCAACGCGGGTGTAGCCGCGGCGGCCTACGGCGCCAGGGCCGGCGCCCGGGTCCGGGTCTACGCGCCCCGCACGACGCCGGCGCCGCTCCTCGGTCAGATCGTCGCCTACGGCGCAGATTTGCACCTGGTGGACGGGCATATCGGGGACTGTGGCACCCTGGCCAGGCGGTACGCCGCCGAACACCGGGCGTTCGACCTGTCCACCCTGCGGGAACCTTACCGGATCGAGGGAAAGAAGACACTCGGCCTTGAAATTGCAGAGCAACTGGGCTGGCGCCTGCCGGGGGCGATCATCTACCCGGCTGGGGGCGGGACTGGCCTGATCGGGATGTGGAAGGCCTTCCTGGAGCTGATGGAGGCCGGCTGGGTAGCCGGGCCACTCCCTCGTCTGTTCGCGGTGCAGTCGACAGGCTGCGCGCCCGTCGTACGGGCCTTCGAGGCCGGCAGCGAGCACTGCGAGCCGTGGCCGAGCCCTGCAACGGTGGCCAGCGGACTGCGCGTCCCAGCGCCGCTGGGGGGCGCTCTGATGCTCCGGGCGCTGCGGGAGAGCGGGGGTGGCGCGATTGCGGTGCCGGACGCCGACCTCCTGGATGGGGTGCGGCTCCTGGCCTCGCTCGAAGGAGTCGATGCCTGCCCTGAGGGCGGGGCGGCCATCGCGGCCGCGCGTCGGCTGCTCGCGGGCGGCGTTGTGTCCCGTGCGGAACCCCTGGTGGTGTTCAACACCGGGGCTGGCGTGTTGTATGGTAGAGACTTCAGGTAAGGCGTTGACGTGGTTGGCTAACTCGTTATTCTTTAGGTACTTGGGTCGTGTCACCTCGAGGGAGGAACAGGGAATGGCCTCGCGCAGTTGGACTGTCATTGCGCCGATCGCGGCGCTTGCGATCACCGTCGGATCGGCCATGGCCCAGCAGGCCGCGGTCCCCCAGTGTCGCCATCTGGACTACGGCAATTTCCGTCTGAACGGTGCCCAACTGCACCTCGGACAGGCCAAGGCCACGCCGTACCCTGATGTGAGAAAGAGCCGCATCGCCGACGCGACCCCCCTGCTCCTCGCCGCGGCCCGGGCCGGCGGGGTGGACCAGGCGACGCTGTGGTACCTGTTCGGCCAGTTGTACGTGCTGACCAACGATCTGGCGGGCGCGGACACTGCCTTTACGAAGGCCGAAGCGGCTACCGACCCCGAGTGCAAGCGCGAGATTGAACGGGAGCGCCGCAACCTGTGGGTGCCGCTGCAGAACCAGGGCGTGGAGCAGATGAACTCCGGGAACGTGGATTCCGCGCTGGCGCTGTTCCGGAAGTCCAACGCGATCTACCGCACCGAGCCGTACGCGTACCTGAACATGGCGACGCTCTTCTTCAACAAGGGCGAGCAGGGGCTCGATTCGACGAGCGTGGCGGAGGAGGCGCAGCGCCGTGGCATCGCCGATTCCGTGGTCAGGAAGGAACGCGCGACGGCGACGGATAGCGCGATCACTTACTTCCGGCTGGCGGCCCGTTCCAGCCAGGACCGGAAGTTCGACGACGCGCGGGAAACGGCGCTGTTCAACGCGGCGCGCCTGGTGAATCGCAGCGCGCTGGACTCGGCGAGCGTACATGCGGAAGCGCAGCGCCGCGGCGTGCCGGACAGCGTGGTGAAGGCGGCCCGGCTGAGTGATGCCGAGTCGGCGTATCGGGAAGTGCTGCAGCTTCGGCCGCGCGACCTGCCGGCGCAGGCGAGTCTGGCTGGCGTGCTCTCGCAGCTGCATCGCGACAACGAGGCGCGGACGGTCTACGACTCGATGCTCGCCCACGCGGATTCGATGGACGCCTTCGATCTGATGGACGCCGGGGCGGCGCTGTTCAGGTCGAGGCGCTACGACCTGGCGGCGCGGGCGACCGAGCTGGGCCTCGCCAAGAACCGGTGTTTCCGTGACGGGCTCTACAACCTCGCGAACATCTACCTGGCGGCCAAGGACAGCGTGAAGCAGCTCGAGGTGTCGCGCCGGCTAGTCGCCCAGGATTCGATGAACAAGTCATCGCTGCAGATGCTCGCCCGGGCGTGGCAGGAGAACGGCATGAAGGACTCGACGCTGCGCGTGCTGCAGCGGGCCGAGACCATGCCCTGGGAGATGTCGGTCATGCGCTTCGAGCCGGGCGATACGTCGGCGACGTTGCACGGCATGGTGACCAACCTGCAGCAGCAGGCCCTGAAGGGCTTCACGCTCACCGTGCAATTCGTCAATGAGTCGTGCGATGTGGTGGCATCGCAGAACGTCGATCTGCCGGATCTCAGCCCGAACGGAAATCCCGGGCAGTCGTACGACTTCAACCTGTCGGCTGGCGGCCGGGGCATCCTCGCCTGGAAGTACAAGGGGAACTGATTAGGTTAGAGGGGCGGAGCTGCGGTCTGCTCCGCCTCTCGTGCGGGCGTAATTCAGGGGTAGAATGCCAGCTTCCCAAGCTGGACGTCGCCGGTTCGAATCCGGTCGCCCGCTCCTGGAACTGACGTAGATCGTTGTGACGGATGCGAGCCGGGCCGGGGGTGAGAAACCCGGCCCGGCGACGTTTCAGGACGCTGCCCGGATTCCTCGCGCGCTCAGCCCGTCTCCCACCACGCGACTTCCGCCGCGTGGCCACACTTGCCGCACACGGCGACCACCTGATTCTCCCGGACCTGCACGCGCTGCGTGCAGTCGGGGCAGACCGCGTAGATCCGCCCGACCGGGGAGCCCTTGGCTGCGGGCGCCGCACCGGCGGCGTCGCGCGCCCTCACGACGACCGTGAACACCTCGGGCCGCTGAGGCCGGATTTCGAGCAGGTTCTTCAGGATCGCGACCCGCTTCCCTCGGACTTCTATTACGGCCCGCTCACTCGAAGCCTCCCCCACGACGGGATACCATGCCCCGGCGCGAGGCATGGGCCGAGCGTACGGGTGTGCCGTGGCCCAGAGTCGGGCCCAGGCCTTCGGTGCGGCGCTGCTGGGTGGGGTCACGGCCTCGAGACCTCCAACATCGTAGCGGGCAGTCGAGTGACTCGTCGAGTCAGTCTATCAGGAACGGCGTCCACCCGCGAGAGGCGCGAGGCCGCCCACTCGTCCCATGTCACGGGCATGGCTCCTTGATCTCGCGAGCAGGGGCGTGTGTCGGCAGAACGCCGCCTGCGACATCGCTTGAGGTCTGGGGCAGAATCTATTGTGGACTAAGGCGTTACGCTGTATCATCGTAGGTCAGATGTTACGCATAGCCGCCGTCGCCCCAGATTCCATCTGCGAAGAACTCGGCCTCAAACCCGGGGACGAGTTGTTGTCCGTCGGCGGCCGGGAGCTGGTGGACTTCCTCGACTGGGAGTTCCTCGCCGCAGACGAGTCCTTCTTGCTGCGTGCGCGCACGGCGGCCGGCGAGGAGATCGAGTTCGACGTCGAGCGAGCCGAGGGGCAGCCGCTCGGCGTCGTGCTCGACCCGCCGAAGATCCGCCGCTGCAACAACCGCTGCGACTTTTGCTTCGTGGACGGGAATCCGAGCGGAGCCCGGAAGGTGCTGTGGATCCGCGACGACGACTACCGGCTCAGCTTCCGCTACGGGAACTTCGCGACTCTCTCCAATCTGAAGGACAAGGACATCCGGCGGATACTCGAGTACCGGCTGTCGCCCCTGTACGTGTCGGTGCACGCGACCGACCCGGCCATCCGCCGCCGGGTGCTCCGCAACGCGAAGGCGCCCGAGATCCTGGCGCAACTCGAGCAGTTCGCCGCCGGCGGCATTCAGTTCCACACCCAGATCGTGGTGGTGCCCGGGGTGAACGACGGCAACGTGCTGGAGCGGACGCTGTCGGATCTCTACGCGTTCGGCGCCCCGGTCCTGAGCGTCTCGGTGGTGCCGGTGGCGCTCACCACCTGGTCCAAGCATGACCTGGTGCGAGCCCCGACGGCCGCGGAGGCACGGCGCGCGCTGGTGTCGGTCAGGAAGTGGGCGGCCCGCGCGCGGGGTGAGCGCGGCAGCGGGTGGGTGTACGGCTCCGACGAGCTGTACCTGCGCGCCGGCGAGGCGTTCCCGCCCGCGGCCGCCTACGACGGCTTCGAGCAGGTCGAGAACGGGGTCGGGGCGGTGCGCTACCTCGAAAGCCTGATCGCCGCGCAGGCGCACACCCTCCCGGACCTGGCGGGGCGCCGGGTGCTCGTGCTGACGGGCACGGCGATGGGCGAGCTGATGCCCACGGTGCTGGAGGCGCTCGAGCGGGCAACCCGGGGGCGCTTCGAGTGCGTGGCGGTCGAGAACACGTACTTCGGCCCCAGCGTGACGACGGCTGGACTGCTGCCGGGCGCGGACCTGCGCGCGGCGCTCGCGGCGAGTCAGGGCCACGACCTGGCCCTCCTCCCGGCCGAGGCAGTGAACGAGGACGGGATCTTCGTGGACGACGTCCCGCTGGCCTCGCTGGTCTCGTCGGCCCCGCTGCCCGTCCTGCTCTCGTACCACTTCACCGACGCGCTCGGCGTCGAGGCGGCGGCGTGAACGCGGCGACCGTCGCGCTGATCGGGCGGCCGAACGTGGGGAAGTCCACGCTCTTCAACCGCATCGCCGGCGGACGCTCGGCAATCGTGGACGAGCGGCCGGGCTCGACGCGGGACCGGCACTTCGGCAAGGCCGAGTGGAACGGGCGGGCCTTCTGGCTGGTGGACACCGGTGGACTGCTGCCGACGTCCAGCGAGCCGATGGACACGGCGATTCGCAGCCAGGTGGAGCTGGCGGTGGCCGCCGCGGACGTGGTGCTGCTCCTGACCGAGGTCGAGGTCGGCCCGGCGCCGGCGGACCAGGAGATCGCAGAGTACGTGCGAGGGCAGGGCAAGCCGGTCATCCTCGTGGTCAACAAGGCCGACGCCCTGGCGAGGGAGACACGGCACCTGGATTTCTACGAGCTGGGACTCGGCGACCCGATCCCGGTGTCGGCGGCCACGGGCAAGGGCGTGGGGGATCTGCTGGATGTCGTGGTCGCAGCGCTGCCGCCCGCGCCGGAGCCCGAGTCTGGGGAGACCGTGTCCGTCGCGGTGGTGGGGCGCCCCAACGTGGGGAAGTCGAGCCTGGTGAACCGGCTGCTGGGCCAGGAGCGGCACATCGTGGCCGCGGAGCCCGGCACCACGCGCGACGCCATTGACAGTCCGTTCAACTACAAGGGCCGCGCGCTCACGTTCGTTGACACGGCCGGCTTGAGGAAGCGGGGGAAGATCGACGAGGCGGTCGAGTTCTACGCGCTGCTCCGCACCCAGCGGGCCATCGAGCGCGCCGACGTCTGCGTGATCGTCGTGGATGCCGCCGAGGGCCTGCACACCCAGGACCTCAAGGTGGCGGCGCAGGCGTGGGAGGCCGGAACCGGATTGGTAGTCGCCGTCAACAAGTGGGACCTGGTGGAGAAGGACACGAAGACGGCGGAGGCCGGCCGCAAGAAGGCCGTGGAGCGCGCGCCGTTCCTCGCCGACGTGCCGTTCCTCTACCTGTCGGCGCTGACCGGGCAGCGGGTGCAGAAGGTGCTCGATACCGTGGTGGAGGTGGCCGACGCGCGGAAGGGGCGGGTGCAGACCGCCGAGGTCAACCGGGCGATCAAGGAGATGGTGGCCGAGCGGCAGCCGCCGCAGTCGGGCGGGTCCGAGGTGAAACTGCTCTACGGGTCGCAGATCGGCGACGCGCCTCCGACCTTCGCCATCGTCGCCTCCCGCCCGGACGATATCCCGGAGTCGTACCGCCGGTTCGTCATCAACGGGCTGCGGGCTCGCTTCGGGTTCCTGGGGACGCCCATCCGGCTGCGGTTTACGCGCCGGCGGCGCGAGCCGGGGCGCTGATGGCGATTGCCTGGACGCACGTGGCGTGGCTGGTGCCCGCCTACTTCCTCGGCGCGGTGCCGACTTCCTACCTCGTGGCGCGATGGGCGGCGGGCGTGGACCTGCGCCAGGTCGGCAGCAAGAACCTGGGCGCCACCAACCTGTTCCGCCTGCTGGGCTGGAAGGCGGCCGTTCCGGTGGCGGTGTTCGACGTGGCGAAGGGCGCGGCGCCGGTCCTCGCGTACCTTGCTATCACGCGGCAGCCGTCGTGGTGGGCGCTGCTCGTGGGGGCCGCGGCGGTGCTGGGGCACGTCTTCTCGCCGTTCGTGCGGTTCAGGGGCGGGAAGGGCGTCGCGACGGCGGCGGGGGTGTTTCTCGCCTACCTGCCGGGCGCGATCGGCGCCGCAGCGGTCGTGTGGATCGGGCTCGTGGCCGCCACCGGCTACGTCTCCGTGGGTTCGATCTCCGCGGCGGTGGCCTTCCCGTTCCTGGTGCGCGTCCTGTATCCCAGCCGTGGCACGGCCTTCTGGGTGGCCGCGTGCGTCGCGCTGTTCGTGATCTTCAACCATCGCGCCAACATCCGCCGGCTGCTGGCGGGATCCGAGGCGCGGTTCCGCCGGCGTGGGACGGTGGCGCCGTGACGCGCGTCGCGGTGATGGGGGCGGGGGGCTGGGGGACGACCCTGGCCGACCTGCGGTGCGCCAGGGGCGAGGAGGTGGTGCTCTGGGCGCACGAGCCGGAGGTCGCGGACGAAATCAACCGCCGCCACCGCAACGATCTGTTCCTGCCGGACTCGCCGCTGCAGCCGTCGCTCACGGCGACCACCGACTGCCTCGCCGCGGTCGGGGGCGCGGACGTGGTGATCTCGGCCGCGCCATCACACGTGGTGCGGGAGGTGATGAGCGCGGCGTCCGCGGGTATCGCGGCGGGGGCGCTGGTCATAACGGCATCGAAAGGGCTCGAGCCCACGACGCACCTGCGAATGACCGAAGTGCTGGGGCAGGTCCTGGCTCCGGGCACCGCGATCGCCGCACTGTCGGGGCCGACCTTTGCGCGCGAAGTGTACGAGCGCCAACCCACCGCCGCGGTCGTTGCCGCGGCGAGCGACCAGGCGGCGCGGCGCGCGCAGGCGGCGCTCGGCGCGCCGCACTTCCGCCTCTACACCAACGACGACGTCATCGGCGTCGAGTTGGCCGGGGCGCTCAAGAACGTGGTGGCCATCGCGGCGGGCATCCTCGAGGGGCTGGGGATGGGGCACAACCCGCGCGCGGCGCTGGTCACCCGTGGGCTGGCCGAGATCACCCGGCTTGGCGTGGCGATGGGGGCGCGGCCCGCGACCTTCGCCGGCCTGGCGGGGATGGGTGACCTGCTGCTCACGGCCACCGGCCCGCTGTCGCGGAACCGGAGCCTCGGCTTCGAGCTGGGGCGGGGCAAGACGCTGAATGACGTGGTGGGGCGGCGCCTCTCGGTCGCCGAGGGGGTCGGGACGGCGCGGGCCGCAGTTGAGCTGGCGGCGCAGGTCGGCGTTGAGCTGCCGATCGCCCGGGAGGTGGCGAGCGTCCTGTTCGAGGGCAAGCCGCTCCGGGAGGCGATCGACCAGTTGATGGGGCGCTCGTTGAAGAGCGAGACGTGGAGCTGACCGTGGCGGAACCGGTTCAGGAGTTCTTCTCGATCGGCGAGGTCTGCAGCCTGACGGACCTCAAGCCGCACGTCCTCCGGTACTGGGAGAGCCAGTTCCGGTTCCTGAATCCTGCCAAGAACCGCTCGGGTAACCGCGTTTACCAGCGGCGCGAGATCGAGCTGATCATGCTGGTGAAGCACCTGTTGTACACGGAGAAATACACCATCGAGGGCGCGCGGCAGCGCATCGAGCAGTACCGCCGCACCGGCGAGCTCAAGCCAGAGGCGCGGCAGGCGCTGGCGCTAGAGACGGTGCGCGACCTCAGGGCAGAGCTGCAGGGCATCCTCAAGATTCTCGACGGCGACCGGACGGGGACCAGTGAGTAGTGGAGAAGGTGCCCCGTCTTCCGGGCCGTCGCTCGCGCTCGTGATTCCAGCCTTCCGCGCCGCCGCCGCTCTCCCGGGCGTGGTGGAGCGGGCTCGGCGCCAGGTGCCGGCCGCGCGCGTCATCGTCGTGGACGACGGCTCCGACGACGGCACTGCGCAGGCCGCGGAGGCGGCGGGGGCAGCGGTGTTGCGGCATCCGGAGAACCGCGGGAAGGGCCGCGCGCTCGCCACGGGCCTCGCGGCCGCGGTGGCCGCGGGCGCGGACGCCGTCGTCACGCTCGACGCCGACGGCCAGCACCCGCCGGAGGCGATCCCGCTCCTGCTCGCGCCCATCATCGCGGGGACGTCGGACCTGGTCGTGGGCGCGCGCGCCCGCGATGCCGGGAACATGCCGCTGGGCCGCCGGCTCACCAACTGGCTGTCGAGCACGTTGCTGTCGCGGGCCGTGGGGTTCCGCGTGCCCGACTCCCAGTCCGGGTTCCGGGCGATGCGGCGCGAGGTCGCGGCCGGCGTCCGCCCGAGGGGCGGGCGCTACGAATACGAGACCGAGTTCCTGCTGCTCGCCGCGCGCCGCGGCTTCCGGGTTGCCGCGGTCGCCGTGCCGACCGTCTATGCCGGTGCCCCCAGTCACTTCCGCTACGGCGCAGACACCCTGGCGCTGGCTGCGGTCTTCCTGCGCCAGTGGCGTTCCATTCTGCTCGGCCCCGAGCCTGCCCCACGATGAGAATCCTCTGCACCAACGACGACGGCCTCCACTCGCCGGGACTCGAAGAGCTGATCGCGATCTGCGCCACCATCGGCCAGGTGTCGTGCGTGGCGCCGGACCGTGAGCAGAGCGCGACCAGCCACTCGTTGACGCTGCACCGCCCGCTCCGGCCCATCCCCCGCGGCACCGACCGCTGGCAGGTCGACGGCACGCCCACCGACTGCGTGGTGCTCGCTCTCGGCGCGCCGCTCGTGCCGGCACCCGATTTCGTGGTCGCGGGCATCAACCACGGGCCGAACATGGGTGAGGACGTGCTGTACTCCGGCACGGTGGCGGCCGCGATGGAGGGGCTGATCCTCGGCGTGCCCGGCATCGCCGTGTCGTTCGCCGGTCACGACTTCGATCTGATCCCGACCTATCGCGAGCTGCTGCAGCAGGTGCTGCGCCGCATCCTCCAGGTGGAGCACTTCCCGGCCGACCTGCTGCTCAACATCAACCTGCCGCCCGTTTCGGCCGGCGAGGTGCGCGGTGTCCGCGTCACCACCCTTGGCAAACGCATCTATGCGGAGTCGCTGTCGCGGATGAAGGACCCGTGGGGCCGGGAGATCTTCTGGATCGGCGGAGGCCGGCTCGACTGGAGCGGGGGCGACGACGTGGACTTCAAGGCGGTGGAGGACGGCTGCATCTCCGTCACTCCGCTGCATGTGGATCTCACCGACTACCGGCAGCTGGAGGCGGTGCGCTCGTGGCGTCTGGGCGGGTGATGTACGTGCGTGGCGACGGGTCCGGCGCCTCGCGCGCGCGGCTCGTGGAGGCGGTCCGCCAGCGCGGCGTGCGGGATCCAGCCGTGCTCGGCGCGGTGGGCGAGGTGCCGCGCCACCTGTTCGTGCCGCAAGCGCTGCTGGCGAGGGCCTACGACGATGCGGCGCTTCCCATCGGACACGGCCAGAACATCAGCCAGCCCTCGACGCAGGCGCGGTGCATCGAGGCGCTGCGCCTCACCGGGTCCGACCGGGTGCTGGAGATCGGCACGGGGTCCGGGTATCAGACCGCGCTCCTGGCGCGGCTGGCCGGCCAGGTATTCTCGGTCGAGCGGGTGCCGCAACTGGCCGAGCAGGCCCGCGCTGCGATCCTCGCGGCCGGGATTGCGAACGTCTCGCTGCTCATCGGAGACGGGACGCTGGGCTGGCGCGACTATGCGCCGTACGACGCCATCGTGGTGGCCGCCGCGTCTCCGACAATCCCGCAGCCGCTGCTGGACCAGTTGGCGCCTCGCGGCCGCATGCTGCTGCCCTTGGGGGAGCGGGACAACCAGGTGCTAACGCTCGTGCGTCTCGCGGACGGGCACGCCGTCTCGACGCCGTTGGCGGGGGCGCGGTTCGTGCCGCTGCTGGGGACGTTCGGCTTCGATGCTTGAGCGCTTCCTGGTGTGGCTGGTCGACACCATCGGGGCCCTCGGCTACCCCGGCATCGTGGCGCTGATGGCCATCGAGTCGTCGGTGATCCCGCTCCCCTCCGAGCTCGTGATGGCGCCGGCCGGCTACCTCGCCGCCATGGGCCGGATGGATGCCGGACTTGCGCTGGCGTGCGGCATCCTGGGCAGCCTCATCGGCTCCTACGCGAACTATTGGGTCGCTTCCCGGGTCGGCCGCTGGGTCTTCGTGCGCTACGGCCGCTGGGTGCTCGTCAGCGAGAAATCCCTCTCACGCACGGACCGGTTCTTCGAACGGCACGGGCCCATCGCCGTGTTCACGGCGCGGCTGTTTCCCGTGTTGAGGCACCTCATCTCGATCCCCGCCGGCATCGCCCGCATGCCCCTCGGCCGGTTCCTGTCCTATACAGCCGCAGGTGCGGGTATATGGTGGGCCGTCCTTCTGGGTATCGGCTGGGTGATCGGCAAGGAAGGGAAGTCGCTGAGCCGCGACCTCGTGTACGCTTATTCTCACCGCGCCTTCGTCATCTTGATCCCCGCCGTGGCGGTGCTGATCGTGGGGTACATGCTCTGGCACAGGCGGCGGACCAGGGCGGCGGCCGCGCTCAAGGCAGAGGGCAGGGGCGGATGACGCCGACGGCTGATTCACCAGGGCCCGAGCTGGTCGGGCGCCGGTGGATCGTGGTGGGCCGGGTGCAGGGGGTGGGCTTTCGCTGGTTCGTCTTGAACCTCGCCCAGTCGCTCGGCGTGCGCGGCTGGGTTCGCAATACTGAAGACGGCTCCGTGGAAGTCGTGGGGTTGGCCGGCGCCGCCACGATAGACCAGTTGGACGCCCGGTTGACCGTCGGACCGCCCGGGGCGCGCATCCTACGCATCGAGCGCAGTGACGTTCCACATGAGATTGTGGAAGGCAAGTCGTTCAGGATCATGCACTAATGAAGAAAGGTGAACAAGTCTTGTCGGCTCAGGAGTGAAATAGCAGGAGCACGGTCGGGCTTGAGAAAGCCGTTGCAGCTTGCGACGTTTCATGGCTGGGCCCCTGTAGCTCAGCATGGATAGAGCAGCGGTTTCCTAAACCGTTGGTCGGGTGTTCGAGTCACCCCAGGGGCATCACCATTCATCAGGTGAGAGGGGCAGGGATGACAGATTCAACAGGTGCGCCGCTTCCGTCCGGCTCAGCGCCGGTCGGCGGTCCGGACTGGGGACAGTGGCTCCAGGACCACACGCGAGACGTAGTGTTCGGGATCGTCGGGGCGGTGGTGATCGCCGCGGGGATCTGGCTCTACGTCACGTCTGAAAACCGCAAGGAGATCTTCGCGGCGCAGGCGCTGACCAAGGCCCGCGGTGACGCCGAGGCAGGGGATTTGCCGCTGGCGGCGTACGACCTCAGCCAACTGATGGACAGGTACGGCGGCACGAGGGCCGCGGATCAGGGGGCCGTGCTCCTGGGCGAAGTTCGCCTGGTGCAGGGCGGCGCGCAGATCGATGCCGCCGTGAAGGGGCTGCAGGCGTTCGTCCAGAAGCGGCACCCCGACTACATCCTGGCGTCAGCGTGGTCGCTGCTAGGGGGAGGTCTCGAGCAGCAGCGCAAGTACCGCGACGCAGCGCAGGCCTACCGCAAGGCTGCTGACGTTATCCCGTACGACTTCCTGAAGGCCCAGTACCTGCTGGACGCGGGGCGCACGTTGGCCATCGTCGGCGATTCCGCCAAGGCCCGCGACGCCTATGTCGAGGTCCTCACGCGGTTCGGCGCGCTCAACCAGGCGGCGGAAGCCCGCGTGCGACTGGGCGAGCTGGGCGGAACCGCTCCGAGCGCCAAGGCCAAGACAGCCGAGGACCAGAAGACCGGCTGACTTGGTTTGCCGGGTTGAATGGCAGGCGTTCCGTAGGCACTCGGGGTCGGCGTGGCAGTTTTCCGCGCCGACCCCGCTGCGCGAGCGGAGCGGGAGAAACCCGTATCTGGCGCGGCTGGCGCCGCTGGGACCAACTCGACTCGAAAACCTGAAGGGCAACCCCGAGACCGTATTCAACATTCCCACACGCGTTCGAAGACCGCACGCGGCGATCGGGCGGGCCGAGATACGACCATCAGGTGACCGCCGGCAGTCCAGCGCGGCGCCTGCATCACCGCGTCACTGTCGCGCCAATTCCACTTCGTATAAGATATGTTATGTTAAGTTGATTTGTTTGTAACTGTGGAAATCCGTGGGCAAGTCGCTAAGCAATTGGGATGCTGTTGGTTAGCAGGGACGTCGTAATGCCGCGGAAGACCAGTCGGCCATCGCCACAAAGACGTATCGACGTGACCGTGGAGCCTTGGATGGCGAAGGAGACCTCGAGCGGGAGGCCAGACCTGGTCCACAGCCTGACCGGAGATTGGGCCTTCGAGTGGGTAGCCAGGGTGAGGGCTGAGGCGACGGCTCCTGTCCCGCAGGCGAGGGTCTCCCCTTCAACCCCGCGTTCAAAGGTCCGCATCTTCCAGCTGCCGTCCCCCTTGGGCGACACCCAGTTGACGTTGGCTCCCTCGTTCCCAAGGGCCGGGTCCCGGCGCAGTGCAGGCCCCCGGTCGGCGACCGCGATCTGCTCGACATCGGCCACCTGGAGGACGAGGTGCGGAACAGAGGGTCGGACGAGCGTCGGGCGCTCCTCGCCGGGGCCCGTCCGAACCTGCGGGGCCGGCTGCGGAGCCTGGCAGTCGGGCAGGAAGATCTCGGACCTCTCGCCCACCACCCTGCCCCGATGGATGCCCGCGGGTGTCGAGAACCGCACCTCTTCGTCCGGCTGGGCGAACTCGAGGACGACGGCCAGGCGGGTGACGCAGAGGGCTCCGTTACCGCACATCGGGCCGACGGATCCGTCGCGATTCCAGAACCGGAAGGCGAAGTGAACCCCTTCCGCGGTAGTCGGCTCGAGGAGCCCGACGCCGTCGGCTCCGATGCCGAGCCGGCGGTCGCACAGGGCCGCGATGGCCGCGGGAGTCAACTCCTCGGACTGAACGTGCCGTCCATCGAGCATGACGAAATCGTTGCCGGATCCCGTCATCTTGTAGAAGACGGTGCCGGCCTTCACACCCGCCCCAGCAGAGCCCACAATCGGAGTCGCCATACCATCCACACCGCCTCGCGTACAATCCCGCCGGACATCTTGCTACGGCCGACGTTCCGGTCGGCGAACGTGATCGTGATTTCCTTGATGCGGAAGCCTTTGCGCCACGCGCGGAACGACATCTCGATCTGGAAGGAATACCCGTTCGAGCGCACCTGGTCGAGGTCGATCGCCGCCAGCACGGCGCGCCGGTAGCACTTGTAACCGCCGGTCGAGTCCCACAGCATCAGCCCCGTCACCCAGCGGGCGTAAACATTGGCGAAGTACGACAGCATCAACCGGCTCATCGGCCAGTTGATGACCGTGACGCGCCGGTTCAGGTAACGGGACCCGACGACCAGGTCTGCGTCCGCAATCTCAGCCAGGAAGGTGGGAAGATGCCGCGGGTCGTGCGAGAAATCGGCGTCCATCTCGAAGACGTAGTCGAATCCGGTCTCGAGGGCCCAGCGGAAGCCGGCCCGGTAGGCCGTGCCGAGCCCCAGCTTCGCCGATCGGTGCAGCACGTGGACCCGCGGTTCCGCCGAGGCCAGCTCGTCGGCCAACTCGCCCGTGCCGTCGGGCGAGTTGTCGTCCACGACGAGCACCTCGAGCCGGGGGTCCTGCTCCAGCACCAGCGGGACGATCTTCGGCAGGTTCTCCCGCTCGTTATAGGTCGGGATGATGACCAGCGCGCGCTCAGCCACGGCGCCTCTTCAACACGAGGGGCAGTCCCAGCACGAGCACGATGACGGCCGTAGAGGCAAGGGTGACGCCCTTCCCTACCTGGTAGCTGCGGCTGGCGAAGCGCAGCTGGACGAGGCGTGCGCCGCGCGGGACCGGCACGGTAAGGAATGTGTACTGGCCCCGGAGCACCAGCGCGTCGCGTCCGTCCACCGTGGCGTGCCAGTCGGGGAACCAGTTCTCGCTCACCACGAGGTAGGCGTCGTGCTCCGGCGCCGGATCGAGGCGCACCGTCATCGTCCCGGGCTCCCACGCTGTTACGCTGGCGCGGCTCACCATCGGCGGCGGGAGGGATTCCAGCGGCGGCGTCACGACGGGCGCGTCCTGCGGCAGCAGCACGAGGCGGCCATAATCGAGCCGCGGGTTCATCAGGGTCGGGACGATCTGGTCGTCAGGCGCCTTCACCGCCGCCGGTACGACGCGCGCGTACGGCACGGAGTCGGTTCGCTCATAGAGGTTCGCCGTGATCCCCGCTGACGTGGGCACCGCGCTCAGCACCTTGTGATATCGCTGCGCGAAGGCGGCGATCCCTTCCAGATCTTGGCCCTGCGCCGGCCAGATAACGTATTTCACGGCGAGCAGGTCCCACAGCGGCAGGTAGCGCTCGAGGTTCGCCCAGACGTTCTGGCCGCCGAGCAGCTGATCGTAGCTGTTCAGCTCGAACCCATGGTGGCCCAGCACCTGAGGGATGTCGAACGCCATCAGCGCAGCGCCCGCAGGCGGGTAGATACCCTGCAGGTCCAGCACCCGGTACGGGTATGGCGTCGCCCGGATGCGCTGGGTGATCGGGTCTGGCTTGAACAGGCTCGGCGGGGCTTCGCTGTAGACCCAGTACGCGCGCGCGTTGAGCCACAGGTCGGTACCGATGACGCAGACCAGCAGGGCGCCAAACACCGCGCCCGAGATGCGGCCCCGGAGCCACGCCAGGGCGATCGCGGCGACGAGGCCGAGCGCGAGGGCGCTGGTGGCTGCGCCCCACCGGATCGCGGTCTGGTCCGCCTCAGCTGCTTGCACGAG
The DNA here is from genome assembly GCA_963812035.1 of uncultured Gemmatimonadales bacterium. GTDB lineage: Bacteria > Gemmatimonadota > Gemmatimonadetes > Gemmatimonadales > JACORV01 > Fen-1245. The sequence goes on from CAWETG010000009.1 coordinate 78,216, forward strand.
CGGGAGGCCCAGGGAGGCTTCGTGTGAGGACGCGTAGGACAGCGCCATCGAGCCGAACGCGCCCGCCACGGCCAGGAGGAGCACGGCCGCGGCGGCCACGAACCAGCCGGTGACGTGCTTCGCCCCTTCCTTCTGCTCGAGTCGCGCCGCGCCCAGCCCGGCGAAGATGGCGACCACCAGCGCGACCACGTAGAACGCCATGCCCGGGGCGCGGGTGGCCTTCACGTAGGGCATCAGGGCCCACCAGACCTGGTAGAACGGCGTGCCGGCACCGAAGCTGACCAGCAGGAATAGCAGGCCGATGCCGCCGAGCCAGAGGACGAGCCGGCGGCTCCGCCCCGCCCCGATCCCAAGGATCGCCAGCGCGATGACCGGAAGGCCCAGGTACTCGGAGTGGAGCTTCAAGCCGTTGGGGCCCCAGTAGGTTTCCTTCAGGCCGGTGAAGCGTTTGAGGAAGAACTCCGGCACGTGCACCCAGGGCACCGCGTACGAGGTCGCGCCCTCGAAGCCGTGGAACCCCTGGGCACGCGGTGAGAACGGCAGGTACTCGTAGAACGGCAAGACTTGGATCGCGGAAAGGCCGAAACCCACTGCCACCGCGCCGAGCGCCAGGCCGAGGCCGCCGAGGCGCTCCCCGGTCGTGCGGTCGCTCGGCTCCCCGAACGTCAGGTAGAGTGCGAACAGCCCCGCCGCGATGAGCATGTAGTACGTCATCTGGAAATGCGGGCTCAGCAGTGCGAGGCCCACCGACAGCGCCAGCAGCCCGTACCCGCTCCACCGCCGCTCCCTGAGGGCCAGGACCAGCGCCAGCATGGCGAGCGGCAGCAAGGTCGACACGAACAGCTTGCCGTCGTGCCCCGGCAGCGGGTACGACGCGATCAGGCCCGAGAGCTGGTACCCGACCCCGCCCACCACCGCGCCGATCCAGGGCACCGCCAGGCGCCTGAGGAGCAGGTAGGTGAACAGCGCAGCGGCGATGTAGTGGATGACGAAGTCGAGGTCCATCACGGTGGGCATCGACCAGAACAGGCGGAGCCACGACGTGGGATAGAAGATGTCGCCGTGCAGAGCCGCCACGAACGGCAGCCCGCCGAACATCTCCGGGTTCCAGAGCGGCAGGTGCCCGGTACGGCGCAGCTGCTCGACGCCCCAGGTGCGGAAGGCGTAGCCGGCGGCGTATTGGTCGCTCCAGGGCGCCTTGGCGAGCCACTGGCCGGCGAGCATGGGCAGTGACAGGATTGCCACCCACAGCGCGAAGAACCCCGTCGCTACGAGGGTGGGTCGCCGCGGCTCGTAGCCGGCGGTTGGAGCTTCAGGATCGTGGGTCAAGCGGCTCCCTTCCCTCTCTTCCCGCCGAGCGCGAGCGCTCCGAGCCCGGCCACGGCTTCGGTAACCGTCAGTTCGAGTCGGGACGCGACGCTCAGCGCGAGCGCGCCTCCGCCGCCCAGATACGGGGTGAGCAGCACGACGAAGATGCTCTCACGGAATCCGATGCCGCCGGGCGCGAACAGCGCCAGGAGGCCAACAATGTAGCCAAGTGCGAACACGCCCGCAGCGTCGGCCACGGGCAGCGCAGGCGGCAGCCCGAGCCCGCGGCCGAGGGCCCAGAAGGCAAAGCCGTATACGCACCAGCTGAGCAGCGTGAGGCTGGAGCCAACGAGCACCGCGCCCATGGGAAGGGCGCGCCACTCTCCCGCGGCGCCGACCATCCGGCCGAGCCGGGGGAGGCCTCCCTTCCACGCCAGCACCCCGATGGTGCCGAGCCCGAGCCCCGCTGCTCCAGCCACACGTAGCGGCGAATACGCGTGCGGCGTGGCGGCGGCGACGAGCACCGCCGCGGTCCCGATGCCCACGGCCTGCACGGCCACCGCGGAGGCGGCGGCCGCCCAGCGGTGGACGCCCTCCTGCTCCGCGAGGACCACCATGCCCGCGACGCTCCAGACCTTGCCGGGCACGTAGCGGCCCAGGTTGGCGAGGAACCAGATCCGCGCCCCGGCCAGGAACCGCAGTGGCTGCGCCCAGCCCCTCAGGATGCGCCGCCACGACTCGATCTGCAGGGCCGAGACGAAAGCGAGGCTCGCCAGCGATAGCAGCAGCCAGCCAGGCTGGAGCCTCAGCGCGAAGTGGAGGTTCCGGTAGCTGTTCCAGTTCTCCGCGACCTTCCAGCCGACGTATCCCATCACGACGACGGCCACGATGGTCTGAAGCACCAACCGCCAGCGCCTAGGCACGATGCGCCTCGTGGGCGACGCGCTGGTAGATTGACTCGAAGCGCTCGGCGACCGTCTCCGGAGCGAGCTGTCGCTTGAGCCGCGCGCCCAGCTCCGCTGCGAGTCGGCGGGCGTCTGGAGAACCGGCCAGCTCGTCGAGCGCGTTCGCGAAGGCCTCGACGTCTCCGTCGGGCACCACCCGTCCAGGCCCTGTGCGCGGCACGATGTCGGTGACGCCGCCCCCGCCCTCCATCGCCACCACCGGCACGCCGAGGGCGAGCGCCTCGGCGGCGGCAAGGCCGAAACCGTCCCCGGCCGCCGAGAAGGCGAACACGTCGGCATCGCCGATCGCTTGCGCCACGCGCGCGGGTTCGACGCCGCCGGCGAACCGGACCTGCTCGGCCACTCCGAGCGCTGCGGCGCGATCCGCGATTGCCCGGCGTTCGGGGCCATCGCCGACAATGCTCAGCGACAGACGGCGGCCGCGGCGCTTCAGCGCCACGAGCGCGTCGAGAATGAACGCAACGCGCTTCTGTGCCGTGAGCCTCCCCACTGTGACGATCCCGCCTCCACCCGCGCTGACGCGGGACAGCTGCGCAGTCTCAAACGGCATCGGCTGGACGACGATCGCGCGGGGGTCGAGTCCCGTGGCCGCCGCCGCCCGCTCCGCGAGGTAGGAGGAGACCGCGGTCACGGCAGCCGCGCGGCGCAGCACTCGCCGCGCGACGGCGCGCGCCAGGGCGGACCGGCCGAGGACCGCGACGTCGGTGCCATGCAAGGTGACTACGTAGGGCGGCGCACCTGTGGAGTCGGCCAGCCAGGCACTGATCCCACCCGGGATCCACCAGTGCGCGTGCACCACGTCGACCGGTGCGCCGGTGCGCCACGCCGCGCGAACTGCCCTGGACTGGGCTGCGATGAGGGAGGCGAGCGCGACGACGCCGTGGGGCGAGTGCAGCGCCGCAGCCATGGTTCCCCGGTGCGCCAGCGTTTCCCACCGGGCCGGCGCGTAGCGCACGCGCATCACGGTCACGCCCTGCGCCTCCCGGCGTCCCCCGTCCCCACCGTCCGCCGGCGTCACGACTTCGACCGAGTGGCCGCGGGTGCGAAGCGCGACCAGGAGCCGCTCGATGAAGGCGCCCGCCAGGTCGCCGTCGTGCCGCGGGTAATCGTGAGTTACGCTGACGATCCGCACGGGCGGCCGGAGGCGGCGGCGCACGGAACACCGCCAACCAAGGTCAGACCTTCAGGAAACGGTAGATGATGGAGCGCGCGAGCAGGGCGAACATTGGGATCGGCGGGTGGAGATACGTGCCGGCGACCCCATCGAGCCGGAATCCGTTCATCTCGCCGAGCTTCGTCATGGTCTGGCGCGTCCATCCGTAGATGTGCCCCTGCCGGTCCGGAATGCGCAGCAGATTCCAGATCAGCTCCTTGACGTGGTAGGGGTTCGGCACCGAGAGCGCGAGCACCCCGCCGGGGCGCAGCACGCGGTGGATCTCGGTCAGCGCGCCCCAGGGGTTCGGCACGTGCTCCAGTACCTCGATGCAGAACACGTGGTCGAACGTCGCGTCGGGAAACGGAATGCCATCCGAGATGTCCCGGATGACGATGTCGGGGCCGGCGAACTCCGGGGTGATGTCCATGCCGTGGTAGCCGACGTCGGGCGGGAGGTAACGCCTGAGTCCCCCGTCCCGGCACCCGATGTCCAGCACCGCCGCGCCGGGCGCCACCCGGGCGAGCCGCGCCGCCCGGCGGAAGCGCATGCGCTCCTCGCCGCCGCTGCGCCACCGGCTCCGCGCGCGGTAGAACCCCTGCAGCTCCTCAGATCCCGGAGCGATTCGCGTCATCGGTGCCGGTGGTTGAGGAGGTACGCCCGGTGGACTTCGGCGGCTGGTCGCGCCATCGGGCCAGCTCCCGCCGGACCTCGCGCATCTCCTCGCGCTGGCCCGCGAGCATTTCCCCGATGAAGCCGAACCCGAACAGCGCGATTCCGGAGATGACGAGGGTCTCGATGAGGTTGAGCAGCGGGCGGAAGCCGAACCCGAAGCCGAAGCGGATGATCAAGGCCGCCACGCCAGCCAGGAAGCCAAACGTGAACAGCAGCGTCCCGGTCACCCCGAAGAACAGCATCGGCTTGCGCCCGTAGCGGAGCTGGAACCAGACCGACAGCAGGTCCATGACGCCGACCGGGATGCGTCCGAGGCCGAACTTGGTGGTGCCGGCACGCCGGGGGTACAGCGTGACCGGTCGCTCCGCCAGCCGGTACCCCTCGGCGCTCGCCACGACGGCGAAGAAGCGGTGCCAGTCGGCGCGCTGGGGCACCACGTCCATGATCTCGCGCCGGTACGCCTTGACCGAGTTGAGGTCGGTGACGCGCACGCCGAACAGCCAGCGGCACAGCCGGTTGTAGATCCCCGAGACGAACGCTTTCTCGTAGCGCCCCTGCTTCGTACCGGTCACCAGGTCCGCCTCACCGGCCAGGATGGGCGCGACCAGGGATGGGATCTCGGCCGGGAGGTACTGCAGGTCGGCAGGATAGAAGACGAGCACGTCGCCGCGCGCGATCGCCCCCGCGGTGCGCAGCGCGTCGGCGATGCCCTGGCGGGTGCGGTGGCGCTCCCACCGCACGAAGGGATGGCGTGCCGCCAGCTCGGCGAGCACCTGGGGGGTGGTGTCGGTGCTGCCGTCATCCACCACCACGACCTCGGCCGTAAACGGCGCGGCCGCCAGCGCCGCCGCCGCCTGGGTGACGAACTCCGGGAGGTTCTCCGCCTCGTCCTTGGCCGGGACCAGGACGCTCACCTGCACGGCGCTGCGGCCGTCGGATAGGCTCATACGCGCTTTCGCATCCGCGCCGACAGGATGCCGAGTTGGTCGCGATACTTGGCCACGGTACGGCGCGCGATACGCACGCCCTTCTCCCGCAGCTTCTGGACGATCTGCTGGTCGGTGAGCGGGTCCTGCGGGTCCTCGTCGTCCACCAGCTTCTGGATCTGGGCCTTGATGGCCCGGGCGCTGGCATCTTCGCCCGTGGTGGTCGAGAGCGCGCTCGAGAAGAAGAACTTGAGCGGCAGGACGCCGCGCGGCGTCTGCACGTACTTCTCGTTGGTCACCCGGCTCACCGTGCTCTCGTGCATGTTGATGACTTCGGCGACCTCGCGGAGGGTGAGCGGCTTGAGGTGCTCGATGCCCTTTTCAAAGAAGTCGTGCTGCCGGTCCACGATGAAATTCATCACCTTCAGCATCGTCTGGCGGCGCTGCTCGATGGCCTGGATCATCCACTGCGCGCTGTTGAGGCGCTGGGTGATGAACTCACGGTTCTCGCCGACGAACTTCTTCTTGTCCCGTGCCACTTCCTGGTAGGAGCGCGACAGGCGCAGCCGCGGGAGGTTGGTGTCGTTGAGAAACACCCGGTACTTGCCGTCAATCTTGTCGACAATGAGGTCGGGGATGATGTAGTCGCCCTCGGTCGAGCTGAACCGGAGGCCCGGCTTGGGATCGAGCTTGGCGATCTCGTCGGCGGCCGCCTGTACCTCCCCGGTGTCGAGGCCCAGGCGCTTGGCGAGGTCGCTCCAGCGATGCGCGATCAGGTCGTCGTACGCCTCGCTGAGAAGGCGGTAGGCGAGCGAGCCCGTCTCCTGCTTGTCCGTGAGCTGCAGCATCAGGCACTCGCGGAGGTCGCGGGCGGCGACGCCCGGGGGGTCGAGCTCCTGCATGATCCCGAGCAGCGTCTCGGCTTCCGCGACCGTGTAGGGATCCTGCGCCGGCGCCGCGTCCCGCTCGGCGGCGAACTCCTCCAGCAGCCCGTTGGTGGCCGCGACGATCTCCTCCAGCGTGGCGGAGAGATACCCGTCGCCCCCGATGTTGCCCAGAAACTCCTCGGCGAGCAGCCGCTGACGGTCGGTCAACTCGAGCAGCTGGAGCTGGTCCCGCAAGTGGGCGGCGAGGTCGGGCGCCTGGACGGACACCGGCTCCGCGAACTCCCGTTCCTCCGTGGGGCCATGCCGCCAGTCGCCGTCGTCGAAGCCGGAGAGGAGGATGTCCTCCCAGTTGGTCTCTTCCTTGTCCGCCGGCTCCGACGCTTCGCGCTTCTCGGCCAGCGTCGCCGGCACCTCCTCGTCCTCCTCCGGCTCGAGCAGCTCGAGGAAGGGATTCGCCATCAGCTCCTGCTTGAGGTGCTGCTGGAGGTCCAGGAGCGGCATGTACAGCAGGTCCATCGCCTGGTAGAGGCGCGGATTGATGCGCAGGTCCTGGCGGAGGACCGTGTGCTGGCCGAGAGTCGTCTTCACGCGGCCGGCGAGAGGCGCGCCCGCAGGCGCGCCGTGAGCGTGGGCCCCAGGTACAGCTCGGCGACGCGGTCATCGAATACGAGGGCGCGGACGGTGCCCGACACCTGGACCTTGCCCTCGAACATGATGTAGGCGCGATCCACGATGTCGAGGGTCTGCTCGACATTGTGGTCGGTGATCAGCACCCCGATGCCCTTATGCCGCAATCCCGCCACGATGGTCTGGATGTCGTGCACGGCGATGGGGTCCACCCCCGAGAACGGCTCGTCGAGCAGCATGAACTTGGGGTGGGTCACCAGGGCGCGGGTGATCTCGAGGCGGCGGCGCTCGCCGCCGGAGAGCGAGAAGGCCTTGTTGCGGCGCAGGTGGCGGATCGAAAGCTCGTCCAGCAGTCCCTCGAGCCGCCGCATCCGCTCTTCGTGACTGATCGGCATGGTCTCGAGGATGGCGAGCAGGTTCTCCTCGACCGAGAGCTTGCGGAAGACCGATGGCTCCTGCGCGAGGTACCCGATGCCCCGCCGGGCGCGCAGGTACATCGGCAGCGCGCTGATGTCCGCGCCGTCCAGCGCGATGCGGCCCGCGTCGGGGGCGATCAGGCCGACCATCATGTAGAACGTGGTGGTCTTGCCGGCGCCGTTGGGGCCCAGCAGTCCGACGATCTCTCCCTGGCCGAGCCGCACGTTCACGTCGTCCACGACCGCCCGCCGGCTGTAGGTCTTGCGCAGACCGAACGCTTCGAGGACGCTGCCGGTCGAGGCGCCGGAATCCAGAGCTACGTCGTGCTCGCCGGTGTCGTGGGTGACCATGCCCTGCCACGCCGCCTCCAGCAGCCTCTGACGCGCGCCGTCGCGGTCCGCGCTGAGGGTGGTCCACGTCTCCGGGCGGAGCTGCACGACGGAACTCTCGCCCCAGCCCTTGCCCGGGTCGAGGATGACGGCTTCGGTTGCGAGGCGCGGCAGCACGGACGTCGCGAGATGGCGGCGCACATCGTCGACCGACAGCGTGCCGGGGTCGGCTCGGCCGGCGTCGCCCGCCGAGCGCCGCAGCGCGGCGAGGTAATCCTCCCGGTACGCCACGGCGGCCGCGCCGAAGGAGGTGGCGCCCTGCTCGTCCGCCGAGCCAATCAGCGCGGCGAGCGCCAGGCAGATGGACGGGTCGCGCCCGCGCAGCTGGGTGAGCAGCGCGTCGCTCATGGGCGTCCCCCCGGCGCGGGGCGCGGCGGCGCCGGCGGGTCGGGCGGTGCTGGGGCCGGGTGCGCGGTCGTGTCGGGGGCCGGTACGTGGGTCGTGTCGGCCGCGGGTGCGCGCGCCGTGTCGGCGCGTTGCGCCCGGGTGCTGTCGCTCGCGCGGGCGCGCGCAGAATCGGCGGCGGCCGCCTTGGCGCTGTCGCTCAGGTGTGCCCGCGACGTGTCGGCGACCGGTGGGGCGGGCTCGAGGTACACGCAGTCGGTCTGTCCCACCACGTCCACCGTCTGGACCTTGGAGTCGCGGGTGGCGGTATCGATACGGCTGCCCCGGCAGTAGTTGACCCCGCGGCGCCCATTCACCTTGGCGCTGTCGGCGCTCTCCACGTGGTAGAGCGTCCGCGCCGAGCCGAACGAAGTCAGGTGTTCCAGGTCCGACTTCGGCTTGGTGGTCACGCTGTCCCGGCGCACGGCGAAATTGGCCCGGAGCGAGTCGCCCATGAGCCAGTCCGCCTCGTCCGACAGAGCGGCTGCCAGGACGATGTCGGTCATCAGTGCGCGCCGGGCGGTGGTATCGGCCGCGGCCCGCGTGCCGCGCCTGGCCGCGTTGCTCGCCGGGACTGGGTGCGCGGCCGAGTCGCCCGCGGCCCCGCGCCGGTTCGCGCTGTCGCTCGCCGCTCTCCGCCGCGCGGCCGCGGCCATCTCCAGCGTGTCACGGGTGACCATCAGCGCGTTGTGCCAGGCCCACACCAGGCGGACCAGCTGGGCGGGCATGTGGATGTCGAGCGAGTCGGCGACGATGGTCTGCGTGCCCGAGATGGCGATGGGCTGGCGCCCGTGCCCCCACGCCTGTGCCCGCTGGACCTTGCCGCTGTCCAGCGTCAGGTCGAGCGTGTCGGCGTCGAGGTGCCAGTCGGGGCCGCGCGCGGCCGCGCTATCCGAGGAACGTACGTACCGGATCTGGTGCGTGGGGGTGAGCGTGAAGGTGATCCGCTCGCCCTTCAGGTGGTACGCGTCAGCGCCAGTGCCGTTGACCTGCGGCCGTCCGAGGAGCAACCCCACGTTCCGGCCCAGGTCGAGCTGTCCCGAGTCGCCGGCCGCGGCCAGGTCCGAGCGGTCGATGGTGAGATTGCCGCCTCCCCACATCTGATCGTTGCCGCGCATCCGGACCCGGTCCGCCACCACGACGAACGGCTCGACGCTGTCCGCGGGTTCCCCGTTCGCCGCCGAGTAGAAGTGAATGGTCGGCCGCTGCCGGCCCACCGTCTCCGCCGTATCCCGGAGCGGCGGTGCGGCGCGGTAGTAGTCGAGATTCGGGCCGCGCATGTCCGAACGGGTGTGGAGGTTCTTGGTGTAGACGTTGCCCTCGGCGAACAGCCGCTCCTGATGGAGGTAGTAGGTGACCCGGTCGGCATTGAGGAGCGACATGCTGTCCTGGAAACGGACGCGACCGAGCATATAGAGCAGGTCGCGGTCCGGGTACCAGGCCACGGAATCGGAGTACATCGTGGTGGGTTGTTCCTTGCAATGTGCCCAGACGCCCCCACCGGCGAAGGTCTGGTAGACCTTGCCCTGCAGGTGGAACTGGCTGTGGCGGCTCGAGTCGATCTGCACGTTGCAGGTCGAGGCGGGTGGCTCCTGCTGCGCGGCCGCGGGCGGTCCCTGCTGCGCGAGCGCAGGTGCCGCCGGGAGGCAGAGCGCGAGCCACACGATGGCCCTCATCCTATTGCGCCGGCATCACGAGGTGGCCCGCGTTGCCCTTGGTCTGCTGGCTGGTGCAGTTGACGAAGCCGGGGTCGCAGATGAAGCCGACGCCCTCGAAATGCTGCTCCCCCTTGTCCGCCACGAATGGCTGGTCGGTCCGCACTTCGTTCTTGACGGGGTCGTACTCAAGAAACTCGGTCTTGAGCCGTGCCAGGTCGGACGTGCGCACGACCACGACGTTGCCGCGCGACGACATCTGGTTGGTGCGCGACCAGTAGGTGCCCTCCTTGCCCGTGAGCACCGACTGCTGCGCCCCCATGGCGGAATAGAAAGTCACCTTGACGTGCTTGAGGTCCACGCGGCCGCTGGCCTCGTACATGAAGGCCGTGTCCGCCTGCAGGAACGCCTGCTTGACCCCGTCGTTGGTGAGGTACTGGCTGAGGCCGAACATGGTCTGGTCCGCGCTGTCGGCAGGGGTGCCAGCCGCGGCGACGTTGCGATCTGGGGCGCCGCAGGCGGCGACGATGAAGGCGGGCACGGCGGCACAGGCGCACAGGCGCGCCAATGCTCGCAGGGCACGGGGGCACGGGCGCACGGGGGCACCGATGGCCACCGGCTCCCGCCGTGCCCCTGTGCCCCTGTACCCCTGTGCCCGCTGGCTCACGCCGCCCCCGCCCGCAGCAGATCGTGCAGGTGCACGATGCCGACCAGAACTCCGCCGTCATCCACCACGGGCATCGCCATGATGCCGTACTGCTCGAGCCGATTGACAGCGGTGCTGCCGAGTTCGTCCGCCTTGGCCAGCTTGGGCGCCCCGGTCATCACCTCGCTGACCGGCACCTCGAGAAAATCGGCGCGCCGCTCCATCAGCCGCGTCAGGTCGCCGGCGGTCACGACGCCCTGGACGATCCCCGCCCCGTCCACCACGACGACGGTGCCGCGGCGCTCGGCCAGCAGGACGATGCATTCCCGCATCGTCGCTGCGGCGCCCAGCGTCGGCAGGTTCTGCGTGACCATCACGTCCCTGACGAGCAGCAGCAGGCGGCGGCCCAGCGCCCCGCCGGGGTGCAGCCGCGCGAAGTCCTCTGCCTTGAACCCCTTGGCCTCGAAGAGCGCCACCGCCAGCGCGTCGCCCAGCGCCAGCGCCACGGTGGTGCTGGTGGTGGGGGCCAGGTCGAGCGGGCACGCCTCGGCCGGTATCGCCGCGTCGAGCGTGACGTCGGCGTGGCGCGCCAGGGTGGACTCGAGCCCCGCCGTGATGGCGATGACCGGCACGCCAAGGCGCTTCACGAAGGCCATGAGCGGGAACAGCTCGTCGGATTCACCGCTCTTGGAGAGCAGGATCGCCACGTCGTCGCGTCCCACGATGCCCAGGTCGCCGTGCACGCTGTCCGTGGCGTGCAGGTACGTGGCCGGGGAGCCGGTCGACGTGAGGGTGCCGGCGATCTTGCGGGCGATCATTCCGGACTTGCCGACTCCCGAGACCACGATGCGGCCGCGGCAGGCGGCCAGCAGGTCCACCGCGTCGGTGAACCGCCGGTCGAGTCGCTGCGCCGCCGCCGCCACGGCGCCGGCCTCCTGCTCCATCACTTGGCGCCCGCGCTCCAGCGCGCGCGCCGGGTCAGCGAGCGGTGACATCGCCGCGCTCCCGGAGGTAGGTGCGGACCAGGTCGGTCCAGACGCCGCGAGCCTTGAGGAAGGCCTCGGCGAACTCACGGATGGCGCCGCGCCCGCCGGCGGCGTTGGTGGTGAAGCGCGCCGCGTCCTTGGCCTCCTGGCAGGCATTGGCGACGGCCACGGGCAGCGCCACGCGCCTCAACAGCGGCAGGTCCGGGAGGTCGTCGCCGATGAAGCATGCCTCCTCCCAGCGGGCCTGGTGGCGCTGCAACATCCCCTCGAACACGGGGAGCTTGCGTGCGCCGGTCTCGGCAGCGAACTCGTCCACGTAGAGCTCCTCGGCCCGGAGCCGCGCGGCGTCACCGCCCCGCCCCGTCACGATCACGACGACGAGGCCCGCAGCTCGCAGGAGGTGCACGCCGAGCCCGTCCTGGATGTCGAAGCGCTTGAGCTCGATCGTCTGAGCGCCCGACGCGCCGATGTAGATCCCGCCATCGGTCATCGTGCCGTCGACGTCGAAGCCGACGAGCTTCACGCGGCGTGCGACCGCCGGCTCAATCATCGTGCTTGCGGGCGGCGTGCCAGACGTCGAGGGCGCGCACCACCACCTCGTCGAGCTCGGCCAGCGGAATCATGTTGGGCCCGTCCGACGGGGCGTGCGCCGGGTCCGGGTGGGTCTCCAGGAAGAAGCCGTCGGCGCCGGCCGCCGCCGCCGCGCAGAGCAGCGCCGGGATGAACTCGCGCAGCCCGCCGCTGGCGCCCGCATCCCCGCGGCCGGGCTGCTGCACGCTGTGGGTGCCGTCGAACACCACCGGCGCGTGGCAGGCGGCGCGGAGGCGCGCGAAGTTCCGCATGTCCACCACCAGGTCGCCGTAGCCGAAGAAGGTGCCCCGTTCGGTCACCGCCACGGTGGCGGCTCCGCCGCTTCTCACCTTTTCGACGGCGCCCGCCATCCCCTCCGGCGACATCCACTGCCCCTTCTTGACGTTCACCGGCTTGCCGGTCCGGCCGGCCGCCACGAGCAGGTCGGTCTGCCGGCACAGGAACGCGGGAATCTGGAGGACGTCGGCGACCGCGCACGCCGACGCGAGCTGCGCCACCTCGTGCACGTCAGTCAGGACCGGCAGCCCGGTGGCCTTCCGGACCCGCGCCAGCGCCTCGAGCCCTGCCTCGAGCCCCGGTCCCCGGGCCGCCGCAAGCCGCGAGCGGTTGGCCTTGTCGTACGACGCCTTGTAGATGACCGGGATCCCGAGCCGGACCGCCAACTGCGCGAGGTGTTCCCCTACCTGGAGGTTCAGCCGGTCGTCCTCCACCACGCAGGGCCCCGCGATCAGGAACGGCCCCGGGCCGAACGGCGTGGGGGGCGCCATGCTACGAGGTCACCGCCGCAGCGGGCTCGGCGGCGGGCGCCTCGCTCCGACGGCGCCGCACGTCGTAGGCGGCCGCGATGAAGCTGGCGAACAGCGGGTGCGACCGGGTGGGGCGCGACTTCAACTCGGGGTGGAACTGGCAGCCGATGAACCAGGGATGCTGGGGCAGCTCGACCATCTCGACCAGCGAGCCGTCGGGCGAGAGCCCCGTGAGCCGCATCCCGTGCTCGGCGAACAGGTCGCGGTACCCGTTGTCCACCTCGTAGCGGTGGCGGTGCCGCTCGCTCGTCTCGGAAATGCCGTAGATGCGCGCGATCTGCGAGCCCGGACGCAACCGGCAGGCGTAGGCGCCGAGCCGCATCGTGCCGCCCATGTCCTGCACGTTGCGCTGCGAGGGCAGGAGCGAGATCACGGGGTTGCCGCACTCCGCCTCGAACTCGGACGAGTTGGCGTCGGCGATCCCGCACACGTGGCGCGCGAACTCGATGATCGCGACCTGCATGCCGAGACAGATGCCGAAGAACGGCAACCGCCTCTCGCGAGCCGCCTCGACCGCCTGCACCATCCCCTCGATCCCGCGGATCCCGAATCCGCCGGGAATGAGGAGCGCGTCGTACGGGGCGAGCAGCTTGACCGCCGTTTCGAGGTCCGTGAAGCGGTCGCTCGAAATCCACTCCATCGTCACGCCGACGCTGTTGGCGATGCCGCCATGGGTGAGCGCCTCCTGCACCGACTTGTAGGCGTCCACCAGCTCGGTGTACTTCCCCACGATCGCGATCCGCACCCGGTCGGTGGGCCGCAGGATCTTCTCCACCATCTCGCGCCACGGCTTGAGGTCCGGCTCGGGCGTGTCGAGGCGGAGCCGCTGGCAGACCTCCCGGTCCAGCCCCTGCTCGTGGAGGCGGAGCGGAATCTCGTAGATCGTCTTGACGTCCGGCGACTCGACGACGCAGCCGAAGTCCACGTTGCAGAACAGCGCGATCTTGCGGCGCAGCTCCTCGGGCAGCGGCCGCTCGCTCCGGCAGATCAGGATGTCGGGCTGAATCCCGATCTCCATCAGCTCGCGCACCGAGTGCTGCGTGGGCTTGGTCTTGAGCTCGCCGGTCGCGGCGATGAACGGCACCAGAGTGAGGTGGATGAACAGCGAATTGTCACGGCCCACCTCCTGGCGGAACTGCCGGATCGCCTCGAGGAACGGCAGCGACTCGATGTCGCCCACCGTCCCGCCGATCTCCGTGATGACGACGTCATGGTCGGGGCCAAGGCGGCGGATGGCGCCCTTGATCTCGTCGGTGATGTGCGGAATCACCTGCACGGTGGAGCCGAGGTACTCGCCGCGGCGCTCCTTGGTGATCACCGACTGGTAGATGCGCCCGGTGGTGACGTTGTTCGCCTGCGACAGCGACCGGTCGATGAAGCGCTCGTAGTGGCCCAGGTCGAGGTCGGTTTCGGCCCCGTCGTCGGTGACGTACACCTCGCCGTGCTGGAACGGCGACATGGTGCCGGGATCGACGTTGATGTAGGGGTCGAACTTCTGGATCGTGACCCGGAGGCCCCGGTCGGTCAGCAGCCGCCCCAGCGACGCGGCGGCGATGCCCTTCCCGAGGGAAGACACGACACCGCCGGTCACGAAGACGTACTTGGTCGCCTGCTGTTTGGTCACGTTGCGCTCGGCCACGCTAGGGATCTCCTCTGGTGCGCAAGTGCGCCTCAGCGCGCTGCAGATCGTCCTCGGTATCGATGCCCGGCAACGCCGGCCGGTCGAGCTGTGCCACCCCGATCGTCATGCCGTGTCCCAGCGGCCGCAGCTGCTCGAGCTTCTCCGCCAACTCGGGGCCGGTTGGCGCCAGGGTCATCCAACGGGCCAGCGCCTCGGGCCGGAACGCATACACGCCGAGGTGCTGCCAGTACCGCACGGGCATTCCGGCATCCCGGGCGTGCGGCACGACGCTGCGCGAGAAGTACAGCGCCCGCGAATCCTCACCCAGGACCACCTTGACCACGCTCGGCGAACCCGCGGCGTTCGCCTCGAGCGGCACCGCCGCCGTACCGACGTCGGAGCCGCGCTCTACCTCCCGCACCGCTCCGCGGATCGCCTCCGGCGGGAGGAATGGCTCGTCCCCCTGCACGTTGACCACCACCGCGTACCCGCGGAACTCCGCCAGCGCCGCGACTTCCGCCACGCGCGACGTGCCCGACGGATGCGAGGCCCTGGTCAGGACGGCGCGGAACCCCGCGCGCTCCGCGACCTCGGCCACTTCGCGCGCTTCGGTGGCCACGACCACCAAGTCCAGCACGCCCGAGCGGCGGGCGTTGAGCGCCACCCATTCGACGAGCGGCCTGCCCGCAATGTTCCGCAGCGGCTTGCCGGGGAGCCGCTCCGCTCCCATGCGCGCGGGGATGACGCCGAGAATCCTACTGCCAGCCATGGGAGCGCGGCGCGCGTGCAAGAATCACACCGCAACCTAACAGGCGTGCCGGGAAGTGTCAAAGTGTTGTGGGAAGCCTACTTACATGCGCAACGAGGGGTTCCAAATGTAAGCAATCATCCGCGGCGGCGCCAGAGGGAAGCGCACCAGCCGAGGAAGTTGCCCCTGCAAGGGCACTCGGGGCCCGGGGAGACGATCATCCCCCCGGGCCCGGAGGCCCAGCGCCATATCCGCCGACCTGGCGTCGTGGCGCTCGCTCCCGCCACCCGAGCTACGGCAGCGTCTCCATGTTCGTCTTGATCCGGCCGGGTGCGTCCGTGGACGAGCTGGTCATGTCCATGGTCATGTGCGCGAGCCGGCTCGCGTCGACGTTAAAAGCCATCTCCCCCGTCACCGTGCAGCCCTCGTTGCCGGCCACCGAGAAGATGGCGACGCGGGCCCCGGCCTCGTGGTCGACGCGCTCGAACTTCCAAGTCAGGCGACACATCAGCTGCTTCGGCCGGCCATGGCCCGCAGGGATCGACATCGGAATCGAGTCCGTCCACGTGTAGCCGGGGCTGATGGCGGCGTCAGGCCATACCCTGGTGTTGGCTCCGTTGGTCGATCCGGAGTTCTTGGTCATCATGTTGGCGATGAAGGGCGGAAGGCCCGGGGGCGGCGTCACTTCTCTGGAGATGATGTTGCCCCGGGAATCCTGATGGACGGTGACCGCCATGCCGCGCATCATATCGCCTCCCGGGCCCGGCCGCCCGGCGCCTCCCCCCGCGACCACGGTGGAATCGAAGGTGGTCTTTACCACGTAGTTCGGGCCGTCCATGGCGAGGACCGTCTGGGTCTGATACATGCTGGCCTGAACGGTCGGAGTCCCGGAGGTGTCGGCCGATGTCCACGTCCGGTTGACCATCCGGTAGTGCGTCACCTGCCCCACGGGGGGTGTGAAGCGCAGTTGTATGGCCTGCGCGTGAACCTGCGCGGCGCCAGCCAGGAGGAGGCCGATGCCGAGGACTGCGAAGCGACTGTTCATGACTGGTCTCCGATTGTCACGGTGTAGCTGCCCTGTGCTCGCTGTGCCGCGGGGCCGCGCACCACGCTCTCAAGCCCGCGGGTGGAACGTCCGGTGCACGCTTCGGAGATACTCCCGATCCACGTGCGTGTAAAGCTGCGTCGTGCTCAGGTCCGCGTGTCCCAACATCTCCTGCACCGCCCGAAGATCGGCACCGCCTTCGAGCAGGTGCGTGGCGAATGTATGCCGCAGGGTGTGCGGGGTGACCCGCTTGGTGAGGCCGGCCGCGCGGGCGCACCGTTTGATGATCCCCCACGCCCCGATCCGCGACAACGGCGTCCCCCTGGCATTGAGGAACAAGCGACCGCGTCCGGCGCCTTTCTCGAGCCTGGGGCGGACCTCCCGCACGTACATCGCGACGGCCCCCAGCGCGCGACGGCCCACCGGAACCAGTCGCTCCTTGCTGCCCTTGCCGAAGAGGCGCGCCAATCCCTCGTCGAACATCACGTCGCCGGCCCCGATCCCCACCAACTCGGAGACGCGCGCGCCAGTCGCGTAGGCGAACTCGAGCAGCGCCCGGTCCCGCAGTGCCAGGGGATCGTCGGCGTGGGGTGCGGTGAGCAGGCGTTCCATCTCCGCTACGGATAGCACGGCCGGAAGGGTGCGCCACTTCTTGGGGCTGGCCAGCCGCTCGGTCGGGTCACGGACGACGTGCCCCTCGCCCACCAGGAACCGGTAGTAGCTGCGCGCGGCCGAGATGTGCCGGCGAATGCTGGTCGCCGCGAGCCCGACGTCCTTCAAGTGGAAGATGAAGTCCCTCAGCTGGGCGGTGGTGGCGCGCTCAGGCGCGTCGGCGCCGTGCCCCGTGAGAAACTGGATGAGGTGGAGCAGATCGCGGCGGTACGCAGCGACGGTGTTGCGGGAAGCGCCCCGTTCGAGCGCGAGGTAGTCGGCGAACTGCTCCAGCCGGAACCCGGGTGGCACGCCTTCAGGCACGCCTTCAGTCATAAGCACGGGAGCGGCGCCAGCGCCACAGGCCGAAGGCGAGCAGCGCCGTGACCGCGACGGCCACCGCCCCGAGCCACCACCCGATGCGACCGATGGCGTGCTGCACGCCGTCCCAGTTGCTGCCCAGGTGGTGGGCAAACCAGACGAGGAAGCCGTACCACAGGCCTGATGCCACGGCGACGGGGGTCAGGGCGCGAACGGCGTCCAGCCGGGCAATGCCGGCGAACGGCGGGACGACCGCTCGATAGCCGGGAAGGAAGCGGCTGAGGAAGATCCCCCACAGGTGGTGCCGCTGGTAGGCGCGCTCGAGGAAGTGCAGCGCGCGCGGGGGAAGCAGCCGGCGGCCAGCCGGGGATTCCGCGAAGCTCCGCCCCACGGTCCGGGCGACCCAGTACATGCCGATGGCGGACGCGACGTTGGGGAGCCAGGTGGCGAAGAAGACGCCGGGCATCGTGAGAGCCGCGCCCTGCCCCGTGAGAAAAGCCCCCAGCGCCACGACCGTGTCGGCGGGCACCGGGGGAAAGATGTTCTCGAGGGCGGCGAGCAGCGCGATGACGCCGTAGATGCCGGCCGGGGGGAGGCCGGCGAGCCACAGGATGGCGTGATTGATCAGCCGCTGGCCGCCTGCGTGACCGTCGCCACCGCCAGCGCGGCCATCCCCTCGCCGCGGCCGATCCAGCCCATGCCCTCGTTGGTCTTCGCCTTGATGCTCACGGCCCCCTGATCGACGCCGAGCGCCTTGGCGGTCGCGGCCCGCATCTGCGCGATCAGGGGCGCGATCTTGGGCCGCTCCGCGAGCACGGTGATGTCCACCTGGCCGACGGTAAAGCCGGCCTGCTGGAGCGTCTCCATGATCTTCTTGAGCAGGCGGGCCGAGTCAACGCCCCGCCACTGGGGGTCGTCGTCCGGGAAGTGCTGCCCGATGTTGCCCAGGGCGGCGGCTCCGAGCAGCGCGTCGATGAGCGCGTGGAGCGCAACGTCGCCGTCGGAATGGCCCACCAGCCCGTGGGTGTGGGGCACCGTGACGCCGGCGATGCGGAGCGGGCGGCCCGCGGTGAAGCGATGCGAGTCGTAGCCGATACCGACACGAGTGTTCATGCGCGTAGGATCCGGATGGCGAGGTGGGCGGCGTTTTTCGCGTTGTCGATGCCGACGGTCCCGACCGGCACGCCGCTGGGCGTCTGGACCATCGAGTACAGGGCATCGGTTCCGTGCAGCGCCCCGACATCGAACGGGACGCCGATGACCGGCAAATCAGTCTGGGCTGCGACGGCGCCCGGGAGCGCCGCGGCGAGTCCGGCGCCGCAAATGACGACGCGGTAACCCTGCTGGCGTGCCGAGCGCGCCAGGGCGGCCGTCTTCTCCGGCTCGCGGTGCGCCGACGAAACCAGGAAGTCGTAGCCGATCCCCGCGTCGTCCAGGATCTTGAAGACCGGATCGATGCGGGGCCGGTCCGACTCGGAGCCGACGAGAATGAGGACCTGCTTCGCCGCTGCGCTCATGCCGCCTCCCGGACGAGGGAGTAGTCTTGCCGCCGCCGGACCGGAGTGAATCCGGCGCCGCGGATGAGGTGCTCCATCTCCTCGGCCGTGGTCTGGAAGGTAGTGCCGGCGGCCGAGACCACGCTCTCCTCCATCATCAACGACCCGAAGTCGTTGGCGCCGAAGCGCAAGGCGATCTGACCGATCTTCATCCCCATCGTCACCCAGCTCACCTGGAGGTTGTCGAAGTTGTCCAGCGCCAGGCGCGCGATGGCGAGGGTGCGCAGGTAGGTCACGGCGTCGGTCTTCACGCTCGCGGCCATCTCGGTGTGCTCCGGCTGCAGCGGCCAGCAGATGAACGCGGTGAAGCCTCCGGTCCTGGCCTGCTGCTCGCGGAGCCGCATCAGGTGCTCGATCCGTTCGGCGTTGGTCTCGCCGAGCCCGTACATCATCGTGCACGTGGTCTTCATTCCGTGGCGGTGCGCGGAGTCCATCACCTCGAGCCACTCCTGGGTGAGGGCCTTCTTGCCGGCCACCAGCTTGCGCACCCGGTCCACCAGGATCTCGCCGCCGCCGCCGGGGATCGAATCCAGCCCGGCGCCCTGGAGCGCCTCGACCACCCGGTCCACGGTCATCCGGAAGCGCCTGGCGAAGAACTGCACTTCGGAGGGCGAGAAGCCGTGGACGTGGATCGGGTGGTGCTGCTTGATGTGGCGCAGCAGGTCCAGGTACCACTCGAAGGGAATGTAGGGGTTGTGCCCGCCCTGCATCAGGATCTGCACCGCACCGATGGCCTTGGCTTCGTCGATCTTGCGGCCGATTTCCTCGAACGAGAGGACGTAGCCTTCGGCGTGCTTGGGCCGCCGGTAGAACGCGCAGAACTTGCAGTCCGCGACGCACACGTTCGTGTAGTTGATGTTGCGATCCACGATGTAGCTCACCACGCCGCCCGGATGGCGGCGCCGGCGCTCCGCGTCGGCCAGCGCGGCCAGCTCGAGCAAGGGGGCGCGCTCGTAGAGGTCGAGGAGCTCGGAGGCGTCAGACATGAGCGCCCTGCGGGCACAGGGGCACAGGCGCACAGGGGCACGGGAAGGCGCTCCGTTGCACGGTGCCCCCGTGCCTCCGTGCCCCCGTGCCAGCCGTCTTCACGCCGCCCCCACGAACGACAGCGTGCCGTCGGGCACGACGCCCCGCTCGGCCAGCCGCCGCAGGAAGTCCGCCAGACCGGCCAGGTGGCGATACGAGAGGCCGTAGTCGAGCCCCCCCAGGTACTCCCGGCAGCGCTCGCGCTCGACGCCGGTCGCGGCGGCGGCGTCCTTCGCCAGATCGTCGAGGTGCCGGAGGCCCCATTTCCGGCTGGCGAGCAGGGCGCGGTGCACGTCGCACACGGCCTGGCGGTCCACCGCGCGGCGGGCCGCCCACACCGCGAACACGAACGGCAGGCCGGTCCACGCCTTCCACTCCTGGCCCAAGTCCACCACATGCGGATAGGCGCGCGCCGCGCTCAGCAGCAGTGCGCCGTCGCCAATCACCAGCACGGCGTCGTGAGGGATCGCGGCGAGCCGCTCGAGGTCGGCACGCTCAGCCGGCGCACTCTCGGCGGCGAACGCCACGCCCCAGCGGTCGCGCGCCAGCAGCTCGAGGAGCTGCACCGAGGTGCGCGACGAAGTCGACACCAGGAGCCGCGCCCCGCCGAGGGCCTCGGGCGGGCGGCGGCTGAACAGCAGGACGCTGCGCACCGGCCCGTCCGAGCTGATGGCGAGGTCGGGGAGCAGCTGGTACTCCTCGGCGCGCTCAGCGTAGGCCACGGCGGAGATCACGCTCGCGTCCAACCGCCCGTTGGCCAGCCGGTCGTTCAGCTCGGCCGGTGTGCCGGTGACCAGCGTCGCGGGCGCGGCCACCAGCCCGCGGTCGATCGCCCCATAGACCGGATAGCAGTTCACGTAGCCGATCCGGCCGAGGCGCATCAGTCGAAGGTCCGCACGGGGTGATACAGCGAGTCGCGCTCCACCGGCACCCTGCCGGCATCGCGGATCAGCCGGACCAGGTCGTCGTAGGCCAGCTCCATCGGGGTCTGGGCGCCGGCCTCGTGGTAAACGCGCTCGTAGACCACCGTGCCCTCGACGTCGTCGCAGCCGAAGTGCAGCGCCACCTGCGAGACGAACGGGGAGACCATCGGCCAGTGGGTCTTCACGTGCGGGATGTTGTCCAGCACCAGGCGGCCGACGGCGATGTTCATCAGGTCGTCGATCCCCGTCGTGGGGCGCCCCTGCCACCCCATCTCCTCGCCGAGGGCGTTGTGGTCCGGGTGGTAGGCGAGCGGGACGTACGTCAGGAATCCGCCGGTCTCGTCCTGCAGCCCGCGCAGGATCAGCAGGTGCTCCGCGCGGTCACGCATGGTCTCGATGTGGCCGTACAGCATCGTGCAGTTGGTCGGGATGCCGAGCGCGTGCGCCTGGCGGTGCACCTCGAGCCAGTCGTCGCCGGCGAGCTTGCGGTCTGCGATGGTCATCCGCACCGCGCGGCCGAACACCTCGGCGCCGCCGCCCGGCAGGCTGGTGAGGCCCGCGTCCTTGAGCTGCACCAGCACGTCCCGGAACGAGCACCGCTCGATGCGGGCCAGGTGGGCGATTTCGACCGCGGTGAGCGCCTTCACGTGCACGCCGGGGTAAGCCTGGCGCAGCGCGCGGATCATGTCGGTGTAGTAGCTGAGCCGCAGCTTGGGGTGGAGCCCGCCGACGATGTGGAATTCGCGGGTCGGTGCGCTCTTGGCCCGCGCCGCCTCCGCCAGCACCTCCTCCAGCGTGCGCGTGTAGGCCCCGTCCTCCTTCGGCGTGCGCGCGAACGAGCAAAACACGCAGGTGTTGCGCAGCACGCAGACGTTGGTCGGGTTGATGTGCTGGTTGGAGGAGAAGAACACCCGCAGGCCGTTCTTCGCGCGGTTCTGCGCCGCGGCGAGCGCGCCCACCGCGATCAGGTC
Source organism: uncultured Gemmatimonadales bacterium (assembly GCA_963812035.1). Lineage (GTDB taxonomy): Bacteria > Gemmatimonadota > Gemmatimonadetes > Gemmatimonadales > JACORV01 > Fen-1245. The sequence goes on from CAWETG010000009.1 coordinate 99,493, forward strand.
GCGGCTCTCGAACAGCGCGGTCGCGTCGTCGGCATCCAGCCGCTCCCCCGCGTCCAGCTTCTCGGCGACCGCCCGCACCCCGTCGCGGAGGTCCGCGAGTTCCGGAAGGTCGCGCAGCGCCGAGGTCATCGCTCGCGCGGCCTCAGTCGACGAACCGCTTCACGATCAGCGACACGTTGTGCCCGCCGAAGCCGAACGAATTGGACATCGCCACGTCCACCCGCCGCTCGACGGAGTGGTTGGGCGCGCAATCCAGGTCGCACGCCGGGTCCGGGGTGAGCAGGTTGATGGTGGGCGGGATCACGCCGCGCTCGATCACCAGCGCGCAGATCGCGAACTCAACGCCGCCTGCGGCCCCGAGCAGGTGCCCGGTCATGGACTTGGTCGAGCCGAAGATCAGCCTGCGCGCGGCGGGGCCGAACACGCTCTTGACGGCCTGGGTCTCGGCGGCGTCGCCGGCGGGCGTCGATGTGCCGTGGGCATTGACGTAGGCGATCTGGTCGACGGGCACCGCGGCGTCCGCCAGGGCCGCCCGCATCGCCTGCTGCGCGCCCCGACCTTCGGGCGCCGGCTGCGTCATGTGGTAGGCGTCGGCGCTCATGCCGAAACCCGCGACCTCCGCCACAATCCTGGCGTCGCGCCGCCGAGCGTGCTCCAGGCTCTCCAGCACCACGATGCCGGCGCCGTCGCCCAGAACGAAGCCGTCGCGGGTCTGGTCGAAGGGGCGCGAGGCGTGCTGCGGGTCGTCGTTGCGCGTGGACAACGCCTTCATGTTCGCGAAGCCGGAGATCGCCAGCGGCGTGATGGCCGCCTCGGCCCCCCCTGCGATCATCACGTCGGCGTCGCCGCGCTGGATCGTCCGGTAGGCCTCGCCGATGGCGTGCGCCGACGAGGCGCAGGCCGACACGGTGCAGAAGTTCGGGCCGGTGATGCCGTACCGCATCGCCACGAGGCCGGAGGCCATGTCCGGGATGAACATGGGGACGAAGAACGGCGACACCCGCCCCGGGCCTTGCTCGAGGAAGATCTTGCACTGCTCCTCGAAGGTCCCGATGCCGCCGATACCCGAGCCGATGAGGACGCCGCTGCGCTCGGGCGCCGGGAAGCCGCCGGCCAGCCCCGCCGCGTCCACGGCCTGCACCGTGGCGGCGACGGCGTACTGGCAGAACAGGTCCCAGCGCTTCGCCTCCTTCCGCTCGACATAGGCGAGCGCGTCGAACCCCTTCACCTCGCAGCCGAAGGTGACGTCCAGCGGCGAGGGGTCGAAACGCTGAATGCGCGCGGCGCCGGACTTCCCGGCGACCAGCGCGCTCCAGCTTTCCTCAACAGTATTACCCACGGGGGTCACCAGCCCGAGGCTGGTGACGACGACCCGACGCTCCACTACTTCGCGCCCATGCGCTGATGCAGGTAGGTGAGGGCGTCCCCGACGGTGCGGAGCTTCTCCGCTTCCTCGTCCGGGATGTCGAGGTCGAATTCCTTCTCGAAGGCCATCACGAGCTCGACGGTGTCGAGGCTGTCGGCGCCGAGATCTTCCATGAAGCTCGCCTCGTTGGTGAGCTTCTCGCGCTCGACACCGAGCTCTTCGGCAATGATGTCCTTCACCCGGGCTTCGAGATTCGCCATGTCGGCCATGAGAGTTACTTCCCTCCAAAAGGTTAGTCCGCTACATCACCATCCCGCCGTCAACCACGATGACCTGGCCCGTAATGTACGCCGCGGCATCCGATGCGAGGAAGGCCACCGCGGAGGCCACGTCCTGCGGCGTCCCCAACCGGCCCAGCGCGATCTGGGCGCTCAGCGCCTCGCGGGCCTCGGCCGACAGCCCCGCCGTCATGTCCGTCTCGATGAACCCGGGAGCCACCGCGTTCACCCGGACGTTCCGTGGCGCCAGCTCCTTCGCGACCGCCTTCGTCAGGCCGATGAGCCCCGCCTTGGACGCCGCGTAGTTCGACTGCCCCTTGTTGCCCACGAGCCCGACCACGCTCGCGATGTTGATGATCCGCCCCGACCGGCGCTTCATCATCCCGCGCGCGACGGACTTCATCGTCAGGTAGGCGCCCTTCAGGTTGACGTCCATGACCGTATCCCACTGTTCCTCGGAGAGGCGTGCCAGCAGGTTGTCGCGGGTGATGCCGGCGTTGTTGACCAGGACTTCGATGGGACCGAGGTCCCGCTCCACCGCCGCGACGCACGCCTCGATGGCGGCCGCGTCGGTAACGTCCACCAGGAAGCCCGTGGCGCCGCACGCGATCTCCGCCGCGACCTCGAGCGCGTGCTCGTAGTCACGATCCAAGACGGCCACCCGCGCCCCGAGCCCGCACGCGAGTTCCGAGGCAATGGCCTTGCCGATGCCGCGGCCGCCGCCCGTCACCATCGCGATCTTGTCTTCAAGATCCAGGTTCACGCTGCCTCCAGAAAGCCACGCACCTCGGCCGCCGTGCCGAGGTTGACGGTCCGCGCCCCCGCGATGATGCGCCGCGCCAGACCGGCGAGAACGTTGCCGGGTCCTACCTCCACGAACGTAGCGCCCTCGCCCGCGAGGCCGGACAGTGTCCGCACCGACTCGACCCAGCGCACCGGGCTGGTGAGCTGTTCCGCCAGGAGCCGGCGCGCCGTCGCCGGCTCGCGGACTGCTTCGGCGCTGGCATTCGCCACCACCGGGAAGGTGGGCGCGGCCAGTGCCGCAGCGCCGAGCGCCTCGTCAAACCGCGCGGCGGCCGGCGCCATCAGCGGCGAGTGGAACGCTCCGCTCACCTTGAGCGGGATCACGCGCTTGGCCCCTGCCGCCTTGAGCAGGTCGCCGGCGCGGGCCACGGCGGCAGGGTCGCCCGAGATCACGATCTGGTCCGGTCCGTTGAGGTTCGCGGCAACGGCGACACCGTCCGGACCGCTCGCTTCCCGGCACACCGCGGCCACGCGATCCCCGTCCAGCCCCATCACGGCCGCCATCGTTCCGGGGCGGGCGGTGCCGGCTTCGTGCATCAGCTCGCCGCGCCGGCGCACCAGGCGCGCCGCCTCCGCCACAGCGAGCGAGCCCGCCGCGACGTACGCGCTGTACTCACCGAGCGAATGGCCGGCGGCTCCCGCCACGCGCCCCGCCAGCCGAGAGCACACGACCGCCCACGCCGCCACGGAGTGCGCCAGGATCGCCGGCTGCGCGTGGTCGGTGCGGGTCAAGAGCTCCTCGGGACCTTCCCACATCACCGTGGAGAGCTTGAAGCCCAGGGCATCGTCCACGGCCTCGAGCGCCGCGCGGGCTTCGGGAAACGCTTCCACCAGGTCCTTCGCCATCCCGACGCGCTGCGAGCCCTGACCCGGACAGAGGAGGGCGATGCTCACCAGCGGACGACCATCGCTCCCCAGGTGAAACCCGAGCCGAACGTGACGAGCAGCGCGAGGTCGCCGGGCTTCAAGCGGCCGCACTTCCGGGCCTCGTCGAGGGCGAGCGGGATCGAGGCCGAGCTGGTATTGCCGTAGCGGTCCACGTTCACGAAGACCTTCTCCATCGGCATGTGCGCGTGCTCGGCCGTCGCCTGGATGATGCGCATGTTCGCCTGGTGCGGCACCAGCAGATTCAACTGGTCAGCCGTGACGCCTGCCAGGTCGAGGGCGCACTGGGCCGCCTCCGCCATCGCCTTCACCGCAGCCTTGAAGACCTCGCGGCCGGCCATCTTGAGGTAGTAGCTGCGGTCCTTGAGCAGCGCCTCGCTTGGCGGGTGCGTCGCGCCGCCCCCGGGCCGGTAGAGCAGCTCCGCCAGCGTGCCGTCCGACTTCAGGTACGTTGAGAGAATGCCCCGCTCCCCGGTCGCCCTGACGAGGACGGCCGCCCCGGCGCCATCGCCCAGCAGCACCGCGGTGGACCGGTCGGTCTGGTCGGTGATCTTGCTCAACTGCTCGCTGCCGACGACCAGGGCGTGCCGCGCCGATCCCGCCTCGATCATCGCCTTGGCGACGGTGAGGGCGTAGATCCACCCTGGACACGCGGCGATCACGTCGAACGCGGCGGCCTGCTTGGCGCCGAGCAACGCCTGAACGTCGCACGCCATGGATGGCAGCAGGCGGTCCGGCGACGCCGTCGCGCCCACGATGAGGTCAATGTCAGCCGCCTCGAGCTGCGCGTCCGCGAGCGCCAGCAGGCAGGCGTCCCGGGCCATGCCCGCCGTGGTCTCCCCCGGCCCCGCGAAGTGCCGCTCCCGGATGCCGGTCCGCTCACGGATCCAGGTGTCCGACGTATTGAGCGTCTTCTCGAAGTCGGCATTGGTCACCACCCGGACCGGGACCATCGAGCCCAGGCCCGCGAAAGCGACGGTGGGCGCCTTCACGAGGCCGCCCGGTGCAGTGCGAATTCGCGCGCCATGTGCTGTACCAGTTTGTGTTGAGTGGCCTCGACCGCGAGGCGGATGGCGTTGCGGATGGCGTTGGCGTTGGAGCGGCCGTGGCAGATGATCGACACGCCCTTCACGCCGAGCAGGGGAGCGCCGCCGTACTCGGCATAGTCGAGGGCGCGCCAGATCCTGGTCATAGACTCGTTCGCCGCCGTGGCCGCCCCCAGCTCACGCTCCACCAGACCATGGAGAAGTCGCCCCAGCGACTCGTAGAACTTGAGCAGCACGTTCCCTACGAAGCCGTCACACACGACCACGTCGAAGTCGCCGGCCTCCGAACGTCCCAGGAGGATGTGACGGCCCTCGATATTCCCCACGAACGCCAGGCCGCTCCCGCGGAGCAGGCGGTGCGCCTCCTTGGCGGCCGCGTTCCCCTTCTCTGCTTCTTCCCCGATGTTGAGCAGGGCCACCGCCGGGTTCGGGCGGCCCATCACGTCGTGCGCGTACACCACACCCAACTGGGCAAATCCCACCAGCTCGGCCGGCGAGCAGTCCACGTTCGCCCCTGCGTCCAGGACCAGCACCGACTGCCGGCTGGTGGGGAAGGTGGTGCCGATGGCCGGCCGCTCGAAGCCGGCATACAGGCCCAGGATGAGGGTGGAGCCCGCCATAACGGCGCCGGTGTTCCCAGCGCTGATGAACGCGTCTGAGTCGCCGGACTTCTGCAGGCTGATTCCTATCGCTATGGAAGAATTGCGCTTAGACCTGATCGCATGAAGTGGTTTCTCTCCCATCGCGATCGTCTCGGGCGCATCAATCACTTCGACGCGGGCGCGATCGACGGCATGCCGCTCCAGCTCGCGCTCGACGATCCGCTCCTGGCCCACGAGCTGGAGCGTGACGTCCATGGGCAGCTCACCCAGGGCGAGCGCGACGCCGGCGACCGGCATGGCGGGAGCGTGGTCGCCCCCCATCGCATCAACGGCGATGCGGATCACTCAGTCCTCGATCTCGATCCGCCTCTCGCCCTTGTAATAGCCGCAGTTGGGGCACACGCGGTGCGGGATGCGCGCTTCCCCGCACTTCGGGCAGGGGGAGAGCGTCGGCAACTGCGCCTTGTGGTGAGTGCGGCGCATCCGCTTCTTGGATTTCGATGTCCTTCGCTTCGGGACGGCCATGCTTCATTCCCCTCGAGGTGACTTCGTGAGCGCTTCCCACCGTGGGTCCATCTCGGCAGCGCAGCCGCAGGCTCCGGCGTTCAGATCGGCGCCGCAGCGCGGACACAGGCCGCGGCAGTCCTCACGGCACTCCACGAACTGCGGAGCGGCGAGGAGCAACTCCTCCCGGACGGCCTCGGAGAGATCCAAGACGGAGGCACGCCGGGGCACCAGATAGCAGTCGTCGTCGCCTTCGGCCTCTTCCTCGTGCACGAAAACGAGGCCCAGCGACTCGGCGATCGGAACATTGACGGGTGCCAGGCAGCGGCGGCACTCCGCCCTGACCACCGTCTCCAGCGACGCCTGCCAGTAGAACTTGCCTTCGCCGGCCGTGCTGAGCCGCCCGGAAATGACCAGCGGGGCAGCAAGGGCCAGCCCGGTGGCCACCACGAGCGGATGGTCGGGGGCGAGTTGGTCGGCGATCGCGACCGGACCCTCGCGCACCGCCGCGAGGTCGATACGCAGCATGGCGGGTGAAGCTAACTCCTTGTCCTGCTTGGGTCAACGATGCGGGGATGCCCCTGTTCCGTGCTACCCCAAGTCCAAGTCGGAAAAGAAGAAGCCGACCTCCCGGGCAGCATTCTCGGGGCTGTCGGATGCGTGGATGGCGTTGCGCTCCTTCGACTCCGCGTAGAGCGCGCGGACCGTGCCAGGCGCCGCCTCCCTGGGGTCGGTCGCTCCGATCACCTCGCGGAGCTTGGCGACGGCGTCGTCACGCTCCAGCGCCAAGGGCAGGCAGGGGCCGGACGTCATGAAGGTGACCAGGGGGCGGAAGAAGGGGCGCTCGCGGTGGACGGCGTAGAACGCCTCGGCCTGAGGTCCGGCCAGGTTTACCAGCCGCGCCGCCCGGACCTTGAACCCGGCGGTCTCGAGATGCGCCAGCACCTTCCCTGCTTTGCCTGACGCCAGGGCGTCGGGCTTGATGATCGCGAGCGTGAGCATCGGCGGGTCAGTACCCCAGGAGTTTGCGGACGATGTCGCCGCGCGTCAGGAACCCCACCAGGGCGCCTTCGCGGGTGACGGGGAAACGGTCGACATCCTTGGACAGCATGAGGGCGGCGACATCGGCGATGGTCTGGTCCTCGGCGAGGCAGAGGACGGTGCGGTCCATCGCATCCCGGACATGCACGTCGCGCGGCGCCTGCGGCGAGCCACGGGTGGTGCGCCGCTTGACCGCCTTCATCTGGCCGGTCGAGAGCTGTTGCACGGTCTGGGGGAGCAGGTGCTTGAGGAGATGGCCGTCGGTCAGGAGCCCGAGGACTTCGCCGTTGTCCCCGGTGACCGGGACCGCCCGGACGCCGCGGCCGAGCATCGTGCGCGCGGCCTCGCCCAGGCTGGTGTCCGGTCCCACCGTCAGCACGTTCGACGTCATCACGTCGTGCACCGTCACTTCGGCGGGCACCGGCGTATCCCGGAGCCCCGTGATGGCCAGCACGTCGTCCGGAACGCGCGCTGCGTGGAGCCCCGCAAGCACCTCGTCGGAGGCGAGGGCGCGCGCCACGGCGCTCATGGCGCGCAGGTACTCGGATGCTTCCGGGGTCGGGGCGACGATCAGCACGACCACGCGCGCGCAACGGTTGGGATCGTTGCCGCGGCAGATCGGCTGGGGCGCCACGCCGATGGCCAGCGCCAGCGCCCCGACCGCGTCGGTGCGGAAGTGCGGCAGGAAGGCGCGGCCGCCGACCATCACCACGTCCTCCGGCCACTCGTTCTTCAGGATCTCGGTGAGGCGGGCCTCGTCGGTGACGGCGCCGGCGCGGGCCAGGGCCCGCGCCAGCTTGGTGGTCGCCTCGCGCACGCTCTTGGCTTCGAGCGGCACGATCACGCGTCGCCGGTCGAGGAGCTCCGCCAGCGTCACAGCTTCGCCTTGATCAGCGGCACGACGTCGGCGGGCCGCTTCATCACGGCGATGCCCGCCCGCTCGAACGCGGCGATCTTCTCCGCCGCCGTGCCCGAACTGCCGGAGATGATGGCGCCGGCGTGGCCCATCCGGCGGCCCGGCGGCGCGGTCTGCCCGGCGATGAACCCCACCACCGGCTTGGTCATCTTGGCCTGCACGAACTCGGCGGCCTTCTGCTCGTCGGTGCCGCCGATCTCGCCGATCATTACGACCGCCCTGGTGGCCGGATCGGCCTGGAAGGCGGTGAGGCAGTCGATGAAGTTGGTGCCGATGATCGGGTCGCCCCCGATGCCGACGCAGGTGGTCTGCCCGATGCCGGCGCGGGTGAGCTGGTAGACGACCTCGTAGGTCAGCGTGCCGGAGCGCGAGACGACGCCCACGGGGCCCGGCGCGCAGATGTTCCCCGGGATGATGCCGACCCGCGCGACGCCCGGCGTGATGATGCCCGGGCAGTTGGGGCCGATGAGGCGCACGCCGCGCTCCACCAGGAACGGCCAGACGCGCGTCATGTCAAGGACCGGCACGCCCTCGCTGATGCACACCACCAGCTTGACGCCGGCGTCGGCCGCCTCGAACACGGCGTCCGCGGCGAAGCGGGCGGGTACGTAGATCACCGAGGTGTTGGCGCCGGTGGCCGCCACGGCCTCGGCGACGGTGTTGAAGATCGGGACCTTCTGCTCGAACTTCTGGCCGCCCTTGCCGGGCGTCACGCCCGCCACCACCGGGGTCCCGTACGTCATCATCTGCTTGGTGTGGAACGAGCCGTCGCGGCCCGTAATGCCCTGCACCACCAGCCGGGTGCTCTGGTCGACGAAGATGCTCACGCCGCCGCCCCTCCCTTCGCCAGCTTGACCGCCTGCTCGACCGCGGCGTCCATGTCGGTGAGGGCGCGCATCCCGACGCCCTCGAGGATCTTCACCGCTTCCTTCTCGTTCGTGCCGGTCAGCCGGATCACCAGCGGCCGGTCCACCGTGAACTGCCTGGCCGCGGCCACGATGCCGTTGGCCACGTCGTCGCAGCGCGTGATGCCGCCGAAGATGTTGAACAGGATGGCCTTCACGCTCGCGTCGGCGGTGATGATCTTGAGTGCGGTAACGACCTTCTCGGGATTCGACGAGCCGCCGATGTCGAGGAAGTTCGCGGGCTCGCCGCCGTAGTACTTCACCAGGTCCATCGTCGCCATCGCCAGGCCGGCGCCGTTGACGCAGCAGCCCACGTTCCCGTCGAGCTTGATGTAGGTGAGGTTGGCCTCGCGGGCCAGCACTTCCTTCGGGTCCTCGGCCGCCACGTCGCGCAGGGCCTCGATGGCCGGGCGCCGCTCCAGCTCGTTGTCGTCCACGGCGATCTTGGCGTCGAGCGCCACGACCTCGCCCTTGGGCGTCACGACCAGCGGGTTGATCTCCGCCAGCGACGCGCCCGCGTCGACGAACGCGCGGTACAGCTTCTGGAGGATGTCGGCGGCCTGGCGCACCTGCGCCACGTCGGAGTAGAGCCGGAACGCCAGCGCCATCGCCTGATGCGGCAGCAGCCCGTAGCGCGCATCCACGGTGGTCTTGAAGATCTTCTCCGGCGTCTTGGCGGCGACCTCCTCGATGTCGATGCCGCCAGCCGGGCTCACCATGAACACCGGCGAGCGGCTGACGCGGTCCACGATCACGCCGACGTACGCCTCGCTCGCGATTTCGGTCGCGGGCACCACCAGCACCTTGGTGACGGTGAGGCCCTTGATCTTCATCCCCAGGATCTGGGAGGCGAGGCGCTCGGCCTGCTCCGGCGTGTCGGCGAGCTTCACGCCGCCCGCCTTGCCGCGCCCGCCGGCGTGCACCTGCGCCTTGACGACGACCTTCGGAACGCCCAGCCGTTCCATCGCCCGTTTCGCCTCGGCCGCGGTCGTCGCGACCACGCCGGGCGGAACAGCGATCCCCGCGCGCGCCAGCAGCTCGCGCGCCTGATACTCGTGTATGTTCATCAGCCCTCAGCCACGATGGTTGTTCCCGTTGTGCCGCGAATGGCGGCGAGTCCCTGGCTCAGCTCCGCGATGATGGCTCGGCCACCGGTCCTGGCGAACGCAATCGCCGCCTCGACCTTCGGGCGCATGCTGCCCTGGCCGCATTGCCCGGAGTCGAGTAGGGATTGCGCCTCCGCGGCCGTCATGCGCTGGATGGGTGCTGCACGGTCCGTGCCGTAGTCCCGGTACACCGCGTCCACGTCCGTCAGGATCAGCAGCAGCGCCGCGTGGAGCTCCCGGGCGAGGATCGCTGCCGCCCGGTCCTTGTCCACCACCGCGTCCACACCCTCGAGCCTGAGCACGGGATCGCGATAGACCGGGGGGCCCCCGCCGCCGGCAGTGATCACGATGGTCCCGTGCTCGACCAGACGACGGACGATCGGGGCTTCCACCAGGTCGATCGGGATCGGGCTCGCGGTCAGCCGCCGCCACCGGCCGGCGGCATCCCGACCGACCGTCACCCCGTGACGGGCGAGGATCGCGCGGCGTTCCTCGGACAGCTCTTTACCGATGGGCTTCGAGGGCACGCGGAGGTTCGGATCGTCGGGGGCGACCTCCGTCTGCGTGATCACCGTGACGACATCGCGCCTGATCTTGGCCCGATCCAGCGCGTTCTGGAGCGACTGCTGGATCATGTAGCCGATCCAGCCGGCGGTTTCGGCGACCAGCACGCCGAGGGGGAGCGGCTCGATCTCGCCCGCCGCGATTTCGTTGCGCGCCAGCGAGTCGCCGACCTGGGGGCCGTTGCCGTGCACGATCGCGATCCGCCACCCTTCGCGCGCCAGGTCCACGATCGGCGCCAGGCTCTCGCGGGTGTGACGGAACTGATTCGCGATGGTGGCGCGCTCTCCCGCCGGCGCGAGCGCATTTCCTCCCAGGGCGACGACGACCGTCTGTTCCTTCACGGGGCCTCCGGCAGGCCGCCGAAGCTAGGCAAGGCCGGTGCGGTCCTCAAGGCCGTGGCGCCGCGGCGGCGGCGACGCCCAGTGCACGGCGGAGCGTCTCGTAGGCACGCCCGAACTGCACCCAATCCCCGCGGTGCGCTGCCGAATCGAGGGCGAGAAACGCCGCCCGGGCCTCGCTGAGCGATGCCGACATGCCCGGCTCCGGGGCGGGCGACTCTCTGGCGGACGCGAGGGAGCGCACCGCACTCTCCGGGTCGCCGCCGACGCCGAGTCGCCCGTCGGCGAGCACGACCAGCCCGTGCGGCATGAGGGGCGTGTCCTGGCGGCGTTGCGACGCGTACAGGAACTCGGCGTACGCCACGGTGCCCGCTACCGGGATCGCCGCTAGGCCGCCCCGCCGCACGTTGCCCTCGGGGCCCGCGGCATCCGCCGCGGCTGCAATGGTGGCCGGCGACAGCGAAATCCGGCTCTGGGCGGCGGCGAGCGTGGGGTACACGGCGGGCGGCAACCGGAGCAGGCGCAGCGACACGCTGCCGTCCGGCCGCGCCGTGCCGGCGACGATGCCGACCAGCGCGTTGCCCGCGGCGTCGGCGAACGGGAGCAGGCGCCACAGCTCGGGCGGCTCGCCACCGAGCGCGAGCAAGGCGAGCGTCGCGTGCGGTGCCGGTGCCTCGCTGCTTCGCGACGTCATGCTCTCCAGCGTAGCGACCACCCAGGACCGAGCCGTCGTCCCGTTGTCCCCGCGGTGCCGAGCGAGCATCTCGGCCTGCGCCAGGAACAAGCCTTCCGGATACCCCAGGTGGCGGCGCAAGTCGGGGCCCAGGCTGTCGCTGGGCAGGGCGCGCGCCCCGGTGCCCGTGGCGAGCCGCGCGGCGAACGGCAGGTCGGGGGGACGGAGATACAGCCGCGTGGCGCCGGTCACCGCGTCCACCGTGGCCACGTACGGTGCGCAGAGGAAGTTCACCTCGTCGCCGTTCCACTCCACGTGATCCGCCAGCGGGAAGCGAGCTGAGGCCAAATAGCCGTCGGCGACCCAGACCAGGCGGCCGTCCAACACGACGGCCCGCGGCGTATCGAAGAGCGCGAACGGATAGAGTCGCGCGAGGCGATCGGGGACGTCGCGCCAGATCAGCAGGCGGTCGGACACGCTGGTGCGCCGGTCGAGAAGTGGCGGGGACTGGAGCGCCCACGCCAGCAGCAACCGGCGCAACATCCCCCCCAGCTTCAACCCGGTTGGTCCCGCACCCGGCAACGGCTCGTCCGGCCCCACCACCGCGAGTTCGGCGCCCCCGGCGAGGAAGCGGATGCGGCCGCTCGCCCGCTCGAACGGCTGCGGCGCGGGGCTGACGTGGCCGGCGGGCTCGAGCGTGCCAAGGAAGCGAAGCGAGCCCGCGTCAGGCGCGCCCGCGGCCACGGCGACCGGGTCGCCGGCCCAGGCGAGCGTGCCGCGGTGCAGCGCCGTCCAATCCGTCGTGCGCGCCGAGCGCCGCAGCCCGAGCACGTCGGTCTCGGGGACGGCCAGTGCCACGAGAGCCGGCGCGCCACCCGGCCCCGCGTAGCGATCGAGCGTCGTGGCCCACGCGCGCGGGCGAGTGCTGTCGTCGTCGGCAGTGGTGAGGGCCGCCTCGAGCAGCCCGGGCTCCGCGTCCCACGGCGAGAGGCCGTCGAGAGCGCGCCGCACGGCGTCGAGGCTCTCCGCCGGCAGCGCCGTGGCGACCGGCAGCCGATCCTGCCGCACCGCGTCGAGGACGCCGAGGCCCGCCCGCGAATAGCGGTCGGCGTACTGCGCGAGGCCGAGCGCGACCGTCCGGTCCGGCTTCCCGCGCCACGCGTCGGAGAGGTAGGGGATCAGGTACTGTCCGAGCGCCGCACCGATCGCGAGGGTCGCCCACATCGCGATGAGCACGCCGGGCCGGCTCCGGCGAATCAGCACGGTCGTACCCGCCGCCACGACGAGGGCGAGGGCCGCCAGCGCCGTGGCCGCGGGAATGCGCGCCGCGCGGTCGGCGGCGGCGAGCGCCCCATCCGCGCTCCCTCCCCCGCCCACGATGGCATACGCATCGAGCTGGAAGCCCCATGCCAGCACGAGCGCCAGCAGCGCCGCGAGCGTCACGAGGTGGCTCCGCGCGTGCGGCGTCATGCGCAGCCGTCGCTCGGCCACGGTGATGCTGCCGGTCATCGCGTACAAGGCGCTGGACACGAAGGCGCCGAAAATCACCAGCAGCAGGGCGGCGAGGTGCAGCGTCTCCAGCAGCGGCAGGCGTGCGACGTAGAACGACGCATCGCGCCCGAGCACGGGCTCGAGCAGATCCAGCGGCACGGCGGAACGGTACAGCGTGATGAGCGCAGGAATGTCGGCGAAGGTCGCGGCGGTGAGAATGCCCAGCACGACGGCGAGCGCGAGCGCGATCCAGCGCAGCACGCGACGCGGCACCGCCTCCGCGATCTCGAGGTTGCCGACCCGGCGCGGCAGATGCACCGCGCCGATGGAGCGGTACACCGCGAACGTCTGGACCGCGTACCACAGCGTAGCCGTTCCCGCCACCGCGAGCTGCCACAGGACGTCGTGGACCAGGCGGGTCCAGTAGAGTCCGGCCAGGCCCAGATCGGCGTACCAGGAGGCTTCGGTGAACCGGACCGCCGCCCAGCGGCCCCCGAACAACACGACGAGCAGGGCCGCGACGGCGTACAGCGCCACGCGACGCCGGCTCATGGCTCCGGACCGCCGACCCCCTGCTCGCGCAGCACCTGCTCCGCCTCGCGGCGGATGGACTCCAGCCCCGCAGCGCTCCTGGCCTCGAACCTGAGCACGAGGATGGGCTGCGTGTTGGACGCGCGGATCAGCCCCCAGCCGTCGGCGGTGCGCCAGCGCACGCCGTCGATCGTGACGGTGTGGTAACGAGCGGCGAAATGCCGCGCCGCCGCCTCCACCACGGGCAACTTCCGTTGCTCGGGGCAGTCGACCCGGATCTCCGGGGTGGAGACGTACTGCGGCAGCGCGCCACGCAAGGCGGAGAGCGGCTGGGCCTGGCCCGCCATGATCTTCAGCAGGCGCGCCGCCGCGTAGAGCGCGTCGTCGAACCCGAGGTAGTCGGGCGGGCCAAAGAACATGTGCCCGCTCATCTCGCCGGCCAGCACCGCGCCAGTCTCCTTCATCTTCTTCTTGATGAACGAGTGGCCGGTCATCCACATCGTCGGCCTGGCTCCCACCCGCTCGAGAGTCTCGACGAGCGCGTCGGAGCACTTGACGTCGAAGATCACTTCCTGGCCCTTGCCGAGACGCCGCACCAGGTCCACGCCGAGCAGGGCCAGAATCTGGTCGCCGAACAGCACCACTCCCTGCTCGTCCACCGCTCCGATGCGGTCGCCGTCGCCATCGAACGCGATGCCGATGTCGGCGTGCACGACTCCGACCCGCGCCTGCAGGTCTCGCAGGTTGGCGAGCACCGTTGGGTCCGGATGGTGGTTTGGGAAGGTGCCATCCGACTCGCAGTACAGGCGATCCACCCGCGCGCCCAGGGCTTCGAGGAGCGCGGGCGCCGTGAGGCTCGCCACACCGTTGCCGCAGTCCACGACCACCGTGAGCGGGCGCGCGAGCGGGCCGATGCGTGAGAGGATCTCGTGGTGATAGGCGGCCAGCACCTCGTGGGTCGTGACGTCGCCCTGCCCCGCCGCGAACCGCTGCCCCTCGATCCGGACCCGTAGGCCCTGGATGTCATCCCCCGCGAACGGAAGCCCGCCCAGGACCATCTTGAAGCCGTTCATCTCGGGCGGATTGTGCGAGCCGGTCACCTGCACGCCGCCGTCGGCCGCGAGATGGTGGATGGCGAAGTAGAGCGCCGGAGTCGGCACCAGGCCCACCGCCAGCACCCGCGTGCCGGTGGACCGCAGGCCGTCGACCAGCGCCGTCATCAGCGTCTCGCCGGAGGGCCGGTTATCGCGTCCCACCGCCAGCGTGGCGGGCCGGCCAAGCCGCTCCCGCGCCTCGGAGCCCATGGCCGCGCCGACCGCGCGGGCCGCCTCCGGCGTGAGGTCGTCGCCGACGGTGCCCCGGATGTCGTACTGCCGGAAGATGACGGGGTCGATGCGCATTGCGTGGGGCTCCGGGCCGCCGCCGCGGCCTGCTCGAGCTAGTTGCTGACCGGGACCGGGGCCACGATCGTCGTGACGCTCGCGGGCAGGAAGGCGCGCGACCCGGCGGCAGCCTTGCTGAGCACGGGATTCGGCCAGAGCCCGAAGACCAGAAGCGCCACGACCATCGCCGCCAGGGTGATGCCGACCAGACGGGGCACGAGCACGCCGGCGTGGGCCTGCTCATGGGTGCTCGGCTTCATGTACATCGCCATCACGACGGGGAGGTAGTATCCCGCGGACACCACGCTGGTCAGGACCAGGATGGCCGCCAGGATGCCGTAGCCTCCACCCGTGGCCGAGACGAGGATGTACCACTTGCCGATGAAGCCCGCCGTGCCCGGGAACCCGAGCAACGACAGCATGCACACGGTCATGCCGAAGGCGAGCCAGGGATGCGACTCGGCCAGGCCCGCCAGGTCGTCGATCAGGACGTCCCGCTCGCCACCGCGGCCCTTGAGGGCGAGGATGGCGAACGCGCCCATCGTCATCAGCGTGTAGAAGGGCAGGTAGAACAGGAACGCTGCCGCCCCCGCCGTCGAGCCGGCCACCAGCGCGGTCAGCAGGTAGCCGGCGTGCGCGATGCTCGAATACGCCAGCATGCGCTTCACCGACCGCTGGGAGAGCGCCACCAGGTTTCCCACGACCATGGTGATGGCCGCCAGCCACCAGATCACCTGCTCCCAGACCACGTGGATGCTCGCGAAGCCCCCGAGCAGCACGCGCAGCAGCGCGGCAAACGCCGCCGCCTTGACCGCGGTCGCCATGAAGCCGGTCACCGGCGTGGGGGCCCCGTCGTACACGTCCGGCGTCCACATGTGGAACGGCACGGCGGCCACCTTGAAGCCGAAGCCGATCAACAGCAACGCCAGCCCGGCCAGGAGCATCGGGTGCCGCTGCAGGCCCAGCGGCCCGATCTGCGCCGCGATCATCGACAGCTTGGTCGTGCCGGTGGCGCCGTACAGCAGCGCGATGCCGTAGAGGAAGAACGCCGACGCGAACGCTCCGAGCAGGAAGTACTTGAGCGCCGCCTCTCCGCCCACCTTGCTGCGCCGGTCGATGCCGGAGAGCACGTACACCGACACCGACATCAGCTCCAGGCCGAGGAAGATGACGAACAGATCCTCCCCACCGGCCAGCAGCATCATTCCCACGGCGGCAAACAGCACCAGCACGTGGTACTCGGGAATCAGGATCTTCTCGCGCTCCAGGTAGTCCATGGACAGCAGCACCGCCAGCGCGGCGGCGAGGAGCACGATGAGGTCCACGGCGAAACGGAACGGATCCAACGCGAGGCTGGTCGGAATGCCGGCGACCCTGGCGCCCGATGCCCAGAGCCAGATGGTGGCGGCGGCGGCCAGTGCGATGCCCCCCAGGGCGAGTACGCCGGCGCGTCGCTGGGCCCCAGGCTCGTGGTGGTGCCACGCGGCATCGAGCAGCAGCAGCATGGCCCACGCCGCGAGGACGGTCTCCGGGAGCGCCGACCGCAGCAGGCCCCAGCCGCTGTCGAGGTCGAGCAGCGGGGTCACGGGCGCCTCGCGTCAGCGACGGCGGGCGCCGCTCTGCCCTGCACCGTCTCGATGAAGTGGCGCGCCGACGGCTCGATGCGCCGCAGCACCGGACCGGGCGCGAGGCCAAGCCACAGGATCATCACCACGAGCGGCACGAGCACGCCCCATTCGCGGCGGGTGAGATCGGTGAGCGCCTGGTTCTCCGGCTTGTCGAGCTTGTAATAGATCACCCGCTGCAGCGCCCAGAGGAGGTAGCAGGCGGCGAAGATCACGCCGGTCGCCGCGATGCCGGCGGCCACCGGATGCGTCCGGAAGGTGCCCAGCAGGACGAGGAACTCGCCGACGAAGCCGTTGGTCCCGGGAAGCCCGACCGAGGAGAGGCTCACCAGAGTGAGCACCGCGGCATAGGCCGGCATGACCCGCGCGATGCCGCCGAAGTCCGCCACCAGGCGGCTGTGGCGCCGCTCGTAGATCATCCCCACCAGGAAGAACAGCGCGCCGGTCGAAATGCCGTGGTTGATCATGACCATCACAGCGCCCTGCACGCTCTGAACGGTCAGTGCCCAGATGCCGAGCACCACGAAGCCGAGGTGGCTCACCGACGAGTAGGCGATCAGCTTCTTGAAGTCGGGCTGCACCATCGCCACCAGCGCGCCGTAGATGATCCCCACCACCGCCAGCGTCACCACGATCGCGGTCACCGTGCGGTTCAGGGCGACCGCGGGGAACAGCGGCAGCGCGAACCGGAGGAAGCCGTACGTGCCCATCTTAAGCAGGATGCCGGCCAGGATCACCGAGCCCGCCGTCGGCGCCTCGACGTGCGCGTCGGGGAGCCAGGTGTGGAACGGCACCATCGGGACTTTGATCGCGAACGCCAGGAAGAACGCGCCGAACAGCCAGAACTGGGTCGAGAGCGGGAGCGTCGCGTACTGCCGGATGTGGTCGTACGCGAAGGAGTACAGCCCGCCGGCGGCGCGGCCGGCGTTGAAGTAGAGCACCAGGATCGCCACCAGCATCAGCAGCGAGCCGAGGAAGGTGTAGATGAAGAACTTGATGCTCGCGTACAGCCGGCCCTTGCCGCCCCACACCCCGATGATGAAGTACATCGGGATCAGCATCACTTCCCAGAAGACGTAGAACAGGAACAGGTCCATCGCCACGAACACGCCGAGCATGCCGGTGGTGAGGACCAGCAGCAGCGCGTAGTAGCCCTTCTCGCGCCGGGTGATGCCCGACCAGCTGCCGAGCACCGCCAGCGGCATCAGGAAGGTCGTGAGCAGCACCAGGAACAGCGAGATGCCGTCGATGCCGACCCGGTAGGCGATTCCCCAGGCGGGGATCCACGGCAGCCAGCCGCCGACCTGCATCGCCGGGCCCGACGGATCGTAGGCCCACCACAACCCGAGCGACACGACGAATTCGACGAGGGCGATCCAGAACGCGATCTTCTTCGCGGCACGGGCCGGTGCCGCCCAGACGAGCAGCGCCCCGGCAAGCGGAATGACCAGGAGGGCGCTGAGCGCCCAGCGCGCGTAGTGGAGGTTGGCCAGGAACTCGGTCACGGTGCCTTAGTGGAGCAGCGCCGCCAGCACGGCGATCGCCCCGATCACGAAGAAGACCACGTAGGTGCCGACCTGCCCCGTCTGCAGTCGGCTGCCGATCCACCCGAGGCCGCGCGCCACCGCGGCGGAGCCGTTCACGCCCGCCGTGTCGATCACGCCGGCGTCCAGCCCCTTCCACAGGACCACCCGTGAGAGCCAGACCAGGGGGCGCACGATCACCGCGTCGTACAGCTCGTCCACCCGGTACTTCTCCAGCAGCAGCTTGGCGAACCCGGTCTCCTTAGGGGAGCGCTCCGGCGGGAGCAACGCTTCGGGCTTCAGGACGCGCGTGGCCAGCCAGATGCCGCCGGCGCCGATGAGCGCCGCGAGCGTCATCAGGCCGATCTCGACGCCGGTCGCGGGCTCCACCGCCGGCAGCAGCGCCGCGCTGCGCTCGGTCAGGGGCTCGAGCCAGTGGTGCAACGTGGCGACGTGCGGGAGGTTCAGGGCGCCGCCCAGCACGGTCAACACCGCGAGCACGACCAGCGGCCCGGTCATCACCCAGGGAGCCTCGGCCAGGTGCGGCCGCTCGAGATCGCCGGTGCGATTGGGACCGTGGAAGGTGTAGAGCATCAGCCGCGCCATGTAGAACGCGGTGAGGAAGGCGGCGACGAGCCCGAACGCCCAGACCACGAAGTAGAACGGGTCCGCCGCGCCGCGCGCGAAGGCGGCCCCGAGGATTTCGTCCTTGGAGAAGAAGCCGGCCAGCGGCGGGATGCCCGCGATCGCCAGCGTCGCCACCCACATCACGCGCGAGGTCCACGGCAGGTAGGCCGCGAGGCCTCCCATGTTGCGCATGTCCTGCGCGTCGGCGTGCCGGTGCGTGTGGTGGTAGGCGCGGTGCAGCACGTGGATCACGCTGCCCGCGCCGAGGAACAGCAGCGCCTTGAAGAACGCGTGCGTCACGAGGTGGAAGATGCCCGCGGCGTACGCGCCGGCGCCGACGCCGATGAACATGTAGCCGAGCTGCGAAACGGTGCTGTACGCCAGGACCTTCTTGATGTCCCACTGCTTGAGTCCAATGGTCGCGGCGAACAGCGCCGTCAGCGCGCCGACGCCCGCCACCACCGCGCTCGCCACGGGCGACATCGCGAACAGGATGTTGCTGCGCGCCACCAGGTACACGCCGGCGGTCACCATCGTGGCGGCGTGGATCAGGGCGGAGACCGGCGTCGGGCCGGCCATCGCGTCGGGCAGCCACACGTACAGCGGGATCTGCGCCGACTTGCCGACGCACCCCATGAACAGGAACAGCGCGATCGCCGTGACCGTCCCGCCGCCCGCCACCAGCCCCTGCGGCGCCCGGGCGAACACCTCGCGGAAGTCGAGCGACCCGAGGTGCGAAAAGATGAGGAACATCGCCACCAGGAATCCGAAGTCCCCGATGCGGTTCACCAGGAAGGCCTTGAGCCCCGCGTCGGCCTTCTCCTTCTCCTCGAACCAGAAGCCGATCAGCAGGTACGAGCAGAGGCCGACGCCCTCCCAGCCGATGAACATGACCGGGTAGCTGGCGCCGAGGACCAGGACGAGCATGAAGGCGACGAACAGGTTCAGGTAGGCGAAGTACCGCGCGTACCCCGGATCGTCGTGCATGTAGCCGATGCTGAACACGTGGATCAGGGACGACACTCCCGTCACCACCAACAGCATCACGACCGAGAGCTGGTCCACCTGGAGCGCAGCGTCCACCTGGAGGTCGCCGGCCGGGATCCAGCTCCACAGGGTGCGCACGTACGGCTCGGCCGGGTGCGCGCCGAGGACCGCCAACCAGACCGCCACGCCCACCACGAACGCGGCGGCGACAGAACCGACGCCCACGACGCTCACCCACCGCTTCGCCTGGGGGCGCAGGAACGCCAGCGCCCCGTTCACCAGGAACCCGGCGAAGGGGAGCAGGATCGCGAGGCCGATCCAGTCGGCGGCGCCGCCGGCCAGGGGCCTCATCCGCGCAGCAGGTTGATGTTCTGCAGGTTCACAGTGTCCCGGTGCCGGTACACGGCGATGACAATGGCCAGACCGACCGCGGCTTCCGCCGCCGCGACGGTCATGACGAAGAAGACGAACACCTGCCCGTCGAGTCCGAGCTGCTGCGACAGCGCGACGAAGGTGAGGTTCACCGCGTTGAGCATCAGCTCGATGCACATGAAGATCACGATGGCGTTGCGGCGGAGCAGCACGCCCACCACGCCGAGCGAGAACAGGATCGCCGAAACCGCGAGTGACGGGCCGAGCAGCACGCTACAGCCTCCGTTTCGCGAGGACGACGGCACCGACGATGGCCGCCAGCAGCAGCAGCGAGGTGATCTCGAACGGCACCAGGTACGACTGGAAGAGCGGCTGGGCGACCGCGCGCATGGCGCCGTGCGCCGCCACCGTCCCGGCCACGGTGCCGGGCGGCAGCCGCAGGTCGCCTGGCGGCATGGCGAGGCGCAGCACGATCAGCTCACCGGCCAGGACCAGGCCCGCGACCCCCGCCACCACCTTGCCCCAGGCGCCCTTGATGTCGCTCGGGCCCGCCCGTCCCAGATTCAGCAGCATGATGACGAACAGGAACAGCACCATGATCGCGCCGGCGTACACCAGCACCTGCGCCGCCGCGATGAAGTGCGCGTCGAGCAGGACGTAGATCGCCGCCAGGCTGAACAGCGTGTTGACCAGCCACAGCGCGCTCGCCACCGGGCTCCGGCGGGTGATGCACAGGAACGCCGACGCGATGGCGACTCCCGCGAATGCCCAGAAGGCGATGAGGGTCACGGTCATTCCCCCTTCGGGTCGCTGGGGTCCCAGAGGGTCGAGACCTCATGCGGCTGTCTCATCAGGCGCGCGAGGTCGTACACGAAGCCGTCGCGACTGTACTCGGCGTTCTCGTAGTGCACGCCGACATGGATGGCTTCCTCCGGACAGACCTCCTGGCAGTAGCCGCAGAACACGCAGCGGAACTCGTCGATCTCGTACACCAGCGGATAGCGGTTGCCCTTCTCGTCCTCGCCCGGCACGAGCTTGATGCAGTTGGCCGGGCAGACCTGGGGGCACAGGCCGCACGCTACGCACTTGGCCTTTCCCGTTTCGTCGACCGCCATCCGGTGGGTGCCTCGCCACCGCTTGGACAGCGTCCAGTCCGGCGCAGCCGTCTGCTCCGGGTACTGCATCGTCCACTTCTTGGCGAACAGGTGCTGGAAGGTGAGCGCCATGCCCTTGAGCGTGGCACGCACGTACGAGCTCTCGGCCTCCGGCCGCCCGAGGGTCTTGACGGTGATCGCCACTACACCGTCCCCTTGGCGCGGGCGGCGGCGGCGCGCCACCTCGCCCGCTGGCGCGATGCCGATCCGCCGATCACCCGGTTGCGGTCGAGACCCCACACCAGCAGCGCGCCCAGCACGGCGCTCACGCCGGTGAGCGCGAGCGCGTACGGCACGCCGAACGGGACGCCCGCCGCCTCGAGCGCCCACACCGCGGTCGCCACCACCATCACGTACCCCAGCGCCACCGGCAGCAGCACCTTCCAGCCGAGGTCCATCAACTGGTCGAACCGGAACCGCGGCAGCGTCCACCGCACCCACACGTAGGCGAACAGGAAGAACAGCACCTTGGCCCAGAACGCGGCGAACGTGGCGACGAACTTGAGCACCGTCCACGGCGGGGTCTTGTCCCACGACGTGAAGGGGATGTCCCAGCCGCCGAAGAACAGCGTCACCATCAGCGCCGACGCCGTGACCATGTTGGAGTACTCGGCGATGTAGAACATCGAGAACTTCATCGCGGAGTACTCGGTGTGATAGCCGGCCACCAGTTCCGCCTCGGCCTCGGGGAGGTCGAAGGGGAGCCGGTTGGTTTCGGCGAAGCTGGCGATCAGGAAGGTGAAGAAGGCGACGAACAGCGGCAGGACGAACCACAGGCTCTGCTGCTGCTTCGCCACGATCTCGTTCAGCGTGATGTTCCCGGCCAGCAACAGCACCGCCACGGCCGAAAGCCCCATCGACACTTCGTACGAGATCAGCTGCGCCGAGCCCCGCAGCCCGCCCAGCAGCGAGTACTTGTTGTTGGACGACCAGCCGGCGAGCACCACGCCGTAGACCCCGAGCGAGCCGATGGCCAGGATGTAGAGGAACCCCACCGGCAGGTCCGCGATGGCGCTGCCCATCAGCCCCCACGGTGTGGGGAGCGGCGACGCGAACGGCACCACGGCGAAGGTGATCAGGGCAGGAGTGAACGCCATCATGGGCGCGAGGATGAACAGGAACCGGTCGGAGAACGGCGGGAGGGTCTCTTCCTTGAGAAAATTCTTGAGCCCGTCCGCCACCGGCTGGAACAACCCTTCGGGCCCGACGCGGTTGGGGCCCAGACGATTCTGGATCCACCCTGCGCCGCGCCGCTCCACCCAGGTCCAGAACGCGATCAGTGTGAGGAGGCCGCCGAACACCACCAGGATCTTGACCAGCGAGATCCACACGAACGCGGCGCCGCTGACCGGGGTCACGCCCGTGCCCCCACGCGCGAAGCGAGCGCGGCCCGGATCTCCGCCAGGATCCAGGCGGCGGGCCGCGCCATCCCGGGCGGGCTCTTGGCCTGCGCGTAGCTCTGCCGGAGGCCACGGAGGTTCTGGAAGGTGCCCTCCTCCTCCGCCATGGTGGCGCAGGGCAACACGACGGACGCCGCGCGCGCGCCCTGGGACAGCACGGTCCCCACATAGATCAGCCGACCGGAGGTCAACGGCGACGCCACGCCGCTCAGGTCGTCGTCCACGACCAGCACCAGAGCGGCGCGAGCGGCGCGCTCCACCGCCCCAGCCCAGTCGCGGCCGAATCCGGCCGCGACGGCGCCGTGCACGTTCGGCGCCCGTTCCTTGCGCAGGGCGAGGTCCGGCACGCCCGCCAGCGGCCGCTCCGCTCCCTCCCGCACGCGGAAGGCGCCGCCGCCGCCCTTGACGGCCAGCAGCTTCGCCGCCGCCTCCAGCGCCTCGCAGGACGCACCCGCAGACACCAGGGCGACCCACGGACCCTCCGCCGTGCTCAGCAGCTCCACGGCCCGCTCGAGCGCCTGCTCCCAGTCCACCGGCACCAGGCGATCATCCTGCCGCAGCAGCGGCGCCTCGATCCGGTCCCCCCGGTTGAGCCAGCCGTAGTTGAGCCGTCCCTCGTCGCAGATCCACCAGCGGTTGACCTCGGGGTTGGGCCGGGGCCGGATGCGCACCACGGTGTTCTCGCGAGTCTCCAGCACGATGTTGCAGCCCTGGGTGCACCCCGGACAGACCGACGCGGTCTTGTCGAAGTCCCACACCCGGGCCTTGTTGAGAAAGTCCTTGGAGAGCAGCGATCCTACGGGACACAGATCCACCACGTTCCCGGACCAGGGGTGGTCGAGTGCCTCACCCTCGAAGATGTCGATGTGGGCGCGGTCGCCGCGGTCGGAGACGTTGAGCGTCGGCTGCTGCGCCACGTCCTCCATGAACCGGACGCAGCGGGTGCACAGGACGCAGCGGTTGGGCACGTACAGGATGTCGGGCCCGAAGTCCTCGACCGGGTTGTAGCGCTTGGCGTAGTCGGCGTAGCGCCCCGACGCCCTGCCCTCCTGGTCGGCGTAGTCCTGGAGCGAGCACTCCCCCGACTTGTCGCAGATGGGGCAGTCGAGCGGGTGGTTGATGAGCAGGAACTCCAGCACCGCGCGGCGGGCCGCCTTGGCCTGGTCGCTGGAGACGTGGACCACCATCCCGGGGGCGACCGGCGTCGCGCACGACGGCACCGGCTTGGGGCTCTTCTCGACGTCCACCAGGCACATCCGGCACGAGCCGGCCACCGGCAGTCCGGGATGATAGCAGTAGTGCGGGATCAGGACGCCCGTCAGCTTCGCGGCCTCCAGCACCGACGTGCCGGCCGGCACCTCGACCTCGCGGCCCTCGATGGTGAGCTTGACCAGGTCGCTCATGCGCGGGCGGCCGCTCTGCCGCGGCTCAGGTAGGTCTCGAACTCGGGGCGGAACTTCCGGATCGCGCTCGTGACCGGTGCCGCGCACGAATCGGACAGCACGCAGATGGTCCGCCCGGTCATCTGCTCGGACAGGTCGAGCAGCAGGTCGAGATCTTCCTGCTTCCCGCGGCCGTCGAGGATCCGCTGCAGGATCTTCACGGTCCAGGCCGTGCCTTCCCGGCACTGGGTGCACTGCGCGCACGACTCGTGCGCGTAGAACTTCGCGAGGCGCATCACCTGGTAGACCATGTCCACCGAGTCGTCGAGCACGATCATGCCGCCCGAGCCGAGCATCGTCCCCTTGGCGACGCACCCCTCGTAGTCGAGCAGCGTGTCCTCGGCCTCGGCGGCGGTCAGGATCGGCACCGAGGAGCCGCCCGGGATCAGGGCCTTGAGCGTGCGGCCCGGCAGCATCCCGCCGGCGAGGTCGTACAGCAGCTCCTTGAGGGGGAAGCCCATCGTCACTTCGTAGTTGCCCGGCCGGGCGATGGTGCCGCAGATCGAGAACAGCTTGGTGCCGGTGCTCTTCGGATTCGACAGCGACAACCCCTTGTACCAGGCCGCGCCGCGCTGGATGATGTGCGGGACGCTGGAGAGGGTCTCGACGTTGTTGATCGTCGTCGGGCAGCCGAACACGCCGACGGCGGCGGGGAACGGCGGGCGGATGCGGGGGTTGCCGCGCTTTCCCTCGATGGAGTTCATCAGCGCGGTCTCTTCGCCGCAGATGTACGCCCCGGCGCCGCGGTGAATCATGATATCGATCCGGGCGCCCTTGCCCATCGCGTTCTCGCCCAGCACGCCCTTCGCGTATGCCTCGTCGAGGGCGCGCTGCATCACCGCGATCGGCTCGGTGAACTCGCCCCGGATGTAGATGTAGGTCAGCTCCGCCTGAATGGCGTAGGCGGCGATGGCGCACCCCTCGATGAGCTGGTGCGGCGTCCACCGCATGATCTCGCGGTCCTTGAAGGTGCCCGGCTCCGACTCGTCGGCGTTGCAGCAGAGGTAGTGGGGCTTGGTCTTCTGCTTCGGCATGAAGCTCCACTTGACGCCCGCCGGGAAGCCGGCGCCGCCGCGGCCCCGGAGCCCCGAGGCCTTGATCTCCTCGATGACCTGCTCGCGGGTCATCCCGAGCGCCTGCTCCAGCGCCTGGTATCCGCCGCGCTTGACCCAGCCGTCGTAGGTCCGCGCCTCGGCGTCGCCGAAGTGGGCGCTGACGACCCGGGTTTCCTTGGGGTGCGGTGGATGCGGGAAGCCCATGGCGCCTACCGGTAGCGCTCGACGAGGGTGGGCACCGACGCGGCGGTCACGCCCTCGACGAAGTCGTTGTTGATCATCACGGGCGTGGCGAACCCGCACGCCCCGAGGCATTCCACCTCGACGATCGTCCACCGGCCGTCGGGGCTGGTCTCGCCCGGCGCCCGGGCGCCGGTGGCCTTGAGGAACGCTTCGACCACGCCCTCGGCGCCGCACACGTTGCACGGCGTGGTAGTGCACACCTGCACGAAGTACTTCCCGACCGGGTGCTGGTGATACATGGTGTAAAACGTCACCACGCCCTTGACGTAGGCGGGCGTGAGGCCGAGGGTCTCGGCGACCTCCGCCATCCCCGCGGGCGAGATCCAGCCGTGCGCTTCCTGCACCATCCACAGCGCCGGGAGCAACGCCCCCGCCTTGGCGGGGTACTTGGCCAGCAGCGCGTCCAGGCGCCGTCGCCCCTCGCCGACGAAGACGGGTGGCAGCTCGGCCTCCGCCGCGCCGGTGCCCCCGTGCCCCCGTGCCCCCGTGCCCGCGGTCTGGCTCACCGGTCGATCTCTCCCATGACGATGTCCA
Source organism: uncultured Gemmatimonadales bacterium (assembly GCA_963812035.1). GTDB lineage: Bacteria > Gemmatimonadota > Gemmatimonadetes > Gemmatimonadales > JACORV01 > Fen-1245. The sequence continues at coordinate 124,887 of CAWETG010000009.1, forward strand.
CGCTGGCGTTGATGGCGATCAGGTCCGACAACAGGTGCCCTTCGGCCATCTTCGGCAGCGCCGCGATGTTGAGGAATGACGGCGGGCGGATCCGCCAGCGCACCGGCTTGGCCGAGCCGTCCGACACGAGGTAGGTGCCCAACTCGCCTTTCGGGTTCTCCACCGGGAAGTACACCTCGCCGACCGGCGCGGGCACGCCCTCCATCACCTGCTTGAAGTGGTGGATCATCGACTCCATGTCGCTCATCAGTCGCTGCTTGGGCGGGAGGATCACGCGGGGATCGCTCGCGTTGATCGGGCCGTCCGGCAGGCGGTCCAGCGCCTGCAGCAGAATGCGCACCGACTGCCGCATCTCCTCCATCCGGACCAGGTAGCGGTCGTACACGTCGCCGTGCTCGCCGACCGGCACCTCGAAATCGTAGCTGTCGTAGTCCAGGTAGGGGTGGTCCTTCCGCACGTCGAAGGCCACGCCGCTGGCACGCAGCATCGGGCCGGAGAGCGAGTAGTCGATCGCCTCCGCCGCCGTCATCACGCCGACATCCTGCGTGCGGCCGAGCCAGATGCCGTTCCGAAGCAGCATGCGGTCGACCTCATCGAGGGTCTTCGGGAACCGCTGTAACCAGTCCCGGAGCCGCCCGGTCCACCCGTCGGGGACGTCGGCCATCAGCCCGCCGACCCGCGTGAGCGTGGTGGTCAGCCGCGCCCCCGTCCACTCCTCGATCAGGTTGTAGACCCGCTCCCGCTCCTGGAACATCCACAGGAACACGGTGAAGGCGCCGATGTCGATCGCCGTCGTGCCGGCCCACACCAGGTGCGAGATGATGCGGCTCAGCTCGCAGGCGATAACCCGGAGCACCGTGCAGCGCTCGGTGATCTCGATGCCCATAAGGCGCTCGGCCGCGAGCGCGAACGCCACGTTGTTGGCTGGCGCCGAGAGGTAGTCGGTGCGGTCGGTAAGCGGAATGATCTGATTGAAGTGCCGGTACTCGCCGAGCTTCTCGAAGCCCGAATGCAGATAGCCGATGTGCGGGATGACCCGTACCACGACCTCACCGTCCAGCTCGACGACGAGCCGCAGCACGCCGTGGGTGGCGGGGTGCTGCGGGCCGATGTTGATCAGCATGTGGTCGGTCCGCAGGTCGGGCTCACCGCCCGGTGGCGCCTCGGCCACGAGCGGGATGCGCGTCGGGCTCCCGGCTGCGTCCACCCCGGGGGTCGCGAGGGCGAACTCGAGCACCCGCTTCTCCGCCATCAGCGTTCCTCGGACCCGGGTGCAGCCGAGGCCAGCCGCTCCCTGACGTCGGCCGGCAGGGAGTGGTATGCCTCCGCGATGGAGAGCTCCTCCATGGAGTAGTGCGCCCTGAGGTCGGCTCCCAGCGCCCGGCGCACCTGCTCGGAGCGGCTGAAGCGGCCCCGGAGCGGGAAGTCCTTGCGCAGGGGGTGACCCTCGGAATACGTCTCCCACATCAGGATGCGGCGCAGGTCGGGATGCCCGCGGAAGCGGACGCCGAACATGTCGTAGACCTCGCGCTCCAGCCAATTCGCGCCATTCCACAGGTCCACGACCGAGTCCACCTCCAGCGCCTCGTCTTTGGGGAGGTCGATCTTGACCCGCAGCTGGGCGTTCCGGGCCAGCGAGCGCAGCTGGTAGACCACTTCCAGCGGCTGCTCGCGGTCGCGGTACTCCACCGCCGTCACGTCCACCAGATAGTCGTACCGCTCGTCGGGCGCGTCCTTGAGCCAGGCGAGCAGCTCGTGGGCGCGGTCCCTGGCCGCGTGGACGATCGTCGCACCGCACAGCACCGCACTGCGCCCGACGGACGCGCCGAAGCGCGCGCGCAGGGCAGCGACCGAGGAGTTCTCCGTGGCGGTGTCGTTCACGGCGGCGTCAGGCGGACCGCGTCTGGTGAACCGAGTTGCCGAACGGCTCCGACAGCTCGTCCACCGTTGCCGGCTCGAGGAACAGCCCCCGCTCGTCGGCGAGCTGCTCGACCCTCAACTCGGGGTCGAACACCGATTCGCGCTTAATCTTCTTGTGCAGCATCAGGATGCCGTACAGCAAGCCTTCGGGCCGTGGCGGGCAGCCGGGCACGTAGACGTCGACCGGCACGATGGTATCGATGCCCTGCACCATCGCGTAGCTGTCGAAGATGCCGCCGGTCGAGGCGCACGCCCCCATGGAAATGCACCACTTGGGTTGCGGCATCTGGTCCCAGATCCGGCGGATCACCGGCGCCAGCTTGAAGGGGAGGCGGCCCGCGCAGATCAGCACGTCCGCCTGCCGCGGCGAATACGCCACGCGCTCCATTCCGAACCGCGCCAGGTCGAAGCGGCTCGCCGCCGTGGCCATGAACTCGATGGCGCAGCAGGCGGTGCCGAACGCCATCGGCCACAGCGAGTTGGCGCGCGACCAGTTGACCAGGTCGTCGAGCCGAGTCGTCACCCAGTTGGGAGAGACGAAGCCGGACCGCAGCGCCGCGTCCTGCCTGGCCAGATCCTCCGGCCCCTTCAGTTCCACTCCAGGGCTCCCCGCTTCCAGATGTAGATGTACCCCACGGCGAGGACCACGACGAAGATCGCCATCTCCACCAGCGCGCCCGCGATCCCCATGCCGAACAAGTCCAGCTGCCGGAACGCCACCGCCCACGGCATCATGAAGATCACCTCGATGTCGAACACGATGAACAGCACGGCCACGAGGTAGAACTTCACGTCGTAGCGCTCCCGGGCGGACCCCAGGGGCGTCATCCCCGACTCGTAGGGCAGCGACTTGATCGGCGTGGGGCGGGACGACGAGAACAGGTGCGAGAGCGCGACCATCATGACCGCGCTGAAGGCGACCAACCCGATCAGCAGAATGAGGGCGATGTAGGGTTGCAGCTTGCTCTCCGGCGGGCGTGAGAGGTCGCGCTGAGACTCAGGGGCGAAAGCTAGTGGCGGCCAAATCGGAATTCAAGAAATCGGTATATTGGGCCGTCCCCTCCACCCACGGGAGCCCATGAGCATCAAGTCCGATCGCTGGATCCGCCGGATGGCGCGCGAGCACGGGATGATCGAGCCGTTCGAAGACGCGCAGGTACGCCAGGGCGTGATCTCTTACGGCGTGTCGAGCTACGGCTACGACATGCGGGTCGCCCGGGAGTTCAAGATCTTCACCAACGTGCTGTCGGCGATCGTGGACCCCAAGGCGTTCGACCCGAAGTCGTTCGTCGCCTTCGAGGGCGACGTGTGCATCGTCCCGCCCAACTCCTTCGCGCTGGCGCGGTCGGTCGAGTACTTCCGCATCCCGCGGGACGTGCTCACCATCTGCGTCGGGAAATCCACCTACGCGCGCTGCGGCATCATCACCAACGTGACGCCGTTCGAGCCCGAGTGGGAGGGGTTTGTGACGCTGGAGATCTCGAACACCACGCCGCTCCCCGCGCGGATTTACGCCAACGAGGGCATCGCTCAGGTGCTCTTCTTCCAGGGCGACGAGCCACCGGAGGTGTCCTACGCCGACAAGAAGGGGAAGTACCAGAAGCAGCAGGGGGTGACGCTGCCGAAGCTGTAGACCGCAAGGAACGGGGAGGTGATGGAGTGATGGAGGTGATGATGTGATGAGGTGATGGAGCCGCTGCCGCCCTCACTTCATCACCCCATCACTTCATCACCCCATCACCTCCCCGTCACAGGTTACAGATCCAGCTCCTCCACGATATCCTCCACCGCCTCGTCCTTGGGCCGGACCAGCACCAGGATGGCGGCCTGGGGCACGACGAGGTACTTGCGGCTTTCGAACGTGATTTCGACGGCCGCCTTGCGGAAGAACAGGGCGTAGTCGCCGATGCGCGCCTGGATTGGCACGTAGCGCGCGCCGTCGCGGGCGTGGATCTTCCACGGCTCGTCGTCCAGGCTGGCGGGTTCGGCGAGCGGGGTGCCGGGGCCGGTGGCGATGATCCGCCCTCCCTGCACGGCGAGGGCGTCGATGGCGGTCTGCGGCAGATACAGGCCGACCCGGGTCCGCTCCTCCCCTTCTTCCGGAGTGACCAGCACCCGGTCTCCCACGACGATCAGGCGCTTCGGTCCCTGGTCCATGGGGCGCGCCTCCGCGTCACGCGTAGTTGACGGCGAACATCTCGTGCAGGTCGACCGACAGCAACCCGGCCCTGACCATCGGCTGCTGCTCCACCATCTCCTGGGCTTCCTTGAACGATTGGACGTCGTAGACGACCAGCCCGGCTGAGTGGTCGGCCAGGGGTCCCGAGAGGAAGATCTCGCCGCTGCGCTGCAGGCCGGCCAGGTACTCCTTCTCGCGGCGCATGAGGACGTCGTCGCAGCGCGACGTGAAGATCTCCGGCGCCACGCAGACCTTGACCCAGCCCATGATCATCTTGCGTTCGGTGGACATCTGCCGCGTAGCTTATGGGCCACCTTGCGTTGCGCGCAAGGCAGCTTCGAATATTCACGGTCGCCGGCACCGCTCCGAGGTCCCGCGCCACCCGAGGTCGAGATGGTCCAGGCATGACAACCGTCGCGTCGTTCCTCCCGCGCGTCAGTCTCCCGTACGTCGAGTCCACGATTGGCCGCAAGGTCGTGATGGCCGTGACCGGGCTCATCCTGTTCGGGTTCGTGGTGGGCCACCTCGTCGGCAATCTGACGCTGTATCTGGGGCCGGAGGCGATCAACGGCTACAGCCGGTTCCTTCACGGCTTCCTGCACGGCGGAGGGCTGTGGGTTGCCCGGGGCGGCCTCCTCGCCGCGGCCATCCTGCACGTCTGGTCGGCGACGTCGCTCACGCTGGACAGCTGGGCCGCGCGCCCGGCCCCCTACCGGCGGTGGCAGGCGAAGGACTCCACCTATGCCTCCCGGACGATGCGGTGGGGCGGCGTGATCCTGTTCGCGTTCATCGTGTTCCACCTGCTGCACCTCACCTTCGGCACGGTGCACCCCGCGTTCCAGCCCGGGGACGTCTATCACAACGTCGTGTCCGGCTTCCAGGTGTGGCCGGTGTCGCTGTTCTACGTCGTCGCCATGGTGCTGCTCGGGCTGCACCTCGACCACGGCGTGTGGAGCATGTGCCAGACGCTGGGCCTGAGCCATCCGCGCTACAAGCGCTGGGCGCAGGCCGCGGCGCGCGGCTTCGCGGTGGTGATCGTGGCCGGTAATTGCTGCTTCCCTCTCGCCGTCCTCGCCGGATGGGTCCGATGAACCTCGACGCGAAGATCCCTTCCGGCCCTCTCGTCGAGAAGTGGTCGCGGCACAAGTTCGAGCTGAAACTGGTGAACCCCGCCAACAAGCGGAAATACAGCGTCATCGTGGTCGGCTCGGGGCTGGCGGGCGCCGGCGGCGCCGCGTCGCTGGCGGAGTTGGGGTACGAGGTGAAGTGCTTCTGCTACCAGGACAGCCCGCGGCGGGCGCACTCGATCGCGGCGCAGGGCGGGATCAACGCCGCGAAGAACTACCACAACGACGGGGACAGCGTCTTCCGGCTGTTCTACGACACGGTCAAGGGCGGCGACTTCCGCTCCCGCGAGGCGAACGTGTACCGCCTGGCGGAAGTGTCGGCGAACATCATCGATCAGTGCGCCGCGCTCGGCGTGCCGTTCGCGCGGGAGTACGGCGGGTTGCTGGACAACCGCTCGTTCGGTGGCGCGCTGGTGTCGCGTACCTTCTACGCCCGCGGCCAGACCGGCCAGCAGTTGTTGCTGGGCGCTTATCAGGCGCTGGAGCGCCAGATCGGCCTGGGCAAGGTGCAGATGTTCCCGCGCCACGAGATGCAGGAGCTGGTCGTGGTAGACGGGTGCGCCCGCGGGATCGTGGTGCGCGACCTGGTGAGCGGGGAGGTCGAGACGCACCTCGCGGACGCGGTGTGCCTGGCGACCGGCGGCTACGGGAACGTCTTCTACCTCTCCACCAACGCGAAGGGGTGCAACACCACCGCCATCTGGCGCGCGTACCGGCAGGGCGCCGGCTTCGCCAACCCCTGCTTCACCCAGATTCACCCGACCTGCATCCCGGTCACCGGCGAGCACCAGTCGAAGCTGACGCTGATGAGCGAGTCGCTGCGGAACGACGGCCGGATCTGGGTGCCGAAGCGCCAGGGTGACGCGCGGCCGCCCGCCGAGATCCCGGAGGACGAGCGGGACTACTACCTGGAGCGCAAGTACCCGAGCTACGGCAACCTCGCGCCCCGCGACATTTCCTCGCGCGCCGCCAAGCAGGTGTGCGACGAGGGGCGCGGCGTCGGGCCGGGCGGCCAGGGCGTCTTCCTCGATTTCGCCGAGGCGATCGGACGGCTCGGCGAGGACGCGATCCGCGAGAAGTACGGCAACCTGTTCGAGATGTACGAGCGGATCACCGCGGAGGACCCGTACCAGGTCCCGATGCGCATCTACCCAGCCTCGCACTACACGATGGGCGGGCTGTGGGTGGACTACAACCTGATGAGCACCATCCCGGGCCTGTTCGTGCTGGGCGAAGCGAATTTCTCGGACCACGGCGCCAACCGGCTCGGCGCCAGCGCGCTGATGCAGGGCCTGGCCGACGGGTACTTCATCATTCCCTACACCATCGGTGACTACCTCGCGCGCACGCCGCGCACCTCGGTGCCGGAGGGGCACGCGGCGGTGCGCGCCGCGGAGGCGTCGGTGCGGGAACGCACGGCGCGGCTGCTCGCGGTCCGGGGCAAGCGCACGCCGACCTCGTTCTACCAGGAGCTGGGCCGGCTGCTGTGGGAGGACTGCGGGATGGAGCGGAGCCGGGCCGGGATGGAGCGTGCGCTCGGCCGCATTCCCGAGCTGCGCGATGAGTTCTGGCGGAACGTGACCGTCACCGGCGAGGCCGGCGAGATCAACCAGTCGCTCGAGCTGGCGGGCCGGGTGGCCGACTTCCTGGAGCTGGGGGAGCTGATCTGCCGCGACGCCCTGGCGCGGGAGGAGTCGTGCGGCTGCCACTTCCGCGAAGAGTACCAGACGGAAGACGGCGAAGCGGCGCGGAACGACGAGCGCTTCTGCCACGTGGCCGTCTGGGAGCACGCGGGAGTCGACCGGACGCCGCTGCGCCATGAGGAGTCGCTCAGCTACGACGCGGTCCACCTCGCGACCCGGAGCTACAAGTGATGCGCCTGGTGCTGCACGTGTGGCGGCAGAAGGGCCGGGACGACGCGGGCCGCTTCGTGGCCTACCCGGCGACGGATGTCAGTCCGGACATGTCGTTCCTGGAAATGCTCGACGTGGTAAACGAGGGACTGATCCTCAAGGGCGAGGAGCCGATCGCGTTCGACCACGACTGCCGGGAGGGGATCTGCGGCGCCTGCGGGATGGTCATCAACGGCCGCCCGCACGGCCCGCGGGAGCGCACCACCACCTGCCAGCTCCATATGCGCAGCTTCCGCGACGGCGACGAGCTGTGGATCGAGCCGTGGCGCGCGCGCGCGTTCCCGGTGCTGCGCGACCTGATCGTGGACCGGAGCGCGCTGGACCGGATCATCGCGGCGGGCGGGTTTATCTCCGCCCCGATCGGGAGCGCGCCGGACGGGAACGCCATCCCCATCCGCAAAGAGCACGCGGATCTCTCGATGGACGCGGCGCAATGCATCGGGTGCGGCGCCTGCGTGGCCGCCTGCCCCAACGCGTCCGCGATGCTGTTCACCGCGGCGAAGATCTCGCACCTCGGCCTGCTGCCCCAGGGTCAGCCCGAGCGCAACGAGCGGGCGCGGACGATGGTGGCCCGGATGGACGCCGAGGGCTTCGGCAGCTGCACCAACCACGAGGAGTGTGAGGCGGCCTGCCCCAAAGGGATCAGCGTGGGGTTCATCGCCCGGATGAACTCGGACTTCGTGAAGGCGCGACTTACCGAAGGACGTCGCATCGCCAAGGCGGGAGAGGGCGGAGCGTAGTTGCGAGACGCCGAGTTGCGAGTGGCCTGGAGATGCGAGCGATGAGGGGCGAGTTCAGTTGACAGTACGGTCAACCGGTCTCGCCCCTCTCAACTCACGACTGGTAACCACTCGCAACTCGGCGTCTCGCAACTGTACTGCCCGCCTGCAGTCTCCGGCCTTCCGATAGCGTCTAGAGCTTGACCATGGCGATGGATTCGCGAACCGATTCGGCGGACTTGCCGAGCGCCACCCGCTCCTTGGGCGTCAGCTCCACTTCGATGATCTGTTCGAGTCCCCCGGCGCCGAGCTTGCACGGCACACCGAGGAAGATGCCGCGATGGCCGTACTCGCCCTCCAACCACGCGGCGCATGGCAGAATGCGCTTCTTGTCCCTGGCGATCGCCTCGACCATCTGCGTGGCGGCGGCGGACGGCGCGTAGTACGCCGAGCCCGTCTTCAGGAACGACACGATCTCGGCGCCGCCGTTCTTAGTGCGCTCGACCAGCTTCTCGATCACGTCCGGCCGGAGCAGCTGGCCGAGCGGGATGCCCGAAACGGTGGTGTAGGTCACCAGCGGCACCATCGTGTCGCCGTGGCCGCCCAGCACCATCGCCTGGATGTCCTCAACACTGACGTCCAGAGCCTCCGCGATGAACGCGCGGTAGCGCGCCGTGTCGAGCACACCCGCCATCCCTATCACCCGCTCGCGGGGCGCGCCCAGCGTCTCCTTCATCACGTAGCACATCGTGTCGAGCGGGTTGGAGACCACGATCACGATGGCGCGAGGGGCGTGCTTCTTGATCTCGAGCCCGACCGACTTGACGATGTCGACGTTGGTCCGCAACAGGTCTTCGCGGCTCATCCCGGGCCGCCGGGCGATCCCGGCCGTGACCACGAACAGGTCGGAGCCGTCGGTCGCGCCGTAGTCGTTGGAGCCGATCACCCGGGTGTCGAAATGCTCGATGGGCGCCGATTCCCACTGGTCGAGGCCCTTCCCCTGGGGAGTGCCCTCGATGACGTCCACCATCACGATCTCGCGGGCCAGCTGCTTCTCCGCCAGCCGCTGCGCGGTGGTCGCCCCGACGTTCCCCGCCCCGACCACGGTAATCTTGTTCACCGTTGCGCCCCCGCCCGCTCCCCGCGGCTTGGTGTGGATGGTATCGCGTCCGCCTGCAGGTCTCTCAGCACGTGGTACAGCACGATGCCCACGGCGGTCGCCAGGTTGAGACTCCGGACCGGCCCCGACATCGGGATGCGGAACACCCGCTCCGGGTGCTTCTCCCGGATGCGCAGCGGCAGCCCCGCCGTCTCGTTACCGAACACCAGGCACGCTCCGTCGGGGATCGCGGCATCCCACAATGACCGCTCGCCGTGCGCCGAGAAGTACCAGCACCGTTCGCGCGCGATCGCCTCGCGGAAATGCCGCCACGTGGGGTGAACCCACGCGTCCACGGCGTCCCAGTAGTCCACGCCGGCCCGCCGCAGCTCGGCGTCGTCCAGCGCGAAGCCGAGCGGCTCGATCAGGTGCAGCGACGTCTCCGTCGCCGCGCACAGCCGCGCGATGTTCCCGGTGTTCGGCGGGATCTGTGGCTCGATCAGCGCCACGTGCAGCGCCAGCGTCAGCCTCCCCTCGGCTGCCCTTCCACCCAGCGCGACTGCCCCGACACCAACCGCTCCTTCTTCCAGATCGGCGCCCGCCGCTTGGTCTCCTCGATCAGGAACCGCGAGGCGGCATACGCGTCGGCACGGTGCGGCGCCGCCGTCACGATCGCGACGCTCGCCTCGCCGAGCGGCACCAGCCCAACGCGGTGGCGCAGCGCCACCCTCGCCTGAGGCCAGCGGTCCAGCGCCTCCGCCACGATCCGCTCGAACTCCGCCTCCGCCATCGCGTCGTACGCGGAGTATTCGATCGCCTCGATAGCGCCGTCCTCGGCCGAACGTCGCACCGTGCCAAGGAAGGCGACGGTGGCGCCGACCCCCGCGGACGCGACGTCCGCCAGGAGCTGGCCGACGTCAATCGGCCGGTCGGTCAGCCGCGGACCCATGGCCCACATAGTTATGCGCGGGGTTCGCGGTGAGCAAGCCTGTACGCCGCCGCCGTGCTACCCGCCGGCGACCGGCGGTATGATGGCCAGCTCGTCGCCGTCCCGCAGCACGGCATCGCTCCTGGCGTAGCGCTGATTGACCGCGACGGCGGGGCTCGGCGGAAGCCGGGACGCCCACGCCTGGCTGCGGACGGCGGCGAGCGCGTCGGCCGCCGTGGCGCCGGCCGCGAGTGACAGGTCGAGTTCGTCACGGCCCGCCGCCTCGGCATAGGACGCGAACAACTTGACCCTCACCAGGATCCCGCTCCCGACTCGCCCCATTCCCGCCGCGTCCGTCACGGCTGCGGGCCTGCAATCCCGCGCAGGATGGCCTGTGCCTCCGCCGTCGCCTGAGGGTCGGGCCGCAGCAGGACGGTCCGCGCGACGCGCACCTGCACCGTGCCGGAGCGAGCCACTTCCCGGCCGGCGTGGCGGTAGACGACCTGGACCTCGCGTCCCTCCGCCGCCGCATAGCGCGCCTGGAACATGAGGGGCCAGGCCGGGTTGCTGGTGGAGACATCGCCGACCTTGAGCAGCACATCGCCCGGTTGCAGGCCGACGGCGTCGGCGAGCGAACCCGGCACGACCTCGCTCACCAGCACGCCGCCGTCCTGGGTGTTCGCCGTGCCGACGCCCACGACCGGGATACGCTGCTCGTGCCGGCCGACGGCGATCCCGCCCAGGGACAGCACGCTGTCATAGGGCAGCGGCTCCCGGCCCCGGACGTAGCGCCGGTAGAACTCGTCCACGCCGCCGTACCAGGGCCGGATGGCGTCGAGCAGGTCCCGGGTGGTGAAGCCCCGTCCCCGCCGCCAGAAGTCCGCCAGCAGCGAGCGCATGACGTCGTCGAGCGAGTGCCGGTCTTTGGTCGCTTCGCGGATCCGGATGTCGAGCATGAGCCCGAGCAGCGCACCCTTGGGATAGTAGTACTGCGCCTCGTCCACCCAGGTAGGGTGAATCCACGTGTCGACGCTCGCGTCCTCGACGGCGACGATCTCCGCCGCGTCCTCGACCTGCTGGACGTCGGCGTTCATGCTGGCCACAAACTGCTCGATCGTCCACAGCCCGCCCCGGGCGAGCGCCACGTCGGCGTAATAGTCGGTGACGCCTTCCGACCACCACAGCAGGGGCGTGACCTGCGCGTGCGCATAGTCGTACGGCCACAGCTCGGCGGGGCGGAGGCGCTTGACGTTCCACGCGTGGAAGAACTCGTGCGACAGCAGCGGGCGGGTGAATTCGCCCAGCACGCCCCGTCGCGGGTCGGTAGTGAAGAAGCTCTGCGCGATGATGTCGAACTGCGAGTTGCGATGCTCGAGTCCCCCGGCCCAGTCCAGCTCCCCCGGCTCGGCGTAGACAAGCACGGTGTAGCCGTCGTCCACCGGGCCGCCCATGATCCGGTCCTCGGTCGCCGCGATGTGGCGCAGCGCGTCGGAGAGGCTGTCCCACACCGCCGGGGTGAGCGCGGAGTCGGGATAGACCGCGAGCCGGACCGGGCGGCCGTCCACCATGACGCTGTCGAGCGCGAAGTGGCCGAGGAAGCCCGGGGAGTCTACCAGGTCGTGGTAGCTCGCGGCGCGATAGTGGCCCGGCCCCCCTGCGGGCGTGAGGCCGGTCGCGACGCGCCAGCCCGCCGGCACATCCAGCTCGAGGTCGGCCGGGAAATCGAAGCCGGCCCCGTCGGGGTACAAGAAGAGGTTCGTCCCGTTGAAGAAGGCGAAGTCGGCTCCGACGCGACTCAGCTCGAGCGCCACGGAGTCGGGGTCGGTCTGGAATTCGATCACCACCCGATCAGCCCCGCGGGTCGCGATCCGCCACGTGTCCACGTCCGCCTTGTCCCAGAACAGCGGCTGCCCGTCGGGAGTGGCGGCGGAGAAGCCGTGCACGTAGCGCGCGTAGTTCATGATCTCGTACGAGCCGGGCGACCAGGCCGGGAGAGAGACGAGGAAGGTGTCCCGACCCGCGGGCACCGGGAATTCGGCGCGCACGCGGAACGCCCGAGACCCGGGGTTCCCCACCGAGACGCGATACGAGATGCCCTGCGCCGGGAGAGCGCAGGGCATCGCGAGCGCGGCGACAACCAGGAAGCGTCTTAGAACAGCACACCCCCCGTAATGACGAAGGCGCTGGCAGTCCTCAATTCGAGGCGCAGCTCCGCGAACGGCGTGATCTTGCCCATCACCGGGAAGTTCGTGCCGGCCATCAGATTCAGGCCGGTGTAGGTGCCGCTGCAGAGGGAGCAGTCGGTAACGCTGAAGTGCCCGATGTCGATTCCGGCGCCCGCGTAGGTATCGAGCTTGACGTTCGGAATCTGGAAGTGATACGCCCCGTCCACGTTAAGTTCCCAATAGGTCAACCCGGTGCCGGGGAAGAAGTAGTCGAAGGAACCGACGGCGGACAGGCCCTTCACCGACGGGATCAGCTTGGCAAGACTCAGCTCAGCCCGAGCGCCCACGCCGACGCCAAAGCTGTTGCTGGCCCAGCTCAGCTCGGGGCCAAACTGTGGTGTCTGAGCATGTGCCGGCCGAGCGGCCACGAACGCCAGACACACCACGCCTATCGCCGAGACTACACGCATCCGCTGAGCCACAGAGCCCCCTTTTCTTGGATGAGTTGGTTCAGCGTACAACCTAGCAGAAGACGCCGTGCGGAATATAATGACTCAACGCCGAGGGCGGAGTACCCCATGGCTGGCACTGGACCGTTCGAGTCGCCGAGCGCCGTCGGCCGCACGATGTTCGGGGCGGCCACCGTGATCACCGCGCTCCTGGGCCTGGCGGGTGACGCCCGCTGGTTTGCCGCGTCTGGCGGCTTCGGCGCGGCGTGGTGGGCGTGGGATTTTCTGTGGGACAACGTAGTGGGACCGGTGGGCGACTGGTTCACCGGCATGCTCACGGGCTCGACCAGCGTGGAGGAGCCGCCCGACCTCACGCTCGACGACACCATCCGGCTGCTGGAGAGCCATCTCGCGGCTGACGGCGTGACGCGGCACGTGCAGATCCAGTCGGCGCTGCGCCTCGCGGAGATCTATCGCCTGAACCGCAACGATCCAGTGAAGGCGAAGGCCGTCATCGAGCAGGTGCGGGCCAGGTGGCCGGATGCGCCGGAGCTGAAGGTGTTCGAACGGGGAGGTGATGAGGAGATGAAGTGATGAGGTGATGACGTGAGGAAGGCTCCGGTCTCACCTCATCGCCTTCATCACCTCCACCACTTCATCACCTCCCCGTTACCGTACGTCGTACTTCATGAATCTCGCGAACGCCAGCAGCAGCCCCCCGCAGGCCCACAGGGCCATGATGACCAGGTCGGGTGCTGCGCGGCCGAGGGCCGCGGCGAACGACTCGGGCCGCGGGGCAAACCGGGGCAGTGATGCGAGGTCGAGGTGCGCCTCTTCGCTGCCGGGGCTTCCGACGCGAACCGTCTGGCTGCTGGTCCGTCCGCCGCTGGTACTCGATCGCGAGCTGATCGCGATGCGGAAGCCGCCGAGCTGCACGCCCTTGGACCGCAGGAACGCCTCGAGCTGGGAGCGATAGGCCAGCAGGTCGTCCCGCCAGCGGCGATGTACCTCGAAGTCGGTCCCGCTCATTATCTGGATGGCGTGACTCATCGCGGCGGCGGGTGAGAGGCGGGACAGCGCCAGGGCGAGGCGGGTCATCGCGTCTTGCCGGTTCCGGTACGACTCGTCGAGCTTGGCGGTGCTGGCCTGGAGTTCCGCGTTGAGCGAGTCCCTGCCCCGGTTCATCAGCGAGTCCACGACGTGCTGCCTCGCCTGCTGGTCCGCGTCCGTTCCCCCCGTGGTAGGTGGGGCGAGCGCAAAGAGATCGTTGATGACCTTGAACATGCCTTGCTGGAACTGGGCCTGGGCGCGGTCGCGGTCGGATTGCAGGCTGGCGTAGGTCGGTGCCGGCCGGAGCTGGCCGGCGATCATCGGGCTCGCCTTGGGGATGACCTCGACGAACGTGACCCAGACGAGGAGCAGGACCAGGAACGCGACGGAGCTGCGGCGGGTGAGCGTGGAGACGAGCAACCCGACGGCGAACACGGCGAGCAGGTAGAGGCCGCAGCTCCCCGCGATCGTGAGCAGCCGGGCCCACCCGCCGGTACCCAGCTCGATGCGGAACCCGACCTTCATGACCAGGAGGCCGAGCAGCGTCGGGACGAGCGTTGCGGCGACCAGGATGCCGAACAGGCCCAAGGCCTTCCCGAGCAGGAGCTGCGCCCGCGGCACCGGATTGGAGAGCACCACCTTGAGCGTGCCCGCCTCCTTCTCGCCGGCGACCGCATCATACGTCAGCAGCAGCACGAACAGCGAGAGAAACACCCGTGCGACGGCATCGAAATCGAGTTCGCCGAGAACCGCGAGCACCGGGGTCTCCGCCAGCGGCGGTGGGGCGATCTCCGGCTGCGTCTCGGGCCGGATGCGCGCGGAGCGTCCCAGCGCGGACCCAACGCCACCCGCCAGGGCCGAGAGGGGCGTCGGCGGGCGGGCGACCTTCACTCCGAACTGCGACAGCTCGAAGTAGCTCTTCCGGTTCTCGATTTCGCTGCGCGACAGAGACTCGGTTGCCCGGTACTCCGTGCGCGCCCCGACGTACGCGCTGCTGCCGGTGTACAGCGAGAACACGATCAGGACCGTCGAGACCGCGAACAGGAAGACGAACTTCGGGCTCGAGATCTGGTCGAGCACTTCCTTCGCCGCCAGAGTGCGAATCATGGTGACCCGGGGTCGTGGGGCGGGATCGGGCGCGAGACGATCAGCGGCGCGTCAGCTTCAGGCCGAACACCACGATGCCGCCCACCAGGCCGAGCAGCAGCACGATGAGCGCGGTCGTGCCGAGCCAGTTGGCCGGCGGAGACACGTGAACCCGCACCGTCTTGTCCTCGGTGTCCACGCGCCGCTCCGCTGAGAGCGCGTCGGTGCGGACCTTGATGTCGTAGTCGCCGACCCCGACGTCGCGCGGCGGCACCAGCACCACCCGCACCCGCGCCTCCCCGTCGATGGGCACCGTCTTGACCAGGTCGGGCGTGATCACGGCGCGCCAGTCCGGTTGCACGTCGGCGGTGAGCCGGGCGTTGTTCACCACCCGGCTGCCCGTGTTCCTGAGCGTGAAGTCCATCACCACCGAGTCGCCGCGCGTGATCTCGTGGTAGAGGTTCGCCGCCTGGACCTCGAGCTGGCCCACGCCGCGCGGGATCAGCTCCAGCCGCACCTTGCCCGCGCGGACCGACCCCGCGGCCGCCGCGGTCATGGAATCGCGGGCGACCCGGTCGTACTGCGCCGCGGCCTCGTTGTCGAGCACGAAGGCCCAGAAGCTCAGCGGCCGGTCGAGGCGGAACGTCCCCGCCGACCGCTCGGGCAGGGTGAGCACCAGCGAGAGGTGAAGCGACGTCGTGCCTTCGGGGAATCGCAGCTGCGTCAGCCGCGCGCTGGTCGCCGGATCGTGGAACTCGTAGCGGATCTCGCGCGGCAGGCCGCCCACCTCCAGCCGGAAGCCGCTCAGGTCCGAGGTGAAGCGCTCCAGGGCGAGGTCGTAGGTCGCGGTGCCGCCGAGGTCCGCCTCCTGCGAGAACTGGGACGACTGGACGCTGACGATGTTGGCCGTGGCGTCCTTCTCGAGCAGCACCCGCCGCTCCGAAGTCTGGTTGGCGTAGCTCGCCGCCACCGTCACGGCATCCACGTCCTTGAGGAGCCGGAACTCCAGCGTGTCCGGCTGACCGAAGCGCAACACGGGAATGCGCGTCTCGTACGGCAGCGAGATGATGGCTCCGCCGTTCGGCGCGTCGTCCTTGAGCGACACGAAGACGTCGGGGATTTCCTCGGGGTGGAGCTGACGGAGTAGAGCCGAATCGATGATGCCGGAGAGCTTGACGCCTTCGGCGCTGGTCTGGGACTCGTTGCGCAGCGTGAGGCGCACGTAGGGGCGCCCGTCGCTGCCCTGGTACTTGAGTGCCCGGTCGATGATCACGTGCGGGGTCGCGAACACGATGGCGAGCGCGGCCTGGAGGTAGTTGACCCGCGCCGTCTCCATGTTGGTGCGCGCGTGCTCGACGTCGGCGTCCGAGATGAGGTTCTGCGCCCGCAGCTCCTGCTCCCGCTGGTAGTCCTTCAGCGCCGACTCGTACTCCGACTGCGCCCGGGTCATCCCGAGCAGCCGGTACTGGTCGTCGCGCGGGTTGTAGTTGCCGTAGTTCTGCGCGACGCCCGGGCCAGCGGTCAGCCCCCAGAGGAGCGCGCAACCGATCGCCGCGCGCGCCCAGAAGCCCCGCCCAAACCCCGGAGCATCCGTGCGTCCGTGCGTCCGTGCGCCCGTGCCCCCGTGCCCCCGTGCCCCTGTGCCCCCGGTCTTCATCGCACGTCGTACCTCAGGAAGGCGAAAAAGGCCAGCAGCATCGGAACTCCCACGTAGGCCAGCAACACGACGAAGTCCGTCGCGGAACCGGCCACGACCGACGAGAGAGCCGGCGGCTGGAAGGTGAAGCGCGACAGCGTCGAGTCGGCGGGCGGCGTGCGCGAGCCCGGTATGTTGTCACCTTGCATCATCGCCGTTGAGCTGCCCGACCGGACCCGCATGCCGAAGTGGAGGTCGAACAGCTGGCTCTCGAGCAGCTGCTGCTTGGTCTGCAGCTGGCGCAGCCACTCGTGGCGGATCCCGTCGCCCGTGCCCGCCAGGTCCGCCGCCGCGAGGCCCAACGCCGCCGCCGGCGAGAACCGCGACAGCCCCCGCGCCAGGGACTGCTGTTGCTCCACGGCCCGGTCCTGGTTGCGGAGGATCCCGTTGATCACGTCCCGGTGACGGCGGTTGATGTCCTCGATGATCTGCGTGCTCTGGGTCTGGTAGTCGAGCTTGACGGGAGTGGACAGCTTGCTGATGTCGATCATGCCTTTCGGCTGGCCACTCAACCGGACCCAAAGGTCTCCAAGCTTCCTTCCCTCCTCGTCGTCGAACGGCCTGGCGGCCTCCCGCAATCGAATCCCGAGGACCTGATCCGAATCCACAGGGCGGATGGCCTGCGCGGCCACCGTGGCCAGGCGCGGGATCACGAGCACGAACGCCACCCAGACCACCAGCAGCGAGACCAGGGCGGTGCGCGATGAGGCGGTGAGACAGGACACCAGCGTGCCGATCGCGAAGAAGGCGACCGCGTAGAGTGCCGAGGCCACGAAGAACAGGCCGAGGGCCGCGACCGTGCGCCCGGTGAACGGATTGACGTGCACGATCTGCAGGGTCAGCACCGCCAGGATGAACGCCAGCAGGACGGTGACCAGCAGCGTCACGGAGCCGCCCGCGATCTTGCCGAGCAGCAACTGGGCGCGCGGCACGGATTGCGCGAGCACCACCTTGAGGGTGCCCGACTCCCGCTCCCCCGAGACGACGTCGAAGGCGAGCAGGAAAGCCAGCAGCCCGATCACCACACGGACCACGAAGAGGAGGTCGATTTCCCCCGCCAGCTCGGCGAGCCCGCGCGGCGTCGCCGCGGGCGGACCGTCCTGGAGGCCGTCGGCCGTGAAGCTCCAGTACGCCGGCATGAACGGGTCGGCGCCGGTCACCAGTACGCTCAGCTCCGACGGGCGCCGGTAGGCAGGGTACTCGCCCCCCGTGCCGCGCATGCCCATCTCGAACCCGCCGCGCTGGCCCGTGCTGAGTCGCGCGAAGTTGTCGAGCCGCTGCTGGTAGGCCCGCTGATTGACGATCACCGCGAGCGGCACGACCGCCATCACCAGCAGGATGATCGCCGAGACCCGCACGCTCTTGAGGTGCTCGAGGATCTCGCGCTGCGCGATCGTCCGGATCACACGGAGCCCGGGGCCGCAGGCTCGGCTTCCATGTACTCGAGATACAGCCGCTCGAGGTTCTCGGCGGCCAGCTCCTGACGGGTGCGCACCGTGACCAGGCGGCCCTCCCGCATGATCCCCACCCGGTCGGCGTGCTCCTTGGCGCGGAACACGTCGTGGGTGGACATGAAGATCGCCTTGCCCGCGTCGCGCAGCCCGTTCAGCAGCGCCATGAACTCGGCTCCCGCCTTGGGGTCGAGGCCGACCGTTGGCTCGTCCAGCAGAATGTTCGGAGCGTCCTTGATGATCGCGATCGCGATGCCGAGCTTCTGGCGCATGCCCTTCGAGAACACCTTGAGGCGCTGCTCGAACGCCTTCTCCTGGAGGCCCACCCGGCGCAGCACGCCGTAGTAGTCGTGCTTGGACAACGCGTCCTTGCCGCCGAGCTTGGCGAAGAAGTCCAGGTTCTGCCGCGCCGTGAAGTTCTCATACAGCATCACGTTCTCGGAGACGTAAGAGAGGTACCGCTTGGCCCGGAGCGGCTCGCGCACGACATCCACGCCGTCCACCAGGCAGGAGCCCTCGGTGGGCTCGATGAAGTTGAGGAACAAGTTGATCGTCGTCGTCTTCCCGGCCCCGTTCGCCCCGAGGAGGCAGAAGATCTCGCCGGGATTCACAGTGAGATTGAGTCGATCGAGAGCCAGGAGGCCGTCTTCGTATCGCTTGGTGAGGTCGATCGCCTGGAGCATTGGCTCTCCGAACTATGGGATGGGCACGCCGCATCCACTATTGCGATGCGGCGCGGAGAGCAATCGTTGCACAAGCCCCAGCGCCGCAAGGGCTTCGCGCCAAACAAAAGGGTCGGCGCCGCAACGGAGCGCCGACCCTGCTGAGCTACCGGATCACCAGGGGCGGATCAGGCCTTGGGGGCCATCTGCTCGTCCCGCTCCGCGACCATCGCCCGCAACTCCTTGCTGGGCTTGAAGACAGGCACCGGCCGGGCGGCGACCTCCACCGGATCGCCGGTGCGCGGATTGCGCGCCATCCGGGTCTTCCGGCTGCGGATCTTGAAGGTCCCGAAGCCGCGTATCTCGATGTTCTTCTGCTCGGCTAGCGCATCCTTGACCGCGTCGAGGAAGCTGTCCACCACGCGGGCGCAGTCCTTTTTGCTGATCATCGGGCCGGCCGTGCGCGCGATCTGCGCAGTGACCCTCTCGACCAGGTCGGCCTTGGTCATCAGCTCCTCCCGAATCCGCAGGGAAGCCCCCAGAGGGGGCACGGGAGCGCTAATGTGAAAGCTTAGTCCTTGAATGTCAAGGGGTTGAGGACATCAAGCGCACAAACTCCGCGAAGTGGTGCCTCGCGTCGTGCGGTCCGGGGCTGGCCTCGGGGTGGTACTGGACCGCGAAGATGGGCAATTCGCGGTGCCTGACGCCTTCCACCGTGTGGTCATTGAGGTTACGGTGTGTGACCTCCAGCGCCGGGGCCCCGGGCACCGCCACGGAGCCATTCTCGCCCTCGACGGCGAATCCGTGATTCTGGGCGGTGATGAGCACGCGGCCGGTCTCGAGCTCACGTACGGGGTGATTCCCACCGCGATGGCCGTATGGGAGCTTCACCGTACGGGCCCCGAAGGCGAGTCCCAAGAGCTGATGGCCAAGGCAGATACCGAAGATCGGCGTCCCGCTTCCGGCCAGGTCGCGCAGGATTGGCGGAGCGTACTGGACCGCGGCAGGGTCGCCGGGGCCGTTGGAGAGGAAGATCCCGTCGGGCTTGCGCTCGAGGACGGCAGCCGCGGGCGTATGGCTCGGCACGATCGTGACCTGGCAGCCGGAGGCCTCGAGCAGCCGCACGATGTTCCGTTTCATCCCGAAGTCGTAGGCGACCACCTTGAACGGCGCGTCGTCGGGACCCACCGTCTCCCACTCGCTGCAGGTGACGCGCGAGGCCAGGTCCAGCCCCTCCATGCGCGGCGACGCGGCCAGCGCCCGGCGTGCCTCGTCGGCGGGCTCGGCGCCGGTCGCGATGACGCCCTGCATCGCGCCCTTCTCCCTGATGTGGCGCGTGAGACGCCGCGTATCGACCTCGGAGACGATCGCGATTCCGCAGCCGTCGAGCCACTCGCCCAGGCGGCCGGTCGCGCGCCAGCTCGACGCCTCGCGCGACAGCTCGCGCACCACGACGCCGGCGACCCTGGGCTGCTTCGACTCGAGATCTTCCTGGTTGATCCCGTAGTTGCCGATCATCGGCGCAGTCATCACCACGATCTGGCCGACGTACGACGGGTCGGTGAAGACCTCCTGGTACCCGCTCAGGTTGGTGGTGAACACCACCTCGGCGGCCTGGACAGCAAACGGGGCGCTCGTCGCGCCCCGGTACCAGGTGTCGTCTTCGAGCAGGACGTAGGCCGGGAGCAGCCGCTCGCTCACTGCCTCAGCGGGCCGGGGTGGAAGACTTGGCCGGCGCCTTCTGGGTGCCGAGCGGCAGGGCCGCCGGCGCGGCGGGTGCCGCCGACTTGCCGGCGTTCTCGAGCGGGAGCGGCGCCAGCGGCGCCGGGGCGGCCTGCTGGGCCGGCTGGTTCTCGAACACCGACCGCGGCGTGGAAGAGTGCATCGACAGCAGCGAGAGGATGAAGCAGAGCCCCAGGAAGATGCCGCCGCCCCACCAGCTCGCCCTGGTCAGCAGGGTGGCCGCCTGGCGGTTGCCGACGAACGCGTCGGTCGAAGACGCGCCGCCGAACGACGCTGCAAGCCCGCCGCCCTGCCCCGCCTGCAGCAGTACTGCGGCCGCGAGGACAAAGGCATCCAGGATGAGCAGAATCAGAAAGAAGGTATACATCGCGGCCGCAATCTACCGGGAGGCGCGGCGATTGGTCAACGGACAGGCCGTGAGGCAGCTCAGCAAGCTCGACCCTAAGGCGTCGAGTTCGGGTCGGAGGTCCTCCGGGAGACTCTGTCTCACCTGGTAACCCTTAGATGAGCTCATGCTAGTCTCATGCGCGGGGGTATAGTTCGCGCAGAACGCGGACTGCCTTGCGCAGGCTCCCGCCGTATGGAACGAGCCACTCATACGGCTGATCGGGCGCGAAGCTCATCCAGGCCGTGTCAGTTCCCCCGGCCCCCCCGTGCTGGCCCGTGTGCCCGATGACATGTCGAAGGAGTTCTTGCTTGGGTACGATCCAGCACCGAGCGTCGCACGGGCAGAGCCCTAAGCAGATGGCGAACTCGTAGTCCTGATCGCGAAGCTGCTGGAACTTGAGATCCCGGACTCCCACAGCGTCGAGAACTTGATCTCCGCGCGATGCCCGTTGATGATGCGGTCGGCCTGTGAGTCGCGACACGGCACGACCTCAATACCCCTCTCCTCCAGAAACTTGGACACGAGTTGCTCGCCGATCTTGCCTTTGCTCCGCGATGGGAGCCCCTCCCGAATCCAGGCAAAAGGACTGTTGATCCAGACATCGCTTGTCTTGCGATAGTCACCCTCCAACGAGGCGGCGATGGTCGCGAGGGCCTGTACGTCGGGGTCTATGATGCGCTGCATCTACAAGAGTGTCGGGTCGGAGTGAAAGGACGGCTCGAAGCCGACACACGTCGGGCGGAAAGCGGCCAGCCGCTTCGCCATCACCTGAACCGCGTCCGGGTTGTTGTCCACGAGAACGAACTGCCGCCCATGGATCGCCGCCGCTTCGCCGGTGGTCCCGCTGCCGGCGAAATAGTCCAGGACCGTATCGCCCGGATTGGTGTGAACGCGGATGATCCGGTTCAGGATCCCCAGTGGCTTCTGCGTCGGATAGCCCGTCTTTTCGCGGCCATTGGTCGGAACTATCGTGTGCCACCAGACGTCAGTAGGCGTCTTGCCCCGAGCGGCCTTTTCCGGCCCGACGAGGCCAGGGGCCATGTACGGGATGCGATCCATCTGGTCGTAGTTGAACGTGTAGTTGTCGGGGTCCATCACGTACCAGAGGATCGTGTCGTGCTTGGTCGGCCACCGGTTCTTCTGGCGCGCACCGAAGTCGTAGGCCCACACGATCTCGTTCAGAAAGTGCGATCGTCCCAACAGTCCATCCATCGCGACCTTGGCGTAATGGACCTCGCGATAGTCCAGGTGCAGGAAGAACGACCCGTCGGGCCGCAGGCAGCGGAGCGATTCCTTGATGCGAGGCATGAGGAAGGCGAGGAAATCATCGAAGGAGTCCTGATAACTGCTGCTCGCTTGCCGGGTCGACTTGTAGCGGCGCCCCGCGAAACCCGTGCGGTCTCCGTCCCGGTCCGCAACGACTGTGATGCGCGTGCGCTGCTGGCTCCCTCCCGTATTGAACGGAGGATCGATGTAGATCAGATGTACAGATTCGTGCTTGATGTGCCGCTGGAGCACGTCGAGGTTGTCGCCGTAATAGAGCAGGTTGTCGGCCATAAGGTGTGCACAATCTACGCGACCCGCTTGGCCGGGTCTACGCGTTCACGCACTCTCTCAAGCGCCCAGCCGACGACTCCGCCCCGCTCCTACCGCTCCGGTCTCGGGGCGGCCAGGATCTTGAGCCAGCTCTCCGCGTCCAGGCTCGCTCCCCCCACGAGGACGCCGTCCAGCTCCGACTCGCTGAGCAGGGCCGCGGCGTTGTCCGGGCTGACGGAACCCCCGTAGAGGATGGTCTGGCGGGTGCCGGCCGGAGCCCGCTCCGCCAGCCATTGGCGGATGGTGCGATGCACCGCTGCCGCATCCGAGGGTGTGGCGGTGACGCCCGTGCCGATCGCCCACACCGGCTCGTAGGCAATCACCACGCGCGCCAACGCTGCTGCATCGAGACCGGCCAGCCCGGCGGAGAGTTGCCGCAGCACGACCTCTTCGGTACGCCCGCCGCGCCGCTCGTCGATGAGCTCACCGACGCACAGCATCGGATTGAGTCCCGCGGCCAGCACGGCGCGCAGCTTCTTTCCCGTTTCCTCGTCGGTCTCGCCGAACTTGTGGCGGCGTTCCGAGTGACCGATCAGGGCCCACGTGGCGCCGGCGGCCGCGGCGATCGGAGCGGACACCTCGCCGGTGAAGGCACCCTTGGCTTCCCAGTGGACGTTCTGCACGCCCGCGGCGGCGTCGCGGCGACCCTTGATCTCCTCCACCACCGCGCCCAGGGAGAGCGACGGGGGGAAGAAGATCTGCTCGCGACCCGCCACCGGGCGGTGCCGGGCGAGCACCTCACGCACCAGTTGCCGCGCCGCCGCCGGCGCGTGGTGCATCTTCCAGTTCGCGGCGAACAGCAGCCGGTTCATGGTGCGCGGTCGTCCAGAGCGGCGACGCCGGGCAGGACCTTGCCCTCGAGGAACTCGAGTGAGGCCCCGCCGCCCGTGGAGACGTGGCTCACCTTGTCGGCCAGCTTTGCCTGCTCGATCGCCGCGGCGGAATCGCCGCCGCCCACCACCGTGACCGCGCCCTTCGCGGTCGCGTCGGCCAGCGCGCGGGCCACGGCCAGCGTGCCGTGGTCGAAGGGCGGCGTCTCGAAGACACCCATCGGCCCGTTCCACACGACCGTCTTCGCGGCCGCGACGATCTGAGCGAACGCGCGCTCGGTCGCGCCGTCGATGTCGTAGACGGCCCAGCCGTCGGGAATGGCGTTCCAGGCCACCTCGCGCTTCTCCCCTGCCCGATCGAGCGCCGGCGCGACCACGCCGCCGGAGGGAAGGACCAGCTTGTTGCCGGCCTTCGCGAGCAGGTCCTTCGCCATGGCGATCCGGTCCTCCTCGACCAGGCTGGACCCGGTCGCGGCGCCCTTGGCCCGGAAGAAGGTGTTCGCCATCGCGCCGCCGATCAGGATGCGGTCCACCTTGGGCAGCAGGTTCTGGATCACGTCGATCTTGCCCGAGATTTTCGCGCCGCCGAGGACGGCGACGAACGGGCGCTTGGGCGAGGTCAGCGCGCCGCCGAGGTACTGCAGCTCCTTCTCCATCAGCAGCCCCGCGACGGCGGGCTTGAGGATGTGCGCGACCGCCTCGGTGGAAGCGTGGGCCCGGTGCGCGGAGCCGAACGCGTCGTTGACGTAGAAGTCCCCCAGCGCGGCGAACATGCGGGCCGTCGCCAGGTCGTTCTTCTCCTCTCCGGCGAAGAAGCGCGTGTTCTCCACCAGCGCGACCGCCCCGCGCGGCAGCTTGCGCGTGACCTCGACGGCCGCGGGTGAGGCCGGGTCCTCGATGAATGTCACCGGCATGCCCAGCAGGCTTTCGAGCACGGGCACGACCGGCTTCAGGGAGTACTTGGGCTCCGGCCCGGCGCCCTTGGGGCGCCCGAGGTGCGAGAGCAGGATGATGCGGGCGCCCCGGTCCTTCAGGTCCTCGATGGTCGGTATCGCGGCACGAATCCTGGTGTCGTCGGTGACCTTCCCGTCCTTGACCGGGACGTTGAAGTCCACCCGCACCAGGGCCCGCTGGCCGAGCACCGCCGCGCCGTCGAGGTTCTCGATGGTCTTCTTCGCGTTCATAGCCGCGCCGCCACGAGCTCCATGAGATCCACGCAGCGCATCGAGTAGCCCCACTCGTTGTCGTACCACGACGACACCTGCAGCATGGTGCCGTCCACCACGCTGGTGCTCATCGCGTCCACGATGGACGAGAACGGATTGCCGATGAAGTCGACGGAGACGAGGGGCAGGTCGCACACGTCCAGGATGCCCTTGAGCGACCCGGCGGCGGCCCTCTTGAACGCTTCGTTGACCTCGGCGGGCGTGGTCGCCTTCTCGACCTGCACGATCAGGTTGACGGACGACACGTCGGCCGTCGGCACCCGCAGCGACACGCCGTCGATCTTCCCCTTGACCTCGGGAATCACCAGCGACGTGGCCTTCGCGGCGCCGGTGGTGGTCGGGATGATGCTCAGCGCCGCGGCGCGGGCCCGCCGCAGGTCCTTGTGCGGGAAGTCGAGCACGTTCTGGTCGTTGGTGTACGAGTGCACGGTGATCATGTAGCCGCGCACCCAGCCGAACGCGTCGCGCACCACCTTCACCACCGGCACCAGGCAGTTGGTCGTGCAGGAGGCGTTGGAGAGCAGGTGGTGCTTGGCCGGGTCGTACTTGTCGTGGTTGACGCCCATCACGACCGTGAGGTCCTCGCCCTTGGCCGGCGCCGAGATGATCACCTTCTTCGCGCCCGCGGCGAAGTGACCGGCGCACTTTTCCTTGTCGGTGAACTTGCCAGTGGACTCGACCACCAGCGTGGCGCCGAGGTCCTTCCACGGGAGCTTCGCCGGGTCCTTCTCCGCCGTGACCATGATCTTCTTGCCGTTGATCACGAGGTGGTCGGCGCCCGCGGTCACCTCGCCGTCGAAGGTGCGGTGGACCGAGTCGTACTTGAACAGGTGGGCCAGCGTCTTGGTGTCGGTTATGTCGTTGATCCCGACGAACTCGAGGTTGGTGCGCTTCTTGAGCGCCGCGCGCAGCACCAGCCGCCCGATCCGCCCGAACCCGTTGATGCCGACTTTGACTGCCATGTCCGTCGTCCTCCGTCGTTCGTTGGTTCGCCTATGCCGGCACCAGCGCGCGGGCGAACGTGACCGCGCCGATCGATGCCGGCTCCTGCGACGCGAGCGCCTCGGCCGCAGCTCCGAGCGTGGCGCCCGTCGTCAGTACGTCGTCCACCAATGCAACACTCAGGCCGCGGACTCCCGGGGGACCGGCCGCGAACGCTCCGGCCATGTTCCGCCATCGCTCCGTCGGCGTCAAGCGCGTCTGCGTCCGCGTTTCCCGGGCGCGCCGCAGCGCGTGCTCGTGGACCGGCACGCCCAGCGCCAGACCCAGCGCCTCCGCGAGGAGCGCCGCCTGATTGTACCCCCGTTCTCTCCGCCGGGCCCGCCCGAGCGGAACGGGGACCAGGGCGTCGAGTCCGCGCAGGCGCGCGCCGAGCAGGGTCCGGATGCGCTCGGCCATCGGCGCCGCGGCGATCCGCCAGCCTCCGTATTTCAGCGCGTGCACCAGGTTGCGCGCCGGCCCGTCCTCCAGCCACACCGCCGAGGTCGCCCAACTCAAGTCGCGCGGCCATTCGCGGCAGAAGGCACACGACCCGGCGGCGCCTTCACGCTGCCCGCTACCCACCACTGCGCGTCTGCGCGTCTGCACACCACTGCCCGCTTCCAACGTCAAGCTCCACCGGTCAATGGGCTGCCCGCACCTCCTGCAGGCTGGTGGCGCCAATGGCCGCATCCGGTGGAGACACAGCGCGCAGCACGGCGCACTGTGCTCGGTCGGTGACAGCGGCCGCTCGCATCCCAGGCAGGCCCGCGGCAGCGCCAGCGCCTCCATCGCCAGGGCTCCCGCCCTGACCTCCGCCAACATACTACGCGCGGAGAGCATCCTCCACCGCGGCGCGCATGATTTCCTCCGGCGCCGGGACGCCGAAAAAGAGCCGGAACGAGGCAGCGCCCTGCGCGACCAGCACGCCGCGGCCGTCGGCGGCACGGACGCCGCTGTCGCGCGCCATCCGTACCAGCTTCGTCTCGCCGACGGCGTACACCAGGTCGAGCAGCGCGGCAGGAGCCACGCGCTTGAGCTGTGCCGCGTCCAGCGGAAGCGGATCGTCCGGCTCGAGGCCGAGCGGCGTCGCGTTCACGACCAGGTCGGCCGTGGTCGGTTTCCCTCCACCCCACACCCTGCACCCAACACCCGCCTGTTCCGCCCACGTCACGAACTCCACCGCCCGCTCCGCGTCACGCGATACGACCGCAAGCTCCGCGCCCGGCCACTCGCCGGCGATGGCCACCGCCACGGCGCGAGCTGAGCCGCCGGTGCCGAGCACGACCGCGCGGCGCACGTGCTGATCCCGCAGCAGCGCTGCGGCCTCGCGGGCGACCGCGGAGACGTCGGTATTGTCGCCGGCCAGTCCGGCGGCATCGGTCCAGATGGCGTTGCAGGCGCCGGTGCGCCGCACCAGCTCCGTCGGGTGGTTGAGCAGGGCGGCCGCGGCGCGCTTGTGCGGAACGGTGACGTTGAGGGCGCCACCCGCGGCCGCCAGCGCGCGCGCCACCGCGGGGAACGTGTCGCGGGTCGCGCGAAGCGCCAGGAACGCCGCGTCGAGCCCGAGGGCGGCGATGGCGGCGTTGTGCATCGTGGGCGAGAGCGAGTGGCCCACGGGATCGCCGACGACGGCGAGCAGCCTAGTCGTCGCCCGGATTCGCATCGGCTTGCGGCTCCGCAATACGCTTAACGGCGTCGGCCAGCAGCGCCTCGAGCCGGCCGAACGTGGAGCGGTACTCTTCGAGGTCGCCGCCGAAGGGGTCGTCCACCTGCGCGGTGTCGGGGGTGCGCCCGGCGAACTCTCCCAGCAGGTAGGCCTTACCCTGCCCGCCCAATGCCAGCGCGCGCTCGACGTGATGCGGGCTCATCCCCAGGACCAGGTCCGACGCTGCGACCAGGTCCGTGGTGAGCTGGCGGGCACGGTGGGCCGACAGGTCCAGGCCGTGCTCGAGCGCGATGAGGTAGGCACCCTCCGACGCCGGCGCCCCGTCCCAGGCGGCGGTACCCGCCGATGAGACGGCGACGTCCTGGAGACCTCGCGCGTCCAGCCGTCTTCGGGCGATGGCCTCCGCCATGGGGCTTCTACAGATGTTGCCGGTGCAGACGAACAAGAGCTTCACCGGTTACATCGCGAGCGAGGGGACGATGCTCGCCAGCCGCTGCCTGGAAATCGCGCCCTCACGTACGACCCGCGGCGTGCTGCCCGTGCAGTCGATCAGCGTGGAGGGAGGTGACTGGGGCAGCACACCGGCATCGAGCACCAGCAGCGTCTGGTCCGCGACCGCCGCGGCGAAGGTGCGGTCGATGGCCGGCGCATCCATCAGCGAGGGCTGGCCCGGACGGTTCGCGCTGGTGGAGGTGATGGGCGAGCCGAGCGTTTGAATGAGCTGCGAGGCGCCACGATGCGACGTCCAGCGAACCGCCACGCCGCCCTCGGGGCCGCGCAGGGTGTCGGGCAGCACGCCTTCGCCACCCGGCAGCACGAGCGTCAGCGGCCCCGGCCAGAAGGCGGCGGCGAACCGCTCCGCCGCGTCGGTGAGCCGGAGCCCGACTCCCTCGAGCATTCGCCGGTTCGAGACCAGGACGAGGAACGGCTTGCCCGGCTCCCGCCCCTTGAGAGCCGACAGGCGCTCGACGGCGGCGGACGCCGTCACCGATCCGAAGCCGTACACCGTCTCGGTGGGATAGGCGATCAACCCGCGCCTGGCGAGATGGGTCACCACCGCGGGGAGCGCCGCCGCCACCTCGTCCGGCGTGCGGAACGGGATCATGCCCGGTCCTCGACCGCCAGCGCCTCCGCCAACGCGAAGTCCTCCGCGGTCGTGATCTTGATATTGCGGGCGCTGCCCGCCACCACGCGGACCGGGTGACCGAGCCGTTCGCACAGCGCGGCGTCATCGGTCGCGGCTCCGGTCGCCGGGTCGCTCCGGGCGCGCTGGTGCGCCGTTTCGAGCATGGCGCGGGGAAATGCCTGCGGGGTCTGCACGGCCACCAGCCGCTCGCGCGGGACGGTGCGTACCACCAGGCCTGCCGTGTCCGTCTCCTTCACGGTGTCGGCGAGCGGCAGGCC
Organism: uncultured Gemmatimonadales bacterium; assembly: GCA_963812035.1. Lineage (GTDB taxonomy): Bacteria > Gemmatimonadota > Gemmatimonadetes > Gemmatimonadales > JACORV01 > Fen-1245. The sequence goes on from CAWETG010000009.1 coordinate 153,165, forward strand.
AGGCACGGCAGCCGCGCCGCGCGCTGCCACGGCGAGCACGCGGTCGATGAGGTCCCGGCCGACGAACGGGCGGGCGGCATCGTGCACCAGGACGAGCGCGGGTCCCGGCGGCAATCTGGCAAGCCCGTTGGCCACCGATTGCTGGCGTTCGTCCCCGCCGGCGGCAACGAGCAGGCGCTCCGAGAGCAGGGCGCGCAGCCACTCCGGTGGCTCCGCGGCGTGCTCCGGCGGCAGGACGACAACGATGGGGCCGATGCGTGGGTGCTGGGCGAACGGCCGGATCGCCCGCAGCAGCAGCGGCACGCCTCCCACCAGGCGGAACTGCTTGGGCTCGCCGGCGTCGGGCCCGGCCTCCTGGGCCCGGACGCCGCGTCCGGCGGCCACGATGACCACGCCGGCGTCAGGCGGCGAGCCGATGGGCCAGCTCTCCGAGGTGCTCGACGCGCACCAGCTCGAGTCCGGCGGGCGCCGACTGCTTGAGGCCGGTGCGTGAGCCGACGAACGCGCGGCGGAAGCCGTGGCGCGCCGCTTCCGCGAGCCGGCGGTCCACCGCGGCCACGGCCCGCACCTCGCCGCCCAGCCCGACCTCGCCGAGGAACAGCGCGTCGGCGGGCAGCGCCCGGTCGCGGACGCTGGAGATCAGCGCGGCCACCACGGCGAGATCGCCCGACGGCTCGCTGAGGCGCACGCCGCCCACCACGTTGACGAACACGTCGAGATCGCCGAACGGCAGGCCGGCTCGGCGCTCCAGCACGGCGAGCAGGACGGCGAGCCGCCGGTGGTCGACGCCGGCGCTCACGCGCTGCGGCGTCCCGAATCCGGCCCGCGACGCGAGGGCCTGGATCTCGACCAGCAGCGGCCGCGTGCCCTCCATGAGAGCCGTCACGGCACTACCCGAGATTCCGGCGTGCCGCGCCGCCAGGAATGCGGCGGACGGATTGGCGACGGGCAACAGGCCCGCCGACGTCATCTCGAAGACGCCAATCTCATCGACGCCGCCGAAGCGGTTCTTGGTTGCCCGGAGGATGCGATGGTCGAGCGAGCCTTCGCCTTCGAAGTACAGCACGGTGTCGACGATGTGTTCGAGAGTCTTCGGCCCCGCGATCCCGCCACCCTTGGTCACGTGCCCGACCAGCAGCACGGCGGGGCCGGATTCCTTGGCGAAGCGCATAAGCCGGGCGGCACACTCGCGCACCTGGCCCACGTTGCCGGGCGCGCCCTCGAGATCGGCGGTGTACGCCGTCTGGATGGAATCGACGACCACGACGCGGGCGCCGACCTTGACCGCCTGCTCGATCACGCGCTCCAGCACCGTCTCCGCCAGGACGTGGACGCGGCCGGCGGGCTCCTCAAGCCGGTCGGCTCTCAGCCGCACCTGCTCGGGCGACTCCTCGCCGCTGGCGTACAAGGTCGGCACGCCGGCGGCCTCCAGCCGCGCCGCGACCTGCAGCAGCAGCGTGGATTTCCCGATGCCGGGCTCGCCGCCCACCAGCACCAGCGAGCCGGGTACGATGCCGCCCCCCAGCACGTAGTCGAACTCCGCCAGGCCCGTCTGGTAGCGTGGCATCGCGTCAGTCGCGATCTCGTCGAGCCGCACCGGCTCCGGCCCTCCGGATGCGTGCCCGCGTGCCCCCGTGCCCCTGTGCCCGCCGGCCTTCGCCCGCGCTGCGACTTCCTCGACGAGGCTGTTCCACTCCCCGCAGGCCTCGCACCGTCCCGTCCACTTCGGCTGATCCGCGCCGCACTCGGTGCAGCGGAAGACGGAGCGCGCCTTAGCGGCCATTGCCGCCGTTCTCGTTGTCGCGGGGGCTGTAGTTGTCGAACCGGGTGTACGCCTTGTGGAAGTGGAGCTTGATCATGCCGGTGGGCCCGTTGCGCTGCTTGCCGATGATGATCTCCGCCTGGCCTTCGATGTTCTCGCCGGTCTTGGGATCTTCGCTCCCCGAGTACATCTCCTCGCGGTAAATGAACAACACCACGTCGGCGTCCTGCTCGATGGCGCCCGACTCCCGCAGGTCGGAGAGCTGCGGCCGCCGGTGCTCCCCGCCCCGCTGCTCGGGGGCGCGCGAGAGCTGCGACAGCGCCACGACCGGCACGTCCAGCTCCTTGGCCAGCGCCTTCAACGCCCGCGAGATCGCGCTGATCTCCTGCACGCGGTTCTCCGCCTGATCGGGCGAGCGCATCAGCTGCAGGTAGTCCACGATGATCAATCCGACGTTGTGCTCCGCCTTGATGCGCCGCGCCTTGGAGCGCAGCTCGAGCGGCGTCATCGCCGCGCTGTCGTCGATCCAGATCGGCGCCGACGAGAGGATGCCGGCGGCGCGCGCCAGCAGGGCGTAATCCGCGTCCTTCAGCATCCCCTGGCGCAACCGGTGGGCGTCCACCCGCGCCTCGCTCGTCAGCAGGCGCTGCACCAGCTGCGCCTTGGCCATCTCGAGGCTGAAGATCGCGACCGGAACGCCCTTCTCGATCGCCGCATGCTGCGCGATGTTCAGGCACAGCGCCGTCTTCCCCATGCTGGGCCGCGCCGCGACGATTACCAGGTCGGCGTTCTGGAACCCCGCCGTCTTGTCGTCCAAGTCTGTGAAACCCGACGGAACGCCGGTAATCGATTGGCCGCCGGCATGGAGCGATTCGATGCGTTCCATCGTGGGCCACAACAGCTCCTTGAGGCGGACGAAGCCCTCGGTCTTCCGCGTCTCCGAGACGAGGAAGATCTTCTGCTCGGCGCTGTCGAGGACCTCGTCGGCGAGGCGCTTCGCCTCGTAGGCCTCCTGCACGATCCCGGTCGCGGCCTCGATGAGCCGGCGCAGCAGCGCCTTGTCCCGGACGATCTTCGCGTGGTAGTCGATGTTGGCGGCCGTCGGGACCACGTCGAGCAGGTAGGAGAGGTACTCGATCCCCCCCACCCCTTCGAGCTCGCCCCGCCGGTCCACCTCGTCGCGGAGGGTGACCGGGTCGATCACCCCCCCGCGCTCGATGATGCCGTGCATCGCGCGGAACAGCCGGCGGTGGCCCTCGCGATAGAACATCGCGTCGTCGAGGAGCTCGGTGCCGCGGAGGGCCGCGTCGCCGTCGAGGAGCATCGCGCCCAGGACGGCCTGCTCGGCCTCGGCGCTGTAGGGAGGCTGGCGGCCGCCGAAGGCGTCAGGCGGTGTCGCCATCGTAGATCCGGCGCGCGATGCGGACGTCATCCCAAGTCGGACGCTTCCAGTGCGGGTTACGGAGGAGCGCTGCCGGGTGATACGTGACGATCAGCGGGATGCCCCGGTAGTGGTGGAGCTTGCCCCTGAGCTCGCCCAGCGAAGCGTTAACGCCCAGCAGCGCATGCGCGGCCGGACGGCCCATCGCCAGGATCACCCGCGGGCCGATCAGCTCCAGCTGACGATGGAGATACGGCGAACACGCCGCGACTTCAAGCGGTTCGGGGTCGCGGTTTTCCGGCGGCCGGCACTTGAGGACGTTGCAGATGAATACGTCCTCCCGCCCCAGGCCGATCGCCTTCAGGATGTCGTCCAGCAATTTGCCCGCGCGGCCGACGAACGGGCGGCCGGTCTCGTCCTCGGTGGCCCCGGGGGCCTCCCCGACCACGACCAGCCCCGCCTGTGGGCTCCCCTCGCCCGGCACGCTGCACTGGCGGCTGTGGCCCAGGGTGCACTTGCGGCAGGCGTCGATCGCCGGGACGAGGGCCTCGAGCGTGGCCAGCCGGCGAAGCGGGTCGGCCGCAAACAGATCGTCACCGGCGGCCGGCGGCTCGGCCGTGATGCCGGGCGGGAGCGACTGCGGGGTCGGGAGAGGGGTGCCGCGCGGGGCCGAGGTCGGTGCCGGTCGTGCGGATGGAGATTGACCCGCGAGCGCTCCACCTGCCCCGCCATCCGCAAGCGCGCGACTCGCAACCACTGATGAACTTGGCGTCTGGGAACTTGTCTGAGTACGGCTCTCTCGCACCTGCTCCCCGGGGAGGATCAGGTCGCGTTCTCCCAGCTCCATCAGCTGTTCGAGATATCTCCTGCGAAGGTCATCCACGCTTGGAAAGTAACATCTCGACGCGATCGAGGATCGCTTCGGCGACCTGCTCCTTGGGCATCAGCGGGAGTGACTCGGATCCGTCCTTCCCGATCACCGTCACGCGGTTGGTCGGCACCTCCGGACCGGCGCCGCGCTCGGTGGCGTCGTTCGCAATCACCAGGTCGAGGTGCTTGGCCTTGAGCTTGGCCTGCGCGGACGGGACGGGATCCCCGGTCTCGAGCGCGAACCCGACCACGACGGCGCCCTTCTTCCTCCGCGGCAGCGTCTCGGCGAGGATGTCGCCCGTCGGCTCCAGATCCATCTTGGGCGCGCCCTCGGCACGTCGCGCCTTCTGCGCCAGGGGCATGGTGGGGCGGAAGTCCGCCGGGGCGGCCGCCATCAGGAGCAGATCGGCCAGCGGGAGCGCCTCGCTCACCGCGGCGGCCAGATCCGCCGTGGACTCCACCCGCACGACCTCGACCGCCGGCGGCGGCTCCAGCGATGACGGGCCGCTGATCAGGGTCACCTCGGCGCCCCTCAGCCACGCCTCGCGGGCCAGGGCGTAGCCCATCCGCCCGCTCGAACGGTTGGTCAGCACCCGCACCGGGTCCAGCCGCTCGCGGGTGGGTCCCGCGGTGACGACCACGCGGCGGCCCTGCCACGGGGCGCCGCTTCTCAGCAGCCGCTCCGCGTGCGCCACGATCTCCTCCGGCTCGACCATGCGGCCGGGACCCTCGCCTTCACCCCGAGCCAGCGGACCCGTGACCGGGCCCAGCAGGTGCACGCCCCGGGAACGGAGCAGCGCGAGGTTCGCCTGGGTCTCGGGGTGGGCGTACATCTGGTCGTTCATCGCGGGACACATCAGCAGCGGGGCGCGCCGAGCCAGCAGGAGCGCGGTGAGGAAGTCGTCGGCCATGCCCTGTGCCACGCGCGCCAGGAGGTGGGCCGTGGCGGGAGCGACCACGATGAGCTCAGCCTCGCGCCCCAGGCGCACGTGGTCGAGGGCTCGCCCGGCCTGCCAGAGCGAGGTGATGGCCGTGCGGCCCGTCAGTGCCTCGAAGGTCACGGGGCCGACGAACTCGGTCGCCGCGGCCGTCAGGACCACCTCTACGTCGGCGCCCGCCTCGGTCAGGCGGCGCGCCACCACGCAGGCCTTGTAACAGGCGATACCGCCCGACACGCCGAGAACGACGTGCCGGCCGGTAACGCGGCTCACGCCTCCTGCCTGCGCCGCCGGGTGATCTTGTATTTCAGGTCCCCGACCGCCAGCTCCTCGAGCGACGTCGTGGTGAGCTTCTTTTCCCGCACGATCGCGCGCTCTTTCGGGAAGTCGTTCACGTAACGGGCGAACTTCGCGGCCACCAGCACGCCGATGTACTTGTTGCCCGCCTGTTGCGCGATCTCCGTCGGGGTGAAAACCCGCATCCTACGCCTCCTTCTTCGCGGCGAGCCGGTCGGCCAGCGCCCCGATGTCCCGGCCCAGCCGGGCCAGGTCCTCCGCCAGATCGGGGTTCCGGCGCGGGCGGCGGTCTTCCGCGTCGAGAATGGCGGCCACTTCGGCGACCGCCTCGGTTCGGTCAGCGTTCACAACCACGTAATCGTAGTCCAGCGCCTCGCTCAGCTCGGTCACGGCCGTGCGCAGCCGCGCTTCCAGCGATGCCGCGCGCGAGCCCTTGGTCCCGCCCAGCCGTTGCAGCAGCTCGTGGGCCGAGGGCGGCACCACGAAGACGAGGACCGCGTCGGCATGGCTCTGGCGGACGGCGCGCGCACCCTGAATCTCGATGTCGAGCACGACGTGCTGGCCGGACGCGAGCACCTTGTCCACCTCGGCCTTCAACGTGCCGTACCGCTCGCCGCTGTACGTCGCCCACTCCAGAAACTCGCCCGCGCGCACCTTGCTCTCGAACGCCTCGCGGGAGAGGAAGTGGTAGTCCACCCCGTCGCGCTCCTTGGGCCTGGGGGCGCGCGTCGTCGCGGACACGGAGTAGCCGACGTCGTCGCGCGCGGCCACCAGGGCGTTCGCAATGGTGGTCTTGCCGCCACCCGAGGGCGCGGAGAGCACGAGCAGGTACGGCTTCACTCCAGGTTCTCGACCTGCTCCCGCAGCTTTTCAAGCTCGGTCTTCATGGCGATGACGGCCTCGGCGATGGCCGCGTCGTTGGCCTTGGACCCCATCGTGTTGACTTCCCTTCCGGTCTCCTGAAGGAGGAACCCGAGGCGGCGCCCGACGGCCGCTTCCCGCCCCCCGAGGGCCTGCCGCATCGCCGCCAGGTGCGTCTCGAACCGCACCAGCTCCTCCGTGATGTCGAGCCGGTCTGCCAGGATCGCGATTTCCTTCGCCAGCCGGTCCGGATCGAGGGCCACGCCCCCGGACAGTTCCTTCACCGAGGCCGCCAGCCGGTCGCGCTCCCGCACCAGCCGGGCCGGCGCCGCCTCCGCCACCCGTCGCGCCAGCGACGCCAGCGCATCGAGGCGACGCGCCAGGTCGGCGCACAGCGCGGCGCCCTCCTGCTCCCGGGTGCCCACGCAGGCCGCCGCTGCGCGGTCGAGCACCTCCAGGACACCGGAGGTCTCGGGCGCGCTCTCGCCCCGCGTCACCCGGACCACGTCGGGCAGCCGCGCGAGGGCCGCGAGGTCCAGCTCGCCCGGCACACCCAGCTGCTTGCCCAGGCTCCGCAGCGCCGCCACCAGCGCCCGCGCGCGCTCCGCATCCACGTCCACCGTCTCGTCCTGCGGCGGCGCTTCCAGCCAGCGGCCCGAGACCGTCACGTGCCCGCGCTCGAAGTGCACCCGGAGCCGCTCGCGTAGCGCGGCCTCGCAATCGGCCAACTCCCCCGGCACCTTGAGCTGAACGCTCAGGTGACGGTGGTTCACGGAGCGGATCTCGAGGCGAAGCCGGCCGCCGGCCACTTCGCCGTCGGCGGTCCCGAACCCCGTCATGCTCCGGGCGGTCACGACGTGCCTGTGTTGGCCAAGCCTTGAAACATAGCCCCGATCCGCTAGTTGGTGAACTCCCAGCGCACGCCGTACCGTTGGCCCTGCATCATCGGCACCCCCGGGATCACCGAGTACCGGTCCCCCCGCGCGTTCCGCACCGTCCAGAAAAGCGCGGCGTTGACCAGCCGCAGCTCCGCCCGCCAGTCCCAGATCGTGGCGCCGTCCAGCGGGACCACGTTGCCGGACTGGTCCACCCCCACCGCACCATGGCTCCACCCCTCCATCGCCACTTCCGCGGTGAAGTCGAAGGCGTTGCGGCGCAGGATTGGCAGGAGGCGGGTGCGGAAGGTCGCCCAGATCCGCGAGTGGTTCGGCGGCTCGTAGGCCGACGAGAGCGGGTCGAGCGGGTGGCGATACCAGCCGTCCACGGTGAAGTACAGCGTCGGCCGGATCGTGAAGGTCGCCGTCACGGTGCGCACGGGGAGATTCGGGTACGCCGGCACGAGGCTGTCGAACAGTCCGTAGAGGGGCGCCGTGTATCCGCCGTGCCGCGCGAGGGAGAGGTCGAGGTCGGCGAGGCGGCTCGACAGCGCCACGCCGGCCGTCAGGTCCGTCACCCGCTGTGCGGTGTCGGTCAGCACCGCTGGCTGGGCCACCGCGTCCCGCAGGCGCGCGGCGGCGTGAAACGTCAGGGCGTGCCAGGGACGGAACTCCGCCCCGAGCGACAGGTCGAGGGAGTGCCGGTCGGCTACGTGCGACTGCTCGTCCACTGAGCCCGAGATCGTCACCGCGCTGAACGGCGACGCGGCGGCCCTGAGCTGGAGCTCGAGCGGCGTGCTCGAGTCGCGCACCCGGGTCGTCAGCTCGCTCGACCAGTGCTGCGCCCGGTAGCCGACGATGGCCGCCCCTTGCAGCTCGTCGCGGTTGAGCGCCGCCAGCGAATCGGTGTAGCTCGTGCTCCCGGCCAGGGCATCGAACCGGAGGCCCATCCCGTCGTCGCGGGACGCCACGAAGCCCCGGAGGAACACGTCCGTGCGGTGGGACTCGGGGTTCCCGATCGTGAACGGGTTGCCGGAAGGGCCGTTCACCGTGAACGAGTCGCGATTGGCCGACACGCTGATCGCCTGGTACTCCACGCCGTACCGGGGCGAGGGGATCCACGAGCCCTTGGCCCACAGCGTGAGGTTGTTCGAGTGCCCCGACCCTGCCGGGCCCGCGGCGGTCCCGAGGTACTCCACGCCCACGCCGAGGCCGGCGCCGTCCTTCCACCGGTTCAGGTAACGAATACGGTACGTGTTCGTGCTCGCGTCGCCGGTGGCGAACGAGGTCTCCGTGCGTGGATGCCGCACCGGCTGACCGTCGGAGAAGAGATAGATGCGGAGCACCGTCGGCAGGACCTCGACCTCCACCCGTTGCAGCAGGCCGAGGCTGATCTGGCTCAGGTCCATCCCCGCGCTGTCGCGGCCGATCGGATCGAGCGCGAAGCCGTCCCAGAACAGCTCGACCGACGACGCGCCCTGGCCGGCGTAGTGCACGACCTCGGGCCGGCCGAACCACCCGGCCCTGGCCAGGAACACGCCCGGGACGTGCTGCAGCAGCTCCCCGAGGGTCAGTGCCCCCGAAAACCACAGGGCGTCGTGATCGAAGACGATGCGCCCCGACTTGGTCACCGGTCCCGGTGGCGCGCCGAGGCGCGGTAATTGAGCCCGGAACGTGTCGGGGGAGAGCGAATCCGGCGGCGCCAGGGTGTCGGTCCGCGCGGCGTGCGCCGTGTCGGCCGGCGCCCCGGGAACCCCCGCTCGGGTCGTGTCGGCCGGGCTCGTCGCAGGCACGGGCGGCACAGGCTTCGGGTTCTGCGCGCCGGCTGCCGCCGCGCCGAGCAGTGCGGCCGCGAGCAGGAGTCCGCCGGCGCGCAGTGCCACGTCAGCCCGCGCGGCCCAGCAGGAACTCGACGAACAGTCGCGTCGGCAGGCCGGCCGGGCCCTTGGGGAGGGGCGGCGTGTCCGTATCGGAGTACGCCGTACCGGCCACGTCGATGTGGATCCAGGGATAGCCTTCCGCGAACTCCCGCAAGAACCAGCCCGCGGTGATCGTGCCTGCCGGACGGCCGCCCGAGTTCTTGACGTCGGCGATGTCCGACTTGTTCTGTTCGCGGTACTCGTCGTACATCGGCAGGGGCCAGACGCGCTCGCCGGCGCGATCCCCCGCCCGGCGCACCTCCTCGATCAACGCTTCGTCGTTGCCCATCACCGCGCTCGCCGTGTGGCCGAGCGCCATGACGACGGCACCGGTCAGCGTGGCGGCGTCGAGCACCGCAGCCGGCTTGAAGCGGCGCGCGTACGAGAGCGCGTCGGCCAGGACCAGCCGCCCCTCCGCGTCGGTGTTGACGATCTCGATCTGCTTGCCCGAGTGGCTCTTCACCACGTCGGAGGGTCGCACCGCCGACCCGCTCGGCATGTTGTCGGTGGAAGGGATCAGGCCCACGACGTTGAGCTTCGGCTTGAGCCGGCCCACAGCCTCGAACGCGCCCAGTACCGCGGCGGCGCCCGACATGTCGTACTTCATCTCCTCCATCTGCGCGGCGGGCTTGATCGAGATGCCGCCCGTGTCGAAGGTGATGCCCTTCCCGACCAGCACGATGGGCGGGGCGTCGCCCGCGCCCCGGTACTCGAGCACGATGAACCGCGGCTCCGTCACGCTGCCCTGCGCGACCGCCAGCAGGGCGCCCATCCCCTCGGTCTTCATCTGCTCGCGCTCGAGGACCGTGACGGCGAACCCGTGCGCAGCGCCGAGCCCGACCGCGGTCTGGGCCAGAAGCGCGGGCGTGCACTGGTTGGGCGGCAGGAACTGGAGCCGTCTCGCCAGCGCCTGCCCTTCCGCCACCGCCTGCCCGATCGCGAAGCCGGGCCGCGCCGTCGCCTCATCGGCGGGATCGACGACGACGGTGACCTCCGCCACCGGCGGCTTGCGGTCGTGGTTGGGCGACTTCAGCTCGTCGAACTGCCAGGCTCCCTGCGCCATCCCCTCGACCGCCACCTGCGCGAAGTCGGCTGCGCCGACGCCGGCGCGGAGCTCGGCGGGCATCGCGAAGGCGACCGCGCCGGCCCCGAGCGAGCGAGCCCGCCGCGCCGCGATCGCGGCGGCCCGGCGGATGCCGTTGCGCACCGCCGTCGCACGGGTGAGCCCCCCGATCAGCGGCAGGTCGTCGAGCTTGCCGACGCCGACCAGCAGCACGCGGCGCGGTTCGGCACCCGGCAGATAGAGGAGCGAGGTCTCGTCGCGGATGCCGGTAAAATCGCCGCTGCACGCCCGGGCGAGGAGCCCGCCGGTGCGGGCATCCAGCGCGGCGAGCGCCGCGGGAAGCAGCTGCTCGTGCTTGGGAACGCCCACCGCCAGCAGCGGCACGCTGGCGGCCTCGAGAGTGCACGCGTGGAGCGCGTACTTCATCCCAGATGCCCGATGATCTGGTCGGCGAACGCCGAGGTGGAGACCTCGGTGGCCCCCTCCATCTGGCGGGCGAGGTCGTAGGTGACCCGCTTGGCGCTGATGGCGCCCTGCAGGCCGGTCACGATGCTCTGCGCCGCGTCGTCCCACCCCAGGTGCTCGAACATCATCACGCCGGAGAGGATGACGCTGCCGGGGTTGATCTTGTCGAGATCGGCGTACTTGGGTGCCGTCCCGTGCGTCGCCTCGAACATGGCGTACCCGTCGCCGATATTGGCCCCCGGCGCCATCCCCAGGCCGCCCACCTGGGCCGCGCAGGCATCCGAGAGGTAGTCGCCATTGAGGTTCGGCGTGGCGAGCACCGCGTACTCCTTGGGCCGCAGCAGCACCTGCTGGAACATGCTGTCGGCGATCCGGTCCTTGACCAGCACCCGGCCGCCCGCGTCGCCGCCCTTGAGCTCCTCCTCCGTCACCGTCTCGCGCGCGAACCGTTCCTTCGCAAGCTCGTAGCCCCAGTCGCGAAACGCGCCCTCGGTGAACTTCATGATGTTTCCCTTGTGCACCAGCGTCACCGACGCTCTCCGCTTCTCGATCGCGTGCTGGAGCGCGCGGGTCACGAGCCGCTTGGTGCCGAACTCGCTGATCGGTTTGATGCCGATCGCGCTCCGCTCGCGGACGTGCGCCTTGAGCTCCGAGACCAGAAACTCCCGCAGGCGCTCGGCTTCCTTCGACCCGGCCGCGAACTCGATGCCGGCGTACACGTCTTCCGTGTTCTCGCGGAAGATGATCACGTTCAGATCCTGCGGCCGCTTCACCGGCGAGGGGACGCCGTCGAAATAGCGTACCGGGCGCACGCAGGCGTAGAGATCGAGGAGCTGGCGCAGCGCGACGTTGAGCGAGCGGATCCCCCCTCCCACCGGCGTGGTGAGCGGGCCCTTGATGCCGACGCGGTAGCGCTTGATGGTCTCGAGCGTCGCCTCAGGAAGCCAGCTTCCCGTCGCCTTGAAGGCCTTCTCGCCGGCGAGCATCTCGACCCAGGTGACGCGACGGCTGCCGCCCGACGCCTTGTCGACCGCGGCGTCGAATACCCGCCGTGAGGCACGCCAGATGTCGCGGCCGGTGCCGTCGCCTTCGATGAACGGGATGATCGGGTCACTCGGGACCACATACTTGCCATCTCGGTAGATGATCGCGGTGCCCTGCTGCGGTCCGGCCATCGTTAGGCTCCCTGGCGTCGTCGCGTGGAGGTCAGATGAGAGCGCGAGCCGCTCCCGGAATGCGTCATATGGAAGAAGGCAAACCTAATCGGGGGAATATCTTAGAGCAACCGGGCCGGCAACGGTTCCGGGTTCCGTCGCGGAACGGCGACGGAACCGGCTGTGACTACGACGTAATGGGTGGAACGTGCCGGGGCTCGTACCGCCGGCTGGACGTTATTGGAAGTTGACGCCGGTGGTGTCCTGCCCCGAGCGCAGGGTCAGCGACTTCGACACGTTGAGGTTCAGCCCCACCGCCGTGAGCGTGTATGCCCCGGGTGGTATGAGCAGCAACTGGTACGCGCCCGTGGTCGTGTCGGCGAGTGCCGTGCCAACCGTGTCGGTCGTGAAGCTGAAGACCGCGACCACCTTGGCCTTGGCTGATGCGGGCGTCACGGTGCCCGAGATCGATCCGGCGGCATTCGGCATATCCGAGCTCAGGCAGCCGGCGGCGAGCGTCCCCACGGTCATGGCGACGAGTAACCTGGACAGATGGCGAGTGAACATCCGCACCTCAGCGAAGAGTGATAACGACCAGGTCGAATGCCCGAGGAGAGAGTCGAACTCTCACGCCGTTGCCGGCACGGGATTTTGAGTCCCGCGTGTCTGCCATTCCACCACTCGGGCAATGGCGGGGAATATAGCGATCGCCGCCCCCCACCGCCGCGAGGCAGTGCCGTATGCTCCAAGCCCCCGGCAACCTACCCGGGGGCAAGGGGCGCTCCTGCGTGCGGTAGTGAATCCGTGCTGTGATCGGGTCTACCGCGATCCCGGGCCAGGGCGATCAGCCGGAGGTGTGCCCTGATTTCCGGGCCCCCCTGCCGACGGACGCCACCGTCCCTCACGAATCGTCTGGACCCGCTGCATCAGCATCTGCCGCATGGTCAACAGCCGGGCGCGCTGCACCGGCGTCAAGAACTGCGCCAGCTCCCGCTGCTCCTGCTGCTCGAGCTGGGCGCGCGCCACGTGGTTCTGGCCGAGCGCGTCCTCGAGCCGAGACAGGCTGTCCTGGTTCGCCGCGATCCCAGGCCGCAGCTGGTCCGCGATCGCGCTGCGCAGGTCACGCTCATGATCCTGGACGTGGACACGGCGGTCGCGGTCGGCCCGCACAGCGACCTTCAGCTTGTCCATCTGCTGGTCCGTGAGCCCCAGCTCCGCCTTCACCCGCTGGGCGAACCGCTGCTCGATCTGCGCCCGCAACTGCTCCCGCCGGCCATTCATCATGCCCATCCCCGGGCGCCGAACGGTGAAGCGCATCGGAGCCGCGGCCCCGCCCGAATCAGATGGCGCCGCCTGAGGTGGGTTCTGCGCACGCGCGCCTGCGGACAACAGCAGCCCGGCGCAGAAGAGTGCGAAAGCGATCCGTGTGTGGTTCATGAGAAGGTCAACCCTCCGAGTTGTCCAACGAGTTCAGCAAGATCTGGAGCTGCTGCTCCGTCAAATCGTCCAGCGAGTCGCCCGCCGTCGCCGGCACCGTCGAGTCGGCCACGGCACGCACCTCGCCGGTCGCCTCGAGCACCGCTTCGAGCTGCGGCGCGTTGAGCGAATCCATCGCCGGGATCACGACCGGCAGCTGCTGCGACGCGGTCTGCTCCGAGTGGTCGCCCGCGATGTTGACGATCACGCCCGCCGCCACCAGCACGACCACCGCCGCCGCCGCCCGCAACGCCACGGGCGACATCCACAACAGCTGCCGCGGTCGCTCGACCTCCCCGCGGCGCAGCCGGTCCAGCACCCGCGCCGCCACCCGCTCCACGTCCACGCGAGCGGCCTGCTGCGCGGCCCGCGCATCCAGAGACTTCATCGCCGCCCGGATCTCGGGGGGCAGTTCGTCGTCCATCCGGTCCATCCTTAGCCGATCCATGCCTTGAGCCTCTTGACGGCGTGGTGGTAGTGGACCCGTGCCGCCCCTTCCGTGATGCCCAGTCCACTCGCGATTTCCTCGTACCCGCACCCCTGCTGCGCCCGCATCAGGAAGACCTCGCGCTGCAACCGCGCCAGCTTCCCGATCCCCTCTTGGAGCCGCTCCGCCGCCCATCCCGCCTCTGCCTGCGACCCCGGATCCCCCGAGGGATCCCGGATGTCCGGCGTCAGCTCCACCACCAGGTTCTTCCGCCACCGCCGCCGCCGGTCCCGCAGCACGTTCCCGCCGATGGCCAGCAGCCAGGTCCGGAACGAAGCCCCCCCGCGAAACGTCGCCAACGCCCTGAACGCCTTGAACAGCGTCTCTTGCGTGAGGTCCTCCAGCTCATCCTCCGGCGCGCCCTGAGCGGCGATGTAGCGGGCCAGCGCCGTGGCGTGGCGGCGGACCAGCTCGGTCGCCGCTCGTTCGTCGCCCGCGAGATACTGGGCGATCAGATCGCCGTCAGCTGCGACGGCCTGCACCGGATATCCCATGCGACAGCGAGTTAGACGCGGGCTTGCGCATCACGTTAACGCCCCATGATATTGGTTCGAACAATCGTTCGAACAATCCCGAGGTAGAATGGAAGATTTCGACCGCCGCCGAGAAGGGCTCTTGGCTGCCGCCGCGCGCGTGTTCGCCGCCCGGGGCTACCACCGGACGGGCATGCGCGACCTCGCCCGCGCCAGCCGGATGAGCCTGGCGGGAATGTACTACTACGTGGCGGGCAAGGAGGACCTGCTCCTGGGGATCCAGAAGGGGTCCTTCGAGCGGGTGCGGCGCGGCGCCGAAGCGGCCGTGGCCGGAGCGGCGACACCGGAAGAGCGGCTGCAGGCCTTCATCCGGCACCACGTGACCTTCTTCGCGAGCCACATGGACGAGATGAAGGTGCTGTCGCACGAGGCCGAGTCGCTGAGCGGCGCGCCGCTGGAGGAGGTCCGCCGGCTCAAGCGGGCGTACGTCGGCCTGTGCCTCGAGCTGCTGGCCGCGGTGGACGCGCAGGACGGGGGCCACCGGATGGACCGGCACGTGGCCGCCTACACGCTGTTCGGCATGATGAACTGGATCTACACCTGGTACGACCCCGCCGGACCGGTGGGGGTCGAGGAGCTGGCGGAGTCCATCTGCCGGCTGTTCCTGAACGGTTACGCTGCGGAGGTACACGTCAGATGACGGCGACGATGGAGCAGGAGACGAAGACGGTGAAGCGCCTGGTGGACGTCACCAAGCAGGACGGGATCGCGATCATCGCGCTGAACGACCCGCCGGCCAATACCTACACCTACGAGATGAACCGGCAGCTCGACGAGGCGATCCTCGACGCGCGGATGGACGACGGCGTGTACGTGATCGTGCTGCGCGGCGCCGGCAACAAGTTCTTCTCGGCGGGTGCGAACATCAGCATGCTGAACACCGTCACCCCGCAGTTCAAGTACTACTTCTGCCTCCACGCCAACGAGATGCTGAACCGGCTCGAGCACACGCCCAAGCTCGTGATCGCGGCCTTGAACGGCCACACGGTCGGCGGCGGCCTCGAGATCGCGATGGCGGCCGACATCCGGCTCGCCCGCAAGGAGGCCGGCAAGATCGGGCTGCCCGAGGTGAACCTGGGTGTGCTCCCGGGGACGGGCGGCACGCAGCGGCTCTCGCGCATCGTGGGCAAGAGCCGCGCGATCGAGATGATGGTCACGGGCCAGACCTTCTCCTTCGAGAAGGCGCAGGAGATCGGCCTGGTGAACGAAGTGTGGGACGAGAAGGCCGAGGAGTGGTGGGAGCGGGTGCTGTTGTATGCGAAGCAGTTCTGCCCGCCCAACAAGGCCTCCAAGGCGGTAGGCAACATCAAGCGCGCGGTCTGCTCCGGCCTCGAGGTGCCGTTCGAGAGCGCGTTGGCGATCGAGCGGGAGCTGCAGCAGCTGCTGTTCCAGAGCCAGGACGCGAAGGAAGGCATCTCGGCGTACGTCGAGAAGCGCGTCCCGTCCTTCAAGGGCAAGTAGTGCGCCTCGACCACTACATCGGCGGGGCGTTCGTTTCGGCCGCTGGCGGCCGCCGGTTCGAGGTCGAGAACCCGGCCACCGAGGAGGTCCTGGGCGAGGTGGCGCTGGGTGAGGCCGCCGACGTGGACCGGGCGGTTGCGGCGGCCCGGGCCTGCTTCGAGTCCGACGGATGGCAGCAGCTGGAGCCGCGACGGCGCGGCCAGATGCTGGCCAAGGCGGCCGACCTCCTCGAATCGCGCGCCGACGAGTTCGCCAGGGTCGAGACGCTGCAGAACGGCAAGCCGTTCTTCGAGTCGAAGATCGACGTGGCGATGACCGTGGAAACGCTGCGCTACTACGCGGGATGGGCGGACAAGATCACGGGCGCCACGCTTCCGGTCGCGCCCAGCTCGTTCGTCTACACGCTGAAGGAGCCCATGGGGGTCGTGGGCGCCATCGTGCCCTGGAACTTCCCCTTGAACCTCGCGTCGTGGAAGTTCGCGCCGGCATTGGCCGCAGGCTGCACCGTGGTGCTGAAGCCCGCTTCCGAGACGCCGCTCACCGCCCTGCTGTTCGGCGAAATCGCCGAGGCGGCCGGCTTCCCGGCTGGCGCGTTCAACGTGGTCGCAGGGGACGGGCGCAGCACCGGGGCCTCGCTGGTGCGGCACCCCGACGTCAACAAGATCGCGTTCACCGGCTCGACCGCGGTCGGCCAGGGCATCATGCGCGAGGCGGCCGCGACCTCCAAGCGCATCTCGCTCGAGTTGGGCGGCAAGTCCCCCAACATCGTCTTCGCCGACGCCGACGTCGCGGCGGCCATCAAGGGCGCGCAGACCGCCATTTTCTACGGCAAGGGCGAAGTCTGCGCCGCCGGGTCGCGCCTCGTAGTGGAGCGCAAGGTCCACGACCAGGTGGTCGAGCAGCTGGCCGCGCGGGCGAAGAGGTTGGTGCCCGGCGACCCGTTCGACAAAGCCACGCGGCTCGGCGCGGTCGTATCCAAGAAACAGCAAGAGATTGTCCTCGGATACATCGAGAAGGGGCGCGCCGAAGGCGCATCGCTCGTGGCCGGCGGAAGGAGCACCACCGTGAACGGCAAAGGTTACTTCGTCGAGGCGACGGTGTTCGACGGCGTGACGCCGGAGATGACCATCGCCCGCGAGGAGATCTTCGGCCCGGTGCTGGCGGTGCTCGCGTTCGACGACGTCGAGGAGGGCATTCGGCTGGCCAACCAATCGATGTACGGACTCGCGGCCGGGATCTGGACCAGGGACCTCAGCAAGGCGCACCGCGTGGCGCGTGCCCTCAAGGCGGGCACGGTGTGGATCAACACCTACAACGTGTACGACAGCGCGGCACCGTTCGGGGGCTATAAGGCATCGGGGTTCGGCAGAGATCTGGGCCGAGAGGGACTGGATGGGTATCTGGAGACGAAGACGGTGTGGATCGGACTGTAGGCTGGACTGCAGCCTGCAGGCCTCGGACTTCAGAGCAGTTGCGAGACGCTGAGTTGCGAGTGGTCTTGAGACTGGAGTCGTGAGCGTGAGTAGAGACGCCATGATCGTGGATGCTGTCAGGACTCCGGTGGGGCGGCACGGAGGGGCGCTGGCGTCGGTGCGGCCGGACGACCTGGCCGCGATCCCGATCCGGGCGCTGGTCGAGCGCACCGGCATCGATCCCCGGACGATCGACGACGTGATCCTGGGCTGCGCCAACGGCGCGGGCGAAGACAACCGCAACGTGGCGCGGATGGCGGTGCTCCTGGCAGGCCTCCCGGTGGAAGTCCCGGGGCAGACCGTGAATCGGCTGTGCGGCTCGGGACTTCAGGCCGCCGTGAGCGCCGTGCACGCGATCCGCGCGGGTGAAGGCGACTGCTTCATTGCGGGCGGCGTCGAGTCCATGACGCGGGCCCCCTACGTTCAGCTGAAGACGGCCGAGCCCTGGTCACGCACTCCCCCGCCCTTCGCCGACTCGACCCTGGGCTGGCGATTCGTGAATCCGGTCATGAAGCAGGAGTGGACCATCTCGCTGGGCGAGACGGCCGAGGTGGTAGCCGGGCTGCACCACGTGAGCCGCGAGGACCAGGATGCGTTCGCCCTGGAGAGCCAGCGGCGGGCGGCGGCGGCGGTTCGGGACGGCGTGTTCGCGGACGAAATCGTGCCGGTGACGGTACCGGCGGGCACAGGGGCACGGGGGCACGGTGGCACGGTGGTGGACAAGGACGAGCATCCGCGGGCCGACACTACGCTGGAGGCACTTCAGAAACTCAAGCCGGCGTTCCGGCGCGAGGGCGGCACGGTGACCGCCGGCAGCAGCTCGGGGATCAACGACGGCGCGGCAGCGTTGCTGGTCATGGAGCGCGGCGCGGCCCGGGAGTATGGCCACCGGCCGCTGGCGCGCGTGGTGGCGAGCGCCGTGGTGGGCGTGGACCCGCAGGTGATGGGCATCGGACCCGTGCCCGCCGTGCGCAAGGCTCTCGCGCGCGCAGGGCTCGACGTCGGAGACCTCGACCTGATCGAGCTGAACGAGGCGTTCGCCGCGCAGGCGCTCGCGTGCATGCGGGAGCTGGAGCTGGATCCGTCCAGGGTCAACGTGTACGGGGGCGCCATCGCCATTGGCCACCCGCTCGGCGCCACCGGCGCGCGGCTGCTCACCACGCTGGTACACGCGCTGCAGCGACGGAACGGCCGATACGGACTGGCGGCGATGTGCATCGGGGTCGGGCAAGGCATCGCGATGATCGTTGAACGCGAAAGCACGGGGAGGTGATGAAGTGATGTTGTGATGAGGTGAGAAGGTGAGAAGACGATCTCCGTCGTCACCTCCTCACATCATCACCTGCATCACTTCATCACCTCCCCGTCGAGGAAGCCGATGAGCGCCTATTCACAGGTCGCAGTGGACATCGACGGTGCGGTGGGCACCGTCACGTTGAACCGTCCCGACAAGCTCAACGCCTTCACCGTCGACATGGTGCAGGAGTTGAAGGACGCGCTGACCATGCTGGCCACCTCCACCGCGGTCCGCGTGATCGTCTTGACCGGCGCCGGCCGGGCGTTCTGCGCCGGCGCGGACGTGGCGTTGCTCCGCGAGCTGATCGAGCGGTTCGACGAGGCCACCGGGAGCCGCCTGGTGGATGGAATGCGCGGGGTGTCGGCCATCATGCGCGAGGCGCCGCAGCCGGTCTTGGCGTCGCTCAACGGCGTGGCCGCCGGCGGGGGGGCGAATCTGGCGCTCGGATGCGACCTCAGGATCGCGGCGGACACCGCCCAGATCGGCCAGGTATTCACGAAGATCGGGCTGCACCCCGACTGGGGCGGCACCTTCTTCCTGCCCCGGCTGGTCGGCCCGGCCAAGGCGCTGGAGCTGCTGATCGGGGCGGAGATGGTGTCCGCGGTCGACGCCGAGCGGCTCGGGATCGTCAACCGCGTGGTGCCGGGCGCGCAGCTGGCGGAGGCGACGCGGGCGTGGGCGCGGCAGATCGCACAGGCGCCCCCACTCGCCGTGCGCCGGCTCAAACAGGCGGTGTACCGGAGCGAGCGCGCCTCGCTGGACGAGATGCTGGATTACGAGCTGGACGCCCAGCTCGCGTGCATGAGGAGCGCGGACGGCAAGGAAGGCATTGCGGCATTCTTCGAGAAGCGGCCCCCCCACTTCACCGGGCGCTGAGGAGACGGATCATGTTGCGGGTGCACACCTTCGACGAGTGGATCGACTACTTCCGGGTCTGGCAGAATGACCTCGGCCTCGAAGCCAAGGAGCTGCGCGAGTTCAAGTTCGAAACGAAGTTCGGCGAGCCGGAAGCGGAGCAGATCGAGTTCGGGCACTTCAAGGGCCAGCGCAAGTGGCGCACGGTGATGCACATCCCCGACCAGCGGATCCGCGACGCGCTCCAGAATCTCATCGTCTACCAGGGCGACACGGAGTTCGCATCGGTCGAGCAGCAGCGCTCGCTGCTGGAGAATCCGCCCTCGTCGTACGACCTGCTTTCGATCATGCGGGTGATGGCGGAGGAGATGCGCCACGGCTGGCAGATGTCGTACCTGCTGGTCGAGCACTTCGGCGAGGAGGGCAAGCGGGAGGCGCAGAAGCTGCTGGAGCGCCGGGCCGAGGAGGGCAAGCGGCTGCTGGGGTCGTTCAACGAGCGGGTGGACAACTGGCTCGACTTCTTCACCTACACCCAGTTCATCGACCGTGACGGCAAGTTCCAGCTGAAGATGCTCTCCACGTCGGCGTTTCATCCGTTGGCGCGCTCGATGGGCCCGATGCTCAAGGAGGAGTCGTACCATCTGGGCACCGGGAACAACGGCTTGATGCGCGTCGTGAAGGCCGGCCGGATCCCGCCCGAGGTCATCCAGCGGTTTTTCAACAAGTGGGTGCCCACGGCGTTCGACCTGTTCGGCACGGACAACTCCTCGTCGGCACAGTGGGCCTACGAGTGGGGGCTCAAGGGGCGCTTCGACGAGCGGGAGAACCCGGCCGACGCGAACAAGGAGCACCTCAACGAGGCCTCCAGGGGCCTCTACCGGGACGAGATCTGCCGTCTCGTCGACCGTCTGAACCAGCTCATCCCCGATCGCGAACGGTGGCTCAAGGTGCCGGCGCTGCAGTTCAACCGGCGCATCGGGCAGTGGGCGCAGCAGTGCTTCACGGTGGACGGGGAGTCGATGGACCGGGAGCGCTATCCCGCCTATCTCGCCTCGATGGTCCCCAGCGCGGCGGATCGCGCCATGCTGGCCGATCTCTTCAAGGAGCCTGACTGGATAGCCCCGAAGAAGACTGATAGTATGGACGCGTGAGCCGTCCGCTGATCATCGCGCACCGCGGCGCAGCGGGCTACGAGGTGGAGAACTCGCTCGCGGCCTTCCGGGCCGCCGGCGATCTGGGCGCCGACGCCGTGGAGCTGGACGTCCATTCCACCGCGGACGGCGCCCTCGTCGTGCACCACGACGAGACGATCGGCCACCACCACATTCCACACTGCTCGATGCGTGAGATCCACCAGCACCCCCTGCCCAATGGCGAAGCCATTCCGACACTGGAGGAGGCGCTGGCGGTCATCGTGCCGCGGATGATCGCCTGCGTGGAGATCAAGTCCGTGGCGGCGCGGGCGGAGGAGCTGCTGCTGCAGGTCATCGAGCGGACGGGAGCGCCAGATCGCGTGATGCTGCACGCGTTCGACCATCGCGTGATCCACCGCCTGGGTGAACGGCGTCCCCACCTGCGGCGTGGCGTGATGATGGCCTCGTACCCGATGTACCCAGTGCGCTGCCTCGAGGACGCGGATGCCAGCATTCTGTGGCAGGACTGCCAGTTCGTCGACGACGCCCTCGTCGCAGCGATGCACGCCAACGGCAAGGCCCTCTACGTCTGGACCGTGAACGACCCGGCTGCGGTCCGGCGCTTCCTGGCGCTCGGCGTGGACGGGATCTGCACCGATTTCCCCGACGTGGCGCGCTCCGCGTTCGCCGCACTGCCCGCGTGAACCATCTGTCGACGGTCGCCGTCGTCGGCGCCGGCACGATGGGGCACGGCATCGCCCAGGTGGCCGCGCAGGCCGGCTACGCTGTCCGGCTGGCCGACGCCGTTCCGGGAGCAGCCCGCGCCGGACTGGAGCGGATCCGCGCGAACCTGGACGGCGCCGTGCAGCGCGGCAAGGTGACCGCGGCGGAGCGCGACGCCGCGCTCGCACGCATCGAGCCCGCCGCCGGCGTGGCCGAGGCGGCGCGGGGCGCCGACCTCGTGATCGAGGCCGCGCCCGAGGACCTTGACCTCAAACGCGAGCTGTTCGCCCGGTTCGCCGCCGTCGCGCCGACGGCCGTGCTCGCCACCAACACGTCGTCGCTTTCCGTGGCCGCCATCGCGTCCGCCGCCTCCCGTCCGCAGCGGGTGGTCGGGATGCACTTCTTCAATCCGGTCCACCTGATGAAGCTCGTCGAGGTCGTGACGCACGAGGGCAGCAGCGCCGCCGCCCGGGATGCGGCGGTCGCGGCCGCCCGCCGGATGGGGAAGGAGCCGATCGTAGTGCGCGACTCGCCCGGCTTCGCCTCGAGCCGGCTCGGCGTGGCGCTGGGCCTCGAGGCGATACGGATGGTCGAGGCCGGCATCGCGAGCCCCGACGACATCGACCGGGCCATGACCCTGGGGTACAATCATCCGATGGGACCGCTGCGCCTCACCGACCTGGTCGGACTTGACGTGCGGCTCGCCATCGCGCGGTACCTGCACCAGCAGGTGGGCGGCGACCGGTTCGCACCCCCCGCCCTGCTCGAGCGGATGGTGGCCGAAGGCAAGCTGGGACAGAAGACGGGCCAGGGGTTCTACTCGTGGACCGACCAATGAGCGGCGGCGCATAGTCTGTCACCGGATCCGAGGACTCGCACTCTGGACACCACTCACAACTTGGCGTCTCGCAACTCGCCTCCGGGCATTACGGACGTGCACGTGCACATCCAGCCGTGGCGCGAGCTCAAGCCCGAGGTGATGGAGGCGATGCGGCGCGGCAAGGAGGACCACTGGGAATTCCTCCTCGCGCTGATGGACGACCCGCAGGCGTTGCTCGACGTGATGGATCGCGCCGGCGTGTGGCGCGTGGGGCTGGTCAACTACCCGAGCCCCGACCTGATGGGTTTCACCGACGAGACCAATGTGTTCGCAGTGCGCTACGCGCAGGCGGCACCCGAGCGGCTGCTGCCGTACGGCGGCGTCCATCCCCGGTTCGCGGGCGACATCAAGGGACACGTGGACGAACTGCTGGAGATGGGCATCCGCTGCCTGAAGATCCACCCGCCCCATCAGCTCTTCCCCGCCAACGCGCACACCCAGGGGATGCAGACTCTCGGCGCCCTGTACCGGCGCTGCGAGGATCGCGGCCTGCCGGTCATGATCCACACCGGCACCAGTGTGTTCCCCGGCGCGCGCTGCAAGTACGGGCACCCGATGGAGCTCGACGACGTCGCCGTCGACTTCCCCGACCTCACGATCCTGATGGCCCATGGCGGGCGGCCGCTGTGGATGGACGAGGCGTTCTTCATCCTCCGCCGTCACAAGAACGTGCACCTCGACGTGTCCGGCATCCCGCCCCTCAAGCTGCTGGAGTACTTTCCTCGGCTGGAGGAGATCGGGGACCGCGTGTTGTGGGGCACCGACTGGCCCAGCCCCGGGGTGCACGAGCTGCGGCGGAACCTCGAGCAGTTCCTGTCGCTCGACCTGCCGAAGCAGATCCAGGACAAGATCACGCGGGAGAACGCCCTGAAGGTGTTCCCCGTTACGTAGAAGAGGAGTGACGAGTGTCGAGCCTTCGGAACAGTTGCGAGACGCCACGACCAAGACAGTTGCGAGACGCCAAGTTGCGAGGAGCAGTGGTGTCCGCACTCTGCACTGTCGTCGCGCTGCCCGCGATATTCGTCACCCCCGGCGCGGCGCAGCAGGTCGGGCGCATCGGCTACGAGACGTATCGGCTCGGGAACGGGCTCACGGTGGTGCTGTCCGAGGATCACACCACGCCCATCGTGACCGTCAACGTCTGGTACCACGTGGGGAGCGCGAACGAGCGGCCGCACCACTCCGGCTTCGCGCACCTGTTCGAGCACATGATGTTTCAAGGCTCGGCCCACGTGAAGAAGTCCGAGCACATGCAGCTGGTGGAGCGCGCGGGCGGCTCGATGAACGGCTCCACGGTCGAGGACCGGACCAACTACTTCGAGACCCTGCCCTCCAACCGGCTCAATCTTGGCTTGTGGCTCGAGGCGGACCGGATGCGGTCGCTGGCGGTTAACCAGGCCAATTTCGAGAACCAACGGCAGACGGTGGAGGAGGAGCGGCGACTGGGGGTGGACAACCAGCCCTACTCGAAGGCGTTTCTCGACGGGCTGACCATGCCGTTCGACTCGGGCAGCTGCTTCGCGTACGCCCACACCGTGATCGGCGACATGGCGGACCTCGACTCGGCGAAGGTCGAGGACGTGCAGGCGTTCTTCCATCAGTACTATGCGCCCAACAACGCCGTGGTGACGGTGGTCGGCGACTTCGCCCCGCTCGAGGCTCGGCGCCTGATTCAGCGGTACTTCGGTGGCATCCCGCGCGTCGAGTCGCCGGCTCCGGTCAGCTGTGCCTACCAGTTCGGAACGGGGGAGCGGCGGATGGAGGTGACCGACCGCAATGCGAACCTGCCGCTGGTGGCATTGCTGTACAAGACGCCGCCCCAGAGCGATCCCGACGCCCCCGCCCTGGACCTGCTGATCTCCATCCTGGGTGACGGTGAGTCGTCGCGCCTCAATCGCGGGCTGGTACGGGACGCGCGGGCGGCCGTGAACGCCGGGGCCTTCGGTGACCTGCGCCGCAAGTCCGGCGTCATGATCGTCTTCGCCATCGATAACCAGGGAGTCCCGTCGTCCCGCGTGGAGCAGCTGTTGAACGCGGAGATGGACCGCGCGCGCACCGACACGATCTCCGAGGCCGAGCTGGCCAAGGCGAAGAACCAGTACCGGGCCTCCGCCATCCGCGAGCGGCAAACCACGATGGGCGTGGCGGAGGCACTGCAGGGCGCGCTGTGGTTCGACGGCTCGCTGGCCGCCGCCAATGACGACGTGCAGCGGCACCTCGCCGTGACCACGGCCGACCTGACGCGGGTCGCGCAGCGGTACCTGGTGAGCGCCAACCGGTTGACGCTGATCGATAGCCCACCCGCGGGACGGGGGGCGTCCCAGTGAAGGCGGTCAGAGAGCGGACGCGAGTCTCGCAGAACAGTTGCGAGGTGCCCGTAAAGCTGGTTGCGAGTTGCGAGACGCCGAGTTGCGGAGTGGTTGCGAGAGGCCAGTTGGCGGTGGTGCTCATCGGGCTGGGGACGATCCTCGCACCGCCACCTGCCACCGCCCAGTATCCCACGAGTCCGCCGGCGCCCGCGCCGCTCAGACCGACGCGGTTCCCCGCGTTCGTGACAAGCCGGCTGCCGAACGGCGTGAACGTGATCATCGTGGAACAGCACAAGCAGCCGGTAGTGACGGTCACGCTCGCGATGCAGGCGGGTGGCTCCTTCGACCCGGCGGACAAGGCCGGCTTGGCCGATCTCGTGGCCGAGGTTCTCACCAAGGGGACCGAGCACCGCACCGCTGACCAGATTGCGGCTGAAGTCGAGGGCGCCGGCGGATCCATCCGCGCGTACGCCGACGACGATTTCCTGCGCATTACGGTGTCCGCCTTGGCGGAGCATCTGCCGCACGCGATGGAGGTCCTGGCGGATGTCGTCACCCATTCCACCTTCCCCATATCGGAGCTGGACCTGGCGCGGACCCGTGCCCTGTCGACCCTTCAGGTCGAGCTATCGCAGCCGGGCGCCATCGCCCAGCGAGTGTTCAGGCACGAGGTCTACGGCGACCATCCGTACGGGCGGAGCGACACGCCGGCCAGCCTCCGCGCGATCACGCGGGATGACATGGTGGCGTTCTTCAACGCGCACATCAAGCCTGCCGGGGCGCTGCTGGTGGTGGCGGGTGACGCGCGTCCCGAAGCGGTGCAGCGTCTGGCCGCGCGGGCGTTCGCCTCGTGGCGCGGCGGCGTAGCGGCGGCGGCCCGCGTAGCTCCTCCGCCCGAGCGCACCTCGACCGAGATCGTTCTGATCCACAAGCCGGGCGCGGTGCAGTCCAACATTCTCGCCGGCTTCAGCTTCATCACGGCGCGCGATGCAGCAGTCTACCCGCTGACGGTGATGAACAGGATCCTTGGCGGCGGAACCGACGCGCGGCTGTTCCTGATCCTGAGGGAACAGAAGAGCTGGACTTACGGTGCGTACGCGCGCTTCTCCCGGCCGAGGGGCACCGGGATGTTCTGGGCCAGCGCCGAAGTCCGTACCTCGGTGACCGACAGCGCCCTGGCGGAGCTGCTTAACCAGCTCGTGCGAATGCGGAACGACGTGCCAGCCGACAGCGAGATTACGGCGGCCAAGAACTACCTGGTCGGCAGCTTTCCGCTCTCCATCCAGACGCCGGAGCAGATCGCCGACGCGGTCGCCTCGGCGCGGCTCCTCGGGCTACCGGACGAGTACGTGCCCCGGTTCCGCGATCGCCTGGCGTCGGTCACCGGGGCCGAGCTGGCGGCGGCCGACCAGCGCTACCTCAGGACGGACCGGATGATCGTGGTGGTCGTCGCCGACGCCACGCAGATCCTGGACGGGCTGAAGCAGCTCGGCCCGGTGCGCATCATCGACGTCGAGGGGCGGCCGCTCACGGAGGCCGCGCTCACGGCACCGCCGGCCGCGGTCCAGTGGGCCGCCGATCGGCTTGCGCCGGGGTCGTATGCGTACCGGGTCCTGCTGCAGGGCAACCCGATGGGCCAGTCGCTGCAGGCGATCGAGCGCGACACCGGAGGAAGCCGCCAGGTGCTGCGTCTGACGCAGAGCACCGTCATCGGCTCGTTCGTCCAGGAGTACGACTCGCTGGTGATGGACGCCTCGGGTCTGGCGCCGATCCGGATCCGGCAGCACGGCGGGACGGCGGACGGGCAGCAGCAGTCGGTCGCCCTCGACTACGACGGCATGCACGTGAAGGGGCACGTGCACGTGCCGCAGCGCGCCGGCGTGAGAGATGCGGACGTCGACACGACCCTGGCGGCGGGCACGTTCGACGAGACCCAAGTGCTGCCACTACTGTCGGCCCTGCCCCTGGCCAGCGGCGGCCGCTGGACACTCAACGCCTATGCGGGTGGTGACGGGGTCGTCCGCTCGGTCGCGCTGTCCGTCACGGGCGACTCGACGATCACGGTTCCTGCCGGCACGTTCGACTGCTGGAAGCTGGAGATGACCGGCGGTCAGGTGGGGATGAACGTCTACATCACGAAGACCGCTCCCTATCTGCTGGTGCGCTACGAGCTGATCGGACCGCCGGTGGCGTTCGAGCTGACGGAACGGCAGCCCTGAACAGCGTTGCAGGGTTGCAGCGTCGCAGGAAGAGACCAGGCGGCTGACGCTAGGAGCCGGGCGCAGCCTCGACTGAAGAGGGTGGGCTCGCGGTGTCGCTCTCCGCGGGCCCGCTGTGGCCTGCGGGCGTCTCCGCGTTGCCTCCGCCGGAGGCGGCACCTCCCCCGCTCCGCTGTTTCAGCTGCGCGATGTCCGCCTCCAGGCGTGCCGCAGCGGTTTCGGCCTCGGCGATCCGGCGAGTAAGCGCCTCGATGTCGGCCGGCGCGCCGGCCGTTCCCCTGATCTGCCGGTACGTGAGGTATCCCAGGTCCCGCGCGGCGTTGTCCATGCGACGGCGCACCCGCACCAGCTCCACCCGCAGCTTGCCCTCGTCGAGGGCCTGATTGGCTCGCTTCCCCAGCGTCTCGAGTCCGGCAGCGAATCGGTCGAACAGGCTCATCGCGTCCTCCCGTGGGGTACCCTACGGCTGGAGGCTCTCGCCGGTTGCACCGGATCGAGCACCACTCCTTCCCACACCTTCACGTCGTCCACCATGGCCAGCGTGCCGACGGAGCGGCCGGCGATCACCAGGGTCCAGGGCGCCCGGGCGGCGATGTTCGCGTGGGCGGGGGGCATGGCCTCGACTCCATCGGCAAACCACCGCAATTCGCCGTCCGGATACGCCACCAGGCGGTAGCGGTGCCAGGTGCCGTCCGCCAGGCGCCGCGGCAGCGGTACGTACTTCAAGGACGGGCCCGCATCGGACACGACCGCCATCATCTGGCGGCGGGCGTCGTTCGGGTTGGGGGCCTCCAGCGAGACCGCCGCCACGTTCGACGCCGGCTCGGGCAGCGAGCCCTGATGGAAGGAATCTGCCGGCGCCGAGTACAGCCCGACCTTGACCGACTGCCACAGCGGCCGCGTGACGGGGATCGCGGCCCAGTACTCGACCGTGAGGCCGCGGTCGAGTGCGAGCGGGGTCCGGAGCGCTATGCCGCTCGAATGCGAGTAAGTCCCCCGGTTGAGGAAGCCGGTGGAGCCGTTGCGGCCCGCCCCGCTCCGCAGCTCGGGCGCGGGCGTGCCGTAGCTCCGCCACCGCGACGGGCTGAGTCCGTGCTCAAAGTCTTCCTCGACCATCAGCCGCGCGGGCGTGGTGTCCACGCGGACATAGGCGGTGTCGTCCACGCGCTCCAAGCCGATCCCCGCGATGATGAGGGCGTGGCCGGGCCGATCGGCCACGACCTCGCCGTCGTCGTCCACCCGGACGACGGTGGAATCGGTCGAGAGCCAGTGCACCTGTTCGGGACCGAGCGGCTCCCCGGCCGGGCCGAGCCCGCGAACGTGCAGGGTGCGGGTGGAGCCGATGGCGAGGGTCAGCGAATCCGGCGTGACGTTCAACTTGTGCAGCGGCGGAACGCCGCCGGGCGCCATCCAGGCGACCAGGCGCGGGGGCGCCGCGAAGTTCGCCACCCGCCGTGGCTCCATCAGCCCCTCGCGATCGACCACGTACACGCCCGGAGCCCGGCCGCCCACCGAGACGGCCACGAAGCGCCCATCCGCGGACCAGATGGGTCCGCTCTCCACCGGGCCCGGAAACGCCACGTGCGTCGGCCAGCTCAGTGGCCTGGCGTCCCCGATGCGGATGACGTGAGTGTCCTCGAGGAGGCAGGCCAGCCGCTGCCCGTCGGGCGACCAGGTTGCCTTGGCGGAGCGGTCGCACCAGTCGATGACGGCGAGCACGCGGCCGGAGAGGTCGACGATGGCCGCTTCCGAGCGCTCCTCGCGCACCCGCAGCACCAGGATCCGGTCACCCAGCGGCGCGGCCCACGCGCCAGCGTACGCCGTCGAGTCGCGCGTGATGGTCCGGATCACGTGGCCGCTCGAATCCACCAGCAACAGCTCGTGCGCGTACCCGCCGGCGCGGGTGGCCCGTCCGCGCAGCACGATGAGGGCCGAGCCGTCCGGCAGCCAGCCGATCGGCGCGGCGTCTCCCTCGAACCGCGCCAGGGTCGTGGTCGTTCCGCGGGCGAGATCGCGCAGGCAGACGGCGGTCACATCGACGTCGGGCAGGTAGCACGCGACGGCCGCGACCGCGAGATCGGGACGCACCATATTCGGATACAAGCCCTGGCGCGTCGTGGCCGGGAGCGCACTGAGTGGGGAGCGGTGCCCGACGAATCCTGCATCGATCGTCAGCGCCCCTACGGAGTCGGGATGTCCCGGCATCCCCCAGCCGATGGCCATGGTCGCTCCGCCGAGGGGCTGCGACCGCATCCCTAAGTGCAGAGCCGGAGTCAGCAGTACCGTGGTCAATGCGGTGAGCGCGATCAAGGCGACGGCAGCCCCGGCGAACGCGAGGCGGCGCAGACGGGAGGTGCCGCTGCGCTCCTCCAGCCACCGCCGCGCGCTCCAGGAGCCCCCGAGGATCCGGCCGAGCGAGCGCTCGAGTTGCAGTCGTGCAGCTTCGGGCGCAGCGGCGAGCACGCGCCGGACGGCTTCGCGGCCCGCCTCGCGCCCCGAAGCGCGCTCTGCCTCCTCCGCGGCGTGCGCCGCCCAGACGCCCCCCTGCACGGCATCGCCCGCCGCGACCGCGTGCATCGCCGCCACCATCCACTCGGCGGGGAAGCCGCGGTGGGCCTGATCGGCAGCGAGGGTCGAGGCTCGCGCGTGGAGCCGGGTCACGAGCTCGGCCGGCGCCAGCTCGAGTGCCGCTGCGCCGATCTCTTCGTGGGCCACCGACAGCATGCCCTCGCGCCGGACGACGAGGTGACGGCGTTCGAGCACCGTCCACGCCTCCTCCGCCTGTTCCGCTTCGAGGCCGGCGATCTCCGCGAGCGTGGCCACCGGCGCCTCACGCCCCCACACCGCCAGGGCAGCGAGGGTGTGGAGCAGCCGTGGCCCGAGCTTCCGCAGCCGGCTGCGCAGGATGTCGGTGCCCGAGGCGGGGAGTGGGAGGTCGCTGGCGCTGGGACTCAACTCGTCGATACGGGCCCAGCGCCCATTCTGCACGACCAAGTATCCGGTGTCGTGGAGTTCCTTCAGCACCTCGACCACGTACAGCGGGATCCCGTCGGTGTGCTCGACGAGCTGCTCGGCGAGGCAGCACCCGGCGACGTCCGGCGTCAGCTCCGCGATGCTGCCCAGCAAGTCTGTCACGTCGCCCTCGTCGAGCGAGTCGAGCGCGACCTCTTCGACCGCCTCGGACGCCGCGAGCGAGCGCAGCGCGTGCGTCGTCGCGCTCGTCGCGCCGTGATCGCGGGCGGTCAGCACCAGCAGCAGCGGGTGCGCCAGGGCATGTCGGGCAAGCCGGTGCGCAAACTCGATCGTCGCCGGCGCGGCCCAATGGAGGTCCTCCACGACGATCGCAAGCGGGACCTCTCCGGCGATGGCGGCGAATCCGTCGACCAGCGCCGCCGCGACCGCGTGCGGCAGGATCGGCAGCTGGCGCGGCTGCACCGCGGCGCGAAAGCGCAGGGCGACCTCGGGGATCAACGCGGCCAGGATCTCGAGGCTCGCAGCGGAGGCGCCGCCCAGGCCGGGAGCGGCGTAGCCCTGCCGCAGCACCTCGAGGAACGGGGCCAGGGGCTCCGATTGCTCGAGCACGTAGCAGGAGGCTTCGAGCACCAGCGAGTGGTCCTGGCCGAACCGGCGTGACAGCTCGCGGGAGAGCCGCGTCTTGCCGATGCCGGCTTCTCCCGTGAGCAGCACCGCGCCGCCCCGGCCGTCGAGCGCGGACCGCCAGCGCTCCACGACGGAGTGGAACTGGGTGGCGCGGCCCACCATTTCGGGCACGCGCAGGAAGTCGGTGGCGGCCCGGCGCTCGGACGTGGCGGCAGGAGCGAGCGCGCGCGCGACGGCGAGCTCAACGGCCTGGGCGGCAGTGTCCCCGCCGGCCTCGGCGGCCAGCACCCGCGTCTCCTCCGCCGCGGTGTGGGCGCGGAGCGCATCGCCCGCGAGCGCCAGCAGCTCGACCAGCCTGAGCCTGGAGTCGAGCGAGCTGGGATCCGCCGCGAGCAGCTGCTCGGCAAAGCGCGCCGCCGCCGCCCAGCGGCCGGCGTCGGACTCGCGCGCGATCAGCGTACGCAGGGCCTGGCGTCGCTCGGCGGCGAGGATGGCCCGGACGCCCTCCGCCCATTGCTCGAACTCGCGCGCGCCGGCCAGCGCGACGTTGGCCAGGAAGTCCTGCTCGTAGATGCGAAGCGCGCCCTCGAAGTCGCCGGCGCTGACCCGCTGGCGGAAGATGTCCGCGTCCGCCTCGATGTCCTGGCGGCGCAGGGTGAGCACGTCGTCACCCCGCAGGAGATGATGATCGGTAGCGTGGCGGATCTGGTAGACGACCTGGCGCAGCGCGCGGCGGCCGTCGGACTGGGAAGGCTCTCCCCACAAGAGGCCGACCAACTCGTCGCGCGTGGCGCGCGCCTGGGGCCGCGACACGAGATAGGCCAGCACCGCCAGCTGCTTGGAGAAGCGGATGCACTCCGCCCCATCGGCCGTGCGCGACAGCCGGGGAACCGGTGCCAGGGTCGTGAGAACGTACTGCGCCAAACGGCCTCAGCCCACAGCGAGGGGACGACCTGCCTCGCGACCAAGATAGCCCTGGCCCCGGACGCTGCAACCACAGGCCGACTGGTACTCCCGCGTGCGGGGTGTCCCCAACCCGCCAGGAAGCAGAACGGCCCCCGGTTGCCCGGGAGCCTTATGCTGCTGCCGCTGTGCCGGGTCTCGGCGCCGCTGCCCTGGCGCCTGACCGGCTATGTCCTGCCGAGCCTCGGTGCCGATGATCTGGCACCTGGCCGGCTATGCTCTACGCCGCAGGGACGATGCTGACCGCCCGGCGACCCTTCCCTTTCCACTCGAACTTCACCACCCCGTCCACCAGCGCGAATAGCGTATCGTCACGGCCGCGGCCGACGTTCCTGCCCGCGTGAATGCGGGTGCCGCGCTGGCGCACGATGATGTTGCCCGCCAGCACCTGCTCGGTCGAGTACCGCTTGACGCCGAGGTACTTCGGCCCCGAGTCGCGGCCATTGCGGCTGCTGCCTACGCCCTTCTTATGCGCCATTGCTGAGCCCCATCGGTAGCTGCGTCGACCCTCTCACCCCTTACATCTCACCCAAGATCCACAGCGTCGATCTTGATCTCCGTGAATCCCTGGCGATGCCCCTGCTTGCGCGCGTAGTTCTTCCGCCGCTTCATCTTGAAGACGATGATCTTCTTGTCCTTGCCGTGCCGCACCACCTCGGCCACGACCTTGGCGCCGGGCAGCAGCGGCGTGCCGGCCCGCACACTCTTGCCGTCGGATCCCAGCAGGACCTCGTCGAACGTGAGCTTCGTGCCCGGCTCCGCCGCGAGCGACGGAATCTGGAGCTTGCGTCCTGGTTCGGCCCGGAACTGCTTGCCGGCGGTGCGGAAGATCGCGTACATGTGGATGCTCGTCACTTTCCCGTCATATCAGAGCCTATAAGTCTAAACAGGGCCCCGCGTTGGGTCAACGGGTTCGGGGCTAGGGGTTAGGGGCTAGGGCCCATCCCCACCCTAACCCCTAGTCCCTAGCCCCTCTCGCCGCCGTCAGGCGACGAGGTAATGCTCGGTTACGTCTCTCCCCGCCGGCTGGCTCATGAGCTTGAACTCGTCCAGCTTCATCATCGGGTCGTCGCGCACCTCGAGGTCGATCCCGGTCTGCTTCTCCAGGTTCTTGAGGAAGTTGGGCTCGTCCTCCATGAGGTAGAGCGCCACTTCGGGGTGCAGGCGCACGGTCATCCGCGGGTCCTTGTTTTCCACGGCTGCCCGCTTGAGCGAGCGCTCGAGCCGCCCCACCACCGTCTCGGGCAGGAAGACGCGGCCGGTACCGCTGCAGGTCGGACACGCTTCGGTCATCGACTGCATCAGCGACGGGCGCACGCGCTGCCGGGTCATCTCGATCAACCCGAGGTCGCTCACGGCGAACGCGCGGGTGCGCGCCCGGTCCCGGGCCAGGTGCTGCCGCAGCTCCTGGAGCACCTTGTCCCGGTTCGCGCGGGTCTCCATGTCGATGAAATCGCACACGATGATGCCGCCGATGTCGCGCAGCCGCAGCTGCCGCGCGATCTCACGCGCCGCCTCGACGTTGGTGCGGAGGATCGTCTTCTCCGGGTCCTTCTTGCCGGTGTAGCGCCCGGTATTGACGTCGATCGACACCAGCGCCTCGGTCTGCTCGATGACGACGTAGCCGCCGGTCGGCAGGTCCACCCGCCGGTTGAACAGGTTCCGGATCTCGGCTTCGATCTCGTACTTGTCGAACAGCGGCGGGTCGCCGCTGTACAGCTCGACGCGCTCCTTGAGGTCGGGGCCGACCTGGTCCAGGTAGGCGACGATCTCGTGGTGCAGCTCCTTCGAGTCCACCGCGAGGTGGTCGACTTTCGCACTGAACAGATCGCGGATGATGCCGCGGGTCAGGCTGGTTTCGCGCTGCACCACCGCGGGCGCGCGCACGAAGGTGGCCTTCTTCTTGATCTTCTTCCACAGCTTGAGCAGGGAGTCCAGCTCGCGCTTGAAGTGGTCTTCGGTCAGCTCCTCTCCGACCGTGCGCACGATCACGCCGCCGGAGTCCTTGGGGAGGATGTTCGACACCATCTGGCGGAGCCGCGCGCGCTCATCCCGCGCCTCGATCTTCCGGCTGACGCCGACGCGGCTGGCCGAGGGCATGTAGACGAGGAACCGACCGGGGATCGAGATCTGCGCGGTGACCCGCGGGCCCTTGGAGCCGATCGGCTCCTTGCTGACCTGCACCAGCAGCGTCTGGCCGCGCTTCACCACGTCCTGGATGGGCGGGAACTTGCCGCGGCGGCCTTCCCCGTTGCCCTTCCCCCCGCGCTCCCCGTTCTCGCCGCGCGGCCGATTGTCACGCGCGGCGGGTGCGTCGTCTCCTGCCTCGGTGTCCGGCACCGCGTCGTCACCCGGCGCCGCGTCGTCGCCGTCCTCGTCGTCCAGCTCGTCTTCCTCCGGCTCGACGAGATCGGAGGCGTGGAGGAATGCGCTCTTCTCGGTGCCTATGTCGACGAACGCCGCCTGGATCCCCGGCAGGACGGCTTCGACCTTGCCGAGGTAGATGTCGCCGACCGAGCGGCGGGTATCGGGACGATCCACCAGCAGCTCAACAAGGGTATCGTCCTCCAGAATCGCCACGCGCGTTTCCCGCGCGCTCCCATTGATCAGAATTTCCCGTTTCAACTGTGTGCTCTCCGACGGTCACCGCGCACGGGTCGAGCGGCGAACCGCCGTCCGCAAGCCGGGTTTCCGTCTTGTGAATGAGGATGAGGGGCAGCAGATGCCTTGGCACCCCGCACGCCGCCTCGAGTATTTCGGTCGGCTTCGCCGACCCATCGCTGGCCGTCCTGAGCTCGAGCAGGACCGAGCGGCCGTCCAGCGCCGCGAGGTCGTACACGAACGGACGGAGATCCACCGTTCTGCTCTTGCCGTCGCGCTCGCGCTCGAATCGCACCGCGTCCCGCGCCAGAAACGCCCGGCAGCCGGCGTCGCGCTCCGCAAAGGCGGGCTCGAACGTCGGCTCCGGAAGCGTCGCGCGATACAGGCTGCGCTCGACCGAAGCACTGAGGGAAAGACACTGCCCCGGCAGCACGCCCGCCGCGAGAAACCGCAGGCCGGGCGCTACGCGCCGGTTCAACCTCTCGAGCAAATCCGTAAGGCGACGAGCGTCCCACTCGCCAGGAAGCTCGAGATCCATCCACTCGCTCTCCGATGTCCACCCCGTCGCGAGCGAGGGCCCGGCGCTGATCCGAGGCCGGGGGGCAAGCCCCTCCGAATACACCAGAGGCACGTCAGCTCTGCGGCAGGTGCGGGTCAGCTCGCGGAGCACATCGAGGTGCGAGAGGAATCTGAGCGGCGCGTCCTTGGCATACCGGATGCGGATGGTTCGATGGGGGCTAGGGGCTAGGGGATGGGGGCAAGGGAGTTCAGAGCCAGCAGGCTGGCAGTCTTCCCTAACCCCTAGCCCCGAACCCCTAGACCCTCGCGTCTCGTCAGCCAACCGATTCTGAAGTGCCTCGAAATCACACACCCCACAGGCCGAGCACCTGCTCAGCTTGCACTCCTCCGTGGCCACCCCCGCGTACGCTTTGTGACGCTCGCGCACCAAGTAGGCGCGACCGATGCCGTAGGTCACGACCTCCCAGGGCAGCGGCTCGTCCTCGCGCAACTCGCGGAACCGGTCGCCCAGGGTGAGCCCCAGACCGGCGAGGGCCTGGGTCCACGCGCCCATTCGAAGCTGCTCGGTCCACCCGTCGAATCGGGCTCCGCGCCGCCAGGCCCCCTCGATCAAGTCCGCCGTCTCGCGGCCGCCGCGCGAGACCATCCCCTCGATCGCCGTCGCTCCGAGATCGTGGTACTTCACCCCGACGCCGGCGCCCGACACGTGCTTGCGCATCCAGCGCAGCTTCGCCTGCGTCTGGTCGAGCCCGTCCTGCCGCTCGAACTGGAACGGCGTATGAGGCCGGGGCACGAAGGGAGAAACGCTCAGCACCACTCCGCATCCCACGTGCCGACGCAGAACCTGGCGGATCCTCCCTACCAGCCCGGCCAGCTCCTCGAAGTCGGTGTCGCCCTCGGTGGGATGGCCGACCATCAGGTAGAGCTTGACGCTCTGCCACCCGGCCGCCAGCGCGCGCTCGACCGCGAGCAGGATTTGCCCCTCGGAGAGGCCCTTGTTGATGACCGTACGAAGCCGCTCGGAGCCGGCCTCCGGCGCGAAGGTGAAGCCAGTGCGCCGCACCCGGGATGCCGCCGTCGCGAGGCCGACCGAGAACGCATCTGCCCTCAAGCTCGGCAGCGCGACCGCCACCCCCTGCTCGGCCGCGAGCCGGCTCACCCTGTCCACCAGGCTCTCGACCTCGGAGTGATCCGCAGTAGAGAGCGAGAGCAGCGAAATCTCCTCGCTCCCGCCGTACTGCATCCCCTCGGCAGCGATGGCTACGCACTCCTCAACGTCCCGTTCTCGCACCGGGCGATACAGGTATCCCGCCTGGCAGAAGCGGCACCCGCGAGCGCAACCGCGCTGCACCTCGATCGGCAGCCGCTCGTGCGTCACGTCCGTCATCGGAACGAGCATCCGCCGCGGGTGATCTTCGGGCCTCAGGATCGGCACGGTGCGGGCCACGACGGGCCAGGGCAGCCGCGAATCGACCGGTCGCGCGGTCCCGCCGCCGGGGGGGATGTCGTAGAGGCTGGGGACGTAGACGCCGGGGACCTCGGTAGCCAAGCGCCAAAGAAGACGCTGCCGGGGATAGGGGTTAGGGGTTAGGGGCTGGGGAGTGGGAAGCCTCACGAGGTTGGCCCGGAAACCGCCAACGTCAGACTCCCTAGCCCCTATCCCCCAGCCCCTACCCCCTCGCTTCTCGTCCGCGATGATCCCCAGGATCTCGTGGATCGCGTCCTCCGCGTCACCGATGAGGAACGCATCCACGAAGGCTGCGAGCGGCTCGGGATTCGATGCACACGGGCCGCCGGCCAGGACCAGCGGATCGCCCGCGCCACGATCGTCGTGGCGCAGCGGGACCCCGGCCAGGTCGAGCATCGTCAGGATGTTGGTGTACGTCAGCTCCGACTGCAGGGTGAAGCCGATGACGTCGAAATCCCGGGCGGGCCGTTTGCTTTCGAGCGAGAAGAGCGGGATGCCCCGCTCGCGCATCTCGTGCTCCATGTCTGGCCACGGGGCGTAGGCCCGCTCCATCAGCCACTCAGCCCGCCGGTTCACGATGTGGTAGAGGATCTGCGTCCCGGTGTGGCTCATCCCGACCTCATACGCGTCGGGATAGCAGAACAGGAAACGGACTTTGGCATCGTCCCAAGACTTCCGGACGACACCCAGTTCGTGGCCGACGTAGCGGTGCGGCTTGGCGACCAACGGTAGGACCTCGCGCTCCAGCAAGGAGCCCAAGGCTGACGTAGCTTCTGAAACCATCTTCGCTAAGCTAATGCCGTTCTTGTGGTTAGTCAATCCCTCATGAGATCGCCAAGAATTTCCCTCGCAATAACCAGCCGCTGGATCTCGCTTGTGCCCTCGCCGATTTCGCCCACCTTGGCATCCCGCATCATGCGCTCCACCGGGTACTCGGTCGTGTACCCGTATGCCCCGTGCAGCTGGACCGCCTTGATGGTGGTCCGCATGGCCAGCTCCGAGCAGAACAGCTTGGCCGTGGCCGCCTCGAACTTGTGGCGCTTGCCGTTCTGCTTCAGCCAGGCGGCGTGGTAGGTGAGCAGCTTGCCGGCCTCAATCTCCGCGGCCATGTCCGCCAGGGCGAAGTGAACCCCCTGGAATCCGGCCACGTACCGTCCGAACTGCTTCCGCTGGCTGGTGAACTTCAGCGCCTCCTCATACGCCCCTTCGGCGAGGCCCAGCGACAGGGCGGCCACGCCGATCCGGCCCGAGTCCAGGGTCTTCAGGAACTGCACGAAGCCCTGCCCTACCTGGCCGAGCACCTGCTCCTTGGGAACCACCGCCTCGGCGAAGTGGAGCTCGCGGGTGTCGGAGGCGCGCCAGCCCATCTTGTCCTCCTTCTTCCCGGCGCTGACCCCCTTGGTCCAGGGCAGGGCGGGCTCGTGTCCCATTCCGGCCGCCTCTGCCTCCGGCATATCCGTCGTTTCCTTGGTCACGATGAACGCCGTGATGCCCTTGTGGGTGTGGCCTGGCGTCGTGCGCGCGGTGCAGACGAAGATCTCACCCACTCCGGCGTGCGTGATGAAGACCTTCGATCCGTTGAGGACATAGTGGTCGCCCTTGTCCACGGCGGTCGTCGCCGTGCCGCCGGCGTCGGACCCGGCGCCCGGCTCGGTGAGGCCGAAGCCCCCCAGCACCCTGCCGGCGGCCAGGTACGGCACGAACTGCCGCTGCTGCGCCACCGTGCCGAAGTCCATGATCGGCGAGGTCCCGAGCGTCGTGTGAGCCGAGACCGTGATGGCGTGCGACGCATCCACCTTGGCCAGCTCGTGGACGGTGATGATGTAGGAGAGGTAGTCCATCCCTGCGCCACCCAGCTCCTCGGGCCACGGCACACCGAGCATCCCGAGGTCAGCCATTCGCTTGACGGTCGGCCAGGGGAATCGTGACTCGGCGTCGTATTGCCGGGCGATGGGCGCGATCTCGGCCCGCGCGAATGCGCGCACCGTCTCCCGGACTTCGAGGTTGGTGGGGCTGAAGAACAGGGAGTCGTCCATGGTGAAATGTAGGAGGTGGTAGGTGGAAGGTGGTAGGTTGTAGGCAATGTTCAGCCCGGTGAGCGGCCAGTGACGACCAGTCTTGCCCATGGCATTCCGCGGCACTCGGAGGCTCGCAGTGCGATCCCGGCGACGTCCCGCGCGCGGCTGGATGCGGCCCTCGGCATCCTCGCGGCCAGGCGGAGAACGTGGTCGAGCGTGGGCGCGGCGGAGCGAGTCGAGATTCTGGACAGCCTGCTCGTGGACTTTGCCGCCGTGAGCGAAGACTGGGTTGCGGCGTCCCTGCTGCACAAGGGGCTGGAGCCCGGGATGCCGGCGAGCGGCGAAGAGTGGGTGGCCGGCCCCTTCATCGTGTTGCGCAATATCCGCCTGCTGCGGGACGCGCTGGCCGACATTGCCTCACGCGGGACTCCCCAAATCTCCGGGCCGGTGTGGACCAGGAGCGACGGGCGTGTCGTGGCCGGCGTGTTCCCGGTCAGCATCTGGGACCGGCTCTTCTACGCCGGTGTGTCGGCCGAGGTCTGGATGCAGCCGGGGGTCGCCGCGGCGGGGCTGAGCGATGCGCAGGCGCTGGCGTATCGGGGCGCGGGCTCGGAGAGCAAGGTTGCCCTCGTCCTCGGCGCCGGGAACGTCTCATCCATCGGCCCGCTGGACGCGCTGTACAAGCTGTTCGTCGAGAACAAGGTGGTGCTCTACAAGGCGCATCCGGTCAACGACTACCTGGGTCCGTTGATGGAGCGGGCGTTCCGGCGCCTGGTGGACCGGGACGTGCTGCGGGTCGTGTACGGAGGCGCGGCCGAGGGTGCGTATCTCTGCCAGCATTCGGGCGTGGACGAAATCCACATCACCGGGTCCGACAAGACGTACGAGGCGATGGTGTTCGGCACCGGGCCGGACGGCGAGCGCCGCAGGGTCGAGGGGCGGCCGGCGATCACGAAGCCCGTCACCGCGGAGCTGGGGAACGTGAGCCCCGTCATCGTCGTGCCGGGACCGTGGAGCGCCGGCGACATCCGCTACCACGCGGCGAACCTGGTCTCCATGCTGGCCAACAACGCCGGGTTCAATTGCAACGCCGCGCGCGTGATCGTCCAGCACGCCGGCTGGTCACAACGTGCTCCGCTCGTCGATGCCATCCGCCGCCTCCTGTCGCGGGTTCCGGCGCGGCGCGCCTACTACCCGGGGGCCGCCGGGCGGGACACCGCCTTTCGCGAGGCCCACCCCCAGGCGGAGCGCTTCGGCGATGGCGCGGAGCCTGGGGCCCTTCCCTGGACACTCATTGCCGGGCTCGACCCGAATCGGGCCGACGACCTGTGCTATCGCACCGAGGCCTTCTGCGGCCTCGTCGCCGAGACGGCGCTGGACGCCGCCGGCGTGGCCGAGTACATGGAGCGTGCGGTCCGCTTCTGCAACGAGACGCTGT
The DNA here is from genome assembly GCA_963812035.1 of uncultured Gemmatimonadales bacterium. Classification (GTDB taxonomy): domain Bacteria; phylum Gemmatimonadota; class Gemmatimonadetes; order Gemmatimonadales; family JACORV01; genus Fen-1245. Next base: position 192,202 of record CAWETG010000009.1, read on the forward strand.
GGGGAACGCTCAACGCGACCATCCTCGTGCACCCGCGGTCGCTCCGGGACCCCGCCGTCCGGGATGCGGTCGAGAAGGCCATCGGCGACCTGCGGTACGGCTCGGTCAGCGTCAATCACTGGGCCGCCTTGAGCTACGCGCTCGGCATCACGACCTGGGGAGCGTACCCCGGGCATACTCCCGACGACATTCAGTCCGGGACGGGTGTCGTGCACAACACCCTGATGTTCTCGCGCCCGGAGAAGTCGGTGGTGCGCGCGCCCTTCCGTGTCTGGCCGACGCCGCCGTGGTTCGTCACGAACCGCGTGGGGCACCGGTTGTTGCCCAGGCTGGCGCGGTTTGAGGCGGCGCCGTCGGCGCTCAAGGCGCTGGCGATCCTGGCGATGGCGGTGCGGGGGTGAAAGAGGGGCTAGGGGATAGGGGGTAGGGACTAGGGCCCCACCGCCCTAACCCCTAGACCCTAGCCCCTAGCCCCTTGTCGGCCTTCCGCCCAAACCACCGCTTCCACTTCTCACACCGATCGCATCCCCCGCAGCCCCTCACCCGCTCGTCGAAGTGCCGCAGCAGCTCCGCCCGACGGCAGCCGAAGGCGGTGAGGTAGCGCAGCAGCGGATCGAGCTTCCGATCGTCCTGCAGGATCATCCGCTGCAGCCTGAGGTCGCCCCTGGTCCACAGCACCACGCAGCGCGCACGCTTCCCGTCGCGGCCGGCGCGGCCCGCCTCCTGGTAGTACGCCTCGAGGCTCGTGGACAGGCCGAGGTGCACCACCCTGCGCACGTTGGCCTTGTCGATGCCCAACCCGAAGGCGGACGTTGCGACGATGCACTCGATCTGGTCCGCGGCGAACTGGTCCTGCAGGCCGCGCCGCACCATGTGCTCGAGGCCGGCGTGGTACGGGGCCGCGACCACCCCGGCGTGGAGCAGGCTCCTCGCCCAGCGCTCGGCGAGCCGCCGCGTGGGCACGTACACGATGGACGGCCCGCGATAGGGCCTGAGGAGCGCGAGCAAGGCGCGCCGGCGCTCCTCCTCGTCCCTGACCTGCCGCACGGCGAAGAACAGGTTGGGACGGTCGAAGCTGCCCACGATCCGCTCAATGAGCCCGAGCCGGAGGGAGGCGACCACGTCGTCGCGCACGGCCCGCGTCGCGGTAGCGGTCAGCGCCAGCGTCGGGGGCTTGCCCAGTGCCAGCCGCGCGAGCCCGATCCGCCGGTAGGCGGGGCGGAAGTCCTGCCCCCACTCCGAGACGCAATGCGCTTCGTCCACGGCAAGCAGGCTGGGCTGGATGCGGCGCAAGGTCCCGATGATCTCGCCGGTCATCAGGCGCTCGGGGGCGAGGTAGAGCAGCTTGAGGCCACCGCGCTCGGCGTCGGCGAGGACTTCCCGGCGCGCAGCAGGCCCGGAAGCGCTCGTGAGGGCGGCGGCCCAGATCCCCCGGGCGCGGGCCGCGTCGACCTGGTCCTGCATGAGCGAAATGAGCGGCGAGACAACGACGGTGAGGCCGTCAAGCACCAGCGACGGGACCTGGTAGCACAGGGATTTCCCGCCGCCCGTGGGGAGGACGACCAGCGCGCTGCGGCCCGCCAGCGCCGCCCTGACAGCGCGGAACTGCCCGGGCCGGAACTCGGCGAAACCGAAGCGGGCCCGGAGAACATCTCGGGCCCGCTCGATGCGCGTCGCGAGCGGCGTCACGCCGCGCCAAGCTAGGCCCCCGGATCAGGGCAGCGGGGTCGAACCGTTGCGCGGGTGAGCCTTTGCGCGCTGCCAGAAGCGGAGGAAGAACGCGGCCAGCACGAGTCCGAGTCCGACCCAGCCGAGAAACGGGACGCCGAAGCGATCCGCCAGCAGAACGATGACCACCCCGGCGAGCGCCAGAATCAACTTGGCGAGGCTCCAGGAGTTCACTGCGGGGAGGTGATCACGTGATCGATGTGATGAGGTGATGAGGTGAGAAACACCCTCGCATCATCCCTTCTGGAGGAAGGTCTCGAGCGACTTGCGGAACTCCGGCGTCATGCGCGCCACGGAGTTGACGCGCGCGCCGAGGGTTACGCCCGCCTCGAAACCCAGATCCTCGACCTCGTGAAGCTGCCGCTTGATCAGAGCGAGCGCAGACGGTGAAGACATCGCCAGCTGCGTGAGCAGCGTCGTCACCCTCACCGCGAAGTCGTCGCCAGGCAGAAGACGGGAGATGAGGCCGAGCCGCTCCGCTTCTTCGGCGGTGACGAGGCGACCCGTCGCCGCGAGGTCGAACGCGACCTTCTCACCGACCGATCGCCGCAACATCGTCATCACCATGGCCGGGACGAAGCCGCGCTGGATTTCCGGGTAGCCGAACTGGGCGCCGGCCCTGGCCACGACGAGGTCGCAGGCAGTCGCAAGGCCGCAGCCCCCGGCCAACGCGCGCCCCGCGACGACCGCCACGGAGATCTTGGGCAGCTCCCGCAGGATCAGAAAGATCTCGCCCAGCTCCATCGCGCGAGTTTCGTTCTCCTCCGGCGTCAGCTCTGCCGATGCCAGGAGCTCCTCGAGATCGAGCCCCGCACAGAAGTCCTTGCCGGACGCCCGCAGCGCGATGACGCGAACGTCGCTTGCCAGGTCGCACCGGGCCAGCGCGGCTTTCAGCTCGGCGATCATCCGCCGGTCGAGCGCGTTGCGCTTCTCCGGGCGATTCAGCGTCACGGTGGCGATGCCACCGCTCACCTCGAGGATGATTCGCGGCTCCGCAGCTCCGTGGCCCGGCACCGGCATCACTTTCGCGTCAGATCGTGCCATCGGGCACCTCCAGTTCGAGCCGCAGCAACGCCGTGCTCAACGTCTTCCCCTGTGCGTCGGTCTTGAGGGACACAGTACCCCCGCCGCCCAGCGCTCCGTGCAGCAGAAAGTTGAGCGCATGGAGATTGGGCAGCTCGAAGCGCTCGACCGGGCCGGTGATCATCCCGGCGAAGTGCGCGGCGACCCGCTCGGCCGTCAGCTCACGCACCAGCAAGGAATAGTGCGACGGCTGGCGCGCAATGACGCCGACATTGGCGGTGTCTCCCTTGTCGCCACTCCGCGCGTGCGCCAGCTCCAGCAGGCGGACCTTCACTGACTCTCCAGCAAGGCCAGCTTCCGCTCCAGTTCCGCCGCAGCCTTGAGGCTCGCGCGCGACAGCTGCAGTGCCAGCAATACCAGCGCGAAGAACACGGCGCCGAAGATGATCCAGCCGCGCCGGAAGGCGAGGGCCCCGATGACCAGCATGAGCGCGGCGCGCAGCAGCCATTGCCGGGAGTCGCGCCGGGCCCGGGCGATGAGCCGCCGCTGGTCGTCCAGGTTCAGCAGATGCGGCACGACAGGCAGGGCGGGCGCGACGGGCAGCGGACGCATGCCGAACAGTCTCATGCGGACAGGACCGTCACGGCGGGCCCGATTTCCCGTTTGGGCACGAGCGCCGGCCAGTACGCGACAACCTCTTCGACCTTGGGCCGGCCTCCGGCAAAGCCCGTGACGCCGGGCGGGCCGTTGAGGATCAGCGGCGCCAGCTCCCGGGTGAACCGCTCGACACGGTCGCGCTGGAGAGCCCGCACGCCAACGCGCAGCTGCACCTCGGGCAGATCGGGCGACGGCGCACCCGCCAGCGGGCCGTGGGTCGCGTTGACTCCGACGAACTCCGTCAGCACCTCGTCGAACTCGAGGCCGAGCCGCTGCAGCCTCGCGCGCAGCACCCGGTCCGCCTCCCTCGCCTTGGCAAATGCATCCGGCCACGCGTAGACGAGGGTGCCGACCGCCTTGAAGCCAGCGGCGTGGGCAATCGAGACCTTGAGCATCTCCGTCGCGGCTCGGCCCCGGATCCCGCTCACCCGCACGCGGTCGGGCCCGGCCTGCTCCAGATGGATGGTCGTGAAGTCCGCGACGCAGTCGGGCGTGATGTACTCACGCGGGTCGCCCATCTCGTAGACCAGCTGCTCGGTGACGCTCGCCACGGTGACCGTTCCGCCGGTGCCCGGGTGCTTGGTCACCGTGAACGACCCGTCGGGCTCGGCATCGACGAGCGGATAGCCCACGTCCTCGAGCGCCGGCGTCCCCGGCCAACCGGCGAGGTAATTGCCTCCCGAGCACTGCGCACCGCACTCGATGATGTGTCCCGCGATCGTGCCGGCGGCCAGCAGATCCCACGCGGCCACTCCCCAGCCGAAGCGGTGAATCAGCGGCGCCAGCGTGAGTCCCGTGTCCGTCACCCGGCCGGTGACCACGACATTCGCGCCCTCGGCCAAGGCCTGCACGACCGGCCAGGCTCCGAGGTACGCGTTGGCTGAGAGCACATCGGCCCGGATCTCGCTCAGTGGCCGGCCGGTCTCCATGTGAGCCAGCGGGATGCCCTTCGCCAGCAGCTCGTCGAGCCGCGGCAAGATGTCGTCGCCGGTCACCACGCCGACCTTGAGCCGGCCGCCAAGGCCGAGCGCTCGGGCGGCCTCGACGATCGCGGCGGCGCAGGCATTGGGGTTCACGCCGCCGGCGTTCGTGGTCACGCGGATGCCGCGCGAGACGACGGCGGGGAGGATGCGCTCGAGGAGCGGCACGACATCGCGGGCGTAGCCCAGAGACGGGGTCCGCGCCTTCTGCTTCTGGAGGATGGACATCGTCACTTCGGCCAGATAGTCCATCATCAGGTAGTCGATCGGGCCGCCCTCGACCTGACGGACTGGGGCTTCCAGCCAGTCGCCCCAGAAACCCTGACCTGACGCGATTCGCACAGTCATGAGATGGGGACGCGCAGAGTGCAGTGGAGTTGCGAGACGCCGAGTTGCGAGCGGTCGCGAGCGCGCGGAGCGCGAGTCGCCAGGTCGGGTGCCATCACTGTCTCCGCACGCCGATCGTGCGCTCGATCGAAGCCCAGTCGTCTGCGCTTCCCGCCACCCGGATTCGCACCAGGTCCGACCAGTCGGGCGAGGAGGCCAGGCTCTGGAAGGCAGGAATGATCACCTGCCTCGATCCGTGTGCCGGAATGGTCACCGGCGCCGGCGACTGCGCACCGGCGAGGGCGATCGGGCGCGGCGGGCCAACGAAGGCCAGGCGCACGGTCGCCGTGAAGCTCGCCGGAGGCACGGGACGCGCGAATGCCGGGAACAGCTCCACCGTGACCGGATAGTCGGGGCCCCGCTTGGCCGGCAGGTCGACCGTCACGCGATTGAAGTCGTAGTTCATCGGCCCCTGCCCCAGCTGCGCCCCGTCGCGATCGAACAACGTGATACCGAAGTCGGTGACGGTGTTCCAGATCTCGGGCGTCAGCTGCACTTCGACCACGGCCTGCGTCGCCCACTCCGGAGCAGCGAAGGTCCGGGTGTACGGGCCGCCGCCCTCGACCGCCGCCTGCCAACCCGTCACGATCCCCAACTGTTCCGCCGTCGCCAGCAGCGTGGTGTCCCGGTCCGCCATCGATGCGACGGTGACGCTCGGCGACGTGCCGGTCGAGTCGAGGTTCGTGAACGCCAGCGTGGGGACGGCGGCCGCGAAGGTGAACGGCAGCGTATCGCCGGGCATCGCCTGCACCACCGCTTCCCATACTCCCGGCGCGAGATCGTTGGCCGTCACCGAGAGCGCACCGCTCGCCCCGCTCGGGCCGCCGACATCGACGTGGTCCTTGGTACGCGAGGGCCGGCCCGAGGGCTCGTACAGCGACAGCGACGCGCGCAAGGCCGTGTCGGGAAGCGCCAGCCTCACCGCGAGGCCGGAGGCTCCGGCGGGCACGTTCACGTAGGTGCGCCAGGCGTGGCCCGGAGCAAGCTTGCGCGCCGGCGACGCCACTGTGGCCCAGCTCCCCGTCTCCGGCACGATGACCTCGTTGACCAGGCGGAATGCCGGTCCCGCGGCGGTGTCGGCGTCCGGCACGGCATCGATCACGCCCACATACCGGCCGGGCTGCGCGAGTCGGGTCGGATCGTAACGTACCTCGATCACCGCCGTGCTGTCGGCACCGAGCGTCACGGTGGTGGTCGCCGGCCTGAGCCACAGCCGGCTGGAGAAGAGCCGGAAGGTGGGCGACGTGGCGCCGTTCGCGCGTCCCCCCGCCCCGATGCGCCGCACCGCGAATCGCTGCACCGTGTCGCCCGGCGCGAGGAGGCCACCGCGACGGTATGCGGCGCTGGGCCGGTCGTCCGGACGCGCGATCGCGGGCTGCGGGGTCCCGGCTGGTCGCGGCCCGGCGTCTGCCGCGGGCAGCTCGACCGGCAACGCGCGCACGTCGAACCGGCTCGCGGCGTGCCCCGCGAGCAACCACTGGTAGGCGGCTTCGACCCGCGCCAGACCGTAGCCCTCGTCGGTCTCGCTCTCGCCCGCAAGGTGGCGGGCCGTGGCGTGCAGCGCCGCGGTGACTTGGGCGGCCGTCACCTTGCGGCCGTCCGCGCGCGTCGCCGAGAGCAGCAGTGCGACCAGGCCGGCGGCCTGCGGTGACGCCATCGAGGTGCCACCCTTGATCTCTTCCCCGGTGTTCCACGCCGGCACCGTGGAATAGGCGAGGCCCGGCGTCACGATGTCCGGCTTGTCGGTTTCACCGCCCCGCGAGCTCCACCACCCCAGTACCTCGGGGGTGGCCGCGCCGAACTGCAGGGGAGCGAAGCGGGCGGGATAGGTGGCCCCGACGGTCAACGCAAACCGTGCCGAAGCGGGCAGGCCCATCGTCTCGGTGCCGGGGCCGTCGTTTCCCGCGCTGATGGCGAAGACCACTGCGGGGTGAGCCAGGAGAAAAGCGTCCACCAGCGAGTCCATCACCGCGGCGCCGGGCCTCATGTTGCCGATGCCGAACGACATGTTGAGCACCAGCGGCAAGCCACGCTGAGCCGCGAACGCCGCCGCGTACTCCATTGCGCGGATCATCGAGCCGGTCGTCGAGAGCCCGCCACGCGCGTCGTTGGCGATCTTGAGCACGATAATCTGGGCTCCGGGCGCGACCCCGTCGAAGCCGCCGACGTCGTAGATGTCGTGCCCCGCCGCGATGCCGGCCACGTGCGTGCCGTGGCCTGCCGTGTCGAGCACCAGCGACAGGTACGGGCGCCCAGTGGAGTCGGCCCCGAGGTTCACCGCGCCGGTAATTGGGCCGCGGCCGCGCGGCCCCTGGCCGGAGGAGAAGGTGAAGGTCTGCCCTTTCACCAGGTAGTCCGAAATCGGCGTTTCATCGGCGAGGGTGCCGTTCCCGTTCGTGTCGATGAACGCCACCCAGCCCGCCGCCGTGCGAACCACGACCACACCGAAGCTGTCGCGGTTGGAGCCGTTGCCGTTGAAGTCGGCGGCCGGCGCGTCGCCGAACGGCAGCTCGCGGATCACGCCTCCATACCACTGTGAGTCAAGCGCCACGGCGCGCACGGCGTCGGCGCCTTCGAGCGTGAGGCCTCCGGGAAGCACGATCAGGTCACGGGAGTCGGGGCGCACGCGCTCCAGGGCGACGTCGCCTTCGCCCGAGAAGTTCCGGATGTCCAGGATCTTGGGCGTCCCCGCGCTCGTGGTCTGGAGTCCCGCGACGCCCGGATCGACGCCGCTGTCGAGAATGCCGATGAGCACGCCGCGGCCGTCGTAGGCCGGGTGCGCCGTCCGCCACGCGGATACGCCCGTGGCATCGAGCGGCATCAGGCCAAGCAGGTAGGCCGTGGAGGCGGGCGCGACGGGGGCCTTCGGCTTCGGCAGGGCCGCTGGCGCGGGGGCCGGCGCAGCGGCGGCGGGCTCCGCCGCAGCCACCGCCGGCGCCGGCGCCTCGGGCTCCGGGGCGCGCACGGCCGCGGAACACGCGATCAGTCCGGCCGGAAGGGCAGCCTGCAGCGTCCGCCGGAGCACGCGCACGGCCGCCATCACGCGAGCGAGGCCGGAAGGACGAACGGGCCCAGGTGGGGGCCCGGGTCGGTGGCGACGATCCGCAGCGCGAAGGCGAGCTGCGGCCGCAGCTCCTCGGGAGTCACGATCGCGTCGACGTAGCCGCGCGCCGCCGCATACCTGGCATCGAGCTGGTGCTCGTAATCCTCCCGCATCGCCTGCACCGCACTCTCCAGCTTGGGGGGTGTCACGCCCGTGCGCGCAGCGTCCTCGAGCGCCGGCCCGTGCACCGCCTGTACGGCCGACTCGCCCTCCATCACACCCATCCGGCCGGTCGGTAGCGAGAGGATGAAGTCTGGATCGAACCCCTGCCCCGCCATGGCGTAGTACCCGGCGCCGGATGCGTGGTTGACGGTGAGCACGAGCTTGGGAACGGTCGCGGTCGCCATCGCTTCGACGAATTCGGCGCCGGCGCGAATGATGCCCGAGCTTTCCGCTTCGGGCCCGACCATGAAGCCGGAGACGTCCTGCACGAACAGGATCGGCGTACGCTCGCGGTTGGCGGTCTCGATGAAGTAGGCCACCTTCCTCGCGCTCTCCGTGTAGACGATCCCGCCGAAGCGCGGCGCCTCGCCCGGCTTCCCCTTGATGAGCTTCCGCTCGTTGGCGATCAGCGCCACCACCCGGCCGTCGATGGCGGCGTGCGCGCAGATCATCTCCTGCGCGATGTCGCGCTGGAACTCGTCGATCGCGCCGTCGTCCACGAAGCAGGCCAGGACCTCGCGCATCTCGTACGACATGCGGTGATCACCGGGCAGCAGCTCGTAGAGGTCGGCGGGCGCGCGGCGCGGCGCCCGGGAGACCCGCTGGGGTGCCAGGCGCGCGGGCTCGGGACGCGGCAGGCGGGCGACCTGCTCGCGCAACATCGCGAGGCACTCCTTGTCGTCCTTCGCGAGGTAATGCGCCACGGCGCTTTGGCTGGTATGCATCCGCGCGCCGCCCAAGGACTCGCCGTCCACCACCTGCCCCGTGGCGCCCTTGACGAGGTTGGGCCCACCTAGCCCCATGAAGCTCGTCCCATCCACCATCAGGATCACGTCGGACAGCGCCGGGAGGTACGCCCCGCCGGCGACGCACTGCCCCATCACCGCGGCGAGCTGCGGGACCTTGAGGAAGCGCCGCATCAGCGAGTTGTAGTAGAAGATGCGGCCCGCGCCGTATTGGCCCGGGAACACGCCGCCCTGATAGGGGAGATTGACGCCGCCCGAATCCACGAGGTAGACGATGGGGATCCGCTGGCGCATCGCGATCTCCTGCGCGCGCAGGATCTTCCGGATCGTCTCCGGCCACCAGGACCCCGCCTTCACCGTGGCGTCGTTCGCGACCACCACGACTTCGCGGCCCACGACCGTTCCCACCCCCGTCACGACGCCGGCGCCGGGCGCCTGGCCGTCGTACTGGTCGTAGGCGACGAGCAGGCCGATCTCGAGCCACGGCGCGCCCTGATCGGTGAGCAGCGCGACGCGCTCGCGGGCCGTCAGCTTCCCGGCGGCGTGCTGCCGCTCGATCTTCTCCGCTCCTCCGCCCTGCCGCAGCCGCTCGGCGAGGGCCCGGAACTCATCGGCCAGGATCTGGAGGCGGCGGGGGCGCGAGGCCACTACGGCCTCAAGTGCCCGGCTGCCCAGGAGCGGATATAGGCGATGAGCTCGGCGGTCGGGGTGCCCGGGCCGAAGAGGGTGCCGACCCCGCGGCCGCGGAGTCCGGCCATGTCCTCTTTCGGGATGATGCCGCCGCCAGTCACCAGGACGTCGCCGCGCCCGGCATCCCTGAGCAGATCGATGACGCGCGGGAAGAGCGTCATGTGGGCGCCCGACAGCACCGACAGGCCCACCACGTCCACGTCTTCCTGCACGGCGGCGGCGACGATCATCTCCGGCGTCTGGTGCAGGCCGGTGTAGATGACCTCCATCCCGGCGTCCCGCAGGGCAGCCGCGACCACCTTGGCGCCACGGTCATGCCCGTCGAGTCCCGGCTTGGCGACCAGGATGCGGATGGGGCGATGGGGCGCTTCCGGCGCGGCCGGAGCAGGATTGGGAGCCATAGCGCGCGGAACCTAGCCGCCGCGCAGCGACGATACAAGCTCGTGGCAGAGCGACGGGACGTCCGGGGAGGTGCGGCAGCCGCGGCCGGCGTAACGGCCGAGCGGGTCGAGGAGCACCGGCTCGATTCCCGCACGCCGGGCGCCCACCACGTCCACGGCGAACAGGTCGCCCACGTGCATCGCTTCCGCCGCGGTCACGCCCGCGCGGTCCAGGGCGAGTCTGAAAATGGTCGGATCGGGCTTCTCGACGCCGACGACTCCACTGTCCACCACGAAGTCGAGCACCTCGCCGAGCCCGACCTGAGCCAGGATGTCGGCAACGGTCCCGTCCGAGTTGGAAATGCACCCGACGGTCAGCTCCCGGTCTCGCAGCGCGGCGAGCGCCGCCGGAGTGCCGGGCCGGACCACCGTCCACAGGTTGGCCCGCTCGTGCTCGGCGCGGATCTCCGGGCCCGCCTTCACCAGCTCGTGGCGTGCGAAGCCGAGGGAGGACAGCGCGCCGAAGAAATGGACCTGCCAGCGCGAGCCGTCCAGCAACGTCGGGTCAGCCTCCATCGCCGCCTCGACCGCCGCGCGGCCAGCGTACTCGGCGTCGGCCAGCGCCTGGACGGTGGGCGCGCGGCCCACCGAGCGCAGCAAGGCATCCCGCACGCGAGCGTAATCCACGTGTACGAGCGTGCCGCCGGCGTCGAAGAAGATCGCGCGGAGCACTTAGTGCGACGTGCGGAAGCGCAGGATGGCGGCCAGTCGGTCGAACCGCCGGGCCTCGGCGCCGCGAACCACTGCCACCCGGGACCGCTGGCGGAGCGCATCCTCGATTGCATCGTCCAGCAAATCGGCCAGGGGCACCGCCTCGCCCTCGCCCCGCGCGCCAGCGGCGGATTCGGCCAGTCGGCCGCTCACGCTCCAGCGATAGCCCGGCACGACGGCATCCGCGTCGACGATCAGCGTGCGCACCTGGCCCCGCGACAGCGCGTGCAGCGTCGGCTCGATCGACTCGGTCGCCAATCCCGTACCGTGCAGGGAGACCAGCTCCTGCACGGCCGCTGCCGCGGCGCGTTGGGCGGCCTCGGCCAACAGCTCCAAGGACCGCTCGCGGATCTCCGCGGCTCCGACCTTCCTGGGCGCGAGGCGCAGGACCCCCAGTACCTGGGCGCCGAGCTGGGGACCAAGGTGCGGGAGCAGCGCGTTGGCATCCACGCCGACGCCGCCGATGACGAGCCCGTCGAACGCCCGGGACCGCAGGTGCCCCGCGACGGTCTCCGCCACATGGGCGAGATGGCGGTGCCGCTCCTCGCGAATGCGATTGTGAAAGCGGTACTCACCGACGCCGGGGGCCGCGCCCCGCTCAGGATGGAACCGGGCGGACTGCTTCGGCGCAGTCAGCCCGTCGAGCTCCACCACGCCCTCCAGCCCCACGTCGAAGAAGCGCGCGGAGCGGCGGTCGGCGACGATGGCCAGCAGGCGACTGCCCGCCTCGACGAGGGCCACCAGCTCCCCCACGACGGCGGTGCGATCCACAACCACGCGGCTCTTGAGGACGAACGGCAGCGGCACGGCGCGGAAGAACCCGGAGGCTGCGAACACGGCCACGCCGCGACTCCCCGCCAGGTTGGACGAGTGCGAGAAGAAGCTCTCGACGCGTTCCAGCTCGCGGCTCACCGCCTCGCGGTCGGCGTGCGAGAAGCCGAGGATGGTGAGGCGGTCCGCGGCCCGGCGCAGGCGGTTCTTCAGCTTGATCCGGTATTTCTCGCCGCTGCGGTCGTTCGGCTCGAGCTTCTGGTAGCAGGACACGACCCAGCCGCGCGTGGTGCCGAGCGCGAGCAGCTCGGCGAGTGCAGCGGCGACGCCGCCCTCCCGCCCCGCTGTGGCCGGTCTAGAAGAAGATGGGCTCGCGGTACGCGCCATAAACGTTCTCCAGTGCCTCTCGGATCTCGTACAGGGTGGCGTACGCTCGCGCCGCGTCGAGCATCGCCGGAATGAGGTTCACCTCGCGGCGCGCGGCGTCCGCCAGCGCGTCGAGCCGCCGGCGCACCAGGTCTCCGTCGCGGGTGTGCCGCAGTCGTGCGAGCCGCTCGGCCTGCGCGGCGGCGGCCTCCTCGCCGATCTTGAGCAGCGGGATCGGGACTTCAGACTCGTCGTCTACCACGAAATCGTTCACGCCGACCACGATGCGGCGCCGCTCCTCCAGCTCACGCTGGTGGCGCGTGGCCGATTGGGCGATCTGCCGCTGGAACCACCCCATCTCAATGCCCCGCACCACCCCTCCGAGTCGCTCGATCTCGGCGAACGTCGCTTCCGCCTCGTCCTCGAGCTGGCGGGTCAGTGCCTCCACGTAGTACGAGCCGCCCAGCGGGTCACTCACGTTGGCCACGCCGGTCTCGTACGCGAGGACCTGCTGGGTCCGGAGCGCCAGCTGGACCGCCTGCTCCGTGGGCAATGCGAGGGTCTCGTCCATCGAGTTGGTGTGGAGCGACTGGGTGCCGCCCAGCACGGCGGCCAGCGCCTGGTAGGCGACGCGGACGACGTTGTTCATCGGCTGCTGCGCCGTCAGCGTGACGCCTGCGGTCTGGGAATGGAACCGCATCGTCAGCGAGCGGTCCGACTTGGCGCCGTAGCGCTCCCGCAGGTGGCGGGCCCAGATGCGGCGGGCCGCGCGCAGCTTGGCGATCTCCTCGAAGAAGTCGTTGTGGATGTCCCAGAAAAAGCTGAGCCGGGGGGCGAAGGCGTCGACGTCGAGCCCGCGTGCCATACCCCGCTCGACGTAGGTGAAGCCGTTGGCCAGGGTGAAGGCCAGCTCCTGGGCGGCCGTGGCGCCGGCCTCGCGGATGTGGTAGCCCGAGATGGAGATCGTATTCCACTGCGGCGCGTGCCGCGCGCTCCACTCGAACAGATCCACGATGATCTTGAGGGCGGGCTCCACGCCGTAGATCCAGGCGTGCTGCGCCATGTACTCCTTGAGGATGTCGTTCTGCACCGTGCCGCGGAGCTGCGCGCCCTGGATGCCCTTGCGCTCCGCCGCTGCCACGTAGAAGCAGAACAGCATGGCGGCGGGGCCGTTGATCGTCATCGAGGTCGAGACCTGGTCGAGCGGGATGCCGTCGAACAGGGTCTCCATGTCGGCGAGGCTCGAGATCGCGACGCCGCACTTCCCCACTTCGCCCAGGGAGCGCGGGTGGTCGGAGTCGTAGCCCATCAGCGTCGGGAAGTCGAACGCGACCGACAGCCCGGTCTGACCGCGGCTGAGGAGGAACTTGTACCGGGCGTTGGTCTCCACCGCCGTGCCGAAGCCGGAGAACTGCCGCATCGTCCACAGCCGGCCACGGTAACCTGTGGCGTGCACGCCACGGGTGAAGGGATACTCCCCGGGCAAGCCCAGCTCCGATGCGTAGTCGAGGTCCGGCACGTCGAGCGGCGTGTAGACCGGCGCCACGGGGCGTCCCGAAGCCCCGGTGAACTCCACGTCCCTGGACGTGCCGCTCATCCGTCGCGGCTCCCGCGGATCCGTTCCACCACGCCGGCCGCGGCTTCGTAGGGACTCCACCGGCCCGCCGCCACCTCGGCCAGCGCGGTCTCCAACTCCGCCCGGCGGCCTGCGTCCGACCACACCCAGCGCCGGAGCGCTCGGTCGAAGACCTCCCGGGTGCGCTGCTCGAGCCGCCGCGCCCGGCGCGCACGGAGGCCGCCGCACGCCTCGAGGAAGGCGAAGTGCCGGTCCAGCACGCCGCCCAGCTCGACGATCCCCTCGCCCCGCACCGCGGCAGTGGCGATCACCGGCGGCTCCCAGGCTGCCACCCCACCCACCTCTCCGGAGGCACGGGGGGACGGGGGCACAGGGGCACGGTCGGAGCGAGCCGCAGACGCCGCCGACACCGCCTGGAGGTCGACTCCGTGGTGCGCCGGCACGTGGCGGAAGGCGTGGCCGCCCCTGAGGCCGATCGCCACCTCCAGCTCCTGGCGGAGCCTGTCGGCGCCGGGGCGATCCGCCTTGTTGACCACGTAGAGATCGCCGATTTCCATCAAACCCGCCTTCATCACCTGGATGCCGTCGCCGGATTCGGGAACCAGCACGACCGCGACCGTGTCGGCGACCGAGGCCACGTCCAGCTCCGACTGCCCCACACCGACGGTCTCGATCAGGATTCTGTCGAAGCCGAAAGCATCCATGACGTCGGCCACCTCACCCGTGGTGGTCGCCATGCCTCCCAGCGAACCGCGTGACGCCATGGACCGGATGAACACGCCCGGATCCAGCGCCGCCCGCTCCATCCGGATGCGGTCGCCGAGCAGCGCCCCGCCGGTGAACGGGCTGGAGGGGTCGATGGCGAGCACGCCCACGGTCAGGCCGGCCGCCCGGTAGTAGGACGCCAAGTGCTCGATGAGGGTGCTCTTCCCGCCCCCCGGTGGACCGGTGACGCCGATCCGGCGCGCTGCTCCGACGAGCGGATGGAGCCCGGCGAGCATCGCCTCGCAGCCGGGCGAGCCGTTCTCCACCAGAGAGATGGCGCGCGCCAAGGCGGCGGGCTTCCGGGCCTTTAGGTCATCCAGTATGGTCGTGGGTACCACCATCTAAATTGAGTCTGGACTTGAAGCTAGGTCAAGCGACCTGAGCCTTTTCCTCGCTCACGGCCGGGTGTGGCCGACCGGCAACTCGATCACCGGCGGCGCCGCCCGGATGACGAGCCGCGCCAGCTTGGTCGGTGTGGCCTCCAGGACGTCGAACTCCAGTCCGCTGAGTACGACCCGCTCGCCCGCCCGCGGAATTCGCCCTGTGGCCCAGGCCAGGTAGCCGCCTGCCGTCTCGACCCGCGGTGGGGCTTCCAGATGCATGCCGAAGTGGTCGCTCAGCTGCTCCAGCGGAAAGCCGGCCTCGACAACGAGCACTCCGCGCTCGGGCGCCACGGGCGCGGCGCGAGGCTCGTCCAGCTCGTCGAAAATCTCACCGACCAGCTCTTCCAGGAGGTCCTCCATGGTGATCAGGCCCGCAGTGCCGCCGTACTCATCGAGCACGACGGCCATATGCCTTCGCTCCCTGCGCAGGTCGAGCAGCGCGTCGGCGCAGCGCCGGGCCGCGGGCACGGCGGACACCGGCCTCACGCCGACCGTTCCGCCGGGGCCGGCCTTGATCACGTCGAACGCGTGCACCATCCCCACAATCTCGTCCGGCGACGAGCGGTACACGGGGATTCGCGTGAAACCCGTGCCGGTGACCAGCGCGGCGAGCGCGGCGGCGTCGGCGTGCTCGGGCGCCGCGACGATGCGCGTGCGGGGCGTCATCACCTCGCGCACCACGTGATCGGCGAAGGCCATCACGCCCGTGACGATCTCCAGCTCGTCCTCCCCCGCCAGGCCAGCGGTCGTGCCGTCCCGCAGCAGCGCCGCCAACTCTGCCCGCTCAGTGGCCAGGCGCCCGCGCACGATGCGGCCCACCAGTGCGCCGGCCGGCCGGAGGCGCGGCACGATGACCCGGACCAGCGGCTGCGGCCACCGCTGCCCCACCGCGCGGGGCAGGAAGTAGGCGACCAGACAGAGGACTGGGACGCCGAGCAACAGCTCGAGCGCGACGGTCGTGGCGAGGCCGGCGGTCCGCAGCGCCCAGGGCGTGGAGACGCCGGCCACCGCGACCCCGATGGCCACCAGCGCGTCGGCGGCGGCCACCACGTCGCCCGGCCGCGAGAGGAGCGTGACCGCGGCTCCGGCGCCTTCCAGCTTGCGCGCCACCCAGCGGGTGAGCTCGAGGCGACTGACGGCGAGCACGGCGACGGAGGCGGTAGCGCCGAGCGCGGCGAGCGCGAGCCCCAGGACGACAAACATGCTGCTCACGGCGCCATCCGCTCGAACCGGAGCCGGCGGATGCTGCGGCGCACCACCTGGTCCACGTCAACGCGCCAGCCGCTCAGCTCCAGCCGCTCGCCCGCGACGGGGACGCGCCCCAGTGCCGAGTACACCAGGCCTCCGACGGTGGTGACCTCCTCGTGGACGAACTGGGTGCCCAGCGCCTCGGACAGCGCATCCAGCGAGGTGCGGCCATCCACCAGGTAGCTGCCGGGAGCCAGGGCGACGATCTCCGGCTGCTCCGACGCATCGTATTCATCGCGGATCTCGCCGACGATTTCCTCGAGCACGTCCTCCAGGGTGACGATGCCCGCGGTCCCGCCGTACTCGTCTACGACGACGGCGAGGTGGCCGGGTCCCCGCTGGAAATCGCGCAGCTGGCCGTCGAGGGTCTTGGTCTCCGGCACGATCTCCACCGGGCGCACCAGCGAGCGCCAGGAGCGCTGGGCGTCCAGGTCGCCGCTGAACAGGGCCGGGAGCAGGTCCTTGGCGTACAGCACGCCGACGATGTGGTCGAGGTCGCGCTCGAAGGCAGGGAGCCGAGCGTGCTCGGCGCTCGCCACCACGCCCACGGTCTCCTCGAACGAGCTCGCGCAGTCCACTCCGACGAGGTCCACCCGCGGGGTCATCACCTCGCTCACCATCGTGTCGGCCAGCGCAAACACGCCCAGCAGCATGTCGCGTTGCGCAGGATCGGGGGCCGCCGGGCCGCTGGGGGCCGTGACGCCGAACAGGCGCGCCAGGGCGCGGTCGAGGATACCGGCCGCGACGATGAGCGGCACGAGAATGCCGAGCGACTTGGCGGCGGTGCGGACGGCCCCCGGCCCGAGCCGCGCGCCGCGCCACAGGCCGAGGGTCCGTGGACCCAGGTCGCCGAGCGCCGCGATGAGCACGACGAGGCACCCGAGGACCAGGGCGGCGCGGGCGAAATCGGCGTGCCACCAGGCGAGCGCCCCCGATGCGCCGACGGCGGCGAGGGCGAGGAACACGATCCGTCCCAGTGCGAGGGCGCGGCGGAACCGTTCGGGCTTCTCGCCGTAGGCGCCGGTGAGGGTGGTCTCGGCGAGCGTCGGATCTGCGGCGAGCGCTCCGTCGGCCAGCGAGAGGAGTGCCGCCCAGGCGGTCGCGAGCGCGGCGCCGGCCAGCGCGACGACGAAGCCCCCGCTCATCGTTCCCGGCCGAGCCGCGCCAGGAGGCGCTCCTGGCGGCGCCACAACGCGCTGGTGGTGCGGCGGGCCCCGTCGGGGTGGTCGTACCCGAGCACGTGCAGCACGCCGTGCACCAGGAGGCGGCGCAGCTCCTCCGCCGGGCTCGCACCGAACCGGGTGGCCTGCCGCGCCCCGACCGGCGCGCAGATGTAGATGTCCCCTACGAGCGTGGGACCGGTCCTTTCCGTGCGCCCGTGCGTCTGTGCGCCTGTGCGCGCCTTTCCCGTGCCCCCGTGCCCCCGTGCCCCGGTGCCCGCCTGCAGCGTGAACGCCAGCACGTCGGTCTCGAGGTCCCGCCCGCGGTGCCGGAGGTTCAGACTGCGAATGCGAGCGCGGCCCACGAAGGCGACGGAGAGGAATGCGTGGCGCACCCCCTCGGCGCGCAGCACGGCGCGCGCCAGGCGCTCCGCCTCGGTCGCGGGTAGCGGCGAGCGCGCCTGCGCCGACACCCGGACCTCAATCGTGGTGGGCGCTTTCCCAGTCCGCCGTGATGCCGCCTGCATCTTCGGGGTACTCCACCCGGGCGTGGTACATCGCCGCGTAGGCGCGCACGAACTCGCGCTTCACCACCTCGATCTGCGCCAGCGTGAGCGGCGACTCGCGCAGCTGCCCGCTTTCTACGCGTCCTTCAATCAGGTGGTCGATGGCGTCGGCGATGGTCTCGGGGGTGGGGTCGTCGAGCACGCGCAGCGCCGCCTCCACCGAGTCCCCGAGGAGCGCCACGGCCGTCTCGGCCGAGCGCGGCAGCGGCCCCGGATAGCGGAACAGCTCCTCGCGGGCCAGGGCCGCCGGCTCCGCCTCACGGGCCTGCTCGAGGAAGAAGGCAATCGGCGAGGTGCCGTGATGCTGCGGGATGAAGGCTTTCACCGCCTCCGGCAGCCGGTGCTCGGACGCGAGCTGCAGACCCTCCTCCACGTGCCGGCGAATGACGGCTGCCGATACGCTGGGCCTGAGCTGGTCGTGCGGGTTCTTCCCGTGCGTCTGGTTTTCGGCGAAGTACTGGGGATGCTTCAGCTTGCCGACGTCGTGGTAGTAGCTCCCCACGCGCGCCAGCAGGCCGTTGGCGCCGATCGCGTTACAGGCCACCTCGCACAGGTTGGCCATCGCGACCGAGTGCGCGTAGGTGCCCGGCGCCTCGGTGGCGAGCCGCCGCAGCAGCGGGCGGTCGGGGTCGGACAGCTCGAGCAACGTGAGATCCGTGGTGCTCCGGGTGAAGCGTTCCGCCAGCGGCAGAACCAGCATGGCCAGCGCCGCCGAGACCAGCGCATTGAGGCCGCCCAGCGCCGCCGAGAGGCCGATGCCGGCCGCGGGCTCCGCCGCGGCGGCGCCCGAGACGACGGAGGCGACGGCGTACACGGCGGTGACGATCGCGATCGAGTAATAGGTCTGGGTGCGGCGGCGGATGCGTTGCACCGAAAGAGCAGCGGCCGCGCCGCCCACGAAGGTGAGGAACAGGGCCTCCGTGCCCCCGAACGCCGGCTGCACGCCCACGAGCGCCGCGATCACCATCGCCGCGACGACGGCGATGCGGCCGTCGAACAGCACCGAGAAGAGGATGGCTGCGAGCGCCACGGGAATGAACTCCGGCCGGGTCGGCGTCCACCGCGCCACCATCCCCGCGGCCACCACCACCACGGCGAATCCGATGGCGAAGAAGCTCAGCGCGCGTGCCGACTCGTACAGCTCCGGCCGGAAGAAGTAACAGATCACTCCGAACAGGATGCACAGCAGCGCTTCGAGCCCGACGACGCCGAGCGTGGCCAGGGCGCCACGCACCCGGCCCGCGGCGCCCCGCTCCATCGCCGCCCGGTAGGCTGCCAGCTTCGCCGCGGCTGCCTGATCCACCACCTCGTGCGCGCCGATGATCTTCTCGCCCGGCTGGACCACCGCATCGACGGAGTCCACGGTGCGGCGGAGCACGTCGCGGCGGCGCTCGGTCTCCGCACGCTCGTAGACGATGGTTGGGCGGAAGAAGGTCCCGATCAGACGCTCGTACAGCTGCTCGGCGACCACGCTGCGGCGCTCCGGGCGTTGCTCCACTGCCGCCTCGAGGAAATCGCCGAACGGGCGCAGGCTGTCGCTGACGATGATCCGCTCGTCGGCGCCGCGCCGCAGCACCACCTCGCGGCCCAACTCAGCCGTGGAGAGTCCGGGAGCCAGGTACCCGCTCGCCGAGTTCCGCAGCGCCCCCAGCACCTCTCGCCGCAAGGCCGCCCGCTGGCCCGCGCTCGCCAACACCGCGAGTTCGCCGCCCTGCAGCGCGACCCCGGCGGCCCGTGCGGCGTCCGGCAACGCGCCGCCGGCCGCGATCGCGGAGTCGAGCGCCGCGAAGAACTCGCCGGCGGCAGCTGCAGCGGAATCGGCGGCTTCCGGATGGGCCGTGAGCAGCGACTTCACCGTGGTGGCCAGCGCTTCGGCCTCGCGCGCGCGGTGCGCGCCCGACTTCGGGACGAGGAAGCCGATGGGCGCGATCACGTCGCCGCTCGACACGCTGCCCACGGCCAGCGGTTCCGGCAGGACGGAGGCGGCGCCCGGGAAAGCCACGTAGGCCGCGACGGCGACCAGGAGTGCGAGCAGCAACCGCGCTCCATGGCGCCAGGCAGCGGTCGCGACGCCCATCAGACCTGCTGGTCCTCCCGGTAGGCGCGAATGATCTCGCGCACCAGCCGGTGGCGGATGACGTCGCCCTCATCCAGGTAGCAGAACGCGATCCCGTCGATCCCCGGCAGGATGCGCTCGACCTGCACGATGCCGGACTCCTCGTGCTGCGCCAGGTCGATCTGCGTCTTGTCGGCGGTCACGACCGCCCGCGAGTTCACGCCCAACCGGGTCAGCAGCATCTTCATCTGCATCCCGGTGGTGTTCTGCGCCTCGTCGAGGATCACGAACGCATCGGCGAGGGTGCGGCCGCGCATGTAGGCGAGCGGCGCGATCTCGATCACCCGTGACTCCAGGGCGTGCTGCACCTTGTCGTGCGGCATCATGTCTTCGAGCGCGTCGTACAGCGGGCGCAGGTACGGGTCCACCTTCGCCTGCATGTCGCCCGGCAGGAAGCCCAGCCGCTCGCCGGCCTCGACCGCGGGCCGGGCGAGAATGATCCGCTTGACCCGCTTCTTGTGGAGCATGTCCACGGCGACCGCAACCGCCAGGTACGTCTTGCCGGTGCCGGCGGGGCCGATCGAGATGACGATGTCGTTGTCCAGCATCGCCTGCACGTACGCGCGCTGCCCGGCCGTCTTCGGCGTCACGATCCGCCGCAGCCCCGGAAGCACGATCTTGAAATCGCCGTTGCGGGCGGCCTCGCCCTGCCCCCCGCCCTCCTCGACGATCCTGCGGACGTCCTCCGGCCCGAACGTCTCGCCCATCCGCGCCAGGTCCACCATCGTCTGTGCCAGCGCCGCCGCCCGTTCCACGGCGGCGAGCGCCCCGGAGAGAGCCAGCTGGTCGCCGCGCAGCGACACACGCACGCCCGCCAGGCGGGCGAGCTCGTGCAGGTTCGCGTCGTTGACGCCCGAGAGGGCGAGCAGGTCCGCCCCTTCGACGTTGAGACGGTGGATGACGTCGCCGGAGCCGGTCATCCCGTGATCTTGAGGTGCAGCAGGTCGAGGTCCTCCTGCCGGACGCCGGTTGGCGCACCCTCGAACAGCGCACGAGCCTGGGCGGTCTTCGGGAACGCGATCACGTCGCGCAGCGACTCGCCGCCCGCGAGGAGCAGCGCGATGCGGTCGAAGCCGAGCGCGATGCCGCCGTGCGGCGGCGCGCCGGTCCGCAGCGCCTCCAGCAGCCAGCCGAACCGGTGCTCCGCCTCCTCCGCCGACAGGCCGAGCCGCTCGAACACCTTCGACTGCAGGACGGGATCCGTGATCCGGATGGAGCCGCTGCCCAGTTCCACGCCGTTGTAGACGGAATCGTAGTGCTGCGCGCGCGCGGCCTCCGGCTGCGTGTCGAGCAGTGCCACATCGTCGGGGTGCGGCGCCGTGAAGGGGTGGTGCATGAACGTCAGCGCCCCCGTCTCCGGCTCGCGCTCGAACAGCGGGAATTGCTCGATCCACAGAAACGCGTGCTCCCGCTGTGGCGCCAGCTTCAGCCGGCGGATGACCTCGAGCCGGACGCGGCCCAGGGCGGGCAGCGCGACGCCGTCGGGGCCCGCGCAGGCGAGCACCAGATCGCCCTCGGCCAGAGCGAGCGCGTCGAGCACGGCGGGCCCGAGCGCCTTCGCCCCGGGTCCGGTCGGGCCCTCGGCCGCCCGCTTCGCCCATACCAGCCCCGAGGCCCGCATCGTCTTCGCGTCTTCGGCCAGCGCGTCCAGATCCTTGCGGGACAGCGCCGCGCCGCCCGGGACTACCAGCGCCCGTACCCGATCGCCGCGCCCGACCGCCGCCCGCAGGAAGTCGCCGCTCCCCTCACCGATCTGCGCCGTGACGTCGCGAAGCTCCAGGCCGAAGCGGAGGTCGGGCTTGTCGGTCCCGTAGCGGGCCATCGCGTCGCGGTACGCCATCCGCGGGAAGGGCGCCTCGACCGTGGCGCCCGCCTCGGCCCAGAGCGCCACCAGCACCCCCTCGGTCACCGCGTAGATGTCCTCGGGGCCCACGAACGAGCACTCGATGTCGATCTGGGTGAACTCCAGCTGCCGGTCGGCGCGCTGGTCCTCGTCGCGGAAGCAGCGCGCCAGCTGGAAGTACCGGTCGAAGCCGGAGACCATCAGCAGTTGCTTGTAGAGTTGCGGCGACTGCGGCAGCGCGTAGAACTGCCCGGGGTAGACGCGCGACGGCACGATGAAGTCGCGAGCCCCCTCCGGCGTCGGTTTGGTGAGGATCGGCGTCTCCACTTCGAGGAAGCCCCGCGCCGACAACTCCAGCCGGGCTCGCTGCAGCAGGCGGTGCCTGAGCTCGAAATTCGCGTACAGCTCCGGCCGCCGCAGGTCCAGGTAGCGGTAGCGGAGCCGCAGCTCCTCCGCCGCCACCGTTTCGCCACGCACCCGCCCCACCGGAATCGCCGGAGTGACGGTCGGGCCGACGATCGTGACCGCCGTTGCGCGCACTTCGATCTCGCCCGTCGCCATCTCGCTGTTCGCCTGGCCAGCCGGGCGCGGCTCGACCACGCCGTGCACCAGGATCGCCGTCTCCGCGACGAGCCCCCCCGCGCGCTCCAGCGTCTCCGGCGGCGACCACGCCGGCCCGAAGGCCACCTGCACCAGTCCCTCCCGGTCGCGCAGGTCCACGAACACGATGCCGCCGAGGTCGCGCCGACGGTGCACCCAGCCACCGAGGCGCACCGTCGCCCCGGCGTGCGAAGCGCGCAGCTCCCCGCACCAGTGGGTGCGCATCGATGTCGCCGCTAGCGAAGCCATCGTGCCAATCTCGAGGTCATCACGCGTGTCCCCACGAAGAGCCCAAGCGATGCGCCGAGCGTGTCGCACACCCAGTCGATCAGCTCGCAGGACCGGCCCGGGATGAAGAGCTGGTGCAGCTCGTCCAAGGCGCCCCAGGCCGAAAGCGCCACGCCGGCCCACACGAGGCGGCGCAGCGGCCAGCGGCGGAAGGCGCCCACCCGAGCGACGAGGGCGCCCAGACCTCCGTACAGGCAGAGATGCCCGGCCAAATGGACCGAGTGCGGGAGTGCCGGGATCGCCTTCCCCGGCAGCGATGTCAGCGTCACCTGGAGCGCGAGCCACAGCCACACTGCGACCCATCCGCGGCGGGATGCCTCCTGGTCCGTCACGCTACTGCCCCTCCGCTTCCCGCACGGCCTGGCAGAACGCCTCCGACGTGCCCACCCCCAGCAGCCGGTCCCGGACGTACTCCCGCCGCATCAGCCTCGCAATTCGGGCCAGGGCGCGCACCTGCGACGCGGCCATGGTTTCCGGCCCCGCCAGCAGGAAGAACAGACGCACCGGCTTGCCATCCAGCGCCCCGTACTCGATGGGTTGCGCCGCCTGACCAGCCACCAGCGTCAGCGTCGGCAAGGACGGCGTCCGTGCGTGCGGTATGGCGACCCCGTGTCCGAACCCGGTGGACTGGCACGCTTCCCTCTCCCGGACTGCGTGGAGGATGTCATCCGACGAGCCGCCGGAGGAGCGGACCAGTAGCTCGACGAGCTCGCGCAGGACGTTCGACTTGTCCCGCGATGTGAGGGGGACTCGGACGCGATCCGGGGCCAGCAGTTGGCTCAGAAGCACAGCGGCGGGAGGCGCCTCATGACGCGCGGAAACTAATGGCACGACACAACTTGAGCAAGCTGAGAGGTCGCTTGACATCAACCGCGACGCGGGCGAACCTTCGCCCATGCCCGCCCGATGGTCGGTCCTCGTTCTGCCAGTCGCCGGCCTTCTCGTCTGCGCCCGGGACGCCGCGGGCCAGGCGGCGATTGTGTCCGATCTGTGGCAGATTGCCGCCGGAACCCTCGTCGTCCCTCCCGCCCTGGCGGACGACGGTTCCGCGGCGCTGTGGACCCCGGCTACCGCCCTGCCCCGCTCCGGTCCCTCGGTGCGCCTCGGCATCGAGGCCATCCATGCACCGTCCGAGGTCGGGGTCAGCGGCGGCATCGCCACCCTGGGAATCCGGCTCGGCGCCCTCGGCACGCTCAACGTGGTGTACGGACGGCTCGGGGTGGATGGTCTGGTGCGCACCGAGACCAGTCCCGAGGGCATCGGCGACATCCCGGTGTACGCGGAGGTTGTCTCCCTCGGACTGGCTCGGGCCATCACACCGAATCTGGTGGCCGGCGCGGCGTTGCGGAGCGTCGCGGGCCAGCTCGACGTGGTCTCGCGCAGCCAGTTGGGGGTGGACGTCGGTGTACGCTACGCCGACCTGGACCACGTGACGATCGGTTTCGCGACCAGGTTCTTCGATCCGACGTTCCGGCAGGCCGCACAGGCGGCGACCTACAATCTCGCCGCTTCATATCACACCGCTCCGAGCCCGATGTGGGGCACCTCCGCCGTCGTGCTGCTCCGCTACGGCGCGACGTTGGCGCACGGCGAGGGGGTGCAGCACCTGGTGTCCGCGGGCCTGGATCTCGGGGGGGCGACCGAGGTGGACGTCGGTGCGGCGCGTGAGTCCGAGGCGGGCACGGCCGTCT
This sequence comes from uncultured Gemmatimonadales bacterium, assembly GCA_963812035.1. Classification (GTDB taxonomy): domain Bacteria; phylum Gemmatimonadota; class Gemmatimonadetes; order Gemmatimonadales; family JACORV01; genus Fen-1245. The sequence continues at coordinate 216,202 of CAWETG010000009.1, forward strand.
GGCGCAGCCGCCTGGGTCTGGCGGTCGGCGTCGGGCGCTACCGTGTCTATCTGGGGCGCGACGGGGGCGTCAACGACTTCGGCGCCACGTACCGGTTCGGCCTCACGGCCATGATGCGGTGAGCAACCTGCTCGATGTCGTGCCGCCCGATGCCGGCTCGGCGCTCGAGGCGTGGCTCGCGCGCCGGGGTGATCCGCCGTACCGGCTCTCGCAGATCATGCCGCGGCTGTGGCAGCGTCCCGTGCGCCGCTGGCTGGACGCCAGCGATCTGCCGCTGGCGTTGCGCGAGGCGCTGGACGCCGAGTGGCCGCTGCCAGCGCTGTCCCTGGAGGCGCACCAGGTCGCGCGCGACGGAACCGAGAAGATGCTGTGGCGGCTGCCCGACGGAGAGGCCATCGAGTCGGTGCTCATCCCCGAGGGATCGCGCCGCACCCTGTGCATCTCTTCCCAGGCGGGCTGCCCACTGCGCTGCGCCTTCTGTGCGACAGGGACCATGGGGCTGAAGCGCAATCTGGCCCCGTGGGAGATCGCGGCGCAGGTGCGTGAGCTGCTCCTGGCTTCCGAGCCCGCCAAGCCGACGAACGTCGTGTTCATGGGGATGGGCGAGCCGCTCCTCAATTGGCCTGCGGTATCGACCGCCCTGACGCTGTTGAACCATCCCGACGCGCTCGGGATCGGTGCGCGCCACATCACGATTTCGACGGTCGGCATCCTCCCGTCGCTGGCGGAGCTGGCCAAGCGCACCGAACAGTTTCGGCTCGCGCTATCGCTGCACGCGCCCACCAGCGCGCTGCGGCTCTCCCTGATGCCGATCGAGAAGCGCTATCGGCTGCCCGATGTGCTGAAGGCCATCGACGCGTTCCGGCGGCGGGTGACGTTCGAGTACGTGCTCATCGCCGGGGTGAACGACCGGGAGGAGGACGTGGTCGAGCTGGCGAAGATCGCCAAGGCGGCGGGAGCGATGGTCAACCTGTTGCCGCTGCACCCCGGCGGGGCGCCGGGTCTCGTGCCCGCCCCACCGCGGCGGCTCACCAGCTTCGCGGCGGGATTGCGGCGCCGTGGCGTCGAGGCCGTGGCGCGCCGCAGCCGGGGACTCGACATCGCGGCGGCCTGCGGCCAGCTACGGGCCATGCGCGTTGACGTGCGAGGCGAAGTCGCTCCCGAGCCGCACGGTGACGTCCACCAGCCGACCCGAATCGGGGAGCTGACGCACCCTCCCGACGCCTAGCGCGCGCGCCACACGCGCCGCCGCGCCAGCGCTCCCCCGCCGCACCAGAACCACGGTGGAGTCGGCGACGGTCCCGGTGTCTGAACCGAAATAGACCACGTCGATGCCGGCGTCGCGCAGCGCCCGTGTCGCCGCACGCGCCAGGCCGATGGCGCGCGTCGTGTTGAGCACTTCAGCCACCACGCGGTCCCGCTCGCCGGGGACCTGGCGGCCAGCCAACGCGGACCGCGCCGACGCACGCACGTGCCACCACCCGGCGAAGGCGGCCCCGGCGAGCCCGAGCGCGATCAGCCCGACGACGACGACGCGTCCGCGGCGATGCTGTTCCAGAATTCCCATGTCTCCTGCGCTATCCGACCGGAGTTCTTGAGCCGCCATCCGATGCGCAACGCCGCCACCTCACGCAGCACCGTGGCGGGCTCGCCGGCGGTTCGCTCGATCCACGCGTCCAGCATGGCGCGCTCGTACGGGCGCCCCGGCTCCAGGTAGTCAGCCAGGTAGAGCATGCGCCCGGCTTCGCCCCATCCGCCGAAGCCGAAGGAGTGGTAGCGCACGGCGTCGAGCACGCCCTGGTCGCGCTCGCCGTCCATGGCAGCCGCCGCGGCGGCCGCCGGTCCGTGCCACGTCTTGACCGGCCACGGCGATTGCGCTCCGTAGCGCCGCAGCAGCGACTCGTCGGCGTCGCGCAGCGCATCATGCAGGACCGCCGCGCGCCGCCAGCGCGCCACCTCCGCCGGCGCCGCCGACCGCTCGCCCGCCCAGCGCTCCAGCAGCGCCACCACGCGGGCGACGTGCTCGATGCGCCGATCACTCGCCACCGCCCAGGGCGGCAGCGCCCGGCGGACCTCATCCGGCGACACGGATGTCCCCCTCGAGTCCGGCGCCCAGCACGACGTTATCGATGAGCCTCGTCCCGCCGATGCGCGCGGCGACTGCTAGCACCGAGTGCTCGTCGACCGCATCGAGCGGTTCGAGATCGTCCGGCCCGAAGCACGCGACGTAGTCCACCGAGAGCCCGCGCTCGCCTTCGAGCACGCGCCGCGCGCAGGCCGCCAGCGCCCCGGCGCTCCGCTCGCCGGACCGGAACCGGCCGACGGCCTTCGCCAGCGCCCCGGGGAGCGCCGCCGCCGCGGCGCGCGCGCCGGCATCGAGGAAGGCGTTCCGCGACGACAGGGCGAGCCCGTCGGCCTCGCGGACGGTGGCCGCCACCACGACGTCGACCGGGAGACTCAAGTCCCGCACCATCCGCTGGATCAGCGCTGCCTGCTGGAAATCCTTGCGGCCGAACACCGCGACGTCGGGCTGGACCACGCTGAACAGTTTCGCGACCACGGTCAGCACGCCGCCGAAGTGCCCGGGGCGGACGGCGCCCTCCAGCCGCTCACCCGCCGGCCCCGGCGCGACGGTGACCTGGGGAGGCTCCGGATACATCGCCTCCGGCGATGGCGCCCAGAGCACGTTCTACGCCCGCCCCCGCCGCCAGCGCCGTGTCGCGCCGCAGGTCACGCGGGTAGCGCGCGAAGTCCTCGCCGGGTCCGAACTGCAGGGGGTTCACGAACACGCTCAGCGCCACGACGTCCGAGCGCGCGCGGGCCTCGGCCACCAGCGACAAGTGACCGGCGTGCAGTGCCCCCATCGTCGGCACGAAACCGATCCGGCGGCCGGCGCGTCGCACTTCCTGGGCGTGCGCGCGCATCGCCAGCGGTGCCGTGATGGACAGCACGGAGATGTCTAGAAGGAGTGGCCGGCGTCGGGGTACGCGCCGCCGCGCACCTCGTCGCCGAACCGGCCTACGGCGTCCCTCACCTCGTCGGCGAGGGAGGCGTAGCGCTTGAGGAACTTCGGTGCGAACCCGTCGTTCAACCCCAGCAGATCGGGCAGCACCAGCACCTGGCCGTCGCAGGCGGCGCCCGCGCCGATGCCGATGGTGGGCACGCCACGCGCGCTGGTGATCTTCCCGGCGAGCGCCGCCGGCACCAGCTCCAGCACGATGCTGAAGACACCCGCGCTCTCCAGGGCGGCCGCGTCGCTCTCGAGGCGGCGCGCCGTTTCCTCGTCCCTCCCCTGCACCCGGTACCCGCCGAGCGCGTGGACCGATTGCGGGGTGAGCCCGATGTGCCCCATGACGGGAATGCCGATCTCCACCAGCGCGCCGACCGTCCCCGCCATCGTGGCGCCGCCCTCGAGCTTGACCGCCTGCGCGCCGGTCTCCTTCATCACGCGGCCTGCGTTGCGGACCGCTTCTTCGCGGCTCACCTGGTAGCTGAGGAACGGCAAGTCCACCACCACCAGCGCCCGCTGCACGCCACGCCGCACCGCGCGGGCGTGGTAGATCATCTGGTCCAGCGTGGCGGAGAGGGTCGACGGCTCGCCGGCGAGCACCTGGTTGACGGAGTCGCCGACCAGGACGCAATCCACGCCGGCCTCGTCCACCAGCCGGCCGAACAGGGCGTCGTAGGCCGTGACGGTCACGATCTTCCGGCCTGCTGCCTTCCAGGCGAGGAAGTCACGGGTCGTGACCGGGGAGTCCTTCGGTGGTATCGACATGGGTTCGCGAAGGCTAACAGGTGGCGGGAGCGATAGAAAGAGAGGACAGTACAGTTGCGAGACGCCAAATCCAAGACAGTTGTGAGACGCCGAGTTGCGAGGGGATAGGAGCTCGGAGTTGTCGGAGCTCAGACGAGTGGTGAGTACTGACAACCGGACTGGCCGCTCGCCATCTCGAATCTCACGACCACTCGCGACTCGGCGTCTCGCAACTACCCTGCCGCCTCACCCCTCTTCCCTGCCGTCTCGGGGAGCAGCCCCAACTGCGCCAGCTCGCGCTGCCAGAAGTCCCGGTTCGCGATCTCCGGGTGCGGCACGGTCAGGCCGGGGACATCCACCCGCTGGTTGCCGTACAGCACCAGATCGCAGTCCAGGGTGCGCGGCCCCCAGCGCTCGGCGCGCACCCGCCCTTCGCCCTGCTCGATGGCGAGCAGCCCCTCGAGCAGCGCGCGCGGCCCGAGTGCCGTCTCGACCCGCAGCATCTGGTTGAGGTAGGGTCCCTGCGGCACCCCTCCTAGCGGTGCCGTCTCCTCGACTTCACTGGCCCCCGCCAGGCGCGTCGCGGGCAGCCGCCCGATGGCGTCCCGCGCCCGGGCCAGAATCGCCGCGCGGTCGCCCAGGTTCGAGCCGAGCGCTACCGCCGCGACGGTGCTCAGAACTGCAGCTGCAGGCCGGCGGAGAGGATCGTGTCGGCCTTCTTGAACCCCGGCTGCGGCTGGTTGGCGAAGTGCACGATGTAGCCGAGCTTGAGGCCCACGTTGTTGGAGATCGGCGCGACGAGTGAACTCTCGGAGTTCACCAGCATGTTCTTGAGGTTCTGGACGTCGCCCAGATCTTCGACCTTCTGGTCGAAATACGCACGGTTGGTGAAGTTCAGCCTGTAGTGCGCCGCGAGTCGCCCGACCCAGTACTGCTGCACTGGTCCCGCGGCGCCGGTCTGCTGATTGCGTCCGGCACCCGCCTCGAGATCCAAGATGTTCCTCTCTCCCTTGATCGCTCCGTACGAGAGTCCCACCGCTTCCTCGAAGCGGCTCGCGATGCCCGCGAACCGGTTACGCGTGAAGTTGAGCAACGCAAACAGGCGGAACCGCGCGCCCACCGTATAGTCGGCCCGCAGGCCGGCGGTCAGTGTGTTGGCGGTCTCCACGCCGGCCGTATAGCCGTCGATGATCGCGAACGTCTCGGTGAACTTCCACGGATCCGGCTTGACGACCAGCTGCTCGCCGACGTTCAGCGTTCGGACGCTGGTGTTGCCCGATGTGCTGACGAACCCCAGATCGATCTGCGTCTTGATGAGCGGCGCGGGCGGCGGCGGTGGCGCCGGAGCGGGCGACGGCGCGGGGGCCGGCGTCGCTGCGGGAGCCGGGGCCGGAGCAGGGGTCTGTGCCATGGCCCCGGTGGGAACGGCGACCGCCGCCGCCACCACGAGCCAGATCCGATGCGACATGATCTCTCCTGGAATCAAACGGTGGGTCCAGCCTTCTCCCTGGCGCGCTCGATGACCACTTCGACCGACTCGAGCGGCCCAGGGATCGGGGCGTGCGGTTTCCGCGCGGCCACGCGTACACGATCCACGTTGTCGAGCGCCAGCGCCTTCGCGGCGATCACCTCGCACAACGCCTCCAGCAGCCGGTGGTGGCTGGTGCCCACCGACTCCGCAACCAGGCGGTACAGGCTCCGGTAATCGAGCAGTGCCTTGGGCGAATCGGTGACCCCGACCCTCCGGAGCGAGAGGAAGACCGTGACGTCCAGCTCCAGCGGCTGCGGGATCAGCTCCTCGTGCGGCAGCAGCCCGACCAGCGTGTGGAACCGCATCCCCTTGAGCGTGATCGCGTCGTGTGTCATAGTGCCGGAACGGTACGATGCCCGAGGGCGCCCGTCCAGCGCGCCGCGAAGCAATTGTCCGGTGCGGGATCAGACGAAGTAGTCGGAAATCCGGATCCCGTACTTCTCCGGATTGGAAACCTTGATGATGCTCCGGAGGAAATTGCCGCTGGAATCCTGCTGAGAGAGGTCAGCGACGTAGCCGGGATACGTGACGGTGCCGGTAGGATCGGAGACGATGCGCGCCATCGGCCGGTGGATGAACTCGGGGTTCGGGTTGGCCGCCGTCACGATGGCCAGCTCGTAGGTATCGAGAATAATCAGCGTCCCGACCGGATACACGCCGATCAGATTGATGAACGCCTTGACCAGGATCTGGTCGTAGCCGCGCTTCGGGTTCTCGAGCATCTCCTTGAGCACGGAGTCGGACTGGATCGGCGACGTCTGGTAGGTGCGACGCGAGGTTGCGGCGTCGAAGCCGTCCGCCACGGCGATGATCTTGGAGAAGATCGAGATGTCCCGGGGCCGGATGGACTTCGGATACCCGGTCAAGTCGGTCTTCATGTGGTGCTCGTACGCGCCGATCATACTGCGGTACGGGACCTCGCCGTAGCCGCGCATCCCGAACAGGGTGAGCACGCCCAGCCACGGGTGGGCGGTCATGATCCGCCACTCTTCCTCGTCGAGGCTGCCGTCCTTGTTCAGCACCTCGAGCGGCACGCGCGACTTGCCGACGTCGTGGAACAGGGCCGCCATTCCGAGGTCGTAGAGCTGGAGCTTGGTGAGGCCGAGCTTCCGGCCCAGCGCCACGGCGAAGATGCACACGTTCACCGAATGGGTGAAGGTGTAGTCGTCGTAGTCGCGCAGCGTGGTGAGACCCACCAGCGAGGACTCCGCCGACAGCACCTGGTCGACGATCGCCTGGACCGCCCGCTTCACCTTCTTGACGCTCGCGGTCCGTCCCATCCGCACCGAGTTGATGACTTCCTTGGTCACCGCCACCGAGCGCTGGTAGGTGCGCTTGGCCTGCTCCTTCGCCCGCTCCTCCTCCTCCTCGCTCGCGTCCGACTCGATGAACTGCTCGACGGACAAGTGCGTCACCCCGGCGTCGTGCAGCTTGGTGGACAGCTCGTGGAAGCGATTCACCGTGGCGTCACGCGCCGACACCGCGAGCAGCAGTGACAGCAGCGTCGTCCACTCGCGCCGGTCCGCGCCCTCCACCGCCCGGATCAGTCCGACCCCGACCGCCTTGAGAATGCCGAGCACGTGGGAGAACGAGGCGTAGTTGTCGAGGCCCAGGCGCAGCCGGGTGGCGTTGACGAAGATGAACTCACCGGTCACCCGGAGCTCGATCTCCTTCTCGCGGTCCAGGAGCGTGTTCACCGACGTCGTCATGTCGTCGAGCGACTTCTGCACCTGGCTGTTCTCGAGCGGATACAGCTTCAGCGAGCGCAACGCCGTGTAGAAGGTGACGAGGAACGAACGCCCCGCCCCCCGGATGAAGGCATCCGAGGTCTGGATCGAGTCGACGACGGAGGACCGACGTCCGGGCTCCGTCATCTCAGCTCCCCGCCGGGAGGCCGCGCAACGCCCGGCTCACCGCATTCCGCACCAGCGCCACCTTGGACCCGGAGGCTCGCTCGAGGGCCCGTCGGGCGGACGGCGTGCCGATCCGCCCCAGCGCCAGCGCCGCGCAGGCCCGCGTCTCCGGCTCCTCCTTGCGCTTGAGGAAGCCGCCGCTGTTCAGCAGCCCATCGAGCGCCTCCACTCCCTGCTCCCCGACCAGCGCCCCGTAGGCTTCGAAGAACGCCATCTTCTCGGTGAGGTCGGCCGCGCGCACCGACTCGCCCTGCACTGCCGCCGTGACCTTGGCGAGCGCGCCCCGGTGCCGGTGCTGCATCAGCACGCGCACCGCCGTGAGCCGCACCTCGCGGTCCGCGTCGTCGAGCGCTTGCTCCAGTCCCTGCAGTGCGGCCGGCGTCGCGAAATCGCTCAGCGCCTGCACGGCGGCCACGCGGATGGCGGTTTCCTCATGCCCCAGCGCCTGCGCCATGGCCGGCACAGCCTGCTGCAGCTTGAGCCTGCCGGCCAGCTTCACCGCCTCCAGTGCCACGACCGCGTCGGCCCCGGCGACTAACCCCACCAGGTCAGGCACGTGGGCCATGCCCAGGCGCTGCAAGGCCTCCTCCACCACCACCTTCACGCGCTGATTCGAGACACGCGACAGCCAGCTCAGCAGCGTGGGCAGGGCTTCGGGTCGCAACTCGCCGAACAGCTCCCCCAGCTCCTCGGACGAGGGATGGGCGGCGGCCTCGTCGAGCGACTGGAGCAGTTGGGAGAGGGCCTCCGGCTGCGACAGCCGGCTGGGCAGATCTTCCAGCGCCTTGCGCTGCTCGGGCAGGAGCTCGCGCGCCCGCTGCAGGATGGCGCGGGACTCGCGGAGCACGTACGCCACCGAGAGGAAGTCCCCCGCCCCAAGCAGGTAGGGCAGGAAGCTCTCCAGGATCGAGATGAGCTCGGAGCGAACCGTCGGGAAGGGCTGTAGCTCCAGCACGTCGAACAGCATCGCGAGCACGTTGCGCCGCAGGTCCTGTTCGTACTCGCGATTCACTTCGTTGCGAAGGTGGTCGATCTCCTTCTCGTCCAGGAAATAGAGCGTGCTGTCGAAGTCCTCCGCACGTACCATCCCTGGTCGCGGCGGAACCTCCTCCTCCACCACGCTGGAGACGTAGCGCGGCGCGCTGGCCGAGGCCACGACCTCTTCGGTCGACGGAAGCTGCATCCCCCCGACGTCGCCACTCCCCAGCTCCTGGAAAACGTAGCGGATGCGCTGGAAATCCTTCTCCCACAGCAGCGTCAGCAGGTCGTCGTTGTCTTCCGGCTGCAGCGTGCGGGCCCGGTGCACCACGTCCAGCAGCCCGATGATCTCCTCCTGCTCGACCCCCGTCAGCAGGGTGAGCGCCCGGACGCCGTCCTTGAAGAACACCCACGAGAAGCTGTCGTTCCGCGACGACTGGCTGTAGACGACGTTGCCCTCCCAGCGCAGCTCGCTCTCGTAGACGTCCAGCACCAGCTCGTCCTGCGCCTCCCAGATGGGGCGGAACGCGGCGCGCAGGTTCTCGATGGCCTTCTGGTACACCGGATTGTTGGGCAGGTACAGCTGGTGGGCGCGCAACCCCTTCGACAGAGCCTGCATCAGCTCCTCGACCGCCGCCGGCGGCAGGGCCAGCTCAGGAGTCGCACCCATCGTCACTCGGCCATGTCCTCGAGCGCCGCGACCGCGGCGACGTGCTCAGCTCCGCGCCCGCTCTGGTTGACGACCATTGCCGATCCTGGGTCGGGACCGGCCAGAATCTCATAATATACGACGATCGCGACCCAATCGCGGATGGCACCACTCGTTGCCTATCTGTGCGCGCGCTCCCCGCCCCGACTGGCTCGACTGCCGCTCGGGCATGCGGCATCCGGCGATCGTTCGGCGCGTCGGCCCATGATGGCGTCGCACCACTCCACAAGGTGAAGCCCGCTTGTGCTTCGGCTTTCCTTCGGTTACTTTCTGTTCGGCGTATCTTCGGGCAGCGCGATGCCAGCCACAGGCGAGAAGGAGCCATGGTACCTCTCACCAAGCGCCAGCGGGAAATCCTGGACTATCTGACGAGCTATATCGGCGATCACGGCTTCGCGCCGAGCTTCGAGGAGATCGCCTCGACGATGAAGTACACGTCACTCGCCACTGTCCACGAACACCTGTCCAACCTCGAGCGGAAGGGCGTCATCCGGCGCTCGTACAACGAAAGCCGGTCCATCGAGGTGCTGTCCCGCGCCAGGACGCCCGGTCTCGCGGAAGTGCCCTTGCTGGGGACGGTCGCCGCCGGCGAGCCGATCGAGGCTGTCCAGGAGCAGGAGTCCATCACCATCCCCGAGGAGATGCTGCCTGCCGCCGGCCCGAACTACGTGCTGCGGGTGCGGGGCGACTCGATGATCGACGAGCAGATCCGGGACGGCGACTACGTGATCGTCCACAGCCGCAACAGCGCGCGCAACGGGGAAATGGTCATCGCCCTGCTCCAGGGCACGCACGCGACGGTCAAGAAGTTCTATCGCGAGAAGAGCGGGTGGGTTCGCCTGCAACCGGCCAACGCCGCGGTGGACCCGATCTTCGTTCACGAAGACGACCTCACGATCCAGGGTGTCGTCGTGGGCGTCATCCGCAAGTACTAGCCGCAGCCATCGCGCTGCAACCGCTCCACCGCCGCAGCCGCCGCGACGCGGTGTTGTGTCAACTGGAACAAGCACTTGCGTCGCTTGACCACCCCCCGCTCGGCGGCTAGGTTTCGCGCACATGGCGGCGCGGCCGACCCTCTTCCTGCTGCAGTACGACGGTGGGGCCTTTGCAGGGTGGCAGCGACAGCCGGCAGCGCGCACGGTTCAAGGCGACGTTGAGAACACCCTGGCGCGCCTCCTGGGCAAGCGGATACCGGTGATCGGAGCGGGACGGACGGACGCCGGAGTCCATGCTACGGGTCAGGCGGCGGCGGCGATGGTTCCCGAACGGTGGCAGCCCCGGGACTTGGTGCGCGCGATGAATGCTCTCCTACCCTCCGACATCTGGGTCGCGTCGGCGTGCCGCATGGTTCCGGGCTTCAACCCGCGGCGCGACGCCAGCGAACGCACCTACTGTTACCGCGTCGGCACCGACGGGGCGAGCCGCTCGCCGTTCCGGCGCCGCTACGAGTGGGCGCTGCCGGGCGCCGTCGACGCGGAGCGGCTGGCGGCATCCGCGCGGGCGCTGGTGGGCCAGCACAGCTTTCTCGGTCTGTCCGCCAAGGGCCCCGAGCGCGACCACTATCGCTGCCGCGTGCTGGAGGCGCTGTGGATGCGGCGCGAGGACGCGGAGGGGTTCGAATTCTGGATTACGGCAGACCGGTTCCTGCACCACATGGTCCGTTTCGTGGTCGGCCTGATGGCGGACATCGCGCGCGGGCGGCGGCCCGCGGACGATCTGCCGACGCTGCTCGCGGCCAAGGACAACCGTTCGGCATCCCCCCCGGCACCGGCGCACGGCCTGTTCCTGGTCGGGGTGCTCTATCCCCCTCATCGCTACGCGGCGGCGCCATGAAGCTGTTTCTCGACACGGCGAAGCTCGAGGACATCCGCTGGGCCGCGGGGGCCGGCTTGATCGACGGCGTGACCACCAACCCGAGCCTGCTCGCGAAGGTGGCCGGGGACGCCGACCCGCGGGATCTCCTGGTCGAGATCTGCCGGTCGGTCGAGGGCCCGGTCTCCGCCGAGGTCGTGTCGGTGGCCGCGGATGCGATGTACCGCGATGGCAAGGAGCTCGCCAAGCTCGCCGAGAACATCGTGGTGAAGATCCCGATGATCGAGGAAGGGCTGGCCGCGGTGCGACGCCTCGCGGCGGACGGGATTCCGGTCAACGTGACGCTGGTCTTCTCCGCGGTGCAGGCGTTGCTGGCTGCCAAGGCCGGCGCGGCGTACGTGAGCCCGTTCGTCGGGCGGCTGGACGACGCTGGCCACGAGGGGATGGAGGTCGTGCGGCAGATCCGCACTATCTTCACCAACTACGATCTCGAGACCGAGTTGCTGGCCGCCTCGCTGCGCCATCCGCTGCACGTGCTGCAGGCCGCCCTCGCGGGGGCGGACATCGGCACGATGCCGACGGCGGTGCTGCGGCAGTTGCTGGTGCACCCACTGACCGACCGCGGCCTCGACCAGTTCCTCAGCGACTGGAGCAAGCTCGGGTCGCACGCTCGGGGCGCCGAGGGCGCGCCATGAGGCTCGCGCGCGGCACCGCCCTGCTCGCCGTCGCCCTTGCCGGCGGCGTGGAAGCGCTCCCCGCGCAGCAGCGTGGGGACATCTCGGCCGGCCGGCACTCGGCTATCAGCGTCGCGGCGGCACGCGTGGCCCCTGCAGTGGTGAGCGTCAACGTCGTCCGACGCGAGCGGGCCCTGCCCCGCACCGTATTCGACCTTTTCTTCCTGCCGCCCGGCTCGGAGCGGATCGTTCAGGGGCTCGGCTCCGGGTTCATCGTCACGGGCGACGGGATGATCATCACCAACCAGCATGTGGTGACTGGCGCCGATTCGATCGTGGTCACCCTGCGCGATGGGCGCAACTTCCCGGCTACGCTGCTGGGCGAGGACGCGCGTACCGACGTCGCGGTGGTCCGGATCGAGGGCACCGGCCTCCCGGTCGCGCAGATCGGCCGGACCCGCGATCTGGCGATCGGCGACTGGGTGGTGGCGATCGGCAACCCGTACGGCTTCCTGCTGGGCAACAGCGAGCCGTCGGTGACGGCGGGTGTGGTCAGCGCGCTCCGCCGCTCCGTCCTGCCGTCGGCCGGGCAGCCGGGCCTGTATGTGGACATGATCCAGACCGACGCGGCCATCAACCCCGGCAACTCGGGCGGGCCGCTGGTGAACGCCGTGGGCGAGGTTGTCGGCGTCAACTCGTTCATCCTGTCGGAATCGGGGGGCAACGTCGGCCTCGGATTCGCCATCCCGATCGAGCGGGCGATGCGCGTGGCCCGCGACCTTCGCGCGTACGGCCGGGTGCGGCGCGGCTGGACCGGAGTGCAGATCGCGGAGCCCGGGGCCAACTCCGACACCTGGCGCCGCCAGTCGGGCGTGCTGGTGCAGCAGGTAGCGACGGGCAGCCCCGGAGATCAGGCCGGGATCTCGGCGGGCGACACGATCATCCGGGTGGGCAGCCGTCCGGTGCACAATTTCCTCGACTGGGAAGCAGCCCTGCTCGACCTCGGCGTCGGCGACACGCTGCACATCGCCGTGCGCCGTGCAGACGGAGTCAGCGCGCTGGCGGTGCGGTCCATCGAGCTGCCGTCGGACCGCGCCCAGCGGGTCAGCCTGGGCGATCTGGAACTGGTGAGCGTCACGCCGGCCATCCAGGCCGAGCGGCAACTGGCGAACGATCACGGGGCCTTGGTCGTGTCGATTGGGCCGGAGACCCAGCAGACCCTGTCGCTGCAGGCCGGCGACGTGATCCTGAGGATCAACAACGAGGACATCACCGAGGCCGAGCAGGTCAAGAAGGTGATCGCGTACTTCCGCAACCGGGGCGGCGGGGTCCTGTGGTTCGAGCGGCACGGCACCTACAGCTACGTTTCGTTCTGAGCGCCGCGTGAGCGACCAGGACCGCTACGTCTCGCCGCTGGGTACGCGGTACGCCTCCGTGGCGATGCAGCGGCTGTGGGGTGGCGCCACGCGCGTCGGCCTGTGGCGGCGGCTGTGGATCGCATTGGCCGAGGCCGAGCGGGAGCTGGGGCTCGCCATTCCGGCGTCGGCCATCGCGCAGATGCGGGACCACGTGGACGACGTGGATTTCGCCAGGGCGGCGCAGTACGAGGAGCGGTTCCGGCACGACGTGATGGCGCACGTGCACGCCTTCGGCGACGCCGCCCCCGCGGCCCGTCCCTTCATCCACCTCGGCGCGACGTCGGCCTTCGTGACCGACAACGCCGACCTCCTGGTGATGCGCGAGGCGCTCCGCCTGGTCGAGGCGCGGCTCGGCGCGGTGCTGCAGGCGTTGCGCGACGTCGCCGCCCGGTATCGGGCGCTCCCGACCCTCGCCTACACCCATCTCCAGCCCGCCCAGCTCACCACGGTCGGCAAGCGGGCGGCGCTGTGGATGCAGGGCTTCGCGGCCGACCTCGAGGAGATCCGGCATCGCAGCGACGGGCTCGCCCTGCTGGGCTGCAAGGGCACGACGGGTACCCAGGCCTCGTTCCTGGACCTGTTCGGCGGCGACCACGAGAAGGTGCGGCAGCTCGACCGGCGGGTCGCCGAGCTGATGGGCGTCCCGCGGGTCGTGCCGATCAGTGGCCAGACCTACCCGCGCAAGGTTGATGCGCAGGTGCTCGGGGCCCTGGCCGGCGTCGCGCAGTCGGCGGCGAAGTTCGCCGCGGACCTGCGGCTGCTGCAGCACATGGGCGAGGTGCTCGAGCCGTTCGAGGCGGAGCAGATCGGTTCGTCGGCCATGGCGTACAAGCGGAACCCGATGCGCTCGGAGCGCGTCGCCTCGCTGGCGCGCTACGCGATGCACCTGCCCGCGAACGCCGAAGAGACCGCCGCGCAGCAGTGGTTCGAGCGCACCCTGGACGACAGTGCGAACCGGCGGCTCACGCTGCCGGAGGCGTTCCTGGCCGTGGACGCTATCCTGGTGCTCGTGGCGGACATCGCGCGCGGCCTCGAGGTGCGCGAGGCCGTCATCCGCCGGCACGTGGAGCGCGAGCTGCCGTTCATGGCGACCGAGCGCTGCCTGATGCTAGGGGTCAAGGCGGGCGGAGACCGCCAGGCGCTGCACGAGGTGGTGCGGCGCCACAGCCTCGCGGTCGCCAAGGCGGTGGCCGAGCAGGGTGAACCCAACGACCTGTTGCAGCGGCTGGCCGCCGACCCGGCCTTTCGCGGCGTGGCGGTGGCGCAGGTGGCGCGGGAACTGAACCCGGCCGAGTTCGTGGGCCGCTCCCCGGAGCAGGTGGACGAGTTCCTGCGCGACGTGGTGGATCCCCTGGTGGCGGGCATCCCCGAGGCGCCGCCCGCGGAGGTCAAGGTATGACGGTGACGGTGCGAAGCGATCTCCCGCTCCCGCTGGAACGGCGGGGCAAGGTGCGCGAGGTGTACCGGGTGGACCATCGGCGGCTGCTCCTCGTCGCCAGCGACCGGATCAGCGCGTTCGACTTCGTGTTGAGCGAGCCGGTGCCGCACAAGGGTGAAGTCCTCACCCAGCTCAGCGCGTTCTGGTTCGCCAGGCTCGCCGCGGCCGTCCCGCACCACTGCATCACTGCGGACGCGGCGGAGATCGTCGCAGCCGTGCCCGCGCTGGCGGGCCAGCGCGCCGCGATCGCCGGCCGGGCCATGCTGGTGCACCTGACCGAGCCCATACCGTTCGAGTGCGTGGTGCGGGGCTACCTGTCGGGCTCCGCCTGGAAGGAGTACCGCCAGTCCGGCACTCTCGCCGGCGAGGCGTTGCCGGCAGGCCTCCGGGAATCGGACGCGCTCCCCGAGCCCATCTTCTCTCCGGCGACCAAGGCCGACGTGGGCCACGACGAGAACGTGACCTTCGGCCGGGTGGCCGCCGCGCTCGGCAAGCCGCGGGCCGAAGAGCTGCGGCGGCGCTCGCTGGCGCTGTACGCGGAGGCCCAGGCTTTCGCGGCCTCGCGCGGGATCATCATCGCCGACACGAAGTTCGAGTTCGGCACCGCCCCCGACGGCCGGCTGGTGCTCATCGACGAGGTGCTCACGCCCGACTCGTCCCGCTTCTGGCCGGCCGACAGCTATCGGCCGGGACAGGGGCAACCCAGTTTCGACAAGCAGCCGGTCCGCGATTACCTCGAGGGCCTGCGCCGCGCGGGCAGCTGGAACGGCAGCGCGCCGGCTCCCTCGCTCCCGGCCGAGGTGGTGCGCGCCACCACGGCACGCTACCGTGAGATCTTCCGGCGACTCGCCGGTCCCGCAACGGAGAGCACGTGATGCGAATCGCACCCGAAGGCTGGCCGTTCATCCGCGTGGCGCTGGCCCTGGATGCAGCGCTCGTCTTGGTCTGGTACTCGTGGCCCGGCTGGACCGTCGTGCTGCTCGCGGTCGGCCTCGTCCTCACCGTGTGGGTGGCCGCGTTCTTCCGCGATCCGGCACGCGAGGGACCGCGGGGCGACGGCCTCGTGCTTGCGCCCGCCGACGGCCGTGTGTGCAGCATCGCTCAGGTGGAAGAGGCGATGTATCTTCACCGCCAGGCGACCCGCATCTCCATCTTCATGAACGTGCTGAACGTGCACGTGAACCGCTTTCCGGTCTCCGGCGAGGTCGAGGTGGTCCACTACAATCCCGGGGAGTTCACCGTGGCCAGCCACGATAAAGCCTCGCTGGTGAACGAGCAGGCGTCCGTCGGGATCGAGAGCCCGCGCGGGCCGGTGCTGGTGCGTCAGATCGCCGGCAGCATCGCCCGCCGCATCGTGACCGACGTCGGGCCAGGCGACCGGGCCGTGCAGGGCGAGCGCTTCGGCATGATCCGCTTCGGGTCGCGCGTGGACCTGTTCCTCGACCCCGCCGTCAAAGTCAGCGTCGCGCTGGATCAGGTGGTGCGCGGGGGCCAGACCGTGGTCGCGGAGTATCCGGCGTGACAGCCCCCCGGCCCCGCCCGCGGGGGATGCGGCGCGCCATCGTCATCCTGCCCAGCGCGTTTACGTCCGGGAACCTGTTCTTCGGCGTCTGGTCGATCATCGAGTCGTCGCGCGGCAACTTCCTCGTCGCCGCATGGTTCGTCATCGCGGCTGCCGTGCTCGACCTGCTGGACGGCCGGGTCGCACGCATGAGCCGGACCGGGAGCGCGTTCGGCGCCGAGCTGGACTCGCTGGTGGACATCGTGTCGTTCGGTCTCGCACCCGCGATGCTGCTCTACTTCTGGCGGTTCCGCGGTGGCGAGTGGGGATGGCTGCTGTCGTTCATCTACATTCTGGCGGCGGCGCTGCGGCTCGCGCGGTTCAACGTGCTGCAGGCGGGGCAGGCCAAGTCGCACTTCATCGGCCTCTCCTCTCCGGCGGCGGGCATCACGCTGGCTTCCGCGTACACCTTCACCCAGACGCCGCTGTTCCGCGAGTACCTGGGATTCGTCCCGGTCCCGCAGCTGATCGTGCTGCTGACCATCGTGCTCAGCCTGCTGATGGTGAGCCAGGTACCATATCCGGTCGCGCCCAAGGTGGGGCTCCGGACCTGGAAGGGCCGGGTGTCGCTGGCGGCGCACATCGTCGCCCTCGGGCTCGCCGCGTATTACCCGGAGTACTTCTTCTTCCCCGCCGGCCTCGCGCTCATCACGTTCGGCCTCGTGCGTGCGGTGTTTCTCGGCCTGCTCGACCGGCTGCCGGAGCGCGACCCGATGCGCGACGACGAGGACGAGCCGCCGCGGCAGGTCGAATACGACCTCGCGGCGGGCCGCATGCGCTTCCGGCTGGGGCGGCGGCGCCACCGCGGCGGCGGCCCGCGCAGTGGCGAGGGCGGGCTGTGAGCCGGTTCCGCGCGCGGGTGCGGGTCATGCCCCGCCCGTCCATCCTCGATCCGCAGGGCCAGGCGGTGTCCCACGCGCTCGGCGAGCTGGGCTTCGGCGGCGTGGCGGACGTGCGGGTCGGCCGCACCGTGGAGCTGCTGCTCGACGCCGCCTCGGTCGAGGTAGCCCGCGACGGCGCGCTCAAGATGTGTGAGCGGCTCCTCGCCAACCCGGTCACGGAAGATTACGTGCTCGAGACGGTGGAACCCATCGCGTGAAGATCGCCGTGGTACGGTTCCCCGGCTCCAACTGCGACGCCGATGCGCTGGCGGCCGCCCAGGGGGCGGGAGCCGACGCGAGCTTCGTGTGGCATCGCTCCACCGACCTCGCAGGCGCCGACGTGGTCGTGCTGCCGGGAGGATTCTGTTACGGCGACTACCTGCGGCCCGGGGCGATCGCCCGCTTCTCCCCTGTGATGCGGGCCGTCGCGGCGCACGCGGCCGCGGGCCGGCCGGTCCTCGGCATCTGCAACGGCTTCCAGGTGCTGTGCGAGGCGCAGCTGCTGCCCGGCGCGCTGGTCCGGAACGGCGGCCTGTCGTTCGTCTGCCGGATGGTCACGGTGCGCGTCGAGTCCGACGCCACACCGTTCACCGCACGCTACCAGCCCGGCCGGCTGTTGCGGCTGCCGGTGGCGCACGGCGACGGCCGCTACGTGGCGGACGAGGCCACGCTGGACCGTCTGGAACGCGAGGAGCGCGTGGTGTTCCGCTACGTGGGCGGCAACCCCAACGGCGCGATGCGCGACATCGCGGGTATTACCAACGCAGAGCGGAATGTGGTCGGGCTCATGCCGCATCCCGAGCGCGCCGCGGAAGCTCTCCTCGGCTCCGATGATGGTGCGGCCATGTTCGCGCTCGCGGCGGTCGCCGCGGGCGTGTGAGGGAGGAAACCATGACACAGGGCACAATGTGGACGGCTCTCGTGGCCGCGGCGCTGTGCGCCGCGCCGCTTCGGGCCCAGGACTCCATCGCACCGGTCAAGCACGACAGCGGCGCCGCTGCCGCGGCCGTGCCGGCCCAGGCCACCGGCGGCGCGGTCAAGCCGGGGATGACGGAGGCGGAGGTGCGCGCCCAGTGGGGTGATCCGGTCGCCGTGCGGCGGATGAACGACTGGACCTACCTCTTCTTCCGCAACGGGCGCGAGCGCCAGGTGGGCTACTACGACGTCGTGTTTCTCCAAGGCGGGCAGGTGGTGGACGCCATCGTTCGCGGCGCCGACCACGCCTACGCCGGTCAGAGCAGCTCCCCCGAGGGGCGCACGCCCCACTTCACGCCCCCGCAGGCGGCGCCGGCTGACAGCGCGTCGGGGGCCGTGACGGGCGTGCGGGTCAAGCCCGGCCGGTGACGACGGCGCACTCCCGCCCCGGGGACCCGCCGGTCACCCCGGAGCTGGTCCGCCAGCACGGTCTCACCCACGAAGAGTTTGACCGCATCCGGTCCATCCTGGGCCGGGAGCCGACCTACGTCGAGCTGGGCATCTTCTCCGCGCTGTGGAGCGAGCACTGCGCGTACAAGCACTCGCGCCCCGTGCTCAAGACCTTCCCTACCGAGGGCCCGCAGGTGCTCCAGGGGCCCGGCGAGAACGCCGGCGTCGTCCGGATCGGCGAGGGATGGGCGGTCGCGTTCAAGATGGAATCGCACAACCATCCGTCGGCGGTCGAGCCCTACCAGGGCGCCGCCACCGGCGTCGGCGGCATTCTGCGCGACATCTTCACGATGGGCGCCCGACCCATCGCGATCCTGGACTCGCTCCGCTTCGGCCCGCTGGAGCGCGACCGCCAGCGCTACCTGATGAAGGGCGTGGTCCGCGGCATCGGCGACTACGGCAACTGCATCGGCGTCCCGACCGTGGCCGGCGAGGTCGCCTTCGAGACGGCCTATGAAGGCAATCCGCTGGTCAATGCCATGTGCGTGGGGCTGCTCCGCGAGGACGAGCTGATCCGGGCCCGCGCCGCCGGTCCCGGCAACCCGATCATCGCCGTGGGCGCCCGCACCGGCCGCGACGGCATCCACGGCGCGTCCTTCGCGTCCGAGGAGCTGTCGGCGAAGAGCGAGGCCCGCCGGCCGCAGGTGCAGGTGGGCGATCCGTTCACCGAGAAGCTGCTGGTCGAGGCGTCGCTCGAGCTGATCCGGTCCGGGCACATCGTGGCCATCCAGGACATGGGCGCAGCCGGACTTACTTCCAGCTCCGCCGAGATGGCCGCGCGCGGCGGCGTCGGCGTCGAGATCGACGCGCGACTGGTGCCGACGCGCGAGACGGGCATGACGCCGTACGAGATCCTGCTCTCCGAGTCACAGGAGCGCATGCTGGTGGTGGCGCACCGCGGACGGGAACGCGAGGTGGAGGCGATCTGCCACACCTGGGAGCTGCAGAGCGCGGTGATCGGGCACGTGACCGATGACGGGATGTATCGCGTGCGCTGGGGCGACGAAGTCGTGGCCGAGATACCCGGCCGGGACCTGGTCGACCGGGCCCCTGTCTACCGTCCCGAGGCGCGGGAAAGCAGCGATGCCGCCCAGCGGCGTGCGCGCCCGGTGCCCCCCCCGCCGGCCGGCCAGGATCTCGGCGACGTGCTGGAGCGCCTGCTCGACCTGCCCACGATCGCTTCGAAGCGCTGGGTGTTCGAACAGTATGACACGTCGGTCCAGACCAACACCGTCATCGGGCCCGGCGGCGACGCCGCGGTCCTGCGGGTGCGCGGCACCACGCTGGGGATCGCGATGACCTGTGGCGCCAGCGGTCGGTACGTGTGGCTCGATCCCTACGAGGGCGGCAAGGCGGCCGTCGCCGAGGCCGCGCGCAACGTCGCCGCGACCGGTGCCCGGCCGCTCGGCATCACCGACTGCCTGAATTTCGGCAACCCGGAGAAGCCGGAGGTGTTCTACCAGTTCCGGGAAGCCTGTCGCGGGATCGCCGACGCCTGCCGCGCGCTGGACACGCCGGTGACCGGAGGGAACGTCTCGTTCTACAACGAAAGCCCGGCGGGCGCGGTTCTCCCGACGCCGGTGATCGGGATGGTGGGTGTGCTCGAGGACGTCGCGCTACGGGTGCCGGCGCAGTTCCGCTCGCGTGGCGATGCCATCCTCTGCCTGGGGCAGCCGAAGGGCGAGCTGGGCGCGTCGCAGTATCTTTCGCTGCTGACCGGCGACGTCTTCGGCGCGCCGCCGCGCGTCGACCTCGCGGCCGCCCGGGCCCTGGTGGACTGCCTGGTGGCGTGCGCGGAACGCGGGCTGCTGGTCTCGGCCCACGACGTGTCGGAAGGGGGGCTGGCCGTGGCTCTGGTCGAGTCCTCCGCGCTCGCGCCCGAGCTGCTCGGGGCCGACGTCGACGTGACAGCGCTGTGCGGAGCCCTTCCGCCCGCCGCAGCGCTGTTCGGTGAGGACCAGGGCCTCGTGGTGGTGAGCGCCCGGCCCGATCGGGCGACCGTCGTTCAGGAGGTGGCGCGCGCCCACGGCGTGCCCTGCCGGGTCATTGGGGCGGTCGGCGAGCCGAACGGCGACCTGCGCATCCGCGCCGGAGACGGGCAGATCGCACGCCCGGTGGGACGGCTGCGGCGGATCTACGAGGATGCGCTGCCGCGGCGGCTCGACGGCGTCGGCGGCACACAGCTTGCGCGGAGCGAATAGCAGCGATGTGCGGAATCATCGGCGTTTCGAACCATCCTGAGGCGGCGCAGCTGGCCTATCTGGGGCTGTACGCGCTTCAGCACCGCGGGCAGGAGTCGGCGGGCATCGTCTCGGTCGACGAGGCCGGGGTAGCGCGCACCCATCGCGGAATGGGACTGGTGGCCGACGTGTTCGCCGAGGGCGTGCTCGACAGCTTCGAGGGCACGACCGCCATCGGCCACACCCGATACAGCACGGCGGGCTCGAGCATCCTGGCGAACTCGCAGCCCGTGCTGGTGCGATTCCGCGGCGGCACGCTCGGGCTGGCGCACAACGGGAACCTGACCAACGCGGCCGAGCTGCGGCGCGAGCTGGTCGACGCCGGGGCCATCTTCGCCTCGACGATGGACTCGGAGATTCTGGTCCACCTGATCGCCCGCTCGCGCCAGACCGATCCGGCGGAGCAGATCCGCGAGGCCCTCTCCCGGGCGGAAGGGGCCTACTCGCTGGTGATCACGGTGAACGCGCAGCTGTACGCCATCGTCGATCCGCGCGGGTTCCGGCCGCTGCTGCTCGGCAAGGTCGGCGACGCCCCCGTCGTGGCCTCGGAGAGCTGCGCGCTGGACATCGTCGGCGCCCGTACCGTGTGCGAGCTGGAGCCCGGCAGCTTCGTGCGCATCGACGGCAGCCGGATCGACTACCTGGAGCCCCTGCCGCCGGCGCCGCCGGCCCACTGCGTGTTCGAGCTGGTGTACTTCTCCCGCCCCGACAGCCTCATCTTCGGTGAGAGCGTGGACCAGTTCCGGCGCAACCTGGGCCGCCAGCTGGCCCGCGAGCAGCCGGCCGCCGGCTGCGATTGCGTGTTCTCGGTGCCCGATTCGTCGAACGCGGCGGCGCTGGGGTTCTCGGACGAATCGGGGATCCCGCTGGAGCACGCGCTCATCCGCAATCACTACGTCGGCCGGACGTTCATCCATCCGGTCCAGTCGGGACGCGACGCCAAGGTGAAGATCAAGTACAACACGGTGCGCGAAGTGCTGGCCGGCCGGCGCGTCGTCATCGTGGACGACTCCATCGTACGCGGCACCACCAGTCGTGGCCTGGTGGAGATGGTCCGCCGCGCCGGGGCGCGGGAGGTGCATTTCCGCGTCGCCTCGGCCCCGATCGTCGGGCCGTGCTATTACGGCATCGACACACCCAATCGCGACGAGTTGATCGCCGCGACGCACTCCGTCGAGGAGATCCGCACCTTCCTCGGCGTGGACTCCCTCGGCTACCTCTCGCTCGAGGGAATGGTGGGTGCCAGTGCCCGCGAGCCCGACCGCTTCTGTCACGCCTGTTTCTCCACTCATTATCCCACGCCCGTGCCTGCGGACGCAGCGAAGCTGCGCCTCGAGGCCGGGCGCGAACGCACTCACAAAGGTCTGGTATGAGCCGCTACGTCTATTTCTTCGGTGCCGGCCACGCTGATGGCACCGCCCAGATGAAGACCGTGCTGGGCGGCAAGGGCGCGAACCTCGCCGAGATGACCAACCTGGGCATTCCGGTGCCCCCCGGTTTCACGATCAGCGCCGAGCTGTGCAACGCGTACATCGCCAACAAGACCTACCCTCCGGAGCTGAAGGCGGAGGTGGAGGCCAGCCTCAAGCGCGTCGAGGAAGTGATGGGGCGCAAGTTCGGGGCGGCGACGAAGCCGCTCCTGGTGTCGGTCCGCTCCGGCGCCGCCGTCTCGATGCCGGGGATGATGGACACGATCCTCAACCTGGGCATGAACGACGCGGTGGCCGCGGCCCTTGCGAAGGAGACGGGCAACCCGCAGTTCGCCTACGATGCCTACCGGCGCTTCGTGCAGATGTACGGCGACGTGGTGCTGGGCCTCAAGGGCAGCCGCAGCCCGTTCGAGCCGCTCCTGGCGGCCAAGAAGAAGGCGCGCGGCGTGGAGCGCGACATCGATCTCCCCGCCGAGGACATGAAGGCCCTCGTAGGCGAATACAAGTCCGCGCTCAAGGCGCTGCTCCCCAGCGGCTTCCCGGAGGAGCCCGCGGCGCAGCTGTGGGGCGCCATCGAGGCGGTATGGCGCTCGTGGATGGGCGACCGCGCGGTGGCGTACCGGCGCATCCATCACGTCCCCGAGACGCTCGGCACGGCCGTCAGCGTGATGGCGATGGTGTTCGGCAATTTCGGTGAGGACTCCGGCACCGGCGTCGCCTTCACCCGCGATCCCTCGACCGGTGAGAAGCGTTTCTTCGGCGAGTTCCTGGTGAACGCGCAGGGCGAGGACGTCGTGGCGGGCATCCGGACTCCCGAGCCCGTGGAGCTGATGGCCAAGAAGTTCCCCCCTGCCTATCAGCAGCTGGTCGAGACGTACCAGCGCCTGGAGAAGCACTACCGCGACATGCAGGACCTCGAGTTCACCGTGGAGCGCGGCAAGCTCTTCCTGCTCCAGACCCGGAACGGCAAGCGGACCGGGGCGGCGGCGGTGCGCGTCGCGGTGGATATGGTGGACGAGAAGATGCTCACCGAGGACGAGGCGCTGCTCCGCGTCTCGCCGGAGGCGCTCGACCAGCTGCTGCATCCGATGGTGGATCCGGCGGCCAAGTGCACGGTCCTCGCGACGGGGCTCCCGGCATCACCCGGCGCCGCCGCCGGCCAAGTGGTGTTCGACGCCCACGAGGCGTTCGAGTGGGCGAAGGACGGCAAGGCGGTCATCCTGGTGCGCGCCGAGACATCGCCGGAAGACATCAAGGGAATGAACGCGGCCAAGGGCATTCTCACCGCCCGGGGCGGGATGACGTCGCACGCGGCGGTAGTGGCGCGCGGGATGGGCAAGTGCTGCGTGGTGGGTGCCAAGGCCGTGGAGGTGGACGAGGCCGCCGGCGTGTTCCGTGCCGGTGGGCGGCAGATCAAGCGGGGCGATTGGGTCACGCTCGACGGCTCCACCGGGCGCGTCATCGAAGGCCAGGTGCCCCTGGTCGAGCCCACGATGTCCGGCCAGTTCGCCCGCTTCATGAAGTGGGCCGACCGCGCGCGCCGGCTCAAGGTGCGGGCCAACGCCGACACGCCGCTCGATGCGCGGCGCGCCAGGGAATTCGGGGCGGAGGGCATCGGCCTCTGCCGTACCGAGCACATGTTCTTCGAGGGTGACCGCATCGCTGCGATGCGCGAGATGATCGTGGCGCGGGACGTGGCGGGCCGGCGCAAGGCCCTCGCCAAGCTCCTGCCGATGCAGCGCGGCGACTTCGAGGGGATCTTCACCGCGATGGACGGGTTCCCGGTGACCATCCGCCTCCTGGATCCGCCCCTCCACGAGTTCCTGCCCCACGAGCCCGACCTGGTCGCGGCCCTCGCGAAGCAGATGGGGATCAGCCCCGCGGAGCTGACGGCCACGGTCGAGTCGCTGCGGGAGGCCAACCCGATGCTGGGGCACCGGGGATGCCGGCTCGGCATCACCTATCCCGAGATCACCGAGATGCAGGCCCAAGCCATCTTCGAGGCCGCCGTCAACGTGGCCGCGAAGGGCGTGAAGGTCATTCCCGAGGTGATGGTGCCGCTGGTCGCGACCGTGGCGGAGCTGAAGCACCAGGTGGACATCGTGCGGCGGGTCGCCGCGGAGGTGTTCGCCAAGGCCAAGCGCGAGGTGCCCTACCTCGCCGGCACCATGATCGAGCTGCCGCGCGCGGCGCTGACGGCCGACGAGATCGCGGGCGTCGCGGAGTTCTTCTCCTACGGCACCAACGACCTCACGCAGACGACCTTCGGTCTCTCGCGCGACGACGCCGGGCGCTTCCTGCCGGCTTACATCGAAGCCGGCATTCTCGCCAACGACCCGTTCCAGGTCCTGGACCAGACCGGCGTCGGGAAGCTGGTGAAGCTCGGGATCGAGCTGGGCCGTGGCGTGCGCAAGGACCTCAAGGTCGGCATCTGCGGCGAGCACGGCGGGGAGCCGTCGAGCGTGATGTTCTGTCACGACATCGGGATGAACTACGTGTCCTGCTCGCCGTTCCGGGTGCCGATCGCCCGGCTGGCGGCCGCGCAGGCTGCGCTCAAGGAAAAGGGTGGCGAAGACCGGACCGGCGCCACGGTATGATGTTCGTGACCGGACCCGCAGCCGCGCGCGGCGGGCAACTCTCTTGGAAGGAAACAGACCCATGATGCGACGACCCGCCCAGCGTGTCCTGGCAACCGCCGGTGTGGCGCTGGTGACGCTGGCCCTGACGGCACCCCGACCCCTGTCAGCGCAGGCGGCGGATACAGGCCAGGCGGCGTCCCCCGGCCAGCCGCAGGATACCGCCCACGCCGGGGCGCCTCAGGTCATCGCGACCGCCAGCGCGCCCCGGTATCTCGCCAACCACGCCCGCGCCCTGCATCTGACGCCCAAGCAAATCGATCGCGTCCGTGAGGTGGCGAACTGGCTCGATACGGTGAATGCGCCGCTCCGGGCCCAGTGGCAGCAGGTCACGGGCGGGCGGCCGCTGCGTGCCATGGAGCCGGCGCAGCGCCGGAGCCTCGCGCCGCAGCTCCAGCCCATCGTGCAGCAGCTCAAGGCGAACAACGAGGCCGCACTCGACTCCGTGGACGCGATTCTGACGCCGCAGCAGCAGGACCGGCTCCAGTCGGTGCTCGTAGAGTATCGCCGGCGGATGCAGGAGCGGCGGGCGCACCAGGGCCAGCCGTAGCCGTCGAGCAGTGTCGCAAAGGGCCGGGCCCCCGCTGCTGGGGCCCGGCCCTTCGTGTCTTCGCAACCCTTCCCCCCGGCGGGCCGTGCTTAACGGCGCCGGGCCCGGCCCGTCAGATAGGGCGTGAAGCCAGAGGCTCCAAAGCGGAGGAGGGCGGCGTGAGGAACGTCACATCGAAGATCCGCGCGGCGATCGGGGTGCTGGGCGTCCTGGTGTTCGCCTCCCCGCTGGCGGCGCAGAACCCGCATCGCCGGGGCGAGATGCGCGTCGCCGCCCAGTGGGTCGGACGGCGCGGAGCGATCCGGCAGCAGATGAGATGGCGGCGAGCCGTAGGGTGGCCTATGGCGGGGTTCGGTTGGCAACGCGGCTACGCGGCGGGCTACGGATGGCGTGCTTACCCGGTACGCGGTCCGATGATGCGGCCGGTCGTGGTGGCCCGGTACGCAGCGCCCTTCTACGGCGGGCGTCGTCGCCCGTGGCGGCGCGCCTGGGCGGGGTGGCGTTACCGCCGCCGCTGACCGTCGCGCCCTGAACGCCAGAAGCGCGAGAGCCGGGCCCGTGCGGGCCCGGCTCTTCTGTCTCCGGGGTTAGGCTCGGCCGCGGCTTGGCCGTCTCAGCCGCCGGCCGCCCTCATGCCGATTGCCCCCAGGGCTGCAGTAATGGCGAGCAGGATCAGGAAGGCAACGATCGCGCTGGCCCAGGCTGCGCCCTTGCCCGCCTTGCCGAGCACCCTCAGCCCGATCGCCGTGATGACGACCTGCCAGATCGCCAGCGGCCCGATCCCCGCCAGGAAGATCCGGAGGAACGCGCTCAGCTGCATGTCGGCCGGCAGCAGCACGTCGGAGCCGAACGAGACGAAGATGTCCCAGACGGAGCTGATGGACCCCACGCCCCGCATCGAGAGGACGACGAACGTCAGGAGCTGCTGCACGACCGCGATCGGCCAGGCGAAGATGGCGACGGTCAGCATCTTCTTGAAGGAGGTCTCGCCGCCGAGCACCGTCAGGAGCAGGTAGAAAATGCCGGCGCTCAGGGCGGCGAAGATCAGCACGGTGAGCGCGCCGGTGGCGACCCCGATCGCGAGGCTGACGGCGCCGCTGCTCGCCGCCGGGACGGGGCGGTTGAGTTGCTGAAGGACGATCTCCTTCACCCGCGCCTGAAAGGGCCGCTGGAGGAACTGCACCACGGCGAACGCGATGCTCACCACGACCCACGGAAGCCAGAACGTGGGCTTGTCCTGTTGCTCCTCGAACACGCCGCGCGGTGCGAACGGGACGCGGATCAGCCGCAGCAGGTCCGTGAGCATCGGGGTGTACGTGGTGGCCGTGGTGGCCTGGGGCTCCGGTGCTGCCATGCTCTCTCCGTGAAAAAGTTCGACCCCGAAGCTACGCAGCGCGGGAAAAAGCGAAAGAGCCACGCACGGCCTAGCGCCCCAACGCTCCCTGCTCCACTGCGATGCGATCGAGCAGTTGGTCGAGTCCGGGGTCGAAGTCGTTGGCCGAAGGCGGATGGCGATCGGCGACCATGCGCATGCCGCGCCACGGATCGATCGGACAATCGAACTCGCCCACCACGGCCTTCACCTTCCGGTTGTCGAACAGCGCCGACGCACTCTTGTCGCCGTGTAGCGGGCCTTCCCACGCGGGGTGGTATCGCACCAGCGTGTCGCTCGCCACGTGGACCAGCGTGACCCGCTCGAGCCCCAGCGCCGCCGCGATCGCCTCGAAGATCTCGTTCCACGGCCAGGCACGGTCGCCGGTGATGTGGAAGGCTTCACCCAGCGCGAGGCGTTGCCCGAGGAGCCGGGCGAAGGGGCGGGCGAAGTCCTCAGCGTGCGTGATGGTCCATAGCGACTCGCCGTCGCCGTGCAGCACGACGGGCTTGCCGCGCAGCAGGCGCGACACCTCGATGCCACCCATGGGGGTCGGCATCTGGGCGCGGTAGGTGTGACTCGGGCGAACGATCGTGAACGGAAGCCGGTCCTGCGCGTGGAGCCGCGCCTCCATCTCGGCCTTGGCGCGGGAGTAGTCCCAGTGCGGATTGTCGAGCGGCATGGCCTCGGTGATCGGCAGCCCGCGCACCGGCTTCCGGTAGGCCGACGCCGAGCTGATGAAGACGTACTGGCCACAATGTCCCGAGAAAAGGGCGAGATCCCGTTCGATCGCCGCCGGCATGAACAGCCGGAACTGGCAGATGACGTCAAAGTGCTCGGCCGCCAGGCGGCCGTACGCCGCGTCGTCCTCGACGTCCCCCTTCAGGAAGCGGCACTCCGCCGGGAGCCCGGCGTTGTGGTGTCCCCGGTTGAACACCGTCACGTCGTGGCCGAGCCGCACCGACTCGTGGATGCAGTCGAAACTGATCTCGCCCGTCCCGCCGATGTAGAGCACGCGCATAGGATCCTCGTCCGCGTAATGCAAACAGCGGCGTTCGATGGACGCCGCTGGATGCTACCGAGCTGGTGAGCAAGTGGAGGCGCGGGGAATCGAACCCCGGTCCGAGCAGCGATCCGCAGCAGCTTCTACGTGCGTAGCTCGCGATTCATGCCGCGACCGCCAGCCGGTTCACGAGCAACCTGCCCACGGCCCCGCCCCGGTGCAATCTCGCCGCGCGCGCCGAGGCGCCACGCACGACCAGCCTGACTTTTCGATACCCGAGCGTCGCCTCAGGCGGGCTCCATCTCGGGCAGGTGCGCAAAGCGGTTAAGCTTTACGCAGCCAGCGCGAAGTCTGCGTTGGCATTTGAACGTTTCCCAGAGGATTAGCGAGGATCCAGGAACCTCGGCACGCTGCCACCGCCCCACGACACCCGTCGAATCCTATCGCCCCCAGGCGAAGCAGGAAATCTAGCCACCCTTCCGACCGGTCGCCACGACCCGGTTGCGGCCTTCGTGCTTGGCCCGGTACAGGGAGTGGTCGGCCGTCGCCATGAGATTCTCGGGGCTCGGGATGGGCACCGGGGAGGCCGAGACGCCGCACGAGATGGTCAGTGCATGCTCCGCGCCGGCAAACCGGAACGGTTTCCCGGCCACCAGCCCGCGCAGCCGCTCTGCCACCTCGACGCCCAGGGCCATGTCCGCACCGGGGAGCCAGACCGCGAACTCCTCGCCCCCGACCCGCGCCGCCACGTCGCCGGTCCGCAGACCGATCTTCAGCAGGCCGGCCACGTGCTTGAGCGCCTGGTCGCCGGCATCGTGCCCCAGCGTGTCGTTGACGCGCTTGAAGTAGTCGAGGTCGAGCATCACCAGCGCCGAGCGGGTCGTGTCCCCCGTCGCCATCGCCTCGTTGAGCGCCCGCCGGTTCCACAGGCCGGTCAGCTCGTCTGTTTTCGCCTTGCGTTCGGCTCTGGCGACGGCATGCGCCGGCCCCAGCACGGGGGAGAAGCGCCGCGCCAGCTTCTCCAGCTCGGCCACTGCGGTGCTCGGGGCCATCAGCGGCTCGCCCAGCGCCAGGATCGCTCCATGGACCCAGGATCCATGAAGGAGTGGCACCGCCACACCACCGCGCAGCGGCCGGCGCCGGTCCCGCAGGGCCGCCTCGACGGCTGGCTCGTCTGCCAGCGCGACGGTCGGTGTGCCGTCGGTGATCGCCCGGCCCGCCGGCGAGTCCGGCGGCACGACGCGCTCGATGAGGCGGGGGTCGCAGCCCTGAGAGACCGCGATGATCGTTATCTGGCCGCCATCGATATCACGCAGCACGACGGCACAGGGGAGCCCCACCCGCTCCGACGCGCGATCGGCGAGCACCCGGGCGAGGTGGTCGAACTTGGCGTCGGGGGGAAGGCCGGTGGCGGCGTCAGCCGCCCGGATGTCACCGGAGTCACGCCGGGCAGCCTGCCCCGGCGCGGCGTGGCTCCGCCGCGCGCCGTAGGCCAGCCCGGCGGCCCACCCCGCCGCGGCGCCCATCGCGACGCCGACCAGCCACGGGAGTGCGCCGGTCACGCGGGAGCGAGGATCGCGCTGCTCGCCAGGTACTGGGAGAAGATCTGCTCGACTTCCGCGAGCGTGCCGACCCGGTGCAACCGCTCGCGCAGGGCCGCCGCGCCCGGCAGGCCGCGCGCGTACCATCCGAGGTGCTTGCGGAACTCCAGCACCGTCTTGGGCGTGTCGCCGTCCACCGCGAGGGTCAGCCGCGCGTGGTCCAGCGCCGTCCGGAACCGCTCATCCGCAGTGGGCGCAGGGGGCATCGGACGCCCGTCCAGCAGCGCGCGTGCATCACGGAAGATCCACGGATTGCCGAACGAGCCCCGCGCGATCATCACGCCGGCACAGCCGGTCTCGCGCCGCATCCGGACCACGTCCGCCGCGCTGGTCACGTCTCCGTTCCCGATAACCGGAATCTCGAGCGCCTCCACCACGGCGGCGATCTCGTCCCACCGGGCCGAGCCCGAGAACATCTGGGTCCGGGTCCGGGCGTGGAGCGTCAGCGCCCGCGCGCCGGCACCCTGGCAGCACCGGGCGATGGCGACTGGATCGCGCTGCGACTCGTCCCAACCGGACCGGATCTTCACGGTCACCGGCAGCCGGGTAGCGCCGGCCACCGCACGGATGATCTGTTGCACGAGGCCGAGGTCCTTCAGGCACCCCGAGCCGCCGTTGCGCCTCACCACCTTCTTGACGGGACACCCGAAGTTGATGTCGACGAAGTCCGGTGCGAAGACATCGGTGACGAGCGCCGCGGCCTCCGCCATCGCAGCCGGCTCGGACCCGAAGATCTGGATGCCGATCGGGCGCTCCTCAGCCTCGAAGCCGGCCATCCGCAGCGTGCGGTCGCTGCCGCGCCGCAGCCCCTCCGACGAGAGGAACTCGGACACGACCACGTCGGCGCCAAAGCGGCGGCAGAGCCGCCGGAACGGCGCCTCCGAAACGCCCGCCATCGGCGCCAGAAAGAGCGGAACGGGCACACCCACGGCGTAGGGGAACTCCATGGGCCGCAAGCTACGACGCGCCCCGGGGGGAGGCAACGGCCCGTTTGACCGCCTCAACGGTCGTCGGTAGCTTTTGGTCATGTTGCTACGCGAATTCCTGCGCGACGACGCGATCAGCCTTTCACTGGCCGCCCGCACCAAGGACGAACTGCTGAAGGAGCTGATCCGGCTGCTCAAACTGGACGACAAGGCCGAGGGGATGCTCTACAAGATGCTCAAGCGCCGGGAGAACCTCGGCTCGACGGGCATCGGCCGCGGCATCGCGATCCCCCACTGCCGGTCCCTGGTGGTGAACAACCTGCGGCTGGCCTTCGGGCGCCGGATGGAGGGCATCGAGTACAAGTCGATCGACGAGCAGCCCGCCCAGTTCTTCTTCCTGATCGTGGCCCCACCGCTCGAGGTCTCGAACCAGTACTTGCCGGTGCTGGGGAAGATCGCGCAGTTCGCCAAGGAGGAGGACGTGCCCCGCAGGTTGGCGACGCTGCAAACGCCCGAAGAATTCCTGAAGTTGGTAGAAGAGAAAGGGCTGTAGAACGCAGAGCAGTTGCGAGACGCTGAGTTGCGAGTGGTTGCAAGTGTGGAGATGTCGGATTGCAGGTAGTGGTCAGTGAACAGGACCCACAACCCACAACCTGCCGACAGCCCTTCTCATTCCCACTCAAGAGTCTTTCGGCAATCTGGTCGCCGCTGCGGACAACAGCCTATTCAGCGAACCCGCCGCGCCGCCTCGATCGCTGCGATGTCGATCTTTTTCATCGCCATCATCGCTTCGAACGCCCGCTTGGCGGCTGCAGGATCGCCGTCGGAGAGCGCGGCAGTCAGGGCGCGCGGGGTAATCTGCCAAGACACGCCCCACCTGTCCTTGCACCATCCGCACTGACTTTCCTGGCCACCATTCTGCACGATCGCATTCCACAAACGGTCGGTCTCGGCTTGGTCGTCGGTCGCGATCTGAAACGAGAACGCTTCGTTGTGCTTGATCTCCGGCCCGCCATTAAGCCCTACACAGGGGATTCCAATCACAGTGAACTCGACCGTCAGGACGCCACCCTGCTTGCCGTTGGGATAGTCGCCCGGCGCGCGCAAGACAGCGCCCACGGTACTGCCGGGAAAGGTCTCCGCATAGAAGCGAGCAGCGTCGAGAGCTGTACCGTCGTACCAGAGAAAGATCGTGTTCGTGGCGGCCATCGTTGTTCTCCTACGACGCTACGGTCGAGGCGTATAGACCAGATACTGTAGGCCGGTGGGCGTTGTGCGTGAGTACTGCAGATCCAATTGTCGGGCAGTGCCCGGTTGATCAAGCAACCGACGTCCGTGGCCAGCTATCGCTGGAAATTGGATGAATCGCAGTTCGTCCAACAAGCCCGCCAGAAGCAGTGATTGCACCAAACTGATGCTGCCATGCACGCCAATAGTCTGGCCTGGCTGCGTCTTGAGTCTAGCGATGGCACCCGCGAGGTCTCCACCAAGCAGCGTTGAATGCGCCCATTCCAGGTTGCTTAGCGTGCTGCTGACGACAACCTCCGGGTGGTTATTGATAAAGGACGCGAACGGTTCGATCTTCGACTCCGGCCAATATTGCGACCATTCCTGGTACATCTTCCGGCCAAGCAGAATGGTGTCCTGCTCCGCGATGGTCTCGCGAATCAGCTCGATAATGTCGTCGAATACGGTCGGCCGCACGAACGTATTAGGAGATTCGACGACACCGTCGAGCGAAATGAACAGGAATGACGTCAGCTTTCGCATACTGTTGCCCCCTTCGCTTTCTCCGAGCGTTTCAGCTAGCCAGTCTTCGTTTGAGAGCCACGAGTTCGTCGATTCCCGTCGAAATTCGCCTGGATGCCGGCTGGCCTTGACTCACGCCCGCCTCTACCGAATTGCTACCACCCACAATTGTGGCGCCAGCAAGCGGTTGTTTCTATGAGTGTTTCCCGCTTACCCAGGGATCATTGAGAACAGTATCTGGTGAAGGGATCGGTGACTGAGTTGAACCGCAGCGGCGGAGACGCCAGCCCTGTCAACGGGCGCCCAATCTTGACCAGCCCGGACTAAGAGTCGGTTTGTTTGCCAAAATTGGCCGGAAACCCCGGGGTCAACTGCCTCGGCCGACCGTGCCACACTGGAAAAGCGCCCCGGTCACTCCCACTCAATCGTCGCGGGTGGTTTTGAGCTCACGTCGTACACCACCCGGTTGACGCCCTTCACCTCGTTGATGATCCGGGTCGCGATCCCCCCCAACACGTCGTGCGGGAACTGGTACCAGTCCGCCGTCATCCCGTCCTGGCTCGTCACGGCGCGCAGCGCGACGGCGTCCGCATAGGTCCGGAAGTCGCCCATCACGCCGACGGAGCGCACCGGGAGGAGCACCGCGAACGCCTGCCAGATTTCGTCGTACAGGCCGGCGGCCCGTATCTCCTCGAGATAGATCGCGTCCGCGTGCTGGAGGGTGGCGACCCGCTCCGCGTCCACCGGCCCGAGGATCCGTACCGCGAGCCCGGGCCCCGGGAAGGGATGCCGCCGCACGATCTCCTCCGGCAGTCCAAGCTCTCGGCCGACCTGGCGCACCTCGTCCTTGAACAGCTCGCGCAGCGGCTCGATCAGCGCGAAGGGCAGGTTGGGCCTCAAGCCGCCGACGTTGTGGTGCGTCTTGATGGTGGCCGACGGGCCCCCGCGCGGCGAGGTCGACTCGATCACATCTGGATACAGCGTGCCCTGGACCAGGTAGCCGACATCGGGACCCACCTCGCGGGCCGCCTCCTCGAACACATCGATGAAGGTGTGGCCGATGATGCGCCGCTTCTCCTCCGGCTCCGCGACGCCCGCCAGGGCATCCAGGAAGCGTTGCGACGCATCCACGACCCGGAGGTCGGTCTCCAGCTC
This sequence comes from uncultured Gemmatimonadales bacterium, assembly GCA_963812035.1. GTDB lineage: Bacteria > Gemmatimonadota > Gemmatimonadetes > Gemmatimonadales > JACORV01 > Fen-1245. The sequence continues at coordinate 248,958 of CAWETG010000009.1, forward strand.
CCCCTGGAACGTGCGCTCCACCTGCTCCCGCTCGCCACGCCTCAGGAGCCCGTGATCCACGAAGATGCACGTCAGCCGCCGGCCGATCGCGCGCTGGACCAGGGCAGCGGCGACCGCGGAGTCCACCCCGCCGGACAGGCCGCAGATGGCCCGGCCCGTGGACATGCGGGCCGCGACCTCCCGCACGGTGCGCTCGACGAAGTGGCCGGGTGTCCAGTCCGGCTTGGCGTGGCAGATCCGGAACAGGAAGTTGTGCAGGATCTCGGGGCCACGCCGGGTATGCACGACCTCGGGATGGAACTGCACTCCGAACAGCGGCTTGGTGCCATGCCGGAACGCGGCCACCGGCGTGTTGGCGCTCCGCGCCAGCACCTCCCAGCCGGCCGGAGGCACGTCCACGCGGTCGCCGTGCGACATCCACACCGGTGTGCGCGAGCCGGGCGCGAACCCCTCGAACAGCCCCTCACCTTTCAGGATCTCGATGTCGGCGCGACCGTATTCCCGATCACCCGCCTGGCGCACCTCGCCGCCAGCGAGGTGAGCCAGCAGCTGCATGCCGTAGCAGATGCCGAGCACCGGAACGCCGAGGTCGAGCAGCGCGCGGTCGGCGGTGGGGGCATCGTGGTCGTAGACGGAGCTCGGCCCGCCGGAGAGAATGATCCCTGTCGGAGCGAAGTCACGAATCCAGGCGATGTCCCGCGCCGGCGGGTGGATCTCGCAGTAGACGTGGGCCTCGCGGACCCGGCGGGCGATCAACTGCGTGTACTGCGCACCCAGGTCGATGATGAGGATGCGCTGGGTCGCGCTCATCCTCAGTACGCCTTCGCCCACACCGCTTCCACGACCGACGGCGAGCCGCACCACACGCACGTGGCCGGCGGCGTCGGCGAACGGAACTCCTCGTCGGGGAGCACGCGCACAGTCGCCTTGGTCGCTTCCTTGATGGCCAGTTCGCACGCGAGCTGCCCACAGAAGCCGCCGTAGGCGAACCCGCCAGCGCCGGCCATCATCGCCACCAGCTCGTCCCTGGTCACGCCGTGACGGGAATTGGCTTCGCGCCGCTCCTGGGCGGCCCGGTACAGGCCGGCCTGGATCTCATCCAGGGTCCGCTGCACCCCGCCCGCGAGGTCCGCCAGGGGAATCGGCGACTTGCCTCCGGTGCGGCGGGCCGCGAACACCTGGCCCTTCGCGACGTCCTTCGGCCCGACCTCGAGGCGGAGCGGGACGCCCTGCCCCTCCCACTCGTAGTACTTCGCGCCCGGCTTCATCCCCTCGCGGGCGTCCAACTCGACCCGCAGGCCGGCGCTCCGCAGGGCACGGACCGCCGCCTCGGTCACCTCGCTCACGGCGGCACGCTCCGCGTCCGACTTGTAGATCGGGACCACGACGACCTGCACGGGCGCGAGCCGCGGCGGGCAGATGATGCCGACGTCGTCGCCGTGGGTCATGACCAGGCCGCCGATCAAGCGCGTGGACACGCCCCACGACGTGTTCCACACGAAGTCGAGCCCGCCCTCTGCCGTCTGGTACTGGACGCCGAACGCCTTGGCGAAGTTCTGGCCGAGGTTGTGGGTCGTGCCCGCCTGGATCGACTTGTTGTCCTGCATCAGGGCTTCGACGGCGTAGGTCCGGAGCGCACCGGCGAACTTCTCGCTGTCGGTCTTCACGCCGGTCAAGACGGGCATGGCCATCCACTCCTCGGCGAACCGGCGGTACACGGCCAGCATCCGCCGGGCCTCCCGCTCCGCGTCGGCCTCGTCGACGTGCGCCGTGTGCCCCTCCTGCCACAGGAACTCCGTCGTCCGCAGGAACAGCCGCGTGCGCATTTCCCACCGCACGATGTTTGCCCACTGGTTGATGAGCAGCGGCAGGTCGCGGTACGAGTGGATCCACTTCGCGAACGAGTCGTAGATGATCGTCTCCGACGTGGGGCGCACCACCAGCGGCTCATCCAGCTCCTTGCCGCCGGCCCGCGTCACCACCGCCACCTCGGGGGCGAAGCCCTCGACGTGCTCCGCCTCCTTCTCCAGGAACGACTGCGGGATGAGCAGGGGGAAATAGGCGTTGCGGTGGCCGGTGTCCTTGAACATCCGGTCCAGCGCCTGCTGCATCAGCTCCCAGATCGCGTAGCCGTTGGGACGGATGACCATGCAGCCCCGCACCGGCGAGTAGTCCGCCAGCTCGGCCCGCATCACCGCATCGTTGTACCAGGCGCTGAAGTCCTTCGCCCTCGGAGTGATGCCCTGCTCCTGGCTCACCGCAACTCCCCGGCGCCGCGCACTTTCTGGTGGTTCGGCACGTCCGATACGAACAGCGCGTCCGTGGTGTGGAGCCCGCGCGCGTTGCTCGCGTTCACGCCGTTCCAGCCCCCGGCGGGCACCCACTCGAGGATCGCGGAAGGGACCATCGGCAACCCGTTCGGATGGGCGCTGTGGCCAGCCGCGGGCGGGAGGAAGCCCAAGACACGGATCGCCGCCAGCGAGCTGTCATCGCGCCGCTGGGCGTCGAGCGCCGCCTGCATCGTGGCCTGCTGCACCGACCGGTCGGTCCCCGGCGCCAGCATCACGCTCAGGCTCATGCGCTCGACGCCGAGCGCGACCGTATCCCGCATCCGGGCAAAGACCTGGTGCATCGGCCCGGGAGGGGCCCCACCCAGCCGGGCCGTGCCGGTATCTCGATCCGCGCTGCCCGCGGGCTGCCGGGATGGCTGGTTGCCATGCTCGACCGCGCAGCCGGCCAGCGCCAGCGCCAGGGTGAGCGTGAGAGTTCTAGAAGACATAGTCCTTCGCCAGTTGAGTGAACGACACGTGCTGCTCCGCCCCCGAGTCGAGCAGGCGCACTACCGCCTCGCCTGCCGCGCGCTCAGTGGAACCGATGACCACCGCAGCGCGCGCACCCCGCGCCACGGCCAATTCCAACTGCTTGCCCAGGGCCTGGCGCTTGAGGGCGAACTCCACCGGGATGCCGCGATCGCGCAGGGCGTGCGCGAGGCCCAAGGCGACCGGGCGATCCTCGTCGCCCACCGCGGCAACGAACACCGTAACCGACGGGTCAGGGCGCGGTGGTCCCTCGCGCTCGCCCAAGAGCTCGCCCAGCACCACGTCGCCCATCCCGAACCCCACGCAGGGCAGATCGACCCCCCCCACCTGCTTGAGAAGCTCGTCGTAGCGACCGCCGCCGCAGATGGCCCGCAGGGAGCGCTTGGCGTCGAACAGCTCGAACACGATGCCGGTGTAGTAGGCCAACCCACGCACGATCCGGAAGTCCACGTCCACGAACGACGCCAGCCCCATCGCGTCGAGGCCCTGCAGGCACTCGCGCAGCGGACGCGCCGCGTCCCGCGCGAGCAGGCGTGCCGGCGTGTCGAGCGCGGGGACGAACGCCGCGAGCGCCTCGGCCACCGCGGGCGGAAAAGCGCGCTCGGCAGCCCACGCCGCCACGGCGTCGGGGTTCCGCTCGGACCGGTCGATGGCCGAGAGCGCACCGCCCAGCTCCCCGGGCGGCAAGCCCACGTCGGTCGCCAGCGCATCGGCGAGCACCCGCCGGTCCGACAGCCGAACCCGCACGTCCTGCGGCCCGAAGCCGAGCGAGCGCACGATGTCCACGGCGGCGGCGATCACTTCGGCGTCCGCCAGCGGACCGGGCTCGCCGACGATATCCATGTTGAGCTGGAAGTGCTCGCGCAGCCGCCCGCGCTGCTGCCGCTCATAGCGGAACAGCTGCGGAATCGAGAACCAGCGGATGGGCTTCTTGAGCTGTGCGGCGCGCTGCGCCACCATGCGCGCCAGCGTGGGCGTCATCTCCGGGCGCAGCGCAACGTCGCGGTCACCCTTGTCGGTGAAGCGGTAGAGCTGCTCGACGATCTCATCGCCGCTCTTCCTGGTGTACAGCTCGACAGGTTCCAACGGCGGGCCATCGTACTCTTCGAAGCCGTAACGGGCGGCGACGTCGCGCCACACGGCGAAAATGCGCCGGCGCCTGGCCAGGGCGTCGGGAAAGACGTCGCGAAACCCCGGCAGAGCGCTCACTGGCATGCGAAAATCTACCCGAGCGGCGGAGTGCCGGGCAAGCGACAGAGCGCGTCCCCGACGGTATGGAAGGAGCCCGTGACGAGCACCGTCTCGCCCAATTGCCCTGCCCGATCCAATGCGGCGCCAAACTCCGGCAGCGCGGAGACGGCCAGACCCCGCTCCCGCGCCCATGCCACCACCTCGTCCAGGTCCCAGGCCCGCTCCGGGGGCGCACTCGGTGCCCGCGTCAGCACCAGCCCGTCGACCACCGCTCCCAGCACCTCCAACATCTCCTGCCACGCCTTGTCGCGCAGCACGGCGACCACGGCTACGAGCGGCCTGGGCGGTGCGGCCGTGCGGAGCGCTGCCACCAGCGCCCGCACACCGTCAGGGTTATGGGCTACGTCGAATATCCAGCGGCCCCGCCGGTCGAAGCGCCCCGGCACGCGCGCCCGGCGCAGTCCATCGCGCACCGCGGCCTCATCCACCGGCCACGACGGACCGAGCAGCTCCGCGAGCCGCAGCGCGAGCAGCACATTTTCGGCCTGGTAGGCACCGGCCAGCCCGATCTCGAGGCCAGCGTACCGCCGCTGCGGCGTCACGGCGTCGAACTGCACGCCGCGGGGGCCGGCGACGATGCCGCCAAGACACTCCGCCGGGTCCAGCCGCTCGGCCACCGCACCACGCCTCCGCGCCTCCGCCAGCAGCACCGCCGCGACCTCCGCATCCGGCTCGGTCGTCACGAAGGGCGTATCCGGCTTGGCGATGCCGGCTTTCTCCCGCGCGATGCTGACCCGGTCCGGGCCCAGGTACTCGGTGTGCTCCACGGCGATCCGCGTCACTCCGCTCGCCAGCGGGCGGAGGACGTTGGTCGCATCGAGCCGCCCACCCAGCCCGACCTCCACGACCGCGATCTCCACGCCACGCGCCGCGAAGTCGGCGAACGCCAGCGCCGTCGAGACCTCGAAGAAGGTCGCCCCGAGCCGGAGCGCGGGCTCCTCCAGGTGCGATGCCCAGAGCGTCACGGCCTCCTCGGAGATCGGCGCGCGATTCACGGCGATGCGCTCGCGAAACGACACGAGGTGCGGCGAGGTGTAGAGCCCTACGCGATGGCCGGCAGCGAGCAGCATCTCCGCCAGCAGCGTGGACGTCGATCCCTTGCCGTTGGTGCCCCCGACATGGACGGCCGCGAAGTGCCGCTCAGGGTGCCCCAGCGTAGCCAGGAGGGCCTCGGTCGTCTCAAGGCCCCACTTGATGCCGTTGGTCGTCCTGGGAAACAGAAAGCGGCAGGCGTCCTCAAACGACTCGATCGTCAGGAGGCGCGCTCCAAATCCGGCGGCGCCTTCCCCAGCAGCAAGCGCACCACTTGGGCACAGGTCGGCCCCAGCTGCGCGCGCGCCACGACCGCGTCGATCATCCCGTGCTCCAGCAGGAACTCCGCCGTCTGGAACCCCTCGGGCAGATCCTGGCCGATGGTCTGCTTGATGACCCTCGCCCCCGCGAAACCGATGACCGCCCCCGGCTCCGCGATGATCACGTCGCCCTGGAAGGCGTACGAGGCGGACACGCCACCCGTCGTCGGATCGGTGAGCACCGAGATGAAGGGCACGCCGCGCTCACGCAGCTGGGCCACCAGCACCGAGGTCTTGGCCAGCTGCATCAGCGACAGGACACCCTCCTGCATCCGCGCACCGCCGGAGGCCGAGACGATGATGAGCGGCATCCGCCCTTCGAGCGCCCGCCGGGCAATCCGGACGATCTTCTCCCCCACCACCGACCCCATCGATCCGCCCATGAACTTGAAGTCCATGACCGCCAGCGCGATCGGCTCCCCTTCCAGCGTCGCGGTGCCCGTCCGCACCGCGTCCTCCCGCCCCGCCTTCTTCAGGGCCGCCGCGAGCCGATCCCGGTAGTTTTCGAAGCCCAGAGCGTCCACGGAGCGCAGTCCCTGGTCCACCGGCTCAAAGCTGCCCTCGTCGCTCAGCAGGGCGATGTACTGGGCGGCGTCGATGCGGCGATGGTGGCCGCACGAGGGGCAAACGCCGAATCCCCGCTCGAACTTCTCTCTGACGTCGACGTGGCCGCATTCCTCGCACTTGTCCCAGACGTCGGCCGGGATTTCCAGCCGCTCACGCTGCGACGTGCGAGGACGCCGGTCTTTGCGGAACCAGGCCATTGATTGGGGATTGAAGGAGGCTGTCGGGAGCCCTGGAGGGCCTCCCGGGGGACCGCTCAATCTGGAAAGGGCGCCCGCGCAGCGCTAGACCAGAATTCTAAGTCGTTGCTACACTTCATGATAGCCGAGCTCGTTTCCTTCCTGGGCCACTCGCATGGCCAGCCCGACTGCGACGTAGCAGGCCAGGAGGAACGACCCGCCGTAGCTGAAGAACGGCAGCGGGATGCCGGTGATGGGCATCACATTGGCCGTCATGCCGATGTTCTCGAAGATGTGGCCGAAGAGCATCCCGCCGATGCCGAAGGTCACCAGGCTCCCGAAGGGGTCGGGGCTGCGGCGTGCGACCCGGATAAGGATGGCGAGGAGGAGGAAGAACAGCGTGAGGGCCACCAGGACTCCGACGAGCCCCAGCTCCTCGCCCACCACGGAGAAGATGAAGTCGGTGTGCTGGGCTGGCAGGAAGGCCAGCCTCTTCTGGGACCCCATCGTGAAGCCCTTGCCCAGCCAGCCGCCGCTCCCGATGGCGATCTTGGACTGGATGATGTGCCAACCGGTCGCCCGCGGGTCCAAGTCCGGGTTGAGGAACGCCAGGAAGCGGTGCTGCTGGTAGGCGGCCAAGCGCCCCCACAGAGGACGGGCGAGGATGCCGGTGACGACATTGGCGCCGAGGACGGCGAGTCCTTCCCAGACAAACGGGCGCCAGATAAGGAGCAGGACGCCGAGGACCAGGATCCACGCGCCCCACGTCCACGGTGAAAAGGCCAGGACGAGGGAGGCGATGGGCGAGGCGAGGAGCACCAGCAGGGGCACGCGCACGCCGGCCCAGAACAGCATGGCGAAGAGGATGCCAGCGAACACGAGCGCGCTGCCCAGATCCGGCTCGACGGCCACCAGCAACGCCGGCACGCCTGCCATCAGGCACGGCACCAGCAGCTCACGCATCGTCGCGGGCGGCCCCCTGCGGGCCGCGAGGTAGCGTGCCAGCATCAGGACCACGAGGAGTTTGACGACCTCGGACGGCTGCCCCACCCGTATGCCGCCGATGGCGATCCAGGCGTGAGAGGATGCCGCCGTTCCCGCTCCCGTACCGATCGCCAGCGTAAGCAGCAGGAGGAAGATCCCCGCCGCGTACCCTGCGGGGGCGAACCACTCGAGAAGCCGGGGGGAGACCCGCATGACGAGCCCGGCGCCGACCGCCGAGATCGCGAGCCAGGCCACCTGGCGCTGCCAGATGTGCGCGACCGAGGTCGGGACGTCGGTCTGGCCGGCGGAGTAGAGGATCAGGATGCCGTACACGGTGAGCGCGAGCGTCACGGCAGCGAGGGGCCGGTCGAGCTTGCCGAGCATCAGCGCGTCTCCGGGCGGCGGCGCACGCTGTCCAGCGGGATGGCCCCGGGGGACGTGTCCTCCGGGACCTTGAGCGGGACCGCTTCGGCGCCCCGGCCGTGCGCCGAGGTGTCGGGGCCGAGCACGTAGCGCTCGATGATGCGGGCGACGTACGGCGCCACAGCGGTGCCGTGCCCGATATTCTCGATGACGCCGCCGACCACGATCTCGGGCCGCTCTGCGGGCGCGAAGCCGATGAACCAGCCGTGGTTCTGCGCCCCCTCCGTGTTCTGTGCCGTGCCGGTCTTGCCGGCCAGCCGCAGGCTCGCCAGCCGCACCGACCGGGCGGTCCCCTGCTCCACCACCGCGATCAGGGCGTCGCGGATCTCGAGGAACGTGCTGTCCGGCAGATCGACGCTCGCGGTGGCCGGGAACGTCCCGGTGAGGATGTGCGGGTGAACCACGTGCCCGCCGTTGGCGAGCATCGCGTAGAAGCGCACCATGTTGATGGGCGTCTGCGCGTTCTCTCCCTGCCCGATGGCGAGGTTCAGCGCCACCGCCTGCGTCCACCGCCCGTGCCCATACACGCGATCGTAGTAGTTCGAATCGGGGAACGCAGGCCGCACCTCACCCGGCAGGTCGATGCCGCTCCTGGTGCCGAAGCCGAGATAGGCGCCGCCCGCGATGATCGCCTTCACGGTGAGCCGCAGGCCGAGCTGGTAGAAGTACGCATCGCACGACGCCGCGATCGCCTGCTCGAGGTTGAGCGAGCCGTGTCCGCGCGGGTCCCAGCACTGGAAGAAGCGCGTGCCGTACTGGAAGCCGCCCCGACACGGCTGCGGCATGTGGGAATCGAAATCCACCAGGCCGTCGCGCAGCGCCATGATGGTGGTGGCGAGCTTGAAGGTGGAGGCGGGCGGGTACCGGGCCGCGATCGCGCGGTCGAGGAGCGGCCGCCCGGGATCGGAGTTGAGGGTGTCCCACAGCTCGGTGGAGATGCCGCCGACGAAAGCGTTGGGATCGTAGGCGGGGCTCGAATACAGCGCCAGGATGTCGCCGGTCCACGGGTCCATCGCGATGATGGCACCTCGCCTGCCCGGCGGGAAGATGGAGGCGACGTACCGCTGCAGGTCGAGATCGATCGTGGTCTTGAGCACTCGGCCCGGCACCGCCTGGAGCGTGGCGGCGGCCCCCTCCTCTCGCACCACGCGTCCGAGGGCGTCCACCTCGACGAAGCGCACGCCGTCGGAGCCCGCCAGCGTGGACTCGTATTGGCGCTCGAGTCCGTCCTTGCCCACGATCGTGCCCGGCCGCCGCCCCGCGTAGATCCCCGCCAGGTCCTGCTCGTTGACCTCGCCGACGTATCCCACCAGGTGCGCCACCACCGAGCTGTCGGGGTACTCGCGCTTCGGCTCCGTCTGGATCACCAGACCCGGGAGCGACACGCGCCGCTCTTCCAGCTCCGACACCAGGGAGAACGGCGCGTCCTTGATCAGCACCGTCGGCTCGTACGGCGCCGACCAGAAGCGGCTCACCACCCGTTCCGTCGCCGCCGAGTCGAGTGGAATGACCGCATCGAGGCGCTTCAGCCGCGCGCGCAGCGAGTCCTCGTCCTCCGCCAGCAACGACACCGAGTAACCGGGCACGTTCTCCGCGATGACGGCGCCGTGGCGATCGAGAATGAGGCCGCGCGGCGCGCTCAGCGGCACCGGCCGCAGGCGGTTCGATTCCGACTTCATCCGGTAGCGGTCGCGCTGCACGACCTGCAGGCGGAAGAACGCGCCGGCGAGCAGCAGGAACACGAGGGCCACGGCGTTGCGGGCCACGGCCGCGCGCCGCGCCAGCACGAAGGGGTGAAAGGCCTGGCGGTCGCTCACAGCGTCGGCGCCGACCGGAGCCATCCGCGGAACAGCAGCAGCGCGACGACGGCCGCGGCGGCAGTGCTCAGGGCACTGGCGGGCGACAGCACGAGCAGCTGGGTGCCCAGCGCGCCGCTGCGCAGCGCGTTGCTGGCCGCCAGCTCGAGGACGTCGCGCATCCAGCTCGCGGCGAACACGAACACGGCGGTCACCAGCAGGTTGTCGGCGAACGTGACGGCCTTCAGCCAGCCCGCGGCGTACCCGACGATGGTCAGGGAGAAGGCCGCCGCGCCGAAGGTCGTCGGCGCCACTGCGTCGGTCAGCAGGCCCACCAGGAATCCCGCCACCGCGCCGGCCCCGGGGCGCGAGCGGATGGCGAAGAACAGCAGCGCCACGAACACGAAGTCGGGCGCGAAGCGCCCGGGGAACACGCGGGGCCGCAGCCAGAAGTGGGCGGCCAGCAGCAGGAGCAGGACCGCGGCGAGCTTGAGCCGTGGAGTCGCGATCTTCACGGCCGGGGCCTCTGCGCTCCACCCGTGTCCGGGGGGCTCGGCACCGTGTCGAACGCCGCCTCCAGCGTGTCGGCGGCGAGGGCGGTGGACAGCACGAGCACGTGGCTCACCTGCGCGGGATGCGCTGCGGGCCTCAGGAGATACGTGCGCTCCCACCCGGCCGCCTCGCTCACCATCCCCTGCACCGTGCCCAGCGGGATGCCGCGCGGAAAGACGCCGCCCAGACCGGTCGTGACGACGGGGGTGCCGGGCGGCAGGGAATCCCGGTAGGGGACGCCGCGCAGCTCCATGACCTCGCCGGCCGTCTCGCCGCGCCGGGCCGCGACGATCCCGAAGATCTTTCCCCCTTCGACCATCGCGCTGGCCCGGAAGTCGGGGTGGGTCCACGCCATGACCACGCTGGTGTGCGGTTCCACGGCGATGACCATCCCCACCAGCCCGCCCGGAGCCACCACGGGTGACAGCGGCGTGATGCCGTCGCTCCGCCCCGCCGCGAGCAGCAGGGTGAGGCCGTCGGTCAGCCCCGTCTGATGCAGGACTTCCGCCGTCACGAAGCCCGTCGCCAGCCTGCCCCTGAGCTGCAACAGCGCGCGCAGCTGGGCGTTCTCCGCCTCCAGCTCGGGGACCTGGGCAGCGGCGAGCGCCAGTGAATCACGTTGGGAACGGAGCGCGATGGCGTTCTGTCGCTGTTCGCGCGAGGCGGCGGCCCGCGACTCGATGGCCACCGCGGGGAGCAGCACGGTGCGGCGCAGCGCCGCGGCGACCGGCATGCGCAGGGCTTCCGGAAGGGCGAGGGCGACGAGGGACAGCACCAGACAGGCGACGAACGCGAGCGTGTCGGCCCGGGACCCGTAGCGTTCAGCGCCGATCGGCACGGCCCGTCAGGTGGTCAGGACGGTGCGGTACTTCTCGGGATCGTCGAGGATGCGCCCGGTGCCCCGCACCACGCAGGTGAGCGGATCCTCGTCCACGTGGATGGGCAGACCTGTTTCGTGCGACAGCAGGACATCGAGGCCGCGGATCAGCGAGCCGCCGCCCGTCATCACGATCCCGCGGTCGACGATGTCGCTGGCCAGCTCCGGCGGCGTGATCTCGAGCGCCCGCCGCACGGCGTCCACGATCTGCTGCACCGGCTCCATCAGCGCCGCGCGGATCTCGTCCGAGCGCACGGTCACCGTCTTGGGGATCCCCGAGACCAGGTCCCGCCCCTTGACGTCCATCTCCTGCTCGTCGCCCACGGGCGCCGCGCTCCCGATCTCGATCTTGATCCGCTCGGCGGTCGGCTCGCCGATCAGCACATTGTGGTTCTTCCGCATGTGCTGCACGATCGCGATGTCCATCTCGTCGCCGCCGGTGCGGATCGAGGCGTCGCACACGATCCCCGACAGCGCGATCACCGCGATCTCCGTGGTCCCGCCGCCGATGTCGATCACCATGTTGCCCGTCGGTGTCTCGATCGGCAGCCCCACCCCGATCGCGGCGGCCATCGGCTCCGCGACCATGTACACTTCCTTGGCACCGGCCGATTGCGCGCTGTCGCGCACCGCGCGCTTCTCCACCTCGGTGATCCCGCTCGGCACGCACACGATCACCTTGGGCTTCACGCGGAAGACGTGCTTGTTGATGATCGACGAGAGGAAGTAGCGGAGCATCTTCTCCGTCACGTCGAAATCGGCGATCACGCCGTCCTTGAGCGGTCGCACCGCGAGAATGCCCTCGGGCGTCCGGCCCAGCATGCGCTTCGCCTCCAGCCCGATGCCCTTGATGCGCCCGGTGGTCTTCTCCAGCGCCACGACCGAAGGCTCGTTCAGCACGATCCCTTCGCCACGGACGTAGATGAGCGTGTTTGCGGTGCCGAGGTCGACGGCAATCTCATTGGCGGGAATCCACGACCCGGGGTTCCAGAACGTCAGGCGCATGCCAGAGTGCAACTCGATAGAGGGTGAGGGGAGGCGGCGTAACTTGTTGAGCCGCCGGTAACATAGCCCGTGCCGAGAACGCAAGCAACACTATGCTTGACACCCTTCCGGCCGCGCAGGTAACGTGCCCCGATGCCACCTGCCGCCCGGAAGCGTTTCGCCGTCGTGGACGACGACACGTGCGACGCGTGCGGGCTGTGCATGCCGCTCTGCCCGCCTGAAGCCATCCATATGACGCGCCGAGGGTTGGTGGTGGACGCCGCCACCTGCACCGGCTGCGAGAAGTGCATCGCGCCGTGCCCGGTGCACGCGCTGAAGATGGTCGATGCCGGCGACTGACGTCCTGGTTATCGGGGGCGGACCCGCGGGCTGCGTCGCCGCCTGGGAGGCCGCAGCCTCCGGCGCCGGAAGCGTCCTGCTGGTCGAGCGGGACCGGGCCATTGGCGCACCGGTCCGCTGCGGCGAGGGCGTGGGGAGCGCGGGGCTGAGGGAGTTCCTGGACCCCGACGGGGCGCCCTGGGTTTCTCGCCGCATAACCAAGGTCATCTTCTGGGCCCCGGACGACACCGAGGTCATGCTGGCGAGCGGGGACGTGGGATATATCCTCGACCGCACGAGGTTCGAGCCCGCGTTGGCGGAGCGGGCCTCGCGCGCCGGCGCGGAGGTGCGGATCAGCACGGAGGCGGTGGGGATCGAGCGCGAGGACGGCCGCTGGCGGGTCACGTTGCGTGGGCCGCGGGGCGACGAGACGTGGACGGCGAGCGTGGTGATCGGCGCCGACGGCGTCGAGACAATGGTCGGCCGCTGGGCGGGGCTGGACACCAGGGTCGCCGCCCGCCACATGGCGTCGATGGCGCAGTACGTCGTCGGCAACATCGCGCTCGATCCGGACGCCATCTATATGCAGTTCGGGCCCAGCGTCGCGCCGGGGGGGTACGCCTGGATCTTCCCGAAAGGCGTGGGCATCGCCAACGTCGGGCTCGGCGTCGTGGCGCTCCGGTCCGATGGGCGCTCGGCACGGCAGTACCTGGACGACTATGTGAGGCGCCACTTTCCGGGCGGAACCGTGACCGCCATGACGGTGGGCGGGGTCATCACCAGCCCCACCCTCCGGCGCACCGTCGGCGACGGCATTCTGCTCGCCGGAGACGCGGCGCACATGATCAACCCGCTGTCCGGCGGTGGGATCGTCGCCGCAATGAAGGCGGGGAGGCTTGCCGGGCGCCATGCGGCGCGTGCGATCCGGGAGGGTGACACGTCAGCGCGGAACCTGAACGCCTACCACGACGACTGGATGCGTCTGCTGGGCGACGCCCATAAACTGTATTACAGGCTCAAGGAGACCATCGACAAGTACGACGACGACTTCTTCAATCGCCTGGCCCGCACCGTGAACCGGATCCCGCTCGAGCAACGGACCCTGGGCAGGGTGGTCATGTCGGCGCTGGTGCACCACCCGTCGCTGCTGCCCATCGCCGCGCAGCTCTTCTTCGGGGAGTTCGCCTAGATGTGGACGAGCTTCTTGTACCGGATCCGGTGCGGCTGGTCGGCCGACGCGCCCTTGCGGCGCTTGAAGTCCGCCGCGTAGCCCTGGTAGTCGCCTTCGTACCAGTACACTTCCCCGTCTCCCTCGAAGGCCAGGATGTGCGTCGCGATGCGGTCGAGGAACCAGCGGTCGTGGCTCACCACCACGACGCAGCCGGCGAACCGCAGCAGCGCGTCCTCGAGGGCGCGCAGCGTGTCCACGTCGAGGTCGTTGGTCGGCTCGTCGAGGAGCAGCACGTTGCCCCCGCTCTTCAAGAGCTTGGCCAGGTGCAGCCGGTTCCGCTCGCCGCCGGAGAGATCGGCCACCTTCTTCTGCTGGTCGGCGCCCCGGAAGCCGAAGCTCGCCGCGTACGCCCGCGCATTCACCTGCCGTTTGCCGAACGCGAGCGTCTCCTGGCCGCCGGAGATCTCCTCGAACACCGTCTTCGTGCCGTCGAGCGCCTCCCGGCTCTGATCCACGTACGCCACCTTGACCGTCGCACCGACCTTGAGGGTGCCCGCGTCCGGCTGTTCCGTGCCGACGATCATCCGGAACAGGGTGGTCTTCCCCGCGCCATTGGGGCCGATGACGCCCACGATGCCGCCACGCGGCAGGCGGAAGGCGAGCTTCTCGAACAGCAGCCGGTCGCCGAAACCCTTCGCCAGCCCCTCGGCCACGATCACCTCGTCCCCGAGGCGCGGCGGCGCCGGAATCAGGATCTCGGCGGTCTCCTCGCGCGCCTCTGTCTCCGCGGCCAACAGCGATTCGTACGCCGTGATCCGCGCCTTCGACTTGGCCTGACGGGCGCGCGGGGCCATCCGGATCCACTCCAGCTCGCGCTCGAGGGTGCGGCGCCGCGCCGACACCTGCTTCTCCTCCACGGCGAGCCGGCGCTGCTTCTGGTCGAGCCAGCCGGAGTAGTTCCCTTTCCAGGGAATGCCTTCGCCGCGGTCCAGCTCCAGGATCCAGCCCGCGACATTGTCGAGGAAGTATCGGTCGTGGGTGACCGCGATGACGCAGCCGGGGAATTCCTTGAGATGCCGCTCCAGCCACGCCACCGATTCGGCGTCGAGGTGATTGGTGGGCTCGTCCAGCAGCAACATGTCCGGTTGGGAGAGCAGCAGCCGGCACAGCGCCACGCGGCGCCGCTCGCCGCCTGAAATCCTGGAGACGTCGGCGTCACCGGGCGGCAGCCGCAGCGCATCCATCGCCACGTCGAGGTGGTGATCCAGCTCCCAGGCCCCCGCGGCGTCGATGCGATGCTGGAGATCGCCCTGCTGCTCCAGCAGGGCGTTCATCGCCTCGTCCGACATCGGCTCGGCGAACTGCGCGCTGATCCGCTCGAACTCGGTGAGCAGGGCGCGGATGGGCGCGACGCCCTCCTCCACGTTGCCCCGCACGTCCTTGGCCGGATCGAGCCTCGGCTCCTGCGGCAGCCACCCGATGCGGATGCCCGGAGCGGGTCGGGCCTCGCCGATGAAGTCGGTGTCGACGCCGGCCATGATCTTGAGGAGGCTGCTCTTCCCGGCGCCATTCGGCCCGATGACGCCGATCTTGGCGTCGGGAAAGAACGACAGCGAGATGTCCTTCAGCACGTGCCGGCTCGGCGGCACGACCTTGCCGAGCCGCAGCGTCGAGAAGATGTACTGCAGCGTCATCCGGCCGCCGGGGGCACGACGGTGGGCAGGAACTGCGGCGTGCGCCGCATCCGGCTCGCCTGCTCGTAGGCGTAGGCCGCCTTGATGAGCACCGGCTCACGCCACGCGCGGGTGAAGAACGACAGCCCGACCGGCACGCCCAGCACGTAGCCCATCGGCACCGTGACGTGGGGGTAGCCGGCGACCGCGGCCGGCGTCGTGCAGTCCACGCTTCCCCCGTCGCCGTTCACGAAGTCGATCTGCCGCTGCGGCGTCGAGCTGGGGCACACGATGGCGTCCAGCCGGTGCCGCGTCACGACCAGATCGATCCCCTGCGTCCGCGCCACGCGATGGCACCGGGCCAGCGCCCGGCGATACACCGGGCTCGTGAGCGGGCCACGCTTCTGGGACGACACCATCGTTTCCTGCCCGAAGAGCTGCAGCTCCGAGCCCTGGTGTGCGTCGTTGAACGCGATGACGTCGGCCAGGGACTTCACCGGCGCGTCGGGACCCAACGCCGACAGGTACGCGTCCAGGTCCGCCTTGAAGTCGAACTCGAGGACGACCTGCTCCGCGTCTTTCAGATGATCCTCGGTGGTGAGATCGACATGGTCCACGAGCACGGCACCGCGGTCGCGCAGCACGGAGAGGGCCGCCTCGAATAAGGCGTCCACGCCGCGATGGTTGCCCGTGTAGCGCTTGCGGGCAATGCCGAGCCTCAGGCCGCGCAGCCCGTCCGGATCGAGAAACCGCGTGTAGTCGGTCGCACGAGCGGCGCTGCCCCGGGTAGCGGAGTCGCGGGAGTCCTCTCCCGTGAGTGCCGTCAGCAGGACCGCCGCGTCAGCCACGCAGCGCGCCAGCGGCCCAGCGGTGTCCTGGTTGTGCGAGATGGGCACGATGCCGGCGCGGCTCACCAGGCCGACCGTCGGCTTGAGGCCCACGAGGCTGCACGCCGAGCCCGGCGAGGTGATCGAGCCATCGGTCTCGGTGCCCACCGCGACGGCGCAGAGGTTCGCCGCCACGGCGGCCGCGGAGCCGCTGCTGGAGCCCGACGGCGAGCGATCCAGCACGTACGGATTCCGGCACTGCCCGCCGCGGCCGCTCCACCCGCTGATCGAGTGGCGACCCCGGAAATTGGCCCACTCGCTCAGGTTGGTCTTGCCGAGCAGCACGGCGCCCGCAGCGCGCAGCCGCTCGGCCACGAACGCGTCGCGGGGTGCGACGGACGACGCCAGCGCAAAGGAACCGGCGCTGGTGTGCATCCGGTCGGCGGTGCCGATGTTGTCCTTGATCAGCACGGGAATCCCGTGCAGCGGCCCCCTCGGCCCCTTTGCCCGGCGCTCCGCGTCCAGAGCGTCGGCGATGGTGAGCGCATCCGGATTGGGTTCCAGCACCGAGCCCAGGTTCGGCCCGCGCCGGTCACTCGCGTCAACCCGCGCCAGGTACTGCTCCGCCAGACTGCGCGCGGTCCAGCGGCCTGTCCGCATCCCGTCCTGGAGCTGCGCTACGGTGACCTCGTCGAGTTCGGACGTTGCCTGGGCCGTCCGGCGCGCACTGGCGGCGCGAGCCTCGACTTCGGCACCCGCCGGCCACCGCAGATCGGTCGCCGCGAGGGCGCCGCCCAGCACACTGGTTCCCAGAAAGGTCCGGCGGGTCATCCCATCGCGTTCCATCACCCCTCCAGCTCAAAGCGTCGACGTGCAGTGGCCGCAGCGGCTCGCCTTGACCGGGATCGCCGAATAGCAGTACGGGCAGTCCTTGGTCGCGGGCGGCGGGACTTCGGCCTTGGCCAGCTTCTGCTGCATCCGGTTCGCCGTGCGGATGACCATGAACAGCACGAACGCCACGATCAGGAAATCGATCCCCGCGTTGAGGAACGTCCCGTAGTTGACGGTCGGCGCACCGGCCGCCTTCGCCACCGCGAGGCTCGGATACGACGTGGCCGACAGGTTGAGGTACAGGTTGCTGAAATCCACCTTGCCGAGGATCAGCCCGATGGGCGGCATCAGGACGTCGGCCACCAGCGAGGAGATGATCTTGCCGAACGCCGCGCCGATGATCACGGCCACGGCGAGGTCCAGCACGTTGCCCCGCATGATGAACGCCTTGAATTCCTTCAACACGATGATCTCTCCTTGTTTGAGCCTTCTGGGTTTGGAGCCGCCAGGTCAGCGGCCCCGGACGGGCGTAATCGTCACCAGCACCACGCCGTGCGACGGCACCAGCACCGCATACCTCCCGAGCCGCACGCCGCGATCCGCATGGGCCCACAGGTCCCGCACCCGGGCGCGGCCGCCCCGGGCCAATCCGATGGCCGGCCACTCCACGCCGATGGTCCCCGCGCTGTCGGTCCGGTTCAACAGCGCCACGGCACGTGCGCCATTCCGGAGCGGCTTCGACCAGACCTGCAGACCGGGGGTGACCTGCGTCGCCATCCACCCCTCGACGCCGAGCGAATCCTGATCCACGGCGACGACCTCGCCGTTCGTCAGGATGTCCCTGGTGGCCGCCGACATCGTGCGGACGTCGTTGCCCGCAATGAGCGGCGCGGCTACGATCGCCCACAACGAGAGGTGGGCGCGATACTCGTCGTCCGTCATGCCGCCGTTCCCCACCTCGAGCATGTCCGGATCGTTCCAGCCTCCGGGGCCCGCCACCGCCTGGTGGACCGCCGAGGCGTCGAGGTTGGTCAGCATGCTCGACCAGCGGTCCGAGATGTCGTCGGTGGTCCGCCACAGGTGGCCGATGCCTGCCGCCCACTCCCACGGCCGGTTGCTGCCCCACTCGCAGATGCTGAGCACGATGGGCCGGCCCGTGGCGACGAGCGCC
This sequence comes from uncultured Gemmatimonadales bacterium, assembly GCA_963812035.1. Lineage (GTDB taxonomy): Bacteria > Gemmatimonadota > Gemmatimonadetes > Gemmatimonadales > JACORV01 > Fen-1245. The sequence continues at coordinate 266,751 of CAWETG010000009.1, forward strand.
TCGTGGAACTTCCGGTACTGCGCCGGCGCGTCGAGGCCACGCGCGTTGCACCAGTCCTCCTTCACGTAGTCCACGCCCCACGAGGCGTACGTGCGCGCATCCTGCACTTCGTGGTCGAGCGTGCCCGGACGGCCCTGGCAGGTCTTGGTGCCCGCATCCGTGTAGATGCCGAACAGCAGCCCCTTCGCGTGGACGTAGTCGGCGACGGCCTTGATGCCGTTCGGAAAGCGCTGCGGGTCGGCGACGATCGTACCGGCGCTGTCGCGCGACACCTGCCAGCAGTCGTCGATGACGAGATAGCGGTAGCCCGCGTCCCTCATCCCGCTCGACGCCATCGCGTCGGCGGTCTCCTCGATGAGCTTCTCGCTCACGTCGCACCCGAACTTGTTCCAGGTGTTCCACCCCATGGGCGGGGTGCGGGCAAGTCCGTCATCCAGACGGTGCACCTGCGCCACCGCCCGGAACGGCACCAGCGTGAGACACACGAGGCAAGCGGCGGCGAGGTTGGCGAGCGGGCTGCGACGTTTCACGGACACCTCCGTGGCAATGCAATGACCGGCTGCAGCGAGCAATACCGGGGCTAAGTATCCGGCGCCGCCGGTGCGCTCGCAACCGCCTACCGTCGCGCGCACAACATCGCGCTCCGCGCAAGCGTACTGTAACGTGCACGGTCGCTTGTGACGTTGAGCCCGTGGAACGGCCGGTTCGGCCGCTTCACCGGGCCGAGGCAACACCGACCCCGTAGGAGGCATCCGATGAGGCGTTCGATCGCCGGCGTGGTCTTCGGCCTGCTCCTGGCCGCCAGCACAGCCGCGGCCCAGACCTTCTCCACCGACAACCCCGTACTGCGCCGCATCTGGACGATCGGCATGGACAGCTCGCAGACCTACACCCTCTCCCAGGCACTCTTCGACTCCGTCGGCCCGCGCCTCACGGCCTCGCCCGCATTCAAGGCGGGGAGTGACTGGCTGATCGCGAAATACCAGTCGTGGGGCGTCCAGGCGCATACCGAGCAGTACGGCACCTGGCGCGGCTGGCGGCGCGGCGTGACCCATATCGATCTCGTGGCGCCGCGCGTCAGGACGCTCGCCGGCACCATGCTTGCCTGGAGCCCGGGAACGGGCGGCAAGAGCGTCCGCGGTGAGCTCGTGATGCTCCCCGACGTCCAGGACAGCACCGCGTTCCGGGCCTGGCTGCCCAGCGCGCGCGGCAAGTTCGTCGCCATCTCCTATCCCGAGCCCACCTGCCGGACCGACAGCGAGTGGATCACCACGGCCCTGCCTGATTCCTGGAAGCGGCTCCAGGAAACGCGCGCGGCAGAGCGCAGCGCCTGGACCGCGCGCGTCCGCAACGCCGCGGGCAACGTGCGCCTCCTGTCGCTGGCTTTGGACAGCGCCGGCGCCGCCGGAATCCTGCAGAGCACGTGGAGCGGCGGCTGGGGCACGCACCGGATCTTCGGCACCACCACGCAGCACGCCCCCGTGGTGGACATCGAATGCGAGGACTACGGCCTGATCGCCCGCCTGGCGCAGAACCACCAGGGACCGGTCATCCAGCTCGCGGCCGAATCGCAGGCCCTGGGCGAGGTGCCGGTGTTCAACACGATCGCGGAGATCCGCGGCAGCGAGCTACCCAACGAGTACGTGATGCTGTCGGCGCACTTCGATTCATGGGACGGCGGCTCCGGGGCTACTGACAACGGGACCGGCACGATCACGATGATGGAGGCGCTGCGGATCCTGAAGCAGGTCTATCCCAACCCCCGCCGCACCATCCTGGTGGGTCACTGGGCCTCGGAGGAGAACGGGCTCGACGGCTCCCGCGGGTTCGTCGCCGATCACCAGGACATCGTCGCCCACCTCCAGGCGCTGTTCAATCAGGACAACGGCACCGGGCGCGTGGTCAGCATGTCGGCCAACGGATACACCGACGCATCCGCCAGCCTGGCGCGCTGGCTGTCGCGGGTACCCTCGGAGCTCACACGCGACATCAAGTTCCAGTTCCCCGGCATGCCGGCCAACGGCGGCACCGATCACGCCTCGTTCGACTGCGCCGGGGCGCCGGGCTTCGGACTGGGCTCCGTCAACTGGGACTACTTCCTGTACACGTGGCACACCAACCGCGACACTTTCGACAAGATCGTCTTCGACGACCTGAAGTCGAACGCGGTCCTCACGGCGATGCTGGTCTACCTGGCGTCGGAGGACACGGTGCCCACCTCGCGGGTCGAGCGCACGGTCTTCCCGACGCGCGCGGGGATGGGACCCGCCGGCCCACAGGGGACGTCGTGGCCGACTTGCACCCCCCCGCCACGCAATACGGCGGACTACGACAAGGAGGTCCTGGACCGCGAGCGGCAACAGCGGCAGCAACCACAGCCGCAGCGGCTGGCTCCGCAGGGTCCATAGCCGCCTGATGGGGAGGTGGAAAACCGCAGGGGCGCGGGCCGGAACCGGCTCGCGCCCCTGCGCTGTCATCCCCATTCGGCGCGCCGAACCAGCCTTCGCTCAGAGGGTGATATGCGAACCGGCAAGATGAGGAGCCACAATACCTTGCCAGCCTTGGAGGCCGCCTAGAGTTGACGGGCCGCCATCGCGGTGCAACCAGCTACTTGAGCGCCGCCAGAACCTCCTCGGTCGAACGCACGATGCCGATGCGCGGGAAGATGCCGGTGACGGCGAACCGATGGGCCTCGGCCGTCATGCCAGCCATCGCGTCTTCCACAAAGACCTGCTCGTACCCTCTCTCGTAAGCGTCCCTCGCGGTGCTTTCGACGCCGAAGTTGGTGGAGATACCACCCAGGACGATGGTGCGGATCCCGCGCCTGCGCAGCTCCAGATCCAGCTCCGTGCCGTAGAAGGCACCCCACTGCCGTTTGGTGATGACCAGGTCGCCATCCAAGGGGCCAAGCTCCGGCACGATCTGGCTGAAATCCGGGGGCACCGGGCCGCCCCAGCCCGCGGCGTCCGCCCGAGGTGCCAACCGATCCTTGCCATCGGGGGCGTGACTGACGTGCACCAGGATCACCGTCGAGCCCACCCGCCGGCATTGCTCAGCCAGGCGGCGAGAGCGCGACACGACGTCCTGGGCGGTGTGCGGGGCGGTCTCTCGTCCGACGATACCCCGCTGCAGGTCGATCAGGATCAGCGCTGTGGTGCGAGCATCAAGCTTGAGCGGTTCCATCTGATTCGCCTCGGCAGACGTTGCATGGAGGGTAGCGCCAAACGTCGCCCGGGTCACGGCCGGGCCAGGTACTGTATCCGACGATCCTGCCACGTTCACATTAACGTCTGGCGAGCGGTTGCGTCGAAGCCGCTGGCATTGCCGCGCCCCATCAACGGATCGCTGGTCTGGACCGTACGATGGTAGGTATCGGCTTCGTTGGCAATTCGTCCCATTCGGAGGAAGACATGAGGATTCGCCTCGCGCTGGTTTCGACTGCGCTGCTGGCCTTGACGGCTTCGGTGGCGCTCGCACAGAACCCCTCCGGCCCGCCCGGTGGCGGGATGGGCGGCATGCGGCAGGGAGGCCCGGCCCGGCGCATGCAGATGCTGCTGAACGGGATCACGCTCACGTCGCAGCAGCAGGCGTCGATCGACTCCATTCAGACCGCGTATCAGCCCCGCATCCGGGCGCTCTTCTCGCAGGGTGGGGCGCCGGATTCGGCGTCGCGTGCGAGGATGACCGAGGTACGGTCAAGCGAGGACAGGGACATCCGCGCCGTGCTGACGCCGGACCAGCAGAAGATCTTCGACAAGAACCTCGCCGAGCTGCCACCGATGGGCGGCAGGCGCGGCCCGGGCGGCCAATAGGGCTCCCAGGGTCTCGACGTGCTCCGAGGGGCGGCCCGCTCTGGACCGCCCCTTCCCGCATCCGGCGGGGTTGCGCGTGACTCCGGGGAGCACTACGTCCCACCAATGAACGACGCCGTTTCCAACTGGCCTTCGCCACTTCTGTTCACTGGACGGGTGCGCGCGGCGGTTCTCCTGGCCGCAGCCGTCGCCGCGCCGCTTCACGCGCAATCGGTCATCCCGCCGCGGCGCGACTACGACAGCGTCGCCGCCGTGCTCACGCGCTTCATCCGGTCCCAGATGGCCGAGAAGCACCTCCCCGCACTCTCCGTGGCCCTGGTGGACGATCAGGAGACCGTGTGGGCGCAGGGCTTCGGCGTCGCGAACCCCGCTGACGGCACGCCCGCAACGGCCGAGACGCCGTATCGCGTAGCCTCGGTGTCGAAGCTCTTCACCGACGTCGCCGTGATGCAGCTCGTCGAGGCTGGCCGGGTCGCGCTCGACACCCCGGTGACCCGCTACGTGCCCGAGTTTCACCCAGTGGACCCGTTCGGCCTGCCGATCACGCTGCGGGAGCTGCTGTCGCACCGCTCGGGCCTGGTGCGGGAGCCTCCGGTCGGCAACTACTTCGACCCGACCTCCCCGGCGCTCGCGGCGACGGCACTGAGCCTCAATGGCACCACCCTCATCTACCCGCCGGGCTCGCGCACCAAGTACTCGAACGCGGCCATCACGCTCGCCGGGTACATCGTGGAGCGGGTGACGGGGGAGCCGTTTGCCGTCCACCTGCAGCGGTCGGTGCTCGATCCGCTGGGCATGACGAGCAGCAGCTTCGACCCGTCACCGGACCTCGTGGCGCGACGGGCTCGCGGGCAGATGTGGACGACGGACGGACGCACGTTTGCCGCGCCCACCTTTCCTCTGGGTCTCGTGCCCGCCGCCGAGCTCACGACGACAATGGTCGACCTGGGGCGCTTCCTGAGCGCCCTGTTCGCCGGCGGTGCCGGCCGGGGCGGCCGGATTCTCGCCGATTCCACGCTGGCCGCCATGTGGGGCATCCAGTTCGGAGAGAAGAGCCAGTCGAGCGGCTACGGGCTGGGGTTCGCGGTTTCCCAACTCGCTGGCCATCAGCGCATCGGACACAGCGGTTGGCACTATGGGTTCGGCACGGAACTGGCCGCGCTCCCGCGCGAACGGCTCGGAGTAGCGGTCTCCACCACCGTTGACGCGGGCAACGCGGTCCCGGAGCGGATCGCCGACGCCGCGCTGCGGCTGATGCTGGCGCTCCGCGAACGGCGGCCCCTGCCCTCCATCGAGACGACCGAGCCGATCCCGTCCAGCCTGATGGCGCGCCTGGCCGGCCGGTGGCGGGGCCGGAGGCTCGGCCTGGACATCGACGTCCGCGGCGACGTGCTCTGGATGCAGCCGTTAGCCGGCGGCTTCGTGTCGACGGCGCGTCGGCGCGGTGACACCCTGGTGATCGACGGGCGCCTCACCTATGGCGAGCGCATCGGGCTGGGGCGCGACTTCCTCGTCTACCAGGGCGACACGCTCCGCCAGGGCCCAAGTCCGAAACCCGCACCCCCGCCTTCGCGCTTCCTGGGTCTCATCGGCGAGTACGGTTGGGACCACGACGTCCTCTACGTCCTGGAGCGTGACGGGAAGCTCTACGCCCTCATCGAGTGGTTCGCCCTCTACCCGCTCACCGAGGAATCGGACTCCCTGTTCCGGTTCCCCGACTATGGCCTGTATGCCGGCGAACAGGTGGCATTCACTCGCAGCCCCGATGGCCAGGCGGCAGCCGCCGCCGTCGCGGGAGTCGTGTTCAGGCGGCGAGCCGTGGGCACGGAAGCGGGCGTGACCTTTCATATCACACCGCTGCAGCCGATCGGGGCGCTGCGCCGAGCGGCGCTCGCGATGCGGCCGCCGGTCCAGCGGCCTCGCCTCAGGACACCGGACCTGGTGGACCTCACGTCGCTCGATCCCGCGATCAAGCTCGACATCCGCTACGCGACCTCCGACAACTTCATGGGCACGCCGCTGTACACCACGGCGCGCGCCTTCCTGCAGCGGCCGGCGGCCGAAGCGCTGCTGCGGGCGCAGCGGTGGCTGGCGCGCCAGGGCTACGGGCTCCTGATCCACGACGCCTATCGCCCGTGGTACGTGACGCGGATGTTCTGGGACGCCACGCCGGATTCGTTGAAGATCTTCGTCGCCGACCCCAGGGTCGGCTCGCACCACAACCGCGGCTGCGCGGTCGACCTGACGTTGTACGATCTGCGCACGGGGCTGCCGGTTCAAATGGTCGGGGGGTACGACGAGTTCTCGCCCCGCTCCTTCGCCGACTATCCCGGCGGCACGAGCCTCCAGCGCTGGTATCGCGCCCTGCTGCGCCGCGCGATGGAAGCGCAGGGCTTCTCCGTGTATGATGCGGAGTGGTGGCACTTCGACTACCGTGACTGGTACCGCTACCCGGTCCTGAATCTCACCTTCGAACAGTTGGCGCGACGCCATGATCACTAGGAACGATCTCAACCGGGACCTGCTGCGCGCCGAGTATGCGGTGCGGGGCGCCATCACTAACCGGGCGCAGGAGCTCGAGGCCCAGGGCCGGAAAGTCATCTACTGCAACATCGGCAACCCGCTGGCGTTCGCGCAGCGGCCGCTGACGTATCTGCGGCAGATCCTCAGCCTGATGGAGTACCCCGCCCTGCTCGACGACCCGGCCGCGCTGCGGCACTTCCCGGCGGACGTGGTGCAGAAGGTCCGCGCCATCCTCGAGCGGCATCCGTCGGGCACGGGGGCGTACTCGCAGAGCGCCGGCATCCCGTTCATCCGGCAGGCGGTGGCCGACTTCATTTCCCGGCGCGACGGGATTCCCGCCGACAAGGGGCACGTCATCCTGACCGACGGCGCCAGCAAGGGCGTGGAGGCGGCCGTCGTCGCGCTGCTCAAGGATCGCCACGACGGTATCCTGATCCCGATTCCGCAGTACCCGCTCTACAGCGCGGAGATCGCCCTGCACGGCGGCAAGGCGATCGGGTACCACCTCGACGAGGGCCACCACTGGCAGCTGCGTGAGGAGAGCCTGGTATCCGCGGTCGCGCGCGCCAGGGCAGAGGGCATCCACCCGGTCGCGATCGCGGTGATCAATCCGGGGAACCCCACCGGAGCGGTGCTGACCCGCGAAAACATCGCCATGGTGATCCGTTTCGCGCGGGCGAACGGGCTGTCCATCTTCGCCGACGAGGTGTACCAGGAGAACGTTTACGCGCCGGACCGGCGGTTCCACTCGTTCGCCAAGGTGATGCACGATCTCGGCGAGACGTCGGTGTCGCTGTTCAGCTTCCATTCGGTCTCCAAGGGCTTCCTGGGCGAATGCGGTCACCGCGGCGGCTACGTCGAGTTCCGCAACATCCCGGACGACGTGCTGGCGGAGCTGGTGAAGCTTCAGTCCATCAGTCTGTGCTCCACTGTGGTGGGACAGCTGGCGGTGTACGTGATGGTCGCGCCGCCGCAGCCGGGCGAAGCGAGCTACGCACGCTACGTCGAGGAGCGGGACGGCATCCTGCGCGCGCTCAAGGCGAAGGCCGAGGTGCTGAGCCGCGGGATCAACTCGATCAGCGGGATGTCATTGGAGTCGCCGCAGGGGGCGCTCTACGGCTTCGTGCGGTTCGAGTTGCCGCCGGAGCCCGGCGTCGACGTGGCAGCGATGAGCGAGGAACAGCGGCGCGCATACGAGGCAGGACGCGACTCCGCCTACTGCCTGGCGCTGCTCGAAGAGACCGGCATCTGCGTGGTACCCGGGTCAGGGTTCGGGCAGGAGCCCGGGACGCTGCATTTTCGCACGACCTTCCTGCCCTCGCAGGAGGAGATCGAGTCGATGGTCGACCGGCTCAAGGCGTTCCACGAGCGCTACGTCGACGCACTGGCCGGCAACGGCAAGGGCGCGGTGGTGCGCCGCTAGCCCCCTACCCCCTAGCCCCTAGCCCCTGCGTGTAGCGTCTCCCCATCGCGCGCTGGATCACAGCCGTGCCCACGGCGCAGCCGCTGGTGAAGCGCGCCAGGCCAAGTCCGACACCCGACCACGGAGACTCTCCCAGGACGAGGGGTGTGGCGAAGCGGTCCCACCCGTACACCGGGCGGCGCAGCAGCGCGAGCGGGTCAGCGCCGCGCTGCGAGGGGCCCGCGAATCCCAACCGGTAGCCCGCCTGTTCCGCGAGTCCGCGCACCCGGGAGTCCACCGAGCTGAAGGGGTACGAGATGCCGTCCGGCCGGTGGCCCAGCCGCCCGGCGATCGCCTCTCGCGAGCGCCCCAGCTCGTCCGCCACCTGCGCGTCGGAAAGCCACGTCAGCCGGGCGTGCGTCGCGCCGTGGGAGTGCACCTCGATTCCCCGCTCCTGCCACCGCGCCAGGTCGTCCCAGTCGAGGTGCGCGAACCGGCGCCAACCGTACTGGACATCCCAACCGTTGTCGCGGCCGACGTAGTCGGTGACCACGAACACCAGGGCCCGGTACCCGTGCGCGGCGAGGACCGGAAAGGCATGACGCGCGAGCCCGGCGTAGCCGTCGTCGAACGTGAAGACGAGTTCCCTGGCCTGCCCTGAACGCGCCGGCCCGGACACGCGCGCGCGCAGCTCGTCGGAGCCGAGCGACCGGTAGCCAGCCGCGGCCAGCGTTTCGACCTGGCGCCGAAACACGCGCGGCTCGATCTGGGTGAACCCCAGCTCGAACCGCGTGTCGACTTTGTGGTAGCAGAGGATCGGCGGAACCAGCTCCGACGCGACGCTCACGAGCGCGTGGTGCCCGCGGCGCTCAGTTCGGGCCCAGCCACACCACCACCTGGCGCTCCGGCGCGTAGAACTCGGAGGCCACGGACGCAACCTCGTCGGCCCGTACGGCGTCGATCTCGGCCAGCACGGTGTCGATCGTCCGGTAGGGCTCAGCGTACAGCGCCGAACCGGCGAGGCGGTACATTCGCGAGACCGGCCCCTCGAGGGCCAGCACCAGCTGTCCCTTGACCTGCTGCTTGGCGGAGGCCAGCTCCTCGGCGGTGAGCGAGTGCCGGGCGAGCTGCGCGAGCTCCTCACGGATCGTATCGGCGGCCTGCTGTGCCGTCGGCGGCTGGGTTCCCACGTAGACGCCTGCCGCGCCCGACGCCTGGAAGAACGAGTGGAAGGCGTACACGTTGTACGCCAGCCCCAGCTCCTCACGCACCCGCTGGAAGAGCCGCGAGCTCATCCCCGCGCCGAACACCGTGGAGATCAGGACGAGCGCGTGTCGCCGCGGGTCGCCGTAGCGGAAGGTCTCCGTCCCGAACACCAGGTGCACTTGGGCGCCATCGCGCGCGATCCGCTGCTCGAGCTGCGTCGCCGCGGACGGTGCGGCGACCACCCGCTCTTCCGGTCCCGGCTCCAGCTCGAACCACCCGGCTCGCTCGAGCAGCCCCAGCACCGCTTCATGCTCGACGTTGCCGGCGGCCGCGAACACCAGCTGACGCGGCAGGTAGGTGCGGCCGTGGAGAGCCCTGAGGTCCTCCGCCGTGATGCCGCCCACGGTTTCCCGCGTGCCGAGAATCCGGTACCCGTAGGAGTGGGAGCGCCACAGCGCGGCCGAGTGCAGATCGAACACCAGGTCGTCGGGCGTGTCCTCGACCGTGGCGATCTCCTCGAGGACCACGTTGCGCTCGAGCGCCAGGTCGGCGTCCCGGAGCAGCGGGCGCCGCACGATGTCGGTGAGGAGGTCCAGGGCGAGGGGGAGATCCGCGTCCAGCATCCGCGCCTGGTAGGTCGTGTGGTCGCGGCCGGTGTAGGCGTCGAGCCCGCCACCCCGGGACTCCAGCGCCACGGCAATGTCCTGCGCGGAGCGGGTGTCCGTGCCCTTGAACACCATGTGCTCGAGCAGGTGGGACACGCCCATCTTCTCGCGCGGCTCGTGCGCCGACGCCGTCTTGACCCAGAAGCCCGCCGCCGCCGAGCGCAGCCACGGCATCCGCTCGGTCAGGATCACCAGGCCGTTCGGAACGTCGCTGCGCCAGATCCCTTCGTCGAGGCGGACCGTCTGCACTCAGGTCTTCTCGATCAATGCCTTACGCGACAGGCGCAGCCGGCCGCGCTCGTCCACTTCGAGCAGTTTGACGGTGACCACGTCGCCCTTCTTGACGACGTCCTCCGTCTTGTCGGTGCGCCCGTGCTGCAGCTCCGAGATGTGCACCAGCCCCTCGACCCCGGGCAGGATCTCGACGAACGCGCCGAACGCGGTGGTGGTCTTGACCTTGCCCGTGTACGTCTTGCCGACCTCCGCCTCCTGGATCAGCGCCTCCACCATCTCCCGCGCCTTGGCGCCCGCGTCGCCACCCACCGCGGCGATGGTCACCACCCCGTCGTCGTCGATGCTGACCTTCGCTCCCGACTGCTCCTCGATGTCGCGGATCGTGGCCCCCTTGGGCCCGATGATCTTCCCGATGTCCTTCGGCTTCACCTGGATCGTCAGGATCCGCGGGGCCCACTGGGACATCTCGGACCGATGCTCCTTCAGCGTCTTGCCCATCACGCCCAGAATGTGCAGGCGGCCCTTCTTCGCCTGGTCGAGCGCCTGCGTCATGATGTCGAGCGAGAGGCCCTTCACCTTGATGTCCATCTGGATCGAGGTGATGCCCGTCTCCGTCCCCGCGACCTTGAAGTCCATGTCGCCGAGCGCGTCCTCGGTGCCGAGGATGTCGGTCAGGATGACGATCTTGTCACCTTCCTTGATCAGCCCCATCGCCACGCCCGCGCAGGCCGCCTTGAGGGGCACGCCCGCATCCATCAGCGCCAGCGACGCCCCGCACACGCTCGCCATCGAGGACGAGCCGTTGGACTCCAGGACCTCGGACACGATGCGGATCGTGTACGGGAACTCTTCGTACAGCGGCAGCAGCGGCGTGAGCGCCCGCTCGGCCAGGGCGCCGTGCCCGATCTCGCGGCGGGAGGTGCCGCGCATCGGCCGCACCTCGCCGGTCGAGAACGGCGGGAAGTTGTAGTGCAGCATGAACGACTTGGTCGTCTCCCGCGGCACGTCGATGTTGTCGATCCGCTGCTCGTCGTCCACGCTGCCCAGCGTCGTCGTCACCAGGGCCTGCGTCTGGCCCCGCGTGAACAGCGCCGAGCCGTGGACGCGGGGGAGGATGCCGACCTCGCACGAGATCGGGCGGACCGTCGTCGCGTCGCGCCCGTCCACCCGCTCGCCCCGCTCCAGCACCTGCTTGCGCATCACGTCGTACTGCAGGTCCGCCAGCAGGTTGGCGATCACCCGGTTCTGGTCGGGGAACTCGGTCGCCAGCTCCTGCACGATGGTGGTGTACACCGCCGACAGCGCCTGCGACCGCTCCTCCTTCTTGCCGAGGTTCATCGCCTCCTTGACCCGCGGCTTCGCCAGCTCGGCCACGCGCGCGGCCAGGTCGGCCGGCGGCTCGGCCTTGGTCCACTCCATCTTCGGCACGCTGTGCAGCCCCAGCAGCTCCTGCTCCAGGGCGACCAACTCCTGCAGGCCCTTCTGCGCCACCTTCAGCGCCTCGACCATCTCGGCCTCGGCGATCTCCCCCGCGCCGCCCTCGACCATCATGATCGAGTCGGCGGTGCCGCTCACCACGATGTCCACGTCCGAGAACTCGAGCTGCTGGAAGGTCGGGTTGAGGATCCACTTCCCCTCGACCCGCCCCACGCGCACGCCGGCGAGCGGGCCGGCGAACGGGATCTTGGAGGAGGCGAGCGCGAACGACGCCGCCACCATGCCGAGCACGTCGGCGTCGTTCTCCTGGTCGGCCGACAGGACGTAGATGAACACCTGCACTTCGTTCTGGAACCCCTCGGGGAAGAGCGGCCGGATGGACCGGTCGATCAGCCGCGCGGCGAGGATTTCCTCGTCGTGGGGGCGCAGCTCCCGCTTGAGGAAGCCGCCCGGGATCTTCCCGGCGGCGTAGAACTTCTCGCGGTACTCGACCAGCAGCGGGAAGAACGGCAGGTTGCTCACCGTGTCGGCGACCGACACGGCGGCGAGGACCGTGGTCTCGCCGAACTGGACGAGGGCGGAACCGGCGGCCTGCTTGGCCATCCGCCCGCACTCAATACGGAAGGTGCGGCCGGCGAACGACCGCTCGAGGCGATGCATCATCGTGACTGACTCTCTTGGATGTGGGATGCTGGAAGAAGGGCGCGCCGTCGTGGCGCGCCCCGCTTGCCGGCCTGAACTAGTGACGGAGCCCCAGCTCGTCGATGAGCTGGCGGTACGCCACGAGGTCCGTACGCTTCAGGTACTCCAGCAGACGCCGCCGGCGCCCGACCATCTTGATCAGGCCCAGCCGTCCGTGGTGGTCCTTGGCGTGCTGACGGAAGTGATCGGTCAGCGAGTTGATTCGGGCGCTGATGAGCGAGATCTGAACCCTCGTCGAGCCCGTATCGCTCTCGTGGAGACGGTACTGGGCGGCCGCAGCCGCCTTGTCGTAGCTCATGCCTGTTCCTCGTGTTTCGCCTTGGCCCCCGTCACGCGGTTCCGGGAGCGATTCTCTAATTCCGCGTAGCAGTGTACTTTAACCCCGGTCGATCCCGATCTCAAGGGGGCCCACGTGGCGCTCGAGGTCGATTCCCTGCTCGGCAAGCCCATCGGTCCGTACCTCGCCACGGCCCTGCTCGGGTCCGGCGGCATGGCGTGGGTCGTGGTCGCCAGCAAGGGCGGCGGCGCCCCCGACATCGCCCTCAAGGTCCTGAAACCGAAGTATGCGCGCGACCCGCAGTTCACCGCGCGCTTCCTCAACGAAGCCACGATCGCCGGCGAGCTCAGGCACCCCAACATCATCCGCATTCTGGAGGCGGGCCAGGACGGCGAGGCCGTGTACTTCGCCATGCCCAAGCTCGCCGCCTCGCTGGCGGCGCGCCTGGAGGAGACCGCCGTGATGGCCGAGCCCGAGGTCATCCGCACGGCCCGCGACGTGGCGCGCGGCATGGCCTTCGCCCACGACGCCGGCGTCATCCACCGTGACATCAAGCCGCAGAATATCCTGTTCGACGGCGCCGGCTGCGCCGTGCTGACCGACTTCGGCATCGCCAGAGCCATCGCCTCCTATGTCTCCACCACCGGCAAGCAGCTCACCATCGGCACCCCGCACTACATCTCCCCGGAGCAGGCCCGCGGCCTCCCGCTGGACGGCCGCACCGACGTCTACGCGCTGGGTGTCACGATGTACCGCGCTGCCACCGGCGAGCTGCCGTTCCGTTCCAGCGACTGGTACGAGCTGGCACGGCTCCACGTCGAGGAACCACCGGAGCCACCGCGCAAGAAGCGCCCCGAGCTGTCCCGCGCCTTCGAGAAGATCGTCCTGACCTGCATGGAGAAGGACCGCGAGCAGCGCTACGCCAACGCCTCCGACCTGGCCGACGACCTCGACGGGCTGCTATCCGGGAAGCGCTCGACGACGGGAGTGGCCCTGGATGCCGTGAAGAAGATGCTGGGAAGGTGAACCAACGGGGAGGTGATGAAGTGATGGAGGTGATGATGTGAGCAGGTGAGTGCGGGGCGTCCGTTCTCACGTCCTCACCTCATCGCCACATCACCTCCCCGTCAGCGAAACAGGCGTAGCACATCATTGCCCAGCGCCAGCGCCATAATCCCCACCAGCACGAAGAAGCCGATCTGCGTGAGACGCTGTCGCTGCTCGACCGACAACGGCCGACCCCGCACTCCCTCGATCGCCAGGAACAGCAGGTGCCCCCCGTCCAGCACGGGGATCGGCAGCAGGTTCAGGATCGCCAGGTTGATGGAGAGCAGCGCCACCAGGGCCAGGAAGTACTGCAGTCCCGCCCGCACCACCTCTCCGGCCAACTGGCCGATCAGAATCGGGCCGCCAATTTCCCGAGCCGAAACCTGTCCCGTCACGAGTCCCTTCAGCGTGTACAGAATGAGACCGGCGCCCCGGCCTGTCTGGCGGAATCCCTCACTCACCGATCCGAGCACGCCGAAATGCCGCAGCTCGATGTACGGGCCGACGCCGATGCGTCCGACGGTCCGCACCTTCCCGTTCGCCTGATCCCGCACCTCGGTCGGAAGCGGCGTGACCGGCACGCTGAGCGTGCGGCCCTGGCGCTGCACCTGGAGCTGGATGGCACGGCCGGGGCTGCGCTCGATGGCCTGGACGAGCCGCTCCCAGGAGGGTATCGCCTCACCCCCCGCGGAGACGATGCGGTCGCCCGAGCGAAGTCCCGCGGCCTCGGCCGGGTGCCCGGGCACGACCTCGCCGAGGACCGGTTCGTGCCACGGCGCGAGCGCACCAACCAGCGCCGCTCGCGAGGCGCTCTCCGATCGCGGCACGTCGAGCAGGATCGGGCTCGGCCGCCCGGCCACCTCGACGGTGATCCGCGTCCCCGCGGCGGTGTACAGCTTGTCCTGAATCGCCTGCCACCCCGCCATCGAGTCGCCGTTGATGCGCACGATGCGGTCGCCCTGCCTGAGCGAGGCGAGCCCCGCGGCACCGAGCGGCAGGGCGGTGGTATCCACACCGCCCACCGTGACCGTGCTGTCCACGGAGGCGCCGTACGCGCTGGCCACGGCGATGTAGATGGCGATCGCGAACAGCGCGTTCATGGTGACGCCGGCGAGGATCACGACCACCCTGGCCCACAGCGGCTTGGCGTCGAAGGTCCGCTCCCGCGGCACTTGGACTTCCTGCGACCCACCCTCCAGCGCGGCGGGGGCCCCCTCCTCTTCCAGCCCCGCCATCTTGACGAACCCGCCGAACGGGATCCACGACAGGCAGTAGTCCGTCTCGCCGATCTTCACGCCAATCGGGGTCCGGGGCCCCAGGCCGAACGAGAACCGGAGCACCGCGATGCCCACCGACTTGGCCGCGAGGAAATGGCCCAGCTCGTGCACGAAGATGAGCACGCCGAGGACGATGATGTCGGCGACGATGGCGACGAGGGTGAAGTTCGCGTTCAGGAACACCGCAACAGCTCCTCGGCGCGCCGCCGAGCCCACGCATCGGCCTCCACCACCTCCGCCACGCTCCCGACCTCGGTCACGATCTGCTCCTCGAGCACCCGGGCGATGACCTCCGCGATCCGGCCGAAGGGCGCGTGGCCCGCCAGGAAGGCGGCAACCGCCACCTCGTTGGCGGCGTTGAACGCGGCCGGAGCCGACCCGCCGGTCCGGCCCGCCTGCATCCCCAGCGCCAGCGCCGGGAACACCTCGGTCCGCACCGGCTCGAAAGTGAGCGGGCCGGCCGCGACCGGGTCGAAGCGCGCAATGCCGTCATCGGCGAGGCGCTCCGGGTGGGTCAGCGAGTACAGGATCGGCAGCTCCATGTTCGGGAAGCCGAGTTGCGCGAGCACCGAGCCGTCCACGAACTCCACGAACGAGTGGATGACCGACTGCGGATGCACGACCGCCTCGATGCGGTCGAACGGGAGCCCGAACAGAAAGTGGGCCTCGATGACCTCCAGCGCCTTGTTGGCGAGCGTCGCGCTGTCCACCGTGATCTTGCGCCCCATCCGCCAGGTCGGGTGGTTGAGCGCCTCCGCCACCGTGGCGTGGCGCACCCGCTCGGCATCCCACGAATGAAACGGGCCGCCTGACGCCGTCAGGATCAGCCGGTGCACCTCACCGGGGCGCCGGCCGGTCACGCACTGCAGGATCGCGGAGTGCTCCGAGTCCACCGGGACGATCTCGCCGCCCTTCTCCCGCGCGGTGCGCATGACCAGTTCCCCGGCCATCACCAGCGTTTCCTTGTTGGCGAGCGCCACCCGCTTCCCCGCCTCGAGCGCGGCCAGCGTGGCCTCCAACCCGGCCGCGCCGACGATCCCGTTCAGGACGATGTCCACGTCCGGCCGAGTCACGGCCTCAACCAGGCAGGCGCGACCGGTCCGCCACCCGTCGCCGCCGGCGCCGCTCACCAGTCCGACGAACGCCGGCCGGAACGCCGCCACCTGCGCCTCGAGCCGCTCCCGCTGCCCGAACGCCGTGAGGGCGACGACCCGGAACCGCTCCCGTTGGCGCGCCAGCACCTTGAGGGCCGAAGTCCCGATCGAACCGGTGGAACCGAGCACCGCGACACCGCGGCTCATGTGACCCCGAACAGCCGGAAGATCCCGGCCGTCACCGGCAGCGCGAACAGCAGCGAGTCGATCCGATCGAGCATCCCGCCGTGGCCGGGGATCAGCGAGGAGCTGTCCTTGACACCCACCTCCCGCTTCAGCAGCGACTCCGCCAGGTCGCCGATCTGGCCGCTCACACTGATCGCCACGCCGGCCAGGAGCGCGCCCACCAGCGGCAGGTCGCGCCCCAACGGGCGCCCCAGCGGGCCGAGCACCCACACCGCGTAGGCCCAGGCCGAGAGGAGCGTCCCCGCGAAGCCGCACGCGGCCCCGGCCCAGGTCTTCCGTGGCGAGAGCTTCGGCGCCAGCTTCGGCCCGCCGATCAGCTTGCCGCCGGCCATCGCTGCCGTGTCGCCGATCCACGTGAGGGCCAGCGGGAAGAAGAGCAACGCGGTGCCGAGGCCGGACTCCAGCCCGACGCCCGTGGGATGGCGCAGGACGATCGCGAAGCTCAACAGCCCCGGGGCGTACAGCACGCCGAACACCGTTACCGCGATGGCCGCGAGCGGCCTGCCGCCCGGTCCGCGCCGCCATGCCGCGACGGCCACGACCGCCAGCAGCCAGAGCGCGCCCAGGTAGAGGGCCGGCTCGGCGAAGCGGATCTCGGAGCCCTTGGCCCAGAAGGTGGCCAGCGGCACCACGACGGCGGCGGCCATCCCGGAGCGGCGCAGCGGGTCAATCCCGGTCGCCGCCGCGAGGTCGTACACTTCGCGCGTGGCCAGCACGCCGATGATGGCGAGCAGCGCCGCGAGCACCCAGCCTCCCAGATACGCGGCCGCGACGGCCACGGGGATCGCGACCGCAGAGAAGGCGACGCGGTGACCCATCCGCTCCGCAGGCATCAGGCCGTGACGCGACCGAACCGGCGCTCGCGTCCCTGGTAGTCGAGAATCGCTTCGAAGAGGTTGCGGCGGGTGAAGTCCGGCCACAGCACCGGAGTGAGGTAGAGCTCCGTGTACGCCAACTGCCACAGCAGGAAGTTCGAGATGCGCTGCTCCCCCGAGGTGCGGACCAGCAGGTCTGGATCGGGCAGTCCCGCCGTGTAGAGCCGGAGGCTCACGGCGTCCTCGTCCACGTCCTCGAGCGCCAGCCGCCCCTGCAGCACGTCCTCGGCCAGGCGACGTGCCGCGTGCGCGATCTCCGCGCGGCTCGAGTAGGAGATGGCGAGGTTCAACAGCAGCTTGGTTCCGCCGCGGGTCTGGGCCACCAGCCGGTCCACCGCCTCGCGGGCCCTGGGATTGAGGCGGCTCAGATCGCCCAGCACGTGCGCTTCGACCCCGTTGGACCGGAGCTCGGCGGTTTCCCGGGCGATGTACTCCTCGAGGAGCGACATCAGGGCCCCGATCTCGAGCGGCGGCCGGTTCCAGTTCTCCTCGGAGAAGGCGAACAGGGTCAGCACTTCGACGCCGGCCTCGATGCACCCCTCCACCGCCTCGCGCACTCCCTTCATGCCTTCGCGGTGGCCCACCGGCCGGGGCAGGTGCCGTTCCTGCGCCCAGCGGCCGTTGCCGTCCATGATCACGGCCACGTGCCGCGGGACCTCGCCGCCGGCGCGGATGCGATCAACCAGCGTGGGAGCCCCGCTCACACTTCCATGATCTCCGCTTCCTTGGCCTTCACCAGCTCGTCGAGGTGCTTGATGTGGTCGTCGGTGACCTTCTGGAGCTCGTGGTCGGCCTTGTGCTGATCGTCCTCGGAGACGTGCTCGATCTTCTTGAGCTGCTCCTTCGACGTGTGGCGCGCGTGGCGCACGGCGACCCTGCCCTCCTCGGCGAGCTTGTGGACCACCTTGACCAGCTCGCGGCGCCGCTCCTCGGTCAGCGGCGGCAGGGGAATGCGGATCACCCCGCCCTGCGTCGCGGGATTGAGGCCGAGATCGCTTTCCCGCAACGCCTTGTCGATGGCGCCCGTCAGCGACTTGTCCCAGGGCGTCACCGTCAGCAGCCGGGGCTCGGGCGCCGACACCGACGCCACCTGGTTCAGCGGCATCTCGTTGCCGTACGCGCTCACCCGCACCAGGTCCAGGAGTGACGTCGTGGCCTTGCCGCTGCGGATGGTGGCGAACTCGCGCCGCGTGCTGTCCATCGCCTTGTCCATCGCGGCGCGCGCCTGCTTGACGATCTCCTGCAGTGTCAGCGTGGTCATCGCACGATTGTGCCGATGCGGTCGCCGTGGAGGATGCGCAGCACCGCACCGGGCTGGTTGATGTTGAACACGTGAATCGGTAGCCCGTTGTCTTTGCACAGCCCGAACGCGTTCGCGTCCATCACGCCGAGCCCCCGGACCATGGCGTCCAGGTAGCTCACCTCGGGGATGAACTCGGCGCTCTTGTCCTTATGGGGGTCCGCGGTGTACACGCCGTCGACGTTGGTGCCCTTGAGCAGCACCTGTGCCTCGATCTCCAGCGCGCGCAGCACCGCCGCCGTGTCGGTCGAGAAATAGGGATTGCCGGTCCCGCCCGCGAAGATGACCACCCGTCCCTTCTCGAGGTGCCGGATGGCGCGCCGCCGGATGTAGGGCTCGGCCAGCGCCTCCATCCGGATCGCGGTCAGGACGCGCGTGTCCACGCCTTTGCGCTCGAGCACGTCCTGCACGGCGAGCGCATTGATGACCGTGGCCAGCATCCCCATGTAGTCGGCCGAGACGCGGTCCATCCCCTCCCGGCTCGCCACCGAGCCGCGGATGATGTTCCCGCCCCCGATCACCAGGCCGATGTCCGCGCCTTCCGCCCGCACGGCCTTGACCTCATCGGCCAGCCGGTGGATCACCGCCAGGTCGAGGCCGAACCCCCGCTCCCCGGCGAGCGCCTCGCCGGAGAGCTTGAGGAGCGCTCGGCGGTACGCGAGGCTCACACGTCCTCGCCGAGCTGGTAACGCACGAAGCGGCGCACCACCACCTTCTCGCCCGTCTTGCCGGAGAGCTCCTTGACGATGTCGCCCACCGTCCGGCTGTCGTCCTTCACGTACGGCTGCTCGAGCAGCACCGCCTCGCTGTAGAACTTCTTGAGCTTGCCCTCGACGATCTTGGCGCGGATCGCCTCCGGCTTGCCCTCCTGCGCCACCTGCTCCGTGTAGATGCGCCGCTCCCGCTCGACCACCTCGGCCGGCAGCTGGTCCGTGCTCACCGCGAGCGGCGCCGCCGCGGCGATGTGCATCGCGACGTCCCTGGCCACCTGCCGGAAGTCCTCGGTGCGCGCCACGAAGTCGGTCTCGCAATTGAGCTCGACCAGCACGCCGAGCTTGCCGCTGTGGTGCACGTACGACTCGACCAGGCCCTGCTTGGCCGTACGCTCGGCGCGCTTGTCGGCCCGCGCCGCGCCGTGCGCCCGCAGCCATTCGGCGGCCTTGTCGAAATCGCCGCCCGTCTCGGCCAGCGCCTTCTTGCAATCCATCATGCCGGCGCCGGTGCGCCGGCGCAGCTCGGCCACGTCTTTCGCGTTGATGCTCGCCATGGTATCGGTCATGATCTCCACCTGGGTTCGCCTGCAAAAACCGCCGCCCGCCCGACCGGGCAGAGGCGGCGGTACTCCAGCTCCGGCGGGGGGCCCCGCTAGGCGGTGGCGTCCTCGGCCGCCGCCGAGGGCACCGCAGGCACCGCGGGCACTGCCTCGTCGGTCTTGATGCGCGCCACGATCGCCTCGGGCTTGGGCCGGCGCTTGCGGCGCGGCCGCCGGCGCCGCTTCTCCGCCTCCGACTCGCCGCCCTCCGTGGCCCCCGCGTCGGTCGAATACGCGGCGAAGTCGGTCTCCTCCGCTTCCTCGCGCGCCGGCATCCGCGCCCGCGCCTCGCTGATCGCGTCGGCGATCGCGCCGCTGATCAGCGACACCGAGCGGATCGCGTCGTCGTTCCCCGCGATGGGCACGGTGATGATGTCCGGATCGGCGTTCGTGTCCACGATGGCCACCACCGGGATTCCGAGCTTGTTGGCCTCGGCCACGGCGATCCGCTCCTTCTTGGCGTCCACCACGAACAGCGCGCCCGGCAGGCGGGCCATGTTCTTCACGCCCGACAGGTTCCGCTCCAGCTTGATCCGCTCCCGCTCCAGCAGCAACTGCTCCTTCTTGGTGAAGAACTCGAAGCTCCCCTCCTCCTGGCCCTGCTCGAGGTCCTTGAGGCGGCGGATCTGCTTCTTGATCGTCGTGTAGTTGGTCAGCGTCCCGCCCAGCCACCGCTCGGTGACGAAGTAGGCTCCGCACTTCTCCGCATCGGCCCGAAGGATCGCCTTGAGCTGCTTCTTGGTGCAGACGAACAGCACGCCTTCGCCACGCAGCACCACCTCACGCATCAGATCCTGTGCGAGCTGGAGCTGCTTGATCGTCTTCTCGAGGTCGATGATGTAGATGCCGTTGCGTTCCGCGAAGATGAACCGGCGCATCTTCGGGTTCCAGCGGCGGGTCTGGTGCCCGAAGTGCACCCCCGCTTCCAGCAGCTCTTGAATCTCAGGAAAGGCCATGTGCTCCTGCACCGTCGTTGGGGTTCATCGTCCACCGCCTTCCACTCCCGCCCGCATCCGCCACCGGCGGACACCCCAGGCGAGATCCAGCGGTGTGAGGGATGTCCTGCGCTGCTACCGCTTGCTGAACTGGAAGCGCTTCCGCGCGCCGGGCTGGCCGGGCTTCTTGCGCTCCACGGCCCGCGAGTCACGGGTCAGCAACCCCTGCTCGCGCAGCTTGCGCCGGTGCTGCTCGTCCACGATCAGCAGACAACGCGCGATGCCGAGCCGGAGCGCGCCGGCCTGGCCGGTGACGCCGCCGCCGTTCACGTTCGCCTTGACGTCGAAGGCGCCGAGCGTATCCGTCACCGTGAACGGCTGCTGGATGAGCGACACCAGCGAGCTGCGCGGGAAGTAGTCGCCGAGCGTCCGCCCGTTGACCTCCCACTTCCCGGAGCCCGGCTTGAGGTAGACCCGCGCGATCGAGGTCTTGCGCCGGCCCACGGCGTGAAAGCGCATCGGGACGTCCGGAATCATGCCTTCCTCACAGTCGCAGAGCCGCGCAGCACCAGCGGCGTGGGTTGCTGGGCGACGTGCGGATGCTCCGCGCCCGCGTACACCCGCAGCTTGAGTCGCAGCACCTGCCGCGACAACGACGTCTTGGGCAGCATCCCGAACACGGCGCGCTCGATCACCCGCTCGGGCCGCGTCGCCATGACCGTCTTGAGCGACGTGAACCGCTCATGGCCCATGTAGCCAGTATGCCGGAAGTAGCGCTTCTGCTCGAGTTTCCGGCCCGTCAGCCGGATCTTCGCCGCGTTGACCACGATCACGGAATCGCCCGTGTCGAGGTGGGGCGAAAAGATCGGCTTGTGCTTTCCCCGGATCACCTGCGCCACCTGCGACGCCAGACGCCCCAACGGCACGTTGGTGGCATCCACGACGAACCAGTGGTGCTGGATTTCGGACGGCGTCACCGCATGCGTCTTCATGCTCTCCAAGTCGTTCGCTTGTAAAGGCCTAAGTCGCAACAGCTTTGAAAAATACCCGGGGCGCGTGCGGAGGTCAACGCCCAGGGCGCCCCAGCAGCGCCAGGGTCTCCACATGGCTGGTCTGCGGGAACATATCGAAGCAGCGCACCACCAGCCGCGCGGGGTCGGCTCCCAGCCGCTTCAGGTCGCGAGCGAGGGTGGCCGGATCGCAGGAGACGTACGCGAGCCGCCCCACAGGCCGTCCGGCCAGCAGTGCCGTCACCGCCGCATCCAGCCCCGCCCGCGGCGGATTCGCGATCACCAGATCCGCCGGCAAGAGCTGCGCGAGGCAGTGCTCGACGCGCCCGGCCACCACGCGCAGCGCGCTGCCCTCCCGGCGCGCCCGCTCCGACGCACGCGCCGCCGCCCGCGGGTCCGCCTCCACGGCGACCGCCTCCCAGCCGCGGGACGCGAGCGCCAAGCCGATCTCGCCCGCCCCGGCGTAGAGGTCGAGCGCACGACCCGCGGGTGCGGGCGCGGCCTCGAGCACCGCGGCCCGGAGCGCCGCGGCGACCTCCGGATTCACCTGCTCGAAGGCCACGGCCCCGCGGTCGGCGGGCGGCCCCGCCATCCGGCGGACGGCCCCCGCCGTCGGTTCCCACCACACCGTCGCGGTGAGGCCGGCCGCGGCTGCGGCGTCAGCCAGCGGCTGCGGCGTTGTCCACGCGCCGAGCCCACCGCCGACGACCACGTGCAGCGCCCCATCGGTCGCCACGCGCAGCTTGAGCCGGACATCGTGCCCCTGGGGCAGCGCCCCCAGCGCCGGGCGGAGCGCCGCCCAGAGCGCGCCGACCTCGTCGCGGGCGATCGCGCACCGGTCGAGCGCGAACACCGGGTCGGCGGCCGTAGCGCGATGAAAGCCGGCGATCGGGCCCTCCGGGCCCCAGCGAACCGTCAGGGTAATCGTCGCGCGGTATCCAACGGCGCGAGGACTGGGGACCAGCACCGGGTCTTCGATGGCGAGCCCGCCGATCCGCCGCAGCGCGTCGCCCACCACCCGGCGCTTGGCGGCCGCCTGCGCCTCGGCCGAGAGGTGCTGCCACTGGCACCCGCCGCAGCGGTCGCGCTCGAAGTGGACGCAGCACGGCTCCACCCGGCCCGGGCCGGGCGCCACCACGCGAGCGACGACCGCGTGGGCGTGCCGGCGGCTGCGCCGGATGTTGGTGACGCTCACCCGGTCTCCCGGCGCTGTGCGCGGGACGAACACCGTCATGCCGTCCGCCAGCCGGCCCACGCCGTCGCCCCCGGCCGCCACCGAGTCGATCAGCACGGTTTCGTCACCCGTGCCGGACCGCGGTTCATGCGCCACGGTGCCCTCCATGACGAAGGCGCCGCCCATCCCGCGGGCGGCGCCTCGTACGCTGCGGTCGCCCGCAGCTAGGCCGGCGGCAGCTCTCCCGACTCGGGAGCCACGCTCTCCGGAGCCGCACCCTCCGGTGCCGCTGCTTCGGGAGCAACCGCGTCCGGGCTCGAGTCGGACGACCCGCCGTCGTCGATCGGGGGCTTCGGAATCACGCGCAGCGGCTCGTCCGGGAACTCGATCGCCGCGAGCACGATGCGGTGGTGAATCGGGTCCACCTCGAGGACCTTGAGCACCACCACCTGCCCTTCCTTCACGGCGTCACCCGGCGTCTGGATGTCCGGCACCCCGAGCTGGCTCATCGGGACGAAGCCCTCGATGTCGTTCCCGAGATCCACCACGACGCCCTTGTCCATCAGGCGCACCACGTGGCCCTTGATCTCGAGGCCGACGGGATACGTCTCGCCGATCTTGAGCCACGGATCTTCCTCCGCCTGCTTGAGGCCGAGCGAAATCCGCTTGTTGTCGGCGTCGATGTTGAGGATCACCACGTCCACGGTGTCGCCCTTCTTGACCACCTCGGACGGGTGCTGCACGCGCTTGGTCCACGACATGTCGGAGATGTGGATCAGCCCGTCGATGCCCGGTTCGATCTCGACGAACGCGCCGAAGCTCGTCAGGTTGCGGACCTTGCCGCTGATCCGCGTGCCGACGGGGTACTTGAGGGGCAGGACCATCCAGGGATCCTGCTCCGTCTGCTTCATGCCGAGCGAGATCTTCTCCTCGGTCTCGTCCACCTTCAGCACCACCGCCTCGATGGTCTCGCCGATCGAGACGATCTTGGACGGATGGCGCACGTTGCGGGTCCACGACATCTCGGAGATGTGCACCAGCCCCTCGATGCCGGGCTCCAGCTCGATGAACGCGCCGTAATTGGTGATCGAAACCACCTTGCCCTGCACGCGGGTCCCGACCGGGTACTTGGCCGCGACATTGGCCCACGGATACGCCTGCAGCTGCTTGAGGCCGAGCGAGATGCGCTCGCGCTCCCAGTCGATGTCGAGAATCTTGACCTCGAGCTCCTGCCCGAACTTGACCATCTCGCTGGGGTGCGAAACGCGCCCGTACGACATGTCGGTGATGTGCAACAGGCCGTCCACGCCGCCGAGGTCGATGAACGCGCCGAAGTCCGTGATGTTCTTGACCACGCCCTTCCGCACCTGGCCGACCTCGAGCTCCTTCATCAGCCGCTCGCGCTTGGTGGCACGCTCGGCCTCGAGGATGACCCGGCGCGACACGACGATGTTGCGGCGCCGCTTGTTGAGCTTGATGATCTTGAACTGGTAGGTCTGGCCGAGCAGCTCGTCGATGTTGGGCACCCGCCGCAGCGCGATCTGCGAGCCCGGCAGGAAGGCATCCACGCCCATCAGGTCGACCACGACCCCGCCCTTGATCTTCTTGACCAGCGTCCCCTCGACCGGCTCGTCGTTTTCGTACGCCACGCGAATGCGCTCCCACACCCGCATGAAGTCGGCTTTCTTCTTCGACAGGACGACGGCGCCCTCGTTGTCCTCCAGGTTCTCCAGGAAGACTTCGATCTCGTCGCCTTCCTTGAGCAAGTGGGCGTCCTTGAACTCCTCGATCGGGACGGCGCCTTCAGACTTGAAGCCGACGTCGAGGATGACCGCGTTGTCCGTCACGCGGAGCACCCGCGACTTGACGATCTCGCCTTCCTCGATGTGCTGGAGCGTGCCCTCGTACATCGCCATCATCTGGGCGTACTGCTCCGGCGAGTAGCTCTCGTCGTACAGGTCGGCCCGGACGTTCAGCTTGGTGGGCGCGGGTGGAGCGGGAGGGGTGGCGGACGCCGCTTCCTGGGCGTCCTCGTTCTCGGTCAAGGTAGACACTGCAACCTCGGCGCGCGTCTTACAGCGCGGAAATGGGGAACCGGGCGCGCACAGGCCCCAGTGGCGTGCGCGAGTAGCCTTGAAGCTTATGCTCCGCCGCCGGCGCGGTCAAGCGATGGAGACCGCACCTTCACCAGATCCACGATCGCTCGGACCTGCTGCTCGAAGCTCAGCGCGGTCGTATCGAGGAGCACCGCATCCGGCGCCCGCGCCAGCGGCGCGACGTCGCGCGAGGCGTCTCGCGCGTCCCGCCGCACCAGGGCCTCCGCCTCCGCCCGCACGCTCTCGAGATCGGGCGCGCGCCCCTGCTCCGCGAGGCGGCGGCGCGCCCGCTCCTTCGGGTCCGCCACCAGGAAGACCTTCACCTCGGCGTCGGGGAACACCGCGGTGCCGATGTCCCGGCCATCGAGCACGACGCCGCCATCCGGCGCGGCGTCCCGGATCAGCCGGTTGACGAAGTCGCGCACGGGCCCCATCGCCGCGACGCGCGACACCTCCCGCGTCACCGCCGCGCTGCGCAATGGCTCGGCGACGGCCGTCCCCTGCACCGCGACGCCCAGCGTGCCCGCGCCACCCACGCGGACCAGCGACAGCCCGCGGGCCGTGGCCCGGGCCACCAGCTCCTCCGCCCGCCACCGCTCCGGTGGCTCCGGCAGCTCCAGGGCGATCAGGGTCATCGCCCGGTACAGCGCGCCGCTGTCGATGTGCGGCAAGCCGAGCGAATCGGCCACCGCCCGCGCGGTCGTGCTCTTGCCGCTGGCCGCGGGGCCGTCGATCGCGATGATCGGCCGGCTACGACGGGTGGAGGACACTCGCCAGGTCCCGGAAGAAGTTGGGGTATGAGATCGCGACGGACCGGCTGTCGTCAAGCTCGACCTCCGCGCCCGGGATCGCCCGCAGGATGGAGAAGGCCATCGCGAGCCGGTGATCACCCGCCGTGATCACCCTGCCCCGCGGCGGCGCTTCGCTCCCCTCCACGAACAGGGTATCGCCCTCGGCGTGCGCCGCGACGCCCAGCGCCGCGAGGTTCGCCGCCACCAGCGCCAGGCGGTCGCTCTCCTTGACGCGCAACTCCCCCACGCCGCGGAACAGCGAGGTCCCTGCAGCACGGGAAGCGAGGCACGCGAGCAGCGGGACCTCGTCCACCATACTGGGGATCTCGAACGGCTCCACCACCAGGAAACTGAGCGGTGCCGGCCGCGCCACCAGCGTCGCCCCGGGCTCGCCCAGGCTCACCCACCGCTCGGTGACTTCCACCGCCGCACCCATCCGCTCGAGCGCCCTGAGGAAGCCCGACCGCGTCGGGTTGATGCCGACGTTCTTCACGACCACCTCGCCCGACTCCGCCAGCACGCCCGCCGCCAACAGGTAGGCCGCCGACGACAGGTCGCCCGGGATCTCCCCGTCGAAGGCCGGCAGGGACTCGACCGGCTCGACCGACGTCGTGGTGCCGTCCACCGTCACGCGCACGCCGAGCAGCCGGAGCAGCCGCTCGGTGTGATCGCGCGAGATCACCGGCTCCGTGACCGAGACGCTCACACCGCCCACCAGGCCGGCGAACAGCACCGCCGTCTTGACCTGCGCGCTCGCCACCGGGCTCCGCCACGCCAGCGGGACCAGCGGGCCCCCGTGAATCGCGATCGGCAGGCGCTCCCCGTCCGCGGCCCGGAGGGCGGCGCCCATCGCGCGCAACGGCTCGGTGACGCGCGCCATGGGCCGCCGCCGGAGACTGCGATCGCCCGTCAGCCGCGCTGCGAACCCGTGGCCGGCCAGCAGGCCCAGCAGGAGCCGCGCCGTCGTGCCGGAGTTGTGGCAGTCGAGCACGCCGGCCGCCGGCCGGAACGGGTGCAGGCCGCCGCCCGCGACCGCGACCACCCGCCCCTCCGTGAGCGGGCCGACCGCGACGCCCAGGCGGCGCAGCGCCGCCGCGGTCGCACGCGTGTCCCCGGCCGCGAGCGGTGCGCGCAGCGCGCAGCGTCCGTCCGCGAGCGCGGCGAGCATCAGCGCCCGGTGGGTGATGGACTTGTCCCCGGGCACGGTCACCTCGCCCCGCGCAATCACAGGACCGTCACCCAGTCACCGCCCCGCACGAGTGGACGCACAGACGCACGGACGCACAGACGCACAGGGGCACAGAGGCACGGACGCACAGGGGCACGGGCCGACAATACGACGGGGGGACGCAAATGGGGAGGGCCGCCGCTGGCAGCCCTCCCCTCCATGCGTCCGTGCGTCTGTGCGTCCGCTCGTCAGCGCGCCGCAGCGACCGCGCCGAAGTCCGGAATGAACGATTGGAGGACGTCCTCGTACGTCGGCGTGCCCTTGGCGGTGGCCTTGTCGCGGATATCCTGCTGCCGCGAGATGAGGCCAGGGCGCTGGTCACGCCAGATCAACCCGAGTGTGATGTGCTCGTGTGGGTCCTCGAACGCGATCGCCCGAGACTGCTCGCGCTTGGTGCAGTCGAATCCTTCCGGCGTCCGCCGAATCCGCTCCTTCACCCAGTCGAACTGCTGGCGGCCGCGGAACACCGGGCACGGGGAGATCAGGTGCACGAACGAGAATCCCGGGTGCTCGATCGCCTCGGCGATCAGCTCCACCGACGTCTTCACGTCGGCGGAGAACGAGCGCGCGATGAACGTGGCGCCGCAGGCCAGCGCCATCAGCACCGGATTCATCGGCTCCTCGATGTTGCCGTACGGGCTGGTCTTGGTCACCTCGCCGGTAGGCGTCGTCGGGGACACGTGTCCCTTGGTCAACCCGTAGATCGAGTTGTCCATGCAGACATAGGTGATGTCCACGTTGCGCCGGGCCGCGTGCACGAAGTGCTGGGTGCCGATCGCGAATCCGTCGCCGTCGCCGCCCACCGCGAGCACCGTCAGTTCCGGGTTCGCGGCCTTGACCCCCGTCGCGATCGGAATCGCGCGCCCGTGGATCGCGTTGAACGAGTAGGTGTTCACGTAGCCCGGCAGCCGGGACGAGCACCCGATGCCGCTCACCAGCATGGTGTGGTCGGGATCGAGGTTCAGCTTCGCCAGCGCCTGGTAGACCGCCGCGACGACGCCGAAGTCCCCGCATCCCGGACACCAGACCGGCTGGAGCGAGGCCTTGTAGTCCTTCTGCGTGAGCTGAGTTACTGCCTGATGCGCCATGGGTTCCTCACTCAATCGGCCGCGATGGGCTGAGCCGACGGCTGGATGAAGCCGCAGATCTCCCCCACCCCGAGCGGCGCCGCGCCGGCCCGCGAGTGACGGACCAGGCGTGCGGCCAGCTCCGGCCGCAGCACGCTGCGCAGGTACGTGTAGAACTGCCCCGAGAACGACAACTCGACCACGTGCAGCACCTTCTTGCCCTCGAGCTCCCGCTCGACCTGCTCGATGGGGAACGGCATCAGCAACCGCGGAATCACCGCGCGCACGCGGACGCCCGCCGCCGCGAGCTGCTCCGCCGCTTCGAGCACCGCGCCCTTGGCGGCGCCCCACGCGAGTACCGCCACCTCCGCCTTGGGGTCGCCCGCCGCGATCATCAGGTGCGCGTACTCGCGCGGCACCGACTCGAGCTTGCGGGCCCGCTTCTCGCTCATCTTCTGGTGCACCGCCGAGCCGGACACAGGCCGGCCCAGCTCGTCGTGTTCCAGCCCCGACATCAGGTAGTTGCCCCGTGGCTGGCCCGGCACCGTCATCGGGCTCACCCCGCTCTCCGTCGTCGCATAGCGACGGAAGCCGTGGTGCGGGTCCACCGCGGCCAGCTCGGCCTCGGTAGCCAGGCGCCGGTCCACGACCTTCACCTCGCTGAGGTCGAACGGCGGGATCGCGTCGGTGCGGTGCCCGATGCCCTGGTCCGACAGAACGAGGACCGGCGTCTGATACCGCTCCGCGATGTTGAAGGCATCCACGGCGACCCAGAAGCAGTCATCCACGTCGGTCGTGGAGAGGACCACCTTCGGCGCATCGCCGTGTGTGCCGTAGAGCGCCTGCAGCAGGTCGCCCTGCTCGGTCTTGGTGGGGATGCCGGTGGAAGGGCCGACCCGCTGCACGTTCAGCACCACCAGCGGCACCTCGGCCATCGAGGCGAGCCCCATCGCCTCCAGCTTGAGTGAAATGCCCGGCCCGGACGACGCGGTGAGCGACTTCACACCCGCCGTCGAAGCTCCGATCGCCATCGAGATCGACGCCAGCTCGTCCTCCGGCTGCATCATGGTGCCGCCGAACCGCGGCAGCTGCTTCCCGAGCCATTCCATCACTTCCGACTGCGGCGTGATCGGGTAGCCCGCGAAGAACCGGCAACCCGCCACCAGGGAGCCGAACGCGAAGGCGTCGTTGCCGGAGATGACCATCCGCGGCTCGCCTTCCTTGACGCTAACGTGCGCCGACGCGTGCGGGCGCTGGGCAGCCACGGCCACACCCGCGTCGAGGGCCGCGATGTTGGCTGCGACGACCGGCGCGCCCTTGCGGCTGAACTTGTTCTCGATCGCCCGCGCGAAGCCGTCGCGCGGGAGGTTCAAGGCGCCCGCCAGCACGCCCACCGCCACGATGTTCTTGGCCAACGCGCTGCCACCCTTCTCGACCGCCAGCTTCTCGAAGGGCACGCGCATCACCGCGGCCTTGAAGCGCTCCGGGAGCGGGATCTGCTCGGGCGGCGTCTGGTCCTGTTCGTCCACGAAAATGAGCGTCCGCGCGCTCGGCATCAGCTCGGCGCGGAATCGCCCGTAATCGGCCCAGTTGAAAGCGATGAGGACGTCAAGTTCGTCGCCCTGGCTGAGCACGGGACTGGAGGACAGGCGGACCCGCACCGATGACTCTCCACCGCGGATCTGCGGGCCGAACGACTTCACCAGCATGCCGAACAGGCCCTCGTGGGCACCGACCTGGATCAGCAGCTCACCGACGGAAACCACACCGTCGCCACCGGCGCCGGCGACCCCCACGCTGAGGTCTTCTTGAGACATCTCCACCCCTCCATACCCGAGCGCTTGCCCAGGGATTAGCGAACAGCGCAATCTAATTGGGTTTGACGCAGCGGACAAAGCACGCAACCTTCCATATGCAATGACCGCGCCACGCCCGACAGCACGCCCCTCCGTGAGCCTTCCCGGCGGGAAGTTTCCGCGCGACGCCTGGTTGCTCGCGGCGCTGGAGCGCGAGCACCTGCTCCCCCCCGATGCGGCCGAGCAGTTCCGGCGGCAGGCACCCGAGTGGGCGGCGACCGCAGTGATTCAGAAGGGGTGGGTGTCCGCCGACGTCGTGGTCACGACGGCGGCGCGGGCGGCGCACGTGCCGGCGGCGGACCTGGACAAGCTCGAGCCGCACGCGCTGCAGTTCATTCCGGAGGGCGTCGCGCGCCAGTATGCCGCGCTCCCGCTCTCGGCGACCAGCCGCGTCATCCGAATCGCCACGGCCGATCCGCTGAACCTCGACGCCGAGCAGGCGCTGAGCTTTGCGGCTGGGCGGCAGGTCGAATTCCAGTACGCGCTGCCCACGCAGCTGATGCAGCGCCTTGGCGAGGTGTACCGGCCCGAGCGCTCGATCGAGCGGCTGGTGAACGGCCTGGATACGGCGCGGACAGCGGACCTCGCGGAGCGGCCGGCGGCCGCGCCGGCGGCTTCGTCGGCCGAGGCGCCGGCGGCGCGCCTCGTGGATGCCGCCATCGCAGACGCCGTGCGCGAGCGGGCCAGCGACGTGCACTTCGAACCGTCCGAGCAAGGGCTGGTGATCCGCTACCGGGTCGACGGCGTGCTCAAGGAAGTGATGAAGGTGCCGCCGAGCGTGGCCGGCTCGCTCGCGCGGCGGCTGAAGGTGATCGCGAACCTGGACATCGCCGATCCACTGCATCCGCACGAAGGGCGTGCCGCTGCCCGCGTGGACGGCAAGCCGTGGGATCTCCGGGTGTCCACCGCGCCGGTGGGACGGCTGGGCGAGAGCGTGCTGGTGCGGCTTCGCGATCCCGCGGCGCCGATTACGTCGGTGGGCGACCTGGGACTGTGGCCGGACGAGCGGGTGATGTTCGAGGGGCTGGTGGCGAGCCGGGACGGCGCGGTCCTGGTGGTCGGGCCGACCGACAGCGGCACGACCACGACGGCGTATGCGGCGTTCAACCGCGCCCACACGAGAGCCGGCAACGTCGCGACGGTCGAGGCGCCGATCGAATACCGGCTCCAGGGCGTGAACCAGATCGAGGTCAACGAGCGAGGCAAGTTCACCTTCGCGGAGGGCCTGCGCTCGGCGCTGCGCCAGAACCCCGAGGTGATCCTGGTCGGTGAGATCGGCGATCCGGAGACGGCGGAGGCCACCTGGCAGGCGGCGCGGTCGGGGAGGTTGATCTTCTCGATCTTGCGCACGAGGGACGTGGCGTCCACGGTCTCACGGCTGCGCGAGCTCGGCCTCGACGACCGCATCATTGCGTCGTCGCTGCGGGGCGTCGTCGCGCAGCGCCTGATCCGGCGGCTCTGCGAGCACTGCGCCGTAGCGGCGGCGGTCGACTCCCTTCCGCCACCCAGTCGCCCGCCGAGCGATTTCGAACGGCCGGTCGCCATTCGGACGGCGAAGGGATGTCCCCAGTGCGGCTTCACGGGGTACCGGGGACGCGCCGCGATCCAGGAGACGCTGACGATTGATGCGTCCATCGCTGGCTCAATCGCGTCGGGCGCCGCGGTGGACGCGCTGGTGCGGGCCGGGCAGCGCTACGGGATGCGCACCTTGTGGCAGGCCGGTTTGCGACGCGTGTGGGTGGGCGAAACATCGTATGACGAGCTGGGGCGCGTGGTGGACGAACCCGCCATCGCGATCGAGCCTGCCGCTCCTCGTCCGGCCGCGACCGCCCCTGCTCCACCGCGGGCTTCTGCACCCTCGCGGGTGCCCGCCAAGCCGGTCCCGCCCCCGCCGCCGAAGCCCAAGCCCGCGCCCCCACCGGTCGCGGACGAGGCCCCGGCGGCCGCCGCACCCGCGCCCGCGGCGACGGCGGCGGAGCCGGCCGAGCACCCGGCCACGCCGGAGAAGCCGCCGCTGGTGTTGATCGCCGACGACGACCCTGCGATGCGCGTGCTGGTGATCACGATCATGAAGGCGCAGGGATTCGAGGTGGCGGAGGCGGTCGACGGCCTGGATGCGCTCGACCAGGCGCAGCGGCTCTCCCCGGCCATCATGCTGCTGGACGTGGACATGCCGCGGCTCGACGGCTTCGGGGTCCTGGAGGCGCTGCGGCGCCGGCTTGCCGGGCGCGCGGTGCCGGTGGTAGTGGTGACCGTTCACGACGATCCGGCGACCGAGGCCCGCTGCATCGAGCTGGGAGCGGAAGACTATCTGACCAAGCCGATCCAGCCGTCGTCGCTCGTCGTCCGCGTCCGTGCCGTACTCCGGCGCGTGGGGGTACACTACACGTGGCCAAAATCCTGATTGTCGAAGACAACCCGGACAACATGAAGCTGTTCGCGGCCGTGCTCTCGATCCGGGGGCACAAGGTCGTGGGTCTGGCGGGCGGCGAGCAGTTGCTCCCCACGATGGAAGCCGAGCACCCGCAGGTCGTGCTGCTCGACATCCAGCTGCCGGGCGAGGACGGGTTCCAGCTGCTCGAGAAGCTGCGCACCACCCTCGGCCCGGATCATCCGCCGGTGGTCGCGCTCACGGCCCACGCGATGAGCGGCGACCGGGAGAAGGCTCTGCGCGCGGGCTTCAGCGGCTACCTCACGAAGCCGATAGACGTCAGCTCGTTCGCCAGCTCGGTCGAGGCGTTCATCACCGCCGAGTGAAGGGCGGCGGCGAGTACTTCACCCTGGCTGAGCCGGGACCCACGCGCTGATGACGCGCCGCCTGCTGCTCCCCGCCCTGGCGATCCTGGTCGCGGTGGTCTGCCTGTTCGGGCGGTTGGGCTCGCTGCCCCTCATCCAGCCGGACGAAGGCCGGAACGCGGAAGTGGCGCGCGAGATGAAGGACGCGGGCACCTGGCTCGTGCCGACCTACGACGGCCTCCCGTATCTCGACAAGCCCGCGTTCTACTTCCGGGCCGTCGCGCTCTCGCTGTCGGCGTTCGGCGAGAACGAGACCGCAGCGCGTCTCCCGACCGCACTCGCCGCGCTGGCGCTGCTGGCGCTGGTGTACGCTTTCTGCCGCCGCGCCTACGGGGAGCGCGCCGCCGCGCTGGCGGTGCTGGTGGTCGGCACGACGCCACTGGTCGTCGCCTTTGCCCGCCTCGTCATCTTCGACATGCCGCTGGCGCTGTTCGTCGTGGCCGCCATCCTGTCCGCCTACCACGCGGAAGAGCGCGACGGCCCGGCGCGCGTCCGATGGTACGTCACCGGAGCGGTCTGCTCGGCCGTCGCCGTCCTGATCAAAGGACCGGTCGGGTTCCTGCTGCCGCTCCTGGTGCTCATCGCGTTCGACCTGCTCGACCGCAAGGACGGAGCGATCCGCCGGCTGTTCGCGCCCTTGAACCAGCTCGTCTTCCTGCTGATCGTGCTCCCGTGGTTCTTCGGCGTGGCGTTGCTGCGGCACGATTTCCCTTATTACGGCCTGGTCGAAGAGTCGCTGCACCGCTTCACGACGCCGGCGTTCCACCGCACCGCGCCCTTCTGGTACTACGTGCCCGTGCTCGCGGCCGTCCTGTTTCCGTGGAGCGCGCTGCTCCCCGAATCCATCGCCGCGGCGTGGCGGGCGCGGGCACGGTGGTCGCGCGCCGACCGCCTGCTGATCGCGTGGTCCGCGGTCGTGGTGCTGTTCTTCTCGATCTCGCAGTCGAAGCTCCCCGGATACGTGCTCACCGCGGTCGTGGCGCTTGGGATGCTCACGGCTCGCGTAATCGACCTGGCGTTCGAGCACCCGGACGGGCGCGCCCGCCGGATGGTGCTGCGCGGCGCGGTGGTGCTGGCGGTGGTCGCTGCGGCAGCCGCCGCGGTGCTCGCGGCAGGCCGGTCCACTCCGGGCGGGCTCCCGGCGCTGCTCCACATCCACGGCGGCGAGCTGGAGCGGCTGGGGCCGGCGACCGGGGCACTCCTCTGGTCCATGGCCGCCCTGGCCCTGGTGGCGGCCGTGGGCCGCTGGCGCCGCGACCTGCGCCTGGTATGCGCCGCGTTCGCGCTGCCGCCGCTGCTCCTCTTGACCGCGGGATTCGGCGGCGCACGCGCTTACGCCGAGGCGGATTCGGCTCGGGCCCTCGCGCGGCGGATGCCGGCGCTGCCGGCCACCACGGAGCTGGCGTGCCTGGAGTGCCTGCCCAACGGCCTGCCGTTCTACCTCAAGCGGACGATCACGCTCATCACGCGGGACGGGTCGGAGACTGCGAGCAACTATGTGACCTTCCTCCTGCGGCGGTCGTCGGCGTGGCCCAGCGGCGTGGTCCGGCTCTCCGACGTGGACCGGTGGCTCGCCTGGCGCAGCCATGGGGTGCTGCTCCTCGCTGAGGCGAGCCACCGGCTTTCGCTCGACTCGATCGCGGCCCGCGCCGCCGGAACCGTGGCCGCGATTGCGCCCGGCTGGTGGGGCGCCCTCCTCCCAGCTCCAGCCGGTCCCTGAGATGTGTGGCGTGTGCGGGGTGATGTCGCTGGCCCGCGGCGCCGAGGACGCCGCGTCGCGGGAGCGCACGGTCGAGGCGATGCTCGACGCGCTCGCGCACCGTGGCCCCGACGACCGGGGCACGCACACCCGGGGCGCCGCCACCCTCGGCGCCACGCGGCTGGCGATCCGCGGGCTGGCCAGCGGCCAGCAGCCCGTCGTCGACGCCCCCAGCGGCGTGGTGGCCATCTGCAACGGCGAGATCGACAACCACGCCGAGCTGCGTGAGTTCCTGCGCTCGCGGGGGCGCGCACCGAGCCTCGAGACCGACGTCGCCGTGATTCCGGGGCTGTACGCGGAGCTGGGCGAGGCGTTCGTGGAGCGGCTGGTCGGCGCCTTCGCGATCGCCATCTGGGATCCGCGCGCCGCACGTCTCGTCCTGGCGCGCGACCGGGCGGGCGAACGCCCACTGTTCTTCGCCGCCGAGCCGGGACAGGTGCGCTTCGCCACCGAGATCGCCGCGCTCGCCACCGAGCCTACTCAGCGGCTGACCGTCGATCCCGCGGCCCTTCGCTCGTTCCTCCGCTTCGGCTACTTCCAGTCGCCCGCGTCGCCCTTCGCCGAGGTGCGCAAGGTCGGTCCCGCGGAGCTCGTGGTCATCGACCGGGACCGGGTTCGGCGGCGGCGGTATTGGCGCTGGAGCATCGCGACCAAGCCGAAGGTGCCGCCGGCCCGCGCGGCCTTCGACGACGTGTTCCGCCAGGCCGTGCGGCGGCAGAGCGAAGTGGACGTCAGATACGGCGCGTTCCTGAGCGGCGGCATCGACTCCTCGCTGGTCGCCGCGGTCGCGCGGCGCGAACGGCCCGACTACCCGCTCAAGGCGTTCACGCTCCGCTTCCAGGAGCACTCTTACGACGAAGGGCTCTTCGCCCAGCGCATCGCGGCCCAGCTCGGCATCCCGTGCGACGCCGTGTGGGTCAGGCCGGAGGCGTTTCCCTCCTCCCTGGCCGAGTTGATTGCGCATACCGGCGAGCCGCTGGCCGATCCCGCGTGGGTCCCCACGGCCCTCCTGGCCCGGCGCGCCGCCGAGGAGGTGAAGGTGGCGCTGGTAGGCGAAGGGGGCGACGAGCTGTTCGGCGGGTACCCCACCTACATCGGTGCCCTGGTCTCCCAGCGTTACGCGAGGCTTCCCGCGGCGGTCCGGGCGGCATGCCGGCGACTGGTCGAGGCGTGGCCGCCGAGCGACAAGAAGGTCAGTATCTCGTTCCTGCTAAAGAAATTCGTGGCCGCAGCGGAGCTCGACGGAATGCGCCGGCACGCGGACTGGACATCGAACATCGGCCCGGCTCTCCTGGCGCGGCTCGGCGTCCCGGAGCCGGAGACGCCGGCCGAGGACACGTTCGCGGTCGCGCTGCTCGACGCCGTGCAGCGCCACGACCTCGAGACGTCCCTCGCCGAAGGCCTGCTGACCAAGGCCGACCGGGCGAGCATGAACTCCGCGCTGGAATTGCGCGCTCCGTTCCTGGATCTGGCGGTCATGGACTTCGCAGCGACGCTCCCGCCTGCGGAGCGGGTGCGGGGCGTGACGACGAAGGTCTTCCTCAAGCGGTACGCGACCACCTACCTCCCGCGCGGCATCGTGAACCGCCGCAAGCGCGGCCTGTCGGTGCCGTTGAGCAGCTGGCTCCGGGAACCGCTGTACGAGTGGGCGGAGGAGCGCATCGGATCCACACGCCTGGAGGCAGCCGGCGTCGAGCGCACAGCGGCGCTGGCCCTGCTGGACGAACATCGGTCCAGGAAGGCGGACCATGCCCGGGCGCTGTGGACGCTCATCGTGCTCAGCGAGTGGCTCGACTGGGCCGGGCGGAGGCACTCGACTCCGCCGCCGGCGTAGCTCGCTCCTGGTCTTTCCGGGACCCAGGGGGCGCACCCGCCGGTTCGCGACCGGCGGCCTGAGGAGCGAGGCGTCTACTCGACCGGCCGCGGCGGCCTGAGCTCGGCGGCGGCCGGAACAACCGCCGCCTGCCCCGCCGCAGCGAGCGCCGCGTTCACCTCCGCCAGCGTGGTACCCATTTCTTCCTCCACCGCCAGCAGCGCGCGTTGCACCTCGGGCGCAAACAGCTGGTACACCTCGTACGACGGCTGGGTCGGCCGCGCGTCGGTGCTGCCGACGACGCCTGCCAGGGCGCTGATCCGTTCCACCGGGCGCGAGGGATAGACCAGGCCATCCTCATCGGCCTGGAGCCGCACCTGGTAGAGCGAGTCCTCGAGCGCTGAAAGCCGGTCCGCCAGCGCCTGGGCCCGGTCCCGCGCCGGGGCGCCGGCAGGGAGCGCGCTCATCCGGTCGTCCAGCTGCGACCGCACGTTGCGCAGGCGGATGATCGTGGTGGTCACGGTATTCACCGTGTCGCGGACCTGCTGCAGGAAGACGAACTGCTCCCGCAGCTCCCCGCCCGTCACCCGCGATCGTGGATCCACTTGCAGGCGGAAGGCCTGCTCGTAGCTCCGTCCCCCGACCTCCAGGCGCACGCGATAACTGCCCGGCAGCGCCATCGGGCCGTCCGTCCCGATGTCGGACATGCCCCAGAAGATCGCCGGACCGGGATAGCGCAGGTTCCATGCGAAGCGGTTCAGCCCCTGCTTGTCAGTCAGGCGTGGCGGCGCCGGGGGACGTTGCGGCCAGGGCTTGTCGGCGTCCTTGGTCGTGTCGCCGAGAATGCTGTCGACGCGCACGCTGTCGAGTCCGGCCTTGCTCAGGCTGTCGCGCCGCGAGCGCAGAGCGCCGGCGCCGCGTGCCGAGTCGCTGGCGGTGAGCGAGTCCTGCCGGCTGGTGAAGCGGCGGATCACGCGCCCCGCCGAATCCAGGATGGTGAGCGTCACCTCCTGGTTGGCCGTTTTCAGCCAGTAGTGGACGATCGCGCCGCTGGCGGGGTTCTTCCCCACGGGGTGCGCGTCGGAGCCGGCATCCGAGCCGCCCCAGTCCACGCGGTACGGATCGCGGAGCGGGAAGAGGTGCGCGTCCTCCTGCACCACCGCCGGTGACAGCGACTCGAGCGGCGTGATGTCATCGAGGATCCAGAACGAGCGCCCGTGCGTGGCGGCGATCAGGTCGCCGTCCTTGATGGCGAGGTCGTGCACGGGAACGATCGGCAGGTTGCGCCGCAGCGTCTGCCAGTGGTCGCCGTCGTCGAACGATACCCACACCCCGCGCTCGGTGCCGGCGAACAGGAGCCCTCGCCTGGCCGGGTCTTCGCGCACCACGCGGACGAACTCCGTCGCGGGAATCCCCGCGACGATCCGGCTCCAGGTGCGCCCGAAGTCCGTGGTCTTGAGAATGATGGGCAACGGGTCTTCGAGCTGGTACCGGTTGGCCGCCACGTACGCGGTGCCGGGCGCAAAGTGCGACGCCTCGATGATCGAGATGCGCGTGAACGCCGGCAGATCGGGCGGCGTGACGTCGGCCCAGCTGCGGCCGCCGTTCCGCGTGAGGTGGATCAGTCCGTCGTCCGAGCCGGCCCAGATGGTGCCCCGCGCCAGCGGCGACTCGGCGAGCGCGAAGATCGTCGCGTAGTACTCGGCCGTCGTCTGGTCGAGGGTGATCGGCCCGCCGGAGGGGCCGAGCGTCCGCGGATCGTGCCGGGTGAGGTCGGGCGAGATGACGGTCCAGTTCTGGCCGCCGTTCGTGGTCTTGAACAGGACGTTGGCGCCGGCGTACAGCGTGTTCGGATCGTGCGGCGAGATCAGCAGCGGCGTGGTCCACTGAAAGCGGTACTTCCCCTCGGCGGCCGGATGCCCATCGGGGTCGTCGGGCCACGGGCTGATCATGCGCCAGAAGTCCGTGCGGTGGTCCACCCGCGCCAGGAAGCCGCTGTTGTCGCCGCCGTACGTGATGTCGGCCGAGTCCGGGCGCGCCTGGATGTAGCCCGACTCACCCGACACGTCGTACCACTGGGCACGCGTGATTCCGCCCGGCCAGCGGCTCGGCCCGCACACGCCCGAGTTGTCCTGCTGCGCGCCGCACACCCGGTAGGGGAAGTGATTGGTCGTAGTGACGTGATAGAACTGCGCGGTCGCGTAGTCCTGGTCGGTCCACGTCTTCCCGCCGTTGGTGGACACGTTGGAGCCACCGTCGTTCGACTCGATCATGCGCTGCGGGTCGTTGGGCGCGATCCACAGGTCGTGATCGTCGCCGTGCGGGTTGGGGATACGGTCGAAGGTCCGGCCTCCGTCCTTCGACCGGTACAGCCCCGTATTCACCGCCCACACCACGTTGCTGTCCTTCGGGTCGGCGAAGATGCGCATGTAGTACCACGCCCGCTGGCG
Organism: uncultured Gemmatimonadales bacterium; assembly: GCA_963812035.1. Lineage (GTDB taxonomy): Bacteria > Gemmatimonadota > Gemmatimonadetes > Gemmatimonadales > JACORV01 > Fen-1245. The sequence continues at coordinate 305,135 of CAWETG010000009.1, forward strand.
CAGCTTGTGTTCGCGGTTCACCCAGGTCCACGTGGCGCCGCCATCGTCGGAGCGGTACACGCCGCCCGAATCCGCCTCGATGATCGCCCACAGCCGCGCCGGCTTCGCCGCCGAGACCGTGAGGCCGACGTTGCCCCACAGGCCTCGGGGAAGTCCCGGGTTGGCGGTCAGCTCGGTCCAGTGCGCGCCGCCGTCGGTGGTCTTGAAGATGCCGCTCCCGCGGCCGCCGCTCGTGAATCCCCACGGCGTCCGCTGCACCTGCCAGAACGCCGCGTACAGCACGTCGGGGTTGGCGGGATCCATCGCCAGGTCGGACGCGCCGGCCGAGTCGCTCCGGGACAGCACCTGCGTCCAGGTCTTCCCGCCGTCCGTGGTCTTGTAGACGCCGCGCTCGGGGTTGGGTCCGAACGCGTGGCCCAGAGCGGCCACGTAGGCGATGTCGGGGTTGGTCGGGTGCACCAGCACCTTGGAGATCTGCTGCGTCTCGGCGAGTCCCAGCGCGGCCCAGGTCCGACCGTCGTCGCTCGTCCGGAAGACGCCGTCGCCGTGCGAGACGTTGCTGCGAAGCGGGTACTCGCCGGTGCCGACATAGACGATGTCCGGATTCGACGCGCTCACCGCGATCGCGCCGATGGTCCCGCCGAAGTACTTGTCCGCCGCCGGCAGCCACGTGTCGCCGCCGTCGGTCGTCTTGAAGACGCCGCCGCCGGTCGTGCCCATCCAGTACTCGTCGCGCCGCGCCGCCGAGCCCGCCGCCGCCACCGCGCGCCCGCCGCGGAAGATCCCGATCTCCCGCCAGGTCAGCGCGCGGAACGCCGTCGAGTCGTAGGCCCCCTGCGCCCACGCCCTCGTGGCGACCAGAGTGGCGGCAGCGAGCAGGCCGAGAAACGTGAGGGATCGACGGGGGCAGCGAGCGCGCACGAAGTCCTCCGCGAGAGTTGACTCGTCGAGTACGGTGTCACGAACCGATCAGGTGGAGTGAACCCGGAGGTGCAGCCCCCGGCTTGCACCAAAGCTACCTAGGCGCTGCGCCTGGTGGCACCGCGGGTCCCCCGCCTGGCGAAGAACTCGCAGGGCCCCGTAGAAATGCCCGGACCGAGGATGCTGAGCGGGACAGGCCCGGGGTCGGGCGCAGTCAGCTGGTGAAGCCTCGCGCCCGCAGCCAATGCTGCAGCAGTGTCGGCCAGATGCTGAGGTCGGGGAAATCTTGTGCAAGGCCCACTCCGTGGGGGCCATGGGCAAACACATGGAGTTCGTACGGGACCTTGGCCGCGCGCAGGGCCGCAGCGAACAGGAGACTGTTCTCGACGGGGACGACGGGGTCGTCGGCGGTGTGAAACAGGAACGTCGGAGGTGTTCCTGCGGTGACGTGCTGGTCGGCCGAAAGCTCGGCGATGAGTTCAGGCGAAGGGTCGGGGCCGAGCAGATTCCGCCGGGACGTCGCGTGCGTGATGCCGTCCACCATCGAGATGACGGGGTAGGCGAGAACCAGGATGGTTGGCCGGCTACTGACGCGTTCAATGGAATCCGCGGCCGACGAATCTCCGGCGTCGAAGCGGGTGGCGATCGTCGCAGCGAGGTGGCCGCCCGCGGAGAACCCCCACACGCCGATCCGATCGGGGTCGACACCCCATTCCTGGGCCCGAGCCCGGACGGTGCGAATCGCGCGGGCAACGTCCTGCAGTGGAGCCGGATGGCTGTACCGCGGCCCCAGACGGTACTTGAGCACGGCCGCGGTGATGCCGAGGCCGTTGAGCCACAGGGCGATGCTGTGTCCCTCGTGGTCGGCCAGCATCTGGTACGCACCACCGGGGCAGACGACGATCGCCGCGCCAGTCGCGTGCCAAGCGACCGGCCGGTAGAGTGAGATGGTCGGGACGTCGGCGGAATCCCGGCCCTTCGCACCGGGTGCGCCGTCGGGCCATAACGGGATCGGGGTTGGCCGGGTCGTATCTTGTGCGCTGCCCGGGCGTGGCAGGGCAACGCCGAGCAGAATGGCGCACGCGGCAATCCGAAACCGGTTCATGCTCCCTCCCCTCCCGCGGCACCCGGCGCAGTGCGCCGCCGCGGTGCCATGCGCCAGGCGACCGTGCTCACTCTATCCGGCGCGGGCCCGAGAGAGCACATCCCGCACAGTCGTCCACCGCATGCCGGGATAGCGATCGTTGTCGAGCGGCTGCAGCTTGGCCCGGCCGTCGAACATGTTACGCGTGTACTGCATGCCCTGCCATGCCGGGTAAAGGTCCTTCTCTCCGGGAGCGATCGTGCGCGCAAACGTGATCAGCGCGCCGAGCACGCCCAGACCTCCGGCGCGGAACAGGCGGAACTTCGTTCCGGTCACCGCACTCACGACCGCTGTCAGCTCCCGGGCGCTGAGTTGATCACCAGCGATTCGCAGCATGCGAGGGGTCGACGGATCGAGAGCCGCGCTCGCCGTGAAGGCGGCTGTGTCGTCGACCGTCGTGAAGTCCATCCGCTGGTCCGCATCCCCCCAATAGAGGACTCGCTTCAGTTTGAAGAGAATGAGCGGCATCTGGCCGGTCAGCATATCGGCAAACGCACCGTTGAAGATCGTGGTAGCGGAAATCGACGTCTGATCCAGCCGGTCGTGGAATTCTCGGCGCAGATCGAAGTTGCGATTCTCTCCGGGTTGCAGCTTGGTGAAATCGATTGAGAAGTCGGACGGAATGAAACGTGGCACGCCAGCCTCGATCGCGGCGTCGAGCAGAACCGTTTGCGCGTCCACGATCACGTCCCGCAATCCCTGCAGCGCGGACACCACGCAGGACGCGCCCGAGCATGCCGGTGTCAACTCGGAAGCGTTGGACAATTCGACTCTGGCAGTCGCTGCGCCGAGCGCCTCCAGTCGATCGATCTTGTCTCGCGCCGTGCCGTGGCGCACCAGCGCTCTCACGCTGGCTCCCCGTTCCAGCAAAGCTCTGGCGATGCGTCCGCCGAGATTGCCGGACGCTCCCGCTACCACGATGGTCGAGCCACTCATGGTTGAGTCCTATTCATATTAGACCGAAAAGCCGAGGGCCGCACGACGCGGCCCTCGGTCGTAACTCGTTGCCGTCGCGTCCGTGCCCGGGGCGGGACTCGAGCCCGCCCGGGGTCGCCCCCTGGGGATCTGAAGAGCGCGCCCCCGGCCGTAGCAAGGTGCGATAGGCCGAAGGACCGCGCAACCAAGCCGCTTCCGCCTCGCATCTCCCGCAGCGTCGCGCACGCTAGCTGCGCACCCGGGTCCTGCAGGTCCTGCGAGTTAGGGCAGCGTCAGTTGACCTCGCGGCGCGTACAGGACGAGACAGGCCGGGCCACTGAACGATGTCCTTCGAGCCGAGCGAATGCGGGGAGATGCGCCCGGTTCACGGGATCGTCACCAGCGCCGGCGTGAACGAGGCCACTGCGGAGCCGATGCCCAACGCGCCCGCCTGATTGTCACCCCAGCAATAGGCCGCGCCGCCGCTCGTGACACCGCAAGTGTGCGAATTACCGGCGGTCACCCGGACGAACGGAATGCCGCCCAGCACCGCGACGGGGAGCGACCGCGGGATCCCAGTGCCGTCGCCCAGATCACCGGCGAAGTTGTCGCCCCAGCAGTACGCCGCCCCGCTGCTCGTGAGGCCGCAGGTGTGCTCGCCGCCCGCGACCAGGCTCACGAAGGTCAGTGACGTGGCTACCGGCACGGGGCTCGGACTGTTGGTCGTACCGCCGTTGCCCAGCTGCCCCTGATCGTTGAGGCCCCAGCAGTACGCGTATCCGCCGGTCGTGAGACCGCAGGTGTGATACATGCCAAGCGCCATGGTGACGAAGGCGAAGCCCGGGACCGCCGTCGGCACCGTCCGGCTGCTGTCCATGATGGTCGGAGGGAAGCCCAGCACGCCGTAGATGTTCCAGCCCCAGCAGAACGCCTGCCCGCTGGCCGCCAAGCCGCACGTATGGGCGAGGTCGCTTGTGAACACCTGCGCGAACAACAGCTCGCCCACCACGGGCACTGGACTGTACCGGACGATCCTCGTGCCATCGCCGAGTTCGCCGACACCGTTGGCGCCCCAGCAGTAGGCCACCCCCGCGGCCGTCACGCCGCACGTCTGCGACTCGCCCGCCGCCAGGCTCTCGAATGCGATGCCTCCGCTGACCGCCCCCGGGACGAGTTCGTTGGTCGCCTGGGTGTCCGGATCCACCACCACCAACTGGTCTCCACCCCAGCAGTACGCCGCCCCGGACGGAGTCAGACCGCAGACATGGGACCCATGGGTCGTGATGCTCGCGAAGGTGATGCCGCCACTGACGGGCACCGGGCTCCAATGATCGACCGTTGAGCCGTCGCCGATCATGCCGAATAGATTGAAGCCCCAGCAGTAGGCCGCGCCGGCGTTGGTGAGGCCGCACGAGGCGAGGTCCGAGGCCTCGACGTCCTTCCAGACCCCGTCGAGCCGCGGGGCGTACGTGTAGCAGGCGGCGCAGGCTCCCGTGCCAGCGGTGGACGTGTAGACGACCACGCTGACGTAGCCGGGAGTGAGCGTCGCGGGCGTCGTGCCGGTGAGCACCGAGTCGCTCACCCGCACGACACTCAGCAGGAGCCCCTTGCCCATGGCGACGCTGTCCACGTTCGCCGGGAAGTTCGCGCCCGTGATCGTGACCGCGGTCCCGCCGCCCAGGGCTCCGCTGCTCGGAACCACGCGCGTGACGGCCACCGCGACGGACGGACCGTAGACGAAGCACGCCCCACAGGTAGTGTTCCCCGCCGTTCTACTGAACACCGTCAAGTCCACGGCGCCCATCCACGACGCGGATGGGGTCGTCCCCTGCAGCTTGGTGCTGTCCACTCGCGTCACCTCGCGGAGCAGGCTCAGCCCCAGGCGCACACTGTCTACCCACGTCGGGAAGTTGGCACCCGTGATGGCCACGACGGTTCCGCCGTCGAGCGTGCCGCTGTCCGGGCTGATCGCCGAGATCGCGATGGCGGGGTTGTACGTGTAGCATCGCACGCAGGGCCTGGTGCGCGCGCCCGTCATGTAGACGACCACGTCCACGGGGCCGGGGGCGGCGCCTGCCGGAGTGAGGCCCCTCAGATGCGTGGCATCAACCAGATACACACTTGTCAGGCGACGGCCGCCGAACAGCACGCTGTCGATGCCAGCCGTCAGGTTGTTGCCGAGGACCGTGACCGGCGAGTTGCCCGCCAGCGGGCCGTTGTCCTCCTGCACCTGCGTCACCGACACCCACCACGGGCCCGTGTTCTCGACGCAAGCCGCCACGATCGCCGTCACCAACACGCCGTACAGCACCAGTCGTAGAGTGCGGACGCGGACACGAGACCGACCCAGGTCGGGCGGTCCGACGTGAAACATCGTGGTGTTCATCAGCCTGCCTCCTGAGCTGGCCGTCCGCGGATGGGGTAGCCGCGTCGCACGTACCAGCCCGCCAAGCCAAGCATATACCTCCGCCGTCACTTCGGCGTTACAGGGAGAGGCTCACTGGCGATTGTGAGGTGCCGGGCGGAGGAATCGCCGCCAAGACGTGCCCCAACATCCGGAGTTCAGGAGAGAACACGGCGGCGGGCGCTAACTCATTGCTGCGAAGCCAACATGCCCGGGGCGGGACTCGAACCCGCACGGGGTCGCCCCCTGGGGATTTTAAGTCCCCTGCGTTTGCCATTTCGCCACCCGGGCCGAAAGCGGGAAACGGGACTCGAACCCGCGACCCCAACCTTGGCAAGGTTGTGCTCTACCAACTGAGCTATTCCCGCAATTCCGACTGAACCAGTCCCACAATTGCGCCTCGGAACGTAGGGCCCGCCCGCGCGGATCGTCAAGCGCGCGCCTCAATAACATTGACAAATCCCATCGTGATCCGTAGCCTCACCACCTTGTTGTAACGCCTGCGTAACCTCGTCTGTTCCCGTCGGTCCATTACGCCTGTCGGAGGGCACCATGCGGCGAAGCGCCGTAGCGTTTGCGGCCACTGCTCTGACCGCGATCTTCTTCGTGCCGAGCGCCCGGGCGCAGGGGTTCTCGGTATACGAGCATGACGCCTGCATCATGGCCCGGGGGGCCGCCGGCGTCGCCGCTCCATGCAACCAGGCCAGCGCGATCTTCTTCAACCCCGCGGCGATCATCGGTGGGGCGACCAAGTTCGACCTGCAGGCCCAACTGACACTGATCGCGCCCACCGGCAACTACACCGACAGCGCGACCCGGGTGCAGACCAACCTCAACAACCACGTCTTCCCGGTTCCGTCCGGCTACCTGACCTACCAGCTCTCGTCGCGCCTGGCGGTCGGTGTCGGCGCCTACGCGCCGTACGGTTTGACGACCGACTGGCCGGTCACTTCGCCGGGACGCTACCTGGCCTACAAGACGACCATCGCCAGCATCTACGTGCAGCCGACGATCGCCTACGCCCTCACCAAGGCGATCCAGATCGGCGGCGGCCCGATCTTCGTGAGTTCCTCGGCGCAAGTGCACCAGCGACTCGACGCCTCCACGGTCGGGATACCTGGTGAGCCCCTCACGCTCGCGTCACTCGGGGTTCCCACCGGAACCGACTTCGCCGACGCGCTGTTCGACGTCACCGGCACGGGGTGGGGCTACCACGTTGGCGTGCTCGTCAAGCTGACGGACAAGCTGAGCCTCGGTGCCCGCTACCTGAGCCAGGTGAAGATCAACTACACCGGCACGGCGAGCTTCACCCAGGTGTCGACGGGGATCAACCTGGCCGCCGGCAACCCCTTCGGGCTCCCTGCCGGGACGCCCCTCGACGGCGTGCTGGCTGCGGCGTTCCAGCCCGATTCGCTGCTCTCCAGCCAGAGCGCGAGCACGTCGATCACCATGCCGGACCAGATCGTGGCCGGCCTGGCGTATAAGGTGCTGAGCAACCTGAGCGTGATGGCCGACTGGCAGCATACCGACTGGTCGGTGTTCAAGGTGCTGGCCCTCAACCTCGCCATCGCGCCCGGCATCACCTCCTATGAGGGCTACGGCAATACCGACGCCTTCCGCGTCGGCGTCGACTGGCAGGCTACGTCGAAGCTGGCACTCCGCGCCGGGGCGCTGCGCCACAACGGTGCCTCGCCCGACGAGTCGGTGACGCCGCTCCTTCCCGAGGGCAACCGCGTCGAGGGCACGGTGGGTCTGGGCTACCTGCTGCTGCCGCGCCTCCGGCTGGACCTGGCGTACCAGTACTTACAACAGCAGGACCGGATGGGGCGCGTGGCCAACCCGCCCACGGGCGTGCTGCCGACCCCGGCGATGAACACCGGCCTCTACAAGTTCACGGCGAACCTCTTCGGCGCCAGCTTGGCGCTGGGGTTCTAACCCATGGAGCCGCGTCCTATGCGCATGTCTCGATTCGCACTCGCCGCGCTGGCTCTGCCGCTCGTGGCCGGGTGCAGTAGCCTGCTGGACAACCAGAAGATGGGACCGCAAGGCACTCCGACGGGGGGTGCGATGTTCCGCACCTACGTCGCGCTCGGCACCAGCATCAGCGCGGGCGTCCAGTCGGCCGGCCTCAGCGACAGCACGCAGCGCGGGGCATTCCCCTACCAGCTGGCGCTGGCGATGGGGCTCTCGCCCAACACCAACTGGTTTTACCCCGGCTTCACGGACCCGGGCTGCCCGCCGCCGTACACGAACCCGTTGACCGGCGCGCGCGTCGGCACCGGCAGCACGGCAACTACCTGTTACCTGGTCAGCCCGGCCTCCATCCCGGCGCGGCAGAACTTCTACAACAACCTCGGTGTGCCCTCCATGCGGGTCGGTCAGGCCCTGCACATCGCGGAGCTGTTGGTGCCGGCGACCGACACGCTCCAGGCGGCGATGTTCGTCACCGGGAGCCGGAACCCGATTGACCTCCTGACGGAAGCGAGCCCAACGTTCGTGACGATCGAGCTGGGCGCGAACGACGCCCTCCACGCCGCCACCACCGGCGACACGACTCTGCTCACGCCGCTGGCGACCTTCCAGGCCCAGTACGACACGCTGGCGACCATGGTCGCCGCCACCGGCGCCAACGTCGCCGTGGCCACCGTCCCCAACGTAGACAACATCCCCTACCTCACAAGGGGCGAAGTGTTCTTCTGTCTGAATTCCGGCGCGTGTCCCGGCATCCCGGCGACCGTGCCGTTCAGCCTGGCGTCATTTACCGTGAGTCCCAGCTGTGCCCCGTCGGCCGTCGGCGGAGTCGGCGACGAGATGGCGGTCGGGTTGCCCGCCACCGCCACCATCGCGGGTACGCTGGCGGGCGGTGGTGCGGCAAGCCTGAACTGCGGCGCCGGCACGGCCTCGGTCACCACGCTGGCGGGGACGGCGCCGGTCGGCCCGGTCGTGACCGTGGCCGCGATGGCCACCATCGCCGCGCGGGTGGCGGCGTTCAACACGGCCATCACTTCCGAGGCGACGACGCACGGCTGGGCCGTCGCCAACATCGACAGCGCACTGGCCGTGCTGGTCGCGGTCGACTCGATCCCGCCGATCCCGAACCTGGCGAATCCCACCAAGCTGTTCGGGACATTCGTCTCGCTCGACGGGTTCCATCCTTCGAGCGTCGGAAGCAAGCTGATCGCCGACCTCTTCGTCGGCGCGATCGACGCCAAGTACGGCACGACGCTGACGCCTCCCTGACGCCGGCGCACGACCCAGCAAGCCATCGGGCGGCCACCTTCCGGGTGACCGCCCGATTCGCTTCCGGCACCCGGCTTTCCAGCGGCGCCACGGCGCGCTCGGCCGGCGCGCGCTGGACATCGCCGCTGCCGCCTAGCTAGACTTGACGCCACCTCATGCCCCGCGCCGCCCCGCTCGTCGCCACCCTCGTTCTCGCCGCCGGCGCACTGCTTTCCCGCCCGCTCGCGGCACAGACCGAGTTCGCCGTGCCCCTGGGCCCGGGGCAGCTCCGCGTCGACTTCACGCCGCTCTGGTCGAGCTGGAACAGCCGGTTCGACCCGACGGCGCCGGGCCTGGTGCCGATCGCCGCGAACTACACGACCGACTCCCTCGGCGTGGCCACCCTGCCCTTCCTCCAGCCGCTGCAGAACGAGATACAGTTGGCCACCGGGCTCAGCGCCTTCTCGCTCAACCTCGGCCACCCGCTGATCGCGCTCAACGCAAGCGTGCGCACGCTGCCGATCGGGATCGAGCTGGGCCTCAGCCGGCGGCTCTCCGTCGGCGTCACGGTGCCGATCGTGCAGAGCCGAGTGGACGCGAGCTTTCAGGTGGACACCGCAGCCGCCCGACAGAGCAATGTGGGGTGGAATCCGGGCTTCCTGAACCCGAACTCGATCGCGAGCTTCCGCAGCCAGATGACGTCGGCCCTGGCTGCGCTCCAGACCCAGGCGACGAGTGGACCGATCGCCTTGCGTCCGCAGGCGCTGGCAGAGATCGCCGCGCTGCAGCCGTTTCTGACGGTCAGCACGTCGCCCTTCCTGCCGCGCGCTTCGACGGCCGCGGCCGACAGCATCGTGACCCGCCTGGCCCGCGCCGATTCCACCTACGCGCAGTTGGCCGCGCAGTACCAGGCGCTCGGTGATACCCTCCCCCAGCTCAAGGCAACCCTCGCCCTGCCCGACAGCATCGCCTCGCTCGGCCGGAACGACTTGGAATACCTGTTCTCCGACCCCGCCCTGGGGATCGCCGCCGACACGTTCGGCACGGTGGTCCGGAACGGGATCGGCGACATCAGCGCCCACGCCACGTACCAGTTCGCCCAGGGCGCGCGATACCGCGGCCAGCTCCTCGTGACAGCGCGTTTCCCGACGGGAGCCGCGCCTTCCGCCAGCAACTTCCTCGATCTGGGTACGGGCACCCACGAGTTCGGGCTCGAGGTCGCGGTGGCCAACGATCTGGTGCTCGGCAGCACCTTCGTGCTTCACGCCGTCGCCCGCGCCGGCGGTTCGGCCCCGGACGAGCTGCCCATGCGGGTGACGCCGCCGGAATTCCCAATTGTGCCGATCACCCAGCTCGCCGACATCAAGCGGAAGCCGGCTCCGTACCTCGGGCTCGAGCTCGACCCGACCTGGATGATGGACGACGCCTTCTCGGTGCGGGTGGCGTACAGCTTCTTCTCCCAGGGCGCGACCCTGCATAGCTACGTGAATCCGGCCGACGAGGCGCTGGTAGGGCTGCCGGCAAGCGTGCTCGACGAGGGGACGGCGGTGCGGTGGATGCGGCTTGGCGGCGCGGTGACCTTCTCGACGGCGGACCGCTACGCCAAGGGGCGGGCGTCACTGCCGTACAGCGTGAGCGTCGGCTACGACAATACCATCTGGGGAGGCGCCGGGCGGGTGCCGGACGAGAGCATCTTCCACATCAACTTCAGGGCGTACATCAAGCTCTTCAAGTAGGAAGAGTTGCTTTCAGCAGCTCGGCCGCGTGCCGTCGCGCCGTCGTCGGTGAGGTGTCTCCCCCCAACATCCTGGCGATCTCCTCCACGCGCTCGGCTCCTTCGACCACCCGGACATCGGTCTGCGCCACGCCGCCGGCCGCGGCCTTGGCCACCACCAGGTGGTGAGCCGCCGCCGCTGCCACCTGCGGCAGGTGGGTGATCACGACCACCTGATGGCGGCCGGCGACACCGCTCAGCGACTCCGCCACGCGCCCAGCCACGTGACCGCCCACGCCCTGGTCCACCTCGTCGAACACCAGGGTCGGAACCGCGTCGTGCCGAGCCAGCTCGCCCTTCAGCGCCAGCATGATGCGCGACAACTCCCCGCCCGACGCCGCGCGCGCCAGCGGCCGCTCGTCCATCCCCGGATTGAGCTGCACCATGAACTCGACGGCCTCGGCGCCAGAGCGCGCCGCGGCCTCGAGTCGCGTCACCGCCACGCGGAACTTGCCGTCCGGCATCCCTAGCCCGGCCAGCCGCACGGTCACCGCGCGCGCCAGCTTGCGCGCCGCCGCGGTCCGCTTGGCCGTGAGCGCCCGGCAGCGCTCGCCCAGCTCCGCGCGGGCTTCCTCCAGCCGGCGCCCGATCGCCGCCAGATCGGTGTCCGCGGTGTCGAGCAATCCCAGCTCGGTGCGGGCCTCCTCCCCGGCCGCGATCACCCGCTCGAGACCGGGACCGTACTTCTGGTCGAGGCGGAACAACAGGTCGCGCCGGCGCTCCACCGCAGCCAGGCGGGCCGGATCCAGCTCCACGCCCTCGCGGTACGCGCTCACGGTCCGCGACAATTCCTGCACGTTGAGCACGGCCGCTTCCAGCATCTCGCGCCAGCCCGTCGCACCCTGCGGATCGATCCGCTCCAACGCGGCGATCAGCCGGGACGCGTGCCCCAAGGCCGCGCTCGCCGCCCGGTCGTCGCCATCCAACAGCTGGGCCAGCTCCTCCGCAACCCGCCCCAGCTCTTCCGCGTGGCCGAGTCTCCGCACCTCGGTCTCGAGCTGCTCCAGCTCGCCGGCGCGCGGCTTGGCCCGCTCGATCTCCTCTGCGACGTGGCGCAGATAGTCCGCCCGCCGCCGGGCCTCCGAGCGCCGCTCCTCGAGCTCCCGCTGCTCCACCGCGAGCCGCTGGCACGCATCCCAGGCCTCACGCACCGCAGCCGCCTCGGCCACCGCATCGGCGAATGCGTCGAGGATCTCCCGTTGCGCGTCGGGCCGCAGCAGCGACTGGGTCTCGTGCTGGCCGTGCAGGTCCACCAGCCGCCGGCCGATCTCCGCCAGCACGCCGACGGTAACGGGGCTGCCGTTCACCCAAGCGCGGCTGCGCCCCGTCACCTGCACCTCGCGCTTGAGCACCAGCAGGCCGCCGTCGGGCTCGAGGCCGTGCTCGGCGAGCGCCGCGACGAACCCGGCGTCGCCCGTCACGTCGAAGGCGCCCTCGACCGAGGCCCGCTCGGCGCCCGTCCGCACCAGGTCGCTGCTCGCGCGTTCGCCGAGGAGCAGGGCCAGGGCATCGACCAGCAGCGACTTCCCCGCCCCGGTCTCCCCGGTCAGCACATTGAGCCCGGCCGAAAGATCGAGGCGTGCATCGGCAATCACTGCGACGTCGCGAACCCGCAGCTCAGTCAGCATCCGGACGGGGAGGTGATGAAGTGATGAAGTGATGGGGTGATGAGGTGAGCGAATCGCATCGGACGCGGCTCAGCCCTGGCGGTCGGAGAGATCACCCCATTGCAGTTTCTCGCGCAGCCGGACGAAGAACGACTCCGCGCCGGCCTGCGCCAGCAGCACCGGTCGAGTCGCCCTGACCACGGTCACGTCCTGCCGCGAGACGAGCTGCGCGGCCACCTGGCCATCGATGGACACCAGCAGCGTCTCGGGCGACGGCACCGGGTCTAGGGCCCGGAGGGTGAGCCTGGCGCTCGCCGGCACCACCAGCGGGCGCACCGCCAGCGTGTGCGCGCAGATCGCGGTGATGACCAGCGCGTCGACGCCGGGCACCACCACCGGGCCGCCCGCCGACAGCGAGTAGGCCGTCGAGCCGGTGGGCGTGGAGACGATGATGCCGTCGGCCGAGTACTCGCCGACCTCCTGCCCGTCCACCGCGACGGACATGCGGATGACCCGCGCGATGCCGCCCTTGTGGATCACCACGTCGTTGACGGCGAGGAACTGCTCGCCGCCCTCACCGACCTGCGCCGCAAGGGCGAGGCGGGACTCGATGGTGTATTCACCGCGGACGACGCGCCGCAACGTCTCCGTCGCAGTCTCCGCGCCGGCGGTCGCGAGGAAGCCGACCCTCCCGAGGTTGATGCCCAGAATGGGAATGCCGCGCAGGCAGGCGAGCCGGGCGCCCCGGAGCAGCGTGCCGTCGCCACCGAGGCTGAGCAGGATATCGAGCCTCGCGCCCTCGAGGGGGCCCGCCTGGCCCGGCATCAGCGATGCCAGCTCCGGCTCCAGGTAGAACCGCACACCGAGTGCGGGCGCCTCTGCGGCCATGGCCGCGAGAATCCTCTCGATCGGCCGGTAGCGGCGGTTCCCGACGAGTCCGACGTTCATGACGGCAGCGCGGCGGCCTCCACGTGGAGCGAGCGGACGCGGGCCACGATGCCGGCCGCGCTGAGCCCCGCCCACTCCAGCTGCGTGGCACGCGGCGCGTGTTCGTACGTCTTGTCCGGGGCGCCGAGCGCGACGACGCGAACGCCGAGCGCGGCCTCCTGCGCGATCTCCGCCAGGTATGCTCCGAAGCCGTTCGTGACCACGCCGTCCTCCACCGTCACCAGCACGCGATGGTCCCGCGCGAGGGCGACGAGGGCGGCCCGATCCACCGGCTTGAGGAAGCGGCAGTTCACCACGGAGACGTCCAGCCCCTCCGCCGCCAGCGACTCGGCCGCCTGCATCGCCGGAGCGCACATCACGCCGACCGGGAGCAGTGCGATGCCGCCCGTGCCGCGGCGCAGCACCTCCCACGTCCCGAACGGCACCGGGGCGACCTCGGCGGCGGGCGGCGGCTCGGACGGGGTCTTGTCGCGCGGGTAGCGGATCGAGAACGGCCCCGCGGTGTGGCCGAGGGCGCAGCGCAGCAAGCCGATCAGCTCGGCGCCGTCACGGGGCGCCGTGACCACCATGTTCGGCACGGCCAGCAGATACGCGATGTCGTACAGGCCCATGTGCGTCTGCCCGTCGTCACCCACCATCCCCGCGCGATCGAGGCAGAAGATGACCGGGAGCCGCTGGATGGCCACGTCGTGGATGATGTTGTCGTACGCCCGCTGCAGGAACGTGGAGTAGATGGCCACGATCGGACGGATGCCCTGCGTCGCCAGCCCCGCCGCGAAGGTCGTGGCGTGGCCCTCCGCGATCCCGACGTCGAAGAACCGGTCGGGCCACCTCTTCTGGAAGATGCTGGTCCCGGTCCCCGACGGCATCGCCGCCGTAATCGCGACCAGATCCGGGTACTCCGCCGCGAGCTGCGTGATCGCCTCGCCGAACACCCTGGTGAACTGCGGCGGTCCGCCGGCGGCAGCCCTCAGCTCGCCCGTCGCGGGATCGTACGGCGCCCGGGCGTGGAACTTCTCCCGGTCGGGCTCCTCCAGCGGGAACCCCTTGCCCTTCTGCGTCAGCACGTGCAGCAAGCGGGGGCCTTTCAGCTGGCGGATCTTCTCCAGCGAGTCCACCAGGCTACGCACGTCGTGGCCGTCCACCGGGCCGAAGTAGCGCAGCCCCATTTCCTGGAACAGGATGCCCGGCAGCACCAAGTTCTTCAGACTCTCCTCGACGCGCCGCGCGAAATCCTGCACGCCGTGGCCAACCATTGCGTCCACCCGGTGGGTGAGCCGCTTCATCTCCTCGCGGACCCGGTTGTACAGCGGGTTGGTCGCCACGTTGGAGAGGTAGCGGCTCATCGCCCCCACGTTGGGCGCGATGGACATCCCGTTGTCGTTGAGGATGACGATCAGGTCGCGGCCGGAGTGCCCCGCGTTGTTCAGCCCCTCGTAGGAGAGCCCGCAGGTCATCGCGCCGTCGCCCACGATGGCCACGACGTGGTAGTGGTCCCCCTTGAGATCGCGCGCCACCGCCATCCCGAACGCCGCCGACATCGCGGTGCCGGCGTGGCCCGCGCCGAAGTGGTCGTGCGGGCTCTCGTCGCGCCGCAGGAACCCCGAGATGCCTCCCTGCTGCCGCAGGGTCGGGAAGCGGGCGTTGCGGCCGGTGAGGAGCTTCCAGGGGTACGCCTGGTGCCCCACGTCCCACACGATCTTGTCGTGCGGCGAGTCGAAGACGTACGCGATGGCGGCGGCCAGCTCGACCACGCCGAGGCCCGCGCCGATGTGTCCACCCGTGGTCGAGACGACGTCGATCATGCGCTGGCGGATCTCGTCGCACAGCGCCTGCAGCCGCTCGCGCGGCAGCTGCTTGACGTCCTCGATCCCGGAAATGCCTTCGAGCAATCCCATGATGCCCTTGGTGGCGGCGATGTCAGGAGCGGCGCGCGACCACGAACCGCGCGAGCGCCGCCAGGAGGGGTGAAGATACTCGCGCGGCCGCGAGATGGGCCACCGCGCGCTCCGCCAGCCGTTGCGCTTCCCGCTCGGCGCCGGGCACGCCCAGCAGCATCGGGAAGGTCGGCTTGCCGAGCTTGGCGTCCTTGCCCGGCGTCTTGCCGAGCTGCTCCGATGTCGCCGTCACGTCCAGCACGTCGTCGGCAATCTGGAACGCGAGCCCCACGTCCCACCCGTAGTCGCGGTACGCAGCCCGCTCCGCGGCCGGGGCGCCGGCCGCCACGGCGCCGATCTCCACCGATGCGGCGATCAGCGCCCCCGTCTTGCGGACGTCGATGTCCGTCATCGCCTGGCGCGAGGGCTCCAGCCCCGGTGCCACCAGGTCCAGCACCTGGCCACCGATCATCCCGCCCGCCCCCGCGGCCCGGAACAGCAGCAGCTCCACCTCGCGCGCCGCCGCCGCCGGGAGCCCGAGCAACCGCGAGCCCCGCACCACGGCAGCAGCCGCCACCGGCACCATCGCGAAGCCCGCCTCGGTGGCGCGCCGGACGTCGAAGGCCCGGTGCAGCGTCGGACGCCCGCGCCTGAGGTCGTCGTTGTCCATGCACGGAAGGTCGTCGTGCACCAGCGAGTAGGCGTGCACGATCTCGATGGCTGCGGCGAGATCGGCGATGGCGGAGTGCTTGCCGCCCGCCGTCTCGTAAGCGGCCAGCACCAGGGCGGGCCGGAACCGCTTGCCGGAGCCGAGGACCGCGTACCGGACCGCCGCCGCCAGAGTGTCCGGCACCGCCGGGAGGAGTTCCGCCAGAGCCCGCTCCAGCGCGCGATCCGTCGCTTCGCGCGCGCGGGAGAGGAACGCATCGACCCCCGCCTGTTCCTCAGCGGTCGAGGTCGTCAAGCTTCAGCCCTCCGTCGGCGGCCTCCCGCAGCTGGCGCAGCCGGAGCCCCGCCTCGGCCAGGCGCTCCCGCGCGGTGCGGAGGCGCTCGACGCCCTCCTCGAACAGCGCGAGGGCGCGGTCCAGGTCCACGTCCTCCATCTCCAGCGCGCGCACGATGGCATCGAGGCGGTTGAGGTCCTCCTCCAGCGACGGTGACCGGCGCTCGGTGCTCACGCCCGTGGCTCCGCGCGCGCCGGCACTTCGCCGTCCGTCACCCGGAGCCGGAACGCGCGACCGGCTGGGAAGTCGGCGACGCGGCGCAGCACCTTGCCACCCGTATCGCGAGCCACCGCGTAGCCGCGGTCCAGGACCTTGAGGGGCGATAGCGCGTCGAGCGAGGCGCCGACCCGCGACAGGTCCGCCTGCCGGGCCGCCAGCCGGGCGTCGCACGAGGCGGCCATCCGCGCCGCCTGGCGCCGCAGCCGCTCGCCGGTCGCGGCCAGCCGGCGGTCCACCGCGCCGCCCAGGCGCGTCGCGGCGTGCCGCACCCGCTCGTCCGCCAGCTCCAGTCGCCGCGACACGGCCGCCCCCAGCCCTGCGCCTACCGCCACCAACCGTCGGGCGAGGTCGGCGCGGTCGGGCACGGCCTTCTCCGCGGCCGCCGACGGCGTCGGCGCCCGCACGTCCGCCACCAGCTCGGTCAGCGTGACGTTGGTCTCGTGCCCCACCGCCGCGATGGTCGGCACCCGCGAGGCAGCCACGGCCCGCGCGAGCCGCTCGTCGTTGAACGCCCACAGGTCTTCCAGCGATCCGCCCCCGCGGCCCACGATCAGGAGATCCAGAGCCGGGAGGCGATTGGCCAGCGCCACCGCGCGGCACAGGTCCTCCGCCGCGCCGTCGCCCTGCACGCGCGCACCGACCAGGATCAGCTCGACCGCCGGCCAGCGCCGTCCGATCACGGCCACGATGTCGTGCCACACGGCGCCCTCGGGGCTGGTCACCACGCCGATGACGGCGGGAAATGGCGGCAGGGGGCGCTTGCGCTCCGGCGCGAGCAGTCCGTCCTTCTCCAGCGCCGCGCGGGCGCGCTCGAGCGCGATCGCGTAGAACCCGCCTTCCGTGGTGGCGAGGAGCTGGCGCACCACCAGCTGCAGCTCGCCGCGCTTCGTCCCAACCGTGAGCTCGCCGCGCGCGTAGACCTTGAGCCCCTCCGCCGGCGTGGCCGGCACGCGGCGCGCGTCGGCGCGCCACATCACGCAGCGGAGCTGCGCGGCGGGATCCTTGAGCGTGAAGTACCAGTGCCCGGAGGGATAGGCCTTGAAGTTGGAGACCTCGCCCTCCACCCACAGCGGCGGGAGGGCGTGCTCGACCACCAGCCGCGCCGATTCGACCACCTCGGAGACGGTGGACGGCCGCTCGCGCGGCGCCGCATCCAGCGGAAGCGGAAGGCTCACGCGCTCTGGCGCGCCGCCTGCACGGTGTTCTTCATCAGCAGAGCGATGGTGAGCGGACCCACGCCGCCCGGTACTGGCGTGATCATGCTCGCGACCTCGACCGCCTCGCGGAAGTTGACGTCGCCGACCAGGCGGTAGCCGTTCTTCGCCGCCGCGTCCGCCACCCGGTTGACGCCCACGTCGATGACCACGGCGCCCGGCCGGATCATCTCGCCGCGGATCACCTCGGGCCGGCCCGCGGCCACGACGAGGATCTCGCCCTGGCGCGTCATCGCCGCGAGGTCCCGGGTCCCGGTGTGCGCAACGGTCACGGTCGCGTTGGCGCCCGGCGCCTTCTGCATCAGGATGTTGGCCACCGGACGGCCGACGATCAGCGAGCGACCCACCACCACCACGTGCTTGCCGGCGGGGTCCGCCCCGCTGCGGATGAGCAGCTCCTGGACCCCGACGGGGGTGCAGGGCCGGAACCCGGTCGGGTCGCCGATCACCAGCTTGCCGACGTTGACGGGGTGGAAGCCGTCCACGTCTTTCTCCGGCATCATCCGCAGCAGCACCTTGCCGGAGTCCATGTGGCCGGGGAGCGGAAGCTGCACCAGGATGCCGTGCACGGCGCGGTCGGCGTTGAGCCGGTCCAGGACGGCCAGTAGCTCCGCCTCCGGCGCGTCGGCCGGCAGGCGGATGGTGTCCGACTTCATGCCCAGCTCGTCGGCGGCCTTGCCCTTCATGCGGACGTACACCTGGCTGGCGGGGTCCTCGCCGACCAGGACCACCGTCAGGCCGGGCACAATGCCCCTGGCCCGCAGCGCGGCGACCTCGGCCTTCAGCTCCTCGCGGATCGCCTTCCCAATTGCCGTACCGTCGATGATACGTGCCGTCACGACGCGTCCCTTCCCCGTCCGACGGGGAGGTGATGACGTGATGAAGTGATGGGGTGATGAAGTGATGACGAGTGCCGCGCCCCTCATCACCTCATCACATCATCACCTCCATCACTTCATCACCTCCCCGTGCATGGCCGTCACTTCGCAAAATCCACCGCCCTCGTCTCCCGGATGACCACCACCCTGATCTGGCCGGGATACTGCAGCTCGTTCTCGATCTTGCGGGCCATTTCCTCGGCGAGGGTCGAGGCCTTCGCATCGTCCACCACGTCCGGCGTGACCATCACGCGAATCTCGCGCCCCGCCTGGATCGCGAACACCTTCTCCACGCCGGGGAACCCGCCGGCGATCTCTTCCAGCTTGGTCAGCCGCTTGACATAGCTCTCGAACGCCTCGCGGCGCGCCCCCGGCCGCGAGCCCGACACCGCGTCCGCCGCCTGCACGATCACCGAGATGGGCGACTCGTGCGGCACGTCGTCGTGGTGCGCGGCGATGCAGTTGATCACCACCGGCGGCTCGCCGTACTTGGTCGCGACCTCGACCCCCAGCTGCACGTGCGTGCCTTCGCTCTCGTGGGTCAGCACCTTGCCGATGTCGTGCAGCAGGGCGCCGCGCTTGGCCAGCGGCACGTCCAGCTTCAGCTCGGCGGCCATGATCCCGGCCAGCCAGGCAACCTCCTTCGAGTGCTTCAGCATGTTCTGCCCGTAGGAGGTCCGGAACTTCATCCGGCCGACCAGCTTGATGATCTCCGGATGGAGGCCGTGCACGCCCACCTCGTACGCCGCCTGCTCGCCTGCCTCCTGGATCTGCCGGTCCACGTCGGCCTGCGCGTTCTTCACCACCTCCTCGATGCGTCCCGGGTGGATCCGCCCGTCGGCGATCAGCCGCTCGAGCGCCAGGCGCGCCGCCTCGCGGCGCACCGGGTCGAAGCAGGAGATGATCACGGTGTCGGGGGTGTCGTCGATCACGACGTCCACGCCGGTGGCAGTCTCGAACGCGCGGATGTTGCGCCCTTCGCGCCCGATGATGCGGCCCTTCATTTCGTCGTTCGGCAGGACCACCGCGGCCACCGTCGTCTCCGCCGTGTGGTCGGCGGCGATGCGCTGGATGGCGAGGGAGATGATCTTCTTCGCCTCCTTGTCCGCCTCCCGCTTGGCCTGGTCCCTGGCGTTGCGCACCAGCGCCGCGGCGTCGGCCTTCGCCTCCTCCTCGATGCTGCGCACCAGCTCCTTCTTGGCGTCCGCCGCGGAGAGGCCCGCCACCGCCTCGAGCCGGCGCTTCCGCTCGGCCACCAGCCCCTGCGCATCCGCTTCGTGCGCGGCGGCCCGCTTCTCGGCGGCGGCGGCCTCGGTGTGGCGCGCCTCCAGCTCGCGGTCGCGCCGCTCGAGCAGCTGGAGCTTCTTCTCGAGAACGTCTTCCCGCTCCTCGAGCCGGCGCTCGATCCGGTCGATCTCCTCGCGGCGGCGGCCAACCTCGGCCTCCCACGCCTCCCGCGCCTTGGCGAGCTCTTCCTTGCCGGAGACGACCAGCGACGTGCGGAACGCCTCGGCATCGCGCCGCGCGTCCGCGAGAATGCGGTCGGCGAGGGCCTCGGCGGTCGCCTTGGCTTTCGCCGCGATCCGCCGTTCGACCCACCGCCCGATGAAGAAGAATGCGAGACCGACCGCGGTCCCCGTCGCACCTACCGCGACGAGGAGCGCGGCCAAGCTGAAGTCCGTTGTCATATAACCACTCCGGCGGTCGTCCGCCCTGAGTGATGCCGAAGGTCGATTCTGGAGTGGCTAACTTACGATGGAACAGCGGCCTAAGACAAGCTCACCCGCCGACGCTCTGCCGTTTCTGGGGCGGAAGCAGCCGGGCCAGCTCGCTCGAGAGCTGCTTCAGGCGCTGCGCGAGGTCGTCCTGCTGCCGGCGGGACTGGAACAGCTCGTCGGTGATGGCCAGCGCCGCCAGGATCGCGGCCTTGTGGCTCTCGACGATCGTGCCGGACGCGAGTACCCGCCGGATGGCCGCATCCACGTGCCCGGCCACCTCCCGGGTGTACTCCGGGTCCAGCTCCGAGCGCACGGTGTACTCCTCGTCCACGATCATGACCCGGACCGCGTGCTTCTTCATGCCTTCGCCGCCTGCCCTCTCGCCTCTGGCAAATGGGCCTGCACCTCGAGAAAGCCGAGCCGGCCGACCAGATCCGTGAGCTTGGCGCGCGCCGCACCCAGGCGCTGCTCCATCGCCAGGTTCTCCTCCTCCAGCTCCCGCATCCGGAGCATCGACGTGTCGCCGGCGCCCTGCGCGCGCAGCTGCTCGGCCACGCGCGCCTCGGCCGTCAGCGCGCGGCGACGCCACGCCCCGAGCTCGTCGGCGAGGTGATGCAGCACCTCCTCGAGCTCGAGGAACGCGTCGAGATCAGGCCTCTCGCCTGCGGACCCCATGTCGCCTTTCCACCTCCGCCAGCGCGCCAGCCACCGCCGCCTCCACCTCCGCGTCCCGGAGCGTCCGGTCGGCGGCCCGGAACACCAGCCGCCACGCGACACTGCGGGTCCCCGGTTGGAGCGGGGCGCCACGGTATTCGTCGAACGGCCACAGCGACTCGAGCAGCGGGCCGGCGCCGGCCACGAGCGAAGCCTCGACCATGGCCGCGGCCAGCGTCTCCGGAAGCACGAGCGCCACGTCCTGCTCGACCACGGGCCAGGCCGGCAACGGCCGGAGCTGCACGGGCGCGGGCGCCGTCACCAGCACCTCCAGCTCGAAGCCAAAGAGCGGCGCGCTCCACGCCGGACGGTCCGCACTGAGCTCTCCCGCCCAGCCAACCTGCGGGTCGCCGGCCTCTTGCGCAACCAGCCGCCCCGCCTCGGCCACCACGGCGGCCCCGGGTCGGGCGGCGGCGACCGCGGCCTGGAAGAGGAGCTTCACGTCGAACAGGCCCGCATCCGGCGGCGCCGGCTCGCTCCAGTGCGGCGGCCGCGCCGCCCCGGACAGCACCCCTGCCACGTGGAGCCGCTCGTCCGGCAGCGGGCCCCCCGACCGCAGGAAGACGGTTCCGATCTCGAACAGGCGGATCTCGCGCTGCTGCATGCGCCAGTTGTGCTCCGCCCTCCGCACCAGGCCGGGGAGCAGGGCGGCACGGAGATACGCCTCGTCCTGGCTGAGCGGGTTGGCCAGCTCCACGCAGCGCTCGTCGTGTTTGGGACCGAGCGAGGAGAGGATCGCCTCGTGCACCCCGAGGGAGGTGAGCACGCGCCGCAGCCGCCCCGCCAGCTGCTCCGCGGGCGCATCGGGCACGACACCCGGGCGCTGGGGACGCAGCTCGTCGGGGAACCGCTCGTAGCCGACGATCCGCGCGATCTCCTCGATGAGGTCCACCTCACGCGTGAGGTCGGGCCGGTAGGTCGGCACCTGGACCGCCATCCGGTCCCCCTTGGGGCTCACGACGCAGCCCAGCACCGTGAGAACCCGCTCCATCTCCGCCCGCGGAACCTCGACGCCCAGGAGATGCACGACCCTGCGCTCTCGCAGGAAGATGGTCGTCGGCGGGAAGGGCGCGGGGTACACGTCCACCGGCACACCGTCGACCGTGCCGCCGGCGACCTGCACCAGGAGATCCAGGGCGCGCGCCAGGTGATCCGGCAGCGCGTCGTGGTCGATGCCGCGCTCGAAGCGGTGGCTGGCCTCGGTGGCCAGGCCCAGCGCGCGCCGGGTGGCCCGCGTGCGCCGCGGATCGAAGTACGCGCACTCCAGCAGGATGTCGGTCGTGTCCGCAGAGACCTCGCTCGCCGCGCCGCCCATCACCCCCGCCACCGCCTGGGCGTCGTGCTGGTCCGCGATGACCGTCATGGCGGGCGTCAGCGGACGCCGCACCCCGTCCAGCGTGACGAGCGCCTCGCCGGGGCGCGCCGTGCGCACCACGATCGCGGGCCCGGCGAGCTTCGCCAGGTCGAACGCGTGCAACGGCTGGCCGACCTCGAGGAGGATGTAGTTTGTCGCGTCGACGATGTTGTTGATCGAGCGGGCACCGGCGGCCTCCAGCCGCTGCCGGAGCCAGGCCGGAGACGGACCGACCTTCGCGCCGCGCAGCACCGCGGCGAGGTAGCGCGGGCATCCCCCGGCATCCTCGATGACGACCCGCACGCCGGCCGTCATCCCGGCGGCGCCGGAGGCCCGGGCCGCGCGGGGAGGCCGCGGCGCGGCGGCGTCCGTGAAGGCCGGCAGCTTCACGCGCCGTCCCAGCGCGGCGCCGAGGTCACGGGCGAGCCCCACGTGGCACAGCAGGTCCGGCCGGTTCGGGGTCACGTCCAGCTCGAGCCGGGTGTCGGCGATCGGCACCGCGTCGAGGAACGGCGTGCCCGGCGGCGCCACCGTGTCCAGCTCGAGGATGCCTTCGTGCTCGTCGCCGAGCCCGAGCTCGCGCGCCGAGCAGAGCATGCCCTCGGAGTACTCACCGCGGATCTTGCGCCGCTCCAGCGTCAGGCCGCCGGGCAGCGTCGTGCCCACCGCCGCGAACGGGTAGCGGCGCCCCGCCGTGACGTTCTTCGCCCCGCAGACGACCCGAACGACCGCGCTGCCGGTATTCACCTGGCAGAGCGAGAGTCGGTCCGCGTTCGGGTGGCGCGAGACCTCCACCACCTCGGCGACGATCACCTGCCCGAGATCGTGGTGCAGCGGCTCGATCCCGTCCACCGGCACGCCGAGCATCGGGAAGCGCTCCACGGCTTCGCGCGAGTCGAGCGGCGTTCCCAGCAGGTCCGAGATCCACCTGAGGGACGCCTTCATACCGCGTCCACGAACTGCCGGTGGAACCGCATGTCGCCGTCGAACAGCAGGCGGATGTCGGGAATCCCGTAACGCACCATCGCCGCCCGGTCGAGCCCCATGCCGAAGGCCCAGCCCGTATAGCGTTCCGGGTCCACTCCGACCGCCTCGAACACCGCGGGATCCACCATGCCGCAGCCCAGGATCTCCATCCATCCCGTGCCCTTGCAGGCGGGGCAGCCGGAGCCGTGGCACAGCTGGCACTCCACGTCCACTTCGGCCGACGGCTCGGTGAACGGGAAGAACGACGGCCGGAAGCGCACCTTGACGCCGGACGCGAAGAACCGGCGGGCGAAGAACGTGATCGCCGACTTGAGGTCGACGAAGCTGATCCCCTCGTCCACGCACAGCCCCTCGACCTGCGTGAACACCGGCGCGTGCGACGCGTCGAAGGGGTCCCGGCGGTAGCAGCGGCCGGGGATCATGACGCGGATCGGCGGCGGGTAGGCCTCCATCACGCGGATCTGCACCGGCGACGTGTGGCTCCTGAGCAGCGTGCCCGCGCCGAGGTAGAACGTCGGCTGCATGTCGAGCGCCGGATGCTCGGGCGGGAAGTTCAGCGCGGTGAAGTTGTTCCGCTCGGTCTCGGCCTCGGGGCCGATCGCGCGGGTGAAGCCCAGCTCGTGGAAAATCTCGCAGATCTCGGTGGCGACCAGCGTCACGGGATGGAGCGCGCCGCGCCACACGGGACGCGCCGGCATGGTGAGATCGCCGGCGGCGGGCGGAGCTTGGGCCGCGAGCGCGGCCTCGGCCTCGGCGAGCAGCTGCTCGATGGCGGCCTTCGTCTGGTTGGCCGCCTGGCCCACCGCGCGGCGCGCGTCGGGCTCGAGCGTGGGCAGGCTCTTCAGGATGGCGGTCACACGCCCCGCCTTGCGGCCCAGGAAGTCAGTCTTGAGCCGCTGCAGCGCGTCGCCGTCCGGAGCGGAGTGGAGCGCCTGCTCCGCCTCCGCCTGGAGGCCGGCGAGCGCGGCGACGAGGTCCGCCGCCTGGTCGCTCACCGGCTACTCGTGGGTCTTGGCCAGCTCCGTGAGCTTGGCGAACGCCTGGGGATCCTTGATCGCAAGGTCGGCGAGGACCTTGCGGTTGATCTCGACGCCCGCCCGCTTGAGCCCGCTCATGAACACATTGTACGAAAGGTCGTGCTCACGCGCGGCGGCGTTGATCCGCGTGATCCACAGGCGACGGAACTGCCGCTTCTTCTGCTTCCGGTCCCGGTAGGCGTACGCCCACCCGCGCTCGACGGTCTCCTTGGCGGCCTTCCACAGCTTGCTGCGGCCGCCGCGGTTCCCGCGCGCCTCCTTCATGATCTTGTTCTTGCGCTTGAGGCGCGTGACGTTGCTCTTGACGCGAGGCATGGTCGGTCTCTCCTACGCCGTGAGGAGTCCGCGAAGACGCCGCTCGTCGGCGTGCGAGGCGATCGCGCCCTTGCGGAGGTGCCGCTTCCGCTTGGGCGACTTCTTGGTCAGGATGTGACTCTTGTAGGCCTTGCGACGCCGCACCCGGCCCTTGCCGGTGAGCGAGAAGCGCTTGGCCGCCGCTTTGTTGGTCTTCTTCTTCACCGCGACTCCCGTCGCCCAGCGGCCCACCGGGGCCGTGCGGGCATCATTTCGGTGTGAGCAGCATCGTCATGTTCCGGCCCTCGAGCTTGGCTTCTTGCTCCAGCTTGGCCACGTCGCCCAACAGCTCGTTCACGCGGTCCAGCACTTCCCTGCCCAGCTCGGGATGGGCCATCTGCCGGCCCCGGAACATCATCGTCACCTTCACCTTGTTGCCTTCCGCGAGAAACTCCCGCGCGTGCCGGCACTTGAACTCGAAATCGTGAATGTCGATCCCCGGCCGGAACTTGATCTCCTTGAGCTGGATCGAGTGCTGCTTCTTCTTGGCCGCGCGCGCCGCCTTCGCCTGCTCGAACTTGAACTTCCCGTAGTCCATGATGCGGCACACCGGGGGCCGCGCCGTCGGAGCTACCTCGACGAGGTCCAGCCCGCGGGCAACTGCCGCGGACAGCGCCTCGTCCACCGCCATGATCCCCAGCTGCGCGCCGTCCGGCGCGATCACCCGGACGGGACTGATCCGGATCATGCGGTTGATGCGTACTCGGGTCTTGCTGTCCGGCGTGGGCTTTTCGAGAATTCGCGGCCTCCTGTCTAGGGTAATGAAACACGAAGCGGACTCCCGAGCCCTCCGGAGTCCGCCACAGAACCGCACCCGCCCGAGGCGGGAGCGACGCGAGAGCGAGAACCCGAATCCACCACCCAGGCACGGGGGTCGGAGGGTGAGGAGCCACCGGCTCCTGCTTGCCGTTCGGCCGGGAAGCTAGGCGCCAACCCGCACCATGTCAACGGGTTCGGGCGCGTAGCCGTGCTCCGAATCCTCCGCGATGCGTGCCCGCGCGATGGCCGGGTCGTGCTCGAAGACCAGTTGCCAGTGCTCGCGTGCCGCCCGCGTCAGCAGCCGCTTCTTGGTCTCCAGCGTCACCAGCGGCTCGAGGTCGTACCCCATGATCCACGCGGCCGGGAGGTGCGCCGCTGTCGGCACGAGGTCGGCCAGGAAGCAGGCGGCGTCGCCCCCGCTCGAGACCAGCACCGACTGGTGGAACGGCACGTGGCCGGGCGTCGGGAGCACGTGGATGCCCGGCAGCACCGCCAGCTCGCCGACCACCAGACGGAACCGGGTGGCCGCGGCGACCGGCGCGAAGTTGGGCGGCAGGTAGCTCGCCGCCGTGCGCTCGTTCCGGTGCGAGGCGAAGTCCAGCTCACCTTTTTGCACGACGTAGGTCGCGTTGGGGAACGCCAGCGCCGCAGCCCCGGCGCCGTCACGGAAGGTGTTCCCCCCCGCGTGGTCGAAGTGGAGATGGGTGTTGATCACCCACGACACCTCGGCGGCGGAGTGGCCGGCCTCGTGCAGCGCGTCCTCCAGCGCCGTCGGGCCGGTGCTCCCCGCGTTCTCCACGCCGTAGATGTCGCGGAACTTCCCGCTCTCCTTGTTGCCGAGCCCGGTGTCCACCAGCACGAGGCCATCGGGGTGCTCGATCAGCAGGCAGCGCAGCGCCAGGGTGATGCGGTTGCGCTCGTCGGCGGCGGCGTGGCGGACCCACAGCGGCTTGGGGACCACGCCGAACATCGCGCCACCGTCGAGGCGGGCGAGCCCGCCTTCCAGCGTCCAGCAGGTCAGCCGGCCGACGGTGAAACGGGCGGCGCGGCTCACGGCACCAGCGCCCGCAGCGCGTGCCAGCTCGCGATCCCCTGTTCCTCGGCGCGCGCGAGGAGCCGGCGCAGCACCGCCGCCGTCACCAGCGCGTCGCCGGCGGCCCGGTGGCGGCGCTCCGCCTCGATGCCGAAGAACTGCATCACGCTGTCCAGGTTGCGCCGCCCCAGCTCAGGCACCAGGGCCCGGGTCATCCGGACCGTGCACAGCCGCTGCACCCGCGGCGCCAGGCCGCCCGCGCGCTCGATCTCCGCGCTCACGAAGGCCCAGTCGAACCGCGCGTTGTGCGCGACGAACACGCGCCCGTTGAGCGCCGCGAGCAGCTGGTCCGCCAGCTCCTCGAAGCGCGGCGCGCCGCTCACCAGCGCGTCGTCGATGCCGGTCAGCGCGGCGATGAAGGGCGGGATCCCGATCTCCGGGTTCACCAGCGACTCGAGGGCCACCGCCGTCCGGTCCCCGTCCACGTGGACCACGGCCAGCTCCGTCACCCGGTCGCCGGCCCGGGCCCGCATCCCGGTCGTCTCCACGTCCACCACCGCGAAGCTCAGCTGGGCGAGCGGCAGGGCGCCGAGCGACGGCTCGCTCACCGCGCTCCAGTGGCCCTCGACGTCGAAGGCGAAGCGCGGGTCGGCACCCAGCAGCGCGGCCACCAGCCGCTCGGCGACGCCGCCGCTGGCGCGGGCCAGCCCGAGCACGTCGCGCGCGATGTCGTCGGGCCCGCGCGGACCCCCGCTCAGGTACAGCGCCGCGCGCTCCGCCAGCGTGGCGCTCACGGATCGTCCCGCCGCAGCGGCATCGTCATGCAGCGCGGCCCGCCGCCGCCGCGCACCAGCTCGCTCCCCCGCACCGAAATCACGGCGCGCTCCCCCTCGGCCACCGAGAGATCGCCCTTGAGGAGCTTGCCGCCGTGCACGATGCGGAACCCCGCGCGCTCCATCTCGCGCAGCGTGGCCTCGTTGCGATCGTAGCCCACCACTACACCCGGCCGCACCGAGAAGAAGTTGCACCCCGAACCCCACTGCTCGCGCTCCTGGTCGGCGCGGGTCGCGCCGCCGCAGAAGACAGGCTCCAGCGGGAGGCCCACCGCCAGGAGCGCCGCGAACAGGTTCGGCATCTCGCGCACCCCGGCGTCGCCCTGGTGCCGGTGCAGCACCGCCAGGCGCTCCGCGCCCACGAAGTGCGGCGGCGAGATCACGCACAGTTCACGGTCCACCTGGGTGAAGATCATGTCGAGATGGATCGCGGTCGGCTCCTTGGGCAGCACCACCACGATCACGTCCCGGATCCCGCAGTGCGCGAACAGCAGATCGGACAGCAGGTCCAGCGCCGCCGGCGAGGAGCGCTCCGAGTACCCGATCACCACCAGGTCTGGCCGCAGCGGGTGGACGTCGCCGCCCTCGAGCGTGTAGTTCGGCCGCTTCTCGTCGGAGCCGTCGTACAGGATGCCGGCGTTCTCGAACGCGGGGTGGTGGCGGAACAGCGCCGAGATCAGCAGCTCTTCCGTCCACCGCACGCCGTAGCGCATCGAACCGATGACCGCGTGCTCCCCGATCACCATCCCGGCGTCCCGGGTGAAGAACAGGTTGGGGAGCGGCGGAAGCATGTAGCCCGCCTCGTTCAGCGCCGCGGCGATGGGTCCCGCCTCCTCCATCGCCCCGGCGACCAGCGCGTCCACCAGCGCGCCCACCGGGAGCTGCGCGAGGCGCTGGGCGAGCGCATCGGAGGGCACCACGTCGAGCGTCCGGCCCACCAGTCGCTCGCGTACCTCGGCGCGCTTGAGGATGTCGGCCAGCACCGTGCGCGTCTCGAGCACATCGGCAAACTGCCGGAGCACGGCGACCAGCTGCCGGTGCTCCTTGCGCGCCTGCTCGAGGTCGATGACGTCGTCGTAGAGGTAGTCCGCGCGCGTGCCCGGCGTTACGGCCAGCAGCTCCGCGCCCGGCGTGTGCATCAGCACCGAGCGGAGCGGGCCGATTTCGGAGGTGACGTGGACGCGGCTCACCGCTGCCCGTGCTGCAGCGCGTAGCTGAGGGCCTCCAGCTCCAGCGCCATGTTGACGGCGGACACCGTCACGCCCCGCGGGACCGCCAGGGTCACGGGAGCGAAGTTGAGCAGCGCGCGCAGCCCAAGGCGCACCAGCCGGTCCGCCACGCCCTGTGCCGCCCCCGCGGGTGTAGCGATCACCGCGATGTCCGCGGCCTGGGCCGCCAGGTCGTCCTCCATCCGGTCAGCGCTCCGCACCACCAGGCCGTCGACCGAGGTGCCGATCCGGGCCGGGTCCGCGTCGTAGATGGCCACCACGTCGAAGCCGCGCGCGCGGAAGCCCGGATAGGCGGCGAGCGCCGCCCCGACCCGTCCCGCGCCGATCAGGATGACCCGATAGCGCCGCCCCAGCCCCAGGATCGCCCGCAGCCGGCCGGCCAGCAGCGGTACACTGTAGCCCACGCCACGCCTGCCGAACGAGCCGAAGAAGGAAAGGTCCTTGCGCGCCTGCGCGGGCGAGGCGCCGCCCCGCTCGGCCAGCGCGCCGGACGACACAGTGGCCAGGCCCTGGCGGTCGCACTCGTCCAGGAACTGCAGGTACAACGACAGCCGCCGGACCGTCGACGCCGCCACGTCGCGCAACGCACTGCCTCGTGAAGGAATTCACGAAGCTAGATAGGGGGCCAAGGCTCGAGCAAGGGCCACGAATTGCACCGGGGCCAGCAGTTCCACCCGCGCCGCCGGCGCGATCGCCAGTTGCTCGAGCAGCGATTCGGCCTCGGATCGCTCGACGCCGAAGCCCTCGCGCACCGACCGGGCAAGCTGCTGACGGCGGCGCTGAAACAGCGCCTGGATCACGGCCCGCACGCGGCGCTCCTCCTCCTCGGTCGCCACCAGCGGCGCGTCCCGCGGCGTCAGCCGCACCAGCGCCGAGTCGACCCGCGGGCGGGGCCGGAACGCCCCGGCCGGCA
This sequence comes from uncultured Gemmatimonadales bacterium, assembly GCA_963812035.1. Lineage (GTDB taxonomy): Bacteria > Gemmatimonadota > Gemmatimonadetes > Gemmatimonadales > JACORV01 > Fen-1245. The sequence goes on from CAWETG010000009.1 coordinate 334,190, forward strand.
CCGAGAACAGCCGCTCCACCGTGGCCACCAGCTGCACGCCGGCCGTGAGCGCGCCGTAGCCGGGCGAGCCCGGCGCGGCGGCGAGGCGCTCGGCGACCTCGGCCTGCACGAGGAACACGATCCGCTCCGGCCGCGGCGGGCGCAGCGCCCGGTCGATCAAGGGTGACGTGATCTGGTAGGGGATATTGCCGCACACCACCGTCACGCGCGGCCACGCCACCTTCAGCGCGTCGCCCGTCACCACCGTGACACGGGCGTCGCCGACCTGCTCCGCCAGCGCCGCCGCCAGGGCGCGGTCGGCTTCGATCGCCGTGACCCGGCTGGCCCGCGCCGCCAGCGCCCGCGTGAGCGTCCCCTTCCCCGGGCCGATCTCCAGCACCGTGTCGTCGGGCCGCAGGACCGCCGCCGCGGCGATCCGGCGCAGGATGGACGGGTCGAAGAGGAAATGCTGGCCGAGGCGCGCCCCCACGTCAGCAGCGCAGCAGCAGGAGCGTCCGGTCGTCCTGGGCGATGTGGCCGGAGAACTCGGCCACGTCGAGGAAGACGGCATCCACGATCTCGCGCGCCGGGCGCGCGGCGTGGCGCCGCACCGTGTCGAGCAGACGGCGCTCGCCGTAGCTCGAGCCGTCCGCGCCCCGCGACTCGGTGAGGCCGTCCGTGAAGAGGCACAGCAGGTCGGCGTGCCCATCCCACGGGCTCTCGGCCCCGCCGATCACGCCGCCGGGGGCGAGGCCGAACGGCGGGGCCGTGGCGCCGAGCCGGCGCGGCCCGCCGGAGCCGCCGGGCAGGAGAAAGGCGTAGGGGTGACCCGCATTGGCGTAGCGCAGCACCCCCTCCTCCGAATCCACGACCCCGTAGAACAGCGAGATGAACATGTCGGCCCGGACCAGCTCGTCGCCCATGACGCCCAGCAGGCGGTGCAGCGCTTCCTGCGGTGTCGGCGCGGACTGCGCCACGACGGTCGCGGCCGAGATCGCGTTCGCCATCATCAGCGCGGCGCCGATCCCGTGACTCGACACGTCGCCGATCATCACGCCCACCTTCCGGCCGCCGAGCGGGATGAGCTTGTAGAAGTCGCCGCCGACCGATTCGGCGGGCTGGCAGCGGGCCCCGACGTCGCCCACCGCACTCAGGAGCGACGGGCCGGGCAACAGCGCGAGCTGCAGGTGGTGCGCCAGCTCCAGCTCGGTGGACAGCCGCTCGCGCTGGCGCTCCTCCCCCACCAGGCGGGCGTTCTCGATCGCCGCACCGACCTGGTTCGCGATCGCCGTCACCAGCTTGAAGTCCCCGGCCGTGAAAGCGTCTTCGCCGAGCCGGTCCGTCAGGTTGATGACGCCGACCGGGCGCGGCGTCCCGCCGGCCCCGGCGTACAGGATCGGGACCGACAGGAACGCGGCACGCCGGTAGGTCCGCCCCGCTGGACAGCCGGGGTTGGGCGACGGGTCTCGCGGATCGTACGAAATCGCCTCGCACTCCCGGAACACCTTCGCCGCGATGCTGCACTCGTCGTCGACGGGCACCGGCGCCAGCTGCGAGACCTCGAGACCGCGGCCGGCCACGATGCGCAGCACGCCGGCCTCCGGGTCGTACGCCATGATGGACGCCCGCCGGGCGCGCACCGTGTCGGACACCTCCTTCACGATGATTCTGGCCGCCTCCTCCAGGTGCACCGTCCGCCCCAGCGTATCGCTGATGGAGTACAGCAGGTTGATCTCTTCGTAGCGCGCGCTCAGCTCGGCCGTGACCTGCCCCGCCTCGCGATCGCTGTCGACGGTCTCCGCCACCACCGCCGCCGCCGCCCGCGCGCGCGCCGGCCGGGTCTCTGCGCTCGTCGCGTCGGGGCCGAGCTGGACCCAGGTGCCCGAGGCGCCGGGCACCGGCTCCAGCCACGCCGCGCCGCGGCGGGTGGTGATGAGGTGGCCGGCGTCACCGTCCAGCTCGGGCCACCACGCGCCGTGCTCGCCCGAGAGGGCGATGGCGCGCACCCGCCCCGCCTCGGAACGCCACAGGCGCACCGACCCGCCGGTGAGATCCTGGAGTGCTGCGAGAATCGAATCGAGGCGGCTTAGGCGCGCCGCAGGATCATGCAGATGGAGTTCCCCGTGTCGTTGAAGCGGACTTCGTCCACCAATTGGCGGATCAGGAACAGCCCCCGGCCGCAGGGCCGCAGGCGGTTGGCCGGCAAGGTCGGATCGGGAAGGTAGCGGTAGTCGAAGCCGCCCCCCTCGTCGGTCACCTCCATCTCGATGGCGTGCCGGCCGAACAGCACGCGCACCGAGACCCCCTTGGCGTCGTCCTCGCCGTTGCCGTAGAGGATCGCATTCACCAGCGCCTCGGACAGCGCCACGCGGAGGTTGAACCGGATCGTGTGACGGTCCACGAAGCTGGCCTCGAGATGCCGGGCCACGACGTTGACGGCATCCTCGACCATCCGAATGTCGCTGGGGAGCGTGAGCCGCAACTCGGCTTCCAGTCCCTCGGCCTGCCGCAGCGGGTCGGGCGCGGAGAGCAGCGGCTGGACGGCGAGCCTCACGCTAGAACGCCGTGAGGGCCCGCTCGGCCGAATCGGAGATGGCGAACAGCGTATCGAGCTTGGTCAGCTCGAACAGGGTCTTCAGGTCCTCGTTGAGGCCCGCCAGCCGCAGGTCGCCGCCCTCGTCGCGGATCTTCTTGGACAGCGACACCAGCACGCCGAGCCCTGACGAATCGATGTAGCCCGTCTTGGTGAAGTCGATGAGGAACCTGCGGTCGCCCGCCTCCAGCGCGTCGAGCACCCGCTGCTTCAGCTCCTGCCGGTTCCCCACGATGAGTTGGCCGTCCACCTCGATGACCAGGATGCCGTTGGGATGCTTCCGCACGTTGAAGGCCATGACTCCTCCGGAGGTGGGCTCACCCTAGGCGTCGGACGCCTGCAGCAGGGCGATGGCGCTTACCAGAACGATGTCGTCGGCCGTGGCGCCTCGCGAGAGATCGGAGCACGGCCGCCGCAGCCCCTGCACGATCGGTCCCAGGGCCCGCACCTGCGCGATCCGCTGTACCAGTTTGTACGCAATGTTTCCGCTGTCAAGGTCCGGGAATATCAACACGTTAGCCCGTCCCGCCGCCGTGCTGCCGGGCGCCTTCCGCGCGGCGATCGCGGGCACCAGCGCGGCGTCGCCCTGAAGCTCGCCGTCGGCCGGGATGCCGGGCTCCAGCGCCCGGAACAACTCGACGGCGCTCCGGACCCGGGCGACGCTGTCCCCTTCCGCACTGCCCCTGGTCGAGTGCGACAGGAACGCGACGACCGGCTCGTCGCCCACCACCCGGCGCCGGTCACGCGCCGCCGCGACGGCGATCTCCGCCAGCTGCTCCGCCGTGGGGTACTGCACGACGCCGCAATCGGCGAAGGTCAGCACGCCGGCGGACGGCGTCACCAGGTACATGCAGCTCGAGACGGTCCGGAAGCCGGCGGCGGGACCCACGGCCCACAGCGCGGCGCGCAGCACCTCGGCCGTGGCGTGTGCCGCGCCCCCCACCGTCGCGTCGGCCTCTCCGAGCGCCACCAGACCCGCGGCGAAGCGCAGCGGGTCGCGCGCCAGCTCGAGGCCGGCGCGCCGATCCAGCACCTTGTCCGGCTTGCGCGCGGCGAGCAGGCCGGCGACGGCGTCGAGGCTCGGATCCGACGCCGGGGTCCGCACCGAGACCAACGGGGCCTCGCGCGTCGCCCATTCGGCCGCGGCCTCGCCCCCGACCAGCGTGACGGCGGCCAGATGGGAGGCAGCCAGCGAGCGCGCCGCCTCCCGTACCCGCTCGTCGTCGCCCTCCGACAGCACGAGCCGCCCGTGCGCGCGACGCGCGCGCTCCAGCAGCGTCTCCAGGAACGAACTCACCGCCGCCGGCGGAACTTGGCGGCGAGGGCCTTCGAGACGGCCGGGTGCACGAGGCCGCCCACGTCGCCGCCGAACCGCGCCACCTCGCGCACCAGCGAGCTCGACAGGTAGGTAAGGTCGAAGGCGGGCACGAGGAAGATGGTCTCGATCTCCGGCGCCAGCTTCCGGTTCATCAGCGCCATCTGGTACTCGTACTCGAAGTCGCTGACGTAGCGCAGCCCCCGCACGATCAGCTGGGCGCCGATCTCGCGTGCAAAATCCACCAGCAACCCGTGGAAGGTCCGCACCTCCAGCTGCCGGCTCCGGCCCAGCACCGCCTTCACCAGCCGGACGCGCTCGGGCAGCGTGAACAGCGGCTCCTTCGAAACCTGCGTAGCGACGGCCACAACCACGCGGTCGGCGATGCCGAGCCCGCGGCGGATCAGGTCCTCGTGCCCCCGGGTGATCGGGTCGAACGAGCCGGGATAAACGGCGATTCTCGTCATGGCGCCTCGAGAAATGTCAGTACGGTCCGGCCGTAGCGGCGGTGATCGCCCGGCCCTACGTCCTCGTGCACGTCGTGCTCGACGCCGAGAATGCGCGCGAACGGCCGCTCGCGGAAGAGGGCGGCGATCCGGGAGGCGTGCGCGGTAGTGTACGGCGGATCGGCGAAGGCGACGTCGAAGGCCAACGGGTCAAGCCGGGCGGCGTAACGGAGCGCGTCGGCGCGGTGGACCCGCGCGATGGCGTCGTCCACGCCCAGGGCGACCAGGTTGCGGCCGAGCGCGGCCAGGCTGGCCGCCGACAGCTCGACGAAGTCGCACCGGGCCGCGCCGCGCGACAGCGCCTCGAGGCCCATCGCGCCCGATCCGGCGAACAGGTCCACCACCGCCGCCCCGCGCAACCGTTCGCCCAGGATCGCCATCCACGCCTCGCGCACCCGGTCGGTGGTCGGTCGCGCCCGCGCGTCGGGCGGCGACTCGATGCGCCGGCTGCCCCACTGCCCCCCGACGATGCGCACCGGCTACGCCGCCTCGAAGGCCACGAGTCGCCCTTCGATCTCGTCTCGGCCCTGATAGCTGTCGCGCTGGAGCCGGATCGCCGCGCGATACGGACCGGCGCCGCCGGCCACCACGCGCTCCACGTCCTCACGCAGCCCGAACGCCACCACCGGCAGGCGACCCGAGCCGTCGTCCACGACCATCCGCACGTGGCGGGCGCCCATCGGGCGGAGCGGCCCCTGCAGCCGCAGGTTCTCCAGGCCGAACACCACCCCCGGATTGCCCATCCCCGTCGGCTCGAGCCAGCGCAGCGCCCGCTCCAGTTCGTGGGTGAGGTCGCGCACGCCGACCACGGCGTCCACCCGCTGGCTCGGCGCCAGCTCGCCCGGCGCGATCTGCTCGGCGCACGCCCGATTGAACGCCTCGCGGAACGCGTCCAGCCGCTCGCGCCGCAGCGACACGCCGGCCGCCATCCGGTGCCCGCCCCACTTCTCGAGCAGGCCCGCGCAGCTGGCCAGGGCGCGGTGCAGGTCGCAGCGGGCGACCGACCGGCCTGAGCCCTTGCCCACGTCGCCGTCGAAGGCGATGAGGATGGCCGGCCGGGCGATCCGCTCCACCACCTTCGACGCCACGATGCCGACCACGCCGGAGTGCCAGGTGTCGCGCGCCAGCACCACGCCGGCGTCGCGCGCCGGATCGAACCCGGCGTCCAGGTCGGCGAGCGCTTCGACGAGCGTACGCTGATCGAGCGCCTGGCGCTCGGTGTTCTGCCGCTCGAGCTGCGCCGCGAGCTGGTAGGCCTCCGCCGTGTCGTCGGTCAGCAGCAGCCGCAGACCGTCGCCCGCGTCTCCGATGCGGCCCGCCGCGTTGAGGCGCGGCCCGAGCACGAAGGCCAGGTGCGTGGCCCGGATCGGCGCCGTGCCGAGGCCGGAGGTGGTGACGAGGGCGGCCAACCCCGGCCAGCGGCTCGCGCCGATCAGCTTGAGGCCCAGCCGCACCAGGATGCGGTTCTCGCCCACGAGCGGCACCAGGTCGGCCACGGTGGCCAGCGCCACGAGATCCAGGCAGTGCCACGGCGCTCCCTCGCTCAGGCCGAGCGCCGGCGCAAGCGCCTGGGCCAGCTTGAAGGCCAGGCCCGCGGCGCAGAGGTCCGGGAAGGGGTAGGCGTTGTCGGGCCGGCGCGGGTTGACGAGTGCCACCGCCTGTGGCACCTGCGGGCCCGGGAGATGGTGGTCCACGATCACCACGTCGATGCCGGCGCCGCGGGCCTCCACGACCGCCGCCACGGCGGTGGTGCCGCAGTCGAGGGCGAGGATCACTGCCGCGCCCGCCCCGCGCGCGGCGCTCACCCCGGCCGAGGAGAGGTCGTACCCGTCGCGCAGCCGGTGCGGCACGAACGGGACCGCGCGGGCGCCCGCCAGCCGGAGGATGCGGGTCGCGATGGCCGCCGCGCACTGGCCGTCGGCGTCATAGTCGCCGTGCACGAGGATCGTCTCGCCGCGGCGCACCGCGCTCGCGAGCCGGTCCACCGCGAGACCGATGTCGGGGAGCTGGGCGGGATCGTGCAGATCGCCGCGGGACGGCTTGAGGAAGCGGCGCGCCGCAGGCGCGTCGGAGATGCCCCGCCCGACCAGCAAGGAAGCGAACAGCTCCGGCACGCCCAACTCGCGCGCCAGGTCCGCGGCGCGCGCGGGGTCGGGAGCCGGCTCGATCAACCAGCGGCGCGCTAGCGCCTCATCCTTCCGCATACAGGAGGACGCCGCACACCTCGCAGGCTTCGATCGACCGCCCCTGCTGGATGAGGACGCGCCGCTGCAGCGGGACCGCGGTGTGGCAGTGGCCGCAGGCATCCTGGTGCAGCGCGTAGAGCGCGGCGGGAGCGCGGCCGCGGCGGATGCGCTCGTACTTGGACAGCAGCGCCGGCTTGACCTGCCCGGTCGCCGCGTCGCGTTCCGCCGTCGCGGCGTCGAGCTGCTGCGCCAGCTCCGCGCGCTTGGCCACCAGGGCGGCGCGCGCCTCGGTCTGCTTGGCGACCACGGCCTCGTGGGCCTTGGTCGCGTCCTTGGCCCGCTTCTGCGCCTCGACGATGGCGTCGCCGCTGCGCATGTACTCCGTCTCTTCCTTGACCAGGACGCTGCGCGCGAGGTCCAGCTCCGCCATCAGCGCCGAAGCCTCCTTCGCGCCGCGCACGTAGTCCAGCTGCTGGCGCCGCTGCTCCTGCAGCCGCTTGTAGCCGGCGATCCGCGCCTCCAACTCCACCTTGCGGGTCTCCGCCGCCACCGAGGCGTGCGCCGCGTCCTCCAGCGCCTTGGTGTGCACGCCCAGCTCCTCCTCCAGCGCCGCCTCCGCGGGCAACAACGCGTCCATCGCCTTCTTCACCGCTGTCACCGCCTTGTCGCGCTCCTGGAGCGCGAGAAGGGCTTCGAGATCAGGATGCACCGCGTCTCCTTTGTATGGCTTCAGTACCTCGGCTCACGCTGGGACTTGAACGCCTTCCGTCCGTAGCGCGGCTCGCTCGCGGCCGACAGCTCGCGCTTCTCCTCGAGCAGCCGGCCCTTCTCCTCCGCCGGCGCGAGATCGATCAGCCGGTCGATCTCCGCGCGCCGCTCCTTGGCCCGGCGGTCCTGCATCCACGACACGCACGACACCAGCACTTCGTCGGGGTTCTGCTCGATCAGCGGCACCGCCGCCAACTCCATCCAGATCCGCTGGGCCTCGCTCGAGGCCGGGCCGGCCGCACCGGCATACAGCGCGGCAGCGATCTCCCGGTAGTACGGATGCCGCAACTCGCTCGCTGCGACCGCGTCCCGCGCGCGCGCCACCTGCTCCGGCTGCGTCAGCAGCAGGTGCACGAAGGTGCGCTCGACCGGGACGTCCGGCGGCGGCGGGCCCGGCGCGCCTTCCTCGTCGCTTCCGTGCACCTGTGCGTCTGTGCGTCTGTGCGCCTGCGCCTCCGTGCGTCCGTGCGTCTGAGCCTCCAGCCGTCCCACCTCGCGCTCCAGCACCTCCTTGGCCACGCCGCTCTTCTCCGCGGCGCGCGCGATGTACAGCTCGCGGGTTATCGGATCCTGCGCCGCCCGGATGGTGGGCAACAAGCGGTCGAGCGCTTCGCGGCGGCCCTCCAGCGTCTTGAGCAGCCCTTTCCGCTCCACCAGCTGGATCTTGCGCTCGAACAGGTCCACCGCCTCGCCCAACAGCGCCTGGAACGCCTCCGCCCCGCCCCGTTTCACGAGCGTGTCGGGATCCTCTCCCGGCGGGAGCGTCACCACGCTCACGCCGGCGCCCTGGCGCAGCAGCTCGTCGCCCGCGCGGAAGGTGGACTTGAGGCCCGGGGCGTCGGCGTCGTACGCGAGCGCGACGTGCCGGGTGTAGCGCCGCAGCAGCCGCGCCTGCTCGGGTGTGAGCGCCGTGCCGAGCGGCGCCACGACGTTCGCCACGCCCGCCACCTGCATGCGGATGGCGTCCACGTACCCCTCGACCAGGATCGCCAGCTCCGCCGTGCGGATCGGGCCGCGCGCCCGGTCGAGCCCGTACAGCAGCGTCCCCTTGTGGAACACCGCGGTCTCGGGGGAGTTGAGGTACTTGGGCTCGCCCTCGCCCAGCAGCCGCCCGCCGAAGCCCACGCACCGGCCGCGCACGTCGGCGATCGGGAAGATGAGCCGCCCGCGGAATCGCGGCACCACGGTCTTGTCCTCGCGCTCCACCACCAGACCGGCGCGTTGCACCACGGCGGCGTCGATGCCGAGGCCACGCAGCGCGACCAGCAGGTCCTCGCCCGCCGGCGGCGCGAAGCCGAGCTGGTACTCGTCGCGCACCGCCTCGTCGAGGCCGCGCGAATCGAGGTAGCGCCGAGCGCCGGCGGCATCGTCTCCCTCCCGCAGCCGGCGCGCGAACCAGTCGGCCGCGGTGCTGAGGCACGAGTACAGCGGCTCGTTCGGATCCGGCCCCGCCGTGCGGACGTCGGGCACGGCAATCCCCACCTTCGCCGCGATCTCGCGCACCGCGGTCGGATAGTCGAGCCCGAACTTCTTCATGAAGAACGTGAAAACGTCGCCCGACTCGTGACACACGAAGCAGTGGTACATCTGCTTGCGCGGCACCACGGAGAAATTGCGGTGCGTGCCGCCGTGGAACGGGCACGGGCCGCGGAAATCGCTCCCCGTCCGCTTCAGCTCGACGTGCTCGCCGATCACGGTCACCAGGTCGGCCGCGTCACGAATCTGCTCGATCAGCTCGGGCGGGATCATGAAGGCAGGGGCTGGGGGCTAGGGGCTAGGGTATAGGGGCTCACGAGGCCGGCTCCAGAGTCGCCGCGGGGACGCGCACGCGCCGGCCCCGTACCAACACCGTGGCCTGTTCACCCTGCACGCTCTCGAGGTTCCCCTCGATCCCCAGCGTCGGGATGCGGACGCGGCCGCCGGGCGTGACCGGGCCCGGAGGTTCAGTCCCGCCCTCCGGAGCCGCGGCCGCAGCCGGTCCGGCAGCCCCGGCGGGGGCCTCCGCCGCCTCACGCGCACCCACCGCCGCGATCGCGTCCTCGAGCATGCGGCGGGCTTCGCGCTCCTTCTGCTCCTGGCGCGCCACCGCGATCGCCTTCTCGACTTCGGCCCGCGCCTCGAGCAGGTACTCGCGCACCGCCCGCTTCCCCGTCCGCTCCAGCTCCTTCTCCTTCCGGCGGATTGCCTGCTCGCGCTCGGCCAGCTCGGCCGCGCGCCCGTCGAAGCGAGCGGCGTCGCCGTCGAGTGCCGCCGAGCGCGCCGCCAGCTCCGCCTCGCGCTGTCCCACCTCCTGGAGCCGGGCCTCGAGGCCGGCCAGCGTCATCTCGAGCGTGCGCACGCCGTCGGGCAGGGCGCGCTCCGCTTCGGCGAGCACCGCCGCGTCGAGGCCGAGCCGGCGCGCGATGGCGAGCCCGTACGATCGCCCTGGGAGCCCCTTGGTGAACCGGAAGGTAGGGGTGATCTGGACCGCGTCGAACTGCAGCGACGCGTTTACGATGCCCGGTTCCTTGGCCGCCAGCTCCTTGAGCGAGCCGAGGTGCGTGGTCGCGAGCGTCGTGCACGCGCGCGCCGTGAGGGCGCGCAGCACGCTGGCCGCGAGCGCCGCACCCTCCGCCGGGTCCGTGCCGGTCCCCAGCTCGTCCAGCAGCGCGAGCGACCCCGCGTCGGCGCCCTCGAGCACTTCCCGGAGCGACGCCACGTGCGCGCTGAAGGTCGAGAGGCTCTCCTGGATGCTCTGCCGGTCGCCGATGTCCGCGTACAGCGCCGCGAACACCGGGAGCCTGGTGCCGGGCCCCACCGGGGGGATGACTCCGCTCTGCGCCAGCGCCACGATGAGGCCCACGGCCTTGAGCAGCACCGTCTTGCCGCCGGCGTTGGGCCCGGAGACGAGCACCGTGCGCTCGTGCGGATCCAAGACCAGGTCGAACGGCACCACCGGCCGCTCGCCGCCCAGCAGCAGCGGATGCAGCCCTTTCACGATGGCGAGCGTGTCCGCGCCGCGCGCGACCATGACGGGCACCGACGCGGCCGCCCCCGCCGCGAACGACGCGCGCGCCGCGCAGCAGTCCACGGCGATCAGCATCTCGAAGGCCGCCGCCAGCGCGTCCGCCTCGGGGCGGAGCAGCTCGGTCAGCCGGCGCAGGACACGCAGGACCTCCCGAGCCTCGGCGGCCTCCGCCTCGCGCAGCCGGTTGCCCAGCTCGATGGCTTCAGACGGCTCGACAAACAGCGTCGCATGCGTCGCCGACTCGTCGTGGACGATGCCGCCCAGCCGCGACCGGGCCTCACGGCGCACCGGGATGACGTAGCGCCCGCCCCGCACGGTCGCGGTGGCGTCGGGCGGCACGAAACGCGCGTCCAGGGAGGAGAGGATCCCCGCCAGCCGCTTCACCAGCTCCTCGCGGACCTCACGCACGTCCCGGCGGGCCTGCGCCAGGTCGCGCGACGCCGCGTCCTTTACCAGCCCATCCGGCTCCAGCGACGTGGCCAACGCGTCCTCGAGCTGCCGGGGCGGCGGCTCCACGCCGAGGGCCGCCACCAGCGGCGCCAGCCGTCCAGCGCGGGAGACGCGCGCGTGCACCGTCCGGGCGGCCACGAGCGCGACGCCGACGGCCGCCAGCTCCTGCCCTTCGAGCACCGAGCCTTCGAGCCGGAGCCTCGCCAGCGCGGAGGCGATGTCGGGAAACGGCTCCGCTCGCACGTCGTCGCCGGCGTCGCGCCGCGCCAGGTACTGGCCGACGCGCTCCAGCTCGTGAGCCACCAGCCAGGCATCGGTCTGCGGGCGGAGCGCGCGCACCCGGGCGGCCCCGAGGGGCGAGACGGCGTGCTGTGCGACGAGATCGAGTGCGGCGGGAAACTCGATGGCGGCGAGCGCGGACTCCGAGAACCCCACGGTCATGACGTCGCGGCGAGTTCCTCGCGGGCGATGCGGTTGACGAGCTTCCCGTCGGCGCGGCCCTTGAACAGCGGCATGACCTTGCCCATCAGCGGCCCCAGCTCCTTCGCGCCGGCGGCGATCGCCTCCCGCACGGCGGCCCGGATCTCGTCGTCGGAGGCGTCGGGAGGCAGGAACGCCTCCAGCGCGGCGACTTCGCGCGACTCGCGGTCGGCCAGTTCCGCCCGCCCGCCTGCGCTGAACGCCTCGACCGATTCCTTGCGCCGCTTGATGCCGCGGCGCAGGACCTCGACGGTCTCGGCGTCCTCGAGAGTCTTGGCCAGCTCGATTTCGCGGTTGCGGATGTCCGACAGGATGGTGGAGAAGAGGAGGGTGCGGGCCTGGTCGCGTTCCTTGCGCGCCGCGTTCAGTGCGGCGCGGAGTTGTTCGGCGAGACTACCGTTCACTTCTGCTGCGGCGGTTCTTGCGGCGCGCAGCGTTCATCTTCCGCTTCCGGCGCTCGCTCGGCTTCTCGTAGTGGCGATGCTTGCGCAGATCCGAGAGAATGCCTGCCTTCTCGCACTTCTTCTTGAAGCGCTTCAGCGCGCGCTCGAAGTTCTCGTCCTCGTGGATGATCACTTCCGGCATGAACGGACTCCCCTCCTCGGGAAAGGTCTATGTTGCGCAACCAGAATAAGCTACGTGGCCTCCGGTATCCGGACAAGGGCGGCCGGGATGCCCACGGGGATGTGATGAAGTGATGAACGCGATGAGGTGATGAGGTGAGCGGGCGCGTGGCTCCATCATCACCTCCTAACCTCATCACATGCATCACCTTCATCACCTCCCCGTAATACCGATGCCGCCTGACCCGGATGCTATCCCGGCGGCCACTTCATCGCCCGGCCGCCCAGCACGTGCAGGTGGATGTGCGGCACGGTCTGCCCGGACTCCGCCTTGTTGTTGATCACCACGCGGTAGCCGCGCACGTCGAGGCGCTCCCGGCGGGCCACTTCCCCCGCCGCGACCAGCAGGCCGCCCAGGAAGTCGGCGTCCGACGTGTCGTTCAGCGTCTCCACGTGCTCGGTGGGAATCACCAGCACGTGGACCGGAGCCTGTGGGTTGATGTCCCGGATGGCGACCAGCGACGGGGTGCGGTATACCACGTCCGCCTTGGCTTCGCCGCGGGCGATTTTGCAGAACAGACAGTCCGTACTCATGCGAGCTCCTCGTCATAAGAGAGAAGACGGGGAGGTGATGATGTGATGGAGGAGATGATGTGAGGAGGTGATGATGTTCGCCCGTGGCATCCCTCATCACGTCATCACATCATCACTTCATCACCTCCCCGTACGCAGCTCACCTGCCCGCCCGTGCCATGCTGGTCACAGCCAACGCCGTTACTGCCGCAGTATCGAATCGCAGCGTAGCCCGCGCCAGCGCCACCGGGCGGAATCCCGCCGCGCGCAGCGCGCCCAGCTCCGCCTCGCTGAAACCGCCCTCCGGACCTATGGCCCACTGCACCGCGTCGCCTTCCCGGAGTGCGGGCATCGGCCCGCCCTCGTGATCCGCGACCAGCCGGATCACGCCCGCCGCATGCTGGCGCAGCGCCTCGCTCAGCGGCACGGGAGCGCCGATCGCCGGGGCCCACGTCCCGCCGCACTGCTTCACCGCCTCGCGGGCGCGCGCCATCGCCCGCTCCACGTGCGCGGCCTGGAACCGCGTCGCCACGCCCGCCGCGCGCTCGCTCACCACCGGCACGATCCTGGTCGCGCCCAGCTCGGTGGCCTTCTCGACCGCGCCGATGAAGCGATCGCGGTCCCCAGCTCCGAGCAGCAGCTCGGTCACCGGCGGCGCCCCGACCGAGGTCGTCGCGATCACCCGCGCTACGACGGCTTGCGCTTCGAGGGCGATCCGCGCGGTGGCAACGCCGCCCCGCCCGTCCACCAGCCGGATCAGCGCGCCGTCGCCCACGCGGCGCACCTTGAGATGGTGCGCCTCCTCCTCGTCGAGCACGACGACGCCGCCCGCCAGGAACGGCCCGCGGGCGACCACGGTCGCGGCGGGCGGGGCGGCGCCACGGATGCTCACGCGCCCAACGCGTCCTTCATGCGGTCCCAGAACGAGCGGCCAGCCCGCCCCGCCGGCGGCTCTCCTTCGTGGCCCGACAGCTCCTGGAACAGCCGCTCCATCTCCGGCGTCAGCTGATCGGGCGTCCACACGCCGATCCGGATGTGCAGGTCGCCCTTGCTGCCAGCCCCGAGGTGCGGCACCCCGCGGCCCTTGAGCCGCAGCACGGTGCCCGCCTGCGTTCCCGCGGGCACCTTGACCGTTTCGTCGCCGTAGGGCGTCGGCACCGCCACCTCGGCCCCCAACGCCGCCTGGCTGAAGGAGAGCGGGAGATCGTAGACGAGATCGTCGCCGTGGCGCTGGAAACGATCGTCCTCCTCGACCTCGAGCATCACCACCAGGTCGCCCGCGGCACCGCCCCGGGCGCCCGCGTGCCCCTGGCCCCGCAGCGTGATGTAGTTGGACGACGACACGCCGGGCGGCACGTCCACCGACACGGTGCGATCGACCCGGGTCCGCCCGTCGCCACGGCAGATCGAACAGACATCGGAGACGACCCGGCCCTCGCCCGCGCAGGCGGGACACGGCGACACAGAGACGAACTGGCCGAAGATCGAGCGCTGCGCGCGCCGCAGCTCGCCGCTGCCCCCGCAGGTCTTGCAGGTCTTGGGCGACGTGCCGGCTTTCGCGCCGCTGCCGCCGCACGCCTCGCACGGCACGAGCACCTTGTACTTGAGCGTCTTCTTGGTGCCGGTGGCGACTTCGACGAGGGTGAGCGAGACCGCCGCCTTGAGATCGTTGCCCCGGCGGTCCACGTGCTGCCCGCGCCCGCGGCCGCCGAACATCTCCTCGAAGCCGCCGAACCCGCCGAAGTCGCGCATGAAGATGTTGAGCGCCTCCGACAGGTCGAACGGGTGGTACCCGTAGGCCTGCCCTGCCCGCCCCTTGAGGCCCGCTTCGCCGTACCGGTCGTAGACGGCGCGCTTCTCGGGGTCGCGCAGCACCTCGTACGCCTCGGTCAGCTCCTTGAACTTGGCCTCGGCCGAGCGGTCACCGTTGTTGCGGTCGGGATGGTACTCCATCGCGAGCTTGCGGTAGGCGCGCTTCAGCGTGGCCTCGTCGGCGGTGTGCGGCACGCCCAGCACGTCGTAGTAATCGTTCATCGCAGCAGATCGCCTACCAGCTTCGAAGTGTGCTCCACCAGCGCCACGACCTTCTCGTAGGGCATGCGTGTGGGGCCGAGCACCCCGATCACGCCCGACAGCGGGCCCGACCGGTAGGGCGCGGTGATGAGCGTCAGGCGCGACAGGCTTGAGCTCTCGTTCTCGCCGCCGATGGTGACCGTGAGCCCGACGGAATTGGCCCGCGACTCGAGCGCCTTGCGCAGCACCTCGCGCTGCTCGGTCAGCTCGATCAGCTCGCGCATCTGGGCGCCCGTGGCGAACTCCGGCTGCTCGGCCAGCACCGAGGTGCGGCCCAGCACCACCGCGTCGGCCGCCGGACTGGCAACGTCGAACAGCTGGTCGCCCGTCGCGACGAAGATGTCCAGCAGCTCGATCTCCGCGCTGGTCTTCGCGGTGTCGCGCACCCGCTCCGGCAGCGTCTGGCGGATCTCGCGCAGCGTGAGCCCCGCCAGCCGGTCGTTGAGGACCAGCGCGATGCTGACCACCGCCTCGGGAGGCAGCGTGCCGGGCACCTGGACGAACACGCTGCGCGCCACGCCGCTGCGCAGCGTCAACACCAGCAGCAGCCGGTCACTGGCGATCGCCAGCAGCTCGATGCGCTCCAGGACGACCGAGTCCAGCGCCGGCGCGACGGCCACGCCCAACTCCTGGGTGAGCACGCTCAGCACCTGCGCCGCGCGGTGAATGATGGCGGATATGGCCGAGCCCTCCGCCATCAGGTCCTCGCGCAGCCGTTCCTCCTGCGCGAAAGACAGCGCCGGCGAGCGCATCAGTCCATCCACGTACAGCCGGTAGGCGCGATCCGTGGGGACGCGGCCCGCGGACGTGTGCGGATGAAAGAGGTACCCCTTCTCCTCGAGGTCGCTCATCGCGTTGCGCACGGTGGCGGGAGACACGCCAAGCCCGAACCGTCGGGCAACCGTGCGGCTGCCCACCGGCTCGGCGGTCTCGACGTAG
Source organism: uncultured Gemmatimonadales bacterium (assembly GCA_963812035.1). Lineage (GTDB taxonomy): Bacteria > Gemmatimonadota > Gemmatimonadetes > Gemmatimonadales > JACORV01 > Fen-1245. The sequence goes on from CAWETG010000009.1 coordinate 349,622, forward strand.
CTCTGGACGATCGCCTCCAGAACCCGAAGCTCCCGCTCGGTCAGCGATTCGGACATAGGAGTCAAGGTGAAGTCCCGCAGCAACTTAAACGGTTGCCACTAGCTCGTCTAGCCGCAACCAGCCTTGCGGCGTGAGGCGGACACGGAGGCACGGCGGCACGGGGGCACGGGCGCACGGGGGCACAGAGGCAGCGGGCACGGGGGCACGGGCGCACGGGGGCACAGGCCCGGGCGACGCCTCCAGCTCCGCCCAGCCGGCGGCCACCCACCGCTCCACCGTTTGGCGGAAACTCGGCGGGCACGGCTCCGGCAGGTCCACGCCCTCGCGCGTCCGCAGTCCGAGGAACAGCTGCTCGAGCCGCCGCTGGTTGTCGTTCAGCAACTCGCGCCCCGCCACCGGGCTCTTCCCTTCCTCCAGCAGCCGCTGCCATCGCGCGTAGGCAGGCTCGTTCCACCACCGCGCCACGCCGTCGAAGCTGTGCGCCGACGGACCGAGTCCGAGGTACGCCGCGAGCATCCAGTACGCCCGGTTGTGCACCGCTTCGCGGCCCGGCCGCGCCGCGTTCGACACCTCGTAGAAGCGGTACCCCGACGCGGCCAGCCGCTCGTGGGCGGCGAGGTACTCGTCGGCGTATCTCTGCTCGCCGGCAGCGATCAGCTGGCCGCGGCCGGCTTGCCGGAACAGCGGCGTCCCCGGCTCCACCGTGAGCCCGTACAGCGAGATGTGGTCCGGCTCCAGCGCTACGGCCGCGTCGAGGTCCCCGCGCCAGTCGCGCCCCAGCGCTTCGGGCAGGGCGAAGATGAGATCGAGCGAGAGGTTCTCGAGACCGGCGTCCCGCGCCGTTCGGACGGCCTGGCCGATCCGCGCCGCCCGGTGCGTACGGTGCATCCACGCCAGCACGGCGTCGTCGAACGACTGCGCGCCCAGCGACAGCCGGTTGACGCCCGCGTGCACCCAGTCGCGGGCGTTCTGCGGCGTGACGTCCTCGGGATTGGCCTCGAGCGTGAACTCCGCCGGCGGCTGCCGGAGCCCGAGCAGCGCCGCCAGCGCCGCGAGCCCCGCGCCGCCCAGCAGCGACGGCGTCCCGCCGCCGAGGTAGACGGTCTCCGGCTCCAGCGGAGCCGTCACCCGCGCCAGCTCCCGGCCCAGCGCCCCGAGGTAAGCGGCGACGGGCGTGATGCGCCGCACCGCGATGCTGAAATCACAGTAGCTGCACCGCCGCGCGCAGAACGGCACGTGGATGTAGAGGTGCGCCGGCGGAGGCTGCCCCGACGTCTTCATCATTCTTCGCGCCGCCCGCACCTGGCCAGCGTCGCCCCGAGGCCACCGCGCGCGCTCACGCGGCCAGGCGGAAGTGCTTCCCCGGGAGTTGGACCGCCAGTCCTTTCAGCTCCAGCGATGAGAGCGCGGCCAGCAGCGTGCCGGCGTCGAGCCGAGTTCGCGCCGCGATGGCGTCCACGTGCAGCGGCTCGGCCCCGAGCAGGTCGAACACGCGGGCCTCCGCGCGCAGCAGATCGGTCTGATCGGAGAACAGGTCGGCGATCTCCGCGGCGGCGGCCTGCCGCTCCCCTTCCACTACGCCCTCCCAGTGCACACCAAACGGCTTCAGCAGGTCGTCGGGGCTGAGGTAGATCGTGGCGCCTTCCGCCAGGAGGAGATTCGGTCCCGCGGCCACCTCGTCCTCGATCCGGCCCGGAACCGCGAGCACCGGCTTGCCCATGTCCACCATCAGGCGTGAGGTGTTCCGCGTGCCGCCCTTGATCAGGCCTTCCACCACCAGCAGGCATCTCACCAGACCGGCGATCAGGCGGTTGCGCTTCGGAAACGCGCCGGGCTTTGGGTCGGTCCCCGGTTCCTGCTCGCTCAGGAGCAACCCGGACTGCTGCACGTCGTTGTAGAGTTCGCGGTTGGAGCTGGGGTACGGGACGTCCACGCCGCTGCCCAGGACGGCGATGGTCTGTCCGCCGGCGTCGAGCGCTCCACGGTGCGCCCGCGCGTCGAGGCCGCGCGCCAACCCGCTCACCACTACCAGTCCCGCGCGCGCAGCGGCCTGCCCCGCCTGATACGCCACCCGCGAGCCGTACGGGGTCGGGTGGCGGCTGCCGACGATCCCTACCAGGTCCCGCTCGAGCAGCGCAACGTCGCCGAGCGCATAGAGGCGGTCCGGTTGAGGCCGCACGACGAGCAGGGACTTTGGGAAGGCCGGATCGTCGCGCTCGAGGACGCGCACCTCGGGCCGCGCCGGCACGCTCACGTCGCGGCCTCCACCTCCTGGCGCTCGCGCGCCAGCCGCTGCCACAAGGCCTCGAGGCAGGTGTCGAGGCCCCGGTGAGCAACGGAGGAGATGACGAACTGGGCGAACGCCCCCGGCGTCGCGGGGAAATCGAGCGCAGCCGGATCGCGCACCAGATCGGCCTTGGTCCAGGCGACGCAGTGCGGCTTCGCCGCCAGCGCGGGCGAGAACTGCTCCAGCTCGCGCCGCAGCATCGCGTACGCGGCACCGAGGTCGGGTGCGTCGACCGGGACCAGGCAAACCAGCAAGCGGGTGCGCTCGACGTGGCGCAGGAACTTCAGCCCCAGGCCCTTGCCCTGGTGCGCGCCTTCCATGATGCCCGGCACGTCGGCCACGACGAAGCTGCGGTGGTCGCTCAGCTGCACCACGCCCAGGTTGGGCTCCAGCGTCGTGAACGGGTAGTCGGCGATCTTGGGGCGCGCCGCGGTCACCGCCGCGAGGAGCGTGCTCTTGCCGGCGTTCGGCTCGCCCAGCAACCCGACATCGGCGATCAGCTTGAGCGTCAGCCGGATGGTGCGCTGCTCGCCGTCCTCGCCCGGCTGGTAGTGATGTGGGGCCTGACGGGTCGGCGTCGCGAAGTGCTGGTTGCCCAGCCCTCCCCGGCCCCCCTGCGCCACGAGAACCGAGTCGCCCGACCTCAGGACCTCGCCCAGCAGCTCGCCGGTGGTCGCGTCCCGCACCTCGGTGCCCGGCGGCACCGGCAGGACCAGGTCGGCGGCCGAGCGTCCGCTCTGCTGAGTGGGCCCGCCCGGCTGCCCCGAATCGGCCACCCAGCGCGGATGGTAGGTGTAGTCGAGCAAAGTCCACAGCTGCGCGTCGGCGATCACGTGCACGCTGCCGCCGCGTCCGCCGTCGCCGCCCGAGGGGCCGCCCTTGGGGACGCGACTCTCCCGGCGGAAGGCGGCCATCCCCGACCCGCCGTTGCCGGCTGCCACCTTGATGAGAACTTCGTCGATGAACATCGATCAGTCGTGCAGGAGCGCGTCCCGCAGCTCCTGCCACAGGTCGCGGGCCACCGCCAGGCAGTCGGGCGCAACGCCTGCCCCGCCGGCGATCTCGAGCACCTCATCGAGCTGCGCGGGCGTCGCCCCGGCGTTGAGCGCTCCCTTGAGATGCGCGAGCAGCTGGCGCGGCGCTCGCTGCGGGATCAGCATCCCCACCGAGCCCAGTTCGCGGCGCACCAGGTCCAGCCCCGGGCGGCTCAGCGTCTTGCCATAACCGTCCACGATCATCCACTGGTCCAGCGCGGGATGCAGCGCCCGCACGTTGTGGCGCAGCTGGTCGTAGTGCTTGCCGTACACCACGCGGCAGGTCGCCTCTCCGCGCGAGCGCCACTCCTGCCACCGCTCGTAGTCCGCCGGCTCGGCGCCGGCCGCGGGCTCCGGCACCAGACGCCTGAACTCCGTCATCGCCACCAGCGCGCGCGGGAAACCGACGTACAGCACGCTGGAGATCAGCAGCTCCTCGAGCCAGAGGGCCGGGGTGCCTGCCCGGCTGGCCGCCTCCATCCACTCGCCGAGCTGAGTCTCGGAGCCGTTCGCCAGCCCCAAGGCCACCCTCACGAGGCCACGAGTCGCGGAGTCGAGCACGGTCGTCACGCTACTGCCACTCAGCTACGCCCATGGACCTTTCGGTTGCGGCTCGGCTCGAATGCGCGATCGCTCAGGGATACGCTCATTCACCGCCCCCGTTCCAGCGCGATCTTCGCCGCGAGGTGCCCCACCACTTCTCCCAGCGTGTTCTTCAGGACGGGGGCGCGGAAGGACTCGCTCACGTGAATGGCGCCGGGCACGAGCGCCTCCAGCGTGGCCAGAAGCGCCAGCCGTGCGCTTTCGACGTCGCCGTCCTCGACCTTGAGCGCCATGCCGAGGCGTGCCTCGGGAATCGTGGCGCAGTAGACGCCGTCGGCTCCGATCTTGGCCAGCACGCGCCCGCCTGAGCCCGATATCACCTCGCTGCACAGCCGCCCGGTGCCGGCGATGAGGAACGGGTCGGCGAGGATGGAGCTGAGTACCCGATCCGCCGCAGCGGACAGAGTGGGGCTAGGGGATAGGGGATAGGAGTTAGGGTCCCTAGTCCCTAGTCCCTCGCCCCTAGCCCCACTTCCGTCCCAGCGCGATCCCAGCCTCGCATACGCCAATGCCATATTCCGCAGCGGCAGTGCAAACGACACCACCCCGCACCCGTCCACACCTTGGCCGATGCGCGGCTCCGGCACATCGGTCCAGCGAGCTGCTTCCGCGAGCACTCGCCGCTGCACCGGATGTCCCGGACTCCGATAGTCGGCGGTGGGCCAGCCGTGGAACCGCGCCAGCGCGAGCATCCCCGCGTGCTTGCCCGAGCAGTTGCTGTGGATCCGGCGTGGGCGCTCGCCGCGCTCCGCCATCGCGCGGGCCACCGCCGGCGACAGCGAGCTGTGTGGCCCGCATGCCAAGTCGTTCTCGGTGCAGCCCGCCTTCCGAAGCAGCCCCTCGACCACCTCGACGTGGCGGGCTTCGCCGTTGTGCGACGCGCAGGCGACGGCGATCTCCGCGTCGGCGATGCCGAGCGCCGCGGCGGCGCCATCGGTGATGAGCGGCAGGACCTGGACGAGCTTCGCGCACGAGCGCCAGTAGGTCACCAGCTCCGGATCACCGGTCCACGCCACCAACTTCCCTGCAGCGTCCACGGCGGCCACCGACACCCGGTGCCGGGACTCGACAATGCCGCCCCGCAGGGTCTCAACCGTGGAAGTCATTGGAGGGGAAAGCTAACCGGGCGAGCCGCCGTCCGCCCCGCGGCCGGCGGGTCGCGCGAGGGCCAGGGCGATCCCCGCGATGGCCAGGGCCCCGCCGGCAAGGGCCGGCAGGGCGGGCGGTTCGGCGATGGCCGGCAAGGTCCAGGCGATCAGGGTGGCGCCGACCGGCTCGCCCAGTGCCGCGACATTGACGGTGTAGGCCGGCAGGTAGCGCAGGGCATAGTTGAGGCCGCCGTGACCCACCAGCATCGGTCCCAGGGCCAGCCCGGCGAAGATCAGCCAGACGCTGGCCGGATACGCGGCGAAGGCCTCGGAGCGCAGAGTTGCCCAGCCCAGGAGGACGATCGCCGCGACGGCGTAGACGGGCGTGATGTAGGCGACCAGGCCGAGGTGGGCCCGGAGCCGCCGGCCGATGACGAAGTAGGCCCCGCCGAAGGCGGCGCCGGCCAGGGCGAGCAGGTCGCCGACCAATGCCGCGTGGCCGGCCTTCTGCGCATCGCCCGCGGCGATCACCGCGGCGCCGAGAATGGCCAGCACGATGCCGGCGGCCTGCCGCCGGCCGGGCCGCTCCCCGAGGAAGAGACGCGAGAAGACCCAGGCGAAGACGGGCGAAAGCGAAACCAGCACGGCCGAAGCGGCCACGCTCGTCAGGCGCAGCGACGTGATCCAGGAGGCGAAGTGCAGCGCGAGCGCGACGCCGGCCACCACCGCGATCCGGCGCTCGGAGCCGCCGAGCCGCGCCCACTCGGCGCGGCCCCGCGACGCGGCGAAAGCCGGAGCGAGAACCAGGGAGGCGATGGTGAGCCGCCATGCCGCGATCGCGAGCGGTGGGGCAGAGGCGAGGCGGATCAGCGGCGCGGCCCACGACATCGCCACCACGGCGACCAGCATGACGAGGAGCGGCTGGGCTCTGGCGCGCATGGGGGGAATAGATGCAGGGGATAGGGGCTGGGGACTAGGGGTAAGGGATAGGTGGCCTCAGCCCCTCGCCCCTAGCCCCTAGCCCCTAATCCCTAGCCCCTCGCCACGCCTGTGCGTTCGCCTTTCCGGTCCCTATATTGGCGCCCATGCGATCGCGCGCTCTTCTTGTGGCGCTGCTCCTCGCGGGTGCGGCCGCCCCGCTCGCGGCGCAAAGCGATACGGCTGCTCCCGTCTCGCCGGCCAAGCGGATCGAGAGCAGTCTCTACCTGCCGGTCGAATCGTGGACGACGCCATTCGTAGAGCACCTGATACGGGCCGGCGTCCTCCAGGGCCTCGATCCGCTGACCCGTCCGCTCAAGCGCGCCGACGTGGCTCGTGCGATCGCGAAGGCGGACACGACTGAGCTGTCGGAATCCGTCAAGGGTACGCTGCGGCTGCTCGCAGGGGAGCTGGTGGAGCGGCAGGACACCGTGCGCTGGAAGCTGGACGCCGGTTTGGGATTGCAGGGGGCGTCAGATGCGAGCCGGTGGACAGTGCGGCCGGCGGGCGACACGGCGCGTCTCTATCCGCAAGGCGACCTCGCGTTCTCCGTCGAGATGCCGCACCTCGCACTCATCACGCACCCGTACTTCGACAACCGGCTGAAGTACGATCCGGAATACATCGGGAAGAAGGACCAGATCCTCGCGGGGCGAAGCGACGAGAACTACATCATCGCGTCGTGGAAGTACTTCGACTTCTTCTTCGGGGCCGCCAACCGCAACTGGGGACCGCCGGAGGTCGAGGGGCTCCTCCTTTCGACGGCGCCCTACGCGTACGACCACCTCTTTCTCAGAATCGGCCCGCCGCGCCTGCGGCTCGAGATGGTCGCCACCCAGCTCAACGACCTGGACCCCTGGGGAAGCACACAGCCTGCCCATCGGTTCCTGTCGGTGCATCGCCTAGTCGTCGTACCGTCGGACCGCTTCGCGTTCTCACTGTCGGAGGCGATGCTCTACGCCGATCAGAACGGCGTAACGAGTTCGTTCGAGCCGTGGTACCTGAACCCCGTGAACCTGTGGCTGCTCGAGCAGTACCAGAGCAAGCCGACCGGCAATACTCTGCTCGGCGCGGACTTCTCATGGCTGCTGCGGCGACCCGCCCTGCGGCTCGCGGCGCAGCTCTACGCCGACGACATCCAGATTGACCGGAACACACCGCACGACAAGAAGCCGGAGGAGTTGGGCTACACGTTCTCGCTCACCGGTGGTGCGATGGGAGGCCGGGTCAGCTGGTCCGGGTTCTACACGCGGGTGGACGCGCTGGACTACCGCACCTCATCGAACCAGGAGCAGTACTCGATCGACAGCGTGGGCATCGCGCGGAACCACTCGGACTACGATCAGTGGACGTTCCGCGCAACGACCTCTCCGGCGCCGCGGGCGCTGGTGAGCGGCGAGATCACCTATCTCCGGCAGGGCCAGGGTGATTTCCGAACCCAGTATCCCCCCGACTCGGCGTTCTCCGACACCCTCATCCTCCTCACCGGAGTAGTGGAGCGTACCTTGCGCCTCGCCGCCCAGGCCAGCTGGACCCCGACGCCGGGCATCAACCTGAGCACCGACATCGGGCGGCACTTCATCTGGAACGCGAACCACGTGCAAGGTGCGCGCGGCGACCGGTGGGTGTGGCGGGTCCTGGTGCAACTCCGTTACCACGTTTCCGGTGGCGTGCACCTGAAGGACTGATCGGCTGGCGGCACTTGGATACTGACACCGTCGTCATCGGCGCGGGCGTCGTGGGGCTCGCCTGCGCGCGCGAGCTGGCGGCGCGGGGCCGCGAGGTCGTGCTGATCGAGCGGCACGAACGGTTCGGGGTCGAAACCAGCAGCCGCAACAGCGAAGTCATCCACGCCGGCATCTACTATCCCCCGGACAGCCTCAAGGCGACGCTGTGCGCGGCCGGCAACCGCAGCCTGTACGCGTGGTGCACGGCCAACGGCGTGCCGCACGCCCGGCTCGGCAAGCTGATCGTCGCCTGCTCGCCCGACGAAGAGCCCAAGCTCGAGCAGCTGCTCCGGCAGGCCGAGGCGAACGGCGTGACGTCGCTGCGCCCGCTCTCGGCCGGCGAGGTGCGCGCGCTCGAGCCCCATGTCCGGGCGGTGCGCGGTCTGTGGTCGCCCGACACCGGCATCGTGGACTCCCACCAGCTCATGGCCAGCCTGCTGGCGGACGCCGAGGCGCACGGCTGCACGGCGGCGTGGCGGCACGAGGTGGTGGGGGCGGAGCAGACCGGCGACGGGTTTCGCATCGCGGCGCGGAGTGGGACCGAGACGACCGCGCTCGAGGCCCGCACCGTGGTGAACGCCGCCGGGCTCGACGCCGACCGCATCGCGGCCCTGCCCGGCCTCGACGCGGAGGCGAGCGGCTACCGGCAGCACTACGCGCGCGGCTGCTACTTCCGCGTCCACCCACGGAAGCGGCACCTGGCGCGGCACCTCATCTACCCTGCCCCGCCGGAGACCCACCTTGGCGTGCACGTGACGCTCGACCTGGCCGGAGGGGTGCGCCTGGGACCCGACCTGCAGTACCTGCCCGGCCGCACGCAGGACTACGACGTGCCGGCTGGCCTCCGGGACACCTTCTTCGCCGCGGTGTCGCGCTACCTCGAGGGTCTCGAGCCTGACGACCTGGCACCCGACCTGGCGGGGATCCGGCCCAAGCTCCAGGGGCCGGGCGAGCCGTTCCGCGATTTCGTGATCGCGGAAGAGTCGGCCCGGGGGCTGCCGGGATGGATCAACCTTGTGGGCATCGAGTCGCCGGGGCTAACCTGTTGCCTCGCCATCGGCCGGGTCGTGGCCGACCGCCTGGAGGGGACCACGTGATCACGCGCGAGCGGGTCAACACGCTGCTCGAAGCGATGCCGCACCGCCGCATCATCGTGATCGGCGACGCGATGCTGGACATCTACCTGATCGGCGACGTCGAGCGGATCTCCCCCGAGGCGCCGGTGCCGGTGGTGCGGGTGGCCGAGCGGCGGTACGCCCTGGGCGGCGCGGCGAACGTCGCGGCCAACGTCGCCGCGATCGGGGCGGAAGTGACGCTGGTCGCGGCGATCGGCGACGACCGCCGGGGCGAGCAGCTGCGCACGGAGATGGTCGCGGCGGGCATCCGCGACGACGGCATCGTCGTGACGCCGGCTCGACCCACCACGTCCAAGACCCGGGTCGTGGCCCGCGGCCAGCAGATGCTGCGGTTCGACGAGGAGGAGGACGCGCTGCTGGAGGGCGAGGTCCTCGAGGCGCTGACGAAGCGGATGACCAGGACGATGCGGGACGTGGACGCGGTGTTGTTCGAGGATTACAACAAGGGCACGCTCGCGCCCGCCGTGATCGAGGGCGCCCTGGCGCTGGCGCGCCAGCGCGGCATCCCGTCGGTCGTGGACCCCAAGTTCAAGCAGTTCTTCCACTATAAGGGCGCCACCGTCTTCAAGCCCAACCGCCGCGAGCTGGAAGCCGCGCTCGGCGCCACCCTCGACATCGAGCACGCCGACACGCTGCCCGCCGTGATGGATCGCCTCGAGGTGGACAATCTCCTCTTGACGCTCGGGGCGCAGGGAATGGCGCTGCTCACCCGGAACGGCGGCATTGACCGCTTTTCCTCGCACGCCCGCGAGGTGTACGACGTGTCGGGTGCCGGCGACACGGTGACGGCGTGGGTCGGCACGGCGCTCGCCGCTGGCGCGACGGTGCGGGAGGCGGCCGAGCTGGCGAACTACGCGGCCGGCATCGAGGTGGCGAAAGCGGGCGTAGCGGTCGTCTCGCGCGAGGAGGTGCGGGACCTCTTCGAGCGCCAGTTCGACAAGGTGGGGATGTTCAGGCGGGGGGGCGTGCTCTAGCCGCCCTAGGGACGGCCGTAGTAGGACACGATCTTCGCGCCACGGTCCGTGAGGGCGCGCACGGCGTATCCACATGACTTCAGCAGCCGGGCGGCCTCGCCCTCGGCGATGTCCAGCGCCGCCATGCACGGCTTGTTCTCCTCGTAGAACACGTGAGCGACCCGGCGCTCTCGCAACAGGCGCTCGCATCCGGCGATCACCCAGGCGTCCGCCCCCTCCACGTCGCTCTTGAGCACCTCGATCGCCTCAACACCCAGCGCAGCCAGATGCTCGTCCAGCCTGATCACCGGGACGTCGCGACGGAGACTGTCGGCGCGGCCCGCAAACCCGCCCCAGCCCGTTTGCTCGTCCGGACCCGCGAAGAACGGCAGCGTGCCGCCGATCCGGCCCACCGCGAATGGGAAGGCGCGCACCTGGCCGGTGAGGCCGTTGCGGCCGATGTTGTGACAGAGGGCCGCGTGATTGCGCTCCGACGGCTCGTACGCCACGACCGCGTTGCTGCGCCGCTGGGCGGCCCACAGGCACGTGTAGTAGCCGTAGTTGGCGCCGACGTCGCACAGCACGCCGCCGCGCCGAGCCAGGCGCACCAGCCTGCGGGTCAGCCCGAGCTCGTACACGCCGGTAAACGCGATCTCGCCATGCGACACGTCGCCCGGCTGCAGCTTCAGCGTCGTGCCGCGCGCGTAGGCCAGCTCCGCGGCGTCGAACAGGTCGGGGTGCTGCGTGGCGCGGCGGCTGAACAAGCGGTAGTACGCGGGCCCGCGCAGCCGCCGCGGTAGCCAGCCGAGGAGGCGGGGACGTCGCGGCAGCTCGGCCATCATGTCAATCCGTCGCGGCCAGGTATACGGCTTCGGTCTGCTCGGCGGCGCGCGCCCAGGTGTAGAGCGGCGCCCGGGCGCGGGCCCGCGACGCCAGGTCGCTCCGCAGCGCCGCATCGGTCGCCACCCGGCGCAGCGCCGCCGCCAGCGCCGCAGGATCATCCGGCGCGAAGACCAGCCCCGCATCGCCCGCAATCTCCGGCAGCGAGCCGCCGCTCGAGACGATGGCCGGCGTCCCGACGTGCATCGCCTCCACCACCGGCAGTCCGAACCCCTCGAGCCACGACGGCATCACCACGGCCAGGGCGCCGGCGTACAGTGCCGCCAGCCGGCGGTCGTCCACGCCGCCCACCAGCACGATCCACGGGCCCACGCCCGCGGCCACGGCCTCGCGACGCAGGTCGCGCGCCGCGTCCCCCCCGTCACCCACCAGCGCCACGGCGACGCGCTGCTCGGCGGGGAGCGTCGCAAGGGCCCGCACGATGGCGCCGAGGTTCTTCCGCGCGTCGAAGCCGCCGACGTAGAGATAGTAGGGCTCGCGCAGCCCGAGCTCGGCCCGGGCCTCCGCCACGGCCGCGCCGTCCACCGGCTCGTCGAACCCGGGCGCCGCGCCCTCGACCGTGACCGCGATGCGCGCCGGATCCACTCGCAGGTGGCGGGCGATGCTCCGCGCCGTCCACTCCGAGACCGCGATGATGCGTCGCGCGGTGCGGACCACCAGCCACTGCTCCAGGGCGTGCCGCGCCTCGACCTCGAGGCCGGCGCGCGCGCTCAGGTCCGGCCGCTCCCGGTCGGCCAGATCGTGAATGGTGGCGACGACTGGACACGGCGGGCGCCACGGCACGCCCCAGTGCGCCGGCGCGTGGAACACGTCGATCTGCTCGTGCCGCAACGCCGCCGGAAGCCAGCGGTGCTGCCAGCGCGCCTGTGGGCGCACGGGCTGCGCGACGCAGCGGACTCGCTCCAGGCCGTGCACCGGATGAATGGGGAAGTCGCTGAACAGCACCGGCTCGACACGTCCGGCCGCCGCGAGGGCGCGGACCAGCTCCGCCGTGTAGCGGTTGAAGCCCCGCCGGTCGGGGCTGGCGAGCAGTCGGGCGCTGATGCCGACCCTTAGCGTGGCCGTAGCGCGCGGACGATCAGCTCGCGGCCGAAGCGGCGCACGAGCGGAAGATGAGGAGCGAGCCGCGCCAAGCCGAACTTCCGCAGGTGCGTGTAGCCCAGCGGCTCGACGTGCACGTCCTGGAAGCAGGGCGCGAACAGCCGCTCCAGCTCCCGGGCGGTGAAGGCTCGGTGGTACATGGGCAGCGGCGTCAGCGGCAGGAACATGCCGGGATGCGGCGGCAGCAGGCGCGGCCACACCGTGCCGGCCAGCGCCTCGACGTAGCTCAGCGGATTGCTGGACAGGAACTGCATGTGCAGGGCATTGGTCACGGCCACGCAGATGCCGTCGGGCTTCAGCATCCGGGACATCTCCCGCACGAACGACCCGGGATCGACGGCGTGCTCGAGGAGCTTGGTCGCCGTCACGGCGTCGAAGCAGGCATCCGGGAAGGGGCTCTGCTCGCCCACCGCGATCGCGGTGCCGCGCACGTGCAGGAGATTCGTGCCGGTCAGCTCCGCTCCGGGCAGCCGCTCCGCGAGCAGGCGCAGCAGATTGCCGGGCCCCGACCCGATGTCCAGGATGCGGGGCCGCGACACGCCGCCCAGGTGCCCGGCGACGAGAGCCACGACGGGCGCGTAGTACGTCGGCTCGACGTAGGCGGTGGCGGCCTCATGGCGCGACGCCGCCACCGCGGCGTAGAAGTCGGCGCTGCGCCACTCATGGTGAGTGACGGCGGCCACCGTAACGCGCTCGCGCCGCTCCCAGGCGCGGCGGCTCACCTCGCCCCAGTACCAGCGCCGCCGGATCCGCCGCTCAGCGCGCCGGAGCCACGGCGCGCCGGGCTGGGGCGGAACGTCGAAGGCGGGGTTGAGCACGATCTCGTGGAGCGCGGCGAACATCCGCTGCCTGACATCGTACACGTCGAGGCCGCGGGCGGGGGCCAGGAAGGCCGACACCAGTCCGGCCTCGCAGTCCCTGAACCCCGTGTCCGACAGTACGAAGAGGCAGCGGGTGAACGCGAGGAACTCCCCGAGCTGTTCGGGCGGGACCCGGGCGGCCATGGCGGCGATCACCCCGGGCGCGTCGCGGGTTCCATGCGGGAGCGCTGCGGTGGCCATAGGCCGGCAAAGGTACGTCGTGCAGCCCAAGGCCGCCAAAGCCCCGGGCGCAGGGACAGCCGTTCCCGATCGCGGACCTCGGCGCCGGCGGTCGAGGCAGTCAGCGGCTGGCGCGCGACCCTCGGCCGGCCTAGACTCCGCCGCCGATGGACGCGCCCGGACGCGACTCGAAAGTGCGCGCCGCTCTCAAGCGCGTGCGGCCCCTCGTGGCGCTCCGAGCCTCCCTGCGCGCCACGCCATCGGTCGCCGATGGCCTGGTCTTCGCCGCCTACCGGACTCTGATCTGGCTGATCGACGCCACCAGGTTCTCGCGGCCGCTCTGGGTGGCGGCGGGAGCGCTGACCAGGCGCGTGCATGTCACCTTCTCGCTCACCGGCCCCGGCGCGCACCCCGTGCGTCTCACGCTCCCCGTGCAGCCGCAGGAATACTGGACGCTGTACGAGATCCTGTTCGCCGGCACCTACCGGCCGGTCGTCGAAGTCCGGCCCGACGTGGTGGTGGACGCCGGAGCGAACATCGGGCTGGCAACCGTCTACCTCCACGCCCTCTATCCCGACGCACGGTTCATCTGCATTGAGGCGGATTCGCGCAACCTACCACTCCTCCGACGCAACCTCGCGCAAAACAGCGTGCGGCATGACCTGGTCCACGCCGCCCTGGGTGCGAAGGAGGGGAATGTCACCTTCCGGCAGCACCGGGCGGCCTCCAACTACAGCGCGAGCGGTCCGACCGTCTTCCGGGACCGCGAGTACACCACCGTGACCGTGCCCGCGACCACTCTCCGAAGGGTCCTGGACGCCCGCGGTGTGGATCGCGTGGGACTCCTCAAGATCGATATCGAGGGCGGGGAATTCGACGTGCTGGGGGGGCCAGCCTCCGTCCTGGCGCGACTGGACTATGTGACCGGCGAGTTTCACGGGTTCGCGGGCGACGTGGACGCACTCGCGGCCGGCGTATGCCGTTCCGCGGGCCTCGCAGTGCTCCGGCGCGTGGGGGACGCGTCCCTCGCCGCCTTCCACCTCGGCAGGCCGGCCTGACCTTGGCCAAGGGGCTGGCGCTCCAACGCCGAAGCGCCTACGATGGCAGCCCGTGGGCTACTCGCCGCTCGAACTCGACCCCGTCGTGCTGCCCCTCGTCGCGGGCAAGACGGTTCTCGACCTCGGTTGCGGTTACGGGCACTGGGGCCATCTGCTGCGCACCCACTACTGCTCCGATGACCCGCAGCGCGCCGCCCGCATCACCGGCGTGGACATCCACGAGGGCAACGTCGCCTTCTGCCGCTCCACCGGCGTGTACGACGAGCTGGGCTGCGCCGACGCGCTCGAGTTCCTGGCGCGCCAGCCCGCAGGGGCCTTCGACACCATCATCGCGACCGAGCTGATCGAGCACCTCCCCAAGGACGCCGGCGAGCGGCTGCTGCGCGAGCTGCGGCGGGTGGCGGCGCGGATGGCGATTCTCTCGACGCCCAACTGGAAGTACCTCCGGCCCGGCGCCATGACCATGACGGGCTTCAACGAGCACGAGCACCACGTTTCGTCGTGGACTGCGGCGGAGTTCCGGCGCCACGGCTTCACCGTCCGCGGCGTCGGGCACAAGCTCCGGCAGTGGCCGGTGCGCGGGATCAACCGCCTGCTCGACACCTTCCCGACCGCGGACGCGATGCTCGCCGCGTGGGCGATCCGGCACCCGGGCGTCGCCCTGCACCTCGTCGCCTACCGGCGTGGCTGACCTCGGGATCGAGCGGCGCGCCGCCCGCATGACCGCGGTGGCGAGCGTGCGCCAGGTGCTCGCACTCCCCCTCGGGCTGGTTTCCGCCATCACCCTCGCCCGGCTGTACGCGCCGGGGGACCTCGGCCGGTTCGGCGTCCTCGCCTTCGTCGTGTCGATCCCGGCGCTGGTGGGCGACTTCGGGCTGACGCAGGCGTTCGTGCGGCAGCGGGACGACCCGGCGCGCGACGAGCTGGCGCTGGCCGCGTCGCTGCAGCTGTGGATCGCGGTCCTCGCCTTTCCAGTCATCGCGCTTGCCGCAGGAGCCGAGGTCCGCGGCGCGAGAGCGTGGCTGGGGCTCGCCGCCGTGCTCTACCTGCCGACGCTGCTCGGCGGGGCGGCGCTGCGGGCCAACGTGCTGGTGCAGCGCCGCCTCGACTTCGCGCGGTTGGCGGTGCTCGATCTCGCCCAGCAGATCGCCTACATCGCGATCCTCGCCGGCCTCGGCTTCGCGCGCGCAGGCGTGGCCGGCCTGGTGATCGCGTCTGCCGCGACACAATCCGCACGCCAGGTGGTGCTCGTCTTCTGGTATCCGGTGCGGCCCAGCGCCGTGCCGCGCCTCGGGCGCCTCAAGGCCGTGGTGCGGAGCGGGTTGCCCCTGCACCTCACGGGCATCGTGTCGGGCTTCCACGCCGGGATGGTCAACTGGCTCGGGATGCCGCTGTTCGGTCCGGTGGGCGTCGGCTACCTGCGCTGGAGCCTCGACATGACCAGCCGGGTCGGCGTCGGCCTCGCCCATGCCATCGGGCAGGTGGTCTTCCCAACCGTCGCGCTGCTCCAGGACGACGCCGTGCGTCTCGGCCGGCTGCTGGCTCGCGCGGTGCGCTACAATGCGCTGCTGGTCGGCTTCCCCCTCGCCCTGCTGGCGGGCCTGGCCACGCCCGTCATCAGCGCCCTGTTCGGTGGCCGTTGGATGCCGGCGACCCTCGCGCTCCAGATCTTCGCTCTGCACATGACCATCGCGGCGGTGCTGATTCCGTTCGACGCCGCCATCCGGGTGGTGCGTCCGCCCATGTGGTCGCTCGGGATCATCATCGCCTATCTCGCCGTCGAGGTGGCGCTCGCCTTGGCGCTCGCCGGCCCGCTGGGCATCGTCGCCATTCCGGTCGCGCAGCTGTCGGCCACGGTTCCCCTCGTCGTCACCCTCCGCGGGCTGCTGCCCGCGGCGGCGCGCCCGGCGTGGGTGCACAACGTCGGCCTCCCCCTGCTCGCACTCGCGGCGACCTTCGCGGTGAGCCACTGGATGGCCGCCGTGCTCGCGCCCTGGCCCGCGCTGTTCGCCGGCTGCGCGGCGGGCGCCGCGGCGGCCGCGGCGGTGGTGTTCGTCCTCGGGCACGGGACCATCTGGCCGGAGCTGCTGCGCGACCTCCGGCACATGGCTCCCGCCGCGTCACCGGCCTAGTGCGGATCCTCGTTCTCTCTGACCTGTACCCGCCCGCCAGCCTCGGCGGCTACGAGGTCGCCGCCCGCGAGGTCGTCGAAGCCCTGCGCCTGCGCGGGCACGACGTGGGGGTGCTCGCCACGGACGCGCCCGGCGCCGGCGGAGCACCGGCGGAACCGCGCCTCGAGCGCGCGCTACGCACCCGGCCGCCATCCGCGCCGAGCGCGTGGCGCCTGGCCGACGAGGCGCGCCGCCAGGCCGACGACCGGCGCGCCGTGGACCGTCTGCTCGCGGAGGCCAGACCGGAGATCGTGTTCCTCTGGAACATCGGCGGCGTCTCGCACCAGGTGCTGGCTCGCCTGATGAACGGCCCGGTGCCCACGGTCATCTACGTGTTCGGCGACTGGCCGCTCCGCAAGTTCCTGACCCCGCACGACCTCGATCCCTGGGCCGCGGTCTTCGCGCCCCGCGCCGAGGCGCCCTGGCGCGCGGCGGCGCGCTGGGGCCTGGCGGGCCTCGCCCGGATGCGCGGCGTGGCGACGCGGGCGGCGCCGCTGCGCTTCGATCACCTCGAGTACGGCTCGCAGTTCATGCTGGACCAGCTCCGGCGCGGCGGCTTCGCGGCCGGCGGATCGCAGCGGCTGATCTACTACGGCCTGTTCGGCGAGTATGCCCGCGCCGCGGCCGAGCCGCCGGCGCCGCGCGATCCGGCGAGCCGCACCCTGCTGTTCGTGGGACGCCTGTGGGAAGCGAAGGGCGTGCACACCGTCATCGAGGCGCTGGGCGCGCTGCGTCACCGTGGCGAGCGGGCCGTCACGCTCACCGTCGCTGGTCCCGAGGAGCATCCGGACTACGCGGCCGCGCTGCGACGGCGGACGATCGAGCTGGGCGTGGCCTCGCAGGTGCGGTGGGCCGGCCCCGTGCAACGCGAGATGCTGCTGCCGCTCTACCGGCGGCACGACGTGCTGGTGTTCCCATCGGTGTACGACGAGCCGTTCGGCATCGTGCAGCTCGAGGCGATGGCCGCCGGGTGCGCGGTCTTGGGCACCGCCACGGGCGGAAGCGCGGAGATCCTCGATCCGGACGTGAACGCCCGGGTCTTCCGGGCCGGGGACGCGTCCAGCCTCGCGGACGAATTGTCACTCGTGCTGGGCAACGTGGCGCTCCGCGAGCGGCTGCGGGAGGGGGGCAAACACACGGTGCGCACCCGCTTCCTGGGCACGCGGATGGTGGACGAAATCGAGGCGCACCTCGCCGAGATCGTGCGGGGAGGGACCGCGTGAACGCGTTCCCACCGCTGGTCTGCCCGCACTGCCGGACCGTGCTCGACCCCGCCGGCGCGGAAACGGTCGCCGAGCGGTGCGGCCGTTGCGGGGCGCGCTTCCCGTTGGCGCACGGCGTGCGCGCGCTGATGCCGGAGCCGGACGCCGGGACGATGGAGGACTGGCAGAAGGGGATCTACGACGCCTACCCGACGGGCGACTACGGGGGCTGGGCGCTGGGCCGCGCCCCCGATCTCACGCTGACCTACTGGTCGCACTGCCGCCGGATCGCGGCGCTCCGGCCGGCACCGGGGAGCGTGGTGCTGGACGTCGGGTGCCTCGCCGGCCGCAAGCTGTTCGAGATCGCCGCAGCCTACGACGTGGTGGGAATTGGCGTGGATCTCTCGACGGCGGCGATCCACGCCGCGCGTGAGCGCGCCCACCCCCGGCTGCGCTTTCACGCCGCGCGGGCCGACGCCCTACCCCTGCCTTCCGGCTCGGTCGATCTCGCCATATCCATGGACGTCCTCGAGCACACCCCGAGCGCCGCCGCGGTAGTGCGCGAGGTGCGCCGCTGCCTCAAGCCGGGCGGCCGGTTCCTGGTCCACGTCCCGGTGACCGACAATGCTGGCTCGCTCGATGCCTGGATGGCCGCGCACCGGCCGGACGACTGGAGCGCACGGATGCGCGAGGCGGGGCACGACTATTCCCGCATGCCCGCCTCGACGGACTTGCGCGCGTGGTTCGAGGCGGCTGGATTCGAGCAGGTGCGGGTGACGCGCTTCAACGCGTGGCACCAGAACCGGTTCGACTACTACCGGGTGCATCGCGTGCTGAACACGATCTTTTTCAGGTGGCACGTGCCGATGGCTCTGTACCACGACCTGCTCAGCCGCTTCACCAGGGTGTGGTATTGGCTCGACCGCCCGCGCCTCACGCGCGGCATTGGCGGCAGCGTGTACGTGACCGCAAGCGTGCCGGCGTGAACGGGCCGCTGCGCGCGGCATGGCGCCGGCTGAAGCTCGAGCTGGTGATCGCGTACGTCCACCGGCGGACGCTGCTCACCCGTCGCGCCACAATGGCGAAGCTCAACGCCCAGGGTGACGTCCGCCTGCACCTCGGCTCGGGCGACCGGCTCAAGGCGGGCTGGGTCAATGTGGACATCCATCCCGCGGCGGACCTGAGGCTCGACGTCCGCCGGATCTGGCCCTTCGCCGACGGGTCGGCCAGCGAGGTCTACGCGGAGCACCTGTTCGAGCACCTGGACTCCCCCGGCGAAGTCGCGCACTTCCTGGCGGAGGCCCGCCGCGTGCTGCGGAGCGGAGGCTCGCTGCGGCTCAGCGTGCCCGATCTGTCGCGGCACGTCCGCGCCTACCTCGAGCACGATGAGGCGTTCCGGCGGGCGTTCGCCCCATTCCTTCCGTCCGAGACGGTGACCTGGGGCGACGCGCTGAACCACCACTTCCGGCAGCAGGGCGAGCACCTCTACAGCTATGACGCCGAGACGCTGGGCGAGCGGCTTCGCGCCGCGGGATTCGACGATCCGCGCGTCGTGGCCCCGTCGCGGGAGTACGAGCAGGAATCGCGCGACTTCGAGAGTTTGGTGATGACGGCGCGGCGCCCGTGAGGGTCCTCGTCATTCCGGCGGTGCCGAACACTCCGCTGCGCCACCGGGCGGCGGACATCGGCCTCGCGCTCGGAGCCCGCCGGCACACGGTCACGATCCTCTGCGGCGAACGACAGCCGCCAGGCCTCGGCGCGCTGGGCAAGTCGCTATGGCACCTGCGCCAGGCGTTCACGCTCTCCCGCCGGCGGCTCGCGCCCAACGTCACGACCCTGCGCCTGCCGTCGCTGCCGCGCTGGCCCGCCGTCTCGCGGGCGTACCAGTCCGCCTGTCTCGCGCTGCTCGCGCGGCTCGGCCGCATCCAGGGAGTGGTCACGCAGAACACGGGCGAAGTGCGAGCGCCCCACGGGCGCCACCTCCGCGTCGTGTACGACCTGCCGGACAATCACATGGCGGGGCTCGAGCTGGCGGGGCGCGGCGCGACGGCACGCGACGTCCGTGCATTCATGGCGCGCGAGTTGCGCGGCGCCGTCGCGGCGACCGCCTCCTCGCGCGTGCTGGTCGGCGTGCTGCAGCGGGAGTTCGGGCGGGACGCGCTTCTGGTGCCCAACGGCACCTGGGTGGAACGCTTCCGGAGCGCCGCCGGTGCGGACGTGGCGGCGCTCCGCTCCCGCCTCGGGCTCGGCCCGGGACCCGTGATCGGCTTCACCGGCGGGCTCGACGAGTGGCTGGAGGCGGGGCTCCTGGTCGAGGCGTGGCGCCTCGTGCGCCGCTCGCGGCCCACGGCACAGCTGCTGGTGGTCGGCGACGGCAGCCGCGCCCGCGAGCTGCGCGCCGCGGGCCCGGGCGTGTTCGTCACCGGCTTCGTCGCCCCGGATGCCGTGCCGGCCCACGTCGCGCTGTTCGACGTCGGCGTGGTGCCGTTCGTGAAGAGCCCGCTCACCGACGCGATGCTGCCGATCAAGATCTTCGACTACGCCGCCGCGCGGAAACCGGTGGTGAGTACGCCGCTCGCGGCGTACGCGGGCGAGGACCTGCCCTTCCTGCGCATCGCGAAGGCGACGCCCGGGGACTTCGCGGCGGCGCTCCTGGCCACGCTTCAGGAAGGGTGGCACCCCGCGTGGGATGAGGCCGTGAACCGCTATGACTGGGAGAAGCTGGTGGTCCCGCTGGAGCTGCTGCTGCTCGGAGGCGGATCGTGACGCGCCGCGCCGCCCTAGCGCTTCCGCAGCGTGAGAAAGGTCCAGAAGGTGCCCTCGCCCTCCGCCCGCTCGATGTCGAGCCGCGCCGCTCGCGCGGCCCGGCGCGCGGCGCCCACCGGCACACGGCACCCCTGCCACACGCGGGTGCTCACCACGCCGCGCGGCGCGGCTGCGGAGCGGGCGAGGGGCTCGAAACCGCGGTCCCACCACGCGTCGAATGGCGGGCGGCGCTCGAGCCGAGCGGTCAGACGCCGCAGCAGGTTGCGTTCGATGGTATGGAGATGGAGGAGCGCGCGACCGCCGGGCTTCAGCACGCGGCCGGTCTCCCGCAGGTAGCTGAGCACGACCGCGGGCTCGGTGACGTGGTGCAGCGTGATGAAGGAGAGCACGACGTCGGCCGACACGGTGGCCACGGGCTCCAGATCGGCCCCGCTGCCCACGACGAAGCACACGTTGTCCAGGGCCTGCCAACGCGCCTTGGCGCGGGCGATCATCTCGGGCGAGATGTCGAGCGCCCACACCGCGCGGAACCGCTCCGCGAGACGGTGGGTCACTCGCCCGTTGCCGCATCCGATCTCGACGGCGGTGAGCGCGCCGGCCTCGTCCAGCCCGAGATGGGCGAGGAGATTATCCGCCAGGACGGCGCCCGAGCGCCAGAACCGCTGCTCGTCGATGCCGCGGCCGTCGGCGAACTCGTCCCACGAGGCGATGCCATAGAATGCGTTCTCGCGCGCGATGTCGTCCCACTCGCGCCGCATCTGTTCCCTGGGATCGTGCATCGGGCCCTCCCGTACGGCTGCCCGACCGGGGCCGCCGCCGTCCGCGCCAACCTAACAGCCGGCGTGCACGCGGCCAACGGGGGCGGCGCCACGTGAGAATCCTCGCCCTGCTCTCCGATTGCCCCTGGCCGCCCAACACCGGCTCGCGGGTGCGCAACGCCTACATCTGGCCGGCGCTCCAGCGCCTCGGCGCGGAGGTGAAGCTGCTCGCGCTGGACCAGGGCGGTGCCGCCGCAGGCGGAGCACCGACGATGCCGGTGGCCGCCCCGCTCGAGGTGGAGCTGCACCCGTTCGACCATGAGAGCTACCCGCTGCGCGGGTACCACGCACTCCGCTACTCGTACCACCAGTGGCCACTATCGCGCTCGCTGCGGCGACGCGCGCGGGAGCTGGTGGCGGACTGGAAGCCCGATGTGGTCCACGCCGAAGAGCTGCGCATGGCCGCGTACCTTCCAGATCGCTCGCGCACACCGGCGCGCGCGATTCGCACGATGACGCTGCACAATGTCGAGTCCGACCTGCTCCGGCACACCGGGTCGACGGCCCTGCGCCGCGGCCGCGCCGCGATCGAGGCGCTGCACCTCGCGTCGCTGCGGAGCTTCGAGCGGCGCGCGGCCGGTTCCGTGGATCTCGCGTTCGCGTACTCCGCCGCCGACCTCGTGCGCTACCGCGAGCTGTATCCGGCGGCGCACTGGGCCGCGACGAAGAACGGCGCCCACGCCTCCACCATCACGCCAGCCCCGCAGCCCGCGGCGCCGGCGGTGCTCCTCGTGGGCTCGCTCGGCTATGCGCCCAACGTCCACGGCTTGTATTGGTTCCTGGACCACGTGCTCCCGCTGCTGCCCAGCGACGTGCGCATCACCGTCGCCGGCTCGCGGGCGCCGACAGAGGTGCGGCGCCGGCTCGCGGCATCGCCCGTCCGCTTCGTGGACACACCGGACGACCTCGCCCCGCTCTATGCCGAGCACGCGCTGAGCGTCGTGCCGGTGTTCCAGGGGAGCGGTACCCGCGGGAAGATCCTCGAGGCGCTGGCGTACGAGCGCGCGGTCGTCACGACCACGCCGGGCGCGGGCGGCCTCGAGCTGGCCGAGGGCGAGGGGTACGTCGTGGCCGACGACGCCGAGCGCTTCGCGGCCCGGGTCGCGAGGCTGGTGGCCGCGCCCGACGAGCGGGCGGCCCTGGCTCGACGGGGCCGCGCCGCCGTGCTCGCGCGGTACGACTGGTCGATCGTGGCGGCGGACCTGCTCGCAGCGTGGTCGTCGTGCGCGGCCCACCTGGGTGACCGGAGGTAGGCGGTCGCCGATGCACATCGCTCTGATCAAGCTCGGTGCTCTTGGCGACGTGGTGCGGACGACGTCGCTCCTGCCGGGGCTGAAGCGCCTCGAGCCCGAGATGGAGCTGACCTGGGTCACCGACCCGGCCGCCGTGCCGCTGATCGGGTACAACGCGGACGTGCGCTTCGTGCGCACGGCCGAGGAGCCCGGGAGCTGGCGCGACGTGGCCTACGACTGGGTCATCTCGCTCGACGACAGCCGCGTCGCGTGCCATCTCGCGAGCGCCCTCCGCTCCGCGCAGCTCTCCGGCGCGTACCGCGCCGCCGACGGCACCCTGCGTTACACGCCGGACCTCGAGGAGTGGTTCGGGATGGGACTGCTGCGCCCCGCGGAGGAGGGTGGGCTCGAGACGGCGAACCGGCTCAAGCAGGGCAACACTCGCACCTTCGGCCAGATGCTGTTTGAGGGGCTCGGGCTGCCGGGGCCGGTCGAGCGGCCGCTGGTCCGGGTCCCCCCCGCCGCGCGCATCGAGGCGGCTCGGATCGTCGCAGCTCTCGTCGGAGCGGAGCCTGGGCCGGTGATCGCGCTCAACACCGGCGCCGGCGCGCGCTGGAAGTACAAGAGCTGGGGCGAAGATCAGACGGCGGCGCTCGCCCGGCGGCTGCACGATGAGCTGGGCGCGACCGTGCTAGTGACCGGCGGCGCCGAGGAGACGGCGCGCAACGCCGGCATCGTCGCCGCGGCCCAGCGCCCGCGCGTGCTGGCTGCGCCCGTCGTCCCGGACCTGCTGCTGTTCGCCGCGCTGCTGGGCGAGTGCAACCTGCTGGTGACGAGCGATTCGCTGGCGATGCATCTCGCGCTGTCGCAGGAGGTGCGAACCATCGCCTTCTTCGGCCCCACGTCGGAGGCGGAGATCGACCTATTCGGCCTCGGCGAGAAGGTGGTCACTTCCCTGCCCTGCCGCCGCTGCTATCTCAGGGATTGCGACGTGCAGCCCCACTGCATGGAGAGCATCGGCGTCGAGCGCCTGTTCGACGCGACGGCGCGCTGGCTGCCTCGCGCGCCGCGGTGAGGGCGACCCGGCACGTCGAACGCCCGGCGTAGCCGGAACCGCCTCGTCGTGGCCTTCGCAAGGCCCGGCCGCCCGGAACTCATCCCCGCGAGCCGCAGTTCATCCGTGCTGACCGCGCTCCATCCCCACGGGGCACAGCCCGCCTTGGAGTTTACCGGCGACCAATCGCCCTGGACGACCCGTAGCCGCCGAACCGGGCCGCAGCCTCGTCGCCTACCGGCCGGTGAAGTTCGACGCCGCCGGGCGGCCCAGCATCGTGCACAGCGGGCACCGCCTGACGGGCGGCACGGCGGGCGAGTTCGTATACGAAGTTGACCGTCGCGCCACACCCACGCTCCACCGCCTCTGATCCCGCCGGCACGCGGACGGGCCCGGCCACCGTGCACCTTCGTATACGAAGTTGACCGTCGCGCCGACGCGCCGTGGCCGGCCCCGCGCCGCTCTCCGCAGCCCCAAGGGACGCGATCTCCTCGTCGCGCAGGAGATCCTGCCCCTGCGGATCCGTTCGTGCGTGTGCGCGCCGTTGGGAACCTGGCGCCACCCGAACCCCCAGGGTGGGGTCCGCTCCACGTCCCGCTACCGCTTGACTGCCACGGCGACCGCAGACCGCCGGGGCGGCCGCCATGCCGAAGCGCGAGCGGTAGCGCGTCGTACGTGGCCGGCCAGCAAGATTGCCACCGCGCCCGCTCTCCGATAAAATACGGCAATGCCAATTACCTACACCGTGGACAAGGAGCAGAACGTCGTGTTGGTGACGTGGCAGGGCGACGTCACCGGGGACGAATACCGGGCGCACTTGAGGAAGATGCTTCAGGACCCCGACGCGCTCCGCGCCGGGAGGTCCCTGACCGACCTGAGGCAGGCGAATGTCCTGCTGCGCGGGACCGAGCTGGAGGCTATCGGGAGCGCTGAAGCGACTCCGCGCCTGCTCGGACGCCAATGGAAGACGGCTGTTCTCGTCAGTTCTGCCGTCAATTACGGTTTGGCAAGACAGTACGAGATGCTATCGCAGTCCGAAGACACTGACTGCGTATTCCTCGACCACGCTGCCGCCCTCGCTTGGCTCGTCAAGGATTGACCCGCGCAGCTGCGCCAAGCGGAGTACGAGTTTCGGGCCCTTAGCTCAGCCGGTTAGAGCGGCGGACTCATAATCCGTTGGTCGGAGGTTCGAACCCTCCAGGGCCCATCTGGTACAACGGAAGGACTTACAGCCTCAGATGGCGCCTCTTTAGGTGCTGTCTGGGGCGCTGTTGTGACCAAGGATGTGACCAGCCCGCGGCCGTGGGTCATGGAAGCGCCCTTATGCGGATACGCGCTAGGTCCTGGGCGGTCTGCCGGTACTTGCCGTACACCCGCCACAGCATTGACGTGTCCTTGTGTCCCAGGTTGTTGGCGATGAGCTGGGGTGCTGTGTACCCCAATTCGACGAGGCACTTTGGGAAGCGTAGGTTGACTTCTCAAGGGAGGGTCGTCGGATGGAGACGCAGCGGCGGGGAGCGGATGGGCGGCGCCTGTTCACGGCCGTGTTCAAGCAGGACCAGCTCGCCCGGGTGGCCCGGCAGGAGCTGACGCTGGCGGAGCTGGCCCGGGAGCTGGCGGTCTCGCCGTCGGTGGTGCGGCGCTGGCACCGGCTGAGCACGAAGGGCAGCGCGGCCGCCGTGGGCGCGAACGAGGAGGTCGTGCCGGCCAGCGAGCTGCGGGCGGCGCAGCAGCGCATCAAGGAGCTGGAGCGCGCGCTGGGGAAGAAGGCCCTGGAGATCGAGATTCTCCAGGCCGCCCGGGACGAAGTAAAAAAAAGACCCCGTTACTACGGCGTGTCCGCGCGATGACGGGGCGGAAGCTGGCGCCGATCTGCCGGACCTTGGGGATCAGCCGGGCCTGCGCGTACCGGGAGAGTGTGGGCCGGCCGGCGCGGTATGTGCGCGCGGACGATCGGGTGGTGACGGCGCAGATCCGCACGGTGATCCGCACCCGGGCGTCCTACGGCGCGCGCCGGGTGTGGGCGCTGGTCAATCGCGAGTTTCAGACCGGGTACAACCTCAAGCGCATCCAGCGCGTGATGGAGCTGAACGGCTGGAAGCTCCCGCGCGCCACGCGGCGGCGTACCGGGCGGGCGCACCGGGGACTCATCCAGCGCGCCGTGTCCAACGAACGCTGGTGCAGCGATGTGCTGGAGATCGCGTGCTGGAACGGCGAGATCGTGCAGGTGGGCTTTGCCCTGGACTGCCACGACCGGGAGGCGCTCGCGACCGTGGCCGCCGCACGGGATCTCCTCGGCGCGGACATTCAGCAGCTCATACAGCAGGCTGTGGCGTCACGCTTCGGCGCGGGGCAGCGGCCGGACGTGCCCATTCAGTGGCTGAGCGACAACGGCAGCATCTACACGGCGCTGGACACCCTGATTACCGCCGAGCGGCTGCACCTGGTGCCGATTACCACGCCCGCGGCGAGTCCGCAGTCCAACGGGATGTCGGAGGCGTTTGTGAACACGCTACGGCGGGATTATATCGTGGGGGCGGATCTCTCCACGGCGGCCGTGGTGCTCGACCAGATTCCGGCCTGGATCGCCGATTACAACGCCGTCGCGCCCCACTCGGCGCTCGGCTATCAGTCACCCCGCCAGTACCTCAGCAGCCGACTGGTGGAAGGTCCGAAGTGCTAGCCCAAACTGCCTCACGAACTGGG
>CAWETG010000010.1:0-776857 GCA_963812035.1 uncultured Gemmatimonadales bacterium
CCCAGTTCGTGAGGCAGTTTGGGCTAGCACTTCGGACCTTCCACCAGTCGGCTGCTGAGGTACTGGCGGGGTGACTGATAGCCGAGCGCCGAGTGGGGCGCGACGGCGTTGTAATCGGCGATCCAGGCCGGAATCTGGTCGAGCACCACGGCCGCCGTGGAGAGATCCGCCCCCACGATATAATCCCGCCGTAGCGTGTTCACAAACGCCTCCGACATCCCGTTGGACTGCGGACTCGCCGCGGGCGTGGTAATCGGCACCAGGTGCAGCCGCTCGGCGGTAATCAGGGTGTCCAGCGCCGTGTAGATGCTGCCGTTGTCGCTCAGCCACTGAATGGGCACGTCCGGCCGCTGCCCCGCGCCGAAGCGTGACGCCACAGCCTGCTGTATGAGCTGCTGAATGTCCGCGCCGAGGAGATCCCGTGCGGCGGCCACGGTCGCGAGCGCCTCCCGGTCGTGGCAGTCCAGGGCAAAGCCCACCTGCACGATCTCGCCGTTCCAGCACGCGATCTCCAGCACATCGCTGCACCAGCGTTCGTTGGACACGGCGCGCTGGATGAGTCCCCGGTGAGCCCGCCCGGTACGCCGCCGCGTGGCGCGCGGGAGCTTCCAGCCGTTCAGCTCCATCACGCGCTGGATGCGCTTGAGGTTGTACCCGGTCTGAAACTCGCGATTGACCAGCGCCCACACCCGGCGCGCGCCGTAGGACGCCCGGGTGCGGATCACCGTGCGGATCTGCGCCGTCACCACCCGATCGTCCGCGCGCACATACCGCGCCGGCCGGCCCACACTCTCCCGGTACGCGCAGGCCCGGCTGATCCCCAAGGTCCGGCAGATCGGCGCCAGCTTCCGCCCCGTCATCGCGCGGACACGCCGTAGTAACGGGGTCTTTTTTTTACTTCGTCCCGGGCGGCCTGGAGAATCTCGATCTCCAGGGCCTTCTTCCCCAGCGCGCGCTCCAGCTCCTTGATGCGCTGCTGCGCCGCCCGCAGCTCGCTGGCCGGCACGACCTCCTCGTTCGCGCCCACGGCGGCCGCGCTGCCCTTCGTGCTCAGCCGGTGCCAGCGCCGCACCACCGACGGCGAGACCGCCAGCTCCCGGGCCAGCTCCGCCAGCGTCAGCTCCTGCCGGGCCACCCGGGCGAGCTGGTCCTGCTTGAACACGGCCGTGAACAGGCGCCGCCCATCCGCTCCCCGCCGCTGCGTCTCCATCCGACGACCCTCCCTTGAGAAGTCAACCTACGCTTCCCAAACTGCCTCACGAACTGGGGTACACAGCAGTCGAGTAGTAGCAACGCGCGCCAAGTGTCGGGCTCAATGAGGAGCACTTGGTCTTCCGCGTCATCCGGCTCCCCAGCCACGATCGCGGCGTCGGTCTTCTCTGGCCCGGCCGCGTAACGCCCGCGCAGACCCCGCGACCATGTAAGTTGTCGCGCGCCATGCATGGCGAGAATGAACTCGCGCCAAAGCTCCAGTTCAGCCGCGTTCCCCGTTTCGGCGAAGTCAGCGAGGACTTGGAGCGGAGCGCGGGATTCGCCTCGCCCACTCTTACTCGCCGCTCGTGCCAGCTCGTCAGCCAGGCCCATCTTGGCGAGGTACTCGTCTCGATGGCTCTCAACGACGGTGACGCCGTGCTCCGGGGACGGCGCCCGATAGCCGTACCGGACAATCCGCCTACTCCAACGGTTGTGGAGATACTCGCGCAGCTCGTCCAGCTCCACGGCCGTAAGCGGGCGGACCATGAAGAACAGCACGTGAAGGTGCGGGTGCCAACCGTTTGGACCAACAGTGACCTCTAGCGCTCGGACCTCGCCGACATAGCCGAGAGCAACCTTGATGCGATGCCACGCGGCGCCGCTCCTCACGAACCGGTAGGAGTCGGCGACCGCCTCATATAGCGGTTGCAGCTCGTCCCCTTGATCATGAGGTAGCGTCAGAGT
The DNA here is from genome assembly GCA_963812035.1 of uncultured Gemmatimonadales bacterium. Taxonomy (GTDB): domain Bacteria; phylum Gemmatimonadota; class Gemmatimonadetes; order Gemmatimonadales; family JACORV01; genus Fen-1245. Next base: position 1,939 of record CAWETG010000010.1, read on the forward strand.
CCCGAGGTACACAGCACCACCAGCCGCGCGGTGAGCGTTCGCCACGGCTCGGACCTCTTCGGCGCGGTGGAGCCCTATTTGCTGGGCGCAGACAGGGCACGAGTGCCAAGACCCACAGCGCACGAGCCCATGATAGTGAGCGGTGCCGCCCCGAGTGCGGAGCCGTATCTCGACGGCGCCGCCGTGAGGCGTTCGCCCGCACTTGCGGCCATTGACGTTCCGTTGAAACGGCCGCGCGACTTCGCGAAGACGATAGCGAAGGGACCTGCGAGCAGACGCAGCATCGCGCGCCGAAACATTACTTGCGTTGTTACCAAGGGGGGCGTCAACGCGGGGGGCTCTGCCCCCCGCACCCCCCGGACCGCTTTTTTCGGGGGGCGCCCGGTGAACGCGAGTGATTCCACGCCCACCGGGCCGTCCATACTGCTGCATACCGTTCTCCGGTATGCCCCCACCCGGCTCAGGAGCGGTCAGAACCTGGCCGGACGCCTCGTGCTCCTGTTCGCGGCTCGCGACCCGCCCCGCTGTGGGCGTGTGCAGCGCCTTAGCTGCCCGCGCAGAGCGCGAGCAATGGGCTCCAGGGCTCCGTGCCCGCCTTCCGGGGCGCACGGGCTGAGGCACGGCCGTGGCGCTGTTGGAGAGGGCGCGATTTGTGACCGCCGCTGTGACCAGTTGCTCGCCGCTTGATGCAGCGGGAGGTGGATTGCTGCATGTGCCCTTGGGTGTTCGCGCCGCAGTTGCGCCTCCATTCGGCTCGCGGCGGTTTGCTGCCTCGTCCGAACGATCCCTCATAATCCGTTGGTCGGTGGTTCGAACCCACCAGGGCCCATTCAGCATCACTTCACGACGACGATCCTCGCCCTGCCAGTGACGTCGCCCGTCTTTGCCGTGATGATGGCCACACCAACGGCGCGAGCCGTGACCAGCCCCGCCCTGCTCACGGACGCCACGGAGCGGTGCAACGACCGCCAGATAAACACCCTACCGGGAACGATGGCGCCGCTCGACGTGCGGGCAACGGCAGCGAGTTGCACCGTCTGCCCGACGTTCAGGCTATCCACGGCCGGACTGACGACGATGGCATGTACGTCGGGCGAAGCGACCGGCTGCTGCGTCACGCTCTGGGGCTTAGCTGGCTGGGCAGGGGCAGCGACTGATGCGGCCGGCTGCAGCGTGACGGGCTTCGGCGTCTTGGGCGGCGCCGGGGCGGGTGACACCACGGCCGGCTTCACCGGCCCGGGTTGGTACACCGCGGGCTGCCCCGCAAAGGGAGCGGGCGCCGGCTTCACCCCGGTCGCCATCTGCAACCTGGCAGCCCTGCATGCACTGATCTTGCGGGCTCCGTCGAGGCCGGCCCAGACGTACGCGACTGTCAATGCTCCGTCGATGGCGGTGGCCGCGACGGCGCCGTGCTGAGCGTTGACGTCCATGTTGATGGTGAACCAGAGGAACCCGGCGAAGTCGAGCACCGGCCCGGCGATGCTCTGCGTGCACGAGAAGTCGTTCATCCGCTGGTAGCCCGCTGGGGGGCCGTGGACGAAGAACCACCCACAGCCGGAACCGCCCAACACCAGGCACGCGAGCAGAGCAGCCGTCGTGCAAAGCGAGACGACGCGCTTCCGGTTCATAGTGGCCCTCCATGGGATGCCGGCCAGTGAGGCCAGCGGCGTGCGGTTTCGAACTCCAAGAGTGGGGAGCCTCAGGCTTCCGTATCAACCCTCGCGGCGCTCGGGATTCTGCCCGGCCGGTCGCGCGCTGGCGCGCATGGCGGTCTTGTTGCGGCCACCAACCTTGCCGCATAATCCCCTGCCTAGCGTCTCAAACCCCTGGGCCCATTCCACGCATGTTCGGCCAGATCGCTTTCCGCGTCGTCAGTGCCCTGCCCTCCAGTTGGCTGCGGCGCATCGGCGCGTGGCAGTGGGCCGGCGCCCTCCAGCAGCGATTCGTGCGGACCGCCTCGCAGTGGCTGCGGCAGCGCGACGTCACCATCCGCCACGGGGCCGCGGCGGGCCTCAAGTTCAACGCCGGAGGCGCCAACCCCGGCTACGCGCTCGGCACGTCCGAGCCCGCCGTGCAGGAAGCGCTGCAAGAACGCCTCAGGCCGGGCGACGTGGTCTATGACATCGGCGCGAACGTGGGCTTCATCACCGTCCTCGCGGCACGCCTGGTGGAGCCCGCCGGCCGCGTCGTCGCGTTCGAGCCGCTGCCCGCCAACGTCGCCGCGCTGCGTCACAACATCGATCTCAATCAACTCGACAACGTGACGGTGATCGACGCGGCGGTCGGGGCCGCATCCGGCACCGCGGGGCTGGTGCTTGCCGAAGAGCCGACGTGGGCCAGGCTCGCGCCGCGCGGCGGCGAGCCCGCGAGCGACTCGCCGAGGTCGCACGCCGACGGGCCGACCGGCACACCGACCGGCCACGGCGCGAAGGGCGCGGCCGCTCCGGCCGCGATCGAGGTACGCGTGGTGAGCGTGGACGGGCTGCTGGCGGCAGGCGCTCTGCCGCCGCCCACGCTGGTCAAGATCGACGTCGAGGGAGCGGAGCTGGACGTCGTCCGCGGGATGACGGCCACGCTGCGCAGGTACGGCCCGATCCTGCTGTGCGAGATGCACGGCAGGAACCGCGAGTTCGCGGCCCTGCTGCGCGACCTGGGCTACCAGGCGCGAACGCTCGAAGGCCACGAGCCGCTGGAGACGGCCCCGTGGGATGTGCACGTGGTCGCGGTTCCAGGCCCGGCGCTCGCGGCTGCGCCCTGAGTTCGCCGCGCCCGACCCCGCGCAGGGCCGCACCGGGGGCGGCAACGCCATGACGCACGGCGCCGGCTGACGGCGATGCTGCTCACCTCCCTCACGTTCGCGCTGTTCGTCCCGGTGGTGTTCCTGCTGTACTGGTTCGCGTTCAGCCGGAGCGCGCGGCTGCAGAACCTGCTGCTCGTCGCAGCCTCCTCAGTCTTCTACGGCTGGTGGGACTGGAGGTTCCTGCTGCTGATCGGGCTCAACACCATCACGGATTTCTCGATTGGTGTGCGGCTGGGAAGGCCACTGCCGCAGTGGTCACGACGCTGCCTGCTGGGCGCCAGCCTGGCCGTGAACCTGGGCCTGCTGGGGTTCTTCAAGTACTTCAATTTCTTCATCGGAGGCCTGAACGGCGCCCTGGCCGCGTCCGGCGTCCATCTCCAGCTCCGCAGCCTGGCCATCCTCCTGCCGGTGGCCATCAGTTTCTACACGCTGCAGACGATGAGCTACTCGATCGACGTGTACAAGCGCACGATCGAGCCGACACGCGATTTCCTCGGGTTCGCCGCCTACATCCTGTTCTTCCCGAAGTTGCTGGCTGGGCCGATCGAGCGTGCGGGCCGATGCTTGCCCCAGTTTCTGGAGCGTCGGTCGTTCGATCCCGATGGCGCCCGGGACGGCATGCGCCAGATCCTGTGGGGCGTGGCCAAGAAGTCCATCGTCGCCGACGCCTGTGCGAGCACCGTCAGCAGGCTGTTCGCGCAGCCCGGCGCCTATGCCGGCAGCACGCTGTTGCTGGGCGCGGTGATCTTCGCCTTCCAGATCTACGCCGACTTCTCGGGCTACTCCGACATCGCCATCGGCTTGGGACGCGTGTTCGGCGTCAACCTGACCCGCAACTTCGCCTATCCGTACTTTGCCAGGAGCATCGCCGAGTTCTGGCGGCGCTGGCACATGTCGCTGTCCTCCTGGTTGCGTGACTACCTGTTCCTGCCGCTCTCGTACGCGCTGTCCCGCAGGCTCGAGCGCGACCGCTACGCCGGCATCCCCACCGGCCGGCTCATCGGCCTGATCGCCACGCTGGTGACCTTTCTGGCCTGTGGCCTGTGGCACGGCGCCCACCTCACCTTCGTGACCTGGGGCCTGCTCTACGGCGTGTACCTGGTCCCCCAGGTGCTCCGGTGGAGCAGGGGCGCCGGCCGGGCGCCATCCGGTCCAGCGAGGATCTGGCCGGCGGTGCGTGACCTGGGGCGGATGGCGCGGACGTTCCTCCTCGTCGTGATCGCCTGGATCTTCTTCAGGTCGGACAGCCTGCATCAGGCGCTGGCCTACCTGCAGGGGATCTGCTCCAGGTCGCTGTTCACCGTGCCCCAATTGGGCACGGGGGCTGTGGCGCTGATCGCGACGCTGGTGGCGGTCGAATGGCTGCAGCGCGGCCGGCCGTACGGACTGGACCTCAGCGGCTACCAGGTCCCGCGGCCCATCCGCTGGCTGATCTACGGCGCGCTGGTCGTGCTGATCATCGTCTCGAGCGGCGCGCCGCAACCCTTCATCTACTTCCGGTTCTGAGGGGGGCCATGCGGCGATTCCTGGCCGACGTCCTGCTGTTCTGCGGTCTGGTGGCGCTGCTGCTGCTGGGCGTGGACCTGGCCTACAACCTGAAGCTGCGCAGCATGCGATTGGACCCGCAGATCGCCACGGTCATCTGCGGCGACTCGCATACCGAGACCGGCCTCGACGACAGCGTCATTCCGCATTCGGTCAACATCTCCCAGTCGGCCGAGCACCTGCTGTTCACCTATGAGAAGCTCGCGCTGATCCTGCCCCGCAATCCCGGCATCAGGACCGTCGTGCTCGGACTGTCCTATCACAGCTTCTCGGCGTTCAACGATGACTACACGCAGCGCCAGAGCGTGAGCCGGGTGGCGTACGCAGCATCCTTCCCGCTGCTGGACTATCAGCGGAAGCTGTTCCTGCTGTCCCACGATCCCGTCGGCGTGGTGAAATGGTCCGGGGCCATCGTGCGCCGCGAGCTGGCCGAGCTGGTGCTGGCGCACCGGTATGCCGACTACGCGTTCTGGGGACACGGGTACCGCAGCAATCGCAGCAACCTGAGTGACAGCGCCGTTGCTGCCGCGATCCGGCTCCACTACTACCGGCGCGATGGCGAGGTGCAGCGGCTGGCGGCGTACCAGGTGCCGTATCTGGAGCGAATCGTCCGATTGTGCGCCGAGCACCATGTCAGCTTGATCCTGGTCAACACTCCGGTCAGCCCGCAGTACGCGGCGCGCGTCCCGCGGAGGTTCGTCTACAACTACTACGCGACGGTCAACTCCGTCCGCGCCGACGGCGTGGGGTTCCTCGATTACCACGATCTGGCGCTGCCCGCCGAATCGTACGGTGACGCCGATCATCTCAACGTGCGGGGTGCCGCGTTCCTGTCCAGGAAGGTGTGGGCCGCCATGTCGGGGCGCCATGAGCGGTAGTGCCGTCGCGCCGGCGACCTCCGTGGCGCACCGTAGGGGGCGCGCCTATCTTTGTTGGCCGCGGAAGTCGCGGCCGACACCACAACACGGGTGGCTAGCTCAGCTGGTTAGAGCGCCGGTCTCACATACCGGAGGTCACAGGTTCGAGTCCTGTGCCGCCCACTGCCCTCTCCACGCCCGGGAGCAGCGCACCGGGGGTGTTTTCTTTTTCGCTCCGTGCGTCCGTGCGTCTGTGCGCCTGTGCCTCTGTGCGCCTGTGCCTCTGTGCGCCTGTGCGTCTGTGCCTCTGTGCCTCTGATGCTCAACCCCGTCCAACTCCGCCGCCTGCTGGCGCGCACCCTCCGGATCGCCCTCGACGGCGGGCCGGCGCACCAGCAGCTGATCGAGCGCTGGTCCCAGGCCGATGCCCGGCCCGACGCGTGGTACGCCGCGCTCACCTGGGACGGCGTGGGCGCGGCGGTGGGCTGGGCGCTGGCCGCGCTCGACCTGAGGGGCGTGGCGCCGCCGGATCTGGACACGCTGGCGGCCGAAGCCTACGAGGAGGCGCGCCGCCAGTGCGTGCAGCAGGTGGCCGACCTGGAGCGGATCGGCGTCGAGCTTGAGGCCACCGGCATCCCGGCCATCGCGCTCAAGGGCTCGGCCCTGCTGGTGGGCAACGTCCTGCCGGCGCTGGGACTCCGCTGGATGAACGACGTGGACATCCTCGTCCCGGAGGCGCAGCTCGAGCAGGCCGAGTGGGTCCTCGAGTCGCTCGACTATATGCGCAAGACGCCGCGCGACGCGTCGGCGCCCGAGGTGTTCCGGCCCTACCACGACACTTTCATCGGGCCCGCCGCGCAGACGGTCGAGCTGCACTGGCGGCTCGGTCCGCCGCGCTGGGGCGAGGGCTGGGATGTGGAGGGCTGGTTCGCCCGCGCCGAGCCCGCGTCCGTCCCCGGCGCCCAGCTCCCGTCGGCCACGGACCTGTTCTGGCACTTCCTGGTCCACGACGCCCGCAACCACGCCTGGAGCAGCGGCTCCCTGCGCGCCGCGCTCGACCTGACGCTCGCGGCGCGCGCCCGGGGCTTCAGCTTCGCCGAGGTGCTGCGGCGCCTCGAGTCCGACCCTCGGCCGGAGCCCCTGCTCGAAGCCGTGGCCGACGCCGCCAGCCTCTCGCCGATCCTCGCCGCCGAGGTCGAGCCCGCGCCGGTGCCGCGCTACCTGCGGCTGGCCGGTTGGCGCGACACCATCGGCCGACGCAGCTGGAAGACCGAGCGCGTCTCGGAGGCCATCGCGTGGGGGGCGACGCTCGAGCGGGCGCGCCGCTACGGGCTGTGGCGCGGCGTGCTGGACCGGGCGCTGCAGATCATTCCGGAAGCGGTGCCGGGCCGGGGCGTCGGCGCGGCAATCAAGCGGACCTTCCTCACGCTGCGGCACGCCGGGTTCGTCGGCGCGCTGGCGGTATCGCACATCCTCTCGATCCCTGCCAGCACCGCGCGCCGCCGCAAGCAGCTCGCTAGCCCTGCGCCTCCCGGTAGAGCGTGAGATAGCGGTCGGCCATCAGCGCCGCGGTGTAGTCTCGTTCGATCGATTGCCGGCCCGCAGCCCCCATCGCCTTCCGTCGCGCCGCGTCGCCGGTGAGCGAGCGCAGCGCCTCGCGCAGCGCGCCGGCATCGCCGGCCGGAACCACCAGCCCCGTGATGCCGTCGCGGTTCACGGCCGTCACGCCGGTCTGCAACGCCGTCGTGACCATAGGCTTTCCGCAGGCCATCGCCTCGAGCAGCACCACCCCGAAGGCCTCCGCGATCGTCAGCGACGGCAGGCAGAACGCGTCGCAGGCGTGGTAGTAGGCAGGCAGCTCGGCGTCAGCGACGCGCCCCGCGAACACCACGCCGGGCGGCGCCAGCGCCCGCAGCCGCTGCTCCTCGGGTCCCGCGCCCACGATTACCGTCGTCACCTCGAGGCCGGCGACGGCGCGGAGCAGCACGTCGAACCCCTTGTATCCCACCAGCCTGCCGACGGCGAGCACGACCGGCTTCCGGCCCCACGCGGCGCGCAGCGCCAGCACCCGGTCGGCCACCGCCGACGTGAGATCGAACCGCTTGGTCACGATGCCGTAGGGAATGACCCGGACCTTCGCGTCGAACCCCGCCAGCTCGCGTGAGGCTTTCCGGTAGTTCTCCGACGCGACGACCACGAACCGCGCACGGGCGAACGCGCGCCGCACCACCGGGCCGTAGAGCGGCCACAGTGCCCGCTGGCGCACCACGTCGCTGTGCTGGGTGATCACGAGCGGGCGCCGCACGTCGGCCAGCGCCGCGAGGTCGCCCAGCGGGTTCGGATGGTGGAGGTGCACGACGTCGCCGGGCTCCCGCCGCACTGCCGCCGGCAGCCCCAAGGCGAGGGGCTGCGAGAACAGCGTGCCGAACGAGCGCGCCCGCACCACCCGCACCCCATCCACCTCAGAGACGCCCCCCGCCCCACGCACCGCGGCCACGACACACGTCACCGCGCAGCCGCGCCGCACCAGCTCCACGTTGAGCGCCGCGACCGCCGACTCGAGCCCGCCGTGATACTCCGGTGGGTAGAACTTGCCGATGCCGAGGATCCGCACGAGACGAACGGCGCCTAGACGCGCGCCGGCGGGGCCACGCGGCTCGCCGCGGCGGCCAGCGCGGGCCGCAGCACCTCGACCAGGAGATTGACGTCCGTAACCAGCGCGCGCCGGCCGTAGCGGCGGAACACCGCCAGCTCCCCGTGCACGGCGCCGTCGGGGCCCAGCTGGAACGGCACGTGCACGCCCCACTCGTCGCTCTTCGGCGCGACCGCCTGCTCGTGCACCTGGCCGCCTTCCAGCAGGAACTCCCGCCGCGCCCGCCCCGGCCCGCGGTCGTACACCACCAGGCGCACGGCGTCGAACTCGCTGCGGTCGAACAGGTGCGCCAGGGTGGACACGATTTCGTCCCAGGTCCTGGTGCGGTCGAGTCCGGTGGCCGCCTTGCGCACGTCCACGTTGAACGAGATGGCCCGCGTCGCGACGAAGCCGCGCCGCGCGATGCGCGCCAGCTCGGTCAGCTCGAACACCTTGAGGTGCCGCGCCGCGAACCAGACCAGCACCGCGAGCATGGTGAGGAACACCGCCAGGCCGCGGATGTTGGGGTTGAGGAACAGCATGCTCGCCAGGGCGAACGCGGCCGACACGACGTACAGCACCGCCGCCGCCTGCCGGGTCGTGAGGCCCATCGCCAGGAGCCGGTGGTGCAGGTGCTCGTGGTCGCCGGTCATCACCGGCGCCCCGCGGGCGGCGCGGCGCACGACGGAGATGAGCGTATCCATCACCGGCAGCGCGAACGCGACCATCGGGATGGCGATGGCGACGATGGTCGGGCCCTTGGTCGCCCCGCGCAGCGCCAGGGTGGCGAGCACGAAGCCGAGGAAGAGGCTCCCCGAGTCGCCGAGGAAGATCCGCGCCGGCGCGAAGTTGTAACGCAGGAAGCCCAGCGTCGCGCCGGCCATTGCGACCGTGAGCAGCGCGACCAGCGGGTTGCCGAGCGACACCGAGGCGAAAAACACCGCCAGGAATGCGAAGATCGCGGCGCCCGCCGCGGCGCCGTCGATCCCGTCCATCAGGTTGAAGGCGTTGGTGATGCCGACAATCCAGACGATGGTGAACAGCAGCCCGCCCACGTACCCGAGGTTCACGATGCCGAACGGGAGCCACACCGTGGCGGCGTGCGCCCCCGCCACGCCGTACAAGAATGCGGCGACCGCCACCTCCACCAGCAGCTTGGGCGGCGCCTTGAGCGCGTGCAGGTCGTCGGCGACGCCCAGCGCGAAGATCACGCCCGCGCCGGCGTACACCGCCTCGAGTTGGATGCGCGAGTAGCCCAGCAGCGCGCGGACCGGATCGAACACCAGCGAGAGGAGACCCAGCGCGAGCACCGCCGACGCGACGATCGCCAGCCCGCCGAAGCGTGGCACCGGCGGATCCACCGTCCGGTCCATCGCCCCGAGGCGCCGGCCGATCCGCCCCGCGAGCGGCGTCAACGCCACACCCATCATTGCTGCCAGCACGAAGGTGAACAGGTACGAGCGCATGGGTGTGTCCCCTTTGGGGAGCTAGTCTTACCTTGGCGCGCGGACAACCGCAACCCCATATTAGGGCGTGACCTACGCCGTCATACCGCTGGCGGTCGCCCTCCTGTGTGTCTGGCTGGGACGCAGGCTGCTCACGGCCGTCGCGATCTTCGCCTATCTGAGCATCGAGGGGCTCCTCAAGCTCCTCTCCAATTACAACCGCATCGTGCACGTCGGCATCGACATCATCGTGCTGTCGGTCACGGCCGCCTGGGTGCTGGACGCGATCGTGCGGCGGCGCGCCCGGCTGCCCCGGCTGCCGTGGGTGCCGCTGATCCTCGCTTATGTGGTGTGGATCGTGCTCGAGGTGTTCAACCCGTACAGCCCCGGCCTGATCCCGAGTCTCGCGGCGTTCAAGACGCACCTGACGATGATCCCCCTGTACTTCATCGGCGCGGCGCTGATCCGCGACAAGCGCGGCCTGGTCGTCATGCTGGCGGCGCTGAGCGCCGTCGCGCTGGTGCCGTACGTCGCCGCGATCCTCCAGTACGCCGCGGGGCCGCAGAGCGTGATCGATCTCTCACCGCGCTTCTGGCAGAACATCAGCTTCTACCACGAGTGGCGCCCGTTCGGCACCAGTGCGGTGCCTGGCGGCTCTTCGGTGTTCGCGCTGCTGCTCACGCCGCTGGCGCTGCTGCTGCTGATCGCGCCCGGGCAGTCGCGGCGCCTGAGGTATCTGGCGGCGCTCAGCATCGCGCTCGCCACCGGGACGTTCATCGTCTCGGGGGTGCGCCAGATGATCCTGGGATGCGTGCTGGCTATCCTGGTGATGGCGGCGCTGCAGCTCACCCGCGGCCGGAGCCGGGGCATCGTCGCCGTCATCTTCGTCGCTCTGGTGAGTGCCGGGGCGTACCTCGGAATCCAGGCCTACCTCACGCCCATCTCCACCGAGAACGTGAAGAAGTTCGCGCAGGCCCCCGACATCTGGCGCCAGCGCAACGTGGTGGACCGGCTGCTCACCATGACCAACACCGGCATGTACTTCGAGGCCCGGGAGGGAGCACCGGCGGCGATCTGGTACCGCATCCAGCACTACCCCCTTGGCGCGGGCCTGGGCCGCACCGGCGCGGGAGCCGGCGCGTTGATGACGGAGATCAACGCCAATCCCCAGAGCGCAGAGATCGAAGACGAGGTCGGCTGGTCCGACAACTTCTTCGCCGACGAGATCGTCGAGGCGGGGATCCCCGGCGTCGTCATCTGGACCACGATCCTGCTCGGCCTCACGTTGGGCGCGGTGCGGCTGGCGCGCCGCGCGCAGGATCCGCTGATCTCCTCGGCGGCCGCGGCGATCGCCGGCCTGTTCTTCACCTTCTTCGTGATCTCGTGGGGCTCGCAGCCGCTGCTCTCGAACCCGACGCTCGCCTATTTCTGGTTCCTCGCGGGCGTCCTGGCGGCGCTGCGGCGCATGGACGCCGAACCGGAAGTTGAAGCGGCGGCTCCGCCGCCGTGATCGGCCTCTACTCGCCCGATCTCCCGCCGGTGGCAGGCGGCGTCTCGGACCACACGCTCGCGCTGGCGCGGGCGCTCGAAGCCCTGGGAGGCCCTCCGGCGGTGCTGGGGAAGAACGGCGATCCCGCGCTGTTTGCACCCCTCCCCTGCGCGCTGGGTCTCGGCCCCCTGGACCTGGCCGACGCGGCGCGGCGGCTGGGCGTCACGGTCGTGGTCGTGCAGTTCGTGCCGTTCGCGTTCGCCCGGCGGGGCCTCTCGCCGGCGCTGTGCCTCGGGCTCCGGCGCGTGGTCCGCGCCGGCATCGACGTGGCGATGGTGGTGCACGAGCCGTACGTACCTTTCACCCGCATTCCGTGGCTGGTGACGGGATGGCCGATGCGCTGGCAGCTGGCGTGGCTGCTCCGGCTCTCGCGCTTCGCCTACGCGCCGGTGCCGCGGTACGTGGACATCTGCCGCGGCTACGCGCGACCCGGCACCCCGGTGGCGCTGGCTCCCATCGGCGCCACGCTCCCCGTCTCGCCGGTCACCCGCTCCGACGCGCGGCGCGCCCTCGGCCTCACCGACGACCAGGTGGTGATCGGCGTGTTCAGCCCGGCGGCGGCGGGCTTCGCGCACCGGTGGATCGCCACCGCCGCCGCCGCGTTGCGCGACCGGGCCGACGTGCGGTGGCTCGTCTTCGGCTACGGCAGCACCACCGAACGGTGGACCGTGCCGGGCCCCAACGTGATCCGCCTCGGCCCCGCGGACGCCGCCGCTCTCGGCCGGGCGATGCGCGCGGTGGACGTCGCGGCGGCCCCCTACACCGACGGCCTCACGATGCGCCGCAGCGGGGCGATGTTCGCGCTGGCCCACGGCGTGCCGACGGTGAGCTCGATGGGGCACCTGTACGATCCGGCGCTGGCGCAGATCGCGGCGTGCGAGCCCTCGGCCGAGGCCTTCACCGCGCGCCTGGTGGAGCTGGTCAGTGACCCAGCGCGGCGCGCCGCGCTGGCCGAACGGGCGAAGCACTACGGTTCCATTGCCTCGGTCGAAGTGCTCGCGCAGCAGCTCCTCACCGACCTGGGTGGCCAAGGATGAGAGTCGTCTACGTCTCGCCCCACGCGACCCGCGGCGGCGCCGAGCGGGTCACCATGGACCTCATCGCGCTGCACGACCCGAACGAGGTCGAGCCGATAGCGATATTCCTTCGCGGCGGGCCGCTGGTCGAGGAAGCGCGGCACCTCGGGGCGCAGGCGCTGGTGATGGCGGTGCCCAGCATGCGCAACGTCCTCGCGGCCGAGCGGGCCAAGCGGGCCCTCGCGCAGCGGCTGGTCATTCTCAAGGCGGACCTGGTGCACGCCGTGATGGCGTGGGGCCACGGGTATGCGGGCGCGGCGGCCAGCCTCGCCAAGGTCCCCGCCGTGTGGTTCCAGCACGACATTCCCAACTGGCGCCGGCCGGAGAGCTTCCTGGCGGCGCTCACGCCCGCGCGGCGGATCCTCGCCAACTCGGCGCTCACCGCGAACGCGCAACACCGCTTCAATCCGCGCCGGATCAAGATCGAGGTCGTGCACCCCGGCACCCGCATTCCCACCGAGCCGCGCGCCGAACGCCGGGCGCGGGGCCGGGCGGCGCTCGGGTTCGGTGACGACGACTATGTCGTGGGCCTGGTCGCCCGCCTCGCCCGCGGCAAGGGGCATCCCACGCTGCTCCGCGCCGCGCAGTCGCTGTGCGCCGCGCGCGCCGACGCGAGCGTCGTGGTGGCGGGCGGAACGTTATTCGGCGTCGACCCCGACTATCCTGCCGAGCTGCAGCGCCTCGCGGCCGCGCTCGGCATCGCCCACCAGGTGGTGTTCGTGGGCCCGGTCGACGACGTGGGAGACGTGATCAGCGCGCTCGACGTCGCCGTGCACGTCCCCGACGGGCCGGAGAGCTTCGGGCTCGCGGTGGTCGAGGCGATGGCGGCGGGCACGGCCGTGGTGGCCGCCGACGCCGGCGCCGTGCGCGAGATCGTCGAGCCCGGCGTGACCGCGCTGCTCGTCCCGCCGGGCGACCACGAGGCGCTGGCCACCGCGCTCCTGGCGCTGCACGACGATCCCGAGACGCGCGAGCGCATCGCGCGCGCCGGCGCCGAAGCCGCGCGTGACCGCTTCGACGCCCGCCAGATGACCCGCCGCGTCGAGTCCATCTACCGCGACGCGGTGGCGTGAAGGTCGCGCTCGCCATCCACCGCGTGCGGCCCGGTGGGGGCCAGGACCGGTATGCGCTCGAGCTGGCCCGGCGCCTCGCCCCGCACTGCCATCTCGACCTCATCACCATCGGGGCGGAGGGCGCCCTCCCGCCCCAGGTGGGCGTAAGGCTGGTGCGCGTGCCCGAGCGACCGATGCTGCTCACGGCCGCGCTCTTCCGGCGCAGCGCTCGCGCCCTGGCAGGCGCGGGCCGCTACGACGTGGTGCACGCGGTGGGGGGCTCCCTCCCCGGCGCGACCGTGATCACCGCGCAGTTCTGCGCCGCGGAGTGGCGGCGCCTCGACCGCCGCGCGGGCTGGTACCAGCGCCTCGTCTCTGCGCAGGCCGTGCGCGACGAGCGGTGGGCGTACCGCCACCCCGCCCTGCGCGCGGTGATCGCCGTGTCGCGGCGCACGGCCGCCGAGGTCGAGCGGCACTACGGCCCGCTGCGCGTGCCCGTGCACGTCATTCCCAACGCCGTGGACCTGGCCGAGTTCGCCCCGTGCCCCGCCGGCGCGCCGCGACAGCGCGCCCGCCTCCTGTTCGTCGGCGCGTACGATCGCAAGGGCCTCGACGTCGCCATCCGCGCGCTGGCCCGCCTCCGCGGCGACGCGGAGCTGGTGGCGATCGGCGGCGGCGACCATGCGCGCTACCGGCGCCTGGCGGCGTCCCTGGGCGTGGCCGACCGCCTGCGGCTCGAGCCGCCGCGCGCGCGCATCGCCGAGGCGTTCGCGGCGGCCGATCTCTTCCTCTTCCCCACCCGCTACGAGCCGTTCGGGATGGTCATCGCCGAGGCGCTGGCGTCCGGCCTGCCGGTCGTCACGAGCGCGATGGCCGGCGCCGCCGAGCTGATCCGCGACGGGGAGTCTGGCTACGTCATCGCCGACCCGGAAGACGACGTCGCGTTCGCGGCCGCGGTCGACAGGATCCTGGACGACGCCGCGGCGCGGGCCACCATGGCGCGCGGCGCGCGTGCGGCGGTGCGGGATCTGACCTGGGACATGGTCGCCGCTCGCACGCTCGACGTTTATCACGCCGCCATGGCGGCGGCGGGCGTGTGAGCCGCGCGCTCCGGGTCCTCTTCTTCATCGAGGGCTTCACCGACATCCGCTTCGTCGTCGGCCTGAGTGAGATCTGCGACCTCACGCTGGCCGCGGCCGCGCGCCCGTACGCCGAGGGCGGCCTCAAGGAGCGCGTGGCGCAGAGCGGCATCCGGATCGCGGTGGACGAGATCCCGGGCGGCCGCCTTGCCTTCCAGCTCGCCTCGCTGCGTCACCTGTGGCGCGTGGCGCCGCGGTTCGATGTCATCCTCGCGCAGGAAGTGCTGCGCGGCGCCCTCAGCGCGAACCTGGCGGGCGCGCTGCGCCGGGTGCCCGTCGTTACCTTCACCGCGCTCTCGCCCGTGGAGTACTTCCGCTGCCGCCGCGAGCGCGGGCAGATCGGCCTCGTGAAAGCCGTGACCGGCGAGCTGGCGATCCGCGCGCTGATGCGCATCAACGGCCTGCTGGCGGCGCGCTGCGTGGCGCTGGGCGAGTACCTCCGGGGCGTCGCGTCCCGCTATTGCCGGCGCTGCGAGGTCGGCCTCTACTACGGCGTGGACACCGACGCCTTCCGCCCCGCCGATGCCGCCGAGCGCGCCGCGCTGCGCGAGCGACTCGGGCTGCCGGCCGGCCGGTTCATTGTCGTGCTCTCGAGCCGCATCAGCCACGAGAAGGACCCGGAGACGGTGCTGCGCGCCGTGGCCATCGCGCGCGAGCGCGGGCTCGACGCCTACGTCCTGAACCTCGGCGGAGGCCACCAGGAGTTCCTCGCCCTCGCGCGCCGGATGGCGCCCGACGCCGATGCCTGGGTCTCGGCCCGGCCGGCAGTGCATCCGATGCACGGCCTGGCCGACTACTACCGCGCCGCCGATGCGCTGGCGCAGGCGTCGCTCGCCGAAGGCCTCGGCCTGGCGCCGCTCGAAGCGCTGGCGTGCGGCGTGCCCGTCGCGGCGACCGCGGTGGGCGGGATGGCGATCACGCTGGCGGGACGCGGCAGGCTCACGCCGCGGCGCGACCCGGAGGCGATGGCCGAGCAGCTGCTGTGGATTGCCGCGCACCCCGACGAGGCGCGCGCGCAGGCGCTCCAGGGGCGCGAGTATGTCGTGCGCGAGTGGAGCCGCGCCAAGGCCTTCGCCGATCTCCGGCGGGTGCTCGAGTCGGTCGCCGTGCGCACCGGCGGGACCGCCGCGGCATCTTCCGCCTCGTGAGCCGCGTGCTCGTGGTGCCCGACCTCGCGCTGGAGCGGTGGGCCGGCGTGGATCGCTACGCGGCGGGCCTGGCGCGCTGGCTCCCCGAGGCGGCGCAGCCGCCCGAGGCGCGCACCCTGCGCGGGCCCCGCTACCTCGCGCGCTATGCCCTCTACCCCTTCGCCCTGTGGGGCTACCGGCCCGAGCTGGTGCATGTGCTCGACCACTCATACGCGCACTGCCTCTCGTCGTTCCCGGGAGTGCCGTCGGTCGTCACCGTGCACGACCTCCAGCCGCTCCGGGTGCTCGAGCAGGCGTCGGGCTCCGTTCGCGCGGCCGTCCGCGGGCGCCTGCTGCGCTGGGTGATGGATTGGACGCGCCGCGCCGACCGATGGATTACCGTGAGTGCCTTCACCGCCGCCGAGGCGGAGCGCTATCTCGACCTGCCGGCGGACCGGATACGCGTGGTGCCGCACGCGGTGGACGAGACCTTCCTCGCGCGGCCGACGGACGACGTCGTCGCCGCGCGGCGGAGCGGGTGGCTGGCCGGGGTGGCCAGTGCGGAAACCAGAGTCGTGCTGAACGTGGGGAGCTGTGTGCCGCGCAAGAATGTGGAGGCGGCCATCGGAGCGCTCGCCCGCCTGCGGCGGGAGGGCGTGGATGCGCATCTCGTGCAGATCGGCGGGCGCTTCGGCCGCCGGCATCTCGACGCGATCGCCGCCGCTGATCTGGGCCGCTGCATCCACCAGGAGCCGTCGGTGTCGGAGGACGCGCTGGTCGCCGCGTACTACGCCGCCGACGCGCTGGTCCTGCCCTCGACCTACGAGGGGTTCGGCGTGCCCGCGCTCGAGGCGATGGCCACCGGCCTCCCCATCGTGACGAGCGGCGCGGGCGGCCTGGCGGAGGCTGTGGGCGATGCGGCGCTCATGGTCGAGCCGGAGCCGGCCGCGCTCGCGGGCGCCCTCGCGCGCGTGCTGACCGACTTTGGCCTGCGGGGCACCCTCGTCGAGCGGGGACGCAAGCGTACCCACGCCTACACCTGGAGTGCGGTCGCCGCTAGAATCCGCTCCGTGTACGCGGAGCTTCTCCCCCTAGCCCCTAGCCCCTAGCCGCTCTCTTGTTGCCCGTCGCTTGCATCTCCGTCTCCTCCGCCCTCGGCGGCTCCGAATGGGTCCTCCGCGACTTTGCCACGCGGGCGCGGCGCCACGACGTCGAGCCGCTGGTCATTCTCCCCAAGGAGGGGCCGCTCGGCGAGACGCTGCGGGCGGATGGCGTCTCCGTGACCGTGGCCCAGGCGCCCGACGACTTCCTGGAGCTGTCGCAGCGCGAGATCAAGCTGGCGCCCGACGTCGCGGTCCGCTTCGGCCGCGGCCTGTGGCAGTGGTCGCGCGCCATCGGCGCCGAGCTGGACCGCGCTTCGGTGTTGCCGCACGGCCGGCCGCGCGTCCTCTACACGAACGGCTTCAAGGCGCACCTCGCCTGCGCGCTCCTCAAGGGCTACGGGCGGGTGTGGCACCTGCACGAGTACCCGCCGGCGAAGGTGGGTTTCCTCTGGCGCACGGTGGCCGGCGCGGTCCCGGACGCCACCGTGGCGGTCACGCGTTCCGTGGCCGATGCGTGGCGCGGGCCGGGGCTCGCACCCGACGTCGTGTTGAACGGCGTGGACGTGGAGCGGTTCAAGCCGGGCGCGCGGTCGTTCTGGGTGCACGACCTTCTCGGCCTGCGGCACGGCGCGCGGCTGATCGGCATGCCGGCCGTCTTCGCGCGCTGGAAGGGGCACCTGCTCGTGGTCGAGGCGTTCGAGCGGATCGCGGCGCAGGTGCCGGACGCGCAGCTCGTGCTGGTCGGCGGGCCCATCTACGACACGGTCGCCGAGCGGGGCTATGCGCAGGAGCTGGCACGGCGGGTGGGGCGGTCGAGCCTGGGCGGCACGCCGTCGGCGCGCTCCCTGTCTGACCGGATCCACTTCGTCAAGTTCACGGACGAGCCGTGGCGGCTCTATCCCGAGTTCGACCTGGTCGTGCACTTCTCGACCCGGCCGGAGCCGTTCGGGCGGGTGATTCTCGAGGCGATGGCGTGCGCGGTGCCGGTCATCGCGGCCGGCGCCGGCGGCCCGACGGAGATCGTCGACGACGGGGTGACGGGGTGGCTGACGCCGATGGGCGACGTGGCCGCGCTCGGCCAGCGCATGCTCGCGGCGCTGGCGGCCGACACGACGGCGATTCGCGCCGCCGCGCGCCGCGTGGTCGAGACCCGCTTCTCGGCCGAGCGATTTACGGCAGACGTGGCGGCGGTGCTGCGGCGCGTCGGCGAGCCCAAGCGGTCAGCGCCGCCACCGCCACCCCCGCCGCAACCGTAAAGGCCCACTCCGCAGGGAGGCGGTGGCGGAGTCCCACCGCCGTGCACGCCATCATCAGCAGCCACCCGGCGGCGATGCCGACCAGCGCGCGGCCCGCCGGTTGCCGGCGCACCCGCCACAGTCCTGCCAGCGCGAGCCAGGTGAGCGCGATGTAGAGCGCGGCCGCGGCGGCGCGCACCGCGACCCACCGCCCCCAGTAGCGCGGCACCGGAACCAGGACCAGCGCGAGTCGGAAGGCCGAGACCCCGGCGAAGGTGAGCGGTTGGTCGCGCACGTAACGCACGGCGAGGCCGCGGAAGTACCGGTCCGCCTGCGCCTCGTTCATCCCCGGCACCGGTGCCGGCGCCGGCCGTGCGTCGGGCGCGCCGTCCCACACCTCGCGCCATGGCGCGGGGCTCCGGTGGTTGTTCAGCCACAGGCCGGACCCGGACTTGGTGTCGAGCGGCGCGAACGCGTGAAAGACGCGCTCGTTCCGTGCTGCCCACGGCGCCACGCAGGCCGCGAAGACGACCAGCGCGACCGCGAGCTGTCCGGCCGTCGCGCGCCACGCCAGGCCGCGCCGCGGCAGGCTCAGCACCACCATCAGCGCGAGGGCATAGAGCGCCGGCGAGCGCGTGAGGCTCGCGGCCGCCGCGATCGCGCCGAAGGCGCATGCTCGGCCGAGGGACTGGCGCTCGAGATAGCGCACCCAGAGCAGGTACGCAGCCAGCAGCAGTGGCAGGGCGAGCGCCTCCGACATCACCCAGGCCGAGTCGAGGGCCAGGCCGGGGTGCACCGCGGCCAGGATTCCGGCCACGAGCGCCGCGCGGTCGCCGCCGAGCCGGAACGCCGTGAGCGCGATGCCCGCCACGACGAGCGCGCCGATCAGCGACTGAATGAGGAAGAGCGCCAGCACATTGTCGCGCGTGGCCGCGTACACGGCGCCCACGAATGCCGGATAGAGAAACCCGCCGTACGCGGTCGGCGTGCCCGGCTCCGCGATCACCCACCCCTGCTCCACCTCGTAGCCGCGTCCCGCGGCGATGCTCCGGCCGAGCGCGTCGTAGCCGATCTCGTCCTCGGCCAGCACGGCGCACTCCGGCCTGCGCGTAACCAGCTGGCCCAGCGACGTGCACCGGCGCTCGTTCTGGGGGTAGTCGCGCAGCGCCAGCGCGCGCGGCGCGGCGTAGCTGAGGCCGAGTGTCAGGAGGCGGACGAGCAGGGCGGCGACGACGAGCCGCACCAGGGTGGACTGGCGCATACGGTCGGAAGCTACGATACGGCTTCGATGCCGGCGAGGAGCGGACCCGACTGCAACCATTTGGTAGCGCGAACGGCCGAGCGTATAATTCTCGCTGTGGAGTGGTTCAACGCAGTGGACACGACCTATAAGGCCGATCTTCGCGACCTGGTCGAGATCCAGGCCCAGCGTTTCGATGCGAAGCTGGAGCAGCGCCTTGCAGAGGTGAGGGCGGAGTTGCGTTCCGGCCTCGCCGACCTTCGAGCCGACCTGCTGAAATGGATGTTCGTCTACTGGGCGGGCACCGCGCTCACCGTCATCGGCCTGCTCAAGCTGTAGCCCCCGCCCGACCTCATCAGCGCGCGATGTCGCGCACCGCCGCAATGACCTCGTCCACCTCCTCGTCCGTCCGGCCCGGCCCCGAGGGCAGGTAGAGGCCGCGGGTGGCGAGCCGCTCGGCCACCGGGCAGTCCACGTTCTTGAACCGGCCGAGCAGCGCGGGCTGCAGGTGGATCGGGTGGAAAAAGTCGCGCGTGCCGATCCCGCGCTCTCCCAGGCCGGTGCGCAGCGTACTCCGCGACGCGCCGAAGGCCTCCTCGAGCAAGATGCCGTACGCCCAGTACACGTGCTCGGCCCAGGCCGGCGCCGCCTGGCTCCGCAGCCCGGGCATCGCGCCGAGGCCGTCCAGGTAGCGCAGGCCGACCGCCCGCGACCGCGCCACCAGCGTTTCCGCCCGCTCCGCCTGCGCCAGCCCGACTGCAGCCTGGAGGTTCGACATCCGGTAGCTGTAGCCGATCTCGTCGTGGACGTAGCGCAGCCCGTCGCCGCCGAAGGCGTGGTCGCGCAGCCTGCGGCAGCGCGCCGCCACGGCCTCGTCGTCGGTCAGGACCATCCCGCCCTCGCCGGTGGTCACGATCTTGTTGGCGTAGAACGAGAACGCGGCGCCGCTGCCCAGCGAGCCGACCCGGCGCCCGCGGCACCGCGCGCCGTGCGCCTCGGCGGCATCCTCGAGGACCGGGATGCCCGGCGCCGCCGCCCGGATGGCCTCGACGTCGGCCGGCAGGCCGTACACGTGGGTGACGATGATGGCCTTGGTGTGCGAGGTCAGCACCGCGCGCACCGTGTCGGGCGTCACGTTCCAGGTGCCCGGATCGGCGTCGGCCACGACCGGTGTGGCGCGCAGGTAGAGCACCGGGTTCACGGTGCCGATCATCGTGAACGCCGGTACGACGACCTCGTCGCCCGGCCCGATGTCGAGCGCGGCCAGGAGGAGGTGGAGCGCCGTGGTGCCGCTGGCGCACGCGATGCCGTGCGCCGCGCCGGAGAAGGCCGCGAACGTCCGCTCGAACTTCGGCACGAACGGGCCGCGCCCCGAGATCCAGCCCGACTCCATGGCCTCGCGGACGTACCGCATCTCCAGCTCGGACAGGTCGGGTGCGGAGATATGGATCACAGGTACGTCTTGTCGTCGGAGGCGAGATAGGGCCCCTGCTTCACCTCGAGCAGCCGGCACTCGGTGACGCAGGTGAAGCCGTGCGCGCCGTTCATGAGCAGGATGGTGTCGCCGGCCGTGAGGAGTCGCGTCGCGACGGGCGCCGCGGCGTCGGCGTACAGATCCACCTGGAGGGTGCCCGAACGCACGTGGAGAACCTCATATGTCTCCGTCACGATGCGCCTGCCGAGGTTGTGGGCGTGGGGCGGGATGACGTGGCCCTCGGGGCGGTTGATCTCGCCCAGCTGCAGCGGCGCGTCCGGCTCCGTGGCGAAGCGGACGCCCGGCTCGGCTCCGCCCGCGCGCAGGATGATGGCGAGGACCCGATCGTCGTGCGTGACGCGTTCGACGGGCATCCGTTCTCCAGGGGTCACAGCAACAAGCAAACGTGTGCCGGGCCGGGGAGCAAGGCGTTATGTTGGCGCATGGCGTGGCTGCGTGCCAACTGGCCGGGCCTGGCGCTCGGCGCCGTGGTGCTCGCCGCGGTGCTGGCCGCCTCCTCCGGCGTCGTCGGGCTGGCCTGGGACGACGGCGTATACGTGGCTGCCGGCCAGGCGCTGGCGCACGGCCGGGGCTACATCCTCGCCAACCGCATCGGGGACCAGGCCGTCCCGCTCTACCCCGCCGGGTACCCGCTGCTCGTCTCGCTCGCCTGGCTCGTGGCGGGGACGCAGTCGGCGACGTTCGCCGTTCTGGCTGTCCTGTCCGGCCTGTGCGTGAGCGCCGCCGCCTTCCTGTGGTGGCGGCTCCTGCGCGACGCTTTATCGCCGGGCACGGCGGTGCTGCTCGTGGCCGTCCCGGCCCTGAGCTACGCCACGCTCCTGACCGGCGAGCTGCGGATGGCCGACGCGCCGTACGTATTGCTGGTAGCGGCCGCCGCGGCGCTGTGGAGGCAGTCGTTGGAGTCGCGGTGGACGATGCTTGCGCTGGTGCTCGTCGCCGCCGCGGCCCTGCCGCTCCGGACCGCGGGCGCGGTGCTCCCGCTCGCCGTCGCGCTGCTGTTGCTGGTCCGGCGGCGCTGGGTGCCCGCGCTGGCCGTGGTCTTGCTCGTCGGCGCGTTGCAGATCCTGCTCGCCGGGCTGCTGCGCTCGCCTGAGCCCTCCTACGCCGAGATCGTTCGGGCCGCCTGGGCCCAGGGGGGCGCGGGGCTCGATATCCTGAGAGCCAATCTGGGAGGCGACCTGTGGACCAGCATCGCGGCGTTGGTGGCGCCGCCGTTGGTCTACTCGTCCGTCGTGCAGCGCCTCGCGCAGGGGGCGGCCGCGCTCCGCCTGCTCTACGTGCTGGCGATCTGGTTCGTGTGCCTGGCGGTCGCGGCGGGAGGCTGGCGCCGCCTGCGGGCGGAACGCTGGGAGGTGGGCGACCTGACGTTCGTGGGTGCGGTCGCCCTGATCTTCGTGATGCCGCTCGGGATGTTGCCGCGCTTCCTGGTGCCGGTGGGTCCCGTGCTGGCGCTCTGGGCCTGGGAAGGTGCCGGGTCGCTGGGCGCGCGGTGGGCCAGGGGCGCGCGCGTCGTGCTGCTCGTCGTGCTGGCCCTCACGGCGGTCGAGGCTGTGCGGCACGTGCGCAACCAGCCGAAGGTGTTCCGGGACCGGGCGGCAGCCTACGCGGCCGCCGGCGGGGCGGCGCGGGGGTGGCTCGGGCGCAGCGGGTTGATCGCGGCGGAGTTCCCGGAGACGCTGTGGTTCGAGGATGGACTCAGGGCCGTGTCCACCACCACGCCGCTCGAGAACGTGCAGACGGCGCGGGCGGGATTGGAGGCGGCCCGTCAGCGGCTCCTGCCGGTCGCGCGCGGCTGTCTGCTCGACACGCGGAGCTTCCCGGTGTCGCGCGAGCTGTTCGAGGCTTACGCGGCGCCGCCGGGCGCGGTCGTCCTGGGGGGACCCGACGCGCGCTACGTGCGGGTGGTGTGTTGGGGGCGCTGAGGCGCGGGCGGCGGCTCGCCGCTTGACCATCCCGACCAGCCGGCCGACGCGCCGCGGGCAGCCAGGTAGCGGGCGTGCCACTCCCCCTGAGATTCCGCAACTGCGAGCGTCCCTGCTCCCTTGCCGCTCGCGATCACGCCCTCAGGCGCTGTGGGCTTCGCTCTCGCCCGAGATCCGGGCTTGGCGTGCCGCTGGCGGCCCGGAGCGGGCACCGGGAGCGGGGCTGCGCGGCATTCAAGTTCGTATACGAAGTTGCCGCGCCCACCGCGAGGGTGTCATCGCGCAGAGCGATACCAGCCCTGAAGACCGAAGCGAGGGAGCCCTCCCTGAATACCGAAGCGGGGGACCTCCCTAGAGACCTAAGCGGGGGGACCCTCCCTGAATACGGGAGCGGGAGAACCCCCTCGGATTCCCCCGCTGGTCGCGAACCGTGCCAGGCGATGAAGTCTGGATCTCCTAGACCCCGGACAGGGGCGGCGGCGGCGACCCTTCCGTCCTCACGGCCCGCGAAGTACTGGCCGCGTGTTACCGGCCCGCAGGCGCCGAGTCAATCACTCGGCGGACCGTTGCCGGGAGCACCATCCAGGAGAAACTCCTCCCACGCCTGGGCCTCGACACCGGCCCGCCGCGCCGACTCCAGGTCCGCGGCGTCGCACAGCACGAGAGCCCGATAACGCGGATGCCGTCGCGCGAACTCGAGTAGCCCCCTCAGGTCGTTCATCGGGAACGACCCCGTCTTGATCTCGAGCACCCAGTGGCCCCACGAGCCCTCGAGCACCGCGTCCACTTCCAGCGGCTCCTCGCGCCAGTACAGCACCCGCTGCCCCGCGTTCCAGGCGTGAGCGAGGCAGGCGTTCTCCACCCAGCGCCCGTAGCGGGCCGGCTCGGCTTCTTGGGACGGGGCACCTCGAGGGTCGGTCGCCGCGAGGATGGCGTTGCTGAGGATCAGGATCTTGGGCGGAGCCTGGCGCCGCCGCAGCGGCTTCACGGCGAACTTCTCGAGCCCGGCGACGAGGTAGGCCTCCTCGAGGAGAGCGAGGTAGTGCGCGACAGTTTCCAGCGCGCCCGGATCGCCGAGCGAGCCACGCAATTTCTGCAGCGACATGATTTCCGCGGGCACCGTGGCGCAGGCGGCGAACACCTGGCGCAGCAGCCCCGGCCGCCGCACGGCGCCGAGGGACAGCAGGTCGCGCCCGATGGCCGGCTCGAGGATCGCGTCGCGCAGGTAGACCCGCCACCGCTCACGGTCGCTACGGAGCGGGACGGCGCCCGGATAGGCTCCCTCCGTCACCACGGCCCGCGCGGCGTCGCGGCCGCTCAGCGCGAAGGTGTCGGCCAGCTCACGCGCGCCCCAGTGGGTGAGGACGAGATGCTCGAACCGGCCGGCGAGACGCTCGCGCGAGCCCGCACCCAGGCGGAGGGCGGAGGATCCCGTCGCAACCACGTGCAGCGGCGTCCCGGCCCGCCGCACCCGGTCCCACTCGGCCTTCAGCCGCGTGGGCCAGTCGTGGAGGTGCTGGATCTCGTCGAGCAGGAGCACGGCGGCGCCGCGGGCGCCGGCGGCTGCGGCCGCCTCGCGCCACAGGTGTTCCCAAAATCCGGGGAGTGCGGCCTCGGGGGCGTCCAGCGCGGCGTACGTCGCGCCGTCGCCGAATTCGCGGGCCAGGGCCAGGAGCAGGGTCGTCTTGCCCACCTGCCTCGGCCCCGTCAGGAGCTGGAGCCTCCCCGGCGCAGGCTCACGCATCCTGGCGGTGAGGCTGGCCTGGCCCTCGCGGTAGCCGAGGCGAATTGAGCTGTCAGTCATGGTCGAATAATTATTCGACTATACCGTACAGTCAACTCCGGGGCGTCACGTGGCCGGGGAGAGGAGATCGTCAACCGCCCAGCCCGACCGAGGAAGGAGGGGATCGTGCCGGCCCCGGCGCTTCAGCGGCGCACCAACCGGAGGGTTTCCTCGTAGATGCGCTCCCGGGGGCCAACGGCCACAACCTCGATGGCACCGGGGACCTCGCGGTACACAATCCTGAGCCGGCCGAGCCGCAGGCTCCACAGGCCCGCCAGCTCCCCGTGCAGGGCTTTCCCCGCCCCGGGATCACGCACGAGGCGCTCCAGTCCCGCGCGAGTGCGGCGCTTCAGCTCGGGGTGCAGCCCTCGCAGCAGCGCCGCCACCTCCGGCGGAACCCGCAGCCGGCGAGGCGCGCTCACCGGGGCGGCGGGGTCTCGAACAGCTCGTCGAGGGTATAGAGCTTCCGGGTGCGCCGGAGCGAGTCCAAGCCACGCCGGATTTCACGCATGAAGCCGGGGTCCGAGCGAATGGCCAGGGTCTCCTGCCAGCCCTCGAACTCGTCGGGGCTCAGGAGCACCGCCGCGGGCTTGCCGTGCCGCGTGATGGTCACGCTTTCCTCGCCGGCCTCGACGCCGTCCAGGAGCTTGCTCAGCCTCGCCTTGGCAACCGCCAGTGGCACCGTCCTCATGCCGCCCCCCGATCGGTCCGGATTGGTCAGAAGTATGACCAATCCTATACCGGCGCCGGTGGCGGGGCAACGGCGCTGAGAAGCTGTGGGACCAGGGTGAGGGCGCGGTATCCGAATCACGCCTGACGGCGCGAACGGTCGCCGGCGGGCCGGCGGAACGGACGCAAAACGGGGGAACCATCTCGGATTCCCCCGCTGGTCGCGAACCGTGCCAGGCGATGAAGTCTGGATCTCCTGAACCCGCCGCACGGCGGGTGGCGACGGCGACCTTTCCGTCCTCACGGCCCGCGACGTACTGGCCGCATGCTACCGGCCCGCAGGCGCCGAGTCAAGTACGCCGAGGACACCGGTAGCGCGCTATTGACCCAGGCCTCGCCTCGATCATCGAGGAACTTCACGGACACCAGCAGCCAGCAGGCCGGCTGGCCGACGAGCTTCACGAGCTCGACCCGTCGCGAGTCCCCTCGCGAGCGCTGGCCTGTGAAATCGGGGTTCGCCAGAGTGCCAGGCATGTGGCTGAGGCAGAAGGCGAACCAGGTCGGGCGCCGGCAGCGCATGTGCACAAGTCGCTCGCGACTGATTCTCACGCCTCGTTGACGCCCGATGACGCCTCCCGGTAACACCAGGCGCCCGGGGATGAAGCCAGCGAGTTGATCGCCCGCGGCATCCGGGTTTATCCTCGGCACCTGTACCATGCACGTGCCACAACCTGCGGACCTTGGGCTCGACGTTGGTATCGAACGAGCGCGGTCAGGGGCGCCGTGTGGCACGGGAGATCAGATTGGCGCCCACGCCGCCCTACCGGAGGACGGGCGCTCCAGTCCCGCGCCAGTGCGGCGCTTCAGCTCGAGGTGCAGCGCTCGCAGCAGTGCCGAGACCTCAGGGGGATTCGCAGCCGGCGAGGCGCGGTCACCGGGCCGGCGGAACGGACGCACAAAACGGGGGAACCCTCTCGGATTCCCCCGCTGGTCGCGAACCGTGCCAGGGGATGATCTCTCGCCGCTCTCACTCAGGCTCGGGAAGCCCGGCAAAGAGGCTTACGACGTCCACGACCAGGGGCGGCGCCGAGGAAGCTGGTTGCCACTCGAGCGTCGCGCGATGGATCGCCGGCCGTTGGTCGCCCGGCACCCAGCGCTCGATCAGCCGAGCCTCGATGTCCACGATCCAGTACTCGGCGACCTTGGTGAGGTAGCGCTCTCGCTTGGCACCTCGGTCGTAGCGCGCCGACGAGGGGGAGATGATCTCGATCGCCAGCGCCGGGGCCGGCATCTCCCGCCAGGTCCGGAACCGGCTCGCTCGCTCGCCGAGGATGACGAGCAGGTCCGGCTCCAGGAGGGAGTGCTCGTCGAAGATGACGTCGGAGGGGCCGAAGAGCACTTGCCCAAGGCGGTGCCGACGCACATACGGCAGCAGCATCTCGCCCAGCAGGGACCGGACGATCTCGTGCGCGGGCGTCGGCGCGGGGGTCACGAGCAGGACCCCGTCGAGGATCTCGTAGCGCTTCCCGTCGCGCGGGACGCGCTCGAGCATCTCGATGGTGTACGGCCCGACTGCTTGAACCATGGACACAATCTGGCCTCGGCGAGAATGCCGAGTCAAACATCCGCCGAGTGGCGGGCGCGCCGGCATCCGGTGAACGCGCGCCGGGGCGAAATCGCGCGGGCCGATGGCAACCTCGGACACGGCAGCGCGGAACCCTCTCGGATTCCACCGCTAGTCGCGAACCGTGCCACGGAGCCGGCGGCTCAGTACTCCAGCGGCAGCCCGACCTGCCGGCCGTCGCGGGCCGACTGGTAAATCGCGATCAGCAATTCGAGCGAGCGGAGCCCTTCCCTGCCGTCGGTCTCAGCGGGCGCCTCGCCCCGCAGGGCCTTGATCACGTTGTCGTAGTACAGCCCGTGGCCCTGGCCGTAGACCGACGTGGTCTGGTAGCTCGCGTCGCGCCACTGCGCGTCGTCCTCGGCGTCCGGCTCCAGGAACTCCCAGTGCTCGATCTTGTTCACGGCCACGCCGCCCAGGCGCACAGTGCCCTTCTCGCCGAGGATCGTGACCGAGCCCTCGAGGTTCTTGGGGTAGGTGAGCATCGTGACGTTGATCGAGCCGAGGGCGCCGTTGCGCCAGCGGATGGCCGCGACGCCCGTGTCCTCGACCTCGATGCGCCGCGCGAGCGTGGCCGTGTAGGCCTGCACCGACTCCACGGGGCCGATGAGCCAGTCCAGGAGGTCCACGTAGTGGCTGGCCTGGTTCATGAACGCGCCGCCGTCGAACTCCCAGGTGCCGCGCCAGCGGGCCGAGTCGTAGTACTCCTGCGGCCGCGTCCAGAAGACATTGCAGGTCACCGTGTAGATGCGGCCGAACCGGTTGCGGGCAATGGCGCGCTTCACCAGGCGCACGGTGGGGTTGAGTCGGTTCTGCTTGACGACGAACAGCTGGACGCCGGCCTTGTCGCACGCCTCGACCATCCGCTTGCCGTCCTCCCAGCGGGTGGCCATCGGCTTCTCGGTCACGACGTGGCGGCCCGCCTGGGCCACCTGGATGGCCTGCGCTGAGTGAAGGCCGCTGGGCGTGGCGAGGACGACGACGTCGGCGTCTGGTCTTCGCGAGCAGGTCGTCGAGCGATCTGTGCGCCTGTGCGTCTGTACCGCTCTCGCGCCTTTTCGAGGGCCTTGGGGTCGGTGTCGCACACGGCCACCAGCTCGATGCGGTCCTTGTGCTTGTCGAGCGCGTCGAAGTGGCTCTTGGAGATGCGCCCGCAGCCCACGAGGGCGAGGCGGACGCGGCGGTCGCTCGGGACAGTCTGGCGTGCGTGTATCGGCATGTGTGGGGTGGCCATAGTGCGGACAATCCTAACTCCGTCCGCGGTCTGCGGGCGAGGGGATGGCCCCGAGGATTGAATAAACCCGTTGCCATTGCGAGATTTGCGCGCTGATGATATCTCTCGGCATGACACTTTGCGCCACAAAGTACCGGACAGCCGTGAGCTTGGCGGCCGGGCTCGTCCTGGCGCTGGGGCTCGCAGGCAACCTCGCAGCTCAGGACACACTCCAGCAGCTGCCGCAGCGCCCGCCGAACGTGAGCGATCAGCAGATACAGCAAGCCATCCAGCAACGGGGGCTAGGCTCGCTCATCCAAGAGCGGATCCAGGAGTCCGGGCTGACGCCCGACCAGATCCGCGCGCGGCTGCAGGCTGCGGGCTACTCGCCCGATCTGCTCGACCAGTACCTTGGGGCCAACGCGGACACGACCGCCAAACCCACGGGAAACATGCTGCGCGCCCTCGCACTCCTCGGCTTGGCGCAGGGTGTGCCCTCAGACACGCTGTCTCCAGCGGTAACGCCGGAGTCGCTCGTGGCAAAGGCCATGACGCCCGCGGAATCGGCAGCTGCGGGGCTCACCGGCACTCGGGCGCAGCTCCAGCTGTTCGGTCTGGATGTCTTCCGGCGCAGCACTACGCAGTTCACACCCGTTCTCACAGGGCCGGTGGATCCCGGTTACCGGCTTGGCGCTGGTGACGAGCTGGTCCTGATTTTGACGGGGGACGTGGAGCGCGCCGACCAGTTGCCGGTCACCCGCGAAGGGTTCGTCGTCATTCCGCAGGTCGGCCAGATCTACGTCGCGAACCTGACGCTCGATCAACTTCGAGACTTGCTCTACACGCGACTCGGGCGGGTGTATTCAGGCGTAAGGCGGAGCCCGACCGCTACCACGCACTTCGACGTTACCGTTTCCCGCGTACGAGTGAACCAGGTCTACATCGTAGGCGAAGTGGCCAAGCCGGGCTCGTACGCCGTCAGCGCTCTGGCGACAGTGATGAACGCCCTGTACCAGGCGGGAGGGCCAACCGAGCGCGGCAACTTCCGCGCGGTCCGGATTACCCGGGCCGGGCAGCCCGTCCAGACGCTGGACCTGTACGACTATCTGCTGCGGGGCAACACGCATGGCGATATCCGCCTCGAGCAGGGCGACGTGATCTTCGTTCCCCCGCGGTCGCGGAGGGTCTTGCTCGCAGGCGAGGTGATCCGGCCCGCCATCTACGACTTGGCCGATGGCGAGGGTCTGCGCGAGTTGATTCAGATGAGCGGAGGGCTGCTACCCGACGCTTACACTGGAAGGGCACAGATCATCCGCGTGCTCCCGCCCGAGCAGCGGGAGCCCGGCGGGCGGGACCGTACGGCCCTGGACATCGACCTCCAGGCCGCTTTGCGTCCGGGCGGGGCCCCGGTCGCACTGGAGGGCGGTGATAGTGTCCGGGTGTTCGCGGTTACACTGCCAGTCCGCAATCGTGTGGTGATCAGAGGTGATGTCTGGCGGCCGGGTGTATACCAACTCGATTCGGGAATGACGCTCTCGCAGCTCATTGCGGAGGCGGGGGGCTTGAAGCCCGACGTGTATCCGGACCGGGCGCACCTTGTGCGACTCAACCCAGACTCATCCCGCCGACTGATGCCCGTGAGCCTGGTTGGCATCCCTCCCCAGGGGGCGCCTGACTCGGGTGAATCGCAACGAGAAACTGCACTGAATGCCCGCGCCGTGCCCGCCGGGCACCCGCCCGTGGACATCGAGCTTCAGGAATTTGATTCGGTCACCGTCTACTCCAAGACGGGCTTTCGGCCTACGCGTCAGGTCGCGGTCTACGGCAACGTGCAGCGGCCTGGGCGTATTCACCTTCACGGACTCGATGACGCTGCGCGACGCCGTGATGATGGCGGGCGGCCTGCGCGACGACGCCTACTTGCTGCAGGCCGACATCTCACGGATTCCTCAGGATCGCACCGCCAATCTCCTCGCGCAGATCGTCACGGTGCCGTTGGACTCGGCCTATGTGCTGGATGCGACGGGTTACCTCCGGCGGCCGACCAACGCGCGGGGCGCTGAGCCGATGCTCCAGCCCTATGACAACGTCTTCATTCGCCGCATCCCCGGCTGGGAGTTGCAGCGCAACGTGTACGTCACGGGGGAGGTTCAATTTCCCGGGCGGTACACGCTCACGCGGCGCGACGAGAAGCTCTCCAGCTTGGTGAGCCGCGCTGGCGGGACGACGAAGGACGCCTACGTGCGGGGGGCGCAGTTCTACCGGGCGGAGGGGCGCGCCGGACGCATCGGCGTTGACCTCGATCGGGTGCTGCGCGACTCGACGTTCCGCGACAACCTGATCCTCTTTGCGGGCGACTCGCTGTATGTGCCGCAGTACCAACCCGTGGTGAAGGTCGAGGGGGCGGTCAACAGCCCGGTGGCCGTCGCGTACGTGCCGGACCAGAGCACGAGCTTCTACGTGGATCGTGCCGGGGGCTATGCTCGCCGCGCGGACAGGGGGCGTACCTACGTGGTCCAGCCCAATGGAGCGGTCAACACCAGATCCACGAGGCCGGAACCGGGAGCGCGCGTGGTTGTCCCGGAGATCCCGGCGACGGAAGAGAAGTCCAACTGGCCGCAGGTCTTGACCAGCATAATGACTTCCTTGAGCGCCGCCCTCACGGCCATCATCGTCGTCCAGAAGCTGTAGTATCCCTCGAGGGAGGGAGTATGCCGCGTGTCGTGGCTCCCACCTCGTGAGGCCGCTTTCGCATCGAGAGCAGGTGGCTTCGAGGTTGGCACCATTTTCTTCTGTCGGGTTTAGACGCTGGCGCTCGTTACCGGCTGCGGACCGAATCGCCAAAGACCTTAGAAAGTGGGTACGCTCGTGAAACGCAGAAACTTCGTCGCGGCATTCTCCGCCGCTGCAGTCGGGCGGCCATCGTTCTCGGGCGGTGCAAGCCTAACAGCGGAGGGCGGCGTCTACGACGTCACCGCTTACGGCGCGAAAGGCGACGGCCGAAGTGACGATCGCGCAGCCCTGCAGGCGGCGATTGAAGCAGCCGAGAACGCAGGGGGAGGCACCATATACTTCCCGCCGGGCACTTACCTCTGCTCGTACGTTGCCGACCACGATACTGGAGGGCTCGGGATAGGCGTGCGGCCCTACTCGGTGATCCTGAGAAACGCCGGCAGGCTGACCTTCCGGGGAGCGGGGCGTGGGCTCAGCATCCTCCAGAAGACTACAATCGGTGGTCGCGGCGCTGACTACAACCTGTTCATCACCAGGGCAGTCGCGGGCTTCAGTGTGCAACACGTGTCGTTTGAGGACCTGACGCTGGATGGTGGTCAGACATCCGCGACCAGTCCGTTTACATCCGGGGACGAGCATCTCTTTTTCGCGGCCCGGGTCAACGGGCTCACCGTGGACCGGTGCGAAATCCGCAACGCCCGAGGTGGCGGCTTCTACATCTGGCAAAGCAATTATGTCCGCCTGGAGAACTGCCATTTCGAATTGCTCGACCGTGCGGGCGTCAACAACGCAATTACACTTATTGGTTCGGTGGCGGGTGCGGAGCCCTGGTACGGCGCGCAGCTCGTGCGAGATTGCACCTTCGTCAACAATGGCCAGATGAACATCGGCATTGGGGGCTACCGGGGGTCCGGCCGACTCGCCGATGTGATCGTGAGCGGCTGCTTCTTCTTCACCGACATATCGGTCGCCCCCAACGCACAGGCGATCGAGACGGTTAGCGTGCCTACCGGGCCGCTTGAGCGAGTGACCATAGAGGATTGCAATGTGTACGGAGGGCGCGGAATCACCGTCCAAGGGACCGATGTCTCGATTCGACGCTGCGTGTTTCGACAGATCAACAGTGCCACGCCCTGGGGCCAAGCCATCGCGTTCGTGAATCCCCCCAACGCCAAGCGAGTGACGTTTGAGGACGTCGTGGTAGATACGACCACTGACGAGGGCATCCTGATAGGAGGATCGGGAGATATCCGTCTAATCAACGTATCGGTCTTCAACGCGGGCAAGGAAGGCATCAAGCAGGCCCCTGACGCGTGGGGCCGGCCACAGTCCCTAGCCGGTGCTCAGTTCATCGGTTGCCGAGCGGTCGACTGCCAGCGCGACGGCTTTTCGATCGCCTCCGACGACGTTCATTTCGTGGATTGCATCGCCACCGGCAACGGCAAGGCGCAGACGGATGCACACTCCGGACTCGTGATTCAACCCGGGAGCAGCCGCACTGTGGTGATCGGAGGGCGGTTCGGCGCCGAGGCCGAGGCACAGCAGGGCTTTGGCATTGACAACGGAGGCACGCGCACGCGCCTCGTTGATGCCAGCGTATCGGGTCACGTGGGTCCCGTAAACCTCCGCAATCCGCTGGCGGTGGCACAGCCGGTCGCGAGCCCTGTGATCGCGCTGCCCCACGGCCCCTCCGTCGCCACCGACGCCAGACTTGGCAGCCAGTTCCGCATCACGGTGACCGGCAACTCGCCGATGACGCTCGAGGCGCCTTCCAACGGCGTCGCCGGGCAGGAGATTCTCTACGATATCCTCAATTCTTCCGGCGGCGCCATGGGAGGCATCACCTGGGGCGATGGCAGCGTGTTCCAGATGGCGGGGCCTTTCACAAACCCCGGGAACGGCTACCGGCGCACCATCAGATTCTACTACGACGGAACGAACTGGGTTGAGACTGGCCGCTCGGTGGGCGACATTGGGCGCTGATCTCGTTGCCAGTCCGGCGACCTGCCGGTAGGTTTGGCGAGCCTATGTCGCCTGCTAACCAGTCCGCGGATCCGCGGCGGGCGCTCCGTCCGGGCCTCGGTACGTTTTTCAGCACCCTCGCCGAACTGTTCGAGCAATGGCGGCTGGTGCTTGGCATCCCCTTCCTGTGCATGGTACTTGCCGCGGTATGGGTACTGCTCGCGCACCCGACTTACCGCGCCATTGCGACTTTCATCGTGGACAGTGATCAGGGACAGCTCAGGATGGGTACGGGGCTAAGTGGCCTCGTCTCGCAACTTGGGCTGCCTGTGGCCGGCGGTGGCCAGTCGCCGGCCTTCTTCGCTGACTTGGCTACGAGCCGCGAGGTGCTGCTGGCGGTCGCCGGCACCCGCTACCCAGCTCCTGGCGACCGTTCAGATAGCACCGTCTCGTTGCGCGACCTGTACCATTTCCCTCCCCTTGACACCCCCCAAGGGGTAGCGCTGGCCGTCAAGCGGTTGGCGGGGGACGTCAAGGCGAATGTGGATCCTGAGACAGGTCTGATTTCCGTTCAGGTAGACGCGCGCGAACCCAGGCTTGCGGCCGCCATCGCGGACACGCTGCTCAGCGCACTAAATCGCTTCAATCTCGACCGGCGGCAGCTCAGGAGTCGAGCGCTGCGGCGGTTTCTAGAATCGCGCCTGCAAGACGCGAGGGATGATCTCGAGCGGACCGAGGACAGCGTACGCTTATTCAGGGAGCACAACCGGACCTTCGCGCAGTCCCCGGAGTTACAGCTGCAGGATCAGCGGCTGCAGCGAGCCGTTGAGCTGCGCCAGTCACTCTACGTGAGTCTGGCGACCTCGTACGAGCAGGCCCGGATGGAGGAGTACCGCGACACTCCAAGCTTGACTATCGTGGACCCGCCTCGCCCCCCGTTCGACAAGGTCAAGCCGAAGCGCCGGCTCGTAGTCGCCGGGGCTGGACTGTTGGGTTTGTTGATCGGTCTTGCCATGGCGCTCATGCGGCATTCGCTGGTGAGGCTAGACAACGATGAACTAGCAGCGTGGGATGCGGCCAAGTCCGCCGCACAGCGGCTTCCCATCGTCCGCACCCTGAACCGACGCTAGATCGTCTCCGGTCTGCCGAAGCGCTGAGGGCGGGAACGACCTTTGGCGCGAAGGCGGCTAGGCGCGCGGGCGGGAGGCGAGGTCAACTCGCTCGAACACTTCGGGGCTGGTGGCGGCGGACAGCGCCCACCGCGCACAACTCCATCGCGCGCGCATCATGGTCCTCGCCCTGGGGGAGCCGGTCAAGCTCCATACCACTAGCCAGCCGATCGCCAGCCCTGACGACCATGCGAGGCCCAGAAACAACCGAGCTGCCCACTCCTCTAAGCAGCCACGGTGCCGCCGCAACAGGGTGTAGTAGCCAGCGAAGACGGCCGGCATCACCGCGTGGTATTCCCCCCCTAACGTCGAGCCCCCAAGATGCGTGAGTGAGAGGTCAGGCAGCAGGACTACGTGGCCCACTTGGCGGCGGAGGCGGATGGTCCAATCAACGTCGTCCGGGCCCAGAAAGTACACCTCATCCAAGAACCCAATTGCCTCGAACGCTTGCCGCCGGGCCATGAAGCACGCTCCCGTTCCAGCCTCTACATCAACTGGACCGCTTTCCGAAGCTGGCGCCCAAGGGCGCTGCAGCGCGCCGAGCCGTACCGCCAGCTGCGCCGGGACCAGCCGGTCCAGCTTCAGCTGCTCAGCCACGAGGCCCAGTACAGTGAAGCGCCCTCTGACTCCGAGCTGCAAACTGCCATCAGGGTTGCGTAGAACCGGGCACGCGCCGACGACCTCTGGATGTGCGTCAAGGAAGCTCACCATTTGCCCGAACAGATCGTCACCGAGGATCGTGTCGTCGTTCAGAATCACGACGTACCGGCCCCTAGCGGCCCGCAGCGCTACGTTGTTGTTCTGCGAGTACCCGCGCACGCCGCCCACCTGGTGCACCTCAATTTCGGGCCAGCACTCCAGGAGCGTCTCCAGGCCGCCTGGAGTGAAGTTGTGCGCGACGAGGTGGATCTCGAAGCTGATGCTGCGCGTATGAGCAACGATGGATGCAATGCACTGCCTGGCAAGATCGGGCCGGTTCAGACTCACCAAGGAGATGGAGAGATCAGGAATCAAGCTGCCTCCGCTGCGTCGCTGAGCCTGGTTGTCGCAGCGAGGAGCATAAAGATGATGAAAGACCCTACTGTCGAGCCGAACAAGCTGGCCGAGGCAAGGGACAGAAGTAGGTTCGCAAGCAACCCGGCCCGCAGTGCATCGAGCAGGTGTGCCGATTCGATGCGGGCGAGACTCAGGTCTCGATCACGTGCCTGTCGGGCGCGGCGAACGATCTTGAGCACGAGCCACCACAGGAGAACGACGAAGAGTGGCCCTGCCTCAATGGCGGTCGTGAGCGAATAGGCCATCGCGTCCGCGCTGGTCATGCCCATCCGCGTGCCGGCGATTCGCACCACGAGGCTCGACACAAAGGTGGCCGGACCGGAGCCGAAGCCGTAGTGACCCCACATCGCAGCCACCACGCTGGACAGCAACCACCAGCGATAGACGACCTTCCCGACCTGTAGGAAACCGAGCTCCGACCACACCACCAGGAACGCCACGGCGCCCAGTCCCGCAATTAACCAGCGTCGCCCGCCGGCACCCCTCAGGAGCAGCAACGCGAGGAGCAGTGCCACCCACGCCCCCCGCGACCAAGTCAGCACCAACGCAACAAGGCCCAGAACCGCGGACAACGCCCAGTAGCCTCTCGCCCACCCGGTCTGCGCGTGGCGCCGCAATGTCGTGACCAAAGGCACATAGGCGACGAGAAATGCACCCAACACCAGAGGATGCTGGAAGACGCTCTCCACTCTCGGGAAGCCGGCTCGTCGCTCCAGCTCAGCGTAGTACCCGAGGCTCTTGAGCTTCTCGGGTGGCAGAAGGTGCAGCGACGCCACCACCCCTTTCCCCGTGAGCGCCTCGCCTATCGCCAGCAGCGCCACAACGAGCCCCACGGCGCCAACGGCAATCAGCATGCGGCGTACCGCCGCCTTGTCGCGCAACGCCAGCCATACGATCGCGAAGTAGACCGGAAGTCCCAGATTCCGCTCGGACAAGAACTCCTTCTGCGACACAGCCGGTTCGCGGGACAGCAATGTTGAGATCGCCATTACCAGCACCATCGCCCACAGGATGCGTATCCCTGGAGCTTGCCAAAGCGCGCGCACGAACGCCCCTGGGACGTGGAGCAGCACAGCTCCCAGGAGCAGTAGGAACATCACACGCTGAAACGTGAGCAGCGGCACAGATGGTCCGAAATAGAGCGCCACGCCGTTCGGCACGAGGATGCTGGCAGCAAGGAGCGCAATTGTGCCCCCTGTGAAATCGACGATCAAGCCAAGCGCAAACAGCCCGACCACGATGAGACCGGCTGCCGCGAGCACGCTCGCCGACCCCAGCAGGTAGGTGGAGGCGAGCGCCAGGATCACGCCTGCAGCGACCGCCCAGCTCAGTGCGGTGCGCGAGGCAGCCGTAGTCAAGACACGGTCGCTCACGACCGGCCCCGGGTCACGGCAGCGGCCGAGGCAAGCGGCAGGCGGTCGAAGGCCACTGGCTTGCTACGTGCGCCGTCCAGTGCGCGATTCATCGCCCCCGGTCCCACCGGACCGGAGCGCACGGCCTGTCGTACCTGCTGCGCGAATCGCTCCGGACCGTCGTTCACCAGAGCCGCGTAGTCCATCACTTCGTCGCCTGATGGATTCCCGGAAAGTGCGTCGCCCCGCAAAAGGCAGCCGACAGCAGTCTGCGCGCTCTCCTGGTCCGTGGTTGTCGCGAATTCTCTGAAGCGCGCCATGTACGGAGCGTACGGAAGACGCATGCGCTCATAGACCACGCTGGGACAACCGAGCGGTGGAAGTGCGCAGGCAATGGACGAGGACACGGTGACGGCGAGTCGAGCCCGCGCCATCAGGAGCCACGTGTCCGCCCTGCCGCCGACGACTTCTACGTCCGGATGCCCAGCAGCGGCAAACAGCTCACGGAAGACGCCAGCGTTCTGCCCTGGGTGGATCTTGGCTACCACTCGGCCACTCCAGCCGGCGCCTCGAATCGCCTCTACCGCCGTGGTCGCCTGGTCCTCCACGGAGTCGTCGGGCACCGCCGCAGTAAATGAGGCTAGCGTTGTTGTGAGCAGGAGCGCGTATGGCCCGACACCCTCCGCGCGGAGACTCCGCGCCTGCGCCAGCCGCAGGTTGCCAGCAGGCCACCCCACGACCGCAAGCCGGTCGCCGTCGACCCCGCGATCCACCAAGTCACGAGCCGCCAAGGGACCCCACACCGCTGAGTAGTCTGCCACCTCGTGATTGCGGTCCGCGATGTACTCGAGGACTCCGTGCTGGACGACGATCGAACTCGCTCCGAGACGCTCGGCGACCAGACTGCGGGTGCGTCCGAAGGCAGTGCAATCATTGCTGAGAATGACCGAGCGGATACGTGCCCGAGACCAAGAAGCAAGGAGATCGAGGGCGTAGCATTCCCACGTCCTGACCTGCGGTGCGACGACCGCTTCCATTGCGGCCGCCAGCGATCCACTCAGGTCAATGCCCCTCCACGACAGTGCGGGCGGTGAGGGTAAGTGCGTGCCGGATCCGTGACCGACCCGCCGGTTCGTCCCCCCGGCCCATCCAGCCTTACTCAGCGACCCGCTGAGGTAGGCCTCGCGCGGCGGCGGCTCGACCGGATCCAGCATTGGCCGGATTACTCCAGCACGGGCAAGTGCGTAGATAAGGTGACCTGCCTCACCCCACGTGTAGGCCGCGACCCGATCACCGCGCGAGAAGCCCACCGTAGCCAGGCGCGCAAGCCAGTACTTCGCGAGCCGACGACCAAGCGACGGGGGCCTCACCGCTCGCGCCGCGATGTCCCACTGCGAGACCGAATCCTCGCCGCAAGGGACTAGATGCGTCTTGATGCCCCTAGCCTCCGCCACCGCCCCCGCTACTAACGCCTCTGCCGAGCCCGGCGGCGCCGCAACGGCCAACTCTGCTACTGGAGGAAGACGATCGAGGGTCGCCGCAAGCCTGACACACCGCGCTGCCGCGTTCCAGACGTCGTATTCGGCGAGGATCCCAAGGTCAAGCCAGGGCAGGCGTGCAGATATGGGCCCCGGCCGCCACGTTCGCGCCGCAACGAGCGCGGGGCCATCGACCTCGGCAACCGGGATACCGTCGAGCTGCGAGTCCGCCGAAACTACCATCCACCCCTTCGCCCTCGCGGCCGTCAGAGCCGGCGCGCCCCTGGCAATCACAAGGTCGCAAGCCGAGACGCCGAGTGACTCCAGCGCCTCCACGCCTCCAGCCGACAGAACGATCAGGCACCTCATCATGTCTTCACGAAACGCGCCTTGACCAGTGACACAAGACCGAGCCGGCGGTCGGCCCACCAGAACAGCGGGCTCACGAAGACCAGCAGCAGTACCGAGCGAAGCAATAGGTGGATCAAGTCTGTCCCAAACACGTCGACCGTCGGAATGAGCTGGTCCGCCAGAAGCAGCAAGCCAAACACAAACCCCGCTGCTAGCACCGTCCCCAGAAGCAACCGGGCGACCTCGGACGCCGACCTGAAGTGCTTCACCGCATAGCCAATCGTCACCAGCGACGCCACTGCGTACGCAACGCTGGTCCCGACCGCAACCCCCTCCACGCTAGGGTGAAGCGCTAGAGCCGCCGATAC
This sequence comes from uncultured Gemmatimonadales bacterium, assembly GCA_963812035.1. Lineage (GTDB taxonomy): Bacteria > Gemmatimonadota > Gemmatimonadetes > Gemmatimonadales > JACORV01 > Fen-1245. The sequence continues at coordinate 39,911 of CAWETG010000010.1, forward strand.
GGCGACGAACACCAGAGCAGCGTTGCCCGCCGACAGCAGCACCCCCTGCCACAGCTTGTTGATGGCGATCAGAAACTGCGACGGCATGTGCCACAAGGACGCAAAGAAGGTACCGATGAGCAGTAGCTTGATCGCGCTGATCGCCGGCACAAATGCGTGGAGAAAGTGCCGTACCAAGAAGGGTACGATCTGCCACGAGGCTCCGACCAGCAAGGGGAGGATCAGGAAGGCAAACGCGATGATGGGTTTTTCCACGTAGTCGCGCAGCGCCCTTGGATCATCGCTCGACGCCGCAAACCTCTCCTGGAACCGGGGGAACATGACCACCGAAAACGCGTTCGGGGTTTGGTACACGTAGGTCTTAACTGTGACGGCCAGAGAGTAGTAGCCCAGCATGGTCACGCCGAGGGCGCGGGCGGCCAGGAGGCTATCCAGCGTCGTCTGAAGCGTAAACACTAGAGCTGAGAGCTGCAGCGGTAGACCGATTGAGAGGAGGCGCTGGGTGGCCTCACGATCGAGGACGGGAGTGAACCGCGCTAGCGGTTCGCGAGCTGCAGCGCGTCGAAAATAGAAGAAGAACAGGACGAACGACACCAGAAAGGCAGCGTACTGGCCGTAAATGGACCACCGCCAAATGAGCGGAATTCCCACGACCGCGGTGATGGCGAGTTGGAGGAGCAGCTGACGGCTCAACACGTCGAAGCGCTTCGCCGCCCGGAACGACACCATCTGCATGTTGACGGCCATCCACAGCGGAAACGAAAGGCCGAGCAACAGGACCCCAGCCAGGAAGGGTCCGCGAAAGCCCCGAGCCCGCCATACAGTTACGGCGATGACGGCTAGAGCTACAACCGTGCTGCCCAGCAGCACGAATCCGGTCATGGCATTGCCAAGACGCTGCGCCGCCCGTCCGTCGCCCCTCTGGCGAAGGTAGGGTACCTCTTTGGCCATCGCGTCTAGAGTCCCGACCTGCACCAGTGCGAAGTAACCGAGCAGGATGTTCAGCAGGCTCCAGATGCCGACGTTGGCCGGGCCGAGCAGTCCTTTCGTGACCAAGCCGGTGATGAACGAGCCAACTTGCGTGAGGTAGGTGGCGCCGGTGTATTGCGATGCGTCCCGCAGAATGCTCCGGCGCGGTGGAGCGGCTGCTGCCGCCGCTTCCGCAGAACCGAGGTTGGGCCCGGTCACCTTGTCACTGAGCCCGCGCGAGACGGAATGCGGCTAGCCGTCAAACTCGGACGCGATGCTGGGGAATTCCTGGTTCGCCGCCTCGTAGTCTTCTGCCCGCCCGATGTCTCGCCAGTAAGCGTCCGAGCGAAATGACGCTACGCGTTCCCCTCGCTCCAACAGGCGGAGCACCAGAGTGGGCACATCACAGCGCACACCCGGAGCGAGCGCCGCCCGGGCGCGAGCGCCGACCAGATTGACCCCCATACTGACCATGTAGGGCAAGGAAGGCTTCTCGCGATAGCCTACGACGTCGCCGTCCGCGCCTGTCTCAAGCACGCCGTAGTCGATGTTCACTGTGCGCGCACTGATGGCAACGGTCATGGCGGCGTCCCGCTCCCCGTGGACGTGGCACATGGCAGCCAGGTCTATCGTGGTCAGTACGTCGCCGTTCACTAGGAGGCACGGATCCGGCAGGTCGTCGAGGAGCGACAGGATGCCCGCAGTGCCTAGCGGCTCGTCCTCACGCCGATAGTCGATCTCTACACCGAAACGGGTACCGTCTCCGAAAAATGCCCGGATCAGCTCCTCGAGGTGGCTCACCGCCAATGTTACTCGCCGAACCCCCTGACGGCGGAGACGCCGCAGCAACAGCTCGAGAATCGGCTTGCCGCCCACCGGCATAAGCGGCTTTGGAAACACCGTGGTGTACGGAGCAAGCCTGGTCCCAAGACCGCCGGCTAGGATCACCGCACGCTCGGGCACGGCACCACAGCTCATACGCTGTACCCTCCGCCCCAGGTGGCGGCGCCATCTCCCTCATGCGCTTGAGCAAACTCAACGACCCGTCTCAGTCCCTCCGCCAGTGAGACCTCGGGCCGCCATCCCAGGGAGCGCGCGAACGACGCGTCGGCGCACAGATTCAGCACCTCGCTCCCCCTGGGCCGTATGCGGCTCTCATCCTGCTCGACGTCGAGCGTCCTCCCGAGTACGCCGCCCACGACTCCGACGATCTCAGCGATCGAATGCGACTCGCCGGTCCCCAGGTTTGTAGCCCGGCCGATTGCCTCAGGGCACTCAGCCAGCGCAACAAATCCCGCGGCCGTGTCAGTGACGAACATGAGGTCCCGGCGTGGCACCATGGAACCCAACCTCAGGGTTCTGCCTCGCAGCGCCTGCGCGACAATCGTGGGGACTACGGCGCGTTCCGACTGGCGGGGACCGAAGGTATTGAACGGCCGTACCACGCACACCGGGAGATCAAACGTTCGGTGATAGGCTAACGCAAGCTGATCCGCCGCGACCTTGCTCGCGGCGTACGGCGACTGGGCCACCGCGGGATGCGTCTCGTCAATCGGAGTGTACTGTGCCGTGCCGTAGGTCTCACTGGTAGAGGTAACCACCACCCGTGCACTACCCTCCGCGCGAGCAGCCTCAAGCACGTTCACGGTGCCCGTAATGTTTGTCTCCACGTACGAAGCCGGTGCCACGTAGGAGTACGGGATTCCGATCAGCGCGGCGAGATGAAACACAACTTCGCTTCCGCGAAGCACAGAGCGAATCGCAAACGGGTCGCGCACGTCACCTGGGACGATCTCCAGATCCTCGAGCACGTGCCGGTCCGCGTAGCGCAGGTTGCCAATGGATCCGAGTGCATTGTAGTGCACCAGGGCGCGCACCCGGGCGCCGTGTGACACCAGGGCTTCGACTAGGTGGCTTCCGATGAAACCACCAGCTCCCGTAACGAGCACCCGGCGCCCTGTCCAGCTCACGCCGACTCTCCTTGCGACAACCGAGCACACCAATCCCGCAATGCATCCTCCAACGTATGCTGCCATGCAATCTCAGGTCGCCAACCGATCGCCCGCTCCAGCGCCTTGCCGTCGCCACACTGGTACGGAATGTCGAGCGGGGCCGCGACCGAATCCACCGGCCGGAACCGCACCTCAGCCCTGACCCCGGCCAGCGCCAGTAGTTCTGTCAAGACATCGCCGACCCGCCGTGGGACACCGCTACACACGTTGAATGGACCCGGTCCCACCCCGGCTTGCAAGAGCATGACGCACGCGCGCGCCGCATCACGTACGTCGGTGAAATCGCGAACGTCACCGAGCGATCCCGTCTCGACGGCTGGCGTGGCGGCTCCGGACAGGATGCGTGCCACCTGCGATGCAAACGACGCCGGCACATAGTTCTCGCTCTGGCCGGGCCCCGCCAGGTTGAATGGGCGAACCGTTACAACGTCGAGTCCCAGCGCACCATAAGCGCCCGCGATAACCTCCACCGCGACCTTGCTCACCCCGTACGGCAATACTGGCCGGAGTGGTTCGTCTTCGCGAACCGGGTTGCGCTCCACCGCGACGTGACCGTAGACCGCGCTCGAGCTGACCACCAGAACTCTGGCCGCCGGTGCCTCTCTGTGCACCGCAGCCAGCACATTCGTGGCGCATCGCGCGTTGTTATCGAGCAGCGTGCCGTGCTGCTCGAGATCGCCGGGCCGCAGCCTGGCGGCGAGGTGCACTACCGCCTCAGGCCGGAAAGGGCAGATGACCGCTTCCGCCGCGCGAGGATCGGTGAGGTCCACCGGCGTGCCGAGTGCAGGATTCCCGTGGGGGCCCACTGCGGACGCCACCTCGTGGCCCGCGCTCTCCAGCGCTCGCCGCACGTGCGGACCGACAAAGCCCCCCGCACCGGTAATGACGACCCTCATCCGCGACTCCGAGTATGGAGAACCGCGTCCAGCAGTTCACGCCACTCCTCGCGCGTGCGCTCGGGGTCGTGTTCCAGACGAACGAATTCCTGCGCGTGGGTCGCCAGCGCCACACGCCGTTGCACATCCTCCAGGAGACCCGCCGCGGCACTTGCCAACGAATCCGCCAGCGTCTCCTCGTCCGTCACCCGGGGAACCAAGATGCCGGCCCTCCCGTCGTCCAGTGCTTCCCTGAGGTCTCCCACATCTGTGACGACAGGCACCGCTCCGCACGCCATGGCTTCCAGCACCGCCAACGTCCGCCCCTCGGTGTCGGAGGTCAGAAGCAGGATCTTCGCCCGCCCCAGCACGTCGGCGATGGACTCGACCCATGGCACCAGCCGCAGGTTGCCGGCGAGGGCGGCCTTGGCCTCCCAGAATGACGGAAGCGTTGCGAGCTCCTCGGCGCTCAGGCCGACCACGGTGGCGACCATGCCAGGCCGGCGCCGCCCGAGCACCGTGAGAACGCGGAGCAGTCGGTCCACCCGTTTGTCGGGGTGCAGGCGCCCCACGAACACCACATCGAGGTCGCGCGGTTCAGCTCCGGCCCGCAGCAGCGTCCCATCCATGGCCGCATGCAGCACTGAGAGGCGAGGCCGCACGACTCCGATGGCGCGGAACCACTCGCGCGTCGCGACGCCGGTGCAAGTAATGGCAGCAGCGCCATTCAGCGAGTCCCGCTGGTACTCCTGAGCCAGACGCTTGATGCCGCTCGGCAGCCTGGACAGCGCCACGCGACGACCGCCGTCAATAAGCTCCGCCCGCGATCCGATGATATTCGCAACGACTGGGACGCCAAGACGCCGCCCGAAGCGCATTACACCGGGGCCATCGGGGAACCAATGTAGGGTCATCAACAGGTCAGGGGGCCGCGAGGCAGCTTCGCTTCGGGCTAGCCAATCGCGGCCGAAGACCTTCCAAGCAGCCTTCAGCCGCGGCAGCGAAGGCGGTGGGGTCACGGTGCGGAGCTTCGGCCCCGGCACGACATTCGGATGATCGCGGACGACGACGACTTCCCGCACCTCGTCGAGCGAGGCCAAGGGAGCTAGATAGGCTTCGACGATCGTCGGCCCAACGTTGGTCACAACCAATACACGCACCGGAGAGGATCGGCTGGGTCTAGCCATGATCGGCTTCGCCTCCGGCGAAGGACTGCCGCAGAGACGCGGCGTCGCCGCCGATGAAGCAGCGGTGCCAGGCTTCCAGCGTCAGCAGCGCGGTCAGTTGGCGGGTATGATCCACTCGTCCCGATCCGTGCTCCTCCAGCAGCCTCGCGATTGCCCCTCCCTCCAGATACTCCGGGAGAGCAGCACCAGAGCCAACGAGCCATTGCCCAACTTTCGGCAGAGACTCGTGCCGGAACCACTGCCGGCTCGGCTCGTCGAAACCGCGCTTCTTTCTCCAGCCGCTCCCCAAGCCCGCCAGGTCCCGGGCAAGCGCCGGCGGAAGCAGACGATGCGCGACAAGGTGTTGCAGGTGTTTTCTCCCTTGAAGCCACGAGATCTTCAGGCGGCCCGGAATCCGTTCCGCAACCGCCAGGTAACCAAGATCCAGAAAGGGGACCCGCGCCTCGACCGAGCTCGCCATCGCGACCTTGTCGGCACCGAGCAAGAGGTCGTCGGCCAGTGACAGGCGTGCGTCCACGTAGAGCAGGCGGTTCAGCGAGTCCAAGCCTTCCGTACCCTGCAGCCATCGACGTACGGGCTGAAGAGGTGCCTCCGGGGCCGCCGCGGCCCGGGAGGCCGGAGTCAGCAGCCTCTCGCGCTGCTCAGGAGTGAAGACAGCGAATGCAGCCACTATACGCCTGGCTTCGTCGGTCTCCGTCGCCACACCGGCCAGACGCTGAACAGCCTCGCTCCGTCGCATCACGTTGGCGCTTGCCCGCAACGCCGAGGCCACCGGTCGCCAGCCAAGTACCCGGATCCACCTTTCTACCGTGTGCCGGAGGTAGCCGCCGAGTGGCTCATCCGCCCCTTGGCCCGTCAGCACCACCTTGAGGTCCCGCGCGACTCGCCGGCACAGAATACTCACAAGGACGTGGCCCGGCGTCGCCACAGGCTCATCAATCTGCCAGATCGCGTCAATCCACTCTCGGAAGAAAGTCTGCTGGTCCAGCTCGACGCCGTGGTGGAGCGTATGGAGTGCCGTGGCAGCGCGCTCCGCCACCCGTAACTCCGATTCGAGCCTGGCGCCGCCGAACCCGATGGCGTAAGTGGCGACTGGTGCACTTTGCTGCTCCGACATCGCCGAAACCACAATGGACGAATCAAGACCCCCCGAGAGGAGCGCACCGACCGGCACATCCGCCATGAGTTGACCTGCGACGGCACCACGGGTCGCGGCGCTCAACCTCTCAACCCATTCTTCAACCCTTGCGGCTCGATCCTCGGGTCGAGGGTCGGGAGCGAAGCGGATTGCAGGGCCCCAGAATTCACCAGCGCCAGACGCCTCGACCCAGTGCCCCGGCGGCACACGAGCCACGCCCCGAAAGAGCGTATCGGGTGACGGGACGAAGCGGTACGCAAGGTACAGATCGAGCGCGGAGCGGTTCAGGCTCGGCGCGCACAACTCAGCCTGTATGGCTGCCTTGACCTCGGAGGCAAACCACAGCGCGTGAGGCGCGGCTCCGTGGTACAGAGGCTTCACACCCAACGGGTCGCGGGCGAGCAGCAAGCGTCGCGCAGACACGTCCCACAGCGCGAAGGCGAAGATCCCGTTGAAGCGAGCGAAGGCGTCGGGCCCCCACGCCTCGTATGCGTGCACCACCATTTCGGTGTCGCTCCGCGTAGAGAACCGGTGACCCAGAGCCTCCAGCTCCTGGCGCAGCGCGAGATGGTTGTAGATCTCTCCGTTGTAGACGATCCAGACGGAGCCAGTCTCGTTCGCCAGCGGCTGCCAGCCGGTCTCGAGGTCCACGATGCTAAGGCGGCGATGCGCGAGCACGACCTCAGGCGGCGGGGCATCGCCGGAACGGGCGGCATCCAGTTCTCTCACTGCGCGGGTGTGGCCCTCCCGAGGCCACGCCGCGAGCCACCCGGCATCGTCCGGGCCCCGGTGCCGGAGCGCCGGTCCGAGCGGCGCCGCGAGCCGCCAGACGGCATCACCAATGCCGCGCCCCCAAAGTCCCGCGATCCCGCACATCAGGATAGCGCGGCCGGCCCGTGAAGCAATTCACGCACGGGAGGCACCCCGAAGGTCAGACGAAGCAGGCAACCGTGCGGCGCAGCGCCTCGGCTTGCCGCTCGCAGTCGGTTGGATTCCAGTAGTTCGTCTTGAACTGGAGCAGACGCGGCTGGATCCGCTCCGCCACTGGGCACAAACCGGTGCCATACCGTTGCGTGATGCCGCCGCGACGCTGCGCCGCCCCAAAGGGCTGCCCGTTCGAATACAGCCGCCCCTCCCGGAAGGCTGGCTCCAGATAATTGAGGCGCCAGGCAGCATAGATGCCGTCGCCGCCGAGCGACCGGAATCGGTCTCGGAACTCGTGCCAGCTCGTGGGCGCGTCGTCGGCCAATCGGAGTACGAGCGTCCAGTACGAATTGACGTACCCGAGCGGCACTGCCTGGGGGATGAGCCACGCACACTCTGAGAAGGCCTGGAGGAATGCCGTCGCACTGTGAACCCTGGCCTGGACGAGTTCGTGCACGCGCTCCGTCTGGGCCAGCGCCACTGCGGCGCACAGCTCCGACATGCGGTAGTTGTAGCCGACCGAAACGTGGCGAGCGTAGTCGGGGTCTTGGATGTCCTCCTTCGTGATCTTCGCCTTGGCTGTCCCCACGCCGGCGTAGCCCAAGGAGTTGAAGCGCCGCACTTGGAGGGCCAAATCCTCGTCGTCCGTCACGACCATGCCACCCTCGCCCGCGGTCACCTGTTTCGAGCTCTGAAAGCTGAAGCTCGAAAGGTGGGCGATGCTACCACTCACCCTGCCCTTGTACATGCCGAGCAAGCACTCCGCGTCATCCTCGATGACTTTCAGTCCGTGCGCTCCCGCTAGCTCCATCAATGGGTCCATATCGGGCATGAGCCCGTACAGCGCGACCGGCATGATGGCCTTGGTCCGCTCGCTCACGGATGCGGCCGCGCTGGCCGGGTCCAGCGTCCAGGTGCCCGGGTCAATATCCGCAAACACAGGCACAGCGTTCGCCTGCAGAACGGCCATAGCCGTGCTGGCCATGGTTAGCGGTGGAACGATCACCTCGTCGCCAGGACCGACACCTGCCGCCACGAGCGCCGAATGCAGCGTCGCCGTACCGTTCACGTGGGCAACGGCAAAGCGGACTCCACACAACTCAACGAACAGCTGTTCAAGGCGGCGCGTCATGCCGCTGCCCTTCGAGGACCGGAAGTCCGTATCGAGCACTTCGGAGACGTAGCGCCGCTCCAAGTCGGTGATGCGTTGCATGCTAGGTATCCTGTGGCCCGTGGTCATCCACAGGCCGGTCATGGGCCAGCGACCGCTCGTAACCCTCATTTCGGGCTACGCCGCCGTTGATGCGCGCAAGTTCAGGCCGCCGCGCCAACAGGCTGACGACAGCCTCCATCCCGAATGGCTCACCGTGGTACAACTCCGCGTAGACCGCGCGGGCGAATGTGAGGTCTTCGGGGTAGTCCACCGTCCACCGCAGGCGTGACAAATCCGTCGAGAGGGACACGTTCCACACTCGGAACCGCTCGGGGTGCTTCCAGATGTAGGGCGTAACGTGCTCGCGCTCGGACAGCAGACGAGCCTCACGCCAAGCCCGCGCGAGGGCATCCATCGTAAATGCCTCGATGTCCACCCCTTCGGGAAAGCTCGGCGCCAGAGTGTTGCTCACGTAGTCGAAGGCTCCGTCCAGAAGTTTCCCCACGATCTGATCGGTGACGCCGGGATCTTTGAACGGATCGTCTGCCGTCGCGCGGACCACGATGTCGGCGCTCGCCCCCCGCGCGGCGAGATACGTGCGGTCTAGAACGTCGTCGGTACTGCCCCGGTAGACCGCGACGCCGAGCAGGCCAGCGACGCGCGCCAACTCGTCGTCCTTTGGCTCCGCCGTCGTCGCCACTACCACATCGTGAATCGTGGCACAGGCTCGCATGCGCTCGACGACATGGCCCAGCAACGGCTTGCCCGCGATGTCCGCCAGACTCTTGCCGGGCAACCTGGTGGAGCCAAGCCGGGCTTGAATGACGGCGACGACTCGCTTCATAAGGCCGCTCCGGGCCGCGGCGATACTGGCCATGACCGTGGGTCGAAAACCCGCGGTTCAGGCCAGTGCTGCACACGGGCGAACGCTGACTGGCGGAATGCCTCGACGGTCGAGGTCGCGAGTGCCAGGGCGCGGCGGACGGCTTCTACCTCCTCCGCCCGGTCCACGCCGACCACGAGCCTGTCCCCGGACCGGAGCTGGATCATCCCGGCAGCGAGCAGCAGCGGCGCGGCATCTGCACCAGCATCTTGGGCGGCGCGTTGCACTGCAGCGGCGAGCACGCCAGCCCCAGGCGCCCGGCGTTCCGCGTCCTCGGGCGGCTCCAGAAGCACCCCTTGAAGGTAGACGGAGCGCAGATCCAACGGCACCGGCAAGTTGGCCCGCGCCTCGAGCGCGCCACTGTCGAACAGATTGCCGGGAGCCTGAATGCGGGCCACGCCCGGCGCATCGGCGGCTGCACTAACCTCCGCGGGCGTGTACACGCTTTCACCCGCGCGCGCCCCGGCGCGCTGTGCAATGTCGCGCACGCGCCGCCACACATTCGCCGGCGGCGCGCCGTGGGTGAGCAGGACGATGTCGGCCACGCCCTCAAAGACCTCAAGCGCCTCGCGCGCCCGCGCTTCCAAGTCCTCCAGCTCGTCGACGCGGACCTTAGTCACCACCGACGCCTTCGACCTCACCCCTCTCGAATCCAACCAAGCTGCCAATCGAACCGGCGCATCCCCATACGACTCGGCCGTATCGAAGGCGCGCATGCCCACCGCCCAACTCGCGTTGAGAATCGCGAACGCGTCGTCCTGCGAAAGCGGCGCCTGCGCAGCACGGCGACCGTATGCCTTGCCGAGCTGGACCGTGCCCAACACTAGGTCGGAGGGGGTGCGTGTCACCCGTGGCGTCCGGCGGACTGTCTTCGATCGATGCCTGCGGTGCGTCGGTACAGGTCTACGAGTTGAGGAGCGTTCCTCGTCCAGTCTGCACGGGCGCGGACCACTGCCCGGCCAGCTTCCCCCATCGCCCGAGCGCTCTGTGGATCCCCAGCAAGGGTCAGCAAGCGGTCCGCCCAGATCTCCGGGTCGAGGGATTCTACCAGGAAGCCGGTCCTGCCTTCCTCGACCCACTCGGTGTTGCCGGCGTTGCTGGTGACTACAACCGGGAGTCCATGCGACATGGCCTCCAGCAACGAAATGGAGGTGCCGTCAACGGTGACTAGGCTGAGATAAGCGTCCGCCGCAGACAGCACACCACTCAATTGCGGCCAGTCCTGTACGCCTGGCTGGTACACCCGCGGCGCGAGACCGTGCTTGGCGATTCGAGCCTGAACTGCAGCAGCATCCTCGCCCGTGCCGAGTAACGCTAGCCGAAGTCGCGGGTTGCGTCTCGCCGCTGCGCCGAACGCGTCCACGAGCTCAGGGATGCGGTACCCCGAATGCCAGGCGCGGGTGGCACTCACGACGAAGCAATCTTCCCACCCGCGCTCCCGCCGCACCCTTGCGCGCTCCGAGGATTGATCCGGACCCACCAGATGCTCGGGCCCCCAGGGGAGACACAGTTGCGGCCCGAGCGCACCGCCGGACAAGCCGCGGGCCGCGGCGAGCACGGCGGCGCTGTCGCAGAAGAGCGCGTCACAGTGGCGCAGCGCGGTAGCCGACGCCCAGCTGTACCAAGCATCGCGATGCGCATCCACCAAGAGGTCGGAGCCCCAGGACACCAGCACTGTCGGGGCGGCACCAGCCAAGGCAGCCATCAAGCCGAAGCTCTGGACCGGCCCGGCGTGAATGACGTCCGGTCGGAGATCCGCCAGCACCCGGACATAGGACGGGAGGTAGGCCGCCACCGCCTCAGGCACGGGCAGTTGCGGCCCGCCCCCGGCCCAGTCCACCACAACCACACCGGGCGGCAGCGGCTCCCCCACGTAGGGGACGCCGTCGCGCTCGAGCCGCAGATAGAAAACTTCCATACGGTCCTGCACGGCAGCCCGCACGAACCGGAGATCGTGCGTCGTGTAATCACGCGAGCAGTACAGCAGCCTCATCGCGTCGCGGCCGGAGCAGGCTCAAGGTCGATCCAGCGAAGCTCGCGCCCTTTCGACAGCGGAAGCCGAGTCCTCAAACCGAGCACGCTCGCGATTTCGTAGGGCATCACGGCTCCGGGCGGTGCAGGCCGCAGCACGTGAAGGAGGTCTCGCCGCAGCACCGTTCCGGACGGCAGATCCGCCGCGGCGCGCACGCAGCGCCGCTGCACAACCACCGTCTCCCGTTCGTTCTCTTCCACACGCTTGTCGCCACTGCCTAGCGCTAGCTCGAGCTCGCGCGTCCGCTCCACCATGTCGCGCCACGTCCTGGGAGTGAGCGAGAAGCCGTGGTCCGGCCCCTCACGCGTCGTGTCGTCGGTAAAGTGCTTCTCGATGACCCGGGCCCCGAGCGCAACCGCACCCAAGACGGCCGCATGCCCCGGGGTGTGGTCGGAAAGGCCCAGGATCACGCCCGGGTACATGGCCGCGAAGGTCCGGAGCACATTCAGTTGGATGCACCGGAAGTTGTCCAGCGACCCCGTGTAGTTGGTGTTGCACTGCATCAGCACGATGTCGCGGGTGTGCGCTAGCAACGCGTCCATCGCCCGCTGCACATCCGCGATGCTGCTCGCGCCCGCCGCGATCATGACCGGCTTTCCCTTGCGCGCGACGGCCTCGATCATCTCCGGCCACGTGATATCGCCGGACCCGATCTTGTAGACACGGACATACGGGTCAAGCATCTCCAGCGCGTCGAAGTCATAAGGCGTCGAAAAGTACTCGATGCCGGCCCGGTCACATTCGGACTTGAGGACCGGTGTCCAGTCTGGGGGGAGCGAGGCGCCTTGATACACCTCGTAGACCGTCTTCTTCCAGCGCGCCTGATGCGTGAGCTGCCCGCCTAGCGTCGCGAAGCCCTCCTGGCTCACAATCTTGGGTGCCGAAAAGTTCTGGAACTTCGCGGCGTCAGCGCCAGCTTCCTTGGCGAGATGAATGAGAGCCTTGGCCCGCTCGACGTCTCCGTCGTGGTTCGCCGATATGTCCGCCACGAAGTAAACCGGGTCGCCCAGCGACACGTGTCGGTCGCCGATTCTGAGTCTTGTCATGTCACCCCCCGTGAAGCCAACGACTCAGAGTCCATTATGCTCGCCGCCAGGCGACGGACGGCGGCGTCCAAGCTGGGCGGTGGCGCCACGTCAAGGACCCGACGCGACACCCGTAGGGATGTGTTGAGCGGCCGAGGGGCACGCATGGCGGAGTCAGTCAACCGCGACCGTTGCAACCGTGCCCGACCGGCGAGGCCCGCATAGCGGATCAACCGCTCTGCGAAATCAGATTTCGAGACCACCTCGTCCGATCCGAGGTGGCACACGCCCGTAAGGCCGCACTCGCAGAGGGTCCACAGCAGTCGGGCGAGATCGCCTGTCTCCACAGGATTGAAGAACACGTCGGTGAACACGCTGATCACCTGCCCGCGAGCAGCGTTCGAGAGGATCCAATACGCGAGACGCTCCCGGCCGACGACGTTGAACCGAGCCACCAGGGCGCTCGGCAACCTCAGCGCTTCCACTTCACCACCCCGCTTCGTTCGGGCGTAGACATTGATCGGGTTTCGGGAGCTCATCGTCAGCGTAGTTGCCTCGCCGACCGTCGAAGACGGAGTCCGTCGAGAGGTACACGAGCCGCGCTCCGCTCTGCGCCGCAGCCGCGGCGACACGCGCCGTGGCACCAACATTGACCCGCTCCGCCATCACGGGACGCTCTTCGCACTCGTCTACGGCAGTCATTGCCGCAGCATGGATCACGAGGTTAGGCGACCAAGCGACTGCCTCAGGCGGCACACCGTCTTGCGTCGCATCCCAAGGAAAGTGCTCGGCGACCGACTGAGCAGGCGATCGGCGCCCAAGGGTCGCGACGCTGGCCCCGTGCGCAAGGGCCTCGTCGAGCACGGACTTACCCACCAGGCCCGTGGCGCCAGTAAGAAGCAAACGTATCCTCGACCGGTCGCCGCCCACCGCCGCTAGCCTCGCCGTGGACACGCGCCCGGCGCACCCGGGAACGGCGGCCGCTCACTCATCCGTTGACGGCATGTGCTGGCCCAAGGTCAAGCCCGAGCCCGGAGAGCATGTCTCGCATTCGAGTCACCGTGAGCCACTCGGTGTTCTTGTCCGAAGAGTATTCGAAGCGGTCCGGTACGTGGGGCGCATCCCGGTAGTTCTTCCCGTTCCAGTAATCCAGCTCCGGACAGACGACGTAGTGACGATCAAACTCCAGCGTCCGGCGCGCGTCGTCTGCAGGAATCATCAGCTCGTGCAGCTTCTCGCCAGGCCGGATCCCGATTTCGCGGACCTCGCACCCCGGCGCCAGAGCCTCGGCAAGATCGACAATGCGCATGGAGGGGATCTTCGGAACGAACAGCTCGCCGCCATGCATCGTCCGCACGGCCATCAGCACGAAGTCCACACCCTGGTCGAGTGTGATCCAAAACCGGGTCATCCGTCGATCCGTGACGGGGATGATCCCCGTTTCGCGCTGCTTGAGGAAGAAGGGAATGACGCTGCCCCTGCTCGCCATCACATTGCCGTACCGTACCACGGAGAAACGGGTGTTGCGCTTGCCGACATAGCTCTGCGCCGTCACGAACAGCTTGTCGGAGACCAGCTTGCTCGCGCCGTATAGGTTGATCGGCAGGGCCGCCTTGTCTGTCGACAAGGCTACGACTCGCTCCACTCCCGCGTCGATCGAGCAGTCGATCACGTTCATCGCGCCGTGGACGTTCGTCTTGATGCATTCGAACGGATTGTACTCGGCAATCGGAACGTGCTTGAGCGCGGCCGCGTGAATGACAGTATCGATTCCGTACATGCCACGCATGAGCCGCTCTCGGTCGCGGACATCCCCGATGAAGAACCTGAGCCGATGATCCGAAAACTCCGCGGCCATCTCGTACTGCTTCAGCTCGTCCCGGCTGTAGACGACGATTCGCTCCGGGTCGTGCTCGCGCAGCAGCCGCCGCACGAACGCCCTGCCGAACGACCCGGTGCCTCCGGTGATAAGAACCTGCTTCATGGCAGGATTGTCCCGCTTTTTGATGAGCTACGTAGCGCGCCGCAAGCACGCAGTGACCACCCGTCCGCAGCCTGCAGCTTCACGGCACTTGAGCGAACCAAAATACTTGTGCCCACAGCACTTGGCTAGCGCGCGCCACGCGCCAGGAAGCGTTTGGACTGTCAAGGCATCAATATCGTCGCGATCGCGATCCGGCGCGCCGAACCACTGACCGCGCCGACATCGGCATTGGTGTCATCCCTCATCGTCACCAATGTGTTCTCCACTAGCGCCGCGTAGAAGAGATTGCCGGGGTCGTCAGCCATCAGTAGCCCCTCGACCTGCCAGCTCTTCTCGTCGGTGCTCACGGCGCTCCACAGCCGGCTGCGACCGCCCGGCTGGTCCCGGTCGTCGCCCGTGAAGACCATTCGCCACATACCAGGAGCGAACTGTCGGATGGTGGGGCAGTAGACGGCCGCGTCCGCCTCCGACGGCATCTGCTGCGTGGTCAGCACCGGTCCCACGTAGGTCCAGTTCAGTTGATCCGGGGAGAGCCACTCGACTATCTGCCACTTATTCTCCGGCGGAGTGACATGCCGGAATCCGCCCACCAGCATCCGCCACTCTCCAGCCGCAAGCTGATCGACCACTATTCCCTCGCCGACGGGCCACGGCACCGGCACGGGCGTCGCCGGAGGAAACGCACCGCCATTTCCAGCCCGCACCCCGTTTTCGATGGTCCAATTGCGCTCGTCGGCCGATACCGCGGAAAAGACTTGCCACCCGTAGCAGTTGAAGCTGCCTCCGGCAAAGAACATGCGCCAACCGGGACCATCTGCCCGCGCCACGATCGCCACGTTTTCGATACCGAAACCCAGTGGCGTACAGGCTCCGGATGCATCATGCCTCAGCACCACCCCGTCGTACCGGAAGTGGACCCCGTCATCCGATACATAACGGTGGAGATCCTCCCAAGCGTTCGAGAACTGCCCTTTGAGCGCCACATACAGCTCGAGTTGCCCCCGACTGTTCCGGCGCAGGGACGGAACCCATGGTTTGTAGAAACCGGCTGGCACCACATACGGCGGGGCCCAGGTCGGGAGGCTATCCATCTCAAGGGAGTCCGCCACGGCCGGAGAAACGACCGGCGGCACCGCCACCGCTACCGGCAAAAGATCCTGCGCGGCGCCAAGAGACACCCTCAGCGTGTCCACTCCGGAGCGCTGCACCCGAAGCGCCGCGCACGACGTGCCTGCGATCGCTCCCGTGCTCGAAGCTGCGACCACGGGTGGCGTCGATAGCGCGACACCGTTTGAATCCAATGCCTGACAGGTTACCGGAACCGCCGCGCCCACTGGCAGGGTGAGGATTGGGTTAGGCGATGCCACGGTAACGGACAAAGTCGCCGGAACCTGCGCTACCACGAGTGCGACCTGCCCCGGAAGGCTCTTGAGCGTGAAAGTCGCTGTCGTGGAGCCGTTCCGGCGCGAGACCAACGTCGAGTCGTTAATGCCAACGGCGATCGTCGTATCCTGAACCGTGAGGCCAGTTGGTGAACCAGGAACCTGGGAGCCCAACGAGTCGTAAGCGATAGCAGAGACATGTTGTGACTGCGCGAGTGCGTGGAACTGCAGCGTCTCCCGCAACACCACGAGCCGGACCGCATGCTGCGCCACCTGCACCGTGACAAGTTGTTGCACACCGCCAACTGACAATTGCACCGGCGTCGTGCCGTTGCCGCGGCTCCGCACTGTCAGCGGGCCGGGCGGCACCAGCGCCGCCACCGTCGTGTCGCCGACAGCCGCGGCTGGCGCGGAGTCCAAGACAACCTGGCCTAGATCGTCCACCAACTGGACCGTGGTACTCTGCACCGCTCCGAGCGCACTGAAACGCAAGGTGTCCGTTCCCACCCTGATCGCCTGCACCACCTGCACGACGTGGACCCATGCCAAGGTCTCTATGCCCTGCGAGGTGACCATGATCCGTCCAGACCCGCGACTCCGGCCACGCACCACACCCAGCGAATCCACCGAGACCACAGCAGTGTCAACGGCCCTGAACACCGTCCCGGGTTGCGCGACGACGTTACCCAGTGAATCCATGGCCGTGACTTTCAGCGTGTCCGCGAGGCCGAGCCGAAGCGTGATGCTGTCGGGCGTGACAACCTGTCGCCTCACCTGCTGTCCCACCAAGACCGCGACCTGCCGCTGCACGCTACCGACCGTGAGCTGCACCGTAGTCATGCCGTTGGCGCGACTCCTCACCGTGAGTGGCCCTCCCGCCGTCACGGTGGCAACGGTGGTGTCACTCACACTGACCGCCGGCAGCGAGTCCTCCACGTCCTGGCCCAGAAGGTCGACCAGCCACACGCTATCGCTCAGCGCCGCGCCAAGCGCACTGAAGCTCAGCGTGTCCGTACTCACCCGTATCGCCTGCACCACCTGCATTACTCGAACCGGTGTCGTGTCCCGCACTTCCTGAGCGGCCACGACCACTCTCGTCGTGCCGCGCTTCCGTCCCTGAACCGTGCCTATCGAGTCCACCGTTGCCAGAGTGGTGTCCAGCGACTTGTAGCTTGCTCGCGGTTGCGCCACTGTGTTGCCGAATGGATCGAGCGCCTGCACCTGCAGATTCGCAGCCGTCCCCAACCCAACGCTGGGTGTGTCGGGCCTAACGACGAGGGTCGCAACTTCCGACGGCACCAGCTCCGCCCGGAATTGCAGGGTTGCGCTGTTCCTCCCGTCCACTACTTCGACGTCAGCCGCCTGCGTCTCTCCTGCCTTAGTACCCATGATCCACACCGCCGCGCACCGCCCACTCGAGTCCGTAGCCACTGACACGCTGTCCAGGCTGGCCCCCGTGCCATGCAGCGTCCACCTGACCGCAGCGCCTCTCACCGGATTCCCATCGGCGTCCAGCATACGCAGCACGAGCGGTTGCGTGAGGCGGCGCCCCGGTGTGCCGACGACCACCGAGTCGGCCGGAATCGTCAGTGACTGGAGAACAATAGATACGGGCCGCACGAGGTCGCGGCACGCGTAGGAGGTGCTCAGCGCCGCAAGCGCTCCCAAGAGCAGCCGTCCCAGACCCCCGCGGCCGTTCCTTCGACGGCAGCTCCCCGGCGCGCCGATCGCTTGCTGCGGTGTCGTCGTTCCACCTACATTGGCCACTCGCGCTCCACCATCCAGGCCGGCTCCCTGATGCCCATCGAGATCATTCACCTCGCCTACACCTGGTTCGATACCGATCCGCGCGTTCAACGCGAGGCTCGGGCCGCGGTGCTCGCCGGCCGCCGAGTCGCCGTCGTCACGCTCCGAGGCCCGCACCAGGCAGCCGTCGAGCGAACACAAGGCCTTCTCGTGCTCCGGCTACCTGGCGGCAAGAGCCGTGGCAGCTTTGTCTCCTACCTCCTCGAGTACGCGTCCTTCGTAGTCCGCTGCCGGTCTCTCTTGCGGCACCGACGGTTCGGCGCGGTCCGTCTCGTGCACGTCGCAACCCTTCCCGACTTCCTCGTCTGGGCGGCGTTGGGCTCGCAGCGCAGGGGCGCCAAGATCGTCCTCGACCTGCATGAGATATTCCCCGAGTTCGTCACCACAAAGTGGCCCGGTTTCCTCGGTCATCTGGTGGCGCGCATTGCCCGGCGGATCGAACGCTGGGCGCGGCGCCGCGCGGACCTCACCATCACAGTGAACCGCCCGATTGAGGCGCTCCTCGCGAGTCGCCCGGCAAAGCCCGACGAGATCCGCCTCGTCATCCACAACTCTCCCGACCCGGCGCACTTCGGAGCGGCGGCGCAGGACTCGGCACCCGATCCCCTGAGCCGGGCGATGTCGCTCGTCTACCACGGCACCGTGACCCAGATGTATGGCCTCGACGTCGCCATCCAGGGCACCTCTCTTGCGCAACAGCACGGCACGCCGTGCCATCTCACGATCATCGGCAGCGGGCCGGATCTGCCACGACTCCGGGGCATGGCCGACTGCCTGGCCGATCCCGCCGTCGTGACCTTCGAGAGCCCAATCCCCTTGAGCCGCCTGGCGCCCCGGCTCCGCACGTTCGACGCCGGCGTGGTGCCCACGCGGCTCGACGGCATGACGCGTTTCTCACTCTCCGCCAAGCTGCTCGAGTACGTCTGGCTCGGCATTCCCGTCCTGGCGGCGCAGCTACCCAGCTACCAGGAGTACTTCGCGCCCGACGCACTCTGGTACTGGACTCCGAGCTCCGCTGAGGACCTGGCGCGTGCCGTAACTCAACTCGCGCGGACCAGTCCGGCCGAGAGAGCGCGGCGCGCCGCCACGGCGCGCGAAGCCGCACTCCGCATCGCGTGGGAGGCCGAGTCCCGCAAACTCCTAGACGCCTACACCAGACTCCTGTTACCCGGCGATTCGCGAGCGATAACGTCGGCGATCCGCGACGCCGTATCGCCCTCGCCGTAAGCCGAGCGATCCCATCCCCGTCCTGCACGACTCCGGGACAGGGCCTCCTCCACCTCTGCGGGCAGCCGATCCGCCTCACTCGGTGACACCAGCCTGTTGGCACCGGCCTCGACCGTCTCCACCCACTCGGTTTCGCCGCGTACGGTGACGCATTGAATCGCCCCGGGTTTTCCGGAGAGCTCACGGGTTGAGTGTGGCCAGTGCCGCTGGGGCTGCCTGGGCCCGCTCGTAGGCTGCTTCGTACTCGGCGGGCGGGACGTAGCCGAGGGGCTCCAGCAGCCGGCACGTGTTGTACCACGCCACCCACTCCAGGGTCGCGAATTCGACATCCTCGATCGACCGCCACGGGCCGCGGCGGCGGATGACCTCCGTCTTGAAGAGCCCCATGAGCGTTTCGGCCAGGGCGTTGTCGTAGGCGTCCCCCCGGCTGCCGACGGAGACGGTGATCCCGGCCTCCGCGAGCCGCTCGGTATACCGGATCGAGAGATACTGCACGCCCCGGTCGCTGTGATGCACCAGCCCGCCGTCGGTCTCCCGGTCGTACAGCGCCTGCTCGAGGGCGTCCAGGGCCAGGTCGCTCTTCAGGGTGCTGGCGACCCGCCAGCCCACGATCCGGCGGGCGAAGGCATCGAGCACGAACGCCACGTACACGAAGCCCCGCCAGGTCGCCACGTACGTCAGATCGGCCACCCAGAGCGCGTTGGGGCGGTCCACCGTGAAATCCCGCGCCACCAGGTCCCGGGGCCGGTCGGCCACTGCCTCCGGGATCGTGGTCCGGCAGCGCCGGCCGCGCACCACGCCCCGCAGGTTCAGCTGCCGCATCAGCCGCGCCACCGTACACCGCGCCACCGGGATCCGCTCCCGATTCAGCTGCTTCCAGACCTTCTTGGCCCCGTAGACCTCGTGGTTGGCCTTCCAGACCCGCTGGATCGCCGGCCGCAGCGCCGCGTCCCGCTGCGCCCGGGCTGGGAGCCGGGCGGGATCGGCCTCGCGCGCCTTCGCCTCGTAGTAGCTCGCCGGAGCGATCGGCACCTCCGCGCAGATCGGCTCGACTCCGTACGGCTCCCGGTGCGCGTCCACAAACGCCACCATCACCGCGCGCGGCGGTCGAGCTCCGCCTGCGCGAAAAACGCCGACGCCTTCCGCAGGATCTCGTTCGCCCGGCGCAGCTCCCGGTTCTCCCGCTCCAGCGCCTTGAGCTGCTCGCGCTCCCCGCTCGTGAGCCCCGGTCGCTGGCCCGCGTCCCGCTCAGCCCGCCGCACCCACTGCCGCAAGGTCTCCTGGGTGCAGCCAATCTTCTCGGCGATCGAGCCGATCGCGGCCCACTGCGACGCATATTCGCGCTCGTGCTCGATCACCATCCGGACGGCCCGCTCCCGCACCTCCGGGGAGTACCGCGTTGTCGTTGCCATGACTCCATCCTCTCAAGAAATGGAGCCTCCGGCAATCCCGGGGCGATTCACATGCACTCCGAGCCAATAGGCCTCCCGCTGCACACCTCCCGAGTCGGTGACGATGGCGGTGGCTGCGCGCTCGACAGCTACGCAGTCAAGATACCCGAGGGGCTCGATCAACTGCACGCACCCGCCGGGGACGAGCCCGCTTCGCTTGAGTGCAGCGGCAGTACGGGGATGAGCGGCGAAGAGCACCGGCAGCGGGAGCCGAAGTAGCGCCCGGTAGACGCTCGCCAGCAGTGCCGGTTCGTCCACCAGCTCCGCTCGATGCAGCGTGACGAAGACGTACTCCGAGCCGCGGGCGCGGAGCGCGCTGCCGGGAGTGGGGCGGCTCTCCAGGCTCGCGAGAACCCGGTTAAGGACGTCCCGCGCCACATCCCCCACCTCGTGCACCGCACCAGGCACGCTCTCTCTCCGTAGAGCCTCTGCCGCACGGGCGCTCGGCGCGAACAACAGAGACGCAATCGCATCGACGCAGCGCCAGTTGATCTCCTCAGCCATCAAGTGGTCCGCAGCACGCAGCCCGGCCTCGACATGCGCGACCGGGACTCTCGATTTTGCCGCTGCAAGTGCACACGCCAGCGTCGAGTTCGTATCACCGATTACGACGGCAACCTCGGGGCGGTTGGCGCGGATCCACACCTCGGCCGCAGTGAGAATTGCGGCAGTCTGAACCCCGTGGCTCCCTGAGCCGACGTCGAGGAAGGCCTCCGGGGGACGCACACCGAGCTGCTCGTAGTGCACCCGGTGCATTTCGTAGTCATAGTGTTGACCGGTGTCGACGGCGAGAACCGTACCCACCGCGCCGAGCGCCTCTCGCACAACGCTCGCCTTGATCACCTGCGGACGTGTGCCGAAGAACAAGCCGATCGGGCCCTTCAGCGGCCGAGTCCCCAGCGGGCGGCCGCTAGTGCGCCCCGCGCATCTTCAGCACGACGGGCACCGTGCGCGCGAGGATCTGGAGATCCTTCCACAACGTCCATTCGCGAATGTACGCCGACTCGAGCCGGACCACCTGCTCAAAGTCGGTAATCTCGTTGCGGCCGTTGGCCTGCCATGGGCCCGTGATCCCTGGCTTCACGTCGAACCGGCCGTAGTGGTGTGTCTCGTACAACGCCACTTCGGAAGGCAGAGGCGGCCGCGGCCCGACCAGCGACATCTCCCCCTTCACGACGTTCCATAGCTGGGGCAGCTCGTCCAAGCTCGTCTTGCGGAGAAAGTGTCCCACCTTCGTAACCCGCGGATCGGCCACTGCCTTGAACAGGCGCGGGTCGCCGTACAGGCTGTGGGAGCGGACCTCCTCGAGGCGCCGCTCCGCATCCAGCTCCATCGTGCGGAACTTGTGGATCTTGAACCTGCGGCCCCCGAAGCCAACCCTCTCCTGCGAGAAGAGGACCGGGCCCGCCGAATCCAGCTTGACTGCCACTGCGACCAAGGCCAGCGCCGGCGACGTGGCCACCAGACCCACGAGCCCCAGCACGACGTCAGCGATCCGCTTGACGAAGAGCTGCTGCCCCTTGAGTGCCGGAGCGGTGAGCGCCACCAGTGGCTCCCCGTCCCGCCACACGAAGGCCGGCCGCAGGCCAGGCATGCTCTGCGTCCGCGGAATGGACACCAACTCGCACCCGGCGGAGAGCGTCGTGTCCACAACCTGCTGGAAGAGCCCGTCGTCGAAGTGGCCGCAGATCACGATCGCCTCGGCGTACTTCTCGTGAATCAGCCTGCCGAGATCAGCCCTGCATCCAATGGCATCCGGTGCCACAGGCCAATCCGTGTCCACGAACCCCAGGGACCGGTAGTTCCTTCCGCGCGAAAACAGGGGAGACCCTGCCGCCGCTCCGACACTCCTCGGCAGGACCAACGAAGATGGCCCGCGGCGCATCGTTCTCCGGCGGCCGCACCACCGCCACCACCCGGTCCATCGTGAACCGGTCGGCCACCAGCCCCACCCAGACAAGCGTCGTGGTCAGCGCGTACTCGACAAATACCATGGGCAGGCTGCGCGTCCAGATCTCCATCCACAACGGAAGCGCAACAGCCAGGGCAGCGCCAAGGAAGAGATGGCCGGCGCTGCGCCGGCGATCGCCTTGCCCGTAGTTGCCGGTCACCAGAAGACCCAGCAATAGCGCCGCGGCGAATTGCCACCCGCTCAACGCGCCGCGGGGAATCACTGTCGTGATCGCGCGCGCCACCCCGGCGCCCAGGACTGGCAGCATCCCTCACTTCGCGCAGGAGCGCGCGCATCAGCCGCGAACGCACCCAGGTCGGCGAGGATCAGAACGCTGATACGGATCGCCGCCCGCTCGAGCTGGCGCCGGACGTTGTGCCGTGAGCTGCGCTGCAGCCGCAGCCGGAGCCGGGCGTCCTCGTCCAGCGTCTCGCGGACGCTCTCGGGCGTCGCTGGGCTCACACCGGAGTGCCATGAGCCTGGCCGCGACGGAGCACGCTCGACCGCCGAGCCGGCGCGACTCGGCTGGAGTCGGCGACTGAGACGATCTAGTTCGCCAGGGATTGCGTCCACGAGGGCGCTAATTGTAGCTCCGGCGCGACAGTTTCACCACCTCACGGCGCCACGCCGTTGCGTGACGCAAGTCACACCCCTGCGCGCGGTTGCGGCTCCCGCCTCAGCCTGGCCTTGAGCGTCTCCACGCCTGCCGGCCGTCACCGCGCTCGTGCCCGACGCCTCCCAGCCCCGCGCCTCGGCGTCCCGCAGCCGCGCCAGCGCGCTCGTTCGGCGACAGGCGATCCACCTTGTTGAGCGCCATCACCACCCGCGGCCCCGACCCGGCCCCCGACCCGCCACCCGCCCCGTCCGCCACCAGCCCGTGCAGCACCTCCCCCACCACCTCCGCCTGCTGCTCCCAGGCCGGATGCGAGACGTCCACCACGTGGACAATCAGGTCCGCGTCGGCCGCCTCCTCCAGCGTCGCCCGGAAGCTCGCCACCAGGTCGTGCGGGAGCTTGCGGATGAACCCGACGGTGTCGGTAACACGAATGCGACGGACTGGGTGTAGGGTGTCGGGTGTAGAGTGCAAGCCACCTCGCGGCTTTGGGTGTCGAGCGTCGCGAACAGCCGGTCCTCGACGTGCGCCTCGGCGCCGGTCAGCGCCCGCAGCAGGCTCGACTTGCCCGCGTTGGTGTAGCCCACCAGCGCCACCCGCAGCACGTCACGGTCGCGCGTGCGGCCCCTGAGCCGCGCGCGGTGGTCCGCCACCTCGGCCAGCTTCTTCTTCAGCACGCCGATCTTGGTGCGGATCATCCGGCGGTCGGTCTCGAGCTGCGTCTCGCCCGGGCCGCGGAGCCCGATGCCGCCCCGGATCCTCGAGAGGTGCACCCACATCCGCGTCAGCCGCGGCAGCAGGTACTCGAGCTGCGCCAGCTCGACCTGCATCTTCGCTTCCCGGCTCCGCGCCCGGAGCGCGAAGATGTCGAGGATCAGCTCGGTCCGGTCCATCACCCGCGCGACCAGCACTTCCTCGAGGTGCTTGCCCTGCCTGGGGCTCAGCTCGTCGTCGAAGATCACCACGCTCGCGCCCAGCTCCACGACGCGGCGCCCGACCTCCTCCGCCTTCCCGCGCCCGATGTACAGGTCCGGCGTGGGCGCGGCGATGTGCTGCACGATCCGCCCGGCCACCTGCCCGCCGGCCGTGTCCACCAGCCGCGCCAGCTCGTCGAGGTGCTCGTCCACGTCCCGCGCCTCGGCCGAGCCCTTCCGCGGCGCGCCGATCAGCAGCGCCCGCTCGGCGGGCGGCGCGATGGACTTCAGCTCTTTCGCCGTATCCACTCCGCGATTTGAGGTTCGGTGATCCGGCCGTTCGCGACATCCATCGCGAGCGCGTACAGCTCGCCCGGTGGAACGTGAAGCGCGCGGTGATTCACCGCGAGAAAGACGAGCATCGCCGCGACGCCTATGCGTTTGTTCCCGTCCACGAAGCCCTGCTTGGCCGCGAACCCGAAGAGATAGGCCGCCGTGAGGTCGGCCAGATCCGCATCCTCGTCATAGTGAAACCGATTTCGAGGCCGGGCGACGGCGGACTCGACCGCTCCGGGATCCAGGACTCCATGTCTTCCGCCGAACCGGTCCACCTGTTGGGAATGCAACGCCAGGACCGCCTCAAGCGAGAGCCAGCGGGGCTCGGACCGCCGGGCAGGCCGCTCGGCCACCCTACCCCGCGAGCGCGCGGAAGACGTCACGATACTCGGTCATGATCGACTCGTGCGCCTTCAGCGCAGCGGCTGTCTCGGGATCATACGGGGTGAGCCGAAAGTCGCCCGGCGCCACTTCGACGAGGTGCAGCGCATCACCTGCTCTCAGCCCCATCTTGCGAACCACTTCCGTCGGCAGGGTCACGGCGAGCGACCCACCCTGCTTCCTCAACTTGACGTTGGCGACCATCCGGCCTCCCGGGCTGATCGAATGATGTGCAACAAATGTTGCACGGTCAAGGTCCTGGCGTGTTGATGGTCTGACGCGCGGCGGGGCGGTCTCCAAGTCAGCCGCGGCGCCAGGCCTGCCGAAATAGCGCGCCCACAAGCCGCAATCGAACGCTCCCGGCACTTCGCGGACCAACCTCTAATGTCCGCGCATGCCGAGTTGCCACGTCCGGGTGGAGGCTCTTAACGTATGGCCATGGCCGTCCTGCTGCCACGCTACACCGCGGCGGAAGTCCGCCGCTTCCCCGACGACCGGCTGCGCTACGAGGTCATTCGGGGCGAGCTGTTCGTGAGTCCCGCGCCGGGCACCTCGCACCAGCGGGCCGTCACGGAGATCACCGGCCAACTCTACGCGTACCTCAAGGCCACGGGATTCGGCGAGGTTCTACCCGGTCCCTTCGAGGTGCAGTTCGCGCGGGACACCGCCGTGCAACCGGACGTCATCGTGATCCTGGAGCCGCAGCGCGAGCGTCTCTCGCGCAAGCGGCTCACCGGCCCACCGGCCTTGGCCGTCGAAATCGTCTCGTACAGCAGCAAGCGCACCGACCGGCTTCAGAAGCGCCAGCTCTACCAGGAGGAGCAGGTGCCCGAGTACTGGATCGTGGACCTGGAGCAGCGGCACGTCGAGCGCTGGCGCCCTGGCGATGCGGAGCCCGCGGTGTTGACCGGGCGACTGACCTGGCACCCCGCAGCCGGCGCGAAGCCCTTCGCGCTCGACCTCGACGCGCTGTTCGACACCACCAACGCGTAGCCGCCCTTCCTCGCCAGGCCTCCGCGTAGCGCGCTCTACCCGTCGGCGCGCTCGTCCTTCACCCGCTGCTTGATCCCTTCCCACCACTCGATCCGCTTGGCGACGTCTTTCTCGAAGCCGAACTGCGTCGGCTCGTAGAACTTCGTGCCCTTGAGCACCGGCGGCAGGTATTCCTGCGGCGTGTACGCCTCCGGCACGGCGTGGGCGTATTCGTAGCCGGCACCGTACCCCAGCTCCTTCATCAGCTTGGTGGGTGCGTTGCGGATGTGGAGCGGCACCCCTTCGGCCGGGTGCTCGCGAGCCGCGGCCAGCGCCCTGCCCCACGCCTCGTACACCCGGTTGCTCTTGGGCGCGGTCGCGACGTAGACGACCGCCTCGGCCAGCGCCAGCTCGCCCTCCGGCTGGCCGAGGAAATGGAGCGTGTCCTTCGCCGCCAGCGCGACGGTGAGCGCCCGCGGGTCGGCGAGGCCGATGTCCTCGCTCGCGGCGCGGATCACGCGGCGGGCGATGTAGAGCGGGTCCTCGCCGCCGTCGATCATCCGCGCGAGCCAGTAGAGCGCGCCGTCGGGATCGGAGCCGCGCATCGCCTTGTGCAGCGCCGAGATGAGGTTGTAGTGCTCCTCGCCGCCCTTGTCGTACTTGGCGAACCGGCGCTGCAGCGCGTCGGCGATGATCTGGGCGGTGATGACTCCCGCGGCTCCGCTGGGGGGCCGTTCCGTCCCCTCGGGACGCTCCCGCTTGGGGACGCGCTCGCTTCGCGATCGCTCTGCCGGCGGCCCGGTGTGCGGGCCGCCGTGCCGCTTCGCGTCCGAAACGGCCTTCGCCGGGCCACCGGCCTCCCCGCCCTCCCCATGCGTCTGTGCGTCTGTGAGCCCGTGCGTCCCAACCACGTACTCCGCCGCCGCCTCGAGCGCCTGGAGCGCGCGGCGCGCATCCCCGTCCGCCTCGCGGGCCAGCAACGCCAGCGCGTCGTCATCCAGCGCCAGGTGGAGCTTGCCGAGGCCCCGCTCCTCGTCCTCCAGCGCCCGGCCCACCAGCGTCCGGACGTGCACCTCGGTCAGCGGCTCCAGGACGAACACCCGCGTGCGCGAGAGCAGCGCGCCCGTGATCTCGAAGCTCGGGTTCTCGGTCGTGGCGCCGATCAGCGCGATCGTGCCGCGCTCGACGTGCGGCAGGAACGCGTCCTGCTGCGCCTTGTTGAAGCGGTGGATCTCGTCGCAGAACAGGATGGTGCGGCGGCCATATTGCGCGAGCCGCTCCTCGGCCTCGTGGATCACCTCGCGCACCCGCGGCACGCCCTCGGTCACGGCGCTGAACGGCACGAACTCGCGGTCGGTGTACTGGGCGAGCAGCAGGGCGAGCGTGGTCTTGCCGCTCCCCGGCGGGCCCCAGAAGATCATCGAGCCCACTTCGCCGCGAAGGATCAGCTCGCCCAGCGCCTTGCCCGGGCCCAGCAACTGCTCCTGGCCGAGGAACTCCTCGAGCGCCCGCGGCCGCATGCGCGCGGCCAGCGGCTGCGCCGACTCCGGCGGGGCGAAGAGCGAGGGTTCCTTCCCGGCGGGCTTCTTCACGCGGGGAGCACCGTGAAGCCCTCGTTCCGGGCCGCGTCACGCAGCCTCCGATCCAGGCAGACCACCTCGAGACCATCCGGGGAGCGCTGCGCCCAGCTCAAGGCCGCCGCGAGCTGCAACGCATCCCCGCCACGCAGCGCGTGCAGCCTGGCGAACCGCATCGCATCGGCCCGCAAGGCGTCGCTTGGCACGATCGGCTTCCAGCCGGGCATCGCCGCTACCAGCGTCTTCATCGCCTCCTCGTGGCGCGCCGGGCTCAGCTCTTCGTCGCGCAGCCGGCGGGCGAGCCCGCTCGCACACTCCACCGGCGTGCCCCACCAGACGTAGACAATCTCGTCGCTCTTGAGCAGAGCGCGAGCCTCACTCGTGGCCGGCTCGTTGACCAGCAGGGGGAACAGTGCGGAGGCATCCCAGTACCTCACCGCTCCTCCTCGCGATCGCGGAGGAAACCCTTCAGGACCTTGCCTTCCGGGTCCTCGGGCAGCTTCAGCTTCCAGTACTCGGGGGGGACGCCCGGATATTGCGACGGGAGGGCAATGCCCAACCGCTCCAGCTCGAGGATGCGCTCCTCCTCGGCGGACTCGGAACGCAGCACCGGCACGATCTTGGCGATCGTGCGCCCGCGCTCCGTGATCAGGACCTGCTCACCCCGCTTGACGCGCGCGAGATACTTGCTTAGCCCCGCCTTGAGCTCGGATACCTTGGCGGCCTTCATGTGACCTCATGGGTCTGTTCGATGTGACCAATATAGTCTGATTGATCGGGGAGAGGGAGTGCCAGCCGCCCCCTCCCGCTCTGGCCAGCGATGCCCGCCCGCACCGCGGCCAGCGAGGCCCTCCCGCAGCGACCCGCCAGGCCCCTCCCCGTGGACTGAGGGCACCTACGGGGCTGCCGTCCCGCAGCCGTCGCAGAGCCTCTCTGGGCCCTCGCAATGGCAGGAACGCTCCGGAGGGACCCCGGCGGCCGGTTCGGGCACCCAACCGGCGTTGCCGTGCGTCTGGGCCGGTGACTCGCCGGTGATGCCAGAGGCCAAGTTCGTATGCGAAGTCGCGACGCTCAACCCGGGAGACTCGTGACCCTGGGGAGTCGGCCGCCCGGGGGCTATGTGGAAGTCGCGACGCCCAACGCGGGAGACCCGCGGCCCCGGGGAGTCGGCCGCCCGGGTCGCCGTGGCAGTCGGGGCGCCCAACACCTGGAGGCCCATGAAGCTGCGGAGTCGGTCGCCAAGTTCGCATACGAAGTCGGTCCCGGGCGTGCCACACCGCTATGTGGGCTGGCACGGCCTGCTCCCGGCCGCGCTGGCCCTTTCCCGCGCGTTGGAGAGAGAGATGGACCGCGCGCTGAGCGTCGTGCCTCTCAGCGCCTGCGGTTTCGTCGTTCTGCTCACCATCGAGAGGGAGGCCCCGCTCACCCAGGGGACACTCGCGCGGACGCTGTCGGTCGGGGCCGCCACGCTGAGCGAGCAACTCCGGCGGCTGGAGCGGAGCGGCCTGCTGCGCCGGAACCCGGCCCGCCGAGGGGGAGCTCCCCGCGGCGGCGCCCACTCCGCGTCCGGCGCGGATCAGCCCGAAGCCACCCTCACGGACCGGGGCGCGGCGGTGCTATCGGCGGCAGAGGAGATCGCCGTGCGCGTCGAGCGCGCCTGGGCGCGGCGGCTGGCCGCCGCGGGCAACGATCCCCAGTCGGTGGGTCGGGCCGTGGGCTTGCGGCGCTGGCTCACGGAGAGCCGGGCGGCCCTCGCCGACGGTGCAGGCGCGAGCGGCCACTAGACCATCAGGCGATTCAGCAGCGCCTCCGCGCCGACGAACGAGCCCGCCCCGGCGAAGAACGCCAGGGGCAGCCGCCACCCGTGCTTGCCCTGGAACTCGGGCACGAGGTTCGACGCGCCCACGTACAGCGTGACGCCGGCCGAGAGCGCGAGCCCGTGCTGCACGAGCACGGTGGTCCGCTCGGTCAGGAGCACGCCGAGGATGGTCGCCGCCCCGAGGGCCGCCGCCGCGAGCACTGCCCGGCGCGGGGTCTCGCCCGCGGCGAGCACCAGGCTCGAGACCGTGACGCCTTCGGGCAGCTTGTGCAGGAAGATGGCGAAGAAGAACAGCAGCCCGAGCCTGGGACTCACCAGGAAGCCGGACGCGATCGCCACGCCGTCGAAGAAGGTGTGCAGCAACAGCCCGACGATCCCCGACACGCTCGCCGCGTGGCTGACGTGGTGGGTTTCCTGGCCGAAATGGAAGTGCGGCGTGACGGTGTGCTGCGTCAGGTGCACCAGCAGGTACCCGATCAGGATGATGGGCGCGGCCGCCACCGGATCCCTGGCCAGCGCCTCGGGCACGACGCCCACGAGGGCGAGCGCGATCATGAAGCCGGCGGCGTAGGCGAACAGCAGCTCGATCACCCTGAGGCCGAGCCGCGCGCTGCGCGTCACGGCCCAGGCGCCCATCAGGTTCGCGGAGGCGGCGACGACCCCGAACCCCAACGCCTGAGCGCTGATCACGCCAGTTCCCTGGCGCGCGCCAGCAGGTGCTCGCGCGTATTCCGCCACGGCTCGTCCAGCACCTCGTCCAGCAGCTTCCGCAGGATCTCGCCCATCGCCCGGCCGGGCGGGACCCCGGCCGCCGCCAGGTCGTCGCCCGACACGGCCAGCTCGCGCACCGTCAGCGGATCGCTGGACGCCTCGATCGCCCGGACCGCCGCCACGAAGTCGGCCCGCCGCGCCCGCGGCTCGGCGACGGCCAGGATCTCGCGCGCGTGGCTCCGGTGGCTCGACAGCCAGTGCCGCACCTCGCGGGTGGCCCCGGGCGCGGGAAGCGGCACCCGCAGGCCGGCCACGACCGCGTGCACCAGGGTCGCCTGGTCGTTGGAGAAACGCAGCCGCCGCACCGCCGACTCGGCGGCGTCCTCGGTGGCGCCCGCGTGCCACAGCGCCGCGGCCGTCAGCAGCACCGGATCGCCCGGCTGCTCGATCGCGTCGAGCCGCCCGGGCACGTCGGGGCCCAGCTCCGCCATCTCCGGCCACACGCGGGCCAAGGCGCCGGCACGCCGCCACAGCGCGACGCCGGCCGAGGGCGCGGGCGCCTCCAGCGTCTTGAGCCACTCGTCCCGCACCCGCTCGCGCGACAGGTGGTCGAGGTCGGGCACCGACGCGCTCAGCGCCGCCCAGGTGGCGGGCTCGATCTCGAAGCCGAAGACCGCGGCGAACCGCAGCGCCCGCAGGACCCGCAGGCGGTCTTCGCGGAACCGGACCGCCGGATCGCCCACCGCGCGCACCACACCCGCCGCGAGGTCGGCGCGCCCGCCGAAGGGATCCCGGATCTCGCCCGTCTCCGGGTGCACCGCCACCGCGTTGATGGTGAAGTCGCGCCGCGCCAGGTCGTCGTCGAGCGAGACGCCGAACGCCACCTTCGCGTGCCGGCCGTCGGTCTCGACGTCGCGCCGGAAGGTGGTGACCTCGTGGCCCGCGCCGTCGCCGCTCAGCACCGCGACCGTGCCGTGCTCGATGCCGATCGGCACGGTGCGACGGAACAGCGCGCGGACCGCATCGGGCGGCGCGGAGGTGGCGATGTCGAAGTCGCCCACCCTAGGCGGCGCGCCGGCGCCGCGCGCTTCGAACAGCACGTCGCGCACCGCCCCGCCCACGAACCACGCCTCGTGCCCCGCCCCGCGCAGCGTGCGCGCGATCTGCCGCACCGGCTCGGGGATCCGCTCCAGCGGGAAGACGTCAGCCACAGAGCACGCTCCCGCCGTTCACGTTGAGGATCTCGCCGGTGATGTGCCGCGCCAGGCTCGAGCAGAGGAACACGATCGGGCCCGCGACGTCCGCCGCGGCGGCCACGCGGCCCAGCGGGATCGTGGCCTCGATCGCCACGCGACCCCCGCCGGCGTACGGCCGCGCCGCCATCTCGGTGTCGGTCCAGCCGGGCGCCACGCAGTTGACCCGCACCCGCGGCGCCAACTCCACCGCGAGGCTCTTGGTGAGCGCGACGATCGCGCCCTTGCTGGCGGCGTAGTCGGCGTGGAACGCCTCACCGCGCTGCGCCGCCGTGGAGGCCACCAGCACCACGGAGCCGCCGTCGGCCAGTCGCGGGCCGAAAGCGCGGATGACGTAGAAGACCGAGTCGAGGTTCTGGGCGAGGGTCGAGCGCCACTGCGCCTCACTCATCCGCTCGAGCGGCACGCCCTCCGCCTCCCACACGCCGTGATTGACGACCAGGATGTCGAGCGGGCCCGTGACCGCCCGCGCGAGCGCCTCGACGCCGGCGCGGCCAGCGAGATCGCCGTGGCTCGCACGACCGACCGCCAGCACCTCGGCGCCCGCGGCGCGCAGCAGCTCGACCGTGGCCTTGCCGATCCCCCGGGTGCCGCCCGTGACCAGCGCGCGCTTGCCGGCGAGAGAGATCACGAAGCGGGCACAGCGGCACAGGGGCCCAGGGGCACGGTGAAGGCGGGCACGGGGGCACAGGCGCACGGGCGCACGGGAGAAGCGGTCACTGTGCCCCCGTGCCCCCGTGCCCCTGTGCCTGCGTCTCTCACAGCCCCGGTTCCACCTGGGAGCAGACGTAGTGGTCGATGGCGAGCTGGATCTCCTGCGCGTGCGCCGTGTCGTCGGTGGGCACGACGACCGCGACGTCCACCATCGCCGCCAGAGCGCCGCCGCCCGAGGCCAGCAACCCCACGGTCCGTACGCCCGCCGCCTTCGCGGCCTCGGCCGCCTTCACCAGGTTGGGCGAGCGGCCGGAGGTCGAGATCAGCACCAGCAGGTCGCCCGTGCGCCCGTGCGCCTCGACCTGCCGCGCGAAGATCTGCTCGAAGCCGAGATCGTTGCCGGCCGCCGTCAGCAGCGAGCTGTCGGTCGAGAGCGCGAGGGCCGGCGCGGCCCGCCGCTTCGCCGGCCGGTAGCGCACCACGTACTCGGTCGCGATGTGCTGGGCGTGCGCCGCGCTGCCGCCGTTGCCGGCAAAGAAGACCGTCCGCCCCGCCGCCAGCGTGCCCTGGACCAGCGCCACGTACCGCGCCACCGGCTCGGCCAGCGCGGCGGCGGCGCGGGACGCGACCCGGGCCAGTTCCTCGAGATGCCCGACCGGAGCGCTCACGCCTCGGATCCTCCGATGAGGAAGTCCTTGAACTGGGTGTAGAGCGAGCGCCGCACCCTGAGCGGCGGCACCGGCCGCACCGGCTCGTCGTCGAGGATCGCGCGCGGGTTGTCGATGGCCAGCAGCTCCGCCTGCGCCCCGCCGCCGTGCGACTCGAGCCACTCGACCGCCGCGGCCACAGACCGGGTATCGCCGTGGTTGTCGCTGGCGACGATGGAGGCGCAGCCCGCTTCGAGCAGCGCCCGGGCCCGGCCCGCCCGCCGCGAATCGGCCAGCAGCGTGGTGGCGTCGACCTGCAGCACGACCCCGGCCCGCTGCCAGCGGCGCGCCAGCTCGGGCGAGCAGACCGAGTAGCGCTCCGGATGCGCCAGCAGCGGCACCAGGCCCTGAGCCACGATGCGCGCGAGCACCTCGACGCTCGCGTCGGCCGGCACCAGGCGCCCGAACTCCACCAGCAGATAGCGCGTGCCCGCCAGGCAGCAGCACCGGTCCGTGAACTGCGGGTCCGGGATGTCGAGCATGACCTCGAAGCCGCGGCTCAGCACCGGCGTGGGCGGCGCCGCATCCACCAGGTCGCCCAGCAGCGAGTCCATGTCGTCGCACGGCGCCGACTCGAGCGCGCTCGCCCGGAGGTGCGGCGTGCAGCACACCGCGGCCACGCCCTGCTCGGCGAAGCGCTGCAGCACCTCGACCGACTGCTCGATGGTATGGGAGCCGTCGTCGACCCCGGGAATCAGATGCGTGTGCAGATCGATCATCGTGCCTCCGCCCGAGCCCCGTCGCTCACCGCGCCGCCGCCGCCAGCTCGCGGACCCGGGCGGGCCCGCCGTCCTCGATGGCGCTGCCCACCACCACGAAGTCGGCGCCGGCACGGCGCGCGTCGCAGACCTGCGCCGCGGCGCGCATGCCGCCGCCCACCAGGATCGGCAGCGCCACCGCGCGGCGGACCGCGCGGATCACTTCCGGCGCGACCGGCCTCGCGGCGCCGCTCCCCGCGTCGAGGTAGACCGCCGCCATCCCGATCATCTCCGCCGCCTCGGCGTGCGCCGCCGCGATCTCGGGCTTGTCGGCCGGCAGCGGCCGCGTCTGGCTCACCGCTTCGACCGCGGTCACTTTCCCGCCGTCCATCAGGATGTACGCGGTGGAAATGACGGGCACGTGATGCTTGCGGAAGAACGGCACCGACCGGACGTGCTCCTCGATTAGGTACTGCGGATTGCGACCCGACACCAGCGAGAGGAACAGCACCGCGTCCACCTCGGGCACCAGCTGCGCCGCGGAGCCCGGGAAGAGCAGCAGCGGCAGCGTCGCGGCGCGCTTGATCGCCGCCGCCACTTCGCCGGTGCGCGCCGTGTCGTCGTACGAGGACCCGATCAGCAGCGCCGCCACCCCGTCCGCCTCCGCGCGCGCCGCCAACGCCGCGGCATCGGCCGCAGCCGTGCGCTCGGGGTCCACCAGGACGCACAGGCCGGGCGCGCGCTCCATCAGCTCGCCCAGGTACCCGCTCACGCCGGGACCTCCGCCAGCAGACGGTGCACCAGCCCGGTCAGCTCCTCCCCCTCCTCCGCCGCCGCCTCGAACGCGTAGGTCACGAAGGCGTCCGCCGCCAGCAGGTCCATCGCCGCCTCCGCGGCGACGTCCTGCCGGTCGACCGCGGTGCGCAGCGTGGCAACGCCGAGCCGGCCGGCGACCTCGGCGAGCGAATCACCCGCCAGCACGGCGTCCGGCGCCGTCTCCAGGCACTGGGAGAGCTTGTGGGCGAGCGCCTCGGGTGGAGTCGGGGTACGACTCAGCAACCAGGCACGGACGGCGTCCCGGGTCATGCGAAAAAGGGGTGTAGGGTGTAGGGGGTAGGGTTTGGGGTCACGGGTGCGACTCCACCACCTCGCGCACGATCTCCGGCGCGCGGCGCTCCACCTCCCCCAGCTTGGTGGGGTCGCCGGCGCCCGCCGACGCGAAATGCGGGCGGCCCCCGCCCTTCCCACCGCTCAGCGCGGCGAGGCGGTTGGCGATATCGGGCGCGATCACGCCCCGCGCCACCAGGTCGTCCGTGACGCCGACGTGGATGCCCGGCCGCTCGCCGGTCGCCACGATGACGAGCACGCCGCTCTTGTTCTGGGAACGGAACGCGTCGATGGTCGCGCCGATCTCGTTGCGGTCCGCCGTGGCGGACGCCGAGACGGCGATCCTGGTCCCGTTCACTTCGGTGCTGCGTGCGTCCGAACGCGCCCCGCCACCCTTGATCAGTTCCTCGACCCGCTTCTCCAGCTTCTTCCGCTCCTCGACCAGCGCCTCGACGCGCCGCGTGAGGTGCTCCGGCGCGCTGCCCATGGCCTCGGCCACGCCGTCCAGGAGCCGCACACGGTCCAGCAGCCAGTCGTAGGCTCCGGGGCCCGTGAGCGCCTCCACGCGCCGCACGCCCGCCCCCACGCCGGTCTCGCCCACCAGCCGCACCAGGCCGATCTGGCCGGTGGTGCGCACGTGGCAGCCGCCGCACAGCTCGCGCGACACGTCGGGGATCGTGATGGTCCGCACCACGTCGCCGTACTTCTCACCGAACAGCGCCATCGCCCCCAGCGCGAGCGCTTCGGCGTACGGCATCTCCCGGATGACGACCTCGCGGTTCTCCCACACGTGCCGGTTCATCTCGGCTTCGATCTCGGCGAGGACCTCGGGTGCGATGGGCTGGTGGTGCGTGAAGTCGAACCGCAGGTGCTCGGGGGAGACGACCGACCCGGCCTGCCGCACGTGCTCGCCCAGAATCTTGCGCAGCGCGGCGTGCAACAGGTGGGTGGCGGTGTGGTTGCGCTCGGTGTCGCGCCGCAGCGGCTCGTTCACCAGCGCCTCGACCGGCGTCGGCTCGAACGGCCCTTCGTGCGGCCCGAACAAAGCCGTCTTCCCCTCTACCTTCCGCACCTCGGCCACCGGCAGCACCCAGCCCTGGCCGCGCACCTCGCCCGTATCGCTGACCTGGCCGCCGCTCTCCGCGTAGAACGGGTTCTCGTGAAGGATCAGCCCCAACCCGGCATCGGTCTGCTGGAACGCCAGGATGTCGGTCTCGGCCCGAAGCGAGTCGTACCCAACCCATTTCTGCCGGCCGCGCTTGGTGACGGGCACCCACTTGGCCTTCGCGCCCCCGAGCCGGTCGAGGACCGCCCCGGGTGCGAAGGGGGGGGTTCCCCGCGGTGGGGTGCCGGGCGGGGTGGGCGCCAGGGAGGACCCCGAGCGCCCGGGGTGGCCCGAGACCGGCGCTGCCGGCGTGCGCGAGCGCCGGTCGGTCCGCGACCGGTTCCGCTGCTCCTCGAGCAGTTTCTCGAACCCGGGGATGTCCACCGGCAGCCCGCGTTCTGCCGCGACGATCTCGGTCAGGTCGATCGGGAAACCGTAGGTGTCGTAGAGCTTGAACGCCTCCTCGGCCGAGACCGATGACAGCTCCTTGAGCCGCAGCAGCCCGCCTTCGATCGTCTCGAAGAAGCGCTCCTCCTCCGCCCGGGTCACGTCGGCCAGATGCGACGCGTGGCGCACCAGCTCCGGGTAGTGCCCGCCCATCACCTTCACGACCTCGTCCACCAGCGCCACCAGCGTGGGATCGCGCCGGCCGAGGAGGTAGGCGTGGCGGACGGCGCGCCGGAGGATGCGGCGCAACACGTAGCCGCGGCCCTCGTTCGAGGGGTACACCCCGTCGGCCAGCAGGAACGCCACGGCCCGCGCGTGATCCGCGAGCACCCGGAACGGCGCGCCGGCGGGTCCCTGATCGTAGGGCTGGCCGACCACCGCTTCTGCGCGCGCGATCAGGGGCACGAAGAGATCGGTGTGGAAGTTGGAGCCGACGCCCTGCAGCACCGCCGCGATCCGCTCCAGCCCGGCGCCGGTGTCGACCGACGGCGCGGGCAGCGGCTTCAGCTCGCCGGAGGCCTGCCGGTCGAACTGCATGAAGACGAGGTTCCAGATCTCGAGGAAGCGGCCGGCCTCGGCCGCCTCGACAAACTGGTCGAGCGAGTGGACGTGGTTCGACGTGGCGACGCCGGTCTCGCCCACGTCCACGTACAGCTCGGAGCACGGGCCGCACGGCCCCGTGTCCGCCATCTGCCAGAAGTTGTCCTTGTCGCCGAGGCCGTAGATGCGCTCGTCGGCCAGGCCGGCGACCTCACGCCACAGGCGGCGCGCGTCGTCGTCCTGGGCGTGGACGCTGATGCGGATGCGATCGGGATGAATGCCGAGCCACTCGGAGCTGGTCACGTACTCCCAGGCGAAGGCGATGGCGTCGCGCTTGAAGTAGTCGCCGAAGGAGAAATTGCCCAGCATCTCGAAGAAGGTGTGGTGCCGGTCGGTGTGGCCCACCTGCTCGAGATCGTTGTGCTTGCCGCCGGCGCGCACGCATTTCTGCGAGGTGGTCGCGCGCCGGTAGTCGCGGCGCTCGAGCCCCAGGAAGACGCGCTTGAACTGCACCATTCCGGCATTGGTGAACAGCAGCGTGGGGTCGTCGGCGGGGACGAGTGACGACGAGGCCACCTCGCGGTGGCCACGCTGCGTGAAGAAATCGAGGAAGCGGCGGCGGATGGTCGCGGCGTTCATTAGCCGGAGAAACTTAGCCCGCGAGCGCCGCCTTGACCACCTCGACGACGTCGGCCGCCGCGAATCCGCGGCGCAGCAGGTAGGTCTTGAGCCGCCGCCGGCGCACGTCCGGCTCGACGTCCCGCAGCGACTGGAGTTTCCTGGCCGCCGCCTCCTTGAGCAGCCCGACGGCGTCCACTCCCTCCTCCTCGAACGCGGCGCGGATCGCCCGCACGG
This sequence comes from uncultured Gemmatimonadales bacterium, assembly GCA_963812035.1. Classification (GTDB taxonomy): domain Bacteria; phylum Gemmatimonadota; class Gemmatimonadetes; order Gemmatimonadales; family JACORV01; genus Fen-1245. The sequence continues at coordinate 76,599 of CAWETG010000010.1, forward strand.
CCTCCTCCTGGCCGATGCCGAGGCGGCGGAGATCCCGGGTCAGGCGGGCTGGCCCGTAGCGGAAGCGCCGGGCCCGCGTCCGGGCGTAGTGCCGCGCAAACTCGTCGTCGTTGATGAGGCCGGCCGCCACCAGTGCGCCAACCGCCTCGCCCGCCGCCGCGGCCGCGTACCCCTTGCGCACCAGGCGGCGCTCGATCTCGACCGAGGGCAGCGCGCGGTAGGCGAGGATGCGCATCGCCCCCGACCGCGCGGCGAACACTTCGGCGCGCCGCTCCACCCGCTCGAGCTGCGCGGGCGCGAGCGACGCGCCGACCGCGAGCCCCAGCTCGCGCACGTCCGCGGCAGCCACCAGCGCGAACGAGGCACCGTCCAGGAAGACGGTGAACCCGCCACTGCCCCGCGGGTCGGGCAGGAGCGCCGTGACGGCGGGCACTACTCCTCCGCGACCGCCTCGTCCTCGGCCGGCGCCACCGCCTTCATCCCCAGGCCGTCCTTCACCTTCGCCTCGATCTCGGCCATCAGCGGCGGATTGTCCTTGAGGAAGAGCTTGGTGTTCTCCCGGCCCTGGCCGATGCGCTGGTCGTTGTAGGCGTACCACGCGCCCGACTTCACGATCACGCCCATCTCGGCCGCGAGGTCCACCAGCAACGCGGCGTGGCTGATCCCCTCGTCGAACATGATGTCGAACTCCGCCTGCCGGAACGGCGGCGCCACCTTGTTCTTCACCACCTTCACGCGGGTGTGGTTGCCGATCACCACGTCGCGCTCCTTCACCTGGCCGATGCGCCGCATGTCGAGCCGCACCGAGGCGTAGAACTTCAGCGCCCGCCCGCCGCTCGTGGTCTCGGGGTTGCCGAACAGGATGCCGACTTTCTCGCGCAGCTGGTTGATGAAGATCACGGAGGTCCGGGAGCGGTTGATCCCGCCCGCCAGCTTGCGCAGCGCCTGGCTCATCAGCCGGGCCTGGAGGCCGACGTGCGCGTCGCCCATCTCTCCCTCGATCTCCGCCTTGGGCACCAGCGCCGCCACCGAGTCCACCACGATCACGTCCACCGCGCCCGAGCGCACCAGGATGTCGGTGATCTCCAGCGCCTGCTCGCCCGTGTCGGGCTGCGAGATGAGGAGGTTGTCGATGTCCACGCCGAGCTTCCGGGCGTAATCCACGTCGAGCGCGTGCTCCGCGTCCACGTACGCCGCGACGCCACCCGCCCGCTGCGCGTTGGCCGCAACATGCAGGGCGAGCGTCGTCTTGCCGGAGGACTCGGGGCCAAAGATCTCGGTCACCCGGCCTCGCGGGATGCCGCCGACCCCGATGGCCGCATCGAGATTGAGGGCGCCGGTCGAGATGGCGTCCACCTTCACCCGCGCCCGGTCCGAGCCCATGCGCATGATGGAGCCCTTGCCGCAGGTCTTCTCGATCTGGGCTATCGCCAAATTCAACGCCTTCCTGCGATCGTCCTGCTGTCCTTCCGCAGCCATCAGAACCTCGGAAAAGAGATTTCAGAACAGTTGCGAGACGCCAAGTTGCGAGTGGTTACGAGTTGCCAGTCGTGAGACCCAGACCCTGCCTCAGGCAGCCCCTAGCCCCTAGCCCCTAGCCCCTAACCCCTATCTCCACGCACCCGAATATATACCGAAAGACGAATTCCGCCAGCCGCTACCTCCAGCCTGGACGAAAGGCATCTTCCAGCCACTCCAGCTTCCCGCCCGTGACCGTGATGACGTCGAAGCGGATGCTGTTCCAGGCCCTGCCCTGGCGCGTGAGCCAGACCGAGGCGGCGCGCACGAGGTTGGCCTGCTTCCTCGCCGTGACCGCCTCGGAGGCGGCGCCGAAGCGCTCGTCGGCGCGCGACTTGACCTCGACGAAGACCACGACCGCGCCCCGCCGCGCCACGAGGTCCACGTCCGAGTGCCCGTAACGGAACCGCTGCTCCAGGACCTGGTAGCCCTGAACGCGGAGCGCGTCGGCCGCGAGCGCCTCGGCGCGGGCGCCTTCCCGGTGCCGCGGGTCCTTCCAGGTGCTGGGATCGCTCTTGAGCACGCCGCGAAGCTAGACACCCGGCCAGATCGGTCGAAACCGGAATATCGCAGCGCCTGGCAGTAATTCGGCAGGGCACAGAACGCAGAGTGCGGTACAGTTGCGAGACGCTGAGTTACGAGCGGTTACGAGATGCGAGTTCCGCGAACACAGCTGAGTTTGCAGAACCTGCCGCCTCCGAACGCTCTCAACTCACAGCCACTCGCAACTCGGCGTCTCGCAACTTCACTGCCCTCTCGGTTCTCTAGTACGGACCCACTCTATCGAGATCGTCCAGGCCGGCCGTCACCTGCCTGGCCTTGGACCCATCCGGCGGGCCGAGTATCCCGGCGTCGTGCAGCTGGTCGATGATCCGGGCCGCCCGGCCGTAACCGATCTTGAGACGGCGCTGCAGCAGCGACGTCGAGCCGAGCTGGTTCTGGATGCAGACCTCCGCCGCCTGGCGGAACAACGCGTCGCGCTCGTCCGGCGCACCGAGGGTCGCGCCCGGCTCGCCTTCGCCCTCTTCCTCCGCGATCCGCGCGCGCACCACCTCGAGGATGTCGGCCTCGCCGCCGACCCCCTCCTCCGCCGCCGCCTCGGCCGCAGCGGCCTCGATCCGCTCCTCGCGGCGCGCGTCGAACCAGTGCATCACCCGCTCGGTTTCCTCGGTGCCGACGTACGCTCCCTGCAGGCGCATCAAGTCGCTCTTCCCCGGCGGCATGAAGAGCATGTCGCCGTTGCCGAGCAGCGCCTCGGCGCCGTTCTGGTCGAGGATGGTGCGGCTGTCGACCTTCGACGCCACGCGGAACGCGATGCGGCACGGGAAGTTCGCCTTGATCAGTCCGGTGATGACGTTGACCGACGGGCGCTGGGTGGCGAGCACCAGGTGAATGCCGATGGCCCGCGCCTTCTGCGCCAGCAGGGCCAGCGGCGTCTCGACCTCGGCCTGCACCGTCATGATGAGGTCGGCCAGCTCGTCCACGAACAGGATCACGTAAGGGAGCGGGCCCTCGTCCCACGCCTCGCCGTTCGGCTTCAGCAACTGCTGGCCCTCGGCGAGCTTGTGGTTGAAGTCCACCACGTTGCGCGCCTGGTTGGCGTGGAGCAGCTCGTAGCGGTCCTGCATCTCCCACACCGCCCACTTGAAGACGTGCGCGGCGTCCTTGTTGTCCGTGACGACCGTGTGCCGGAGGTGCGGCAGCGCGTTGTACATCGACAGCTCGACCATCTTGGGGTCGATCATCAGCATCCGCAGCTCGGCCGGCGTGTAGCGGTACACCAGGCTGGTGATGATGGTGTTGATGCAGACCGACTTGCCGGACCCGGTCGCCCCGGCGATCAGGAGGTGCGGCATCTTCGCCAGGTCGGCGATGATCGCGCGCCCCTCGAGATCGCGGCCCAGCGCGATGGGCAGCAACAGGCGCTGGCTCGCGCGCGACCACTCCTGGGCCTCGAGCAGCTCGCGGAAACCGACGATCCGCGGCGTGGGGTTCGGGACCTCCACCCCCACCGCGCCCTTCCCCGGGATCGGGGCCACGATGCGGATGGACTGCGCGCGCATGGTGAGCGCGAGGTCGTCGGCCAGCGCCGCGATGCGGCCCACCTTCACGCCCGCGGCCGGCACGACCTCGAACTGCGTCACCACCGGGCCGGTAGTCCGCCCGGCGATCGCGCCCTCGACCTTGAACTGCTTCAGCGTATCGAGCAGCACCGCCTGGAGCCGGTCGAGCTCGGCCTCGAAATTGGCGGCCTGGGGAGCGGGCGGGCTCAGCAGGTCGATGGGGGGGAGTTCGTCGGGAGAAGCAGGGGGTGTAGGGTGTGGGGTGTGGGGTGTGGACGATCCGCCCCTCCGTCCCCGCTTGGCAGGCAGCGGCTCGGCCTCCTCACCTTCATCTTCGGCGCCGAACAGGTCCTCGGCCATTTCCTCTGGCGGCGGCGCAGTCTCCACAACCTGCAACCCACCACCTGTAACCGCTTCCTTCTTCCTCAGCACCCCGAGGGGGTTCCAGCCCACGGTAATGACCGTGAGCACGCTGAACGCGCCCAGCGCCAACAGCCCTTCCCCCACCGGCCCGATGCCCGCGAGCTCGAAGGCGAGAAACCCACCCGCCAGACCGACCCAGGCCGGAGGTTCCGGCGCCTGGCCGGCCGCCACCATTGCCCGCGCGGCGGCATCCGCGTTCTGGTAGACCACGCCGACCGCGAAGGGCACCGTGATCGCGAGCCCCAGCAGGAGAATGGTGACGCGGCGGCCGAGCGAGCGGTCGAGGTGTCCGAACAGCGCGACGGCCCAGCACAGGGGGATCAGCGGGACGGCGGCGGCCCCGACGCCCAGGAGACGGCGCAGGGCACCGCCGAGGACGACGCCGGCGCTGCCGGTCAGCGAGACCGAGGGGGTCGTCGCGAGCGCGAGAAACGCGCCCGCGAGCAGGGCCCCGATGGCCCAGAGCTCATCCTTCGTTCGAGGGTCGATAGGCCGTGATCCTGCGGTCGGCATAGAGGGGGAGCACGGGGTGCGTGTCCTGCGCGGCGCACGCCTCGAGGTCGGCGCGGAACCCGAGCTCGACCAGCTCGCGGCCGTGGGCGCTCGCGCGGAGCGCGCGCATCCAGCGCTCGCCGTAGTGCCGGGCGAGTTCCAGCGCGGCCACGGCACCGTCGTTGACCGTGACCCGCCGCAGCCCGCCGTCCGGAAGCAGCACCTTGGTGAGCCGGCCTGCCGCGAAGGCGTCCTCCAGGGCGAACTGCTTGTCCCCGCCCGCGCACAGGATCACCAGCTCGCCGTACTGCTCCAGCGCCGCGCGGGCGCGCTGCACGACGGTGGTGAAGTTCACCGGAGCCGCCGCCATCACCTCGCGGGCGCCCTGCGCCGCGATCAGCGCCGCCGTGCCGTTCGTCGTAGTCATGACGATGGTCTTGCCCGCCACCGCCTCGGGGCCGAACTCGGCGGGCGAGTTGCCCAGCGCGAAACCGGGGATGCGCACCGACTTCCGCTCGCCCGCCAGCACCACGGCGTCGCGCTCGAGGTTCTGCGCGATCCGCAGCGCCTCGTCGGTGGAACCCGCCGGCAGGACCGCCTTGGCCCCGTTGGCGAGCGCCACGGCGATGGTGGTGGTGGCGCGGAGCACGTCCACGACCACCACTGTGCGGCCGGCCAGGTCGGCCGGCGTCACGGCGTTGGGCGCGAAGATGACGTCGATTTTCACGGCTCGGCACTCCCCAAGAGCTGGCTCTCCCGTTCCACGAACTTGGTGTCCACGTCGCCGGCCTGGAAGGCGGGGTGCTTGATGACCCGGCCCAGGAAGGGGATGGTCGTCGTGATCCCCTCGATGATGAAGCCGTCCAGCGCCTGATGCATGCGCGCCAGCGCTTCCGCCCGATCGTTCCCGTGCACGATCACCTTGGCCAGCAGCGAGTCGTAGTACGGCGGCACCGTGTAGCCCGCGTACATGTGCGTGTCCACGCGCACGCCCGGCCCGCCCGGTGGATGGAACGTGGTGACCAACCCGGGGCACGGCTGGAAGTTCCGCGCCGGGTCCTCGGCGTTCACCCGGCACTCGATCGCGTGGCCGCGCAGGAACAGGCCGCTCTCCGGCACCGACAGCGGCTCGCCGGCCGCCACCCGGATCTGCTCCTTCACCAGGTCCCACCCGGTCGTCATTTCCGTCACCGGGTGCTCCACCTGGATGCGCGTGTTCATCTCCATGAAGTAGAACGAATGGTCGCCGTTGAGGAGGAACTCCATCGTCCCCGCACCCACATAGCCGATCCGCTCGGCCAGCTTCACGGCCGCTGCGCCCATCGTGGCCCGCAATTCGGGCGTGAGGGCCGGCGACGGCGCCTCCTCGATCAGCTTCTGGTGCCGCCGCTGCACGGAGCAGTCCCGCTCGCTCAGGTGCACCACCCGCCCGTGCGTGTCGCCGAACACCTGGATCTCCACGTGGCGCGGGCGGTCGATGTACTTCTCGAGATAGACGGCGTCGTTGCCGAACGCCGCCAGCGCCTCACCGCGCGCCAGCTGGAAGTGGCGCCCGAAATCGTCCTCGTCGGGCGCGACCCGCATCCCCTTGCCCCCGCCGCCGGCCGCGGCCTTGATCATGACCGGGAAGCCGATCTGGCGCGCGGCGGCCAGTGCCTCTTCCACGTCGGCCACCGGCCCCGGCGTGCCCGGGATGATGGGCACGCCCGCCTCCCGGGCGAGCCGCCGGGCCTCCGACTTGTCTCCCATCGCCCGGATCTGCTCCGGCGTGGGCCCGATGAAGGTGATGTTCGACGCCCGCACGATCTCCGCGAACTCGGCGTTCTCCGCCAGGAACCCGTAGCCGGGATGGATCGCGTCGGCGCCGGTGATCTCGGCCGCCGCGATGATCTGGGAGATCTTGAGGTAGCTGTCGCGCGCCGGCGGCGGGCCGATGCACACGTCGTCGTCCGCGAACCGCACGTGGAGCGATTCCCGGTCCGCCTCGCTGTAGACGGCCACCGTGGCGATGCCCAGCTCGCGGCACGCCCGGATGATCCTGAGGGCGATCTCGCCGCGGTTGGCGATGAGGATCTTCTTGAACATCAGCGCTGCAGCGGGTCCCTGCTCAGGCCGGCGATGCCCGGCGCGTGAGCGTCGGGAACCGCGTCACCCGACCCGCCCGGCTGCACCCCGGCGGCCGGCTTGCCCTCCGGCGCCGGCTTCGCCTTCGCCCCCCTTCCCTTCTCCTGGAACCCCTCGAAGGTGCGGTCGCTGGCGGCCGCGATGCCCTCGACCTGGAGCTGGAATTCGGTCGGGTTGGAGCAGTAGTAGAGCGCGTGCTCGAGCGAGATCGTGCCGTTGGTGTACCACTGCATCAGGCTCTGGTCGAACGACTGCATCCCGTACTGGACGGTGCCTTCCTTGATCAGGTCCGGAATCGCGAGCTGCGCCTTGATGTCGCGGATGTTCTCGCGCACCGCCGCCGTGTTGATGAGGATCTCGCAGGCCGCGACCCGCGTCGTGCCGTCGACCGTGGGCACCAGGCGCAGCGAGATCACCGCCTGCAGCGCGGTCGACAGCAGGTGGCGCACCTCCTCGTGCTGGTGCGGCGGATAGAACGAGATCACCCGGTTGATGGTCTGCGTCGCGTCGGTGGTGTGCAGCGTGGAGAAGACCAGGTGCCCGGTGTCGGCGGCCTTGATCGCCGTGTCCAGGGTCTCCATGTCGCGGATCTCGCCGACCAGGAGGACGTCGGGGTTCTGCCGCAGCACGTGGCGCAGCGCGTTGTGGAACGACAGGGTGTCGGCGCCGATCTCCCGCTGGCTGATCATCGAGTTGACGTCGCGGTGCAGAAACTCGATCGGGTCCTCGATCGTGATGATGTTCAGCCGGCGGTTCTGGTTGATGTGGTTGATCATCGCCGCCAGCGCCGTCGACTTGCCGCTCCCCGTCACGCCGGTCACCAGCACCAGCCCGCGCGGCTTCAGGGCGATCGCCTCCAGAATAGTGGGGAGCCGCAGCTCCTCGATCGTCTTCACCTCGTAGGGGATCACCCGGAAGGCGAACGCCAGCGTGCCGCGCTGCCAGTAGATGTTGACGCGGAACCGCCCGACCCCCGGGACGCCGATGGCGAAATCGGCCTCCTTGGTCTCCATGAACTCCTTGAGCTGCCGCGGCTGCATCAGGTGCTCCGCGAGCAGCTTCAGGTCTTGCGGCGTCAGTGGCGCCGCGTTCGGCATCGCCACCAGCTCGCCGGCCACCCGCACCGTGGGCGGGCGGCCCACCTTGAGCAGGAGGTCGGACCCCTTCTGTTCCACCATCCAGCGGATGGACGCGGGGAAGAACGGAGGGGCTCCGGACTTGCCGGGGACGGCGCCGGGTGCCGGGAACGGTGCACCGGCCGGCGCGACCATGGGTTGGGACGCATGCGGGTCAGACACTGGGCTCCACCCGGAAGAGAACCTGACCGAACTCGACGGGCTGGGCGTCCTCGACGAGGATCTCCCGCACCACGCCCGCCACCTCCGACTCCAACTCGTTCATGATCTTCATCGCCTCGATGATGCACAACGTCTGGCCGGTGCTGACCCGGCTCCCGACCTTGGCGTACGGCTCCGCGCCCGGCTCGGGCGAACGGTAGAACGTCCCCACCATCGGCGACTTGACCTCGAGGAGCCGCGGCCCGGGCGGGGCCACGGCAGCCCCCGCGCCACTGCCACCGGCTGGCGGCGGGCCCGCCGGCGGCGCCATACCGACCGCCGCGGAGCCGGCAGGCGGCGCGGCGAGGTAGGCCAACGCGCCTGGCCCGCTCTCCCGGCTCACCCGGTAGGTCGTGAAGCCCCGGCGGATCTCGATCGTGGTGGCGCTCGACGCATCGAGCAGCGCGAGCAGTTCCTTGACAAGGGCGAGGTCGGTCATCCAAGCACCAGGAAGTCTCGTGAAAAATGGGTGAGCAGGGTGGCCCGGCCGGAGTCGAGGACCACATCGTCCTCGATCCGTACGCCCCCCCAATCCGAATAATAGACGCCCGGCTCGACCGTGACCACCGCACCCTCTGGCAAGGCCTGCTCCGCCGTCCGCGCAAGGCGCGGCGCTTCATGCACTTCCAGGCCCAGGCCGTGGCCCAGCGAATGGCCGAAGGCGGGGCCGTGTCCGGCTGCAGCGATCACGTCCCGGGCCAGCGCGTCGGCCCGCTTGCCCGTGATGCCGGGCCGCAGGCCGTCGAGGGCCGCCTGCTGCGCGCGCCGCACCACCTCGAAAACCTCCGCCTGGCGCTCCGTGGGCGGCGCGCCGACCACGAAGGTCCGCGTCACGTCGGACGCATACCCGTCCACCACCGCGCCGAAGTCCAGGAGCAGGAAGTCGCCGCGCTCGACCACCCGGGTCGACGTGCGGGCGTGGGGCAGTGCCGAGCGCGGGCCGGACGCGACGATGGAGGGGAACGGGTAATCCTCGCTGCCGTGCCGCCGCAGCGCCCCTTCCAGGAGCGCTGCGACCTCCATCTCGGTCTGGCCGGGGCGCACTGCGGCCGTTGCCGCCTCCAGCGCGGCGGTGGCCACTGCCCCAGCCGCCCGGATCGCCTCCACCTCCTCCGGCGCCTTCGCGACCCGGAGGCTCTCGACCAGATCCGTCACCGGCTGGAAACGCCACGCGACGGCTTCCTCCCCGGCCAGCCGCTCCGCCTCGTGCACCGTGACCACGTGCCCCTCGAACCCCACCGACCGCACCAGCGGGTACTCGGGAAGGAGCTTGAGGAGCCGCTCCCAGCTGCCGGTGCCGTCGATCACGATGCGGGCCAGCGCCCCGATCTCCTCGCGGGACTGGGTGTCGTAGCGGAAATCGGTGATGAACAGCACCCCCTGCCGACACACGAGGAGCAACCCGGCGCTGCCGGAGAAGCCGGTCAGGTACCTGATGTTCGGCGGATGGGAAACGAGCAGCGCGTCCAGGCCCTCGTCCCCCAGGCGAGTGAGGAGGGCATCGATGCGTTCGGGGCGCCTGTCAGCCATGAAGAGGTACGGCCTTCAGAAGGCGGTGGACAGGGTAGTTGCGCGACGCACAGTCGCGAGTGGTTGCGAGGCATGAGCCGAGAGGGACGAATCCTCTCGCACGTCCCGACCACCGGTCTGCCGACTCGCCACTCCCATCTCGTAACCGCTCGCAACTCGGCGTCTCGCAACTGCCCTGCTCACTCGCATCTCAGTCCTCCGGACTCTTCGGCCCCTTGAGCTGCGCCACGAGGCCGTCGAGCGCGAGCAGATACGACCGGGCTCCGAAGCCCGCGACGACGCCCACGGCCAGGTCCGCGAGCAGCGACGTCCGCCGCTCCTCCTCCCGCCCCCAAATGTTCGTGAGATGCACCTCCACGAACGGCACTCCGGAGGCGAGCACGGCATCACGGATGGCCAGGGAGGTATGCGTATAGGCGGCCGCGTTGATCAGCGCCCCGTCGGCCCGAGCCCGCAGCGCCTGGACGGCTTCGACCAGCTCGCCTTCGTGATTGGACTGGAACCACGAAACCTCGGCGCCCAGCTCGCGCGCGCGCTTGCGCACCGCAGCCTCGATTTCACCGAGCGTCGTGGTGCCGTAGCGTCCCGGCTCCCGAACCCCGAGCAGATTGAGGTTCGGCCCATTGACCACCGCGATGTGCACTAGCGCTTGAGTCCCTGGAGCCAGGCGTTGAAGGCGCTGAGGTCCTCGTCTCCGCCCTGCGCCGGCTCATCGGGCGCCTTCACGACCGGCCGCACGCTACCCGCTTCCGGCGGCGCTCCGAAGAACTCGTCGAACGACGCGCCCGGCGCCGGCGGCGGAGCCGAAGCGGCCGCGACGTTCGAGGGCCCCGGTGAGGGGCTCTCGGACGGTGAGCCGAAGATCTGATCGAGCGAGAAGGCGTCCTGCGCCGGGTGCGCCGGCTCGCCCGGCGGCTCGGCGACCGGCGCCGCGAACGCCGCCTCGAGCGGCGATGGCCCCGGAGGAGGCTCAGCCGGGCCCGGCGGCGCCGGCGCCCCCAGCCGCGCCGCAGCGACCCGGCTCAGCCAGACACCCACCGACTCGGCACCGAGGGCGGCCGCGCTCAGGTCCACCGGCGGCGCTTCCAGGGCGCGCACCTTCGCCCGGAGCCCTTCGTCGTTCGGCCGCTGCGTGAGCAGCCGGCGGTACACATCGGCCGCCTCGCTCCGGAACCCCTGGCTCAGGTAGAGATCGCCGAGCGTCTCGGTGAGCATCGGCTGCTCGGCCTGCCCCGCGTGTTCCTCGCGGGGCGGCGCCGGCGATACCATTTGCACGAGCTTGGCCGACGGACGCGCCAGCTCCTCGGCGGGCGTGACGTCCTCGGGAAGAATGAGCGGCAGCCCGGATGCGGGCTCGGGGGCTGGCGCCGCCGCCTCGGCCGGCTGGGCCTCCGGCATGTCGATGATCGAGTACGCGCCCGACAGGTCCGCTGGCAACTCGACATTCGGTGGCTTCTCAGCCGCTTCCGTGCCGAAGAACTGCTGATCATCCTGCCGCTCGACCGCAAAGTCCCCCGGCTCCGCTCCCGAGGGCTCGAGCCAGGAGACCTGCTCTGCCGCGGGCACCGCGCCTGGGGGCTCGATCCAGGCGACCTGCCCTACCGTGGGCTCCGAGCCCGAGGGCTCGAGCCAGTCCACCCGCTCTGCCGGAGGCTCCGCGGGCGGCGGAGCCGCGGCGGCTGACTCCAGCCCGGAGATGAACTCGACCGCCGGCGTCGTCAGGTTGTCGTCGTGCGCGACCGCGGCGATGTCTTCGGCGCGAATGGCCCGCGACGAGCGCTCGCCGGTGCCCCAGGCGAGGGAATCGTCGAACGGCATGAGCTCCAGCCCGCCGTCGGCCACCTGCAACTCGTCCGCCAACGGATGGCGGTCGGGAGTGAGCGGCGGCAGCCCGACGGGCTCCGGCGGCGCGGTCGTCTCCGACGGCGTTTGCGCCTGATCCATCGGCACGAACCCCTCGGGAGCGGCTGCGAGCTGGGGCTCTGCCACCGGCTCGAGCGGCGGCGGAGGCGCTTCGACCTGGATCGCCGGAGCGGGCTCCGGCGTGGCCAGCACAGGTTCCACCGGTGGTTCTGGCGCGGCGGAAACCGCCGGCTCTGCCGCGGCGGCAATCACAGGCTCTGGTGCGGCGGTGACCGCAGGCTCTGCCGCGGCGGCGATCGCCGGCTCCGGCGCCGCGGTGACCGCAGGCTCCGGCGCGGCGGCGATCGCAGGCTCTGGTGCGGCGGTGACCGCAGGCTCCGGCGCCGGCGCCGGGGCGACATCGGTGAGCGGCGGCGCGACGGCCGCCAGCTGATCCACCTCACGCGCGATGTCGGCGAACGACACCTCCGGCCCGGCTTCGACCTGGACGGCCTCGATCGGCTGAGTCTGCTGCTCGGCGATCACGCCGCCAAGGCGCTGGAGGTCGGCTTCAGCCTCCACGTTCATCGAGTCCACGACCAGGAGCTTCTGGAGCCACCGCCGCGCGTCGGACGTCCGGCCGGTGCGCTCCGTGATCTCGGCCAGGCTCTTCAAGGCGATGATGTTCTCGGCATCCAGATCGAGCACGGACCGGAAGGTCTGCTCGGCTTCCGCGTCGTCGCCCTTGTCGAGCAGGCAACGGCCCAGGACGATGTGCGCCGAGAGGTAGTCGGGGTGCTTGCCGAGCCCGGCGCGCACCAGCTCCAGGGCACGGGTGACGTTCCCGGCCTTGCGGTAGGCGTCGGCCAAGGGCGCAAAGAACCGTCCGTCGGGGTTCTCGGCGTACCGGCGTTCGAGCTTCTCAATCTCGCTGGGTGCGGCCATGAAGCTCCTGAGGGCAGGCGGGGCTTCGGCCGCGAACATACAGCTTTTGGGCGCGCAGTGTCAACGGGGAAGCGACTTTAGGCCGGTTGGCTTTGCGCGTTGTCTCATCTACATTTAGCCCGCTCCCGCGAGGGGGCGGAGGGAGTACAAGCCATGCTGCGCACGATGCGCGAGAAAACCAAGATCATCATGCTGGTCCTGGCGGTGGCATTCGTCGGGTGGCTGGTCTTCGACGTGGGGATGGGTGTTTCGGGCCGCAGCCAGGGTCAATCGAGCCGGGATATGGGCTCGGTGAACGGCGCGACGATTCGCTACCAGGACTGGCTCCAGACCTACCAGCAGGTCACCGAGGAGCAGCGGGCGCGCAACCCCGGCCAGACCCTGTCCCGCGAGGACCAGAAGGCCCTCGAGGACCAGGCCTTCGAGCAGCTGGTCGAGGATCGCCTGATGCGGGATGAATACCAGCGGCGCGGCATCGTCGTCACCGACGACGAGATCCGGAACGCCGCGCTGCAGATGCCCCCGCAGGAGATCGTCGCCGACAAGGAATTCCAGACCGGGGGCAAGTTCGACCAGCAGAAGTGGGAGCGGTTCCTCGCCAGCGGCCAGCAGCCGGCGTTCCTGGCGCAGCTGGAGAACCGTTACCGCTCGGAGCTGCCGCGGCTCAAGCTGCTGGAGGACGTGACGAGTGATATCTACGTGGCCGATGCCAAGCTGTGGAACATCTACCGCGACCAGCACGATTCCGTGACGGTCCGCGCGCTCGTCGTCCGGCCCGAGGTCGCGGTGGCCGACGCGTCGGTGCACATCACGTCACAGGACGAGCAGACGTACTTCACGGCGCACCAGGACGAGCTGCGCCAGCCGGCCCGCGCGTTTCTGTCGTACGTCGGCATCATCAAGCTGCCGATGCGGATCGACTCGGTCGTCGCGATGGACCACGCCCGCGCGCTGCGTGACTCGCTGCTGAAGGGTCTGGACTTCGGCGCGGCGGCGAAGCTCGAGTCCGCCGACTCCGCCAGCGCCCAGCAGGGCGGCCTGCTCCCCACCTTCGGCCGCGGCCGGATGGCACCGGCCTTCGAAAAGGCCGCGTTCCGCGCCCCGGTGGGCCAGGTAGGTGAGCCGGTGGTGACGCCATTCGGGATCCATCTCATCAAGGTCGAGAAGCGCACGGCGGACAGCGTCACGGCGCGCCACATCCTGATTCCGGTGGCGCGCACCGGCGCGCGGCTCGACACGCTCGAGGCGCGGGCCGACTCGCTCGATCGCCTCGCGGCCGAGCAGACCGATCCGACCGCGCTGGACAGCGTGGCCCGGAAGATGTCGCTCGGCATCGAGCGCACCGGGCCGATTTACGACGGGAACCCGGTGATCCTCGGCCGCTTCCGGATCCCGGACGTCGGGGTGTGGGCGTTCGAGACCAAGGTGGGGGAGTTGAGCCCCGTCATCGAAATCTCGGGAGCGTACTACGTCTTCCGCCTCGACAGCCTGTTCCCGGCCGGCGTTCCCACGCTGGCCCAGACCGAGCTGCTGGTGCGCTCGCGCGTGATGAGGGAGAAGAAGCGCCAGGCCGCCGAGGCGATCGCGCGGGACGCGGAGCGCCGGCTCACCGCGGGGCAGACGCTGGACCAGGTGTCGCTGGCACTGCGGCTCCCGGTCGAGACGATCGGCCCGTTCGCCCGGACCTCGACGGTCCGTTTGCTCGGCACCGCGTCCGAGGCGGTCGGCGCCGCCTTCCGGCTGCGCGTGGGCGAGCGGTCGCGCCTGCTGTCCAGCGACGAGGGGTACTTCTTCGTCGAGCCGACGCAGCGCGTCCGCGCAGACTCGGCGGCCTGGGAGGCGCAGAAGGACTCGGAGCGCGTCATCGTGATCCGGGCGGCGCGCCAGGTCCGCGTCCAGTCATTTCTCGAGTCGCTACGGCGTGAGGCGAAGGTCGTGGACAACCGCGCGGCGGTGCTGCGGCCCCAGGTACAGCAGGGGCAATAAGAAGACAGGGGTTAGGGGCTAGGGGCTAGGGGTTGGGGTCGTAAGGGCTTATCCTAGCCCCTAGCCCCTAGCCCCTAGCCCCTCGCTTCAGTTCGCCCGGCGATCCGTGGACGGCGGAATGCTCGGCTGCGATGCGGCCGGCGGCGGAGGAGCCGGGGGCGGCGGCGCGTTCACATCCGCATTGATATCCCGCATGCTCCTCTTGAACTCGCCGATGGACTTCCCCAGCGCCCCGCCGATCTCCGGCAACCGCTTCGCCCCGAACAGCAGCAGCAGGATGACCAGGAACAGCAGGATGTGGGTGAGACTGAGGCCCTCGAACATCGGTCCCTTCCTCCCTAGAAGAGGGATCGCGCCAGCAGGTACGCCAGGACGACCCCGACCACCGCAAGTACCGAGACCCTCAGGCCCACCGGCCCGATGGTGAACCAGAGCACCAGCAGGTCCACCGTCACCGGGCCGAGCTTCGGCGTCACGGCCAACGTCAGCACTTCCTTCGGCGCCCCGGCCGGGAGCACCCGCTCGAGCAGCGCCGACAGGAACCCCCCGAGCGCGAACCCGGTCGAGAGCACGCCCAGGTAGAACAGTGGCCGCCGCGGAACGTGTGCCACGGGTCAGCGGCGCCGCTCGACGGCGTACACGATGGCATCCCGCAGCGCGTCGCGGGCCGCCGACGGCGGCAGATCGTCGAGCGCGGCCTCCGCCTCGGCCGCGAACGCCGCCGCGCGGTCGCGCGCGTACTCCAGTCCCCCGTGCTGCTCGACCAGCTGCACCACCCGAGCCACCTGCTCGTCGTCCGGCGCCACCGACCGGAACAGCGCCTCGACCTGTTGCCGTTGCGGCGCCGCCAGGCGCGCCAGCACGGCGATCAGGGGGAGCGTGACCTTGTGCTCCTTGAGGTCGAGACCCGAGGGCTTGCCGGTGACCGCTTCCCCCTCGGTGTAGTCCAGCAGGTCGTCGGTGATCTGGAACGCCATCCCCAGCGCGTCGCCGTAGCGCTGCGCAGCCCGGCGCTGCGCCGGCTCCGCGTGCAGCGCGCCCACCTCGCAGGCCGCCGCAAACAGCGACGCCGTCTTCGACCGGCACAGCAACTCGTACTGCTGCTCGTCGAAGTCCAGGGCGTCGTACGCCGCGAGCTGACGCATCTCGCCCACCGTCATCGCGTCGGTCACGCGCGCCAGGACGCGCAGCGGCTCCAGGTCGTCCAGCCGCGCCAGCTCGATGATCGCGCGCGAGTAGAGATAATCGCCCATGATCACGGACACCTGGTGGCTGAACAGCGTGTTCACGGTGGGCATACCCCGGCGCAGCACGGAGTGGTCCACCGAGTCGTCATGCACCAGCGTGGCGAGGTGGATCAACTCCACGATCGCGGCCAGCGACGCCACGCGGGGATCCCCGGTGTCGCACGCCTCGTGCGTCAGGAGCAGCAGCGTCGGCCGGAACAGCTTCCCCTTCATCCGCAGGAGGTGGCGGTTCACTTCCTGCATCAGCGGGAGGTCCGCCGCGATCATCCGCGCGAGCTCGTCCGCGACCGTATCGAGCCGCTCGGCCACCGGGCGCTGGATGTCGGCGAGCGTCACGCCGGCCGCCTGACGAGTCACGCGCTACACCGCCGCGCGCGACAGCGACTTCACCCGCTGGCTCACGTCCTGGAAGGTGATGTCGACCCCGAACACCCGGTTGTACGCCGCCAGCGCGTCGGGCGACTTCCCCAGCTCCTCCTGGGCCCGGCCCAGCCAGTAGAGCAGCCCCACCCGTTCGGCGTCGCCGTGCGCCGGCCAGTCGAGCGCGCGGCGGAGGATCGTCTCGGCCACCGTGAACTGGCCCTTCTCGAAGAAGCACAGCCCCAGCGCCTCCGAGGCCTTGAGCCGGCCCTCGGCCCCCCGCAGCGCCTTCTGGAACTCGGCGATCGCCTCGTCCAGCAGGCCCATTTCCTTGTACGCCACCCCCAGGTCGTAGTGACTCTGGAAGTCCTCCTCCTCGACGTTCGCTTCCACGCCCTTCTTGAAGGCCGCGAGCATCGTCTGGAAGTCCTTCTGCTCGTCCCCGGACGGCTCCTCGTCCTCGATCCGCATCCGGGTGTCCTTCGGCCCTTCGTCTTCCAGGAGCATGGCCCCGAAATCGACGAAGCCGCCGGCCGGCTCCGCCGCCTCCGGCATGGGCGCCGCGCGCGCGGCGCGCGCCGGCGTTGCCGGCGGGGCGAGCGTCTCGATGGCCGTCTTCGCCCGGGAGTTGCCCGCGTCGTGCTCGAGCACCCGCTGGTACACGGCCACGGCCTTCTCCGCCTCACCGGAACGGAGCAAGGCGTCGGCCAGCTCGAGGTAGGCGCCGGCCAGGCGTTGGCGATCGCCCTGGCGGTACGCGAGCTCGACGCGCTTCTGGTGGTAGCGCACGCTGTTGGGATCGAGCCGCAGCAGCTCCTCGGCGATCACGTTGGCGCCGTCGAGGTCCTCCGCCTGCTCCAGCCCTTCGAGGGCGATGTCGAACTCGGCGAAGGCCCGCTCGCGCTGGCCGGCCTCGATCAGGGCCTCGCCCAGCCGACGGTGCGTCGCCCAGTCGTCCGGGTTCTGCGCGAGCTGCGCCTCCAACTCCTCGACCGTCGGCGCGGCGACGACCGCTTCGCCCACATCCAGGAACTCGAGCTCCGTACTGGCGGCGGCAACGGCCTCCTCGGCCGGCGCCTCCGGCTCACCCATGTCCAGCATCGGGAGGCCCGCGACGGCCGCGCCCTCCGCCGCCGCCTCCTCAGGCTCGGGCTCGGGGATCGCCGGCTCCTCCGGCACCATGATGGTCAGCTCTGCCGGCGCCGCGGCGGCCGGCTCCTCCAGCAGCTCGAACTCCGGCACCTCGGCGGGGGCCGCCTCGGCGACGGCCTCCGTGGGTGCTTCCTCCAACGCCTCGACCGGTGGCGCAGCTTCGGCCACCTCCTCAGCGGCGACTTCCGCCGGCGCTTCCTCCGCCGGCTCCTCCGCGTCGAGGTCGAGCCACTCCACCTCCTCGGCCGCGCCGCCCGCCGGTGCCTCGGCCGCCGGCTCCTCGGCCAGCGACGTGGACTCCAGCTCCAGCGCCGGAGCCTCCTCGGCAGGCACCTCCTCGACGGGCGCCTCCTCGGCCAGCGAAGTCGGTTCGATCTCGAGGGTGGGAATGGCGGCCGTCTCTTCGCCGGCGGCCAGTGCCGTCGGCTCGAGCTCGAGCGCCGGGATCTCGGGCTCGACCGGCCGCTCCACCTCCAGCTCCGGTTCTGCGGCGCGTACGGCCTGGGCCGGGGGTGGCGCCGCGGCCGGCGCGCTCTTGCGCGGCGGCGTCGGCTCCAAGTCGAGGAAGATGAGGTCGCCCTTCTTGGACGGCTTCTCGGGCGGCAGCTCCTCGCCGGTAAGCATGTGCCGGCTCGCCCGCGACTTGCGCTGGTGAGCCCGTTCCTTTGCCTCGAACTCGCCCAGGAGCTTCTCGACCTGCTCCTTCTGGTCCGGCGTCTTCGCGCTCGCCCGCGCATGCTGTGCGAGCACCGACCAGATCTCGTCCTGACCGGGCGTCATCTCGGCGAACTTCTTCAGCGCCTTGAACGCCTCTTCGAGTTCGCCGGCCTTCTGCATGCGGTCCGCGTACTCCAGAAGGTTGGTCTTCGCCTCGGCAGCGAAGCCCTTCGACGCGAACAGCATCCCGAGCTTGAGGTACACCTGGGCGCGGGCGGGGGCGATGCGCATGACCTTGTTGCACAGGGCGATCGCGTTGTTGTCGAGTCCGCCTTCGTGATACTTGTCGACCGCGCGCTCGTAATAGACGATCGCGTTCTGGCCCTGGCCGATCTTCTGGTAGAGATCGCCGACGCGATTATAGATGGAGAGGTCGGCGTCGGACTCGGGAGCCGCCTCCATCTCCTCGATGGACTTGACGTACTCCTCGATGGCCTTCGCCCACTGCTCCTTCGCCTCGAACTTCCGTGCTCGTTCCTTGTACTTTTCCAGATTCGCCATGCGCCCGGCTGCTCAGGAGAGGAGCGGAGAAAGCGGACTTCCTACGGAACCTGCGGAAGATATTCCGGGCCCCTGACCGTGACAAGGACGACCGGAGGCGTAAACCCGCCAGGCGAGGGGCATTCCGTACCAGTACGCCAACTCCCTGACGTCGCGGCAGTTCCACACCACGAGGTCCGCGGGGAGCCCGACGGCCACCCTGCCCCGCTCGTCCGACAGACCCACCGCGTGGGCGGCGTTGACCGTCGCGGCGAGGAACGCTTCCTCGGGTTGCAGGCGCGCCTGACTCACGGCGAGCGCCATCATCAGGGGGAGGTTGCCGCCCGGCGACGAGCCGGGATTGAAGTCCGTGGCCAGCGCCACGATCGCGCCGGCATCCACCAGCGCCCGCGCCGGCGCCTGCCGCGGCTGGCCCAGGAACAGCAGGGTCCCCGGCAGGAGCACCGCCACCGTATCGCTGGCCGCGAGCGCCTCGACGCCGGCCCCGGAGATCGCCCCGAGGTGGTCGGCCGACGTCGCGCCGAGGCGGGCCGCCAGCTCCGCGCCTCCCGACGGGTCCAGCTCGTCAGCGTGCACCTTCAGGCCGAGGCCGTAGGCACCGGCGACGCCGAGGATCGCAGCGCTCTCCTCGATGCTGAACACGCCCGGCTCACAGAACACGTCGCAGAAGGCCGCCAGCTGCTCGCGCGCCACCGCCGGGAGCATCTCCTCGGTGACGAGCCGGACGTAGTCGTCCCGGCGCGAGCGATACTCCGGCGGCACCTCGTGGGCACCGAGGAAGGTCGCGACCAGCCGCAGCGGCACCTGTTGCTGCAATCGGGCAATGACGCGAAGCGCCTTCAGCTCCGGCTCGAGCGCGAGCCCGTAGCCGGACTTGATCTCCACCACGGTCGTGCCAAGCGCGGCGAGGAGCGCGAGACGCGGCAGGGCGAGCGCGACCAGCTCGTCCTCGCTGCGCGCGCGGAAGTCGGCGACCGTGGACAGGATGCCCCCGCCGGCGGCCGCGATCGCCTTGTACCCCTCGCCCCTGGCCCGCCGCGCCTGGTCCTCGAGCCGCGGCTTCCCGAAGACGGCGTGAGTGTGCGGGTCCACCAGGCCCGCGGTCACCAGGCGTCCCTCGCAATCCACCACCGCGTCGGGCGAAGGCGCCGCGTGGAACCACTCGCCGACCTCCTCGTCGGGCGCGATGAGGGCGATCCGACCGTCCTCGACGCCGATGCCGACCCCCCGCACCAGGCCGACGTCATCCCAGGCCGGCCGGCGCACCGGCCCCGCCGTGGCGGGACCGGTGGCCACCGCACCGGCGTTGAGGAGCGCGAGCCTCCGGACCCGCTCAGCCATGCATCGGCAGGGCGAGATGGTGGCGCCGCGCGGTGTCCACCGCGAGCTCGTAGCCCGCGTCGGCGTGCCGCACCACACCCAGGCCCGGATCGTTGGTCAGCACGCGCTCCAGCCGCGCCGCCGCCCCCTGGCTCCCGTCCGCCACGATCACCTGGCCCGCGTGCAGCGAGTTACCGATCCCCACTCCGCCGCCGTGGTGGAACGAGACCCACGAAGCGCCACTCGCCACGTTGAGCATGGCGTTCAGCACCGGCCAGTCCGCGATCGCGTCGCTGCCGTCCTTCATCCCCTCGGTCTCACGGAACGGCGAGGCCACCGAGCCGGTATCGAGATGATCGCGCCCGATCACCACCGGGGCCGAGATCTCGCCCCGCGCCACCAGGTCGTTGAGCGCCAGCCCGAAACGGGCGCGCTCGCCCTGCCCCAGCCAGCAGATGCGGGCCGGCAGCCCCTGGAAGGCCACGCGCTCGCGCGCCAGCCGGATCCAGCGTGCAAGGTGCTCGTTCTCCGGAAAGAGGTCGAGCACCAGCGCATCGGTACGCGCGAGGTCCTTGGGATCGCCCGACAGCGTGACCCAGCGGAACGGGCCCTTCCCCTCGCAGAACAGCGGGCGCACGTACGCGGGGACGAAGCCGGGATAGGCGAAGGCGTCCGCGACGCCCGCGTCGAGCGCCTGGGTCCGGAGGTTGTTGCCGTAGTCGAACGTCACCGCGCCCTTCCGCATCAGGTCGAGCATCGCCCTGACGTGGATCGCCATCGAGTCCATCGCGCGGCGGACGTACGCCGGCGGGTCGGACGCGCGGAGCGCCGCCGCCGCTTCCAGGTCCAGTCCCGCCGGAACGTAGCCGTTGAGCGGATCGTGGGCCGACGTCTGATCGGTCAGCACGTCGGGCACCACGCCGCGGCGCACGATCTCCGGCAGCACCTCGGCGCAGTTGCCGGCCAGGCCGACGCTCAGGGCGCGCCCCGCCCGCCGCGCCTCGTCGCACCAGCGCAGCGCCTCGTCGAGCGACGCCGTCTCCCGATCGAGGTAGTGCGTCTCGATGCGCCGGCGGATTCGCGCCGGGTCCACCTCGACGCCCAGGAACACCGCCTCGTTCATCGTGGCCGCGAGGGGCTGGGCGCCACCCATCCCACCCAGACCGCCCGAGAGCACCAGCCGGCCCTTGAGCGAGCCGCCGAAGTGCTGCCGTCCCACCGCGCCGAACGTCTCGTAGGTCCCCTGCAGAATGCCCTGCGTCCCGATGTAGATCCACGAGCCGGCCGTCATCTGGCCGTACATGATGAGGCCCTTCTTCTCGAGCTCGCGGAACACGTCCCAGGTGGCCCAGCGGCCGACCAGATTCGCGTTCGCGATCAGCACGCGTGGTGCGTCCGGGTGCGTGGTGAAAATGCCGACCGGCTTCCCGCTCGCCACCAGCAGCGTCTGGTCGTCTCTCAGCTCCTTGAGCGCCGCGACGATCGCGTCGAACGCCGCCCAGGAACGGGCCGCGCGCCCCGTTCCCCCATAGACCACCAGGTCTCCCGGCCGCTCCGCCACGTCCGGGTCGAGGTTGTTCATCAGCATCCGCATCGCGGCCTCCTGGATCCAGCCGCGACAGGAGATGGAGGAACCGCGCGGAGCGCGGACCACGCGGGAACCGGCCATGGAGGTCATGGGCATGAAAGTAATACGAAAACGGGGACGTGATGAGGTGACGCAGGTGATGAAGTGAGGAGGTGATGAAGGGCGCCCCCTCATCACCTCCTCACCACATCACCCCATCACCACATCACCTTGATCTGCCTTGCATTCCCCCATCAGGGATGCACCTTGATCAGCTCCGGGTTGCCCGGATCGGTCTGATACGACCAGTCGAAAATGATGTAGTTCTTCCCCACCGCGCTCACCCGCAGGGCCCCGTACTGGTAGTACGGCCCGCCATCGTTCATCTGGAACACGTAGCCCCACAGCGGCAGCGCCTGCACGGCGGTCGAGTCGTACCCACCTACCGGGGCGACGTCGATGGATGTGAGATCCGCGATCGGCGCCGTGCCGTACACCTCCGTCGTGACACCACTGCGCTGCGGCACGATGTAGGTCCCGCTCGCGTCGTGCGTCACCGTGAAGTCCATGTTCCCGCTCGTCGCCGATCCGACCAGCCCGAGCTCGTTGGCGTCCACCACGCCATTGCCGTTGGCGTCGAGCCAGAAGCGGAAGCCGCTCTGCGCGCCCCCGAGCGTGTCGGTCGTGAACACGATCACGTTCTGGCCGTCCGGCCGCGGCGTGTCGTTGCGCACCGGCGAGGCCGCGCTCTCGATCCCGTCGACCGAAATGGCGGTCACCTCGAAGCACTCCGGGACGCCATTGGTGAGGGCGCCCACCAGGAACTCGGGCGCGACCGTCGTCCCCTCCGTGACCCACGAGCCGCCGCACAGATTCTGGTCGAGGTTGTAGGCGGTGCTGTACACCTGATAGTAAGAGAAATCGTTGGGGTCCGACGTGTAGGCATTGTCGGACCACTCGAGGTGCACGGCGCCGTTCAGCGAAATGCTCGTCAGCGAGCTCGGCGCCTGCAACTGGACGCCTCCGACACTCGTCGTGGCTTGGTGATCGTAGCACGCCCCGAGGAGCAGCACCGCGGCAGCGAGCGGGACCCGCATCAGGAACCGGCGCATCAGGCACTCCAGCGAAGGTCGATGGCATTAACCGCACGTGGCGTGCCCGCCTGCCATTCAGGCGTAACCACTTGCGTCATAAGATGATACGGTGATTGTGGCGACGGGGCACACCCACACTTGTGTCCTCTACGGTGGACAGCGCGGCGCGTCGTGAGGCGCGAAGTGCACGTCATGGCGGAGGCAGGTTCTGCTGGTCGTAGTCGAACTTGATCTCCGGCTGGTCGATCAGCGTGATGTTGAAGTTGAAGACGACGTTGCCGTTGGGCGACTCCACGAAGCTGAACGTCGCGCGCCAGTCGTGCAGATCGCGGTCCAGCCGCAGGACGTGCGAGGCGAACTGCCCCTTCTGGATATCGTACAACGTCTGCCACGACACCGCCCAGTGCCGCGTGGGCGAGAACGTGACGCTGCCGCTGATGGTGCTCTGCGGCACGACGTTCGACACCGGCTGGTTGGTCCGCAGCGCCACGGCGGAATCGATGGGGCGCTGGCGCGAGAGGTCGAACGAGAGCGAGGCGTTGAAGGCGGTGGCGGCGCCGCGCGGCCCCAGCTGGTCCACCGCGGTCGGGCGGTCGGAGAGCGGACCCCGCTGGTACGCGTCGGGGAACAACGTCGGGAGGGCGAGCGTGTCGGGGCCGGTGCGCGCGCTGTCGGCGTGGGCGCCCGGCGCGGCGGGCGTCGCCGGCGCCGCGCTGGCCAGCCCGAAGAACGAGCCGATGGCCTGCAGCACGCTCGGCCCAAAGCCGAACCGGGCCGAAACGCTGGTCAGGTACGGGTGCCATCTCGAGCTGGCGGCCCCCACCGGCCCGTCGAACAGCGAGTGGCTGGTGGAGAAGCTGAACCCGCGCAGCAGGTCGGTGGCGAAAGTGTTCGACAGGGTGCCCGAGGTCCAGCCCGTGAAGCCGTGCTTCTTCGCCTGCTCGAGGTCGATCCCGAGGCCGCTCGTCTGGATCGACAGCAGCTTGATCTTGCGGCCCTCCGGCGCCGGCGCCCCGGCGGTGTCGGCGGCGGCGGCCAGCGGCGGCGGGCGGAGCTTCGCCTCGAACGTCTGGTTGAAGCTGAAGTTGAGCGTTTGCGTCGGACTGCTGCGGGTGGTGGTGATCGGGCCTCCGTTCGCCAACGCCTTGGCGTACGCGGTGGGAATGGTCGCCGCGGGCGCGAAGGACCACGAGATGCTCGGCGCGAACGAGTGGCGGATCCGCGCGAACGGGCCGAAGCCGGGGAACAGCCCGAAGAACGTGGGCGCGACCGAGAGCGAGTACCCCAGCCGCTTGCCCTGGGTCACAAACGCGCCACCGGTGAAGCGGTTGCGAAGCATGAACGGGCCGCCGGTGCTGTTCACGATGTTGACCGACGGCTGGAGGTTCCAGGAGCCCTGGAGCAGCAGCGGCAGGCCGATCCCCGTGGTCCAGTCGATGTCCGTCTCGAAGGTCTGGTCGAAGGTGCGCACCAGGCGGCGCGTCGTGTCGACCGGATCGACGATCGTGTCGACCACCCGCTGGTTGCTCCACTGATCCAGGATCGAGAGCGAGTTACTCCAGTTCCACCGCCCGACGCGGAGCGGGGTGGCCACGGCGATCGACGTCTGCCGATTGTCGTTGAAGCGCACCGTCGTGTCGCCCGGCACGGCCGAAAACAGCGTGTTCGCGCCGATGCTGGCGGACGCGCCGTGCTCGAGCAGCGAATTGCTCAGGCTGAACGACGGGGTCCAGGTCGCGTCCCTGGAGATGGCGATCGGGTTGGGCGTGAACGCCACGGTCGGCAACGTCATCGTGACCTGGGCGTCGTTGAGGTCCTGCGTGCGGCTGCCGCCCAGCGACAGCGAGCCCCAGCCGAATTTCTGCTGGAAGTTGGCCCGGCTGTCGATGGTCGAGACGGCGAGCACCGGGTCCACCGCGTTGCGCGAGATGATCGACGAGCTGGTGGCGTAGTCGAGATTGGCGGTGAGGTGACTCTCCATCGAGAAGTCCTGCTGGTGGTCCCACGAGATCCGCTCGCTGGTGAGGCCGTTGAACTGGTGCAGCTCCTGGAAGGCGATGCCGCCCGTCATGAACTGGTTCAGCCACCGGTAGCGGATCCGGCCGTTCACGGTGAGGTACTGGGTCGAGTACCAGTCCGTGGTGACCTGGGCGTCGGCGTAGTCGTTGATCGCCCAGTAGTAGCCCAGGTTCGAGATGTGGCGGTGGTAGCTCCTCGAGTTGCGGACGATGTCGTTCAAGCCGAACTGCGGCGGGATCAGCCCCGAGCGGCGCCCTTTTCGCATGTCCTGGAAGATGAACGGGAGCCAGAGGATCGGCACGTCCGCCACGTACAGCACCGCCGGGCGGGCCACCATCAGGGTCTTCGATACCCACTTCACCTCGCGCGCGGCAAAGTGGTAGTGGGGGTCCGGCAGGTCGCAGCTGGTAATGTTGGCGCCGGCGGCGTAGACGCGGTTCTGCTCGTTGTCCACAGCCAGATTGCCGCGGAGGTACCAGACCGCCGTCCCCTCCTTGAAGTCGGTGGTGGCCTTGCCGATGAGGCCGGCGTGGTTGCACGCGTCGTACAGCATCCCCCGGCCGACCATCACCCCGGTTGCGTCGAACAGCTTGGGCCCGCCGGCGGCGTGAATCGCGCAATTGCGCTCGGCGTAATTGATGGTGTCGGACTCGAGCGTGGTGCCTTCGCGCGCCACCAGCGCGTGGCCGCTCATGCGAATCTCCTTCTGCGGCGGCAGGAACTGGACCGAGTCGGCGCTGTAGCGGGTGATGCGGAAGCCCTGCAGGTCAAGCAGGCCCTGCTCCACCGAGTCCGGCGCCTGGAAGGAGCGCGACGGCCCGCTCGGCAGGCCGGCGCCGCGACCCACCTTGCCCGTGTCGGACGCGAGCGAGTCACGGCGGGCGCGCCCCGTGTCGGGGAGCTGGCCGCCGGGCCCGGCCTGTCCGGGCAGGAGGCGTTTCCCCGGCAGCTGGGCGGCCGCAGGCGCCGGGGTCAGCGCGAGCGCCGTCACCAGCACGACCCAGCCGGAGCGCACCCTACGCCTCGCCCGTCGCCGGGACCTCGGCCCCGGCGGCCGCCTCCGCGCGCGCGCGCCGGCGCTCCATGATCCGCGCCACCACGACCGTGATCTCGTAGAGCAGCTGCACCGGGACCATCATCAGCGTCATCGAGATCAGGTCCGGCGGAGCCAGCACCATCGAGAGGAAGGCGTTGCCGGCGATCGCGAAGCGCCGGTTGCGGCTCAGGAAGCTCGCCGAGATGACCTTGAGGTAGACCAGGATCAGCAGCACCAGCGGCAGCTCGAAGATGGCGCCGAACGCGATGACGACCTGCGCGGCGAAGCCGAAGTACTCCTTGGCGGTGACGATCGGCTGCAGGCTCTGCGACTGGAAGCGGAACAGCACCTTGATCGCCATCGGCAGGATCAGGAGGTAGGCCATGGCCACGCCGGCGAGGAACAGCAGCACCGCCACCAGCGAGACCGGCAGCACGATGCGGCGCTCCTTCTCGTACAGCGCCGGCGACAGGAACCGCCACAGCTGCCAGATGATCACCGGCGAGGCGAGCACCACCCCGACGAAGAACGCCAGCTTCAGGGTGATCATGAACGGCTCGATGGGGCTCGTGAAGTAGAGCTTGCCCCCGGCGAGCTGCGGCGCGATCGGCCGCATCAACAGGCCCATGACGTTGAGCTCGTCCACCAGGACGAAGCCGAGCACGAAGCCGACGGTGAGAGCCAGCAGACTCCAGATCAGACGCCAGCGCATCTCCTCGAGGTGATCGAGGAAGGGCATCTCGCCCCGCTCGTTGCGCTTGAACCTGGGCATGCCGCGGGCCGGCCTTCGCTAGCTCGGCGGCCGGGTGGCCGGCGGCGGGGCGGCACCGAGCGACCGCAGCTGCTCCCGCGCCAGCGCGGCTTCGTCCGACAGCGGATACGCACCCACCAGCTGGTTGAACTGCGCCTTCGCGTCGTCGCGCCGTCCCGCGCTCAGCGCGATCGTCCCCAGCTTGTACAGCGCCGCAGCGACGTGGCCCGACGCCGGATAGTGCTGCACGACCTGCCGGTATGCGGTGGCGGCGGAGTCGCTGTTCCGTTCCGCCGTCCACGCCTCTCCGGTGAAGAACCAGGCGTCACCCGCCCGCGCGTGGGTCGGATAGAGCGTGCGGAACTCCGCAAAGGCGCTGCGCGCGGTGGCCGGGCTGCCGCGCCGCAATTGCTGCAGCCCCATCTCCATCAGCTGATCGGGCCCAGGATTGGCCGGCGCGGCGCCCGCCGCCCCGGGCGCGGCGCCTGAGCCTGGCGCGGCGCCCGCCTGGTTCGCGGGAGCCGGCCCTGCCCCGCCGGCCGGCGCAGCGGCCGGCGGCGCTTGCGCCGCGAGCTGCTCGGAGCGCTCCTCGAGCTGCGCCCGCAGCTCGGTGAGCCGTTGCTGGCTCTGGCCAGTCAGCTCCTGCACCGCGACGAGCTGCTGCTGCACGTTGTAGAGATCGACCCTGAGGTCACCGCGCATGCTGGCGATCACGGCCTGCTGCGCGGCCAGCGAGTCGAGCACACCCTGCACCAGCCTCGCGATGGACGACAGGTTGACCCGGGTCACGGAATCGGAGCGCGCCGCCGCCTGCTGCTGCGCGTCGAGCTGCAGGCGCAGCTTGGTCACGTCGCTCCGCAGCGCGCAGCCGCTGGCACCAACGGCGCCGAGCAGGACCACAAAGGATCGCAGCCGCACTACTTGGCCCCCTTGGTCACGATGAAGTCGTCGCGCCGGTTCTTGGCCCACGCGTCGTCGGTGTGCCCGGAATCGAGGGGGTGCTCCTTGCCGTAGGAGACGATCTCGACGCGGTCAGCCGCGACGCCGTGGGCTACCAGGTACCGCTTCGCGGCGGCGGCCCGGCGCTCGCCCAACGCGAGATTGTACTCGTCTGACCCGCGCTCATCGCAGTTGCCGGCGACGCGGATCTCGAGCCGCGGGCGCGCGGCCAGGATCGCGAGCTTGCGGTCCAGCCGCGGCTGATCGGCGGGCACGACCTCGGACTTGTCGTAGTCGAAGTGGATCGGGTCCGCCAGGGCCGCCGAATCCGCCGCCGCGAGCCCGCTGGCCGTGAGCGGGGGCGCCGTGTCGGCGCTCTGGCGCTGCACCTGCAATCGCACCGAGTCAGCGCGGGACCGCTCGCGCTCCGCCCGCGCCAGCGAATCGGCCCGCGCCAGGGCAGCCAGGGAGTCGCGCCGGGCGCCGGCGGCGCGCGCCGCGGCCGCCGAGTCGGCCGCCGCCCGCGCGGCCTCACTCGGAGCAGCCGGGGTCGGAGCCGGAGCCGGCGTCGTCGGGGCCGGGGCCGGTGGCTTGCTGCACGCCGCCGCCAGGAGCACCATCGCCGGTCCCACCGTTCTCCACGCTGTGCCCATCATCCCGCCTCCGAAAAGAATGTACGACGGGGCGACCACGCCGGTAGGCGCGCGCCGCCCGTGGTAACGACCGGGCGCATCCGCCCGGTCTCGAGATCCACGATCCACAACTGCCGCGTCCCGCTGCGGGACGACACGAACGCCAGGTGCCGGCCGTCCGGCGCCCACGTGGGATCCTCGTTCCGGCCCTCGCCCGTGATCTGCCGCACCGCCCGTGTCGCGAGATCGAGGATGAAGATCTGCGGCACGCCGTGGACCTCCCGATGGAACGCGATCGCCTGCCCGTCGGGAGACCACTCCGGCCCGTTGGTCTGGCCGGTGGACCCGTAATCGAAGCGCGCCAGGGCCTCCTGACCGCTCCCGTCGGCCGACATCACATAGAGTTGGGGCGAACCGGCGCGCGTCGAGATGAACGCGATCCGCGCGCCATCCGGGCTCCAGGTCGGGGAGAGGTTGTCGTAAAAGCGCCCCACCGTCAGGCGCGTGAGACAGCAGCGGCGCACGACGTCGTACAGGTAGATGTCCGTGCCGTTCTCATCGCCATGCGCGAACGCCAGCGTCCGCCCGTCAGGTGCGTACTCCGGAGTGATGTTGACGCCGTACTCCGAGCCCGGAACCACGTCCCGGGTTCCGGTCGCGAGGTCCTGGATCACCAGCGGCCGGCCGCTCGGCACGAACGCGGTGTACGCGACCGACCGCCCGTCGCGCGACCATGCGGGCGACAGCGCCGGACGGCCCGCGGACGGAACGTTCGAGCGCCCCTCCCCATCGGGATCCACCCGCCACAACCTCCCGTCCGCCACGTATAGGATCGTGGTGGACGCGACGCCCGGCGACCCGGTCGCCCAGCGCACCACCTCGTCGGCCGCGCGATGCACCGCCTGGCGCAACGCCTCCCCCATTCCGGCGGGGATCGACAGCGTGAGGTGGTTCTTGAGCGAACCGGTGCGCACGTCGTGCAGCTGGATCTCCGCCTGACCGCTCTGCGCCGCGTCGGGCGCGCGCACCACCGCCACCGCGAGGTCGGTGCCGAGGGCCGTCAGCGCCGCGTAGTTCGGCGCACCACCCTGGACGGCGACCGTGGCCGGCGGCACCACGATGTCGAAGCGATCGGAGAAGTCGAGGTCGCGCTGGAGGATAGACCGCACGCTGTCCATAGCCGCGGCGGCGGGCGCGCCCGGCAGTACGGTCAGGCTCGGCCTCGTCCCGGGCGTGTAGGTGATGCCGACCCTGACTCCGCTGGGCGCCGCCGCACTGCTGTCCTGCGCCCGGAGGGCGGCCGGCGCCACCATCCCCGCCACCACCGCCGCCACCAGCAACCCACCCCTCACCGCACGCTCCTCGGATTGAAGTAGAAGGAGACCGGCAACAGGTCGGGCCCGTAACCCGCCGGCAACCCGCCGAACGCGCCGGAGCGGCCCGCAGCCTCGATCGAGCCCTGCGCCTCGAGATCGAACGCGAACGAGCCCGAGCGCTTAGTGAACTGCAGGCCCGTCACGGAGCCGTCACGGTGGACGAGGAAGAAGACTTCGGCCTCCAGCAAGGCGTTCGAGGGCGGCGGGCGGAACCCCCGGTACACCGCCTCGACCAGGTTGTGTAGATACCCCGGGAACGGGAATTCGACCCCCTCCGTCTTGATCGTCGCGACGTCGGATCCACCGGGAGCGCCGGTCGGGATTCCAGCCGGGCCGGCGGGCGCTGCGACCGCGGGCGGCGCGGGCTTCGCTGTCGCGGGCGCCGTCGCCGCCACCGGCTTCGCGGCCGGGGCAGGCTGTGACCGCCGCGAAACCTCGAGCGGGACCGCCGGAGTCCGGGCACGCGCCGCCGGGCGCGTTGCCGCTGGCTTCGGTGCCGGCGGTTGGGCCTTGGCCGTGGCCGGCGGCGCGGCGGGTGCGGGGGCCGCTGCCGGCGGCGAGCCCAGGGCCGCGAGGAGCGTCACTCGGTAGACAGGCGGCAGGCGCGGGCGGCCGTGAGCGCCGCCGGCGACCAGAAAGGTGATCACGACGAGCGCGTGCAGCGCCGCCGAACCGGCGATGCCGGGCGCACCCAGCCGCTCCTGGGCGGCCCGGTGCCTCAGCCCCTTCACTTCTCCGGGGTCTCCTCTTCGGCCACGAGGCCGACGTCGCGCACGCCCGAGGCGCGAATCACCGCCAGCACGCGCACGACGTCGCCGTACGGCACACCTTTATCAGCCCGCAGGTAGACCGCGGCGGGCTTGCGGCGCACCACCATCGCCCGGAAGGTCGCGCGGAAGTCCTCGTACGAGAACGCGGACTGATCCACGTAGATGCGCCCGCGCTGGTCCACCGACACCACGAGGCCCTGCTCCGGCTGGAGGGGACGGGCCTCCGCCCGCGGGAGCTGCACCTGCACCCCGCCCTGCATCATCGGCGCCGTGATCATGAAGATGATCAGCAGGACGAAGGCGACGTCCACCAGCGACGTGACGTTGATGTCCGCGTTGAACGCGGCGCGGGGGCGGCGCCGGCCGGCCACCTACAACCGGCCCTCCCGGGCGAGCGTCACGATCAGCTCGCGCCCGAACCCCTCGAGTTCCGCGGCGACGAAGTTCTGCCGGGCGGTGAAGATGTTGTAGGCGATGACCGACGGGATCGCCACCGCCAGTCCCGCCACCGTGGTGACCAGCGCCTCCGCGACCCCCGGCGCCACGGCGGAGATGTTCCCCGAACCGCCCACCGAGATGCCGATGAACGCGTCCATCACGCCGAGCACCGTGCCCAGCAGGCCGATCAGCGGACTCACCGACCCGAAGGTCGCCAGCCAGGGGATGTAGCGGCCGAGCTGGTCGTGCTCCGCATCGACCTGGGTCTCGAGCACCATGCGCAGCGCCTCGACCTGGGTGGGGGTCAGCGCGCCGCCCTGCACCGGGGCCTTGGCCAGCCCTCCCGGCCGGATCTCCCCAAAGAAGTTGAGGCCTTCGGCGAACAGCCGGGTGAACGGCGACGGCGCGAGCTGGTCCACCGCCTCGCGCGCGTCGGCCAGCCGGGTGGCGTGCTCGGTGGCGTCGAAAAATGCGTCGGAGGCCCGCCGGATGCGCCGGAATTGCCACAGCTTCGCGAAGATCAGAAACCACGACACCGCGGAGAACAGCACCAGCACCCCGAGCACGATCTTGGTCGCGAAGCTGGAGACGGCGATCAGCTCCAACTCGGTGGTCGGGACCGCTCCACCGACCTGCATTGCCATCACGTCGCCTCTCCGCGGATCCAGTCGTAGGTCCGCCGCAGCCCCTCGGCGAGCGCCACCTGCGGCTTCCAGCCGAGGACGCGCTCCGCCTTGGACGTCAGGAGCGCGTTGGCCCGCAGCTCCCCGCTGCGCGCCGCGGCGTGATCCACGCGCACGTCGGTGCCCGCCGCGGCGATCATCGCCTGCGCCAGCGCCAGCACCGACGTCTCCACGCCCGTTCCGATGTTGAAGGCGCGCGCGTCCACCGTCCCGTCCGCCGCCGGAAGGGCGACATCCGCGGCCAGCACGTTGGCCCGGGCGACGTCGCCGACGTAGACGTAGTCGCGGGTCTGGCTGCCGTCGCCGTAAATCGTGAGCGGCTTCGCCGTGCGGACGCGGTTCCCGAAGATGGCCACCACCCCGGCCTCGCCGTGCGGGTCCTGGCGCGGCCCGTACACGTTGCTGTAGCGCAGCGCGACCGCCTCGAGTCCGTACAACTGGCTGTAGCAGACGAGATAGTACTCCGCGGCGAGCTTGCTCACCCCGTACGGCGAGACGGGGAGCTTGGGCGTCGTCTCCACGTGCGGCGGCTGCCGCTCGCCGTAGACCACACCGCCCGACGAGGAGAACACGAGCCGGCGCGTCCCGCCGGCCCGGGCGCCCTCGAGCAGGTTGAGCAGGGCCAGCAGGTTCTCTTCCGCGTCGAAGATCGGATCGGAGACCGAGACGCGCACGTCCACCTGGGCGGCGAGATGTGCGATCACCTCGAAACCGCCACCCGCCACCAGCGCGCGCGCCTCCTCGGAACCGACGTCCAGCTGCCGGAACTCCGCGCCCTTCGGCACGTTCTGCGGCCGGCCGTGCGACAGGTTGTCAATCACGGTGACGTCACTGCCGGCGGCGAGGTACGCGTCGGCGACGTGGGAACCGATGAACCCCGCTCCCCCGGTTACGAGAACACGGCGTCTCATGCCCTGCAGAACCTCGTGGAAGGGCTAGGCCGGCGGCGGCCGGCGAGAGGACGAACCCGCCTGTGCGGCGGGTTCGGGCATCACGAAGGCATCCGGCGAATCTGGCGCGCGGTGGACCCGGCACGGATGTCCGGCCGGTCCAGCTGAATGACGACGCCGGTGGCGGTGTGCGGCCGCACGTACACGATCAGCACCTGGGCCTGCTTCTGGACGATGACCCCGACCTCCGCCTGCGCCGAGCTCGTCCGGCTCACCTGAAAGACATCCCCAAGATGCACGCCGTCCGCCGACCCCTTGTTGATGAACAGCGCGTCCTGGTCGTTGACCACCTCGCGCGGCGCGCGCATGTCGATCACTTCACCCTGCACGCCGCTGTCGGGCGGGACCACCATCGGCCGGACACCGCCAGGGGCATGATACGGCTGCGGCTGGATCACACTCTGCCCGCCGTCGATGGTCTGGTACACCGCCACGACCTGCGCCATCACGTTGTCGCCTGGCGCGCCGACACTGGTCACCTTGAGCAGGCCCGTGGGCCGGATCACCGCGCCGTAGTTGGGGATGACCCGCGGCGTGTCGTAG
Organism: uncultured Gemmatimonadales bacterium; assembly: GCA_963812035.1. Lineage (GTDB taxonomy): Bacteria > Gemmatimonadota > Gemmatimonadetes > Gemmatimonadales > JACORV01 > Fen-1245. Next base: position 108,954 of record CAWETG010000010.1, read on the forward strand.
CTGAGGAGGATGTCTCCCGGCTTCAGGGTGTCGCCCGGCGGCGGCACGACCGCGACCGTGCCGTAGATCATCGTGCTCGTGGTGGTCGCGAGCCGGCTGATCGACGACGTCGCAATGTTCCCGAGCAAGCGGCCGCCGTTCAGCTGTTCGCCTGCCTCGAGCACGAAGCCGGCGGAGTAGTACTCCCCGGCTCGCACCGCCCGGTACGCCTGCTGGTCCTTGAGCTGCAGCGTTCCCGAGGAGATCCGCGCCCGCCCCTGCTGCGCGAAGATCGTCGTGCCCGTGGCCGGGTTCACCACCGGCCCCTGCTGTGCCGTTGCCGTGTCGGTGTCGGGGGCCGCCGGCGCCACCGTGATGCCGCCCTGGTCGGCGGGGGCCGCAGGCGCCGCCGGGGCACTGGTCGTGTCCGCGACCGTCGCGGCGGCGGTGGCCGCGGCGCCGACGGAGGCCGAAGGCGCCGCAGGTGCCGCAGCCGTCGCCGGCTCGGCGCCAGGACCCAAGCGCAACTCCTCACCGGGGAAGATCCAGTGGGGATCCTCAATCACTGACGTATTGAGACGGTAGATCTCCGGCCAGAGCAGCGGATCACCCAGGAGCTGCTGCGCCAACCCCCACAGCGTCTCGCCCTGCTGCACCACATGCGTGGCGGGCAGGGGCGCGGACGCTTGCGGCTGCGCCTGGGAGGGCGCGACCTGCTGCGCCGGAGGCTGCTGGGCCGCCAGACCCGCGAGGCCGAACGGCTGGACGGCCAGGCCCCCGAGGACCAGGCCGGCCACGAGAGGGAATTGTCCGAGCCTAGAAGGGAAGATCGTCGTCCTCTTCATCGAGTGCCTCCGGAAAGTCCTCGAACGATTCTTCCTTGCCCTTTTCCCCGCCCGCCGCCTCAGCAGTCGCGGGGGCTCCCTTGCCAGTCGCAGCGGAAGCTCGCCTGCCCGGCTCCGCTCCGCCACTTGAACCGGCATCACCCCGCCCAGACAGCATCACGAGATCGCGAACGTTGATCTCCGTGGTGTAGCGCTTCTGGCCCTCTTTGTCCTGCCAGGTCCGGTACTCGATCCGACCCTCGACGTAGACCCGGTCACCCTTCTTGAGATACTTCTCGACCACGTCCGCCAAGCCACTTCCCTTGGCGTTCCACACTACGCACCGGTGCCACTCCGTCTTCTCCTGCTTCTCCCCGGCCTGCGTGGTCCATTGCCGGCTCGTGGCGAGCGACAGCGTCGCGACACGCGATCCGTTGCTGGTGCTCCGAACCTCCGGGTCGGCCCCGAGGTTCCCGATCAGCATCACCTTGTTGAGACTGCGACTCACCTGGCGACCCTCCTCGCGGCAGGATCGGGTATCACGGACAGGCCGGAAGTATAGGCGCCACAACGGTTTTTGTCAACCGAAAGCACGTGATACCTCATCATTTCTCCGCACCTTCGATGGTCAAATGAAGGGCCATCGTGAGGGCGTTTTCGGTCGGGTTCCGGTAATACGCTCGTCGCGTGGACACCGAGCGGAAGCCGGCGGTCTGGTACAGTCGGAGCGCGGCGGCGTTCGATGTCCGCACTTCGAGGTAGACGGCGACCACCGTTTCGCGGCGAAACATGGCGAGCATCGCGTCGAGCAGTATGTGACCCAAGCCACGGCGGCGGGCGCCTGGCTCCACGGCCAGGTTCAGGATCTCACCCTCGTCGGCGACCACGGAGGCCAACGCGTACCCGGCAAGCCGGCCGTCCGGCCCGTCCACGGCGAAGGCGCGGATGTGGGGCTGCGCGAGCAATTCAAGAAACGCCTTCCTCGACCATGGGTCCGAGAAGGCGGCGCGCTCGATCACGACGACGCGATCGAGGTCCGCGGGTGCGAGCGGCCTAGCGCTCGCGGGCGCGACGGCGCACTTCCGCTTCGGCCAGCCGGCCGTACACCGGCTCCCAGCGATCGGGAAGGTCGATGGCCTCGAGCCCGCCGGCGAAGCTGCGGAGCCGGATGAGCGACGCCGCCGACGCGTACCCGCTGTCGGCCCGCAGCAGCGCCGGATACGCCGGCCACGGTGCGTTGCGAGAAACGAGCGCCGGTGCGGCGAGAGACTCCACGGCCCCGGCGGCGGGCTCCCCGGAGACCGCGGACGCAGCCTCGCCTGACCGGCCCGTGAAACGATAGACCGCGCGGTAGACGTCGCCGCGCAGCGCATCGTACTCCGCCAGGACGGTGCCGGTCCCGCCGCACGCCGCGAGCGCGGCTCCGAGCAGCGACGGCCCCGCCAGGAGCGGCAGACCGCGCGCGCGGCACAGCCCCTTGGCGAACGCTATGCCGATCCTCAGGCCGGTGAAGGAGCCCGGGCCGTCGGCGACGATGACGCCCGCGAGGTCAGCGATGGCGACCCCGCGCCGGGAGAGCAGCTCCGCCGCCACGCGCTCGATGTCCCGCGACAGCTCGCGCCTGCCCGCGAACCGGGCGTCGGCCCCCGGATCGTGCGGAGAGCCGATGGCCAGCGAGGGCGCGTCGGTCGCGGTGTCGAGAGCCAGGAACAGGTTGCGCGTCACGGCACGGCCGGTCACGGCCACACTTCCAGCTGGCGCATGAGTGGGTCGTCGGCATACGCGAGCGTGATCCGGTGCGTCACCGGCGGCAGCGCTTCGCCCAGCCGCTCCGGCCACTCGATCAGCACCACGCTGTCCGGCTCGCCCAGCATGTCGTCGAGCCCGAGATCCGCCGCGTCCGCGGCGCGGCGCAGGCGGTAGGCATCGACGTGGTAGACATTCACCGCACTCCCCGCGTAGCGATGCACCAGGGCGAACGTCGGGCTGGTGACCGGCTCGGCGACGCCCAGCGCGCGCGCGATGGCGCGCACCAGCGTCGTCTTGCCGGTCCCCAGATCGCCCGCGATGGCGACCACGACCGGCGGCGGCGGGCGGAGGGAGCGCGCGAACTCTCCGCCGAACCGCCCCAGCGCCGCCTCATCGACGCGCTGGCCGCCCACGTCGCTTCCCGTGCCCCTGTGCCCCCGTGCCCCCGTCCTGTGCCCTCGCCGGCGACTGTGCGTCTGTGCGTCTGTGCGTCTGTCCACTGGCTTTGAGATCCATGATCTGGTCCCGGATCTGGGCCGCGAGCTCGAAGTCCAGGTCGTCGGCGGCGCGCCGCATCTCGTCCTCGAGCTGGGTGAGCAGCGCCTGCCGCTGGGGCTCGTCGAGCGACGTCCAGTCGGCGGCGGCCTTCCCCGCCAGCGACAGCGCCTCGGCGCGCGGCACCGGATCCTCCCGCGCATCGGCCACGCGCGTCGTGAAGCGGATCTCGTCCACCGACTTGACGATGGAGCGGGGGGTGATGCCGTGCTCCCGATTGTAGCGCTGTTGCGTCACCCGGCGGCGGCTCATCTCGTCCAGCGCGGCCTGCATCGAGTCGGTCACGCGGTCGGCGTACATGATCGCGCGCCCGGCCACGTGGCGCGCGGCGCGCCCCACCGTCTGGATCAGGGAGGTGCGCGAGCGGAGGAAGCCCTCCTGGTCCGCGTCCAGAATCGCGACCAGGGACACTTCCGGCAGGTCCAGACCCTCGCGGAGCAGGTTGATGCCGATCAGCACGTCGAAGTCGCCGAGCCGCAGGCCCCGGATGATGTCCATCCGCTCGATCGCGTCGATGTCGGAGTGCATGTAGCGGACCCGGACACCCACCTGCGCGAGGTAGTCGCTGAGATCCTCGGCCATGCGCTTGGTGAGCGTCGTGACCAGCACCCGCTCGCCGCGCCGCTCCCGCACCCGGATCTCCTTCAGGAGGTCGTCCACCTGCCCCGCCACCTTGCGGACCTCGACCTCGGGGTCCACCAGACCGGTTGGCCGCACCAGCTGCTCGACCACCGCGCCGCCCGACAGCCGCAGCTCCTCGGGCCCGGGTGTGGCCGAGAGAAAGAGCACCCGCGGCGCCAGGGCGAGGAACTCGTCGTAGCGCAGCGGGCGGTTGTCGAGCGCGCTGGGGAGCCGGAAGCCGTACTCGACCAGCGTCTCCTTGCGCGAGCGGTCCCCCGCGTACATCGCGCCGAGCTGCGGCACGGTCACGTGCGACTCGTCCACGATGACCAGGAAGTCGTCGGGGAAGAAGTCCATCAGCACCGCGGGGCGTTCGCCCGCCGCGCGGCCCGAGATGTGACGGCTGTAGTTCTCGATGCCGTGGCAGGTGCCGACCTCGAGCATCATCTCGATGTCGAACCGCGTCCGGGACTCGAGCCGCTGCGCCTCCAGCAGCTTGCCCGCCGACCGGAGCGCGGCCAGCCGCTCCGCCAGCTCCGCGCGGATCAGCGCCACCGCGCGCTCGAGGCTGGCGCGGTCGGTCACGAAGTGCGTGGCCGGGTAGATGGCGCAGCGCGCCAGCTCCGCCACGGTCCGGCCGGTGAGGGGATCGATCTTCACAATGCGCTCGATGGTGTCCCCCAGCAGCTCCAGGCGCACCGCCTGCTCCTCGTAGGCGGGGAAGATCTCGACCACGTCGCCGCGCACCCGGAAGTTGCCCGGCTCGAACGCGATGTCGTTGCGCTGGTACTGGATCGCCACCAGCCGCTCCAGGATGGGACGCCGGCCGACGACGTCGCCCCGGGTGAGCCGCAGCATCTGCTGCCGGTACTCGACCGGGTCGCCGAGCCCGTAGATGGCCGACACCGTGGCCACCGCGACCACGTCGTCGCGCTCCACCAGGCTCGAGGTCGCCCGGAGGCGGAGCCGCTCGATGTCCTGGTTGATCGACGCGTCCTTCTCGATGTACGTGTCGGTCTGCGGGACGTACGCTTCGGGCTGGTAGTAGTCGTAGTACGAGATGAAGAACTCGACCGCGTCGGAAGGGAAGAAGGACTTCAGCTCCCCGTAGAGCTGCGCCGCCAGCGTCTTGTTGTGCGACAGCACCAGCGCCGGCACGCCGAGCCGCTGGATGGCGTGGGCCATGGTCATCGTCTTGCCGGAGCCGGTGACGCCGAGCAGCACCTGGTAGCGCTCGCCGGCCGTGAACCCGCGCACCAGCGCCTCGATGGCCTGCGGCTGGTCGCCCGCCGGCTCGAACGGCGCCTCGAGTCGGAACACCGTCACGCGATCAGGCGCTCGCGCCGCCGCACGTCGCTCACGCCTTTCACCTTGCGGATGGACTTGATGACCTTGTTGAGGTGGGAGAGGTTCTCGACCTCCACGATCACCTGCCCCGTCATCCCCAGCTCGCCGCTGGTGAGCTCGCAGCTCTTGATGTTGGTCCCCACCTGGGAGATGGCGGTACAGATGTCGCCGTACAGCCCGCGCCGGTCGTCACCCTGCAGGTCGAGGCGGACCGCGAACACCTCGCCCTCGATCTCCCGCCAGTCGAGGTCCATCCGGCGCTCGGGCTCGTTGTCGAGCGCCAGCAGGTTGGGGCAGTCCACCCGATGGATGCTGATCCCGCGGCCGCGGGTGACGTAGCCGGTGACCGGGTCGCCCGGCACGGGCTGGCAGCATTGGGAGTACCGCACCATCAGGCCGTCCACGCCCTGGATGCGGATCCCCTTCCCCACCCGGATGCGCTGCACCAGGCGGCCGAGGGCGCCCGGCTTGGGCGGCGGGGCCTCCTCCTCCGTCAGCTCCGGATGCAGCGCCTTGAGGATCTGGATCGCCGAGCGGTCGCCCCGGCCCAGCGCCGCCTTGAGATGCGCCTCGTCGGGGAGGGCGAGCGATTCGGCGGCGTGCTGCAGCGAAGCGGCGTCGGGCTTGGCAAGGTGGCGGCGCCGCAGCTCGCGCTCGAGGATCTCCTCGCCCAGCGCCAGCGAGCTGTCGTGCTCCTCCTGCTTGACCCACTGGCGCAGCTTCTGCCGGGCGCGCCCGGTGCGCACGTGGGCCAGCCAGTCGCGCGACGGCCGCGCGTTAGGCGAAATGAGAATCTCGACCGTGTCGCCGTTCTTCAGGGCCCGGTGCAGCGGCGCGATCCGGCCGTTGATCTTGGCGCCCTGGCAGCGCAGGCCGACCTCGGTGTGCACTGCGAAGGCGAAGTCGATCGGGGTGGCCCCCTTCGGCAGCTGCTTGACGTCGCCCTGCGGCGTGAAGACGAAGATCTCGTCCGCGTACAGGTCGATGCGGAGGAACTCGATAAACTCATCCGGCGTCACGGCCTCCTGCTGGTGGTCCAGCAGCTGCCGGAACCAGGTCAGATGGCGGTCGAGGTCGTCGCGGGAGCGCCCCTCCTTGTAGAGCCAGTGCGCCGCGATGCCGTACTCCGCCGTGTGGTGCATCTCCCGGGTGCGGATCTGGATCTCGTACAGCTGCCCGCTCGGGCCGAAGACCGTGGTGTGGAGCGATTGGTAGCCGTTCGACTTCGGCTGGGCGATGTGGTCCTTGATCCGCTCCTGCAGCGGCGTCCAGCGCGAGTGAATTACCCCCAGCGCGTGGTAGCAATCGGGCACGCTGTTGACCAGCACCCGGATCGCCATGAGGTCGTAGATCTCCTCGTACGGCAGGTCGCGGCGCAGGATCTTGCGATGGATGGACCACAGGTTCTTCGGCCGGCCCGTGACCTCCACGTCGGCCACGCCCGCGTGCTCCAGCTCCCGCTTGAGCGGCTCCCGCATCCGCTCGATCAACTCCTCGCGCTCGGCCTGCTGCGACGCGGTCTTCTTGGCGAGCGCCCGGTACTCCAGCGGCTCGAGAAACATGAAGGCGAGGTCTTCCAGCTCCGCCTTGATCGCGGCCATGCCGAAGCGGTGGGCCAGCGGCGCGTAGATCTCGCGCGTTTCCAGCGCGATCCGCCGCTGCTTCTCGTCCGGGAGGTGCTCCAGGGTGCGCATGTTGTGCAGGCGGTCGGCCAGCTTCACGATCACGACCCGCGCGTCCTTGGCGACCGAGAGCAGCAGTTTCCGGTAGTTCTCGGCCTGCTCCTCGGCGGTGGAACGGAAGGTGAGGCTGGAGATCTTGGTGAGGCCGTCCACGATCGCGGCGACCTCCGCCCCGAATTCGCGCTCGAGATCGGCCACGCTGACGTCGCTGTCCTCGATCACGTCGTGCAGCAGGCCGCACGCCGCGGACGTGGAGTCGAGGTGCGCCTCGATGAGGATGCGGGCCACGGCGATGCCGTGCGTGACCGCGTCTTCGCCCGACCAGCGTTTCTGTCCGCGGTGCGCCGCCGCACTGAACCGATACGCCCGGTCCAGCAGCTCCAGGTCGAGCCGGTCGGCGTACGTCGCCAGCACGTCCTCGAGGCCGGGGATGGCGGGGATGGGGACGACGGTCACAGCAGCCCCGCCTCGGCGAAGCTCAGGTACCGGCTGGAGCCCACCACGACGTGGTCATACACCGGCAGGTCGAGGACGCGGCCGGCCTCGACCAGCTGCCGGGTCACCGCCCGGTCGTCGGCCGACGGCGTCGGGTCGCCGGACGGGTGGTTGTGGACCACGATGATCCCCGCCGCCGCCTCTGCGATGGCGCCGCGGAACACTTCGCGCGGGTGCACCAGCGACGAATTCAAGATCCCCCTGGTGACGAGCAGGTCGCGCAGCACACCGCTCTGGCTGTCCAGCGCGAGCACATGAAATTCCTCGGCCGCGAGGTCCGCCAGCCGCGGCGCGAACCAGCGGTACACGTCGGCCGGCGACCGGATCCGCGGCCGGTCGGGACGGCCCTCCTCGAGCAGCCGGCGGCCCAGCTCCAGCGCCGCGACGATCCTGGTGGCCTTGGCGCGCCCGATCCCCTGCGCCGTCGCGAGTTCGGCTGCGGTGCGCCGCGCCAAGCGGGCCAGGTCCGGCCCGCCCTGCGCCAGCAGCGCGGCGGCCACCTCCGGTGCAGAGGCGCCGCTCGTGCCGGTACTGATGAGAATCGCCAGGAGTTCCGTCGTCGTCAACGCGGACGCGCCAAGCTGCAGCAGCCGCTCGCGCGGCCGGTCGGCGACGGGCGTCTCGGAAATCCGGAAGGACATGAGGACAACCTACGCCGGCCGGCGTCCTGGAGCGTGACGGATTCGGGCGCCCGAGGAGCGATCGGTTGCGGGGGTTCAGCCTGTGCAATCTGCGAATCTGCCCACTGCCACCTACATGTTGGCGCCGTGGCACTTCTTGAACTTCTTGCCGGATCCGCAGGGGCACGGATCGTTGCGTCCCGTCTTCTCCCAGCCCGCCGGCAGACCCAGGGGCGACGGTCCACCGAACTTGCTGCCCCCCACCACGACATTGCGGGCGGCAGCCGCAGCCGGCGCCGCCGGCGCGACGAGGGCACCCTCTTCCACCAGATCGGACGCTCCGCCGCCCGGACGGCCTGCCGGCTCGCCGGGACCGCGCAGCGCCGGTCCCGTGAAGGTACGCGGCGGTGGGGGCGGCGGCGGCGCCGGTGGACCGGCGGTCACCTGTACCTTGAAGAACTGCTCGGTGAACGTGGCCCGGAGGTCCGCCATCAGGTCCACGAACATCCCGAAAGCTTCCTGCTTGTACTCGACCAGCGGGTCCTTCTGGCCCCAGGCGCGGAAGTTGATCGCGTTGCGGAGCTGGTCGAGATCGTACAGGTGGTCCTTCCACTTGTCGTCCAGCGAGCGCAGCATCACCTGGCTCAGCACCTGCTCGGCCAGCTTCGGGATCTGGTACTGGCGGCCGTACTCGTCCAGCGCCTGCACTTTCCGGCTCAAGGCTTCGCGGGCGTGGCGCTTGACCAGCTCGAACAGCTCGTCCCGGCTGGCCACGCCCCGCTGGATGAGCTCGGGCACCGTGAGCAGGAACTTCATCTGCAACACCTCGTGCAGGGTGCTCAGGTCCCACAGCTCCGGGTGCTTGCTCCCCCCGACCGCCTCGTTGACGGGCCGTTCCAGCGCCCCTTCGACCATCCGGATCGCCTCGGCCTTGGCCTCCTCGCCGCCCTCGAGGGCGAACAGCCGCAGCGAGTAGATCACCTCCCGCTGCTGGTTCATCACGTCGTCGTACTCGAGCAGGCGCTTGCGGGACTGGAAGTTCTGCAGCTCGATCCGCTTCTGGGCGCCCTCGATGGAGCGGGTGACCAGGGGATGGGTGATCACTTCACCCTCCTCGGCTCCCATCCGGTCCATCAGCGCGGCGATCCGATCCGAGCCGAACAGCCGCATCAAGTCATCCTCGAGGGACAGGAAGAAGCTCGAGCCGCCCGGATCGCCCTGGCGGCCGGAACGGCCACGCAGCTGCCGGTCGATGCGCCGCGACTCGTGGCGTTCCGTGCCGATGATCTGGAGCCCGCACGGCGGATCGGTCATGCACCCGAGGCGCTGGATTTCCTCCCACGCCAGGTCGGGCTGGTCGATGGTCTGGCCGAACGGCGCCTGGCGGGCCTTGATGCCGCACACTTTGCACTTGGTGACGCCCGGGCCGAGTTTGATGTCGGTGCCGCGGCCGGCCATGTTGGTCGCGATGGTGATCGCGCCCGGCTGCCCCGCCTGGGCGACGATCTCGGCCTCGCGCTGGTGGTACTTGGCGTTCAGCACCTCGTGCCTGAGGCCGCGGCGCTTCAGCATCCGCGACAGCGTCTCCGACACGTCCACGCTCACCGTGCCCACCAGCACCGGCAGGCCGCGCCCGTGCTGGCGCTCCACCTCGTCGGTGATCGCGTTGTACTTCTCGCGGCGCGTACGGTAGATGCGGTCGTGCTCGTCGATGCGGCGCACCGGCCGGTTGGTGGGGATGACCATCACCTCCAGGCCGTAGATCTTGAAGAACTCCTCCTCCTCGGTCTCCGCGGTGCCGGTCATGCCCGCCAGCTTGGCGTACATCCGGAAGTAGTTCTGGATGGTGATCGTGGCGAGGGTCTGGGTCTCGCCCTTCACCTGCACGGCCTCCTTGGCCTCGACCGCCTGGTGCAGCCCGTCCGACCAGCGGCGGCCGGGCAGGATGCGGCCGGTGAACTCGTCCACGATGAACACCTGCCCGTCCTGCACGACGTACTCCACGTCCTTCTCGTACAGGGCGTGGGCCCGGAGCAGCTGGTAGATGATGTTCAGCTTCTCGCTCTTGGCGGCGTAATCCGACTCGAGCTGCTGGCGGCGCTCCAGCTTGTCGTGCGCGCTGAGCGCCTCGTCGCGGTCGATCTTGAGCACTTCTTCCGACAGATCGGGCACGATGAACAGCGCCGGGTCCCTGGGCGAGAGCAGCTCGACGCCTTTGTCGGTGAGGTGGACCGAGTGCCCCTTCTCGTCCAGGACGAAGTACAGCTCCTCCTCGAGATCGCTGAGCTTCTGCTGCTTGGCCGGCAGCTTGCGGTCGGCGATGTAATCGAGCTCCACCCGCTGCACCAGCTTCTTCGCGCCCTGCTCCTGCAGGTACTTGAGCAGCCGCTTGTGCTTCGGCATGCCGAGCTGGACCTGGAACCCCTTGACGGCGCTGGCGTACTGGTCGGTCGGCCAGAGCTTCTCCGCCTCCGCGATCAGGTTGTTGGCCACTTCGGATTGGCGGCGCACCAAGGTCAGCACGGCCTGGTTGTGCTCCGCGTACTTGGTGTCCGCCTCGTTGCCGACCGGGCCGGAGATGATGAGCGGCGTGCGCGCCTCGTCGATGAGGATCGAGTCGACCTCGTCGATGATGGCGTAGCTGTGGACCCGCTGGACGCGCTGTTCCAGCGAGAAGACCATGTTGTCGCGCAGGTAGTCGAAGCCGAATTCGTTGTTGGTGCCGTAGGTGATGTCGCACTGGTACGCCGCGCGCCGCTCCGGCGTGCCGGGCTCGGTGTCGTCGATGCACCCGACGGTCAGCCCGAGCCAGGTGTAGACGTGCCCCATCCACTGCGAGTCGCGCCGGGCCAGGTAGTTGTTGACGGTGACCAGGTGGGCGCCGTTGCCCGGCAGTGCGTTGAGATAGAGGGCCAGCACCGCCACCAGCGTCTTGCCCTCGCCGGTGGCCATCTCCGCGATCTTGCCCCGGTGCAGCACGATGCCGCCGATCAGCTGCACGTCGTACGGCACCATGTCCCACGTCAACTCGCGGCCGGTGACCATCACCGAGCTGCCCACGAGCCGCCGGCAGGCCTCACGCACCGTGGCGAAGGCTTCCGGCAGCAGCTCGTCGAGGATGTCGGCGGTCGCCTCCGCCAGGGCGTGCTCGCGCTCGAGCAGCCGGCGGTCGATGCTGTCGCGCTCGTCGGGGTCCGCGCAGTCGTGCTTGGCCTGCTTGAGCCGCTCAACCTCGGCGCGCAGCTCCCCGGTCTGTTCCGCGATGCGCTCCCGGAAGCGGGCCGTCTGGCCGCGGAGCTGCGCCTCAGGCATGTCCTGGAGCGTGGCTTCGTGCTGGTGGATCGCGTCCACCAGCGGTCGGATGTGCTTCAGCTCGCGCGTGAAGCGCGTGCCGAGGATCTTGGTCAGCAGCGGCGGAAGCGGCACCTAGTCTCCTGGCGCACAGCGGCACAGACGCACAGACGCACGGCACAGGCAACGCGCCTCCCGGCTCCACTGTGCGTCTGTGCGTCCGTGCGTCCGCGCGTCTGTGCGTCCGTCATCGGTACAGTCCGTTCCGTTCGATGTAGTCCGCCACCGCTTCGGGCACGAGGAACCGGATGCTCTTGCCCGCGAGACAGCGCGCGCGGATCTCGCTCGCCGATATCTCGATGGCGGGCGTCGCCACGACGTGGCGCACCAGGCCGGCGGCCACCTCGGGCGCGCCGGGGCGGGTCAGCGCGGCCACTTCCGCGAGCCGCACCACCTCGTCCACGGCGCGCCACCGCGGCAGGTCCGCCGCCGCGTCGGCGCCGAGCAGCAGCACCAGCCGCTCACCGGGGCAGCGGGCCCGCAGCGCCCGCAACGTGTCCACTGTGTACGACGGCTCCGGCCCGGGGCGCGCCAGCTCGAGCGTTTCGACCGCGAACCCGGCGTGACCCTCGATGGCGAGTTCCAGCATCGCCTGGCGGTGCGCCGGCGCCGCCACCGGGCCGGCGGCCTTGAGCGGCTGCCGGACGCACGGCACGAACAGCACGCGCTGGAGCCCCAGCACCTCCGCCGCGCGGTCGGCCGCGATGAGGTGACCGAGGTGGACCGGGTCGAAGCTACCGCCCAGCAGGCCGGTCGCCACAGAAGCCCCTGACGTCCGCGCGCTGCCGGTAGAACGCGGCGTAGTACAGCCGCAGCTGCTCGCAGAACGTGGCCTGCTCGTCCTTCCACCCGATGGTCTGGTACGACCGCACCAGGTACACGTAGGCCTCGGGCACCAGCTGTGACGACGAGTACGTCGCGATCAGGTCCTTGAAGTACAGGATCGCGGAGTCGAACGCGTTCCGCTGGAAGTAGAAGAGGGCCGTCGCCATCTCCTTGGTGGCGAACCGCTCGTTCAGCGCGCGGATCCGCGCCGTCGCAATACGCGCCGCCGGCGAGTCCGGGAACCGTCCCTGCAGCTCGGTGTAGGTGGCGAGCGCCGTCTGCCCGTTGGTCGGGTCGAGCGGCGGCTTGGCCCACTGCGCCGCGTACGCATCGCCCGTGCGGAGCAGCGCGTCGGGCGCGAGCCGGGAGGTGGAGTTCTCTTCCGACACCCGGCGGAATTCCCGGACCGCGGTCGGGTAATCCTCCTGCCCGAAGTACGACTCCGCCAGGAAGTACCGGGCCATGGGGTAGAGCGAGTCGCGCGCGCTGAGGTTGAAGGTCAGCGCCGTGAACCCGGCCTGCGCCTTGTCGTACCGCCCCGCCCGGAACTCACGCATCGAGGCCCGGAAGAGGTCGTCCGGCACGGGGTAGTTGCGGGGACTGAAATGGTGGCACGCGGCGGCGGAACACAGGAGCAGCGCCCCCGCGACCGCTCGCCTCGCAGCAGTCCGTCGCCTGGTCATGGCGTGGGAGTTCCCTTCAGCAGTCGTTCCATCTGCGCCTCGGCGCGAAGCACCACCGGGTCCTGCTCCCCGCCACCCGCGACCGCATGGCGGTAGGCGTCCAGCGCCTGCGCGGTGTCGGCGTCCGACCAGCGCGCGTCACCCATCAGCAGCCAGGCCAGGCGGACGACGCTATCGGGCTGGCCGATAACGATGGCGCGCTGGAACTCCGCCTCCGCATCCTGCAGCGCGCCGGCGCTCAGCGACAGTTGTCCGTCGGCCACGGCGCATCCCGCCAACCCGCCCTGCGCCGCCAGCGTCAGATCGCGAGGCAGGGCACGGCGCAGCAGTCCGTTGTAGGTGCGCGAGGCGACGTCACACCGCCCCAGCCGCGCGTTGACGTCGGCGTACGCCGCGAGGAACGAGTCGGCGGTCGCCGCGTCAGTCGCCGCGGCCGCCGCCTCGAGCAGCACGTCCATCGCCTCGGGCCGCTTGGCGAGCGCCGTCGAGCTCGCACCCAGCGCGACCACGAGCACGCCGACGGGCCGCTGCGGCGCCACGTCGTGCAGCGCCACCATCGCATCGGTCAGGGCAGCCACGTCGCGAGCCCCCACGGCCAGCCGCGCCGCCCGGGTGAGCCCGTCCGCCGCCTCGTCCAGCGCCGCCGGCTCGGCGCGCGCGAGGTCGCGATAGGCGATCACCGCGTCGCTCAGCGCGCCCGAGCGCAGCGCCGCCTGCGCGAACTTGGCCCGCAGCTCCCCGCTCGGCCGCCGCTGCTGGAGCGCCAACCGGTACTCGGCCAGCGCGTCCACGTACGCGTGCTCCGCGTAGCGGCGGTCGCCCAGGCGCTCGTGGTCGGGGCCGGCCGCGCAGCCGGCCGCCAGCGCCACGACGAACCACGCTCCGCAGGCGAGCGCGCCGCGAGTGCGCATCAACCGCCGGCTCCCGACGTCTGGCCCGACACCCGGCGGAGCAGAGCCAGGTAGGCCGCGATCCTCGGCTCGTCGGGGCGCTCGACCCGGCAGCGCTCCCACGCCTGGCGCGCCCCGGCGCCGTCGCCCAGCAGGTGGCAGGCCATCCCCAGGGAGGCGCGGGCGTCGAAGAAGGTCGGGCGCAGCTCCAGGATCGTCTCCAGTTCGCCGCGCGCCTGGGCCGCCTCTCCCGCATCGAGCCGCAACCGTGCGAGCCGGTACCGGAGATCCACGTACTCCGGCCGCAACTGCGCCGCGCGCCCGTACTGCTCGATCGCCTCGGCGAGGCCACCCGCCTCCACGTATGCTTCCCCCAGCTCCGCGTGGAGGTTCGCCAGCTGCGACGCCACCGGCGCCGGGAAGCCGGTGTGGTCCACGGCGCCGAGACCCTGGGCTGCGGCGAAGGCCGCCACCGCCTCGTCGTAGCGCCCCAGCTCGTTCAGCATCACGGCCCGGTTGAGGTGCGCGTCCACGTAGCGCGGGTTGAGCCGGAGCGCGTGGTCGAATTCGCTGACCGCGTCTTCCCGCCGCCCCACCGACGAGTACGCGAGGCCCAGCAGGTTGTGCGCGTCGGCGAACGCGCGCCCCGACTGCATCGCCTCCAGCAGCAGGTGGATCGCGCCGTAGGAGTCACCGGCGTCGAACCGCTCCTTCGCCCGGGCAACGAGATGACTAATGGTCGCGTCCATGGGCCTCCTCGAACCAACGCACGAAGCGTGGGATGCCTTCCTCGACCGTCGTCGTGGGCCGGTACCCGAGCAGCCGGAAGGCCTTGCGCACGTCGGCGCAGGTGCGCCGCACGTCGCCCGGCTGCGCCGGCAGGCGTTCGAGCCGGACCTCCCGCCCCACCGCTCCGGCAATCAGGTCCACCAGCGCCGAGAGCGTCGTGGTGCGCGACTCCCCGAGATTGACGGTCTCCATCGCCGGGCCGGGCGCGCCGGTCCAGTCCAGCGCCGCCGCAACCCCGCTTACAATATCATCGATATAGGTGTAGTCGCGCTCGCTCGACCCGTCGCCGTAGAACGGCACCGGCTCCCCCCGGCGGATCAGCCGGGTGAACTTGTAGATCGCCAGGTCCGGCCGCTGCCGCGGGCCGTACACCGTGAAGAAGCGCAGCGCGATGATCCGCAGGCCGTACAGCTGCGAGAAGGTGGCGCACAGCAACTCCCCCGCCCGCTTGGTCGCCGCATAGGGCGAAATGGGCAGCAGGGCGGGCCAGTCCTCCGCAAAGGGCACCGGGGCGGTGTCCCCGTAGACCGAAGACGAGCTGCCGAAGACGAACCGGCGCACGCCGGCGCGACGGGCGGCCTCGAGCAGGGTCGCGGTGCCCTCGATGTTGACCGAGGCGTACCCGGCCGGATCCTCCAGCGACGGGCGCACGCCCGCGCGGGCGGCCAGGTGCACGATCGCGGTGCCGGCGTCGAGCAGGCCGGCCGCCAAATCCCGGTCGCGGACGTCGCCCTCGACCAGCCGGAAGCGCGGCGAGCTGGACAGCGCGGCGACGTTGGCCTCCTTGACGTCGCGCGGGTAGAACGCGTCGAAGTTGTCGAGGCCGACCACCTCGTCACCCCGCGCCACCAGGCGCTCGGCCACGTGCGAACCGATGAACCCGGCTGCGCCAGTCACGAGCACCCGGGTCATGCCAGCTTCCGGCGGAAGTAGTCGATCGTCCTGGCGAGCCCTGCCTCGAGCTCGATCCTGGGCTCCCAGCCAAGCTGCGACCGGGCCCGCGAGATGTCGGGCTGGCGCACCTTGGGATCGTCCTCCGGGAGCGGCTCCCGCACGATCGGCGACGTGGAGCCGGTGAGCTTCAGCACGCGCTCGGCCAGCTGCCGCACCGTGAACTCGTTCGGGTTCCCGATGTTGGTCGGGTCGCTGGTCCCGCGCTCGAACAGCCGCACGATGCCGTCCACCAGGTCGTCCACGTAGCAGAACGAGCGGGTCTGGCCTCCGTCGCCGTACACCGTGATCGGCTCGTTGCGCAGCGCCTGCACGATGAAGTTCGACACCACCCGGCCGTCGCGTACGCGCATGCGGGGCCCGTAGGTGTTGAAGATGCGAACGATGCGCGTGTCCACCTGGTGGTACCGGTGGTACGCCATCGTCAGCGCCTCGGCGAACCGCTTGGCCTCGTCGTACACGCCGCGCGGGCCGATCGGATTCACGTTGCCCCAGTAGGCCTCGGGCTGCGGGTGCACCAGGGGGTCGCCGTACACCTCCGACGTCGACGCCAGCAGGAACCGCGCGCCCTTGGCCTTGGCCAGGCCCAGCGCCTTGTGCGTGCCCAGCGAGCCGACCTTCAGGGTCTGGATGGGCAGCTCGAGGTAGTCGATCGGACTGGCGGGCGAGGCGAAGTGCAGCACACCGTCGAGCGGGCCCGCCACGTAGATGAAGTTGGTGACGTTGTGCTCGAAGAACGTGAAGCGCGCGTTCCCGGTCAGGTGGGCGATGTTGTCGGGGCTGCCCGTCACGAAGTTGTCGAGGCCGACCACGTCGTGCCCGTCCGCCAGGAACCGATCGGTCAGGTGGGAGCCGAGGAAGCCGGCCGCGCCGGTGATGAGCACGCGCATCAGGGCCGTCCGATCGAATCGTAGGTGAACCCGTGCTGCCGCATCCGCGCCGGCTCGTAGAGGTTGCGGGCGTCGATCACGATCGGCTGCTTCATCAGGCTCCTGGCGCGCTCGTAGTCGAGGACGCGGTACTCCTGCCACTCGGTGAGCACCACGAGCGCGTCGGCTCCCTGCAGCGCATCATAGCGCTGCTCGGCGTAGCTGATGCGGTCGCCGAAGTGGCGCCGCGCTTCGTCGAGCGCCTTCGGATCGTGCGCCTTCACCGTCGCGCCGCCCTTGAGCAGTGCCTCCACCACGACCAGTGAGGCGGCGTCGCGCATGTCGTCGGTCTGCGCCTTGAAGGCGAGGCCCCACACGGCCACGGCGCGGCCGGCGAGCCCGCCCAGCGCCCGCTCCACCTTCTCCGCCGGGATCCGCTTCTGCCGCTGGTTGCTCGACTCGACGCACTCCAGGATGTCCTGCCGGGCCCCGACCTCACGGCCCGTCGCGCACAGCGCCTTGACGTCCTTGGGGAAGCAGGAGCCGCCGTACCCCGGGCCGGGGAACAGGAAAGCCTTGCCGATGCGCACGTCCGAGCCGATGCCGCGCCGCACGTCGTCGATGTCCGCTCCCACCCGCTCGCACAAGCCGGCGAACTGGTTCATCAGCGCAATGCGCGCCGCCAGCATCGCGTTGGCGGCGTACTTGGTGACCTCCGCGGACGGGATGTCCATGAAGAGGATCGGGTTCCCGGAGCGCACGAACGGCTCGTACAGCTCCCGCAGCGCGGCTTCCGCCTCGGCGCTGTGCACTCCGAGGACGATCCGATCCGGTTTCATGAAGTCCTGGACCGCGGCCCCCTCCTTGAGGAACTCCGGGTTCGACGCCAGGTGGAACGGGACCTTGGTGTGGGCCCCGACCGCCGCGCGGACCTTCTCGGCGGTGCCGACCGGCACCGTGCTCTTGGTGACCACCACCTTGGGCCGGTTCATGTGCCGGCCGATGGTCGCGGCCACGTCGAGCACGTGGGTGAGGTCGGCCGAACCGTCCTCGTCCGGCGGCGTGCCGACCGCGATGAACACGATGTCGCTCTGCTCGACCGCGGCGCCCACGTCGGTCGTGAACGACAGCCGCCCCTCCGCCTGGTTCCGCACGACGAGCGGCTCCAGCCCGGGCTCGTAGATCGGAATCTCGTTCCGCTTCAGCCGCTCGATCTTGCGCCGGTCGACGTCGGCGCAGATCACGGCATTGCCCATCTCGGCCAGGCCGGCCCCCATCACCAGTTCGACGTACCCCGTCCCCACCACGGCCACGTTCATGGCGCCTGCTCCTCATACCACGTGCGGTAGAAGTCCCGATACGATCCGTCCTTGACCGCCCGCCACCACGCCTCGTGCGCCACGTACCAGCGCACCGTCGCGGCCAGTCCGTCCTCGAACGACCGGGCCGGCCGCCAGCCCAGCTCCCGCTCCGCCTTGCCCGCGTCCATCGCGTAGCGCCGGTCGTGCGCGGGCCGGTCGGTGACGTGCTCGATCAGTTCCGGCTGCGCCTGGAGCAGCGCCACGATGCGGGATACGATGTCGATGTTGCACCGCTCCGCGCGGGCCCCGAAGTTGTAGATCTCGCCCGCCTTCCCGCGCTCCAGCGCCGCGAGCACACCCTCGCAGTGATCGTCCACGTGGATCCAGTCCCGCACCTGCCGCCCATCGCCGTACACCGGGAGCCGCTTCCCCTCGATGGCATTGGTGATCATGAGCGGGATCAGCTTCTCGGGGAACTGGTATGGTCCGTAGTTGTTGGAGCAACGCGTGATCACCACGTCCTGGCCGTAGGTCCGGGCGAACGCGAGGGCCAGCTGGTCCGCCGCCGCCTTGCTCGCCGCGTACGGGCTGGTCGGATTGACCGGCGTCTGCTCGGTGAAGGGAGGATCGGCAGGTCCCAACGCGCCATAGACCTCGTCGGTCGAGACGTGCAGCACGCGGCAGCCGCCCAGCGCGCGGGCCGCTTCGAGCAATTGCACGGTCCCGAGCACGTTGGTGCGCACGAACGGCTCGGCGGAGAGAATCGAGCGGTCCACATGGCTCTCCGCCGCGAAGTTCACGACGGCATCGCTGCCGCCCTCGAACGCGCGCGCCAGGTCCGCGCGGTCGGCGATGTCGCCCTTCACGAACCGGTAGCCCCGGTGGCGCTCGAGATCGGCCAGGTTGGCGGGGTTCCCCGCGTAGGTCACGAGGTCGAGGTTGGTGACGCTCCACTCGGGATGCCGGTCCAGCACCAGTCGCACGAAGTTGGAGCCGATGAAGCCCAGCCCGCCCGTGACCAGGAGCCGCACCGTCACCCGTCCTTTCGCGCCCAGTCGTAGGGGATGCGCGGATCGTGGGCGTCCACCCGCAACTCGTCCGGCTTGGCGTGGTCGTATACCTCGGTCGGGAGGTTCACCACCAGCGCCTCGTGCTCCGAGATGCACTTGAACCCGTGGAAGACGAGCGGCGGAATCTGGACCAGGAGCGGGTTGCGGTCGCCCACGAAGAACTCGTTGATCAGGCCGCGGGTGGGCGAGCCCTCGCGATCGTCGTACAGCACGAGCTTCATCATCCCACTGACGCATACGAAGTGGTCGGTCTGCTTCTCGTGGTAGTGCCACGCCTTGACCACGCCCGGGTAGGCCGCGGTGAGGTACACCTGGCCGAACTTGAGAAACAGCTCGTCGTCGGCGCGCAGCATTTCCATCAGGCGGCCGCGCTCGTCCGGGACGACCTTGAGCGGCTTGGTGCGCACCCCGCGGATGAGCTGCTTCGAGGGAGCCTCGAACCGTTTCATCGTCCCTCCGCCCGTTGCTGGGCCACCAGGCAGGTGGCCCGGTAGAGACTCTCGATGGCGCCGGCGTCGGTCCACCACCCGTCCACGTACGTGAAGTCGAGCTCGCCCCAGGCGAGGTACTGGTTGTTCACGTCCGTGATCTCCAGCTCACCGCGGCCCGAGGGCTTGAGCGTGCGGATGATCTCGAAGACGCGCGCGTCGTACAGGTAGACGCCGATGACCGCGCAGCGCGAGCGCGGCACCTTGGGCTTCTCCTCGATGGTGAGGATGCGGCCCGCCTCCATGGCGGGGACGCCGAACCGCTCCGGGTCGGCCACCTCCTTGAGGAGCACCATGCCGCCGCGGCCCGCCTTTGCATAGCGCTCGACGGCCGGACGGATGCTCTTCTGGAGGATGTTGTCGCCCAGCACGACGCAGATCGGCTCGCCGTCGGCGAAGTCCTCCGCCAGGGCCAGCGCCGCCGCGATCCCCCCCTCGCCTTCCTGGTAGGTGTAGTTCAGGTGCTTGAGGCCGAAGTCCTTGCCGTTGCCGAGCAGGCGCAGAAAGTCGCCGGCATGGTTGCCACCCGTGACGAGCAGGATCTCGCTGATGCCTGCGCCGACCAGCGTCTGGATCGGGAAGTAGATCATCGGCCGATCGTAGACGGGGAGCAGGTGCTTGTTGGTCACCCGGGTCATCGGGGCGAGCCGCGTACCCAGCCCGCCGGCCAGCACCACGCCTTTCACGTCACGCGTCTCCGTCGATCAGGCCGAGACCGGGAACCCGCCCGGTGCGGACGTACGCCGCCACGTGCTCCACCCACCCCGGCAGCGCGACCCCGAGCGCCGTCCCGGTCGCGCGGCAGTCGAGCACCGAGTTGGCCGGCCGCGGCGCCGCGCGGGCGGCGTCCCGCGTGCTGCACGGGGTCACCAGCGCGGGGTCGGCCCGCGCGCACTCGTAGGTCGTGCGCGCCACCTCGAACCACGACACGGCCCCGGCGGCAGCCAGGTGCCAGTAGCCGCTCCAGCGGCCTCCTACCAGCCCCCACAGTCCCTCGGCCACCAGCCGGGTCGACGTCGGCGCTCCGATCTGGTCGTCGACCACGCGGAGCGCTTGGCCCTCCGCAGCCGCCTCCCGGACGGTGTCCACGAAGTTGCGGCCGCCGGGCCCGAAGACCCAGCCCGAACGGACGATGGTCCACGCCGCGCCGGACGCCTCGACCGCCGCTTCGCCCGCGGCCTTGCCCCGCGCATACGCCCCGAGCGGCGAGCGCGGCGCGGAGGGCGGGATCGGCCCGGCGGTCGCACCGTCGAACACGTAATCAGTGCTCAAGTACACCAGGTGCGCCCCCGCGTCGCGGCAGGCAGCCGCCACGTTGGCGGTGCCGCCCCCATTGATCTGCAGGGCCACCTGCGGCTCCGCCTCGGCCCGGTCCACATCCGTGTAAGCCGCGAGGTGCAGCACCACGTCCGGCCTGGCCCCCACCACCGCGCGCCGCACCGCGGCACCATCCCTCACGTCGAAATCGTCGAGCGTCCACGCGGCGACCTCGGCACCGGCCCGCCGCCACAGCGGGACCAGCGTCGTGCCGAGGAGGCCGTCGGCCCCGGTGACCCCGACGCGCAAGGGCGCTAGGGAGCGCTCGGGCGGCTCGCGACGACGTGCCGCGTGTCCACCAGCGCCCGCGCCTCGCGCGCCAGCATGGCGTAGTCCAGCTTCGTGTGGTCGGTCACGATCACGACGCAGTCCGCCGCCCGCACCGTCTCGGGGGTGAGCGGCGAGGAGGTGAGCAACACGCCGTCCTCGTGCAGCTCGGGAATGTAAGGATCGTGGTAGCGCACCACGGCGCCCATCCGTTCCAGCAGCCGGATCACGTCGAGCGCAGGGCTCTCGCGCAGGTCGTCGATGTCGCGCTTGTACGCCACCCCCACGACCAGCACGGTCGATCCGCGTGCCGACTTGCTCTGCTGGTTCAGCGCCGCGACCACCTTCTCGACCCAGTACTCCGGCATCTCGGCGTTGATCTCGCCCGCCAGCTCGATGAACCGCGTGCGGTAGTTGAGCGTGCGCATCTTCCACGCGAGGTAGTGCGGATCGAGGGGAATGCAATGCCCGCCGACCCCCGGCCCCGGCGTGAACTTCATGAAGCCGAACGGCTTGGTGCTCGCCGCCTCGATGACCTCCCACACATCGACCCCGAGCTTGTCGCAGACGATGGCCATCTCGTTCACCAGGCCGATGTTCACCGAGCGGAACGTGTTCTCGAGGAGCTTGACCAGCTCGGCCGCCTCGGGGGAGGACACCGCCACCAGCCGCTCGATGGCCGGCTGGTAGAGCGCCATCGTGACCCTGGTGCACGCCGGCGTCACGCCGCCGACCACCTTCGGCGTGTTGTGCGTGTTGTACTTGGGATTCCCGGGATCCACCCGCTCGGGGCTGAAGGCGAGGAAGAAATCCACCCCCACCTTGAGTCCGCCCTTCTCGAGCGCGGGGAGCAGCATCTCCCGCGTCGTGCCCGGATAGGTGGTGCTCTGGAGAATCACGACCTGTCCCGGCCGAATCGACCCGGCCACGCTGGCGGTCGCGGCAGCGATGAACGACACGTCCGGGTCGCGGGTCTTGCCGAGCGGCGTCGGGACGCAGATGGCGATGCCGTCGGGCTCCGCGAGCCGCGTGAGGTCGGTGGTGGCGCCGATCTTGCCCGCCTTCACCAGCTTGGCCAGCCGCGCCGTCGGGATGTCCTGCACGTGCGAGCGGCCCGCGTTGATGCCGTCAACCACGCGGGTGCTCACGTCGAATCCCACCACCCGGTACCCGGCTTCGGCCAGCTCGACGGCGAGGGGAAGCCCCACATACCCGAGGCCCACCACGCCCAGGACCGCAGTGCGCGACTGCGCCTTCGCCAGCAGCTGTGCTTCGTAGTTGGTCGTCATGTCCCGTAGAATCCGCGTATGGTGTCCGCCACGTACTGCTGCTGCGCCGGAGACAGCTCGGGGTAGACCGGCAGGGCGAGGACCCGCCGCGTCGCCGCTTCCGCGACCGGGAACGCGCCCTCGCGGTAGCCCAAATGCCGGAAGCAGGGTTGCAGGTGCAGCGCCAGCGGGTAATAGACCGCGCACCCGACGTCCTTCGCCTTGAGGTGCGCCTGCAGCTCGTCGCGCCGGTCCGCTTCGATCACGTATTGATGGAAGATGTGCTCGTTGGCGGGGTCGGTCACCGGCGTGCGCACCGCCGAGAGCCCGGCGAGGGCCTCGGTGTAGCGTGCCGCGTTGGCGCGCCGCGCCGCGCTCCACGACGCGAGGTAGGGCAGCTTGGCCAGCAGCACCACGGCCTGCAGGGCGTCGAGCCGCGAGTTGATGCCGACCTCGTCGTGGTGGTACATCTGCACGCCGCCGTGCGTCCGCAGGCTGCGGACCCGGTCCGCCAGCCGCTGATCGTTGGCGACCACCATGCCGCCGTCGCCCCAGCCGCCGAGGTTCTTCGTGGGGAAGAACGAGAACCCGGTGGCCGTGCCCAGCTCGCCGGCCATCCGCCACCTGCCGTCGATGCGGCGCCGCGCGCCGATGGACTGCGCCGCGTCCTCCACCAGCGCGACCCCGCGCCGCTCGGCCAGCGGCACCAACCGCTCCAGCGCCGCCATCTGGCCAAACAGATGCACCGGCATGATGGCCCGGGTGCGGGGCGTCAGCGCGGCCTCGACCGCGGCGGGATCGATATTGAACGTGTCCCGCTCGATATCCACGAACACGGGCTTCCCGCCGGCGTTGTGGATCGCGCCCGCCGTGGCGAAAAAGGTGAACGGGGTGGTGATCACCTCGTCCCCGGGCTTCAAGTCCAGCGCCTTCAGCGGCACCAGCAACGCATCGGTCCCGCTGGCCACGCCGACCCCGAAGCGGGCGCGTGACAGCTCCGCCACCTTCGCCTCGAGCTCCTGCACCGGCTTGCCCAGGATGAACAACTGGGCGTCCGCCAGCTCCAGCACCTTCGCCACCACCGCGTCCCGGATGGCCCGATGCTGCGCCTTGAGATCGAGTATCGGCACGTTCATTGCGGCACCAGCTCCCCGTCCCGCTCGCCGTAGGCCGAGCCGCAGCGGGCGCAGCTCCCCTTGCCCCGCGTGAGCCGGAGCCGCTCGCCGCACTGGCACATCCAGCCCACCTGGCGGGCCGGATTGCCCACCACCAGCGCGTAGTCCTTCACGTCGCGGGTCACCACCGCCCCGGCACCCACGAAGCTGAACCGGCCAAGCGTCGTACCACAGATCACGGTCGCGTTGGCACCGATGGTCGCGCCCTGCTTGCACAGCGTGCGCTCGTACTCACCCTTGCGGATCACGTGGCTGCGCGGGAACGACACGTTGGTGAAGACCATTGACGGCCCGCAGAACACGTCGTCCTCGAGCTCCACGCCCTCATAGATCGAGACGTTGTTCTGGATCTTCACGTTGCTGCCCATCCGGGTGCCGGGCATTACCACCACGTTCTGCCCGAGGCTGCACCGCTCGCCGATCACCGCGCCGGGCATCACGTGGCAGAAGTGCCAGATCTTCGTGCCCTGCCCGATGACCGCCCCCGCGTCGATCACCGACGTGGGGTGCGCGTAGAAGTCGCTCACTTGGGCTCCCCGAGCACCTTCACCTCAAGCTCGAGCTCGATGCCGAACTCCTTGAACACCGCCGTGCGCGCGATGTCGATCAGCTTCAGCACGTCGTCCGCCGAGGCGTTGCCCAGGTTGACGATGTAGTTGGCGTGGACCTTCGAGATCTCCGCGCCCCCCACCCGCCGGCCCTTGAGCCCGCAGCGGTCGATCAGGCGGCCCGCCGTCGTCTCCTCCGGGTTCTTGAATACGCTGCCGCAGCACGGCTGGTCGAACGGCGTGCCCTCGCGGCGCTTGCGCAGGAGCATCGTCAGCTCGGACTTCAGCTTCTCCGGCTCCTCCTGCTCGAGGCGCAACGCGCAGCCCAGCACGATGTTCCCCTCCAGCGCGCTGCGCCGGTAGGTGAACTGAATCTCCTTCTTCGTCTTGTCGACGATCTTGCCCTTCGGGTCGAGCACGGTGGCGGAGATGAGCACCGACGCGATGTCCTGGCCGTGCGCGCCCGCGTTCATGAAGACGCCGCCGCCCACCGAGCCGGGGACGCCGATCAGCTTGTGCACCCCGCCGAAACCCTCCTCCGCCGTCTTCCGCGCCAGCAGCGGCAGCGGCAGCCCGGCCCCGACCTTCCAGGTCCCGGCGCGATGGGTCACGACGTCGAGTCCCTTGCCGATCTTGATCACCAGCCCGCGGAACCCGCCGTCGCGGATCAGCACATTGGAGCCCAGACCGAGCACCAGGTACGGCACCTTGTGCTCGCGGGCCCAGGCCACGGCGCCGGCCACCGCCTCGTTGCTCGCGGGGGAGAAGTGGACGGCAGCCGGGCCGCCGATCCGGTAGGTGGTGTGCCGCCCGAGCGGCTCGCCGTACTTCACCGTCCCGGCGAGACCCTCCGGGAAGCCGGCCATCCCCTTCGGCGGCCCCTTGGGCGCCGCCTCCGCCTTCTTGCTCGGCCGTTCGGCCTTCTTCCTGGGCGCGGCCATCACGCCACCTGCGTGGTCAGGGCCAATCGCCGCGCATACCACTCCTGAAGCGACATCACGTCCCCCTTGGTGCTCCGCAGTGCGATGACGGCGTCGCACGCTGCGGCCGCCGCCGACATGGTGGTCGTATAGGGTACCCGGTGCATGAGCGCCGCCCGTCGCAATTCGTAGTCATCTCGCTGCGAGTACTTGCCCAGCGGCGTGTTGATCAGCAGCTGCACCGTGCCAGAGATGATCAGATCCACTGCGTTCGGCCTCCCCTCCCACACCTTGTGAACGCGCTCGCACGCGATCCCGCGCTTCTGCAGGTAGCGGGCCGTGCCCTCCGTCGCGATGAGGCGGAACCCCATCTCGTGAAACCGCCGCACGATCGGCGTCACCGTCGGCTTGTCGCTGTCGTTCACGGTCACGAAGATCGCACCCTCCAGCGGCAGGGCGCCGTCGGCGCCGATCTGCGCCTTGGCGAACGCCCACCCGAACGAGTCGGCGATGCCCATCACCTCCCCGGTCGAGCGCATTTCCGGGCCGAGGAGCGTATCCACGTTGGGCAGCTTGTTGAACGGAAACACCGCTTCCTTGACGGCCACGTACGGCACCTCGACTTCCTCCAGGAACCCGAGCTGCTCGAGCGTCCGCCCGACCATCACCCCCGCCGCCAGCTTGGCCAGCGGCACGCCCGTCGCCTTCGACACGAACGGCACCGTCCGGGAGCCGCGCGGGTTGACCTCCAGGCAGTAGACGACGCCGTCCTTGATGGCGTACTGCACGTTGATCAGCCCAACCACGCCCAGGGCGGCAGCCAGAGCCTTGGTGTGCCGCCGCATCTCCTCGATCTCGCGCTCGCCGATCAGGTACGGTGGCAGCACGCAGGCCGAGTCACCCGAGTGGATCCCGGCGTCCTCGATGTGCTGCATCACCCCGCCGATCACGCACGTCGTCCCGTCGGCGATCGCGTCGACGTCGGCCTCGAACGCGTCCTCGAGGAACCGGTCGATCAGGACCGGATGCTCCGGCGCGACGCGCAGCGCCTTGGCGAAGTAGTCCTTCAGGACGCCCGCGTCGTACACGATCAGCATCGCCCGCCCGCCCAGCACATACGAGGGCCGCACCAGCACCGGGTAGCCCACCCGCTCCGCCACGGCGAGTGCCTCCTCGGTGCTCCGCGCCGTGCCGCTCGGGGGCTGGGCAATCTTCAGCCGGCGGGCGATCGCCTCGAACCGCTTCCGGTCTTCCGCCGTGTCGATCGCGTCGGCGGGGGTGCCGAGGATCCGGACCCCGGCCGCCTCGAGCCGCTTGGTCAGCTTGAGGGGCGTCTGGCCGCCGAGCTGCACCACCACGCCCAGCGGCTGCTCCAGCTCGACGATCTCGATCACGTCCTCGAAGCTCAGCGGCTCGAAGTAGAGCTTGTCCGAGATGTCGAAATCGGTCGACACCGTCTCGGGGTTGGAGTTGATCATGATCGTGCGGTAGCCCAGCTCGCGGAACGCCAGCGCGGCGCGCACGCAGCAGTAGTCGAACTCCACCCCCTGCCCGATACGGTTCGGCCCGGAGCCCAGCACCACGATGGCCTGCGCTCCGAGCGGCTGCGACTCGTTCTCCTCGTCGTAGCTCGAGTACAGGTACGGCGTCGCCGAGGGGAACTCGCCTGCACAGGTGTCCACGGTCTTGTACGCCGGACGGAGCCCCAGCGCGCGCCGTTCGCCGCGGACCTCGTCCTCCGAGACGCCGGCGAGCACCGCGAGCTGCACGTCGGAGAATCCGAGCCGCTTCATCCGCAGCACCGCCGCGCGCTGTTCCTCCCGTGCGTCCGTGCCCCCGTGCCCCCGTGCGTCCGTGCCCCAGTGACCCAGTGCCCACGTGGCGAACTCTCCCTCCGCTTCCACCAGGTCGGCGAGCTGCCGGATGAACCAGGGATCGATCTGGGTCAACTCGGCGATCCGCTCCGCCGGGATGCCGGCGAGGAAGGCGCGCTTGATCTGGAAGACGCGTTCGGGCGTCGGCTGCCGCAGCGCGGCGCCGATGGTGGTCGCGTCGTCGTTCTCGAGGCGATCGTCGGCCGGCGTCGCGCCGACCACCCAGCCCGCCCGGTCGATCTCCAGCGCCCGGATCCCTTTCTGGAACGCCTCCTTGAAGGTGCGGCCGATCGCCATCGCCTCCCCGACCGACTTCATCTGGGTGGTGAGCCGCCAGTCGGCCAGCGGGAACTTCTCCTGCGGGAAGCGCGGGAACTTCACCACCACGTAGTCGAGGACCGGCTCGAACGAGGCCGGCGTCGTCCGGGTGATGTCGTTGGGGAGCTCGTCCAGGGTGTACCCCACCGCCAGCTTGGTGCCCATCCGGGCGATCGGGAACCCGGTGGCTTTGGAGGCCAGCGCCGAGGAGCGCGACACCCGCGGATTCATCTCGATCACCAGCATGTCGCCGTCCGCCGGGTTCACGGCGAACTGGATGTTGCACCCGCCGGCCTCGACGCCGATCTCGCGGATGATCGCGATCCCGGCGTCGCGCATCACCTGGTACTCGCGATCGGTCAGCGTCATCGCCGGCGCCACCGTGATCGAATCACCGGTGTGCACGCCCATCGGGTCCAGGTTCTCGATGGAGCAGACGATCACGACGTTGTCGCGGCCGTCGCGCATCACCTCCAGCTCGAACTCCTTCCACCCCACGACACTCTGCTCGATCAGCACCTGCCGCACCGGCGAGGCATCGAGGCCGCGCTGCACCAGCTCGTCGAGCTCGGCGGGGTTGTAGGCGATGCCGCCACCGCTGCCGCCCAGCGTGTACGACGGGCGGATGATGGCCGGGTAGCCGGTCCGCTCGACGATGGCCCCCGCCTGTTCCACCGACGTGGCGAAGCCCCCGATCGGCACCTGGAGCCCGATGCGCCGCATCGCCGCGGCAAACGCCTCCCGATCCTCCGCCATCTCGATGGCACGGGCGTTGGCGCCGATCAGCTCGACGCCGTACCGCTCCAAGACGCCGTTGCGGTGCAGCGCCATCGCCACGTTGAGCGCGGTCTGGCCGCCCATCGTGGGCAGCAGCGCGTCGGGCCGCTCGCGCGCGATGACGCGCTCGACCCACTCCGGCGTCACCGGCTCGATGTAGGTGCGGTCCGCGAGCTCGGGGTCGGTCATGATCGTGGCGGGGTTCGAATTCACCAGCACCACCTCGTAGCCCTCTTCCTTGAGGGCCTTGACCGCCTGGGTGCCGGAGTAGTCGAACTCCGCCGCCTGCCCGATGACAATCGGACCGGAGCCCACCAGCAGAATGCGGTGGAGGTCAGTCCGCTTGGGCATGGACCAGGTCGCGCAGGGTCTGATCGAACGGAATCGCCGGCGCCCACCCGGTGGCGGCCGTGAGCTTCCGGTTGTCGCCCACCAGGGAGGGGATGTCCGCCCGTCGCATGAACTCGGGATCCGGCTCAGCAATGGCGTTCACGCCCACGATGGCCGCCAGGCGGTCGAACAACTCCTGCAGCGCCACGCCCCGCCCCGACGCGACGTTGTACACCTCGCCGGCCGCGCCGCGGCTCAGCAGGGCGACGTACGCCGCCGCCACGTCCCGCACGTCCAGGAAATCCCGCACCGGCTCGAGGTTGCCGACCTTCACCACCCGGGCACCAGCCAGACGCGCGCCGCGCAGGCGCCGGGCGAAGGCGGGCGCGACGAACCGCTCGTCCTGGCCCGGGCCCGTATGCGGGAACGCGCGGGCGACCACCACGCGCAACCCGGTGCGCAGCCCCGTCTCCGTCGCCGCCAGCTCCGCGCCGGCCTTCGACGCCGCGTACGGCGAGCGGGGAGCGACCGGATCGGTCTCGAGCAGCGGCCGCACCGGCCCGGTGCCGTACACTTCCGCCGTGGACACCACGAGCACCAGCGGGTCGGTTTCCTCCGCCTGGCGTCGCCGCCCGAACTCCCCCAGCAGGCGCGCCGTGCCGGCGGCGTTCACCGACCACGCCACGCCCGGATCCCTCAGCGCGTCACCGCCGGAGGCCACCGCCGCCAGATGGATCACCGCGTCGCAGGGGCGCTCCGCGGCCTGCCGCACCGAGCGCAGGTCGCCCAACTCGAGCGGGATCCACGACACGGCGGCGCGCTCCGCCTCGGTCATGCCGCCCGGGCGATGCCGCCCGGGTTGAGCCGCCGCCACGACCTCGTGGCCCGCGGCCCGGAGCGCGCGCAGCACCCAGCGCCCGACGAACCCGTCGGCCCCCGTGACCAGCACCTTCATGCGGAGCGCCGCAGCCGGTCGAGATCGGCGTCGACCATCATCCGGATCAGACCCTCGAAGTCCACCGTGGGAACCCAGCCGAGCTTGGCGCGCGCCTTCGACGGGTCGGCCAGCAGGGTTTCCACCTCCGCGGGCCGATCCAAGGCGGGATCGTGCGTGACGTGCTCTGTCCAGTCGAGCCCGACGTGCGCGAACGCCACCTCGCAGCAGTTACGCACGCTGTGCTGCACACCCGTCCCGATCACGTAGTCGTCGGGGGCCGGTTGCTGTAGCATCCGCCACATGACCTCCACGTAGTCGCCGGCGAATCCCCAGTCGCGCCGCGCATCCAGATTCCCCAGCTTGAGCTCGCGCGCCAGGCCGAGCTTGATGCGCGCGACCCCGTGGCTGATGCGGCGGGTCACGAACTCCAGTCCCCGGCGCGGACTCTCGTGGTTGAACAGGATCCCACTCACCGCGAACAGGCCGTACGACTCGCGGTAGTTGACGGTGATGTAGTGCCCGTAGCACTTCGCCACGCCGTAGGGGGAGCGCGGGTGGAACGGCGTCGTCTCCCGCTGCGGCGTCTCACGCACCTTGCCGAACATCTCGCTCGAGCTGGCCTGGTAGAAGCGCGCGTCCGGCTTCGCCAGCCGGATCGCGTCGAGCAGCCGGGTCACGCCCAGCGCCGTGAACTCCCCGGTGAGCACCGGCTGCGTCCACGACGTGGGCACGAACGACTGCGCCGCGAGGTTGTACACCTCGTCCGGCACCGCCATCTGGACCACGCTCTGCAGCGAGTGCTGGTCCAGCAGGTCGGCGGCGACGATCTCCATCTTCCCTACCAGGTGCTGGATGCGCTCGTAGCTGTCGTGCGACGTGCGGCGCACCATGCCCACGACCCGATACCCCTTGGCGAGCAGCAGCTCCGCCAGGTACGAGCCGTCCTGCCCCGTGACGCCGGTGATCAATGCGGTCGGCATTTGGAAAGACCGGGGTTAGGGGTTAGGGGCTAGGGGTCGGCGCCACCGGGTCCGGCGCCGCGCCCCCTGCCCCGCCACTTGAATCAAGTGCTAGAGCCCGCTAAACTTAGCGGCTGCACCGGACTTTTTGAAGCGAGGATTCAGATGGCGCGCGTATGCGCGGTTTGCGGCAAAGGCCCGACCTTCGGGCATCATGTGTCCAATGCGAATAACCGGACCACCCGGCGCTGGTATCCCAACCTCCAAGCCGTGCGGGTGCTGGTGGACGGTGTGCCCAAGCGCATCCGGGTGTGCGCCGCGTGCCTGCGATCGAACAAGATCCAGAAGGCGCCGAAGAAGCTCAAAGCCGCTGTCGGGGTGGCTTAACAGCTGGGGCTAGGGGCTAGGGACTAGGGGATGGACAGAAAAAGCGGGGGACCAGATGGTCTCCCGCTTTGCATTTCCCTAGCCCCTAACCCCTAGCCCCTATTCCTTCAGCAGTTCAATCCGCGCCGTATCCCCGCCGTCGCCGATGCGGTGCCCCAACCTCAGAATCCGGGTATACCCCCCCGGCCGGGCCTGAAAGCGCGGCCCCAGCTCCTTGAAGAGCTTGGTGGCCACCCCTTTGTCCTTGATCCGGCGCTCTACCAGCCGGCGTGCATGCAGGTCGCCCCGCCGCGCCAGGGTGATGAGCTTCTCGGCGACTGGTCGCAGTTCCTTCGCCTTGGTCACCGTGGTTACGATCGCGCCATGCCGGAAGAGATCGGTCGCCATGTTGGACAGCATCGCACGGCGGTGCGACGAAGTACGCGAGAGCTGGCGATCCTTGGCGCGGTGGCGCATCAGATCTCCCGGCCCGCCTCGGCGATCACCGGCCGGACCACCGGCTTGGTGCCCGGCTCCAGCACGCGGACCCCGCCCTCCGCCTCTTCCCACTGCATCCCGAACGCCAGGCCTTCCTTCAGCAGCAGCTCCGCGATCTCGGCCACCGCCTTCTCGCCGACGTTGCGGACCTTCAGCAGCTGCTCCTCGGTGTTGCGCACCAGGTCGCCCAGCGTGCGGATGTTCGAGTTCTTGAGCGAGTTGATCGACCGCACCGAGAGGCCGCAGTCGTCGATCGACCGGTTCAACAGACCGTGCAGCCGCTCCAGGTCGCCGGAGGGCTCCGCCGGCACCTCGGCCGGCATCATGGGCACCGTGCCGAACGAGATGAAGTAGGCGAAGTGGTGCTGCGCGAGGGCGGCGGCGTAGGCGACGGCGTCCTCGGGCGTGATCGAGCCGTTGGTCTCGACCGTCAGCGTCAGCCGGTCGAAGTCGGTGCGCTGCCCGACGCGGGTCTCGGTCACGGTGAAGTTGGCCCGCCGGACCGGGCTGTAGATCGAGTCGATGCGCACCACGTCCACCGGCATTGCCCGGTCCACCGGGTGCAGGTCCGCGTCGACGTACCCGCGGCCCTTGTTCACGTAGAGGTCCACCGTGACGTCGCGGTCGTCCTGCAGCGTGAACAGCAGGTGATCGGGGTTCACGACGGTTACCGACCCGTGCGCCTCGATGTCCCGCGCGTACACGGCGCCGGCCGCGCTGCAATGGATGTGCAGCGTCGCCTCGTCCACTTCAGGGGCGAGCACCAGGGTGAGCGCCTTGAGGCGCTGGATGATCTGGTGCACGTCCTCGACCACGCCGGACACGGTCTGGTGCTCATGCTGGACGCCGTCCATCCGGAACGCCCAGACCGCCGACCCGCGCAGCGACGACAGCAGCATCCGGCGCAACCCGTTGCCCAGCGTGTACCCGAACCCGCGCTCCAGCGGCTGGAGCCGGAACTCGGCGGCGTTCGGATTGTCTTCCCGCTTGGTCATTTCGACCAGCTGCGGGCGGACCAGCCCGGTGAGATCAATCGTCATGTTCACTTGGAATAGAGCTCGACGATCAACTGTTCCTCGGCCGCAATCGGGATGGCATCTCGGGTCGGGCGCTCGACGACCTTGCCGGTCATCGTGCCCCGATCCACGGCCATCCACGACACCGGCTGTCCCTTGGACGCCAGCTCGAGGGAGACCGCGATGACATCGAGTTCCCGGCTCGCCTTGGTGATGCGGACCTCGTCACCCGGGCGGAGCTGGAAGGATGGGACGTCGACGGGACGGCCGTTAACCTCGACGTGGCGGTGACGCACCAGCTGCCGGGCCGCTTTGCGGCTCGACGCCAGTCCCATCCGATAGACGACGTTGTCGAGTCGAGACTCCAGGGCGATCAGCAGGTTCTCGCCGGTCCGCCCCGGCTCGCCAAGCACCCGCTTGAAGGTGTTGCGGAACTGCTGCTCGGAGAGCCCGTAGATCCGCTTCACCTTCTGCTTCTCCCGCAGCTGCCGGGAGTACTGCGACGCCTTGCGGCGCCGCCCGGACGCCTGACCGTGCTGGCCCGGCGCGTAGGCGCGCTTCTCCACCGCGCACTTCTCGGTCAAGCAGCGCGAGCCCTTGAGGAAGAGCTTGGTGCCCTCGCGGCGGCACAGCTTGCAGTTCGCTTCGATGTAACGGGACACTACACCCTGCGCTTCTTCGGGGGACGACAGCCATTGTGCGGGATCGGTGTGACGTCCCGGATGGACTTGACGATCAGCCCGGCGTTGGCCAGGGCCTGGATCGCGGACTCGCGGCCGGCGCCCGGGCCCTGCACCCGGACGTGCACACGCCGCACGCCGAGGTTGAAGGCCTCACGGCCCGCCTGCTCCGCCGCCACCGTCGCGGCGAAGGGCGTCGACTTCTTCGAGCCCTTGAAGCCCGACTTGCCGGCGGTGCCCCACGCGACCACGTTGCCGTTCAGGTCGGCGACGGTCACGATGGTGTTGTTGAACGTGGCCATGATGTGCACCACGCCCTCGGACTCGACGACCTTCTTGCTGCGCTTGGGCGCCTTCTTCGGGGCGCCCTCGGCGGCGGCCGCCTCGCCCGCGGCCCCTTCGGGGGCGGGAGCTGCGGGTGCCGTGTCGGACACCGGGGTCGGTTTCGGCTGTTCTTGATCGGCCATGGGCTATTTCTTGAGGATCGCTTTCTTCTTGCCGGCGATGGTGCGACGCGGCCCCTTCTTGGTCCGCGCGTTGGTCCGCGTCCGCTGCCCCCGCACCGGGAGCCCGCGGCGATGGCGGATACCGCGATAGCAGCCGATGTCCATCAGCCGCTTGATGTTCATGGCGACTTCCGTCCGCAGGGCCCCTTCGACCTTGTGATCGCGCTCGATCACCTGCCGGAGCCGCGACACTTCGGCGTCGCTCAGGTCCCGGACCCGGGTGGCCGGGTTGATCCCCGTCCGCTCGAGAATGGTCGATGCGGTCGAACGCCCGACGCCGAAAATGGCCGTCAACCCGACTTCGACGCGCTTGTCGCGTGGAAGATCCACGCCCGCAATTCTCGCCACGAGCTATCCCTGCCGCTGCTTGTGCTTGGGGGAGCGCTTGCAGATCACCCGGATCACGCCGCGGCGCTTGATGACCCTGCAGTGCTCACAGATGGGCTTGACGCTGGTACGAACCTTCAAGACCTGCTCCTTAACCCTGTTCGAGACAAGACTTACAACGTAATGGGGGGATATCCGAGAAGCAAGCCACCGGATCGCACCCGAGAATGGCACTACGGCAGGGCCCGAATCTCCACCAGGCGGTACGACGCCCCCACCAGCCGGAAGCCGAAATACAGCGTCTGCGAGTGCCGGACGTCCGTCCCCCGCACCTGGAAGATCCGCTGCGCTTCCACGTACGCCCGGTCGGGGTCGACGTTGCGCACGACCTGCACGATCAGATCCAACTCGCGCGCCCCTTCCGCGAAGGACCGGAGCAACTCGGCCGCCTGGGCCGGGCGCAGCGGCGATGAGGGCTCGGCGCCGGGCAGATGCACCATCACGGCCTCGCTGCCCACCAGGCTCGTGAATGCATGCGCCATCCACTGGGCGGCCGCGCGCCGGGCCGCGACCATCAGCGAGTCCGCGTGGCCGCGGCCGGCGGGGCTCACCGCCAGCGCGACCGCCAGCAGCCAGTTCATCGCCGCATCTCCTCCATCAGCGCCAGTACCTCAGCCCGTGGGTCCGCCGCGCGCGCGACCGGTCGCCCCACCACGAGGTAGTCCGCTCCCGCGTCCACCGCCTCGCGCGGCGTCGCCGTGCGGACCTGGTCCGCCGTGGCGTCCCCCGCCCGCCGCACACCGGGCACCACGATGGCCGCGTCGCCACCCGCCAGGGCGCGCACCGCCGGCGCCTCGGCGGCCGCCGTCACATAGCCGTCGAGCCCCGCCGCCATCCCCACCCGCACCAGCCGCTCCTGCTCCGTGGCGAGATCGGCAATCGGCCGCCCAAGCATCTCGCCGAACTCTGCAGCGCCGAACGAGGTCAGCACGCCGACGCCGACCAGCCGGAGTCGGGCGCGGCGGGCGCGGGCTGCGGCCTCCAGCATCCGCCCGCCGCCCGTGAGGTGCACCGTCGCCAGCGCCACGCCCAGGTCGGCCGCCGCCGCTACCGCGCCCGACACCGTGTTCGGAATGTCATGCCACTTGAGGTCGAGGAACACGTTCTTGCCCCGCTCTGCGAGTGCGCGCACTACCGACGGGCCGTCCGCCACGTAGAGCATCGGCCCGACCTTGTACCAGCGCACCGCGTCGCCCAGACGATCCACCAGCTCGAGCGCGGCGCGCTGGCTCGCCAGGTCGAGGGCCACGACCAGCTCGGCCACGGCCTACGCCGCCGAGCCGATCACGTCGCGCACCGAGGCCGCGCCGCGGCGCGCGAGCAGGACGGCCAGTTCGCGCGCGATGCGCTCCGGCGCGCGCGGATCGGCGAGGGCGGCCGTGCCCACCGCCACCAGGCACGCGCCGGCCGCCAGGTACTGCAGCGCATCGGCACCGGTCCTGACGCCGCCGACGCCGATCACCGGCATGCCGGTGCGTGACGCCACGAGCCGCGTCACCTTCAGCCCGACCGGCAGCAACGGCGGCCCGCTGAGGCCGCCGCTCCCCGCCCCCAGCCGCGAGCGCCCCGCTTCATCGTACAGTTGAGCCGGCAGCGTGTTCACCGCGGTGAACCCGTCTGCGCCCGCGGCCACCGCAACGGTGGCCGTGCGGGCGGGGTCCGGAAGCACCGGTGAGAGCTTCACCACGAGGGGCTTGGCCGTCTCCGCCCGCACCCGCCGCACCAGGGCGGCCAGCACGTCGTCGTCGGCCCCGAACTCCATGCCGCCATGCGTGACGTTGGGGCATGACACATTGAGCTCGAACGCCGTGACGACCGGCTCCATCGCCAGGCTCGCAACCACCCGGGCGAAGTCCTCGACCGTGTCGCCGACCACGTTCACGAGCACCCGAGCCCGCCGCACCGAGGCGGCCAGCCACGGCAGGTGCTCGCGGCGAAACACCTCCAGCCCCGGGTTGGCGAGACCGACGGAGTTGAGCATCGCGCCGCGCGTCTCGGCGAGTCGCGGCGCCGGATTCCCGCGTCGCGCCTCGACGCTCACCGCTTTGGTCACGATCCCACCCAGCGCCTCCAGGTCCAGCACGCGCGCCACTTCACGCCCGAAGCCCGCGGTCCCGGCCGCGAGGAGGATCGGGTTCTGAAAGGCCACGCCGAAGCATTCGACCGGCCATGCGGCGGCGGTCACTGGGGAGGTTCCGGCCGCGGCGGACCACCGGGCTGCTGCGCGGGGCGCGGCGCCGGCGCAGCGGGCGCGGGGCTCCGCCGGACGCCGGGCTCGTCGTCCACGTCGCCCACCTGGCCGGGCACGCGCCGCGACACGCCGGGCACGGCGCGCGTCGCCGCGCGCACCGCCAGCACCCGGCGCAGGGAGTCCTCCAGGGTGGCGTACGAGCTGTCGCCCTCGCCGCCTCCGCCCAGGGCGGCGACCGCGTACGGACTCCCGCCGTAGCGCTGCGCCAGGATGGCGCGCAGCGAGTCGGCAGCCGGATACCCGCCCGCGATCGCCGCCACCAGCGCCTTCGGAGTCCAGGGCGATGCCGGGAACTGCCCGGCCATCGCCGCGAACGCCGCCGCCGCGAGCCGCCCGGCGTGCAGCGAGTCGCGCAGCAGCTCCGCGCGCAGGAACCAGAACGCGTCCGGCGCGGTCGGCGCCGCAGCCAGCGAATCGAGGCGCGCCAGCAGCCGCAGCGCGTCCCGAGCCTCCCGGCCCGCGGCGCCACCCAAGCGGATGAGATCGAGCAGTTGGTCGTGCGGCCGCTCGAGATCGGAATCGGACGCAGCCTCCGCGATCGCCAGCTGGCACAGCACGACCGCCGCAGCCTGACCCGCCACGCTGTCCCGCGCCACAACCACCGCGCGCTGCAGCTCCGCGGTGGCAGCGGCGGTGTCCGCCCTGCCCAGGCGCCGGGAAGCATCGTCCAGCAGCAGCTGGGCTCTCGCGCCATTGCCCAGCGTGACGCGCGCGACGAGACGGCCCACCAGACGCGACGCGTGCACTCCCGCTCCCGCAGCGGCCAGGCTATCCAGCCCGGCCCGCCAGGCATCCTCCGGAAACGTCTTGGTGGCGGCGAGCGAGTCGTACAGCGCTCCGGCCGCCGCGCTGTCGCCCAGCCGCAGCTCCACTTGCGCCCGATCGTACGGGGCGCGCGGATCACGCGAGCGCCTGAGGTCCTCGCGCGCTTCCTGCGGCTGATCGAGCTCGAGCAGCAGGTGCGCCAGGTCCACCAGCGCCTCGTCGCGCACCTTCGGCTCGCGCGACTCCGCCGCGCTGTCGAGCATCGGATGCGCCGCGTCCGGCATGCCAAGCGCCAGGTAGGCGTGTCCCATCAGCCCGAGCGCCTCCAGGTGCTGCGCCGGCGACCCCGGGCGCCGCGCGGCCTCCTGCAGCGCGACCACGGCGTCCGAGTACACCTCCAGGTGCACCAGCGCCTGGCCACGGACCAGCTGCGCTTCGCCGGTCCACCGCGACTCGGGATGGCGCGCGAGCAGCGACTCGGCGTGGATCTCGGCCTGCGCCCAGCGCTCGCGGGCCTCGCTGATCCGGCCGGCCCGCTCGGAGACCACGGCCTGATGCGCGTAGTGGTTCGCGTAGTACATGCCGTTGAAGTACGCGCAGCCGCTGGTGGCCGCGGCGGCCACCGACACAGCGGCTACGGCGCGCCGCACCGCCCTCACTCGGCCCCCTCGCCGCCGGAGGCGAGCCGCCGCTCGTATTCGGCCAGGTAGTTGACCACGGCATCCGCGATTCCGCGCGCGAGGCGCCGCTGGCCCGCCTCGCCGGTGAGATACCGCGCCTCGTCCGGGTTGCTCCCGTAGCCGAGTTCGACCAGCACCGCCGGCATGTAGGAGGTGGCGAGCACCGCGAAACTCGCCTGCTTGACGCCGCGAGCCTCGGCCGGGTGCACCTGCCCCAGTGTCCGCTCCATGATCACCGCCAGGCGGCTCGACTCGCGCAGATGCTCGTTCTCCTGGAGGTCGTTGAGGATGAACCGCATCGGGTCGCTGTCCGCTCCGTCTCCCTGCTCGAACCGCACCGACTCGTTCTCCATCTGCGCCACCCGGCGCGCGTCCTCGGTCTTCGCCTCGGCGAGGAAGTACGTCTCGAAGCCGCGCGCGCCGGCTGCATTGCGCCAGTGCGGGTTGGCCGCATTGACGTGGATCGAGATGAACAGGTCAGCGTGCTGCGCCCGCGCAATCCGTCCCCGGTCACGCAGTGCGATCAGCGTGTCGGTGGTGCGCGTCAGCACCACCCCGACCCCGCGGCGCCGCAGCTCGTCGGCGACATCCTTCGCCACCGCCAGCGTCACGTCCTTCTCCCGCAGAAACTTCCGGCCCTTGAGCGGGCCGAGCATCCCGACGTCGGGGCCCCCGTGACCGGCGTCCAGCGCGACGACGTGCGGCAGGTGCAGCCCCGACGCGGCTCGCGCGGACGGACCGGCCTGCGCCGCGGCAACCGGCGCCTGCGCCTCCGTCGCGCCGACGGCTGCCTCGGGCGCCGCGCCCGCCGGCATCGCGACAGCGTCCGCCGTTACGGCCGGCATCTCCACGAGGCGCGAGTGCTCCCGATCATAGCGGAACCGGCCCGGCACCAGGCGCGGCAGGTACTCGATCGCCCACTGCAAGGGAACGAACAGCGTGTCGCGCGCGACGTAGGGCGGCGCCGCGAGCGCGAAGACCTCATCGCCGCAGCGGAAGTAGCTGGACTCGAGCACGAAGTCGAAGCGCCGGCCGCCCGCCCGCAGCGACGCCGCTCCCGCCGCCCGCGCCCCCGCCTCGACGCTCAGCGTTGCCACGAGGTCCGGCGCCGCGAGCGCAGGCCAGCCGCGCTCGGTGCGCACCGTCAGTTGGCGCTCGCCACGGCCCGACGCCACCGTCAGCGTCTCGGACGGCAACGCCGCAGCCAGCCAGGCTGCGAGCCAGAGCAGCGCCCCAGCCGTCACCGGCGCCGGACCGCCCGCGCCATCTCGCGCTCCGCGTCGCGCCGCTTCAGGTCGTCCCGGCGGTCGTACTCCTTCTTGCCGCGGCCCAGCGCAATGGTCACCTTGGCGTGCGAGTTCCTGAAGTACAGCTCGAGCGGGACCAGCGCGAGCCCCTTCTGCTCGACCGCGCCCAACAGCCGGCGGATCTCGCGCCGGTGCAGCAGCAGCTTCCGCGTGCGCAGTGGATCGTGGTTGTTCCGGTTGCCGGCCTCGTACGGCGGGATGTGCAGCGCCTCGAGAAACACCTCGCCGTGCCTGACGCGCGCGAACGCGCCCACCAGGCTGGCGCGCCCCACGCGCAGCGACTTCACCTCCGTGCCCGTCAGCACCAGGCCGGCCTCCCACGTCTCCAGAATGTGATAGTCGTGCTTGGCGCGAGGATTCCGCGCAATGATCCGAGGATGACGAGGCGGGGTGGGCGCCCGAGTCGATGGTCGATGCTTCTCAGCGGGGGTCACAAGTGCCGTAACCCCAAGATAGAGCTAGGGTTCCGACGGGTCAAGGCGAGGGTTGACGGAGGAGGGGGGAGGTCTATCTTGCGCCGCCTTGCCGAAGTGGTGGAACTGGTAGACGCGCGGCGTTCAGGGCGCCGTGGGCGTAAGCCCGTGAGGGTTCGAGTCCCTCCTTCGGCATTCCCGCTTCTCAGTACCTCGCCATCGATCGATCCACCTGCTCCGCCCACGCAGCCACGCCACCCTTGAGGCTCCGCGCGTTCGCGATGCCGCGGCTCCTGAGAAAGCGTGCCGCGTCGAGCGAACGGACACCGGTGTGACACACCGCGACCACCGCCGCCCCGGCATCCAACTCGGGGAAGCGCCGCGGCACATCGCCGAGCGGCATCAGGATGCTGCCCGGGATCCGGCAGATCTCCCACTCGAACGGCTCCCGCACGTCCACCAGCAGCACGCGCTTCCCGGCACGCAGTTCCGCGTCGAGCGCGCGCACCTCGATCTCGAGCGCAGGCTCCACCCGCTCGGCGGCGGCGCCGACGCCGCAGAACGCCTCGTAGTCGATCAACTCGCGGATGCTCGGATGCGCGCCACACAGCGGGCAGTCCGGGTCCTTCTCCACCGCGACTTCCCGGAACCGCAGCTTGAGCGCATCGATCAGCAGCAACCGCCCAACCAGCGTTTCGCCGACTCCGAGAATCAGCTTCAGCGCCTCGAGCGCCTGCAGCGAACCCACGATCCCGGGCAGCACGCCGAGCACGCCACCTTCGGCGCACGAGGGCACCAGCTCCGGCGGCGGCGGGTCCCGGTAGAGACAGCGGTAGCAGGGACCGCGTGCGGCCCAGAACACCGACGCCTGGCCGTCGAACCGGAAGATGCTGCCGTAGACGTCCGGCTTGCCGAGCAGTGCGCACGCGTCGTTGACCAGATAGCGGGTCGGGAAGTTGTCGCTGCCGTCCAGCACGACGTCGTACTCGCGGATGATCTCCA
This sequence comes from uncultured Gemmatimonadales bacterium, assembly GCA_963812035.1. GTDB lineage: Bacteria > Gemmatimonadota > Gemmatimonadetes > Gemmatimonadales > JACORV01 > Fen-1245. Next base: position 148,604 of record CAWETG010000010.1, read on the forward strand.
GCGCGTTGGCGCTTGTCATCCGCGCCTCGTGCAGCGCCAACTCGACGCCGGGGTTCACGTCGCGCAGCCGCGCGGCGGCCGACGCCAGCTTGGACATGCCGACGGCCGCCGTGCCGTGGAGAATCTGACGCTGAAGATTGGAGAATTCGACCAGGTCGGAATCGACGAGTCCCAGGACGCCAACACCCGCTGCCGCGAGATACAGCCCGGCCGGCGAGCCCAACCCGCCAGCCCCCACGACGAGGACGCGCGCGGCCTTCAGCCGGCGCTGCCCCTCGACGCCTACCTCGGGGAGGATGAGATGACGAGCGTACCGCTGCAACTCCTCCGCGCTCAAGTCGGGGAATCCCGAAGACCGTGGAGGAGAATGTCGACTCATTCAGTCGCTATTCTCGACATTCCTGCAACTTTCACCTGCCGGACGGCCGCAGCTAGACCGCGACCGCTCCGGAACCGACCATCGAGCGCACGTCGGACTCTTCGTGCAGCAGGTCGGCGAGGTGGATCGAGCCGAGCGTCTCGTCGATCCGTTGCTGGAGCAACTGCCACACGGGCCGGATGGCACAGGAGCTTTCGGTCGTGCAGCGCTCCGCGTCCACCGGATGACAGTCGCAGTTGACTTCGAACGTGCCGTGCTCGGAGGCATCGAGGACATCCTTGACCGTCACTTCGGAAGGCTGACGGGACAGAAGATACCCACCCCGGGCACCACGAACCGACTCCACGAGACCAGCGCGGCGGAGCCGCAGCAGGATCTGCTCGACATAGTCCGCCGGCAGCTTCTCCTTCTCCGCCATCTCACGTGCTGCCACCGGGCCCTGCCCGGCGCGCTTCGCCAGATGCAGGCTGACAATCAGGCCATACTCGGCCCAGGTCGTAACGCGCATGGATACCCCCTCCTCGCGTGTCGGAATATGCAAAAAGGAAGCCATTAGCTCAAGATAAGGAATTTCACAAATGAGTCCCGGTATCATATGATGCTGCAGGGAGATAGCTCGACATGACACCTCCGCGGACGTTTCGATCCTGGTGCTTGGGCGCCCTTCTGGGCGGGGCGGTCGCGCCCCCGCTCCCCGCGCAGAATGTCCCGGGCAGCCCCGAATTGATGCGGGGGCTGGGACCTAGGGGTTAGGGGCTAGGGACCTTGCAACTCGGCGTCTCGCAACTCGAAACGGAGTGCGGGATGCAGGGCGGCAGGATGTGGGCGGTGGCTGCCGGGTCAGGGCTTCCGGCAGATCGCGATGAGTGAGAGCCCACGCCAGGGCAGGAAGCGGTCCACCCCGCGGGCCAACCAGACGAGAGAATCGTAGAGCTTGAGCTGCACCCGGGAAAAGCGGGTGCGCCGCAGCAGGCCGTTGAGCCGCCACCCGACCACGGCCGCACGGTTGAAGTCGATCAGCGCCTCCACCTCGAAGCCGGCTTCCTCGACCACGGCACGCAGCCGATCCCGGGTGTAGCGCAGCCGGTGACCGAGCGCGCGATCCAGCGAATTGAACCGACCCGGCCCCTGGGGCACCAGCACGATGGCACGTCCGCCGGGCGCGAGCGCCGCACGGAAGTTCCGCAGCACCGGGACCGGTTCGTCCAGGTGCTCCAGGACATTCAGGCATACGACCGTGTCGAACTGGCCCGCCAGCCGCGCAAAGCCCTCCGCCGCCTCCGCCGGCAGCTCGCCGATCTCGAGGTACGGCTTGCCGAAGGCGAAGTTCGCCAGGTAGTCGAGGTAGTCCGGATTGATATCCGTCGCGCGGTAGCGGTCTCGCGGGACCAGGTGGACCGTCAGGTTGCCGATGCCCGCGCCGACCTCGAGCACCGAGCGGCCGACCCACGGCCGGATGACGTCGCTCATCCAGCGGGAGAACTTCCGGGCGCGCGCCAGGCTGTGGAGGATGTGCGCCCCGTACGGATCCGTGAGATAGAGATCGTCGATCAGCGCGCCGCGGACGATGGCCGCCAGCGCACGCATGCCGTCGCGCCAGCCGATCTTCTTGCCTTCCGCGTAGGTGCGCCCCGCGTAGCGAATCGGCGCCTCGAAGATCGCCGCGCCGCGCTTGGCCAGCTTGATCGTCAGCTCCGGCTCGATGCGGAAGTCGTTGTACCGGAGCGGAATGGACCGGAGCAACTTGGTGCGGACCATCTTGTAGCAGGTCTCCATGTCGCTCAGGTTCAGGTTCGTCACCATGTTGACCAGCGTGGTCAGCAGCCGGTTGCCCAGGCTGTGATAGAACAGCAGGACCCGCCGATAGTCGCCCGTGAGGAAGCGGGAGCCGAAGACGGCGTCGGCCTGCTCCTCGAGGAAGGGCTGCACCAGGCGCGGCAGATCCGCCGGGTGGTACTCGAGATCGGCGTCGTGCGGGACGCACACGTCGCCGGTGGCGTGAGTCATCGCCGTCCGCAGCGCGGCTCCCTTCCCCAGATTGCGCTCGTGCTCGATGTAGCGGATCTGGGGTTGCTCGCGGGCGAGGGCCCGCAGCACCTCGCGCGTGCCGTCGGTCGAGCCGTCGTCGACGACGATCACCTCGATCTCGCGGATCGAGGGGTCGCGGACGGCCAGGACCCGCTGGATGGACGCCGCGGCCAGAAACCGCTCGTTGTAGACCGGCACCAGGACAGAGACCTTCAGCGCGTTCGCCATGTTCCCCCACGTCGCACGGTGGCACGACCGCTGCGGCGAGAAGTATGCATCTATTTCTTCCCCGGCACCCCGATCTCCGTCATCGCGAGGTAGTCCAGGACCTCCTCGAGCTCCTTCCCCTTGAGGATGCCTTTCTCTACCACGAGCTGCCGGACGGTCAGGTTCTTCGCCAGCGACTCCTTGGCAAGCTTGGCCGCCTCCGCGTAGCCGATCTTCGGGGCCAGGGCGGTGACGAGCGCGGGACTGCGCTCCAGCCAGTGCGCGCACATCGCCGCGTCGGCCGTGATGCCGGCGACGCAGCGCACCGTCAGCACGCGGACCGCCGAGGTCAGGATTTCCAGGGCGAACAGCAGGTTGTGGGCGATGACGGGCATCATCACGTTCAGCTCGAGCTGCCCGGCCTCCGCTGCGAGCGCGACGGTCTGGTCGTTGCCCATCACCTGGTAACAGACCTGGTTCACCATCTCCGCGATGCTGGGATTCACCTTCCCGGGCATGATGCTCGAGCCCGGCTGCACGGCCGGAAGCGCGATCTCCGCCAGCCCGGTGCGCGGACCCGAGGCCAGCAGCCGGAGGTCGTTGGCGATCTTGTTGAGATCCACGGCCAGAGCCCGCACCGTGCCCGAGAACGCCGCCACGTCGCCCATCGACTGCATCAACTGCACGAGGTTCGGGCCGACCCGCACGTCGAGGCTGGTGCCGGCCCTGAGATACTTCACCATCAGCCCGGGATAGCGTCGCTCCGCGTTCAGCCCCGTCCCGACCGCCGTGCCTCCGATGCCGAGATCCTTCAAGTCATCGGCGGCGCGCTCGAGTCGCGCGCGGTTGCGGCGGATGGTCTGGCCGTACGCCGTGAACTCCTGACCGAGGCGGATCGGCGTCGCGTCCTGGAGGTGCGTGCGCCCCGACTTGACGATGGGGTCGAACTCGCGTCCCTTGGCCTCGAAGGCGTTCGCCAGGTCGTCCAGCGCGGCGCCCAGCGGGGCGACCCTCGCCAGCGCCGCGAGGCGGATGGCGGTCGGGATCACGTCGTTGGTCGACTGCGCCATGTTGACGTGGTCGTTGGGGTGCACCGGCTGGTACTCGCCGCGCTTCCCCCCCAGCAGCTCGTTGGCCCGGTTGGCGAGCACCTCGTTGCAGTTCATGTTGTGGGACGTGCCGGCCCCGGCCTGATAGACGTCCACCACGAACTGGTCGCGGTGCTGGCCCCCGAGCACCTCGTCCGCCGCCCGGACGATCGCGTCGGCGAGCCGCGCCTCCAGCCGGCCGGTCTCCTTGTGCGTCAGCGCGGCGGCCCGCTTGATCCAGATCACCGCATCCACGAACGCGGCGAGCGGCTTCAGCCCGGAGATGGGGAAGTTCTGGCGGGCGCGCTCGGTCTGCACGCCATAGAGGGCGCCGGCCGGCACGGCCAGCTCGCCCAGCGGGTCCTTCTCGACACGGGTATCCACGATGGAAGATCCCTTCCTACGACGTGACGGCAACGCGCAGTGCGTTGTTGAAGCGGTTGAAATACGCGAACAGCCCGATCACCTGCGTGATCTCCACGATCTGGCCTTCATCCCACTCGGCGGCGAGTGCCGCGTACAGCTCGTCGGACACGCCATTGCTCTCAGCCGTCACGGCGTCGGCGTAGCGTAGCGCCGCGCGCCACGCCGGCTCGAACTGCTCCAGCCCCGCGCCGCCGTCGCTCCGCACACCGTGCAGCATCGCCTGCGTCGCCCCCAGCCGCCCTGCCAGGGCGGTGTGTGAGGCCAGTCAGTACCGGCACTGGTTAAGGTGCGACACGCGCACCGACAGCAGCTCCTTGAGCAGCGGCGGGACGGTCCCCTCGCTCATCACCGTCCGGAAGTGCGCCAGCATCGTCAGCAGATGCGCCGGCCGCCGGGCCACCGTCCGGAACATGTTGGGGATGTTGCCGCGCTCCTTGAGATACGTCTCGAACACCGCGCGCACCGCGCCGTCCACTTCATCGGGGCTCAGAGGCCGGAGGCGCGGGTCGGGCATGGGGAGAGGGGCTAGGGGCTAGGGGCTAGTCGGAGCAGTCGCCGAGGGGATAGACGTGGCCGCAGTTGGGACACGGGTTCTTGCAGCCCCACGGCTTCCCCTTCACCGGGTAGCCGCACTTGAGGCAGGCATTGATGCCGGGCACGAGCTTGACGAACGGATTGTCCCGCCGCTCGGCCGCGATGGTCGTCGCGGGACCGTGCCCCGAGTAGACGACGGTCTCCCCCGGGAGGACGAGGAGCTTCTCGTGAATGCTCGCGAGCAGTGCCTTGGCGTCACCGCCGGGCAGGTCGGTCCGGCCGATGGAGCCCGCGAACAGCGCATCCCCCACGAACGCCATGCCGTGCCCGACCAGGCTGACCCCGCCTCGGGTATGCCCGGGCGTGTGGATGACGGTGAAGTCGCACGAGCCGACCGACACCGTCTCGTCCTCCACGAACGCGCGGTCGGGCGGTGGGGGCGGCGTGAGATCCAGCCCGAACATCGCCGCCTGCCTGGGCAGCCCGTCGTACAGCGCGCGGTCCGCCGGATGCAGGAAGATCGGCGCCGGGATCCGCTGCCGGAGCGCCGCGACCCCCGCCACGTGGTCGACGTGCGCGTGGGTGAGCCAGACGGCGCGCAGCGTCCAGCCTTCGTGAGCGAGCCGGGCCACGAACAGGTCCACCTCCTCGCCCGGATCCACGATGGCGGCGTCGCCGCTGCCTGGATCGCCGACGAGGTAGCAATTCTCCGCGAACGCGCCGTTCGTGAGCGTGACGACTCTAGGCTCCACGCGCCTCCTGTCGCTCCTGCCACTCCGCCAGGTACCGGGTGGCCGCGATCACCGCCGTCGTCGCGTCGCCCACCGCGGTCGTGACCTGGCGCGTGAGCTGCGCCCGCACGTCACCCGCGGCGAACAGGCCGGGGATGGACGTCATCATCACTTCGTCCGTGAGGAGGTAGCCGCCGGCATCGTGCTTGACGTGTCCCCGCACGATGCCCGTATTCGGGCGAAACCCGACGAAGATGAACACCCCGCCCACGGGGAGCGCGGAGGTGGCACCGGTCTTCACGTTCCGCAGCGCGAGCTGCGACACGGCGCCCGCCTTGCCTTCGATCCGCTCGACCACCGCGTCCCAGACCACCTCGATCCTGGGGTTCGCGAACAGCCGCTGCTGGATGATCTTCGACGCTCGCAGCTGGTCACGGCGATGGACGAGGTACACCTTGCTCGCGTAACGGGTGAGGAAGTCGGCTTCCTCCGCGGCTGCGTCGCCGCCCCCGACTACCGCCAGCACCTCGCCCCGGAAGAAGTGGCCGTCGCACACCGCGCAGTACGACACGCCCTTCCCCGCGAACTCGGTTTCGCCTGGAACGCCCAGCTTGGTCGGGGTGCCGCCCGCGGTGAGCAGGACCGTTGGGGCCCGATACCGGGCACCACTCTCCGTCGCCGCCACGAAGCGGCCGCCGGCTTCCTGTTCCACCGACACCACGCCGTCCGTCACCAGCTCGGCGCCGAACTTCAGCGCGTGGGCCGCCATCTTCTCCGCCAGCTCGAAGCCCTTCACCGACTCGAAGCCCGGGTAGTCCTCGATCAGCTCGGTATTGAGCAGCTCGCCGCCGGGCACGCCCTTCTCCAGCACCACGGTGCGCAGCATCGACCGGCCCGCGTACAGCGCGCCGGTGAGCCCGGCCGGTCCCGCTCCGACGATGATCAGATCGTAGTCGCTCATGCGTCCTTCGTGCGCCGTCCCGCCTGCCCGCAGGCAGGTCCGAGGATGCATTCCATGGGAGGGATGGACCCTTCTTCCTCCACGCAGCGCGCCAATCGCTGCAGGAAGCGGGCCGTTTTGGCGGAGCGCCTGGCGGGTGCGCCCGCGCCACGCCGGACGTACACCCACAGATCGTGCTCGTCGGCGCCGGCGGCGCGGGGGTCGCACGTTGCGCCGCGGGGCCTCACCGGATCAGGCGTCCGCCGTCCACCACCAGCGTCGTGCCGGTGAGGTAGTCGTTCTCGAGGAGGAAGAGCACCGCGCGGACCACGTCGTCGGGCGTGCCCAAGCGCCCGAGCGGCGTGGAGGCGACGAGGCGGCCCTTCGCGGCATCGTCCCACCCTTCCGGCAGAAGGACGGCGCCGGGCGCCACGGCGTTGACCCGCACCCGCGGCGCGAGGTTCTTGGCGAGCAGCTCCGTCACCGCCACGACCCCGGCCTTGCTGATGCTGTGGACCGGGTAGTGGCGCCAGTGCTGGAAGGCCGCCAGGTCGGCGAGCGCCACGATGGCCCCGCCCCGTTCGCCCATCGCCGCCGCCGCGCCCTTGGCCGCGAAGAAGGTGCCGCGCAGGTTGAGGTTCATCACGCGGTCCCAGTCGGCGGGCGTGACCTCCGGAAGGGGGCGGCGCTCCATCATCGCGGCGCTCAATACCGCGATGTCGAGACCCCCGCCCAGCGACTCCGCCGCGCGCGCGGGCAGCGATTCCGCGGCCGCGGCGTCGGCCAGGTCGGCCTGCAGCATCGCGACCCTGACGCCGGCCACCTCGCCCTCCATCATCGTGGCCTTGGCGCCGTGCTCCGAGCGGTGGTAGTGGATGGCGACGTTGACGCCGCGGCGGATCAACCCGTAAGCGATGGCGCGGCCGATCCGCTGGCCGGCACCGGTCACCAGCGCGTTGCGGCCGCGCAGCTCCACGCCGGCTAGGCCTCGCCGTGCGAAACGGGAAGGACGTGCGCCGTGATGCCGGCCGAGAGGTCCGAGGCGAGAAACAGCACCGCGTTGACGATGTCGGCGATGTCCACCCAGCGGACCACGGCGTCGCCCATTGTGGCGAGATTCTCCGGCGTCCGGGCGGTGCCGGGAGCGACGGCGTTCACGCGCACCCCCTGGTCGCGCAGCTCGAGGGCGAGGCTCCGCGTCAGGGCCGCCACGCCCGCCTTGGCCGCGGAATACGCCGCCATCTCCGCCCGGCCGTGGAAGGCGGCGATGGAGCCGAAGTTGACGATCGCGCCCCGATGCTGCTTGACCATCACGCGGGCGGCGGCTCGCGAGACCAGGTACGTGGTCTTGACGTTGATCGCCATTTCCTTGTCGAACACCGCGGTCTCGGACTCGAGCATGGGTTTCACGCCGGTGAGCCCGCCGGCCACGTTGGCCACCACGTCGAGCTGGCCGTAGGCCTGGACCGCTTCGTCCACCGCCCACTGCGCGACGTCCGGCTCGGTGAGGTCGCCGGCCGCGGCCCGGCACTGGAAGCCCTGCTCCGTGAACTCCCTGGCGCGGGCCGCGACGTTCACTGCGCTGATGTCGCAGATCACCAGCTTGGCGCCCGCTTTCCCGAACCCGGCCGCCACCGCGTGCCCGATCTGCCCCACCCGGCTCACGCCGGTCACCAGGACGACCTGGCCGGTGAAATCCAACAAGCCCGCCATCAGGATGCCCCCGGAAGCGCGCGAAGCACCTCGTCCGCTCCCGGCGCCCCCCGCTTGCCGAAGAGGATGCGGCCATCGCGTCCGATGAGATAGACGGTCCGCACGATGCCCTTCCCGTCCGGCTTGAGCGCCAGGTACCCGCGCGCCACCTCGCGCTCCGTGTCTTCCAGGAGCGGGAAGTTGAACCGGAACTTGGTCACGTACTTCTCGTGGTCGGCCACCGACGCCGGATTGACGCCGAAGGTCCGGACGCCTCGTGCCTGGAACTTGCTCTGCTCGTCGCGCACGGCGGAGAGTTGACGGTTTCAGCCGGGCGTGAAGTCGCCGGGGTAGAAGTAGAGTGCCACCGGGCCTTCGGCGAGGAGCGCCGAGAGGCGCACCCGCCCTCCACCCGTGGCGTCCAACTCGAAATCCGGTGCCGCCGCGCCCACGGCGAGCGGCTCCACTGCGCTAGCGCCGAACATAGCCCAACTCCGGTGAGGTCCACGTTTCCTGGCTCTGCCGCCACAGGCTCGCCAGCTCCGTGTCCGACAGCTCCGCGAGGGCCCGCTCGCGGCTCCGGCTTCCCTGTGGCGAGAAGCGCGCCAACCGCCGTTCCCGGATGCCGTCCGCGGCCCGGGACTCGAACAGCAGCGGGAACTCGTCGAGTTCGTACGCCGTGAAGCGGCCCACGACGGACACCCGCCACGGGCGGCCATCAATGGTGACGTGTCGTTCGATCATGGCTGGTCATCCAAGGGATACTCGCTCAGTGAACGCACCGTGTCGAACCGGCGCGACAGGGCCCGAATCTCCCCGATCTCGTCGCCGAAGACCGGCGCGGCCGGCCCGTCGGGCTCCGGCTCCGGGCCCTCGATGAACAACATAAGCTCGCTCGCAGTGATCTCATTGCGATAGGCCCAGCAATGCCAGCCCGCCGCTTCGGCCCGGCGCCGCGCCGCGCGGAGCAGCTCGTCCACACGCGGCTCCGCGCCCGGCGACGGTTCGAAGATCAGCACCATCAGCTGGCGGCTCAGAGCCCGTTCTCCGGGAAGCCCTCGAGCTCCTCCTTGAGGGCGGCCATGAATCGGTCGGCGTCGGCGCCGTCCACGACGCGATGGTCGTAGGAGATCGACAGCATCGTCATCATGCGCGGCACGATGGTCTCCACGCCGTCGTCGAGGGTCAGCACCTTGGGCCGCTTCTCCACCGCACCCACCCCGAGGATCGCCACCTGCGGCTGGTTGATGATCGGCGTGCCGGCGTACGAGCCGAACACCCCGGGATTCGTGACGGTGAAGGTGCCGTTCTGGATCTCGTCGGGCTTGAGCCGCTTGGTGCGGGCGCGATCGGCGAGGTCGGCCATCGCCTTGGCGATGCCAAACAGCGACAGCTCGTCGGCACCGCGGATCACCGGCACGATCAATCCCCAGTCGAGTGCCACCGCGATCCCGATGTTGACCTGGCCGCGGTAGATGATGGCATTGCGCTGGACCGCGGCGTTCAGCACCGGGTTGCGGCGCAGCTGGTCGGCCACCGCCTTCACGATGAAGCCGAGGTAGGTGAGCTTCACCCCGCGCTCCTCGTAGCCCTTCTTGTTCGCCGTGCGCAGCCGCGCGACTCGCGTCATGTCCACCTCGTAGAAGGTGGTGACGTGGGCCGAGGTCCGGCGGGAGAAGATCATGTGCTCCGCCGTGAGCTGCCGGATCCGGCTCATCGCCTCGACCCGGTCGCCGGGCCAGGGGGTCGCCTCCCACGCGGGCGAAGCTGCGGGGATGGCGGGCAACGGGGGCACGGGGGCAACGGGGGCACGGGGAGCCTCCGTGCGTCCGTGCGTCTGTGCGTCTGTGCGTCCCGTCTCGATGTAGCCCAGGATGTCGTTCTTGGTCACGCGCCCCGCGTGCCCCGTGCCGGGCACCGTGCCGATATCCACGCCGCGCTCGGCGGCGATCTTTCGCACCAGAGGCGTGGAGCGCCGGCGGAGGCGATCGTCGGCGGACTCGGCCGCAGCAGGGGCTAGGGGCTGGGGGCTAGGGGCTTGGGGGGCCTTCGGCTGCACGGCCGGCGAGGGAGCCGCACCCGCTGGAGCCGCAAGCTGCGGCTGGGGGCTCGGCACGGGCGCTGGCGCCGGCGTGGCAGTTGCCCTAGCCCCTAGCCCCTCGACCCTAGCCCCTGCTTCCGTCTCGATCACCGCCACGACCGTCTGCACCGGCACCGTCAGGCCTTCCGGCACCCTGATCTCGGCGAGCACGCCTCCCGATGGTGCGGGGATCTCCGCATCTACCTTGTCGGTGGAGATCTCGAAAATGGGCTCGTCGCGCTTGATCTCGTCGCCCACCTTCTTGAGCCACTTGGAGAGCGTGCCCTCGGCGATGGACTCACCCATCTGGGGCATCACTACGTCGACACGAGACATGGTACTCCCATGAGGCAGGGGTTAGGGGCTGGGGGCTAGGGGCTAGGGCTTTCTAACCCCTAGTCCCTAGCCCCTAGCCCCGGCTTTTCAGTATCCCGCCAGCTGCCTCGCGACCGCTACAATATCCGCGGTTTGCGGCAGCACGTAATCCTCCAGCGTCGGCGCGTAGGGGAGCGGCGTGTCGGCCGCGGTCACCCGCAGCACGGGCGCGTCGAGCCACTCGAACGCACCCTCGTTGATCCGCGCCGCGATTTCTCCCGCCACGCCGCCGGTACGCGTGTCCTCGTGCACGATCATCACCCGATTGGTCTTGCGCACCGTCTCCAGGATGGCGGCGTCGTCCATCGGCAGCAGGGTCCTGAGGTCGAGCACCTCGACCCGCAGTCCGTCGTCCTTCTCCAGGATCTCCGCCGCCTCGAGCGCTTTCCACACCATCGCCGAGTAGGTGATGATCGAAAGATCGCGCCCCTCGCGCGCCACCCGGGCACTGCCGATCGGCGTCACGAGGTCGCCGTCCTCCGGCAGCGTTTCCTTGATCCGGCGATACAGGTACTTGTGCTCGAAGTACAGCACGGGGTCGTCGTCTCTGATCGCCGCCTTGATCAGCCCCTTCGCGTCGCGCGCGGTGGCGGGGCACACGATCTTGAGGCCAGGCGTGTGGAGAAAGGCCGCCTCGGGATTCTGCGAATGGAACGGCCCGCCACGCACGTAGCCGCCGCACGGCCCGCGCACCACGATCGGGCAGGCCAGGTTGGCACGGTAGCGCGCCGTCGCCACGTAGTTGGTCAGCATGTCGTAGGCGCAGGAGATGAAGTCGATGAACTGCATCTCGGCCACCGGCCGCATGCCGAGGTGCGCCGCGCCAGCCGCCGCGCCCACGATTGCCGCCTCGGAGATGGGAGTGTCGATCACCCGCCCCTCGCCGAATTCCTCGAAGAAACCCTCGGTGACCTTGAAGGCGCCGCCGTAGCGGCCCACGTCCTCGCCGAGGATGAAGACGCGCTCGTCGCGGCGCATCTCCTCGCGCAGCCCCTGGCGCAGGGCCTCAAGGTAGGTCACCTCAGGCACGCACGACCTCGCGATGCCAGGGCACGCGCTGCCGGGGCGGCTGCGCGTACACGCCCTCGAGCGCGGACGCCGGCACCGGCAGCGGCTCCCCTTCCGCGACCCCGACGGCCACGTCGAGCTCGGCGGCAACCCGTGCGTCGGCGGCCGCGAGCTCCCCGGCCTCCAGCCAGCCGTTCTCCATCACGCGCTGCACGTACCGGGCGATCGGGTCGTTCCGCTCCCAGCGCGCCAGCTCTTCTCTCGGCACGTAGTGCTGATCGTCGTGCTCGGCGTGCCCCTTGCGGCGGTAGGTGACCAGCTCGATCAGGGTCACGCCCTCGCCGGTCCGGGCCCGATCCACCGCCCGCCGCGTCGCCTCGTACACCGCCAGCACGTCATTGCCGTCGGCCCGCTCTCCCGGCACGCCGTACGCCTTGGCCTTGAGGACGAGCTGCGGCACCGCCGTCTGCCGCTCGAGCGTGGTCGAGTACGCGTAGCCGTTGTTCTCGGCGATGACCACCAGGGGCAGCCGCCGCACCGCGGCCAAGTTCATCCCCTCGTGAAACGCGCCCGTGGACATCGCGCCGTCTCCCACGTACACCAGGCCGACGCGCGGCTCGCCGCGCATGCGGAACGTGAGCGCGATCCCGGCCATCACGGGCACCATGTCGCCGAGGTGTGAGATCTGGCCGATGAACCCGCGCTCGAGGTCGCCGAAGTGCACGTTCAGCTCGCGGCCCCGCGTCGGGCTGGAGGCCTTCGCCATGTACTGCCGCAGCACGTCCACCGGGCTCGCGCCCATCACGAGCAGGGAGCCAAGATCGCGGATCAGGGGCGACAGGATGTCGCCGGCCGACCGATCGAGCGCGTAGGCGCTGCCCACGCTGTCGGCTTCCTGCCCGAGGGAGCGGAACAGCCCACCGATGACCTTGCCCTGGCGGTACAGGTTGGTGAGGCGCTCTTCGAGTGACCGGGTCAGTCGCATGAAGTAGTACAGGTCGAGCAACCGTGCGGGGCCGAGCCCGGTGGGAATGCCGGGGACGGCCTTGCGGCCCGCGGCGGCCGGGCGGGCGGTCATTGCACTCGCTTGTCACACATGGGATTACGGCCCGAAAAGCTCGCTCGCCGCGAGGGGAGAGTCAAGGAGTGCGACGAGGTGATCGCGAAGGTGAGAACGGATCACGCTGATGCAAGTGATGAAGTGAGACGGTGCCCGCGTGGTAGCGCCGCACGGGACGTCTTGGTATGTGTTGTGCAGGACGCTCAGCCGGAGGAGGCTCACATGTCCAAGTTGACACTCAAGGTCGCCGGCATGACCTGTGGTCACTGCCAGAAGCGCGTCGAAACGGCGCTGGCCCAGGTGCCGGGCGTCTTCAGCGCCGTGGTCGATCTCCAGGATGCCACTGCCCAGGTGGACTATGACGACGACACCGCCACCATCGAGGAGTTGACGGCGGCGGTGGCAAAGGCAGGCTACGCGGCGTCGCTCGACGCCTGAGCCGCGAGGTCAGTAGGCGCCGCGCGCCGCGTGCCCAGGCTCCTCCATCGCGTGGAGCTCGGTGAGGAAGCGCTTGGCGATGTCGTCGAGCTCGGAACGCGACGTATCACGCGTGGCGAGCGTCACCCGCACATAGTGCCCACCCTCGATCTCGACGTGCAGATCCACCGCCCCCAGCAGTCCGACGTACCGGGCGTGATGGCCCGCACCCCGCTGGACGGCAAGGCCACGATCTCCGAAGTACCGCTCCGCCGCTGACAGCACGGACTCCGGGGAGGAATGCGCTCGATGGAAGTACTGCATCGCGGCTCCTGGATGCTGGGGCTAGAGGCTAGGGGCTAGAGGCTAGGGGCTAGGAGCTAGGGGCTAGGGGCTAGGGGCTAGGGGCTAGGGGCTAGGTCGCGAAGGTCGGTGCGAAGCGCCGGAGACGCAAGCTGTTCGTGACCACGAACACCGACGAGAATGCCATCGCCGCGCTGGCGAAGATGGGCGAGAGCAGGACGCCAGCCAACGGATACAGCAGACCGGCGGCGATCGGGATTCCCACGACGTTGTAGGCAAACGCCCAGAACAGGTTCTGCCGGATGGTCCGCATCGTGGCGCGGGCCAGCTCCAGGGCCGAAACCGCGGCGCGCAGATCGCCGCTCATCAGGGCGATGTCCGCCGCCTCGATCGCGACGTCGGTGCCGGTGCCGATCGCGATGCCGACGTCGGCCGCGGCGAGGGCCGGCGCATCGTTGATGCCGTCCCCCACCATCGCCACGCGCTTCCCCTCAGCCTGCAGCCGCTTGATGACGGCGACCTTGCCGGCCGGGAGCATCCCCGACTCGACCTCATCGATGCCGACCTCGCCGGCCACCGCGATGGCGAGCTTGCGGATGTCGCCGGTCACCAGCAGGAGCCGCAGCCCCATGGCCTTGAGCGCGCGCACCGCCGCGACGGCGCTGGGCTTGATCGGGTCGGCGAGCCCCAGCAACCCCGTGGGAGCGCCGTCCACCGCGACCAGGACGGGAGTCCGCGCTCGCGCGGCCAGGTTGTCCACCGCGTCCGTGAAGGGTCCGATGTCGACACCCTGCTCGATGAGGAAGGTCGCGCTCCCGACGGTCACCAGCCGCCCGGCGACCCTGGCCGCCGCCCCACGCCCTTCCGTGGCGCGGAATTCGGTCGCTGCGGGCACGTCGAGCCCGCGCTCGCGCGCCGCGCGCACCACTGCCGCCGCCAGCGGGTGCTCCGACAGGTTCTCGACCGCGGCGGCGAGCTGCAACACCGCGGCTTCCGGATCCGACGGCGACCCGAAGGCGAGCTGGCCGGCCACGCCCGGAGCGACCATCAGATCGGTGACGCTCGGCCGGCCCTCGGTGACCGTCCCCGTCTTGTCGAGGATCATCACGTCGAGCGACGCGGCCGCCTCGAGGGCGCTGCCGCCCTTGACCAGCACCCCACGCTCGGCGCCGCGGCCGGTGCCAACCATGATGGCGGTCGGAGTGGCGAGGCCCATCGCACACGGGCAGGCGATGATGAGCACCGACACGAGGACGACGGTGGCGAAGATGAGGGTGGGACTGGGCCCGAAGTCGAACCAGACGACGAACGCGGCAATGGCGATGGCCATCACCACCGGCACGAAGACGCCGGCGATGCGGTCGGCGAGGCGCTGCACCGGCGCACGGCTTCCCTGCGCTTCCTCGACCAGCCGCACGATCTGGGCGAGGGCCGTGTCCCGGCCAACCCGCGTCGCCTCGACCGTGATCGAGCCCGTGGTGTTGAGCGTCGCTCCGACGACCTCGTCGCCCGATGCCTTGGCGACCGGGACCGGCTCGCCGGTGAGCATGGACTGGTCAACCGCCGTGCGGCCGCCACGCACGATGCCGTCGACCGGGATCTTCTCGCCGGGTCGCACCAGGACGATGTCCCCGACCATCACCGCGACCACCGGAACTTCGGCTTCCCCCCCCTCGCGCAGCACGCGCGCGATCTTCGGGGCGAGCCCCAGCAACCGCCGCATCGCCTCCGAGGTGCGTCCCCGGGCGCGCGACTCGAGCAGCCGGCCAAGCAGGATCAACGCGATGATGGACGACACCGCCTCGTAGTAGACGTCGGCCGGCAGGCCCGCACCGGTGAACAGCCCGGGCGCGAACGTCGCCGCCGTCGAGTACAGCATCGCCGCCGCGGTCCCCACCCCGATCAGGGTGTTCATGTCGGCGCTGCGGTGCTGAAATCCGCGCCACGCGCTGACGTAGAAGGCGCGTCCCGACCACAGCATCACCGGCAGCGTGGCGAGGAACAGCCCGACCTTGAGGGCCTGGGGATCGGCGGCGTAAAGCCACGGCAGCCCCTGCCGCAGGACGCCGTCGAGCGGCATCAGAACGCGCGCCAGGAGGTCGGCGGACCGCATGGCTTCGCCGCCCATCAGCGGCATCGACGCCACCATCGCGGCGGCGGACACGATCGCGGCCACCACGAGCTTCCAGGCCAGGTCGCGGACTTCGCGCCCCCGGACCAGCCGCTCCCGCTCCACCGGGTCGCCCTCGGCGACCGGCGCGGCGAGCACGAACCCCGCCGCCGCCACTGCGCCCTCGACGTCCCGCGTGTCGAGGAACCCCGGGACGTAGGTGACGCGGACCGATTCGGCCGCCACATTGGCCGTCGCGCCAAGCACGCCGCCGACCGCCAGGATGGCCCGCTCCAGCCTGGACGGATCGGCCGCCGACCTGAGATCGGCGATGGCGACGCTGAGTGCGTCGGCGCCGACGTCGTAGCCCGCTTCCCGCACCGCCGCGACCAGATCGCCGGCGAGCGCGCCGTCGATGTCCACCGTCGCCTTGGTGGTGCCGAAATTCACCGCCGCGTCGGCCACCCCGGGCGTGGCGACGAGCTGCCGCTGGATACGCGAGGCGCAGGCGGCGCACGACATTCCGACCACCGGGAAGATGACGCGCCGGCGCTCCGCTCCTGCGGGCGCGGCGTCGGCTGCCGCAGGCGGCGTGGCGGCCGCCATCAGCGGGAGAACCCGCCGCGCGACGCGCCCGACGTTCCGACCGGCGCCAGGAAGTACCACAGCACCCACACGATCGCCGCGAGTCCGGCCGCGGTGACGAGCACCTGGGCGATGGTCATCGTGGCGTTCTAGCGCTCGTAGTACTCGATGCCGAGGTGCGTGATCTGCTCCTCGCCCATCAGGTAGCGCAGGGTGTTCTTGAGCTTGGTCTGCTGGATGAACAGATCGTTCTCCGGCACCAGGCCGGGGGCCGCCATCGGGCTCTTGAAGTAGAAGGACAGCCACTCCTGGATGCCCGCCATCGCCGAGCGCTGCGCCAGATCCATGAACAGCGCGAGATCGAGCACGATCGGCGCGGCGAGAATCGAATCCCGGCACAGGAAGTCCACCTTGATCTGCATCGGGTAGCCCAGCCACCCGAAGATGTCGATGTTGTCCCACCCCTCCTTGTTGTCGCGGCGCGGTGGATAGTAGTTGATCCGCACCTTGTGGAAGATGTTGCCGTAGAGCTGCGGGTACAGCTTGGGCTGCAGGATGTGCTCGAGCACCCCGAGCTTCGACTCCTCCTTGGTCTTGAACGACTCCGGGTCGTCCAGCACCTCGCCGTCCCGGTTGCCCAGGATGTTGGTGGAGTACCACCCCGCGAGGCCGAGCATCCGCGCCTTCAGCATCGGCGCCAGGACGGTCTTCATCAGCGTCTGGCCGGTCTTGAAGTCCTTCCCGGCGATCGGGACCGCCCGCGCCACGGCCAGCTCCTGGAGGGCGGGCGTGTCCACGGCCAGGTTCGGGGCGCCCATCGCGAACGGGACACCCTCCATCAGCGCGGCCCAGGCGTACACCATCGACGGCGCGACATCAGGGTGGTTCTCGTCCATCGCGCGCTCGAAAGCCGCGAGGGACGCGTGCACCGCGCCGGGGCGGATGAAGATCTCGGTCGAGGCGCACCACACGATCACCAGTCGGTCGAGCGCGTGGTCGCGCTTGAAGCGCCGGATGTCGTCCCGCAGCTGTTCGGCCAGGTCGCGCTTGGTCGTGCCGTGCTTGACGTTCGTGCCAACCAGCTTCTTGACGTAGTACTGGTCGAACACCGCCGGCATCGGCACGACGCCTTTCAGGAAATCCGCGATCGGCGCCAGGTGGGTGTCCTCGAGCACTCCGGCGACTTTCGCCGCCCGGTACGCATCGTCGGGGATCGGGTCCCAGCCGCCGAAGACGAGGTCGTCGAGCCGGGCGAGCGGGATGAACTCCCGGATGGCCGGGGAGCGCTGGTCCGTGCGCTTCCCGAGTCGGATGGTACCGAGCTGGGTCACCGAGCCGACCGGGAGCGCGAGGCCGCGCCGCACGGCCTCCACGCCGGCGATGAAGGTCGTCGCCACCGCGCCCATGCCGGGCAGGAGCACGCCAAGGCGCCCGTGCGCGGGCTGCACGGTGCGGGGATCGTCGCTTTTCACGCTGTCAGCTTCCTTTCGACGGGGCACCGCAGGCAGGCGTCGCCAGATGCGCGCCGGCGGAGCCTGGCTCAGCACCGCTCGTCACGCGGAACACGTGGGCCACACGCTGCACCACCGTGATCCAGGAGAGCACGGCCAGGATACCGACGATGACGAGCAGCAGGATGCCGTGCGGCCCGGCACCGAACAGCAAGGTCGGCGCCCCGACGCCGAGGATGCGCTCCGGACGTTGCGCGAGTCCGACCCGGCAGTCGACACCCAGCCCCTCGGCGCGCGCCCGGGCGTAGGAAACGAGGAACGACCCGGTGAGGGCCGCCATTCCCGCCAGCACTCCCCACACCGGCGCGGCCTGGCCGGCGGCGGTCTGGAAGTAGATCGCGATGCCCGCGTAGAGGATGGCTTCGCCGATCCGGTCCAGCGTGGAGTCGAAGAAACCGCCGAACGTCGAGACCATGTCGCCGCGGCGCGCGACCTGCCCATCGAGGGTGTCCAGCAGGCCCGACAGCAGCAGCCACGCCGCGCCCAGCCGCGGCTGGTCGAGAGCGAACGCCGCGCCGGCGCCGATGGTCATGATGGCGCTGATCGAGGTGATGGTGTTGGGACGGACACGCATCCGGATGAGCCACTCGGAGAGCGGAGTCAGGAGATCGCAGAAGCCCGCAATGAGCGGCGCCGGAAGAAGCCTAACCTCACGGTAGTTCATCGTTTGTGCCCGAAAAGACTAATCCCCGCGCCAGCCCCGCGCAAACCGCGCACCGGCGGATCGATCAGTACAGCAGGTAGGGCCGCCGCACCCTGCGGAAGCGCGCGACGTCCGCGGGCCACGTCGCCGGCGCGGCGAGGGGCCGCCCGAGCCGGCGCGCCAGCCCCAGCGAGTCCAGCTCGAGCGCCCCGGGATGGAGCGCGCGGATCGTCACGAGGAGCCGCACGGCGTCCCGCACCGGATCGCCGCGCGCCCGGTTCATGCGGCGGAACCGCACCCCCGCCAGTGGGACGCCGTCGAACTTCCCGTCGCCGGGCGCGCGCGGAGTGAAGTGGACCGCATCCAGCGCGACGTGGTAACGCCGCGCCATCGCCCGCACCACGCGGGGCGCGTCGAGCCACGGCGCGCCGACCTGGCGGAAGGGAGCGTCGGTCCCCCGCCCGACCGACAGGTTGGTTGCCTCGAACAGCACCGTGCCCGGATACCACGCCACGCTCTCGAGATCGGGCAGGCTGGGGGACGGGCGAACCCACGGCAGGCGGGTGCGGTCGAACCACTCGCAGCGATGCCAGCCATGCACCGGCACCACCACCAGGTCGGCGCCGATGGCGAGGCGGGCGTTGGCGAAGCGGGCCAGCTCGCCCAGCGTCATGCCGTGCCGCAGCGGCACCGGCAGCATCCCGAGGAAGGAGGCGTACGCCGTGTCGAGCACCGGCCCCTGCACCGCGCAGCCGATGGGATCCGGGCGGTCGAGCACGATCAGGCGCCTGCCGGCGGCCGCAGCCGCCCGCATCGCGAGGACGGTGGTGGATACGTAGGTGTAGGGCCGCGCGCCGACATCCTGCAGATCCACCAGCAGCACGTCCAGCGAGTCGAGCTGGTGCCGCGTCGGCGCTCGACTGGCGCCATAGAGGCTGTAGATTGGGAGGCCGGTCCGTTGGTCGACGGCGTCGGACACCGGCTCACCAGGCGCCAGTTCGCCGCGAATCCCGTGTTCGGGCGCGAACAGCGCGACCAGCTTCGCCTCCGGCAGGTGGGCCAGGCGATCGATCGTGGAGACGCCCTGCGCATCCACGCCCGACTGGTTGGTGATGAGGCCCAGCCGCTTGCCCCGGATCAGGTGCAACGAGTCGCGCAGCAACACGTCGATGCCGGGAAGAACAGAGTCCGCAGACAGGCGAGATGCAGGGGAGTTGCGAGACGCCCGTGAAGCTGGTTGCGAGTTGCGAGACGCCGAGTTGCGAGTGGTTACGAGACGTGAGTCTGCAGATGGCGCCGCCGAAACCAGCGCGCCCGATCCGACAACGAGGAGAATCCTGATTCCGTGACGCACCGCTCTGCCCCCTTGGCCGTCTTCGCCGTCTGGCTTCTGGCCGGGGCCTGCACCCCGCCCACGCCCGGCGCGCTGGCGCCGCTCCCTCCGCCGCCAGAGTCCACGGCGGTCGCCGTCAGCGTCCCGACCCTGCTGGCCGACACCCTCGGCCCGGGCGCGCCCTCGGTGCCGCCGCTCACGCTCACCGTGCGCGAGAAGGCCGCACAACTGGTGATGCCATGGGTCTCCGGCGACTACTGGGCGCTCGACGCCGCCGCGCTGGACACCGCCCTCCGGCTGGTGAGAGACGACGAGGTGGGTGGCATCATTGTGGGCGTCGGCTCTTCTCCCTACGACGTCGCCGAGAAGCTCAACACCCTGCAGCGGGCGGCGCGAGTCCCGCTCCTCGTGGCCGCGGACCTCGAGGCCGGCCTCGCGACGCGGACCAAGGGTGGCACCGGCTTCCCAGGCAATATGGCCCTTGGCGCGACCGGCCGGGAGCCGGATGCCTACGAGGTAGGACGCGTGACGGCTCTCGAGGGGCGCGCGATCGGGATCCACCTGAACTTCGCGCCGGTGGTGGACGTCAACAACAACCCGCGGAACCCGATCATCAACGTCCGCTCGTTCGGCGAGAACCCGGACCGGGTCGCGGAGCTGGGGACGGCGTTCATTCGCGGCCTGCGCGAGCACGGGATGCTGAGCACGGCCAAGCACTTTCCCGGCCATGGTGACACCGGCACCGATTCGCATCTCGCCCTGCCCGTGATCACTGCCAGCCGCGCACGCATGGATTCCGTGGAACTGGTGCCGTTCCGTGCGGCGGTGCGCGCTGGGACCGACGCGGTGATGACCGCGCACCTCTCCGTTCCAGGGTTGGCGGGACCGGACGCGCCGCCCGCCACGCTCTCGGCGTTCGTGCTCGACACCCTGCTCCGGGACCAACTCGGCTTCCGGGGCATCGTCGTCACCGACGCCCTCAACATGGGTGCCATCGTTACCCGGTACGGCGCCGCTCCGGCAGCGGTGATGGCGCTCAAGGCGGGCGCCGACATCCTGCTGATGCCGGTCAACGCCCGGGCCGTGATCGACGCCGTGGCGGACGCGGTCGCTCGCGGCGAGGTGAGCGAAGCGCGCCTCGATTCGTCGGTCGCGCGCCTGCTCGACGTGAAGGCGCGGCTCGGACTGTTCCAGCACCGGCTGGTGGACATCGACCACATCGCCGCGACCGTGGGCGACGCGAGCAGCGCCGCGCTC
Organism: uncultured Gemmatimonadales bacterium; assembly: GCA_963812035.1. GTDB lineage: Bacteria > Gemmatimonadota > Gemmatimonadetes > Gemmatimonadales > JACORV01 > Fen-1245. The sequence continues at coordinate 169,311 of CAWETG010000010.1, forward strand.
GCGCAGGACATTTCCCAGCGCAGCCTGGTGCTCGTCAAGGACAGCCTGGGGCTCGTGCCGCTGGCTCCGGGGCGCCGGCACCGCGTGCTGGTGGTCGCATACGGAGACGAGAACAGCCGCGACGTGGGGGCCACCTTCACCGCGGCGTTGCGCGGCGCCGTGGATACGCTGCGCACCATGCGGCTCTGGCCCGCCTCGGGCCCCGCCTCCCTCGACTCGGCGCGCACCGAGGCCGCGGCGGCCAGCGCCGTGATCTTCCTGGCGGCCTCCCGGCCCACGGCCTGGCGGCCCGACGCCGTGGACCTTCCGGGAGCCGTCGCCGCCCTGGTGGACCAGCTCGCCGGCGGTGGCGTGCCGCTCATCGGCGTCTCGCTCGGGAGCCCGTACGTGCTCGGGCAGATCCCCCGCGTGCCGGCGTTCGTGGCGGCGTGGAGCGACACCGACGCCATCGAACGCGCGGTGGCGCGCGCGCTGCTTGGCCTCGCGCCCGTCACGGGCCACCTGCCGGTCTCGCTGCCTCCCGCCTATGCCATCGGCAGCGGCCTGCTGCGCACCGGGCCCGCGGACCCGCCGACGCGCGCCGCCGGCGGCCGCGCGGCACCGTGAACCCGGTCCTCCTCGCGACGCTCATCGCCACCGCCATGCCACAGGACACCACCGCCTTCCGCTGGGATTCGCTCGCGCGGTTCCTGGAGCAGAGCGTCACCGGCAAGGCCTTCCCCGGCGCCGTCGTCGCCGTCGGGCGCCACGACACCGTGCTCTACCTGCACGCCGTCGGCCACCTGGACTACGAGCACGGCCGACGGGTCACCGCGCGGACAGTGTACGACCTGGCCTCGCTCACCAAGGTCGTCGGGCTCACCACCGCGATGATGCAACTGGTCGAGGAGGGCAAGGTCGGCCTCGACACGCCGGCGGTGCGCTACGTGCCGGCCTTCCACGACAGCATCGTCACGGTCCGCCACCTCCTCACGCACAGCTCGGGACTCCCTGCGTGGAGGCCGTTCTGGCAGCGGGCCCATTCGCGCGCAGAGATGTTCGCGCTGGTCGACGCGGAGCCGCTCGAGCAGCCGCCGGGCAGGAAGATGGTGTACTCGGACCTCGGCGCGATGGTGATGACGCAGATCGTCGAAAACGTCACGGGAGAGCGGCTGGACCGGTACCTCCAGGCTCACCTCTTCCGGCCGCTGGGGATGCGCAATACGCGCTACCTGCCGCCAGCGAGCTGGCGAAGCCGCATCGCGCCGACCGAAGTGGACACGACCTACCGTCATCATCTGATCCGGGGCGAGGTACACGACGAGAACGCGGCCGCGATGGGCGGCATCTCGGGACACGCGGGGCTGTTCAGCACCGCGCCGGACCTGGTGAAGTTCGCGCAGATGTTGCTCAGGAACGGACGCGCGGACGCAGCGACGCACGGAGGCACGCGGGCACGGGGGCACAGGGGCACGGGCAAGACGCTCGTCGATTCGGCCACCATCGCCATGTTCACGGCGGTCCAGGATCCCGCGCTCTCCAGCCGCGCCCTGGGCTGGGACACCCCCAGCCAGGGATCGAGCGCGGGCGACGAGCTGTCGCCGCATGCGTTCGGCCACACGGGCTTCACCGGCACCTCGATCTGGATCGACCCCGCGCAGGACCTCTTCGTCATCCTCCTCACCAACCGCGTCCACCCCACGCGGCACAACGACCAGATCCTGCAGGTCCGGCCGCGGGTCGCCGACCTCGCAGCGGAGGCGGCGAAGCGGTGACCAGGGCCCGGCGTTGACGGACGAGCCCTTTCTATCTAAGATGAGAGAAGTACTCGTAATTGACTGAGGGGATCATGGCGACGACACAATCCGACCAGGCCACCGTTCAGCTTACGCTGACGCCTGGTGCCGCTGAGCAGATCAGGAAGGTCATCGAAGGCGAAGGCGCTCCGGCGGCTACGGCGGGGCTGCGGGTCGGCGTGATGCCGGGGGGCTGCTCGGGCTTCAAGTACAGCCTGAGCATCGAGGACCAGCCAGCGGACGACGACGTGGTGGTCGAGTCGGAGGGCGTGAGGTTGTTCGTGGACAACTTCAGCGGCCAGTACCTGAGCGGCGTCCGGATCGATTACGTGGTGACGATGCAGAGCAGCGGCTTCACCTTCGAGAATCCCAACGCAACCGGCGGCTGCGGCTGCGGGAGCAGCTTTACGGTGTAACTGCAGCAGGCACGGGGGCACTGGGGCACGAGCGCACGGTAGATGACTGGGGCCTGGAGAATTGCTCTCCGGGCCCTTTTCTTTGGCGGCCATGCGCGCGGTTGACTGGATTGTCGCGGCGGCGTACCTGGCCGGCGTAGTGGCGGCCGGGATGTGGCTCGGCCGCCGGCAGACAGGAGCGTCAGATTACTTCCTCGGCCGGCGCCGGCTGCCGTGGTGGGCGATCCTGCTCTCCATCGTGGCGGCCGAGACCTCGGCGATCACGGTCATCTCGGTGCCCGGCATCGGCTACGCCGGCGACCTCACCTTTCTGCAGCTCGCCTTCGGCTACCTGCTGGGCCGCATGGGCGTCGCGTGGCTGCTGCTGCCGGCCTACGCGAAGGGCGAGCTCCAAACCGCGTATCAGGTACTGGGCACGCGCTGGGGCCCCCACGCGCGGCGCACCTCGTCGGCGGTCTTCATGGTGACGCGCGCGATGGCGGACAGCGTCCGCCTCTTCGCGACCGCCATCCCGCTCGCGGTCATCACCGGCTGGTCGTATCCGGCCTCCATCGTCGTGCTCGGCGCAGCGACGCTCCTCTACACGTACACGGGGGGACTGCGCGCGGTGGTGTGGATGGACGTCGTGCAGCTCGGCGTGTACCTGCTCGCGGGTGCCGCGGCGCTGTACGTGGCGCTCCACCTCGCTCCCGGCGGCCTCGCCGCGGCTGCGGCCGCCGGCAAGCTGCGCGTGATCGACTTCCGCATATCACTCACCGCGCCGTACGCCTTCTTCACTGCGCTGGTGGGTGGCGCGCTGCTCTCCGCCGCGTCGCACGGCACCGACCAGCTCATCGTGCAGCGGCTGCTGGCGACGCGCTCGCTCGGCGACGCACGCCGGGCGCTGGTCGGAAGCGGAGTCGTGGTCATCGTCCAGTTCGCACTGTTCCTGCTGGTCGGGGCCGCGATGTGGGCGGCGTTCCCCGCCGGCCGGGCGTTGCGGGGTGACGAGGTGTTCCCCCGCTTCATCACGTCGCACCTGTCCGGAGGGCTCGCAGGGCTGGCGGTGGCCGGCCTCCTGGCGGCGGCGATGAGCACCCACGCCTCGGCCATCAACGCGCTGGCCTCGGCCACCACGAACGACTTCTACGCCCCGCTCGCCGGGCGCGTCGGGGACGACCAGCATCTGCTGCGCGTCGGCCGCGCCTTCACGCTGCTGTGGGGAACCGTCCTGGTGCTGGGGGCCCTGCTCTTCCGCCAGCGCGAAGCGCCGGTGGTGGTGGTGGCACTGTCGATCGCCTCGCTCACCTACGGTCCACTCCTGGGTGCCTTCGTGCTGGCCAGGTTCGCCCGGGTGCGGGAGCGCGACGTCGTCTTGGCTCTGCTCTCGAGCTCGCTGCTCATGGCGATCGTGGTGTTCGCCGGTCCGCTTGCGTCGATGCTGAGCCGTCCGGCTATGTTGGTCACCATGAGCCGGCTTGCCTGGCCCTGGTATGTGCCGCTCGGCACGGCGCTGACGGTGGGGCTCGGACTGGCGAGCTCGGTAGTAGGGGGCACGGGGGCACAGGGGCACGGGGGCATGAGGGCACAGGGGCACAGGGGCACGGGGGCACCGGAGGCGTGAGGATCCTCATCGGGGTGGACGCGGGAGCGTCCCACTCGACCGCAGCCGTCGCGAACGAGCACGGGACCGTCTTGGTGCGCTCCGACGGAGCAGCAGGGGCCATGCGTCCCGGCGAAGCGGCGGCGGTCGCCGCGCGGATCCTCGACACCTGCCGGGACGCCCTCCGCAAGGCCGAGCGCGAAGTGCGGGGCGACGTGCTGGTCGTGGGAGCGGCGGGCGTGGGCCGCGAGGAGGAACGGCTCGCGCTCCAGGCCGCGCTGGAAGATACCGGACTGGCGCCGCGGGTCGCCGTCACGGTGGACGGCGCGATCGCGCTCCAGTCGGCGTTCGGCGACGCCGCCGGCATCGTGCTGCTGGCGGGCACGGGCTCGGTGGCATGGGCGCGGCTCCCCGGCGGCGACACCACCCGCATCGGCGGGCTCGGCGCCGTGGTCGGCGATCAGGGATCGGGGTATGACCTGGCCCGGCAGGCGTTGCGCGCGGTGGGGTTGTCGGTCGAGGGGCGCGGCCGCCGCACCACGCTCTCGGCCCGCGTGCTCGCCCGGCTGCGGCTCTCGGGGCTCGGGGAACTCGTACGATGGGCCACCGTGGCGGACATCCCGAGCGTCGCGAGCCTCGCGCCCGAGGTCCTGGCTGCGGCCGAGGAGGGCGATGCCGTGGCCGGCGCGGTCGTGGACGCCGGCGCTGACGACCTGGCTACCTACGTGCGGGCGCTCGCGGAGCGGTTCCCGCGCGGAGCCGAGGTCGGCGTCGCCCTCGGCGGGAGCCTGCTGGCGCGCAGCGACGACTACCGGAAGCGCGTCGTGGCCCGGATCGTGGCCGACGTTGCGACCGCCACCATCCGGCCCGAGCCGGTGGACCCCGTCCTCGGGGCCATCCAGCTCGCCCGCGCTCTGTGACTCAACACCACCGAGGCTGAGGTATGTGGACGTTCCTCACGCGTCGCACGCTGACGCAGTGGATCCTCGTCGGGATGGTGGTCGGGGCCGTCGTGGGCTGGGCGGCGCCAGACCTCGGCGCGGGCCTGCAACCGGTGTCCACGCTGTTCCTGCGGGCGATCAAGTCCATCATCGTGCCGCTGGTCTTCAGCACCCTGGTGGGCGGGATCGCCGGGCACGGCGACGATCTCAAGAAGGTCGGACGCCTGGCCGTCCGGGCGATCGTCTACTTCGAGGTCGTGACGACGCTCGCGCTCGTGGTCGGGCTGGTGATGGTGAATGCCGTCCGGCCGGGCGTCGGCGTCGCGCTCGGCACCGCCGCCGCCGCCGGCCCCGTGGCGGAGTCCAGGACCACCCTGGCCAGCGTGCTCCAGCACATCGTGCCGCAGAGCTTCTTCGAGGCAGCGGCGCAGAACGAAGTGCTGCAGGTGGTGTTCTGGTCCATCCTGTTCGGGCTCGCGCTCACCCAGGTCAAGGGCAAGCCGAAGGACATCATCGTCGGTTTCTGCGCGGGCCTGGCCGAAGTGATGTTCAAGTTCACCGGTATCGTGATGAAGTTCGCGCCGATCGGCGTCGGAGCCGCCATCGCGTTCACGGTGGGGCACGGTGGGGTCAAGGTGCTGGCGAGCCTCGGCGCCCTGATCCTGACCCTGTACGCCGCCCTGGTGGTCTTCGCCGTCGCGGTCCTGCTCCCGGTCGTGCTCATCACCAAGGTTCCGCTGCGCGCGTTCGTCCGGGCCATCAAGGAGCCTGCCCTGATCGCTTTCTCGACCGCCTCGTCGGAGGCGGCGCTGCCGCTGGCGATGGAGCGCATCGAGCAGATGGGCGTGCCGCGCCGCATCGTCGCGTTCGTGATTCCGGTCGGTTACTCGTTCAACCTCGACGGCTCGACGCTGTATCTCGCTGTTGCCTCGATCTTCGTGGCGCAGGCGGCGGGCGTGCACCTCGGCCTGTCACAGCAGCTGGTGATGATGCTGACCCTCATGCTCACCAGCAAAGGCGTGGCCGGCGTGCCGCGGGCGGCGATCGTCATCCTCGCGGCCACCGTCGCGTCGTTCGGCCTGCCCCTCGAGGCCGTCGCGGTCGTCTTCGGCGTGGATCAGCTGATGGACATGGCGCGGACGGCGATCAACCTCGTCGGGAACGGGTTGGCGGCGTGCGTAATGGCCAGGTGGGAAGGCGACTTCGTTTCGCCAGAGGTGAGTGCGTAGATGGCAGGGTGCGGTACAGTTGCGAGACGCAGAGTTGCGAGCGGTTGAGGGACGGGAGTCATGGATCGGCAGTCGAGTTGCGAGTACTGAGCACTGGTCTGCGAACTCACAACTCCAGACTCGTAACCACTCGCAACTCAGCGTCTCGCAACTCTACCGTGTGCTCGCTGCTGCCCTCTCTTCACCGAGCCGGCGCACGCGCGAGTGCCGGATGCCGTACATGAAGTAGATGGTCCCGCCGATCAGCATCCACACCCCGAACCGCAGCCAGGTCAGCAGTGGCAGGTTGATCATCAGGTAGAGGCAGAACACCACCGACACCAGCGGCAGGAACGGCACCCACGGCGTCCGGAAGGGCCGCGGGCGGTGCGGGTCGGTGCGGCGCAGCACGATGATGCCCAGCGCCACCAGGACGAACGCGAACAAAGTGCCGATGTTGGTCAGCTCGAGTACCACGCCGATGGGCGCGAACGCGGCGCCCAGGGCGACGACGATGCCGGTGACGATGGTCGTCACGTGCGGCGTCTTGAACTTCGGGTGCACCTTGGCGGCCCAGGGCGGTAGGAGACCGTCGCGCGCCATGGACATGAAGATGCGCGCTTGACCGAGCTGGAAGACCAGCAGCACCGACGTCATCGCGGCCACGGCGCCGAGCGAGAGAATGCCGGCGGCCCAGTCGGCGTGGATGTACTGGAGCGCCACGGCCAGCGGGTCGGGCACGTCGAGCTGGTTCCACGGGATCAGGCCGGTAAGCGCCAGCGCGATCGCGATGTACAGCACCGTGCAGATGACGAGCGAAGCGATGATCCCGATGGGGATGTCGCGCTGCGGGTTCTTCGCCTCCTCGGACGCCGTGCTCACCGCGTCGAACCCGATGTACGCGAAGAAGATGAGCGCCGCGCCGACGCTGATGCCCTTGAAGCCGTTCGGCGCGAAGCTCGGCGTGACCCACTGGTGCGGGTGGATGGCGGCGAAGCCCACGGCCAGGAACAGCAGGATGACCGCCAGCTTGATGCCCACCATCAGCGTGTTGACCCACGACGACTCCTGCACCCCGATCACCAGCACCACCGTGATCAACCCGACGATGGCCAGCGCCGGAAAGCAGAACACGATGGGAATGGGGCCGAGGTGTGGAGCCGACGCGAGGATCGCCGGGTTGCCGAGCGCCGAAATGGTGTCGGTGACCAGCCACCGTGGCAGCGTGACGCCGATGCCCCGCAGAAACGAATCGAAGTAACCGGCCCAGCCGACGGCGACGGCGACGTTGCCGACGGCGTATTCCAGGATCAGGTCCCAGCCGATGATCCACGCCACCAGCTCGCCCAGGGTCGCGTAGGCGTACGTGTAAGCGCTGCCGGCAATCGGAATGAGAGCTGCGAACTCGGAATACGTGAGCGCGGCAACCGCGCTGGTGACCCCCGCCAGGCCGATGGAGAGGACGATGGCGGAACCGGCGCCCAGATGGCCGGCGTCGCCGCTGATCGCCGAGCCGATGGCGGCGAAGATGCCCGCCCCGATGATGGCCCCGATCCCGAGCGCGGTGAGCGCCACGGGACCGAGGCTGCGCTTCAGTCCGCCGCCGGCAGCTCCGTCGGCGACGCACTGATCAACCGTCTTCCTGGCGAGGAGCTGGCTCAGATGAAGAGCGGCGCCAGGACCAGGGTCACGGTGCTGAGCAGCTTGATCAGCACGTGGAGCGACGGACCGGCCGTGTCCTTGAACGGATCACCGACCGTGTCGCCGACCACGCCGGCCTTGTGGGCGAACGAGCCCTTGCCGCCGTACTCGCCCGCCTCGATGAACTTCTTGGCGTTGTCCCACGCCCCGCCGCCGTTGTTGAGCATCAGGGCCACCAGGATGCCGGTGATCGTGGCGACCATCAGGAACGCGGCGACCGCTTCGGCGCCCACGCCGAGGAGCCGGAAGACGAGCCCCACCGCGATCGGCATGCCGACCGCCAGCAGGCCGGGAGCGACCATCTCCTTCAGCGCGCCCACCGTCACGATGTCCACGCAGCGGGCGTAGTTCGGCCGCGAGGTGCCGGCGAGGATCCCCGCGTCTTCGGAGAACTGGCGCCGGACCTCCTTGATCACGCTCACCGCCGCCTTCTGCACGGCGTTGATGGCGAGCGAGCTGAACCAGAAGATCAGCATCGCCCCGAGCAGCGCCGCCACGAAGATCTCGGGCTTGGCGATGTCCACGGTGGCGAAGGTCGTGTTGGTGTAGAAGCCGATCTCGTCCATGTAGGCCGAAAAGAGCAGGAACGCCGCGAGCGCGGCCGAGCCCACCGCGTACCCCTTGGTGAGCGCCTTGGTGGTGTTCCCCACCGCGTCGAGCCGGTCGGTCTTCTTCCGGATTGCCTCCGGCTGCTTCGACATCTCGATGATGCCGCCGGCATTGTCGGTGATCGGGCCGAACGTATCCATCGCCAGGATGTACGCGGCCGTGCCCAGCATCCCCATCGTCGCGACGGCGGTGCCGAACAAGCCACCCCCCGGCACGGCGCTGCGCCCGAGGTCGTACGAGGTGATGATGGCCACGCCGATGGTGAAGGCCGGAAGCGCGGTGCATTCCATCGCCACCGCGAAGCCCGAGATGATGTTGGTTGCCGGCCCGGTCACGGAGGCCGCGGCGATGGCCTTGACCGGCCGGTAGCGGTACTCGGTGTAGTACTGGGTGATGTACACGAAGGCGATGGACGTGGCGATGCCGATCACGCCCGCCATCGCGAAGTGCCACCACGCGTTCGGATTGCCGGGGAACTGGAGCAGCCAGTAGGTGCCGGCGACAAAGCCGACCGCCGCAAGGCTGGCCGCCGTCCAGTAGCCGCGGTTCAGCGCCTGCATCGGGTCCTCGTCCTCCTTCGCCTTCACCGTCACGATCCCGATGATGGAGGCGATGAGCCCGAAGGCGCGGACCACCAACGGGAACAGCATCACGCCGATGATGGAGAACGCCGCGCCGGGGTTGGCCGCCTGCACCCGCAGCGCGAGCGTCGAGCCGAGGATCATCGCGCCGATGTTCTCCGCCGCCGTGGACTCGAACAGGTCCGCGCCGCGGCCGGCGCAGTCGCCGACGTTGTCGCCCACCAGGTCCGCGATCACCGCGGGATTGCGCGGGTCGTCCTCCGGAATGCCGGCCTCGACCTTCCCCACCAGGTCGGCGCCGACATCGGCCGCCTTGGTGTAGATGCCGCCGCCCAGCTGCGCGAACAGCGCCACGAACGACGCCCCGAAACCGTACCCGACGATGATCAGCGGGATCTTGGTGATCGGGATGCTGGTGAGACTGTGCACCAGAAAGTACAGGCCGCCGACTCCGAGCAGGCTCATCGCCACCACGAACAGTCCGGAGACGGCGCCACCGCGCAGCGCGGCCTGCAGCGCGCGGTTGAGGCTGGTCCGGGCCGCGCTGGCCGCGCGGATGTTCGCGCGGATCGAGACGAACATCCCGACGTAGCCGGCGATGCCGGAGCAGAGCGCGCCGAAGAAGAACGACGCGGTGGTCGCGAGCGCCAGCCACAGCCGCGAGACCTCGTGCGGGTCGTTGGGACTCGGGGCGCGCACCACCTGGTAGATGAGGAAGATGATCACCCCCACCACGACCGACAGCAGCGCGATGGTGCGGTACTGGCGCTTGAGGAACGCTTCCGCGCCCTCCTGGATAGCGTCGGAGATGGCGCGCATCTCCGGGGTGCCGTTGTCCATCTTCAGCACCCAGCGTGCCAGACCGAGGGCCACGAGGAGCGCGCAGACGCTCACGATCAGGACCAGGCTGATGATCATGGGATTCCGGAGAGGTCAGTTGTGGAATTCAGGTTGCCGAGAGCGGCGAAACGTACTCGCGACGGCCCCCAATTACAACGTGATGCTGATCCGGAAGAGCGCGGGGACGGGTTGACCGTCCACGGTGTGGGCGGGAGTGAAGATGTAGTGGCGCAGCCGCTCGAGGAACTCGTTGGCGAAGCCGCGGTCCTTGGGGAAGGGATCGACGGCGACGTGCATCACCTCGCCGCTAGCCGAGATCTCGAAGACGGCCGTGATGGTGGTGCCGCGCAACGAGTGCGGGACGTCGTTCGGCGGCATGATCACCGTCTGCGGCGACGCCGGGTAGATCCTGCCGCCCCCACCGCCCGAGTCCGGTCCGGTGCCGGGGCCGACGCCCGAGCCGGAGCCCCCGCCGCTGCCGGTCCCGGAGCCAGGGCCGGCGCCCGCACCCGTGCCGGCGCCTTCCCCCGGTCCCTGGCCGGGTGCGGCCGCCTGGGCCGGCGCCGGAGCCCGGGGTGCCGTATCGGGCTGGACCGCGGGGATCACCACGGCGAGTTGCCTGGGCATCACGATGGCCGGGGCGGGCGGCGCGGGCGCCGGAGCAGCGGGGGCCGGGGGCACGAACAGCACCAGCGTCCGGTTCCCGCCTCCGCCGCCCCCGCCGCCACGGCCGTGGCCCGAGCCGGGCGCCCGGTCGGCCAGCATCAGGCGGGACCCGCTCCACAGCAGGAAGATGACCACCGCCAGATGCAGCGCGGCCGACAGGATCACGCCGCGGGTCCCCCCACGCTCGTGCGCCAGTCGGCCGAATGGTGTGGCGAGCGGAACCTGTCGCATCGCCCCGTGCTCGCTAGGCATCGTCTCCGTTCCTACGCCCGGCGAGCCGCTGCTGTTCCACCGCGCCCAGCGCCGGTGGTTAGGAGCCTCCCGCCGCCGCGGCGGTCTGTGCGTTCCCCGGCGCGAGTCCAAACACCTGCACGCCGGCGCCACGAGCGACGTCGATCACGCCAATCACCTGCGCATAGGGCCGCGAGTCGTCCGCCTTGATGAACAGCAGCTTGTCGGGCCGGATGTTGTAGATCTCGTACAGGCGCTGCGCCAGGCCGGCGGAATCCACCGGCTGGGTGTTGATGGCCATCGACCCGTCGGCCTTGATCTCCAGGATGATCTGGTTCGAGGCCGGTGCCTTGCTCTTCTCCTCGCGCGGCACCTGAATGTCCAGCGCCTTCCGTGCCATCGGCAGCGTGATCATGAAGATCACAAGCAACACCAGCAGCACGTCGATCAGCGGCGTGATGTTGATGTTGGAGCTCATGCCTGAGCTACTCGAGACCGCCATGGCCATGGCTAGCTCCCTCCTGCCTTGGGCCGCTCGGCGGACACCAGCGGCTCCGATCCAGGTCTCTGGTCGGTGATCGCCGACACGACCGCGACTCCCGCCTTGCGCGCCATGGCGATGGCGTCCTGGATCACCGACATCTTGAGGCCCTTGTCGGCCTTGAGGAACAGAATCTTGTCCTTGGTCCGATTCGCGTAAATGCTGGCTAGCTCCGCCTGCGCATCCGCCGGCGTGCGGGGATGCGTGTTGACGAAGTAGTGGCCCTCACGATCGATCCCGAGCACGACGTCGTCCGGCTTTTCTTCCGACTTGATGAGATTGACGCCATCGGGCATCGTCGCGTAGAACCCCGCAGCGATCAACGGCGCGGTGATCATGAAGATGATCAGCAGCACCAGCATCACGTCGGCCATCGGCGTGATGTTGATGTCGGCGTTGACGCCGCCCCTGGTGCTACTGGCTGATATGGCCACTGCCCGAGGTCACCTTTGCCGGGAAGTCCTTCGTGAACGTCGAACGGCCGAACTCGTGTCCCACACCCTTGATCAGGTAGTCGATCAGTTCCTTCGAGGTGTACGTCATCTCGACGATCAGGAACTCGAGCTTGGTCTGGAAGAAGTTGAACAGCCACACCGCCGGGATCGCGACGATCAGGCCGAATGCCGTGGTGATCAGCGCCTCGGCGATACCGCCCGCCACCGCCGCCAGGCCACCCGACCCGCCGCCGGCCGCCATGCCGGTGAAGGCGTTCACGATGCCGAGCGTGGTGCCGAGCAGCCCCACGAACGGCGCCGTGGCGCCGACCGTAGCCAGAATGCCCAGGCCGCGCTTCAGCTCGGCCTGGATGATCATCATGTTCCGCTCGATCGCCCGCTCGGCCGAGTTGATGTCGGCCACGGTGATCTGGCCGTCGGTCAGCAACGGCTTGATCTCCTCGAGCGCCCCGACCAGCGTGCGCGCCACGTGGCTCTTCTTGTACTTGCCGGCCAACGCGATCGCGCCGTCCATCTGCTCTTCCTGCAGGAACCGCGAGAACTCCGGAGCGAACTTCCGCGTCTCCTTCTGCGCCTTCCGGATTCTCCACCACTTGTTCATCGCGATGCCCAGCGACCACACCGACATGATCACCATGACGAACACGATGCCCCGTGGAAACCAGCTCATCGAGTTCCACAGCTCAAGCAACGAGAGATGCTGCATTACCTTGGCCCTCCGAGTCCTGTGAGCGCGACCCGCGCCTCAGCAGCGCGGCCGATGAAGTTATGGACCACCCAACCCACCCTTGGTAACCGCATAGTTCAGCGGAACCTGCACACGAACCCGCACCGCGCGACCGGAGATCTTCCCCGGCCGGTACACCGACGCCGCCACCACTTCCTTGGACGGTTGCTCGAACAGTTGGTTCGTGCTCGACAGGATCTTGATCGACCCGCGTTCCGCGTGGCCGGTGGTGTCGATGATCGCCTCGACCACCACGTGGCCGTCGATGCCCGCCTGCTTCAGGATCTCCGGATAGTGCACCGGAGGATGGCTGATCAGCTCCGGCCGCTCCTCCACCACCGACTCCAGGTACGGCTGGTCGGTCCGCACCACCGGCCCCGTCGTGATGCCCCGCGCCACCCCGCCCTCGACCCCCACGCCGGAGAAGTCGGCCGCATTGAAGCTGGTGTTGGCCGACGGCGGCGGAATGTTGATCGGGATGTTGGTGGGCATCGACAACGTCTGGAAGCCTTTCGGCGGAGCCACCACCGACGCCAGCTCCTGCTTGGGCGGCGGCGGCTCGTCCTTCTTCTCCTGCGTCTGCAACGTCACGTCGAAGGTGTGCTGGACCTGCTTCACCACTTCCTTCGCGTGCATCGTGGCGTACACGGCAGCCGAAATCACTACGGCGTGGAGCACAATCGACAACGTGCCGCCGCCGAACGCGCCGCCGTACGCCGCGGACTTCTTGGACTCAATCAACATCTCAAACACGGGACCCTCCAGGCACTGCTTGCACAGGGAGCATACTCGCCGGGGATGAATACCCGATGAGCCCCGGATTACGAATCGATGACAACCGCCGGCGGGTTCGCCGCCCGGGGAAGCGTCACCGTGAACGTGCTGCCCCGGCCCGGCCGGCTGGTGACCGCGATCGAGCCGCCGTGGGCTTCCGCGATCCACTTGCAGATCGAGAGCCCGAGCCCGAATCCCGGCCGCTCGCCGGTGCGTGACCGCGCCGCGTCGGCCCGCCAGAACCGGTCGAACACGCGGTCCACGTCACCAGGCGCGATCCCGAGCCCGGTGTCGCGGACGGATATCGTGGCAGCTTCCGGCCCCGCCGTCAAGACGAGCCAGATGTGGCCCTCCGGAGGCGTGTACTTCACGGCGTTGGAGAGCAGGTTCAGCAGCAGCTGCCGCAGGCGCGCGCGGTCGGCCCGGACGAGGACCGGCTCGGGCAGCGTCTCGAGCGTGACCTCGACCCGCGCCTCCTCGCCGAGCATCTGGGCGGTCTCGTACACCTCCGCGACCAGCGCGCCGAGTTCCGCCGGCTCGGTGTGCAGCTCCATCCGGCCCTCGTCCACCCGCGCCAGCGTCAGCAGCGTGTCCACCAGCTCCGTCATCCGGCGCACTTCCTGGAGCGTCTCATCCAGCGCCGCGATGGTCTCGGGCGCCGTGCGGGGATCGGTGAGCGAGTGCTCGACGCCGACTCGCATCACCGTGAGCGGCGTCTTCAGCTCGTGGCTCGCGTCGGCGATGAAGCGCCGCAACGCGGAGAAGCTGGTCTCGAGCCGCGCCAGCATCGCGTTGAGGGTGTGAGCGAGGCGGTCCATCTCGTCGCCGGCCTCGGCCGACGCCGGAAGGCGCCGGTGCAGGCTGCGGCCGTCGGAGATCGCCTCCAGCTCGTCGATCATCCGGCCCAACGGCTGCAGGGCCCGGGACGACAGCAGGTAGCCGACGCCGATCGCGAACAGCAGGATGATGGGCGAGACCAGCAGCATCGAAGCGAGAACCCGCTGCGGCGCGATGTCCAGGTCGCGGGTCGGGGCACCGACCGCCACCGTGACCAGCGGCGCGGGCAGCCCGGCGGTCCGCGGAATGGGACGCGCGACGAAGCGCAGCGCGACCCCGTCGAGGGCGACGTCGAAGGTCTCGCGGTCGCCGCTCACGGCGAAGGTCCTGAAGCGCAGCGTATCGGCGGCCGCTGGCGAGAACCGCCGGGTCTCCGCCGAGCCGTACACGACGCGCGACAGCGTGTCGACGACCACCAGGTAGTCGGCGACCAGCTCCAGCGGCGCCTGCAGGTCGAGGCGGAGCGACGCCACCGAGGGGGAGCCGCGGACCTCGTCCAGCACGCGCCCCCCGGACGCCTCGGCCTGCCCCATCAGCCGGGCCGCGCGGTCGGCTTCGGTGGCGAGCCGGCGATCGAGGTCGGCGTAACGAGCCCGGCGGTCCACCAGCGAGGCCGTGACGCCGAAGGCGAGCACGGTCGCCAGCAGGGCGACCGTGTACCAGACCGCGAGCCGGGAACGGATGCTGCTCACGAGGCCTTCGCCACGTAGCCCACGCCGCGCACCGTGTGGATCAGCTTGGGCTCGCGGCCCTGGTCGATCTTCTTGCGCAGCCGGTTGATGACCACGTCGACGATGTTGGTGCCAGGATCGAAATGGTAATCCCACACGTACTCGGTGATCAGCGTGCGGCTCATCACCCGCCCGGGGTGCGAGACCAGGTACGCGAGCACCTCGTACTCCTTCGGCGTGAGCTCGATGCGCACGCGGCCGCGCCGCACCTCGCGGCTCCCCACGTCGATGACCAGGTCCGCGAGCTGCACGACGGGCGGAACGATGTCCTTGGGCCGCCGCCCGATGGCCTCCACCCGCGCGATCAACTCCTCCATCGCGAACGGCTTGGTGACGTAGTCGTCGGCGCCGGCCCGCAGGGCATCCACCTTCCCCTCGACCGAATCCTGCGCGGTCAGCACCAGGATCGGCGTGCCGACCCCCCCGTCCCGCAGGTTGTGCAGCACCTCCAGCCCGGACAGGCCCGGGAGCCGCAGATCCAGCACGATCAGGTCCCAGTGACCGGCGCGGGCCGCCTCCAGGCCGGCTCGGCCGTCGGTCACCAGCTCCGCCGCGTAGTGGTGCTCCTCCAGGCCGCGGGTGACGTACTGCCCGACGGTCCGGTCGTCCTCAATGACGAGGATCTTCACCGGTCGGGAGGATGACGCGGAAGGTGGAGCCGCGGCCCAGCTGCGAATCCACCTCGATCCGGCCCCGATGGTCCGCGACGATGCCGTAGCAGATGGAAAGTCCCAGGCCCGTGCCGCGGCCCTGGGGCTTGGTGGTGTAGAACGGCTCGAAGATCTTCTGGATGTCGTGGCCGGGGATGCCCGTCCCCGTATCGCAGAATGCGATGACCACCTCGTCCGCGCGGTCCGCGTTGAGGGAGGTCTGGATGGTGAGGGTGCCCCGCGCGTCCATGGCGTCCATCGCGTTCAGCATCAGCGCCATGAACACCTGGATCAGCTGCTCGCTGTTGGCCTGCACCCCGGGCAGGCCGCTCGCCAGATCGCGCTGCAGCGCCACCCGCTTGAAGCGCTCGTGGTGCTTCAGCAGGAACAACGTATCCTCCACCACCTTGTTGACGTCGGTCAGCGAGCGGGCACCGGTGCGCGGGCGGCTCACATCGAGCAGGCCCTCCACGATGCGCTTGCACCGCTGCACCTCGGTGTCCATGATCTTCACGTACTCGGCGATGCCGGCCTGCACCTCCGGGGGGGCATCCTGGGCCACGGCGCTCACCGCCTCGCAGCAGGCGCCGATGGTGGCGAGCGGATTGTTGATCTCGTGCATCACGCCGGCGGCGAGCTGGCCGATCGCGGCGAGCTTCTCCGACTGCGCGATCTGGCGCTGCACCGTCTTCCACTCGGTGATGTCCTCCCCCGTCGCGATGACGTGAGTGACCTCGTCGTCGTTGAGCCGCAGCGGGATCTTGGAGATCCGGTAGTGACGGATCTCGCCGGAGGCCTGGGACTCCTGCTCGAGCACCTGCATCCGGCCCGAGGCCAGCACTTCGTCGAACTCGCGCCGGAGCAGGTCCCGCGGCTGCCGGCTCAGCACGTCGAAGATCGGCCGGCCGATCGCCTCCTCGCGCGGCACGCCCTGGGTGCCGGTCTCGCGCTTGCGGTTCCAGGCCTGGATCCGGTAGTCGCGATCGATCACGTAGAGGCCGACCGGCAGCGCGTCGATCACCTTGGCGGTGAAGCGCCGCTGATCGTCGATCTCGCGCGCGCGGCGCGCGATCTCGAACGCGAGATCCTGGGACAGCTCCTTGGACGCCAGGAGCGGCGACAGCACGCTCGCCACCACCGTGAGGACGTCGCGCTCCATCGCCTCGCGGCCGTCGCGCGGGACCCGGACCTGGAGCAACCCGAGGCGTTCCTCCTGGTGGACCAGGGGCACGCTGAGATCGAGCGCGTCCCAGCTGTCGGCGGGCGCGAGCGCGCCGGTGCGGATCGCGTCCGCGATCCGCGCCGCCTCCTCGGCCGACGGCTCGTCGCCCGTGGTCGCGATGGCGCGGAACGAGACCCCGTCCTCCTCCCGCACCCACAGGCGGCACTGGAGCGCGTCGAAACCGCTCCGCAGCGTGGCGACGACCGACGCCATCGCTGCCTCGGAGAAGACGCCGGCCGAGAGGGCGGCGCTCACCTCGGCGAGGAGTCGCAGCCCGGGGTGTGAGGGAACCGAGGATGTCAACCCAGCCTGCGGCACGCGCGGGGACGGTGGCTGCGCCATGAGTGCCGAACCTAGGGTGCGATAGCGGAGACTTCAAGCGTGCGTTGCCGCGCCCGGCCGGGAATCAGCCCGTGGCGCGTCGCGATCTCCCGGGCGCCGTGGCCGCCGAAGTGAACCAACCGCCGCCGCTCCGCAGGCGGTCCGACGACGGCTAGTGCCTCAGCGGCATGTTCAGCCGGAAGGCGAGTTCACCGAAGGTCGACGTCGTGCGGCCGACCAGCACCGCCGGACCGAAGAAGATGCCGACCGATTGCCCCAGCGGATCCCTGTTCCCGAAGACCAACCCGAGCAGCGCCGCCGCTCGCCCCCCCCAGGGACCCTGCGCCATGGGGGAGTGGATATCGGCAGCTCCGGCGACGTCGGCGGACGCCTCGAGCTTCAGCGATGCCGGGTAGCGGTCCGATCCCACACTGGCGATGTCCACGATCGGCTGGCGGATGGTGGCGCCGAGCGTAACGAAGAAGCCCCGCGACTGGCCGAACAGCACGGCCTGGTCCTGGACAAAGCTGCCGAGCGAGAGGGTGGCGCCCGCGCTCGTCGTCGTGTGGTGGCTCAATCTCCACAGCAGGGCCACCTCCAGCCCCGATGGCTGCCACGTCCCGCCGCTGAGCCCGATGAGCCCGATGCTGTAGGCGCGAGTGGCGTCCGGCAGCGTCGTGTCCTGCTCGAACAGCCCAGGGCGCCGGCCCGGCCCCTCGCCCGGCTCCTTCTGGGCGGCGAGCACCGACGGCGCGAACAGCAGCAGGAACAACAGTCGTTTCACGTGGACTCCGCTGGCAGTGGACTCAGTGAAGGTACTTCTATCCCGGTCGCCGCTGAAAGTTGCACGCGCGGCCGCGCGCCGCAGCCGCAAGCCCGCCGCAGCGCGGCCGGGGGCCGCATGCGGCCCCCGGCTGCAACGGACCGTCCCCTATGGCTGGTCGCCGATCGGCAGTGACTTAAACATGTCGCGCCAGTGCTTCAGGTTGCACTTCGGCGGGCACTGCGGCGGCGGCGGGATGATCGGCCCCCCCGGCACGCGCGGCAGGACGGGCTTGAGCCGCCGACCGACCGAGTCGCTGAACCGTTGGAGATCGCCGATTTCGACGCCCACGGCCTTGAACGTCGTGTCGGACCACTGGTACAGCGCGGCGACACCGGTTTCGGCCCGCGCCAGGCGCGTGCTGAGCGTCTGCACGCGCCACCACAGTAGCCCGCATACCACGATGGCGATCACCAGCACGACGATGAGCGCCGTCCGACCCTTGCTGCCTTCGGCTCCGTCCATGGAATTGCTCCTCCGTACCAAGTGGTCCCGTTCGCCGCCCGCGTCCGCGCGCGGCTGCGAGACCCACGTCCGTCACGAGCCCGCTCGACCCCACTGCACCAGCCGCCCCCTGAACCGCGCGGCGAGGTCCCGTCGACCGAGCGCCTGCGCCGCCCGGAACCGCACCTCGAGGCTCCGGGGCAGATACATCGTATACGCCATGGCCTGCGACGCGTCGAACACTCCGGCCACCTCCAGCGCGTCGGCGTAGCGCCGCCGCGCGAGCAGCAGCTGGGCCAGCAACATCCGCTCCTCCGCCAGCGATGGAAGCCACTCCCAGCCGATCGTGGCAATCGTGCCGCGGGGTGACTGCGCGGCCAGCACGGCCAATGCGCGGGCGGTGTCCGCCTGCAGCAGGGCCAGTCTCGCCTCCATCGCCCCGTGAACGAGGGTGTCCATTCCATCGGCCCGGCCCACCCGCATGGTATCGGCAAGAAACTGGACGACCCGCCCCAGCCGCACGGCATCGTGTCGCAGCCAATCCCACATCCCGTGCCACCACAGCCACGGTGGGCCGTGACCCTTCACATCAGCGTCCGGACCGCCGAGCGCCGGGTGGTTGAGGCCCGCGAGCGCGCCGCTGTCCGTTCCCACCCCCGCGACGGCGTCCACCATCTGCAGCATCCGAGCGCCCACCACCACGCTATCCACGGCCCAGTCGAGCAGACGGCGCACGTCGCGGTATCGCCCCTCGGCCACCAGCACCGACTGGTACCCCACCAGAGCGGCCCACCGCACCGGGAGCGAATCGCGGGGCGCCCCGTACAGCGCGGCCCGCAGCGCCCGCTCCGCGCAGCGGGGCTGCGCCTTGGCGAGACCGTGCCCCACCACGAGCACGTCCCATGAGGCGTTGCCGGCGCCCCGCGCGGCGCGGTCCCAGTCCACGGCGTCCGGGCCATCCCTCACACACCGCATCATCCAGGTGGCCCTGCGGAGCCAGGCGCTGTCGGGCTCCGCCCGCCGCAGGGCGCCATACAGCGAGTCGGCTCGCGGCGTCCATCCGCGGCGCAGCTCGATCTCCCCGAGGTGGTAGAGCGCGGGCGTGAAGCCGGGGTCAAGCAGCCGTGCTCGCTCGAAATCGCGCTCGGCGAGGGAATCGGGGTTCCAGCCGCCGAACAGGAAGTGGTAGTGCACTTCGCCACGTGCCATCCACGCTTCGGTCCAGCCCGAGTCCAGCGCGATCGCGCGGCTGAACGCGTCCGCCGCCGCGGCGGGAGCGTTGACGAGATAGGACCGGAGGCCTTCGACGAACCACCGGTACCTGGCCGGGGCGCGGCCGATATGGCGCAGCGCCACGTCCAGCAGTTGCATCGCCTGGGCGGAATCGTGGTTCCAGTTGGCGGCTGATGCACCCTTCAGCGCGGCGAGAACCGCGCCCGAGTCGATCTCGAGCGCGCGGTGGTAGCGCGCCAGCGCCGCGGTGAACTTCCCGTCGCGGTAGTCGAGGTCGCCGCGCACCGTGACCAGAACGGCCGCCGGGTCCTGGCCCTGAAGCATCTGCAAATCCACGCGCCGGCCCGGCGCAAGAAACCGCGACAGCAGCGCCACCACGGCCCGCAGCCCCAACTCCGGGATGAACGTCGGACCGAACAGGCCGGCCTCGCTCACCTGCGGCAGCGTCGAGTCGCCCCGCACGTCGAACAGCTGCACGGCCACGCGCGCCGAGTCGCCCGCGCGCACCACCCATCCCTCGAGCGCGTAGCGCGCGTGCTGGCTGCGCGAGATGCGCCTGAGATCGGCCGAGGTGATGAGGTTGGGCTCACGCCGCTGCTCCGGCGTCAGCCAGGTCCAGCCGTCCACCACCTTGAGCGGCTCGGCGGTCTGGAGCGCCGAGTTGAGCAGCGAGCCGAGCGCCACACCGTCGCTGCGGACGCTGCTGTCGCTGCGCGCCTGGAGCGGGAAAACCACTATCTTGTTAGGATCGAGCGGCGTCCGCCGGGCGAGGCCGAGACCCACCGCCACCGCAGCCGCGGTCACCAGCACCGCGGCCAACGTCGCGCGCCGCGCGTGCCGCGCGCTCCATCCGGGCCGGCGCTTCGCCCGCTCCAGCGCCACGACGAACTCCGCCGCCGTCGCATACCGGTCCGCCGGCACCTTGGCCAGCGCCGTTTCGATCACCTGCTGCAGCGCCGGCGACACCGTGGCCCGCACCACGTGCAGCGAGCGCGGCGGCTCCTGCATCTGCCGCGCGAGCACCGCCTGCGCCGAGGGGCCCGTGAACGGCGGCTCGCCCCCGAGCATCTCGTACAGCACGCACCCCAGAGCGTAGATGTCGGTCCGCCCGTCCACGTGCGCCGTGCCCCCCGCTTGCTCCGGGCTCATGTACGCCGGCGTCCCGACCGCCATGCCCGCCGACGTCAGCCGGTCGGCGCCGGCCGCCGCGATGGCCTTCGCGACGCCGAAGTCGGCGACCAGCGCCTTGCCGGCACAGAGCAGAATGTTCTCGGGCTTGATGTCGCGGTGAATGATGCCGTGCTCGTGCGCGCAGCCGATCGCTTCCGCCACTTCCTCCGTGATCGCGATCGCCTCGTCCACCGGCAGCTGCGTCTCGCGCTCGAGCCGCGCGCGCAGCGTCTCCCCCTCCACCAGCGGCATCGTGTAGTAGAGCAGGTCCTCGCGGTCGCCCGACTCGAAGACCGTGACGATGTTGGGGTGCTGCAGCGCCGCCGCGATCGCGACCTCCCGGTGGAACCGGTCGGAGCCCAGGAGGTGAGTCAGCTCGGGATGGAGGACCTTGACGGCGACGCCGCGGCCCAGCCGGCGGTCGAAGGCACGAAAGACCGTCGCCATGCCCCCGCGCCCCAACTCGCCCTGGACCTCGTAACGGTCCCCGAGCGCGTCTTGGATGGACGCTCGGACATCGGCCACCCTGCGTGCCGCTTTCTCGAGTGGACCTTGCCCACTCGCCGGACGGACGCTGACGGTGCTATGGGAACGGATGTCGGGTCTCGAACCGACAGCCTACACTGCGCCTCGAACCGAATTTTCGCGAGAGCTAACTGGAGGCGAATCCCGACTGGGCGACTCGCCATTGCCTTTGGCCTGCAGCAGCGCGTCGCACCGCACACGGCGCCATCACGGTGATCGGCTCAAGGGCTGGTCGGGGATTTCCATGGTGAACGTGAGGCCGGTGACGCGCCATTCGCCGTGGTGCTTCATGAGGTGGAACGCATCCATGCCGTAGTGGACCGCGGTGGACTCGCGCGTTACGCCGCAGCGCGCGCGATACGTCACCCAGGCGTCGGCGAGCGGGCCGTAGGTGACCACGTTGGCACGCGCGATCTCGTCGGAGAAGCTGGCAGGGCAGTCGTGGATGCCGTGCCTGGTGGCGAGCACCACGAAGTCCTCGATGGCGACGATGTGCACGCTATCGGCGCTGTCGGCGGCGAGGCGCATGACGGTCGCGATGGTCGCCTGCGGCCAGAAACTCTCCGCCAGCACCGTCCAATCGCGCGACGTGAGCCGCGCGTAGTAGAGCCGCAGCGCCGCATACACCTCGGCAGAAGCGACGGAATCCGCGGTTGCGACGGCGGCCCCGGGCCCGCCCGGGCGGCCGGTTGGCGCGCGCTCGATCCGGCAGGAGGCGAGCGCGAGCACGCCAAGCATGGCAAGCGGGGCAACACCGGCGCGGCGCACCCCGCAATGTCACCGGGGCGGAGGGCGCGGGCAAGCAGTCTGGCGGCTCGCCCTGGCCCGCCGCATATTCGCGCCGATCCCCTTCCCGAGAGTCCGCTCATGCTCGACCGCCGCTCCTTCCTCGGCTCTTTCGCCTCGGTCGCGCTCCTGGCGCGCACCGGCCGCCGCGCCCGCGCGGTCCCGGCGCCCGAATCCCAGCCGGCATGGCCGCCAGCCATTTTTCAGAACGACGAGAGCTACTGGCGCAACCTGCGCAAGGAGTTCCTGATCCCCGCCGACGAGGCGTTCTTCAACACGGGGACGCTCGGCAGCACGCCGCGCGTGGTGCTCCAGGCGGTGGCGGACGACTTGAGCCAGGTGGCGGGCACCATCGCGCACTGGAACTACAAGGCTGGCACGCCCGACTATATCGCCGGCTATAACCCGGAGACCGATCTGCGGACCGCCCTCGCCACCCTGATCGGCGCCTCACCGGACGAGGTCGCCCTCACGCAGAACGCGACCCTGGGGATGAACTACGTCGCCAACGGGCTGCCGCTCGAGCCCGGCCACGAGATCATCCTGACCAACCTCGAGCATCCCGGCGGACGGATGGGGTGGGAGCTGAAGTCGAAGCGCTACGGGGTGTACGTCAAGCAGGTCGTGGTGCCCGTGCCGCCAGACAACCCGCAGCAACTCATCGACCTGTACGTCAACGCCACGACCCCCCAGACGAAGGTGTGGAGCATCCCGCACCTGACGAGCGGCCAGGCGATCCGCTTCCCGGTGGAGCGGATGTGCGCCATCGCGCGGGAGCGCGGGATCTTCACGGTGATCGACGGTGCGCAGTGCAGCGGCCACTTCCAGCTCGACATGAAGAAGATCGGCTGCGACGCGTACTACTCCTCACCCCACAAGTGGCTGCTCGCCCCGGCGGGGAGCGGCTTCCTCTACGTCACCTCGGAGAAGCTCCCCGGAGTCTGGGCGACCCTCGCCTCCGCCACCTGGGACGACTACAGGGCGGGCGCCTACCGGCTGATGCAGGTCGGGACGGGCAACCGCTCGCTGCTCAAGGGCTACGCCGCCGCGATCGAGTTCCACAACCGGATCGGTCCGGCACGGGTCGAGGCGCGGATCATGGACCTGGCGAACCGGCTGCGTGCCGGACTGCAGCAGATCCCGCAGGCGCAGATCCACTCACCGCTGCACCCCGAGCTGGTGAGCGGCACGACGGTGTGGAGCCTCGCCGGCTGGCCGGCGGGCGAGCTGATGGATGCGCTGTGGGACCGGGCGAAGGTGCGTTGCCGCTCGATGGGCGACCCGCTCGGCGTCCGCCAGTGCTGCCACATCTACACGCTGCCCGAGGACGTGGACCGGACGCTGGACACCGCGCGGCGCATGATACGGGAACGCCACTAGTGCGAGGTCGGAGAATCTGAGCATTCCGTCGAGTTGCGAGACGCCGAGTTGCGAGTGGTGGTGAGACGTGAGCCGTGAGGGCGAGAAAAGGCCCCGCGACAGCATACTGGCGGGGCCTGCTCTCTTGCTCGTCTCCGGCATCTCATAACCACTCGCAACTCGGCGTCCCGCAACTGATCTGACCGCCGCCCTCCGCTTTCTCACCTACTTCAGGACGAAGCGCACCTCGTGCAGGTCGGCCGCCGCGAGCGTCACCGCGCAGCGCAGGCCCGCCCCCCACCCCGTGACCTCCGGGCGGATCTCCCGGCCGTCCACCTCTACCGCCGTCGGAAGCGTCGGCAGCCACGGCGCAAGGGTGACAGCCAGCCCCGGGCCGAGGGTCCGGCGCAGTGTGACGGTCAGCTCGCCGTCGTGCCGCTGCAGCCTCAGGTTGTACGCGCTGTCGGCGCAGCGCAGGCCGAGCACTTCGAGCCGGTCCCAAGCCGCCGGCAGCTGGGGCGCCACCGTGATTCGACCCGCCGCCGCATCGGGTTCCACCCCCAGCAGGCCGTCGACCAGCGGCAGCACGACCATTCCCGCCGACCACGCCCGGTCCGGGCAACCGGCCGCGGCTCGCTCCTCCAGTCCGTCCAGCGCCTCGTCGAACGCACCGCGCTGGCGACTGAACGCCAGGTCGGCATTGGCTCGGAGGTGGCGGAAGGCGGTCTCGCCCAGGCCGGCACGGTACTCCGCCAGCGCCGCCCAGCCGGTCAAGATCGGCCGCACGGCGCCCGTGTCGCGACCCGACGACTCGAACTGCTGATCGGTAACCGGCAGCATCCTCACGCCCCACCGGGCGCTGAACGCGTCTCCGCCGAGCGCCTCGAGGAGGCTCTTCGCGCGAACCGGATTCGCCGAGCCCAGCAGCAGCGGCACGGCATGCACTGCACTCTGGGTCCACGACGGGGCGCCGTCGGCGCCCAGTGCACACGCGTAGCTGCCGCGGCCGGCATCGTAGAAGCGGTCCTCGATCGCCGCCGTGACCCGGGCCGCGCGCGCCCAGCAGTCGGCGGCGAACCGGTCCTGCCCCAGCACCTCCGCCGCCCCGGCGAGTCCGCGCAGCGCGGCCTGCCACAGGGCGGCGAGATAGAGGGACACCCGCTCGCCGCCCAGCGCCCCCGTTCCGCTGCCGTCGCCCACGTCCGTGTGTTCGATCAGCCCGTCGCCGTCGCCGTCCGTGGACAGGCAGAACGTGAGGGCCCGCTCGACGTGTGACCAGATCGACGCCACGAATTCCCGGTCGCCGCTCCACGCCAGGTAGCGCGCTACGAGCAGCAGGTAGAGCGGCGTCGAGTCCGCCGCGTCGAACCGGAATTGGCCCGAGGTCGTCGCCTCGTGCAGCACCTTCCCCGTGACGTCCTGCCGGTCGCCGAGGAAGCGGATGACTTGGCGCACCAGCGAATACTCGCCCTCGGCCAGCAGGGCGAAGCTCGCCCAGCAGGCGTCCCGACCCACGAACCAGGCCGCGCCGGGCCGCCCGTCGCCCCACCCGGGCTGCGCGGCAGCGTAGCCCGCCAGCAGCGAACGCCCGACGCCGGGCACGTCGCCCAGAAACGCGTCGAGCCGCCGCTTCGCCCACTCGAGCGCACGGTCGAAGGCGCTGTCGTCGGTGCGCACCGCGAGGCGCGCCTCGGTGACGACCGCCGCTCGCTGGGCGCGCTGCCGCACCAGGCCGGCGATGCCGAGTCGCCGGATGCCGCGCAGCGTGCGCTGGAGCTCGGCCTGGTTCGCGCCACCCACGATCGCCACGAACAGCGGGGAGCCGAGCGTGGTGCGGATGCGGCACCGCACCGCCGGCGCACCACCTGACGCCCGTTGCATTTCGATTCTCGCGCCGCGGCTCAGGAATACCGCCATCACGCCGTCGTCGCTCTCGGAGGAGACCAGGGCAACCCGGCCGTCACTGCGGCTGCGGTACGCCAAATTGCCCCCGCACCCGGCCGCGAAGGGCCACATCCGCCTGAGGTCCGTCTCCAGCTCAATCTCGAAGTCGACCGGCCCCCGCCCGACCGACTCGCGGCGCTTGCGCCCGGGGCGGTACTCCACCAGCGCGACGGGGTGCTCGAGCGCGACCAGCGCCATCTCGAGCACCCGGCGATCGGCGGTCTGAATGACGCGTGCGACGACGTCGGGTGTCACCTCCATCTGGCTGCCAAGGGCGACGACGCCGTCCGCGCGCACGAGCCAGGACGCCACCGCGCGGTGCGGATGCACCCACAGCTCGCGGATGCCGCGCCGCTCCCCGCCCACCAGCAGCGCGCGTCGTCCCGCGAGGTCGAACGGCGCGTCGTCCTCCACCGGTCCCGCGATGACCAGCGCGTCGTCCGACGGCACGGGGAGCGCCCCGTCGAACTCCAGCGGCTCGGGGAGCGGGAGCGCTTCCGAAGCGGACGCCACGGTGCCAGGCGACGGCCACCAGGTCCTCAGCTCAGAGGCGGAGGAAACGACCGCCTGCAGCGCGTTGAGCACCAGTCGCTCGAGCTGCGGTCGCAGCCGCCGGTCCGGCGCGGCGAAGCAGGTGAAGGCGCCGATGCAGAGCACCCGCCCCCGCCCCACGCTGTACTCCCATGCCACCACCCGCTCCGGGTTCTGGATCCGGTAGCCCCGCTCCACAGCCACGACCCGGCCATCGGCCGGCCACGCGCCGCCGGAATAGCAGGCCCAGGCGAACGGCTCACCTTCGGACGGCGCCCAGCAGTACGTACCGTTGTGCAACCCAGCGACGAGCCCGTGCGGTCCGTAGGTCGCGATCCCGCGCACGTGGGGATAGGCCGGCAGCGCGCGCAGCTCCTCCGACCACCACTCGTCGCGCTGGTGGCTCCACACCAGCTCGCGGCAGTCGTTGGGCGGCACCGTCTCGATGCCGAGCGGACCCACCAGCGACGCCGCCTGAAGCGTGAGCAACAGCCCGCCGCCCTGCGACACGAAGCCGCGCACCGCCTCGGTCGGAAGCCGGCCGGGCCTCGATTCCCCGTGAATCCAGACCACGTCCGTCTCGTTGACCGCGGCGTCGAGATGCTCGCACTCGTAGCGTCGCGCCTGCACGTCGGCGACCGACCCGAGCCATGCGAGGGCGGCCTCGCCCTCCGCGCCCGGGCCCGTCACCAGCCCGACGCGCAAGCTCACAGCGCCACCTCGATTGGCTCGCCCACGCGGCCGCGCGCCGCCTCGCGCCCGCCTACCAGGACGACCAGGCGCTCACCCTCCCGCTCCACGTCCACCAGCGAACCCTGCATCGGGAGCCCGCGCGCCTCGAGCCCGTCCAGCGCGCACGGCATCGGGTCCACCACGAAGTGTCCTTCGCCCGCCGGCCGGAGCCCGACCACGTACTGCACGATCAGATCGTTGATCCACGAGTGCTGGTAGTCGTCGATCCCGCGGTAGGCGCTCGGCCGGCCGGTGACGGGGTGATAGTGCTCGAAGCTGTTGGGGCGAGAGGCGTCGCCGTTCCAGAAGAGCATCCGGACGAACTTGGTGATGAACTCCGCGAGGTGCGCGCGCAGTGCCGGGACGTGCGCCAGCGCCACAGCGGCGATGGCTTCCGCCACGTGGCTGTTGGTCATGGGCCACACGCGCCCGTTCCACGGGCAATTGTGACGCTTCCCCTTCCAGGCCGCGTCGGGATCAAACAGCGGATCCTGGAGGCTGGAGGAGGGCACCGGAAACGGCGTCCAGAAGCCACGCGCGTCGAACAGGTTCTGCGCGAAGCCCGGCAGGTGCTCGGCGCGTACCAGGTCGGTGGCGTACGGGTAGAAGCACACCGCCGCCTTGACGCGGGTGCGGCGGCCAGTGGCCGGGTTCACGTCGCTGAACATCCCCGACCCGGGATCCCACATCCGCTTGCGCACCGCCTGGGCCGTCGCCTCCGCCTGGAGCCGCCACTTCTCGCCGTCCACGCCAACCCGCGGCGCCAGCAGCGCCAGCGCCCGGAACAGCGAGTAAACGTAGACCGTGGCGTCCACCCCCTTGAGCCGGATCCGGCTCTGCCAGCCGTACAGGTCGGCGTCGGGGTCCACCGCCTGATACCGGGACATGTATTCCTGGCCGGTCTCGTACTGGTCCACCACGTCGTACAGGTGCATGCGCTGCGCGTCGCGCGTTGCGAGCAGCCACTCGCCGTAGCGCTCGAGCGCGGGGAGCACCTCGCGCAGGAACGCGTCGCTGGGATGCACGGCGTCGAGCGCCAGCAGCGCTCCGCCCCAGTCCGCGTGGTAGAAGTCGGCCCCCTCCAGGTGATTGACGTACACTCGGCCGGGGAACGAGCCGTCCGACCGCTGGTGAGCGACGAAGGTCCGCAGCACGCCCCGGGCCAGCTCGGGGTTGCGGCCCCAGCGCAGCTCCCGCAGGTGGCACTGCGCACTGTAGGCGATGGGCTGGTGGAAGTACCCGATCCCCTCGCACACGCTCGGCGCCGGATAGTTGCCCCACCCGCCGGCGACGCCGCACAGCCGCAGGCCGTACCAGCGGTACGCCCAGTAGCGCTCGAAGTACGGGTCGGAGCAACGAAAGACCGGCACGTCGGCGAGAAACTCCTCCCACGACGAGCGGCTGGCCGCCGAGAACGACGACGCCTTGCGCGGCACCGCGAGATCGGGGCGCGGCGCCACGCTGTGCGGGAGATCGGGCTCCACCCGCAGCGCCACCGCCAGGCGCGCCACCCCGCCCGGCGGGATCTCCAGCGCGCGGTGCACGCCGAGGTAGACCAGTCCCGCGTCGTTGATCCCGCCGAGGTCACCCCGGCACGCCAGCCCGCCGTGCCGGGGATCCCAGCGGTCCCAGAAGGGTGTCAACGCGAACCGCGGCTGGTTCGCCGTCGCCTCGGCGCGTACGGCGGCCCAGGTATCCGTGCCGCGGGCGAGGGCGAGCCTCAACATCAGGTCGAGCGTCTGTCCCTTGCGGTCCACCACGCGGCGGGGCCACGCCAACTCGACCGACGACCAGCCCACGCCCCCCGCCGGCACCTCGTCGCCCGGCGCCGTCGTCCAGGCCACGGCGTGCAGGCGCACCGGCTCGGCGCCCGCGTTGCGGAGCGCCCACTCGCTCCCCACCACGAAGCCGGGCAGCACTACCCGCGTCTCGACGGCCTCGATGCCGCCGGCGGCGGGGAAATAGGGAGTCTCGAGGGCGGCGGGGGTCCAGCGGCGGGTGCCGGGTACCAGGCGCAGCTCCGACCCCGATTCGTCGAGGAAGGTGACGGTGAATAGCGGCTGGAGCGGGTACTCGAACAGGTGGGCCTCGTCCCAGAACCCCGGGACGTCGAGCCACAGGGGGAACGGCGGCGCGAACACGAGGCCCTCGCCCGCCGAAAGTTGCCACTTGTCGGTGCGCGCCAGCAGCTCGAACGGGTCGCTCACGCGCCCCTGCCGCCCGAGGCAGCGGAGCCGCGGGGCGCCGCGCGAGCCAGCCCGGCGCCGTTACAGCGCCGCGATCTGCGCGAGCAACTCGTCGTCGTCACGCCGATGACCCAGCTCGGCCTCCGTATGCGCCCAGCGCAGGATGCCCTGCTTGTCGATCAGGAAGTAGGCGCGCCGCGAGAAGAACTTGTCCTCGAGCAACGTTCCGTAGGCGCGGCACACCTCACGCTTGAAGTCGGAGAGCAGGTCGAGCGACAGCTGCTCCTTTGCCTTGAACTCGCGCAGGGTCGGGATCGAGTCCACGCTGATGGGCAGGATCACCGCGCCCGCCCCCTCGAACCGCGAGACGTCCTCGGTGAACGAGCCCAGCTCGGCCGTGCAGGTCGAGGTGAAGGCGAGGGGGAAGAACGCCAGGAGGACGTTGGATTTCCCGCGGAACTGCGCGAGTGTCACGTCGCTGCCCGACGTCGACGGCAGCGTGAATGCGGGTGCGGTCTCTCCCACGACCGGCGCCATGACGACCTCCGCAGTGGAACCGCCCTGAGCTTACAGCGGGCGCGCGCCCCGGGGCAAGCGAGCCGCCGCCGGGCACGGCCCGCGCGGCTCGGCCCGCCGACGCAGGCTACGGCAGCAGCTGGGCGGCGCGCTCCGCGAACCGGTAGACGACGGCGGGGAACACGCCCAGCACCACGACGGCGCCCGAGAGCGCATAGCACAGCGCCCGGTCGCCGAGGCTGAGGGAGAGTGGGCCGCGGTTCCGCTCGTCGGGCAGCAGGTACGCGTACTTCACCGCAACCAGGTAGTAGTAGACGGAGACCGTGCTGTTGACTGCGGCGAGCAGCACCAGCAGCCACCATCCCTGCCCCATCGCCGCCGAGAACAGGAACCACTTGCCCACAAAGCCGGCGGTGGGCGGGACGCCGGCGAGCGCGAACAGCGCAAGCAGCAGCGTCGCGGCCAGCAGCGGCGAGCGCCGGTGCAGCCCCTTGAGATCGTCCAGCTGCGGGTTGGTACCGTCGGCACCGACCCGCGCCACCACGAGGAAGGCCGCCGCGTTCATCAGCAGGTAAAGCAGGCCGTAGAACAGCGCCGCCGCCAACCCTGCCCGGGTAAACGCGACCAGCCCCACCACGACGTAGCCGGCCTGCGCCACCGCCGAGTACGCGAGCATGCGCTTGACGTCGCGCTGCACGATGGCCACCAGGTTGCCGAGCGTCATCGACACCGCGGCGATCAGCGCCAGCGCGGTCGCCAGCCGCGTCCCGCCCAGCCCGGCCACGGCCATGAGTCGCGCCAGCACCGCGATGGCCCCGACCTTGGAAGCGGTGGCCACGAACGCCGCCACGCCATGTGAGGCGGCCTGGTAGACGTCGGGCGCCCAGAAGTGGAACGGGAACACCGCGAGCTTGAACAACAGGCCGGCGAGGAGCAGCGCGACGCCGAACGTCACGGCGGGTTCGCCCGCGAGCTGCGGCAGCTGCGCCGCGATCTCGTCCAGCCGGGTGGTGCCCGTGAACCCGACGATGAGCGAGAGCCCGAACAGTGTGACCGCAGACGCGGTCAGGCCGATCACGATGAACTTGAGCGCCGCCTCCCGGCCCATCTGGCACTGGTCGCACATCGGGACCAAAACGAACAGTGAGAACGAGGCGATCTCCATCGCCAGGTAAAGCGCGACCAGCTCGACCGCGCTGGAGAGCGCGACCAGGCCGGCGGCGGACGTCAGCAGGAAGAAGAAGACCTCGCCGCGCACGTCCTCCCGCTGCCCCCGCACCTCCCCGGCGATGACCGCGCCGATCAGGAAGCCCACCGCGACCGCGGCCTTGACCAGCTGGGAGAACGCGTCCACCCGGTAGGTCGCCCAGAAGAACTCCTCGCTCCGGCCGAGCGTGAGCAGGCTGGCGGCCAGCACCAGGACGCCGCCCACATAGGCCGCGCGCCGCGCACGCTGGGTCCGGTGGCGCTCCGTCATCAGGGCGCCGAACACCAGCAGCGCCGTCACCGCCAGCGCGGCTTCGGGCAGGAGGGCGACGAGCCGCGTCACGGGAGCGCCCGTACGAACGCCCGGGTGGCGGGCTCGATCACGTTGAGCATGAGCTGGGGCACGAAGCCGAACAGCAGCAGGAATCCCACCAGGATGGCACGCGGCAGCGACAGGAAGAGCCCGATGTCGGCAACCGGCGGGTGGGCCTCGCGCGGCTGCCCGAAGAAGGCGAGCACGATGACCCGGATCGAATACGCCAACGTGATGGTGAGCGCCGCGACCACCACGACCGCGAGGACCGGGAAGGTGCGCAGCGTGCCGAGGAACACCAGCAGCTCGGCCCAGAACGACGAGAAGCCGGGCACTCCCGCCCCGGTCAGCGCCGCGATGATGAAGAACGCCGACGCCACCGGCATGGTGTGGGAGAGCCCGCCCAGCTTGCCGACATCCCGGGTGTGCAGCCGGTCGTAGATGTAGCCCACGGCTGCGAAGAAAAGGGCCGTCATGATGCCGTGGCTGAACATCTGGAAGACCGCGCCGTTGACTCCGGCCTCCGACAGGGTCGAGAGCCCCAGCAGCACGATGCCCATGTGCGAGACGGACGAGTAGCCGATCACGAACTTCAGGTCGGTCTGCGACAGCGCTACGAACGCGCCGTACACGATGTTGACCGTGGCCAGGATCGCCGTGGCGTGCGCCCAGTACTGCGCTCCCTCGGGGAGCACCGGCATCGCCACCCGCAGAATCCCATAGGCCCCCAGCTTCATCAGCACGCCGGCGTGGAGCATCGAGACCGCGGTGGGCGCCGCCACGTGGCCCACCGGCGACCAGGTGTGCAGCGGCCACATGCCCGCCAGAATGCCGAAGCCCACGAACAGGAACGGATAAACCAGCAACTGGAAGCCGCGGGCGTAGTGCGCCCCGGCGAGCCGCGTGATGTCGAACGTCCCCTGCCCCGCCCCCCAGAACACCGCCAGCGCGGCCGGCACCACGAGCGCCGTCCCCACCAGCAGGTAGAGGGTGAGCTTCATGGCCCCGTACTCCTTGCGCGTGCTCCCCCAGACGGCGATGAGGAGGTACATCGGGAGGACGGCGACCTCGTAGTAGAACACGAAGAAGAACAGGTCCAGCGTTATGAACACGCCGTACACGCCGACCACCAGCAGCGTCATGAAGGCGAAGTACTCCTTCACGCGCTCCTGGAGCTCCCACATCACCAGCACGCCCGTCAGGTACACGACGGCCGTCAGGACGAGGAGCGGGAGGTTCAGCCCGTCCACCCCGTTGTGCCACTCGATGCCGAACGCAGGCACCCACGGCAGCCGTTCCACGAACTGGTAGCCGGGGGCGTGCGGGTCGAAGCGGAGCCACAGCACCGCGACCACCACCGCGGCAACGACGCCGCTCGCCGCGGCGATCCGCCGGATGGCCCCGGGATAGCGACCCGGCGTCACCAGGATGGCGGCCAGGCCAGCCACCGGGCAGGCCAGCAGGATCGTGAGCAGCGGCAGGTGGCTCACGGCACCGCTCCGCTCCGCCCCAGCACGTACGCCAGCGCCGCGATGAGCGCCACGGCGACGGTCAGATAGATCTGCACGTAGCCGCTCTGCACCAGCGCCAGGATCCGCCCTCCGCCGATGGTGCCGGAGGCGACGCCGTCGGTGGCGCCGTCCACCACGTTCCGATCGTTCCACTGCGCGGCGCGGGCCAGTGCCTGCGCCCAGCGGATCACGGTCGCGCGGTACAGCCGGTCGAGATACCAGTTGTCGCCGAAGAAGCGGGCCAGCGGCGGCATCCGCTCGACGAACCCGACGCGCGGGGCGCCCGGCCGCCCGAACTCCACCCAGGCGAGCGCGATGCCCCCCGCGACCAGCGCCAGTGCCGCCAGCGCGCCGAGCCCGAAGTCGAACGGCCCGTGCGCCACCTCGCTCGGCGCGAGCCGCGCCCCGAGCCACGGCCCGAGATAGCCGAGCAGCAGGGTGAGGAGGGCGAGCAGCAGGACCGTGACCCGCATCGCCCGCTCGCCCGCCGTGGCCCTGTGCCCCTGTGCCTCCGTGCCCGCCGCGCCCGTGCCCCTGTGCCCCTGTGCCTCCGTGCCCGCCGGTCTCAACGTCAGGAACACCATCCGGAACGCGTAGTACGCCGTCAGGCCGGCCCCGAGGTACGCCAGTGCCAGCACCAGCGGCGATGCTCCTGTCCCGAGCGAGCCGAGGATGGCTTCCTTGCTGAAGTACCCGGCGAACGGGATCACGCCGGCCAGGGCCGCGCTCCCCGCCACCAGGCCGATCACGCCGGCGCGCTGCGACCACGGCCCGCGCTCACTGATCTCGTGCATTTCGTTGGAGTGGGCGTGGTGGATGAAGATCCCCGCCGAGAGGAACAGCAGCGCTTTGAACCCGGCGTGGGTGACGAGGTGGAAGAACCCCGCCGCCACGCTGCCCGCGGCCAGTCCCATCAGCATGTAGCCCAGCTGCGAGATGGTCGAGTAGGCGAGGACCCGCTTGATGTCGGTCGCCACCATCGCCATCGTCGCCGTGGCCAGCGCCGTGGCCAGGGCGAGCCACAGCAGGACGTGCATCACCGCCGGTGCAGCCATGAACAGTGGATGTAGGCGCGCGACCAGATACACCCCGGCCGCGACCATCGTCGCCGAATGCAGCAACGCGGAGACCGGGGTCGGTCCCTCCATCGCGTCGGGAAGCCAGGTGAACAGTGGTCCCTGCGCGCTCTTACCGATCACCCCCATCAGCAGCAGCGCCGCCGCGACGGAGACGGTGCGCGGCGTGAGCGCCCCGCCCGGCGCGGCCGCCGCAATCACGTCGGGAATGGTCGCCAGCCCCAGGGAACGGATCAGCAGCAGCACGCCCAGCAGGAAGCCGACGTCGCCCACCCGCGTCATGAGGAACGCCTTGCGGGCGGCGGCGGCCGGCGCGGGCCGCTCGAACCAGAACCCGATCAGCAGGAACGAGGCGAGACCCACGAGCTCCCAGAAGGCGAGCGTCTGTAGCAAGTTGGCCGAGAGCACCAGCCCCTGCATCGCCCACCCGAACAGCGCGAGGAAGCCGTAGTAGCGCGCGTAGCCAGGATCCCCGGCCATGTAGCCGGTGGAGTACGCCATCACCGCCAGGGTGATGCCGGAGACGACCAGGGCCATCGTGGTGGAGAGGGAATCGAGCAGCACGCCGAAGGCGAGGCTGTGCGCCGCGTCCACCGGCAGGAAGACGGTCT
Organism: uncultured Gemmatimonadales bacterium; assembly: GCA_963812035.1. Taxonomy (GTDB): domain Bacteria; phylum Gemmatimonadota; class Gemmatimonadetes; order Gemmatimonadales; family JACORV01; genus Fen-1245. The sequence continues at coordinate 203,085 of CAWETG010000010.1, forward strand.
GCGCGAGGAAGCTGTGGCCTGGCACCGCCACGGCCACGACCAGATAGGCCGAAGCGGCGAATGAGGCCGCCATGGCGGCGATACCGAGCGCCGCCGCCGCCCGGGGCCGGCCCCGGAGCGCGATCAGCACGACGGCGCAGGCCGCCAGCGGCAACCCTTGGGCCAGCAGCGCCGCCAGCGTGGCGCCGGTCATCCCTTCAGCTCCGACAGGTCTTCCACGTTGATGCTCTGCACCTCGCGCTGAATCGCCACGAACAGCGACAGCGCGATGGCGCCCTCCGCCGCGGCGACGCCGATCAGAATGAGCGCCACCACCTGCCCGACCGACGAGCTGCTGCCGCTCAGGCTGGTGATCGCCACGATGTTGAGGGAGACCGCCGCCAGCATCAGCTCGAGCGCGATGAGCATGCCGATCAGCGACCGGCGCTGCACCAGACCGTACAGCCCGATGCAGAACAGCAGCAGCGCCACCAGCAGGTACCAGTGCAGCCAGGTCATGGCACCGCCCTCGGCGCCGAGGAGGCGGCCGGCTTGCGGATGCCGGGATCCCTCCGGGCCACCATCACCGCGCCCATCATCGCGATCACCAGCAGAATCGAGATCAGCTCGAAGGCGAGCACGTAGTCCGACAGCAGCCGGTAGCCAGTGGTCTGCGGGGTGACGTCGAGGCTGCCGCCCCACGGCGGGAAGTGCGCGCCCCGGATCACCAGCCACAGCGCCATCGCCACCGCCGCCGCCAGCAGCGCGGCGCCTGCCACTTTGGGGACGCTGCGCGGGGTCCGCGGGGTGTCGAGCGGCTGCGACAGCATCACGGCGTACACCATCGCGATGCCGAGCGCGCCGACATAGACCAGCAGGAGCACGATGGCCAGGAAATCACTCCCCAGCGTGAGAAACAGCCCCGCGACGCCCACCAGCGACAGCGCGAAGCCCAGGATGTTGTGGAAGATGTTCTTCAGGCTGACGGCGAAGAGCGCGCCGATCAGCGCCAGCGCCGCCGACGCGCCGAACAGGAACGCGTTCCAGTTCATTTGAGTGTGCCGGCCAGATAGGGGTCCTCGCCGAACGGCGCCAGCAGGTCGTTCCGGGTCTGCTCGCGGTGGTAGGCCGCGTCGTCGAAGTGCGCCGAGTACTTGAGCGTATCGGTCGGGCAGACGTCGATGCACAGCCCGCACAGGCTGCACGTCGAGAAGTCGAGCACGAACTTGTTGGCGCGCATCTTCTTCAGCCCCTGGGGACGCACCCCGGCGATGTCGAAGCAGTCGGACGGGCAGATGCGCGCGCAGGCGTTGCAGGCGATGCAGTCGTGCGTGCCCGTCTCCGGGAACGTCACCAGCTCGATCGGGCCGCCCCACCGGGAGACGTCGGGCAGCTCGTGCGGGTACTGCAGCGTGACCACCGGCCGCACCATGTGGCGGCCCGTGACGCCCAGGCCCACCAGCAGGCTTTTGAGCCCGACCAGCACCTCGCGCACGAGATTCATGGGCGCGGCAGGACCGCGAGCACGACCGCCGTGAAGAGCAGATTCACCAGCGCGATCGGGATGAGCAGCTTCCAGGCGAAGTTCATGAGCTGATCGAAGCGCAGCCGCGGGAAGGTCCAGCGCGCCCACATCATCATGAACACGACGAGATAGGCCTTGAGGAGGAGGTACAGCGGGCCCAGCCACGGATGCAATCCGGCCCAGGGACCCTTCCACCCGCCCAGGAACAGCGTCGCGCCCACCGCGCCCAGCACCAGCATGTTGGTGTACTCGGCGAAGAAGAACAGCGCGAATCGCATCCCCGTGTACTCGGTATGGAACCCGCCCACCAGCTCCGATTCGGCTTCCGGAATGTCGAACGGCGCGCGGTTGGTCTCAGCCGTGATCCCGATGAAGTAGATGAGCGCCGCCGCCGGCTCGACCAGGGCGTACGGAAGGTGCTGGCCCGCGACGATCTGCCGCAGGTTGAGCGACTGCGCGATCAGCACCACCGACAGCGCGGACAGCAGCACCGGGATCTCGTACGCCACGACCTGCGCGACCGAGCGCATGCCGCCGAGGACCGCGTACTTGTTGTTGGACGACCATCCGGCCATGAAGATGGCGATGACCGTTACGCCCGAGAGCACGACCACCACCGCCAGGCCATTGGGCATCTCGGCGAATGCCTGCGCCTCTCCCAGCGGGACCAGCGACGTGAGGCAGATGGTCGGGATGAAGATCAGGACGGGCGCGAACAGGAACGTGAACCGGTCGGTCGCCAGCGGGGTCACGAGCTGCTTGGAGAGCAGCTTCACCATGTCGGCGACAGTTTGCAGGGTGCCGTGCGGCCCCACCTCCATCGGGCCGAGCCGCCGTTGCGCGTGGGCCGACACCTTGCGCTCCAGCCAGATGAGGAACAGCACGTTGAAGGTGAGGTAGCCGAGGATCGTCCCCGCCCCGAGGAGCAGCGTCGCCCCGAACTCCCCGATCCACCCCGTGAGCAGATGGTACAGGAAAGTCATCGCGCCCCACCCCGGCGGACACAGGGGCACCGGCGCACGGGCGCACGGGAAGACCGATTTCCCTGTGCCCCTGTGCCCCCGTGCCCCCGTGCTCGCTGCACCCGTGCCTCCGTGCGCCTGTGCCCCTGCGCCCGCCGCTTCACCGGTCCACCTCCGGCATCACCAGGTCCACGCTCCCCAGGACGGCCACCGCGTCGGCGACCATGTGGCCGGGCATCACGTCGGCCAGCACCGCGAGGTTAGGGTACGACGGCGTGCGGAACTTCGCGCGGTACGGCTCGGCAGCCCCCTCGGACACGATCAGGATGCCGTAGTGGCCGCGCGCGCTCTCCACGGCGTAGTACTGCGTCCCCACGGGCAGCTTGAGCCGCTTCTTCACGCCGATGGAGTCGGGGTTCAGAATCGGCCCGTCGGGGAGCTGCTCCAGCGCCTGCTCGATGATCCGCACGCTCTGCTGCATCTCCAGCGCGCGCACCATGTAGCGCGCGAACACGTCGCCCTCCTCGCGCGTCACGACGTCGAACGCGAAGCGCGGGTAGGCGCCGTACGGCTCGGCCTTGCGCACGTCGTACGACACGCCGGAGCCGCGCAGCGTCGGGCCGGTGACCCCGTACGAGAGGCACAGGTCGCGGGACATCACGCCCACGCCCTTGGTGCGATTGATGAAGATGACGTTGTCCTCGATCAGCTTCACGTACTCCGCCCAGCGGCCCTTCAGCTTCGCGACGACCTCGCGCGCCCGGCGCGGGAAGTCGGCGTCGAGGTCCTTGCTCAGCCCGCCGAACCGGCCGGTGCAGTACGTGAGGCGCGAACCGGTGACCGACTCGAGCAGGAAGAGGATCGCCTCGCGGTCGTCCCAGGCGTAGAGGAACGGTGTCGCCGCGCCGAGGTCGAGGAGGAATGCCCCGATCCACAGCAGGTGCGACGCGATCCGGTTGAACTCCGCGAGGATCACGCGCGCCACCAGCGCGCGCTCCGGCACCGGGATGCCGGCCATCTTCTCGACGGCCTCGACCCAGGCGAAGTTGTAGATGATCCCGGACAGGTAGTCCTGCCGTGACGTGTTCGGCAGGAACTGCGCGTAGGTCCGGTTCTCCGCCATCTTCTCGTGCGCCCGGTGCGAGTATCCGATCATCGGTTCCGCGACGACGATCTCCTCGCCCCGCAGCGTCAGCCTCATCCGCAGCACGCCGTGGGTGGACGGGTGCTGCGGCCCCATGTTCAGGGTGTAGGTGTCGAGCGCGTCAGCGCTGGGCGGGTTCGTCATCGGGGGCGGGGGAAGACCGCTGGCTATCGTCGTAACGGGAGGCCGGCGGCCCCGTGAAGCTCTTGAGCAGCGGCCGCCACTCGGTGCCCTCGGGCAGCAGCAGCCAGGTGAGATTGGGGTGCCCGGCGAACGTGACCCCGTACAGCTCCCACGCCTCGCGCTCGTTCCAGTTCGCGGCGCCGAACACGCCGCTCACGGTCGGGACGCTCTCCCCGGCCGGAGACCAGACGCGCCAGGCCACCCGGCTGGAAGCGGAAGCCTCGTAACGGTTGAACGTGTAGATGAGCTCGAAGGCCCCGTGCCCCGCGAGGCGGTCCACGCAGGTCAGCGACTCGAAGAAATAGCCCGCGTCGCGCACGATCCGGCACGCGTCGGGGAGACGGCCGGGCGCGATCCACCGCACTTCCGCAGCGCCCGCGAGCGGGTGCTCGATCGGCGCCGGAACGGTCGCGCCGAGTCGCTCCGCCGCCAAAGCGATCTCAGCCGGCGCGCTCAAGCCTGCGACCCTGCTTGATCTTGTCCTGGAGCTTCAGGATCCCGGCGATCAGCGCCTCGGGCCGCGGCGGGCAGCCGGGCACGTGCACGTCGATCGGCATGAACTTCTCGGCACCCTCGGCGATCGCGTACTCGCCCGGGTACTTGAAGGGGCCGCCCGAAATCGTGCAGCCCCCCATCGCGATGGCCCACTTGGGGCCGGGCATCTGGTCCCACAGCGTGCGGATCACCGGCGCCATCTTCCGCGAGATGGTGCCCGCGAGGATCATCAAGTCGGCCTGCCGGGGCGAGGGACGGAACAGGCCGACGCCGAACCGGTCGAGATCGTAGCGCGAAGCCCCCGCCGCCATCATCTCGATGGCGCAGCACGCCAGGCCGAAGGTGAGCGGCCAGAGCGAATTGGCCCGCGCCAGGTTCAGCACGTCCTCGACCATCGCCAGCCGCACCCACGGCGCAGCCTCCTCGGCCAGCCGGTCCAGCTCGCGGTCGCCCGGAGCGGTCAGTCCCACCGGAAGACGCCCGTGCGCCACGAGTACACGACCGCGACCGCGAGGATCGCGACGAACACCACGATCTCGACCAGCGCCTGCCAGGTGTGAAGCGTGCGGAAGACCACGGCCACCGGCAGCAGGTAGATCACGTCCACCGCGACGGCGAGGTAGAGCAGCGCGTACAGGTAGTAGGCGAGCGAGAACTGGCGCCACGCGCCGCGCTCGGGCACGATGCCGCTCTCGTACGTCTTGAAGGTGTCGGCTTCGCCCCGGCTGCGCGGCGCGATGAAATGCGGCACCGCCACCGAGATCATGCCGAAGATCAGCCCGAGACCCAGAAAGGCCAGGACGAACCGGTATTGGTGGATCGTCGAAGCGTCCATCTCTCCCTATGACTTGGGGAACCTCGGCAGGCGTCCCGGCGCACCGAACCGGATGGAGCGGAAGGGAATCGAACCCTCGACCTCGTGGTTGCAAACCACGCGCTCTCCCAACTGAGCTACCGCCCCGCCGATAGCGGTCGCAATGTAGCTAAGCCGAGTAATTCGCTCAAGCAATTCGTGTACCACGGAAGGGAGCGCGCGGCCGCAGTGCACCGTCGCCAATGCTACGGTATGACCACCGTGAGCGATACGCCGGAGGTGTCTCCGTTGAGATAGGTCGCCGTCGCCACGTCGACCACGCTTACGGCGTAGCTGGCCGCTTTCCGCACGTCGTCCACCCGGATGCGCGCCACTTCGCCGGCGGCGAATCCGCTCCCCGCCGGGGTAACCACCACCACGTGTGCGGTGTCGCCATCGACCGACGTGTCGGCGAACACCCGGTAGGCGGATCCGGCCGCCACCGCGACGCCGTGCAGCCGGCCCGTCACCTGGAAGAGAACGGCCCGATCGTTGGGGCGCGCCACGGTGAGCTGCACCGACAGCTCACCGGCGGTGGGGCCCTGCTCTCCCCGGCACCCCGCCCCCGCCGCTGCGACGCAGGCCGCCAGCGCCAGCGCGCGCCTCATCGTGGTGCCGTCCGCGCCGTGCGGCTCGCCACCGCGCCGCTCGCCGCCCCGGGGTTCCGGTCGAGCCACGCGACGAAGTCGCCGACGTCGAACCGGCGGTTCTGGTTGCCGAGGTAATCGAGCGCCAGCAGCTGGCCCGCGCTGAGACCGCTCCGGCCCGTCAACAACTGGCTCACCACGTCGCTCACGCCGGTGAAGGTGGCCGCCAGCGCGTAGGGACGCGCCATGCGCAGGGTCAGGGCGGCGGCGCCGGCCAACGTGTCGCCCGTCCACCCGGCGAACACCGCCCCCGCGGGCGGCACCGGGGTGAACGTGACGCTGTCCCCCTCGACCAGGAACGAGCCGTTGAGCGGGTCGATCGTGCGCGTGGCGTCGACCGCTCCGCTCCCGAGAACGACGACTGACACCAGATAGCGGTGCGTGACGGACGCGGTGTAGGTCGCCCCCGCCGGCGCGCCGGTCACCGTGTGCGAGCGGGCCAGGCCGTCCGACCAGGAGTCGAACAGGAACTGCGTCCTGCCGTTGGCACTGAGCTGCAGCGAGTCGATGGCGATCGTGTGCGTCGACCCGTTCGCCAGCACGTCGCGGAACACCCTGGTGGTGGTCGAGTCCACCTGTACCGCCGCGGCGGTATCGGACGCCCACACCGTGGTGACGTTCCCGAAGCTGACCCGGAAGCTCATGGCCCCGAAGGCCGTAACCTGCCGGATGGAATCAATGATCGCGCCGCCGAACACTCCGGCGTTCGAATTGGCCGCCGGGCGCGTGTCGGCGCTGAACCTGGTGTTGCCGCTCGTGCCGGGGAACGGATCACCCGGGTCGCCCCGATCGTTGCAGGCACTCGGATACGTGCACTCGAGGCCGGTATCGCCCTCCGCCTCCTCGACCGCGAGCGCGTGCGGGACGATCGCGTTCACGTCGTTCAGCCCGAGGCTCAGATCCCATCGCTCGCGCATGAGCACGGTGTCCACGTGGTAGATCATCAAACCGGGCCCGTACATCATCGAGTCGGAGCCGATGGCCTGGCGGTTCTCCAGCAGGAAGTACTCGTTGTGCGGCGTGCCGGCGATGGCGACGATATAGGCCGTGTCACTCGTCTCGATCGGCCTGGCGAGCACGGTCTGCGGTGTCGTGACCGGCACCTCCGAGATCCAGCCCAGCGTGGCCAGGGCCCAGGCGCTCATGTGCGCGGGCCGGTACGGTTTCTGCTCGTTGCCCTCGGACATCAGGTCCCAGCGGCCGATCCCCTCCGTCTGCCCGCTGGTGTCGTACAGATCGGGCAGGCCGAACAGGTGGCCGGTCTCGTGCGAGACGGTGCCGATCGGCGCGAGCTGCCCCGGAGTGCACTCGGCATCCCCGCCCTGCCCCCCCTCGATGATGTAGTCGTCGATCAGAACCGGGTGACCGTTGATCGAATCGTTGGTCGTGATGGGAGCCCCGGTCCAGCCGCTGTAGGAGAACCGGTGCGACCAGATGCTGTTCGCGGCCGGCGGATAGACCAGGTAGCACTCGCCGCCCACCTGTGGATCGAGAATGACGATGGCGGGGACCATGCCGGTCGCGGTATCCGCGAACTGCGCGAAATCCACGGTCGAGTCGGCGTGCCGGACGAGCTCGAGGATCAGGTCTGGCACGTGCGAGCATCCGAACACGATGCCCTGGCATCCAGGGCCGCCCGAGTAGAACGTGTCGGTCTGTGCCACGCGGATGGCGGGGATGACGGTCCCGGTGACCGTCAACCGGCCGCCGGAGATCTCCTGGTAGTAGGTCGTCACCGAATACGGCGGCGCCGCCGCTGTGCCCCAGAACTGGTTGGCGACCGCGACGGGATCCATCAGCGCGCTATCCGCGGCGGTGCTGTTCGAGAACAGCGGCATGAAGGTCGGGTAGCGCAGCGTCCCGCCCACTGCCGTCGCCGAGGCCGCCGGACCCGCGAGCGCGGCCGGCGCGTTGAGCTGCCCCCAGGCGCCGCGGGAGCGGAGCGCCTGGCGGTGGAGGCGCACCTGCCGCGCCCGCTCCAGCCAGCCGTGCTTGAATTCGAAAGCACCGGGCCGCGCCCGCATCTGATTGAAGCCTGCGGGGGGACGCGCACCGCGGTGGATGAGGCCCCGACGGACCACGTCGGCGCCCCCCTCCTGCGCGGCCACCGGTGAGACGGCAGCCAACAGCAGGACCGCGACGATGGTGCCCACCCCCAACGCGTGGCGGCGCAGCTTCAGGCGCTCACTCCCCTGCAGAGGGCTGAATTCTTAGGAAGGTACCGACGCCGGAAACCGCGCGGTAGACGGCGCCGGGGCCCTCGCGGGCGTCACGCCGCCGGTGCGACGATGAATCCCGAGGACAAACTGCCCTATTCGGTCGTCAGATTGGTGCTACCGCAAGGTCGGGTGGAGCGCCGGAATGGTCCAGCCGATGGCAAAGCCGAGTGCCGCTCCCGCCACCACGTCGGTGGGAAAGTGCTGGTGGGCGAGGACGCGCAGGACCCCGGTCGTGGCCGCCGCGGCGAAGAGCACGCCGATCTGGAGCTTGTCCTGTCCCGCGAGGCCCCGCCGATGGAGCACCGAGGCGTATGCAGCCGCAGCCGCGAATGCCACGCTGGAGTGGTCCGAGGGCATGGACTGCCCGTCATCGGCGGCGACCGGTCCGGTGGCCGTCTGCACGTACAGGAAGGGCCGCGGCCGATGGAACAGGACCTTCGCCCACTCGGTCACAGCGGCCGTGACCGTGACGGCCTGCGCGATGACGGTGGCGTCCTCGGCCAGGGCCGCCGCGCCTTCGCCACGCCGGGACGATGCGAGGAACAGCGTCCCGAGCACCGCCTCCAGACCCAGGGTGGCGGTGCTGAACGCGCCGGCCGCGGCGCGCACCGGGCCAACCGCGCCCCGGTCGACCGGCCAGAGGGCCGCCGGGTCGCATGGCGCGCAGGTTGCGTGGGCGAAGCTGTGGGGCCAGAGCATCGGCACCAGGGCAGCCGAGAGGCCGGCAGCCACGACTGCCCCGTCGGGCCAGAGGTGGACGCGGAAGCGCAGGGAGGGTCCCTGCGCCCGCCCGACCGAGGGCAGGAGCAGGATCAGGTAGAGGGCGAATGTCAAGGCGCGCCGCAACTTGCCTCCTGCCCGTGTCCACGATACAATGCGCACTTCGTGTTTCACAGGAGAGTCGGTGTCCACGACCCAGGTCGCGCAGATCATAGCGCTGTTCGAGAAATGCAAGAACTTCACCCAAGCCCGGGAAGTTCAGGCAGCCGGACTGTACCCGTACTTCACTCCGATCACCGAATCCGAGGATACGGTGGTGAAGATCGGGGGCAAGAGCAAGGTGATGATGGGGTCGAACAACTACCTCGGCCTCACCCACCACCCGAAGGTGCTCGAGGCCGCTCGCCAGGCGTTGGAGCGTTACGGCTCCGGGTGCACGGGCAGCCGGTTCCTCAATGGCACGCTCGACCTGCATGAAACGCTGGAAGCGCGACTGGCGCAGTTCGTGGGCAAGGAGGCCGCGCTGGTCCTGTCGACCGGCTACCAGGCCAACCTGGGGCTGGTGTCGGGGCTGGTGGGGCGCGGGGAGATCGTCTACCTCGACAAGCTGGATCACGCCTCGATCGTTGACGGCGCGAAGCTGTCCTTCGGCGACGTCGTGCGGTTCAACCACGGCGACCTGGCCGGGCTGGAGCGGCTGCTGGCCCGCGACAACCGCCCCAAGGGCGCGATGATCATCGTGGACGGCATCTATTCCATGGAAGGCGACATTGCCGACCTGCCGAGGCTGGCGCCGCTGGCGCACCGCTACGGCGCCGCCCTGGCGGTGGACGACGCGCACTCGGTGGGCGTCCTGGGCGCGACGGGCGCGGGCACCGCGGAGCATTTCGGCATGGTGGACGAAGTCGACCTGATCGTCGGGACGTTTTCGAAGTCGCTGGCGTCCATCGGCGGCTTCGTCGCCGGCCAGGAGTACGTGATCCACTACCTGAAGCACCATGCGCGGCCGCTGATCTTCTCGGCAGCCCTGCCGCCGTCCAACACGGCGGGCGTGCTCGCCGCGTTGGAGGTCCTGCAAAGCGAGCCGGAGCGCCGGGCGGCGCTGTGGGCGAATACCAAGCTGCTGGCCGATGGTCTGCGGTCGCTCGGCTACGATCTCGGGCAGAGCGTGACGCCGATCATCCCGGTGCTCGTGGGCGAACTGGAGCGGACGTTCTTGTTCTGGCGGAAGCTGTTCGACGCCGGCGTCTTCACCAACCCGGTCGTTCCGCCGGCCGTCCCGGCGTCGCAGTGCCGGTTGCGGGCCAGCGTGATGGCGACGCACAATGCGGATCAGATCCAGTTCGCGCTCGACGCCTTCGCGGTCGTCGGCCGACAGCTCGGGGTCATCCACTGACCGCTGAAGCGGTGACGGTGAGGTCGGCTGCCTCGGCGGCCGACCTCCGGATGTTCATCGACTTCACCTACCGGCACTATCGCAACGACCCGCTGTGGGTCCCGCCGCTGCGCCGGGATGTGGCCACGCTGCTCTCCCGCACCGCGAACCCGTTCTTCGAGCACGCCGAGGTGGCGTATTTCCTGGCCGAGCGCCCCGACGGCGCCGTCGTCGGCCGCATCGCCGCCATCCAGAACGACGCGCACGGCCAGGCTCACCCCGAAGAAGCGACGGTCGGGTTCTTCGGCCTGTTCGAGTCGGTCGACGAGCAGGCCGTGGCGGACGCGCTGTTTGCCGCCGCCGCGGCGTGGCTGCGCGAGCGCGGTCTCACGATGATGCGCGGACCGATGAACTTCTCCACCAACGAGGATTGCGGCCTGCTGGTGGACGGCTTCGGCACGCCGCCGGTGGTGATGATGCCGCATAACCCGCCGTACTACAGCCGGCTGCTCGAGCAGGCGGGGTTCTCGAAGGCGATGGACCTGCTGGCCTACGAAGGCGGACAGGACGCCGTCCCCGCGCGCCTCACGGAGGCGGCCCCGAAGCTCGCGGAGCGCTACAAGATCACGCTCCGCCCGCTCGAGATGCGGCGCTTCTGGAGCGAGGTGGAGCAGCTCAAGGCGATCTACAACCAGGCGTGGGAGAAGAACTGGGGATTCATCCCGATGACCGACGCGGAGATGAACCACCTGGCCAAGCAGCTCAAGCCCGTCGTCGTCCCCGACCTCGTGGTGTTCGCGTGGATCGGGGAGCGCCTGATTGGCTTCGCGATCGCCCTGCCGGACTTCAACGTCGCGCTGCGCACCAACCGTTCGGGCCGCCTGTTCCCGTTCGGGATCTTCCGGATCGTGTGGAACCAGCGGAAGATCACCCGCGCCCGCGTCGTCACGCTGGGGGTGCTGCCGGAATACCGCCGTACCGGGGCCGATGCGCTGATGTACGAATGGCTGTGGCGCCACGCCCACGCGCACGGCTACCCGTGGGGCGAGTCGAGTTGGATCCTCGAGACCAACGCCGCGATGCGCAACGCGCTCGAGCGGATGGGCTTCACGGTCTACAAGACCTACCGGGTGTACGACCGGCGAGTGTGAAGGTCCTCGTCACCGGCGCCACGGGGTTCGTGGGCAGCCACCTGGCTGCCGCACTGGCGAAGCGCGGTGACGACGTGTTCTGCCTCGCCCGACGGCCGGAGCAGGCCGCCTTCATCGCCTCGCTCGGGGCGCTGTCCGCCCCCGGTTCTCTGGAAGACGTCGAGAGTCTCAAGGTCGCCTTGCGTGGGGTGGAGCAGGTCTACCACCTCGCGGGGCTGACCGCGGCCGGCTCCGAGCAGGAATTCCTCGGCGTCAATGAAGGCGGCACCCTCCGGCTCATCCTCGCGATTCGGGCCGCCATCCCCACCCTCAAGCGGTTCGTGCACGTCTCGAGCATCGCGGCCGTCGGCCCGACGAGCCGCGGCGGGCGGCTCACCGAGGACTCGCCGTGCCGGCCGCTCACCGCGTACGGCCGCAGCAAGCTCGCCGGGGAGGCCGTGGTGCGTCACGCGGTCGGGTTGCCGTGGACCATCGTGCGGCCTCCCGTGGTGTACGGCCCGCGCGACCGCGAGCTGTTACGGTTGTTCCGGATCGCGCGGTGGGGATTCGCTCCGGTCTTCGGGCTGGGATCTCAGGAGCTCTCGCTGGTCTACGTGACCGATCTGGTCGAGGGCATCGCCAGGGCCGGCGTGGAGCCGGCGGCGCTCGGCCAGACCTACCACCTGGCGCATCCCGACGTGCTCCGCTCCCGCGACCTCGCGCGCGCCATCGGGCGCGCGGTCCGCGGCGGGCGCGCTCCGCTGATCGTGCCGGTGCCGGCCACGGTGGCAGCGCCCATCGTGCGGGTGATCGGCCGGGCGGCCGCGGCCGCCGGGCGCCGCACCGTCGTCTCAGAGGACAAGCTGGCGGAGTTCCTGGCCCCGGCCTGGGGTACGTCGGTCGCCAAGGCCGAGCGCGAGCTGGGCTGGCGCCCGACACACGACCTCACGGGCGGCGTCGCGGAGACGGCGGCCTGGTACCGGTCGGAGGGACTGCTCGACTGAGCGGAAGGAGGACCGCCTCCCTCGCCAGCCGCTGCGTCTGCCGGGTCAGGAAGCTCCGGGTATGGCGGCGACGCCGCTCGGCCCCGCGACCGCGTAGGCCTCGCCACCGTAGCGCGCCCGCAACTCCCCTACCCCGCTCGGATCACCCATCACGATGAGCGTTGCACCCTCGGCGATCCGCGTCCGGGGATCGGGTTTGAACGACCACGCCGCCGATCCAGGCTCGAGGAGCGCCACCAGCAGCAGGCCGGGCATGGCGTTCACGTCGAGGTCCGCGATGCACATGCCGATCGCGGGGGAGCCCCGGCCGACGCGCAGCTCCTCCACCCTGAGGTTGCGGTCGCGGTCGCGCAGCATCTTGTCCAGGAAGGTCACGACCATCGGGCGGATCATCTCGGAGGCCATCCGCATGCCGCCGATGCGGAACGGCGAGACGACCGCGTCGGCGCCGGCGCGCCGCAGCTTCGGCTCGTTGCGGTCGTCCACGAGCATCGCGACGATGCGCAGCGCCGGGTTGGCCTGGCGGGCGGTGAGGATGACGAGCACGTTGTCGCGGTCGGACTCGAGCGCCGCGACGAGGCCCGCCGCGCGGCCGACGCCGGCTTCCGCGAGCACCTCCTCGTCCGAGGCGTCGCCCGCGATGTAGAGCAGCTCCTGCGCGGTGCCCAGCGGCGGGAGCGCCGTCGCCTGGGGCACGATCGCCACCACCGGGCGCCGCACGCTCATCATCTCGTCGATGAAATGCCCCGCGACCACGCCGGCGCCGCACACGATCACGTGGTTCGTGAGCTCCGCGATCGTCTGCCGCATGCGTTTCCTCCAGAAGACGTGCTCGAGTTGTCCCTCGACGAAGAACGCGGTGATGGTCGAGGCGAAGTACAGCAGGATCCCCATCCCGAACAGGATCAGGATCATGGTGAAGACCCGTCCCGCCGGATTGTCGTCCATCGGGATGATCTCGCTGTAGCCGACCGTGGTCAGGGTGATCACGGTCATGTACACGCTGTCGAGGAACCGGTGCTTCCCGTGACCGATCACGCTGTAGCCGGCCACGCCGATGGCGAAGACCGCCAGCACGGCAATCCCCGCGGTGGTGAGTCGGCGCCGGACTTCAGCGAGCTGCCGGTCGGCCTCGGTGAGCCTGTTCATCCCCCGCCCCGTGGAATCCGGGCACAAGCTATACGGTTGACGCCCGGCCCGCCAAACCCCATTCTTTCCGCGCTACAGTTCACCGGTTCACGCAGCCTGGGACCCGCTTGGAGTCGCCATGACGCTCGCCGATCTGCCCGTTCTCAATCCGTCCACGCCCGGCCGCGAGGCCCGGCGCGCCGTACTGGTCGCCATCCTGTTCGCCGTGTTCGGCGCGCTGTACGCCCTGGCACGGGCGGCGGCGGCCGCGCCCCCCGACCTGTCGGCCTCGACCGGCGACGTGTTTGGGTTCGCCTACCCCCGCGGCTGGGGGCTGGCGGTCGCGCTCTGGTCGGGCGCCGCACGGTGGCCTTCGAGCCTCGCCAACGCCGAGACGTTCCTCGCCGTCACCGCGACGGTCATCATGGCGATCGCGCTGATCGTGGTGATGCACCCCGACATCCTGGTTCGCCAGGGCCCGCAGTACGTCTCGCCGGCGCGCCGCATCACGACCGTGGTCGTGGCGTTCGTGCTGGCGTTCGTGATGTACCGCCTGGTGATCGCGTTCGACAACCTGTTCTCGTTCGACACGCTCGCCTCGAACCCGGACCGGGCGCGTCGCGAGCTGGTCGGGCTCGGTGCCCTCAGCGCGATCCTGTTCGGCGGCATCTGGTCGTTCATCGGCCCCAAGGACTTCGGCCGGCGCATCCCGCTCCGGATCTCGCACGGGGCACTGGGCGGGATCGCGGTGTGGGGCGCAGTGGCGCTGGCGACGCTGCTCTCCAGCCAGGCGCGCGGCTTCCTCTCCAGCACGCTGGATACCTTCTACACGCTGTTCACTGTGGACGCCGCCAATGGGACACCCGGCGCGACGGCCGGCTGGGCCGTGTCGTCGGACGTGCTCACCGCGGCGACGGCGATGGCGCTGGCGGGCTCGCTCCTCATCGTGACCGCCCCGCAATCCCTCGGCCCGGGCAACCGCCGCGGCAGCGCCATCGTCTCCGGCGTGATCGCGTTGTTCCTGGTCGTCGTCGCGGCCACGACCTGGAGCACCACCCAGGCGCGCGCGCGCGAAGTCAACGTGAACGTGGTGGCGGAGTTGCAGCTCGACCGCACCGCCCCGGCCCGGACCCCTGTGCTCCTCGCCGGCCAGAACCTCCCCGCGTCGCGCCGCTTCATCGCCCGGCCGTTGCTCGGGCCCACGTCGACGGCGGATGATTGCCTCCACCCGGGCGCCGACAACCGGGCGCTGCCGGCCCGAACCGAGAACAACGTCCAGAAGCTGACGATGTGGCTGCAGACGCACCCGGACATCGTCAACGGCATGGCGATCCGCGCAGCGAGCTGCCGCGCGGCCCTCCAAGCCCTGCTGTGGGAACCGGACTCCGCCCGGGCCGGCATCTTCCTGAGCCGCCATCCGGAGCGCATCGGCGCCCTGACCTACTTGTACGCCATGTCGGGCATCGGCACCCCGGCGCCTGCCTTCCTGCGCCGGATGATCGCGGCGCTGGGCGACACCACGCGCTTCCAGCACGGCGTCGAGGCCGCGAAGCGCTTCGTGCAGCTGGCCCGGCTGGCCGGCGACACGGCTGCGGAGTCAGCCTGGCAGCAACGCATGCTGACGCCGGCCACGCCCCAGGAGATGGCGACGCTTCGCTCCCGGCCCGCGTACGTGGACGGCGTGGTGAGCGGTCGCGTCGCGACCAGCACACCCGGGTGGCGGATCGCCCTGCTGATCGCCGACGAGCCGGGCGCCGGCAGCGATCCGACGGTGCAGGCCCCGCGCTCCGAAGGCGCCGTGCTCTCGTCGATGGTGACAGCGGCTGACGTCGGTCCCGATGGCCGGTTCAGCTTCACCGGCCTGCGCGACGGCTACTACCAGCTTGCCCTGCTCTCGCCGAACGGCGCTGGGGTCGGGCAGCTGACCAAGCTGGCCGTAAAGAACGATCCGGGCGTGTTCCAGCTCGCGCCGGCCAAGAAGATCAAGGATGTGGGGACGATCAGCCTGACGTACTAGGACGTTGGAGTTGACGAGAAGGTGATGAAGGTGATGGGGTGATGATGCGATGAGGTGATGGGTGACCATCATCACATCCTCACTTCATCACCTTCATCACTTCATCACCTCCCCGTCGACTCGGCTGTGCAACTTCGTCCCCTTCATTCGTCTCCCGTGCAGACCTCAAACCGGGAGACGTCCCATGTTCCGTTGTCTGGCACTCACCGCAGCGCTGGCGTCATTGTCCGCCGGCGGGCTCGAGGCCCAGGGCTGGATCCAGATCGAGCGACCGGTCCGCATCGGGCCGCCCGCCTCCGTCGTGCGGGTCAGCTCTACCGTGCGGACCGTGGTCGACGGCCGGGTGGCACGGGTGGAGGTGGAGGAGCAGTTCCGCAACGCGGGCGCCGGGCTGGGCGAAGGCAGCTACCTGTATCCGCTGCCGGGCGAGGCCGTCTTTACGGACTTCTCCCTGTGGATGGGGGAGAGCCAGGTGCGCGGCGAAATGATGAACGCCGGGCAGGCGCGGGGCATCTATGAGGACATTGTGCGGCGGCTGAGGGACCCCGCCCTGCTGACGCTCGAGGGTCACGGCCTCATCCGCGCGCGGATCTTCCCGCTCCAGCCGGGCGAGACGAGGAAGGTGGTGCTCCGCTACACCCAGGTGCTGCAGCGGGCCGGAGACGCCGTGCGCCTTCGCTACTCCATTGGCGACCGGCCGGTAACCGCCGGGCGCGGTTACCTGGATCAGTCAGCGCCCTCGCCGACGGACGCATTCCGGTACACCGTCACGGTGCCTGGCGCGGATGCCTACGGCACCCCGTACTCGCCGACCCACCGCGTCACGACCCGGCGCGTGGGCGATGGGATGGAGATCACGCTCGAGCCCGACGCCTCGGGCGACGTCGAGATTTTCATCCCGCTGCGCCGCGGCCTCGTGGGCACCAGCGTCGTGACCAACGCCCCTGGCGGCGAGGACGGCTATTTCATGCTGCTGGTCGCTCCGCCGACCGAGCAGGAGGGGCCGAGTGTCCCACGCGACCTCACGCTGGTGCTCGACGTCTCCGGCTCGATGTCAGGCGACAAGATCGACCAGGCCAAGGCGGCACTTCGGCAGGCTCTCGCGACGCTGCGGGGGGCCGACCGCTTCCGCCTGGTGGCCTTCTCCACTCGCGTCGTCAACTTCCGCGACGGCCTCACGCCGGCCACGACCGACAACCTGGACGCGGCGCGCGCCTTCCTCGACGGCCTCACGGCCGACGGCGGCACCAACATCGCGGCCGCCCTCGACGCGGTGCTCGGAACCGCCCCCGAGCAGGGGCGGCTTCCCATCGTCGTCTTCGTCACCGACGGTCTTCCCACGGTGGGAGAGCAATCGCCCGAGCGGATCGCGGCTCTCGCGGCCGCGAAGATCGGCCCGGCGCGCATGTTCACCGTCGGCGTCGGGTTCGACGTCAACACGTACCTGCTCGACCGGCTCGCCGTGGAAGGCCGCGGCAGCTCCGAGTACGTGGCGCCGAACGCCAACATCGAGACGGCGATGAGCGCGGTGCTGGGCAAGATCCAGCATCCGGCCCTCGTGAACCTGCGGATCGCCGCAGCGCCGGTGTCGCTCGCGCAAACCTATCCGGCGCAGCTCCCCGACCTCTTCTACGGCGAGGAGCTGGTGGTGTTCGGCCGGTACAGCGGCACGGGCGCGGGGCCGGTGGTGGTGACGGGCGAGCGGAACGGCCGCACCGAGCGGTTCACGGCCGATGCGGCGTTTCCCGCCACCGCGACTGAGAACGATTTCGTGCCGAAACTGTGGGCCTCGCGCCGGATCGGCGACCTTACGCGCCAGATCCGGCTCGAGGGCGCGGCGCCGAGCCTGGTCGAGGAGGTGCGCACGCTCGGGCTCCGCTACGGCATTCTGACGGAGTACACCTCCTACCTGGTGCAGGAGCCGAGGACCGCCTGGAATCAGCCGGCGGCGATGCCGGCATCGGGGATGCTGCGGGGCGGGGCCGGCGCGGCGGCGCTGCAGACCGGACGCGACGCGATCGCCAATGCGAAGGCGAGTGCGGCGCTGGGCGGTGTGTCCACGCTCTCGGCCGCCGATCACGTCGCGGGCGCGCGGGCAAGCGAGCTGGCGGAAACGGCGGCTCCGGGGGCGGCGACCGTGCGCCGGGTCGGCGGCCGGCTGTTCGTCCGGACCGACAGCGTCTGGACGGATGCCTCCCAGCGGGACAGCTTGAAGGTCGTGGAGGTCGCCCCGTACAGCGACGCCTACTTCGCCCTGGTGCGCGCGCTGCCGGAACTCGCGCCGTACCTCGCAGTGGGCGACCAGGTGGTCGTGGCGGGGCGGCGCGCGAGTGTGAAGATCGCCGGCGCCGGCCTCACCTCCTGGCAGCCCGGCCACCTGGAGGCGCTGGTGCGCGCGTTCAGGGGAGTCTAGCGGTCACGCCTGGCGGACGGAGACAACTGCGACGACCGACGCGGCTGAGCTGTACAACCGGTATCACGACTCGCTCGTCCGGCTGCTGTGGCGCCGGACGGGCGATCGTGACCGCGCCGAGGACCTGGCACAGGAGGTGTTCGTCCGCGCCCTGGAGACGCCGCCCGCGAACCCCAGGCCATGGCTGTTCGCGGTAGCGCTGAACCTGGCGCGCGACGATGGACGGCGCGCGGTGCGGCAGGGGCGGACGCTGGCCTTGCTGGGCGGCGAGGCTGGCGACCATGCGGCGCCTTCCGCCGATGCCGCGATCGAGGCAGCCGAACGAACCGATGCCGTGCGGGCTGCGCTGGCGATGCTGACCGAGCAGGACCGGGCAGCGTTGCTGCTGAAGGCGGAGGGTTTCAACTACGGCGAGATCGCGGCGGCGCTGGGGCTGGCCAGGGGAGCGGTCGGGACCACGCTGGCGCGCGCGCGGAAGCGGCTGGTGGAGGCGTTCCGCGAGCAAGGACAGGTGAACCATGTCGCACGTTGACGACGGGAAGCTGAACGCGCTGCTGGACGGCGAGCTGGAGACCGCAGAGGCGGCCGCGGTCGAGGCTCACATCGCGGGTTGCGCCGAGTGCGCGAAGCGCCTCGCGGAGGCGAAGCACTTTCTGACAGAGGCCGCCGATCTGCTTGGCGCGCTGGAGCTGCCCAAGCAGGCCACAGGGCCGGAGGCGCAGCCCAGGCGCGTATCCAAGACCGCCAAGGAGGTCGCGCTCGATCTGGACGGGGCGACCCAGCAGAGCCCCGCCGTTGGCGCCGACGTGCCTGAGCGGCTGTTCCACCGTGGACCGCGCGCCCAGCCTGAGCGCCGTGGTTTCGACTACACGTCCATCGGGTGGGCTGCGACCATCGTTCTGGCGATTGGCGCAGGGTACATCGCCAACGAAGTGCGCCACGCCCGCGACCGGGGGGCACCGGCCGAGGGGAGTGCCACCGGCCAACGGGCGCCGGCGACGACCATCGGGGCGGGCGAGCCTGCGCCCCAGAAGACGGCACCCCTCTCGCGGACCCGGGAGAGCGGTCCGGGCGCTGCCGGCGGGCACCAGCTGGCGGCGGCCGCAACGCCGCATGGGCCGCCGGCTGCCAAGGCCCCGCCCGGGAAGGGGAAACCAGTCGTAGCGGGCCGGTCGGCTACGGGCCTCGGCCACAAGCGGCTCGAGCCGCCGGCCCGGAGCGTGGCCGGCGTTCGCGCCGCGCCGGTGAGGCCCACCGAGACTGCCGCTGCGCTGACGGCAGCGCCCGCCGCGGCGGGCGCTCCGACCCGGCCGCAGCCAAGCGCCCCCGAGGCGCGCCGTCCCCAGCCGGCGGCCGAGGTCGAGGGTGCGGCTGCGCTGCAGTCCGCCGGCGGCGCCGCGCCGCGCGGTGCCGCGGCAAGGCTGGCCACCTTGCCCGAGGCGTTCCGTCACGCGTCGCTGGAGCAGGCAGTCACCAGCCTCCGGGGCACGATCCGGCTGATTGACGGGATGCACAGCGACCACGTCGAAATCGGTCCGGGGCGCGACGTCGCCGGAGCCGACAGCGGCCGCGAGGTGGTGCGCGTCGTGTACGGAACTGTGGGGCACGAGCTGGTGCTCGACCAGCAGCGCACTGTGGCTCCGGAGCGCGCGCTCGCCGAGGAGCGCGCGGACTCGCAGCCGTCACCTGTGGGGATGGGATTCGGCGACACACTGCTGACGACCGCACCGGATGGGCAGCGCCGGCTGCGCTGGCTGGATCGCACCGGCTTCTGGCTCTCACTGACCGGCCGCATCCCGGCCGACTCCCTCAGGCAGCTCGCCGAGCGGGTCCGGTAGCGGCCCATAGCACCAGCGCCCGGCGGATTGGCTCCGCCGGGCGCTGGTGCTCTCACCGAATGCAGCCTGCTGCGCGGGCTCGGCGCCGGCTCACGTGCCCTCCACGAACTCCCCGCTGGCGATGCCGCGCTGCAGGAGACCGAACTCCTCGGTGCGGTCCGCCGTCCCCAGGTTCACCAGCACCGCGCCCATCAGCTTGTGGTCGCGCACGTAGATCGCCGTGAAGTTCGGTGCGGCGAGATCGGTGCTCCCCTTGATCTGGACCGCGTCCGGCCTGTCGGTGTCCCCCAACACGTTGATCGTCACGTCGAACAGGTCGGAAAAGAACGCCGATTGGTGCGTGTAAGGCTCTTCGGCGCCAGCCATGTTGCGCCCCGCCTGCTTACCCTGCATCAGCGCATTGTCCCAGTGCTCCAGGCGCCGCGGCTGCCGCGTATTCGGGTCGGGGAATCGCGCCACGTCGCCTGCGGCCCACACGTTCGGCGCGTTGGTCTCGAGCCGCACGTTCACTACCAGGCCGCCCCGGTCGATCCCGAAACCCGAGCTCGCCAGCCAGCCGGTGTTGGGCTCCGCGCCCACCCCAGCCACGACGACCTCCGCCGGGTACTGCTCGTCGATCTCGGTCGCGATCCCGGCGAGCTTGCCGGCCATCGTCTTGATGCGGGCCACGCGCACGCCGGTCCTGACCCTGATGCCGTGGCTCTCCAGCATCCGCTGGAAGAAGTCGGCGAGCTGTGGATCGGCGAACCGGCCGTACACCTGCGGGCCCACCTCGAGCACGGTGACCTCGGCGCCCAGACCGCGGGCCGTGGCCGCGACCTCCATGCCGATGAAGCTCCCGCCGACGATCACCACCTTGACGCCCGGCTTCAGCGCCGCCTTGAGCGCGGTGCTTTCGGCCATGGTCCGGAGCAGGAAGACCCCCGGGGTGTCGGCGCCGGGCACCGGGAGCGGCCGCGCGTGAGAGCCGGTCGCGAGCAGCAGCTTGTCGTACTCCAGCCGCTCGCCACTGGCCAACGTCACCGACCGCTTCTTCATGTGGACCGACTTGGCCTCAACGCCGAGCCGGTAGCGGACCCGATTGTCACGGTACCACAGGGCGTCGTGGATGCGCACCGCCTCGAACTGGTCGCGCCCGGCGAGGTAGCCCTTGGAGAGTGGCGGACGATGGTAAGGCAGCTCGCGCTCCGCACTGACGACGGTGATCTCGCCGTCCTTGTCCAGGTCGCGGATCCCCTCGATGGCGCTGGCGGCCGCAAGGCCACCGCCCACAATGACGTACCGGCTCATGGCTGACAACGCTACTCCCTAAAAGGGGCGACGGCTAGTGATGCCCCACGCCTTCCCGCTCCATCTTCTCGAGCAGCCGCGGTGAGACGATCGGGAAGGTGCCGGCAAACCAGGCGTGGCACAGCCCCCACAGACCGGCGAAGCCGGCCGTGACGAGCAGCTCGGGCCAGCCGAGCGGGGCGCGCGGCGCGGTCTGCATGATGGACGGCATGACGAACACCCAGCGATCCAGCCACAGCCCCACCAGCGAGATGACGGCGAAGGTGCCGAGGATCGCCGGGGTCTGCTTCGGTTTGACGCCCATCAGTCCCCAGAACGGCAGCACGAACACCAGCACGACCATGAGGATGCCGACCGGCCGCCACGGCTCCGCGGCGATGCGGAGCATCATCGCGCTCGTCTCCTCGGGCTGGTTGCCGTACCAGATGACGATGAACTGCGAGAAGAACAGGTACATCCAGAACACGGTGAAGGCGAAGCAAAGCTTGCCGAGGTCGTGCAGCGTCTTCGGCGTGATGAGGTCGTCGAGGCCGTAGTGTCGGCGCCAGAAGATGGTGGTCAGCGCCAGCGCCATCAGGCCCATCAGCCACGCGGCCATGAAGAAGTAGGCGCCCAGCAGGTTGGAGAGCCAGTGCGGGGCGAGCGACATGATGAAGTCGAACCCGATGAGGCTCATCACCAGGGCGTAGACCACGACCAGGCCGGCGGCCAGGCGCGACAGCCGCTGCTCGGAGAACGCCAGCTGCGCCACCTCGCCACCGTCGCCCCACCCCTTCGCCAGCCAGGCGCAGAGCCGGCTCACCCGGGCCGGCGCGGCGGCCTGAAGGAGCGCGACGTCCGGCCGCAGCGAGTGGTACACGAACCAGAAGCTCAGCGCGTACATCACCACCAGCCCGGCGCCCACGCGCGCGAACACGAACCAGTCGCGCAGCCAGAACCCCTTAGGCCACTCCTCGGCCGGCGCCGCGATCCACGGGAAGATGTGCACCCGGCCGAGCCACAGGACGAGAAACAGCACGAACGAGATGGGCAGGAAGGCCGCCGACGCCTCCGCGATCCGGCGCAGCGGGTGGCTCCACCGGGCGCCGGAGATGATCTGCGAGGCGGCGAACAGCACGCCGGCCTGCGACAGGCCGGTCCAGAAGAGCCAGTTGACGAAATAGGCCCGCCACGCGCGCGCCGAGCCGGCGCCCGCCACGAGCAGGAGGAAGCTCGCCGTGCCGAGGATCGCCAGCGCGCCGGTGAGCGGCACGACCCACGCCGGCACCGGCCGGCTCAGCTTGCGGAGCACCCCGTCCCGCAGCGCGTGGTCGGCCGTGACCTGGCTGCTCACTGGACGCTGCCCACCACTGCGCGTCTACGCCTCCTGGCACTACCGATCACTGGAGTCCTTGCAGCTTTCTGACGTAGTTGACCACGTTCCACCGGTCCACGCCGCGGATCTTGTCCCCGTACTTGGGCATGATGCCGCGGCCCTGCTTGACCATGGCGTAGAGGTACCCGTCGCTGCGCTGCTTGGTCACGTCGAGCGTGAGATCCGGCGGCGGCACGAACTTCGGAACCACCGTGCCGTCGCCGTGCCCCGCCGGCCCGTGGCACACGATGCAGTACGTGTCGAACAGCAGCTGGCCGCGCTCCAACGATGCCGCACTCGGGGCCACCGGGTTCTTCACGCTCCGGAGGTCGGTGAGAATGTCGAGCGAGTCCTCGCGCCCGGTGACCGGCACCGTGCCCGGGGCGGGCATCCGCTGTGCGCCATTGCTGAGCGCGCCCGCCTCGAACGGGCGGACCACGACCTGCTGTTGCATCGTGGTGAACCACGGCACCTTGGCGATGGCATTGTCGAGCGTGGTGCAGCCGGCCCCGCCCGCGGCGAGGAGCAGCGCCGCGGCGAGCGCGCCCAACCGTGCGCCTGTGCGTCTGTGCGCCTGTGCCCCCCGCCTCTCAGACATCCTTCACCTCTTCCGCCCCCGTGGCTGCGAAGATCTCGCGCGCCTCCGCCAGCTGCGCGGGCCCGCCGAACGCCACCACGCCGAACTTGTCGTTGCTGAACCGCGGGTCGTAGCCCGGCGCCCGCCCCAGCTTGGGGAGCCCGGCGAACAGGAACATCGCGGCCACCGTCACGAGCGAGCCGATCAGGATCGTGGTTTCGAAGCCGATCACGATGAACGGCGGCCACGACACGATGGGCTTGCCGCCCGTCACCAGCGGCCAGTCGAGCGAGGTCGCGATGGCGAAGAACAGGCCGAATGCCGTGCCGCTCAGCGCGCCGAACAGGGTGAACAGGCGCACCGGGCTCTCCTTCCTGGCCAGCGCGTCGGCCAACTCCGGCCGCGGCGTCGGGGAGTACACCCGATAATTGGCGTAGCCGCGTGCCTTGAGCGATTCGATCGCCGCCACCGCACCGTCGAGCCCGCCGAACACCCCCACCACGCCCGTGGCCGCGCTCATCGCCGCCCTCCCGCCCTCACCGGCGGCGGCAGCGACTCCTTGATCTCGGAGATCGCCACCGACGGGAAGAACTTGATCGCCAGCAGGAACCACATCGCGAACCAGCAGAAGCTGCCGATGAGGATGCCCAGCTCGGGCCAGCGCGGCACGTAGTACGACCACTGCCACGGTTCGTACTCGTGCGACAGGCCCGTCACGATGATCACGAACCGCTCGAACCACATCCCGATGTTGATGAAGAAGGACATGACGAACAGCGTCGGAATGCTGGTCCGGATCTTCTTGAACCACAGCAGCTGCGGGATGAAGGCGTTGCAGGTGAGCATGATCCAGGTGGCCCACCAGTACTGGCCGAAGGCGCGGTTGTAGAACGACGACCGCTCGAACGGGTTGCCGCTGTACCACGCGATGAAGTACTCGGTGGCGTACGCGTACGCCACGATCGACGCCGTCAGCAGGATCACCTTGGCGAGGCTCTCGAAGTGCCGCACCTGGATGTAGCGCTCGAGGTGAAACGCCTTGCGCAGCGGCACCAGGATGGTGATGACCATCCCGCAACCGGAGAAGATCGCGCCCGCGACGAAGTAGGGCGCGAAGATCGTGGCGTGCCACCCCGGCACGATCGCCATCGCGAAGTCCCACGACACCACGCTGTGCACCGAAAGCACCAGCGGGGTCGCGAAGCCGGCGAGGTAGAGGTACATCCGGCCGAAGTGGTGCCACTCGCGGTCGGATCCCTTCCACCCGAAGGACACCGTGCCGTAGAGCTTCTTGCGCCACCCCGTCGCCTGGTCGCGCACCGCGGCCACGTCGGGGATGAGCCCCATCAGCAGGAAGGTCGCCGACACGGTCAGGTAGGTGGAGATGGCGAACACGTCCCACACCAGCGGCGAGCGGAAGTTGGACCACACGCCGCGGAAGTTCGGGTAGGGGAAGACCCAGTAGGCATACCAGGCACGGCCCAGGTGCAGGACCGGGAAGAGACCGGCGGTCATGACGGCGAACACGGTCATCATCTCGGCGGTCCGGTACACGGCCGTCCGCCACCCCGAACGGAACAGCAGGAGGATGGCGCTGATCAACGTCCCCGAGTGCGCGATGCCCACCCAGAAGACGAACGTGGTGATGTACGTGCCCCAGAAGATCGGCGGCGCGTAGCCGGTGACCCCGAGGCCGTACCGCAGCTGGTAGCCCCAGCAGAAGGCTCCGAACGCCAGCCCGGCCAGGACGAACGCCATCCCGACGTAGTACTTCCTGCCGGGCGGCCGCA
Organism: uncultured Gemmatimonadales bacterium; assembly: GCA_963812035.1. Lineage (GTDB taxonomy): Bacteria > Gemmatimonadota > Gemmatimonadetes > Gemmatimonadales > JACORV01 > Fen-1245. The sequence goes on from CAWETG010000010.1 coordinate 227,728, forward strand.
GCGTGGCGATGATGTCCCGCGTGGTCTCCGCGTAGCTGGGCGGCGCCTCGGCGTGCACCGGAGCGCCGGGCGGGAGCGGGGTCGCGAGGGTCGCCATCGCCCTAGGCCTCGCCCGGCGCGACCACGCGCTCGAGGTAGGTGATCCCGGGCTTGGTGTTCAGCATGTCCAGCGCCTGGTAGCCACGCGCATCCTGTTTGAACCGGCTCACCCGGCTGCCGGGATCGCGCGCGTCGCCGAAGACGATCGCCTCCGCCGGGCAGGTTTGCGCGCAGGCGGGCGTGATGTCACCGTCCGCGAGCTCGCGCTTGCGGACCTTGGCGTCCGTCTGGGCGAAGCGGATGCGCTGGACACAGAACGTGCACTTCTCCATCACGCCCTTGGTCCGCACCGTCACGTCGGGATTGAGCTGCCAGTTGAGCGGCTCCGGGAACGCGAAGTACGGATCGCCGACGGTGCCGTAGTCCCACCAGTTGAAGTACCGGACCTTGTAGGGGCAGTTGTTGGCGCAGTACCGCGTGCCGACGCAGCGGTTGTAGATCTGGCCATTGAGCCCGTCGGGAGTGTGGTACGCCGCGTACACCGGGCACACGGGCTCGCACGGCGCATTCTCGCACTGCTGGCACAGCATCGGGATCTGGCGCACCTGCCAGTCGGTTCCGGCCGTGTCGCCCTCGTAGTAGCGCTCCAGGCGGATCCAGGCCATCCCGCGGTGGCGCAGCGTCTGCTCCTCGCCCACCACGGGGAGGTTGTTCTCCGCGTAACACGCGGTCACGCACGCCTGGCAGCCGGTGCAGCGGGAGAGGTCGATGGTCATCTCCCACTTCGGGTTCTGCTTGGCATACACGCCGATGTTGGCGCGCTCCCGCTGCGACGCCGCCGCGGCGGCGACCGCCGCGCGCTCGGCGTCGGTCAGCGTCGCTTCCGGAGCGGCCTCGACCTCGCCCTTGAGCGCGCCGGCCAGGCTCACCGCGCGGGCGATCCCGCGGCCAAGCTGGCGCGCGCTGCCCTCCGTCGTGGCCAGCCGGGTCTGCCGGCCGGTCGCGGCCAGCGTGACGAAAGTTGAGCAGAACGCGAGCGCCCCGGAGGCATCCAGCGCGTCTGCGCCCAGCAGGTCGAGCGGATTGACGCCGCGGTTCTTCGCATTGCGGCCGTAGGCGGTGTGTCCCTGCCCGATCGGCATGGCGACGACGTCCGGCCGCACGCCGGGGTAGACGTACACCGGCGCCTCGACCCGGCCGTGCGGGGAGGTCACCGTCACCACGTCGCCGTTGGCCAGGCGCAGCCGCTGCGCCGTGTCGGGGTGCACCTCGACCCAGCTCTGCCAGGCGATCTTGGTCGCCGCATCCGGCAGCTCCTGCAGCCACCCCTTGTTGGCGCCGCGTCCGTCGAACAGCGCCGGCGACGGGTAGGCGACCAGCACCAGCGATTCCCCGCCGGCAGCGCCGTCGAACACCGGCGTCTGATAGGCCATCCGCGCGAAATCGGGGATCAGGCGCACCGCTTTGACGGGCGCAGCTGCGAACTCGCCGCCGTGCTGCAGGGCGTGGTTCAGCGCGACCGGCTCCATCCCGGCCGCAACCAAATCGCGCGCGGTGGCGGCGCCCCGCCCCACGGACCTGCCGGCCTTGGCCGCGATCGCCAGCAGCGCGTCGGCCGCCTGCCGCGTGCCGTCAAAGACCGGCGTCATCGCTGGCTGCACGAAGCTCCGCACGCCGGCCGCGGGCTCGACCACGCTCCACTCCTCGAGCGGCGTGACGTCGGGCAGGATCAGGTCGCACAGCTCGGCGGTTTCGTCGAGCTGGCTCGCCAGTGCCACCTTGAGGTGCACCTTCCTGAACGCGTCGGCGAAGCCGGCGGCCTTGGGCAGCGTGAACGCCGGGTTCGTCCGGTGTACCAGCGCGACGTCCACCGCGCCGGCCTGCATGGCCGCGACCCACGCCGTGGCGTCCCGGTAGCGCGAGACCTTCTCCCACGGCGACGCCGCGTGATAGCGCACCGTCCGACCGACGTTGCCGACGACGTAGTTGAGCAGGTTCACCGCAGCCGCCGTCTGCGTCGCGGCGCGGTGCTGGTTGGCAACGCCGCCCGCCACAGCCAGGCTGGGCCGCGCGGCCGCGAACTCCCGGGCCACCCGTTCGATCACGTTCTCCCTGACGCCGGCCGCGTCGCCGACCGCCCGCGCCGTGAAGCGGGCCAGGAATCCGCGCACCCGGTCCGCCTCGGCGCCGGCGAGGTCGGCCTTCCCCTGCCGCACCACGCTGGCCGCGATGCCGAGGGCCAGCAGACCCTCGGTGCCCGGCCTGGGGGCGATCCACTCGTCGGCGCTGTACGCCGTGAGCCCGCGGCGCGGCTCCACGGCCACGAACTTCGCCATCCGGCCGTCATGGTAGCGGTGCGCCTCGGCGAACTGCCGAGTGTACTCGACCGGCGACAGCCAGGTCTCGAGGAAGTCCGCGCCGAAGGAGAGCACGTATTGAGCGGACGCGAAGTCGAACTCCGGCACGGCGGCGACGCCGAACGTCAGCCGGCTGGCTTCCCGCAGCGGCTCGTAGGCGAACGCCTCGTAGCGCAGCCTCCGGCGCGAGCGGAACGCCGCGAGCCACTCGTCGTAGAACGCGTCCAGTGCGCCGCTGTCGGCCCCGGTCACCAGTGCCACGCGGTCGGCCCCCGAGGCCGCCGCCGCGCCGAGCGCCGTGGCGATCTCCTGGATGGCCTGGTCCCACGTCACCGGTTCCAGCCCGCGCGCCGTGCGGCGCCAGGGCTGTTTCAGGCGGTCCGGATCGTACAGCCCCTGCAGCGCCGCCTGGCCGCGCGCGCACAGCCGCCCGTGTCCGACCGGGTGAGCGGGATTGCCTTCCACCTTGATGGCGCGGGCTTCGCGCGTCTTGACCTGCACGCCGCACCCGGCCGGACACTCGCGGCAGGTGCTGGCGTAGAACTCCGGGATGCCGGGGATGAGGTCGTCGGATTCATTGACGTACGGGAGCAGACGCTCGCCGGAGGTGGGCGCGCATCCGGCCGCCACGCCGATGCCCGCCACCCCGGCCACCTGAAGGAAACGCCTGCGCTCCATTACGCTCCTCGCCGCTCGGCTAGAAGTGGCACGCCGTGCAGTCGCGCGTCACGCCGCGCTGCATGTGGCAGTTGGTGCACCAGCCCATGTCGCTCGCGTTGCGCACCGGGAAGACCCTCGGCATCTGCTGGATGTTGCCGTGGCACGTCTGGCAGGCGAGTCCGGCCGCCACGTGGCGCATGTGCGGGAAGTGCGCATACTCGGGGAGCTTGTTGATCCGGACCCACGGAATCGACACGCCCTTCGTGTAGTAGTCCCGCAGCTTCGTGATCTCCGGGTCCGCGTTCCCCGCCGTGTCGGGTGCCGACGTGACGATGTGGCAGCCCATGCACGTGCTCTCCGACGGGAGATTCACCGTCCACGAATTCGCGGCGTTGTTGTGGCAGTAGAGACAGGGCATGCGGTACTGGCCGGCGTGGATGTCGTGGCGGTAGAAGATCGGTTGTACCGGCCCCTTGAGGCGCTTGGGGAGTCTTGGCCACGCTCCGCCCGGGCGCACCCCGTCGAGGCTGGAATACCCGGCCCCCGACGAGCGCGGCACGGCGCTGAACGCCGTGTCGGCGGGCGCGCGCCGCTCCGCGCCCTGCCCTCTGACCAACGAAACGCCGGCGAGTGCTGCGGACAGACAGAGCAGCGCGCCGCCGGCGAGCAGATAGGTCGAACGCTTCATCCAAGCCCTATGCAGACGTTGGAGAGCTGCAAGCCGTGTGGGGAGAAGTCGCGAAATTTTACTGCGGCCGGATTCCAATTACAAGGGCACTATGTGGGCACGTCGCCTGGCTCCGCACGATCCGCCTCCGACGTGCGCCACACCAGCAGCGCGAACCCGAATACCGCGACCAGCAGGCTGAGGAGCTGGCCCATCGAGAACGGGCCGAGCACCGTGCCGAGCGGATGGGCCGCGGTGATGAACTGCGGGTCGGGCTGGCGGGTGAACTCGATGAGGAAACGTGCGGCGGCATACAACAGCAGGAACAGGGCGGCGAGCGTGCCCTCCCGCAGCGTCGCGCGGCGCCGCAGGTAGACCCACCACAGCACCACCCCGATCGTCAGGCCCTCGAGCGCCGCCTCGTACAGCTGCGATGGATGGCGGAGCGGCAGCTGCGCCGCCTGCGCCGCCCAGGCGCCGCTCGCGCGCAGCGCGGCGTAGGCGTCGTGCCAGTTCATGCCGCCCGCCCGGGCGAGGTCGGGAAACAGGGCCTGCGCCGCCGGATCGGTGGGAAACCGCATCGCCCACGGAACGCCCGCCGACGCCACGCGCCCGAACAGCTCGCCGTTCACGAAGTTCGCGATCCGCACCAGGAAGATGCCCGCCGGCGCGGCCAGCACGAGCCCATCGATGAGGCGCCGCCAGGAAATCTTGCGCCGCCGCGCAAAGAGCACCGATGCCACCACGACGCCGAGCAGGCCGCCGTGGAACGACAGTCCCCCCTCCCACACCTTGATCAGGTCGAGCGGCCGCACGAACATCCGCGGATCATAGAACAGCGCGTAGCCCAGACGCCCCCCGAGCAGCACGCCGGCCACCAGCCATCCGATCAGGTCGCTCACCGCCGCAGTGGTGAGCGGCAGAAACCGGTCGCGCACCATCCGGTCGAGCAGGGCGCCTGCTATGAGGAAACCCGCGAGGTACGCCAGTCCGTACCAGCGGATCGCCAGCGGGCCGAGCTGGAAAGCCACCGGATTCCATCCGGGAAAGACGATCTCGACGAAGAGCACGCGGCCACCTCACGCAACGCGAACGCGCGCCCCCGACTCCAGGGACGCGCGTGCGCAAGCTACGAAGGCCGACGCGACGACGCCACCCGGCGCGTTCGCCGTCGTCGCGCGGGTCGGACCCGCCGCCGGCCGCGCCGGGTTACTCGGCCAGTGCCAGCTTGGCGAGCGCCGCTTCCGGCAGGCGGAAGGGAAAGTGGGTGCCGAAGACGAAGCGCTGGCGGCCCACCGTGCGATACAGTGCCGCGAGCTGATCGTCGGGGGGACCCCATAGCCAGGCAATGTCCCAGTGCAGTCGTTCCGCCTCGCCGGAAGTGGCGCCGAAGTGCACTTCCTCCACGAGCCCGCGGTCGGCGTTGGTCACCACCAGGCGCAGGGCGCGGTGGCTGCGCACCGCGGCGCGCAGATCGGCGCCGAGCAACTCCGCGGCCCCATCGAGCCGGTGGCGCTGCCGGGCATCCTCGATGCGTACCGTGAGGACCAGCCGGAGATCGAGATCCGCGCACCACGCGGCGAGCGCGCGCATCTCCGGGCCTCCCGTGTCGAAGCCGTAGTGGGCGGGATAGCTCCGCACTGCCGGACACCCCTCGGCCCGGGCGCGCTCCATCTCCCGCTCCCAGCCTGGGTACGTGGGGTTCACCGCCGGCACGGGGAGGAGCCGCGCGCGGTGCGGCTCGAGCCAGCGCAGCAGCTCGTCGTTGCCCGACGCGACGTCGCGGTAGAAGATGCTCGGCACGTGGCCGACCCAGGCCCGGCCGATGCCGAGGCGCTCCAGGTCCGCGACCAGACGCTCCGGTGTCGGGTCGGGGAGCCAGCGGAACGGATACGGCCCGACCAGGGCGTTGTGGTCTACAAGGTCAGGCGGAAGAGCCGCGCGGCGGTCCTCCATCGGATTCCCTCCAGCGCTTCGGCCTCGAGGTCCATCGCTTCCAGCGCCTGCAACTTCGCCCATCCCGCGTCCATCGTGAGGTCGGTGCCCCACAGGAGGCGCTCCGGACCCACGCACTCGAGGCACAGCTCGAGCATCCCGCGATCGACGCCGCTGCCCGACAGGTCCACCAAGATGTTCGGGACGGTCGCCAGCGCGCGGAGCGAGTGCGCCCAGTCCCCACCGCCGCCGATGTGGCCCAGGATGAAATGCGCGCCGAGGTGCCGCGCCGCGAGCGCGGCCAGGTCGAGGGCGTCGGAAATTTCCTGGTTCGGCACGTCCCGCACCCGCCGCTGCCAGATGTGCTGCAGCACCGGGACGCCGCGTTCCGCCGCCAGCGCCGCGACGGGATCCAGCAGCGCGTCGCTCGCCCGGCGGCTGGCGGCCAGCTTGACGCCGATCATCCCCGCCGCGAGGCCGAGCTCGATCTCGGCGATGGCGTGGTCGGTGTAGTTCGGGTTTACCGTGACGTAGCCGCGGACCAGCCCCGGATGCGCGCGGGCGATCGCGCGCATCGACTCATTCCCGGCCGACACGTCCGCCGGCGACGGAAAGTACGTCGGCGACGTATGGCCGAAGCTCCCGAGGATCGAGGCCAGGTGCGCCGTGATGCCGAGGCGCGCTCCCGCGGCGAGGCGACTCGTGTTGCGCTCCGACCAGTCCGACCTCCCGCAACGCTCGTGCAGAAAGTGCGCGTGCACGTCCACCAGCGGGCCGGCAACCGAGGCAGGTGTCACGGTGTCGCCTCCGACGCCGCCTCGCGCATCACGCGGAGCGTCGCCTCGACTTCGGTGCGGTCGTGCGCGAGGCTGGGGAAGTTGTAGGCGCCGCGCTTGATGAGCACGCCGCGCCGCGCGCACTCCAGCAGGAATCGGCGCTCCCGGTCCCCGTCGGCGAAGCGCAGGAACCACATTTCGGGGATGCCGCACGCCGTCCAGGGATGCGGCGCGGGCCAGGCGTCCAGGGCTTCCAGCATCAGCCGGCCGACGCGCGCCACGTGCCCCGCCACGTCGATCTCGCCCCACACCTCCAGCACCGCCCGCGCGGCCGCCAGCGCCACGAATTCGGTGGCGAGCGTGGAGGTGATCCACGTCTCCCGCACTCGCGCCAGGATGTCGGCCCGGCCCACCACCGCTGCCAGCGGGAACCCGTTGGCGAGCGCCTTCCCCAGGACCGCGAGATCGGGCTGCACTCCGTAGCGCTGGGCCGCCCCGCCGGCCGCGAGACGGAAGGCGGTCTTGACCTCGTCGAACACCAGCACGACGCCGTGCGCCGACGCCAGGCGCCGCGCCCCCTCGAGCCACGCCGGCGACGGCGCCCGCTCGATCACCGGTTCCAGCACGATGACGGCCGGCGGCTCCGCGCCCGCGACCGCAGCCTCGAGAGCCGCGAGGTCGTCGAACGGCACGGCGGTCCAGAGCCGCTCGGTGCCGCGCGGCACGCCAGCGCCGACGGTGGCGCCGTCCAGCCAGCCGTGGTACCCGGCATGCACGACGCGCTCGCGCCCGGTCGCAACCCGCGCCACCCGCACCGCCGCCTGCACCGCCTCGGCGCCGGTCTTGAAGAAGCGCGCCTGCTCCGCCCCGGGATACACCGCACACAACCGCTCGGCGACCTCGACCTCGAGCACATGCGGCAGCGGCCCCACCGCCCCGTCACGCACGGCGCGCTCCGCCGCCTCCTGGACCCGCGGATGGGCGTAGCCCAGCCCGACCGCGCCGAGCGCCATGGTCCAGTCCAGCAATTGATGCCCGTCCGCCGTCTCGATCCTCGCGCCCCCCGCGCGGACCAGGTGCGTCGGGCCGTCCGGGCCCCCGAACATCGCGTCCGGCCCCTTGGACCGCGTCGAGGTGAAACCCGCCACCGCCAGCGTGGCGCGCCGCGCGATGTCGCCGGAACCGCTCACCGCGCCCTCACCGCTCCGCAGCCACCCGCGGGAGGTGGTGCGCCAGCGGCCGGTCACCCGCCAGGTAGAGCCGCGCGCCGCCCGCGCCGGACCAGACCAACTGTCCCACGCGCCGTTCGCGGCCTTCGCGGATCCGGTTCACGCACAGATCGAAACCGAAATCCTGAACGTCGTCCGGCAACTCGATGGCGCAGGTGATACGATAGCCGCGCTCGGAGGGCTGCCACGCGCCGCGCAGCATCTCCGGCGACGCGTCCGTCCCGTGCACCGCCGACACCCTGAGGCGAGAGCGATCGTCGGCGTCGGGCACGACCAGCCAGCCGAGGAAGCTCACGCTGTCCAGGTACACCTGGATCCCGTCCGAGTGGATGTCCGGGTTCTCGTTGTCCCACTCCGGGTTGGCGGCGCCGCGCGCCCGGAAGGCCGGCTCGGGCGCAGTCACGTCCACCGCGAGGTAGACGGTCGAGCCTTCGTGATTGAGGTACGCCGTGGCCGAGAAGTCGTCGGTTCCCCCCCACGGCTCCTCGGCGCGGCGGAACTGCTCCACGCGATCCAGCGCGAGCGGCGCGTCGAGCCGGAAGCCGTCGAGCGTGCCGTCCAGCGCCGGCGCCTTCCGCACAGCCAGGCTCCGCGCGGCCGCGACGCGCTCCTCCTTCCGTGGCGCCTCGGCCGGCGTCGGCTCCTCGGGCAGCTCGCGCGCCCCGCCCAACTCAATCGGATCGCCGCGGCCGAGATCGATCTGCCACCCGTGTTCGGTAGGCCCGTGCGAATGCATCCCGCCGTCCACGAGCCGCACCACGAAGTCCTGCTCGTGGCACTCGACCTCCTCCACCGCCCCACCGTAATCCAGGCAGGCCACCAGGGTCACCATCTCCCCGGAGGAGACCACGACCGCGAACTCGAGCTCTTCGGCCTCGTCGACTGCGCCCGGCACCGGCGGCCCGGGGGCCCGCGAGATCTGCACCTGAAACGCCTGCCGGCCCGCGAGGTAGACGGGCAGCACGCCGTCCGCGCGCTCGAACCGGACCCCCAGCTGGTGCGAGTCCACCCTCCCCCAGCCGTGCCACGGCAGCGCCAGCATCCGCTCACCGACGGCGCTCCCCATCTGCAGCACGTCGAGCACGTACCCCGGTGTCACCACAACCGTGCGCTGGACGCCCACGCCGTCGAAGGCCGTGCCGTCGAGCAGCTGGGCGCACACCCAGCCGTACTCACCACTCTCCGCGTACCCGACGCACACGCCGCGCGCCTCGGCCTGCGACAACCCGTCCACCAGCGGGGCGTTGTGCGCCAGCGTGGAGCGGTACCAGGGGAGCCGCGGCGAGACGTACGAGCCGGTGCCGAAATCCACCAGCCACGGGACGCCGCCCGCGTGCAGCGTGAGATTCAAGCGATCGGGATGGCCGTGTCCGCCTCCCGGCTCGCCGTAGTCGAGGCTCACATAGGTCCGCCCCGCGTCGCGGCGAAACACCGCCAGCCCCGTCGCCTCGAGATGCGCGGAGGCGGGGCGCCATGCGCCGGCGGCTTCGGTCGGGAGCTCGGGCGCCGCCCACAGCAGCCCTTTCCAGCCGAGGCCGTCGCGCCGCACCCCCGACGGCGGCTCGTATCGCTCGACCTCGGTGATGAGGCCGGCGCCCCCTTCGACCTCCGGGACGGACGCGTCGTAGACGTGCCCGAGCAGTGAGGCGACGCCCGGCCACGCCGCGCGCGCGAGCGACAGCTCCCACAGCTCGGCCATGCGCCGCTGGCGGAGCGAGACCCCGAACCGGGAATCACGGCGCGCCGGATAGGTGAAGTCGGGCAACGCCGTGAGCACCGGAGCCCGGAACGCCTCGCGAAACTTGCGGCCGATGTCCGTGCCCGACGCCCACAGGTCCATCTCGCCACATGTGCGCAGCATCTCCGCGCCCCACGCCAAACCCCGCAGCGCGAACCAGTGGTAGTTCTCTCCCTCGTACCACAGACCGTCGCCGAGCACCCCGTCATCGAGCGTGGCCAGGACGCCCGCGGGACCGCGAGCAGCACGCTCGCGCAGCGCGGAATCGTCCAGCACGGAGCCCAGAGCCAGGAGCGCCGCCGCGTTCCACACCTGGCGATTGGAGCGGGGCTCCTCGAAGTCTGCAATTGTTTCGGCCGACGGCCGGAATACCCGCGACACCAGGTCACGCTCCAGGTCGGGCGGCAGCCGCCCGTGCTGCCCCAGCAGCGAAGCACTGGCCGCGAGTTGGAGCACCCAGATGGACTCGAGATAGGTGGAGAAGAACGGGCGGCTGGGGCCGAGGACGTTGTCCGCATTCGGATAGGTGAGGTAGCGCTCGGCCACACCCGCGAGGGTCTCGAGAGCGCGGGCCTCACGACCGGCGTCGCCATCGAGCACGCCGAGCAGCGCCGACTGCCAGCACCGCTCCGCGAGCCACAGCTGGTACCAGTAGATCCACCAGCGGTGGCTCTGCTCCGTGGACCAGATCCGGCCGCAGCGCGTGCAGCGCTGCGCGTGCGGCGACCACGGATCGAACGCCAGCTCGGCCCCGTCGTCCCGACAGGCACTCCCCCACCGCGACAGCAGCGCCTTGCCCTCGGGGACGTAGAGCGGCCGCGCGACGAACGCGGCCAACTCGGCCGACAGCCGCTGCTTCAGCGCGATGAGCTCGGGCGCGGCGGCGATCTCCGTGCGGCGGCGCTCGAGCGCCTCCGGCGAAACCAGCACGCTCCGCATCTCAGCGCTCCGCCCCGAGCCAGCTGGTGACTCCGGCGCCGTCGAAGCTGAAGCGCAGCACCTGACCTCCGGCCGCGCGCAGCGCCTCCGCGACGGCGAACGCCCGTCCCGCCTTGGCCAGGAACACCATGCATCCTCCGGCTCCCGCGCCGCAGGCCTTGCAGCCCGCCGCGCCGGCGGCGGCGGCGGCGCGCGCCAGCGAGCGCATTGCACCCGTCTCCATGCCTTCCCCCAGAGCGCGCTGGTACGCCCAGTTGCGCGACAGGATGTCCCCCACGGTGCCCAGCCTGGCATTCGCGACTGCATCACGCATCTCGAGCGCGCAGGCGTGCAGGCCGCCGAGCGCCTTCACGATCGCGCGATCGCCGTCCGCATATCGCTGCCAGACTCGCGCGTGCATCTCGGCGGAGGACCGGGACGCGCCGGTGTAGCACAGCACCAGGTGCCGTTCCAGCTCCCGGAGACCGTCTTCCGGGGCGGCGAGCCGTGTGGCGCTCACCCGGCGCTCGCCGAACTCGAGGAACTGCAGGCCGCCCAGCGACGCGGCGAACTGGTCCTGCTTGCCCCCCACGATGCCGACGTCGCCCGCCTCCAGCTCGAAGGCCTGTTGGGCGATCTCCGCGGCGCGCGGCCGGGCGCCCCCGAGCGCGGCGAACGCCGCCACCAGCGCGACCCCCATCGCTCCCGACCCGCCGAGGCCGGATCCCGCCGGCGCGTCGCAGTTGGTGAGGACCTCGAAGCCCCCGCGGGGACCAAGGCGACGGGCCGCCGCCTTGAGAAGGCCGAGCTCGCCGTCGGGCCGCAGCTCCGCGGCGCCACGCGCCGACACGGCCGCCCCGAGATCCAGCGCGTGCAGGCGTACACCCGTCCGCTGCCGGCGCACCTGCACGTGGGCGTGCAGGCTGATCGCGACGTTGACCACGGCACCGCCACGGCGCGCGCTGTACGGTGCAACGTCGGTCCACCCCCCGGCGAGGTCGATCCGCAGCGGCGCCCGTGCGTGGGCCATCACCATCGCTTCACTCCCGCGCTTCGGGGTCGAGGTGCCAGCGCTGCAGCGTGGCAAGCTCGCCCCGCAGGTCCATGCGGACGCCGTGCACCCGCCGGCTCAGCCCCTGCAGGCCCCGGGCGTGGTACAGGAACGTGACCGGCAGGTCGCGCGCCACGATCCGCTGCACCTCGGCCAGGTCGCCAGCGTCCAGCGCCCGGTCCACCGCAGGATTGCCGTATTGTGCGTACTGCAACGGCTCCGCCAGGCGCCGCGAGTCGAACAGGCCGCGCAGGTACCCCAGCGACAGGTCCCCGAGGATGCCGGTCACGAGAGCATCATAATCGCGTGCCGCCCCGGTTGCCCGGGCCAGGAAGGCTCCCAGCTCGAGCTGCCGGATTCGCGCGTTCACGCCCACCGCCCGGAGATCAGACTGGATCATCTGCTCGAGCGAGTTGTCGGCCGCGCCGACCGTGAGGATGGTGAACGCGAGCGGCCGGCCGTCCCGCCGCCGCCAGCCGCCGGCGCCGACCCGCCAGCCCAGTGAATCCAGCAGCGCGCCCGACGCCGCGCGGTCGAACGGCACGCGCGCCACGGGCACGGCTCGCGGATGCCACGGTGGCGCCGGCCCGTCGGCCACCTCGCCGAACCCGTACACGTAGGCGTCCACCATCGCGCGCCGATCCAGCGCCAGCGTCAACGCGCGCCGCAGGCGTGGATCGCTGAACGGCGGGCGGCCGGTATTCCACACCAGGCCGTACGTCAACAGGATCGGGTAGTCCACCACGGCGAGCCGGGGGTCCTGGTGGACCAGCGCTGCGTCCATCGGCTGGATGCCGGCGACGTCCAGCTCCCCGGTCACCAGGCCCGCCAGCTTGGTCGCCGGCTCGTCCACTACCACAACCACGAGCCGCTGGACTCCCGGCGGCCCGCCAAGCGCGGCAGGGAAATCCGGGTTGGCGTCGAACACCCAGCGCTGGTTAGGGGTGTGCGACACGAAGCGGAACGGCCCGTTGCCCACCGGATGCTGGTTGAAGGCGGCGTGCCGCAGCTGGTCGTGCGGCAGCCCCGCGAGCAGGTGCGCCGGCAGGATCGCCAGATCGGTGAGCACGTCGGGAAAGCTCGCCTGCGGGCGGCAGAACGCCAGGCGCACCGTGAAGCCACCCGTCGCGCGCGCGCCGGCGAGGCACTCCAGGTCGGACCGGCGCGGGTACCCGGTGGCCGGATCGCGCGCCGCGTTCAACGTGAACGCGACGTCCGCCGCGGTGGTGGGCGCGCCATCGTGCCAGCGCACGTCGCGCCGTACCGCCAGCTCGAGCGTGCGGCGATCCGTGCTCCAGCGCCACGCCTCGGCCAGGTACGGCCGCGCCACCAGCGCGCTGTCGTACCGGGCCAGGGTCATGAACAGCGCGTTCCGCTGCACCTGCCGCGCGAGCGGATGCACGGTGAGGAGAGGATTGATGGACTGGAGGTCGGCGCCGGACGCGTAGAACACCGTCGCCGGAGGCGTGACGGGGCCGCAAGCCGCTGCGGCCAACGCGAGAACCGTGCACCACCACCGCACAGTCGGAAGCTAGAGAAATCGGGCCGCCGCCGCGAGATTGGCGGGGATGCGCAGCGCGCTGCCGCGCCGGATCCTCGTCGCCGGGCTCACCGTACTCCTGGTCGTGACGGTGACGTTCGCCGCCGTCCACCTCATGCCGGGCGATCCGGTGCGCCTGTACCTCGGCCCCGACGCCGACGCGGCCACCGTCGCGGCGGCCCGCCACTCCCTTGGCCTCGATCGCCCCCTGCCGATCCAGTACGCGACCTGGCTCGCCCGCTTCGTGACCGGCCGGTGGGGCACCAGCATCGCGCAGCAGCGCCCGGTCACCGCGGTGCTGAACGACGCGCTCGGTCCGACGCTGCTGCTGGTGGGAGCTTCGCTCCTCGCGACGTACCTCGGCGGGATCCTGATCGGCGCCTACCAGGCGGCGCGGCGACGCAGCCGCATGGACGCCGCCCTGACCGTGCTCACGACGACCCTCTACGCCCTGCCCTCCTACGTCGTCGCGCTGGGACTGGTCGCGGTGTTCGCCTACGGCGCCGCGCTGTGGCGTTGGCCCGGGCCCCTGCGCTTCCCCGCCTTCGGCGCCGCAGGACTCGGCGCCGACCTGCTGCCGCCCGCCGCCCGGCTCGCCGATCGCCTCCGCCACCTGGCGTTGCCGGTCGTCACGCTGGCCATCGTCGGTGTCGCCGGAACGGCGCGCTTCGTCCGGGGCGCGATGATCGAGGCGCTGCGCCAGCCGTTCGTGCGGGCGGCGCGCGCCAGGGGCCTCGGGGAGGTGCGGGTGCTGCTCGGCCACGCCCTGCGCAACGCGCTGGTCCCGGTCGTCACGCTGTTCGGCTTGCAGCTGCCGGCGCTCTTCTCCGGCGTCGTGTTCGTCGAGACGATCTTCGCCTGGCCTGGGATGGGCCGGGTCACGGTGCAGGCGGTGCTGGCGCGCGACTACCCCGTGGTGATGGCCACCACGGCGGTGTTCGCGGTGCTGGTCGTGCTGGGCAACCTGCTCGCCGACACCCTGGCCTGGCTTGCCGACCCACGCCCGGGGCGCTCGGGATGAGCGCGAGGCGCGGCGTGCTGGCGCGGGCATGGCGTGACCGGCGGGCGCGCTTCGGCCTCGCGCTCATTGCGGCGTTCGTCGCCGGGGCCGTGGTGGCGCCGCTCCTGCCGGGCCAGGCTTCCGCCGATCTCGCGGCCATCGTCGCGCGCCGCTTCGCGGGGCCGCTGTCCCGGACCCCCGACGGCGTGTGGCACCTGCTGGGCACGGACCGCTTCGGCAGGGACGTGCTCGCGCGCCTCCTCTCCGGCGCGCGCATCTCGTTGGCCGTCGGCACGCTCGCCGCACTGGTCTCCACGGCGGTGGGAATCGGGGCTGGTGCCGTCGCTGGCTACGTCGGAGGCGCCGTGGACCGGGTCATCGCGGGCGTCACCGACGCGGCGCTCGCCATCCCGCGCGTGCCGTTTCTGCTCCTCCTGGTGGCGGTGGTGGAGCCCGGGGCGTGGGTGACCGTGCTCGCCCTCGGCGTCACCGGCTGGATGACGGTGGCCCGACTGGTGCGCGGCGAGGTGCGCGCGCTTGGGGCACGGCCGTTTGTCGAGGCCGCACGCGCCCTGGGCCTCCCGCCCTACCGCGTGCTGATCCGCCACATCCTGCCCAACGCGCTGACGCCCGCCCTGGTGGCTGCGGCCCTTGGCGTGGGCAGCGCCATCATGCTCGAGGCGGGCCTTTCCTTCCTCGGCCTGGGGGTGCAGCCGCCTACCCCGTCGTGGGGCAACATGATCGCGTCGGGGCGCGACGCGCTGCTGATCGCGCCGTGGGTGAGCCTCGCGCCGGCCGCGGCGGTTGCGCTCGTCGTGCTGGGGTTCAGCTGGCTGGCGGATGCGCTGGAGAGCGCGATCGCGGGGGAGCGGATCGGCTAGCGGAGCAGCACGGTCACGACGGCGCGCGGGCCGGCCTCGAAGAGCACCCTCCCGTCCGCCGCCACCTCGAGCGGCGCCAGCGGCGATTCATCGAGCCGCGCGAGGTGCGCCGACCGTGCGCGCGACGGCAGGCGCCACGCGCCGGCCACCGGCGTCGCCAGAGCGTTGTAGCAGCGGAGCACGATGCCGCGCCCCGCCTCGGCGGGCTTCATCGCCGAGAACACCAGGCCCTCTCCCAGCAGCTCCGGCCCCGGCGCGGGCCGAGGCACCTCGAGCAGCGAGCGGCGCATCACCGCCAGCGGAGGCGCGTGGAACCGCTCCGCCGCCCGCTCGACGTCAGCCAGATCCTCCAGCGCACGCCCGGTGTGGACGTGAACGCCGAGCCGGGCGCGGAACGGCCCGATGCACTGCGCGTCGGGCGTCGGCGTCGGCCAGCCGGCGTGGCCCGGCCGCTCCGGCATGTCCTGCCGCGACATCTGGCCGAAGGCTCTGAGCAGCGTCACGAGCACCGTCCCGTCACGCCGCAGCTCGTACTCCGGGAGGCCCGCCGCGAAAACGGTGAGCGCCCGCGCTCCCGCTGCTACGGCGACGTAGCGCTGCATCGGCGCGGTGGACGCCGGCTGTTCAACGCCCCGCGGCATCGCCGCCCGCCGGGCGCCCCGGCGGGGCACGGGGCCGTACAGGCCGTCTGCCACCTCGTGCTGGACCGGCGCGCCGAGGGGGAAGGCCACGCGCAGCCGGTGGTCGGTGCGGCGATTGTCCCCTTCGATCTCGATCTCGACCACGTCACTCGCGGCGTCGAGCGTCACCCGCGTCACGGCTTCCAGTGCGACCGCGCCGTAGCGGCGCACGACCTCGAGCACGCCGTGCAGCGGCCCCGGGTGCACGATGCGCACCGCCGCGTCGTCCGGCTCA
The DNA here is from genome assembly GCA_963812035.1 of uncultured Gemmatimonadales bacterium. Lineage (GTDB taxonomy): Bacteria > Gemmatimonadota > Gemmatimonadetes > Gemmatimonadales > JACORV01 > Fen-1245. The sequence continues at coordinate 243,434 of CAWETG010000010.1, forward strand.
CGCACCGCCCGATCCGGGCGCGGCGCCGAATAGGTGTAGCTGTCGCCCGCGTCGCCGTTGTCCTCGAGTGCCGCCAGGCCAGCGTAGCGCTCACCGGTCGCGCGATCCACGACCTGGAGCGTCCCTGCGGGCTCCACGAGCACGGCGACGCGCTCGTTCCACATCGCGTTCCCGGCGACCACGACGTCCGCCGGGTCACCCTCTCCCGGGGCCCGCGTGGCCGCGCGCCGCCGGCTCTGCCTCGTCTCGACGGCGAGCGCCACCACGCCCAGCGGCAGGAGGTCGCGCACCCGAACGGCCACGTGACGCCACTCGACGGCGGCGGACAGCGGGTAGCGCAGCGGACTCTCGACCAGGTCGTGCCCGGCCCTGACGCCCAGGTCCTGAAAGCGCACCGGCGAGCCGTCAGGGCCGACGAGCCGCAGCGCGCCCGGACGCACGGGCGGAGCGGAAGGCACGCGTTGCTGGCCGACCGACACGTCGGCCTCGAATAGCGCCACCTCCGCGTCCACCACCGCGTCGCGCGCCGCCGGTGCGGGGTTGAACACCAGCAGCGCCGGCTTCCACGCGGCCCGGCCCGCCAGCCGCGCCGCCACCGCTTCGTGCCCGATCGCGCCCTCGAGCGACCGCGCCACGATCTCGCCGCCCTGCTGCCGGCACCGCTCGAACCGCACCATCATCTCCCGGTGCACCGGATCGGCGCTGGTGCCGCAGATACTGTCGTGAGGATGATTCTCAAGCAGGGTGCGCCACGCGGCGCGCAGCTCGGCGCGTCGGTCGGCGCCACCGCGGCTGGTCTCCAATGCCGCCAGCGGCTCCGCGTAGCGCTCGAGCAGGCCCTGGCACACCGCGTTCGCCTGTTTGAGATAGAGCCGCGAGCCGTGCGTCCCCTGCAGCGCCCACGCGTGACGGTGGCCGGCGCGTAGCTCGCCGGTAAGGACCGGCACCGCCGGCGCGCGCTCTCGCGCCCAGGCCAGCACCGCGGAGGTGTAGTCCTCCAGCGCCGACAGCGTGAACCGGACCTGCGGGACCATCCCGTTGAGCGTGGCGATCACCTCCGGCAAGTCGTGCTGCGCCGCATGGTGATCCGCCCCGGCCATCACGAGCCAGTAGGGCGTGCGGGCACGAGGGGCGAGCTGTGCCCACAGTCGCTCCCACCGCTCGGCCAGCGCCGCGCGCTTCGCCGGCAGGCTCTGGCCGTTCTCGTACCCCGGCGGCGGGAGGTGCACGGTCAGCACCTCGGAGCCGTCGGCCGCACGCCACCGGTACAGGTCGCCGTCCTGTCCCGGCTCGCCGCCGAGCCCGCGCCACAGGACCGCGACCTCGATGCCGAAGCCGCGCAGGATCGTGGGGAAGCCCGCCGGATGCCCGAATGCATCCGGCGAGTACCCGACCGCCATGGGCCGACCGCCGCACCGTCGCACGGTACGGGCCCCCTCGATCAGGTTGCGGACCAGGGCTTCCGCCGAAACCAGGAACTCGTCGGCGAGCACGTACCACGGCCCCGCCTCGAGGCGGCCCTCGACAAACAGGCGTCGGATGCGGCTCTCCTGCTCGGGCCGCGCCGCGAGGTAGTCCTCCAGGACGATGGCCTGGCCGTCGAGCAGGAAGGTGCGGAAGTCGGGCCGGTGACCCAGCAGGTCGACCAGGTCATCCACCAGCCGCGTCAGTCGCAACCCGAACACGGCGGCCGGGTGATACCACTCGCGGTCCCAGTGCGTGTGGGGGACGACGTGCACGGTGACGGTCACGGAAGTCAAGCTACGACACGCTTGCCGTGCCGGACAGGGCACGCTATTTCAAGGCAGCACCGGAGGAGGCAGGCGACATGAGGGCATTGGTGGTCGACGACATCGGGTACAACATCCGGACCCTGCGCGCCATCTTCCAGAGCGCGGGATACGACGTGGAGACCGCTGCCGACGGCCAGGCGGCACTCGATGCGGTGCACGTGCGGCGCCCCGACTTCATCGTCACCGACATCCTGATGCCGCGGCTCGACGGGTTCCAGCTGTGCCGCGCCATCAAGACCGACCCTGCCCTCGCCGGCATTCCGGTGATCTTCTATACCGGCTCGTACATCGAATCCGCCGACCGTGAATTCGGCACGGGGCTAGGCGCTGCCGCGTATCTGCTCAAGCCGATGGAACCCAAGGAGCTGCTTGCGGCCGTGGCCAAGGCGCTGGGCCAACCGGAGCCCGTCCTCAAGCCACGCTCCAACCTCCGGGAAACCTTCGCCGCTGCCTACGCCGACCGCCTCGCCGCCAAGCTGCAGGACAAGATCACGGAGCTGAACCGGACTCTCGTGCAGCTCGAGGACACGTACACGGGCACGGTGGCGGCGCTCAGCCTCGCCCTGGCGCGGCGGGAAGGCACCGACCCGGCCGAGGCCGAGCGGCCGGCCCGGCTGGCGCTGCTGTTCTGTGAGCGCGTCGCGCCGCAGCTCGCCGCGGACCCGAACGTGTATCGCGGCTTCCTGCTCCACGACATCGGGAAGCTGATGCTGCCGGAGGCGCTGCTCACCAAGGCCGGCCCTCTCACGGCGGCGGACAAGACGCTGTTTCTGCAGCAAACCGCCATCGCGGCGGACACGCTGCGCAACGTCTCGGGCCTCGGCCGCGCGCTCGAGATCGTGCGGCACCACTACGAGCGCTACGACGGGACCGGGCATCCCGACGGGCTCAAGGGCGACGCAATTCCATTGGGCGCCCGGATCTTCGCCATCTGCAACACGTTCGACGCGATGACCTCGGCGCGCCCCTACCGGCCTGGCATCCCGGCCGTACAGGCCTTGGAGGAGCTGCGCCGCGGCGCCGGCACGCAGTTCGATCCGTCGCTGGTCGAGCCGTTCATCACGATGGTCACCACCATGGCGTGGCCGTAAGACCGGCGTGGCGGCGTCGGTCACCCTCATAGCCGTATTGGCCGTCGCGCTGGTGGGCGTGGCTGCGTTGTGGCTGCGCTCCGCCGCCGCGCGCGCCGAGCTCGAGCGCACCGTTTCCAGCCTCGAGGCGCTCAACCAGATCAGCCGCGTCTTGCTCACCGAGCGCAATCGCCGGGGCGTCCTGAACCTCGTCGCCGAGGCGGCCGCGCGGTTCCTCACGGCCGATATGGGCCACGTCGCGCTGCTCGACGCCGAGGGGAAGCACCTGGTACTCGAGGCCGCCACGGGGCCGCTGGCGCCACTCGTGGGCTCGGCCATCCCGCTCGACACGACGACGTCGGGCTGGGTCGCCGCCCACGGCCAGGCACTGCTCGTCAACGACCCCGGCGGCGACGAGCGGCGGTTCCGTTCGCCGCACGAGCGGGTGACGCTGCGCCGGGCGGTGGCCCTGCCGCTGTTCGTGCGCGGCCGGTGTGTGGGCGCGCTCGGCGTGGACAATCCGCAGGGCGACCGCGTGCTCGCGGCACTGGACATCGAGCTGCTCCGCAACCTCGCCGACCACACGGGGCTGGTGCTGGAGAGCATCCGCGCCGTCGGAGAGCTGGCCGACCGCGAGCGGCGGGCCGAGCTGCTCAACGCGGTCAACAGCCGCATCCGGCAATCCCTCGACCTCCAGACCACCCTCGACGCCGCCGTACGGGAGCTGGGCTCGGCGCTCAGCGCCACGCGCTGCTTCGTGCGGCTGCGCCGCGGCAACGAGCTGCTCCCGCCCTCGAGCGAATGGCACGGCCCGGAGGTGGCCCCCAGCGGAGCACGCGCCGATTTCACCATCCCAATTCTGCTCACGGCGATGCGGGAGCGGAGGACCATCGATCTGCCCGACGTGCGGAGCGAGGCCGGCCTCGCCATTGCGGGCGCGGACGCGGAGCAGCCGCTGGCCCTGCTGGTGACCCCCATCGTGCTGCGGGGAGAGGCGATCGGCGTGGCCGCGTTCCACCAGGTGGGCATCGCCCGCTACTGGCGCCAGGAGGAAATCGGGCTGGTACAGGAGGTAGCCTCCGAGCTGGCGATCGCCATCTCCAATGCCCGCCTCTACCGCTCGACCGAAGAAACCAGCCGCGAGCTGGCGGTGAAGATCGGCGAACTGGAACGCGCCAACCGGATGAAGGCGCAGTTCCTGGCCAACATGTCACACGAGCTGCGCACCCCGCTGAATTCGGTCATCGGATTCTCGGAGATGCTGCTGATCGGCGCGCTGGGCGCGCTGTCGGATCAGCAGCGCGATGCGCTGGAGACCGTCGCCCGCAACGGCCGCCATCTGCTGGGGCTGGTGAACGACGTCCTCGATCTCTCGAAGGTGGATGCCGGCCGGATGGACCTGCACCTGATGCAGACCGACATGCGCTCCCTCATTGGCGACGTCATCACCGGGATGGAAAGTCTGATTCAGACCAAGGGCCACCGGGTGACGCTAGAGCTCGGCGACGGACCGCTCCTGGTGAACGCCGACGAGATGCGGGTGCGGCAGATCCTGTTCAACTTGCTGTCCAATGCCGTGAAGTTCACGCCGCCCAACGGCCAGGTGACGGTGCACGCCGGTCAACGCCGGACGACGCTCCCCGGCCCCGGCGGCCGGCGCACCGAGCGCGACGCGATCTGGGTGTCCGTGACCGACAGCGGAATCGGCATCTCGAAGGAGGACCTCCCCCGGCTGTTCACCGAGTTCAGCCAGGTGGATGCCTCGTTCAGCCGTCGCTTCGAGGGCACCGGGCTTGGCCTCGCCCTGTCAAAGCGGTTCGTGGAGATGCACGGCGGGGTCATCGGCGTGGAGTCCACGCCCGCACACGGCAGCACCTTCTGGATCGAGCTGCCGCTCGACGGCCCACAGTCCAGCGTCGCTGTCGCCTGACTCGGCGTCAGCGCCGCGCGCGCAGCGCCCCCTCCAGCGCCTCCCGCACCGCCGCCAGTCCTCCCGCCCCAACCCGGATCCTGATCACGGGCCGGCCGCGGCGCTCCAGGGCAACCAGGTCACCCAGCGCCTGCGCGAGCTCCAGTGTCCCGAACGTGTAGCGCTGCCCCGGCACGCGCAGCTCCGGCCCGCCGCCGCCCTCGAGCGCCAGGAACGCCCCGGACGGCGGCCCGCCCTTGTGGAGCTGGCCCGTGGAGTGCAGGTAGCGGGGCCCGTACGCCGCCGTAGTGGCGACGCCGAGCGCGTCGCGGATCGCCGCGCGCAGCTGGGTGAGGGCCGTGTCGTGCTCCGCCGACGGCGGGAGATAGGCGAGCAGCGCCGCGTAGTCGCTCCCCCCGATCTCTGCCAGCCAGCGCGCCAGCGCTTCGCCCAGCCGCGCCGGATCGGCCGCCTCCGGAGCGCTTGGCGTCTGACCGGCGACCAGCTGCTGCAGGACGCGGGTGGTGTTCTCCTTGCTCTCGGATACGTTGGGCTGGTCGAAGGCGTTGATGCCGAGCCAGGAACCCGCCAGGGCCGTGGCCACCTCCCAGCGGTAGAACTCGGCGCCGAGATCGAGCCGGTCCTTGAGCGACAGCCGCACCACCGGATGGCCGGCGCCTTCGAGGGCGGTGAGCGCCGTCGCGAGCCGCGTCTCCGGCGCCCCTTCCATCTGCAGCGCAACGAACAGCCGGTCGCTCCCATATGCCGAGGGCGCCGCCAGCGGCTCGCCGACCACCGGGATCAGCCCCTTCCCCCGCTTCCCGGTGCTCTCCGCCAGCAGCTGCTCGGCCCACAGGCCAAACGCCTCGAGTCCGGGGCCCGTCACGATCGTGACCTTGTCGCGCCCGGCGTTCCAGCCCGCCGCGAGCGCCGCACCCAGCCGGGCGCCCGGATTGTCGCTCGGGTTGCGCGCGGCGGCGCAGTCCCCGGCCATCCGTCCGGCGCGCTCGAGCAGGGCCGCGACGTCGATGCCGAGCAGCGCGGCCGGCACCAGACCGAACAACGACAGCGCGCTGTACCGGCCCCCGATGTCGGGCGGATTCTCGAACACGCGGCGCAACGCGCGCGCCCGCGCCAGCGCCGCCAACGGGGTGCCTGGATCGGTGATCGCAGCGAACTGCTCGCCCCGCCCGCCCGTCCGCTCCCAGAAGTAGGCAAAGAGGTCGCTCGTCTCGAGCGTGGCGCCCGACTTGCTCGACACCAGGAAGAAGGTGCGGTCGAGCGGCGCGGCGTGCTCGACTTCCGCAATGAAGCTCGGGTCAGTCGAATCGAGCACCGCCAGTGCGGGGTACCCTTCCCGCGCGCCGAACACCCGGCCGAACGTCTCGGGCGCGAGGCTGGACCCCCCCATGCCCAGCAGCACCACGCGCGCGTACCCCGCGCGCCGCACGCCGTCGGCGAAGCTCGCGAGGTCGCCCGCATGCGACGCCATGCTGCGCGGCAGGTCGAGCCACCCGAGCCGCTGCACGATCTCGCGCTGCGCCGCCCCGTCGTCCGACCACAGCGCCGGGTCGCGGGCGAACAACCGCTTCGTCTTCTCGGCGCCTTCGCGCTTGATGAGCGCCGCCAGGTCCTCATCGAACGCGGCCAGCCGCCGCGAGGCGCGGACCGGCCCCCGGGCAATCAGCTGGTCGCGCTTCAGCTCCAAGGCAGCCAGCAGCGCGTGGTAGGAGTCGGCGAACTTCTTGACCCCGTCTACCACCAGCAGGTCGGTGACCTGGCGCATGCTCACACCGCACCGCTCGACGTCGGCCAGGAGGGCGCGCGACTCCTCCAGGCTCTGGTCGATCGTCCGCGCCGGCGTGCCGTGATCGGCGAACGCGCGGAGCGTGTCCAAGGGCATCGTGTTGACGGTATCGGGACCGATCAGGCGGTCCACGTACATCGTGTCGGGGTACTTGGGGTTCTTGGTGCTGGTGCTGGCCCATAGCGGGCGCTGCACGCTGGCACCGCGGGCCCGCAGCGCCTGGAAGCGCGGCGACGCGACGGACGCCTGGAACGCCTCGTAGGCCAACTGGGCGTTGGCGACCGCGCTCCGGCCCAGCAACCCCTCGATGCGCCGCCGCTCAGCCGGATCGCGCCCGGCAGCCGCGCGTTCCGCGAGCCGCTTGTCCGCCTCGCCGTCCACCCGGCTCACGAAGAAGCTCGCCACCGAACGGAGCCGCTCCAGCGGCTCCCGTGCCAGGAGGCGACGCTCGAGGCCCGCGAAGTACGCCTCGACGACGCGGCGGTACATCTCCACCGAGAAGAGCAGCGTGACGTTCACGTTCACGCCGTCGGCGATCAGTTGCTCGATCGCCGGCAAGCCCTCGACCGTGCCCGGCACCTTCACCATCACGTTGGGACGATCGACCCGCGCCCACAGGCGGCGCGCCTCCGCCACCGTGCCGGCCGTGTCGTAGGCCCGGGTCGGCGAGACCTCGATCGACACGAAGCCGTCCGCCCCCCCGGAGGCGTCGTGCACCGGACGCAACTGGTCGGCCGCCGCCGTGACATCGGCGATCGCGAGGGATTCGAACATCGCGGCCGTATCCTGTCGCACGGCGGCGAGCGAGGCGATCTCGGCGTCGTAGGCGCCGCCGTGGGTGATCGCGTGCTCGAAGATGGTGGGGTTGGTCGTGACCCCGCGCACTCCTTCCTCCTCGATCAGCCGCCGCAGGCCCCCCGAGTTGAGGAGCTCACGATCGATGGTGTCCAGCCAGACGCTCTGGCCGAGCTGCTCGAGTGCCTCGATCCGCTTCATACGGTCTCGCTCCCTCAGGCTCCAGCCACGCGCGCGAGCACCGCCCGGGCACGTTCCGCCACGTTGTCCGGCGTGAATCCGAACTCCTCGAGAATCCGCTCGTAGGGCGCCGAAGCGCCGAAGCGCTCGATCCCCACCACGTCGCCATCCGTGCCCACCCAGCGATGCCAGCCGAACGCGGCTGCGGTCTCCACCGCCAGCCGGGCACGCACCGCGGGCGGCAGCACCGCGTCGCGGTACGCTGCCGCCTGGCGCGCGAAGATCTCGAGGCTCGGCATGCTGACCACACGCGTCGGTGTGCCCTCGGCCTCCAGCCGCTCGCGCGCGGCGAGGCACAGCCCCACCTCCGAGCCCGTCGCCATCAGCACGATCCGCGGCGCGCCGCCACCGGCCTCGGCCAGCACGTACGCCCCCCGCAACAGGCCATCGGCCGGCGCGTAGTGCGATCGGTCGATCACCGGCACCTTCTGGCGCGTCAACACCAGCGCGGTGGGCCCGCCGGTGTTGAGGAGCGCGGCCCGCCACGCCTGCGCGGTCTCGGGCCCGTCGGCGGGCCGGATGACGGTGAGATGCGGGATGGCCCGCAGCGCGGCCAGCTGCTCGATCGGCTGGTGCGTGGGGCCGTCCTCTCCCACGCCCACGCTGTCGTGCGTGAAGACGTAGACGACCGGCAATCCCATGAGCGCGGCGAGCCGGATGGACGGTCGCATGTAGTCCGAGAAGATCAGGAAGGTCGCGCCGTAGGGCCGCACGCCGCCGTGCAGCGCCATGCCGTTCAGGATCCCGCCCATCCCGTGCTCGCGGATCCCGAAGTGCATGTTCCGCGCGCCGTAGCTGCCGGCCTCCAGATCTCCACCACCCTTGATCAGCGTATTGGTCGAGGGGGCCAGGTCGCCGGAGCCTCCGACCAGCGCCCGCACGACCGGCGCCACGGCGTTCAGCACCTTCGAGGACCAGGCCCGTGTCGCCTGCGAGCCGTCCGACGGCGCGAAGACCGGGAGCGCTCGTTCCCATCCCGGCGGCAGCTCGCCCGCCAGCGCCGCGCGCCACTCGGCGGCGAGGTCGGGGTACGCCTGCTCGTAGGCCGCGAATCGCGCCCGCCACTCCGCCTCCATCGCCGCGCCGCGCTCGACGCAGCGGCCGACGTGCAGCTTCACCGCGTCGGGGACCAGGAACGGCGGGGTCGCCGGCCACCCATAGGCCGCCTTGGTGAGCGCGACCTCCTCGGCGCCGAGCGGCGAGCCGTGCGCCTCTGCCGTGTCCTGCTTGTGCGGACTCCCCCACGCGATGTGGGTGCGCACGATCACCAGCGACGGGCGACCCGTTTCCGCCCTGGCGGCCCGGATGGCGGCGTCGAATGCGGCCAGGTCGTTGCCGTCGGCCACCCGCTGCACGTGCCAGCCGTAACCTGCGAAGCGCTGCGCAACGTCTTCGCTGAACGCCAGGTTGGTGTCGCCCTCGATCGTGATGTGATTGTCGTCGTAGCAGAAGATGAGCTTGCCGAGCCGCAGGTGGCCCGCCAGGGACGCGGCCTCGTGCGAGATCCCCTCCATCAGGTCGCCGTCGCTCGCCAGCGCGTAGGTCCAGTGGTTCACGATCTCGTGACCCGGGCGGTTGAACCGCGCGGCCAGGTGCGCTTCGGCGATCGCCATCCCGACGCCGTTGGCAAATCCCTGCCCCAGCGGCCCCGTGGTCGTCTCCACGCCGGGCGTCAGGCCGTGCTCCGGATGCCCTGGCGTCCGGCTTTCCCACTGGCGGAACCGGCGCAGGTCGTCGACCGACAGGTCGTAGCCCGCGAGGTGGAGCGACGCGTACAGCAACATCGACGCGTGACCGCACGACAGCACGAAGCGGTCGCGATCCGGCCAGTCGGGGTGCCGCGGGCTGTGCCTCAGGTGCCGCGTGTACAGCGCGTACGCCAGCGGCGCGAGCGCCATCGGCGTCCCGGGATGCCCCGAGTGTGCCTGCTGCACCGCATCCATCGCCAGCGTGCGGATGGTGTCGATGCAACGCAGGTCGAGGTCCGCCTCAGTTGTCTTGTTATCTGGGGTCATGACAGACCAATTTACTACTCCCCTTTCCCTCGATGCGAACCGATGCGTGCTCGCCTGCCCCTCGTCCTGCTCTGCTCCGCTGCCCTCGCCGCCGCCGGATTTGTCGCCCAGGGCCGTCTGCGGCCCGGCCGCCAGCCCGGCGGCGAGACGCTCCTGGCCAACGGCTGGCGGGTGAGCCCCGCCGGCCGATCGCTCAACGTGGGCACGCTGCCACTCGCGCTCGCGGTGCGTCCGGATGGACGGGTGCTCACCCTCACCAGCGGGTACTCCGCCAACGGCTTGGTCGTGATTGATCCGATTCGCTGGGCGGTGACCGATTCGGTGCCACTCAGCGCCGCCTGGCTCGGCCTCGCGCTGCGCCGGGACGGCGGCGCCTTCGTGTCGGGGGGGACGACCAACCGGGTGTGGCGCCTGGCCGAGACCCACGGACGCTGGGACCGAGCCGACAGCGTGGTGCTGGCCGATTCCGGCAGCGACGTCTTCACCGGCGGGCTCGCTCTGTCGCCGCGCGGCGACCGACTCGCCGTAGTCGGCAACCTCGCGGACTCGGTGTACCTGCTCAAGGCCTCGCCGCTCCGCCGGATAGTTGCGGCGGCCACCGGCAGCCACCCGTACACCGCGGTCTTCGCGCCCAACGGCCGCACCCTCTGGGTCTCGAACTGGGGTGACAGCACCATCAGCGTGTATGGTGTCGGCCGCGGCGGGCTGACGCCGCGTGGCGCCATCCCGGTCGCACCGCGGCCTTCGGCTCTGCTGCTTTCACGTGACGGCCGCACGCTGTACGTCGCGCACGCGGCGGCGGATGAGGTTTCGGTCGTGGATGTGGAAGCGGGTCGGGTCGAGGCCACCATCGCGCTCGGCCTCACCGCGCGCGCACCGCACGGCAGCGGACCCAACGCGCTGGCGCTCGCCCCCGATGGCCGGACGCTGTACGTCGCCAACGGCGACAACAACGCCGTGGCGGTCGTCGATCTCGCCCGCGAGGAAGGGCCACGCGTGGCGGGGCTCATTCCCACAGCGTGGTATCCGACCGCGGTGGCGCTCTCGCGCGACGGCCACACGCTGTACGTCGCCAACGGGAAGGGACTCGGCGCGGGGCCCAACCCTGAGGGCCCCACCGCTCCCGGCGCCCGCCGGAACCAGTACGTCGCCGCCCTCCTCGTGGGCAGCGTGTCGGCAATTCCGGTGCCTGACGCAGGCACGCTCGCCGGCTACACCCGTCAGGTGCTCGAGAATTCGCCGTACCGGGACGAGCTGCTTGCGCAGGTGCCGTGGCCGGAGCGCTCTCCGATCCCGCGCACCGTGGGCGACTCGTCGCCTATCCGGCACGTGCTGTACATCATCCGCGAGAACCGCACCTACGACCAGGTGCTCGGCGACGACTCGCGCGGCGACGGCGACCCCCGCCTGTCGATCTTTGGCGACAGCGTCACGCCCAATGCCCACGCCCTCGCTCGCCAGTTCGTGCTGTTCGACAACTTCTACGTGAACGGCGACGTCAGCGCGGACGGCCACATGTGGTCCGACGCCGCTATCGCGGGTGACTACCTCGAGAAGACCTGGCCAGCCAACTACAGCGGCCGCCGCGACTGGGATTTCCTCGCCGGGCTCCCCGCCCTCGACCCCCTGGCCGGCTACCTGTGGGACGCCGCCCGCCGCGCGGGCGTGACGACGCGGAACTATGGCGAGATGACGCAATGGGACACCGCCACGGGCCGCGCCGCCGCGAACGACAAAGGACTGGAGGCGATCACCGACCCCCGGTTCGTCGGCTGGGATCTGGCCATTCCCGACAGCGTGCGCGTCGACGAGTTCCTGCGCGAGCTGGGAGAGGCCGAAGCCAGCGGCACGCTCCCCCAGCTGATGATCATGGATCTCCCGCAGGACCACACCTACGGCCGGCAGCCGGGGCGTCCCACGCCGCGAGCCATGGTCGCCGAAAACGACCGGGCCCTCGGGCGCCTGGTCGAGGCGCTCGCACGCTCACGCTTCTGGGGCCAGACGGCGGTGTTCGTGCTGGAGGACGATGCGCAGAACGGCCCCGACCACGTGGACGCCCACCGCTCGCCACTGCTCGTGGCAAGCCCGTGGCTGCGGCGGGGCATGGTCGACAGCACGTTCTACACGACCGCGTCCGTGCTGCGGACCATCGAGCTGATCCTCGGCCTCAAGCCGATGAGCCAGTACGACGCGGGCGCGACGCCGCTGTTCCCCGCGTTCACGACCCAGCCCGATACCACGGTGTACGCCGCCCTGCCGTCGCGCTGGCCGCTGGACGAGGTCAACCCGCTGGGCCGCCAGCGCTCGAGCATCGACCCGCGGGCCTTCCGGGCGCCTGACCTGGCGGACGAAGACGTGTTGAACCGGGAGATCTGGGCTTCGGCGCGGACGACGCCGATGCCGGCACCCAGGCATTCGCTGATGAGCGCTGCACGGTAGAAGCACGGGGAGGTGATGGGAGGTAATGGAGTGATGAAGTGATGCGGTGATGAAGTGATGATGGTCCCGCAACCCGTCATCACTTCATCACATCATCACCTGCATCACGTCATCACCTCCCCGTGCCTTCACCACCGTATGGCGGCACTTCCCCAGGTGAAGCCGGAACCGAACGCGGCGAGGACCAGCAGATCGCCCCGCTGGAGCCGCCCGGCCTCCACCACCTCGTGCAGCGCGATGGGGATCGAGCCCGCGGTGGTGTTCCCGTACTTCTGGATATTGTTGTAGATCTGGTCTTCCCGCAGGTCCAGCTGCCGCCGCACCATCTCCGCAATGCGCAGGTTCGCCTGGTGCGGGATGAATACCTTGATATCCCGGGTGGTGAGCCCGTGCGTCTGGAGGGCGAGCAGCACGCTCTCCGGCATCTTGGTGGACGCGTGCTTGAACACTTCCTTGCCGTTCATGTGCGCGAAGTGTCTCGCCGCATCGATGTCCTCGTGCGAGATCCGCGGGTGGCGGACGGAGGCGGGACTCTCCGAGAACAGCAGCTCCGCGTGCCGCCCGTCGGCGAAAATGTGGGTCGAGAGCACGCCCCGCCCATCATCCTCCGTCGGGCCAAGAATCGCCACGCCGGCACCGTCGCCGAAGAGCACCGCCAGATCGCGGCCCCGCGTGGTGAGGTCCATCCCCGTCGAGTGGACTTCCGAGCCCACCAGCAGCACACGCTTGAACTGCCCGGTCCGGATCCAGGCGTCCGCGACCGACAGGCCATACAGGAACCCGGTGCACTGGTTGCGGACGTCGAGACAGGGAATGTCGGTCACGCCGAGCTTGCGCTGGAGAAACACGCCCGTGCCCGGGAAGAAGTAGTCGGGCGAGAGCGTGCAGTAGATGATGCAGTCGAGGTCGGAGGCCTTGAGGCCGGCCCGCGCCAGCGCCCCCTGGGCGGCCTCGTACGCCATGTCCGCCCCCCCCTGGCCGTCGGCTACCCAGCGGCGCTCCTCAATCCCCGTGCGGGTGCGGATCCACTCGTCCGACGTGTCCATCCACTGGGTGAACTCGTCGTTCTTGACGACGCGATCCGGCACGTAGAAGCCGGTGCTGATGAACTCGGTGCGCAGCATGAAGCGGTCCCCTTGCCCCAGGCGAGAGGTCGGAAAGGGTACGGCATGGGGATGCCGCGGACAAGGTCCGCCGGGTAGTATTGCGACCATGGACGCCTACGACGCCATCGCCCGGCGGGCCTCGACCCGGTCCTTCACGCCCGACGCCGTGCCGCGCCCGCTGATCGAGCGGCTCCTTGCCGCCGCGGTGCGGGCCCCCAACCACAAGCTCACCGAGCCATGGCGGTTCGCGGTCCTGACCGGCGCCAGCGCCCGTCGGTTCGCCGAGCTGAGGCGCACGCATCGCTCGACGCGGTTCCCCGATCCGGCGGCCCCTGAGGCGGCCAAGGCCATCGATAAGACGTATCGCGAGGCCCGCGACACCCCGGCCTTCGTTATCGTGATGTGCGCCGAGTCGGCCGACCCCGTGCGCCAGGAAGAGGACTTCGCGGCGACCATGATGGCGACGGAGAACCTGCTGATCGCCGCCACCGCCGAAGGGCTCGGGACCTACGTCCGCACCGGCGGCATCATGCGGGACCCGGCGGTGTGCGAGCTCGCGCAGGCCCCTCCGGGCCATCGCATCGTCGCCATCGTCTCACTCGGCTACCTCGCCGAGCCGCAGCAGCCCCGGCGGCGGTCGGACGCGGCCGAAAAGACGGTGTGGCTGGACTAGGCTGCGAATCCTGCGAGGGGCGGCTTACGTAGGGGGACCATGATCATCGAACTGCTCGTTCTCGGTGCGGCGCTCGGCGGCGGGTACGCCTGGACCAAGGGATTCGTGCGGCGGCGCCTGCGCTTCGTGGACGTGGTCCACACCCGCCCTGCACCGTGGATCGCCGGGGCGGCCGTCGCGCTGCTCGCGGCGCCCGTAACCCTCTTGCCCCTTGTCCCCCACCTTGCCGCCCTCGCCCTCGGCGCGGGCGTGGGACTCGGCGTCAGGTCAGCGCAGCGCGACCGCCTGCTGCCCCCGGGCGACTAGCGCCACCGCAGTCGCGGCGACGTCGCCGTCGTCAGGGTGCGACGCCCGCGAGCTGGCGAAGCACGTACTCCAGGATGCCGCCGTGCCGGTAGTACTCCACTTCCTTGGGCGTATCGATCCGCACCGTCGCCCGGAACTCCCGCACGGAACCTGAGGCCGCCTTCGCCCGGATCGTGACTTCCTTGGAGCCGCCCAGCGCCGCCGCCACGCCCGCGACGTCGAACACTTCCTCGCCCGTCAGCCCCAGGGACTCGGCCGACTCCCCGGCCCTGAACTGCAGCGGCAGCACCCCCATCCCGACCAGGTTGCTGCGGTGGATTCGCTCGTACCCTTCGGCGATCACCGCTCGCACGCCGAGCAGCCGCGGCCCCTTGGCCGCCCAGTCTCGCGAGCTGCCCGCCCCGTACTCTCTCCCCGCCAGCACCAGCAGCGGCACGCCTTCTGCCACGTACTGCACCGACGCGTCGTAGATGCTCAACTGCGCTCCGTCCGGCAGATGGCGGGTGACGCCCCCCTCCACACCCGGCACCAGCCTGTTGCGGATCCGCACGTTGGCGAAGGTGCCGCGCGCCATCACCTCGTGATTGCCACGACGTGACCCGTAGGAGTTGAAGTCCCGGGGCGCAACTCCCCGCTCGACCAGGTAGCGCCCCGCCGGCCCGTCCTTGCGGATCGAGCCCGCCGGCGAGATGTGATCCGTCGTGATGCTGTCGCCCAGGAACGCCAGCACCCGCGCCGCGGTGATGTCGCCCACCGCGCCCGGCGTGCGGGGCATGGCGTCGAAGTACGGCGCGCGCCGGATGTACGCCGACGCTTCGTCCCACGCGTACAGCTCGCCTTCGGGCACCGGCAGCCCTTTCCACCGCTCGTCGCCTTCGAACACCGCGCCGTATTCCTTGCCGAACATCTCAGGCTGCAGCGCCTGTTGCACCGTCTCCGCCACCTCGCCGGCCGACGGCCACAGGTCCCTGAGGAACACCGGCCGCCCCTCGGGATCGTGTCCCAGCGGCTCCGTGAGCAGGTCGATGTCCATCCGTCCGGCGAGCGCGTAGGCGACGACGAGTGGCGGCGACATCAGGTAGTTGCCGCGCACTTCGGACTGGATGCGCCCCTCGAAATTCCGGTTGCCTGACAGAACGGACAACACCACCAGCTGGCCTTCCTTGATGGCTGCCGACACCGGGTCCGGCAGCGGGCCGCTGTTCCCGATGCAGGTCGTGCAACCGTAGCCCACGAGGTGGAAGCGCAACTGCTCCAGGTACGGCATCAGGCCCGCCTGAGCGAGGTAGTCGCTGACCACCTTCGAGCCGGGCGCCAGGCTCGTCTTGACCCACGGCTGGGTCCTCAAGCCGCGCTCCACCGCCTTCTTGGCCAGGAGCCCCGCGGCCACCATCACCGACGGATTGGACGTATTGGTGCAGCTGGTAATGGCCGCGATCACGATCGAGCCGTGGCGCAGCGTGTGCTGGCCGCCGTCCAGCGCGACCGGAGCTTCCCCGGCCCCCTTGCCCTGCACCAGGCCGGGCAGCGCCTCCGCCCAGGCCGCCTTGGCGCGCTGCAGCCCGATCCGGTCCTGCGGCCGCTTCGGTCCCGCGATGCTCGGCTCCACACTGCCCAGGTCCAACGCCAGCGTGTCGCTAAACACCGGCTCCGGCGAGTCCGCCGTGTGGAACAACCCCTGCTCCTTCGCGTACGCCTCGACGAGCGCGACGCGCCATTCCGGGCGCCCGGTGAACCGCAGATAGCGCAGCGCCTCGGCGTCCACCGGGAAGATGCCGCAGGTCGCCCCGTACTCGGGGGCCATGTTGCCGATGGTCGCGCGGTCGGCGATGGGCAACATCCCTACGCCCGGCCCGTAGAACTCCACGAGCTTCCCCACTACCCCCCTCGCGCGCAGCATCTCCGTGACCGCGAGCACGAGGTCCGTCGCGGTGGCCCCTTCGGCGAGCCGGCCGGTGAGACGAAAGCCGACGACCTGGGGAATCAGCATCGTCATCGGCTGGCCGAGCATCGCCGCTTCGGCCTCGATCCCACCGACGCCCCACCCCAGCACTCCGAGGCCGTTGACCATCGTGGTGTGCGAGTCGGTGCCGACGAGAGTGTCGGGGTAGGCCTGCGGCCGCGCGTCGTCGGTGGTAAAGACGACGCGTGCCAGATGCTCGAGATTGACCTGATGGACGATGCCGGTGTCGGGCGGCACCACGCGGAAGTTGCGGAACGCCCGCTGGCCCCAGCGCAGGAACGCGTAGCGCTCCCGATTCCGCTCGAATTCCAGGTCCGCGTTGACTTGAAACGCCGTCGCGGTGCCGAACGCATCCACCTGCACCGAATGGTCGATCACCAGCTCCGCCGGCAGGAGCGGGTTGATCTTCCGGGGGTCCCCGCCCAGGCGCCGCATCGCGTCGCGCATCGCCGCCAGATCCACGACCGCCGGCACGCCGGTAAAGTCCTGGAGCAGCACCCGGGCCGGCATGAAGGCGATCTCGTGCGACGGCGCGGCCTCCGGCACCCACCGGGCCAGCGCTTCGACGTCCTCGTGGCGCACGGCGAGGCCGTCCTCGAAGCGCAGCAGGTTTTCGAGCAGGATCTTGAGAGCGTACGGAAGGCGGCTCACCGCGAAGCCGGCCGTCTCGAGGGCGTCGAGCCGGTGGATGTCGTACGCCCGGTCGCCGACCCGGAGGGCCGCGCGGCTGCCGAAGGTATTGGCGGTCGTCATGGTCGCAATATCGCCGGGCGCCGGAGCCTAACGCCACTTGCCCAGCATCGTCTACCTGTAAGCCGTATGTAGAACGTGGCCCATCAAGGAGTTCGCCCGGTGTCGCCGATGCTGCGAGTGCGCCTGCTGATCCCCGTTGTCGTCGGTCTGCTGTTCGCATTCACGCCGTCCCGCGCGGTGGCGCAGGCGGGCGTGGGCACCGACATCATCACCGGGACGATTCTCGGAGACGATGGCAACCCGGTGGAGGACGCGAACATCGAGGCCTACTCCCTCGAGACGCAGGTCACCCGGCGGGCCCACACCGACGTGCACGGCCGCTACACCATTCTCTTCCCGGACGGCGGCGGTCAGTACCGGATGAGTGTGCGGGTGCTGGGGATGACTCCCCGCACCGCCATGGTGATGCGCGACGCGGACGAGGACCGCCTGGTCTGGAACGTCCAGCTCGAGTCCAGTGCCGTCACCCTGGAGGCCGTGAACGTCAATGCCGCGGCCCTCCGCGCCGGCGAAGCGCCGACCCCCGGCTCGACCGAGCGCGTCCTGAGCCCGGACCAGCTCGCGCGGCTGCCGATCGATCCGTCGGACCTGGCCTCGCTCGTCTCGCTGGTGCCGGGCGTCCTGCCGATCTCCGGCACCGACTCGTCGGCGTCGGCGTTTTCGGTGGCGGGCCTCGGCCCCGACGCCAACGCGGTCACGCTAGACGGCCTGTTGATCGGCAACACGACGGTGCCCCAGGAAGGGCTGCGGCAGACCCGCGTCATCACCAACACCTACGACGTCTCACGTGGACAGTTCTCCGGCGGCCTGGTGTCCTCCACTACCCGGAGCGGCAGCAACATTCTCCAGGGGTCGTGGACGGCGATCTCCCGGAACGAGAACGTCGCCCTGGACCCTGGTAACTCGCCCTTCACCGAGGGCTACACGCAGAACCAGCTGAGCGGAGGCATCGGCGGCCCGATCGTCAAGGACAAGGTGTTCATCTTCGCCTCGGGGATGGCGCGGCTGCAGGCCACTCCCGAGCAGACGCTGTTCTCGGCGACCGCGGCGGACTTGACCCGCCTCGGAGTCTCGCCCGACTCCGTGGCGCATTTTCTCCAGATCGCCAGCTCGCTCGGCGTGCGGCTGTACAGCGTGGCGCCGGCCGCGACGCGCGCCACCGACAACTTCTCGGGTCTGGTGCGGTTCGACTACGTGCTCAGCGACTCGCACACGCTGACGCTCCGCGGCAACTGGAACGGCACCAGCCAGAACCCGGCCCGCCTCAATTCGCTCGCCCTGCCCCAGGTCGGTGGGGACCTGACGACCTCCGGCGGCGGACTGATGCTGACGCTCACCTCCCACTTCGGCTCGACGGTCCTGAACGAGTTGCGCGCCTTCTACCAGGGCGCGAACAACAACGGCGACCCCTTCAGCCTGGTGCCGCAGGCCCGCGTACAGGTCGCCTCCGACCTGCCGGACTCGACGCTCGGCATCACGACGCTGGCTTTCGGCGGCAACGCGGGGCTGCCGTCCAGCACCGTCTCCTCCAGCTTCGAGGCATCCAACGAGCTGTCGTGGCTCCCGGGCGCCGGGAGCCACCGGTTCAAGGTGGGCGCGACGTGGCTCACGGAGTACACCGACAACCTGATCGGCGGCAACCAGTACGGCACCTACACCTTCAACTCGCTGGAGGCGCTTGCGGCGGACTCGCCGGCCACCTACCGCCGTACGCTCGGGATCGCCGATCTGCGCTCGTACGACAAGCAGTGGGGACTCTACGCGGGCGACGTGTGGATGGTCACGCGCCCCTTCCAGCTCACCTACGGCCTGCGCCTCGAGGGCTCGTCGTACGGCGATCCGCCGGCCTACGACTCCGCGGTGTACTCGGCCTTTCACCTGCGCACCGACCAGCTTCCGACCGAGTGGCAGCTGAGTCCGCGCGCCGGGTTCACCTGGACCTTCGGCAGCGCACCGGCGGGAGACTTCCAGGCATATCAGCCGGCCACCTGGGTCGTTCGCGGCGGTGTCGGCGAGTTCCGCAACCAGTCGCCTACCAACCTAGTGGCGCAGGCGCGGGCCGCGACCGGAATCCCCCAGAGTAGCACGGCCCTGGTGTCCTGCGTCGGCGGCGACGTGCCGGCACCCAATTGGGGCCAGTACTTCGCCAACCCGGATTCGATTCCCGGCGCCTGTCTGAACGGCGGCGTGCCGCAGCTGGCGGGCGCGCAGGCAGCCCCATCGGTGGAGGTCCTCGCGCCTGGCTTCGAGACGCCGCGGGCCTGGCGAGGGTCGCTGAGCGTCGAGCGCCGGCTGACCCAGTTGCTCCGCCTCACCGTGGAGGGCAGCCTCGCCCGCGGCGTGGCACAGACCGGGCTCACGGACCTCAATCTCAACACCGTGCCGAGCTTCCTTCTGGCGTCGGAGGGCAACCGTCCGGTCTACGTGCCTCCGTCCGCCATCACGCCCACCACCGGCGCGCCGAACTTCATGGCCTCCCGCCTTGACCCGGCGTTCGGCAACGTGCTCGAGGCGCAGTCCAATCTGCAGACCAGCTCGGCGCAGCTCACCACTACCCTGGGCGGCGTCTTCGGCCCCGGGATCGTCTTCTCGGCGTCGTACACCTTGCAGCGGGCACGCGACGAGCAGACCGGCATCCGGGCCGTGACCGAGAGTGACCCCAACCTGGCCGAGTGGGCGCGCAGTAACTACGAGCGCCAGCACAACTTCGTCCTGACGGTCACCTACCCGTTCTCCACGTCGCTCGAGATCACCTCCGTGGGGCGGCTCACCTCGGGGGCGCCGTTCACCCCGACCGTCGGCGGCGACGTGAATGGCGACGGACTCCGGAACGATGCGGCGTACATCTTCGCGCCGGGCACCGCCACGCCGGTGGCGCAGGCGATGGCACAACTCCTGGCGACGGCCTCGCCGTCGGTGCGCGGCTGCCTGGAGCGCCAGATCGGCACCGTCGCCGCCCGGAACTCCTGCATCGGGCCGTGGCAAGGCACGCTCGACTTCCAACTGAACTGGCGGCCCGCATTCTGGAGTCTCAATCACCGGCTGCAGATCTCGCTGATCACCTACAACTTCCTGCGGGCGCTCGATGAGCTGCTGCACGGGGTGAACGGCGCGCAGGGCTGGGGACTCCAGGCGCAGCCGGACGGCACGCTGCTCTACGTGACGGGCTTCAACCCGACGACCGAGAGCTACAACTACCAGGTCAACGGACGCTTCGGCGCCACCTTCGGCGCCGCGACCGCCTACCGCCCGCCGTTCCAGTTCGGGATCCAGGCGCGCCTCACTATCGGCCCCGACCGCGTGCGCCAGGCGCTCGACGCCATGCGGGCCGGCGGCGGAGGGGGCGGCTACGGCGGCTTCGGCGGCGGCGGTGGCGGGTTCGGCGGAGCCGGGGGCTTCCGCCCGCAACTCTCGGTCGAAACACTGGTGGCACGCATCGACTCGGCGCTGCCCAATCCCGCGGGCCTCGCGCTCGCGATGCGCGACTCCCTCAAGCTCGACTCCGGCCAGGCCATGCTGCTCGAGCCGCTGCGCGACTCGCTCGCCGCCCGCAACGCGGTGCGCGTGGATTCGCTGCGTCGTGCCCTCGCGAAAGTGGGCAACACGCCTGCGCCGTCGCAGCTCATCGGGCTGATGCCGCAGCTGCGCCCGCTCTTCCAGGCCGCGCGCGACGACGTCGCGAAATCGATCGTCGACGTGCACGCCATCCTCCGCGATGACCAGTGGGCGATGATGCCGGCCTCGGTGAGGACGTTCCAGTCGAACGTGTTCCGCGGACTGCGCGGCGGGGGCGGGGGCGGGCCCAGGCCGGAATAGTCCGGCCCGGACTGCCGGCGCCGATGACGCTTCCCGGCCGGGGCGCCCGTGCGCTAGTTTCCCGCACCGCTCCCGGAGGGCGACGTGACTGCGCGACCGGCTGACTACCGGCCCTGGATCGACCACACCGAGTACCTCGCCGTGCCGGAAGCCGGCCCGGACGAGCGCATCGACGTTGGCGTTCTGTTCGTAGGGGCGGGACCGGCGGGTCTCGCCGGCGCCATCCGATTGTCCCAACTGCTTGAGACAGCGCCCGACGTGAAGGAACGCCTGGGCGAGGTGCCCGTTGCCGTCGTCGAGAAGGGCAAGTACCCCGGCGCACACCTGGTGTCGGGTGCCGTCGTGAACCCGGTCGCCTTCCGCTCGCTCTTCCCCGACCTGCCCGAGCGCGAGCTGCCCTTCCGCGGCCCCGTGCCCGGCGAGGCGCTGTACCTGCTCACCGAGCGCCGCGCGCTGCGCGCGCCGCTCATGCCGCCGACCATGCGCAATCACGGCAACCACGTCGCCTCCATCAGCGAGGTCGCTCGGTGGCTGGCCGGGAAGGCGGAGGCGGCGGGCGTCACGATCCTCACCGAGACGGCGGCCGCGAAGGCGCTGGTGTCCGACGGCGCCGTGCGCGGCGTACTGACCGGCGACAAGGGCCGGGGGCGCGACGGCAGCCCCGAGGCCAACTTCGAGCCCGGCGCGGAGATCCTCGCCCGGGCGACGGTCATCACCGAGGGGAGCAACGGCCACTTGGCCACGGCTCTGGCCCACCATTTCAGCCTGGCCGGCCGGAACCCGCAGGTGTTCGCGCTTGGCGTGAAGGAAGTGTGGGACGTGCCGCGCCCGCTGGATCGCGTGATCCACACGATGGGCTGGCCGCTCCGCTGGGGGAGGGCCGCCGCGGAATTCGGCGGCGGTTTCATCTACCCGATGGGCGAGGCGCAGGTCTCGATCGGCCTCGTCGTCGGTCTCGACTACGCCGACGCCTCGCTGTCGGTGCACGACCTGCTGCAGCAACTCAAGCTGCATCCGCTCGTCCGGCCCATCCTGGAGGGCGGGACCCGCGCGGCCTGGGGTGCGAAGACCATCCCGGAGGGCGGGTTCTATGCCCTCCCCTCGCAGCTGAGCTTGCGCGGTGCCGTGCTCGCGGGCGACGCCGCCGGCTTCGTCAACGTGCCGGCACTCAAGGGAATCCACTACGCGATGTGGTCGGGGATCCTCGCGGCGGAGGCGATCTTCGCCTGCCTCAAGGCGGGTCGTGACCCGTCGGCGCCGGGAGCGCTCTCCGGCTACGACGACGCCGTGCGGCGGAGCTTCATCGGAACTGACCTGTACCGCGTCCGCAACATGCGCCAGGCGTTCGGCGCCGGCCTCGTGCCCGGCGCCGCGCTGGCCGGCCTCATGACCCTGACGCGGGGCAGGTTCCCCGGGGGCCGGTTCGCCAGCGAACCCGACGATGCGCGGCCCGTGTCAGTCGGCCGGCGCGCCTATCCCAGACCCGACGGGAAGCTGACCTTCGACAAGCTCTCGAGCGTGTACGCCAGCGGGAACCGCACCCGCGACACCCAGCCCAATCACCTGCTGGTCAGGTCCGACGTGCCGGAGGCGGTCGCCACGGCCTGGATCAACCTGTGCCCAGCGGGCGTCTACGAGTGGGCCACCGACGAGCACGGCGTGCGGCAACTGCTGGTCAACGCGCCCAATTGCGTGCAGTGCAGCGCCATCAGCGCCAAGGGCGGGCGCTTCACTCCGCCCGAGGGCGGGAGCGGGCCGGAGTACACGGTGACGTGATCAAGAAGGGACTAGGGACTAGGAGCTAGGGGCCGGGGCCCCGCTTCCCTAGCCCCTAGCCCCTAGCCCCAAGTTGGGCTGCACCCGGGCGGCAATCAGGGAAGCCAGCTTCTCGAGGAAGACCCGGTCGTCAGGCGTGAAGGCCGCCCGGACGTCCGAGTCGATGTCGATCTCACCGAGCACCGTTGCGCCCTGCATGATCGGCACCACGATCTCGCTCCGCGTTTCGAGGCTGCAGGCCAGGTAGGCAGGATCCGCGTTCACGTCGTCCACCACCACCGTCCGCTGCTCGCGCGCTGCGCGACCGCAGATCCCCTCACCCACCGGGATGCGCACGTGGTCGGTCGGCCGCCCGCAGAACGCGCGGAGCCGCAGCTCGTCGCTCCCCTCCAGCCAGTAGATGTAGACGCCCGTGTACTGCGGGATGCCGCGCTGCAGCGCCACGACTACCCGATCGAGCACGACCGCGAGCGGCGCGCGGCCCGCTTGAGCCACGAGCGAGAGGATCTCGCGCTCCGTGGGGGCCCGGCCGGAAGGCGTGGCGGCAGTCATGCGGAAAAGATAGCCGCCACGCCCTCCGGTCGCTCCTTCTCGACCTACGCTGCCGCCGTGGCGAGAGCGGCAGCCTGCTGCACCATCTCCGCCTCGATCCCGATCTCCACCGTCTCGCCGACCGCAACGCCGCCGGTCTCGAGCAGCTGGTTGTACGTCAGGCCGAACTCCTTCCGGTTGAGCGACGCGCGAGCGCTGAAGCCGGCCCGCAGTCCGCCCCAGGGATCCTTCGCAGTCCCGGCGTACTCGACATCAAGCACCACCGGACGCGTCACCCCGTGCATCGTCAGGTCGCCCGTCACCTTGAGCGCGCCGGCACCCGCCTTCTCGACCCGTGTGCTCTTGAACGCGATCGCGGGGAAGCGCTCGACGTCAAAGAAGTCCGGCGACTTGAGGTGCCCGTCACGCTGCGCCACGCCGGTATCGATGCTCCCCGCATCGATCACGACCTCCACCCGGCCGCCACTGGGGTCCTTCTCGTCCATCTCCAGCACGCCCTCCCACTTGGTAAACCGCCCGCGCACCTTCGACACCACCAAGTGGCGCACGGTGAAGTTGACGCTGGAGTGCACGACGTCGAATGCCCACTGCTGAGTGGTCGTTGCGGACTGCATGGTCATATCCTCCTCAGGTCGGACGGCATATGGTGTACGTTCTCACACTAGTCGTCATAACAACTATTGGAGCCAAGAAAGCGCTCAGTCAGGGATCGAGCGCGCCTCGTCGAGAAGATCCGCCAGAACACGCAGCCGCTTCTCACCCATGTGCCCGAGCAGCCGCCGCTGCTCCGCCGCGAGCGGAGCCTCGAGCTGCTCCAGCAGCGACAGTCCCGCCTGCGTGATCCGGGTCGTCACGACGCGCCGATCCTCGCCGTCCCGCGCCCTCGTCACCAGGCGTCGCGTCTCCAGCCGATCCAGAAGCCGCGTCAGGTCAGGATCCCGTGTGACCATACGCTCCGTGATGTCTCCACAGGAGAGCCCCGGTCCCCCCGCCCCCCGCAGGATCCGAAGCACGTTGTACTGCGTGGCAGAGAGCCCCACGGCCTTGAAGACGCCCACGAAGCCTCGCTGGAGCGCATCGGCCGTCCGAGCCAGGCCGACCATGACCTCCTCTTCGACCGTCCGGAACGGCCGCGTCTGCTTGAGTTCCTCCTGGAGGCGTTTCGCCATGGCGACATTATATCCGTTGTCACGACTATTGTCAAGAGCAAGAGCGAGCAACCCAACCGTGAGCGTCCGATCCCCAGGGGGTTCGGGTCCGGGGGGCCAGGGAGTGGGCCCCCTTGCCATGGATACATAGCCATATTACTATGTCTCTATGACTCCTGCCCTGCGTCAGGCACCGCTCGACCCGCGCGTCCTGACTGAAGCCGCCGAGATGGTCCGTGTGCTTGGCCACCCGGTGCGACTGCGGATCGTCGAGCTGCTGGAGCCGGGCGAGCAGACGGTGACCCAGCTCCAGGAGAGCCTGGATGCCCCGCAGGCGCTCGTCTCCCAGCAGCTGGCGCGGATGCGGGCCGCCGGCATCGTGGCGGGGCGACGCCACGGCTCCAACGTCTGGTACGCCATCGCCGATTCGCGCGTCGTGCGGATGCTCGACTGTCTCCGTCACTGTGACACCGCGACGGGGCGCGGCCGGCGCCGCCAGGGGGACTGATGCCGTCACCCGGCACTCTGCCATATGGATTCGAGGCCGAGCTTCCCGTTGCCTACGAGCGGGCGGTGGCGCTCACGCGCGACGCCCTCGCTGCGCATGGTTTCGGCGTCCTGACGGAAATCGACGTGCGCGCCACTTTCAAGACGAAGCTCGACGTCGAGTTCCGCCCGTACGTCATTCTGGGCGCCTGCAATCCGCCTTTCGCCCATCGGCTGCTGACGGGCGAGCGGCCGATCGGGCTCCTGCTGCCGTGCAATGTGATCGTGTACGCCGGGGATCGGCCCGGCACGAGCGTGGTGGCCGTCGTGGACCCGGTCGTGCACCTCGGGGTCGCCGGCCGCGACGACCTGACACCGCTGGCGTCCGAGGTGCGCGACCTGCTACGGCAGGCGCTTGATCGCGTGCGAACGGCCGCCGGGCGAGCAACCAACACACCCAAGGAGCAGTGACTCGTGAAAGACGTGACGGTCGTGAGCGATTCCACCTTCGAAACCGATGTTCTCAAGGCCGACGGCCCGGTCCTGGTGGATTTCTGGGCGCCGTGGTGCGGCCCGTGCCGCGCGGTGGCCCCGGTGATGGAAAAGGTCGCCGAGCTCTACGCCGGCCGAGTGCGCGTAGCGAAGCTGAACGTGGACGAGAACCCCGTCACGTCGCAGACCTACGGCATCCGGAGCATTCCGACCGTGGCGCTATTCAAAGGTGGCGACGTCGTGGACGGCGTCCTCGGCGCGGCTCCTCTCCCCTTCTTCACCGATATGCTGGACAAGCACGTCGGCACCGATGCCGCGAAGGCGGAGAGCGCGTGAAGCCGCTCACCGTCACCTGGGATGGCGGCATGCAGTTCACGGCGGACATTCGCGGCCACAAGATCACGGTGGACCAGCCACCGCAGGGCGGAGGCCAGGATGCCGGGCCGATGCCGCTGGAGCTGCTGCCGGCCGCTCTGGGCACGTGCGTGGCGCTGTTCGTGAAGCAGTTCCTCGCGACACGAGGGCTCGACGCGACGGGCCTCGCGGTGCAGGTCTTGACGGCCGCGGAGACCAACCCGCACCGCATCGGACGCTTTGAGGTCGCGATCTCGATCCCCAAGGGCGTCCCGGAGCAGTACCGGGAGGCCCTCGTGCGGGTGGCCGAGAGCTGCACGGTTCACCACACGCTCGTGCATCAGCCCGAGATCGCCGTGGAGATTCTCGACGGAGCGCTGACCGCCTAGCCCCATCCCGACGGTCGAGCCGGCGGCCACCTGGGTCGCCGGCTCGGCTGTATCGCCTTTCGCAGCAATCACTTACCAGAATCCAGATCGCCAGCCAATCCTAGGAACGCAACTTGCGGAACTTGGAGCCTGACGGTGTGCCAGTAGATTCACCCAGCCCGGGCGCGTCCGGGGCACCGGCGCGCGCGGCACGGAGAGACCATGGGCAAGCAGAAGCTGACGATCGACGGGAACGAGGCGGCCGCCAGGGTCGCTTACCAGCTCAACGAAGTCATTGCCATCTACCCGATCACCCCCTCGTCCCCGATGGGCGAGTGGTCCGACCAGTGGGCCTCGGAGAAGCGGCCCAACCTGTGGGGCACGGTGCCCACGGTGGTGGAGATGCAGAGCGAGGGCGGCGCGGCCGGAGCGCTCCACGGCGCGCTCCAGTCGGGCGCCTTGGCGACCACGTTCACGTCGTCGCAAGGCCTGTTGCTGATGATCCCGAACATGTACAAGGTCGCCGGGGAGCTGACGGCGACGGTGTTCCACGTGGCCGCGCGCGCGCTGGCGGCGCAGGCGCTGTCCATCTTCGGCGACCACAGCGACGTGATGGCCACGCGGGCGACCGGCTTCGCGCTCCTCTCCTCGAACTCGATCCAGGAAGTCACGGACCTGGCGGTGATCGCCACGGCGGCCTCGCTCGAGTCGCGGGTGCCGTTCCTGCACTTTTTCGACGGGTTCCGGACGTCCCACGAAGTCGCCAAGATCGAGGCGCTGACACAGGACGACCTGCGCGCCATGATCGACGACGACACCGTGCGGGCGCACCGGGCGCGGGCGCTCTCTCCTGACCACCCGGTGCTCCGCGGCTCCGCCCAGAACCCGGACGTGTACTTCCAGGCCCGCGAGGCCGTGAATCCCTACTACCTCGCCTGTCCCGGCATCGTGCAGCGCGTGATGGACCGGTTCGCCAAGGTGGTGGGACGCGCGTACCACCTGTTCGACTACGTGGGCGCTCCCGATGCCGAGCGGGTGATCGTGTTGATGGGCTCGGGAGCGGAGGCGGCCGAAGAGGCGGTGGACTACCTCGTCGCCCGGGGCGAGAAGATCGGTGCACTGAAGGTGCGCCTGTTCCGGCCGTTCTCGGTCCAGCACTTCGTCGCCGCGCTGCCCAAGACGGTGGAGACGATCGCGGTGCTCGATCGGACCAAGGAGCCCGGGAGCGCGGGTGAGCCGCTGTACCAGGACGTGCTCACGGCCCTGGTCGAGACGATGAGCGGCACGCAGCCGCCCCTGCCCTCGTTCCCGCGCGTGATCGGCGGGCGGTATGGCCTGTCGTCCAAGGAATTCACGCCCGCGATGGTCAAGGGCGTGTTCGACGAGATGGCCTCGACCGAGCCCAAGAATCACTTCACGGTGGGGATCGACGACGACGTCACGCGCACCAGCCTGGCCTACGACCCGGCGTTCTCGACCGAGGACCCGAAGACGGTGCGCGCGCTGTTCTACGGCCTGGGCGCCGACGGGACCGTGAGCGCCAACAAGAACTCGATCAAGATCATCGGCGAGGACACGGACAACTACGCGCAGGGCTACTTCGTGTACGACTCGAAGAAGTCGGGTACGATGACGACGTCGCATCTCCGGTTCGGCGCCAAGCCCATCCACTCGACCTACCTGGTCACCAGCGCCAACTTCGTCGCGGTCCACAACTTCACGTTCCTCGAGCGGAACGACCTGCTGGCGCCGGCGGAGCCCGGCTCCCCGGTCCTGCTCAACTCTCCGTTCGGGCCCGAGGAGGTCTGGGATCGCCTGCCGCGCAAGGCGCAGCAGCACATCGTCGAGCGGAAGCTCAAGCTGTACGTGATCGACGGCCTCAAAGTGGCGCAGGGTGCGGGCCTGGGCGGGCGGATCAGCACGGTGATGCAGACGTGCTTCTTCGCGATCAGCGGCGTGCTGCCCAGGGACGAGGCGATCGCCGCCATCAAGCACGCGATCGAAAAGACCTTCGGGAAGCGCGGCGAGTCGGTGGTGAAGAAGAACTTCGCCGCCGTGGATGCGGCCCTCGCCCAGCTGCACGAAGTGAAGGTGCCGGCGCGGGTCACCAGCAGCTTCGACATCCAGCCGCCGGTGCCGGCCGAGGCCCCGGAGTTCGTGCAGAAGGTGACGGCGGAGATCATCGCGGGCCGCGGCGATCTGCTCCCCGTGAGCGCGCTGCCGGACGACGGCACGTATCCCACCGGCACGACGCAGTGGGAGCGGCGCAACATCGCCGTCGACCTTCCGGTGTGGGACGAGAAGATCTGCATCCAGTGCGGCAAGTGCGTGCTGGTGTGCCCGCACGCGGTGATCCGCGCCAAGGTGGTGGATGCGGCGGCCCTGACCGGCGCGCCGCCCACCTTCAAGTCGGCGGCGGCGCGGTGGCGGGAGTTCAAGGAGCGCCGCTACCTGCTCCAAGTCGCGCCGGAGGACTGCACGGGCTGCGGCCTGTGCGTCGAGGCGTGCCCCGTGAAGAACAAGAGCGAAGCCAAGCTGAAGGCGATCAACATGCAGCCCCAGCTGCCGTTGCGTGAGCCGGAGCGGGCCAACTGGGAGTTCTTCCTCTCGTTGCCGGAAACCGACCGCACGGTGCTGCGTCCCGATCAGATCAAGGACGTGCAGCTGTTCCGGCCGCTGTTCGAGTTCTCGGGCGCGTGCTCCGGGTGCGGCGAGACGCCCTACGTGAAGCTCATGAGCCAGCTGTTCGGCGACCGGGCCATCGTGGCCAACGCGACGGGCTGCTCGTCCATCTACGGGGGCAACCTGCCGACGACGCCGTGGGCGATGAACGGCGAGGGCCGCGGCCCCGCCTGGTCCAACTCCCTGTTCGAAGACAACGCCGAGTTCGGGATGGGGATGCGGCTCTCCATCGACAAGCAGGCCGAGTTCGCCCGCGAGCTGGTGCTCCGGATGGCCGGCCGGCTGGGCGATGGGCTGGCGGGCGCGCTGGCGGGCGGCGACCAGTCCACCGAAGCGGGCATCGCCGCGCAGCGGCAGCGGGTGGCGCAGCTGAAGACGCTGCTGGCGTCGCTTCCGGATCCCGAGGCCCGCATGCTGGAGTCCCTGGCCGACGCGCTGGTCAAGAAGAGCGTGTGGATCGTGGGCGGCGACGGCTGGGCCTACGACATCGGGTACGGCGGGCTCGACCACGTGCTGGCGTCAGGCCGCAACGTGAACGTGTTGGTGCTCGACACCGAGGTCTACTCCAACACCGGCGGCCAGGCCTCCAAGGCCACGCCGCGGGGCGCCGTTGCCAAGTTCGCGGCCGGCGGCAAGCCCAACGCCAAGAAGGACCTGACACTCATGGCGATGGCCTACGGCAGCGTCTACGTGGCCCGCGTCGCGATGGGGGGCGACGACGCACAGACCGTGCGCGCGTTCCTCGAGGCCGACGCCTACGACGGCCCATCGCTCATCGTGGCCTACAGCCACTGCATCAACCACGGCTACGACATGTTGTACGGGCTGGACCAGCAGAAGATCGCCGTGCAGACCGGGTACTGGCCGCTGTTGCGCTACAACCCGGCCCTGGCGGCCCAGGGAAAGAACCCGCTCCTCCTGGATTCGAAGGCGCCCTCGCTGCCGTTGACGGACTACACCAAGAGCGAGACGCGCTACACGATGCTGGCGCACAGCGATCCCTCGGCGGCAAAGCGGCTCGGCGAGCTGGCGCAACACGACGTGGCCGACCGCTGGCGGATGTACACCTACATGGCGGCCATGGCCGGCACCGCCGGCACCGGAGAGAGCAAGCCATGACCGACCTGTCGACCACCTATCTCGGGCTCTCGCTGCCGAACCCGCTCGTGGCCTCGGCCTCTCCGTTGTGCGAGGATCTCGCCAACCTGCGGAAGCTGGAGGAGGCAGGCGCCGCCGCGGTGGTGCTCCACTCGCTGTTCGAGGAGCAGATCGCCCGCGAGAGCGATATGCTGGATCGGGCGCTGTCGACGGGCACCGACAGCTACGCCGAGGCGCTGAGCTACTTCCCCGATCTCCAGAGCTACAACCTCGGGCCGGATGGCTACCTCGAGCACATCCGCAAGGCGAAGGCGGCGCTCGGCATTCCGGTGATCGGCAGCATCAACGGCGTTTCGAGCGGCGGCTGGGTCGAGTACGCCCGCAAGATCGAGCAGGCCGGCGCCGACGCGCTGGAGCTGAACGTCTACTTCATCCCGACCGACTCACACCTCACCGGCGCCGCCGTGGAGCAGCAGTACTGCGACCTGGTGCGCGACGTGAAGGCGGCCATTCGCATCCCGCTCGCGGTGAAGGTCGGCCACCAGTTCACGGCGTTCGCCAACATGGCC
This sequence comes from uncultured Gemmatimonadales bacterium, assembly GCA_963812035.1. Lineage (GTDB taxonomy): Bacteria > Gemmatimonadota > Gemmatimonadetes > Gemmatimonadales > JACORV01 > Fen-1245. The sequence continues at coordinate 273,644 of CAWETG010000010.1, forward strand.
CGCCGCCTCGAAGAGGCCGGCGCCGACGCGCTGGTGCTGTTCAACCGCTTCTATCAGCCGGACCTCGACATCGAGAACCTCGAGGTGGTGAGCTCGCTCTCCCTGAGCCAGCCGTACGAGCTGCTGCTGCGCCTTCACTGGGTGGCCGTGCTGTACGGCCGGGTCCAGACCGACCTCGCCGTCACCGGCGGCGTGCACGAGGCGCCCGACGTCCTCAAGGCGATGATGGCCGGCGCCAATGTCGCGATGATGGCCTCGGCCCTGCTCAGGCACGGCATCCCGCATCTGGCGAAGGTGCGCCGTGACCTGGGGCAATGGCTCAACGAGCACGAGTACGAGTCCATCCGGCAGATGCGCGGCAGCTTGAGCCAGCGCTCGGCGGCGAATCCCGAGGCGTTCGAGCGAGCGAATTACGTGAAGGTGCTGTCGAGCTATGCGCTGCGATAGGGTCCGACGGGGAGGTGATGGACGTGATGATGTGATGGGGTGATGAGGTGATGACGGGTGCTCGACCAGCATCACTTCATCACATCATCTCCTCCATCACCTCATCACCTCCCCGTAGAGTTCACGCCTGCATGGTCTTGAGGAACCCCATGTCGTGCCCCTTGGCCCTCAGCATGGCCTCCAGGCCGGACTTGTCGGCCGCCTTCATGTAGGCCTCGCCGGGCTCCACCAGCTTCTTCTCGACGACCTCCATCAGGGCATCGTTGAGCGTGATCATCCCCATCTTCTTGTTGGTCTGGATCATCGAGGGAATCTGGAAGGTCTTGCCCTCCCGGATCAGGTTGGCGATGGCCGGGATGGCGAGCAGGATCTCGCGCACCGCGACACGCCCTCCGCCGATCTTCTTGCAGAGGATCTGCGCCACCACGCCCTTCAGGGATTCGGACAGCATCACGCGGATCTGGCTCTGCCGGTCGGCCGGGAACTGATCGATGATACGGTCCACCGTGGACGCCGCGGTCGTGGTGTGCAGCGTGCCGAAGACCAAGTGCCCCGTCTCCGCGGTTTCAATGGCGATCGCGACAGTCTCGAGGTCCCGCATTTCGCCGACCAGCACGATGTCGGGGTCCTCGCGGAGCGCGGCGCGCAGGGCCCGCTTGAACGACTCGGTGTGCAGGGCCACCTGCCGCTGGGTGATGATGCAGCTTTTGTTGGGGTGAACGAACTCGATCGGGTCTTCGATGGTGATGATGTGGTCGGTGCGCTTGCGGTTGATCAGATCGATCATCGCGGCCAGCGTCGTGGACTTCCCCGAGCCGGTGGGGCCGGTGACCAGCACGAGGCCCTTGGTCAGGAAGCACAGCTTCTGCACCTCCTCCGCCAGGCCCAGCTCCTCGGCGGTCTGCACCTTGGTCGGGATGACCCGGAACACCGCCGCGGGGCCGTGGCGGTCCTTGAGCACGTTGCAGCGGAAGCGGGCGAGGTCGAGGATTTCGTAGGCGAAGTCGGTGTCGTTGCACTCCGCGAACTCGTTCTTGTTGCGGTCCGGCATGATGGAGAACAGCAACGCCTCCATCTCGTCGATGGTGAGTGGCTCGTGGCCTTCGAACCGCTTCATCACGCCGGACTTGCGGGTGATCGGCGGCTCGCCGACCCGCAGGTGGAGATCCGACGAGCCCGATTCGACCAGGGTGTGCAGGAATCCCTGGATCCGTTCCTCCGCGGCGGCCGATGCGGCCGAGACCGCCGCCGTGGGGGCACGCCGAGGCGCGGGCGCCGCGGCCGGCGGTGCCGCCGCCGGGCTGCGCGCCTCCATCGGCATCGAGATCGCCGCACTTGAGCGGCGCGGTTTCGCAGGCGCGATCGTCACCTCGACGTCGTCGCCCATGTGGACGATCTCGACGTCCACGCGCTTGCCGTCCACCGCGTAGCCGAACGCCATCCGCGATTCGGCGTCAAGGTGGTCCTTCATGCCCTCCGGCGCGATCTCCCGCACCAGTGCCATGACCTTCGGTTTCGTCAGGACATCCTTGGTGACGGGGCGGTCGGAGCCGTCCACTTCCAGCACCACCGCGGAGCCGCTGGCGAGGCGCATGTTCGATGCGCCCTGCTGGAACATCACCTCGATGAACTTGTCGAGCGTCGCCATCCCTGTCCCCTAGACTCTAGTTCTGTGGTTTGGTGGGCGCCGGTTCCGCCGTCCGCGGCCTGGCTGGCTCGGCGGCAGACGGCGGTGACGCCGGAACCTTCGGCATGGGCGCGGCGGGCGTCTGCGGCGTAGTCGCCGGCTGGGACGGCGCCGGAGCAGGTGCGGCAACTCGCGGACCCGTCTGCGGTGCGGCAGGCGGCACAGGGACTTTCTCAGCCGCTGCAGCCGGCTTCGCTCCGCCTGGGGCCGGCGCCGCAGCCGACTTCGCCGCGGCCGCAGCCGGCGCGGCCGCAGTCTTCGGGGCGGGGGGCGCTGATGCCGCAGCGGCCTTAGGAGCCGCCTGCGGCGCGGCCGGCTTCGCCCCAGCTGGGGCCGGAGCCACGGTCGACTTCGCCGCGGGCGGAACCGGTGCAGCCACGGGCTTGGGGGCAGCGGGCGTCGTAGCAGCGGTCGAAGCAGGAGCCGCTTTCGGCGCAGGGGATAGCGGAGGAGCCGCCTGTGGCGCGGCAGCAGGTTTCGCCGCGGCCGGCGCGCTCACCGTGGCAGCCTGGGAAGACGCCGTGGCTCCGAGCTGGGCCGCCGCTTTCGCGTCCTCCGCCAGCACCCGCGCCTTCACGGCTTCGACCTGCGCCTTCACCGCCTTCTCTACCTGGAATGCCTTCTCCTTCTGCGCCCCCTCGTCCGCCGCCATGGTCCCCTTGATGGTGCGCTCGATGAGCGCGCGGAACGATGCCACGCCGTCCCGCAGTGACCGGGCCTTCATCATCTGACTCCCACCCCGGGACGCCATGACGCCGAGCTGTCCGGCCGCGTCGGCGATGAAGCCAAGGTTGCGCATCATCGCCTTCTGGCGCAGTTGCCCGAGCTGGCGCGACACCTGGGCAGCGTACATCTCCCCGCCCTTCTTGTTGGCCGCGTACTGCTCCACCAGGGCGCCGAAGTGATCGGCCTCCTTGAGCAGGGCTTCCAGGTACTCGATCGTCTCGGTCGCTTTCGCCGAGATCTTCAGCGCCGCCATAGTCCCCCCCGGCTATCCGCCGTCAGCCGCCTCGTCACACCGCAGCACCAGCTTCCCGAACACGGCGTCCGACTCCAGCCGCCGGTGCGCCTCGGCCGCGTCGGCCAGCGGATAGCTCCGCTCCACCAGCGGCCGGACGATGCCGCCCTCGAGCAGCGGCAGGACTTCCGCGGCGAAGTGCGCGGTGACGGCGATCTTCTCCTCCAGCGTCCTCGCCCGCAGTACAGTGCCCACGATGGTCAGGCGCTTGCTGAGTACGGCGCCCAGGTCGAGGGTAGCGCTGCGGCCTCCCGTGAGCCCGACGACGATCATTCTCCCGCCGCGCGACAGTGACTGGATGCTGCCCGCCAGCACCGGCCCGCCAACCAGGTCGAGCACCACGTCCACACCGTCGCCGCCCGTGTGCCGCTTCACGACCTCGGCGAAGTCCTCCCGGGAACTGTCGATCGCCACCTCCAGGCCGAGGGCGCGCGCCCGCTCGAGCTTGGCCGCGCTGCGCGAGGTGCCGAAGGTCCGGGCGCCGAACGCCTGCGCGAGCTGCAGGGCGGCGGTCCCCACTCCGCTCCCGACTGCGTGGATGAGCACACGCTCCCCGGCCTGCAGCCGCATCTGGCGGAACAGGGCGTCGTGCGCGGTGATGAACGCCTCCGGCACCGCCGCCGCCTGCTCGAACGACCAACCGGACGGCACTCGCAAGGCGAGCGACTCGTCGACCGTCACGCGCTCCGCGTACCCGCCCGCCGGCACGAGTCCCATCACGCGGTCGCCGACTTTCCAGGCCCGTGCCCCGGCACCCAGCGCCGCGACCTCGCCCGCGTATTCGAGCCCCGGGATGTCGGCCGGCGCGCCCGGCGGCGCGGGGTACTGACCCATCCGCTGGAGGATGTCCGCACGGTTGACCCCGGCCGCCCGGACGCGCACCAGGATCTCGCCCGCGGCGGGCTGCGGCGCAGGGACCTCGCGAAGCTGGAGCACTTCGGGGCCTCCGCCCTTGGTGATGACGACGGCCCTCACCGCCTCACTCCCTCACCGGACCAGCACCCGGGTGAGCGCGTGCCCGTCCAGCGGCTCGAGTGGCGTCACGCCGATCAGCCGGGCCAGCGTCGGTGCCAGGTCGGCCACCTGCACGCGCCACGGGTATCGCCCCGGCCTGACGCCCGACCCCGCGATCACCAGCGGCACGTGGGTGTCATCATACGACGGTTGCCCGTGCTCGGCGCTCGGCGGACCCGCCCAGACGTCGTGGGGACGGAGCGTCACGACCAGCTCCACGCCGAAGTCCGGAGGAATCGCGTTGAGCCACCGGCGGGCAACCGCGTCCTTCGCCGAGTCCGCCGCGGCGAGGCGGCGCGGCGTATCGACCCGGAGCACGCCCGTGGTCTCCCGCATCCGCGCCGCGAGATCGCCGACCACGGAGTCCACGTTGATCCCCCTGGCCTCGAGCCCGGCGCGATCCATCGCCAGCATGCCCAGATCGAAGAACCTGATCCACCGCCCTGCCCCGGCCCTGGTGACCAGCGCCTCCTCGGTCGCGTGGATCAGGGAGTCGAGGCTGACCGCGCGCGCGGCCGGGTCGCCGTGGGCGCGCGACCATTCGGGGTAGGACGTGACGCCGTGGTCGGCGGTCAGCGCGATGATGATGCGACGCGGATCGCGCAGCCGGGCCAGCGAGTCGAGAAACGCGCCCAGGTAGCGGTCGAGGTGGAGCACCTGGTCGTGGATCTCCCGCGAGTCCGGGCCGTAGGCGTGCCCGATGTAGTCCGTGGCGGAGAGGCTGATCGCGAGCAGATCCGGCTGCGGGCCTCTGCCCAGCCCCAACTGCTGCACGCCGTCGAGCGCCAGCGCGAGGGTGAGCGAATCGATGAACGGCGTCACCATCACCGCCTGCGCCGCGGCCGCCGGGTCCCCCGGCAGGACGTGCGGGAAGGTGAAGTCGCGTCCACGGTGCTCGTACGGCTCGCTGTCCGGCTCGGCGTAGTCCGTCGCCGGCAGCAGCAGCGCCCACACCTTCCCGGGCGCGTAGGCCGGCGCCACCCCGGCGTTGAAGGCGCGCAGCCATTCCGGCAGCGTGTCCGCGTAGTAGTGGCTCGTCGTGAACTGCCCGCTTTGGTACCAGTACACCTGCTGGCGCGCGCGGCCGAGCTGAAGAATGGCCGCGCGATCCTTGCGGCTCACCGAGAGCGCGCGGGAGTCGGGATACCGCGCGGCCATCCAGTCGTACAGCTCGGTGCCCCGGAAACGAAACGGCGAGGCGCCCGGGCCGTTCACCCCGATGAGGGTGGCGCTGGAATCCTCGACGCCCTCCTCGTTATGGACGATGCCCGTCGAATGCGGGTTGCGCCCGGACAGCACCGTGGAGTGCCCCGGGGCCGTCTCCGTCATGGCGTGGTCCTGATACGCATCCGTGAAGACCGCGCCGCGCCGCAGCAGCTGCGCCAGACCGCCGGTCAGCTGCGTCCGCCAGCGATCGAGATAGTCGGCGCGACACTGGTCGATCGTGATCACGACGACGAGCTGCGGCGTAGGCCGCGGTGGCACGGCGCCGCCGTGAGACGCGGCCACGAGGGCGAGGGTCAGAACTTCTCGGATCATGCAGGATCTCCGGCGCTTCGATGAACCGTGCAATATGCGCAGACGAGCGCCCGAGTGCGATGCCGGCACCGTACGCCGCGGGCTGCGGCAGGCGCCGACGCAGCCGTCAGGCGCGCGCTACAGCCAGCGGAAGATCTTGAGGGCGACCGCGAACGAGGCCGCGCCCCACGCCGCGCAGATGGCCCCAGGCACTGCCACGGCCCCGAGCGACGCGCCGTCGAGGATGACGGCCCGCAGCGCGTCGTTCAGCGCCGTCAGCGGCAGGGCCTTGATCAGCGGCTGCATTGCCGCGGGGAAGTTGGCCGACGAAAAGAACACGCCCGACAGGACCCACATCGGCATCATGATGAGGTTCATCAGGCCGGAGACCATCTCGATGGTCCGCGCCCGGCTCGCCGTCAGCAGGCCCAGACCTGCGAAGCACATCGCCCCGATCAGCACCACCAGCGCGAGGCTCAGCACCGAGCCGCGCATCGGGACGCCGAAGGCGAGCATCCCGAATCCCAGCAGCAGCACCACCTCCGGCCCGAGCATGACCAGCCGCGCTACGATGAAGGAGAGCAGGTACTCGCTGCGACGCATCGGCGACGCCAGCAGCCGCTTCATGAGCTTGCGCTTCCGGGCGTCCACCACCGCGTAGCCCATCCCCCACATCCCCGTACCCATGAGGTTGAGCCCCAGGAGGCCGGGGATCAGGAAGTCGATGTACCGCGAGCCCTTCGCCATCACCTTCTGCTCGGCCACCGCCTGCACGTCCCTGCGGCCCAGGGCCCGCTGCAGCGCGTCGTCGGCGGCCAGCCGGGCCAGACGGCTCTCCGACCGCGTCGAATCGAACCGGTAGAGCAACGGGTCTCCCGGCACCACGACGAGCGTGACGCTCCCCTTCCGCAGCTGCTCGGCGGCCTCCCCACCCGCCAGCACCGCAGCCCTGAGCCCACGGCTGCGGTTCAAGAGGCCCGCCACCGAGTCCGCGCTCCGGCCCGCCTCGACCGCCACGCGGATCACTTCGGGCGGACGGTTGCGGAACGCGAGACCCAGCGCGACCGCCAACAGCAGCGGGAAGGCGAAGACCCAGAACAGCACCTCCGGCTGCCGGAGCTGCTCCCGGAAGCGGGCCAGGGTCAATTGCCACAACGGACGCCAGTAGCTCATCGGGCTCCTACCCTTACGGGGAGGTGATGACGTAATGAAGGTGATGATGTGAGGAGGCGATGACGGGTGCGCGACTCTCATCACGTCATCACTCCATCACTTCATCACCTCATCACCTCCCCGTCATTCATCCCGCAAATGTCTCCCCGTCAGGCTCAGGAACAGATCCTCCAGCGTCGCATGATGCGTCACCAGCGCGGTCAATTCCACGCCCCTGCGCTGCAGCTCGGCCAGCAGACCCGGTACCGCACGGTGCACCTCGCTCACGGTGAGCGTGAAGCGCGGGCCGTCGCGACGCACCGCCGTGACTCCCGGCAGCGCGGACAGATTGGATTCGGACGGCGGCGCGGCGCCCCCCTCGAGCGAGAACTCCACGACTTCTTCAGCGCCCAGCGACGCGATGAGTTCCCGCGGCGTACCCAGCGCGATGACCCTGCCGTGGTCCATCACCGCCACCCGGTCGCACAGGCGCTCCGCCTCTTCCATGTAGTGGGTGGTCAGGACCACCGTCCCGCCGCCCCGCTTGAACTCGGCGACCACCTCCCAGAGCTGGCGGCGCGACTGCGGATCGAGCCCGGTGGTCGGCTCGTCCAGGAAGAGGATGTCCGGATCGCCCACCAGAGCGCACGCGATGGCCAGGCGCTGCCGCTGCCCGCCCGACAGCTTCTCGACCCACGCGTCGCGCTTCTCCCCCAGCGCGACCACATCCAGAACCTCCTCCACGGTACGGCCGCGCCGGTAGAAGCTGTGGAACAGGCGGATCACTTCCGCCACCGTGAGCCGGTCGGCGAGCTTCGTCTCCTGCAGTGCGACACCGAGCCGCTCGCGCAGCGCATGCTCGTCGCGATCCCACCGCATGCCGAGCAACTCGATGTCGCCGGCATCGGGCGCCACGAGCCCTTCCAGCATCTCGACCGTCGTGGTCTTCCCGGCGCCGTTCGGGCCCAGCAGCCCGAAGCACTCGCCCGCGTGGACGTCGAGGTCGAGTCCGGCGACGGCGACGACGTCCTTGTAGCGCTTGACGAGGGCGGAGCACCTGATGGCGGGAGCGCTGCTGGCGGTTGGCATGGGAGGTAGATGATCGTTGGACGCGGCGCGTTAGGAAAGGGGCTGGGGACTAGGGGCTAGGGGCCAGTGATGGGTGGCGCCCTATCCCCCAGCCCCTAGCCCCTAGCCCCTCTTCAACAGATTCTCGGCAGCTGCTCTCCGGACAGCAGGTCCAGCACCCGCTCGCCGCCCGCCACCGTCTTCAGCGTCACGAGCCCCGGCGTCCCGGCGGCGCGGACGGTGCCGATCCGGGCGGCCCGCGCGGTGTCGGCCCTCGCCCCGAGCAGCGCGAGCGCGGCGTCCGCGTCGCCTGGAGCGACGAACGCAAGGAAGCGCCCCTCGCACGCCACGTAGAGTGGATCGAGTCCGAGGACCTCACACGCGCCGGCGACGTCCTCGCCGACCGGCACGGCGCTCTCGTGCACCGCGATCTCGCACCCCGCCTGGGAGGCGATCTCGTTCAACACCGTTGCGACGCCCCCCCGCGTCGGGTCGCGCAGGCAGTGCACGTCGAGGCCAGCCTCCAGCAGCGCCAGCACGGGTGCTGCCACGCTCGCGCTGTCGCTCAGGATGGGCGAGCTGAACTTGAGACCGTCCCGCACGGCCATCACCGCGACACCGTGCTGGCCGACGGGCCCGCTCACGATGATGGCATCACCGGGCCGTACCTGGGCGGGTGCGACGGGGCGGCGCGCCACCACCACGCCCACGCCCGAGCTGGTGATGTAGATGCCGTCGCCCTTCCCGCGCTCGACAACCTTGGTGTCGCCGGCCACAACCGCTACGCCGGACTCACCCGCCGCGCGCTTGACCGAGGCGACCACGCGGGCCAGGTCGTCCACCGCGAGCCCCTCCTCGAGGATGAACCCGAGACTGAGGTACAGGGGGCGCGCACCGCTCATCGCGAGGTCGTTGACCGTCCCGTTGACGGCGAGCGTCCCGACGTCACCGCCGGGGAAGAAGATCGGCCGCACGACGAAGCTGTCGGTGGTAAACGCAAGCCGGCCCGTGGGCATCTCCAGCACCGCCGAATCGTGGAGCGCCGCGAGCACGTCATTGCGGAAGGCGGGGACGAACAGGCGCTCCACCAGCTCGCGCGTCATCCGCCCACCGCCGCCGTGGGCCAGGAGGATGCGCTGGCCCGCGGGCAGCGGCACCGGGCACACGATCTCGCCGCCCATCAGGCCACCGCCGCCGCGCGGCGACGGCGATACAGCCAGTACGCCGCGCACGCTCCCTCGCTGGACACCATCGGCGCGCCCAGCGGATGCTCCGGGGTGCACCGCGACCCGAACGCCGGACACTCCTGAGGCCGCATCCGCCCCTGGAGCACCAGGCCGGCCTGGCAATCCGGGTCCTCCAGGGCGTCCGGCGTCGCGTCGGGGAACCGCCGCTCGGCGTCGAATGCCGCATAGCGCGCGTTCAGCCCGAGCCCGCTGCGCTTGATCGGGCCGAGGCCCCGCCAGGTGCGATCCGTGACCTCGAACACCTCTTCGATCGCGCCGCGCGCGACGGCGTTCCCCTCGCGGCGCACGACCCGCGCGTACTGGATCTCGACCTGGCTGCGCCCTTCCTCCAGCTGGCGCACCGCCATGGCGACGCCCTGCAGCAGGTCCAACGGCTCGAAACCGGTCACCACCACCGGCACGTGGTGGCGGTCCGCCAGGGGCTCGTACTCCGCCGTGCCCATCACCGTGCACACGTGTCCGGCGGCGAGAAAGGCCTGCACTCGGCACTCCGGCTCGGCGAGGATGGCCTCGAGCGCGGGCGGCACGCGCACCTGGGCGACCAGCAGGCTGAAATTGGTGAGGTGCTTGCCGGCGGCGAGCTTCACGGCCATGGCGTTGGCCGGCGCGGTGGTCTCGAAGCCCACCGCGAAGAACACGACCTCGCGCTCCCGCTCCCGCTCCGCGATCGCGACCGCATCGAGCGGCGAATACACCACCCGGACATCACCGCCTTCCGCTCGCACGTGCAGCAGGTCGTCGCTCGTGCCCGGCACCCGGAGCATGTCGCCGAACGAGGTGAACACCACCTCGGGCCGGCGGGCGATGCGGAACGCTTTGTCGAGAATCGCAACCGGCGTCACGCACACCGGGCAGCCGGGTCCGTGCACCAGCGTGACGCCCGGCGGCAGCATCTCGTCGATCCCGTAGCGCACGATCGAGTGCGTCTGGCCGCCGCACACCTCCATCAGCGTCCACGGCCGCGTGACGACGGCGCGCAACGTCTCGGCGTAGCGCTGGGCCGCAGACCCGTCCCGGTACTCATCCAGGTACTTCACGGCACCTCCGACTGCTCCAGCGCCTGCAGCTCGTCGCCGAGGTCGGCCAGCTCCTGCATCTCCTCGAGATAGCGGAAGGTCTCCTCCGCATCCTCCGGCGAGATCCGGCTCAACGCCAGACCCACGTGTACGATGACGTAGTCCCCGATGCCAGCCTCGGGGACGTACTCGAGGCATACCTCGCGGCTCGCCCCGCCGAACCGGACGGTGCCGTACCGCAGCCCGCCCGGCCCGGCGTGCGTCTCAAGGATCTCACCTGGAACGCCAAGACACACGGGTCTACCCCCTGCCTTCCAGCAGCTGGTGTGCCGCCACCATCGCCTGCCCCACCGCGAGTCCGCCGTCGTTCGGCGGAATCCGGCAGTGCGTCACGACCTCAAATCGCCCGATCCCCAGCTCGCGGGCGGCGAGCGAGAGCAGGGCGGCGTTCTGGAAGCAGCCGCCGGTGAGCACTACCCGGCTCAATCCCATCCATTCCGCCGTCGCCGCGATCATCCGCGCCATGGTGCCGTGGAACCTGCCCGCGACGGCCGAGGCGGCGGTCCCGCGCCACAGATCGTCCAGCACACCGCGGATGACGGGACGCCAATCCAGGTCGACCAGCGGCGCACCGTCCTCACCCTGGCTCTCGACCAGGGAGAACGGGTACGCCCCCGCCGCGACCGGAGCGGTGATCTGCTCCAGCATCATGGCCGCCTGCGCTTCGTAACTCGACTCCTGCCGCACTCCGAGCAGCGAGGCCACGGCGTCGAACAGGCGCCCGGCGCTCGAGGTGCGCACCGAGCAGCTGGTCGCGCGGAACAACGAGTCCAGGACCTCGCGCCGCGCCCGCGCGTGGGCCACCGGCGGGACGTCGATGTCCCACATCGCCTCCCCCGCCACCGCGTGCAGCACGCCGAGGGCGGAGCGCCACGGCTGGCGCGCCGCCGCCTCTCCGCCGGGGAGCTGAAACGGGCGCAGGCGCGCCACCCGCCGGAAGCCCGCGGCCGTGGCCCTGAGGAACTCGCCACCCCACACCGTTCCGTCGGTACCGAGCCCCGTGCCATCCCACGCGACACCCAGCACTTCGCCGGTGAGGTCGTGCTCGGCCAGCGCCGACGCGACGTGGGCATGGTGATGCTGCACCCGGATCACCGGCAGCCCGCTGGCCTCGGCCAGCCGCGTCGTCGCGTAGTCGGGGTGGAGGTCGCAGGCGACCGCGACGGGCCGCAGTGCGTACAGGCGCTCGTAGTCCTCGACCGTGCGGTTGAGGGCGCCCAGCGAGAGCGGGTGGTCGAGGTCGCCGATGTGCTGGCTGGCGATGATCTGGGTGCCGTGGCTCCACGCCACGGAGTTCTTCAGATGGCCGCCCAGCGCCCGCACGGTGGGCAGGCTCGCCGTAATCGCGACCGGCAGCGGCGCGAAGCCGCGTGCCCGCCTCGTGACCATCAGGTGCCCGTCCACCACGCGCACCACGGAGTCGTCCACGTGCCGGGCGATGGGGCGGTCGTGATGCAGGAAAGCATCCGCGATCGCACCCAACCTGGCCCGCGCGTCGTCGGCCTCGAGGGCCATCGGCTCCTCGGAGAAGTTCCCGCTGGTGCACACCACGGGGAAACCGAGCCGCGCAAGGAGCAGGTGATGCAACGGCGAGTATGGCAGCATCGCGCCGACGGAGCGCAGGCCGGGCGCGGTTTCCGACGACACCGCGCTGCGGTCCACCAGCGGCAGGAGCAGGATCGGCGCCGACGCCGAGACGAGCAGGGCAGCTTCGCTCTCACCCACGCGCGCGACGCGGCGGACCGCATCGAGGCTCGGGAACATCACCGCGAACGGCTTCGCTTCCCGCCCCTTGCGCGCACGCAGCCGTGCCACCGCCGCGTCACTGCGCGCGTCCACGATCAGCTGATAGCCGCCGAGACCCTTGAGGGCGAGGACCTTGCCCGACCGCACCACCGCGGCCGCCGCCTCGAGCGGGTAGGTCGCGCCCGGCGGCGCATCCCGGTCGCGCCCCTCGAACACGAGCCGCGGACCGCAGCGGGGACACGCCACCGGCTGCGCGTGGAATCGCCGGTCGTGTGGGTTGTCGTACTCAGCAGCGCAGTCCGCGCACAGCCGGAAGCCGCGCATCGATGTGAGCGGCCGGTCGTACGGCAGTCCTTCGATGATCGAGAGCCGCGGGCCGCAGGCGGTGCAGTTGAGGAAGGGATAGTGGTAGCGGCGATCCTGGGGGTCGTGCAACTCCCTCAGGCACTCGGGACAGGTCGCCAGGTCGGGCAGCATCGCGACCACCAGCTCGCCTGCGGCGTCGCTCGCCTCGATCTCGAACCGGTCGGCACCGGTGGCGGCGATCGGCGTGACCTCGACACCGCGCACCACGGCGGCCGGCGGCGGCTCCGACTCGAGCCGGCGGCCGAACTCGGTCACCGCAGCCTCCGGTCCCTCCACGACGATCAGGACGCCGTACGGCGTGTTGCGGACCGAGCCGGCCAGCCCGAGCGACTCCGCCAGCCGGTAGACGAACGGGCGAAAACCGGTGCCCTGCACCGCTCCACGGACGGCGATGCGCACCCCGATACGGGCCTGCGCGGCGGGCACCAGGACCGAAGTCACCGCCCCTGGCCCGCCGGCACCGCCACCGGGGCCGTGCGCTTGGATTCGATCCGCCGCTCCAGCCAGGCCACGACCTCCTCGATGCCCTCGCCGGTCCGGCACGAGATGGAGAGGATGGCGACTCCGGGATGCACGTCGCGCACCGCGGCCACCGCGGCCGGGAAGCTGAAATCGGTGTGCCCGAGCAGGTCCACCTTGTTGATGATCACCAGGTCGGCCCGCCGGAACATCAGCGGGTACTTCTTCGGCTTGTCGTGCCCCTCGGTGACCGAGAGGAGCATGACCGCGTCGTCCTCCCCCAAGTCGAACTCCGCCGGGCACACCAGATTGCCGACGTTCTCGATGACCGCCACCTCGCAGCCGTCATCGGCCAGGTGATGCAGCACGTGGTGCACCATCCGCGCGTCGAGGTGACACGCGGCGCCGGTGTTGATCTGGTGCACCGGGCCACCGAACCGGTCCAACCGCTCCTTGTCCGCGCTCCCGACGATGTCCCCTTCGATCACGCCGACGCGGTGGCGCTCCGCGAGCAAGGGCAGGACCCGCTCCAGCAGCGACGTCTTTCCCGAGCCCGGCGCGCTCATCAGGTTGACCGCGTAGACGCCGCGCTCGGCCAGCAGCTGCCGGTTCTCCCGCGCCACGGCGTCGTTCGGCACCAACAGGCCGGCCTTGACGTCAATTTCATGCATGCGCCACCTCGGTTTCCTCGCTCAGCTCGAGCGTCCGCACTTCCAGCTCCCGGCCGCTCGCGATTCGGGTCCGCTCCGACCCGCACGCGCCGCAGCGGAACACCAGGTCGTCGACCGGGGTCGTCTTTCCGCACGCGTCGCACTGCAGCGTCAGCGGCACCAGGTCAAACACCAGTCTGGCGCCGGCGAGCGGGGTGGACGCCGACAGGCACTCGAAGGCGAAGTCGAGCGCGTCGGTCGACACGCCCGCCAACTCCCCGACGCGGACGTGGATCGCCGCGACACGGGCGCCCGGATCCGACGCGAGCCGCTGTTGGACCGCTTCGATCAGGTTGAGAGCGATACCTGCTTCGTGCATGTCGGAACCCCGAGCACTTTCCACTGCATTAGCTGTGCCTCGACGCGGGCAACCAGCTCCGGCAGTGCTGCCTCGACGGCAGGGGTCAGTTGCTCCCCGAACGTGCGGGTTTCCTGGGCTTCGACTGCGAAGAAGACGGTCTCGGCAGGCAGGGGGATGTCGAGCGTGCGGCCCAGGGCCAGGGCGGTGCCCAGGCTGACGTCGTGGTAGGAGACCGCACGGAGCGTGGGGATGGCCTCGTCGGGCGTGAGGCGGTAAATGGTGCCCGGGGGGCCCCGCCGCCATTCGATGGCGTCCACGATGATGGCGCGATCGTAGCCGGCCAGGAGGTCCACGAACCGCATTCCGCCCCACGCGCTCTGCACCACGTCCACGCCCGTGCCGGCGAGTCGCGTCGCCAGCCGCTCGGCGGCGCGCACGCCGATGGCGTCATCCGTCAGGAGCGGGTTGCCCAGACCGACGATGACGACCCGTTCGGTCGGTTCGACTGCCGCCACGTTCAATTGCCCGCCCCCGCCGCCGTGACCCTACACCCCACACCCTACACCCTTACGCCCATACGCCCCTACAGACTTGTTAGTCCCTTCTCACAACCCGCACCACCTCGCCCTCGGGGTCGCGGATCGTCACTTCCAGCGGCATCTCACCGAGCAGGCTGTGGGTCGCGCACCCCAGGCACGGGTCGTAGGCGCGGAAGGCCATTTCGACCATGTTGAGCAGCCCGTCCGATACCTGCTTGCCCGAGATCAGCCCCTTCGCCGCCTTCTCCACGCCCATCGCCATCCGGGCGGCGTTGCCCTGCGTCGCGACGATGAGGTTCGCCATCGTGACGACGCCACGCTCGTCGGTCTGGTAGTGATGAATCAGCGTGCCGCGCGGCGCTTCCACCACCCCGATGCCTTCCTTCGGCGTGGCCGTCGGCAGCGTGCGCACATTGGGGTCCACCAGCACCGGGTCGGCAGCGATCTCCTGCAGCCGCTCGGTGGCGTACAGCAGCTCGATGACGCGGGCCCAGTGGTTGCCGAGCGTGTGGTGCACCGGCTTGCCGCCCAGCACCTCGTACATCTTCTCGTAGGCCTGCTGCGCCAGCGGCGTGGCCATGCCCGACGCGACGTTGAGCCGCGCCAGCGGCGCCACCGCGTAGATTCCGCTCTCCGCGCCCTCCGTGAAGCCCTTCCACCCCACCGGCTTGAGGAAGCAGAACTTCATGTAGCTCCACGGCTCCACGTGCTCGCCGATGAAGTCGAGGTACTGCTTCGCGGCGAACCGGGCGACTTCCTTCCCCTCGGGCGAGACGACCTTGAGCTTGCCGTCGTAGAAGTTGGGCCGATCCTTGTCGTCCACCATGCCCATGTAGTGGGTGCGATGCGTGAACGCGTCGGAGGTGATGAGCTTCACGTACTCCGGGTTCTTGAGGACCACGTCCTCGAACACCTTGAGCGTGAACTGGGCGAAGCCCACGGCGTCGGCGGCCAGCGTCTGGAACTGCTTCTGCTCCTCCGGCTTGATGGGCTTGGCGACGCCGCCGGGAAGACCGAGCACCGGGTGGATGACCTTGCCACCGGCGATGGCGATCAGCTCGCGGAGCCGGCGCCGCATCGCGATCACCGTCTTGCCGGTTTCGACGCCGACCTTCGCGATGACGCCGAGGATGTTGCGCTCCGCCGCGGGCGCCATGGGCCCCACGACGAAGTCGGGTCCGCCCAGGAAGTAGAAGTGCAACGCGTGGTCTTCGGCCATGAACGCGTTGTAGACCAGCTCGCGGATCGCCTTGCCGGCCGGCGGCGGCTCGACCTGGTAGAGGTCGTCGAGCGCCTTGGTGGCCGCCATGTGGTGCGCCGTCGGGCACACGCCGCAGATGCGCGACGTGATCTGGGGCATGTCTTCGGCGAGGCGGCCCTTGGCGAACTGCTCGAACCCGCGCAGCTCGGGCACCTGCATGAACGCGCGGCTCACGTCGCCGCGGTCGTCGAGGAAGATCTCGATCTTCCCGTGCCCTTCGAGGCGGGTGATCGGGTCGATGCTGATCTTGCGCCCGCCGCCCGGGGCGGCCTTGGCGGCCGGCGAGCCGGCCGGCGTCGTCGCCTGCGTCATGGTTGTCCCACCTTCGCTGTGTGAGCCGTTCCGGCCGCGGCCGGCTGGCGCGCGACACAGTCCAGTACGGGCTGCGCCGACACCAGCTCCGTGCCGATGCCCAGCTTCTTCTTCGCGATGCCCATCGCCAGTCCCATCAACTGGGTGAAGTACAGGATCGGGATCTCGTAGGTGGTCCCGAACTCCCGGTTCACGTCCTTCTGGTAGCACTCCAGGTTCAGCTGACACAGCGGGCAGGCGGTGGCGATCACGTCCGCCTTGGCCTGCGCCGCGCCGCGCAGCAGGTCGCGCACCATCGCCAGGGCGGCGCGCCGCTGGCCGATCATGAGCGAGGCGCCGCAGCAGCGCAGGCGGTAGGGAAACGGCACCGCCTCCGCGCCGATCGTCCGGATCAGGTCCTCGAAGTAGCTCGGGCCGGCGGGGTCGAAGCCGTCCTGGCGATCGGGCCGGACCAACTGGCACCCGTAGTACGCCGCCACCTTCAGCCCCTTCAAGGGATGCGTCACCTTCTTCTTGATCGCCTCGAACCCCACGTCCCGCACGAACACGTGGATGAGGTGGTGCACGTCCACCGTGCCCGCGTAGTGCAGGTTGTCGGCCTCGAGCGCGAAGTTCATGTGCTCGGCGAGGTCCGGGTCGGTCTTGAGATCGTGATTGGCGTGGTAGAGGTTCTTGAAGCACGCGTTGCACGGCGCCACCACGTCCAGCCCGGTCCGCTCGGCGATGGCGAGGTTCCGGGCGCAGAGAGAGTGGGCCAGCAGCTCGTCGATGTTCGAGTACGGCGTGGCGCCGCAGCAGTTCCAGTCCTCGATCTCCTGGAACTCGACGCCCAGCTTGGCCGCCGTCTCGACGGCCGAAAGGTGGTAGCTCGCGGACACCGTCTCCGCCGAGCACCCCGGGAAGTAGGCGTACCGTTTCATTCGATGCCTTCCAGTGGCACGATCCGGCTCAGCATGCGGCGGAAGTTGTCGACCCGCTTGACCCGGGAGGGCATCAGCGGGATCCGCCCCTTGGCCAGGAGTTTCATCGCCATCTGCATCTCGCGCAGCATCCCTTGCACGCCGCCCTCGAAGATGAACGCGGGCGCGTACCCCGGCTCATACGACTTCCCGGTCCGCATGATGGTGCGCACGAAGCGGCGCGAGAACTCCGGCCCGACCACGTCGTTCCGATAGCGGTTCTTCCAGATCGAATACCGCTTGAGCGTGTACATCAGCTCCGAGGGCTGGATACCCTTGGGGCAGCGCTCCGAGCAGGCGTAGCAGGAGGCGCAGGTCCAGAACGTGTTGCTGGCGAGCACCTCGTCACGCATCCCGGCGTTGATCATGCCGATGAGCCGCCGCGGCGTGTGGTCCATGAAATCCACGGCCGGGCAGGCGGCCGAGCACGTCGCGCACTGGATGCAACAGTTCAGGCCGCGCGTGCCCGTCGTGTACATCTCGTTCGAGATCTCGTCCGCGAAGGACGGTGTAGCGTACATACGTGCTCCCCTCAGGACACCGGCTGGCGGCCGGCCTCGGCCGCCTTGAGCAACGCCGCAACGCGCTCGAGCAACAGGTCCGGCTCGACCGGCTTTTCGATCAGCTCGTTGAGCGCGACGAAGTTCGGGTGGACCGCCTGGCCCGGGAACATGAAGGCGATCTGCTCACGGATCCCCGTGATGATGAGGATCGGGAGGTCCTTGAGCGCCGGGTCCTTGCGGATCTTGCGCGCCATCATCACGCCCTCAGCACCGCGCCCCATCATGATGTCGAGGAGCAGCAGGTCGTGCGGCCTGGCCTTCAGTGCCGCGAACCCGTCCTTGGGGTTGTGCGCCACCTCGGTCTCGTAGCCGGCGCCGTCCAGGATGGCGCGGATCCCCGCGACGAAGTCGGGGTCGTCGTCGATCATCATCAGTTTCTTGCGCTCACTCATCTGCGGCCTTCCTTCTCTGGTGCGGCCGGGGGCGCGGCGTCTCGGCCGGAAGCGCCGGAACCGCCCTCGCCGAGGGCCGGCAGCGTGATCACGAACGTGCTCCCCGTGCCCGGGGTGCTCTGGACGGCGATTGACCCGCCGTGCGCTTCCACGATGCGACGGCTTACGGCCAGGCCGAGGCCCGAGCCGCGCTCGCCCGCGGCGCCCGGCTGAGCCGTGTAGAACGCGTCAAAGATGTGAGGGAGGTCGTCGGGAGCGATCCCGATGCCGCTGTCGGCCACCGTGAAGCGCACCGCGTCGCCATCGGCTTCGACCGACAGGGCCACGCGCCCCCCCTCACGGGAATACTTTATCGCATTGCCGAGGATGTTGACCAGCACCTGGGTCAGCGTCCCCTGGTCGCCCCAGACAACGGGCACCGGCTCCGGGACGGCCGCAGTAAGCTCGACGGACTTGCGGGCGGCCTGCGCGGCGAGGCTCTCCACGGCCTTCTCGATCGGAACGCGCGCCGGCACGGCGGCGAAGCGCGCTTTGACCGCCTCGAGGTCCACCGCACCACGGCGCCAGGTGTCGATGAGCTGCAGCAGGTCGGCCACGCGGGCTTTCACCCGCCCCAGCCGGGCGCGCTGGTCGTCGGTGGCCGTCGTCACCAGCTCGCGCTCAAGGACGTAGATGTTCTGCTGAATGGCGGCCAGCGGCGCCTTCAGCTCGTGTGCCACGATCGCCGCGAAGTGCTCGCGCAGCAGCTCCCGCTCGCGGCGCAGCGCGAGAGTCTCCAGCACCAGCGAGCGCTTCTCCGCGCCTCGCCGTACGATGAGCCGGAACTCCTCCGGCGTGAACGGCTTGGGGAGGAAATCGTACGCCCCCCGCTTCATCGCCTCCACCGCCGAGCTGACCGTGGCGTAGCCGGTGATCACGATCGGCACCACCGTCGGGTCCGCGTCGTGGATCCGCTCCAGCACCTCGAACCCCGACAGCCCCGGCATCTTCAGATCCACGACCACCAGATCGGGGCGCAGCTCCTTGAGCAGCGCCAGGCCCCGAGTTCCGTCCGCCGCCGTCGCGACCTCGTACGGCTCGCCGCGCAGGATCTCGGTGCACGAATCGAGCACGATCTCCTCGTCGTCGATCAGCAGGATCCGGGTCCCGGTCGCCATGGCCGCTACCCCTCCCCACCACCGGCGTCGTCCACCGGAAGGCCGACGATGAAGGTGGTCCCCCGCTCTGGTTCGCTCTCGACCCGAATGACACCCGCGTGCTCCTTGACGATCCCGAAGCTGATCGCGAGGCCCAGTCCCGTGCCGTGCCCCACGGCCTTGGTGGTGAAGAACGGCTCGAAGATCCGGTCCACATCCTCCGGCCGGATGCCGTGCCCGGTGTCCACGAACCCGACCTCGACCATCCGCGCTGCGGGGTCGTAGCGCGTGGTGAGGGCGAGCCGGCCGCCCTCCGGCATCGCTTCGGCAGCGTTGATGATCAGATTCATGAACACCTGCTGCATCAACGACGGGTCGATCACCACATCCGGCACGTGGGCGTCGAACCGCTTATCGACCGTGATGTTCTGGAACAACGCCTGGTTCTCCACCAGCGCGATGCTCTGTTCCAGCAGCGTGCTGACCTTCACGCACCGCTTGTGGGGAGTCTGCGGGCGCGCAAAGTCGAGCAGACCCCGGATGATCTTGGTTGAGCGATCGGCCTGGGTCACGATCTTGTCGATCCACCCCTGGGCGCCGTCGCTGTTCGCCCCCCGCTCCCGCAGCAGATGGGAGTAGGTCACGATGCCCTGGAGTGGATTGTTCAGCTCGTGCGCCACGTCGGCGGCGAGCTGCCCAATCAGGGCCAGGCGCTCCGACTCCATGATCTTGCGGCGGGCGAAGTCCTGGAGCTGCTCGTCCCGCTTCCGCAGCGCCGTCCCCATCGCGTTGAAGCTCTCGGCCAGCTCGGCGAACTCGGCCACCTCCGGCACTGGCACCTTGGTGTCGAGCTCCCCATGCGCCAGACGCCGGGACGCAGCCACCAGGGTGTGAAGCGGGACGGATAGTCGCTGCGAAATCACGTAGGACAGGCCGACGGTGAGCACGGTTCCGGCCAGCGTGATGGCGAGGAACATCAGCGTGGAACGCCGCTTGAGATCGAGGTACGGCGCCTCCAGCAGGCCGGCGCCCAGCATCCCGATCCTCTCGCCGCTGATGTTCCGGAGCGGCGCGTAGGTGGCCAGATACCATTCGCCCAGGACGAGGGTCGGGGCGACCCACGAGCCGCCTTCGAGCACCACCCGCTGGTAGACATCGGCGCCGATGCGGGTGCCGAGCCCGCGCGTTCCGTCGGGGTTGCGTACGGTTGTGGCGATGCGCACGTCGCGCAGAAACAGCGTCACGGCGCCGACCGACTTCCCCTCGTACTGGGCATCCTCGAACACGCCCTGCTTGATCCGGTCCACCAGATCATTGCGGCCGTCGAGCAGGACGCCGCCGTACAGCAGGCCCAGCAGCCGGTGGTCCTCGCCCTCGACGGGCGCGGCCGCGAGGAGCATCATCCGGCCCGCGTCCGTGCTGTCCTTGCGGCCGGCGACACCGGGACCGGTCGCGGGCCCGCCGTACGTGCGCGCAGCCAGCCCGGGACATTCGCGCTCCAGCTCGCTCCGATGTACGACCGCCGTCACCGCCACCGCCTGGCGGCGGTCCAGCGCCGCCTTCAGCAGCGGGTCTGCGGCGCGATCATCCCCGATACGGGAGGGGTTCGCGGGCCGCAGCAGCACCCGACCCCGGGCGTCGGTCACCACCAGGAAGTCCAGCTGCTCCTGCTGGAGAACGCCGCGGAGCACCGTAGCCGCGCGCCCCGACGCGCCGCTCCGGAGCGCGTCCTTGAGGAAGATGCGGTCGGCCGTGAGCCGCACGACCTGTTGAGTCGCCCGCAGCTCGCCGGCGTACATCTGGGTGGACGCCATGAGCGATTCGGCGACCCGGTTCTGCGCCTCGGTCATGACGCGGTTCTCGATGAAGCGGATCCCCACGTAACTGAAGACGGCGCTGATGATCACGATGATCACCAGGAAGCCGGCCATCAGCCGGAGGGCGATCGACTTCAGCACGGCCTCACCCCTGGCTCGACCCGGCGGCGGGCACAGCGACGCGCTTCCGCCGGAGCAGGGAGGCCGGAAGGCTGTAGCGGTACAGCGTTCCGACCGGGTCGGGAATGGCGCTGAGGATCCGCTCGATCTCCGCAGCGTCGTTGCTCGCCACGGTCGCGGCGATGGCGGAGAGCGCCTTGGCGCCCTGGTCCTTCACGCGACTCGTGGGCCCGAAGCACCCAGTGCAAGGCATATTGCCCTGCACGCACACCGCCTCGCACCCGGCGCGCGTCGCCGGCCCGAGGCACAGCACCCCTTGGGCGAGGAGGCACTCCTCCTCATTCAGCACCACCGCCGAGGGACGCTTGAAGACGCTGAGCGCCAGCTTCTCAGGCTTGCTCTTCTGCCGCGGACACTCGTCGCACAGGGCCACGTCCGGCGCGAGCACGGTGCCCTTGGGGGGGAGCGTGCCCGACAGAAGCGCCATCACGGCATTCGCGATGAGCGTGGGCGTTGGGGCGCAGCCTGGGAGGTAGTAGTCCACATCCGTCACCTGGTCCAGCGCACGGACGGTGTCGTACAGGCCCGGCAGACTGAGCCAGTGGCCATCCTCCTCGTGCCGCAGCAGCGGCACCACGCCGTCGGGATTGACGACGCTGGGGCTGTCCCGGTAGGCGGTCGCGAGCAGGGCCTCGCGGTCGGAGAGGTTGGCCAGCCCGGGGACACCGCCCATGTGCGAGCACGAGCCGAAGGCGACGAGCACCTGCGCTTTGCGGCGCAGCAGGTGCACCATCTCCTCCTGCTCGGTGCTGCGCACCGCGCCGTTGACGAACGCGGCCGCGAGTGAGCCGTCGGCCATCGCCTCGACGTCGCGTAGCTTGAAGTCGAGCGCCACCGGCCAGAACACGATGTCCACCGCGGCCACCACGTCGAGCACCTTCTCGGCGAGGTCCACGACCGACTCTTCGCACCCGCCGCACGAGGCGCACCAGTAGAACGCAACCTTCGGTTTGTCCGTCATGGAACCGCGACCTCCTCGACGTGCTCGGCGAACCGCTCGGCGGGAACTTCCACGTGCAGGGGCCCGAGGGCCCGCACCTTTTCCACCATGTCGTTCACCACCACCCGCAGGGGCTCGGCCTCGGACGCGGAGATCCACTCGAGCCGGAAGCGCTCGTCCTCGATGCCCAGCTCGTGCAGCACGCGGCGCAGCAGGTGGACGCGCCGCAGCGTCTTGTAGTTGCCCGACTCGTAGTGGCAGTCACCGGGGTGACAGCCGCCGATCAACACGCCGTCGGCCCCCTTGGCGAAGGCGTCGAGCACGAACTGGGGGTCGATGCGCCCGGAGCACATGACGCGCACGACCCGGACGTTCGGGGCGTACTTGAGCCGCGTGGTGCCCGCGAGATCGGCCGCCAGATAGGTGCACCAGTTGCAGAAGAACGCCACGATCCTCGGCTCGAACTGCGCCGGCGCCGCGGCCTTTTCCGTGGTCGTCTCAGGCATATGCCAGCACTCCCCCGATCTCGTCGTAGATCTCCTCGTCCTCGAACAGGTTCTGCCGCGCCGAGCCCGAGGGACAGACCGACACGCACGTGCCACATCCCTTGCACAGCACCTCGTTGACCCGCGCCACGCTCTTGTCCGCGTCGAAGGCGATGGCGCTGTAGGGGCACATGGCCACGCAGGACTTGCAGCCCGAGCAGTCTTCCTCGACGATGTACGCGGTGTTCGGCTCCAGCTCGATGTGGCCCGCGTTGATCAGCGACAGCGCCTCCCCCGCGGCCGCACCGGCCTGCGCGACCGTGTCGGGGATGTCCTTCGGGCCCTGACAGGCGCCCGCAATCCATATCCCGTCGGTGAACGTGGAGACGGGGGCCAGCTTGGGATGGCGCTCGGTGAACCAGCCACCCGCCGCGCAGGTGATGTTGAACATCCGCCGCACCTCTTCCGCGTCGGCGCGCGGCTCCAGCCCCACCGCGAGCACGACCATGTCCACCGGAAGCCGGCGCACCTTGCCGAGCAGGGTGTCCTCCGCCTGCAGCACCAGCCGCCCGTCGTTCTCCGGCGCGGGGTACACGTCGGCCACCTTGCCGCGGATGAAGTGCGTCCCCTCCTCCGCCACCCGGTTGTAGAACTCCTCGAACGCCTTCCCCGGCGTCCGCATGTCGATGTAGAAGTTGTAGATCTCGGCGCCGGTCCGTTCCTTCAGCAGGTGGGCCAGCTTGAGCGAGTACATGCAACACACCCGCGAGCAGTGCTTGTTGGTGTGCTCGTCGCGGCTCCCGATGCAGTGGATGATGCCGACGGTGCGCGGCGCCTTGCCGTCGCGCAGTACCACCTCGCCGGCCGTGGGTCCGGAAGCGTTGAGCAGTCGCTCCACCTCCAGCGCGGTGTACACGTTGGGGTAGGTCCCGTAGCCGTAGTACGGCAACCGCTTGGCGTCGAAGACCTGGAATCCGGTGGTGAGGAGGATCGTGCCCACCTCGATCTCCTCGATCGTCTCCTGCTGGTTGAAATCGATCGCGTTCCGGTCGCCACATGCCTCCACGCAGGTCTTCTTGCACTTGTGCGACTTGAACTCGATGCACGCCTCGGGATCGATGGTGACGTACTGCGGAACCGCCTGCGGGAAGGGGAGGTAGATCGGCCGGCGCTTCGACATGCCAAGGTTGAACTCGTCGCGCCACTTCGGGGTCTGGTAGATGCAGGCCTCGATGCACTCCTGGCAGCCGATGCAGGCATCTTCGATGATGTAGCGCGGCTTGCGGCGGACCTTCACCTTGAAGTTCCCGACGTACCCGCTGACCTCCTTCACCTCGCTGTAGGCCCACAGGCTGATGTTCTTGTGGGCCTTCACCGCCGTCATCTTGGGCGTGAGGATGCACGCCGCGCAGTCGAGGGTGGGGAAGGTCTTGTCGAACATGGCCATGTGGCCGCCGATGGTCGGCTCCCGCTCCACCAGGTAGACGTGCTTCCCGGCGTCGGCGAGCATGAGCGCGGCGTGGATGCCCGCGATCCCACCGCCCACCACGAGCACCTCCTCGCGGACCGGCACCCGCCGCGTCTCGAGCGGCTTGTGGTGACGCACTCGCGCCACCGCCGCCCGCACCAGCGCGTCGGCCTTCTCGGTCGCTGCCGCGCGATCGGTGTGCACCCACGAGGCGTGCTCGCGGATGTTGACCATCGCGAACTGGTACGGGTTGAGGCCCCCGGCCCAGACCGCGCCGCGGAAGGTTTTCTCGTGCAGGTGCGGCGAGCAGGACGCGACCACGATCCGGTTCAGCTCGTGATCCTTGATGTCCTGCTTGATCATCTCCTGTCCGGGATCGGAGCACATGTACTTGTAGTCCCGGGCGACCACGACGTCCGCCAGCTTGGAGGCGTGCTCCGTGACCGCGTGCACGTCCACCGTCGCCGCGATGTTGCTGCCGCAATGGCAGACATAGACTCCGATCCTCACGGCATTGCCGTCACCGTGCTCAGGCATAGGCATGTGCGTCGCTCCTGACGGCTGTGGCTCCGGCCGACTCGACCAGTTGCACCAAGTCCTGGACCACGAGAGAACCCTCGAGTTGCGTAGTCTTGACCGCATCCTGGAACATCACGAGATCCTTCGGACAACTGACGACCAGGGTCCGCACTCCGCGGACGCCGGCCGCCTCCCGCACCCGCATCTCGGACGGCCGCTCCTTGATGCCGGCCACATCCTCCATCCAGATGCGCCCGCCTCCCGCCCCGCAACACAGCGCCGAGTCGCGGCTCCTCGGCATCTCCACCACCCGCGCGCCGAGCGCCGCGAGCACCCGCCGCGGCGCGTCGTACACGCCGTTGTAGCGCCCCAGGTAGCACGGGTCGTGGTAGGTAACGGTGGCCTGCACCGGCGTCTCGAACGTCAGCCGCCCCTCGCGGAGCAGCCGGTCGAGCAGCTCGCTCACGTGCAGGACCTCCACCCCCGGCAGCGGATGGTCGCCCGCCCCGTTCCCCGCCCCGTACTCGTGCTTCACCGCGTGGTACGTGTGCGGGTCGGTGGTGACGATCGTCCGGAAGCGGGTCTTGCCGAACGCCATCAGGTTCTTATCCCTGAGCACGCCGAACAGGCCTTCCTCGCCGATTCTCCGGACGTCGTTGCCAGCGTTCTGTTCGCCGTCGTAGAGGATCCCGAAATCGAGTCCGGCACGCTGGAAGATCTTGGCCGCGGCGCGGGTCACCTGCTGGACCCGCGGGTCGTACGAGGCGTAGTCTCCCACCAGCCACAGGTACTCCACCGGTTCCTTCCGAGCGTCCTTGATGGGCGCCTCGAGCCCGGTGGTCCACGAGGCGCGCGCGCGCGCCGATTTCCCGAACGAGTTGCCGTAGCGCTGCAGGTTCACGAGCACGTCCTGGAGCCGCTGCTCCATCGCGCCTTGCGCCACGAGATGGCGGCGCATCTCGACGATCAGAGGGATGTGCTCGTTGAAGACCGGGCAGCGGGTCATGCACGCCAGACACGTCGTGCACGCCCAGATCTCCTCGGGGTGCACGACGTCACCGACGAACCGGGGCGCCGGCGCCCCGCCGCCGTTCGGGCCCGGCGCCGCGGCGGCGGATGCCGGTCCCGCGGCGGCCACCCGCGGCGCGACGACCGCGCCGTTCACCAGCTCCTTGATCTTGTGCACCAGCTCCCGGGGATTGAGCGCGTACCCGGCGGCGTGCGCGGGGCAGGCCCGCTCGCAGCGGCCGCACTCGGCGCACGAGAGGCCGTTGTACAGCTCTCGCCAGGTGAAGTCTTCGAGGCGCGCTGCCCCCTCCGATTCGGCGGGCATCGCGCCGCGCTCGAGCGACGTGAAGAACACCCCGAACGGAGCGAAGATGAGGTGCCCGTGCTTCGAGTACGGGAGGTAGGCGAGGAAGCCAAGGACGGTGGCGATGTGGGCCCACCACAGCGAGAGATAGAGCGTCGGGGCCTGCGCCGGCCGGATCCCCAGCGCGGCCCACGCCCGTGCAACCGGAGCTCCAACCGGCAGTCCCGACGCTTCCGCGCCGCCCGCCAGCGCTCTCGCCCCCTCGGCGCCCAGGAAGGTCACCAGCAGCAGGGCGATCAAGCCCAGGACGATGCTCGCATCCCGCGTGCGCTCGAGCCCCGGCGGCGTGAAGACATAACGGCGGGCCGCCGCCACCAGGAGCCCGACGAGGGCGAGCGTGCCGAGGACCTCCATCGGCAGCGCCATCCAGGCCACTTCGTCTGCGTACGGGACGGGCAGGAATGGGAACAGCCCCCGCAGCAGGTTCCAGAAGAAGCTCGTCGCGAAGAAGACGAAGGCCCAGAAGATGGCGAGATGCGCGACGCCGATCGCCCGCTCCTCGACCAGTCGCTGCTGCCCGAACACCTGGGCCACGGCGTAGGCGACGCGCCTCGGCGCCTGGTCCCAACGGTTCTCGGGGCGGGCCCGGCCCAGCACCCGCACAATCCGCACAACCCGCCGCCCGAACAGCGTGAAAGCGGCCACGGCCAGCAGCCAGAGGGGCAGCCAGCCCGGGAATCCCAGGTACCGCGACAGGCCGGGATCAGGCATGGCCGCTCATCCTTTCTTCGCCTTGACGGCATCCGTGAGCGCCGGCAGCACCTCGAGGACGTCACCCACGATCCCGTAGTGCGCCACGGCGAAGATGGGCGCCTGGGGATCGGTGTTGACGGCAATAATCAACTCGGCGCCCTTCATCCCCTCCACGTGCTCGGGAGCGCCGCTGATGCCGGCCGCGAGGTAGAGCTTGGGTTTCACGGTCGCGCCCGACTTCCCGACCTGGCGGGTCAACGGGAGCCATCCCTGATCGATCACGGGGCGAGACGCAGACACCGCGCCGCCCAGCGCTTGCGCCAGGTCCTCTGCCAGCTCGATGTTGTCTTTGGTCTGGATGCCGCGGCCGACGGACACGAGCGCCGCCTGCTGGGTGAGGTCCACGTCGCCGGGCGCCGGGTCGATGTACTGCTCGAACCGAATGCGCCCCTCAGTGGGAAACGTGACCTTCGCGTCCTCGACCGCGGGCGCGCCGTCCTTCCTTCCTGCGCCTGCCGGGCGGGAGCCGGGCAGCACCCCAACAACCGCGGGCGAGGGCACGGCCAGGGTCGCTTCCAGCTTCCCCCCGTACAGGACGACGCGCGCCTGAAGCCCGCCGTCGGCCACCGTCACGTCGCGGCAGGAGTTGACCAGCGGGATCTTGAGCCGCGCCGGCAGCACGCCCACCACATCGGCCGACACGTTGGACAGGGGCACGAGCAACACGCGCGGCTTCCGTTCCTCGACCAGGGCGGCCAGCGCCAGGCACTGCGCCTCCGGATTGGGCTCGGCGAGGGACGGGTGATCCACGTACAGCACGCCGTTCGCCGCTCCCAGCTCCCCGGCCAGGTCCCTGGCCTGGTGCCCGAGCAGAATCGCTTCCAGCGGCGTCCCCAGGCCGGAAGCGAGTTCCCGGCCGAGCGCCAACACCTCGAACGTCACGTCGGAGAGATGCCCTCTGAACTGCTCCGCCAACACCCAGACGCTGCCCGCCATGGTCTCCGCCTCCTCACACCAGACCGCGAGCCACCAGCAGATCGACGACCTTCGAGGCGATCTCTTCGGGGCTGCCTTCCAGCATCTCGGCATGACCCGTCACCTGCGGCTTCGTCATGGCGCTGATGCTGAGGAGGGAGGCTCCCTCCTTCGCGGGCGCGGTCACGCACTCGATCGCCCGCGACTTCATGACCGCCCGCACCTTCGCCACCGGCACGTAGCGCGGAGGCTTCTCCGCGGCCTGCACGCCGAGCACGGCGGGAAGACAGATCACGTACTGCCCCCGGGAGCCACCGGCGAATTCCTTGAACACGGTGGCGTGGCCCGCTTCCTTCGCCTCGATCCCCGTGATGATCCCGAGGTACGGCGTGCCCAGCCGCTCGGCGAGGCATGGCGCGATGGCGCCGTCGAGGTCGTCGATCCCCTGGCAGCCGGTCAGGATCAGGTCGGCGGGCATCAGGTTCGGCACCGCGGGGAGGACGCGCGCCATCAGGGCCGCCGCCTCCGCCGTGGAGAGCGGCTCGTCGCCGGCCGAGACCTTCACCGCCCGATCGACGCCCTTGGCCAGCGCGGTGAAGAGGACCTCGTCCACGTCCCGGCTCTCGAAGGCCAGGGCGGTGACCGATCCCCCGCTGCGCTCTTTGAGCAGGAGCGCCTGCTCGAGCGCGTGGTCGTCCCGCTCGCTCACGATCGGCCGGACCGCCTCGAGATCCAGCGACTTGCCGTCGGGCGCGATCTCCAGCTCCTCGACGATGTCCGGCACCATCTTCATCAGGACCACGATGTTCATGGTGTCCCTGGGCTTTCCATGGCTTCCGCAAGGAGTTCCACCACGTCCCGCACTACCAACTGCTTCTCGTAGCCGAGCACCTTCACCGCGTCCTCGAACCTGGAGACCTCGTAGGGGCACGAAACCGCCAGCACGTCCGCACCGGTTGCGACCGCCTCCTTGACCCTCCGGTCGGCCAGGCGCTCGAGGCCCTTCGCCTTGTAGAACGTGTCGAGCCACATCCCACCGCCCCCGCCGCCACAGCACAGCGCGCCGATCCGGTTGTGCGCCATCTCCACGAGCTTCACGCCGGGAATCGCCTTCAGCAGGTCCCTCGGCTCCTCGTACATCCCGTTGTGCCGCCCCAGAACGCACGAGTCGTGGTAGGTCACGGTGTGATTCAGCTTCCGGGTGAGGAGCGGCTTCAGCGCACCGAGGCGGCCGGCAAAGAACGGCGTCGTGTGCTCGACCGGGACGTCTAAGCCGAGGAGCCGGTACTGGCGGGTGAGGGCGTCGAAGGCGTGAGCGCCCGACGTCACGATCCGCCCGAAGGTGTACTTGCCGAAGAGCTTCAGGTTGGCTTCCGCCAGCGTGTCGAACAGGCCCGACTCGCCCGCGAGCCGGGCGCATTCGCCGGCGCACTTCTCCTCGTTGCCCAGAATGGCGAAGTCCACGCCCAGCGCCTGAAGAACCTTCGCCGTGGCCCGGCAGTTATCCTGCCCCCGCGGGTGGTACGCCGTGTAACACTCGACGAACCAGAGCACGTCTACCGGCCGGGGATCGGTCGCCAGCACTCGCACCGGCACTCCCGCCGAGGCCGCCCACGCCGCCCGCTTCCGCGGCGACTCCCCCATCGGGTTGCCGTAGCGCAGCGTGTTCGTCAGGGCCTTCTGCAGCTCCGCGGGCACCTCGGGCAGGCGGCTGAAGACCTGCTCCTTGACCAGCGGCAGCAGCACCTCCGTGAGCCGCAGCCCCCGAGGGCACTTCGCCATGCAGGCATAGCAGGTGACGCAGTGCAACAGGCTGTCGCTGGTGAGAACCTCCTCGATCATTCCGGCGCGCAGCATCCCGATGATGCGGCGCGGCGGAAAGTCCATCGCGTCGCCATAGGGGCAGGTGCCAGCGCAGATGCCGCATTGGATGCAGCTCTGGAGGTCCCGGCCGCGCGGCGAGTCCAGCAGGTTGTCCAGGGTGAGTGCGGGCGTGTCGCCCACCAACGCGGATGCCATCGGGGCCATGGGTTCCGTCTCCTCCTGCCTCGAGTACAGTCAGGGTGGCGCCGGTCGCGCCAGGCATCGCTCGAGGACGGTCACTCCAAGCCGTGCAACCCTTTGGGGAGCAAGGGATATGCCAGCAAGACCAGTGGCCAGCCGCCAGGAGGAAGTGGCGAGAAGGGCGCAAGTACGCGGGGTGGGCAGGATTGGAAGGAAAGGGGACGGTCCTGCAGGACAAAAAGGGCGCAGGAACGGCTCGCGAGACGGGACTTTTATCGTCCGAAATGCACCGCCCCTGGGCAGGGCCCTGCGCCGGGGCAGTGGGTCAAGCCAATTCAAGCTGAATTCAATCTGAAGTAAATCTGTCTGCTATCGCCCCTTCGCTGCGCCGCCCATGACCGGAGCCAACAACTGGTCGAGCGTGAAGCTCTTCATGGCGATCGTGTAGCTGACGCGGGTGGACGGAATGGGAATCCGGACCAGACGCGCCAAATCGATCGGCGTGCCGATGGCGACCGACTCCACGCCGCCCTCCGCAGCACGGGCGATGGTCGCCTCGAGGTCCTTGACCTGCTTGTCGCCGTAGCCCAGCGCCGGGAGGGCGCGCTTGACGTGCGGGTACTTGGCAAGCGCCTCGGCGATTTCGCCCACGGCGAACGGCCGCGGGTCGACCAGCTCGCGTGCGCCGGCATCCCAGGCAGCGAGCACCGCGGCGCCGAAGGCCATGCCACCGTGTGTCAGCGTCGGGCCGTCGTCGATCGCGAGCACCTTGCGGCCCTTCAGGATGCCCGGGTCGGCGGCCTTGACCGGGCACGCCGCCTCCACGATCCGCGCCTTGGGGTTGAGTCCCTTGACCGTCTCGCGCACCTTGGCCACCGCCTCGGCGGGCGCGGTGTCCACCTTGTTGATGATGACCACGTCGGCCAGGCGGACGTTGGTCTCGCCCGGGTAATAGCTGGCCTCGTGGCCGGCCCGGTGCGGATCCACGACGGTGCAGTACAGGTCGGCCTTGATGAACGACGTGTCGTTGTTCCCGCCGTCCCACAGGATGACGTCGGCCTCCTGCTCGGCGGCGCGCAGGATCGCGAGGTAGTCCACGCCGGCGAAGACCACCGAGCCGGTGGCGATGTGCGGCTCGTACTCCTCCCGCTCCTCGACGGTGACCTTGTGCTTCACGAGGTCGGCCTCCGACGCAAAGCGCTGCACCCGCTGCGCGGCGAGATCGCCGTACGGCATCGGGTGCCGGATCACGGCCACCCGCTGCCCGTGCTCCCGGAGCCACGGCACCACGGCGCGCGACAGCGGGCTCTTCCCCGCCCCGGTGCGGGAGGCACAGATGGCCACCACCGGCTTGGTGGATCGCAGCACGCGCTGCGCACCGAGCAGGGTGAAGTCCGCGCCTGCGGCGTTGACCCGCGCCGCAAGGTGCATGACATCCACGTCGGCCAGATCGGAGTAGGACAGCACGCACTCGTCCGCCTTCATCGTGCGGATCAGCTCTTCCAGGCGGCTCTCGGGGTGAATCGGGATGCCGTTGGGATACCGGGGCCCCGCCACGGAGGCGGGGAACCCGCGCTCGGCGATGTGCGGGATCTGCTGGGCGGTAAAGGCGACGACGTCGACACCCGGGTCGTCGCGATACACCGTGAGGAAGTTGAAGAAGTCCCGCCCCGCGGCCCCGATGACGATCACACGCTTCACACGGTGCTCCTCTGGTCGATGGGCACGTAGGCCCGCTCCGCGTGGCCGATGTAGAGCTGTCGCGGCCGCGCGATCTTCTGTTCCTTGTCCAGCAGCATCTCCTGCCACTGGGCGATCCAGCCGGCCGTCCGGGCGATGGCGAACAGCACCGGGAACATCGCGACCGGGAAGCCCATCGCCTGGTAGATGACGCCGGAGTAGAAATCCACGTTCGGATACAGCTTGTGTTTGATGAAGTAGTCGTCCGCGAGCGCGATGCGCTCCAGCTCGAGCGCGATGTCCAGCAGCGGGCTGCTCCCTGTCACCTCGAGCACCGAATGGGCCGCCTGGCGGATGATGCGGGCCCGCGGATCGTAGTTTTTGTAGACTCGGTGACCGAAGCCCATCAGCCGGAACTCGCCCGCCTTGACCCGCTTGATGTAGTCCGCCACCCGGTCCTTGGCGCCAATCTCCCGCAGCATCTTGAGCACTTCCTCGTTCGCCCCGCCGTGCAGCGGCCCGTACAGCGCCGCGGTGGCGGCCGCGACCGCGCAGAACGGGTCCACGTGCGAGCTGCCCACCGCGCGCATCGCGTTGGTGCTGCAGTTCTGCTCGTGGTCCGCGTGCAGGATGAACAGCAGGTCAAGCGCGCGCTCCAGCGCCGGGTTGGGGATGAACGGCTCGCAGGCCCCGGCGCGCTGGCCGAGCATCGAGATGAAATTGCCGACATACGACAGCGCGGGGTCCGGATACGCGTAGGGGAGGCCGCGGCTGTGCCGGTAGGCGTACGCCGCCACGGTCGGCATCTTGCCCAGCAGCCGGTAGACCTGGTGCAGCCGCGACGGCGGGTCGAAGATGTGCTTCGAGTCCTGGTAGAAGGTGGACAGCGCGCCCACCGTGCTGACCAGCATCCCCATCGGGTGCGCGTCGTAGTGGAAGCCATCCATGAACTTCTTGATGTTCTCGTGCACCATGTAGTGGGCCGCGATCTGCGCGTTCCACTCCCGCAGCTGCTCCGGCGTCGGCAGCTCGCCGTGGATGAGGAGGTACGCCGTCTCGACGTAGCTGCTCTTCTCCGCCAGCTGCTCGATCGGGTAGCCCCGGTATCGGAGGATGCCCACGTCGCCGTCGATGTAGGTGACCGCGCTGCGGCACGACGCGGTGTTCATGAACGCGGGATCGTATGTCATCAGGCCGAAGTCGTCGGCGCCGGCCTTGATCTGGCGCAAGTCCATGGCCCGGATGGCGCCTTCGGCGATGGCGACCTCGTAGGTCGTTCCGGTGCGATTGTCGGTGATGGTCAGCGTGTCCTTGGGCATCGCGGCACCTTGCTCTCGTGTCAGATTCGGCTACGCCTGGCGCGGAGGAATCCCAATCGTGCGGACGCTCAAGTGCAAGCGTCATGCCAGGCAGGCCCTAAGTATCGCCGGGCGCGGCGATCTTGACGAGTCCGGCCTGCCGGTCATACTCCCAGAGATGCACCGAGCCCCCGAGGCCCTGCGACCGGCGCCTCGCCGAGCCCCCCTCCAGCGTCCCGGCGACCGATGAGCCGCCCCGGCGCCGCCGTCGACGGCTTCCTCGACGCCGCCCTGCAGATCCGGCCCGGCGAGGGCCGCCGGACCGCCCTGCTGTTCCTGCACCTGTTCCTCGCGTCGGCCGTCTTCTTCCTCGGCCGCACGGTCCGCGACACGCTGTTCCTGAGCCGCTATTCGCTCGCGGCCCTGCCCTGGATGTTCGTCATCTACGGCGTGACGTCCGCCGCCACCGTGGTGCTGTACGCGCGGATCGCCGACCGGATGGCGCGCCACCACCTGATCATGCTAACGGCGGCGGTGGGCATCGTCACCTACCTGGCCACCTGGGGCGTGGTGCGTGCCCGGGCGCCGTGGATCTACCCGGTGTTCTACGTCTGGGCGGACATCGTCGCGAACCTGTTCATCGTGCAGTTCTGGACGCTGGCCAACGACCTGCACGACGCCCGGTCCGCGAAGCGGCTGTTCGGCACGATCGGCGCGGCCCGGCTGCTGGCCTCGGTGGCGGTGGGCCTCGGCACGGGCGCCATCGTCCGCGCGATCGGGACCGAGCAGCTGTTCTTCGTCCTCGCGGCGCTGATGGCTGGGTTTGGCCTGCTGGCGCTGCCCCTCAACCGCGAGCCGCGCGCCGAGCGCAGCGTGCGGGTGGGCGCGCAGTCACAGCGGCGTGGCGCGCCGCCCAAGGTGCTCGCCGACCCGTACGTGCGTGCCCTGTCCCTGATTCTCCTCGTGGCCTTCACCGCCCTCAACATCGGCGACTACCAGTTCAAGGCGATCGCCCGGGCGACGTACAGCGAGGACCAGCTGGCGCAGTTCTTCAGCCTGTTCTACGCGGCCACCGGCATCGTCGCCTTCGTGTTCCAGATCGTCGCGACGCCGCGCATCCTGGCGCGCCTCGGGGTCGGCTGGGGCATGGCGACGATGCCGTCGGTCTTCGGCGCAGCGAGCGCGATGCTGCTGGCCCTGCCGAGGCTCGCGGTCGCGACGGTGATGAAGTTCGGGGACAACGGGTTCCAGTTCACCATCCAGGAGACGACCTTCCAGGCGCTGTACGTGCCGTTCGCGCCGGAGGTGAAGGCGCGGACCCGCACCTTCCTCGAGGTGGTGGTCAAGCCGATCGGCTACGCGCTGGCGGGCCTCGCCGTGATCGCCTTCGTGCCGCTGCTCCGGCACCCCGCCTCGATGTCGTACGTCAGCATTCCCTTCGTGGTGGCGTGGTTCGTCATGATCCCGGTGGTGCGCCGCCGCTACCTGCGGCAGCTCGAGATCACCTTGAGCGCGCGCGGCGCCCTGGCGCTGGACCACGAGTACCTGCTCGACTCGGCGGGGCGGGAAGTGCTGATCCGCTGCCTCGAGAACGGTGAACCGCGCCAGGTGCTGATCGCCCTGGAGCAGCTGACCGGCGAGCGCTCGGAGGAGTTCGTCCGCGCCGTGTCGGCGCTGGCGTCGCACCCCGACGCGACCGTGCGGGCCGCCGCCCTCGTGCAGCTCGCCGGGCTTCCGGGCGCCGATCAGGCTCCGGTGGCCGCCGCGCTCCACGACGCCGATCCCGCGGTGCGCAGCGCGGCGGCCACCGCCTACGCCGGGCTCGCGAAGGACGACGCCGTGGAGTCGCTGGTGCCGTTGCTCGCGGACCCGTCGGACGACGTGCGGGTAGCCGTGCTCGCCGGCCTGCTCCTGCACGGCGGGATCGAGGGCGGCATCGAGGGTGGGGCGCAGCTCGCCAAACTGCTCGTGTCCGGCGAGAAGTCCGACCGCACCGAGGCGGCCCGTGCGCTGGGCGCGCTGGGCCCCGCGGCGTACCGCCCGCTCCGCAAGCTGCTCGACGACCCGGAGCCGGCGGTGCGCCGCGCCGCACTCAGGTCGGCGCCGGGCGTCGCCGACCCCCGCCTGGTGCCGGTGCTGGTGGAGATGCTCGGCGATCCCGCGTGCCGCCGGCGTGCCGGCCAGGCCCTGGTCGCCGTCGGCGAACCCGCGGTCGGGGCCCTGTGCGACCAGTTGACGCGGAAGTCGGTGGCGCGACAGGTCAAGCTCCTGATCCCCAGGCTGCTGCGCCGCATCCCGCTGCCGGAAACGTACGAGAGGCTGCGCGACCTCGTAGGGGTCGACGACAGCCACTTGCGCCTCCGGATCTGCGCGGCCCTCTCGCACCTCAGGCGCTCGCTCCAGCTCCCACCGGAGCCGGTGGCCGCGGTCTCGGCCATGATCTACGCCGAGGTGCGGGAGACGTACGGCAATCTCGCCGGGTGGGAGGTAGCCCGGCCCCTCTACCATACGCCGCTCCTGGACGAAGTCTTCGAGTTCCGCCGCGAGCGCGCCGTGCGGCGGGTGCTGCGCATCCTGGAGCTGCGCTACGACCCGGAGCCGATGGCGCTGGTGCGGGAACGGATGATGGATCCCGGCCGGCGCGCCAATGCCCTCGAGGTGCTGGACACGCTGCTCGACGCGCCGCTGCGACCGCTGGTGATGCCGTTCCTCGACGACGTGCCGATGCCCGAGCGGCTGAAGAAGGCCGGGACGTTGGTGCCCCCGACGCCGCCGCCCGCCGAGTTCCTGCGCCGTCACTGCCGGCACCCCAACCCCTACGTGGTACTCCTCGCGCTCGACGCCCTGGCGCGCCGAGCGGACCCCGTGGGCGGCGACGAGGGGAAACGGGCCTTGAGTCACCCGGACCCGCTGGCGCGCGAGGGCGCGCTGCACGCCGTGGCCGCCGCCGATCCGGCAGGCGCACCGCCGTTGATCCGACCCCTGCTCACCGACCCCGACCCCACGGTGGCGCGCCACGCCGCCAGGGCCCTGGCGCGCCTCGAAGGACGTGCCATACCGGAGGATCCCTTGTACGCCACGGTGGAGAAGATCCTGTTCCTCAAGAGCGCGGCGGTGTTCGAGCGCGTGAGCGGGGAGGACCTGGCGGCGCTGGCCCGCGTCGCGGACGTCGAGACCTTTGCCGCCGGCCAGACCGTCTTCCACGAGGGCGACATGGGCGACGCCCTGTACGTGGTGGTGCGCGGCAAGATCGGGATCGACAGCGGCGGCGAGCGGCTCGCCACCCTGGGCCCCGGCGAAGCGTTCGGCGAGATGGCGGTGCTCGACGAGGTGCCCCGCAGCGGCACCGCCGTGGTCGAGGAGGAGGCCGAAGTGCTGCGGATCGGCAGCGAGGAGTTCTACGAGATCTTGCACGAGCAGGTGGAGATCGCCGAGGGCGTCATCCGCATGCTCACGCGCCGGCTCCGGGAGGCCGACGCGGTGATCCAGCAACTACACCCCTCAGCGCGCTAGCGCCGGCTCCCGCACGTTGAGCTCCCGCGCGATCGCGATCCCGCGATCCAGCGCGCGGCAGTTGATCTCGAACGCCTTGGGGTGCTTGGCCAGGTGGCGCAGTCCCTCGACCAGCGCCGCCCGGTCCAGCACGTGCGCCTTGTGCGCCGCCCACGCCCCCAGCGACACCACGTTCATCGACCGCGGGCTGCCCAGCGCGACCGCCTCCGCGCTGCAGTGGACCGGCAGCGCCGTCACGTCGCCGCGCTTCGGCGACCGCGTGACCACGTCGGCGTTGAACACGATGAGCCCGCCGGGAGCCACCCCCGACTCGAACCGGTCGAGCGACATGTCGTTGTAGACGATCAGGCTCTCCATCAGCGTCAGCACGGGGGAGCCGATCGGCACGTCCGAGATGACGACTTCCGTCCGCGACGTGCCGCCGCGGATCTCGGGGCCGTACGACGGCAGCCCGGTCGTGTAGAAGCCGCGCTGCGCCGCCATCGCGGCCCACGACAGGAGCTTGCCCAGGAACACGGCGCCATCGCCGCCGCTGCCCGATATCATGATCCGCTCGATCATCGCGGCATCCCTCCCGGCGGTTCCTTGATCACGCCCGGCTTGTAGACGGGGAACAGGGTTTCCACCAGGTACTTGTGCGCGTCCACCGGGTCCAGCTTCCACCCGGACGGGCACGCCGACACCACCTCGACCACGGACAGACTGCGGTTCTTCGCCTGATTGAGGAACGCCTGGCGGATGTACTTCTTGGTCTTGCGGATGCTGGGCGCGTCGTGCACCGAGGTGCGGACGGCGAACGAGCACCCCTCCTGCAGGGCCAGCGCCTCGGTCATCACGATCGGGTAGCCGTGGTTCTTCACGTCACGGCCCTCCGGCGAGGTCGAGGTGACCTGGCCAAGCAGCGTGGTCGGCGCCAATTGGCCGCCGGTCATGCCGTAGATGGCGTTGTTGAGGAAGATGATGACCGTCGGGTCGCCACGCGCCGCCGCGTGGAACGTCTCGCCGATCCCGATGCCCGCGAGGTCGCCGTCACCCTGCAGCGTGAACACCCGCAGCTCCGGGTGCTGGCACTCGATGCCCCAGGCCACCGAGGTGGCGCGGCCGTGCGCCGCCTGCTGCCAGTCGATGTCGATGTAGCGGTACGCGAAGACCGTGCAGCCCACCGAGGCCACGCCCACCGCGACCTCCTTGATGCCCAGCTCGTCGATCACCTCCGCCAGCAGCTCGTGCACCGTGCCCTCGTCGCATCCCGGGCAGTAGTGCATGTCCCCGATTCGCAGCTCGTTCTTCCCGTAGTGCAGGTGCTTGCGGACGTTGTCGACCGTTACCGCTCCGTCGGGACAGACCACGGCGCAGTTGCCGCAGGCCGAGCACTGCACCAGCCCCTCGGCGACCAGCTGCGTCGGCCGGACGCCCCGATGGTTGAACGCGCCCGCGAACTCGATGATGTCCTCCGGGCACGCCTCGATGCACACCCCGCAGCCCTTGCAGACCTGGGCGTCGAACTCCACCCGGGGCAGCACCTTCTCAGCCGTCACGGTGCCGGTCATCGGGCACCTCCCTTCGGAAACTCACGTGCCACCACGTCGGCGATCTCCTCCGGCGTGGGGATCACGCCGCCCTGACGACCGTAGAACTTCACCGAATCCACCCGGCCCAGATCGAACAGCGTGGTCTTGACGTCCTCGACCATCTGCCCGGCGTTCATCTCGACCACCAGCCACTTGCGGGGCCGGTTCACCAGCGCGCGGAAACCGTCCACCGGGAAGGGGAAGAGCGAGATGGGGCGCACCAGTCCGACCTTCCGTCCCGCCGCCCGCATGAGGTCCACCCCGGTCCGCGCGATCCGACCGGCCAGCCCGAACGCCACGATGACCACATCGGCGTCGTCGGCCTGGTACTCCTCCCACCGCTGCTCCCGCTGCGCGATGCGCGCGTACTTGGCGTGGAGCTCCCGGTTGTGCGCCTCCAGGTCCGGCGGCTCGATGATGATGCTGCTGATGAGGTTCCCCTTCCGACCGCCCTTCCTGCCCGTCGTCGCCCAGTCCTTCGGCGGCAGGCCGCTCTCGTCGAACTTCCCGAACCGGAGGTTCTCCCACATCTGCCCGAGCGTGCCGTCGAGACACAGCAGGGTGGGCGTCCGGTACAGGTCCGCCAGGCGGATGCACAGCATCGTGAGGTCGGCGCACTCCTGCACCGTCGCCGGCGCCATCACGGGCATCCGGTAGCCCCCGTGCCCCCCGCCCTTCACCGACTGCCAGTAGTCCTCCTGCGACCCATATACCGTCCCGAGGCCCGGACCACCGCGCATCACGTTCACGATGAAGCACGGCAATTCGGCGCCGGCGATGTACGAGATCCCCTCCTGCTTGAGGCTGATGCCGGGGCTGGACGACGATGTCATGCACCGCCGGCCGGCGCCCGCCGCGCCGTACACCATGTTGATCGCGGAGATCTCGGAGTTGGCCTGGGTGTACGTCTTGCCGAGCCCTGGAAGACGCTCGGCGAGATACTCCGGTATGTCGGTCTGCGGCGTGATCGGATAGGCGAAGTAGGCGTCGATGCCACTGCGGATGGCCGCTTCGGCGATCGCCTCGCAGCCCTTCAGCAGCACCTCACCCTCGGCGGCAGGTTCCCTCGCCGCTCCCTGCGTCGCCTCGAGCACCCCGGCACTCGCCGTCATGTCGAGCTCCTGGCAATGGCGTCCCTGAGATCGCGGATCCACGCCAACGCGCGGCCGCACTGCTCACAGCTCACTCCCACGTGCGGGCACGGCACGCCATCAGCCTGGCACTCCGCGCACCGCGGCTCCGCGAGCAAGGCCAGCAACTCGTCGAACTGCCGGAAGAAGATGGTCTGGGCCTCCACCGGCAGCGCGCCCCTGAGGTCGCGCACCAGGCGCTCCTCCTGCTCGAACGCCCGTCCGCTTTTCGCCGACCGGTCCAGGTCCAGTTCCGGCACGATTGCTCCTTGATCGCGTGCGCAGCTATTGAGCGGCAAAAAGCGGACCAATCCCGTCGCCGTTTTCAGGCAGCGGAAAGGGGAGCGTGCCAGTCGGAGATTGTTAGCTGCGGGCGAAACCGAGCTGCGACGCGCGCACGACGGCCTGGCGAATGGTCTCGAGGTCGGCTGGTTTCTCGAGCATGCGCCACGGTTCGAGGTGCTCCGCGGTTTGAAGCTCCAGCAGGCCGGTGATGTCGCCCGAGACGATGACAATCCGGCCCGCCAGTTCGGGACGCTCCTGTCGCGTGGCCTGCACGACTTCCCAGCCGTTGAGCGCTGGCATCTTGAGGTCGAGGACGATGGCGTCCCAGTCCTGATGCCGGATCAACTCCAGAGCCTGCTGGCCGTCGCTCGCTACGGTGACAGTTGCGCCGAGCTTGGTGAAGTACCGGTCCCATGTCCGGCGCACGGCGTCCTCGTCGTCCGCCACGAGCAGACGCAGCCCCTCGATGCCGCGGCCGGCTTCTGGCCGGGGCCCAGCGGGTGGCGCAGCCGCCGGCTCTTTCTGAGCGCTCCGCCCGCGCGCCGCGGGATGGGGCTCTGCGGGCAGCCGGAGCTCGAAGCGAGCACCACCCAACGCGCCATCGACCAGCGCGAGCGTGCCGGAGTGCGCGTTGGCAATCTGGGCGGCGACCGACAGGCCGAGGCCGATCCGGCCCTCCGTTGCGCCCGTGGTGAAGAACGGGTCGAAGATCCGGACCCGGATGTCCGCCGGGACGCCGGCGCCGGAGTCCTCGACCGCCACCACGATCGTGTCCGTCTCGTCACGCGTCTCGACCGCGACCACGCGGGCGCCGGTGGCCTTCGCTGCCGCGTGCAGCGCGTTGGCCAGCAGGTTGACGAGCACCTGCTCGATCTGGCCGCGGTCCACGCGGGCCGCGGGCAGGTGTGGCGTGAGGCGCGATTCGAGCCCGACTTGCTCCGCCGCGAACTCGACCTCGAGCAGTCCGATGGTGTCGGACACGATGGCGTTCACGTCGGCGGGCCGCCGCTCCGTCGGGCGGGCACGGACGAAGCTCAGCAGGCCGGCCACGACGCGCCCCGCGCGGCGCGCGTGCTCCTGGATCAGGCGCATCGACTCCCGGCTCTCCTCGGGCGACAGCGCCTGCAGCGCCTGGCTCGACCGCGCGAGGATCACCTGCAGCGGGTTGTTGAGCTCGTGGGCGAGCCCGGCTGCCAGTTCGCCCACCGCCCGGAGGCGGTCCTGCTGCCTGAGGCGTGCCTCGAGCACGCTGGTCATCTGGTTGACGTCGTGCGCCAGCTCGCCGATCTCGTCGTTCGAATCGACGACGGCGCGATGCGCCAGGTCGCCGGCCGCGATGGCGCGCACGTCGCGGTGGAGACGCGCGATCGGTCGGATGACCCGGTCCCGCATCACGATCACGCTGGCCAGCAGCATCACGAGGGCCAGGACGACGGCCGCCGCGACGGTGAGGCGCGCGCGCTCGGCGGCGCTCACCGCCTCCTCCTCCAGCGCCCGCGCCTCGTCCACGCTGGCGGTCACCAGCTGCGACATCTGCGACGCCACGAGCTGGCGGTCGGCGCTCGCGGCCGCCAGGAGTGCGAGCGCTCGATCCCGGTGTCCGGCCGCCTGCTCGGCCAAGGCCAGGCCGATGTTCGCTTCCGCCGCGGCCACCAGCGAGTCGGCGCGATCCAGCCGTTCGCGGAGCGTCGGCGACACGGACGCACGGAGGCGGGGGTCCGGCACCGCGGACTTGCTGGTGAGCTGGGTGCGCACCTCGCCGAGGGCCGCGCGGTTGCCGGATCCGACCCAGCGGTAGGCGGCGGCCAGCTCGTCACGCAGATCGCGTTCTTCCGCCGTCGCCGCGGAATACAGCGGCAGAATCGGCGCCGTGGCCTGGCGGACCAGCCGGGAGTGCGGGACGAGCGCGACGACGGAGACGATGGCCAGAGCCAAGAGGGACGCGAACGCCAGCGAGGCGATGATCCAGGCCCACCCGCGAATCGTGGGTGGCTTCATCGTGCGGCGCCTCCAGCCAGCGCGGCTGGCGACCCGCGGCGCGTGCGGAACCTGTCCCGTCGGAGTATCATCAAGGCCGCCACAATGTAGCTCCGGGCTTCCGGCTTGGTAATCAACCACACCTGCACCTGCGGTGATCGCATGACGAGAACAGCATGGCTCGCTCTGCTCGCTCTGGCGGCCGCCACTTCCCCGGCGCGCGCCCAGGACGCGTCCTTCACGGGAGGGTCGGTACAGCCCCGTCCCGGCGTACCCGACACGTCACCGTTCCGGCCGCTGGCGCTGCCTGCGCCCAACGCCTACCGCACCGCCGCCGGGACGCCGGGACCGCTGTACTGGCAGCAGCGGGCCGACTACACGATCCGCGCCACGCTGGACACCGGCACCCTGTCGGTGCGCGGCGAGGAGACGCTCCGCTACACCAATAACTCTCCCGACACGCTGCGCTACGTGTGGATGCAGCTCGACCAGAACATCGACGCGCCCGGCAGCAAGTTCGCCGTGCTCGGGGGCGGGTTCGGTCGGGCATCCGAGTCCACCTACGTCGGGGGCTTCACGCTCGAGCGGGTCGGCGCCCTGCGGGCCGCGCGAGCCGGGGCCAAGCCGGTCGCGTCGCCGCTCAGCTACCGGGTGAATGCGACGATGATGCGGGTGGACCTCGACCGTCCGCTGCCGCCCAAGGGCGTGGTCCAACTGGACATCGCCTGGCACTACGTGGTCCCGCGCGAGCAGGGCCGCACCGGGCGCGAGCACTTTCCCGAGGGATGGCTGTACGAGATCGCCCAGTGGTACCCGCGGATGGCCGTGTACGACGACGTCACGGGCTGGAACACCGCGCAGTACCTGGGCAACGGCGAGTTCTACCTGGAGTACGGCGACTTCGACTTCACGATCACGGCGCCGGCCAACTACACGGTGACGGCCACCGGCGTGTTGCAGAACGGGGCGCAGGTGCTCACGGCGCAGGAGCGGGAGCACCTGGCGCTCGCCCTGCACTCCGACACCACCATCCACATCATCGCGCCCGATGAAGTCGGCAAGGCGGACCTCCTGCCCCCCGGCACCGGCGCCAGTCGCCAGTGGCATTTCAAGGCGCAGAACGTCCGGGATGTCGCCTGGGCCGCCGCGCCGAACTTCATCTGGGACGCGTCGGGTTGGGAGGGTGTGCTGATCCAGGCGCTGTACCCGCCGGTCGCACTGCCGCTGTGGTCGCAGGCCGCCGACATGGGGCGGCACACGATCATGCACCACTCGCGGTGGTACCGGTACCCGTACCCGACCGCCATCAATGTCAACGGGCCGGTCGGCGGGATGGAATACCCGATGATCGTGTTCTGCTCGCAGCGCCGCGACGAGCACGACCTGTACTTCGTCACGACCCACGAGCTGGGACACTCGTGGTTCCCGATGATCGTCGGGAGCAACGAGCGACTGTACGGCTGGCAGGACGAGGGATTCAACACCTTCATCGACTACTTCTCGTTCCACGACCGCTATCCGGCCGACACGACGATGACCAACGGCCCGGAGATCGGCCGGGCTTCGGGTTGGTGGGTGAGCATGCTCACGCACTACACCGGCCGCGAAGCGCCCATCATGGAGCCGCAGGACCGCAACCCGCCGTTCCTGAGCGGGGCCCTGCACTATCCCAAGACGGCGCTCGGGCTCCACCTGCTGCGCACCCAGCTGGTCGACTCGGCAGCCTTCGATCAGGCCTTTCGCGAGTACATACGGCGCTGGGCGTTCAAGCACCCGACACCGTCCGACTTCTTCCGCACGATGAACGACGCGCTCGGCGAAGACCTGTCCTGGTTCTGGCGGAGCTGGTTCTACCGCTCCGACCACCTCGACCAGGCCGTGGACTCGGTCACCCAGCGCGACTCGTCGGGCACCTCGATCGCCCGGATCTTCCTCTCCAACAAGGCGGAGATGGTCTGGCCGCTGGATCTCGCGATCGGCCTCGCCAACGGCACCACCGAGCATGTGCGGCTGCCGGTCGAGGCGTGGTACCGCGGCTCGCCGTACATCTACATCCACCGCTGGCCGGCGCGCGTCGTCAAGGTCGTGATCGATCCGGACGGCATCCTCCCGGACATCAACCGGTCGAACAACTCGTGGACCGGGGCGCCGTAGCGGGGGAGGATCGAACGACGGGGATGTGATGAGGTGATGACGTGATGGGGTGATGAGGCGATGAAGTGATGGGGTGATGAGGTGATGACAGGACGCCTTCTCACCCCATCACAGCATCACCTTCATCACTTCATTACCTCCCCGTCACCGCTTTCCCATCAGCGCCTCCCGCACGCTGTTCCCGGCCTGCGATCCCGGCCGGGCGGGTGGAGCGGACGTGCTGGTGCACGGGCTGGGGAACACGCAGGTCAGCCGTACGCCGTAGATCAGGTTGTTGCGGAAATCCAGGCTGACGGTCTGGCTCGCGGGCGCCGTCGTGCCGGAAAGGCGCGGCATCGTGACGTTCACCAGCTGCCCGCCGAAGTAGCAGATGCTCTCCGTGGCGCCCTTGTAGGCTCCGGACGTCAGCGTCGTCGTGCTATAGCAGAAGTTGTTCTGGGTGATCTGGATCTGGCCGCCGTTCGCCTCCCAGTAGGTGCCGGTGGACTGCTGCGCCTCGCCGCCGCCCGCCCCTGACTTGTCGCCCGAGTTGCTGAACGCCGTGGTGTTGATGGTGGTGAGCGGCAGTGTGGTGGCGAGTGTCGCCGCCAGGACCAGGCCTTTCCAGGTCGAGTCGGCGGGGTTGTACCACAGGACCCCCAGCCAGCTCAGCGTGTCGTACGGGGTC
The DNA here is from genome assembly GCA_963812035.1 of uncultured Gemmatimonadales bacterium. Classification (GTDB taxonomy): domain Bacteria; phylum Gemmatimonadota; class Gemmatimonadetes; order Gemmatimonadales; family JACORV01; genus Fen-1245. Next base: position 317,343 of record CAWETG010000010.1, read on the forward strand.
ACGCTCTTGTTCTGGATGAACAGGTCCACGCCCACCACGGTCCAGTTGGCGGCGAACTGCGGCGCCCGCGCGATGCCGGTCGATGGGGGCGACTGGTAGAGTGGATTCGGTACGACCACCGTCGTGGAATCGCCCGAGAAGATCTGGGGCGCCAGAGGCGAGAGATCGTAGCCGAGCACATTGAGCGACCCGTTGCGCTCGACGAACGCGATCGTGGAGTCCTGCTCCCCCGGCAGCCACGCCCGCCGCATCGTGATGTACTGCGCCGGTGTGCCACGCACCGTGAGGCTGTCGACCAGTCGCGCCGGGCTTCCTGCCGCGCCCTGCACGGTGATCGCGATCGTGTCCACGTACGTTCCCGGCGACAGGAAGACCGGCTCGACCACCCAGCGGAGGGTGTCGCTCCCGGTGCCCGCCTTCGTCAGGATGGTGAGCCAGCTGTTCGAGTCGTGCGACGCCGTCCAGTGCGCCGAGGACCCGCCATCGCCCGTCAGGAGGACGAGCGCGGAATCCGGCGTCACGGCGGAGCTGTCCTCATTGATGCTGATGCTCCGGCTCGCTGGGGCCACCGCGACCGTGAGCTTCCCGGGCGACGTGGACTCGGCGCACGCTGCGCCGAGCGCTGCAGCAGCGAGGGCCAGCAGATGTGTGGATCGCATGGCGACGGGACTCCGGCCCGGGGTGCGCACGTCGCCGCGGCCAGCCGAGCGCGAACGGATCGCGCCAACGGGCGTCGCGGGGGCGCTTTCGGCCATGGCCCAATATTATACCGGCTGCGCGAGCCCAGCCACGTGACGACGGTCACCGGCCCACGTTCTTTTCCCGTTCCCGGTGATCCCGCGCGGAGTTGCCGGGTGGATTGGCGCCACGTACGATTCGAGTGATCACCCGCACACCGACAGCACAACGCCTCGGTGCTGCATGGCACCGAGACTCGTGGAGTGAACCATAATGCGGCGTCGCTCTTCCCTCTGGGTGTCAGGCCTGGTGGCCACGGCACTGCTCGCCACGTGCAAGGGCACCACGGAGCCATCGACGACGACATCCCAGGCGCCCTTTATCACGGCCAAGCGGGCGTGGCGGCCCGGTGAGCGCGATTCCCTCATCGCGCAGATTGAGAGCACGCACGTATGGAGCGCACCGTTCATCGGCGACATCTCCGACCTCGCGCCGCAGATCTACGGCGACACCGATTCGGTGGTGGTGATCATCCGTAACGCCGCAGTTCCGATCAGCCAGTGGAAGTGGAAGGGCTTGATGAGCGAGATCCAGGCCGACACGCCTCCGTCGTTCGACTCGACGTGGTCGGTCAACGCGTTCGACATCCGCACGATCGACCAGACGCAGACCCCTACGGACACCATTCTCGACGTCCTTGGGACGATGTGGTCCAAGGTCGGCGCTCAGACGTACCACGGATTCATCATGGCCGACCGGTGCCACAGCTCCGGGGGCGCGTTGCGAGGCCAGTGCATGGCCGGGCGCTTTCCGTACACGAAAGGCAAGGGCTACGTCCCGGTGAACACCGCCAGCTTCAGCGCGGCCAGCGACACGCTGGGCGCCGGCGGCGGCGAATACCGGCAGTCCGACGGTTCCTACTGGGAGGCCAACGGCGGTACGTTCGAGATCGTGAACAGTATTTATCCGTCCGCGTCCAGCACGACGGTGACCAGCGGCCCGTACACGGGTGGCACCAGCGCCGCCGGCACGGCGTTCGGCCAGATCAACAACGTCACGATGCCCAAGGTGCTGCCCACAGCAGGGACCGGGTTTACGGTCTACCTCGATTTTCGCTCGGTAGCCGTTCCGATAGTGCGGCTGACCTGCGTGTTTCGGGCGGGGACGTGCCATGCCTCCTGATCGCGCGGGACGGATCGCTCTGCGCCGATGCGCGCCCCGGCGACGGGGTCACCCGCACGAAGCGGTTACGATAGCCCGATGACCGACACGCTCGAGGCCTTCCGCCATTACCGGGAGAAGATGAACGCCGCCATTCTCGCGGCCGACAACCTGACCATCAGCCGCTTCTTCGCCCTCGACACCCGCACCTACGAGCCGGGGGCGCTGCCCGCGAAAACGAAGGAGCTGCTGGGCCTCGTGGCCTCGATGGTGCTGCGGTGCGACGACTGCATCACCTATCACGTCGTGCGCTGCCGCGAGGAAGGGGTCACCGATCCCGAGTTCTACGACGCCTTCGCCGTGGCGCTGGTGGTCGGCGGCTCGATCGTCATTCCCCACCTCCGCCGGGCCGTCGAGCGGCTCGAGGAGCTGCCGGCGGGCTGACCGCGCGCCCGGCCCGGACACACGGCGGCCGGCGCCACCCCCCCCTGCAGCGACGCCGGCCGGTGTGCGCTCCTGCGACCGCTAGCTCGGCGTCAGGCTGGCAAAGAAGCTGGCGACGTTGAACCCCACCGGGTCAATCTCGTAATAGCGGTTCCGATAGAACCGCCCCGTCGTGGGGAAGTACGGCGGCGGCGTCTGGTAGGCGCACTGATCGTAGGAGTACGCCTTGATATAGCCGGAGCCGGACGTGGTGCCGACCGCGCCACGGGTCCCCTGGATGATGCCGCCGTTGATATAGAGACAGCCGTGCCCGTCGGCCGTGCCAGCGCACGACTCCGCCGACGTCGGGCCGGAGGCGTAGTTCTCCACCGAGAAGGACTGGAGGGTCAGCAGCACGCCCTGCACGTACATGTCCGGCGTAGAGGCGTAGCTCTTGTACGCCGAGCCGGAGCCCCACGGCTGCGGCGTATTGAGCACGTTGTCGGACACATAGATGCTGTCGGCCGAAATCAAGCCGAGCATGTCGGCCGAGGCGCACTGCACCGAGCCCGGGGAGATGGCGTACTTGAGATCGTTCACGATCATCACGTTGCCGGTCGCCGCCAACGTGACCGTCCCCTGCACCACGCCGCTCAGCACCACGTTGCCGTTGACGTAGATCACACCCTTGGTGTTCACGTTGAATTGCCGCGACAGCGGCCACATGTACTGCGCCTCGACGGTGCGCGTCGCCAGGGTGGTGTCCGTCGCCCGGGATGCCGGTTGCGCCAGGGCGGCGATGACCGACGGGTCCGGCGTCGTCGTGTATTGCTTCCAGTAGCCGTACTTGTCCGCCGCTCGGAAGCTGTTGATGTAGCGCGCGGTGGACCCGGAGCCGATCGTATCTATCGACAGGTGGTCATCCCCGCCGAGGTAGCACATCGACGAGCTGCGCTGCAGCGAGTACGTGGCAGCGTTGCTGCGGTTGGTCGAGCTGTTGGTGGCCGACTCCGCCGTGCCGCCGCCGATGGCGGTGCCCGGGATGGGATAGACCGGACTGGCGTTGGGGATGCCGTTGTAGTGCTCGTAGGCCGTGTAGAACGTGGTGTCCGTGACACCGTTGGCGGTCCGGACGTGGAAGTCGCCGCAGTTCAAGCCCTGGTTCGCCGAGGTCGGAGCGGTGCCCGTGGCGAACCCGATCGCCGCGGAGTTGGTGCTGGTGTCCACGTAGACTTTGAAGAAGCCCTCGTTCGACCCGGTCACGCGCCCGTCGCCGTTGAGATCGAGCGCGAGAAACTCGATCCTGAGCCGCGACTGCGTGCTCGACCCGCCGCTGGGTGCGGTGAAGTTCATCCCGCCCTGGGTCGCCTGGGTAGCCAGGTTGCTCAGCTGCGCCACCGTCGGCAGCGGGATGACTTTGCCGTTCTGCGTATATCCCTGCTGGAACGTGCCATAGCTCAGGCCGGTGATCGTGCCGGAGACATCCACCGTGCTGTGGAAGGTCGCCCCGCTGTTATAGATGCACATGTCGTCGTTGGTGTGCAGCGGGCCGAAAATCTGGTCCCCGTTGCCGAAGCAGATCCCCGAGCCTTCGCTGTTGGTGTAGTAGGCATACTTGGCGAACGACTCCTGTGCCAGCTCACCCCGGCGCACGACCACGGCGCCCGCCGACGTGTTGATCACCGAGACCACGCTGCCGAAGACGCCGTACTGGCCCGTCGTCGAGCCGGTGGGGCCGAAGTAGATGCTCCGCGTCAGCCCCGGGATCTGGTTCCCGCTCGCGTCGAGGACCGGCTGGTTGTTCTGGAACGTGCTGTAGCCGCTGGCCGGGAACAGCGCCGCGTTGCCGTTCAGCGCCGAGCGGCCCAGCTCGATGCCGGCGTCGGCGGCGTTGCGCATGTCGTTTTCCTTCTCGTGCCCCTTCGAGATGATGTACGAGCTGCTCGTCAGAAAGATCGCGCCCGCGGCCAGCGCGGCCACGGCGACGGTGAGCAGCATGACCAGGACCAGGGCCACACCTCGCTCGTCGGGTCTAGGCATCGTTGTCCGCATGGTCAGCATCTCCGAATCAGGGTGACGGCGGAATGGCCACCGAGCCGCTCACTGCCGGAATGGACTCGGTGGGTGTGCAGTCCAGGGCCGCGACCTGGTAAACGTACGTGCTGCTGTTGACGACCGCGGCGTCATTGTACGTGTACGTCGTGTGGCCGGCCGGGATGGACTGGAGCGCGTCGGCGAACGAGCCGGCGGCCGTGCGCCGGTAGATGACGTACTGCTCCACGTCCTTCTGGCCGCCCGTCTCATCCGTGGCCGCCGGCCAGGTCAGCGTGACCTGCGGGGTCGCGGCGGTGCCCGTGAACGACGCGGTCACGCCTTGCCCGAAGATCGGCGGGTCGCCGCACGAGAGCTGCTTGGCCAGGCCCGCGTTGGGAATCGGGATCGTGGCCACCAGCTGGCGAATCACCTGCTGGGCGCCCGTCATCCCGTTCGTCGCGTAGAGGTTGACCTGCACCGCCCGGATCGAGTCGATGCGCGCCGCCACCCCTGTATCGCTCGTCGAACCGTGGACCGGTATGCTGTGCCGCATCGGCAGGTTGGCGGCCGCCACGGTGAACAGGTTGCCGCTGGTGTCCGTCTGCAGCCAGTTGAAGAACGGCTGCCCCGGAAAGGGCAGCAGGTTGCGCGCCACGACGTCGGGGGCGTTGTTGTTCACCTGCCGCAGCAGCAGGTAGTCGCCGACGTATGCCGAGGTCGAGTCCGGCGTGAACCAGTAGATGACCGTCTCGGCCGGCGAGAGCTCGCCACCGGTCGTCTTGTAGGTGGAGTCCGGATACTGGATGTTCGTGCCCGGGATGTAGAACTTCTGCGACGTCGTCGGAGCATCGACGGCGTTGGGGTTGGCGTCGGGGTCGTAGTTCACCGCCGTGGCCGAGTTGGGCGTCAAGCTCACCAGGTCGGCGTTGAACATCACCATATTGGACGAGATGTAGACCAGCGTCGGCTGCGCCGAGACGGTCCCCGCCCCCGCGTTCCGCAGCTCACGGTCCAGCGTCGACAGCGCGTACCGCAAGTTCTGCATAGCGTCCATGCGATCCGACGTGCCCGACACCGCCTTGCTGATGCCCCGGAAGAACGTGATCGCACCGCCCATCACGATGCCGAGCACCACGAGGCTGATCATCATCTCGATCAGGGTAAAGCCGCGCGTGCGTTTCATGGGGCAGCCACCACCAGGGTCTTCGCCACGGATGCCGCCAGCGTCGGCGCCGTCACCGTGACCGTGACCGTCGTGTAGTCGTTAGTGTAGATCGGCAGCGGGCCACCGGTATGCACGACGCTGGTGAGGCGCTGGTAGCCCGGAAATCCCGTAATCGAGGTCTCCGTGCCAGCGAAGTTCGCCGCCAACCCCGAGTAGTTCGGCGAGGATCGGATCACGGCGAGGCGTTGCTGGGCGAGGTTCACCGCGATGGTGCGGGCCTCGGCCTGCCGCTCGACGCGCGAGAAGTTGAAGGCGAACTGCCCCATCCCGAGCAGGACCGTCGCGAGAATCGCCAGCGCGATCATGATCTCGATCAGCGTCATCCCGCGCCGCGCGTCACCCGGCATCGGACGCTTCATCAGAACTTCTGCACCCATGTGGACCCCGTGTATTGGTACCAGTCCGCGCGCCCCGTGGCGCGGGTCACCTCGATCGACCGCGCATCCTGCGGGCGCGTGGAGGTCTGCGAAGTCGTCGTCGTGATGTAGAACCCGCCGTTCTCCGAGGCACTCCCGTCGCGCCGGAAGATGATCTCGAGCACCCCGTTCTGCGTGTGCGTGAAGCTGATCGGCATCGGGGTGTAGACCCGCGCGGGCGCGCTGCCGTTGCCGAAAATGATGCCCTCGCCGAGCGGATACTCGCGCACCCGCTCGGTGGTCTGAATGACGTTGTCGTTGTTGGCGTCTTCGTGGATCTTGAGCGCGTTGTTGGCCACGTCGAACAGCACGTTGACATTGTTCTGCTCCGTGACGGCCAACCGCTGCGCCCGCCCCAGCAACCCCGTGACGGCGCGGGCCGCTCCGTTGACGCGGTACGCCGACCAGTTCAGCTTCGGGAGCGCGAAGGCGGCTGCGATACCGATGATGACGATCGTTATAAGGACTTCGGCCAGCGTGAAGCCCCTGCGCGAAACCGTCTTGACTCGAATCACGTTCGCTGCCTCCCCGTGAGTATCCGCGCTGCGTGGCCACACTAAGGGCAAGCCCGGTGCCAACTTGCTGCGAGACAGCGCCACGACATCTATGGTATTGAACACCAAGAACTTACGTGCGCCTGCAGCGAATGGCGATCAGGCCAGAATCACCGTCCAAAGTGCAACTGCACTGCAAAACGTTGCACGCCGGCACGCTGGGGGCGGTGCTTTACAGGACCATAGGGGCGAGACATCCTGACTTCCTGGCCAGGTATACTTAGCGCATCCGTGAGCACCTCGTGAAGCGCAGATCGAGCGTCGTGGTGGACGTGGGCGGCGTGAAGGTGGGAGGCAACCACCCGATCGTCGTTCAGTCCATGACCAATACCGACACCGCCGACGCGGAGGCGACGGCCCGCCAGGTCGCCCTTCTCGCGGCCGCCGGCTCGGAGCTGGTGCGAGTGACCGTCAACACCGAGGAGGCCGCAGCTGCCGTCCCAGGGATTGTGGCACGGCTCGGCGCGATGGATGTGGCGGTGCCGATCATCGGCGACTTCCATTACAACGGGCACCTGCTCCTCGCCAAGTACCCCGACTGCGCGCGCGCGCTCGACAAGTACCGCATCAACCCGGGCAACGTCGGGGGCAAGCGGCGCGACGACAACTTCCGCGCCATTGTCGAGATCGCGATCCGCAACGGCAAGCCGGTCAGGATCGGCGTCAACTGGGGCTCCCTCGACCAGGCGCTCCTGACGGAGATGATGGACGCGAACGCCGCGCTGGCCCAGCCGCGGGACGCGCGCGACGTGACGATGGACGCTATGGTCGAGAGCGCACTCCGCTCGGCGCGACTGGCCGAGGCGTGCGGCCTCGGGCACGACCGCATCGTCCTCTCGGCCAAGGTGTCGGGCGTGCAGGACCTGGTGGACGTGTATCGCAAGCTCGCCGCACTGTGCGATTACCCGTTGCACCTCGGCCTCACCGAGGCCGGGATGGCCACCAAGGGCATCGTCTCGTCGACCGCCGGCATCGCGATCCTGCTCCAGGAAGGCATCGGCGACACGATCCGGGTCTCGCTGACGCCCGCGCCCCACGGCGACCGCACCGAGGAGGTGCTGGTGGCCCAGCAGATCCTCCAGTCGCTCGGCATCCGCAGCTTCGTGCCGCAGGTGACCGCGTGCCCCGGCTGCGGGCGCACGACCAGCACCTTCTTCCAGGAAATGGCCAGCGACATCCAGCGCTACCTGCGCGAGCAGATGCCGGCCTGGCGGGAGCGGTACGCCGGGGTCGAGGAGCTGCGGGTGGCGGTGATGGGGTGCGTGGTGAACGGGCCGGGCGAGTCGAAGCACGCCAACATCGGCATCTCGCTGCCCGGGACGTCCGAGGAGCCGAAGGCGCCGGTCTACGTGGACGGCTGCCTGCTGACCACGCTCAAGGGCGACGACATCGTGCCCCGCTTCCTCAAGATCCTCGACGAGTACGTCGCGTCACACTACGCCGGAGCCTGAGGCCGGACCTCTGCGCCCGGGTTTCCCCTAGGGCGAGGTGGTGACGCCCACGCCGTAGAGCGTGCCCCCGACGATCGTCTGCGCCACCGTCAGCGACTCGCAGAAGATGTGCGTGCCAAAGAAGTAGGTAGTCGTTGAGCAGCTCTTCGGCTGATTTGTGTTCACGGCGCTGGTCGCGAGCGGCACGGGTCCGACCGCCGAGTACGTGAAGCCGCCCGCCTTGACGCTCGCGGTGATCGTGAACGTCGGGCCCCACGCCGTCACGGTTCCCGTCGCCTGGTTCACCGCATTGTCGTCCCAGCAACTCCCGGAGTCTACGCACGGCCCCCCGCCGTAGACGTATGCGTAGGAGCGCGACTCGTAGGTGACGAGGCCGGCGAACCGGACGTAGTCCACCGTGGTGCGCCCCAGGGGGAAGATCGGATCGGGATCGTAGGCGCACAGCAGGCGCAGGACGCCCCCCGAAGAACGGCTGGCACAGCTGACGCCGGCGGCGCCGCCCGGATCCGGCGTCACGTTCACGGCGTTCAGCGTGTCGAGGCTGGCGCCGCCCGATGACTGGCCGAGGGTCCACTGCGCCAGCGGGAACGCCACCTCGTTGTAGACCGTGCCGTAGAACGCCGACGACTGCAGCCGGCCGGTGTCCGACGTGTCGGCGACGAGGCTGTCGAGCGGTGCGCCGCTCGGATCGTAGTCATAGGTCCAGGTCGAGTCGGCGTAGCTCCCCTGCACGTCGCTCGCCTGGGCGCCGAACACGAACGCCGGCAGGTAGCCGGGCGGCAGCATGCCGAGCTCGAGCGCGGCAAGGACCGGGAGGGTCAGGGTCGCGCTGTTGTTGGACGGATCGTAGTCCCGGGGCGAAACGTTGTCGGCGCGCACCACCAGAACGTGCGGGCCTGGCGTACCGAAGGTCGGCGCGAACGCGCAGCTGACGGAGCTTCCCGCATCCACCCAGATGTTCGGCGCGCTGTCCACCTTGACCGCGCCGTCGAACAAGTCGCAGTCAGTGTGCGCGCCCACTTGGCCATTCAGCTCGGACACGACCGCGGTGACCAGCACCGGCATCCCGACGATGGCCTCAGCGGCACCGCTCGCGCCACTCACGGCCAGATCCGGTCCTTTCAGCACGACCGTCGTGACGGTCACGATGTCGGTGCGCCCGCCGCTGATGCCGCGCACCAGGGCGACGACGCGGAGCCGCAGCCCCGGCGTGAGCCCGTTGAGCGAGACGGTGAAGCTGCTGCCCCCGCCGAGCGGACTGAAGGCGCGGAAGAAGAGCTGATAGTCACCGCCGCCATGCCCGCGAACGGGGCCGCTGGCGAACCCGAAAACCACGACCGAAACGATGGAGCCGGCGGGGGTCGTCGTGTCGCTGGCGGCGTAACTCGTCACCGTGAGGTCCGCCAGTCCGGTTTTGTCCACCAGGGCCTGCGCCGTGATCGCCGCGGCGCCGCTGCGACCCCAGTCCGGCCTGCGTCCGTGGTCGGCGTATTTCTGTCGTCCCGAATGCCGGTCGGCGCGGAATCGCGAGGCCAACTCGGGCTGCTTCTGCGCGAGGAGCGAGGCACCCGTGGAAGGGCCGGTCGGCTTGTCCGAGCAGGCGGCGATGGAGAGGGCCGCCCCCGCGATCCACATCCGCCTCCAAGAACGGCCGAAAGTCGAGACGCGATTCACGCGACAGACTCCTGTTGCCCAGGGAACCGGCTGGGGAAACGACGACCGCCTGGCGGATGCGTGCGCACGCTCTGCGCCATCTGGGGCAGTCGCGTGGCGACAATTGCCGCTCGCCGCCTCGCAATGATCATAGCGCGTTGAATTACAAGGACTTACATGCCATGTCCCAGCTGGCAAAGCCGCCTCGGACGCGGCGTGAATTGGCAGCCTCCGCCGGCTGACCGTGGCGCCACTCGCCTCAACTGTTGCGTCGATCCCTGCGGAGCCCAAGCGGCACTCGCGGCGAACCCGACAAAAGTTGTTGGAATGGAGTGGGTTGACGCTGGGCGGACGGCGGCGCCCTCAGCCTGCGGGAACGGCCGCGGGGCGCTCCTTGGCCGGCACCCTGAACGCGAGGACGCCGGTGATGGCGACGATCCCGGACGCGATGAAGAACGGCACGCTCGGCCCCAAGAGCTGGAAGACGGGCGTGGACCACATTGGGCCTATCACGCGCGCCACTCCACCGAAGGCCTGCTGCACGCCCATCGTCTGGCCGACCTCGGTCGGATCGGACTCGTGCGAGACGAGCGCCGTCACCGCCGGGAAGAGCAGCGCGGTGCCGATCGGCACCAGCGCCAGCACGAGCGCCATCGAAAGCAGGGTACGCGGGAGCGGGTAGAGGAGCATGCCGAGCGCGAGCAGCACGGTGCCGGCTCGCATCACGCGTGTCTCACCGAACCGGTCGACCAGCCACCCGAGGATGACCGCGCGGAGCACTACCGCCAAGGCACCCATGTAGACGAACACATAGCCGATGGTCTTCTCGGTGACCCCGAAGCGGAACCTGAGGTACAGCGCCACGACCGCGGACAGCGACGCGAAGGCCCCCATCCCCACCGCGTAGATCCAGATGAGCCGCGGCTGCGGCGCGGTGGGATGCCGGATGACCCGCAGGACCGCGGTGCGGATGCTGGTGCGCGCGCCCCGCGCGTGCGACGGCTTGGATTCCGGGAGGAAGGCCCAGGCGAACAGCACGTTCACGGCGCAGAGGCTCGCCGCGACGATGCCCGGAGCCGCCGGCCCGAGGTGCGACGCGAGCGAGCCGATGGCGGGGCCAATCATGACGCCGGCGTTGGTGGACGCCGACAGCCAACCGAGCGCCCGCGCGCGCTGCGCCGGGTTCGTCGCGTCGGAGACGTAGGCCTGGACGACGCCGGTGGTCCCGCCGCCGAGCCCCTGCACGATGCGGGACGCGAACAGGAGCCAGATGCTATTGGCGAATCCGAAGATCAGATACGCGATCCCGGCCCCCGTCAGGCCGATCAACAGCACCGGCCGGCGACCGTAGCGATCCGACACGCGGCCCCACACCGGCGAGCTGGCGAGTTGCGCGATCGAGAACGATGCCACCAGCGGCCCCACGATCCACGCCTGCCCCCCGGCAAGCCGCAGCGCGTAGAACGGCAGCAGCGGGAAGATCATCGCGAAGCCCAGCATGTCGATGAACGCCGCCGCCATGAGCACCCACAGCGCCTTCCTCACCGGGCGCTCCTCGCGCCGACGCCGAGCGCCACGGCGCTCACGCCCATCAGCACGACGCCGAACGCCGCCGCCACGCCCATGTCGGAGAGCCTGAGGCTCGAGAGGATCTCGATGGAGATGGGGCGCGTGTCGTACGTGTACAGCAGGATCGAGGTCACGAAGTCCCCGAGCGCGGTGACGAAGGCGAGACTCGCCCCGGCCGCCATCGCCGGCTTGAGGAGCGGCAGCGTGACCCGCCACAGCTGGCGCCAGCGGCCCGCGCCGAGCGACGCCGCGGCCTCTTCCAGCGACGGATCGAGCTGGCGGTAGCCGGCCAGCAGCGCGCGGCCGGTCAAGGGGAGGCTGCGCACCAGGTAGGCGAGCGGAAGGATCGCCGCCGTGCCGACCAGGATCCAGCGCCCGGCCAGCGGGCTGCGCACGCTGAACAGCGTCGCGAGGGCGATGGCGACGACGGTCCCCGGCACCGCCCACGGGAGCGCGAGCAGCGTCTCGATGGCCCGGCGGAGCGCCACGCGCCGGCGGACGACGAGGTGCGCCGCCAGGATCGCCAGCGCGACCGCGGCGAGCGTCGCGGCCGCCGCCATCCAGAGCGAATTGAGGAGCGGGCGCAGCCGCTCCGGCTCGCGCAACAGCGCGCCATAGTTCCCCAGGCTCCACACGGGGGGAACGGCCTCGGTGGTCCACGTGCCGGCGGGCACCAGCGACACCACCAGGAGCGTCAGGTGCGGCAGGAGCAGCACGATGCCCAGCGCCCAGCCGAGGCACGCGGCCGCGCGGCGCGCCAGCGGATGGGCGATCGCGCGCAGCCGCTGCGCGGTGCCCTTCCCCACCGACACCACGAGCCGGTTGCCTTCCGTGCGTTGGACGACGACGAATCCGACGATGGCCAGCAGCGCGAGCGCCACGGTCTCGAGCATCGCGGTCGGCAGGTCACCGTTCAGCTTGGTGGCGACGATCTGGGTCGTCATCACGCGGAACCCGCCCCCGAAGATGTAGGGCGCGCTGAACGAGGCGAGCGCCGTCATAAAGGTCAGCAGCGCGGCGCCCCACAGCGCGGGCGCCAGCAGCGGGAGGGTCACGCGGCGAAACGTGGCCCACGGCCCGGCGCCGAGCGACGCCGCCGCTTCCACCATCGACCCGTCGATCCTGGCCAGGCCGGCGCGCGCGAACAGATAGAAGTACACGTACATCGAGTAGGCGTGGACCAGCAGGATCGCCCCGGGTCCCTGCAGCCGCCACGGCGCGTGCCGCAATCCGAACAGCGCCTGGACCGCACGGGACACGAAGCCGCTTTCGCCGTACAGGAAGAGGAATGCGATCACCCCGACCAGCGGCGGGAGCACAGCGGGGAGCGCGATCAACGCGCCGAGCGCGCGCCGCCCCGGGAAGTCGTAGCGCTCGAACACCAGCGCCAGCGGGATGCCGATCGCGGCGGCCAGGACGACGCTCGCGACAGAGATCCATAGGCTCCCCCACAGTGCGGCCCACTCGGACGACGTCCCGACGAACGCCCGGATGTCCGCGTGCAGCGCCTCCGCACCCACCAGCGCCAGCGGGTACACCACCAGCCAGGCGAGCCCCAGCACCAGCGCCAGCGCCGTCAGGTTGCCGCGGCGCCCCAGCCTCACGCCGTGCCCTCGTGCCCCTGTGCGTCCGTGCGTCCGTGCGTCTGTGCGTCTGTGCGTCCGTGCGTCCGTGCGTCTTCCCAGAACAACACCCGCTCCACCGCGACCCGCACCCGATCGCCGACCCGGGCCGCCCGGAGCGGGGCCTGCACGTCGAACACCACACCCGCGCCGGCGTCGACCGTGAAGTACGCCTGAGCGCCGACGAACCGTCGCTCGGTGACCACGCCCTCCAGCGGCGCGGGCCCGTCGGTCACGAAGCGCATGGCCTCCGGCCGCACCAGCGCCTTGGTGCCAGCCCGCCCTCCCACGCGATCCCCCGGCAGCGCGGCCGTGCGCCCCACGAAGCTCGCCACGAACGCATTGGCCGGATCGTCGTACAACTCGTCCGGCGTTCCGACCTGCTCCAGTCTCCCGAGGTGGAGCACGGCGACCCGATCGCCGAGATCAAACGCCTCTTCCTGCTCGTGGGTCACGAACACCGTCGTAATGCCGACCTGGTGAATCGCGCGCCGCAGCTCGCGCCGGGTGCGTTCGCGCAACGCCGGGTCCAGGTTGGAGAGCGGTTCGTCCAGCAGGAGGACTCGCGGCTCGGGCGCCAGGGAGCGCGCCAGCGCGACGCGCTGCTGTTGTCCCCCGGAGAGCGCGGCCACCGGACGGCGCTCGTACCCCTCCAGATCGACCATCGCCAGCACTTCGCGCACTCGGCGAGCGGCGGCCTCGCCCTTGAGGCGCAGCCCGAAGGCGACGTTGGCCCCGACGTCGAGATGCGGGAAGAGCGCGTAGTGCTGGAAGACCATCCCAAAGCGCCGTGCCGCCGGAGCGACGCGGGTCACCTCCTCGCCGCCGACCAGAATCGCGCCAGCGTCGGGGGTCTCGAACCCGGCAAGGAGGCGGAGCGTGGTCGTCTTCCCGCTCCCGCTCGGCCCCAGCAGCGCGAGGATCTCTCCACGGGCGACCTCGAGCGACAAGTCGTTCACGGCGACTGTCGCCTCGAAGGTCTTCCGCAGCCCGCGCAAACTGAGATAGGGCTCGCCCATCAACCCGTCACCTCCCCGGTGAAAGGTGAGAAGTGAGAGGCGAGAAGCTCTGGTGAGAGGTGAGAAGACGAAGTGAGAGGGTCTTTCCCTCTCACGCCTTTCGACCTCTCACTTCTCACCCATCCTTCTCACCTCTCACCTCTCACTTCTTACCTGTTCCTCGCACGTGCCGATCCCAATAATCCATCCACGCCGCGCCGCGCGCCTCCACGCTGTCCCAGTTGACCGGCTCGACCCGCATCCGCGCCTCCACGGCGCGGGCCCACGGCGGTAGCGAATCGGCCGGCAGGTCGGTGCGTGCCGGAAGGCGAAACGCGTCGCGCGCCGCCACGATCTGCATCTCGGGCGTCAGCACCCAGCGCACGAACTCGCGCGCCAGCGCCGCGTGACGGGCCCCGCGGACCACCGCGATGGCGTCGTCGATCACCGGCGTGCCGCTGGAGGGGAACACGTAGCCGAACCTGCGGCCCTCGTGCTGCAGCAGCAGCATGTCCGGCAGGTCCCAGAGCGAGATCAGCCCCTCCCGCCGCTCGAGCATCGCGTGCAACAGCGCCGGATTCTGCACGTAGTCGCTGGTTTGCGCGTCGAGCCGGCGCAGCCACGCCCACCCGGCCGTCGTGTCGCCGGTGCGCGCCAAGCTGCGCATCATGATCATCTCGAAGATCGCACGCATCGTCCCGCTGGCGAGCGGATCGCGGATCAGGAGCTTGTCCTTCCACTGCGGCGCCAGCACGTCGTCCCAATCCGCCGGCGCCTCCGATTCCGGCACCGCGGCGCTGTTGAACTCGATCACGGCCGGCGTGCGATACACCGACAGGTAGAGCGGGCCACCGGGCGTGACCGGCTCGAGGAGCGAGTCGCGCGCCGCGCGCGCGAACAGCGGCGTCGGGCCCCCGAACCAGAGGTCCGCCTGCGGATTCGCCCGCTCGGAGCGCACGCGGTCGAGGGCCTCCTGCGACCCCATGTCGAGCCAGCGCACATCGACGCCGGGGTGCAGCGCCTCGAAGCGCCGCTCCACGAGCGACAGCAGCTCGCGGCCATGCGGAGAGTAGATGACGAGCGGCGTCCTGCCGCCCGACGAGCAGGCGCCCGCCACGACCGTCAGGCCTGCCAGCAGGGTGCGGCTACGGAACATCCGACGGTCGCAGCGCCAGCAGATTGGCGAACAACCGATAGGCTCCCGGCACGTCGCCCGGCAGCTGCCGGAAGAAGCTCAGCCCCGTGTACACGTACAGGCCTCGGCCGAGGCGGGCGACCAGGAGGCCACCGTCCAGTTTCTCGCCGTTGTCGCCCGTCTCGAGCATCGGGTGGTACGCCGGATCCCACGTGTGCGCGAAGTACAGCCCCCGCTCCTGCAGCCAGCCGTCCCAATCGGACGCGCCGATGGCGTTGGGAGCGCTCCACAGGGCGCTCGACGGGTCGAGCAGCGTGACGGGGGCCGTCTCGTCCGTGACCCGGTCGTGCGGATTGGCGATCGTGAAGGGATAGGCGGCGTACCCGCTCCGCACGAACGGGTACTGTTGATACTGCACGATGAGCCGCCCTCCCTGGCGGACGTAGTCGAGCAGCCGCCCGTTGGACGCGACCAGGCTGGGCTCCGTCTGGTACGCACGGCTGCCGACGACGATGACGTCGTAGGTGGAGAGGTCGGCCTTCTCGAGGTCCGCCGGGCCAAGCACCACGATGGGGACGCCCACCGACTGGAGCGCTTCCGGCACCTGATCCGCCGCCCCGCGCACGTAGCCGACCCGCGCCAGATTCGGCAGCACGAGATCCGCCCGCTCGATCGTGAGTTCGGCGGTGCGCACGTACGGCACCGGCCGGATGTGCGGGTAGTCCACCAGCTCGGTCGCGCGATCATAGCGGGTGCCGCCCAGGACGGCCGCGGCGCGGACCGTGAACCGGCCGGCGGGCGCGCTCCGCGGCACCGCGAGCTCGAAGGTGTAGCTGCGCTGCGTGTCTTCGCCCTCGAGCGCGAACGCTTGCGCCGGCACCGCCGGCCAGCCCTCGGGCAGCTCGAGCCGCACCTCGCCGGCCGCGCGAGCGCGCAGGCCGTTGGTCAGCGTGACCGTGACGCTGCGCGTCCCCTCGGCGGCGACGGGCCAGACCATCGCTGAGGGTGAGATCTCCACGCCCACTGCCGGCACCACGAACAGCGGGCGCCGGGTCTCGCCGCTCACCTCGTCGTCGTAGCGGTACGCCACCTCGCGCCGCAGCGTCACCGGCACCCCGGCGATCGTGGTCGCCAGGCGCGCGAACACGGGCGGCGGCTGGAACGGCTCACCACGCAGTTCCTCCGGCACGCCCGACCAGTCATACAGGCCGTCCGCCAGCGGCTGGGCGAGGAAGTAGGGCTCGGTGAGCGGCGCGTCGGACGCCACCGTGAGCGTGAATCGGCGCGCGTCCACCCCGCGTGCCTCGGCCGAGAAGAAGCCGCCCGCGGTCGGCGCGGCCGCCGGCCCTCCCGGTTCCACTCCCCAGCCGGGTGGCGCCTCGACCGCGGCGCTGTCGAGCCGCGCCGGCTGCGCGCCGGCTCCCCACAGCGCGGCCACCACGGAGAACCGCTCGCCCGCGACGAGACGCGAGTCGTCGGCGATCGCGTCGGCTACGACGCCCGCCGCCGTCGCGAGGGCTTCCTCGAGCAGCGGCTCCTTGCGCGCCCGGAAATCCGACCGGGCTGCGCGGCGGAGCTCGACCAGGGCCGCGGCCAGGAGCGGCACGATGCGCGCCGGGTCGCTCGGCGTGAGAGACGCCCGGGCGGAGTCGATCAGCGCGGCGTAGCGCGCC
This sequence comes from uncultured Gemmatimonadales bacterium, assembly GCA_963812035.1. Lineage (GTDB taxonomy): Bacteria > Gemmatimonadota > Gemmatimonadetes > Gemmatimonadales > JACORV01 > Fen-1245. Next base: position 333,935 of record CAWETG010000010.1, read on the forward strand.
AGCGGAGGCGCCAGCGCCGTGTCGACGCCGGCGAACACGGCTCCCGCACCCCGGCCACCGGTCAGGTCCTCGACCAGCATCAGCCGAGTCACCGACGGACCCATGTCCTGGAGCCGCCCCATAGCCTGCGACCGGTGCAGGCTGCGCGCGGCCATCGCGAGCTGGTGATACGACTGGCCCGAGATCGGGTCCAGCGAGCCGGTGGCCAGGACCACCGTCGTGCCCGCCGTGTCGAACCGGGCGGACCGGTACAGCTTGCGCGGGCCCCAGGTCGAATCGCGCAGCAGGTCGAACGCCTCCCGGGCCACGACCCCCGACGCCTGGTGCTGGCCGTGCCCGTCGCGCGGCGTGCCGGAGAAGATCGAGACCAGCACCTGCGGCCGGAACCGGCGGATCACCCGCAGCACGTCGGCCAGGAGCGTGTCGCGCGGCCAGAAGCGCAGCGTCTCGTCGAGCGTCTTCGAGAAGCCGAAGTCGAACGCGCGGGTGAAGTACTGGTGCGCGCCGTCCACCCGGCGCGCAGCCAGCAGCTCCTCGGTGCGGAGCAGGCCGAGCGACTCCCCGAGCTCCGATCCGATCAGGTTCTGGCCCCCGTCGCCGCGCGACAGCGACAGGTACGCCGCGTCGGCTCCCGTCCCCCGGGCGAGGAAGGTCAACAGCTCGGTGTCCTCGTCGTCGGGGTGGGCCCCGATCACCAGGACACGCTTGTTCTGATCGAGCGAGCGCAGCGCCCGGTCGAGGGCGGCGATGCCTCCCGTCCCCGCCGGCCTGAGCGGCTGCGCGGCGAGACCGTGGGCGGCGGCGGCGATCAGCCCGGCGGCGAGCGCCAGGCGCCGGGCGGCAGGAGCGATGCAGGTCGTCATGGAAGCGAACAACCTAACCAGGGGGCGCCCCTTCCGCTCGGGTGCCGGGTGCTGCAGGATTGGCTGCATCCCCGGGACCCCAGAACCGCGCAACTCCTGTCGAGCGAGGTGCCGCACCATGGCCATCAACGGACGTCGTGTCTGGCTGGGAGCGCTGATCGGCGGAATCGTCTTCTTCATCTGGAGCATGGTCATGGAGTTCGGCGTGTCCTACGCATTCGTGGGCAAGGTGCGCATGGACATCGCGATGAACGCGGGCTGGTTCCTCAAGGAGCCGCGCATCCCGCCCGTACTCTTCCTGATCATCTGGACGGTCTCGCTGTTCGTCATCTCCTACGGCCTGGCGTGGGCGTACGCTGCCATGCGCGCCACGGCCGGCGCCGGACCCGGCACGGCCGCCAAGCTCGGCCTGATGGTCGGGTTCACCGCCGGGTTCCCGCTGGAATTCGCGCACTCGGTGTTTCAGCCGCTGACCGCGCGCTACGGGATACTCTGGATGGTCGAGATGGCCGTGGGCTGCATCCTGGCTGCCCTGGCGGCAGGCTGGATGTACCGGGACGCGCCGCCGGCGCCCTGAGCGATGAGCCCAAGCGAATCGGCGGGGCCCGGAGCGGAGGCACTCGCGGTCTGGCGCCGCGAGTTCCCGATCCTCGCCAGCACGACGTATCTCATCTCCAACTCCCTCGGCGCGATGCCGCGCGCCGCGGCCACCGCGCTCGACCAGTATGCCCAGACCTGGGCCAAGCGCGGGGTGCGGGCGTGGGAGGAGGGCTGGTGGGAGATGCCGGTAGTGGTGGGTGACATGGTCGCGGCGGTCATCGGCGCTCCCAAGGGCACGGTGACCATGCAGCAGAACGTGACCATGGCCGAAGCGATCGTGCTCTCGTGCTTCGAGCCCCGCGGGCCGCGCAACAAGATCGTGTTCGAGGACGGGAACTTCCCCTCGGTCCAGTACCTGTACGCCGCGCAGCCCGGGCTGCGGATCGAGGCCGTGCCGGTCGAGCGCCTGGTGGAGGCCATCGACGACCAGACGCTGCTCGTGCCCATCTCGCACGTGCTGTTCAAGGACAGCTACGTCCAGGACGTGCCCGCCATCGTCGAGCGGGCCCATCGCGTCGGGGCGCACGTCATCCTCGACGTCTACCAGTCCGCCGGCGTGCTGCCGTTCGACGTCGCCGAGCTGGGCGTGGACTTCGCCGTCGGCGGCTGCGTCAAGTGGTTGTGCGGCGGCCCGGGCAACGGGTTCCTCTACGTCCGGCCGGATCTCGCGCGTCTCGCGCCCAGGCTCACGGGCTGGATGGCGCACGCCGCGTCGTTCGCCTTCGAGCCGGCGCCCATCCGTTACGCCGAAGGGCCGTTCCGCTTCCTCAATGGCACGCCGTCCATCCCCTGCCTCTACGCCGCCATCGAGGGACTGAAGATCGTGCGCGAGGTCGGCGTGGCGGCGGTGCGCGAGCACTCGGTCCGGCTGACGGAGCGGTTGTTGCACCGCGTCGACGAGTGCGGCTTCCGCTCCGTCACGCCGCGCGACCCGGCGCGGCGCGGCGGCACGGTGGCTGTGGACCCGCCGGACGCGCAGGGCATCAGTCGCCGGCTCCTGGAGCGGGACTTCCTCATCGACTACCGCCCGGGCGCGGGCATTCGCATCGCGCCGCATTTCTACAACACCGAAGACGAGTGCGACGCGATCATCGCCGAGATCGCGGCGCTCGCTGCCGGCCGACCCGGCCTCCGCGCCACCCGGCACTAGTGCCGCAGGTCTACGACATTTCGCTGCCGGTGGCGCCGGGCACCTGGGTGTGGCCCGGCGACCGGCCGTACGAACGCGCCTGGACCTCCCGCCTCGCGGAGGGGGCGGCGTGCAACGTCGGCGAGATCGCGCTGAGCTGCCATACCGGAACCCACATCGACGCCCCGTACCACTTCGCCGAGGACGGCGCGACCGTCGAGGCCGTTCCGCTCGAGGCCTGCGTCGGCACCGCAGTGGTGCTGCCGCTGGCGCGCCTCGCCGGAACGACCGCCGAGCGGGTCCTGGTGCGCGCAGGCGGGGAGGCGCCCGCCCTGGCGGCGATCGAGCCGTTGCGACAGCTGCGGCTGTTCGGCATCGATGGACCTTCAGTGGACTCGAAGGAGAGTCCGGCACTCGACGTGCACCACGCGCTGTGGCGGCGGGGCGCCGTGATCCTCGAGGGGCTCGACCTCTCGGCCGTGCCCGACGGGGAATACCAGCTGATCGCCCTGCCCCTGAAGCTGGTGGGCATGGACGCGTCACCCGTACGCGCGATCCTGATCGCCCCGTGACGCTCGCCCCGCGTCCCCGCTCGCTGCTGATCCGGGATCTCCAGCTCCTGGTCACGATGGACGCCCGCGGCCGCAAGCTCGCGGGCGGCTACCTCTACGCCGAAGATGGCGAGATCAAGGCGGTGGGCACGCGAGTGCCGCCCCGTCTCCGGGCGGAGCGCACCATCCGCGCGCCGTTCGCCGTCGCCGTCCCCGGACTGGTGAACGCGCACCACCACCTCTGCCAGACCCTCACCCGCGCCCACCCCGGAGCCGCAGACGCGAAGCTGTTCGATTGGCTGACGACGCTCTACCCCGTCTGGGCGGGCCTCGACGAGGAGGCGGTGCATCTCGCGGCCCTGGTCGGCATGGCGGAGCTGATGCTCTCGGGCTGCACGACCACCTCGGACCATCACTACCTCTTCCCGCGCGGCCAGACGCGGCTGATCGACGCGGAGATCGCCGCCGCGCGCCAGATCGGCATCCGCTTCCATGCGACTCGCGGCAGCATGAGCGTCGGCCAACGACACGGCGGGCTTCCGCCCGACGACGTCGTCCAGGACGAGGACGAGATACTCGCCGACAGCGAGCGCGTGATCCGGACCTATCACGACCCGCGGCCCGGCGCGATGCTGCGGGTGGGGCTCGCGCCCTGCTCGCCGTTCTCCGTCTCCGCGCGGCTGATGCGCGAGACCGCGGCGCTGGCGGAGCGCCACGACGTGCGCCTCCACACGCACCTGGCCGAAACGCAGGACGAGGAGGCGTACTGCCTGCGGCGATTCCGGCGGCGGCCGGTGGAGTTCCTGGCCGACGCGGGCTGGATCAGCGACCGCGTGTGGGTCGCGCACGGCGTGCACTTCAACCGCATAGAGATCAGGCGCCTGGGACGCGCCCGGGTCGGGGTCGCGCACTGCCCCACATCCAACATGCGGCTCGGCTCGGGCATCGCGCCGGTGCACGCGCTCGCCCGGGCGGGCTGCCCGGTCGGCCTGGGGGTGGACGGCAGCGCCTCGAACGACAGCTCGCATCTGCTGGCGGAGGCGCGGCAGGCGCTCCTCCTCGGCCGCGTGGCCCGCGGCGCCGACGCCGTGAAGGTGGACGACGCCCTGCGAATGGCCACGTTGGGGGGCGCGGCCTGCCTGGGCCGCGACGATATCGCCTCGCTCGAACCGGGGAAGCGCGCGGATGTCGCGCTGTTCGACCTCCGGGACCTGGGGTACAGCGGGGCCGGCGACCCGCTCCTCGGGCTGCTCTTGTGTGCCCCCACGCGGGTCCACACGTTGGTGGTCGACGGCCGGCCGGTGGTCGAAGACGGCGAGCTGCGCACGCTCGCCCTGGAGACCGTACAGGCACGCCACCGCCAAGCGGCGGTGCGCCTGCTCGCCAGGTCCCGGCGCCGGCGCTAGGTCGGGCCGGCACCGCGCGAGCGCCGCTTGACGCCTGCGTGACGCTCGCCCGGTACATGCGGAGGGTGGCTCACACCCGCCGCGACCTCGCCTGCCGTGCCGCTGCCCCACACGATGGCCTCTCTGAGGAGTCGGCCATGGACGCCCTCGCACTGGATCACCAGAGCCTGTACCGGCTGCCGTGGAGCATGGCCGACAACGCGATCGCCTGGTACGAGCCCACGGCGATGTGCAACCTGGCGTGCGAGGGATGCTACCGGGAGAACGTGAATGGGTCCCACAAGCCCCTCGACCTGATCCGCAGGGAGCTCGACGTCTTCCAGCGGTTGCGCACGTCGGACTGCATGAACATCGCCGGCGGCGACCCCCTCCTGCACCCGCAGATCGTGGACATCGTCGCCGAGGTGAAGCGGCGCGGCTGGAAACCGATCGTCGTGACCAACGGGATCCTGCTCACGCCCGAGCTGCTCAAGGACCTGCAGCGCGCCGGCGCGTTCGGGTTCACGTTCCACGTCGACAGCAAGCAGGGTCGTCCGGGGCCGTGGCGGAACAAGAGCGAGCTGGAGCTGAACGAGCTGCGTTACCAGTACGCCGCGATGCTGGCCGACGCCGGCGGGCTCGTCTGCACCTTCGATTGCACGGTGTACGACGACACGCTGCGCGACGTGCCCGGCCTGGTCGCGTGGGCGCACCGGAACATCGACATCGTCCAGAACATGGTCTTCATCGCGGTCCGCCTGCTGCCCGCGGACCTGCCCTTCGACTGGCTGGTGGACGGCAAGCCAGTCGCGCGTGACGACGTGGGCTATGGTGCGGGCCGGGCGCACGCCCCAGATCTGCGGTCCACCGATCTCCTGCGGGTGGTGCGCGAGCAGTTCCCGGACTTCGCTCCGTGTGCCTACCTCAACGGCACGGTGCAACCCGACACCTGCAAGTGGATGCTCACCGAGCGCGTCGGGACCAGGCGCGAGATCTTCGGCTACGCCGGTCCGAAGTTCCTGGAGATGGTGATGACCGCGCATCACTTCCTGACCGGGAAGTACCTGTCGCATCTCCCCCCGAGACCGCGGGGGGTGCGTGCGGCCATCCTCGCGCTTTGGCCGTTCGACCGGGGATTGCGCCGGGCGGCCGGCCGGATGCTGGCCTCGCTGGTCCGCAGGCCGTCCGGGCTCTTCGGCCGCGCCTACTTTCAGACCGTGATGTTCATCCAGCCGGTGGATTTCCTGCCGGGCGGGGAACAGAACATGTGCGACGGCTGCCCCGACATCACGATCTGGGAGGACAAGCTGGTCTGGTCGTGCCGGCTCGGGGAGCTGGTGCGGTTCGGGACGTTCCTGACGAGCCGGCCGCGCGAGGTGCCGCCGGCAGCATAAAGCCCGGCCGCCAGTCACGAACCCGCGCCGGGCGGGCAGCGCGTCAGGCCAGGACCGTCTCCTCCGCCGGGGGCCGCAGGTTGTAGTGCGAGGCCATCGCGTGGCCGTACGCACCCGCCTGGGCGATGAGCAGGACGTCTCCCGCCACCGGCGTGGCGAGCCAGCGGTCGCGCCCGAGCACGTCGCCGCTTTCGCAGATCGGCCCGACCACCTGCGCGAACAGGTCCGGCGGCGCCGGATGGCGCGTGAGATTCACGATCGGGTGCCAGGCGCCATACAGCGCCGGCCGGATGAGCGAGTTCATTCCGGTCCCCACACCCACGAACACGGTGTGCCCCTTGCGGCGCACCTGGGTCACCGGGGCCAGCAGCACGCCGGCCTCCGCGACGAGATAGCGCCCCGGCTCGAGCCGTACCTCGATGCCGGGCAGGGCCTGGGCGATCGGCGCCAGCCCCGCCTGCAACGCCTCCAGATCCAGCTCGGGCTGGCCGGCCCGCTCCCGCAGGCCGAGCCCGCCCCCGAGATCGATCCAGCGCAGTTCATCACCCGCACGGGCCGCGAGCGAGACGAGCAGGCGTGCCAGCGCCAGCCACGCATTCGGATCGAGGATCCCGCTCCCCAGGTGCGCGTGGAGCCCGGTGATCCGCGCCCCCGCGTCGGCGAGCGCGGACCGCAGCGCGTCGAACTCCTCGGCCGGGTGGCCGAACTTCGAGCTGGGTCCGCCGGTGCGGACCTTCTCGTGGTGCCCTGCACCCCAGCCGGGGTCGAGGCGCACTGCGAGTGCGCGCCCGCTGAGCAGCGCCGGTGAGGACTCGCAGAGCTGCGGGCCGTCGACGGTCAGCTCCGCTCCCAGCTCGGCGGCGCGTCCGTACTCCTCGACGGCGCAGAAGTTCGGCGTAAAGAGCAGCGGCACGGCGTCGCCCAGCTGCGCGCGCGCCGCCTCGACTTCCTGGATGGACACGCATTCGATGCCGAATCCCTCGGCGGCGACCGTCGCCACGATCGCCGGGTGGGGATTGGCCTTCATCGAATAGTAGAAGCGGCCCACCACCGGGAGCGCGCCGCGCAGCCGGCGGGCGCGCGCCCGCACGGTGGCCAGGTCGTACACGTAGTGCGGCCGGCCGTCGCGCGAGAGCTGCAGCAGCTCCTCGCGGCGGCTGTCCCACCACGGCGACGACGGCTCCGGCGCGGGGGCTCCGCGCAGCCGCTCCCAGGTCGGACCGAGCCGCGGGTCGTCGCCGCGAGCGGAGAACAGCAGGTCGTGGAGTCGCCGGACGAGCGGCGCCCCTTCGTCCTCGTCCACGACGAAGGAGAGGTTGAGATCCTCTGCCGAGTTGCTGATCAGATGGACCGGCCGGTCCTGGAAGGCGGTGAGCGCGGGCGCCACTTCCCCCAGCGTGGCGCGGATGCGCCGACCGACGATCGACACGACCGCGCACGGGTGGATCACCTGGACCTCCCCCAATTCCTCCAGCCGCGCGAGGAGTCCGCGGAACACCCGCCCCTCGACTCCGCCGGGCAGTGAGTCGAGCGTGAGGCTGACCGTCGCTTCCGAGGTGCCGATGAGATCCACCGAGATGCCGAGTTCCTCGAAGGGCGCGAAGAACCGCGCCAGGAAGCCGGGAGCGTTCCACATGGCGACGGTGGAGACGCTCAGCAGGGTTCCCCCACGCCGGCAGGTGACGGCGGTGACCGCCGGATGGGCCTCGCGCTCGCCCTCGATCCGCGTCCCGTCCATCTCGGGATGGGGCGTGCAGCGAATCACCACCGGGATGCCGTGGCGGGCCGCCGGTTCGAGGCACGCCGGGTGCAGCACCTTGGCTCCCAGGGAAGCCAGCTCTCGCGCCTCGCGGTACCCGATGCGGCGGATCAAGCGCGCCGAAGGGACCTCGCGGGGATCGGCGGTGAAGAGCCCAGGCACGTCGGTCCAGATCTCGAGCGTCTCGGCGCCGGCCAGCGCGGCCAGCAGTGCGGCGGAGGTATCGCTGCCGCCGCGCCCGAGCAGGCACGTCTCTCCCTCCGGCGTGCGGGCGATGAAGCCCTGGGTCACGACGACGCGGTCATCGCCGGCAGCCGCGTCGAGGCGTTCCGGCGCGCGCGCCGACGGGACCGACGCCGCCAGGTAGCGCCGCTCGTCCGGGTCGAGCGGGCGCGGAGCGCTCTCCAGCAACTCGCGGGCGTCGAGCCAGCGCGCGCCGACCCCCAGTGAGCCGAGCATGGCGACGCCGAGACGAGTGGCCGCCAGCTCTCCCTGCGCCAGCACCCGCGCCGCGAGACGCGGAGGGGCTTCCCTGGTCAACCGCACGCCCTGCAGCAGGCGCGCCACTTCTTCGAAATGGGACCGCATCGACCGCAGCGCCGCGGAGCCGAGATCGAGTCCGGCGGCCGTCGCCAGGTCGGCATGAGCCCGCTCGATCCGCGCCAGGCTGTCGGTCTCGCGCCCCGCGCGGGCCGCCATCACGGCCTCGTCCAGCAGGTCCGTCGTTCCGGCCAACGCGGAGCAGACGATCAGCACTCGCTGGCGCTGCGAGCGCGCCGCGGCCTCGCGCGCGATGGTCTGCCAGCACTCGAACGATGCGACCGACGTGCCGCCGAACTTCAGCACGACCCACGGCGCGTTCACCGACATCCCCGTTCACTCCCCCTTCTTGACCTTCCACCTCGCCAAGAGCGAGGTTAGCAAGTCTATGGGGAATCGACATGTTTGACCAATTGCGCGCCTTTCACCGCCCCACGACCGTCTCCGCCGCCCTCCGCCTGTTGGCCGCCGAGCGCCGCGCCGGCGGCCGCGGCCGGTTCGTCGCCGGCGGCACCGACCTCGTGGTCCAGGGCGATCGCTCGCTCCGCTACCTCGTGGACATCACCCGCCTCCCGTTGCGCTACGTGAAGCGGCGCGGCGGTGGCTGGGCAATCGGCGCGACTTCGACCATGGCCGACCTCGAGCACGCCCCGGCGCTGCGGCGCTGCGCCGATGGGATCGTCGCGCAGGCCGCCGGCACGGCCGGGTCCCCGCAGATCCGCAACATGGGCACCATCGGAGGCAACCTCGCCAACGCGTCGCCCGCCTGCGACCTCGCGCCGCCGCTGCTCGCGCTGGACGCGTGGCTTGTTCTCGCCGGCCCGGGCGCCCGCCGCACCGTGCCGCTGGACCGCTTCTTCCGCGGCGTGCACCGCACCGCCCTCAACGGCGGCCTGCTGGTGGAGATCGTGGTCCCGGCCCTGCCGCGGGCGACCGGCGGCCGCGCCGCCTGGTCGTTCCAGAAGCTGGGCCGCCTCCAGAGCGACATCGCCGTGGTGAACGCCGCCGCCGGCATCGTGCTCGACCGGAATGGCGGCTGCACCTGGGCGCGCATCGCCCTGGGCGCCGTGGCGGCCACGCCGCTCCGGGCCCGTCGCGCGGAGGCGCTGCTGGTGGGGCGGGCATTCGACGCGACAGCCGTCACGGCGGCGGCGGAGCGCGCGGCCCTGGAGACACGGCCTGTGAGCGACGTCCGCGCCTCCGCCGAGTACCGCCGCGAGATGAGCCGCGTGTTGGTGGCGCGTGCCCTCACCGAGTGCCTTGAGCGTATCAGGAGGATCCGGTGAGCGACCTCGTGATCCGCGTGACCGTCAACGGCAAGCCGCAGCGCTGGACCGTGGCGCCGGGCGACCTGCTGCTGGACGTGCTCCGCCGGGAGGGCTACTGGGGCGTCAAGAAGGGCTGCGAAACCGGCGAGTGCGGAGCCTGTGTCGTGCTGGTGGACGGGAATCCGATCAACTCCTGCCTGATGTTCGCCGCCCAGGCCGATGGCCGGAAGCTCACGACGATCGAAGGCGTCGCGGACCGCGACCAGCTCGACCCGATTCAGGAGGCGTTCCTCGATCACGGCGCCGTGCAGTGCGGCTACTGCACGCCGGCGATGGTCCTGTGCACCAAGGCACTGCTCGCCCGCTCGCCGCACCCCAGCGAGACCGAAGTGCGCGAGATGCTGGCCGGCGTGTTCTGCCGTTGCACCGGCTACCAGAAGCCGGTCGAGGCGGTCCTGGCGGCGGCCAAGGTCCGCGCCCCCACCACGTCCGGCGCCACCGCAGGATCTGGTGCGGCGAAGCGGGGCGCGCCACGGCGGAGGGCCAAGCGATGAGCGAGCGGAGCGTCGTCGGCCGGCGCGTCCGGAAGGTGGACGGCTTCAAGCTCGTCACCGGAAAGACCGCCTTCACGGACGATATCGAGCTGCCGGGCATGCTGATCGGCAAGATCCTCGGCAGCCCGCACGCCCACGCCCGCATCAAGCGCATCGACACGCGCCGCGCGAAGGCGTTGCCCGGCGTGCACGCGGTCCTCACCTGGCAGGACGTGCCGCGCGTCCCGCACACCACCGCCGGCCAGGCGTGGCCCGAGCCGTCGCCCTACGACACCTACCTGCTCGACTCGAAGGTCCGGCACGTGGGCGATCGGGTGGCCGCGGTCGCCGCCGAGACCCGGGCCATCGCCGAGGAAGCGCTGCGCCGCATCGAGGTGGAGTACGAGGTCCTGCCGCCCGTGCTCGACCTGGAGCACGCGATGGACCGCGGAGCGCCGGTGATCCACGACGAGCCGGACTCGAAGGGCATCGACGACGCCGCGCGCAACCTCGCGGGGGAGATCCACCGCGAGCTGGGCAACGTGGAAGAGGGGTTCAAGCAGGCGGACCTGATCCTCGAGCGCGAGTACCGGACGCCGCGCCAGCAGCACTGCTCCATCGAGCCGCACATCGTCATCAGCTGGCTCGACGCCGACAACCGGCTGGTGATCCGCACCAGCACCCAGATCCCGTTCCACGTGCGCCGCCAGGTAGCGATGATCCTGCAGCTCCCGGTGAGCCGCGTGCACGTGATCAAGCCGCGCATCGGGGGTGGCTTCGGCGGCAAGCAGGAGATGGTGATCGAGGACATCTGCGCCGCGCTCGCCCTCGCCGCGCACCGGCCCGTCAAGCTGGAGTACACGCGCCACGAGGAGTTCTTCATGGCGCGCACCCGTCACCCGCAGGTCCTGCGGCTCAAGATGGGCGTGAAGCAGGACGGCACCATCGTCGCGCACCACATGAAGGTGCTGGCGGCGACGGGCGCCTACGGCGGCCACTGCACGACCGTGCAGGGCAACACCGGCAGCAAGGTGCTGCCGCTGTACCGGTCGCCGAACCTCAAGTTCGACTGCGACGTGGTGTACCTGAACGCGCCGCCCGCGGGCGCCTTCCGGGGCTACGGGTGCCCGCAGGGGTTCTTCGCGCAGGAAAGCCTGGTGGACGAAATCGCCCACGAGCTGGGGATGGACCCCATCGCCTTCCGGCTCAAGAACGCGATCCGCCTGGGCGATACGGACGAGTTGTCGGCGCAGCTCGGCGAGGGCCGCAAGGGGCTGGCGCGCGTCATCCGGAGCTGCGGCCTGCCGCAGTGCCTCGAGCGCGGCGCCGCCGCCATCGGCTGGAAGGAAAAGCGCAACGGTGGCCGCCGCGGTACGGGCCGCGTGCTGCACGGCGTCGGCGTCGCGTGCTCGATGCAGGGCAGCGGGATCGCCGGTGTGGACTTCGCCGGCGCCTTCTTCAAGCTGAACGAGGACGGCTCGTTCAACCTGCAGGTGGGCGCCACCGACCTCGGCACCGGGAGCGACACGGTGCTGGCGCAGATCGCCGCGGAGACCCTCGGTGTCAGCCTCGACAAGATCATCATCTACTCCTCCGACACCGACTTCACGCCGTTCGACGTCGGCGCCTACGCCTCCAGCACCACCATCATCTCCGGCGGCGCGGTGAAGAAGGCGGCGGAGAAGACCCGCGACGCGGTGTGCCGCTTCGCCGCCCAGCTGCTCGAGGCCCCGCCGGAGGCGCTGACCTGCCGCGACAACCGGATCTTCGCGCCCGGCGGCAAGTCGGTCACGATGTCCGAGGTGGCGATGTTCGCCTTTTACAGGGAGAAGACGCAGGTGATGGAGGGCGCGTCCCACTTCAACACCGACAGTCCGCCGCCGTTCTGCGCCAGCTTCGCCGAGGTCGCGGTCGACACCGAGACCGGCCAGGTCCGCGTCCCGCACCTGGTGACCGCCGTGGACCTCGGCGTCGCCATCAACCCGATGCAGGCCGAGGGGCAGGCCGAGGGCGCCGTGGCGCAGGGCCTCGGCTACACCCTCGCCGAGGAGATGGTGCTCGACGACGCTGGGCGGGTGGTCAATGCCAATTTCTGCGACTACAAGATCTTCACGGCCAAGGACATGCCCAAACTCACGACGATCCTGGTGGAGACCGACGAGCCGCTGGGCCCCTACGGCGCCAAGTCCATCGCCGAGGTGCCGATCAACGGGGTCGCCCCGGCGGTGGCCAATGCGGTCTTCGACGCCGCCGGGATCCGGATGCGGCGGCTGCCGATCCGTCCCGACGCGGTGCTGCAGGCGCTGCGCGAGCAGGCGAAGGCGGCCCGATGAGCGCCCTCGCGACGGTGCAGGCGAAGCGGGATGCGATCCTCACGGGCGCGGCCGCATACCAGGACGACATCGTCCGCTTCCTGCGGGACCTGATCGCCATCCCGGCGGTGAGCTGCCAGGAGGGCCCCGTCATCGCGCGGATCAAGGCGGAGATGCAGCAGGTCGGCTTCGACGAGATCCGCGTGGACGGGATGGGCAACATCCTCGGGCGGATCGGGTCGGGGAAGCGCGTCGTCATGATGGACTCGCACACCGACACCGTCGGGGTCGGCGACCCGAAGGAGTGGACCTTCGACCCCTACAAGGGGAAGGTCGAGGACGGCTGCGTGTGGGGACGCGGGGCGAGCGACCAGCGCGCCGGGATGGCGTGCCTGGTGTACGCCGGGAAGCTGATCAAGGACCTCAGGCTGGCAGACGACGTCACCGTCTGGATGTGCGGCTCGGTCGAAGAGGAGGACAGCGACGGCATTGCCTGGCTCTACATCCTGCGCGAGGACGGGATCACGCCCGACGGGATCGTGATCACGGAGCCGACCAACCTGCGCGTGTACCGCGGGCACCGCGGCAGGATGGAGATCGAGGTGCACGTCCCCGGGGTGAGCTGCCACGCCAGCGCGCCGGAGCGGGGCGCCAATCCGATCTACAAGGCGACGCACATCATCCAGCAGGTCGAGGCGCTCAACGCGCGCCTCAAGCAGGACGCTTTCCTCGGCAAGGGCACCGTGGCGGTGACGGACATCCGGGCGCTGACCCCTTCCCAGTGCGCCGTGCCGTCCGCCTGCATCTTCCATCTCGACCGGCGGCTCACCGCGGGTGAGACCAGGGAGAGCGCGGTGGCCGAGATCCGCGCCCTGCCGGCGCTCCAGGACGCCGAGGTCGAGGTATTGCAGTACAAGGTGAAGAGCTGGACGGGGCTGGAGTTTGGGATGGAGAAGTACTATCCCACCTGGAAGCTGGAGGAGCATCACCCGCTCGTGCGCGCGGGGGTCGAGACCTACCGGACGTTGTTCGACAAGGACCCGGTCGTGGACAAGTGGGTGTTCAGCACCAACGGCGTCGCCACGATGGGGATCATGCAGGTTCCGACCATCGGTTTCGGCCCTGGGGAGGAGGACAACGCCCACAGCGCCCTCGAGCGGGTGCCGATCGCGCACCTGGTGACGGCGACGCAGTTCTACGCTGCGTTCCCGCTCGTCTTCCAGCACACGCTCGAGCGCGGCGCGTAGTGGCCGAGCTCGTCCCGCTGCCACTCGACCTGCTCGCCAAGCGGGCGCTCCTGGAGTACGAGCGCCAGGGCCAGATCTTCGACCTGCCCAGGGCGAAGTTCTTCCGCGGCGACCCCGCGCTCGACACCTCCGTGCGCTTCCACGGCCGCCGCGCCGCGACCCCCGTGGGCCCCGCCGCCGGCCCGCACGATCAGCTGGCACAGAACATCGTGCTGGCATGGCTCGCCGGCGCCCGGATCATCGAGCTCAAGACGGTGCAGGTCCTGGACGAGCTGAAGATCCCGCGACCGTGCATCGACGCCGCCAACGTGGGATACAACGTCGAGTGGTCGCAGGAGCTGAAGCTCGAGGCCTCGCTCAGGGAGTACGTCGGCGCCGCGATGCTGATCGAGATCCTCACGGCGGCGGGGATCCCCGAGGGCGTCTCTGCGGCCCAGCGCGACACCCTGTTCGACATGAGCGTGGGGTACGGACTCGAGGGCATCCGGTCGGAGCGGGTGTCGGGCTGGATCCGGTCGATGAAGGACGCCACCCGCGTGGTGGACGAGCTGCGCACCAGGCTCACGGGCCCGCTCGCCAGGTACCGGGACCTGCCCTTCCCCACCCGGATCAGCGACGCGGTGACCCTGTCCACCTTCCACGGTTGCCCTGCCGACGAGATCGAGGCGATCGCCTCCTTCCTCCTTGCCGACTTGGACGTGGATGTCTGCATCAAGCTGAACCCGACGCTGCTCGGCAGGCCCGAGGTGGACCACCTGTTGCACGACGTGATGGGGTACCGCGACATCCAGACGAGCCAGGAGGCGTTCGACAAGGACCTGCAGTTCACGGACGCGCTGGCGATGATCCCCCGGCTCCAGGGGGTGGCGCGCGCCCGGGGCCGGCAGCTCGCGGTCAAGTGCAGCAACACGCTGGTGGTGCGGAACCACCGCACCGTCTTCACCGACGATGTGATGTACCTCTCGGGTCCGCCCCTGCACGTCATCACGATGAACCTGGTGCAGCGGCTGCGCGAATCGCTCGGCGCCTCGATCCCCATCTCGTTTTCGGCCGGCCTCGACGCCCACAACGTGGCCAACGCGGTGGCGCTCAACCTGGTGCCGACCACGACCTGCACCGACCTGCTCAGGCCCGGCGGCTACGGCCGGCTCTCCCGCTACGCGGCCAATCTCGAGGGCCGGATGGGCGAGCTGGGCGTGACGCGCGTGCCCGACCTCATCCTGCGGCACGCCGGGCAGGCTCCGGCCGCCGTGCGGGCGGTGGCGGCAGCGTGCGTCGCCGCGACCGCCGCCGCGGCCGGCGAGCAGGACGGAGGCGCGACCGAGCGGGCGCACCGTTGGCTGCACGAGCACCTGGAGCCGCGGCTGGTGAGCTGGGCCGCCGGCGCCGCGGGGGCCGCGCCGCTGGACGGGCTCTGCGCCAGCCTGGCCGAGGACTTCGAGCGCAACGTCGCCCAGACCGTGCCGGCCGCCGTCGCGGCGCCGTGCCGCTCGCGGCTCGCGGCGCTCGAGCGGACCCTGGTGGACGCCGCGGGCGTGCTCAACACTCCGGTCATCGTCGAGCAGACGACGGCCGACCCGCGCTACGGCTGGGCGAAGAACCAGGGCGTGCCCCGCAAGATCGGCTCCAAGCTCTGGCTGTACGACTGCGTCAACTGCGACAAGTGCGTGCCCGTCTGCCCCAACGACGCCAACTTCGTCTACGAGGGTCCCGCGATGGCCGTGAGGTTCGAGGACGTCGAGATCGATGCGAAGGGACGCTGGCGCACCCTGCCCGGCGAGGAGGAGTTCGCCATCGGCCAGCCGCACCAGCTCGCCAACTACGCCGACTTGTGCAACGACTGCGGCAACTGCGACGTCTTCTGCCCGGAGGACGGCGGTCCCCAGGTCCTGAAGCCGCGCTTCTTCGGCAGCATGGAGAGCTACCGCAAGTCCGCAGGCAGGAACGGATTCTTCCTGGAGACGGAAGGCGCGCGGCGCACGATCCACGGCACCATCGAGGGCCGCGGCTACCGCCTCGAGCTGGACGCGGCAAGCGGCCACGCCGTGTTCGACGACGGCGTGGCGGTGACCCGGCTCGCACTCGAGGGCAATGCGGTGCTGGATTGCCGCCTCGCGCCGGGCGCGGCGCCGCCGCAACTCCACCGGGTCGAGATGGCGAAGTACCTCACGCTGCGGCACCTCGCCGATGCGGTCGCCGACCCGAAGCGCGTCAACTTCGTCAACGTCACGGCACTGTGAGGGAGGAGCGGAGGTGACCCGCCAGGCAGCCGCGAAGCGACGGCACGCCCTGTTCAAGGGCAAGGACTGGATCACCACCGAGGAGTGGAGCGACCAGGAGCTTCTCACGCTGCTCGACGTCTCGGGCGACCTGAAGCGGCGCTTCAAGGAGCATCGGCCGCACCGCTGGCTTCCGGACAAAACCATCTTCCTGATGTTCTTCGACAAGTCCACGCGGACCCGCAACTCGTTCGAGGCCGGGATCACGCAGCTCGGCGGGCACGGGCACTTCCTCACCGCCGACGCGATGCAGGTGTCGCACGGCGAGAGCCCCAAGGACACCGGCATCATCCTCTCGCGCTACGGCCACGCCATCGCGATCCGCCACGACCTGATCCCGGGGGAAGGCAACGCCTACATGCGCGAGGTCGCGAAGTGGGCGGACGTGCCCGTGATCAACATGCAGTGCGACGTGGATCACCCGTGCCAGACGCTGGCCGACCTCATGACCATCCGCGAGAAGCTGGGCTCGAACCTCGAGGGGAAGAAGCTCGCGGTGAGCTGGGCCTACGCGCCGAGCTACGCCAAGCCGCTGTCGGTGCCGCAAGGCCTGATTATGCTGATGCCGCGGTTCGGGATGGACGTGACGCTCGCCCACCCGCCGGAGTACTTCCTGATGCCGGAGACGCTCGAGGCGGCGCGCCGCAACGCGAAGCAGGCGGGCACGAAGTTCGAGGTCGTGGACGACATGGACGCGGCGTTCGCGGGCGCCGACGTGGTGATCCCGAAGAGCTGGGGGTGCCTGGAGACGATGGGAGCGAAGCCGGAGGAGTCGCTCCGCATCGCCAGGCAGTACACACGCTGGATCTGTGACGCTCCCCGGCTCGCGCGTGCCAGGCGCGGCGCGCTGTACATGCATCCGCTCCCGGCCGACCGGGGGAACGAGGTGACGGACGAGGTGATCGACGGGCCGCAGTCGGTGGTGTACGACGAGGCGGAGAACCGGCTCCACACGGCCAAGGCGATCATGGCGCTCACCATGGCCGACCAGCCGGTCGAGTACGAAGCGCCGTGATCATCCGGAACGCGCGGGTGGTGACGTTCGATGGCGCCAACCGGGTGCTGGAGGGCGCGTCGGTGGAGATTGGTGCCGACGGCGCGATCAGGAGCGTGAAGCAGGGGCTAGGGACTAGGGGTGAGGGGCTAGGGGCCCTGACCCCTGACCCCCAGCCCCTAGCCCCCGCTTCTACCGTCCTCGACGCCGGCGGCCGTCTCCTCATGCCTGCCTTGATCAACTGCCACACGCATCTGTACAGCACTCTCGCCCGCGGGATCACGCTGCCGGGCCGCGCCCCCAGGAACTTCCCCGAGATTCTCAAGCAGCTGTGGTGGCGGCTCGACCGGGCCCTCAACCCCGACGACGTTTACTACAGTGCCCTGGTTGGCCTGGTGGACGGCGCCAAGAACGGCGTCGGGACCCTGGTAGACCATCACTCGAGCCCCAACGCCTGCGCCGGGAGTCTTGATGTGATCGAGCGCGCCTTCCGTGAGGTGGGGCTCAGGGGCGTGCTCTGCTACGAGACCAGCGACCGCGACGGGCCAGCCAAGGCGCAGGCCGCGCTGGCGGAGAACATCCGCTTCATCGAGCGGACCGGCCGCGCGGGCGACGGCCTGATCGCCGCGAGCTTCGGGCTGCACGCGTCGTTCACCCTCTCGGACCGGACGCTGCGGCAGGCCGTCGAGGCCGAAGAGAGCCTCGGGGCAGGCTTCCACATCCACGTTGCCGAGGACCGATCCGATCTCGACCATGCGCGGCGCCGCTTCAAGCAGACCGTGGTGGCGCGGCTCCGGGACCTGGGCGTGATGACCGACCGCACGCTCGCGGCCCACTGCATCCACGTCACGTCCGGCGACGTCGCCGCGCTGGCCAGGCTCGGGGCCAACGTCGCGCACAATCCGCAGTCCAACAGCAACAACGCCGTGGGAATCGCGAAGCTGCTGGAGCTGGTGAAGGCGGGCGTGCTGGTCGGCCTCGGCTCCGACGGCTACTCTCCCCGGATGTGGGAGGAGTTCAAGACCGCCTTCCACCTCCAGAAGGTGCGTACCGGCGACCCGCGCGTGGGCTATGCGGAGGCCTACGCGGCGGCGTTCCTGAACAACCGCGCGATCGCGAAGAAGCTGTGGGGGATGGAGATCGGCCGCATCGAGGCCGGGGCGCGGGCGGACCTCATCCTGGTGGACTACTACCCGCCGACCCCGCTCGACGCGCACAACCTGTCCGGGCACCTGCTGTTCGGCATCGCCAACGCGCCGATCGACACGCTGATCGTGGACGGCCGCGTGGTACTCAGGGACAAGCGCTGCGTCACCGTGGACGAAGCTGCGGTGGCCGAGCGCGCCACCCGACAAGCGAAGGCACTATGGCAACGGTTCTGACACCTGGCCCCACGTACGCCGAGATGCGCCATCCCTCCAAGCTCCCTCCGGAGCTGCGGCGCCGGGCGGTGGAGCGGGCGCGAGGCAACGAGCGCGACCCGCTTAACCTCTTCAACATCACCTGGCGGAACCGGGAGGACCGGGTGCGCCACGTCGTGTTGCCGCGCGAGCTGACGGGGGTGGCGGCGAACATCGTGGTGCTCCTGGGCAAGGACTTCCCTTCGGGCAGCCACAAGGTGGGGCCCGCCTACGCCACGCTGGCGGAGGGCGAGCTGGCCGGCGAGATCCGGCCCGGCGAGAACACGATCATCGGCCCCTCGACCGGCAACTTCGGGATCGGGACGGCGTACATCGCCCACCTGATGGGATACCGATCCATCGTCATCATGCCCGAGCAGATGAGCACCGAGCGCTACGAGCGGATCCGCCGCTATGGCGGTGAGTTGGAGCTCACCCCGGGCTCGGAGAGCGACGTCATCCTCGTGCTCGAGCGGACCGAGCATTTCAAGCGGGATCCCAAGAACAAGGTCCTGGCGCAGTTCGAGCTGCTCCCCAACTACCGGTTCCACCGTTACGTGACGGGCGAGGCCGCGCTCGACGCGGCGAGTGGGGTCGGCAACGGGCGGGTCGCCGCCTTCGTATCGGCCCCCGGCTCCGCCGGCACCCTGGCGGCGGGCGACGAGATCAAGGTCCGCTTCCCGGACTGCGTGGTGTGCGCGGTCGAGCCGGAGGAGTGCGCGACCCTCACGAACAACGGCCGGGGGACGCACCGCATCGAGGGAATCGGCGACAAGATGGTCGCGCTGATCCACAACGTGCTCACGACCGATTATGTGGCACGGGTGCACGACGACGACTGCGTGATGGGGCTCAAGGTCCTCGAGCACGGGCGCCGGGTCGTCGAGCGGCAGCTGCGGCTCACGGACGGCGCGCTGGAGCCGCTGGCTGGCTGGTTCGGCATTTCCAGCGTCTGCAACATCCTGGGCGCCATCAAGACGGCCAAGCTGCTGAACCTCGCGGCGGACCAGAACGTCGTGACCATCGCGACCGATGGCTTCGATCGCTACCCGTCGGTCATGCAGGACCTGGAGCGCCGCCGCGGCCCCATCACCGATGCCACGATGGCAGAGTGGTTCGACCGGATCTTCCGCGGCGCGACGGGCGGGCAGATCCTGGACGTGCGGTCGGGCGTCCAGAAGGAGCGGCTGTTCCGCCAGAAGCGCGAGATCTGGAGCAAGTTCGGCTATACCGACGCCTACCTCGAGCGGATGAAGTCGCAGTCGTTCTGGGACGAGGAGTACGCGAAGATCGAGCCGATCGACCGTGACCTGGCGCTGAAGCGGGATCTCGAGGGCTGATGAGCGAGTTGCGCGACGTGGTCGCGGCGCTGGAGCGCGCTCCCGCCGGTTGGGGCGCGGCCGTGCTCGCCACGCTGGTGAAGGTCGCCGGGTCGGCGTACTCCGGGCCCGGGGCGCGGATGGTCGTGCTCCCCGACGCCACCATCGCCGGCACGTTCGGCGCCGGCTGCTTCGAGCAGGATCTTGTCGCGCACGCCGAGCGAGTCCGGGCGTCCGGAGCGCCGGCGCTGGTCCACTACGACCTCACCGAGGACGACGACAAGCCGTGGGGCCTCGGGATGGGGTGCCACGGCAAGCTCGACTTGCTCCTCGAGCCCGTGCCCGCCGGGAAGACGCCGGAGCACCTCGCCTTCCTGCGCGAGGCCGCGCGCGCGCGGCAGGCCGCGGTGGTCGCCACGCTGTTCCGGACCGGCGACGACCCGGCGCTCGCGCTCGGGGACCGGCTGCTCGTGCGTGCCGACGGGCAGACGGCGGGCCGCCTGCTCGAAAGCGGCCTGGTCCCGCTGCTCCTTAGGGAGGCGCGCGCCGCGCTGGTCGACGGGCGCGCCCGCTTCTGCGTCGTTCCGACCGCGCGGGCCGAAGCCGAGCTGCTGCTCGAGTACGTCGGCCCTCCCCTCGCGTTGGTGGTGGGCGGGGCCGGCCGCGATACCGCACCTTTGGTCCATCTCGCCGGCGAGCTGGGCTGGGAGGCGAGAGTGCTGGCGAAGGACGAGCTGCCGTCGGTCCTGGATGGCCGGACCGCAGCGCTCGTCATGAGCCACAACTACGAACGCGACCTGGCGATGCTCGCCGCGTTCCTCACGTCGCCCTGCCGCTATGTGGGCGTACTGGGCGGACAGGCACGCACCCGGCAGCTGCTCGCCGAACTCGCCAGGCGCGGCTCGCCGGTCACCAAGGCTCAGCTCTCCCGGCTGCACGCACCCGTCGGCCTCGACCTCGGCGCCGAGACGCCGAGCGAAGTGGCGCTGTCGATCGTGGCGGAGATCCAGGCGGTGTTCGCCGGCCGTCAGGGCGGCGCGTTGCGCGAGCGCAAGGGCCCGATCCACGACCGGCCCTGACGCCTCGGTCGCGCCGGTCGTCGGCGTCGTCGTGCTCGCCGCCGGCGCCTCCCGGAGATTGCCCGGCCCCAAGCAGCTGCTGCTGTTCCACGGGGTGACGCTGGTCCGCCGCGCCGCCCAGGCCGCGGTCGAGGCTGCCTGCGGGCCGGTGGCGGTGGTGCTGAGTGCCGCGGCGCCCCGGATCCGCCAGGAGCTGACGGATCTCGACCTGCACATCGTCGAGAACCGGCAGGCTGCGAAGGGGCTGAGCACGTCGGTCCGGGCCGGGCTCGACGCGCTCACGAAGACCGCGAGCCTCGACGCCGCGCTGTTCATGACCTGTGACCAACCCCTCGTGACCGCGGAAATTCTCCGGACGATCGTCGCCGCCTTCGCGTCCGGCCGCCCGCGCGCCGTGGCCTGCGCGTACGCGGGGACGGTGGGGGTGCCCGCCCTGTTCTCGCGTGCTCTGTTCGCGGAGTTGCTGGCGCTGGACGGCGACGTGGGCGCGAGGCTGGTCCTGCAGCGTCACGCGAGCGAGACCGTCCGGATCCCGTTTGAGCCCGGCTCCCTGGACTTGGACACGCCCGAGGACGTGGGCAGGCTGTCGTAGCCCTCACCCAGAACCAGTTGAACGTCTTTCCGCGCGCCGTTGGGCGGACACGACCCCACTGCTGACCCCGGTCCGCAACGGTGGGCTATCACTCCCCGGCTTCCCATGTCCAGCGCCATTCACGCGCATAGGGCCAGCCCAGTGGCGCCCGGTGTGGCGGGCCGACTGACGCCCCCCTTGTATCTCCCGCGATCGCGATTCTAGAGGCAGTGTAGAGGCGGGCGACAGCTCGATCCTCCCTGGGTCCTCGAGACCGCGCGTTAGCCAGGGCGTCGCCCGTCTCTCGCCTCGAGCCCGAACAGGTGCGCGGCCCCAGACCGCATCGTGCAAGGCTGGGCCAGGTCGAGAGGGACGTCCGAGCCCGGAGGCCCCGATGAGTGCGCCCGGCTGTTTCGTCGGCATTGATGTGGCCAAGGCCACGCTGGATGTCGCGGTGCGCCCGGCGGGCGAGCCGTGGCGGACGGCCAACGATGACGCCGGCGGCGCGGCGCTGGTGACGCGGCTGCGGCCGCTGGCGCCGGCCCTGATCGTGCTCGAAGCGACGGGCGGCTTCGAGACGGCGGCGGTGGCGGCGCTGGCCGCCGCCGGGCTGAGCGTCGTGGTCGCCAATCCGCGGCAGGTGCGGGACTTTGCGCGGGCCACGGGGCAACTGGCCAAGACGGACGCGCTGGATGCGCAGATCCTGGCGCTGTTTGCCGAGCGGGTGCGCCCGGAACTCCGGCCCCTGCCCGATGAGGCGGCCCGCGGCCTGGATGCGCTGCTCACGCGGCGGCGGCAGCTGCTGGAGATGCGGACGGCCGAGCAGAACCGGCTGGGCTTCGCGGCCGCGGCCGGCGTGCGGCGGGACATCACCCAGCACATCCACTGGCTCGAGCGCCGGCTGCGCGACGTGGACAGCGACCTCGAGCAAGCGGTGCGGAGTAGCCCGGTGTGGCGCCTCAAGGAGGACCTGCTGCGCAGCGTGCCGGGCGTCGGCCCGGTCGTCAGTCGCACGCTGCTCGGGGAGCTGCCGGAGCTGGGCTCCCTCACGCGCCAGCAGATCGCGGCCCTAGTGGGCGTGGCCCCGCGAGCGCGCGACAGCGGCACGCTGCGCGGCAAGCGGATCGTGTGGGGCGGGCGGGCGTCGGTGCGCGCGGCGCTCTACATGGGCGCCCTCGTGGCGACCCGCTACAACCCGGCGATCCGGGCCTTCTACACGCGGCTGCGGGCCGCCGGGAAGCCGGCCAAGGTGGCCCTGGTGGCCTGCATGCGGAAGCTGCTGACGATCCTCAACGCCATCCTCCGCACCGGCACCCCCTGGCGCCCCGTCGGCGCAGGAGCTACCTCGTGACCAAGACAGGTGCTAACGCTGGGGTGTTATGCTGCTGGCGTACGCAAGGTCGCCACGGCTGCATACGGACGACCGGTGCCGGAAGTCGTTCTGGCATCGAGATTTGCGGTCGCGGGGGATGCCGCGCGGTCGGCGAAAGGCTGCAGCCGAATGCGCTGTCGGCGCCCAAGACTGTTCAGCATACTACTAGTTAGGCGGCATTCACCTATGCACTTGAGATCTTGGCTGGCATCTGCTGTAACTGCAGTCGCCTGCGCCCACGCCGCGCCGGCCCCGCCGCAGGCCCGCCTACCGGGCGCCGAGTGCTACGCTTCCCGTAGCATCACTTGGCCCCTCGGTGACACCACCACCTACCGTGGCATAGTCCTAGGGTCGTGGCTTGTCCTGACGCCGGAGCCCTACGCCGCCGGCAGTTCCCGGCTCAGGGCGTTCGCATACGACAATAATGGCAATGCTCAGGAAGGCACGTGGTGGCAGGACGGCGACACGCTCACGTTGACGTTGGCCGTGCACGACCTGTTCAACTATGCCACCCTCTTGCTGACACGGACGGCGACAGGTCTTGTCGGAACGGGTTCCGGTACCACTGACGTGCTCGTTCAGACTGCGCCTGGTCACTACTATGAGGGCACTCGCCATGCATGGGTCGCTCGCTTCGAACGCGTTGAGTGCGAGCGGTTACCGGCATGGCATCACGGCAGTTGATTGGAATGCCGCCTAACCAGCGCCTGCAGCGGGCGGGCACGGCCGCGTGACGCCGCCTAACGCTCGGGGGTTAGGCTGGTTGGTGGTGGATGGCGGGGCCCGCGGCCGGCCCGCCGCTGAGGCGCGATTCGTTAGACGGCGGCACCATGAATCTAGCTGCACTGAGGCAAGAGCCATGACGGATATTGGCGTGGCGCGACGCACCACCGCCGCGCGTGCCTTGCGCCTAGGTGGGGGGCTGGTCTGGATCGCCGCTGTGATTCACTTTGTTGCGTTCCCGTTCCTCCAACGCACCGTCGCAAGCACCCTCCCACCTGCCGCGTACGCGTTCGTGTGGCCGCCGTTCGCATTCAGCTTCTTGCTGGATGGGATTCTGCTCCTCCCACTGGGCTTTACGGCTCTCTATTGCGCTGGCGGCGTTCTGCGCGGCGAGCGCTGGGCAACGGTGCTTGGCCTCATCACCGCTATCGTCGTCCTTATGCTGCCCATCGTCCTTGGACTAGCCATGGGGTTCAGGTACTTCTCCGCCGCGCCATTCTTGCTGGCTACGCTCGTTGTTCTCGCCGCTGGCGTCGCCATGCTGGTGTCACTTGTGCAGTTGGCTCGGAGCGCCGCCGTCTAACCAGCGCCTGCAGCGGGCGGGCGCTCCGGGCTCCACGGTTGAGCGGCTGGTGAGGGAAGGTGAGGTAATGCAGGCGTTGTGTGGCTGGCGGGCGGTCGCCCGCCGCTTCTGTGAAGCGGCGCTCCCCGTCAAGCCCGGCTGATCACCGGGCTTTGCGTTTCTGCCTTCGTCCTCCGCGTGGCGCGGCGCGAGGTGCTGCTCAGTCTTCTGTTCGCGCTCTTCGGTGTCGAACCGCAGTTCGACGGCGCATGTGAAGGTCCGACGAGGTGGTGGCGCCAATCTGAGGCACGGGCTCACCTGCTCCCACCAGCGGCGTCGCGCTCACCACCTCTGCGTCAGTCACCGGCCGGCCACGCGTCGTGCGTGCTACGCCGCCGCGGGCGTCGCCCCGCGGGCCGGCGCGCGGAAGGGCGTCCCGTCGCGCCACATCGCGTAGAGGATCCCGGCCAACCGGCGCGCCAGGGCCACCGCCGCAATCCGGCGGCCGCGGCGCCGGGCGACCTGCTCGCCCCAGGCGCGCAGCGCGGCGGCCTCCGGCTGCGTCGAACGCAGGAGCCGCCAGCCCGCCTCGACCAGTAGCCAGCGCGCCCGCGTGTTGCCGGTCTTGGTGATGCGGCCCCGGTGCTGCTGGTCGCCGGAACTGTGCTCGCCCGGCGTCAGCCCGAGGTAGGCTTCGACCTGGTGCGCGCTGGTGAACCGCGTGACGTCGTCGAGCGTCGCGACGAACGCGGTCGCCGTCACCGGCCCCACGGTCGGCGCCGTGGCCAGTCGCGCCGCGACGGGATCCGCCGCCGCCCGGCGCTCCAGCCGCCGATCGGCGGCGGTGATCTCCCCGTTCAAGGGCTCGAAGAGCGTCAGCAGCGGAGCCAGCTCGCCCGCCAGCGGCGCGGACAGCGGCACGGCGGCGAGCTTGGCCAGCAAGTGGACCGGCTCGCTGCTGGCGACGCGCAGGCCGTCGCGGCGGACCAGCGCCTTGATCAGGCCCATGTAGCGGCTGCGGGTGCGCACCAGGACATCGCGCACGGCGAGTTCGGCGCGCACGTGCCGCTGCCCCTCCGAGAGCCGGTGCGCGCGGCGAAAGGCGCCGAGGCGGCACGCCTCCGCGAGCGTGCGCGCATCGCGGCGGTCGGTCTTCACCCGGCGGCGCCGGGTGGCGTACATCGGGGCGAAGCTGGGGTCGGCCACGATTACCTCATGGCCCAGGCCCTCGAGGTGGCGGGCCACCCATTCGCTCTCGGTCGAGGCTTCGAGCAGCACGCGGGCCGGCGGGTGCCCTCCTAGGACCTCGGTGAACCGCTCGCGGCTGGTCCGGATGCGCTGCTCGAGGATCTCGCCGTCCTCCGTCAGGATGCAGAGCTGACTCTCGCGCTTGTGTAAATCGAGCCCAATATTGTCCATGGCGGCTGGCCTCCAGTCGGTTTGCGGCATTGACCGCGTGAATTCCCTTGGGAGGCGAAGCTGCCATCCCGTGCCCCTGGATGGCCAGCCGCCGCTTCATCTCAACTGAGGCGCGATTCGTTAGGCGGAACGGTCAGCGATAGACGTCGCCCCGCTGCCCGATCTTGACGATCATCACGGTGCGTTCGGCGTCGTCGATGGTGAAGAGGATCCGATAGTCGCCTTGCCGGACTCGGTACTTCTCCTCGCCGGAGAGCTTCTCGACGCCGACGGGGCGGGGCGCGGAAGCGAGGCCTTGGATTCGGTGCACAATGCGGCGGCGGTCCTTGAGGGGCAGGGTCTCGAGTTCCTTGGCGGCGGACCGCTTGATGAGGAGTCTATAGTTTGCCACGGCGCCGCAGGTCCTTGAGGACCGCTTCGAACGCGAGAGCAGGCTCGTGAGCGCGGGCCTCGAACGCGGCAAGATCGGCGGAGTCTTCCGCGAGGCTATGCCGGATGGCAGCGTTCACGAGTTCTGACAGGCTCTTGTCCGTCTCGGCGGCTTTGAGACGGAGGGCCCGGTGCAGGCTCGGGTCGAAGTACACGGTAGCGCGCTTGACGGTTGGCATGGCACCAGTCTAACGCTATGACGTTATAGCGTCAAGACGCCGTCCGCCTAACCAGCGCCTGCAGCGGGCGGGCGCTTGCAGCTCGAGGGTCTTGTGGCTGGTGAGTGCAATTGAGGTAGGGCAGGTGTTGTGTGGCTGGCGGGCGGTCGCCCGCCGCTGAGGCGCGATTCGTTAGCAACTGTGTTGCGCGCTGGGAGCGGGAAGGGCCCAGCGCGTGTTGCTGCGGACCATCGCGTTGAGGATCGTCAGGAGCTTCCTGGCGCAGGCGATGAGCGCCACCTTCTTCGGCTTACCGGCTGCGCGGAGGCGCTCGTAGAAGACGCGCAACTGGGGATTCCAGCGGCGGCCACAGAGCGCCGCGAGGTAGAGCGCGGTGCGCACACTGGCGCGCCCACCCCAGACCATCCGCTTGCCGCGCAGTGTGCCACTGTCGCGCGCCAGCGGGGCGACCCCGACCAGCGCCGCGATCTGCTTGTGGCTCAGCGTCCCCAGCTCGGGCAACTCGCCGAGGAGGGTGGCGCTGACGATCGGCCCGATGCCCGGCACGCTCTGGAGCAGATCGTCCTTCGCGCGCCAGACCGGGCTCTGCTCGATCTGGTGGGCGAGTTCCGTGGTGACGTCGTCGAGTTGCCGCTCGAGCCAGTGGATGTGCTGGCGGATGCTGCGATGGAGCGGCTTGGGGGCGAAGCCGAGGCGGTTCTGCTCGGCCACGAGCATCTCCAGGAGCTGGCGGCGGCGCGTCAGCAGGGCGTCCAGGAGCTGGGCCGCCGCGTCGGGCAGCGGCCGCGGGGCGGGCCGCACGCGCTCGGCAAAGAGCGCGAGGATCCCGGCGTCAAGCTGGTCGGTCTTGGCGAGCTGGCCGGTGGCGCGGGCGAAGTCCCGCACTTGGCGCGGGTTGGCGACGACGACCGGTAGGCCGATGGCCGCGAGTGCAGCGATCGCCGCGTGCTCGAAGCCGCCGGTGGCCTCGGCGACGATCAGGCTCGGGTACAGGGCACGCAGGCGGGTGACGAGCTGCGCGATGCCGGCCTCGTCGTTGGTGGTGCTCCAGCCCTCGCCGCTCGGGCGCACCGCCACGTCGAGCTGCGCCTTGGCCACATCGAGACCCACGAAGCTGGCGGTGTTCATGACTCCCCCTGGTCACGGACGGCTCGTCGCGACCCAACCTTGCGAGATGCGGGCTTGCGGCCCCGGGCAACTGTTCGGGCTTTCGACGAGCGAGAACGGCGAGCGACGCCCCGGCTAACGAACGGTCTCGAGGACCTGAGGCGACACGGGCTATCGCCCGCCGAAATCTGATCGCAGTTTAGGGAAGAGTCGATATACAAGGCGCACGACGATTGTGGGCGCTTGCCACTGATCCTGGTATGACATATCATCATACCACCGGAGGTGACGATGCCCAAGACTAAGGTTGCCGTGTCGCTGGACGCCAAGCTGGTAGATCGCTTGAACACGCTCGTGAGCCAGGCGCGGTTTCCGAACCGCAGTCAGGCCATCGAGGTCGCACTCGAGGAGAAGTTGGACCGGCTCAGTCGGGTCCGACTCGCCCGCGAGTGCGCCAAGCTGGATCCGCGTGAAGAGCGCGGCCTGGCGGAGGAAGGGATGCGGGAGGAGTTGGCGTCGTGGCCCGAATACTGAGGGGCGAGATCCGCTGGGCGGATCTGAACCCGGTGCGGGGGCACGAGCAGGCCGGACTCCGACCGGTGTTGGTGCTCAGCCAGGACGTGTTCAATGAGCGATCGGGCACGGTCATCGCGATGGCGTTGACGAGCCAGCCGCAACGTGCCGGGTTTCCGCTGACGCTGGAGATCAACAGCCCGACGCTCCCGAAGCGCTCCTGGGTGAAGATCAGCCAGATTCGGACGCTCGCGGTGGAGCGGGTAGGGAAGCGCCTCGGCCGGGCGTCGCCGGAGGAAATGGGCCACGTCGTGGACGGTCTGCTGGAGATCGTCGGCGCCTAACCAGCGCCTGCAGCGGGCGGGCGCTCCGGGCTCAACCGTCGAGTGGCTGGTGAGCGCGTTGCAGGTAGTGCAGGTGTTGTGTGGCTGGCGGGCGGTCGCCCGCCGCTGAGGCGCGAGTCGTTAGGCCGATCGAGAGCTATGGGACTGCAACCTCTGCGTCCGGCGTCCCGGGTGCTGGCCGGCATTCTTGCCGCCGAGCTGATGGGGCTGTTCATCTACTTGGTGGCGCGCGGCCTACGCTGGAGCGCGCTGTGGCCTGGCGCCTTCTTTGTGGCGCTGTTGCTCCATGCCGCGGTGACGGGGCGGTGGGTTCGTCTGTTTCGCGGCTCCTCCGGCCGCTGAGTGCGGGGTGGCGACGGCCTAACCAGCGCCTGCAGCGGGCGGGCACGGCCGCGTGACGCCCGCCTAACGGTCCGGCTGTAGGCTGGTGACAGTGTTCCTGACGTTTCCCCCGCGAATGGGCCGAGATAGAATCGGAGGGTCCCAGCGAGCCGGGAGGCTCGGAGGACCCGATGAAGCCACCGCGGAAGTACACGGATGAACAGATCGTCAGCATCCTCCAGGAGCACCAGGGCGGCGTGACGGCCAAGGAGATCATCCGGCGGCACGGGATCTCGCTCGACACCTTCTACCGCTGGAAGCGGAAGTACAGCGGCCTGGGCAAGGCCGAGCTGCAGCGGCTGAAGGCGCTCGAGGACGAGAACCGACGATTGAAGCGGATGGTGGCGGACCAGGCCCTGAACATCCAGGTCCTGAAGGACGCCTTGGGAAAAGAGTGGTGACGACGCAGCAGCGGCGCGCAGTCGTCACCGACGCGAGGACGGGCCGCGGGATGCCCGTGGCGCGAGCGTGCCGGTACCTGGGCGTCCACCGCGCCTTGGTGCGCTACACGCCCCGCCGGGCGCCGCCGCCGGGGCTGTGTGAGCGGCTGCGCGAGCTGGCGGTGGCGAAGCCGCGCTGGGGCAGCCCGCGGCTGACCTGGCGGCTGCGACGGGAGGGCTGGGCGGTGAATCACAAGCGCATCGAGCGGCTGGTGCGCGAGGAGCGGCTGCTGGTGGGCCACCGGTCGCGCCGGAAGCGGGCGGCGGTGGCGCGGGTGCCGGCACCGGTGCCCACGCGACCGGACGAGCGGTGGAGCATGGACTTCGTGTCCGACGTCTTGGCCGACGGGCGCCCGTACCGGATCTGGACGCTGGTCGATGACGCGACGCGGGAGGCGCCGCTGGTCCTGGTGGATCGCTCGCTGCCGGCCCGCCGGGTCGTGGAGGCGCTGGACACGCTGCTCTTGGTGCGCGCCCGGCCCGATGCCATCGTGTGCGACAACGGCCCGGAATTCGTGAGCCTGGCGCTCGATCAGTGGGCGAGCACGCGGGGCATCCGGCTGGACTTCATCCGGCCCGGCCACCCGGTGGAGAACTGCTTCATCGAGAGCTTCAACGGCAAGCTGCGGGACGAGTGCCTCAACCAGCATCACTTCCTCACCCTGGGTGAGGCGCAGGCCATGATCGAGACCTGGCGGGAGGAGTACAACACGGAGCGTCCGCATCAGAACCTGGGGCGGCGGACGCCGGCCGAGTACGCGGCCCTCTTTACACCCCAGGAGACAGACCTTAACGAACCGATCCTCCGATACTGACCTGGCCTAAATCGGGGGAAACGTCACGTGCTCGCCGTCCGAGCGGAGTGTCAACAGCACGTGCCACACATCAATTGCCGGCCGACTGAACTGCACGTTGGCGACACCTTGATGCTGGTTCTGCCCAAACCCCACCCGGGGGAACTCGCTATCACGTCGCCGAACGGGAACTGGTATCGGATTGTGACCTCTGATTCAGGTGCGCCGCACGGGGGCATCATACCGCAACAAGTTTTCCTGGCTACGGATACTCTTCGACTCCCGACAGCGACCCTCCAAGCAGTGCCCTATGTAGCGGGGGCCCGTGACCCGGAGCGGATCTTCTCGCGATCGGGCACCTACACGATCGATCTTGGGGAGAGCCTACAGACGGAGGGCGTGCCGGCGTACTCATGTCGCGTCCGCTACATCGGGCTGTAACACGGGCCCGGGGTGCCGCCCGACCAGCGCCTGCTGCGGTCGGGCGCTCGTGGCTCGAGAGTCGGGTGTCTGGACAGGTGACCTGAGGTGGGACAGGTATTGTGTGGCTGGCGACCGCTGTGCGGACGATTGAAGGCGCGATGCACACGGACCAGGAGGCGAAGTTGCTACGGTTCGTCGTGAAGACCATCCGGCCCGTCGCGGCGGGCGGCTGATGACGTCGCCGCGCCCGGACACTCCGACCCTGTCACGCAGGAGCCAGCGCCTCGGGCTCGCGCTGGTCTGGCTCGCGGCCTTCGCCGTCTTCGCGTGGACCGCGTACCCGACCATCACCTGGTGGGACTCCAGTTCCTACTCGCTCGCCGCCATGACCCTCGGCGTTACCCCCCCGCCGGGCTCGCTCCTCCTCACCCTGATCGGCTGGGCGGCCAGCCGCCTTCCCACCGGCCTGCCGCCCGCCCATCTGCTGAACCTCCTCGCTGGCGCCCTGGCCGCGACGACGGTCACGCTGGTTCTTGCCGTCGCCTTCCAGCTGCTCCGGGAGCCAGGCGACGGCGGCAACGCCAGAGGCAAGCGCGTGCCGGTCGTGGCGGTCGCCGGCGCCGCGGCGGGGGCGCTGACCTTCGCGTTCAGCGCGACCCTGTGGCAGTACGCGGTCCAGTTTACGCCGTACGTGCTGTCGAGCGTCTTCACCGGCCTCCTCCTCTGGACCTTGCTGCGCTGGTGGGATTGTGCCGCAGATGAGAACGCCTGGCGCTGGCTACTCCTGCTGGGCCTGCTGTTCGGCTTGGACTACAGCGTCCACCGCACCAACGCCCTGTTGATGCCCGGTGCCCTCGTGTGGATCCTGATCCGCCAGCCGCGAGCCCTGCGCTCGGCGCGGGCCTGGATCGTCGGCGCGGGGGGGCTCCTTGCCGGCGCGGCATTGCAGTTGTTGATCATCCCCCTCGCCGCGTCTCATCCGGCGCTCAATATCGGAAACCCCACCACCTGGTCGCGCTTCTACGACTACGAGTCCCTGGCGCAGTTCGCGGGCGGCCCGTGGCTGGTGCAGTTCTATCCGCGCCACGCGGCGCTCTGGTCCGTTCAGGCGATGGACTTCGTCCGCGCCTTCAGGGCCAACTTCCTCTGGCTCGACGGCCCTTGGGGCATCCTGGGGACACTGCCCGCGCTGCTCGGCGTGGCCGGCTGGCTCGCGCTGTGGCGCCGCGATCGGCGCCTGGCGATGGCGTTCGCGGCCCTGCTGGTGCTGCACGCCATCCTCACCGTCGCTTACTTCAACATCCCGGCCCATTTCTTCCGGTCCTTCGACCGACACTACCTCCCGGTGTTCGTGACGTGGGCGGTGCTCGTCGCCTGCGGAGCTGGCGAGGTCGTCGGCCGCCTCCGCGAGTTGAGCCGGCGCAGCCAGTGGCGCGCGGTGCAGTGGGCGGGGGCCCTCCTGGCCCTCGTGCCACTCTCGCAGCTGGCGCACAACTGGAAGGTGGACGACGGAGCGCGCCGCACTTGCACCGAGGACTTCGCTACCAACCTACTGAGCGGACTGCCGCCCAGAGCCATCCTGTTCACCGCCGGCGACAACGACACGTGGCCGCCGATGTACGTCCAGACCGTCGGCCACGTCCGGCCCGACGTGCAGATCGTCAACCTCTCCCTGACTAATACGAACTGGTACATGGACGAGATCGTGCGAAACGACCCGTCATTCCCCCTGCCGCGTGGAGAGGCGCGCCCCCAGGGCGTTCAGCCGTGGACCGACACGACCGTGGCGATCCCGGTCACGGGCACGGCGACGCAACTCGGGTTGCCCGAAGGCCTGGCCGTGCCGCGCTCGATTGCCGTGGACGTGGCTCCGACCTTCGCGGGCAAGTACGTCCTCCCCCAGGACCTGGTGCTCCTCCAGATTCTCAAGAACGACCAGTGGCGCCGGCCGCTCTGCTTCGCGACCACCATGGGCAAGCCGGGCCTGGCAGGCCTGGGACCCTACGGGCGGCTGGACGGCCTGTTCTGGCGCGTCGTGCCGCACGCGGACCCTCCCGCGGATCTCGCGATCCTCCGCAGGAATCTCCTCGAGACCTACGTGTACCGCGGCTATGCCGATCCCAGCGTGCCCCTCGACGAGGTGTCGCAGGCCGTGGGCGTCAACTCCTACCTCCCGCTCGTGACGCTGCTGCGGGCCGAATACGCGGCCGGGGAGGGTGACCAATGCCGCCGGTCCCGCGAGGCGATGCTCCGCGCGCTCCCACTTTCACGCCTGCGGCCCGACGCGAAGCTGCGGCAGGAGATCGAAGCGGCGTGCGCCAGTCCGGGGGCCACGCAGCCCTAGCCGCCGGCCTTACGGCGGGACGGCCGCTGGTGGCTCGTGGCGTTCTGTGGCTGGACAGTTGACCTGAGGTAATGCAGGTATTGTGGGGATGGCGGGCAGTCGCTCGCCGACCCGGTGAGGCACGTCGTCCGGACACGATGCGCGGTGCACAGTCAGGGTGGCGGCGGCCGAGGCGACCGAACACGCCGAACCATCGCTGTGATCGCGCCCAATGGAGACTCCCGAAATGAAACAGCTCAAGGTCGTGCTGGCCCTCATCATGCGGGACAACGACTATCAGCGCGAGCAGGCGTCGGTCGCGGAAGCAACCGCGCAACGCCTGGGAATCGGCCTGCAGGTGCTCTACGCAGACAACGACGCCATCGCACAGACGAAGCAGATTCTGGCCGCGATTCACGCCGCAGCGCCCGATCGTCCTGACGCCGTCATCGCGGAACCGGTGGGCACGGGGATGCTGGGTGTGGCCAGCGCCGCCGCCGACAACGGAATCGGATGGATCGTGCTCAATCGTGAGGCGGACTACCTGGCCCCATTGCGTCAGGGGTCGTCCGTGCCGATCGGGAGCATCGAATGCGACAACGCGGAGGTCGGGAGAATACAGGGCAGGCAGTTCGCCGCGCTCCTGCCCTCGGGCGGCACCGTCCTGTACATCGAGGGGCCCGCCACTGATGTCGCCAAGCAGCGCCGGGCCGGGCTGGATGAGACGCTACCGGCTAACATCAGGATTCAGTCGGGCCGGGGAAAATGGACGGAGGAGAGCGCCTTTCAGGTCGTCGCGGCGCGGCTGCAGCTGCAGGGGCCGACGCCGCCGAGCATCGGGCTCATCGGGTGTCAGAACGATGCGATGGCGATGGGTGCCCGGAAAGCGGTGGAAGCTCTGACGGCCGCCCAGCAACGGGCGCAATGGCTGAAGATGCCGTTCACCGGCGTGGACGGCGTTCCCACCAGTGGCCAGGTCTGGGTGCAGCAGCGACTGCTCGCCGCGACGGTCGTGATTCCCGCGCTGACCGGGGTGGCTCTCGAGTTGCTGGCGAAGGCGATCGCGACCGGCACCCCAATGCCCGAGCACACCCTCACCAGACCGACCTCATATCCTCCGATCGAGGAGCTGCGCGGGAGAGTGTCGGCAGAGCCCGCGCGCGGCTGAGCCCAGCGCCTGCCTGGCGGCGCCCGCAGCGCGCGAGCGCTCGCGGCTCGCCCGGGCACCGGTCACGGATGCACCTCGGCCGGCGCATGACTGGCAGGGCGCGCCGTCAAGTCGCTCAGGTGATCCAGGATGAAGACCACCGGACCCGGGCTGCCGTCTTCGTTCCACGCCTCGAACTCGGGCGCCCAGTACATCGCGCCGATCCCGCGCGGCGCCTTCCGGATCGTGTTGACCAGGTCCACCATGAACTGCAGGCGCCCAGCGGGCGTCTCGGGCCACACCATGTCCGGGTTCTCGGGCACGTGGGAGTGGCCGTAGCCCGTCTCCGCGACCAGGAAGTCCTTGTGGAAGCGCTGTGCGCAGCTATCCATGTTCTGCCACAGCTGCTCGAGCGTGCCGTGGCGCCACTCGGGGTAGAAGCTCTGCGCGATGATGTCGTAGTCCACGTGGGCCGCCTCGAGATGATCGAAGAACCACTTCGTCGTGGCCCAGTCCCCGCCCCGGTCGATGTGGATGGCGATCCGGGGCGGCGTGTCCCCCGCCCCCTCCCTCACGCCGCGGATCCCGGCCTTGAGCAGGCGCGTCAGATGGTCCCACTGCAGCGTCGAGTCGTATGGCTGCGGCGGCAGGTACTGGTTGTTGCCCGGGATCTGCAACTGCCCCGCGGGCCACAGCGTGCCGCGCGTGATCTCGTTGCCCACCTGCACCCAGTCAGGCATCGCCCCGGCGTCCTTGAGCGCCCGGATCACGTCCCGGCTGTAGATCTCGACCTGCTGCTCAAGCGAGTCGAAGCTCAGGCCGCGCCAGGCGACAGGAATCTCCTGGTGCTGGGGATCGGCCCAGGTGTCGGAGTAGTGGATGTCGAGGAGGAAGATCGCCCCCGCGGCCTTGATGCGCCGGGCCAGGGGGATCGTGTTCTCGAGGGAGTTGTCGGGCGCCTCGCGGACCGGCGAGACGAACACACGCAGGCGGAACGCCGTCCAACCGTGGCGCTTGAGGATGGTCAGCTCGTCGCCCGGCACGCCGTTCTCCTGGTAGGTGCGCAGGGGTCGCCCCACGCGCATCGGCGAGTCGAGGAAGGAGACGTCGGCGCCGAGCGACGGCTGCGCCGTCCCTGCCTGCCCCGCGGGCGTCGGGGCCACTCGATTGGTCGCGGCGCGCGTACAGGCGGCGACGAGCAAGCCGGCGGCGACCCATCCGGCTGCCCGTAGCAGCCGGCGCTGTGAAACTGCGCGTTGCCAACGCATCATGTCATTTCTCCGGTTACGTACCCTCGTTCACCATCAGGCTGGAAGTGACTCAGACCGTCCAATGTCGCGCGGAGAGCGCCTGAGGAACTGGCCGGCCCCGGCGCGGCCGACGAACGTGCCTCCCTCGATGACCCGCCGGCCCCGCGACCACACCACCTCGGGCGCACCCTTCACCACCCGGCCCTCGTAGGGGTTGTAGTCCACCCGCATGTGGTGCGTCGCGGCGCTCCAGGTCATCTCCCGCTCGGGGTCCCAGACGACCAGGTCGGCGTCGGCGCCGGGCGCGATGGTGCCCTTGCGCGGATAGAGGCCGAAGAGCTTCGCCGGATTCGTCGCCGTCAGTTCAACGAACCGGCCGAGGGAGATCCGTCCTGCTCTGACACCCCCGTCGTACAGCAGGCTCATCCGCGTTTCGATGCCCGGGGCGCCGCCCGGGATCTTCGAAAAGTCATCCCGTCCGAGCGTCTTCTGGTCGCTCATCCGGAACGGGCAGTGGTCGGTGGCCACCACCTGCAGCTCGTCGGCTGCGAGCGCGCGCCACAGCCGCTCCTGTCCGGCGCGCGGCCTCAAGGGCGGGCTCATCACGTACTTCGCGCCCTCGAACCCCGGCTCGTCGTAGCGCTCGTCGGAGAGGAAGAGATACTGCGGGCAGGTTTCGGCCCGAACACCCGCACCGCGCCCACGCGCCGTCGCGATCTCCTCCACCGCCTCCGCGCAGGAGACGTGGACG
Source organism: uncultured Gemmatimonadales bacterium (assembly GCA_963812035.1). Lineage (GTDB taxonomy): Bacteria > Gemmatimonadota > Gemmatimonadetes > Gemmatimonadales > JACORV01 > Fen-1245. The sequence continues at coordinate 369,315 of CAWETG010000010.1, forward strand.
ATGTAGATCGGCGCCCCTGCCAGTTCGGCCAGGGCGATGGCCCGGTGTGTCGCCTCCGCCTCGGTGCGCGGCGGACGCGTCAGGGCGTGGTACTTCGGCGCGGTCTTCCCGTCCGCGCAGGCCTGCCGCACCAGCTCGTCGATCACGCCGCCGTTCTCGGCGTGCATCAGGATCATCCCGCCGTTCTCGGCGGTCCGCCGCAGCGCGCGGAAGATCATCTCGTCGTCGACCATCAGGCGGCCGGGGTACGCCATGAACAGCTTGAAGGTGGTGACGCCCTCCGCCACGAGCGCATCCATCTCCTCGAGCCCGGCGAGCGGCAGGTCCGTGACGATCAGATGGAAGCCGTAGTCCACGGCGGCCTTCCCGTCGGCCTTGCGCATCCACGTCTCCCACGCCTCGCGCATCGGCCGGCCGTGGGTCTGGACCGCGAAGTCCACGATCGACGTCGTGCCGCCGAACGCGGCGGCGATGGTGCCGGACTCGAAATCGTCGGCCGATACGATGTCGCCGAGGGGCATGTCGAGGTGGGTGTGCACGTCGATGCCTCCGGGAAGGACGTATTTCCCCGCGGCATCGTAGATCGCTTCGGCGGTCGCCTCCAGCCGGGGGCCGACCTGCGCGATCCGCTCCCCCTCGATCAGCACGTCGGCGACCGACGCGCCAGTCGCGGTCACGACGGTGCCGTGACGGATGATCGTGCGCATGTCGAGCGGAAGCTCCCCCGCCGGAAGGGGCAGGTCAAGGGCGGGCGATGGCGGCCGTGCCCTACTCGCTGCTGCAGTTGCGGCCGGCGTTCTTGGCGCGGTACAGCGCGGCGTCGGCGGCGCCGACGAGCTGCTCTGAGGTCGGCCATTCCTCGCCCCCGTCGTAGCGGGCGATGCCGGCCGACAGCGTGACGGTGCGCGCGGCGCGTCCGATGCCGATGGGGAGCGCCGACACCGCCGTTCGGAAGCGTTCCGCCGCCTGTTGGCCGCCCGCCGCGCCGGTCGCGGCGAGCACCGCGAGAAACTCCTCCCCCCCGTACCTTCCGAGCCAGTCCACGGCGCGGCCCGCGTCGGCCAGGCGGCGCCCCACCTCCGCCAGCACGCGGTCACCCCCCTGGTGGCCGACCGAGTCGTTCACGGCCTTGAAGTGGTCGATGTCGAGCATGATGACCGCGATGGGCTGGCGAACGCGCGCCGCACGCCGGATCTCTCGAGTCAGGGCGTCCATCACGACCTCGCGGCGGTAGAGGCCCGTGAGCCGGTCGTACAGCGCGGTGGTCTGCGTATCGGCGAACCGTCCTGCCGTCGTGAGCGCGACGCTGAGGACGAAGGCGATCGCTCCGTACTGCACGATGATGGTCGAGCCGCCCCACTCGGGCATCCACCCCCAGGAGAGCGCGACGTCGTGGAGCACGGCGAGCGCGAGCGCCACGCTGCCCCAGAACAGCGTCGTGGCGTGGCGCAGATCCCGGTGCCGCGCGGCAATCGACAGCGCGACCAGCGCGGTGACACCGACCAGGATGCCCGTGTTGTACAGGTATTGCTCCACCCAGCGCACCTGGGTCCAGTCGGGGAGCAGGAGCGCGAGTGGCACCACGAAGCCGAAGTAGGCGCCCAGTGCGCCGGCGGTCCGCGCCGCGAGGCTCTCCGCCTCGATCTCGAAGATCCCGCGAACCCCGAGCGCCAGTGCCGCGGTCGCGGCGGCGCCGAGCGCGACGTACAGGCGGAACCAGTCCACGGCCTGGGAGAGCGCCAGCCGCACCGACGGCATCCAGTTGACGAAGAAGAGCGCGAGCGCCGTGCAGAACAGGAACACGTACAGGTGTTCGCGCGCCTCGTGGCGGCGCGCCCAGAAGAAGAGCTGGTAGACGGCGAGGCCGACGAACAGCACCGCGGTGCCGAGCATGTAGAGATCGTCGCGGCGCGTTCCCGAGAGCAGGTGCGACAGCGGCTCGATGGCCGCGGCTTCCAGCGGCCGGGGGCTGTTTTCGACCGAGTAGACGCGGATGGCGACGACGTGCGAGCCCGGTGACAGGCTCGGCAGCGGAATGGCGAACGGGACGGGGATCATGGTGCGGGCGCGATAGTCGGGCGGGAAGTCGCCGACGCCCCCCAGGCGCGTGCCGTCGACGTACACCTCGAAAGCCATTCCGGTGGCGCGCACCTCCAGCCCCAGCTGGGCCACGGGCGTCCGGTCGAGCACAAACCGGCCGCGGTACCAGACGAAGCCGCGCACACTGGCGGCGCCCGTGCGGCTCCACGGCGCCGGCAGCGTCGCCATCTCCCATCGCGCGTCGTCGTAGCCAGGGGTGGCGTACGCGACCGAGTCGCCGGCGTGGAACCGCCACGGCCCCTCGAGCGCCACGGTGCCCGCCGACGGGACGACCCAGCGCGCCTGGAGCAACAGGGCCACCAGCAGGGGAGACATGGCCGGCAAAGCTACCATCAACGGGACGCTCCGGCGAGCGCGGCCGGACCGGGCCGAGCGGCTGCGCCAACCAGCTTGCGGCGCGCTATCTTACACCCACCATGACCACACCTACGATTGCCCCGCGGGTGACCGAACGGGAGGCGCGCGACGTTGCCGAGGCTGCGCGCGAGACCGAGTGGCACGCCCCCAGCTTCCTGGCCGAGCTGTTCGCCGGCCGCTTGCGGATGGGCCTGATTCATCCTCATCCCGAGCCGTCGGCCGAGGACGAGGCCCGCGCCGGCCCCTTCCTGCAGACCCTCGAGCAGTTCCTGCGGGAGAAGGTGGACGGCGATGCCATCGACCGGAACAGCGAAGTCCCGCCCGACGTGGTGCAGGGCCTGAAGGACATCGGCGCGTTCGGCATCAAGATCCCGCGTGAATACGGAGGCCTCGGCCTCTCGCAGCTGCACTACACGAGGGCCATCGCGATGGTCTCGAGCGTCTGCGGCTCGACCGTCGCGCTGCTGTCGGCGCACCAGTCCATCGGGGTCCCGGGCCCGCTCAAGGTCTTCGGCACGCCGGAGCAGAAGAAAAAGTACCTCCCGCGCCTGGCCAAGGGTGCCATCTCCGCCTTCGCCCTGACGGAGCCGGGCGTCGGCTCCGATCCCGCGGCGATGGAGACGATGGCCGTGCCCACCGAGGACGGCCAGGCGTACATCCTCAACGGCGAGAAGCTGTGGATCACGAACGGCACCATCTGCGAGCTGATGGTCGTGATGGCGCGGACGCCGTCGGTGGTCGTGAAGGGCAAGGAGCGACGGCAGATCACGGCGTTCATCGTCGAGGCCGCCTGGCCGGGCGTCGAAGTGGTGCGCCGCTGCGACTTCATGGGACTCAAGGGCATCGAGAACGCGGTGCTGCGCTTCACCAACGTGCGCGTGCCGCGCGAGAACGTACTGTGGGGCGAGGGCAAGGGGCTCAAGCTCGCCCTGATCACGCTCAACACCGGGCGGCTGACGCTGCCGGCTTCGTCGGTCGCGGCGGCCAAGCGCTGCCTCGAGATCTCGCGCCAGTGGTCGAACCAGCGGGTGCAATGGGGCCAGCCGGTCGGCAAGCACGATGCCGTCGCGCAGATGATCGGCCGGATGGCCGCCGACACGTTTGCGCTCGAGGCGGTGTCCGAACTGTGCTCGACGCTGGCCGACAAGGGTGGCTACGACATCCGGCTCGAGGCCGCGATCGCGAAGCTCTACAACTCGGAGCACGCGTGGCGGATCGTGGACGACACGGTGCAGATCCGCGGCGGGCGCGGCTACGAGACCGCGCAATCGCTCAAGGCGCGCGGAGAAATCCCGTGGCCGGTCGAGCGCATCATGCGCGACTTCCGCATCAACCTGATCTTCGAGGGCAGCTCGGAGATCATGCACCTGTTCATCGCCCGCGAGGCGGTGGACCGGCACCTCAAGATCGCCGGGCCGCTCCTCGACCCGCGCACGCCGCTCGGGGCGAAGGCCGGTGCCCTGCTCAAGACGGCGGCCTTCTACGCGACCTGGTATCCGAGTCGCTACTTCGGCTGGGGCCGCTGGCCGCGCTTCGCCGGCTTCGGGCGCCTCGCCGGCCACGTGCGCTTCGCCGAGCGGATGAGCCGCAAGCTGGCGCGCACCACCTTCCACGCCATGGTCCGCTTCGGTCCGCGGCTCGAGAAGCGGCAGTCGGTGCTGTTCCGGCTGGTCGACGTCGGGGCGGACCTGTTCGCCATGGCCGCCGCGTGCTCGCGAGCGGAGATGCTGCGCAAGAAGGGGCAACCGGAGGCTGTGGAGCTGGCGGATCTGTTCTGCCGTTATGCCCGGCGGCGCGTCCGGGAGACGTTCCGCACGGTGTTCGACAACGAAGACGCCCGGACCTACGCCCTGGCCCGGGCGGTGCTGGAGGGGAAGCACACCTGGCTTGAACAAGGCATGGTTTGAGGAGACCAGCGACGACGACGGGGAGGTGAGAAGGTGATGCATGTGATGAGGTGACGAGGTGAGTTGCGCGCACCATCATCACCTCCTCACATCATCACCTCCATCACTTCATCACCTCCCCGTCCGGTCATCATCGCCCCCGGCCAAGTTCCAGCTTGATCGCCGTGAGCGAGTGGTTCACGTCCCGCAGGAACGACAGCAGCGACGCGACCAGCGAGATCATGCAGCAGGCGAAAAGCACCACGACCACGACCACCGCCTCCCACCGAAGCACGGCGGCGAGGAACAGCGTGATCACGAGCGCGGCGGCGAAGAGCAGGCTCACCACCGCCAGGACGATCGCCCGGCGCATGTCGACGGCGCGCGCCGAGAGCACGGAAATCTGCGCCTCCACGCCCTCCATTTCCTGCTCCGTCGCCGTGTGCCGCACACCCGAAAGCAGTCGCGCGCGGTCGATCAAGCGGCCGAGACGGTTGGTCATGGACAGGAGCAACAGCCCGATCCCCGAGATGAGAATCACGGGGCCCAGGGCGATCTGCAGAACCGGCGCAATCTCGCGAAGTGTCATCGCTCAGCCCGTGCCCTCGATTCCCCGGTCACCGTAGCGTTCGCCGACGCGCGCGCGGTGCGCAGTCCGGCTCGATCGACACGTCAGAACTCGCGCTTCTTCATCTCTTCGAAGAAGCGCTTCGGATCCTCCGCATCCTCCGACTCGACCTGCAGGGTGTCGTCGTACTTGCGCCGCTTCACGGCCTTCTGGGTGACCTGCTTGGCGGCGTTCTTCTTGGCCAGCGCTTCCAGCTTCTTCAGGTCGATCACGAGACCTCCATTCGGATACTGGAGGAAGATACTGCGAACTTCGTGCCGACGCAGAGGGGGCGCTGGGTTGGGGCCCTTACGGGGAGGTGATGACGTGATGAAGGAGATGAGGTGATGATGTGAGACGGCGCATCATCACTTCATCACATCATCACTTCATCACTTCATCACATCATCACTCCATCACTTCATCACCTCCCCGTGGTGCTTCAGAATCCCTGTCTCACCGGCACCGGCCCCTTGGGCATCATCTCGTCCCGGTTGGCCAGCTCGTACACGGTCCACGCCACCACAGTGGCGGCCTGCTTCAGGTCGCCGATCTCCAGCCGCTCGTAGGTATCCAGGTTCGAATGGTGGGTGCGAATGCCGTACTCGATCGGGTCCTGGATGTAGTTGAAGCCGGGGACGCCGGCCGCCACGAACGACTGGTGATCGGTACCGCCCGTATTGCCGTGCTTCACGACCACCAGGCCCAGGTCCTGGTAGGGCGTAAAGATCTGCTGGAAGATCGGGATCGCCAGGCTGTCCATCTGATCCCAGATCCCGCGCAGCTTGCCGGTCCCGTTATCCACGTTCAGGTACGCCGAGATCTGGCCCAACTCGGACGCGTGCTTCCTGACGTAGGCACGGGAGCCCAGGAGCCCCTCCTCTTCCCCGCTCCACAGCCCGATCCGCACGGTGCGCCGCATCGGCAGATTCAGCGCGCGGAGAATCCGGATCGCCTCCATCATCACCACTGTGCCGGCGCCGTTGTCCGTCGCTCCGGTGCCGCCGTGCCAGCTGTCGAGGTGGCCGCCAACCATCACCACCTCGTTGGCCTTGTCGGTGCCCGGGATCTCCGCCAGCGCGTTGTACGACATGAGATCGTCGCTGAGGAAGCGGTTCTGCACGTTCACTTCGAGCCGCACCGCACGGCCTGCCTTCACGTTGCGGTACATCGTGCCGTATTCCTCGTGCTGCACGAGCAGCGCGGGCAGCGGCTCGTAGTTCACGCTGTCGCGCGCCGGCCCCGCCTCCGGGCCGCCCTGCACCAACAGGATCCCGTAGGTCCAGTTCGACGGCTGCAGGATCACGGCCGGCTGCTGGGCCCGGAGCCAGGAGTTGATGCGCGCCGCGACGGCCCGCATCTGTTGCATCCGCTCCCTTCGCTGCTCGGGCGTCAGGTTCGCCATCGGCCCCTGCGGCGCGCGGGGCGGCGCCGGGGGCGCCAGCAGCGAATCGACGCTGAACCGCCGCACGATGGGTTCGAACTCCGGCGGGATCTCGCGGGGCGCGCCGCGCAGCACGCAGGCACCCTTGAGCTTGCCGGCGTACTGGGCCAGCTGCGTCGTGTCCTGCACATCCAGCAGCACCACCGGGCAGGTAATAGTGCCCCGGGTGCTGCCGCTCCAGGCCAGGGGCTGCGCGCTCAGCGGCTCGACGAACGGCTCGAGGATCCGGCCCGCGTAGGTCACGCGCTCCCAGCCGCGGCCGAAGCTGGAATCCCACGGCTCGATGGCGACGTTTGCGAGCCCCCACTGCCGGAACAACTGGGTCACCCACTCGTCGGCGCGGTGCATCCCGGTGGAGCCGGTGAGCCGGGGGCCGATGACGTCGGTGAGGTACTCGGCGAGCGAGTCGATGTGGGAGCGGTTGAGCCCCTCGTCGCGGATCCGTTGGGCGACCGCGAGGTCCAGGTGCTCCTGGACCGTGGCCGGGGCCGGCTGCTGTGCCGCGAGCGGGAGAGCCGCGGCGACCGTCATCAGCGCCGCAACGGCGCTGGTACGAATCGCTAGGTGCATGACGTCACTCCTGGTTGGCGACGCTGGTGGGCCTCCGAGAAGCAGCGGCGCAGCCGTGCCGGCACGCCGCCTCCGAACATACGCACCGCGCAGTGGCGGCGTTGCGGGCGGCGGAAGGCGGCGCAGCGGGAGCGCCGCACCGGCTCAGGAAGCGGGCCCCGTGGCCCTCACGGGCCCGCGCGGATGGCCCGGCCTGCACGGACGTTCCGTCGCGGGCCCTGCGGGTCCAGAGCCACCTGGCCCGCCACGATGACCCAGGAGATTCCCTCGGACATCCGGTCCGGGTGCTCCACCGTGGCCCGGTCGCGCACCCGGGCCGGATCGAGGATCACGAGGTCGGCGTCGGCACCCACCGCGATCCGGCCTTTGCGGCGCAGCGCGGGCACCCTCCGCTCCAGCGTCTGCGCGGGCAGCAGCGTCATCCGGCGGATCGCGTCCATGAGCGACAGGGTCCCGCGCTCGCGCACGTAGACGCCCAGCGTGCGCGCGAACGCACCGGAGGCGCGTGGATGGTTGTTGTTGCCGGGCTGGAGAATTGCGTCGCTGCCGATCATCACCGATGGGGCGCGCAGCGCCAGCACCACCGCGGTGTCCGGAATGGCGTACGCCACGGCGAGCTTGCCCTGCGCCCGGTAGCGCCGGAAGCTCTCCGCCGTGAGCCGCTCCGTGGTCCCGGCGATCTGAAGATCGCCGTACGAGATGCCGAAGCGCTGCTGCCACCCGGCGTCGAAGCGCGCCTGGCTCAGCTTGGTCGCCCAGAAGTCGTAGGGATAAACGCAGGCGGTGACGTCCAGCCCGTCGCGCCGCCCCGCCGCGAGGGAGTCCAGCGCGGCGGCCATGTCGAACGTGGCGGCACTGGTGATGTGGTCCACGTGGACCGCCGCCCCGGTCCGGCGGGCCGCCTCCAGGATCTCGTGGATCGCCTCGGCGTCGGTGCCCGGTGGAACGGTGTCGGAGTAGCGCGCGTGCACGAACAGCGGCGCCTGGTAGCGCGCCGCCACGCGCGCCATCGCCAGCACCTCGTCCGAGGTCGCCCCAGGCGTGTACTCCGGGCTCATCGACACGCCCAACGCACCGTCCTCGAGCGCGCGCTCGGCCAACGCGACCAGCCGCTGCAATTCCTCGGAAGTGGCGGCGCGGTAGGGGCTGATGCCGAGCCGAATGCGAGCATTGGGATCGGAAAAGGCGCCGCCGTAATTGACGGGCCAGCGAGACCGGCCCAGGGTGCGATACCAGGCGCCCATGTCCGCCGCTGCCCCGTGCATCGCCAGGTTCGTCGTCACGCCGTCGGCCAGCTTGAACCAGACGCCGTACGGGTTGGGATCGTACGACAGCACGTCGATGAAGCCCGGCGCGACGACCTGGCCGCCGGCGTCGATCACCACGCGGCCCGCGAGTGCGGTGTCCGACAGCGCCGCGATGGTGCCGCCGCGGATCCCGACCCACAGCCCCGAGCGATCGAGATCGCTCTCCGGATCCATCACCCGCCCGTTCCGGATGACCAGATCGAAGGCGGGGACGGATGGCGTCTGCGCGCGGGCCGGCGCCAGCGCGAGCAGGGTCAGCAGCAAGGGAGTGCGGAGCCTCAACACGGCTCATAAGTTACACCAGTTGGGCGCCGTGGCACCCGGCGACCGCGTCCCGTAGGATTGGGACTTCAACTCGAGTCCGGAGGACCGGAGTGATGAACCGCCTCGCCTTCCTCATCCCTGCGCTCGCAGCGGCACTCGCCGTCGCGGCCCGCGCCCAGGTGACCGACAGCTCCGCGTTCCGCCCGGTCCCGCTGCCCACGCCGAACGAATACCGCTCCGCCAGCGGAGCACCGGGCCACGCCTACTGGCAGAACCGCGCGGACTACGCGATCGAGGCCGTGCTCGACACCGCGAAGAACGAGATCCGCGGCACCGGGCGCCTCACCTACCAGAACAACTCGCCCGACGCGCTGCGCTTCCTCTGGCTCCAGCTCGACCAGAACATCTTCGCCAGAAACAGCATCAACGCCCTCACCGCGCCGCCGCCGCTCATCTTCGGGGGGACGCCGTTCGACATGGCAAACCACGGGTTCGTGGGCGGCCTGACGCTCACCCGCCTCGACGCCAACGGCCGGCCGCTCCCGCACTACATCTGGGACACGATGATGCGGGTGGACCTGCCGGAGCCGCTCGCGCCCGGCGGCGCCATCACGCTCGACATGGCGTGGTCGTTCACGATTCCCATCAACGGCGCCGCCCGCATGGGCCGCGACGGCTCGCTGTACGAGATCGCCCAGTGGTACCCGCGGATGGCGGTGTACGACGACGTGCACGGGTGGAACACGCTCCCGTACATCGGCGCGGGAGAGTTCTACCTCGAGTACGGCGACTTCGACGTGCACCTCACGGTGCCGAGCGGCTTCGTCGTGGCCTCGACCGGCACGCTCGAGAATCCCGACGAGGTGCTCACGGCCGGCGAACGCGACCGGCTCGCGCGGGCGCGGGCCGACACGGTGCCCCTGGCGATCATCACCGCGGGCGAGGCTGGCGACCCGGCGGCCACGCGGCCGGCGGGCGCCAACGGCTCGCTCACCTGGCACTTCCGCGCCTCCAACGTGCGCGACGTGGCGTGGGCCGCCGCGCCCAATTTCCGGTGGGACGCAGTGAGCTGGCGTGGCATCCTGATCCAGACGTACTACCGCCCCACGGCGCTGCTCTGGGCTGCGGAGGGGATCGTGATGGCCAAGCACGCCATCCGCCGCAACTCCGAGCAGTGGGCCATGTACACCTACCCGCAGGCCAGTACGGTCGAAGGGCCGATCGACGGGATGGAATATCCGATGATCACCTTCGTGCCGGCAGAGAAGAGCCGCGAGGGACTGTACTGGGTGCTGATGCACGAATTCGGGCACGAGTGGTTCCCGATGGTGGTCGGCAGCGACGAGCGTCGGTACCCCTGGATGGACGAGGGCTTCAACACGTTCATCGATCTCTACGACGCCGCCGACTACTTCGCCGGCACGGCCTACGGCGACAGCGTCGCCGACATCCCACTGCACGCCTATGCGGCCAACGCCGTGCCGGGCGACGAGCAGCCGATCATCACCGCCCCCGTCGAGGTGCGGGACTTGTACTGGACGGCCTACCAGAAGCCGGCACTCATGCTCCGCCTGCTGCGTGAGGATGTGCTGGGGCGCGACGGGTTCGACCCCGCCTTCCGCGAGTACATCCGGCGCTGGTCGTTCAAGCACCCGCAGCCGGCCGACTTCTTCCGCACCATCGAGAACGTGAGCGGACGCAACCTCGACTGGTTCTGGCGCGACTGGGTGTTCACGACGGCGCGGCTGGACCAGGCCGTGGATTCGGTGGTCGGTCCGGGAGGCGGCAGGGCGGGCACAGAGGCACGGGGGCACGGGGGCACGGTGCCCGCCGGTACGGTGCGCGGCGCGAACATGAGGGGTGAGGCGCCGGCGCCCGAGGCCGCACAGCCCGGGACGCGGATCTACCTCAGCAACCGGCGCGAGATGGTGATGCCCGCGGAGCTGAAGCTCAGCTACGACGACGGCACCAGCGAGGTGGTGGAGCTGCCGGTGGAGATGTGGAATCTGGGCAGCCGGTTCGTCTACACCGTCAACACCGGGACCAAACGGGTCGTCCGCGCGGAACTGGACCCCCGGCACATCCTCCCGGACACGGATCGCGGGAACAACGTGTGGCCGAGGGGGAGATGAAGAAGAGGGGTTTGGGGGCTAGGGGCTAGAAACGTGGCGCCGCATACGCCTAGCCCCTAGCCCCTAGCCCCTAGCCCCTGTCTTTAATTGTTCGGCACCACCGGGAGGATCAAGTAGCTCGCGTGATCCCGGTCGTGAAACACCGCCTGCCGCGCCGGCTGCGACGTGACCGTCTGCCCCAGCGGTTCGCCGGTGTTGGGATTGGAGTCGTATTTCGGAAACGCGGTGGACGCCACTTCCACGCGGATCCTGTGACCCGGCCTGAACGTCTGGCAGGTGTTCCACACGTCGACGTCGTAGCCGTACACCCGGCCCGGTTCGATGGGCGACGGCCGGTCCATCCCGTCGCGGAATCGGGCCCGCACCATCCCGTCGATCAGCCGCTCGACGAACCCGTTCGGCCACACGTCGAGCACCTTGACCATGAAATCGGTGTCGTGCGCGTCGGACGACGCGAACAACCGCGCGCTGATCGGGCCGCACACCTCCAGGTCCTGCGTGAGCGAGTCGCTGGTGTAGACCAGGACGTCGTTGCGCTGCTCGACCTGGCGGTAGTCGTCGGGGCCGCCGATCTGCGCGAACGACGGCTCGGTGATGAAGGGGACGGGGTTCGACGGATCGTCGACGTACATGTCCGGCGGCTCCCGCGCAGGGACGGCGGTCGTCAACCTGCCGTCGCCCGCGCTCGTCGCCGCGTGGCCGCCGCTGTGCAGGTAGTACCGCGTCCATTGCGTGCGCGCCATCGGCCATTCGTTCTCACTCACCCAGGTGTTGGTGCCCATCACGAAGATCCGTACCGGCGGCTCCGGCATCACGCCGTTGTCGATCCCCTTCAGCCAGTAGTCGAACCAGCGGATCTGGTAGGCCGTCAGGTCGATCTGGCCGGTGGGCCCGAAGTCCACCGCCCCCAGCTTCGCGGTTGAATTGATCGCGTGCGGCCACGGCCCCATCAGCAGATGCTGGCTGGCGCGCACAGTCGCCGGTCCTCGCGTCGTCATGCCGATGTAGTTGAGGGGCGTGCCGACCTGCTCGTCGTCGTACCACCCCGAGATGTGGAGCACCGGCACCTGGACCCGGTCGTACTTGTTCTGGTACCGCACCGGCTCCCACCAGTCGCTCAGCTGCGCGTGCTGGATCTCCTCGCGCCAGTACGGGTTGGGTCGCCCGGCGGCCGAGTCCATGGTGAGCATCGGCAGGTGCCGCTGCACCGCCGACCAGTCCACCGCGTCCATGTTCTGCAGCAGGTGGCCGGCCGTGAAGTGATACCAGCTGATGTCCATCGGCAGGGGCAGCCCGGTCGGCCACTCGACGAACGGATCGGATGGCGTGACCATCGCGATCATCGCCGTGAGGTGCGGCGGCTGGAGCACCGCCGTGAACCACTGGATGCGGCCGTTATAGGAGCCGCCGATCGTGCCGACCTTCCCGGTGGACCAGGGTTGCGCCGCGCACCACTCGACGGCGTCGTAGCCGTCGCGCCCGTCGTTGCGATACGGCACCCACTCGCCGTCCGAATCGCCGCGGCCACGGACGTCCATTGCCACGAAGACGTAGCCGCGCGAGGCCCAGTCCCGGCCGGCCCGGAGCGAGCCCGTCTTGGTGTAGGGCGTGCGCGAGAGCACCACGGGGAAGCGGCCAGCCGTGTCCGGCCTGTACACGTCGGCCGAGAGCTCGACGCCGTCCCGCATCTTCACCCGCTGGTTGAAGTCGATCCACACCTTGTAGGTCGGTTGCGATACTTGAGGCGCCGCGCCGGGCGCGGCAGCCGGCTGCTGTGCGGCGAGCGCAAGCGGCCCCAGCGCGACAAGAAGCGCAGCCGGAACCAACCAACTCCTGGCCGTCATCGTCCCTCTCCCGTCTGGTGAGCACTAGCTCGGTAGACCCAACCGAAACCGGCGGTGTCGACGCTACCCTCCGGACCCTACGCTCGCAACACGTGGGGACCTAACGGGTCAACGCGTACACCAGCAGGTCGAACGTCTGGCCGTCCTTGGTGGCGGCCTTCCGCAGTCGCGCCTCCCACAGGTAGCCGGCCTTCACAAGCACGCGCGCGGACGCGGCGTTCCGCTCGAACACGTACGCCTGGAGGCGGCACAGGTCGAACGACGCGAACGCATGCTCCGTCAACGCCCGGAGTGCGGCGGTCGCAATGCCGCGGCCCCAGTGCGCCTCGCCCAGCCAGAAGCCGATCACCGCCGAGCGCTTGAAGATGTCCTGCTGAAGCTCGAGGCCGATGCCGCCCGCCGCCTCCCCGTCCACTTCTATCGCGAAGTGCACGGTCGGGTCCTGCGACATCGCGGCCGCCATCCACTCCTTCGCGTCGTCGAGCGTGTAGGGGTGAGGGAACCGGTCGCCGAGCGTGATCCAGATGTTCCGGTTGTTGGCGTGCCGGGCCAGCGACGCTTCGTCGCCCCGCCTCCACGGGCGGAGCCGGGCCCCGGCCACCGGCAGGTCGAGCTGGATCGCGCCGCCTGCGCGCCCCTCGCTCATGGCGAGTCCCCGGAACGCGCCGCCGCGCACCGAGGGCAAGGACAGATGTCGAGCAGATACTCCCACGGATAGATGCCCGTGTCGTGGCCGTCGCTCCACGAAAAGTGGACGGCGTACGAGCCCACCAGCCTCAGGTCGAGCGCGCGGACCTCGTCCGGCACACCCTGCGCATCCAAGGTCGGCCGCCCGCTGATCTCGTCCCGGCAGCTGGCGCACTGGCAGGCCAGGCGCAATTCCCGCGCGCCATAGACACCCACGTGCCCGTCCTCATCCCACTCGATCTGAATGGCCGCTCCGTGATCGAGCCGGCGGATCAGGTGCGGAACGGGGATCTGCTTCACGGTTCCCGCCCCTGGGGCACCTGCCCCACCGTGCCCCCGTGCGTCCGTGCCCCTGTGCCTCCTGTCTTCGTGCCTCTGTGCTCCTGTGCCCCCGTGCCCCCTGTCAGTATCGGTTCCAGCACCCGCCACACGTTGTCTGCCACGATCCGGTCTCCGGCCGCGGTAGGATGAATGCCGTCGGCCTGATTGAGGGAATCCACGCCCCCCACGCCCTCGAGCAGGAACGGGATGAGCGCGAGATGCTCGCGCGCAGCGAGGTCGCGGTACAGCGCGCGAAACTGGGCGGCATAGCGCAGCCCAAGATTCGGCGCCGCTTCCATTCCGGCAAGCACGATCGTCACGCCCGGATCGGCCACGCGGGCGCGCCGCACGATGGCCTCGAGGTTGGCGCGGGTCGAGTCGAGGTCGAGTCCGCGCAGCATGTCGTTGGCGCCCGTCTCCACCACCAGCACGGCGGGCCGGTCGTGCAGCACCCAGTCGAGCCTGCGCAACGCCCCGGCGCTCGTCTCCCCGCTCACGCCCGCATTGACGGACCGCCATGGCAGCTTCAAGCTGTCGAGCTTGCGCTGGACGACGGCAGGAAAGGCCTGGTCCGGATCGAGGCCGAGTCCAGCGGTAAGGCTGGTGCCGAGAAAGACCACAAGATGGGTGTAGGGTGTAGGGGGTAGGGTGTGTGCAACACCCGAGTCGGCGGCAGGCGTCACGCCGCGGGAGGCCTGTTCCACAGCGGCACCGGCGCTCAGGCCCCGGGCCTTGGATCCCGCGCCCCGCCCGCAGCCCCCGAGCAGGACAACCACAGCGCCCGCGGCTATCATTCGCCTCATGCTCATCGCTCACAACCTCACCAAGACTTATACGAGCGGCGGTCGCCCGCTCACGGTGCTCAAGGAAGTTACCCTCGAAGTCGAGGCCGGTGGATTCCTGGCGATCGTCGGCCCCTCGGGCTGCGGCAAGACGACGCTGCTGGGCCTCCTGGCGGGACTCGACACGCCCAGTGGCGGCACCGTGCTGCTCGGCGGCCAGGAGCTGTCCGCGCTCTCCGAGGATGGCCGCGCCAGGCTGCGGGGCGAGAAGGTGGGCTTCGTCTTCCAGACCTTCCAGCTCATCCCCACGCTCACGGCGCTCGAAAACGTGCAGGTGCCGTTGGAACTGGCGGGCGGACGCACGGGGGCACGGGGGCACGGGGGCACGAGCTACCGCGAGATCGGCGAGCGGGCACGGGAGCTGCTGGCGCGGGTTGGGCTGGAGGGGCGCGAGCACCACTACCCGGCGCAGCTCTCCGGTGGCGAGCAGCAGCGGGTCGCGATCGCCCGCGCCTTCGTCAACCGCCCCGCCATCCTGTTCGCCGACGAGCCGACCGGCAACCTCGATGCGGAAACGGGCGCGCGGATCATCGACTTGCTGGACGCCCTGAACCGTGAGTCGGGGGCCACCATCGTCCTGGCCACCCACGACGCGGACCTGGCCGCGCGGGCCAAGCGCACCCTGCACCTGCTCGACGGTGCCGTCGCGCAGGACAGCGCGCGCGGATGAGCCGGCTGCCCGTCGTCCTCCGCATGGCGTGGCGCGAAACCCGCGCCTCGCGCCGCCGGCTGCTGCTGTTCGGGTCCGCGATCTCCATCGGCGTGGCGACGCTGGTCGCGATCCGGTCATTCACGGCCAACGTCGAGGAGGCCGTCCACCGCCAGGCGAGGGAACTGCTTGGCGCCGACCTCCTGCTCACCAGCAACCGGCCGTTCACACCGCCCATCGAGGCGCTGCTCGACTCGCTCGGCCGCCACGGCGCGGTGGTGGCGCGGCGGACGATGCTCAACTCGATGGCGTTCGTCCGCAACAGCGAGGACACGCGCCTGGTGGATGTCCGGGCCGTGGGCGGCGGCTTCCCGTTCTACGGCACGGTGGTGACCAGCCCCGCGGGCCGGTGGACCGATCTCGACACCGCCGACGTCGCCGTCGTCGACACCAGTCTCCTGGTGCAGCTCGGCGCGCGGATCGGCGACACCCTCGAGCTGGGACGTCGCTCGTTCCGCATCGCGGGCGTGGCAGCGGACGTGCCGGGCCGCCTTTCGGGAGGCTTCGGCGCCTTCGTACCGGAGGTGTACATCCCGGTGCGCGACGTGGCCGGGACCGGGCTCGTCGTGTTCGGCAGCCGGGCGACCTACCAGGCGCTCTTGAAGCTCGACGGCGAGAAGGCCGCGCGACGCCTCGACGGGTCACACAAACGCGTGTTCGAGAAGGAGCAGGTGCGGAGCCGCTCCGCCGGTGACGCCGAGGAGAACCTCACCGAGTCCCTGAACCAGCTGTCGAGCTTCCTCCAGTTCGTGGGGCTCATCGCGTTGCTCCTGGGCGGCATCGGCGTGGCGAGCGGCATCGGGGCCTTCGTGGCCGGCAAGCTGGACACGATCGCCGTGCTGCGGTGCCTGGGCGCCGGCCGCCCGCTGGTGTTCGCCGTCTATCTCCTGCAGGCCGCCGCGCTCGGACTGCTCGCGGCCGCCGCCGGCACGGCCCTCGGCGTCGCGATCCAGTTCCTCCTGCCGGCGGTCCTCAAGGACGTCCTGCCGCTCGACGTCACGGTGTCGATCGAGCCGGCTGCGATCCTGGCGGGTCTCGCCATCGGCCTCGTGGTGGCCGTGCTCTTCGCGCTCCGGCCGCTGCTCGAGGTGCGCCTCGTCTCGCCGCTCCAGGCGCTGCGGCGCCCGTTCGAGGACGCAGCCTCCCGGCCGCCCCGCGACCCGTGGCGGCTCGTCGCCTTCGGCGCGCTCGCCATCGGCGTCCTGGCGCTGGCGATGAACCAGACCGACCAGCCGCGGGTCGGCCTTGGCTTCGCCGCCGCCATCGGCCTCTCGATCGGCGTGCTCTCGCTGGCGGCGCGCATCACCGTCGGCCTCGCCCGCCGCACCATCCGGCTCGGGACGCGCGGCGCCCGCTGGCCGTACGTCGTGCGACAGGGCATTGCCAACCTGTACCGGCCGCGCAACCAGACCCGGACCGTGGTCGTGGCGCTCGGCTTCGGCGTCGCGCTGCTGGCCACGCTGTACCTCGTCCAGGCGAACCTGCTGGGGCAAGTCCAGTTCACCACGCTCGCCACTCCGGGCCAGCCGAACCTCGTCTTCCTCGACATCCAGCCGGACCAGGAAGCGGGCGTCGACAGCCTCGTCGTCGCGAGCGGTCACCCGGTGCTTCAACAGGTCCCGATCGTCCCGATGCGGATCGCCGCGATCAACGGACGGACCCGCGCCGACCTGTTCAGGGACCGCACGCGCAGGCCAGCGGCGCCGTGGATGCTGCGGCGTGAGTTCCGCTCCACCTTCCGCGACAGCGCGAACGCGAGCGAGCGGCTGGTCCGGGGCGCCTGGTGGCACGGCGCCGGCGCCGGGCCCCCCTTCCCCGTGTCGCTGAGCACCGACGTTGCGCAGGACCTCAAGGTGGGTGTCGGCGACCGGATCGATTGGACAGTTCAGGGCCTCACCGTGCCGACCACCGTGGTGGCGCTGCGGGACGTGCAATGGGCGCGGTTCGAGCCCAACTTCTTCGCTGTCTTCAGCTCCGCCGCGCTCGCCAAGGCCCCGCGCTCGACGGTCCTGCTGACCCGGGTCGACGACGTGGCGGCGCGCTCCCGGCTCCAGCGCGCGGTGTCGGTGCGCTACGCCAACGTGACGAGCATCGACGTGGCGCTCGTCCAAGCCACGGTGGAGCGGGTCCTCCGCCGGGTGTCGCTCGCCATCCGGTTCATGGCGGCCTTCAGTCTCGCGACCGGCGGGCTGGTACTGCTCGGGGCCGTCGCCGCGGGAAGGCTCGAGCGGATTCGCGAGGGCGCGCTGCTCAAGACCCTCGGCGCCACTCGCCGCCAACTCTCCCACATCCTGCTCGCCGAGTACGTGGCGCTGGGGCTCCTCGCGGGACTGGTCGGCATCGGCCTTTCGGTGGGCGGCGGCTGGGCGATGATGCACTTCGTCTTCGACCTGGGGTTCAAGCTGCCAGCGCTGCCGCTCCTCGCGGTGCTGGCGGCGACGGCGGCGCTCGTCGCAGTTGTGGGGGTCGCGGCGAGTCGGGAGGTGTTTCGGAGAACGGCGGTCGAGGTGCTGAGAGACAACTGAGGGACTAGGGGCTAGGGGTTAGGGGCTAGGGTTGGGGCGGGAAGCTCGCTTTCTAGCCCCTAGCCCCTAACCCCTAATCCCTGGACCCAGCTTCTTCACTTTACGAGGCCGGGAAATACGTAGAACACCTGCCCCACATCGTCGCTGTCGGCCTCGATGTACCCGGCGACCGCCATGTCTCTCAACTGCCGGTCTACTTCCTTGAAGCCGCGCCCCGTGAAGGCGACCGCCTCCGCCGCCGTGAGCCGGCCCCCGTGAGCCGTGGCCGCCTGGACCAGAGCCACCTGGAACTCCTCGGTGGTGCGCGGCAGGCGCCGAATCATCGCTCCGGCTCCCGCGCCGCCCGCGAGCAACGCGGCCGAGCCGCCCATGGACCGGATGAGCGCCCGGTTGTTCGCGTCCTCCACCATCCCCGGGATGGTGAACAGATCGATGATCTGGCCGATCCCGCAGAGGCCGAGCGTGAAGAGCCACAGAAAGCCCGTGCCGTACTTCCCGTTGTAGATGCGATGCAGCCCGCAGGCGCCGACGAAGCAGCCGCACCACAGCAGGTAGGCGATCGTCTTGTCCTTCATGGTTCGGACAAACTACGCGCCCGAGCCCGAATTGTCTTCCCCCTGCGAACCGGCGTCGGGCGGCTAGCTGGCTTCAGTCCCGCGCTCCTCACCCCACCGGCGGAAGAGCTTGTAGGCGAGATAGGCCAGGCCGAAGATCAGGGCCAGCTTCAGCACGAACATCACGAACCCGAAGACGAGTCCCAGGACCGGCAGGAGCAACAGTCCCAGCAGCTTGAGGGCCAGCACGCCGACCACCGCCGTGCCCGCCAGCATGCCCAATGCACGCAACATGTGAAGATCCCCCTGCGGGGCGGAGCGCCCCGACGCAGTACCCTACGGGATCGAGCGTCTGGGAGTTGCAAGGGGGGGGCAGCCCCCGTCATGCCCGCGCCCGCCACCGCCACCCCGGAAGCAGAAGGGGCGCGCCCTTGAGCGCGCCCCCCTCCGTGCGTCCGTGCGTCTGTGCGTCCGTGCGTCTGGCCTACCGCGGCCAGAGCCACCCGAACGTCCCGGCCGTCAGACAGCCGAGAATCAGGGCAGAGACGAGCCCCTTGCACACGCTCTTCCAGGTGCGCCCGAACCAGATGGCCTCGGGCACCAGCGCAAAGCCATACGCCATGAACGCGGAACAGCCCGCGATCTGGAAGACCCGCAGGTAGTCCGCACCGCTGGACAGGGCATGGCTCGCCACGTAGGCCACGAAGAAGCCCACGACCACGTAGAAGACGAACGCCTGGAGGAGATTCGATCCCATGCTGAACTTGCGTGGCTTCGTCAGCAGCAGCACGCCGTTCGGCCCCTCCTCCATCTTCTTCATCGCCGCCGCCATCCCCTCCCGGCCCGCCCCGTGCGGGAAGAGATACTGGCCCGGTGCAGGCAGGTTGAGCTTGCGCACGACCTCGCGCAGCTGGTCCTCTCCCGGAATCGGCTTCCACTCCGTGGTCTCGTACTTGAGCGCCATCCAGATCACGGCGCTTCCGATCATCAGCACCACCGCTGACAACAGAACCGGCAACCACAGCATCGGCATCGTCACATCGTGCATCGCATTCTCCGTGAAGGGGGAAACCCGACCAGGTGAGTCGGAATACATATCAAAAGGCACCCTGTCATGCGGTTGCGCAAGCCCCCAGCCGAGCGCGAAGTTGGGGCCGTCCGATCCTTCGGGAGAGCGCGTGGAACAGCGTGTCTGGCACAAGTACTACGACTCGGTGGTGCCCCCCAGCCTCAACTATGAGGCGCTGGTCCTGCCGGAGCGCCTCGCGCGCTCGGCCGAAGCCTACCCGGACAACCCGGCGATCCTCTTCCTCGGTGCCCGGCTGACCTACCGCGAGCTGAAAGACCAGGTGGACCGGCTGGCCACGGCCCTCGCCGCCCTGGGTGTCTCGAAGGGGACGCGCGTCGCCATTCACCTGCCCAACCTGCCCCAGACGGTGATCGGTTACTACGCCACGCTGGCGCTCGGCGGGCAGGTCGTGATGACGAACCCGCTGTACGTCGAGCGAGAGCTGGAGCACCAGTGGGGTGACGCGGGCTGCGAGGTGGCCATCACGGCCGACTTCCTGTTCGCCACCCGGCTGCGGCACATCCGCAACCGGCTCCCGGTCAAGCATTACATCATCGCCTCCATACCGGAGTATCTGCCGTTCCCGCTCCGGCTGCTGGCGCCCCTCAAGCTGCGGCGCATGAAGCCGCCGGCCATCGCCCGCGTGGCGCCCGCGCCGGGGGTGCACTTCTTCCGCAAGCTGGTCGACGCCACCGAGCCCGATCCGCCGGCGGTCGAGGTCGGCCTCGACGACATAGCGGCGCTGCAGTACACGGGCGGCACCACGGGCGTCTCGAAGGGCGCGATGCTCACGCACCGCAACCTCTCGTGCAACGTCCAGCAGAGCATGACCTGGCTGCACTGCCCCCACGGATCCGAGGTGATACTGTCCGCGCTTCCGTTGTTCCACGTGTTCGGGATGACCGTGTGCATGAACTTCCCGGTGGGCGCGGCCGCGACGATGGTGCTGCTGCCCAACCCGCGCGACATCCCAGCGATCGTGAAGGCGGTCGTGAAGCACCGGATCACGCTGTTCATGGGCGTGCCGGCGATCTTCCAGGCGGTCAGCCGGTACCCGGGCATCGAGCACATGGACGTCCGGTGCGTGAGGATCTGCTTCTGCGGCTCCGCGCCGCTGCCGCTCCCGGTGCTGGAGCGGTTCGAGAAGCTCACCGGGAGCCACATCATCGAGGGCTTCGGGCTCACCGAGACCTCGCCCGTCACGCACGTCCATCCGGCGGACGGCCTTCGCAAGCCGGGCAGCATCGGCATCCCTTTCCCCGACACCGACTGCAAGGTCGTGGACCTCGAGACCGGCACGCGGGAGATGCCGACCGGCGAGCCCGGCGAGCTGCTCATCAAGGGGCCGCAGGTGATGGCGGGATACTGGAACATGCCGGACGAGACGGCCAACGTCCTCAAGGAAGGGTGGCTGCACACCGGCGACATCGCCACGATCGACGAGGACGGGTACCACCGCATCGTCGGCCGGAAGAAGGACATGATCCTCGCCTCGGGCTACAACGTCTATCCGGACGAAGTGGATGGCGTGCTGTCGCAGCACCCGGCGGTGCTCGAGGCGGCCACCATCGGTGTGCCCGACGCGAAGCGGGGCGAGAGCATCAAGTCGTTCATCGTGCTGAAGCCGGGCGAGCACGCGACCGCGGAGCAGATCATCGCCTACTGCCGGAGCAACCTGGCCGCGTACAAGGTGCCGCGCATCGTCGAGTTCAGGGACAGCCTTCCCAAGAGCGGGATCCTCAAGATCCTGCGGACGGAGCTGCGCAACGCGGAACGGGAGAAGACCGCCCGGTCCGGAGCGGCGCCCGCGTAGCACGCCGCCGCTCGCCGCACCGCGGTCGGATGGCGTGGACGGCCCGGCGCAGCGTCCTTGCCGATAGCCGACCGCCTCGCTTTCGTTCGTCCGTGGCAATCCACGACACCCTCCAGCGTCCGCTGGCGAGCCTCCGGGTTTCGCTCACCGACCGGTGCAACCTCCGGTGCCGTTACTGCATGCCGGAGGAGGAGTACGTCTGGCTGCCGCGTGCCTCGATTCTGAGCTTCGAGGAGATCGCACGGCTGGCGGGGATCTTCGCCGGTCTCGGCGTCACCAAGGTGCGGCTCACTGGCGGCGAGCCGCTGCTCCGACACGACGTGCCCACGGTGGTGTCCCTGCTCGCGCGCACCGCGGGGATCACCGACCTCGCCCTCACGACCAACGGAATGGTGCTCGCCGCCCAGGCGGGGCCGCTGCGCCTGGCGGGCCTCGGCCGCCTGACGGTGAGCCTCGACACGCTGCGTCCGGAGCGCTTCGAGGCGTACACGCGCAGCACGCGTCATGCCGACGTGCTGTCAGGCATTGCCGCGGCGCGGGCGGCGGGGTTCGAGCGCCTCAAGCTCAACACCGTGGTGGTGCGCGGCTACAACGACGATGAGCTGGCGGACCTGATCGAGTTCGGCCGTGCCAACGGCGCGGAGGTCCGCTTCATCGAGTACATGGACGTGGGCGGGGCGACGCGCTGGTCCGCGGACCAGGTCGTCTCACGGCAGGCGATGCTCGAATTTCTGTCGCGGCACTATGGGCCTGTGGAGGCCGCCGCCGAGTCGCGGGCCGGCGCGGCGCCTGCCGAGCGCTTCGCGCTGCCCGACGGCACCACGTTCGGCATCATCGCCTCCACCACCGCACCGTTCTGCCGCACCTGCGACCGCAGCCGTCTGACGGCCGACGGCAGCTGGTACCGCTGCCTCTACGCGGAACGGGGCATCAGCCTGCGGGATCCGCTGCGGCACGGAGCCTCCGACGCGGAGCTGGCAGCATTGATTACCGGGGCGTGGCGGGCCCGCGCCGACCGCGGCGCGGAGGAGCGGCTCGAGGTGATCGCGCGAGGGGCGCTGTATCCGGTGGAGAGCCTGCGTCAGCATCCGCATCGCGAGATGCACACGCGGGGCGGGTGAGACGACGGGGAGGTGATGAAGTGATGATGTGATGACGTTATGAAGTGATGACAGGCCCGCGGAACCCTCATCACGTTGTCACGTCATCACCTTCATCACGTCATCACCTCCCCGAGCGCTTCCCGCACGATTCTGGCTTGTTCCGCAAGATGAGCTGCAGGATATCCTTCCGCCGAGCTCGCCCGCTCGGGGCGGCCGACATAGCGCAGGCCGATCTCGCCGCCCGGCCGGTGCGGAGCCAGGTCGCGCAGGTGATGCGCGATGTAGCGCCACGGCCCCTTGTTGCGCGGCTCCTCCTGGAGCCAGACCAGCTCCCGCAGATTCGGATACGAAGCCACGAGCGCGGTGAGATCGTCCTTGGGCAACGGGTAGAGCAGCTCCAGGCGCGCGAGGGCCACCCGGGTCGCCCCCGCTCGCGCATCCGAGCCGATCGCGTCGTAGTACACCTTCCCCGAGCAGAGCACCAGCCGTTCGATCTCGTCCCGCCGGGACGCCGCGGCGGCGTCGTCCAGGACCTGGCGGAAGCAGCCGTCGGCGAGGTCCTCGACGGGCGAGAGCGCGAGCGGGTTCCGGAGGACGCTCTTGGGCGTCATCACGACCAGGGGCCGCTGATCCTCCAGCGTCGCCTGCCGCCGCAGCAGGTGGAAGTACTGCGCCGGTGTGGTGGCGTTGGCCACCCGGATGTTCTGCTGCCCCGCGAGCTGGAGAAAACGCTCCAGCCTGGCGCTCGAGTGTTCCGGTCCCTGGCCCTCGTAGCCGTGCGGCAACAACAGGACGAGCCGCGACCGCTCCGACCACTTCACGCGGCCGGAGACGATGAACTGGTCGATGATGACCTGCGCCCCGTTGGCGAAGTCGCCGAACTGCGCCTCCCACAGCACCAGCGCCTCGGGCACTTCCACACTATAGCCGTACTCGAACCCGAGGGCCGCCAGCTCGGACAGCGGGCTGTTGTGGAGCTCGAACGGGGCCTGCGCGCCCGGCAGATGCTGAATGGGCGCGTAGCGCGCGCCCGTCTTGACGTCGTGCAGCACCAGGTGCCGCTGGCTGAAGGTACCGCGCTCCGTGTCCTGGCCGGTGAGCCGGATCGGGACGCCCTCCACCAGCAGTGACGCGAACGCCAGCGCTTCGGCGTGCGCCCATTCGATGCCACCGCCCTCCGCTGTCGCCTTGCGGCGCCGCTCCAGCTGGCGCAGGAGCTTCGGGTGGACCGTGAAGCCATCGGGCCAGGTGTGCAGCTGTTCGTCGAGCACCGCGAGCATCTCTTCGCTCACCGCCGTGCCCGGCTCGCACTCGCCGGTGGTCGCCGGCGCCAGCTCCGCGCCGCTCGAAACCCGGGCGCTCGTGCCGATCGTCTCGAATCCGCCGCCCGACCGCCTGGAGAGGCTGGCCTTCACCGCCTGCTGGACCTTCACGAGGCGCTCGTAGGCGGCTTGGGTTTCAGCGTCCGCCTGCTCCCGCGCGAGGGTGCCATCGGCCGCGAGCCTGGCCGCCCACTGCTCGCGCACGGTAGGCAGCGCCGCGATGCGCTCGTACATGAGGGGCTGCGTGTAGGCCGGCTCGTCCGCCTCATTGTGACCGTGCCGCCGGTAGCCCACCAGGTCGATCAGCACGTCGCCCCTGAAGCGCTCCCGGTACGCCATGGCGAGCCGCACCGCGGCGAGGCACGCCTCGGGATCGTCGGCGTTGACGTGGATGATCGGGTGGTCGAACCCCTTGGCCAGATCCGACGCATACGCGGTGGAGCGTGCCTCCGCCGGATCGGTGGTGAAGCCCAGCTGGTTGTTGGTGATGATGTGGATCGTGCCGCCCGTGGCGTAGCCCGGGAGCCGCGCCAGGTTCAACGTCTCCGCCACGACGCCCT
This sequence comes from uncultured Gemmatimonadales bacterium, assembly GCA_963812035.1. Classification (GTDB taxonomy): domain Bacteria; phylum Gemmatimonadota; class Gemmatimonadetes; order Gemmatimonadales; family JACORV01; genus Fen-1245. Next base: position 393,331 of record CAWETG010000010.1, read on the forward strand.
CCCCCGCGAACGCAGCGTCGCCGTGGATCAGCACCGGCAGGGCGACGGCGGGGTCGTGGTGCGGCACGGGCCCGCGGCGCTCGGTCTGGAGCGCGCGCGCCCGGCCCTCCACCACCGGATTCACCGACTCCAGGTGGCTCGGGTTGGCCGCCAGCTCGACGGCAATGGACTTCCCCGACCGCGTGAGGTACGAGCCCGTCGCGCCGAGATGGTACTTCACGTCGCCTGTCGCGCCGTCGGCTTCGCCGATCTGCCCGCCCTCGAACTCAGCGATGATCGACTCGTACGGCATTCCGACGATGTGGGCCAGGACGTTCAGTCGCCCGCGGTGCGCCATGCCCATGACGACGTCGCGCGCGCCGGACTGCGCCGCCAGCTCGGCGATGAGGTCCAGCATCGGGACCAGCATGTCCACGCCCTCGATCGAGAACCGCTTCTGGCCCAGGTAGGCGCGTCCCAGGAAGCGTTCCAGGGTCTCGACCTGCGTGAGCCGGGCGTGGAGCCGCCGCCGCTCCTCGACGCTGAGCGGGCTGAGGTGCGCGCCGGTCTCGATCATCCGCCGGAGCCAGACCCGCTCTTCGTGGTTGGCGATGTGCTCCTTCTCGTAGGCGATCGTTCCACAGTACGTGGCGCGCAGGTGCGGGAGCGCGTCCGCGAACGTGTCGCCCGGGACGGCAATTCGGAGCACGGCCGAAGGCACGCGGCGCATCCGCTCTTCGGTGAGGCCGATCGAGGCCGGATCGTACGCGGGATCGCCCACCGGCTCGGTGCCCAGCGGATCGAGCCGCGCCCCCAGATGACCGTGCGTGCGGAAGGCTTTGACCACCGACGCAGCGTGCGCCACCGCCTCCAGGTCCTCGCCGGAGGGCGCGGACGGCGCCCCGGCGCGCGCCGGGATGACGGGCGCGGCGGCCCCGGGAGATCCTTCGCCCGAAGTGGGGAACGGTGGAACGTCGGCCGAGGCCGTGACGATCTCGAGCGGGGAGAGGGGAGCGAGCCCCTGTTCCCCGTCCTCGAACAGCACGCGCCACGCCTCGTCCACCGAGCCGGGGTCGCGCAGGTACTGCTCGTACATCGCCTGCGCGTAGCCGGCGTTCATCGTGTGGAAGATGCTCACCCTGCAAAGATAACAGAGGGCAGATGGGAGACTGCAGTGCAGTTGCGAGACGCCACAGCCAGGACAGTTGCGAGACGCCGAGTTGCGAGGAGTTGGGAGTTGCGAGGAGCGCGTGGACAGACCAGCTGTCAGGACAGACGATGATGCTCGCCGGTCCTCACAACTGGTCTGCAGCCTCCAGACTCATGGCTCCCAACCACTCGCAACTCGGCGTCTCGCAACTGATCCGACGTCCGTCTACTCAGCTCTCTTCTCTCCGAGGACCTTCCCGATGGTCACGACGTCCACCAGCCCGCGCACCCCATACAGCGCCGGCAGGACCACCTCCGGCGGGAACTTCCGCCGCAGCTCGGCCACGCGATCGGTGCCCGCGCGGTAGGCCGGCAGGTACATCCGCCCGAGCAGCGGGTGGCGGCCCCACGCGCCCGACAGCTTGTCGGCGCGCTCGGGAGAGCAGAGGAAGTCGCGGCGCAGCACCTGCGCCACCTCCGCCTGCGGGAGCCCTTCGTGCCAGGTCAGGTACGACGACTGGTTCTTCGCATCGTCCTGCAGCAGCGCCAGCAGCACGCCGGCCTGCGTGTCCTCGTCCGGCAGCTCGTCGATCTCCGTGACACCATGGGCGATGAGGATCGCGTTGTTGGCGATGCCTTCCGACAGCGCCGCGTGCCGCGTGTTCATCGTCAGCATGGTGGCTTCGAGGCCCATCTTCCCGCGCACGTACAGGTTTTGGCAGTAGGCCGTGGTCGTGACGTGTCCCGGCACGACCTCGTGGCTCACCAGCTGCTCGAACTCCGGCACTGAGATCTCGAGGGAGGCGTTGATCTCGTACGTCGCCTCGTACTCCGGCGAGCCGTCGGGCCGGCGCGCCCGTCCCAGGTAGTTCATCGAGCCCGAAAACCACGCGTCCTTGATCGGCAGGAATGTGATGTTCGCCCGAGGCACGGCCTTCAGGGCTGAGGGCAGATAGGGCACCAGGTTCCGGACCGCCAGGGCATCGTAGCGGGCGATGAACGCCGCCGCGAGCGCCGGGATCGACGGCTTCGGCACGCTGCGATCCCGCCGCCACGTATCGACAGACTGCAGCAGCGCGTCGTCGGAGTCGGTCGCGTAGCCCGCGCGCGCCAGCAGCTCCGCGACCCGGCGCCGCTTCGCTGCCGGGTCCGAAGGCTCCGGCTTGCGGCCGGTGGACGCCACGACGCAGCGCTCGTACGGCACCTTCTCGCCGCGCCCCAGCATCTCCATCCCCAGGTCCCACATCGTCTCGAAGCAGAGCGCCAGGCCCTTGAGGTAGGCGCGACGGACCCTGCCACCCGTCTTCGCCTCCTCGGCCATCGCCGCGATCGCCCCGTGCACGTCGACGGCCGCCAGGTACGCGTCGATGGCGGCCAAGTCCGGCTGCTTGGCGGTCACCCCTCCCGTCTCGCGCAGCCGTTGGGCTGTCTGGTGCGTATAGGCCTGCGGCAGCGGCTCGTCCGAGCACCACGAGTCGGCGATGAACCGCCCGGTGCCCGAGGGGTTCATCACGTCCCCGCCCCACAGGGTGTCGATGCCCAGTATCGCGTCGGCGATGGAACTCATGGTGCCAGTCTCCCCTCTGATGGGACGGGGACGTGATGAAGTGATCAAGTGATGGAGGTGATGAGGTGATGATGCGCGCGGCCGGTCATCACCTCATCACGTCATCACCTTCATCACGTCATCACCTCCCCGCCGATGTTCACGCCGCCTATCTTATCTCCCATGCCAACCGAACACCACCTGAAAATCCCCCGCTCCGCCCGGTATTTCACGCTGGGCGAGTCCGTGGCATCACCGACCGAAATCTGGATCGTCTGCCACGGCTACGGTCAGCTGGCCGAGCAGTTTCTCGACGACTTCGCGCCGTTGTCCAACGGATTCCGCCTGATCGTGGCGCCGGAGGGGTTGTCGCGTTTCTATCTCGAGCCCGGAAGCCACGGCCCCGGGAGCCGGGTAGGTGCGAGCTGGATGACCAGAGAGGATCGGCTGAGCGAGATCGACGATTACCTGGGCTACCTGGACGCGCTGCGCGAGGCGGTCTTCGCGCCCGCGCACCGGCACGCCGCGCGACTGACGGTCCTCGGTTTCTCGCAGGGCACGGCAACGGCGGCGCGGTGGGTGCTGCGGCGGAATGTCCGGGCGGAGCGCCTGGTGCTGTGGGGAGGTCTGCTACCGCCGGACGCCGATCTGCACGCGGGGGCCGCGACGCTGAACGCGCTCGACCTGGCCCTGGTGGCCGGGGAGCGGGACGAGTACGCGGCTCCCGAGCTGCTCGCCCGCCAGCGAGCCGCGCTGGAGGCGGCAGGCGTGCGTCACCGTGTCGTCACGTTCGGGGGCGGCCACCGCATCGACGCGGACGCCCTTCGGCGGCTCGTGCCCGCCTAGCCCAGCGCTACTCTCCCGACGGCGGTGTCCCGCCCCGCGGCAGCTTCTCGGGCAGGTCCGCCACGACGTACGCCATCACCGCCATCGCCGCCACGCATTTCGCCATCTCGGCCGGATCGAGCTTGTCCACCGTGTCGGCATCACTATGGTGGTACCAGAAGTAGCGCCGCCCGTCGTCGTTGAGCCCCATTCCCGGCACCCCGCGTTGCATCATCGGGCCGATATCGGTGCCGCCGCCGCCCTGCGTGGTCGTGTCCGCTCCGATGCCGCTCAGCAGGCGCCCGATCTGCCGCACGATGGCGAAGGCGGAGTCGGAGCCGCTGAAGCCGAACCCTGTGGGCCGGAACACCCCGCCGTCGGTCTCGATGGCGAGGTCGTGGTCCACCAGCTGCGCTGCATGGGCGTCACGGTAGGCGAGCCCGCCCCGCGTGCCGTTTTCCTCGTTGGTCCACCCGACCACCCGCACGGTCCGGCGCGGCCGCAGGCCGAGTCGCTTCATCACGCGCAGCGCCTCCCAGGCGACCACCACGCCCCCGCCGTCATCCATCGCGCCCGTGCCCACGTCCCACGAGTCCATGTGCCCGCTCATCACTACCACCTCGTCGGGCTTCTCGCGCCCGCCCAACTCACCGATCACGTTCTGCGATGGCGCGTCCGGCAGCGTCCGCGCCTCCATCTTGAGCGTCACGACCACGCGCTGGCCGCGCTGCTGCATGCGGTGCAGCATCGCCGCGTCCTCGATGGAGATCGCGGCGAACGGAATGGGCCGCACGGTGGAGTCGTAGTGCATGACCCCGGTGTGAGGCTGGCGCATCTCGAACGGCGAGACCGAGCGCAGCAGCGCCGCCACCGCGCCGGCACGGGCCGCCCAGATGGCGCCACTCACGCGGTATTGCACCGTCACGCCGTAGTTGACGTACGGCGCGTCGAACAGGACGATCTTCCCCCAAGCCTCGGCGGCGCGGGCCGCCAGCTCGGTGGTGTCGCTCACCACGAGCACCGGCGCCGTGATCCCTTCCGGCGGCGTGCCGATGCTGCCGCCGAGGCCGAGCATCGGCAGGCGGGTCGGCCGCGGCTCTACCAGATCCAGCGACTCGTGGCCGCGCACCCAATGCGGCACCATCGCGCGCTCGCCATGCACGTTCTCCAGTCCGTCGGCGCGCATCTCGTCCAGCACCCAAACGAGCGCGCGTTCCAGGCTCTCCGAGCCGCTCAGCCGGCTGCCGAACCGGTCGGTCAGCTCCGCCAGCCTGAGCCAGGCCGCGCTGTCGGCCGTCGCCGCCGCGATCAGGCGGTCGGCCGTGGCGCGGTAACCGGCGATCAGTGCGCTGTCATCCGCCTGCTGGGCCGGGGCAGCTGCGGGGACGGCCAGCGCGGCGACTACGGCCGCGGAGACCAGGGCGAGGAGGCGTGCAGCAGGTGCGTGTCTCATGTGCCGGTGGCGTGAAAGAGGAGCAGAACGGGTAACGCGAGAGCCGGCGGCGGGCAAGCGCCCACCGCCGGCTCCCCTCGCGCTGGCGAGCCTGAAGACCGCTTAGAACATCAACCAGACGAGCGCATACAGGGTGTTGTTGTCCGACGCGTTACGCCCCGAGCCATCGTAATTGGTGCTCGCTCCATTGAACTTGCTGTACGCCGTGTACTGGAGCGAAAGCCGCGTGTTCATCCAGGGGTTCCAGTCCACCTCGCCGATCACGCCGCTGCTGTTGGGGCTCCCGGTAGAGCTGCCGCTCACGGCCGCGGGCGCGTAGAGCACCGGATCCGTCGTCCCCGTCGTGGCGAACGGCCCGACCGTGAACGCGTAACTCTGGCCCACGTGGAACGTGGCGCGCGCCCGGAACGTGTTGACCGTCTGCGAGGCGACGGACGCGAAGCCGCTGTCCACGCTCGCTCCGAGCGAGCGCGTCTCGTGGATCCACGTCCCCGTGATGGTGAGATCGTTGTTCCCCAGGGGCCGCTGATACTCGGCGTCGAAGGCGATGTCCGTGTACCGATCGGTGGGGTTGCCCGACGCGAAACTCCCCGGCTGCCGGAGCGCGGACATGCCGTAGGTGCCGACTTCGAGGTAGTTGTCGCCGAACGAACGCGTCAGCGCCAGGCGCCAATACGGGGCGATGCCCTCGACGACCCCGGCCACCGTTGCGTCGGGCGGCTGCGCCACCCCTTGCGGCGCCCAGCGATACGCGCCGACCTCACCGTAGATCGCATCGTTCCAGAACAGGTACGCGCTCAAGCCCGCGACCTGTTGTGCCAGCGCCCCGTCCACCAGGGTCGCCGCCGCCGGGGTCGGAGCCACCGACGACCCCGCGAACGGGAAACCCCAGGCGGGCGTGCTGTTCCACACGTCCTGCACGGTTGGATTGTTGTTGAGACTGAGGCCGAACACGCCGGGCTTCGCCCCGAGCGTGAGTGGTGTCGCATAGCGGATGCTCGTATTGTCCATCCCGATCGTCCCGGCCTGGGGATCGTACGTCACCTGGATGAACGCGCCGATCTTCGGGGTGATCGCCCCGGCGAGGAACAGGCTCAGCTGCTGCGGCAGCTGCACGGTGCCGTTCGTCGTCGCGCCCTGCGGCCTCGCCGTGTAGGTCTCCGATGCCTGGATCATGACCGACGGAAGTGGCATGAGGTTGATCGACAGGTCCTGGTGTCCCGACGTGTCGGCAGACTCGATGGTCTCGATCATCCGCAGCGTGTAGCCGTTCAGCTTGAACACCCGCCCGAAGGCGTTCAGGTCGGGAAACTGCGTGTGGCAGGCGCTGCACGGCAGCTTGGTCTGGCGCGCGAAGCTGGGGATCGCCCGTGCCGGCTCGGCGCCCAGCACCAACAGCATCACTGTGCCGGCGGCCGCGCCGACCGACCATCTGCTCAAACGTCGAATTCGCATAGTGCCTCGGCTGAGGGGTACGGAAATATCCTAGCACGTCGGACGGAAATGCAATCCTCGCACGAGTCGATCGGGATCACGATCCAGCTGGACAGGCGGTTTGAAGGCGGTGGCTGTGCACCCCGGGAGAGCGCGGCGCTACTCGTCGATCACGAGCAACCCGACCCGTCCGCCCATGTCGTCGGGCAACGTCGCCACGCCGGGCGGCACCATCCACCGGCGCCCATCCACGATCAGGGAGAAACGGTGAGCGCCCTGTCTGAGCGGGAGGGTTGCCCGCCAGCGGGCTCCGGCGACACGCTCCATGGCGACGGGGGTCCAGTCGTTCCATTCCCCGGCGATGGCGACGGTGCTCGCCCCGGGCACCACGAAGGTCACGCGCTGATGTCCCGCATCGACGAACTCGACGGTGACGCCGCGCTCCGTCAAGGCCGGCAAGGATGACCTCGACCCGATCGCTGACGGACGCCGGCGCAGTCCGCCGCCCAGCCACACGCCGACGCTGACGAAGGCTCCATCCGTGAAGCCGCTGAGATCGCGCGGATAGCTGCCGGCTTGCGCCTCGAGTGTGGCCCAAGACGCCACGCCGAGTGCGGCGCGCCCCTGGTACCAGGGGCGCCCACCCAGGTTGCCGGCGCGCGCGCCGGCCAGGGCACCCATGGCCAGGCGCCCGGCGCGAAACTGGAGGCCCAGCGTGGCATCCGCAACCTGCGTCGCGCCGGCCTGCGTCGCGGTGAGACCGCCCTCGACGCTCCACGGGCCGGCGTCGCGCCGGGCGTTCACACTTCCCTCGAACGTGGCATTGGAGAGCCGGTCGACCCGTCGCACGGCGCCAACCTCCACGCCGGCGGAGTACACCCAGCGGCCGGAGACCAAAGCGAGCACCGGCCCCGTGGACCCGATCGCGCTCCAGGTTCCGCCCTGGATGTAGCCGCCGTCGCCATCGGCGCGCAGGCCGAGACCGATGGTCGGGGTAAGGAGACGGACGCCAAAGACGGAGCCGGCCGCCTGCGCGGCCCAGGTGCCGGAGCTGAATTGGGTGAAGGTGCCGTCGAGCGTGCCGGTGGCGCGCTGACCATCCCAGGCGAGAAGGGTCGTGAGCGCAGCTGCGGTGCCCGACACCGTATCGGCATACCGGGCGCTGACGCCACCGAGCCGGAACCTGAGCTGCTGTGCGGCGACCGGGGACGCCGCGACGAGCAGCGTGGCGGCCACCGCCGCGCACGCCCTAGACGTCACTGCTCGATCGAGTGGCCAGGCTGGTGGTCGTGCCTCGTGCCCGGAGGCACACCGGACGGCCGACCGCCCTGATCGCCCGTGCGCTGGCCCCCCTGATCGGCACCATCTCCGCCGTCCAGGATGCGATGCTCGATGTCGCCTGCGCTGAGGCCCTGGTCCTGCATCGCCCGCGCGACCGATGGGAGGTCCAGCAGCTCGGCCATGCTCTGGTGGTTGCGCATCGCGCCAACGACGATCTTGACCGCCTGGTCTCCGCCGAGACCCTGCGCCGAGAGGGCTGCGGCTACGCTCAGCCCCGGGGCGGCAATGTCGGCCGCAGCCGCGGCCCGCACCACGCTGCGCACCTGCTCCGCGCGCATCCCACTGCGCATCGCCTCCGCTGCCGCCGCGATCACCGCGCCCGACGGCGCCTCGACTCCGGCGCCCTTCACCGCCTCGCGCGCGGAGGCCATCTGGTCGGCGAACCGACGCACCGCCGACAGGATGCGCGGCGCCGGAATCTGTTTCGCCCACCCCTCGATCGCCTTGTCGGCCAGCGGCCCTTCGGGAACGCCGCGCGCCGCGGCGGCGGCGGCGATGGCGGCCACTTCGTGCGCGAGGCTGCCGGGCACGCCGCGGGCCTCGAGCCGGCCCGCGACACCACCCTGGGCCGACAGCACGGCCGGCGCAGCAATCACCCAGGCCGCGAGCACCGCACTCCGGATCGTCGTCACGATCTCACCAGTCCCTTCGGCCCGACCACGATCACGCTGTTCCGGCCGCCGAACCCGTCATCCACCTGGGCGTGCGCGGTGGGGTCGGGCACCCACCGGGTGCCGTCGACGACAAACTCGTAGCGATGCTCGCCCACCGGAAGGGCCACCGTCGCGGACCACACGCCGCCGGCATTCCTGGCCATGGTCAGCGCCCCGACCTGCCATCCGTTGAACGAGCCGGCCACCGACACGGAGCGCGCCTGGGGCGCCGCCAGCTCGAAGCGCACGAACACGGTATCCGCAACCGGCCGCGCGGTGGGCGCGCCCTGCGCCGCCGGCGCCGGAGCGCGGGGGGAGAGCCACAGCACGAGCGCGGCGGCCGCCGCAAGAGCGGCCGCCCACACCGGCCGGACTCTCACGGTCCGCGGCGCCAGGAGCCAGTCGAGTCTCCGGCGCCGACGCGCCGGGATCCGGCGCACCGCCGCCATCACGGCCTCGTCGAGCGCAAGATCCACCGGTTCGAGCCGCTCCGCGTACGCCCGCGCCGCCGCCACGAGGCGGTCCGCCGCCGCGAGCTCCCCGCCACCCAACTCCCCGAACGGCTCTCCGTCCAGGTAGTGGTGCGCAGCGGCGCTGAAGGCGTCCCGCTCCATCATCGCAGCGCTCCCATCATTGAGCGCATCGCATCGCGCGCGCGATGCACGCGCATCTTCAAGGCATCCACACCCACCCCGAGCACCTCGGCCATCTCCTCATATGACCTGCCGTCCACGTGTTTCATAACGAAGGCCTCGCGCTGCTCCGGCGTGAGGCGGGCCAGCGCCGCCTCCAGCGCCTCGCCCAGCTCGCCCCGCTCCACCGCCGCGTCGGCGCGGTCACTCCCCGCTGGGTCGAATTCCTCCACCGGCACCGTGTCATGCCGCCGGGCCACGGCGTTGCGGCACTGGTTGGTCAGAATCCGGAAGAACCACGCGCCGAAGCGGTCGGGGTCGCGGCAGGTCGCCAGCGCGTCAAACGCCCGGATGAAGGCCTCCTGCAGGGCGTCTTGGGCCGCGTCGCGGTCACCCACGGCCGCGACGGCGTACCGGCCGAATTCGGCACGGTAACGCTCGACCAATACCCGGTATTGCTCGACGTCCCCGGCCAACACCCGGCGGACAATGGCAGCATCGCGCGGCTGCACGCTCCCTAATCCAATGATCTTGTGATGGGGTGCAAGGTAACGGGTCACGGAGCGGGGCGTTACCCGGGGCCGCCTGCGACGGTCAGGTAGGAAGATGGCGGCCCGCGCCGGGCCGCCTCTCCCCTTGCCCCGGACCGGAGTGAGCCCATGCAGAGCCCACGTTGCACTCTCCTCACGCTCGGCAGCCTGGCCGCGTTCGCGGCGGTAACCGCGTGCAGCAAAGATGTCGCCAGCACGGCGGCGGGTCCCGGCACGGCCACGCAGGCCCCGGTGTCGGTGCGACTCGCCTCGGTTGCGGCCTCGTCGAGCTCCACCACCCTGGCGGGCATGCTGACCGGCGACTTCAACGGCAACGGAGGCTTCGGCGACTTCGGCGACGGGATGGGCCACCACTGGCGAGGGTGGTGGGGGTGGATGCGCTTACATGACGTCGATTCACTGATCGTGACCGCGACGAAGATCGAGGTCCTCACGGCGCTGCCCGACAGCGAGAACGCGGCGGATTCCCTCGCGGACTCGGTGAGCGCGGACAGCGGCGGGCACGGTGACTGGGAGCAGCGGGAGTTCGGCTGGACCCAGCTTCCGATCCTCGGCAGCGGTCATCTCGACCTGATCCATCTCCCCGACTCCGCGGCCGCCGGGCTTCCGGTCGCGACGGGCACGCTGCCGGCGGGCACCTACCGGCACGTCCGCGTCTTCTTCAGCAACCCGTTGATCTACTTCGACTCCCTGATCGTCACGCCCGCCGGCGATTCCCTGCAGCCTGCCGTTGGGTACCCCGTGATCTTCCCTTCCGCCGACAGCACCGGCGCCGCGATCAAGACCGACACCCCATTCGTCGTTGCGGCCGTGGGCGACACGGTCCAGGTCTACTTCGATCGTGACGACACCGTGCGCCACATCATCATCACGCGCGACGGCACGATCATTGTCCCGCCGATCTTCCGCTGACGGGAACACTCTGTAGCTGAAGACGCCCGCCGCGGGAAACCGTGGCGGGCGTCGTGCTTGACGGGCGGCGGCGGAGCCACCTAGGTCGCCGAGCGGGCCTCGCGCCAGGTCTCCCAATCCTCGAGCACCGCCTCCTGCATCACGGCCGCCGCCCGCCGCAGCCAGCCCTGGTGACGGCGGGCGAGGTCGGCGCGCAGCACTCTCGGTTTCACGCTTCCCAGGTGCACGTTCGCCGTTTCCCAGCCCATGGCGCGGAGCAGGCGCAGCTCGTCCCGCTCGGCGGGCAGCGCCGCCAGCTCGATGCGCGAACAATCGGGTGCGAGCCGGCGTACGATCCAGCGGCGTTGCAGCCGGACAAAGGGGTCCAGGCAGCGCACCGCACGATCGAGAATCTCCTGGTAGAGGATCCGCGAGGAGCCCTTGCCGCCCGCGGCCCACCGACACGCGGACGGCGCCAGGGCCTTGGCTTCGCGGGCCACCAACCCACCGTGCCACTCGGCGAGCGCGACGTAGCGCTGGCGGCCCAGGCTTCCCAGTCCGGCGATGCGGTGCACGATGCGCCACGGAAGGTCGGGCTCCGGCAGCATCCGCTCCAGCGCCCGCAGCGCGCCCGGCGGCACGCGCCCGCGCACCGTGCTCAGCCCGCGCAGCTTCTGCCAGTAACGCTCCGGCTCGTGCAGCCGGTGTATGGCCATCGCCCGGAGCGTCGAGTGCCCTTCGGCCAGGACGAACGGCCGGCCGCCGGCCTCGAGAGCCGACCGGTAGCCATCGAGGATCGCCGCGGCCGCCGTCGCGCCGTCGATCGCGAGGTGCTGCCCGGCGATGGCGAGATTCGCGCTGGTCCCCAGGCGCACCAGGTCGTTGGTAAACGGCAGCGGCCACGCCTCGTCGAAGTCGTTGATGCCCCAGGCGAGCCGGCCCTCCGCGTCGCGCCAGGTGCCGAAGTTCTCGACGTGCAGATCCCCGACCGCCAGAACCTCCGGTGCCGTCGCCAGATCGGCGCAGAGGTCCGGCCAGCGCTGGGCCCAGCGGTAATACGTCGCGCGCAGGAAGGCGAACGGCTCCTCGCGCATCCGCCGGTGCTTGAGATCGAGATCGGCGGGGAGCAGCGTGAGCTGGGCGCCGAGCCAGGCCTCGTAGCGGGCCGTCGCCTTGCCGATCTTCATCGGCCGCTCACTAGCGCTGCAGCCCCAGCACCAGCACCCCGAACGAGCCGGGCACGACACTTGGCCGCGGGCGCGGCCGATCCGGCGTCGGAGCGGGCGAGGGCCCGAACTCCGCCGTGGACAGGAAGACACGATGCGTCAGGAGGTCCAGCGCCATGGTGCGCGCGCCACGCCGGGTCGGCACGTTGGCGACGACGCTGTAGTGATCCGGATCGTCCTCGTGCACCACCGTCAGCACCGAATCCGCGCCGCATGACGCGAAGGCGAACCCGGTGGCCGGGTCGAACGCGTTCGCGTCCACCCCGCGCCCGATCGGCAGCGTCGCGATCACCTTTCCCGCGTCGCCGTCGCTCACCGCCATCAGGCTGTTGCCGCACCCGGAGAACAGGCGCCGGTGCGCCCGGTCCATCGCCAGCCCGCTCGGTTCCTGGCACGGAGTCAGCGACCAGCGCTGCCGGACCTCGAGAGTCCGCGCGTCGAAGGAGACGATGGCGCTGCTGTCCTCGAGATTGACGTAGATCCGGCCCCGGCCATCGGCCGCCGCGAACTCCGGTCGCCCGCCCAGCGCGACGGTGCCGGCAACGATCCCGCTGGCTGCGTCGATCGCCGTCGCGGTGCCGCTTCCACCGTTCATGGTGAACACGCGCCGCGACGCCGGGTCGTAGACGATCGCATCGGGATTCCGGCCACCCACGTTCACGGTGCCGAGCGTCGCCAGCGTCCTCAGATCGAACATCGTGACCGTGCTGTCCCGGCCATTGCTGGTGAAGCCGCGGCCCAGTTCCGGTGCGATCGCGATCCCATGCACACCCGGAGTGTTGGGGATGACGCCCGCGGTGGTGTCGAGCACCAGGTCCACGACCTCGACGCGGGTGCCGTGAGACACGTACAGCCGCTGCCCGGCGCTGTCGGCATACAGGTAGTCCCAGCCGCCCTCGCCGCCCAGTGCGATGGTCTTCACGACGTGATAGGGCGCCGTCTGGGCCGACAGCACCGCGCCGCCGGTGAGCGCGGACAGCGCACACACGGCGGCGCGGAGAATCGTCTGGTTCATGGCGCAGGCTCTCGTTGAGGACGGCCCCCAACATAGCCCGCGCGCAGCGATTGCGTTACACCCACCCCCGCAGCTTCATGGCTTCCGCCACCCGGCTCACGGCCACCAGGTAGGCCGCCAGGCGGTTGTGCACCTTATGCTTCTTCGCCGCTTCGTGCACGGCCTGGAACGCGTGCGTCATCTTGCGGCTGAGGCGGTCCTGCACGACGTCGAGATCCCAGTAATAGCTATACGAGTTCTGGACCATCTCGAAGTACGACACCGTCACCCCGCCGGCGTTGGCGAGGAAGTCTGGCAGCACCACGATCTTCTTCTCGGCCAGGACCGCGTCGGCCTCCGGTGTGGTGGGGCCGTTGGCCAGCTCGAGCACGATCTTCGCCTTCACCCGGTCCACGTTCTCCGCGGTGATCTGGTTCTCGAGCGCCGCTGGCACGACCACGTCGCACTTCAGCTCCAGGCAGGCCTTGGGATTGGGGATGAACTCGCCGCCCGGGAATCCTTTCACGCCGCGGGTCTTGAGGAAGTGCTTGAGCAGCGCGTGCACGTCGATGCCCTTGGCGTTGTAGATGGTTCCGTCGATCTCGCCGATCGCGACCACCGTCCCGCCCACCTCGTCCGCGATGATCCTGGCCGCGTACGAGCCGGCGTTGCCGAGGCCCTGAATCGCGTATGTCGCCGTGGCGAGGTCGAGACCCGACACCTTTGCCGCTTCGCGCATCACGTACACGCCACCGCGCGCCGTGGCGTCGCCGCGGCCCTCGGAGCCGCCCAGCGGAAGCGGCTTGCCGGTGATCATCCCGAACTCGTTGTGCCCCTGGATGAACGAGAACTCGTCCATCATCCACGCCATGATCTGCGGGGTGGTGTAGACGTCGGGCGCGGCCACGTCCTTGTCGAGGCCGAGGATGCGCGCCATCTGCCGCACGTAGGCGCGGCTCAGCCGCTCCAGCTCGCCCGCCGACAGCCGCTTGGGATCCACCACAATGCCGCCCTTGCCCCCGCCGAGCGGCACATCCACCACCGCGGTCTTCCACGTCATCCAAGCCGCGAGCGCGCGGACGGTATCGATGGTCTCGTTGGGATGGAAGCGGATCCCGCCCTTGCACGGGCCGCGGGCGTCGCTGTACTGGACGCGGAAGCAGTGAAAGACCTCGACCCGGCCGTTGTCCATCCGCACCGGGAGCCGTGCGTGCATCTCGCGCAGCGGCCAGTTCAGCATCTGATGCGTGGCGTCATCGAGCTTCAGGATCCGAGCGGCCGCGTCGAGCTGCCGCTGGGCAATCATGAACGGGTTTTCCTTCGCCTCCGCCAACGACATGCCGACCGCGTTGTAGTCCCCCGCTTCCAGCGGCACGAATCCGTTTTGATGGTCCGTCACACCTAGCTCCTCCAGGAACGGTAAAGGCCGCGGCCCAATCGCCGCGGCCGTCACCGCCGAGGAGTAGCAATTATCGGGCCTGCTAGGCGAGGATCTTCTCCGCCGCCTCGCGGTCCATCTCGGTAACGTACGGGATTCCACTGACTTCGGCGGCTTCACGCGTCAGCGCCGCGATGTCGTTCCGCTCGATGTAGCGCACCGCGAACTTGCGCGCGCCCGCCATCAGCTGCCGCAGGCCCTGCGCGAGCCGCATGTAGTAGGTGTAGTAGCCGATCGCGCCCACCGGCAGCTTCGAGAAACGGTCGCCGTACTTGTGCCGCAACTCGGCCGCCGTCACGAACACCTCGTCCACCGACGAGCCAAAGCGCTCGATGTAGATCGGGAGACTCTGCTGCTCGATCGCGTTGCCGATCGTCTTGGCGACCATCGCGGCGGCCAGCGGGGCGCGCGCCATGGCGATGAGCTGGACGAACGGAGCGCCGAGGGCGAACCCCTTGAAGATCTGGTCCTCAAAGGTGAAGCCGCCCGCCAGCGCGATGGACGGGATGAACGACCCCTTGGTGGAGAGGCGCTGCAGGTAGTCCCGCAGCAGCGAGTGCAGCTCGATGCCCGGCACGCCCCACTCGTTCATCATCCGCCACGGGCTCATGCCGGTGCCGCCGCCCGCCGCGTCCACGGTCAGCAGGTCCAGCTCGGCCAGCGACGCGTACTTCACCGCGCGGGCCAGGTCCTCCGGCCGGTAGGCACCGGTCTTCAGGAACACGTGCTTGGCGCCCAGCTTGCGCAGCGTCTCCACCCGCTTGAGGAAGGAGTCCTTGTCGACCATCCCCACGCGCGAGTGGCGCTCGAACTCGTGGAAGCTCCCCTTCTTGAACGACTCGATGACCATCGGATCCATCGGATCGGGGAGCACCACGTAGCCGCGGCGGCGCAGCTCCTGCGCCTTCGCCAGGTCGCGGATCTTCACTTCCCCACCGATGTCCTTGGCGCCCTGGCCCCACTTCAGCTCGACCGTCTTCACGCCGAGCTTCTTGAGGGCGTACTCCTGCACCCCGGCCGTGGTGTCTTCCACGTTGGCCTGGACGGCGATGTCGCCGTACCCCTCCTCCTGCCAGTCGCGGAAGCACTGGATCCGCCACTCGAGGTCCGGGGCGGAGATCACCTTGGCGTCGCTGTACCTGGCGTCCATGTCCATCCCGACGACGTTCTCGCCGATGGCGATCATCGTCCCGGTGATGGCGGCGCCCGCCGCGATGCCGGGCCAGTTGTTCTTGGCCACGTTGGTCGAGCCCATCGCCGCAAGGGTGAAGGGCAGCCGGCTCTTGATGCCGCCGTTCTTGCCGATCTTCACCTCGAGGTCGACGTTCGGGAACAGCGCCTTCTCGCTGTCCGCCGCGATGCCCCAGGCCCCCGTCGCCCGGCCCAGGATCGTGAAGTGCGACAGGTCGAGCGGGTAGTCCTTCTGCGACGCGGTGGTGATGATCCCGAACGGCTGGGGATAGATCATCTCCGGGCCGCGGTAGGCGGACTTCCCGATCTCGCACATCCCGATGCACCCGTCGATGCAGGTCGTGCACATCCCGCTGAACGGGCTGACCGAGTCCTCGGTCCGGTTCTTGGTCAACGTGGCCGCGGACGAATTGATGCGCGTAAGGCTCATGGAGGGTCTCCTGCTAGCGCGCGGTGGTTGCCGCGCGGCGACTGGTCCGCGCGTCGGCTCGGAACGGTCCGGCCAGCTCGCAGGCGTGGCACGGATCGAGGAAGCACATGGCGTCGTCGTATGTCTTGAAACAGGGCGGCGAGAAGTTCAGGCAGCTGCTGCACAGGGCGGTGTCGGCCGTCGACGCCTGGCAGCGCAGCTCGCACACCGGACAGATGTACAGGCAGGCCCCGCACTGGCGGCACAGCTCCGAGGTCTGGTCGAACGGCCGCGCCACGTGCCGGCTCACGCCCCGGCCCGCGAAGCCGATCGCCCCACCCATCATCTGCTCGGCGCACATCCGCACGCACAGCCCGCACTGGATGCAGTTCTCGTCCTTCGCCTCGTAGCGGCACTCGCGCACGCCCATCGCCGAGGCGAGGTCCTGGATTCGCTTCGACTGCGGGCTGGTGGCGACGTACAGTTCCAGCAGCAGCCGGCGCGCCCGCTCCACCTTCTGCGAGTTGGTCCGCACCACCATGCCTTCAGCGGCCCGGGTGTTGCACGAGGTCACCAGGCGGCCCGCGCCCAGCTCGACCACGCACATCCGGCAGGCGCCGTAGGCCGAGAGGCCGTCGTCGTGACACAGCGTCGGGATGGGGATGCCGTACAGGCGCGCGGCCTCAAGCACCGTGGAGCCCGGCTCCACCTGCACGGACGATCCGTTGATGGTCAGTCGGATCATGTCGGCTCCTAGTTGACCAGGACCGCGTCGAACTTGCACGTCTCGAGACACGAGCCGCACTTGGTACACTTCGCCTGCTCGATCGTGTGCAGCTTGTTCTTCTCCCCGAGGATCGCCGTGCCCGAGCACAGGCTGATGCACGCGCCGCAGCCGTTGCAGGTCACCGGGTCGATGGTGTAGGTGATCAGCTCCTTGCACACCTTCGCCGGGCAGCGGTGATCGCGGATGTGCGCCAGGTACTCGTCGCGGAAGTAGCGCAGGGTCGTCAACACCGGGTTGGGCGCGCTCTGCCCCAGCCCGCACATCGACGTCTCGCCCACCAGCCACGCGAGGTCTTCGAGCAGCTGGAGGTCCTCCTCGGCGCCCTTCCCCTTGGAGATGCGGTCCACGATCTCCTTCATCCGCTGCGTGCCCACCCGGCACGAGAAGCACTTCCCGCACGACTCGTCCTCGAGAAAACCGAGGAAGTACTTCGCGATGTCGACCATGCAGGTGTGGTCGTCCATCACGATCATGCCGCCGGATCCCATGATCGAGCCGGCCTGGGTGAGGCTCTCGTAGTCCACCGGCAGATCGAGCTTCTCGGCCGGGATGCACCCGCCCGAGGGCCCGCCGGTCTGGACCGCCTTGCATACCCGGCCGGCCGGCACCCCGCCGCCGATCTCGTTGACGACCTCGGCAAGCGTGGTGCCCATCGGCACCTCGATCAGGGCCGTGTTCGTCACGTTGCCGACGAGACTGAAGACCTTGGTCCCCTTGCTCTTGGCGGTGCCGATCGAAGAGAGCCATGCCCCGCCCCGCTGGACGATGACCGGAACGGTGGCCCAGGTCTCGACGTTGTTGATGCACGTGGGCTTGCCCCACAGCCCCTGCTCCGCCGGATAGGGCGGCCGCGGCCGGGGCTCACCCACACGGCCCTCGATGGAGGCGATGAGCGCCGTTTCCTCACCGCACACGAAGGCGCCCGCGCCCTTGGTGATGCTGATGTTGAAGGAGAAGCCGGAGCCGAGGATGTCCTTGCCCAGGAGGTCGGCCCGCTGCGCCTGCAGGATGGCCTCGCTCAGCCGCGCGACCGCAAGCGGATACTCGTCCCGCACGTAGATCACGCCCTCGTGCGCGCCCATCGTGTACCCGCCGATGATCATCCCCTCGATCACGCTGTGCGGATCGCCCTCCAGCACGCCCCGGTCCATGTAGGCGCCGGGGTCACCCTCGTCCGCGTTGCAGATGATGTACTTGGGCGCGCCCTTCGCTTCGCACACCGCCTGCCACTTGCGGCCGGTCGGGAAGCCGGCACCGCCGCGCCCCCTGAGGCCGCTGGTCAGCACTTCCTGCAGCACTTCCCGCGGCGTCAGCGAGAACAGCGCCCGCCACAGGGCGCGATAGCCGCCCCGCGCCGCATACTCCTCGAAACTCGCCGGATCCACGATCCCGCAGTTCCGCATCACGATGCGGAGCTGCCGCTTGAACAACGGGAGATCGGCGTAGCTCTTGAGCCCGTCCACGTGGCCGTCGCCGCCGTTGCAGTAGCTGGTGCGCTTGCCGGTGAGCGGGTTGTCGTCGCCGGTCATCACGGCGAGGGCGAGGTTGGTCTTGGGGTCGGGCAGCTCGGCGAGGATGTCGCGGACCTGGCTCGGCTTGACCCGGCCGTAGGTCACCCGCGGCTGGCCGGGCACCCACACGTCGAGCAGCGGCTCCTGCGAGCACCAGCCGATGCAACCGGTCTCCGCGACCGCGTAGGGGAGGTGCTTCCCCTCCACTTCCTCGCGCACCGCTTCGAGCACCTCGGCGGCGCCGGCGGCCCGGCCGCAGGTCGCCATGCCGACCATGATCTTGACGCGCTCCGGATACAGCGACGCGCGGCCGTGGATGGCGCAGCGCTCCAGCGCCTCCAGGTCGGTCACATGGCCAATGTGATCAGTCACGGGACGCGCCTTTCCGCGCCGCGCGCCGGCCGCCGGCCCGGTATCGGTCCAGCACCCTCTTCACCTTGGTCTGCTCGAGGGAGGCATAGACGTCCCGGTCCACTCGCAGCACCGGCGCCAGGCCGCAGCAGCCGAGACACCGCACCGTCTCGACGACGAACTCGAGGTCGGGACTCGTGCCAACCCCGGCCACGCCCGTCTCCGTGCCCACGCGCTCCAGAATCCGCGTGCCGCCCCGCACGTGGCAGGCGGTGCCGAGGCAGACCTGAATGACGTGCTTGCCGCGCGGCTTCAGGCTGAAGCAGCGGTAGAACGTCGCGATCTGGTACACCTGCGGCAGCGGTACCTTGAGCTTGCGCGACACATGGCGCAGGATGTCTTCGGGCAGATACGAGTAGGTGGCTTGAACTTCTTGCAGGATAGGGATGAGGTTTTCGCGCCGGTCGCCGAACTGCGCGAAGGCCTCATCCAGGGTGGCGCTTTCGACGTGGAGCATAGCGGCAGCTTTCTCCCGCGTGGGCTCTTGAAGAAAAAAGCAGCCGCAAATCCCGCGCCTCCGCGCGGATACCACCGCCTTCCGCTTCACGTTCACCAATGTCCCCAATGAGCGGTTTCGCGCTTCCGCTCCCGCCCCATTCGACGCACGGAAACGCGCCGTTCCTACTCGGCATTCTTCGCGCCGCGCGCCCGGGTGGCGGAGCGGAGCCGACCGGCGGTAGCATACGCGGATGCGTCCTCGGGTCAGACGGAGCCTCCTGGGCCTCGCGGTCGGCGCGCTCGTCGCGCTCATCCTGGTGCTGCTGCGCGGCACGTATCCCGCCCAGTCCTTCGAGCTGAAGACCCTCGACTGGCGGTTCCGCACCCTGCACGATCCCGCGCGGGCGGACACCAACGTCGTCATCGTAGACGTGGACGAAGTCAGCCTCGATCTGCTGCGGGGCTCCGTGGGGCGTTTCCCCTGGCCGCGGGACGTCTGGGCGATGGTGGTGAAGTACCTGGCCACGGGCGGCGCGAGGGTGATCGCGTTCGACTTCACCTTCCCGGACCCCGACCTGCCGCACCCGGCCGCGGACAGCGCTTTCGCCGACGCGGCCCGGGCGGCCGGGAACGTCGTCCAGACTCTTTCCTTCCAGCAGGTGGGCGGGGCGGCGGAGGCGTCGCGCAACCGGGAGTTCCGCGAAGACTCCGTGGCGCTGGCCCGGCTTGGCGCCTTCGCCTGGCAGGTCGAAGGGCTGCCACCCGAACAGCTGTTCCAATCCGCCGAACATCCGTACCGGTCGCTGCTCGACGCCTCCCGCGCGGTCGGCAGCATCAACTTCACCCCGGACGCGGTGGACGGGACGGCGCGTCGGGTCCCGTTGTTCTACGGGTTCCATGGCCGGGCGTACCCGGCCTTCGGGCTCGCGGTGGCCGCGGTGGCCGACTCGGCCCGCTTCCGCGGCGGGCCGGCGCGCTGGGGAGAGCGCAGTCTCACCCTCGGCGCGCTCACCGTGCCCTTGGATGCGGGTGGCCTGCTCCTCAAGTGGCGGGGCCCGTATCGCGACCCCAAGCGACGCAGCGAGACCTACCGCATCTACCCGGTCGCGCAGATCCTCCACTCGTACCAGCAGGTGGCGGCCGGCGAGACGCCCGAGGTGCCTCTCGACGCGTTCCGTGGCAAGGTCGTGTTCGTGGGCGCGTCCGGCTCCGGCCTGTTCGAGCCGCGCGCCAACCCGTTCGGCCCCGCCGACCCGGGCGTCCTGATCCACGCGACGCTGGCGGACAACCTGCTCACCGGCGACTTCCTGCGCCGGGCGCGGCCCGCCGCCAACGTGGGCGCGACGGTGCTCGCCGCGCTCCTGGCCGGCGTCGCGGCCTCGTTCATCGCGTCGGTGTGGTGGAGCGTGGCCGCGGGCATCGGCCTCGCCGCCGCCTATCTCGGTCTCACGCTCTGGCTGTTCGGGGCGGGCAGCATCTGGCTCGACGCCGCCGCACCGACTCTCGCCGTCCTGCTGACCTTCACGGGCGGGATGGCCGCCAATTACTTCACCGAGGGGCGGCACAAGCGCCAGATCCGCGAGATGTTCTCCAAGTACGTCGCGCCGGAGTACGTGGCGCAGCTGGCCGACGACCCCTCGAAGATCAACCTCGGGGGCCGGCGGGCGGAGCTGACGATCCTGTTCAGCGACATTCGTGGCTTCACCTCCATCTCCGAGAAGATGGAGCCGCACGAGGTGATCGAGTTCCTCAACGAGTACCTCTCCGACATGGCGGCGATCGTGAAGCAGGCGGGGGGGACGCTCGACAAGTTCATCGGCGACGCGGTGATGGCGTTCTGGGGCGAGCCGGTGCACCATCCCGACCATGCCGACCGCGCGGCCGACTGCGCCCTGGCGATGCAGGCGACCACGAGAGCGCTGGCCGAGCGATGGGTCGCGGAGGGGAAGCCGGACATCCACATCGGGGTGGGGATCAACACGGCGGAGGTGGTGGTGGGGAACATCGGCTCGGTCGAGCACAAGCTCGACTACACCGTCATCGGTGACGGCGTGAACCTCGCCTCACGTCTCGAGAGCGCGAACAAGGAGTTTCACACGGGGATCATCATCAGCGAGTTCACTCTGGCGAAGCTCGGCGACCGGTTCGAGGTGCGCGCCCTGGGCGACGTCAAGGTGAAGGGAAAGGAGAAGCCCGTGGCCATCTTCGAATTGCTGGGCCGGAGAGCGCCGGCGGCGCCCGCGCAGGGCACCGTCGCCGCGGCGGCGGCCTCGTGAGCGCCCGCACTGTGCTGCGCCTGGTGCCCGCGCTCGCGATCCTCGGCGGCGCGGCACCGGGCCGCGCGCTGGCGCAGCGGGCCCAGTGGACCGACGTCGTGTACGTGCCCGGCTTCTGGTCCGCCGGACGCATCGTGGCGCAGCCCGACTCGCTCGCCCTCGTTATGCGCGTGGACTACTTCTCCGCGCCGCCGAGGTGGCGCGCCGAGGTCCGGCGCACCAGCGACGGACAGACGATGGGCGCCCCGGAGATCCTGGTCGGGAGCGGCGACCAGGCCGTGGTCGTGACCCAGCTGGGTACCACGCCGCTCGACCAGCATGTGCTGGGGCGCGATCCGCAGGTGCGCGCGCTGGTCGTGTTCGACGGGGCGGGCCACCGCAAGGGGGTCGCGAGCGGGCAGATCGCCGAGCGGACCGCCGACGGCAAGGTCGCACGCGTCGTGTTCCGTCGCGCGATCCGGAACCCCACGTTCGACACCGCGCTCTTGGACCCCGGCAACCGGGCCGGAGGGCGGACGCTGCTCGCGAGCGGTATCACTGCCGTGGGAGACCAGCGGAGCGCAAGCGTGGTCGCCACCGCGGGCGCGCGGGGCGTGGACAACATCAAGACGCCCCAGGGCCAGGTGCCCGTGACACCCGACACCGCCGCCATCTCACGAATGGAACACTACTCGGTGGGCAGCGTGGCGCTGGAGGAGTTCCTGCGCGGCGGAGGCCTCGGGCCGTACGCGCTCCCGGGTGATTCCACGCGGAGGCACCCATGACCCGCTCCGCCCGGTGGGGCGTTGCCTGCGGCACCGTGTCACTGCTCGCCTCGGTCTGCACCGCGCCGGTGGCGGCGCAGAGCCTGCTCGACCGGATGCGCCAGGTGGCCAACGTGGCGCGCACCCTGTTGCCCATCAGCACCGAGAAGGAGGTCGAGATCGGCCGGGGCATCGCGGCGACGATCGCCGGCCGCTACCCGATCTCGCATGACGCCGCGCTCACGCATTACGTGAACCTGGTGGGTCTCACGGTCGCCAGCGTGGCGCCGCGTCCCGACATCAACTACCACTACGCCGTGCTGGAGACGCCCGACGTCAACGCGTTCGCGGCGCCGGGGGGCTACATCTTCATCACGCGGGGCGCGCTGCGCCTGATCCACAACGAGGCCGAGCTGGCCGGCGTGCTCGCCCACGAGACGGGGCATGTCAACGCCAAGCACGTGATCAATCAGATCCGGAAGTCCGACACGATGCGCGAGGTGAAGAGCCAGATCGACATCCAGGGGGGAGTGCTCGACCAGCTGGTCGGCAGCGGCAGCAACATGCTCTTCATGGGGCTCTCCCGCGGCGACGAGATGGAGGCGGACAGCCTGGGCCTCGAGTACGCCTCCGCGGCGGGCTACGATCCGGGCGGACTGGCCGCCTTCATCGCGCGCCTCAGCCAGCACGCGGGCGAGGGACCGCTCGCCGACTTCAACGCGACACACCCCAAACCCGACGAGCGCGTCGAGCGGCTCAACGCCATCGCGCAGACCGAGGGGCTGGCGGGCGGAGTGACGCTCGCGGACCGATACCGCGAAAACGTCAAGTAGGCCGGTTCGCAGACGGCGGAAGGCAGGACAGTTGCGAGACGGCGAGTTGCCAGTGGACTTGAGTTACCAGTGATCGGCATAAGAACAGGCCTCGGGCGGCGACGTGGCACCCGGGGCCTGTTCTCGTTCCAATGGACCATGATCTCGTAACCACTCGCAACTCGGCGTCTCGCAACTCCCCTCTGTGCCGGGCGTCTCGCAACTCACCTGCGCTCCGTCCACCTCGCCTCCAAGCCCTCGAAGAAACGGTGACGTCCATCACCGTCGGTTAACGGAACTCTGCGCGCGACGACCTACTAATAGGAATCGGCGCTCACCCGCAGGGAGGTCAGATGCGAACCATCGCTCGAATCGCGCTCTCGGCCAGTTTCGTGGCCCTCGCGGCCTGCTACCCGCCGCCACCCCCTGGCGCGGTGTACGTGCGAGTCCGGCCGCCGGTGTACCGGGAGGAGGTCGTGGGCGTCGCGCCGGGCCCGGGCTATTTCTGGGTCGCCGGCTTCTGGGAGTGGGGCGGCGCGGAGTACCGCTGGGTGCACGGGCGCTGGGTCGCCCGGCCATATCCGCGGGCGGTCTGGGTACGCGGACACTGGCGCAGCACGAGCAGCGGGTGGTACTGGATCCCGGGCCACTGGCGCTGACCCCTCGTGCGGCGGCCAGCGCCCGCCTCCGCTGGAAGTTCGACTCTCCACCGTGCCATCGGCTGGCGCTCGTCGCCGGCCGGTGGCACTGTTATTGCCGCAGTGCCGGGCGGTCGTGATGCGCAATTCAGGAGCGTACGCGCCGCGGGCTTCGGGCGCATCGAAGCCTCGGCGGAAACGAGGGAGAGCCGTGATCCGAGTTCAACCGTGGATGTGGAGCGTGGCGCTTGTCGCCGCCGGCGCGCTCGGCGCGCCCGTCCTCAGCGCCCAGGTACCCACCGCCGCGCCAGCCGCTTTGGACTCCGCCGGACTGCTCGAGGTGGCGGCCGTGCACGCCAGGCAAACGGCGCAGCGGCTCGAGCCGCACGGACGGACCGCGCGCCCCGACCCCGGGGCCGCCGCGTACGCCAAGGGCCTCGACTGGCTGCAGAAGAACCAGAATGACTCCGCGGTGGCGTCGCTGCGCGCCGCGGTCACCGCCAGCCCGAACGTGGCGCGGTATCACGGCGACCTGGCCGTCGCCCTCGCTGGGACGGACCACTGGAGCGAGGCGGAAGATGAGTACCGGTCCGCGGTCCAGCTCCAGCAGGCGAACCCCTGGTACTTTGTGGCGCTCGGCGCAGCGCAGGAGGCGCAGCAGCACTGGAACCAGGCCGCGGCCAGCTTTACCCTGGCCGTGACGGCGGACAGCGCGGTCATCATCCTGCAGCTGATCGAGCCGGCGAGCCAGGCATTCCAGCACGCCGGCATGGCCCAGCCGTTGGAGGACTGGGCGCGGATGGCGATCAGCCGCTTCCCGAACGAGCCCGGGCCCTGGCTCGAAATCGCGAGCGCCTACATGCGCCGCGACACCTCCGTGGGCTTTCCCGCCATCCGGCGCTATCGAGTGCTCCGGCCGGACGACCGTCTCGGCGCCATGCTGTACGCGGAGTACCTGATGACGGTGGCCCAATTCGATTCGGCGCTGATCATGGCCCAGCAGGCCAGCACCGACAGTACCCTGCATCGTGCCGCAGCCATCGTGATGTACAACGTAGGCGGCCACCTGCTCCAGGCGAGCCAGTTCGCGCGTGCCGACACGGTCCTGCAGCGAGGGCGAGAGTTAGCGCCCGAGGCGGACCATCCCCACTTCGACCTGTTCCTCGGAATCGCCAAGCTCAGGGAGTTGCAGCCGTTCTACAACGATGCGGTGCAGCACTCCGACTGTCACAAGTCGCACGCGGCCGACAGCATGCTGACCGACGTCACCCGCCTGATGACGGCGGGCATCGCGGTAGACAGCGCGCTGGCGACCCAGGCACTCACGGGTGCAGTGGCACAGTACCGGACGGCCATCGACGGGTTCATGAGGCAGTGCGCACACCACTGAGGGCGTAGGGTGTGAGGGTGTGAGGGTGTGAGGGTGTAGGGTGTGGAAGAAGGTCCCACACCCTACACCCTTTTGCTCCCCTTACACCCTCTTCTTTACTCAGCCTTCTCTCGCCGCGAGTCCCAGTACACCCCGGCGCCCAGGATCAGGAACACCGCCAGGCCGATCCAGTTGCCCCAGGCCTCGAGCCACGGACCGAGTCCGAGCGCGGCAATCCGGCTGAGGTCGGGCACGATCGTCACGTGGGCCGAGTCCTCCACGAACTTGAGCAGCGCTCCGAGCACGCCGACCAGCGCGCCGCCCGCGATGAAACCGGACGCGATGAGCGTGCCCTTGTTGTGGCGCGCCTTGGTGAGCGCCGGATCCTTGGACGAGTGCTGCAGCAGCCAGGCGATCGTCGCGCCGAGCACCAGCGGCGAGTTGAGCTGCATGGGGAGGTACATGCCGAGCGCGAACGCGAGTCCCGAAACGCCGCACATCGCCGACGTCACGGCGAACACGCCGCCGACGCCGTACAGCAGCCACGGCGCCCCCGACGTGCCCATCACCCCACGCAGCACCGCCGCCATCGCGTTGGGCTGCGGGGCCGGGAGGGGGTTCGGGTGCAGCGGGCCTGGGGCGAAGCCGTACACCTTGGCCATCAGCAGGATGACCGCCGTGGTCGCCGCGGAGGCCGCGATGGCGCCGACCAGGTTGCCCACCTCGATCCGCCGCGGGGTCGCGCCCAGCCAGTAGCCGATCTTGTACTGCGTGACCAGCGATCCGCTCATCGAGAGCGCGGTGCAAACCACGCCGCCGATCAGCAGCACCTGCAGCATCCCCCGCTCGCCGGTGAGCCCCATCGAGGCGAGCACGACGGCGGTCACGATCAGCGTCGTCAGCGTCATCCCCGAGATCGGGGTGATCGAGATCATCGCGATCGCCCAGGCGGAGACCGCGGCGAACAGGAACGCGATCACCAGGGTGAGCACCGTCGCCACCAGCGCGATGGTGAGCGCCCGCGGATCGCCGGCCATGACCGAATAGCGGAAGTACAAGAAGATGGCGAGCCCGATCCCCGTCGCGCCCAGCAGCACCACCCACATCGGCATGGCCCGGTCGGTGCGGACGTCCTCGGCGCCGGCGCCCTGCCCCCGCACCAGCCGCGCGACCTCGCCGAACGCCTGGCGCGTCGCCTGGACGATCACGGGCGACATCTTGAGGATCGAGAGGATGCCCGCCGCGAAGATCCCGCCGATGCCGATCGGCCGGACGTACATGGCGAAGATCTGTTCCGGGGGGAGCGAGCTGATCGGTCCCGCGCCGGCCGAGATCGCGCCCGGGATGTACTGGCCGAGGTAGGCGAACACGGGGACGAGGACGAAGAACGACACCATCGAGCCGGCCATGATGATGGAGGCGTACCGGATCCCCATGATGTAGCCGAGCCCCATCACCGCGGCGGACGTGTTCATGGTGAAGACGGCCTTCACCTTCTCGGTGAACGGCCCCAAGGCCGCGATCCTCGCGGTGGAGAAGTTCTCCGCCCAGCCCCGCATCGAGGGCCCGACGAAGTCGAAGATGGCGGCGATGATCCCGGCGTACGACAGCACCACCGCGCTGCGCCCGCCGCGCTTGCCGGCCACGAGGATCTCGGTCGTGGCGCGCGCCTCCGGGTACGGCAGCTTCCCGTGCAGGTCACGCACGAAGTAGCGCCGGAACGGCGACAGGAAGAACACGCCCAGCATCGCGCCCAGGAGCGGCACCAGGAAGATCTGGAAGAACGACGAGCGGTGCTCGAGCCCCAGGATGTAGATCGCGGGCATCGTGAACACCGAGCCGCCGGCGACGATCCCCGAGGTGGCGCCGATCGCCAGCACGTTCACGTTCTCCAGCAGGCTGGAGCCGCGCGCCTGGAGGAACTTCACCGCGAAGACCGAGAAGCCCACCGCCAGGATCGAGATCGGGATGGCCGACTCGATGCCCTGGCCGAGCTTCAGGGCGATGTAAGTGGCGGCGGCGGAGAACACGATGGACCAGAAGAACCCCTGCACGATGGAGCGCAGGGTGATCTCCGGCACCGCGGAGCCCGGAGCCACCACGGGCTGGTACCGCTCGCCGGGCTTCAGTTCGGTGAAGGCGTTGTCGGGGAGGCGTTCTTCGTCAGCCATCGTATTTCTCCATCACCGACTCGACCACGCGGCGGGAGAGGATGTGATAGGAAGGCGCGGCCGCGGCGTAGATCTCGCGGGCCAGCGCGCGGGTGCGGGGGTGCAGGCCGAGCGCGCCGAACAGCGGGCGCAGGTACTTCATCCGCCCGACCTTCATCAGCACCTCCCGGATGCGGCCGAACACCGGCTGGTAGTCCGAGCCGGCCGCGATAGTGAGCCACTCCACCAGGATCTCATAGTTGCCGCGGGCGGTCAGGTTCAGTGTCCCGTCGAGCCACCGGCACGAGGCCTCGTCCAACTGGCGCGGCAGGTGCTGCAGGTAGACCACCAGCTCGTTCGGGCTCCACGTCGTGAGCTGCGCCGCCGTCGGCCGCGCACCGCCTGCCCACCCTTCGGCGAGCGCGGTCAGCGCCTCCAATGCTTCCGACCGGAACACCGGCGCGTTGCCCGGCAGACCCGGCTGGTGCAGCCACTCGTCGGCTCCCACCTGCGCCGCCACCCCCGGCAACGTCGCTTCGAGGAACGCCATCAGCTCCTCGGTGGTGATGGACGTGAAGTGGAACCGCTCGATGTAGCGGCGGATGAAGCGGTCGAACTTCGCGCGGCCGACGGTCCGTTCCAGCAGCCCGACGAACAGCGACCCCTTTTCATACGGCACCGACGAGTACACGTCGTCGGGATCGACGCCCTCGAGGTGCGTCCGCAGCACGGTGTAGGGCGAGTCGGCGCCGAAGCGCTCGATCGACTCGCGCAGCGCCACGCCCCCGATGGCCCAGCTCACCGCCGCTGCCGCCTCCCCGTGGAGCGCCTCCAGGATCCGGCGCTCCGCCCACACCGTGAACCCCTCGTTCAACCAGAAGTGGTCCATCGTGCCGTTGGTCACGAGGTTGCCGGTCCACGAGTGCGCCAGCTCGTGCGCGACGACGTCCACCAGCGAGCGATCGCCCGCCAACAGCGTCGGCGTCAGGAACGTCATCCGCGGGTTCTCCATCCCGCCGTACGGGAACGCCGGGGGCAGCACCAGCATGTCGTAGCGGTCCCACTCATACGGCCCGAACAGCCGCTCGGCCGTGACGATCATCTCCTCCACGCCGGCAAACTCCCACGCCGCCGCCTCGACCGTCGCCGGCTCCGCCCACACCCGCGCGCGCGGGCTCAGGTCGCGCGAGGCGAGATCGCCGACCGCGAGCGCGATCAGGTACGACGGGATCGCCTGCGGCATGTCGAACAGCATCGTCCGCATGCCGGGCTCGGAACCCCCGCCTCCGGCCTGCGGTCCCGCCGACATCACGGCGGTGAGCGCTTCCGGTATCGTGACCGCGGCGTGGTAGGTCGCCCGCACCATCGGGCTGTCCTGGCACGGGATCATCGTGCGCGCGTGAATGGGCTGGAACTGCGTGAACATGAATGGGTGGCGGCGGCCCGCCGTCTGCTCCGGCCCCAGCCACTGCAGGCCGATGGCCTCCGCCCCCGTCTCGTAGGCGATCACCACCTTCTCGGTGCCCGCCGGCAGCGTCAGCCTGAGACGACTGCCCAGGATCGGCTCCTCTGGGGCCGGCTCGTAGGAGATGGGACGGCCCAGGTCCGTGCGCACCGAGGCGATCACCAGCCCCTTGGAATCCAGGTCCAGAGGCCCGGAGGACGGCCGGTCGAGCACCAGGGTCACTTGGCCAGCCACGCGCTGGCCGTCGAAATCAACCGCCAGATCGAGATCCAGATGGCGCGTGCGCGGTTGATCGGAGTCGAAGTAAGAATGGGGGTCGAGCCGCGGCATGGCGTACCTTTCAAGACATGAGCGGTCCAGAATTTGCGACCCAAGGGTCAGGTTGGCCAGGGGCTCCCCTGCCCGTCGCTCGTTTTCGCATCGCACCGCGACGGGTGCTTCGTTAGGGGATTAATCCCGACCGTAACTGGAGGAATTGCAATGTTCTACGACGCCGGGTGCTACGGCCGGATCGCGCTGGGCCAGCTGCCGGAAGCAGTGCAGCAACGGCTGGGAGCGCTGCCGGGGGAGTGGCTGGAATTCGACCCCCTGACTGGGACAATTGTGGTCAGGCACATCCAGCCGTCGGCGGCGCCTTGCCTGCCCACGATCGCGGGCGAGCTGGTGCGGATGCTGAGCGAGATCCCGGAGGCGGCGCAGGACAAGATCCCGGGCGGCGACCTGTTCGTCCACACGGAAGTTGCGGCGCAGCTGGTGCGGCTGCGGGTGGAGGCGGGTGGCGCGCTCAAGATCGAATGGGCGCATCCGGACTACGCGAAGTCCAAGCCCCAGCTGTACACCGGGGCGCGGGTCGAGATGGTCGAGCCGCGGGTGCAGCGCCTGAACGGCGGGGTGACGTTCGAGACCGCGAGCCCCGCCCGGGCCGCCAGCGAGCTGGAGTCGGTGGCGGACAGCTACGAGGGGCTCTATCCCGAGGGCGACCTGATCGTCAAGGCGGATCGCTCCACGGGCCGCGTCGCCATGGAGGTGCGCGACCTCAATGTGGACGTGTTGCTCCTGGTGGAGCGCCTGCAGCAGCTGGCGGTGCCCGGGTCCCTGACGGGCGACATCGAGGTCAGCTCGTTCGCCGCGATCGTGCCGGAGCAGCACCTGCGCTTCCTGTTCGACGACGGCCAGACCTGGGTGCAGCGGCCGGTCCTGTGGGAAGATGCCGGCCGCGCGCGCGCGCCGGCCGGGGCCTGAGGAGCCAGTCATGATGGACTACGGGTTTACCGAGGATCAGGTGGCCATCCGCGACCTGGCGAGAGAGATCGCCGAGCGGGAGATCAGGCCGGTGGCCGCCGAGTACGACCGCACGGGCGAGTTCCCCTGGCCGGTGGTGCGCACGCTGGCTGGCGCCGACCTGTTCCGGACGTTCATCCCCGAGGAGTACGACGGGATCGCGGGCGGCACGCCGACCACCAACCTCGTGCTGGTGACCGAGGAGCTGTCGAAGGCGTGCGGCGGGATCGCCCTCGCCCTGGCGGGCACGGCGCTGGGGACGATGCCCATCATGCTCTCGGGCAGCGAGGAGCTGAAGCGGCGCTTCCTCCCCGACATCGCGGCAGGCAAGCGACTGGCGGCCTTCGCGCTGACGGAGCCCGACGCCGGCTCCGACGCGGGCGGCGTCCGGACGGTCGCCATCCGGGACGGCGACCACTACATCCTCAACGGCACGAAGCAGTGGATCACCAACGGTGGGGAGGCCGAGGTCTACACCGTCATCGCGCTCACGAACCCGAGCAAGGGGCCGCGCGGCGCGAGCGCGATCGTGGTCGAGAAGGGCACGCCGGGCTTCAGCTTCGGGAAGAAGGAAGACAAGATGGGCATCCGTGCCTCGGCGACGCGGGAACTCATCTTCCAGGACTGCCGCGTGCCGGCCGCGAACCTGATCGGCCGCGAGGGCACCGGCTTCATCACGGCGATGCGGACCTTCGACGCGTCGCGCCCCGGCGTGGGCGCGCAGGCGCTGGGGATCGCCCAGGGGGCGCTCGATCTCGCGGTGGGGTACGCGTGCACGCGCCGGCAGTTCGGGTCCCCCATCTCCGCGTTCCAGGGTCTGCGGTTCAGCCTGGCCGACATGGCGATCAAGGTCGAGGCGGCGCGCGCCCTGATCTACGCGACCGCCAAGTACATCGACTCGCAGCCCAAGGAGCGGCCGACGATGTACTCCGCGATGTCGAAGTGCTTCGCCGCCGACGTCGCCGTCCAGGTCACGATCGACGCCGTCCAGGTGTTCGGCGGCTACGGCTACATGCGCGACTACCCGATCGAGAAGTACATGCGCGACGCCAAGATCACGCAGATCTACGAGGGCACCAACCAGATCCAGCGAGAGGAAATCAGCAAGATCATGATCGGGCAGTTCATTTCGGGCGGCGGGCGCACGGCCGCCCACGCGGCGCGGTAGGCCGATGCAACCGTACAAGTACCACGTCCTCGCCTGCGACCAGCACAAGCCCGACGGCGTACCCAGCTGCTCGGCCCACGGCTCCGCGGCGGTGATCGAGGCGCTGCGGCGCGAGATCGGCGCAGCCGGGCTCAACGACACGGTACAGCTCACCACCACGGGTTCGATGGGCCTGTGCGAGCGGGGTCCGAACCTGGTGGTCTACCCGGACGGCACCTGGTACTCGGGGGTGACGCCGGCGGACGTGCCGGAAATCGTGCGCGAGCATTTCCTGGCGGGGCGGCCCGTGGCACGGTTGGCCAACTGCGACGAGTCGGCCGTGAAGGCCGAGATCCAGGGCAATCGCGCGAAGTTCATGGCGGCGGCCAAGGCACGTGAGGCGGCGGGCGTGGTGCCCGACGAGCTGATGGGGACAATCCGGGGCTACCAGGAGAGCCGGATCCTGCTCACGGCGGTCGAGCTGGATGTGTTTACCGCCATCGCCGCGGGCGCGACCGCCGCCGAGGTGGCCAAGCGGTGCCGGACGGAGCGGCGTGCCACCGAGCTGCTCTTGAACGCCCTCGTCGCGCTGGAGGTGGTGCGGCTGGTGGGGGACCAGTACCAGAACTCGCCGCTGGCCACCCGGTTCCTCGTGGCCAACGCCCCCGACGATGCGCGCATCGCCCTGCGCCACAACCTGAGCCTGTGGACCACGTGGTCGTCGCTCACGCAGGCGGTCCGCGAGGGACACGTCACCCTGCGAGCGGAGATGCAGGAGCGGGACGACGACTGGACGGTGCCCTTCATCGCGGCGATGCACCGCGGCGCCGCGGCCCGCGCGCCGTCGGTGGTCGCGGCGGTGGGCGCCGCGAGCGTGAAGCGAATGCTCGACGTGGGCGGAGGCTCGGGAGCCTACGCGATCGCGTTCGCCCAGGCCAACCCGGAGCTGCGGGCGGTGGTGCTCGACCTGCCGACGGTCCTTCCCATCACACAGAGCCACATCGAGGAGGCGAAGCTCGGGCAGCGCGTCACCACCCGTGCCGGCGACCTGAGGAAGGACGACTTCGGGAAGGACTACGATCTCGTCTTTCTGTCCAGCGTCTGCCACATGCTCGGCCCCGACGGGAACCGCGACTTGCTGGCGCGCTCGGCGCGGGGGCTGGCGCCGGGCGGACGGGTCGTGATCCAGGACTTCATCCTGGAGCCCGACCGCACCAGGCCGCGGCAGGCCGTGCTGTTCGCACTCAACATGCTGGTGGGGACCGAGGCGGGGGGCACCTACACGGAAGCGGAGTACGAGTCCTGGCTCACCGCCGCCGGTCTGAGCGCGGTGCAGCGGATCCGCCTCGGCGGCCCCGCCGACCTGATGGTGGGCTGCCATTCCTGATCCGCTGCTCCAGCCCGCCGCAGACGGCCTCGGCGAGCGGTTCATGCGCCGGATGACGGGATAGCCTCCCGCAAGCCCGCATGCCTTCCATCACCGGCTGGTTCGACCCTTCCCCACGAGGCGGCGCGCTGCGCCTGGCCGCGCACAGCTACCTCCCGGGCACGGGCGACCCCGGACTGCGCCTTCCGGGACTGCGCCGCGGCGACCTCGTCGTGCTGGAAGACGGGCGCGTGCGGTCGGTCAATGGCCTGCCGCCCGAGCATCTCGCGGCGCGCCCCGAGTTCACCAGCCTCGGGGCGGTCCATCCGGCGCGGCTGTTGAGGCTCGAGAGCGAGCGCGCCTCCAGTGCGCGCACCGCCGATATCCAGCGCGCCGTAGACCTGGTCTGTCCATTCGGGTTCGGGCAGCGGGCGCTCATCGTGTCGCCCCCCAAGGCCGGCAAGACGGTCATGCTCCAGGCGGTGGCAGAGGGCGTGGCGCTGGGGCATCCGGACGCCGAGCTGCTGCTGCTCCTGATTGACGAGCGGCCCGAGGAAGTAAGCGAGCTGGTGGACTGGGGCCGCGGGGAGATCATCGCCTCGAGCTTCGACCTGCCGCACGCCCGGCACGTCGCCGTGGCCGAGATGGTGTTCGAGCACGCCCGGCGCCAGGTGGAGATCGGGCGCGACGTCGTGATCGTGCTCGACTCCCTGACGCGCCTGGCGCGCTCGCAAAACGCCGCGGGGCGCTCGGTCGGCCGCACCATGACCGGCGGGCTCGACGCCGCCGCGCTCGCCAAGCCCAAGGCCCTGTTCGGGGCGGCCCGCGCCATCCCCGACGGCGGGTCGCTCACCGTGATCGCCACGGCGCTCGACCAGACCGGGAGCCGGATGGACGACGTGATCTTCGAGGAATTCAAGGGGACCGGCAACGCCGAGCTCAGGCTCTCCCGCGAGCTGGCGGACCGGAGGCTCTATCCCGCGGTGGACATCCCGGCGAGCGGGACCCGGCGCGAGGAGCTGCTCGGTGAACCCGCCGAGGTGGCGGGGCGCCTGGCGCTCAGGCGGCGGCTCGCGGGACTGCCTCCCGTCCAGGCCATCGAGATGCTACTGGCGCTGATGCGGCGTGCGAAGACAAACGCCGATCTGTTGGCCAGCCTCTAAGGGCAGCCGTCCACCGAATCCTGCAAGGTCATCTGGCAAAGCTGCGCGAACGCTTCCTCCTGCGTGTCCCCCGTCGCCTGCTCGATGTGCCCCTCGCGCCGGGCCTCGGCCAGGTAGACGCGCGAGCACTTCACCTGCCAGCCTTCCTTCTCCAGCCGCTCGCGCACCTGCTCCCACTTCGCCGCCGCCTGCGTGGTCATGGGCGCCTCACAGACCGTACTGCTGGATGATGGCGTTCTTGTCCTTGCCGAGGATGTCGTACTTCTTCCCCACCTTCTTGAACGCCTCGATCGCCTTGTCGAGGTGCGCCTTCTCGTGCGCCGCCGAGAGCTGGGTGCGGATCCTGGCCTGGCCTTTCGGCACCACCGGGAAGAAGAAGCCGACCACGTAGATGCCTTCGGCGAACAGGTCGCGCGCCACGTCCTGCGCGAGCTTCGCGTTGTAGAGCATCACCGGCACGATCGGGCTCGCGCCGGCCTTCACGTCGAAGCCGGCATCCACCAGGAGCTTCCGCCAGTAGGCGGCGTTCCACTCCAGCTTGTCGCGCCGGTCGGTGGACCGCCCGAGGATGTCGAGGACCTTGATTGCGCCCGCCACGATCACCGGCGCCACCGTGTTGGAGAACAGGTACGGCCGCGCGCGTTGGCGGCACATCTCCACCAGCTCCTTGCGGCCGCTCACGCACCCACCCGAGGCGCCGCCCATCGCTTTGCCGAGAGTGGTGGTGATGACGTCGATCTTCCCCACTACGCCGCAGTGCTCGTGGGTGCCGCGCCCCGTCTTGCCGATGAAACCCGTGGAGTGCGAGTCGTCCACGCACACCATCGCGTCGTATTTCTCCGCCAGCGCCACGATCTCGTCGAGCTTGGCGAGGTCGCCGTCCATCGAGAACACGCCGTCGGTGACGATCATCCGGAACCGCTTGTCCTGGTGCAGCTGCAGCTTCTCCTCCAAGTGCCCCATGTCGGAGTGCTTGTAGGAGTCCTGCGTCGCCTTGCACAGGCGGATGCCGTCCACCAGCGAGGCGTGGATCAGCCGGTCGGCGATGGTGACGTCCTGCTCGCCGAGGATCGCCTCGAAGACGCCCGCGTTGGCGTCCATGCACGAGGGAAAGAGCAGCGTGTCCTCGGTGCCGAGGAACGCGGTGAGCTTTCGCTCCAGCTCTCGGTGGATGTCCTGGGTGCCGCAGATGAACCGCACCGACGACATCCCGTAGCCTCGCGCGTCGAGCCCCTTCCGCGCCGCCTCGACGACCTCCGGATGGCTGGAGAGCCCGAGGTAGTTGTTCGCGCACAGGTTGATCACGTGCTTGGGGGGCGCGCCGGCGGGGAACTCCACGTCGATTTCCGCGTCCTGCGGGCTGCGGATGTAGCGCTCTTCCTTGAGGAGCCCCGCCCCCTTGAGGCCCGCGATTTCGGACTGATACCAGTCCCGTGCCTTGGTCCCGTACGCCATGGTGTGCCCCCTATGCCAACCCCTACACCCTAGCCCCTAGCCCCTAGCCCCTAGCCCCTAGCCCCTAGCCCCAGGCTTTCTAGGCCTTCGCGGTCTGGAACCTCTCCACGAGCTTGGCGATCTTCGTAACCGAGTCGAACGCCGCGGGCGTGGCGTCCGCGTCGGGGATCTGGATCCCGTACTTCTTCTCGACGAAGCGTTTGAGCGACACCATCGAGAACGAGTCCACGATCCCGCCGCTGATGAGGGGCGTGTCCACGTCCACCTCGCGGTCGTCCCCCTCCTCGATGTACTCCCGCTTCACGTAGTCGAGGATGACCTTGGTGAGGTCGTCCATGTCAGTCCTCCATCAGGGATGAAACGTCGCCCACCGGCTCGCCGAATTCCTGCGCCCGCAGGACCCGGCGCACGATCTTCCCGCTGCGCGTCTTGGGCAGCGACGCAATGAACTCGATCTCCTGCGGCATCGCCAGCGGCGAGAGCTTGCGCCGGATGGTGTTCATGATCTCCAGCTCGAGATCGGAACTCGGCTCGTAGCCCGGCTTCAGCGTCACGAACGCCTTCACCACTTCCATATTGATCGGGTCGGGCTTGGCCACCGCCGCCGACTCCGCCACCGCCGGGTGCTCCAGCAGCGCCGACTCGATCTCGAACGGCCCCACCAGGTGACCGCCCGTGTTGATCACGTCGTCGTCGCGCCCCACGAACCAGTAGTAGCCGTCCGGGTCGATGGAAGCCCGGTCGCCGCAGAGGTACCACCCGTTCCGGAACTTGTTCTGGTAGCCGGTGGGGTTCTTCCAGTAGGAGCGGACCATCGAAGGCCAGCCCGGCCTCAGGGCGATGAGGCCCACCCGCCCGGGCGCGGTGTGCGGCTCGTACGTCTTCGGGTCGAGCACTGTGGCTTCGATCCCGGGGAACGGCTTGCCCATCGAGCCGGGCCGCACCGGCATCCCCGGCAGGTTGGTGATCACGATGCACCCGGTCTCGGTCTGCCAGAAGGTATCGTGGAACGGGCGCCCGAACGCTTCCTGCCCCCAGATCACCGCCTCGGCGTTCAAGGGCTCCCCCACGCTGCACAGGTGGCGCAGCGAGGAGAGGTCGTATTTCCGCACCAGCGCGGTGCCCTCGCGCATCAGGAGCCGGATGGCGGTGGGCGCCGAGTACCAGACCGTGACCCGCCGCTTCTGGATGAAGGCGTACCACCGGTCGGCCTGGAAGCCGGAGTCCAGCACGACCTGTGTCACGCCGCAGGCCCACGGGCCGATGATGCCGTAGCTCGTGCCCGTCACCCAGCCCGGATCGGCGTTGCACCAGTAGATGTCGCCCGGCTTGAGGTCCAGGACCACGCGCGAGGTGATGTACTGTGAGATCAGCGAGTAGTGGACGTGCTGCGCGCCCTTGGGCTGTCCGGTGGTGCCGGACGTGTAATGCAGTACCGAGGGCGTCTCGGCGGTGCTGGGATACACGTCGAACTGCTGCACCGGCGGCAGCGCGTCCAGCTCGAGCGACACCTCGCCCGGCTTGAGCTGGCCCGCCGGCGCGTCCACGACGATGACGTGCTTCAGCTCGGGCAACGAGGCCACGATCTTCCGGACCTTGAGCACGTGCTTCTTCTGCGTGATGATTGCGGTGGTGCCGGCGTTCTCCAGCCTGGTGTGCAGCGACTCCTCACCGAAGGCGGAGAAGAGCGGCTGGGCGATGCCTCCCATCTTGAGGATGGAGAGGAACCCCAGGTACAGCTCCGGCACGCGGTCCATGAACAGACAGATCCGCTCGCCGGGCTTGAGCCCGAGTGACTGGAGCCAGGCCGCGAAGCTGTTGGTCTTGACCCGCAGGTCGTCGTACGTGTATGCCCGCTCGTTGCCCTGGTGGTCCTCCCAGAGCAGCGCGGGAGTGGCGGAAAGCCCCAACTGGCACAGCCGGTCGCTGCAGTACCAGCCGATGTTGATGGGGCCACCCGCCTTGTACCCCAGCTCCCGCTCGGCGGTCTCCCAGCTACCGGGGGCGATCGTCGGGGCGGCCATCGGCGGACTCCAGGACCACGCTGGCGACGGCCCAGTCGCGGGTGTGGGAGAGCGAGACGTGCACGGTGGCGACGCGGAGCTGGTCGGCCGCCGCCTTCACCTCCTCGTGCAGCAGGACGTAGCTGCGACCGTTGCGCTCGACCCGCACCTCCACATCGCGCCAGTGCGAGCCGCTCAAGCCGGAGGCGCCGAGCGCCTTGAAGACGGCTTCCTTGGCGGCGAAGCGGGCGGCGAAGTGCTGGGCGGGATAGCGCTTCGACTGGCAGTAGGCGATCTCCTCCGGGGTGAAGATCGTGTCCCGAAGGCCCTGCTCGCCCTTGTCCAGGTCGTCCTCGACGCGCGGAACGGAGAAGAGGTCAACGCCGATGCCGACGATCACGGATCAGACCCCTGGTTTCGAGTTGGCTTAATACGATCGAATCGAGCGCAATCTGCGTGCCGCCCGGGGCGAAAATAAATACCAAGCTGGAGTCGGAGTTCCGGCGCGGAACGGCGGCCAACGTGCCCGGAGTACGGGAATTGCGGTTCGTATGCTCGTGCAGGCACCGGGAGCTGCACGGCCGAACCGGTCCGCATGGTCGTTCACGGGAGCGGCGCCGATGGATCTCAACTTCGATTCCCAGAAGATCATCTACCTCGACAACGCGGCGACCACCTTCCCGAAGCCTCGGGAGGTGCTGCAGCAGGCGTTGGACGCCTACGCGCGTTTCGGGGTGAATCCGGGGCGCTCCGGCTACGACCTCTGCCTGGTCGCGGGCGATCTGGTGTTCGAAACCCGGAAGGCGCTAACCACGTTCTTCGGGGGCACCAAGCCGGAGCGCCTGATCTTCGCGGCCAACGCTACCGACGCCCTCAACCTGGCTCTTCAGGGGTTGCTGCAGAGCGGCGACCACGCGATCTCGACCACGGTCGAGCACAACTCGGTCATCCGTCCGCTCAACCACCTTAAGCGGGACCACGGCGTGCAGGTGGATTTCGTTCCCTTCGAGGCCGGCGGGATCGTGGACCCGGACGAGATCGCGCGCCGCTTCCGCCCCAACACCAGGCTGGTGGTGGTGAACCACGGCTCCAACGTCATCGGCACGATCCAGCCGGTGGCCGAGATCGGGCGCCGGTGCCGCGAGCGCGGGATCCTGCTGGCCGTGGACGCGGCGCAAACCGCGGGCGTGATCCCGATCGACGTCGAGGCGATGTGCATCGATGTGCTGTGCTTCACCGGCCACAAGTCGCTCCTGGGCCCGACCGGCAGCGGCGGACTGTACGTGCGCGAGGGTGTGGAGATCCGTCACACGCGGTTCGGCGGCACCGGCGTGCATTCCGCCTACCCGTACCATCTCGACGAGTATCCGTACCGGCTCGAGGCGGGCACCGGCAACGTGCTCGGCATCGCCGGGCTCTACTTTGCGCAGCAGTATCTGGCCAAGCGCGGCGTCAAGGAGATCTACCGCCACGAGATGGACTTGTTCGCGCGGCTCCAGGGTGGGCTGGAGCAGATCGACGGCGTCACGCTGCACGGCACGACCAGCCTCGAGCACCGGCTCCCGGTGCTGTCGTTCACGATGGCGGGCCGCGACCCGGCGGATGTCGGATCGTTGCTCGACGTGGACTACAACATCGCCGCGCGCACCGGGCTGCAGTGCGCGCCGTTGATTCACCAGCAGATGGGCACGGGTGAGCGCGGAACGGTGCGGCTCAGCGTGGGTCCGATGAACGAGCGGAAGCACGTGGATGCGGCCGTCGCCGCCGTGCGAGAGATCGCAGCGGACGTGCACGCCGAGGCGTGAGCGTGCCGTCGGACTGGCTGACGCACCGAGCAAAGGGGCGGCCACCGGGGCGGGACCTGCTATAGGCGGCGGCTGGCCTCCTGAGGGCGACTAGCGCCCCTCGCCGCCGCCCGCCATGACGAGGTCCTTGATCTCCTGCTCAATCGAGCCCGGCATGCCCATGTTCAGGGCGAACTTCATCTTCCCGGCGTCCTCGAAATACATCTTCATCCGGTACATCTCGTCCACCAGGGTGACGCGGATCTGCCCCTGGTCGCGCATGACGACGACCTCGACTGGAAACGCGGCACCGTAGGCGAGCCCCGGGCACTTGAACGACCGCCGGCTCTTGTCCCCGCCGGCGCCGACGATCTGGAACGCCCGCTCCTCCATCGCCGCACCGCTGACGCCGATGATCACGACGCCTTGGTCAACGAGGTCCAGCCGGTACACGCCGGCCACCTGCCACCGCCCGTGTCCGCCGCCCTGGCGCACGCCCCGCCAGACCTGATCGGCCACCCGCCGCAGCTGCTCGGCTGAGTCGCCCCGCACGGCGGCAACCGTTTCGATCTTCTCGAGGAACGGCCCGCCCGCCATGATGCCCATGGTCCTTCCGATGTACCCGCGGGTGCGCACCTGACCGTACGGCCGAAGCCCGGGCGTGCCGTGTACCGCCTGACTGACGATGCCGCTGATCTCCCGCAGGACCGAGTCCGACTCGCCGTCGAAACCCTGCTCGGCCACGATGGTGCGGTTCACCGAGAGCGGATTAGCGACCGCGACGTGGCTGCCGGCCTCGTCCTGGAAGATCACCAACCGCAACGGCACCGCGAACGCGGCGGCGGGACCGTGCGACAGCACCACCTGAGCGTAGCGCGGCGAGTGGACCACGAGGACGCGCGCGCCGAATCCGCACTCGCGATGCTCCGCGCCCGCGCTGTAGGCCGCCAGCACGTCCCAGCCGGCACCGGTGAACGCGGTGCGCAGCTCGCCGGTGATCTCATCCAGGCTCCCGACAACGGAATCGGCGAGATCGAGGTACACCGGCTGCGCGGTGCTCTGGGCTGCGACCGGTGTCGCTCGCAAGCAGGCAAGTGCCACGAAAATCAGGATGGTAAGCACAAGCAGCAGCGGGGAGCGGCGCACTGGGGCCTCCAGTAGAGACTGTTCGACTGTTTGCGCGTCCGGCGAGGTGAACGTGGGACACTCCGAACCAGGAGGGGCGGCGCCATCGACCGCCCCTCGGTCGTCATCCAACAGCATTCCCGCGCGCTACAAGCGCCAGGCGAGCCCCGCCGACAGCTGATCCTCGCCCAGACGACTCACGGCTCCCGCATACTCCTGCGCCACCAGACTCGGCGTCGCCCCGGTTTCGGAGTTGGCGAACGTGTGCGCGTAGGCGAGATCCAGGATCGTGCGGCCGACGTTGATCCTCACGCCGACGGTCGCGGCGAGTTCCGTCACGGCCGGGAAAATGGTGAAGAGCGTATTGGCCGGCACCGGGTTCGTGCCGTACATGGCCCCGACGCGCAGCTTGAAGGCCGAAGAAAGCCCGTACTCGGCTCCGCCGCGCGCGACCCAGCTGTCCTTCCACTGGAGCGGCCACGCGGTGTTGAACGAGCCGTTGGTCGCACTCGCGTTCATCAGGATGTTGATGTTGGCGTTGGTGCCGCCGGTCATCCGCATCGGCATCGTCTTGAACGCACTCGAGTAGCCGATCCAACCCAGGTCCACGCCCAGGCTCAGCCGGTCGCTCGGCCGCGCACCCACCGCGAAGGTGAGCGTCTGGGGGATGCCGAAGTCGGTCTCGGCCTTGAAGCTCGTCGCCATCCCGTTCGCCATGTTGATCCCGAAGCTCGCGAGCTGGGTGTTCACAGCCGTCGTACCGGAGGCACCACCGCCATTGGCGGCCACCATCCCCTGATAGAGCAGCCCGAACTGGGCATTCATGTCCATCGTGGCCGTGCCGCCCCCGAGCGTGAGGGTCGTCGCCGGGGTGTAGGCCAGGGCGAAGGTGAGCGCTTTCGACGGCTGATAGTGGATGCTGACCGCCCCCGTCAGCCCGAACCCGGACAGGCCCGTGAGGTTGGCGTAGGCCGTGGCCTCAGTGAAGCTCTGCATCAGCGTGGCGTAAGCGGGATCCTGCGCGAGGCCCGCCATCCCGGCGAGGGTCATGGGATTGAGGCTGTAGGGCGTCGCGAACTCGAGTTGGCCGTACAGCGCGCCCACCATGGCGCCCACGGAGAGACTCGGGGTTACCTGAAGGGCGGCTGCGAGACCGCCCTTCATCAGGGCCACCTTGGAGTGGTACCGCTGGTCCGCCCCGAGCACCGCGTTGGTGAGGCTGTAGTCGGCCCCCATGCCGCCGATGGTCTGAACCCCGAGCCCGAGGGTCAGGCCCTTCCGCGTCCGGTCGGCGAAGAACACGGCCGGCATCGGGAAGACGTTGCTCTTCCCGTCCTGCCCCGGATTCAGCGCGTTCGAATAATGGAGGCTCGGCATGAACGCGGCGCCGCTGATCGACAAGCTGCTCGCGCCGAGCCCCGCCAGCGCGGCGGGATCGTTCAGGATCACCGACGGGTCGCCGGTGCCCGCGAGGAGCGTGCAGCCGCTACCGAGCTGCGAGGCGGCGGAGCACGGGAGGAGATAGCCGGTGGTTTGCGCCCTCAGGGCGCCAGCGCCCGCTAGGCAGAGTGCCGCGGAGAAGGCCGATACGAGTCTGTGCGTCATGGGTCGGTCACCTTTCGTCAGTCGGATGCGTCCTGATCCCTGGAACACGTGAGTCTGGGTGGCGCCTTCTACGTCCATCTGGAACAGCCTTTCGTAGTCCCACCAGGCAGCAGGTGGCGTGCCTGCCCGACCTTCTCGCTTCGTCCACCGCGCTCGCGTGTTGGCGCCCCACCTGGTGAGATGCCCAGGCCCACCTGGCGGGGCCGTCTGCTTATGCCGCCCTTGCCTCTAGAGCGGCGGAAGTTGCCGCTGCGGTGGCGTGCTGTCGGACGCGCGCGAAGTAGAGGGCCAGCGGCCGGTACGCCATGTGCGACCACTTACCGAACGGCACCTCGAGCACCAGCATGGGGACCACGCCCATCAGGTGCGCCACATAGGTGATGTTGGCCGCCATGTCGAGATTCGCGCGGTGCAGGATGAACTGCAGCACGCCGGTGATCGTCACGTAGAAGAGAAGGATCAGGAAGATCCAGTCTGATTCGTGCGAGTGCGCATGGTGGGGCGACGATCGCTTGATCCGGCCGCGGAGGTTGATGATCACGGTGGACAGGAGCCCGACCGCGGCCAGCAGGCCCAGGG
The DNA here is from genome assembly GCA_963812035.1 of uncultured Gemmatimonadales bacterium. Lineage (GTDB taxonomy): Bacteria > Gemmatimonadota > Gemmatimonadetes > Gemmatimonadales > JACORV01 > Fen-1245. Next base: position 435,151 of record CAWETG010000010.1, read on the forward strand.
CGTGCACGCGCCAGTCGATGGCGGGACCCGACGCCATGTCGGCCAGGAAGAACATGATGAGCACCATCATCGTCAGGTAGCTCGCCATGAGCACCAGATGCACGACCCACGGCCGCTCGCGCTCGCACTGCGCGTACTTGCGCTGCGTGAGGAAGTGCAACGGCAGCATGTACAGGCCGGCGAGGTACGAGGAGAGAGGCACGCGGCTGTCGCGATCGCGGCCCAGGACGAAGTACCACATGCGGGCTGCGTTGGTGAGCAACAGGACGAGCAGGACGCCCGCCATACCCCAGTCGAAGAGGTGCACGCCGCCGGTCCAGCCCCCCGCGGGCAGGAACGCATTCGGACCGTCGTAGTGGTGGATGTCGCCGAGCGAGAAACCCACGCCGAGGAAGCCGGCGCCCGTGATGAGGGCGAGCAGCAGGATGGTCGAGAGCTCCGCCTTCCACGAGCGGTAGAACAGGCGCGCGATGCCGGTGAAGTCGTACTCGGCGGTGAGCCAGCGGCGCAGGCTCATCATGGTTTCGCCGGGCTCGGCCTCCTTGGGGCATTGCTCGGAGCACTCGCCGCAGTAGTAACAGAGCCAGGGCTCCAGCGAGCCCCTGAGCTTGCTCTCGAGGCCGAGCTGCAGGTAGTGGATGGGCCGTCGAGGAAGGACGTACGGCGCCTCCGAGTGCACGCACACCGCCGAGCAGGTGCCGCAGTTGAAGCACTTGTCGACGTCCTCGGCGCCGTACGCCCGCAGCTCGTCGGCGAGTCCGGGTCTCATCGCGGTGGCCATGGCTCTCCCAGCCGCACCGGGTCGGTACGACGCACCGCCCTAGATGAACAGGTTGACATTCGCTTCATCGGCTTCGCCGAGGTACGCGGCGACGCCGGCGAACTCGAGGCCGTCGATGAGCTCCTCCTTCTTGAAGCCGAGGATGTCCATCGACAGTGTGCAGGCGACGAACTTCACGCCTTGCTCGCGGGCGCTTTCGAACAGCTCTTCGAGCGACATGGCGTGCTGATCCTTCATGACCCTGCGCATCAGGGGCGCGCCCGCCCCGGCGAAGTTCATCTTGGACAAGCCCAGGTGCTTCGTGCCCTTCGGCATCAACATGCCGAACGCGACCTGGAGGAAGCTCCTCCTGCCGCTCCCGTGGCCGGCCCCGACCGCCGCCGCTTTCTCCTTGCGGAGGATGTTCAGGCCCCAGAAGGTGCAGAAGATGGTGACCTCGTCGCCCATGGCGGCGGCGCCGTTGGCGATGATGAGGGCCGCCATGACCCGATCGAAGTCGCCGCTGAACAGGATGATCGTCTTCTTGGTGGTACTCACTATCGGTCTCCTCTCACGCCGGTCGTCACAACTGCTCCCGCGGCACCGCCTGGTAGCGGAAGTAGCCGTCGTCGTCGACTTCCTTGATCTCGCTGACCCACCCGTACTTGCGCAGCCCCATCACCCAGAAGACGACCTCGTGCGCGGGCTTGCTGAGGGCCCGCGCGATCTCCGGGATGGTGTGTGGCCCCGATTTGAGCACCTCGAGAATCGGAGCGCGCATGAACTGCTCGTCCCGGATGACTTCCCGGGTGTCCCGGATCACGAGGCTCATGCGGCGCTCACCTCCAGCATGCCGTCGATCATCGCGCGCACCTGGGCGTCCGTGTAGCCCTGGAGGTCGATGGCGCCGGACGGACAGACCGGCACGCAGCCGCCGCAGCCCTTGCAGGCCGTCTTGGCGATAGCGGCGATCTCCTTGCCCCCCTCAGCGACCTTGGAAATCGCGTCGTAGGGGCAGGTCGTCGCGCAGGCGTCGCACCAGGCGCAGGTCACGGGATCGACGACGGCCACCAGCGGATCCAGCTCGGCCGTGCCGCGCTTCAGGACGGCGGCGCTCTGCGTCACCGCCGCCAGCCCGCTGGCGACGCTCTCGGCCGAGGTCCGCGGCCCCTGGCAGGCGCCGCAGATGTAGGCGCCGTCGACGACCGTCTCCACCGGCCGCAGCTTGGGGTGGATCTCGTTGTAGAACCCGCTCTGCCCCACCGGGAGCTTGAGCACCTTCGTGAGGCCGCCGTTCGCGCGCGGGACCATGCCGGTCACCAGCACGACCAGATCGGCCTCTAGCGCGACCTCGTCCCCCCCGCAGAGCCGGTCGCGCGACGTGACGGTGACCCGGCCGCTCCGTGCTTCCCGTGCCACCGCGGGCGGCTCGTCGTCCGGGTACTTGACGAACGCCGAGCCTTTCGCCGACGCCTCGGCGTAGAGCAGCTCGTACCTCCCGTACGTGCGCATGTCGCGGTAGAAGTGATACTGGCGCAGCGTCGCCGGTCTCTCCGACGCCTTGACGGCGGCGTGCACCGCCGCGGTGCAGCAGTAGCGCGAGCAGTGGGTGTTGCCGTTCTCCGCGTCCCCGGCCTGGCGGCTGCCGACGCAGTAGATGTAGGCGACGGTCTCCACCGGCCGGCCATTGTACCGCAACGGGCCGGTCGTCTGATCGAGCATCCGCTTGAACTCGGGCAGCGTGACGACGCCCTCGAGCCCGTAGCCGAACTCACCCTCGGTCGGTTGGTACGTTTCGAAGCCGGTGGCCACGACGATGGAGCCGACGACGAGCTGGATGGCCTCCAGCCGCTCGCCGCGGACGGCCACCGTCACCTTGTAGTTGCCGAAGCTGCCGCTCTTGGCGGTCAGCTCGGCGCTCGTGAAGACGGTGATGGCCGGGTGGGCGCGGACTTTCTGCTCGAGGGTGGCGATGAGATCGGCGCCGTTGCGACCGTGCGGGAACATCTCGCCGAAGCCGGCCACCCAGCCGCCCAGCCTGGCCTCCTTCTCGACCAGGAACACCGTCAGACCCAGCTCGGCGAGCCCCAGCGCGGCTCGCAGGCCGGCGATGCCGCCGCCAACGACGAGGCTCCTCGGCGTCGTCTCGACGACGATCGGCTCGAGCGGCTCGGTGAGGCGCGTGCGGTTGATGCCCGCGCGCACCAAACGGACGGCCTTTTCGGTGGCCCCGGCATGGTCGTCGGTGTGCGTCCACGAGCATTGCTCGCGGATGTTCACCTGCGTGTACTGGAAGGGGTTCATGCCCGCGCGCCGGGCGACGTCGCGGAAGGTGTAGGTGTGCAGCTTCGGCGAGCACGAGGCGACGACGAGCCCGTCGAAGCCGTGCTCCCGCGCGTCCTGCACGATCTCCTGCTGGGTGGCGTCGGAACACGTGAACATGGCCGTCTTGGCCACGACCACGCCGGGCTCGCGCTCCACGGCGGAGATGACGGCGTTCACGTCGACGTGGTCGCCGATGTTGCCGCCGCACTGGCACACGTACACGCCGATCTTGCGGGCGCTCATGCCGGCACCGTCACTTCCGCATCCTCGGCGGCACGCACCGGCGCGGCGGCAGCTCGGGACCTCTCGATGTGCGCCGCGGCCTGCGCCACGGCCGCTCCTGCGTGCAGGATCGAATCGGGAATGTCTTTCGCGCCGCTTGCCGTTCCGGCCACGAATACGCCGGGCAGGTTGGTGCGCCCGGGGTCCAGGTCCTCGTCCGCCTCGCCCACGAACTGGTACTCGTCGAGCGCCAGGGCGCCATCCTCGAAGAGGCGTGCCACCCCGGTGTTCGGCCGCACGCCGACGGCGAGCACCACCATGTCGTACTCGGCCTCGACGATGCCGCCGCCGCCCTCGACGTCCTCGTAGCGCACGACGAGGTCGCCGTTCTCCTTCTCCGTGATCCTGGCGACGCGGCCCTTGACGAAGTTGGCGCCCATGTCCTTTGCCTGCTGATAGAACTCGTCGTAACCCTTGCCGACGGCGCGGATGTCCATGTAGTGGACCGTGACGTCGGCCAGCGGCAGGGCGCCCATGACGAGCTGGTTGTGCTTGATGGAGTACATGCAGCAGATGCGCGAGCACAGCGGGTTGCCGACCTGCGCGTCGCGCGAGCCGGTGCACATGACGTACGCGATGCGGCCCGGCACCTTGCCGTCGCCCGGGCGCACCACCGAGTTGAACGGCCTGGTGGGGGCCAGCAGCCGGTCCATCTGCATGCCGGTGATGACGTTCTTGAAGCGACCGTAGCCGTACTCGGGCTTGGCGTCGGCGGGAAACAGGGTGAAGCCCGTGGCGAGCACGACGGCCTCGACGTCCGCCTCGATGTCCTGGCCGCGCATGTCCAGGTGGATCGCGTCGGCGGGACAGGTGCTCACGCAGGCGTGGCACTCGGAACACACGCCGCAGTCCAGGCAACGGGCGGTGGCGAGGAGGGCCTCCTCCTCCGTCATCCCCGCCTCGGTCTCGGCGAAGTCCGTAGGCGAGCCGCCCGTCGGGACGGCGGGCGCAAGCGGCTCGCGACGCTCGTAGACCTGTTGCCGCTTGAGCACCTCGGCCTTGTCCACCGCCGGCAGCGGTGCCTGGAAGAGCGAGGGATCGAGCTCCAGGCCCTGCAGGTAGCGATCGATCATGAACGCCGCCCGGCGGCCCTGTCCGACGGCCGTCGTGATCATCGTCGGCCCGGTGACCACGTCGCCGGCGGCGAAGATGTATGGCTCGGCTGTCTGCAGCGTGCCGTCGTCCACCTTCAGGGTGCGGTTGCCGTTCGTCAGCAGGCCGAAGGCCTCGGTGTCGGCGCTCATGCCGGCAGCGACGATGACGACGTCGCAGGCGATCGTCCGGCGCTTGCCTTCGTCGTAGCGGGGGGCGAAGCGTCCGTTGGAGTCGAAGACCGACGTGCAGGCCTTCAGCTCGGCGGACTGCACGCGGCCGTTGCCGCCGAATCGGTGCACGCCCCAGCCGCTGTGCAGGGTGATGCCCTCCGCTTGCGCCTCCCGGACCTCCCAGTCGTGGGCCGGCATCTGCGCGCGGGTCTCCAGACTGGCCTGCTCGACCGACGCGGCGCCCAACCGGCGGGCCGAGCGCGCCGCGTCGATCGCCACGTTGCCGCCCCCGATGACGACCACGCGCTTGCCGGCCAGGTCCACCTCGCGGCCGAGCTTCACGTCGGCCAGGAAGGCGAGGGCGCTCTGGACGCCCTTGAGGTCCTCGCCGGGCACGCGCAGCCGCACGGCCTTGTGCGTGCCCGTCGCCAGCAGCACCGCATCGAACCCCTCATCCTTGAGGCTGCGGACGTTCTCGACGCGGACGCCGGTCGCGATCTCGACGCCGATCGCCGTCAGGTTGGCGATGTCGGCGTCCACGACGTCGCTCGGCAGCCGGTAGGCCGGAATGCCGAGGCGCAGCATGCCGCCAGGCTTGGCAGCCGCTTCGAAGATCTTCACGCCATAGCCCTTGCGGCCGAGCTGCCAGGCGGCGGTCAGGCCGGCCGGACCCGAGCCGACCACGGCCACCCGGCGGCCGTTGGGCTCGGGCCTGTCGGCGGCCTTGCGCCCGGTCCGACCGTAGTGGCGATCGGCGATGAAGCGCTTCAGGCGGCGGATCGGCAACGGGCCCTCGAGCTCGCCGCGCGTGCACGACTCCTCGCAGGGCGCATAGCACGCGCGACCGAGACTGCCGACCAGCGGCGTGGTCTCGAGCACCAGGTCGAAGGCCTCCTCGTACTGGCCACTGCGCACGCGTGCCACGTAGCCGTGCGCCTTGATGCCCGCGGGGCACTCGCTGGTGCAGGGCGACACGCCGGCGCGCTCGATCACCGCCTTCTTCGGCACCGCCTGGGGGAAGGCGATGAAGGCGGCGCGCCGCGAGACCAGGTTGGCGTTGAACTCGTCGGGCACGGCCACGGTGCAGGCCATTTCGCACTGGCGGCACCCGGTGCAGGCGGCCTCGTCCACGTACTTGGGCTTCTGGCGAATCCTGGCGTGGTAGCCGCCGTGGGGGTCGCCACGGATGCCTTGCACCTCGGCATAGGTGAGGACGCTGACGTTCGGATGGTGGATGGTGGCCGCCATCTTGGGCGTGGAGATGCAGCTCGCACAGTCGAGAGTGGGAAAGACCTTGCTGAGCAGAATCATCTTCCCGCCCACGCTCGGCTCCTTCTCGACGACCAGCACCCGGTAGCCCATGTCGCCCAGCTTGAGGGCCGACTCCATCCCCCCGATGCCGCTGCCGACCACGAGCGCGTCGTACTTCATGCGGCGGCCTTCCGGCTCGGGCCCAATGCCGCCAGGGACGTCGAGTACTCGCGCATGTAGTTCGTGAAGGGCTCGGCGCACACCGAGCAGACGGCGGCCATGCGGACGCGCTGGGGCGCGTAGCCGTTCGCGTCGAGCAGCTTCTGCGCGTCGGTCATGATGCCGGCCGTGCGCTTGGCGCAGTCCGGGAGATACGCGCACTCCTCGCCGTCGGCGGCGATGAACACCCCGTCGAAACCCTGCTGCACCGCGTACAGCACCCAGGACGGCCTGATGCCGCTGGTGCAGGGCAGGCTGATCACCGTCACCGTCGGCGAGTAGTGCATGTGGGAGCTGCCGGCGAGGTCGATGCCCGGGTCCGAGATGTTGTTGGTGCTGAAGACCAGGATGCGCGGGGCGAACGTCCGGTCCTCGGCTGGCCGCGCCGGCGCAGTCATTACTTCATCTTCCTGACGAACAGCCTCATGTAGCCCGGCTCCTCGACGACGCCCAGGTATTCGTGGCCCATCTTCTTGGCCCACGCCGGCAGGTCCTTCACCGTGCCGGAGTCGGTCGCCTGCACCTCCATGATCTCGCCGACCTTCACCCCCGGGATGCCCTTTTTCGCCGCCAGGATCGGCCCGGGGCAGGAGGTGCCGCGCGCGTCCACCGTCTTCGCCACCGTCAGCGTTGCGATATCCAGTGCCATGATGCCCGAACCTCCGCTGTCTGTGTGTGACGCCCCGCGACTACGCGGCGAAGACCACGTACCGCGGGTCCACCCTCCGCGCGATCACCCCGCGCTCCGTCCGCGTGCAACTCACCTTACGCCTTCTCCGCCGCGCGCTCGCTGCAGTGCCGTACGCAGTTCAGGATGGTGTGCACCCTGGGCTCGGCGATGGAGTAGCGCACGTACGGTCCGTCGCGCCGGGCGCTGACGCAGCCGGTCCCGCGCAGGATCGCCAGCTGCTGCGAGACCTTCGACTGCGTGGCCCCCGACAGCGCCTGCAGTTCCAGCACCGTCTTCTCGCCCGACTCCATTGCATCGAGAAGAATCAGGCGAAGCGGATGGCCCAGGCACTTGATGATGGCGGCTGCGCGCACCAGGACCGTATGATCGAGTGTCGATGGATATTCGCTCATTCGCATATGTGGTTTAGGCAAAACACATGCCCGAGTTCGGCGTCGGAGTCGGCTCCGATCGCGTCGTTGCAAGCGCAATCGCCTCATGCAGATGGAACGATGGGTACGAAGAAATACGGAGGGTTCGTCGGTGAGCTTGGCGGCCTCGCGGCTGGGACAGGGAGGTACCCGAGACGACGGCCGGTATTGCGCTCGGCCGCTACTTCACCTGGCGACGAAGTACTGCGAACCGCGCCCGGACGTCAGTGGTTGTGGTTTGTCGGGACGAGCGCGTCGGCGGCGACCTCGGCCAAGGTGCGGATCTCCACGCCGAGCCCGTAGTGCTTGTTCAGCTCCAGCAGCTGATCGATGCAGTTGTGGCACGGCGTGGCCACCACCTTCGCGCCGGTGCGGCGGATCTGCTCCGCCTTGAGCTTGCCGATGGCGACGCGGCGCGCCGCGTACTCCGACGCCGCCAGCATTCCACCCCCGCCGCCGCAGCAGTAGTTGTGCTCGCGGTTCGGCGTCATCTCGACGAAGTCCCAGGCCGCCCGACGCAGCACGCGGCGCTGCGGCTCGATCACGCCGCCGTTCCGCACCAGGTTGCAGGGATCGTGAAGCGTGACGCGCTCCCGGTTCCGTGACGCGTCCAGCGTGATGCGCCCGTTCGCCACGTACTGGTCGAGCACCTCCACGAAGCTGATGATCTCGAACGGCCAGCTGCGCCGCAGGTACTCGGGGGCCTCCCAGCGTAGACTCCGGTAGCCGTGTCCGCATTCCGCCACGACCAGGGTATCCACACCGAGCTGCTCCGCCCGCTCGAGGAGGCGCCGGCTGATCGCGCCGGCCGCGGCGCGGTCGCAGGCGAAGTACGCGTAGTTGGTGATGTCGAAGTCGGTCGAAGTCAGGGTCCAGCTCTCGCGCGCCGCATGGAAGAGGAGTCCCGCCGCCTGGATGGAGAGCGGAAAGAACTTGACCTCCCGCGGATTCAGCGCGTACAGCACGCGCTTGCCTGGCTGGTCGAGCGGGAGTGCGATGCTCGTGTCGCCGGTGCTGGACCGCAGGTCCTCTTCCAGCCACGCGATGGTCTCCCGCACCTCGGCGGCGGGGATGCGCATGCTGTTGCCGGCCTCGAGTGCGGCGGTCACGTTCGCCGTGATGCCGGCCGGCGCCTGCCCCGCCGCGGTCACCATGGACCGCGCGAGACCGATCACGGCCGCGGGATCGAGTCCGATCGCGCAGTTCAGCGTGCAGCGGCCACACATCGTGCACCGTCCGAAGGCCGACTCTTTCAGCTCCTCCAGCCCCTGCGCGTCGAGCGTCCTCGCGCCGGTGAGCCACGGCAGCAAGCGGCCGGACCAGGTGTGATAGCGGCGGTACAGCCGGGCGACGCGCTCCACCTTGGCAGCAGGCATCGACTCCGGCTCGCCGTCGGCGAGGTACACGTGGCAGCTCTCGGCGCAGAGGTTGCAGCGCACGCACGACTCGAGAAACGCCGCGGTGCTGGCGTCGAGGCCGGTGCGCAGGAGATCCAGCGCCGGCGCCGTCACCCGCGCACTCCACGCCGCCCGTAGTACGCGCCCCACAGCCGCCGGCTGGTGACGAGGAAGAGCATGTGCCGCAGCTTGCCCAGCGGCGCGTAGAGCAGCAGCGCGGCCCCGAGCAACTGGAAGACCGGGACCGCGCCGGGCAGGAGCGAAGCGGCGAGCGCGCCGGCGAGCGCACCGTCCACCAGCAGGTTCGCGACCAGGTCGTCCGGCACGCTGATGGCCCGCAGCTGCGCCGCCGCCCGGCGCTTCACCAGCAGCCCCAGGCCGCAGGCGAGCGCGACGGCGAACAGCCCGACGAGCGCCGCCGCGACTCCACGCGGCACCGCGAGCGGGACGAAGGTCAGGACGAGGCGCGCCAGCATCGCGAAGATGCCGGCGTGGTAGACGATCCCGGCCAGGTACGTGGCCAGGTGACCGCTGGCGCTCTCCTTGGCCCACGGAAGGAAGGCGGTGGTGAAGGCGTAGCGGACCCCCGTGGCCGGGCTCCCTCGCGGGGCGGAGAACAGCGGACCACGGATGCTCCCGATCGCCAGCCTGGCGCGGGCGAGCGAGCCGGCAGCGACCGCGAGCGCCGCGAGCAGCACCAGCGCCGGGGCCGTCACCGCTAGACGCACCCCTCGGGCTTGGGGAGTCCGGCCACCTTGCACGCGCCCTTCGCCGGGCCCGACGGGAAGAGCTTGAAGATGGTCCGCAGGTTGACGTTGGTCGCCTGGCACAGCGTCCGGATCATCGGCGCGGTCTGGTGCTCGAGCCAGTGCGCGCGAATGAACCGCACCAGGGCCCACTGCTGCTCGTTCATCTCCGCGATGCCTTCGGTGGTCGCAAACAGCCGCGCGACCTCGTCGTCCCACAGCTCCGGCTGCTGGAGGAAACCCTCCTCGTCCACCACGAACTTGCGGCCGCCGATCTCGATCTCCCTCATCCAGCCCCCCTCGGAGCAAATCCGACCCTGCAGATCGGATGCGCAATCTCCATGCCCCGAGCGGGCGAGGGCCTGGCGGCTTACCGGGCAGCCTCCGGACGCCCGCTCGGAGGACGATCCCCTCCGGCGAACCAGGCCGTGACCAGCGCGCGCGCCTCGTTCCAGCCGCTGTTATGGGAGTACTCGTTGGTGTGGGGCGAGTAGGTATAGTCCTTCGCCCAGGCAGCGCCGTTCCGGACGATGGCTGCCACCGCCTCCACGCAGCGCTCCACCTCGTCCGTCGTGGTGGTGGGATGGAAGGAGAGCCTCACCCAGCCCGGCTTCTCGGAGAGGTCGCCGTGGTCGATCCGGTCGGTGATGTGCTTGGAGCGCTGAGGATCCACGTGGAGGAGGTAGTGGCCGTAGGTGCCCGCGCACGAGCACCCGCCCCGTGACTGGACGCCGAAGCGGTCGTTGAGGAGCCGAACCACCAGGTTGTAATGGAGATCCTCGACGTAGAAAGAGAGGATCGCCAGCCGGTCCCGGCATCCGGGGGCCAGGACGTGGACCCGCGGAATCCCGCGGAGCGCGTTCATGGCGTACGAGACGATGGCCTCCTCGCGCCTCCGCATCGCGTCCACGCCCATTTCCTCCTTGAGCTGGATCGCCAGGGCCGCCTTGATCGTCTGCAGGAAGGCCGGCGTGCCGCCGTCCTCGCGCAACTCGATGTCCTCCACGAATGAGTACTGACCCCAGGGGTTCGTCCACGCCACGGTGCCGCCTCCCGCGTCGTCGGGCACCGTGTTCCGGTACAGCTCGCGGTTGAAGACCAGCGCACCGGACGAGCCCGGCCCGCCGAGGAACTTGTGGGGAGAGAACAGCACGGCGTCGAGCCGCTCGTCCGCGGCGGGCGGGTGCATGTCGATCGAGACGTACGGCGCGCACGCGGCCCAGTCCACGAAGGCCACGCCGCCGGCCCGGTGCATCAGCGCGGCCATCGCGTGGTAGGGCGTGAAGACGCCGGTCACGTTGGAGCACGCCGAGAAGGCGCCGATCTTGACCGGCCGAGCGCGGTACCGTTCCAGCAGCCGCTCCAGCGCGACCAGATCCACGATCCCCTGCTCGTCCGGAGGAACGACCACCACATCCGCAATGGTCTCGTACCACGACGTATGGTTCGAGTGGTGCTCCAGGTGGGTCACGAAGACCACCGGCCGCTCCGCCTCGGTCAGCTGCACGAAGCGGCGCAGCCCCTCCGGCGCCTTGAGGCCGAGAAGGCGCTGCAGTTTGTTGACGCCCCCAGTCATGCCTGAGCCACCGGTGAGGATCAGGTCGTCCGGCCCGGCATTGACGTGCGTCTTGAGGATGCGGTGGGCCTCCTGGTACGCCAGCGTCATCGCGGTCCCGGTCTCGCTGGCCTCCGAATGGGTATTGCCCACAAAGGGACCGAACTGCTCGACCAGCCGGCTTTCGATCGGCCGATAGAGCCTGCCGCTGGCCGTCCAGTCGGCGTAGACGATCCGCTGCTCGCCGTACGGGGAGCGGAAGGTCTGGTCGCAGCCAACGGTGTTCGCGCGGAAGGGCTCGAAGTACCGTTCCAGGGCGTCCAGAGGCGTCCTCCCGTGTCCGCGCTTGAGTTGGAGAGGAAGGGAATCTAATCTCTACCACCCGCCTGTAACCACCGTTCACCCGCCACCCGGGCCCAGCATGCATTCTGACCTCCCTCGACTGGACCATCGTCGGCATTTCGATCTGCATCTCGTTCCTGCCGGCGATTCTGTTCGTGAAGCGGGCCAGCTCGAGCACCACCGAGTTCTTCACGTCGGGCCGGGCGGCGCCCTGGTGGCTGGTGGGCGTCTCTATGGTGGCCACCACCTTCAGCACCGACACACCCAACCTCGTGACCAACATGGTGCGCGAGCGGGGAGTGTCCGACAACTGGCTGTGGTGGTCGTTCCTGCTGACCGGGATGATGACCGTCTTCTTCTACGCCCGGATGTGGCGGCGCTCCGGCGTCCTGACCGATCTCGAGTTCTACGAGCGGCGCTACGCCGGCAAGGCCGCCACGTTCGTGCGCGGCTTCCGCGCCGTGTACCTCGGCCTGTTCTTCAACTGCGTCATCATGGCCACCGTGAACCTCGCCGCGGTCAAGATCGCCAGCATCGTGCTCGGCTGGCCGGCGTGGCAGACGCTGGTCGTCGCATCGGTGATCACCATCTTCTTCGCGTCGGTGTCGGGGCTGTGGGGCGTGCTGGTCACCGATTCGATCCAGTTCACGATCACCATGACCGGCACCATCGCGGTCTCGTACTTCGCGCTCCAGCAGCCAGCCGTGGGCGGGCTGGCCGGGCTGCTCCACCGGATCGATCCCAAGGTGCTGAACCTGTTGCCCGACTTCGGCAACTGGAGTGTCGCCGCCGCCGTGCTGATCATCCCCATCACCATCCAGTGGTGGTCCGTGTGGTACCCCGGCGCGGAGCCGGGAGGCGGCAGCTACATCGCCCAGCGGATGCTCGCGGCCAAGAGCGAGCGCGATGCGCTGACCGGCACCCTGTTCTTCAATGTGATGCACTACGCGCTGCGACCGTGGCCGTGGATTATCACCGCGCTGGCCTCGACGCTCGTCTTCCCGCACCTCTCCGACATCGCCCGGATCTTCCCGCACGTGGAACAGCGGCTGATCGGGAACGACACGGCCTATCCGGCGATGTTCCTCTTCCTCCCCGCCGGCTTCCTCGGCCTCGTGGTCGCGGGTACCCTGGCCGCGTACCGCTCGACGATCGAGACGCATCTCAACTGGGGCACCTCGTACCTGGTGCACGATTTCTACCGGCGCTTCCTCAACCAGGGACGCGACGAGAAGCACTACGTGCTGATGGGCCGCGTCACCACGGCGCTGCTGATGGTCGCGGCGGCCTCGTTCACCTTCGCGCTCGACACCGCGAAGGAGGCATTCACCCTGATCCTCTCGGTCGGCGCCGGAACGGGCCTGATCTACCTGCTGCGCTGGTTCTGGTGGCGGATCAACGCGTGGAGCGAAGTGGCGGCGATGGCCAGCTCGTTCGTCGTCGCCGCGGGGTTCTTCATCGCGGCGAAGCTCGGGTACGCCGTGCCCGCGTACCAGTCGCTCGTCATCACCGTGCTCACGACGACCGTGGTGTGGGTGTCCGTCACGTTCCTCACGCGCCCTACCGAGCACGGGACGTTGCTGGATTTCTACAAGCTGGTGCGGCCCGCCGGCCCGGGCTGGCGTGCGATCCGCGCGGAAGCGGGCGTCGGCGGCTCGCCCGATCGTCTCTCGCTCTCCCTGCTGGGGTGGGTCCTGGGCTGCGTGTTCATCTACTCGGGCCTCTTCGGCGTGGGGAGCTTCCTCTACGGCCGGACGCCGCAGGCGCTGGCGTTCACCGTGTTCTTCGGCGTGAGCGCACTGGGGCTCACGCGCCTGCTGCCCCTGGTCTGGGGCAGCAGCGGCAAGGAGAAGGCATAGCGAGACGGCACCTGCGGCTGGCGGAGAAGCTCTCGAGCCCCCGTGGTCGGATCGAGAATCCCGAGCGCGCCCTACGCAATACTCCCTCCCATCCTCCGCTTCCGGGCGCAGCCACCGAGCCACGAAGCCATCAGAGGTGACGCCGCCCTAACGCCCGAGGGGTATACTGGTCTTGGCTTGGGAGGTGGATGACGCCCAGAGTTCCGATCCCCGCCTGCGCCGTTCTGGCCGTTGGAGCCTGCACGCGATGGAGCCCGATGCCCGTGCCGCTCGAGCGCGCCTTTGCGACCAAGGACGCGCGTGATGTGGCGGTGCGGCTGCAGGACGACAGCACGCACTGGTGGCGCGTCCGGCAAGCGCACCTGGTGGGCGATTCGATCGTTGGCGTGAGCAAGGTCAGCGGGCATCTCCAGCGTGTGACCGTCGCCCGGGATCAGGTGCGGGACCTCGTCGTGCGTGAGCCGGACCGCGTCGCCAACGAGGCGCTGACGGAGGTCGGTTTGATGGCCTGCTTTCTCGGCCTGGTGGTGTTCATCGGGGTGACCTGGTCGTTGTTCACCATCCATGCCTTTTCGCATTAGGGGGACCCCCATGCGTGCTCGGTCCGCCTGGCTGCTCGCCGCGCTCATTGTGTGGCCCCTTCGCGCAGCGGCCCAAGACAGCCTGCCCGAGCCGCTGCGCCAGGCACGCACCCTGATCGAAGCCGGCAAGTTCGACGACGCGATTCACCTGGCAGAGAAGTACACCAACGACCACGGGCGCGATGCACGTGGATTCCTGGTCCTGGGCGACGCCTGGTTCAAGCAGATGCCGGTCGGGCGCTTCCGCGCGGCGCGCGCCTACGAGGAGGCGCAGCGCCTAGCTCCGAGTTCGCCGGAGCCGCCGTACCGGTACGCGCAGGTGGGCTTCTGGCTGGGGGGTGACGACGGCGAATCGATGGCGCAGCGCGGCCTCGAGCGCACGCTCGAGCTGGACCCGCTGTACGGCGACGCCTGGAACGACTGGCTGACACTGTTCCGCAACGTGGGTTGGCGCCGGCGGATGGCCGAACGCCTGGCACCCTTCGCCGCGGACCCGGTCATCCGGTCTCGCCTGGCCCTGCTGGCCATCGAAGACGAGCGCTATGATGACGCGAACCAGCTACTCGATTCGGCGCTGGCGGCGGATACCACCAACACAGCGTGGCTGGCGCTCCGGGCGCAGAGCGCCTTCGAAGCCGGCGACACGATCGGCGGCTGGTCCTTCTACCACCGCGCGCTGGTCCGCGCCGACCAGGACTCGACCGATGCCTTGTGGCATCAGGCGATCGGGATCGCCCGGCCCTGGGAAGTGCGGGCGTGGGCCGCCGGCATCCCGCGGGGAGAGAAGCGCGCCTGGCTGGAGGGCTTCTGGGCGCGCCGCAATCCCAACCCCTTCGCGGGCGTCAATCACCGGCTGGCCGAGCACTTCGCGCGGCTTCGGTATGCGCGCAAGCACTACCCGCTGCTCCATCCGTTGATCTCGTACCACCGCAGCCAGATCGCGCGGGCGATGAACCTCGAGCCCTCGACGGGGGAGCGGGCGTTTTACTCGCGGTGCGAGATGTACGAGGTGATGATGCCGCCGCGCCAGCGGTTGCGGATCCTCGACAGGCCGCCCCCGGCCGAGGGCCTGCCGGTGGACCCAACCACCCTTGCCGGCGTCGATGTCGTGCCGGGCGTCAGCCTGGCGTCCGACCGCGCCCGGATGAGCTACGATCCGAGCCTGCCGGTCTTCGCCGATCCGAAGACCGGAAGCCAGATAGCGCCACCGCTGATGTTCGCGCCGCTCAACCTCGACCTTCGGAGCATGGACAGCGTCGCGTCGCGGATCGGCTACAACCTGGCCACCGGCCTCGACGACCGCGGGGTGATGTTCCTGCGTCTCGGGCCTCCGGACCAGGACTTCGTCGGCGCAAACAACGCGGCCGACCCGACGTGCAACACGAGGGACTTAGAGCGGTGGCGCTACGGCGAGTACGGCGAAGTGCGCTTCGCGCGGCCGAGCGCGTTCTCGCTGGGCGAGCGCAACGTGCCGGACATGGTCTTCCGGGCGATGGACGAGCGCCAGTTCGCGACGGCGGAGACCGCTCTCACCGCGGACGGCAGCTCGGAACCAGCCCCGCTCGATTTCGGCGTGTGGACGGCGCAGTTCGCGAATCCGGCCGACGCGGCGGTCACCGACCTCGTGGTCGTGTCCACGCGCGGCGCTGTAGCGGCCTCGCTGGTGGGAACCGTTCGTACGAGCAGCACGCGCATCGACTCGGCCGGGGCAGTCACCCTCGCGGGCCACCCTGGGCAATACGTCCTGCTCGCCCAGGTCCAGGACTCGGCGCGCCTCGGGAGGCAGACGCTGCGCATCGCGCTCCGGCCCTTCGACCGGGTGGCGGTGAGCGAGTTGCTCCTGGCCCCGGCCTGGGCCGAAGGCAGCCCCAACCGGGACGCCATGGTGAGCCGCGTCGAGCGGACGCTCGTCTTTCCACAGGGCTTGCCGATCCGCAGCTACGCGGAGGTGTACGGACTGCACCGGGCCGAGGAAACGGTGCGCTATCGCGTGTCGTACGAGCTGTTGCGCACCAACGCGCCGCAGCGGGACATCCAACGCGATGACTGGCCCGGCGCGACCCGCTTCGAGTTTCGCCGCGAGCAGCGCGTGGACGCGCGGGGAGTGGCGACCGAGACCCTCGACATCACGCCGGAGCAGACGCCTCCCGGCAAATACCTGCTACGGCTGCGGGTCCAGGACCTGGACACGGGCGCCGACGCGGGACGCGCCACCATCGCCTTCGCCGTCCGCTGAGC
This sequence comes from uncultured Gemmatimonadales bacterium, assembly GCA_963812035.1. Classification (GTDB taxonomy): domain Bacteria; phylum Gemmatimonadota; class Gemmatimonadetes; order Gemmatimonadales; family JACORV01; genus Fen-1245. The sequence continues at coordinate 451,072 of CAWETG010000010.1, forward strand.
CGGCGCTCGTCAGCGCGGGCCGGGATCGTTCCAGCTTGGCGGCGGCGCGGCGCCCGCGGCGAACACGGCCAGGCGCCGAATCCGCGGCGTGCCGACGCTCCGGGTGACCTCGAGGCGGATGGCCTCCAGCCGCAGGGCCGGGACGGGCTGAATGCGCTTGTGACCGATCGCCGTGCCCGTGCCGAGCGGAATCCACTGCCCTTCGGCCAGCCCTTCGAGCCAGTACTCGCGCACCCGTTCACCGCCGGCCAGATCTTCCTCGAGCACGACGTGATCCACCAGCGCCGGGGTGCGGAGCGGCACGATCACCTCGCGTCCGGCCCCCGACCGCTCCGCCACGCTCTGGCCGAAGCGCCGCCGTACCTCGTCACCGAAGGCCTTCGCCCGCGCCGCGTCGGTCGCGGGAATGTGGCCGGTCCGGTCCGGCGGGATGTTCAGCAGGAGCTGGGCGCCCCGCCCCACGGAGCGGTAGTAGAGCTCCAGGAGCGCGTCGAGCGATAGCAGGTTGCGTTCGTCGCTGGTGCTCCAGAACCAGTTGGGCCGGCGAATCGAGACATCCACCTCGAGCGGCAGCCACGCGTCGCCGCCCGGATCGCTCTCCTTCGCAGTGGCGATTCCGCTCCGCGCCGCGCGCTTGGGCAATGCGTTCCACGCCGGATACGGCGCGAAGCCGTCCTCGTTCCCGACCCAGCGGATGGTGGCGTGAGGGCCCTGGAAGATCGTCGCGTGGGGCGCGTGCCGGGTGAGAATGTCGCCGACCGGCACGACGATGCTGCCATCGAACCAGATCTCCACCAGCTCGCCGTAGCGCGTCAGGAGCTCGGTGAGCTGCTGCCGGTAGACCCGGTTGTAGGCCGTCTGCCGCTCGGGGGTCGCGCACCTGCCGCCGTCGCCGGCGCCGAACGTGTCGTCGCGGGGCGAGAGATACACGCCCAGCCCGAGGCCCCGCTCGCGGCACGAGGCCGCGAGGTCCGCCATCACGTCGCCTCGCCCGGCCTTCCACGGCGTCTGGGCGATGCCGTAGTCGGTCGTGTACGTCTGCCACATGCAGAAGCCGCCAACGTGCTTGGCGACGAAGACGACGTACCGGGCGCCGAGGTCCTCGGCGACGCTCACCCACTGATCGGTATCGATGTCCGGGTGGATCGAGGCAAGCGGCGTCGAACGGTCGTCGTACTCCCGGTCCTGCCAGGTGTTCGGCGCGAAGTGGACGAACATCCCCAGCTCGCGGTCCTGCCAGTGAAGCTGGTCGGCAGTCGGCAGTGCCAAGCGGCCAGGCCGCTTTCCACCCCACCCCGAGACACGGAGCGGGCGCGCAGGAGCGAGCGCTGCGGCGGCGATGAGTGACGACACGAACTCGCGGCGGTCGGTCATGGGTGCCCTTCCGGTGTGAGCCGCAACGCGCGAGTATCCCATAGCCCGGCGGAGTTGGAGCTGTCAATGAACGCGCACGGTCGGGAAACGATGCCCATACGCCGAGCCGCCGGCAGCGTCCCGGCGGCGCTGCTCGCGTCCGCAGCCGCCGGCGCGCTCCTCGCCGTGGCGTGCGTCCCCCAGGCGTTCGCGCAGAGTGACCGCCAGCCGGCCCCCGTGCGCGTCTGGCAGGACACGCTCACGATCCCGACCTACGAGCAGGGACCGCCCGATCCGAACCCGCCGTTCGATCTCTTCGCCGCCGGACGCGTCAATTACCCGTACCCCTTGTTGACCAACCTGACGGGCCGGCGCGCCCCGCGCGTCTGGCGCACCCTCAACCTCGAGAACGAGTGGCTGCGCTGCACCGTGCTGCCGGATCTGGGTGGCCACCTCTACCGCTGCACCGACAAGGTCAACGGCGCCGAGCTGTTCTATGCGAACCCCTCGATCAAGTTCGCGCGCATCGCCTACCGTGGCGCGTGGGCGGCGCTGGGAGTGGAGTTCAACTTCCCGGTATCCCACAACTGGGTGACCGTCTCGCCGGTGGACTTCGCGACCACCACCGCCCCGGACGGCAGCGCCTCGGTCTGGATCAGCAACGTCGACCGGGTCACGGGGATGCAGTGGCGCGTCCAGCTCACCTTGCGTCCCGGGCGCTCGGTGCTCGAGCAACGCACGACGCTCTCCAACCCGGGCGACGTGCGCCATCGCTTCTATTGGTGGACCAACGCCGGCGTCGAGGTCTGGGACGACAGCCGCATCATCTACCCGATGCAGTTCACCGCCGCGCACGGCTTCGCCGACGTGGACACCTGGCCGGTGAATGGGGCCGGCGTGGACCTCAGCGTCGTGGGCAACCACCGCTTCGGACCCGTGTCGCGCTTCAGCTATGGGAGCCGCGAGGGCTGGATGGCGGTCTACCATCCGCGCACCCGGGCCGGCGTGGTCCACTATTCCGCACCCACCGACCTGCCGGCCAAGAAGATCTGGTCCTGGGGCGTGGACGCCGACGCCCTCGACTGGCGGCGCGCCCTGTCGGACGACAGCAGCGCCTATGTCGAGATCCAGGCGGGGCTGTTCAGGAACCAGGAGACGTACGGGTTCCTCGAGCCGCAGGAAACGGTGAGCTTTACCGAGTACTGGCTCCCGATCCGCGACCTCGGCGGCCTGGTGCGTGCCAACCCGGATGCCGCGCTCGGCCTGGAGCGGGCGCCGGACAACGGCGGCGCGGTGACGCTGGAAGCCGGGGTCGAGGTCACCCGGACGCTGCCGAATGCCGAGCTGCGGCTCAGCGACGGCGTTCGCCAGATCGCGTCGGAGCGCGTCGGGCTCGGGCCCGGCGCGAAGTACACCAGGCGCTACGCAGGACTCCCGGCCGCCGGCACCTACACGGTTACGCTGCTGGACTCAGCGGGCACGCCGGTGCTCCAGCACACCGAGGGGCGCTACGACGTCGTGCCCGCGGCGGAGATCGCGACCGGGGCTCGACCGGTCCATCAGTATTCGGCGCCGGAGCGGCGCAGCGACGGGGATTTCGTCGAGATCGGGACGGAGCAGGAGCGACAGGGCCAGCTCCTGGACGCGCTCGCCACCTACCGCGACGGACTGCGCCACTTCCCGGAGAGCCTCGAGCTGTCGCGCGCCGCCGGCCGCCTGGAGGTCGGAGTGAAGCAGTTCGCTGCGGCGAGCGCGGATCTCGCCCGGGTGGTGGAGCGGGTGAACACCGACCGCGAGACGTGGTACTACGCCGGCCTGGCGGCCGCGGCGCAGGGCGACGACGCGGCGGCCCGCCGGGCGCTGGAGCAGGCACAGGCGTACGGCGCCTACCGGCCCGCTGCCACCATCGCGCTGGCCGCCCTCGCCGCGCGCAGCGGCGAGCGCGCCGAGGCGCTGCGCATCCTGCAGCGGCCGGGCGCCGGCCAAGACGCCGTCGCGCGCGCCGGCGCGCTCCAAGTCGCACTGCTCCAATCGCTGGGCCGGACCGAGGAGGCGCGCGACCGCCTCGCCGATCTGCGGCGGTGGGACCCGACCAGCTCGCTGCTCCGCTACGAAGCCACGCGCCTCGGCGCCACGGACTCCGCGCTGTGGGAGCATCTCGCGGCGGACCCGGAGCGGATTCTCGACATCGCCTCGGAGTACCTCCGATTCGGTCTGTTCGGCGAGGCCGTGGATCTCCTCGCGCGAGCGTGGCCCGCGGGCCCGGGCGTGGTGAGCGAGCCGGGAATGCCGCGGCCCGAGTCGTACCCGCTGATCGCCTACTACCGCGGCTTCTGCCGGTACGCGATGGGACTCGACGGCGGTGCCGACTTTGCCGCGGCCTCTCGCATGCCGACGGCGTTCGTCTTCCCGAGCAGGCCGGAGACGTTCCCGGTGCTGCGGCGCGCCATCGCCGCGGATTCGGGTGACGCCACCGCTCATTTCCTGCTCGGCTCCCTCCTCATGTCGGCTGATCTGCCGGACTCCGCGATGGGCGAATGGGAACGGGCGGAGCAGCTCAATCGGCGCCTTCCCACACTCCAGGGCGACATGGCGCGCACGGTTCTTGCTACGGGCGGAGCCCCGGAGCGCGCAATCGCTCTCTACACGGAGGGGATCCGGGTAGATTCATTCAACGTCGGCCTGTACCTCGGACTCGAGCAGGCGCTGCGGCTCGCGGGGCGGCCGGCGGAGGAGCGGGCCCGCGCGCTGCTGGCGTATCCCGATCGGCGATCGGTGCCGGCGGTGCTCGCTTTCACCGCGGCGCGCCTGCTCGCCGAGGCGGGCCGGTTCGACGACGCCGAACGGCAGCTGGCGGGGCGGTTCTTCTCGCGCGAGGAGGGGGGCGCAAACGTGCGGCAGGTGTACCTCGAAGTCCGGTTGGCACGCAGTCGCGCCCTTGCCGCGCGGCACGAGTGTGCGCAGGCTGGGAGGGTGCTCGACCACCTCGCGGACCCCGTTGCGAGCCTGCCCTTCACGCGGGACGGGCTGCGGCCGCTGGTCGAGGCCGCGGGATTCCAGCACGCCGTGGCCGAGGTGCGCGCCAGTTGCCCGGGGGCGGCGCGATGAGGCGCGGACCCCGGCAGAAGGCGGTGACGCGCTGATGGCCGCGCTTGCTTCCAAGGCCGTCATCCTGGCTCGCGGTCTGGGCACGCGGATGCGTCGCAAGGACACGAAGGCGGTGCTCGAGGGCCACCAGGCCGCCGTCGCCGCGGCCGGCCTCAAGGCGATGATGCCCCTGGGCGGGCGACCGTTCCTCGACTACGTGCTGAGCGCGCTGGCCGACGCAGGCTACCAGGACGTCTGCCTCGTGATCGGACCGGACCGCGAGGTCGTGCGCGATCACTTCGAGCACGACGTGAAGCCGCGCCGCCTCCGGATCGCCTACGCCATCCAGGAGAAGCCCCTGGGCACGGCGGACGCGGTCCTGGCGGCGGAGCACTTCGTCGGCGCAGACCACTTCCTGGTCATCAACTCCGACAACTACTACCCGGTCGAGGCATATCGCAGCCTCCGGACCATCGAGGGCTCCGGGATCGCCGCCTTCTGGCGCAAGACGCTGGTGACCGAGGGCAACCTCGCGCTGGAGCGCGTGGCGACCTTTCCCATCGTGGAAATGGACGCCCAGGGTTTCGCGACACGCCTGGTCGAGCCGGGCGACGCTGCCCAGGGAATCGAAGTGGATGCCTTGATCAGCATGAACTGCTGGATGTTCACGCCGGTCATCTTCGCGGCCAGCCGAGCGATCGCGCCGTCGGCCAACGGTGAGCTGGAGATCCAGGTGGCCGTGCGCCACGCCATGACCACACTCGGCGAGCGATTCCGGGTCCTGCCCATCCACGCACCGGTGCTCGACCTGACGAGCCGCGCCGACGTCGCCGTCGTGACGAAGCAGTTGGCCGGCACGCGCGTTATGCTATAGCCATGCCCACCCACCCACTCACCGACCGCGCGCTCGCAGCCCTCGAGCAGCTCGACGGCACGTCGACCGAGGTCCGGCAGTACTTCGTTCCGGGCCGGATCGAGGTCCTCGGCAAGCACACCGACTACGCAGGCGGGCGGAGCCTTCTGTGCGCCGCCGAGCGCGGCATGTGCTTCGCGGTCGCGCCGCGCGACGACGACCGGATGCGCATCGTGGACGGGCGCCTCGGCGAGAACGTGGAGTTCGCCATCTCGCCGAGCGTGCGCGCCGAGCCGGGGCACTGGTCCAACTACCCGATGACCATGGCCCGCCGCCTGGCCCGCAACTTCCCCGGTACGCTGAAGGGGGCCGACATCGGCCTGGTCGGGGACTTGCCGCTGGCGGCCGGGATGAGCAGCTCGAGCGCGGTCTCGGTCGGCTTCTACACCGCCCTCGCCGACGTCAACGGCCTCGACCGCCGGCCGGAGTACACCGCCAACATCCACGGGCCGGAGGACCTCGCCGGCTACCTTGGCACCGTCGAGAACGGGCGCACCTTCGGCACGCTGCGCGGCGACACCGGCGTGGGGCTCGCCGGCGGGAGCGAGGACCAGACGGCCATTCTGTGCTGCCGCGCGGGCGAGCTGAGCCAGTACGCCTTCTGCCCGGTGCGCCACGAGCGTCAACTGCCGCTTCCCGCCGGCTGGATCTTCGCGGTGGCCGCGAGCGGCGTCGTGGCCGACAAGAACGCGGCCGCCCAGGAGAAGTACAACCGCGCGGCGCGGCTGGTGGACGACGTGATGCGGCTGTGGCGCGAGGCGACAGGACGCACGGATCTCTGGCTCGCTGACGCGATCCAATCGGCCCCCGACGCCGTGGCGCAGATGCGCCGGATTCTCACGCCGACGCCGGCGCTGCTCGACCGGTTCGAGCAGTTCTACATGGAGAACGCCGAGATCATCCCCGCGGTGGGAGACCGGCTGGCGCGCGGCGACGTGGAAGGCATCGGACCGCTGGTGGACCAGTCCATGGAGCGGGCGGTGCGGCTCCTCAAGAACCAGATCCCCGAGACGATCGCGCTGGCGCGTTCCGCGCGCACGCTCGGCGCCACGGCGGCGTCGGCGTTCGGCGGAGGCTTCGGCGGCGCGGTGTGGGCGCTGGTCCGTGCCGCGCAGGCCGAGGCGTTCCTCGCCCGCTGGGCCGACGAGTACCGGAACGCCTTCCCCGCGCACGCTGCGGCGGCGGAGTTCTTCCTCACGCCCGCGGCGCCCGCGATGCGGCGACTCTAGGCGCAGCACCAAGCTCTGCGAAGGAGACAACCGATGCGCTGGTCACGAACCCTGGCGGGACATGCGCTGCGTCAGGCGGCGCTGCTCGCGCTTGCGATGGCGGCGCCCGCCGCTGCGCAGACCAAGCTGCTCCGCTTCCCCGACATCCGCGGCGACCGCGTCGTCTTCACCTACGCGGGCGATCTCTGGTTCGCGCCCTCGACCGGCGGCACCGCGGTGCGCCTCACCGCGAGCCCGGGGCTCGAGCTGTTCGCCAAGTACTCACCCGACGGCCAGTGGATCGCGTTCACCGGCCAGTACGACGGCGACGAGCAGGTGTACGTGATCCCGGCGACGGGGGGCGTGCCGCGGCAGCTCACCTTCTATCCCACGCGGGGGCCGCTGCCGCCGCGCTGGGGTTATGACGATCAGGTCTACGGATGGACGCCCGACGGCAAGTCGGTGGTCTTCCGCTCGCTCCGCGACGGCTGGGACCTGGGTGAAGGACGCCTCTTCACCGTGCCGCTCGCGGGCGGGCTGCCCGTGGCGCTGCCGATGCCGCAGTCCGGTGCGGGCGACCTCGCTCCCGACGGCCGCCAGATCGCGTACTCGCCGCTGTTCCGCGACTTCCGCGCCTGGAAGCGGTACCAGGGCGGCTGGGCCGAGGACATCTGGACGTTCGACCTCGCGACGCACGAAGCACACGACATCACGAACAATCCGTTCACCGACCGAGATCCGATGTGGATCGGCGACCGGATCTACTTCGCCTCCGACCGCAGCGGGACGCTCAACCTCTATTCGGTGCGGCCCGACGGCAGCGACCTCGCCCAGCTCACCCACAGCACGACGTGGGACGTACGCTGGCCGAGCACCGACCACGCGGGCCGCATCGTCTACGAGCTGGACGGCGAGCTGCACGTCTACTCGATCCGTGACAGCAGCGACCGCAAGCTCGACATCTACGTGCCGGACGACGGCCTCGCCGCCCGGCCGCGGCACCTCTCGGTGGCGGGCTTCATCGAGGACTTCGCGCTGAGCCCGGAGGGCACCCGCGCGCTGTTCGTCGCCCGCGGCGACGTGTTCACCGCACCGGCCGAGCACGGCCCGACGCGCAACCTCACGCACAGCTCCAACGCCCACGACAAGGCGGCGCGCTGGTCTCCCGACGGCCGCAAGATCGCGTTCATCTCCGACATGAGCGGCGAGGAAGAGCTGTACCTCGTGGACCAGGACGGGAGCGGCGCGCCGGAGCGACTCACCACCGACGGCGAGATGATGCGCTACCCGCCGGTCTGGTCGCCCGACAACCGCCGCCTGGCGTTCGGCGACAAGGCCGGCCGGCTGTGGGTTATCGAGATCGCCACGAAGCACCTGACCGAGGTGGCGCGCGACTCCGGCGGCAGCATCGGCGATCAGAGCTGGTCACCGGACAGCCGGTGGCTCGCGTTCAGCCTGAGCCACGCCAGCGGTGTCAACTCGATCTGGATCTGGGGCGTCGGCGAGAGCGCGCCGCACCAGGTCACGGGCCCGCTCAACAACGCGTACCACCCGGCGTTCGGCGCCGAGGGCAAGTACCTCTTCTTCCTCGGCGACCGCGAGTACCACCCGCAGCTCAGCTCGCTCGAGTGGAACTTCGCCGGCAATCGGAGCACAGGGATCTTCGCGCTGGCGCTGCGCAAGGACGTGCCGTCGCCGTTCCCCGCACAGAGCGACGAGGTGAAGCCTGACACCACGGCGCCCGCCCCCGCGCCGGCCGCACCGGCTCCCCGCGGCCGTCGCGCGGCAGCTGAGCCCGCTCCCGATACGACGCACGCGGCGTCGAAGAGCGTACCGGCACCCGTCCAGATCGACTTCGACGGACTGGCGGACCGCGTCACGCCGGTGCCCGTGCCCGCCGACAACTACGACGGGCTCGCCGCGGTGAAGGGCAACCTGCTGTTCGTACGGCGCCCGGCCAGCTACTACGGCCGCGAAGCGCCGACCGGCGCGTCCCTCATGGTCTTCAGCCTCGACGACCGCAAGGTCACCGCGCTCGCGGACAGCATCGACGACTACGTCCTGTCGCCCGACGGCTCGAAGGTGCTGGTGCACCAGGGCGACGCCTACAACCTGTACGACGCGAATCCGAAGGGCGCGTCCACGAAGAAGACCGTCTCCACGGCCGGCCTGCAGGCGGACATCGTTCCGCAGCAGGAGTGGGCGCAGATCTTCGACGAGGTGTGGCGCCGGTTCCGCGACTTCTTCTATGTCCCGAACATGAACGGCTACGACTGGAAGACGCTGCGCGACCGCTACCGGCCGCTGCTCCAGTACGTCGGCCACCGCTCCGATCTCGACTACGTGCTGCAGGAGATGATCGGGGAGTTGAGCAACTCGCACACCTATATCTCGGGCGGGGACCGTGAGATCCCGGACCGGCCGCCGGTGGCGCTGCCGGGCGCCCGTTTCGCGCTGGACTCGGCATCGGGCCGCTACCGGATCGCCACCATCCTCCGTGGCGACAACGCCGAAGCCCCATACCGCTCACCGCTGACCGAGGTGGGCGTGGACGCGCGGGTCGGCGACTACGTCCTCGCGATCGACGGCGAGGACCTGAAGGCGCCGGAGAATCCGTACCGGCTGCTGCGGTTCAAGGCGGACCGCCCCGTTACGCTCACGCTCAACACGCGCCCCGTCGCCGAGGGTGCGCGTCAGGTGACCTACCGGCCCATCACCAGCGAGACCCAGCTGGTCTACTACGGCTGGGTCGCGAACAACCGGCGGAAAGTGGATTCGCTGACGGATGGGCGGGTGGGGTATTTCCACCTCCCGGACATGGGTGCCGACGGCATCAGCGAGTTCATCAAGTGGTACTACCCGCAGGTCCGCAAGGAAGGGCTGGTCGTCGACGTGCGGGCGAACGGCGGCGGCAACATCTCGGCGATGGTGATCGAGCGTCTGAGCCGCCGGCTGCTGGGCACCGACTTCGCGCGCAACAGCGACTACACCTTCACCTACCCCGACGGGCCCACGTTCTACGGCTCCATGGTGGCCCTGCTCAACGAGACGTCGGCGTCGGACGGGGACATCTTCCCCTACATGTTCCGGCAGGCCGGCCTCGGGCTGCTGATCGGCAAGCGCTCGTGGGGCGGGGTGGTAGGCATCTCGGATCACGGCCCGCTGATCGACGGGGGGCACGTGAACGTGCCGGAATTCGGTCTGGCCGACACCACCGGCCATTGGGTCGTCGAGGGCCACGGCGTGGACCCCGACATCGTCGTCGAGAACGACCCGGCGTCCGTCATCGCGGGCCGCGATCCTCAGCTTGAGCGCGGCGTCGCGGAGGTGCTGCGGGCCATCGAGGCGCATCCGCGCAAGCTGCCGGCGCGGCCGGCCCCGCCGGTGAAGGCGCCGCCCACCATGCAGTAGGCCGGCCGGCAACCAGACGTAGAAAGGCCGGGGCCCGACACGGGCCCCGGCCTTCGTATCGGAGGGACGCGGACGCGCCGCTACGGCGTGGTGCGGCTCGTCGCGCCGATGAACTGCGCGATGTTCGCCTTGAGCTGCGCCAGGTCCGGCTCGTGCAGGTACATCATGTGCCCCGCGTCGTAGTACTTCAGCTCGACGTGGCTCCTGAGGTCCGGCCGGAGGCCGAGATGGTCCATGGTGTACTCGGTCGCGAAGAACGGGGTGGCCATATCGTAGTAGCCGTTCTCGACCTGAACACGCAGGTTGGGGTTGTAGACCACCGCCGCGGCGAGATCGCTGCCCACGTACGGTGTGCCCCGCCACCCGCCCTCGCGGCCGCCGCGGTTCCAGTTCCAGTGCACGTCGCCGCCCACCGCATAGCGCTGGTCGCCGCCGTACTTCAGCTCCTCGCGCAGGTACGTGTTGATCGCCGCCGTGAACGCGCCGGTGATGGCGTCGGACTGCGGATCGGAGTAGGCGTTCTCCCGCAGCAGGTCGGGCTCGGGGCCGCTGAAGCGCGCGTCGAGACGGCCCGTCACCAGGCCGTGCGAGCGCTGCAGCTCGGCCATGAACTGCCCGAGGCTCACCCGCAGGTTCGCCTTGTCGAGGTAGTCGGTGCCGAGCCCCGTGTATGCCGAGAGCTGCCGGATCACGCTCTGGCGCTCGTCCGCGCCGAGGGCCGAGCCCTTGGCCAGGGCCGACGCGTAGGGGCCCGCCGCGTACTGCCGCACCGTGTCGAGGAACGCCGCCAGGTTGGCCGGCTGCGGAATCACGTGATGATAGGCCGCGACCGCTGCGTAGCTCGGCAGGTACAGGACGTACGAAATGTCGTGCCCCGGCGCGAAGTTCAGGGACTCGAAGTCGAGCACCGACGAGATGAGGACCACGCCGTTGAAGTCCATCCCCTCGTTGCCCTGCAGCAGGTTGACCAGCACCGCCGAGCGGGTGGTGCCGTAGCTCTCGCCGATCAGGTACTTGGGCGAGTTCCAGCGGCTGTTGCGGCTCACGTACTGCTGGACGAACTGCTCCAGCGACTTGCCGTCCTCGTCGATGCCCCAGAAGTCCTTCCCCGTTGCCTTCCCCACCGGCTTGCTGAACCCGGTGCCGATCGGGTCGATGAACACCATGTCGGTGACGTCGAGCAGGCTGTTGGCGTTGTCGACCAGGCGGTACGGGGGCGGGGGCGTGGGCGCGGCGTCGGTGGTGAGGATGCGCCGCGGGCCGAACGCGCCCATGTGGAGCCAAGCCGACGCGGAGCCCGGGCCCCCGTTGTAGATGAACGCCAGCGGGCGCTGGCTCGGGTCGTGGACGTCGGTGCGCGTGTACGCCGTGTAATACAACCGGCCGATGGGCGCCCCGGAGTCGTTCTTGAGAATGAGCGTGGCGGCCATCGCGCGGTACGGGATGGTCTGCCCGTCGATGCGGATCGAGTGCAGCGTGACCGACGAATCCTCCTGCGTATCGGACGCGGCGGTCTGTGGCCGGACCACGGAGTCGCGCACCGTCGGTTGGTCGGCGGCGGGCTGCGGCGGGCGGGGCCGCTGCGCCCGCACGGGAGACGCGACGGCGCCACAGGCGATCAAAACGGTTGCCAACGGGATCAGGCGCATGCTTCCTCCTCGGCCGGCCGACCTCGGCCGCCGGACCGCGTGGACTGGCTGGGATGACACGTCTGAATAGCGGGGAGGGCGGACGGATTCAAGTGTCCGGCCTCCCCGCGCCGCGCTCGCGCTAGGCGGAGACCGCCAGCACACCGCCGCTGCCGAGGGAGATCGGCGCGCCGAAATCCAGCACGCGGTAGCCGTGGTCGTCCGACACCGTGCAGGGGATTCTCCGGCCGTTGAGCCGTGCCGTGAGGCCGCGCGCCTCCAGGTTCAAGCGGAGCCGCCGCAAGGTCATGTCCCCGGAGCGGCACTGCAGCTCGAAGCGGCGGGCGCCCTGGGTGAACTCCCCCCACGCGGTCGCCGAGACGAACGGCGCGCGCACCTCGCGCGCGCGGATCACCGGCGCGACGGTCAGGACCTGGCGTGGCGCATCCACCTTGAACCCTGTCGCGGCCAGCAGGCACGCCCAGCTGCACATCGCACGGTAGTAGTGGTCGCCGCATTCCACGTGGTTCCAGATGCGGCCGGCCCGGGCGTAGCGGTCCTGCACCGCGCGGACCACGGCGACGCCCTCCTCCACCAGGCCGAACTCCATCATCATCGACGCGATCGCGTACTCGATGCCCGTCCAGTTGCCGGAGGCCTGCGGATTCTCGAAAGTCGGGAACCGCGCCTGCGCACCCGTCGGATACGACGCGTTGATCAGCCCCTGCTCGGCGGTGAAATTGTGCCGCACGACGGCGTGCAGTGCGGCCACCACACGCTCGCGCGGCAGGCTCTGGCCCAACCCCATCAGCTGGGTGTACCACTCGCCGCTGAGCTGGTCGCTCATGCAGCACTCGTCGCGCCGGTCCCCGTCCACCCACAGGCTGTAGTACTCGCCGTTCCACAGCATCGCGTCGAACGACGCGGCGCCCTTCTGGAGCCACCCGCGCCACCGTGCCGCGGTGGCCTGGTCGCCCACGTCCTCCGCCAGACGGACGCCGGCCTTGAGGGCGGCCAGCCACAAGCTCGAGATGTACGACGGCGTGCCGAAGAAGTCCCACTGGTCGTAGGTATTGAGCCGGGTGTCCTTGTCGGGCAGGCCGTCGCCGTTCGTGTCGAGCAGCGCCGTGTTCTCGATGGCGCGCGACACGTGCGGCCACATGGCCGCGAGGTAGTCGCGGTCGCCGCGCCACAGCCAGTCCCGGCACACCATGAGCACGAACTGCGGGTTCATGTCCACTCGCTCGAACGAGTCGTCCACCTGCGAGAAGTCGGGCGTGAAGAAGTGCGGCACCCGGCCATCGGCGCGCTGGAACCGGGCGCTCATCTCGAGCTGCCGCTGCTGCAGCTCGGGGAAGAGCGCGACGATGCTGCCCGAGCCCTGGTACGACACGTCCATCGTCTGGAACCCGCAGCACCCGAAACCTTCCCAGACCGCGAACTGGCCGTCGCGAGTCCACCAGGTGGACTTGACCAGGGTGCTGAGCTGCGCCGACCACGCCTCCGCCAGCTCGGGACCGAGGGTGGTGCCGGCCAGGGCCTTCGCGAAGGCCCGCGTGGCCTCGCGGTGCTCCGCCTGGTGCCGCACCAGGAAGCGGTTCACGTCCTCGGCGTCCTTGAACCACTGCTCGTACATGTGGCCCAGCTCCGTGCCCTTGGGGCTGAGGTGGTGCGGAAAGTGCCATCCCAGGGTGAACCGCACCTCGCGCTCTTCACCGGGTGCGAGGTCGAGGGTGGAGCACAGCGCCGCGTCGCCCCACCGCGCACCCCTGCGGTCGCGGCCGGCGAGCCGGTCCAGCCACGAGCGCGCCCGCGCGAGGTAGCGGCCGAGCGCCGCGTCGCCGTCCACGGCCGCGCCTTCCACGCGCGCGAAGCGGTCGTACAGCGCGGCGAACGACGCGTATTGCCGGAGCTGCCTCGCCGCGGCCTGCTTGTCCGCCAACGGGAGCGCGGCGATCTGGTCGTCGGTGAGTTGGAGCAGCTTGGCCGGCGACTCCCGCGGCTCCAGGCTTGGCAGCCGCCCCGACTCGCGGAAGTCCTTGAGGAACGAGGCGAAGATGCCACCCCAGAATCCGTTCCCGACGTAGGACCCGAACTCGCCCGCGATCCAGCTCGCCTGACCGCCCGTGACCGACAGGCCCAGGCTGCCCACCGTGGACGGCTGCGGCAGCTCCGCGGCGGTGCGCATCGTCAGGTAGGTCGAGCCGCCGTCCTGCACCACCGCGAGCCCCAGCCGCCGGTCCGCGGCGCCCCACGCCAGCGGATTGCGGAGCGTGCACGCGAGCGAGAGCTGCACCGGCCGCGCCGCTGTGTTCTTCACGGTGAAGACGGCGTGGAAGCCGGGCGTCCCGCTGGTCCGGGCGTCGTGTGGCACGATGGGCGAGAACAGCGTCGCGGAGGTCGCGACCGGTAGCGTGCAATCCTGGTAGCGCAGGGTCGCGGCCGGGAAGGCGGCGTCGTACTCGATCGCCTCGACGCTCTTCACCCAGCTGAGCGAGTAGAGGTCCTCCTGGTCGCTGCGCGTCCCGAGCCGGCGCACCAGCGGCGCGCCACCTTCCGGCTGGACCCGCAGGAAGAACGCCAGCGCGCCCGGCGACATGTCGGGCGGAGCGCCGAGCTGCACGGGGCCGTCTGCGGCCCACGGGCCGAGGTTGAAGATCATCCACTCGTGGAAGTGGCCGTCGGAGCGGATTTCGACCGAGCCCGTGCCGATCCCTCCGAGCGGGATTCCGCTCGCCTCGGCGACACGGTGAACCCGGTCGCGGGGCGGCAGCGGGGCAACGCGCGCGGGCGCCGGAGCCCGGGAGGCGCGATCCGGAGACGCGGAGTCCGCGTCCGCGGTTCCGGCCCGGGCGCCGCGGATTCCGGCGCCGGTGCCGAGCACCACCGCGGCGGACCCCAGCGCGAGCTCCTGCACGAACTTCCTGCGGGACGAACCGTTCTTCGCCATCATCGTCTCCTTCATCCACGGCCGCTCGACCGGCTCAGCCGTACACCGCCAGGGTCAGGATTCCCAGGAACACCGCCGCCGCTCCAACGACCCGCCGCGCACCAAAGCCCTCACCCAGCCACAGCCAGCCCGCGAGCGCGGCGATCACCACGCCGACTTCGCGCACCGCACCGGCATACGCGAGCGGCGATACCGCGTAGGCGCGCAGCACCAGGGTATAGGCAATCATCATCAGTGCGCCAGCCACCACGATGCGCACGGTCTGGCTGCGCAGCTCCGCCAGCGCCGCCCGGGCGCCGTACCGCAGCAGGACCGGTGGCGCGAGCAGCAGGGAGCCGACGAGGATGATGGCCACGGTGTACGGCGCGGCGCTGGTGCGCCGCACCGCGACACCGTCGATCAGCGAATACACCGAAATGCACAGGGCGACGCCGAAGGCTGCGGCCACACCTCGCGGCCGGAACCCTGCTCCACCCCACTTCCACCACACGTCGCCCCCTCCCACCGGCACCAGGCCGAGCACGATGAGCCCGATGCCCGCGAGCCCGGGGAGCGAGGGATATTGGCGGAGCGCCACCGCCGCCCAGACCGCGAGCAGGGCCGGGGCCGCGCCGCGCGCCAGCGGATACACCTGAGAGAAATCGGCCTGGCCGTAAGCGTGGGTGAGCAGGAGGCCGTACGCGCACTCGACCGCCGCGCTGGCCGCGACGAACGGCCAGATCGGCCGCGGGACCGGGGCGGCCAGCAGGACGGGGAGGAAGAGGAGCGAGCCCGCCAGCCACGACCACCACAACACCACCAGCCGGTTGGCGGCCCCCTTGAGCAGCAGATTCCACGCCGCGTGCAGCGCGCCCCCGGCCAGGAGCAGGCTCAGCGCGAAGGCGCTCACCCGAGCGGCTGCCCGGCGGCGACCGTCACGCCGGCGCGCTCACGGGAGCGCGTCGGCTTCCAGCGTCAGGACCTGGAATGGCTGCAGGTCGAACTGGTGCGGCACGCCCGCCTCGAGGCGCGCCGGCATCAGCGTGCGGTCGGACGCCCACGGGCTCCTGGCCGCGTACGAGCGCGGCGCCCCGTCAGGCAGCTCGAAGGCCGTGGCGACGTCCAGGGTGAGCGACTGCGGTACCGCCGCCGGATTCCTCAGCGACAGGATGCCGCGCCCCGCGCGCCACGCCGCGTGCCCGTACGCCGCGAGCGCCATGGGGTCGCCCCCCACCCAGTGGGTGTCCGCCAGCACGTCGGCGTTGCGGCGCGACCAGGTCGCCGCCTCCGCCAGCGTGTCCCAGTTGTGAGGGGTGAGAAGTGAGGGGGTGATGTACATCTCCTGGAGCTGCGTCCCGGTGCCGAAGTAGGCGCGCACCTCGTCGCCGAAGTCGTCGTGCGGGTCGGTGCTCAGGTTGTGGGCGTGCTGGGCGTAGATCAGCCCGTGCAGCATCAGCGAATTCAGCGGGAACAGCGGCCCCGGGGCCACGACACCGCGGTAGGTGTCGCCGTCGCGGTAGGTGATCCACCGCTGCCGGTCCGTCCCCACGCCGGCGAAGTCGTGGTCCTCTCCCCCGCGCCAGATCGAGTCGGCGTAGCGCAGCCAGAACGGCGAGGGGAAGGTGCCGGTGGTGAGGTTCACGTACAGGTCAGGCTTGACGGTCCGCAGCTCGCCGATGAGGTGGATGGCCGCGTCGAAGTCGCTGTCGAACGCGCTTCCCGGCGTGGCCTGCGATGCGTTGCCCGTGCCGTCGAACTTGAACTGGTTGACCCCGTAGGTGCTGATCATGTCGAGGCACACGTCGCGGAAGCGGGCATAGTACTTCGGGCCCGACAGCGCGAAGCCCTCGGCGTTGATCTCGAACCCCTGCTCCCGGCCGTAGCGCAGCCGCTCCTGCCTGGGCTGCCCGTAGCCGCCCCACGGACTCATCCACACCCCCGGCGCGGCGCTGTACTTCGCCGTCTCCGCCTTGACGGGCGCGAAGCCGCTCGGGAAGCCGGTGTTGAAGTGCCACAGCGTGGTGTGGTCGTCCCACCCGTCGTCGAAGAGGAAGGAGTCGAGCGTCACGCCGCGGCGGACTTGCAGCTCGGTGCCGAAGGCGTCGATCACCGCCAGCGCTCCGGCCTGATCGTACGAGTTGAAGTAGCCGAGGTCGTACCAGGAGTTGTAGTGCAGGAACGTGCGGTACGGGTGCGCCCGCTCGCGCTCGAGGTAGGCGAGGAAGTCGCGCCGGAACTGCCCCGGCGTGGTGACGCCCATGACGGAGGAATAGGTGGGGGCGGTGCCGGGCCGCACGGGCAGCTCGCGGTCCAGCCAGGCCCGCGCGCGCCCGCCGTCGGAGGCGGCGCCGGAGAGCGGGTGCTCGAAGCCGAGGAACAGATTGCCCGCGACCAGCGGCGAGCCGGTCACCGCGCCGTGCACCCGGACGCCGGGAAGCGGAACGTCCACCAGCGTGATCCGCAGGAGCGGCACCTCGCCGTCCGCGCTCTCGAGGCTGATCTCCTGCCGCACGTAGGCCGATCCGTCGCGCAGGATGCCGCGCCAGGTGACCCGCAACCGGCCGCCGGCGTCGGCGAGGGTGACGCTCACCTGCTGCCCGCCGACCCGCTCCACGACGCGCGACGCGGCCGGGTCGCCCGTCAGGCGCTCCACGCGCGGGACCCCTGCCCGCATCTCCGACGCGCGGATCGCTCCGCCGTCGGGCAGGTCAAGGCTGAAGACGTCCGGCGGCAGCGCGAAGCTGGCGCGATTCAGGCGGTCCTCGAAGCGCACCGCCCGCAGGGCACCGTCCGCCACGCTCCACACCGCGGCGACCGCGTCGTTCGCCAGCGTCAGGTCGTTGCCCTGAACCACACACCGCGCGGCGCCCACACCGCCCGCGTCGCCCCCGTCGGACCGCGGGTACAGCCGCCGGAGCGCGCCCGGCATTGCCAACGCACCGGCGCCGAGCAGCGCGGCACGCTCGACGAAATCCCGCCGCGTAATCACTGGTCGCGTACCACCGCGCCGCCCTTCATCACGAACCGGACGCGCCGCAGCGCGGAGATGTCGGCGGTCGGGTCGCCGTCCACCGCGATGAGGTCCGCGAGCAGCCCGGGCTGCACGCTGCCACGGTCGGGGAGCTTCAGGATCCGGGCGTTGCCGCTGGTGGCCGCCACGACGGCCTGCAACGGCGTCATGCCGTAGTCCACCATGATCTCCAGCTCGCGGACGTTCTCGCCGTGCGGGAAGACACCCACGTCGCCGCCGAAGCAGATCGGCACGCCGGCCGCGAGCGCCTCGCGAAACGTCTCCCGCTTGTGCACCAGGAACGGCGGCATGGAATCCACGCCCTTCCGCCACCCGGCGTACTCCGCCGTCGCCTCGTAGGCCGCCACGGTCGGGCAGAGCCCGACGTTGTGCTGCGCCATCAGGCGGAAGACCTCGGGGGTGCCGTCGTTGCCGTGCTCGATTGTGGTCACGCCCGCCAGCACCGCGCGCCGCATCGCCTCCGCCGTGTAGGCGTGCTCCGACACGGGATGGCCCGCGCTCGAGGCGACCGCGACGATGGTATTCCACTCCTCCTGCGTGAAGGTCGGCTCCACCTCGCCGTGCGGACCCCACCGGGCGTCGCCGTAGATCTTGACCCAGTCGGCCCCGCGCCCGATCTGGTCGCGCACGACCCGGATCAGGTCGTCCTGCCCCCCCGCGGCCTCGGCGCCGAAGGCGAGGTCGCGCTCGGGCGCGCCCTTGGGCCCATACGCCCCCTGCGCCACGATGGCCCGCGTCGCGACCAGCAGCCGGGGGCCCGGGATGATCCCCTGGTTGATCGCCTGCTTGAGGCCGACGTCGGCGTAGCCGGCGCCCTCGGTGCCCAGATCCCGCTCGGTCGTGATCCCGGCCAGTAGCGTGGTGCGCGCCGCCACGGTCGCCCGCGCGATGCGGAGCGCCAGCGGCTCCTTCAGCACCTGGTCGTCCCAGCTGGTCTCGTTGTAGGGATGCAGGAGGAGATGCGAGTGACCTTCGATCATCCCCGGCATCAGGGTGAGGCCCTTCAGCTCGATCACCCGGGCGCCCGCGGGCCGCGTGACGCTGCCCGCCGGCCCGGCGGCGGTGATGCGGTCGCCGGCGACCACCACTTCCCATCCGCTCTGCAGCGCCGCGCCGTCGAACACCCGTGCCGGCCGGAGCACCACGGCCTGCGGGGGGGGGACCTGGCCGGCGAGCAGAGCTGGAAGCCCCGCGCCCACCGCCACCGCCAACGCCAACCGCCGGCCGAGCTTCATCGTCGCCCTCCTCGCTAGGGACAGCCCAGCGTCGCCCGGAGCGCAGCGTCGGCCAGAAGGCACCCGGCCGGCCGCGCACCCGGTATGGCGACGCGGATGCCGCCAATCTAACGCGCGCCGCCCGCTCCCGGAGGCAGGGCGGCGGGCCCATCTCGCGGGCGGAGCCCGCCACTGCTACTTTAGGCGCCCATGACGCCCGACACCTTCGCCGCCACCCACGCGATGCGGCTCGCACCGCTCGACTACGGCATCATCGCCGTCTACTTCTGCTTCGTGCTGGCCATCGGCGCGGTGCTCCGGCGCCACGTCAAGACCAGCAGCCATTTCCTGATGAGCGGCCGCGCCGTGCCGCTGTGGATCACCAGCCTCGCCTTCATCTCCGCGAACCTCGGGGCGCAGGAAGTGATCGGGATGGCGGCCTCGGGGGCGAAGTACGGCATCATGACCGCCCATTTCTACTGGGTGGGCGCGATCCCGGCGATGGTCTTCCTCGGCCTGTTCATGATGCCGTTCTACTACGGCAGCCGCGCCCGCAGCGTGCCCGAGTTCCTGAAGCTGCGGTTCGACGAGAAGACGCGGGCGCTGAACGCGCTCTCGTTCGCCGTCATGACCGTGTTCTCGTCCGGCATCTCGCTCTACGCGCTGGCCATCCTGTTCCAGACCCTGCTCGGCTGGAGCTTCGGCTTCTCGGTCATCCTCTCGGCCGGCATCGTGCTGGCGTACACCGTGCTGGGCGGGCTCACGAGCGCGATCTATAACGAGGTGCTCCAGTTCTTCCTGATCGTCTTCGGCATCGCGCCCCTGGTGTACGTCGGGCTGCATCATGTCGGGGGCTGGACCGGCATCAAGGCCGTGCTCGCGCCGCAGATGACCCACACGTGGACGTACATGGGGTCGCCGTCGCAAAACCCGATGGGCATCGGGCTGTTCGGGATGATCATGGGCCTCGGGTTCGTGCTGTCGTTCGGGTACTGGTGCACCGACTTCCTGGTCGTCCAGCGAGCGATGGTGGCGCGCGACATGAACGCCGCGCGGCGCACGCCGTTGCTGGCCGCGTTCCCGAAGATGCTGATCCCGTTCGTGGTGATCCTGCCGGGCCTCATCGCGATGGCGATGGCCGCCCACGGCGGCGGGTACCACCTGCCCCTGAAGCCCGACGGGCGGGTGGACTTCGACATGGCCCTCCCCTCGATGCTGTCGGCGCTCTACCCGTCGGGGATGCTCGGCGTGGGGTTGACCGCCCTGATGGCCTCGTTCATGTCGGGGATGGCCGGCAACGTGACCGCCTTCAACTCGGTGTTCACCTACGACTTGTACCAGGCGCACATCCGGAAGGAAGCTTCGGACAACCACTACCTCTGGGTCGGCCGCCTCACCACGGTGGCGGGCATCCTGCTCTCGGTGGCCACGGCGTACTTCGCGCGCACGTTCAACAACATCATGGACCTGCTGCAGCTCGTGTTCAGCTTCGTGAACGCCCCGCTGTTCGCCACGTTCCTGCTGGGGATGTTCTGGAAGCGCACCACGGGCCACGGCGCCTTCACCGGATTGCTGTCGGGCACGCTGGCCGCCGCGGTCGTGCACGGCGTCACGGTGGCCGAGGGCAAGGGCGGCTGGCTGCTGGCCGGACACGCCCCGGTTCATACCTTCGGCGCGACGATGAGCCAGAACTTCGCGCTCGCCATCACCGCGTGGACCACCTGCTTCCTGGTCACGATCGTGGTCAGCCTCGTGACCCGGCCCAAGCCGGACGACGCGATGCGGGGCCTCGTCTACAGCCTCACCGAGCGGCCGAAGGTTACCGGGCTCAAGTGGTTTGCCAAGCCCGCCGTGCTCGCCGTGCTCGTGCTGGCGGCGACCATCGTCCTCAACCTCATCTTCGCCTGAGGGCACCGTGCGCCGCCTCGACGACCTCCGCTTCATCATCGGCCTGCTGTTCGGCATCCTGGGCCTGCTGCTGCTGTTCGCTGCGCCCGCGTTCCGGCCCGCCCTCGTCGGCGCGATCAACGCCAACCTCGTGGGTGGCATCGCCATGACCGCGTTCGCCGCCCTGATGCTCGGCCTCGCCATCTTCTCGCCGCCCAAGGACCGCTAAGCAGCAGCCTGTTCCTGCCCTGCCTCGCCCGGGCCCAAGGCAATCCGGCGCCTCCACCGATGGCGGTCACGGCGCGAGGGGGTGAGGGTGTAAGGGTGTAGGGTGTGAACCGCTCCCGCTCCCGCACCCTGCACCCTACCCCCTACACCCAGCTTGTACTCGTTCAGAACCACACCCGCATCCCCAGCGTCGGCCCGGTGAACGGCGCGCCCACGCCGACCCGGGTCCACCGGTACCCCGCCTGCAACTCCACCCGCCCGAGGAACACGGAGCCGTTGCCCATCAGATCCACGAAGCCGGTGCCGAACAGTGGCCCGCCGTGCCAGGTGAGCGCCGCGAACCGGGCGGTTGCGCTGACGCCGATTGGGCGGATCGGGAACAGCTGCAACCCGGCATCCAGCTCGGGGCCGCCCGCTTCGTGGCCGTTGTCCGTGAACGCCATTTGCAGCCCGACGCCGGCTTTGAAATAACCGATGTCGCCGACGCGTCCCACACCGTCCAGGCCGAACCGGCCGAGGTGCAGGTAGTCGGTCCCCTCCGGCAACGGCTCGCGGTAGTAGTCGTACTCGGCGGTGAAGAGCACGTTCGCGTACGCGGCGTCGAGCGCCAACTGGCCCGACCGCAACGTCGAACCGTCGTCACGGAAGTACGTCGCGGAGACGTTCCCGAACTCCCGCCCGGTCGTGACGTTCTGGAGGACGAACGAGCTGAGGTCGCGGGGGCGCGCGTACGGATAGGCGAGATACCCCTGGCCCGGTGGCTCCGGTGGCGGTGCGGTGGTATCGGACACCGCGGCCTGCGGGGCCGAGTGCCCCCGGTGGAAGATGAAGCGCAGGAGCCCGAAGAAGAACCCGCCGTCGTTGTCGTCCCGGTCGCCGTGGTCATCGTGGTCCTTGCCCTTCGTCGCGTTGGCGGCGGAGCGCTCGACGTCGTCGATCTTTCCCTTGTGCTCGTCCTGGGAGATCAGGCGAGCGGGATGGGCCATGCCGACCACCGCGACCAGCGCGAGCGGCACGACAGTGAGCGAGACAAGGCGTGGAGTTTTCATGACCACCCCAAGTGGCATTGGCCGTGCCAAGTTGGGCGTCCAGCGTCAAGGCATCGTCAAGCGTCCGCGGCTGTGCCACTTCCTCCCCTAGCCCCTAACCCCTAACTCCTAGCCCCCGGCCTCTCGACTCCAGCCCCTGATCTCATTCTCGGACGCTTCGCGATTCGATAATGACACGGCCGTCGTGGGTCATCCCCGCTTGACAGCGGCGACGCAGGTCGGCGAAGCTAAGCACCTTCCCCTATTCGGAGTCCTGCGATGGCCACGGCAAGGCGCGCCGCGCCGATCGACCTCGGTGAATCCCTGCTGTCCGCGCTCGCCACGAGCGAGCGGATCAACCAGTACCTGCTCGAGGGCCTGGCCGCCGAGGCCTGGCGAGCGGAGACGCCGGGCGAGGGCCGCACGATCGCGGCGGTCGTGGCGCACCTGCACAATGTCCGACTGATGTGGCTGAAGGCGGCGGCGAAGGGCATCAGAGTTCCGGCGCAGCTCGACCGACTCAAGGTGACGCCTGCTCAGGCCCGTAAGGCGCTCGCGGCAAGCCACGCCGCGGTGGCAAAGCTGGTGCAGTCCTCGCTCGCGGCCGACGGGAAGGTGAAGAACTTCCCGCCCGACGTCGCGGCGTTCGTGGCCTATCTCATCGCCCACGACGCCCATCATCGCGGCCAGATCTGCATGCTGAGCCGCCAGCTGGGCCACCGCCTCCCGAACGCAGTCACGTTCGGGATGTGGGAATGGAATAAGCGAAGGCGAGAAGCTGGGGCTAGGGACTAGCGGTCAGGGGCTAGGGTTAGGGGCTAGGGGTCGCGCTTCTCTAGCCCCTAGCCCCTAACCCCTATCCCCTCTACTTCAGGCGATCCAATCTCTGCTTTATCCTCAGATTGTCCGGGTACTGGGCCGCCATCTTCTCGAGCACCGCCCGTGCCGAGTCCTTCATGCCGGCCGCGGTGTAGACGTCCGCCTTGGCGAAGGCGATTCGCATCCGCAGGAACGCCTGCGAGTCCGGCACGACGATGCGATCCATCGCCGCCAGCGCCGCCCGCGGGTCCCTGCGGTCCTGCATGAGCGATTGGGCCGCCACCAGCTGCACCTCCAGGTCCGTCGGGTTGCGCCGCGCCAGATCGGAAAAGAGCGAGTCGGCCTCGGCTCTGCGGTGCCCGGTCCGCGCCAGCATCGCTCCCTCGAACAGTCCCGCATTGAGGAGTCGGTGGACGGCGACCGTGTCCTCGGTCCTCAGGCCAGGCCCGCCCGCGTAGGAGTACACCAGGTCGCCGCCGCGATCCGCCGCTTTGTAGACGGCCCCGACCGCCGCGAGCCCGACGACCGCCGACGCGATCTCGGCATAGCGGCGCCATTGGTCGCGCTTCGTCAGAGCGAGGCCGACGATCTCCAGCCCCGCCACGACGAGCAGCATGTTGCGGGCCCACACGCCCGCGTCCTCGTGCGAGCGCACCTGCGCCGCGACACCGGGAATGCGCTCGACGCGCTCGTGCGCCTGGCTCCCCGACTTCGCGGCCACGACCGCGGCGCCGGCGCTGAGGATCAGGAGCGTGGCGGCCGCCGGCCGGGTGAACGCCAGCTTCCCGGTCAGGGACACGAGGCGGAGCGCGACGCCGACGATGGCGAGCGCGACGACGAAGTGGACGACTTGCGGGTGCAGCGCCGCAATGTCTGGCATGACGCGTTTCCTGTGGTGGAGATAGGCATGGATGATCACGGGACCGGATTCCAGATGCAACCGGGGCGGCGTCGACACGCGGCGGGCGGTCCGCAGGCGGGCGGCCGGCCGGCCGGCGCGCTTGACACTCCGCCCCACGGGTGGCGAAGCTTGCGGTATGGCAATGAACACCGAGTGGCACCAGGCCCACCCCATGCCGCACAAGGCGACGCTCTCCCAGCGGGTGTCGTGGCACCGGCTTCACGCCGAGAACTGCGACTGCCGGCCGATCCCGCCCGACATCATGATCGAGATCGACCGGCTGGAACGCTCCAAGAACAAGAAGACGTACCGGCCGCGCTAGAGCGACGGGAAGGTGATGAAGTGATGCTGTGATGGAGTGATGAAGGTGAGAACGCCGCGCATCACATCATCACCTCATCGCCTTCATCACATCATCACCTCCCCGTGAATTCCACCGCCTCCCTGATCGTCACCGCCCAAGGCCCCCCCGGAGCAAAGCCCTGGCCGAAGCGGTTCGCCAGGGAAATCTCGGTCACCTCGCCTCGGGTCGAGCGTATCGAGCCCAGCCTCAGGGCCAACCCGACGTTGCCGCCGGCGCGGGGGTGCTCGGCGTCGTACCACGCCCCACCCCATTCGGCGAAGGGCGCGAGGCCGACGCCGAACAGCCCCAGGAGGCTGGGCACGGCCAGCACCCGGTCCTCGGCGACGGCCCAGTAGCGGCGCGTCCCGGTGAACGCGTGCGCCCCGAAGGCCCGCGGCCCGTTCGCGTAGTACCACAGGTCGAACTCGCTGCCCGGCGCCACGTTGCTCGCGAGGCCGCCCTCGGCGTGGAAGACCAGCGTCTGGCCTGCCAGCGCCTGGCTCATCACGGTCACGCCCGACTCGACGCGCCCCGAGTCGAGTCCCGACGCCGCCAGCAGCCCGTCGGCGTTCAGCCTGAACCACACGAACCCGTACGGCCCCCCGCCGGCGAGCTGCGCCTGGATCTCCGGCCCCACCCCCGAGCGCCCCGGCGCGTATCCGAGCACGCGCGGCGCCACCCACAGCCCCACCCACAGCCGCTGCGAGATGTCCACGTCTTCGCGCCTGGCGTACTTGTCCAGGCCTTCCGCCACGCGGTACCGGGACTGGCCCAGCTCGAGGCCGACGCCTGCGGCGAAGGTCTGGGAGTCGGGCGCGGCCGGCGCGCCGTAGCTCTCGAAGCTCCCGCGCCGCCACTGCCCGAAGAACCGGAGGCGGACGTAGTCCTGGTCGGTGGCCCGGAGCGCGACGCCGCCACTCAAGCGCAGCTGGAGCACTCGTTGCCGCACGCTGTCGGCCAGCACGCCGTCGCGGAAGCGCAGGACCCGCAGCCGGCCGGCGTCGCCGCTCGTGACGAGCGACGACCGGGCCGAGGTCTCGTAGAAGGGCACGCCGTAGCTCCAGAACCCGAAGCCCCCATCGGACAGATCCTCGTACGCGGCGATCAGGCCGGCGCGCCGCAACAGGAAGCCGGGCGCCTGGTATAACAGCGTCACCAGCCGGCGGTCCGGCGTCTTCTGGTAGTCAGCCAGGATGGAGTTGGCGGTGCCGAGCAGGTTCTTCTCGACCAGCCCGACGTCCCACGATACGTCGCCCGCCGCGGACGAAAAGTCGGCCTGCGGCCGCGTGCTCCAGCCGTCGGCGGTGGTGACGCGCACGCCGAACTTGTCGTCCACGTGCGTGGTGTCGAGCTTGACGTTGCGGAACACCCCGAGACCGCGCAGCGCCCGCTCGCTCTCGACCACCTTGGCGGAGTCGTACCGGTCGCCCTGATCGAAGAACAGCGTGCGGCGGATCACCCACGCCCGGGTGCGGATGTGCAGCGCGTCACCGACGCGCTCCAGGATGCCGGGCGCGTCGCCCAGGGGCTCGAAGATGTTGCGGTTCTCGACAACGATGGTATCAACCGTCTGCGCGGCGAGCGGGCCCACGAGCCCTGCCGCGAGCAGGACAACGACGGCGGACCGAAGAATCAAAGACCGGTCAGGCCAGTCAACTGCACGCTGCGCGGCGCGCCCTCATTCCGCTCCAGGATGTCCACGTACTCCTCCTGGAGCAGGTTGGACACCTTGAGGAGGAACTTGACTCCCATCACGCGGAAGCCGAACCGCAGGTCCACAAGCGTGATGTCGGAGCGGGGATCCAACGGGAACTCCAGCACCTCCTCGATCCGGCTCCGGTATTGCACATCAACGCCCGCGAGGCCGCCCAGGAGATCCAGGGACGCCGTGGCCGTGTACCGCGAGCGATACGGCAGCGGCAGCCCCGTCGAATCGTCCCGCGTGTCGAGGTACAGGTAGTTGAGGCTGACATCCACCCGGTGGGGGACGACGCTGAACTTGCCCGTGGCGTCCACGCCGCGCACCAGGGCGCGCTGCGTGTTCTGGAAGCTGAAGGTGAGCAGCTGTCCCGGCACCGGGCCCGGGCCGATCAGTCCGTGGTACCACGACTGGAACACCGCGCCGTCGAGCCACAGCCGCCCCAGCGACGCCGTGCCGCCGATCTCCCCCGACCAGGCCGTTTCGCCGTGGAGGTTCGGGTTCGGCTCCACGAGCACGCCCTGCTGCCTCGTGGACACGAACTGCTCAATCGCGCTCGGCGCGCGGTAGCCGTGGCCGAATGACGCGCGGAGGGCGAACGGCCCCTCGGGATTGAAGGCGAGCCCGAGCTTGGGGCTCAACGTCTCCTCCACGTCGCCGCCGTCCACGTGGTGGTAGTCCAGCCGGACGCCAGCCGTGACCCTGAGCGACGGCGTGACCTCCCACTGCTCCTGCCCGTACGGCGCGGCGTCGGTCGTCCACTTTTTGTCGTAGTACGACGAGCTGAGCGTCGTTCCCGCCACGTCCAAGCCCACGGTCACCGCGTGCTCCGACTCCGGATTGAACGTGAGCGTCGTGTTCACGCCCATTCGCGCGGCGTCGTGCCAGTTGTTGCTGTCGTGGTCGTGATTGCGCACGAAGGAGTACGTCAGCGAGGGCTCGATCTGCAGCATGGCCCGGCTGCCGGCCAGGGCGGCGTACCGGCCGCCGAGGAGGACGTGCAACCGGTGAGTCCAGTCGCCGAGCAAGGAGTCCGGCACCTGGTACGGCTGGGAGGGCGAGAGCCAGGAGTAGAAGTCGCCGAGGTCGATGCCCGAGACGATGGCGTAGGCGTCCCACGGGTGCGTGCTGCCCGGCATCGAGCTGAGCTTGGTGCGCAGCATCCAGCGGGTGAACTCGCCGTCCTGCTGGTACCCGTCCGACTGCTCGGTCCCGAGCGTGAAGCGCACGCCCACCGACCCCACCTGCTGCGAGTGCTGCAGGTCCAGCCCCCAGTAATCCGGCCAGCCGCTGCCGTAGCGGAAGTCGCTCGGCACGTCGTACACGCCGTAGTGCAGTTCCATCGCATTGGCGGGGCGCTCGTCGATCGGAGTGGTGATGAGGTTCACCACGCCGCCCATCCCGGCGCTGCCATACAGCGCCGACTGGCTTCCCTTCACCACCTCGGCCCGCTCGAGGTCGAGGATCGGGAGCTCCTCGTAGTCGATCTCGCCCCCGTCGCCGGTGAGGATGGAGTGGCCATCGAGCAGCATCAGGACCCGGCTCCCCACCCCTTCGGCGAGGCCGGAGGCCCCGCGGATGTCCATCTCCCCGTGGTTCATGTCCACGCCGGGGACGTACGGCAGGGCGTCCTGCACCTCGACGGCCGTGTGTCGCAGGATGTCCGCGCTCTCGAGCACCGAGACGCTGGCGGGCGCCTCCCCCACCTGCTGGGCGGCACCAGTGGCCGTGACGTCGATGCCGGAGATCTGGAGCGCGACGGCGTCGAGCGCCACCCGGACCTCGAGCGTGGCGCCCGCCGCAACCGCCAGCCCGGTCTGGGATGCCGGCGCGAAGCCGATCGCCAGCACGCGGAGGGTGTAGCGACCGGGCGCCAGGGCCATGAGCGAGAACTCGCCCCGGTCGTTGGTCGTCGCGCTGAGCGGAGTTCCGGCCAGCAGCACGTGCGCGCCGGCGACCGCGCTGTCGGTGGCGTGGTCCGTCACGACACCGTGGATGGCGCCGTCCCCCTCGGGTCGCTGGGCGGGGAGGCGGGCCGCGAACATCAGCCCGCCCAGCAGTCCCGCGACGATGGCGCTGCTCAGCCGCATGCGGCTACGACGACAGCAGCCAGACGCTCGCGGCGATCTGCCCGCCGGCCGTGCCGCTCACGTGCAACGTGTCCGCAATCACCTCGAACGAGCCCGTGAACTGCGGCTGGCCCATGACTGACGACTCCTGGATGCACGTGGAGCCGACGATCGCGTAGGTCCCGGAGTCAATGATGGTCTGATTGCCACCCGTGCCGGTCGGGATGGACAGGTTGACGCCGTAGGTGGAGGCGTGGAACCTGAGGGTGCCGCTCGCCGGCGGCGCGGGAATGGTGGTGCTCCCCAAGGTGTACGACAGCAGCGAGAAGGTGCCGACCAGGTTGGGCGGCGCGCCGCCGCTGCCGCAGTTGTTGCCACTCGGAGTCGACTTGCAGGCGGCGGCGAGTCCGAGAGCCGCTGCGAGGGCCAGGGCAGCCACCGCGTACGACACCGATGAGCGATTCATTCCGCCTCCGCAAACGGGGGTGAGAAGCCGGGCCAACCGACATCGTAAACGATATGCGCACTCGACCCATCATGCAAAGCTCGATGGCCCGTGGGGTCGCCGGCCCGCGGGCCGGCCACTCTGGCCACTCCCCGCGCGGCCAGCTAAGCTTCGCTCCACCCACGCATTCCGGAGCCTGCCATGACGATGACCGACCTCCTGCTCCCCGAATTCGACGAAGAGATGGCCGCCACCCGCCGTCTTCTCGAGCGCGTTCCCGAGGGCAAGGCCGCCTGGCAACCGCACGCGAAGTCCATGACCCTCGGCCGGCTGGCCACGCACCTGGCCGAAATCCCGAGGTGGACGGTCAACGCGTTCACCGCGGACGACCTGGACATCGCGCCGCCGGGCGGCCCGCCGTTCCAGCCTCGCACGCTCGCGTCCACCGCCGAGATCCTGCAGCTGTTCGACCAGAACGTGGTGGACGGCCGCCAGGCACTCGCGTCCATCAAGGACGCCGAGTTCAGCAAGCCGTGGACCTTCAAGCGTGCCGGGCAGACCATCTGGACCCGCCCCAAGCACGAGGTCTTCCGCCGCATGATGATGAGTCACCTGGTGCACCACCGCGCCCAGCTGGGCGTCTACCTGCGCCTCCAGGAAGTGGCCATCCCCGGCATGTACGGTCCGTCGGCCGACGAGCAGCGTCGGTAGGCCGGGCGACACCACGAGCACAGCATCTCACCGGAGCGTACGATGCCGATCGAGACACGGACGTTAGGCAGCCAGGGCCTCACGGTCAGCGCCCTTGGTCTGGGTTGCATGGGGATGTCGGAGTTCTACGCGGGCCGCGACGATACCGAGTCCATCGCGACCATCCACCGCGCCATCGACCTGGGTTGCACCTTCCTCGACACGGCCGACATGTACGGCCCCTACATCAACGAGGAGCTGGTGGGCCGCGCCATCAAGGGACGGCGGCACGAGGTCGTGCTGGCGACCAAGTTCGGCAACGTGCGCGGCGCCGACCGGAGCTTTCTCGGCGTCAACGGGAAGCCCGAGTATGTGAAGGCCGCGTGCGACGCGTCCTTGAAGCGACTCGCCGTGGAGTACGTGGATCTCTACCAGCAGCACCGCGTGGATAAGACGGTGCCCATCGAGGAGACCGTCGGCGCCATGGCGGACCTGGTGAAGGCCGGCAAGGTCCGCTATCTCGGCCTGTCGGAGGCGGCGGCGGAGAGCATCCGCCGGGCGCACCGGACGCATCCGATCAGCTCGGTGCAGACGGAGTACTCGCTGTGGACGCGGGACCCGGAGGCGCAGGTGCTCCCCACCTGCCGCGAGCTGGGCATCGGCTTCATCGCCTATAGCCCGTTGGGACGCGGGTTCCTGACCGGCCGCTTCCAGAGGTTCGAGGATCTGCCGGCCGACGACTACCGGCGTAACCACCCGCGGTTCATGGGCGAGAACTTCCAGAAGAACCTGGACCTGGTGCGGCGGGTCGAAGAGATCGCCCGGGCCAGGCATTGCACGCCGAGCCAGCTCGCGCTGGCGTGGCTGCTGGCGAAGGGCCGGGAAATCGTGCCGATCCCGGGAACCAAGAAGCGGACCTACCTGGAGGAGAACCTCGGCGCCGTGGCGATCACGCTGTCGGCCGCCGAGCTCGCCCGCATCGAGGAGGCGGCGCCGCCGAACGTCGCGGCGGGCCCCCGCTACCCCGAGCAGGCGATGCGCAGCGTCAACGTGTAGGATCCTGGCGCGGGGCGCAGCGGGCGCCGGTGCCCGCCGCGCCCGGCCCGCGCCGCTACTCCACCACCCGGTAACGCGCCTGCATCCCGGCCGTGAGATGCAGGGAGACGTGGCAGTGATACAGCCACGTTCCGACGTTGTCCGGCACCATGTCGGCGACGATCATCTGCATCGGGCCGATCTCGGCGACGTCGGTGCGCATCTGGTTGATCAGGACCGTGTTGCCGTGCCAGTGCGGCGCGTGCCCGTCGAAGTCGTTGGTCGACGCGAACACGTACCAGCGCACCCGCTCACCCTTCCTCATCGTCAGTGCCGCCAGCGGCAGCGCGCCGTGGTCGTACCCGTTGATCGAGAACCGCACGAAATAGGGATAGAAGTTCTGGAGCTGTGACGGGTTGGCGATCGTGGCCGTATCCCACCCCTTGGGGATGTTGCTCCCCGCCAGCCAGCTGTTTTCCTCGTGCACCTGCATGTACGCCGTGACGAACTCGCGGTCCACGTCCTTCGGCGAGCCGTCGGGCCGCGCCTTCCCGCGCGCCGTGATGATCATCGGCCCCATCAGGCCCGAGTTGACGTCGCGGACCTCGTCCACGTGGGAGTGATACATCCACACGATCGAGCTGCCGTCCATCGGCCCCGGCCCCGCCCGTTCGGGCACCGGCCACACGTACTCGTGCGTCCCGCCGGGCGGCACGGCGTCGTCGGCCTTGTCGGCTCCAGACGTGCCGTCGACGTACGGCGCGCCCTCGGAGCTCTTCGCGTAGAACACCCCGTGCGGATGGACGCTGAACGGGTGGCTGCCGTTGTTCCGGAAGACGACGCGGATCGTGTCGCCCACGACGGCCCGAATCAGGGGCCCGAGGAAGCCGAGGTGCTCCCATTCCGGCGGGCGCGGCTTGAGCGTCCGGAAGGTGCTGTCCGTGTACTCCCGGTACAGGATCTTGGCGTAGCGCGTGCCCACCGGTCGCGGTCGGCCCTGCTTGAAGAAGGCGCTGTCCTGGTAAGGCCGGCCCGTGATGCCGTCCATAGCGCCGGGCACGTAGTCCCACGGCACGCTGTCGGCGGCGAGGTAGTACGTACGGGTCGTCGGGCCGCTCCCAACCGGGGAGCAGGCGGCCAGCAATCCTGAGCCCACGACCAGCAGGCCCCAGCGGTACGGCGCAACGCGGTGTCTCACGGCACCTCCACAAAGAGAAGCAATACTGTCGGGAATGACCAGAAGGTGCCTGACCGGCGCGGCTTGTCAAGCCGGGCCCCGCTGGATTGCGAATGACGGGTGCCAGACGCGGTACAGCTTGGGATTCAGCTCCGTCGGAGCGCGGCGCAGCCGTTGGCCGCAACGCGGTCGAGCGCTTCGCCCCTGCAACCCGCCACCTACAACCGGCCACCCGTCATTTCAGCACCGGCAGCACCAGGTGCGACGGGTAATCGGCCGAGCGGTACACCCGCTGGGTCGTCTTGTGGAAGTCGGAGTCCTTGGCGTGGAAGATGTCTTCGAACCGCCCCGGGTTCCGGTCGATCATCGGGAACCAGGTGCTCTGCACCTGCACCATCAGCCGGTGCCCCGCACGGAAGGTGTGGTACACGTCGTTCATGGTGAACCGGATCGCGGTCGGCACGCCGGGCCGGAACGGCTCGGGGTGCGAGGGGTGCACCGGGTCACTCCGGAACTTGCCGCGCAGCACGTCGCCGCGCACCAGCATCTCGTACCCGCCCAGCTGCGCGGCTCGGCTCGCCCGCCGGTAGGTGAACGCCTCGTCGTGCCCGTAGTCGTCCGGGAAGACATCGATCACCTTCACGATGAAGTCCTGATCGGTGCCCGTGGTGGAAACGGTGAAGTCCACGCCGATCGGCCCGGCCAGGGTCAGGGCCGTGTCGAGCGGCGCCGTCTCATAGACCAGCACGTCCGGCCGGCGCGCCGCGAACCGCTGGTCCCCCACCATGAACCCGGGGTCGTACCACTGCGTGATCTCGTCCGTGTAGGGAACCGGCTTCGCCGGATCGCTCACGTACTCGTCGAAGGCGGTGCCGCCGCGGGCGCGCGGCGGTTCGATGCTGAGCGCGCCGCTCGCGTGCAGGTAGAGGTTCTGCGGCGCCGCGTTCGCCGGTGGCCACGCATCCACGAAATGCCACACGTTGCGGCCGGTCTCGAACACCGCCGCCTCGAACTTCCGCGGCTCCGGCTGCCCGTCGAGCAGGTAGTAGTTGAAGAACGGGATCTCGATGCTGTCGGAGAAGAAGCGTGACGTCGCCGAGCCCCACGCGATCTTCCCGAGCGAATCACCCGGCACGACGTTCCACTGCCCGTGGTGCCACGGTCCCATCACCAGCCGGTTTTCCGCCCCCGGGCTCTGCCGCTCCGCCGCTGCGTACGCGTGCAGCGCACCCCACAGGTTCTCCGTGTCGAACCACCCGCCCACCCACAGCACCGCCGGCTTCAGGTTCACCAGGTGCGGCCGGCCGCTCCTGGCCGCCCAGAACGCGTCCCACATCGGGTGGGCGACGATCGAGTCCCAGAACGCGACGCTGTCGTGGAACATCCGCGAGTTGAGATTGCTCAGCGCGCCGAGCCGCAGCGCGTACTCATACCCGTCGGGCGTGTCGAAGCCGGCGACCGGCGTCCCCTGGCTGGTGGGATGGGGACGTGGCCGGCCGAAGAAGTTGAAGAAGAACGAGTGCGCCTCGAGCAGCGCGCCATTGTGGAAGAAATCGTCGCCGCCCATCCACTCGGTGACCGGCGCCTGCGGCGAGACCACCTTCACCGCCGGGTGCGCGTCGATCGCCGCCATCTCGGCGTAGAACCCCGGGTACGAGGTGCCCCGCACGCCGACCCGCCCGTTGTTGAACGGGACGTTCTTGATCAGCCAGTCCACCGTGTCGTACGTGTCGGTGGTCTCGTCCACGTCCTGGTTGGTCCGGTGCGGCACCACCGGGCGCACGTCCATGAATTCGCCCTCGCTCATCCACCGGCCGCGCACGTCCTGCGTCACCAGGATCATCCCCTCGTGCGCATAGGCATCCGGGATGTAGCTGAGCCGGGCCGGCATCCGGTCCGCCCCGTACGGCGCCGCGCTGTACGGCGTGCGCGTCATCACGAACGGGTGCAGCCGCGTGGTGTCCTTCGGCAGGTAGATCGCGGTGAACAGCTTCACCCCGTCGCGCATCGGGATCATCACTTCGCCCTTGGTGTAGTTGGCGCGGAACCAGCTGGTGTCGGGAGCCGGCGCCGGCGCCTGGGGCGCGGCCTGCGCGACCAGGGCCGCCGGTGCGAGGGAAAGGGCAAGCAGGACAGGAAGGACGAGTTGACGCTTCATGAGAGGCCTCCGGAGGTGGGGCCAATCTACAGCGGCCGCCTCCAACCCACACCTCACGTGGGGGCTAGGAGCTAGGGACTAGGGGCTAGGGAACAAGCCCCTAGCCCCCATCCCCTAGACCCTAGCCCCTCAGTTCACGGATTCAGCCAATACGACATCTTGACCAAGAAGGTGTTCATCGGGTGCAGCCGGAACAGGTCGCGTACGTCTCCCTCGACGTCGTTCGTCCCCTCGGCGCCGGCCTCGCCCTGCCGCCCCTCGTTCCACACCAGGAACAGCGTCGAGCCCGGCCGCCACTCCCAGCGGAACACCACGTTCGACTGGAACTCCTTGAAGTTGAACCCACCCGGGTGGTTGGTGACCGACGTGTCGCCGTAGGCCTGGTAGCGGTCGTCGTAGTTTGCCGCCCGGGGCGTGGCCGACAGCTCCCGCACGTTCGAGTAGGTCCCCTTCGAGATGAAGGGCTGCGCGTACACCTGGAGCGAGATGTTGGGCGTGAACGTGTAGTTGAGCCGCAGGGTGACCGACAGCGTCGTCTGAGGGAGATGCGCGAAGGTGTAGTGGGTCACGCCGGCCGAATCGGTGAAGTTGCCATACCACTGGATGTCGTTGACGTTGCGCACGTACTGAAACGTCAGCGCCGAGCTGAACCGTGAGGCCACCCGCCAGTCCAGCTCGGGGGTGAAGTGGAAGGTGTGCGTGTGCCCGGCGTCGGCGTAGGCGGTCTGGATGCTGAGGTACGGCACCACGGCCCGGCGGTCGTCGCCGCCGATGCTCACCCACGGCACGAGATAGGGACTCTGCCGCATCGCCGGTCCGCCGCGCGCCGCGCGGTCGTCGTAGGTGGTGCCGAGCTGGCCCACCGTGCCGCCAAAACTGACGCTCCAGCTGTTCCTGAGCGTCACGTGGACGTTGGTGTTGGCCGCGCGCTCCTGCGCGAGGCCCGCCGTGTTCCAGTTCTGCCACCAATTCCAGTTCCACTGGAACTGCTGGTACAGCCTGGTCACGTGCCGGTCGAAATACCCCACCCAGGTGCTCCACGACTGCTGGTCGGCACGCTGCAGATAGCCGAGGTCGTTGATTTCGAACCCGGCCGAGCGGCGCTGGTACGCTGTCTCGAAGTTGGTGTGGTCGCCGCCCACCTTGTCGAACTTGAACTCCTCGGCGTCGCCGGTGAGCACCGTGCGCGTGCTGTCGAGCGGCAATCCGGCGTCCGGGCGCTGGTAGTAGTGCACCGCATCGGTCTGGATCGCGGTGATCGCCGAATCGCTTCCCGCCACCCGGCTCACGTCGACCGACCCCGATATCTCGTACATGTCCTTCGGGAAACGGTGCCGGAAGTCGACCGCACCGGCGTACGCGCTGCGGTCGAGGTACGGCGAGCTGTACGCGTCGAGGCTGCGGTTCACGGCCGTGAGCATTCCGCCGATGCTGCTCGCGCCGTTGCGCAGGTCCTGCTTGAGGCGCAGCACCGCGAAGTTGGTGGCCGGCTCAGTGGTCTTGAGCGTGTCGCCGAACCATTCCTGGTCGTGCTCGGTCACCGCGTCCATGAAGCCGATGGCCAGCCCGCCGGGGAGCCGGCCGGTGAGCTTGGCCGCGCCGAGGATGGTGGTCGGCTGCGGCGGCGTCGTGTCGCCGAAGGTGCCGGCCAGCTGCGGCGTGCGGCCAATGCGGCGGCTGTAGTACAGCCCCTCGCTGTTGCAGTTCACGTCGTTGCAGTTGACGTCGAAGCGGAACACGCCGCGCCCCGCCACGAAGAACGGCCGCAGCTCGGTGAAGAACGACTCGTACGCCGACAGGTTCAGCACCGCGGGGTCGGCCTCCACCTCTCCGAAGTCGGGGTTGACCGTCGCATCGAGCGTGAGGTTGGAGGCCACCCGGTACTTGAGGTCACCGCCCACGGTGGCGTGCGACGCCCGGTCGAAGGCGTTGTCGGTGATCACCGACGCGTCTTTGGCCACCACGTACGGCGCCGCCTCGAGACGGCGCGGCGCCTCGAGACCCTCGATGCCCGTCACTTCCCCGAACTGCATGACCATCCCGGCCTTCGCCTGGCTGAGCTGCGGCCAGGCCGTGCGCTCGCTGTAGCGGTAGATGTCCCGCATCAGCAGCAGGCCGAACGTGTAGCTCCGCCGCACCGGGTAGCGGAGCTGCGAGAGCGGCACCCGGAACTCGGCCGTCCACCCCAGCGAGTCGATCCGGGTCGCCACGTCCCACACCGCGGTCCCACGCCTGGTCTTCCTTGTCGTCGAAGATCGCGACGTCCACCTTGACGCCGGACGCACTGACCCAGAACTCGAAGCCGCTGCGCCGGTCGTGGTACGCGTCCACCATGAAGCCGACGCGGTCCGAGGGACCGAAGGTGTCCCGGCGGTCGAGACGCCGGATGATGCTGTCGGGGTGCGGGTCGAAGGAGCGGATGAAGACGTAAAGGTTGGCGGCGTCGTAGGCCACCTTCGCCTCGGTGCGGAACCGCGACGGCTTTCCCTCCGTGGGCTGCCACTCCAGGAACGGGCCGATCACCGGCGCCAGGCGCCACACCGGATCATCGTCGCGCCCGTCGATGACGGGGGGGCGCACGGCCCGAACCGCGTAGGCCCGCGTCGACGTGATCGGCAGGGCCGGCGGGTTGCCCACCGCGGCCTGCGCCGGCGCCGCCACGGCCTGCTGCAAGATGAAAAGTGCGGCTATGCCGAGCATGCCGGCCTCGTGTGCAATAAGAATGCCCAGTGACCGTCAGATCACCGGGCACCCCTACGGGCCCGCCGGCCGCGGAGGTTCAGCCTACAAGTTCAAGTGCCACCAAGGGGACCACTTCACTAGGAGAGTACCGGCCGGGTGCGGGCGCAGCAGGCCCGGAAACTCGGTCAGGGGGCTTCCGTCCCCGATGAAGGGTGTGGTTCCCTGCCGCCCCTGGCTCCACACCACGAATAGCCTCGAGCCTGGGCGGTATTCCCACAGCAAGACCAGATTCCACTGGAGTTCCACATCGGTCAGCCGCGCCGGGTTGTTGGTCACCGACGTGTCACCGTACGCCGCGTAGCGCTCGTTGTAGCTGGCGGCGCGCGGCGTCGCCGAGAGCTGGCGCACATTGGCGTACGCCATCCTCGAAATGAACGGCTGCGCGTACCCCTGGAGCGAGAGCGTGTTCAGGGGGCTCAAGTTGAACCGCAGCGTGGGAATCAGCGTGGTCTGGCTCAGGTACGCAAACGTGTAATGGGTCGTTCCCGTTGAGTCGCGGTAGTTCCCATACCACTGGTTGCCGAAGACGCCGCGGCTCCAGTCGAGCGACAGCGCCGTGTTGAAGCGCGAGCTGGGCTTCCAGCTCACCGCGGGGCTGACGCTCCACGTGGCGTTCGAGTGCTCCGCGTCACCCCAATAGTGCATCAGGGTGATGCTCGGCGTGAGCGGCTTGCTGCGATCGCCGCTGACGCTGCCCCACAGGGAGCCGTAAGGGCTCTGCCGTACCGCCGGCCCGCCGCGAGCCGCTCGGTCATCGTACGTCGCCCCGAGCCCTCCCACGGTGACACCCGCGCTCCACTGCTCGTCATGCTTCCGCATGAGCTGGACGGAGCCGTTCAACCCGCGATCCAGCGGCAACCCCGCCGCGGTCCAGAAGAGCCACGGGGTGAGGTTCGCGTCGAGTTCCTGATACAACCTGTTCGGTTTCCGGTCGTAGATGTTCGCCGAGAAAGTCAGCGACTGCTGGTCGGCCCGCTGCAGGTAGCCGAGATCGTTGATCTCGAACCCGGCCGAGCGGCGCTGGTACGCGGCCGAGAACTTGAAGTGATCACCGCTCAACTTGGCGAACTGCAGCTCCTCGGCGACGCCGGAGAGGGAGGTACGGGTGGTGTCGAACGGGAGCCCGCCGTCGGGGCGCTGGTAGTAGTGCACCGCGTCGGTCTGGATGGAGTCGATCGCGGAAGCGCTGCCCGTCACCCAGCTGTGATCGAGCGATCCCGAAATCTCGTACATGCCGTTCGGCAGTTGGTATCGGAAGTCCAACCCGCCGGCGTAGGCGCTCCGGTCCAGATAGGGAGCGCTGAAGGCGTCGAGGCTTCGGTGCACCGCGGTGATAATCCCACCGACACTGAGCGCGCCCCTGTCCAGGTCCTGCCTGACGCGCGCCAGGAAGAAGTTGGTAGCCGGCTCGATAGTCGTGTCCGCCGGGCCGGCGGCCCTCGCCGTCTGGGCATCCAGGAAGCCGAAGGTCGTCCCAGTGCGCCACTGGCCGGTCCCGCTCAACGCAGGGAGGATCATGGTCGGCTGCTGCGGGGCCGAGTCACCGTAGATCTCCGCCAGCTGCGGCGTGCGCCCGATGCGCCGGCTGTAGTACAATCCCTCCTCGGTGTCGCAGTGGGCCTGGGGGCAGTTGAAATCGAACTGGAACA
Source organism: uncultured Gemmatimonadales bacterium (assembly GCA_963812035.1). GTDB lineage: Bacteria > Gemmatimonadota > Gemmatimonadetes > Gemmatimonadales > JACORV01 > Fen-1245. The sequence continues at coordinate 488,716 of CAWETG010000010.1, forward strand.
ACCCCTTGCCAGCCACGAAGAACGGCCGCTGCTCGTCGTAGAACCACTCGTACGCGTTGAGGTTCACCACCGCAGGATCGGCCTCCACCTGGCCGAAGTCGGGGTTGAGCGTCACGTCGAGCGTCACATTGGACTTCACGTGGACCTTCAGGTCGCCGCCCGCCGTACCGTACAAGGCGCGGCCGAACGTGTTGTTCGAAATCGTGGACGCGCTCCTGGCCACAATGTCCGGCGCCGGCTCGAAGCTCACTTCCGAACTGAGGCCGATGAGCCCCGTGAGATCGCCAAACTGCTTGACCAACCCCTGGATATCCGGGTCGTACCGCGGCCAAGCGTCAGACTCAGTCAGCAGGTAGATGGAGCGCTGGATCTGGATGCCAAAGGTGTGCTCGCGCTCCGGCCCGTAGCCAAGCTGATAGAGCGGAATCCTGAACTCGGCCGTCCATCCTTGCGCGTCGATCTGCGTCGCCACGTTCCACACGCCGTTCCACGCCTGATTCACCGTGCTTGGGTCGGTGTAGGCGAAATCCAGCATCACTCCAGCCGGCGACACCCAGAAACCGTAGCCGGTGTGGCGGTCGTGGTACGAGTCGATATTCACCCCGATCCAGTCCGTTGGCGTATAGGTGTCGCGCCGGGCGTGTTGCAGCACGATCCGATCGGGGTGTGGATCATAGGCGCGGACGAAGACGTAGAGGTTGGCGGCGTCGTACACCACCTTCGCCTCGGTGCGGTAAGTCGCCTCGCTATCCGGCTTCGGGGAAAACCGCCTGAACTGCCAGATGGCGGGGGCCGTGGCCCAGATCGGGTCGTCGTCCTTCCCGTCGATCACGGGTGCACGCTCCGCCCGCACGGCCTGTACCGTGGTGGCGGTAGGCGGCTGGACGAGCCGGAGAGCGCCCGCTACGGGCCTCTTCGGCACTCCCACCACCTGCTGCAGGATGAGGAACGCGGCTACGCCAAGCACACCGGCTCCGCAGGCCATAAGAGTGCCCGGTGACGCTCAAATCAATCGGCACTTCTACGGACCGGCCTGCGGCGCCTCACCCTACCAATTCAGCCAATACGACCACTTCACTAGGAAAGTGTTCATCGGGTGCAGGCGGAACAGGTCGCGGACGTCGCCCTGGAAGTTGTCGGTCCCTTCCGCTCCGACAACGCCCTGTCGCCCTTCGTTCCACACCACGAACAGCGTCGAGCCCGGCCGGTACTCCCAGCGGAACACCACGTTCGACTGGAACTCCTTGAAGTTGAAGCCGCCGGGATGGTTCGTGACTGACGTGTCGCCGTAGGCCGCGTAGCGGTCGTCATAGTTGGCGGCGCGCGGAGTGGCCGAGAGCTGGCGCACGTCCGAGTACGTGCCTTTGGAGATGAACGGCTGCGCGTACACCTGGAGCGAGATCGTGGGCGTGAACGTGTAGTTCAACCGCACGGTGACGCCTGTGGTGGTCTGGTCCAGGTGCGCGAAGGTGTAGTGCGTCACCGCCGCAGAGTCGGTGTAGTTCGCATACCACTGGTTGTCCGCGATGTTGTGGGACCAGTTGAGCGACAGGACCGAGCTGAACCGGCCCGCAGTCTTGAAGTCGATCTCGGGACTCAGGTACAGGGTCGAGTTGCGTCCCGCGTCGCCCTTGAAGTAACTGACCGACAGGTAGGGGACCACCGCCTTGCGGTCGTCGCCGCCGATGCCCGCCCACGGGGCGAGGTAGGGATCCTGCCGGACGGCGGGGCCGCCGCGGGCGCCGCGGTCGTCGTACGTAGTCCCGAGCTGGCCCCACGTGCCGCCCAGGTTGAACGTCCAGTTGTTCCGGAGCGTGACGTGCATGTTGGTGTTGGCCGCCGCCTCGAGCGGCAGGCCCTTGGTGGTCCAGTACTGCCACCAGTTGAAGTTCCACTGGAGCCGGTTGTAGAGCGCGCGCTGGTGCCGGTCGAAGAAGCCGACCCAGGTCGCCCAGGTCTGCTGGTCGGCGCGCTGCAGGTAGCCGAGGTCGTTGATCTCGAAGCCGGCCGAGCGCCGCATGAACGCCGACTCGAAGAGGACGTGCTGGCCGCCCACCTTGGCGAAGTGCAGCTCCTCAGCGTCGCCCGAAAGGCTGGTGCGGGTCGAGTCGAGCGGCAGTCCGGCGTCGGGCCGCTGGTAGTAGTGCACCGCGTCGGTCTGGATGCCGGCGATCGCCGCCGGGCTCCCCTCGACCCGGCTGCCGTCCACCGAGCCGGAGACCTCGTAGGTGCTCTTGAGAAAGCGGTGCCTGAAGTCCACCGCGCCGACGTAGGCGCTCTGGGCCAGGTACGGTGAGCTGAACTGGTCGAGGTCCCGGTTCACGGCGGTGAGCATCCCCCCGAAGCTGGACGCGCCGTTCCGGAGGTCCTGCTTGAGACGGACCACGGCGAAGTTGGTCGCCGGCTCAGTGGTCGTGTCGCCCGGGAGCGTGGCACGCTCGGTGGCCGCATCCAGCACCCCGAGCGTCAGGCCGCCCGGCAACCGGCCGGTGAGCTTGGCCGCGCCGAGGATGGTGGTGGGCTGTTGCGGCGTGGTGTCACCGTAGGTGCTCCCCAGCTCGGGGGTGCGCCCGATGCGGCGGCTGTAGAACAGCTCTTCGTTGTTGCAGTTGACCGAGCTGCAGTTCACGTTGAACTGGAACAGCCCGCGGCCTGCCACGAAGAACGGCCGCAGCTCGTTGAAGAACGACTCGTAGGCCGTCAGGTTGAGGACGGCCGGGTCGGCCTCCACCTGCCCGAAGTCGGGGTTGATCGTCGCGTCGAGCGTCAGGTTGGAAGCGACGCGGTACTTGAAGTCGCCGCCGACCGCGACGCCCGTCGCGCGCGTGAAGTCGTTGTTGGTGATCTGCGAGGCGTCCTTGGCCACCAGGTACGGCGCCACCTCGAGCCGCCGCGGGGCCTGGAGGTCCTCGAGCCCCGTCAGCTGGCCGAACTGCGAGACCATGTCGGGCTTGGCCTGGCTGAACACCGGCCAGCTCACCCGCTCGTTGTAGCGGTAGATGTCCCGGTCGATGGTGATCCCGAAGGTGTGCTCGCGGGCGGTGCTGTAGCGCAGCTGCGACAGCGGGATCCGGAACTCGGCCGTCCATCCCAGCGAGTCGATCCGGGTCGCCACGTCCCACACCGCGTCCCATGCCCCATCCTCGTTGTTCCCGTCGTAGATGGCCTGGTCGATCTTCACCCCGGCGGCGTTCACGCCGAACTCGTACCCCGTGCGCCGGTCGTGGTACGAATCCACGAACAGCCAGATCATGTCGGAGGGCGTGAACGTGTCGCGCCGCTCCAGGATGCGGATGATGCTGTCGGGGTGCGGGTCGTAGGCGCGCACGAACACATAGAGATTGGCCGCGTCGTAGGCGATCCGCGCCTCGGTACGGAACCGCGGCGCCTTCCCCTCCGTGGGCTGCCACTGCACGAACTCGGTGATCGGCGGGGCCGTGCGCCACACCGCGTCGTCGTCCTTGCCGTCGATCACCGGTGGCCGCAGGGCGCGCACCGCCACGGCCGACGTCGCCGTGACCACCGGGTCCGGCGGGTCGTGGCGGATGGTCGGCAGGTTGGGGCCCTGCAGGCTCGCCTGCAGCACCAGCAGCGCGGCTACGCCAAGCATCGGGGTGTCCTGTCTGCTGAAATTTCAGCACTGTGCTGAATATTCAGCAACGCGGGTCTGCTGTCAAGCGCACCGGAGCGCCCGTGCGCCGTCTTCACCACTAGGACACCGTACGGAGGGAAAGGGTTGGCTGGTTTCACTCGGGCCGGGGGCCGGCCGTCCTGCGGAGCAGCGTGCCGCGCGGCCGTGGCGCCGGCGGAGGGGCGCGGTGGCGCCGTTACGGGAACAGGGTGCGGTCGCGCTGCCGGGCGCGGCTCTTCGCCTCGTACAGCATCCGGTCGGCGGTGTTGAGCAGGGCCTCGGCCGAGTTGCCGTCCTTGGGGAAGGAGGCGATCCCGGTGCTGACGCTGACCAGGGGCTGCTGCGTGTCGGCCGCGAGCAGCTCCGTCACGCGGCGGGCCACGAGCTGAGCGGCGGCCTCATCCGACTCGGGAAGCACGAGTGCGAACTCGTCGCCGCCGTAGCGCGCCGCGGTGTCGATCGAGCGGCAGGCCTTCCGCAGCACCGCGGCGATGCGCCACAGCGCGCGGCTGCCGATCAGGTGGCCGTACCGGTCGTTGATCATCTTGAGGTGGTCCATGTCGAGGAACACGACCGCGAACGGGCGCTCGGTGCGCAGCGACCGCTGGACCTCACCCTCGAGCACGTCCACCAGGTGACCGTAGTTGGCGAGCCCGGTCAGCGGGTCGCTCACCGCGAGCAGGCGGAGCTGATCCTCGACGCGGCGGCGCTCCAGCACCACCGCGGCGAGCGCCAGGGCGGTGACCGCGGAGATGCAGGCGAAGATCTCGAGGAGTATCAGCGCCTCGGTGCGCGAGAACTTGCCGAACGGGCCGTAGCCCTGGAGCGTCCCGATGACGGCGATGACGTACACGATGGCGACCGCGACCGCGGCGCCGCGCCGGTCGAAGCGGAACGCCGCCCAGATGAAGACCGGCATCGGGAGGAACGACAGCGGGTAGTCCACCGAGCTGGTGGGGAAGAGGCGCCCGAAGACGACCTCGGCGGCCAGCACGCAGGTGATGGCCAGCGCGCCGGCCTCGAGGATCCGGCGCATGTCCCACTTGATCCCGAAGCTCGTGGCCCACAACAGGATCAGCGGCGCGACCACGAAGTCGCCGCCCGCGTCGCCGAGCCACCAGGTGACCCAGCTGGCGCCGTAGTCCGACCACTTGGCGGCGCCGGCAAGCGTCAGGCTGGTGGCGCCGAAGGTGGCGCCGATCAGCGTGCTCCCCAGGGCCGCGAAGAGGGTGTACCGCAGCACGTCGCGGGGGTGGTCGAACGCCTGCCGGCCGTTGGCGTAGCGCTGCACCAGGTACGCGCCGATCAGACCTTCCCAGGTGTTGCCGGTGGCGATGAACAGCGATGGGATGAAGCCGTTGCCGGTCGTGAGGCTCACCAGGAAGGCGCCGGCGTAGATGGCGGGCCAGACCCGATTGCCCAGGATCAGGAAGGCGGCGAGGGCGATGCCGGCCGGAGGCCAGACGGGCGTGAAGCCATGGACGAAGGCCACCTGCAGCCCGAGCTTGCCGGCCACGAAGTAGAGGACGGTGAGGGCCACGTAGGTGGCCGCATCGCGGGTACGCGGGCTGAGCGTGATCACGGCGCTCGAACAGGCAAGAAACGTGCAGGATTGCGGCCGCGCAAGGCGACTTGCGGGGTGCGCCGGAAAGTGGTCTAATGGCGGGCATGAAACGACGCGCGTTCCTTCAAGCCGGGGCCGTGGGTCTCGGCGCCATGGCGCTGCCGTCCCCGCCCCGCGCCGGCGAGTCCGGCCTGTGGGCCACGAGCCTGTACCCTCCGGCCGCTCTCACTGCCGACGCCCGGATGGCGTGGTGGCGGGAGGCGCGGTTCGGGATGTTCATCCACTGGGGGCTGTACTCGATTCTCGCGGGCGAGTGGATGGGCCGCACCGATCACGCCGAGTGGATCCGGAACTCGGCGCACATCCCGCTCAGCGAGTACGAGAAGCAGCTGGCGCGCTTCAATCCCGTGCAGTTCGACGCCGATCATTGGGTGGGAATGGCGAAGGACGCCGGGATGAAGTACGTGACCATCACGAGCAAGCATCACGACGGCTTCTGCCTGTTCGACAACCGGCTCACCAGCTGGTGTGTCCGCTCGACCCCTTTCAGGCGCGACATCATGAAGGAGATGGCCGCGGCGTGCGCCCGGGCCGGACTCACGCAATGCTGGTACCACTCCATCATGGACTGGCACCATCCCGACTACCTGCCGCGGCGCGACTGGGAGGCGGCCACCCGGCCCGTGGACGGTGCCCGCTACTCGCGGTTCATCCGCTACCTGCACGGGTCGGTGGAGCAGCTGCTCAAGAACTACGGCGAAATCGGCGTGATGTGGTTCGAACGGGCAGTGGGAAGAGACCTGGACGCACGAGATGGGGCGCGCGCTCTACCAGCACTGCCGGCAGCTCCAACCCACGGTGATCGTCAACAACCGGGTCGAGGGATGGTCGCAGGCGCCGATCACCGATCCGCTGGGCGACTTCTCGACGCCCGAGCAGGAGATTCCCGCCACCGGGCTGCCGGGGGTGGACTGGGAGTCGTGCCTCACGATGAACGATCACTGGGGCTACAGCTCGCACGACCACAACTTCAAGTCCGTCGCGCAGCTCATCGGGCTGCTGGTCGAGACGTCGAGCAAGGGTGGGAACCTGCTCTTGAACATCGGGCCCAAGGCGGACGGCACCTTCCCCGACGAGAGCGTGGAGCGGCTGGCGGCCATCGGACAGTGGATGCGGGTGAACGGGGAAGCGATCCACGGGACGACGGCGTCGCTCTTCTCGCAGGCCCCGTTCCGCTCGACCACCAAGGGCGACCGGATCTACCTGTTCGTGACCGATTGGCCGGAAGCGGGTGCGTTCGCGGTGCCGGGGCTCAAGACACCGATTCGCAAGGCGTATGCGCTGGCGGATCCGTCGCGGACCGCGATCGTGCTCGGCAACGCGGGCGCGGTGGGGGCGCAGAGCCTGATTCTACCGCGCAACGCGCCCGACGCGGTGTGCTCGGTGGTGGTGCTGGAGTTCGACCAAACGCCGGTGGTGGGCTAGCGCCGTCGGCGAGCGAGACGCGTGCGGCCGTCAGTGCTGCCGCGCGCTTCGTCTCGACGCCGTGACGCGAACGGGCCCGGCCAGCGCCGGGCCCGTTTCGCATCATGCCAGTGGTGCGCCTACAGCTTGATCCCCACTCCGGCGCTGAGAACCACCGGGATCAGCATCGGGCTGGTGAGGATGGCGTCGGCCCTGACGCCCACCGGGATGTTGATGTTCGGGCCGACCGGGATGTGGTACGCAAGCGAGCCTACCACGCCCGGCTTCGCGCCGGCGCTGAAGAAGTGCATCGCGGGGCCCACGTCGGCCGTGAGCCCGGGCGAGAGCGGCAGGCGCAGCAGGGCTGCCGCGTGCACGGCCGCCGCGTTGTAGGTGTACACCCAGCTGTTGCCCCCCAGGCTGGGCGTCGTCCACCAGAAGTGATAGTGGTAGCCCACTTCGGCGCCCACGCTGAGCGTCCTGCCGACCGGGAAGAACACCCGGCCCGCGCCCCAGCGCGCGAGCTTGCTGTTGCTGGTGATCGTCTCGCCGGCCCAACTGCTCAGGTCCACGATCGAGTAGCCGACGCCGCCGGTGGCCTCGATCTCCGGCCGCCGCTTCCCGATCTGCGAGATGGCGCGCGCGGCGGTCGGTGACGACGGCGCGGGCGCGGGCTTCGGCGCGGCGGCGGGCTTGGGCCCGGCCGCGGGCTTGGCCGGCGTCACCGTCGCAGGCGCCGGAGTGGGTGCAGTGGGTTTCTGTTGGGCGGCCATCGGCGTGGCCACGATGAGCAGCGGTGCCACGGCGGCAACGATGCTCCGAGTGCGCATGGGTCCTCCCTGGCGAGGAGATTGTTGACGCGAACATACGCCATACGGCGGGAGTGTCCACCGCTGCCAGCGGCGGATAAATGACCACGAAAGTCGGGATTTCCGTTACGCCAGCAGCCGTGGTCATCTTGCAGTCTGGTGCACCCGGCAGCGGCCCCAATTCGAACGAAGCCAGTACCTGGCTGGCGGTTGCGTCGTCGTGGCACAGGACTCGACCGTCCTCCTTCTCCCGGGCCACGCGTCGGCTCGTTCGGCGCCCGGCCGTGATCGTCGCCAGGAGCCCAGCCGCCGACCGTCAGGCGCGCGTCAGGGAGTCCATAGATAGTAAGGCCTGCCCTGGCGCTCGACCCGTCGGCTGCGCTCCAGGACCCGCCAGGTACCCCGATCCGCGCATGGCCGGTGTCCCGCCGACGACAGCAGTCGCGCAGCGCCTCCAGTGGGCCCCGGAGGCGTCCAGGCAGCCAACTGTTCGCCGTCAGCCCAGGGGCCGACTTCGTATACGAACTTGCCCGCCGGCGACGCCGCGGTCGAGGACTGCAGGAGTCGCTTTGCCACTTCCGCAGGAAGGGAGTTGTAGTCAGGTGTGACTGCATACGCACTGCAGCGGTGGAGCAGTTACACTCTTGATGTCACAAATTGTGATATCAGGTTCGGGCGCGTGAGAGGTGTGGCACCTGAGGCGGCGGGCACGATCATGAGACGATCGCGCGGGTTCGTCTACCACGACTTCTGGATCACGGTCGCCGTCGCTTCGATCGTCGTGCCGGCGATCGTCACCGGCGTGGTGCGCGGCGTGCGCACCGCGAGGCAGCGCCAGGCCGACCTCATCGAGCCGCTGCGCCCGCGGTTCCATTTCACGCCCCCGCTCAACTTCATGAACGATCCCAACGGTCTCGTCTACTACGGGGGCGAGTACCACCTCTTCTACCAGTACAATCCCTTCGGCACGGTGTGGGGCCACATGAGCTGGGGCCACGCCGTGAGCGCCGACATGCTCCACTGGGAGCACCTGCCCGTCGCGCTCCGGGAAGAGAACGGCATCATGATCTTCTCGGGGAGCGCGGCAGTGGACTGGCACAACTCGAGCGGCTTGTGCGTGCCCCGCGGCGCGGATTCCTCCTGCCTCGTGGCGGTCTGGACGGGTCACGGCCAAGGCCTGCAGACGCAGAACCTCGCCTACAGCAACGACAGCGGCCGCACCTGGACCAAGTACGCGAAGAACCCGGTGCTCGACCTCGGCCTCGCGAACTTCCGCGACCCCAAGGTGTTCTGGCACGAGCCCACACGGCGGTGGATCATGGCCGCGGTGTTGGCCGACCAGCACAAGGTGCGCTTCTTCGGCTCGAAGAACCTGAGAGCGTGGGAGACGCTGAGCGATTTCGGCCCGGCAGGGGCGACGAGTGGGGCGTGGGAGTGCCCGGACCTCTTCCCGCTCGCGGTTGACGCCAACCCGGACAGCGTGCGCTGGGTGCTCGTCGTGAACGTCAACCCCGGCGGCCGCGCGGGCGGCTCGGGGACGCAGTACTTCGTCGGCTCGTTCGACGGGAAGCGGTTCGTTAGCGAGAACCCGCCCGCCGATACGTTGTGGGCGGACTGGGGCAAGGACTTCTACGCCACGCAGTCGTTCTCCGATATCCCGCCGTCGGACGGGCGCCGGATCTGGATGGGGTGGATCAGCAACTGGCTCTATGCCAACGTGGAGCCGACCGAGGTCTGGCGCGGCGCCCAGTCCGTGCCGCGGGAACTGGCGCTACGGCACGTGCCCGATGGCATCCGCCTCGTGCAGACGCCCATCGCCGAGCTGCGAGCGCTGCGGGCGGCAGGCGAGCCTAAGCTGGTCGCCAACTCGAGTGCCCCTCCCCTTTCGGCCGAGTTCGAGATGTCGGTGCCGCGCGGCACCTGGCCCGAGGTCGGGCTCCGGTTCAGCAATGCGATGGGCGAGGAGGTGACCCTCGGCGTCACTTCCGAGCCGCTCCAAGTCTTTGTGGATCGCCGACGGGCGCGCGCGGGGGAGACCAATCAGCAGTACCTCTCGCGCGAGACGGGTCCGGTGCGCTGGCGCGGCGACAGTATCACGCTGCACGTGCTCTACGACCATTCGGTGGTCGAGGTCTTCGTCAACGACGGCGAGAACGTGGTGACCGAGCGGTTCTATCCCACCGAGCCCTTCACCCGTGTGGAGCGTCTGGGTGGCGGCGCGGCCCCGGGAGATCCGCTTCGCATGTGGGAGCTGCAGGTGAATCGCTGACGGCAGGCTGCACGGGACCTCACAAACTTGATATCGCACATTGCGACATCAAGATCGCGGCTCTCCCCGTCACCCCCGGCGAGCCTCCTTCAGTCGCGCCAACTGCACGATCAGCCCTTCCTGCCCGATGCCCAGCGTCTCCTCCCTGAGCGAGGAGGCGCGGGCGAGACCGACCTGGCGCTCGTGCGCGCCGGGATTCCGCAGGTCGGCGATTGCGCCGAGGCGCGGCGGCAGCTCCACGGTGAAGAAGGCCGCCTTCGCCCCGAACGCGCGCTTGAGCCACTGGTTCAAGGCCGGCGGCGGCGCGTCGAGCAAGCGGTGGAGCGCGCCCAAGGACTGGTGCGCGGTCTCGCCCAACTCGCGCAGTCCCGGCCGCAGCAAGGCGTTCAGCTCCACCTCGATCGCCTTCGCGTACTCGATCGCGGCCGCGGCGAAGTCGAAGTGCAGGTCGTCGCGGTGCAGGCGGAAGACCGATTCGGCCGTGGCGAGGAAGCCGCGCGCCGTGAGGGAGATCCGGGCCCAGCAGTCGCGGCCCACGAGGTTGTCGCGCAGCTCCGCGCCGAGGCGCTCCGTCTCGCCGCGCAGGTGTCGGTCGCGTTCCGCCCACCGCATCTCGCCCAGTAGCGACTCGCGGTCGGAGAACCACCCCGCCTCCTCGCCATCGCGCCGCACGATGAGCGGGAGATCCACCATTCCGCCGTAGAGCGACACCGGGCGGTCCTCGTAGCGGACGTTGCGCAAGTGCCGCAGCTCGTCGGCGACGGCCGACGTGTCGTCGCCCACCAGGCGGCAGATGTCCCACAGCAGAAACCAGCAGTCGGCCGCCTCCTGGCGGGCGAAGTAATAGGCGGGGACGTGGTCCCGCTCGGCCGCGTCCTTCCGCACGTCGTCGCCCCGCACCTCGCCGACGTGGGCCACGTAGAGGGAGCGGTAGTCGGTGAAGTAGAGGTGCGTCTCGTGCTCCGCCTCGACCTGCGCGTTCAGCGCGAGCACCTCGTCCCGGTGGGGCATCGGCCGCTGGCGGTTGGCGGAGGCCAGCTTCGCCCACCACACGTACACGTCCTCGTCCTCGGCGCTGCCCTCGGCGCGGCGGCGGGCCCAGTCGAGGAGGATGCCGAGGTGCTGGTCCATCGCCTCGGGGGCGTACTGGGGATTCCAGACGGTGACGAGGTGGCGAATCGGCACGTTGGCCATGAGGCTGCTCCAAGCGAAGCAGGGTATCCGCCCACTGCCGTGAGGCCTCGGCCTGGCGGTGGGGACGTGAGGCACCTGCTGTCACCAACCTGCACTTCGAATCGCCCGCGCGCGAGCGGGCGGCGGCGGGCACTGGGCGCCGCGGCCCGGTGGCGTTTCAGGATCAGCGCCTTGACCGCTGGCTCTCGAGCCAAGCCACGTGCGCTAGGTCCTGGGGCCGGCCGCCTTCTTGTTGCGAATCAGGTCATCCGGCGTGTCATGCTCCAAGCGCGTCGGGCATTCGGGTGCGCAGCCACTTCCGGACGCGCCCGTCCAGTTCGACGACGGCCTCGATCAGCTCGTCGGCCTCGCCGTCCGTCACGGCCGAGACGGATTCGTAGGTCACGTCATGCCGCTTGGTGCGGCAGCGGTCGAGGAAGTTCGACAGCTCGCCCGCGTCCGGCCCCAGCACGAGCGGCAGAGCGGTGATCGTGCGGTAGTGCTTCTGATCGCGGGTGGCGCGGTAGCCGGCCGCCTCGAGAGCGGCCGTGGCCAGGCGAAGCGCGGCGTTGTAGGCGATCGCGAAGCGCCAGGCGGGCGAGACGTCCTTGCCTGCGTCGGCCGCGTCGGCCGCCGCGGCATGGAGGAGGTCACGGATCTCGCGCGGCGTGGCGGCATGGCTCACGAGCCACCCGTTCGCGAGCCAGGTGTCCAGGTTCACCCGAGCTGACCGGGGATCGAGCCGACGACCGGAATCATCGGACCCGCGAGAATCCTGCCGAGAAAGTGGTCTCCCGCCCCGTGTCGCCGGTCGAACTCCGCCCTGGTCCAGACATTGGGAACGATCTCGCGCCCCAACACATCCTGCGCGCCGCGGAGGCGCCGGACGGCTTCGCGGAGTCCGATGTCACCGACGACGAGGAGGTCCACGTCGCTCCCGGCCCGCGGCGTGGCCGCGGCGATGGAGCCGAAGACCAGCGCGATCTCGATGCCATCAGTGCCGAGCGCGTCGCGCAGTACGTCGGCCAAGCCGTCGGTCTTGAGGACGATCTCGCGGATGGGCCGGAAGAGCGGGTGCCGCTCGTTGGCGTGCAGGTAGCGCCGGTTGCCGTCGCGTCGTTCGGCGAGCAGGTCGGCGCGGACGAGCTTCTCCACCTCCTGATGCACGGTACGCGGGGCGAGGCCGGTGCGCCGAACCAACTCACGCAGGTGATACTCGTGGGCGGGATCGAGGTATGTCCTGGCCAGGATGGCGCGGCGGGCCTTGGGCCCGAGGAGCAGGTTGGCCGGCATGATATGTATGCTATCAGCATACGAACGTATGTCAAGACCATACGTTACTCAGGCTGCCGGCACTAGGGTCATGCATGCCCATGCATCATCGTACCAAGATGTTACACGAACATTGCGCACACGGAGTGGCTGACTCTTGCGGCACGGTGCGAAAGGTGGCGCCGCCCTCCCTACGCCGCCCTGAACCTGTCGAACCGTTCGGCGAGGTAGTCCCGGTTGGGGCGGAGGCGCTCGGCTTTGGGGACGTCAATTCGCCGGCCATCCATGTCCTTGAGCCCGTGCTGCAGCATCGGGGCGTCAATCTCCGCGAGCACGTCGGCGCGGATCGCGATCCGGTAGTCGGGCGCGACGCCGAGGATGTGCGCGTCGAAGGCGCCGTGGTGGATTGTGCAGAGGGCGAGGCCGTTCGGGATCTCGGGGCGCGCACCGAGGAGCGGTTGCATGGCGTAGCCGCGTCGCGCCTCGAACTGGCCGAGGTCGGCGAGGTCGGGGGCGGGCTGCGCACCGGGGACGTCGGCCGCCAGGTGGAACTCGAGGTGGGCCGGGTCGTCGCCGACGACGTAGCAGGGGATTGTAGGTGAACCAGCCGGACTCCGATGCGACCTGGTCGTCAACCGGGGCCACTCAGGCAGTACCTGCGATCGCCCGGAACCGCTCCTCCACGCTCCGCAGCATTGCCGGATCGTGCCATGCGTCGGGAAGCGCGCCGGCGATCACGTCCCTTGCGGCGGGATCAGTCAGGAAGCGCGACGTGGAGTTGGCGACGTAGCGGCGCACTTCCAACGCCGCCGCACTGACCCCGTACGCCACCGCCTGATCCAGGGCGGCCTCGTACCAGGCATTCGAGAATCCGAGGACGTTGGGATCGAGCGGCATCACGTCCAAGCGCAAACCGTCGGGGTCGCGCCAACGGCATAGCGGGGCTCCCTCTGCGGTATCCTCCCGGTAGCCCAGCTCCTTGAGCCGCTCTCCGAGCGTGTGATAGGCGGTCCGGGATCCCACGCGGACGATCACATCAACATCGTTGGTCTGCCGCACGCGCACGGCGGCCGGGTCCGTCACCAGCAGCTCGGCGACGTGGCCACCAACGAACACCACTTCATCCAGAACCGGGCGCAGCCGCCGCGCCGTGCGCTCCAGCAGGTCCCGGTTGGGGCTCGGCCTGGCTGTCACGGAGCGAGTCGCTTGCGGAGCTGGGCTGTCGCGAGCGCTCGCTCCCGCGCCCTGCCGATGCGCACGGCGTCCACGAGCGCCAGCAGCTCGTACAGGTCCGGTCGAGTCGCGGCCAACGCCGGCGCGGCCGGGTAGAGGGGCGTCAGACTCTGACCGCGGAGTCTGCCTGACGCACTCGGCCACACGACCGGATCTGCGTCGCCGAACTCGGCCGCCAGCGGCGGTGCGGACCAGGCCGTCGGCACGCCGCGCGCGTCCGGCCCCAGCACGCCGGGAAAGACGTAGGGCACACCGCTCAGGAGAAAGTCCACCAGGGTGGACGCGGCGACCCGGCGCTCGTCCGGTGCGAGGAGACGGGCGGCCCGCAGGCGGCGGACCGCGTTGTGGGCTTCGCCCAGGCTGATGCCGACACTCCGTGCGAGCGGCACAAATGGCTCTGCGGGCCGGAGCGCCAGCTCCAGTGCCACCGCGACGTCACCGGGGCGCAGGGAGGGCTGCCTAGCAGGCACGGGAAGGCCGTATTTCATGTTTCATGAAACGTGAAACTAGCCCCGATTGGTCATCGCGTCAAGTCGAACGGGGCGGATCGGATTCCGCCTCGCCTAGGGGCGAAGGGGCTGTATCCCCCCCAGCCTCGCCAACACGCCCTCGCAGCCGATGCCGAGGATGCGCTGGCGCCAGCGGATGACGTCGGCGCGGCCGGCGACGGTCTCGTGCGCAGCGGGGTTCCGGTAGCGGGCGAAGTCGGCGAGCACGGGGCCGAGGGACTCCGCGAGCCACCGGCCGCCGGCCAGCGTCCGGCCGAGGTAGTCGGCCATCGCCTTGGAGCTGCCGAGGATCCGCGCCCAGTCGGCCAGCGTCCGCGGGTGCGCGGCCCAGGCCTCCGGCAGGTCCTCAGACCCGAGCCCGCCCCGCACCTCCTTCGGAGCCTTCACCAGCACCGGCCGCAGGACCCGCGCGCAGGTCACCTCGAGCGCCTTGGACAGCTCGACCAGCGCCGGCGCGAGGTCGAACGCCGGGTCGTCCACGTGGTCGCGGAAGATCCGCTCGGCGGTGACGACGAAGGTGCGGGTGGCGGGGTCGAGCCGGTGCCACGCCTCGTCGCCGAAGAGGTTCTGCCTGAGGTCGCGCGCGAGCCGGCCGCCGCCCGCCTGCCCCGCCTCGAACTCGACCCAGTACGCGCCGCCGGTGACCTGCGCGCGCGTCGCCTCGTCGAAGTACTGCACCGGCTCCGGCTCGGTGACGATGAGCGGCAGGTCCACCATGCCGCCGTAGATGGAGACCGGCTTGTCCTCGTAGCGGGCGTTGCGGAGCTGCTGGAGATCGTGGATGACCGACTCCGTGTCGTCCTGCACCAGGCGCCGAATGTCCCAGAGCCGGAACCAGAAGTCCGCGACCCGGCCGTCGGCCAGGTAGTACGCGGGGATGCGGGCGCGCTCGGCGAGGACCTTCCGGGGATCGTCGGCGGTGATCTGGGCGACGTGCGCCACGTAGAGCGTGCGGTAGTCCGTGAGATAGAGGTGCGTTTCGGCGTCGGGCTCGTCGACGCACTGCTCGGCGCCGATGGCCAGGATCTCGTCCAGATGCGGCAGCGGCTTCAGGCGATTGGACGACCGGAGCTTGGCCCACCAGACGTAGACGTCGTCCTCGTCGCACCACTTCTCGCGGCAGGCCTCGGCCGCGGCGCGGAGGATGCGCTGATGCACCTCCATCGCATCCGCCGCGTAGGCGGGGTTCCAGACGGTGACGAGGTGTCGTGCAGGCATTTCGCGATCTCGCTTAGTGAGACGGGCTGCGGGCTGCGCCAACGCAAGATGGCGAACCGCTACGCATCCGGCACGGGCGGCGTCGGCCAGAGGCCGTCCTTCTCCAGTCGTCTTTCAATGACCTGCTCCGACACCTCGAACTGCGTGGCCAGCCAACGCGCGAGGTACCCTTTCCCCGCGTCGCTCCACAACGTGGCGTCGGTGAGCCCGGCAGCCCTCGCCGCCTTGAGGGCTCGCTGGAACTGCTGCTGCAGCTCCGCCGGCGGCACGAGTACGAGGCCGGCGAAGCTGTTCGCCTGGAACTCGAACCACGCGTAGTCCTCTTCCGAAATGGCCTCCTGGAGCGCACGCCAGTCGCGCACGGACGTGACACGGGACTCCTCGTAGAGCGGCCGATGCAGCTCGTGGTGTGCCAGCTCATGGGCCAGGCTGAAACGGTACCGCCCGCGGCGGTGCCGAAGAACGAACGCGTCCACGTAGATGCGCTTCAGGTCGCTGGTGAGGAAGGCGTCCACTTCCAGGTCGTCGAGGATGCCGTCAATCGGCACGACCTCCAACTCGAAATCGAATTCAACGATCTCCTCGATGGGCACCGGCAGGGTCCGCTCGGAGTGAAAGTCGTCTAGGAACGCCTCGGCCCGGCGCCGGAGGTCGTCGTAGGAGAGCACCGCAGGGCGGAACGGCACGCTACGTCTTGCGGATCGCGTCTATGAGCTTCCCGAGCTGTGCACCGTCGAGCGGCTTGCTGCGCAGTGTCCGGAAGAGAATGGGGAGCAGGGCCGCGACCTCGGGATCGGAGAGCAGATCTTGCGGAATGTGGCCCTTCGCGGCAGCCGCCAAGTCGCGCAGGCGCCGGTAGTCGGCGGAGCGCTTCGCAACCTGAAGCGCCGCCGCGATGCGGTCCAGCACCTCGGTGTTCTCAGGCGGGGGCATGAGCCCTCGCTCCATCCGGCTGGCGTTGCCGGGGTCCAGGCCCGCGGCTTCCGCGAAGCCCCGGAGACTGAGTCGGAGGGCTGCCCGCCTCTCCTTTACGAACATGCCGAACTCGTTGCCGGGCATCGTTGATCACCCCCTGTGGAGCCAGCCGACGATGTGTTGTAGTAAACATACAACACTCGCCAGGATCGGCAAGAAGGGGGTGCGCTGGACACGCGCCCAGTATTGTGAGGTCTCGGAGGGACTGCGGCACCGAAAGCGCGCGGCACCGGCTGGATTCGTTGCACGCGCCTGCGACCAAGAACACGCCGCCTCCCGATCAGTCAGCATCAGGTTCTCCGGCGGGCGCGCTCGGCGGGGTCCATCCGGGGATCGTCGGCGGTGATCTCGGCGACGTGCGCCAGGACTCAGGGCATTCTGCAAATCTCGAGTACTCGGGCGGCCGCATAATCCCACGGACGGAACGGGATGCCGTCGCCGCCCGCGATCCAAGGGTCGTCCCCGGACATTTTGTACTGTAGGAGCAGTTCGTCCGCCGTCATTCCAGGCTGGTACCCGGACGCGAGGCAGTCATCCACGACCCGCTTGCAGGCGGTCACGGCCGCCTCCAGCGTATCGAACTCACCCAGTTGGTAGCGCGCGGACTCGTCCATGAAGTGGAAGTTGTCGTCAATCAGCACACGGTACTTCACGTCCCCTCCCCAACCTTCGACTCAACCGCGCGCAGCACCCAGTCTACGGCCTCGAAGAACTTTGCCGCCGCAGCCGGATCGCGAAGGGTGCTCACCGGAAGCTGGGAAACCGTGTCAGGTCGTCCGCGACGGATACACCCGGGACGGCGTTCAACCTGCGAACGTATTCGCGCTTCCTCTCTGGATCGTCGAAGGGCCGCGTCTTCATCTGGCCGAGAGGAATCTCGACGTAGGCCGACGCGTAGCCGGTGTACACCCTCAGGGGCGAGAACCACTCCTCCCCGACTTTCTGGAACGGGATGAAGGAGGCCATCTTCGTGCCGCGGCCATAGTCCATGGAGGTGACGTGGACGCTGCACCAGTCGAAGATCTGGCGGCAAACTGCCTGCTCTGCCTGGTCACCGCGCTCAACCAGCTTGCTGAAGAATGACTCCTCGTCCCACGGCGACGCACGCCTGTCGCTTTGGGTAGCCTTCTTGTCCCGAGCCTGCACCGTCTGCCCGATCAACCTGGGGACTAGCGTCCGAATGCCCTGGCCCTCGTACTGGCGCACCTCGACGGCGAGAACCTCCGCCGGATCCATCTGCTCGTTGAGGAATTCAACGATCCGTCTGAGCGACGCTGGCACGTCTCGGCGACGAACATCAATCGGATGCGGCCCGCCTGCAGATTCGTCTTGACGGCCCGCCAGAAGATCTCGGCGTCAGCGCCCTCGCCCATGAGGGCCCGTAGCTCCTGCTCCGGCTCCTTTCGCTCGGCCACGCACCGCTGCTCGAACAGCTCCCGAATGGTCTCGACCGGCCAGTACGTGGAGCCATTGGCCGCATAGTCGAGCATCTGGGCTACGACTTCAGTCGGTTGCGAGTGTCCGACGCGCGCTTCACCTCGACAAAGGTCGGAATCGCGTCTTGGTCGATGAAGAGATGGTCCGGGACCAGCGTCGGCCGAGTCTGCAGCGTCGGGAACGCCGACCTCTCGATCAACGAAGAGCCATCGCCGAGGGGCGTCGGGGTCAATCTGATCTCCGGCGAGTAGGTCGTGGTACTGGGCGAGCAACTCCTGGAAGCGCGCCTCCTCCGCGAAGGGAGCCGGTTTCAGGCTGGCCATCGTACCGTCTGGTTGCAGGACAAGCACGCCGGGCATCGGAGAGCACTCCGCGATAGGGTCCCACGGGCGGACTAACACTCGCCCGCTGCTCGTATGTCCGGAAGGACCACATCCCTGAATCCCGACTAGGAGCTCGGCAATAGGGACGGGCACGACGGCTCTACCAGCCGGACGCGCTCGCGCCAAGGCGACGATTCTACGCCGCCCTGAACCTCTCGAACCGCTCGGCGAGGTAGTCCCGGTTGGGGCGGAGCCGCTCGGCTCGGGGGACGTCAATCCGCCGGCCATCCATGTCCTTGAGCCCGTGCTGCAGCATCGGGCCGTCAATCTCCGCGAGCACGTCGGCGCGGATCGCGATCCGGTAGTCGGGCGCGACGCCGAGGATGTGGGCGTCGAAGGCGCCGTGGTGGATCTTGCAGAGGGCGAGGCCGTTCGGGATCTCGGGGCGCCCGCGCTCGTCGCGGTCGGGGAGAATGTGGGCGGCATCGAGCAGCTCGACGTGGTGGAGGCTGCACACCGAGCAGCGCTCCCGGTAGGCGCCCACCACCAGCTCGCGGAAGCGGTGCTGGTGGAGACGACGCTTCACGGTCTGCATGGCGTAGCCGCGTCGCGCCTCGAACTGGCCGAGATCGGCGAGGTCGGGGGGGGCTGCGCACCGGGAACGTCGGCCGACAGGTGGAACTCGAGGTGGGCCGGGTCGTCGCCGACGACGTAGCAGGGGAAGATCGGATCGTAGAGGCCCGGCGCGACGCCGTAGAGGTAGATGATCGGCCTGCGGAGCGTCATCGCCAGGCGCACGGCGACGTTGGTCCACTCGTCCGGATCGGTGCCCTCGTACTTGTAGGTGAACCAGTCGGACTCCGACGCCACCTGATCGTCGTACGGCGGGCGCCGGCCGGGCCTGCGCGGAACGGTGACAACACTCAGCGCCGGTCCGCCGCTGAGCTGCCTGGGCCTCCAGATGCCCGCCGGGCGTTGATGAGAGGAGTCCGAGCGCCCTCGAACTCGAAGCCCGCCTCCAGCTCGGTGAGGGTGACGACGCCGCCGCGCGCTTCCCGCAGCGCGCGCAGCTTGTCGAAGGCGGCGAGGCGGAGCCGCCAGTCGAGGTCGAGGTCAGGCACGGGGCTAATCTAGCGCCGGACACACGCCGCAACAGAAGGATGACGCGGCGATTCGGCGTGGCGGCACACTGCGGGCATGGAATCGAGCACCACCCTGGCGACGAATCGAGAGAATCCAGTCGAAGACCTACGCCATTCGCCGCGTGCGTCTGGTGCTCGACTCAGACCTTGCTGCGTTGTACGGCGTGGAGGCCCGCGTGCTGAACCTGGCAGTGAGCCGAAAACAAAAGCCCGCTTCTCGGGGGATTTCGTTCTTCGCCTAAGTGCTAGAGACACCAAGGAGTTACAGGGTTTGAGATCACAACCTGTGATCTGAAAGCTCGGTCGGGGAGGCAGGCGTCATCGTCCGACCGCCTTCACCGAGCATGGCGCCGTCGTTGCCGCGACGGTCCGGTCATGGAACTCTCTGCGCAGCGGCCAGAGCGTTGCGAACTCGAGCCTCAGCCCTGAGATTGGCGGGACCGATGTGCGGCCCTTCTCTCACGTACCCAAATCCGAAGCCTCGCCATACTGAGCGAGCCGGACGAGTCTCGTTCTACCCCTACTACGCCGGCTTTTCCTATGGATTCGCCTCGCAGGTAGTTTCGCTTCATGGCGCTCGGCGACGACGCCGCTGTGCTGGATCCGTGGAACGGCGGCGGAACGACCACTCAGGCTGTGTACGACTGCGGCCGCGCGGCGGTGGGGTTCGACATCAACCCCGTGATGGCGGTGTTAGCAAAGGCCAGGCTGTTAGAGAGTGATGTGAAGGACAGCCTGAGAGTGCTGGGCGCCAGATTGCCCAGAAGGCAGCTTCGTTCGGCACATCTGCTCCGGCCGTCGATCCTCTCGAAGCCTGGTTCTCCAAGGGTGCGGCCGCGACACTAGCGCCGTCGACCACTCAATTCGATTCCATTTGCTTGAGGGCGCGGATTCAGTTCAAGCGGCACTCGCTCGTGGCGGGCTCTCTGCTCTCGCGGCCTTCTACTACGTGGCTCTCTTCAGGACAACACGCGACCTTCTTGCCTCGTTCCGCACGAGCAACCCAATGTGGCTGAGCGTGCCTGCCTCGGCTCCACAGCGGGTACGCCCCAGCACTTCCAAGGTTGGGAGGACCTTTCGTACCAACGTGCAGGCAATGGCGAGGGTCCTCGGGCAAGAGGCGATTCCTCTAGCGGCGGCGCGACGCCGGCCCTCCCACGTCGGTGTGGCCGACTCGCGGAGGCTGCCTCTGGAAACAGAGAGCATCGACGCCATCCTGTCGTCTCCGCCGTACTGCACAGCGCTTGGACTACGCCGTGGCCACTCGGCCAGAGTTGGCGATACTCGGCCATTCGGAACCCGCCTTCCGCTTGTTGCGTGAGGCCATGATGGGCACCGCCGCGGTGTCCGTGGGCGTGCAAACGAGGCGACCTGATTGGGGGAGCACTTGCTGCAGGTTCCTCAAGGGCCTTGAGTCCCACAAATCAAAAGCTTCAAAGACATACTACCTAAAGACTCACCTCCAGTACTTCGAGCGATCTCGACTCGCTAGGAGAGGTTGCGCGAGTACTGAAGCCAGGGTGCCCGTGCGTCCTAGTATTGCAGGACTCCCACTACAAGGAACTGCACAACGACCTGCCGAGTATTGCGTCGGAGATGGCAGGGGGCCCGAGGTCTCCAATTGAAGGCTCGACGTGACTTCCCGGTGTCGTCTCTAATCGCAGCCACTCACCAGTTCACTCGCAATCTATCGCTCGAGAGTCTCTGCGGTCGAGAGCGTGCTTTGCCTTGAAAAGCCGCGTTAGATCGCATGCCGCTGACTAGGCCGCTCCTGGTTAACCAAGCCGCGCGCAAGGGCCGCCACCGTCCCGGCCCCTACGCAGGTCGCCTACCTGTGGGGCGCGGGAGCGACTCAGGCAGAGGTAAGCTACCTCGGTGGGCGACCACTCAACGTCCTAATGTCGGACAGTGATGAGCTTGGGATAGGGCTGTCCACTCGCATCCTTGCCAGACTGGCCAAGAGAAGGCGCGACGCCTTCAGCGGCCAGCGCGGCACATGACATCGCGCTGTTCATTCGCCTCTTGCTGGTACCGCGTCGATCAGCTGTCGCGCCTTGCCGAGCCGATCCGGCGGCGCAATTTCCACGAGATGCGGAATAGTCTTACTACAGCCGGCGTGGTTGGGCTTCCTACGCTTGCGGTAGGTTTGCTCAGACTGCATTCCGATTCCGGCTTTGGCAAAGTGGAGAGACTGTGCGGCATCGTGACGACCAACCACAACGGCCTCTTTCAGACGGCCTCCCAGGAAGCGTATGGAACGCTCGACGTCGGATTTCCGTTCATATCGGGCCAATTCGCGCCCTAGAACGGGGCCGAAGACGCCGCCCATCCTCCAACTCCACGGGTGACCCGCCTGGAACCTGACGTCAGCAATCGCCATCTCGAGCCATGAGAAGGACACTCGGTACTCCAGAGACATGGTCTGGATCCCGCCCACAATACTGAAGGAATCGAAGGATTATCCTTTCAACAAGCTGGCTGGCCTTGCCTATGAGCTACTCTCGAAACGATGCGATGTCCTTCGAGTCGTGCGCGCTCCTCCCTTCCACAGAACGATTGGAACATCCTCTCGCTGATCTGCAACGGCTCAGAGGCCGTGACCGCGACGGCCACGAACCGTTTCGCCTCGAACTGATAATGCCTGACGATGTTGGGCGCGGCATCATGAGTGCATGCTCGTACCTCAAGAACGTCTTCCCTATTGGCGATCTGGGAATGGGTCAGCTCGCGTTGTACAAAAAAAAAAAAAAAAAAAAAAAAAAAAAAAAAAAAAAAAAAAAAAAAAAAAAAAAAAAAAAAAAAAAAAAAAAAAAAAAAAAAAAAAAAAAAAAAAAAAAAAAAAAAAAAAAAAAAAAAAAAAAAAAAAAAAAAAAAAAAAAAAAAAAAAAAAAAAAAAAAAAAAAAAAAAAAAAAAAAAAAAAAAAAAAAAAAAAAAAAAAAAAAAAAAAAAAAAAAAAAAAAAAAAAAAAAAAAAAAAAAAAAAAAAAAAAAAAAAAAAAAAAAAAAAAAAAAAAAAAAAAAAAAAAAAAAAAAAAAAAAAAAAAAAAAAAAAAAAAAAAAAAAAAAAAAAAAAAAAAAAAAAAAAAAAAAAAAAAAAAAAAAAAAAAAAAAAAAAAAAAAAAAAAAAAAAAAAAAAAAAAAAAAAAAAAAAAAAAAAAAAAAAAAAAAAAAAAAAAAAAAAAAAAAAAAAAAAAAAAAAAAAAAAAAAAAAAAAAAAAAAAAAAAAAAAAAAAAAAAAAAAAAAAAAAAAAAAAAAAAAAAAAAAAAAAAAAAAAAAAAAAAAAAAAAAAAAAAAAAAAAAAAAAAAAAAAAAAAAAAAAAAAAAAAAAAAAAAAAAAAAAAAAAAAAAAAAAAAAAAAAAAAAAAAAAAAAAAAAAAAAAAAAAAAAAAAAAAAAAAAAAAAAAAAAAAAAAAAAAAAAAAAAAAAAAAAAAAAAAAAAAAAAAAAAAAAAAAAAAAAAAAAAAAAAAAAAAAAAAAAAAAAAAAAAAAAGAAAGTAGTTCTTCGGGTCATGAAACTGTGAACTTAAATTATATGTTCTCGCCATATTTAGGGCCTTTACGAATTTTTTCTTGAGCGCAAAAGGGGGTCCATCAAGACGTTTTTTTTTTTTTTTTTTTTTTTTTTTTTTTTTTTTTTTTTTTTTTTTTTTTTTTTTTTTTTTTTTTTTTTTTTTTTTTTTTTTTTTTTTTTTTTTTTTTTTTTTTTTTTTTTTTTTTTTTTTTTTTTTTTTTTTTTTTTTTTTTTTTTTTTTTTTTTTTTTTTTTTTTTTTTTTTTTTTTTTTTTTTTTTTTTTTTTTTTTTTTTTTTTTTTTTTTTTTTTTTTTTTTTTTTTTTTTTTTTTTTTTTTTTTTTTTTTTTTTTTTTTTTTTTTTTTTTTTTTTTTTTTTTTTTTTTTTTTTTTTTTTTTTTTTTTTTTTTTTTTTTTTTTTTTTTTTTTTTTTTTTTTTTTTTTTTTTTTTTTTTTTTTTTTTTTTTTTTTTTTTTTTTTTTTTTTTTTTTTTTTTTTTTTTTTTTTTTTTTTTTTTTTTTTTTTTTTTTTTTTTTTTTTTTTTTTTTTTTTTTTTTTTTTTTTTTTTTTTTTTTTTTTTTTTTTTTTTTTTTTTTTTTTTTTTTTTTTTTTTTTTTTTTTTTTTTTTTTTTTTTTTTTTTTTTTTTTTTTTTTTTTTTTTTTTTTTTTTTTTTTTTTTTTTTTTTTTTTTTTTTTTTTTTTTTTTTTTTTTTTTTTTTTTTTTTTTTTTTTTTTTTTTTTTTTTTTTTTTTTTTTTTTTTTTTTTTTTTTTTTTTTTTTTTTTTTTTTTTTTTTTTTTTTTTTTTTTTTTTTTTTTTTTTTTTTTTTTTTTTTTTTTTTTTTTTTTTTTTTTTTTTTTTTTTTTTTTTTTTTTTTTTTTAAAAAAAAAAAAAAAAAAAAAAAAAAAAAAGGGAGCTGAAGTCCCACCTCTGGGACTGCGCAGAGATCCTGCGCGGCAGCGCGGTCGATCGCACCGACTGGAAGGCGTACATCCTGCCGCTGCTCTTCTTCAAGCGCATCTGCGACGTCTGGGACGAAGAGACCCGCGAGGCCGCGAAGCTGTACGGCGACGTCGACCCGTGGATTTCCCGGAGAACCACCGGTTCACGTCCCGGACGGCTGCCACTGGCGGGACGTCCGCGAGACACCGGCCAACGTCGGCGCCGCGCTCGCCCACGCCATGCGGGAGATCGAGCGCGCGAACCCCGACACCCTCTACCGCGTGTTCGGCGCCGCCGACTGGGGCAACCGGGAGATGCTGACCGACGAGATCCTCAAGGACCTGATCGAGGGCTCTCGGCAGTCTCGCTCGGCAACACCGCCGTCGCCTCCGACATCCTCGGCGACGCCTACGAGTACCTGATCGGCAAGTTCGCCGACATCACCAAGCAAGAAGGCCGGCGAGTTCTACACCCCGCGCAGCGTCGTGCGGATGATGGTCGACATCCTCGACCCGAAGGAAGGCGAGACCATCTACGACCCCGCCTGCGGCACGGGTGGCATGCTTCTCGGGGCAATCGACATGTCAGCGACGCAGGCGGCGATCCGCGCACCTTCTTCGGCAAGATCCACGGCCAGGAGAAGAACCTCACCACCTCGGCCATCGCCCGGATGAACCTGGTCCTCCACGGGATCGAGGACTTCCAGATCGTGCGTGAGGACACGCTCCGCAACCCGGCGTTCACCGACTCGAGCACCGGCGGCCTCGCGACCTTCGACTGCGTGATCGCCAATCCGCCCTTCTCGCTCAAGGAGTGGGGCCGCGAGATCTGGGAGGCCGATCCCTGGGGCCGCGCTGCCTTCGGCCTCCCGCCCGACAGCTACGGCGACTACGCCTGGGTGCAGCACATGGTGCGTCGATGGCGCCCGGCACCGGGCCGATGGCCGTGGTGCTGCCGCAGGGCGCGCTCTTCCGTAAGGGCGCCGAAGGCCAGATCCGCCAGCAGCTCCTCGAGCACGACCTCATCGAGGCGGTCATCGGCCTGGCGCCGAACATCTTCTACGGCACCGGACTCGCGCCGGCCGTCGTCGTCCTGCGCCGCACGAAGCCCGCCGACGCAAGAAGAAGGTCCTGATCGTCGACGCCTCCAGCCTGTTCCGCAAAGGCCGCGCCCAGAACTTCCTGGACCCGAGCACGCCCACCAGATCGTCGCCTGGGTCCACGCCTTCGAGGACGTCGAGGACCGCGCCAAGGTCGTGAGCCTCGCCGAGATCGAGACGGAGGACTGGACGCTCAACATCTCGCGCTACGTCCTGCCGCCGGTCGGCGAGGACATCCCGCCGCTGCCCGAGGCCGTCGCTGCCTTCAAGGAGGCACTCGCGAAGCCCGCGCCGCCGAGGACCACC
Source organism: uncultured Gemmatimonadales bacterium (assembly GCA_963812035.1). Classification (GTDB taxonomy): domain Bacteria; phylum Gemmatimonadota; class Gemmatimonadetes; order Gemmatimonadales; family JACORV01; genus Fen-1245. The sequence goes on from CAWETG010000010.1 coordinate 513,591, forward strand.
TGCGCGAGGTCCTGCCGCGGGAGGCTGGCTCGCATGAGCAAGGCGCCGACCACCTCACCCAGCAGGAACTCGAATCCTATCTCTGGGGCGCCGCCATCATCCTGCGCGGCCTCGTCGACGCCGGCGACTACAAGCAGTTCATCTTCCCGCTGCTGTTCTTCAAGCGCCTCTCCGACGTCTGGGACGAGGACTATCAGCGGCCCTCGCCGAGACCGGCGACGACACGTACGCCCGCGCCACCGCCAACGACCGCTTCGTGATCCCCGAAGGCGCGCACTGGACCGATGTCCGCGCCGCTCGCGCGATGTCGGCCGGGCGCTGCTCAGACGCCTTCGCGCCATCGAGGCCGCCAACCCCGAGCGCCTGACGGCATCTTCGGCAACGCCGCCTGGACCGACAAGGCGCGCCTGCCCGACGAGACGCTGAAGAACCTGATCGAGCATTTCTCGCGCACACGCTACCTCGCCGCCGTGCCCGAGGACGAACTCGGCAACGGCTACGAGTACCTCATCAAGAAGTTCGCCGACGACAGCGGCCACACGGCGCAGGAGTTCTACACCAACCGCACGCTGGTCCACCTGATGGCCCAGATGCTCGAACCCCAGCCAGGCGAGCGCATCTACGACCCCACCGTCGGCACCGGCGGCATGCTGATCTCCGCGCTGGCCGAGGTGAAGCGCCGGGGCGGCGATGCCCGCACCCTCGGCCTCTACGGCCAGGAGCTCATCCACATCACGGCAGCCATCGCGCGGATGAACCTCGTGCTGCACGGCGTGGAGGATTCGAGATCGTCGCCGGCAACACCCTGAGCGATCCCGCCTTCATCGAGCACGACCGGCTCCGGACCTTCGACGTGGTCCTCGCCAATCCGCCCGTACTCGATCAAGAAGTGGAACCGCGAAGCATGGCAGAGCGACCCGTGGGGCCGCAATTTCCTCGGCACGCCGCCGCAGGGCCGCGCCGACTACGCCTTCTTCCAGCACATCCTGAAGAGCCTGGACCGGAAGACCGGACGCTGCGCGATCCTCTTCCCGCACGGCGTCCTCTTCCGCAACGAAGAGGCGGAGATGCGGCGCAAGCTCGTCGAGTCGGACCTGGTCGAATGCGTGCTCGGCCTGGGGCCCAACCTCTTCTACAACTCGCCGATGGAAGCCTGCGTCGTGGTCTGCCGCGCGCAGAAGCCGGCCGAGCGGCGAGGAAGGTCCTGTTCATCGATGCGGTGAACGAGGTCGCGCGCGAGCGGGCGCAGAGCTTCCTGAAGCCCGAGCATCAGGAGCGGATCCGCAGGCCTACCGGGCGTTCGCGGACGAACCCGGCTTCGCGGCGGTCGCGACGATCGCGGAGATCCTCGCAGGGATGGCAACCTGTCCATCCCGCGCTACGTGAAACGGACAACATAGTCGGAAGCCGACGAGCGCCAGGGCGACCTCTGCGCCACGTGGACCGCGTTCGAGACCCGCGGGCGGGAGTTCTGGCTGCAGATGGACACGCTGGTGGACATGCTGGACGGCGCTGTCGCCGAGGAGGCGCCGGATGCTTGAGGCGGAGTTGAAGAGCGGATGGCAAAGACGGCGCTTCGTGAAATGGCGGTCATCGTCAATGATCGAATCGAAGATCCCTCCGAGGCAGATGTGGACCGCTACGTCGGGCTGGAACACCTGGACCCAGACTCCCTCACCATCCGGCGATGGGGCACGCCGGACGATGTTGAGTCGACGAAGCTCCGATTCCGCGCCGGGGACATCATCTTCGGTCGCCGGCGCGTGTACCAGCGCAAGTTGGCGGTCGCTGATTTCGACGGCATTTGCTCGGCGCATGCGATGGTACTCCGCTCACGACCCGAGGTAGTATTGGCAGAGTTCCTGCCGTTCTTCATGCAGAGTGACCTCTTTATGGAGCGGGCGAAGGGATCTCCGTCGGGTCGCTCTCGCCGACAATCAACTGGAAGACCCTCGCGAAGGAGGAGTTCGCCCTGCCGCCGATGGAGGAGCAGCGGCGCATCGTCGACGTGCTCAAGGCGACTGGGGCGTGCACGAACGAACACTTGCGTTGCTCGAGAGTTTGCGGGTATCGCGTGAAAGCTGGCTGGAGCAGGAGTTCTTGATCTTGGCGCGAGATTCGCCTGCGAGGGCGGCAAGCGTCATTATGGAGCGATTCACTGTCAGGCATAGTCGTGAGGCCGGCTGATCTGTACGTCCAGCCCGATCAGGGTATTCCGGCTCTGCGCTCCCCGACCGTCTTGCCCAACAGAGTCGTGATCGAGCGAATTGGTTCTTCATCTCGCGAGAAGGCCTTTCCGAGCTCAACAGGTTGCGGCTGACACCCGGCGATGTCGTCATCGTGAGGAGTGGTCGTCCTGTGGATGCGGCGGTTGAACATGAGGCCGCCGGGGAGATGAACTGCATCGATCTCCTTTTCTGCGGTTCGAGCCCAGATGCTTCTTCCCCGGTTCCTGTGTGCAGCTGCGGACTCGGTCTGCGGAACGGCGGCAGTGTCGCTGCGGGCACCGCCGGGACGGCTCAGAAACACTTCAATGTTGGAGCAACGAGCACTTCAGGATCCCCGTGCCCCCGTGGGACTTGCAGACGCCGTTCCGTCGACACACTGGATGTCTTCATTCAGTTGGTCGCCAAGGCTGAGCAGAGACTAGCTGACGCGAACCGCATCCAGTTGGAGCTGAAACCGAGGGCGTTCTAAACATGACCTTCAATGAGGGCAACACGGTCGAAGCCTTCATCCGCGACGGCTCTGCGGCGGCATCACCCACCACACTGCCGTCGGCCCCGGCCTCGCTCGCGCGACGGGCAGATTTCCGGCCTCGGCTGGCACTACCTCGCTCCGCAGAATGTCCCGCGCCAGCCGCACGAGGTCCTGGTCGAAGATGACCTGCGCGAGGCGCTGATCCGGCTGAACCCCGAGATCGCCGCCCAGCCCGACCGCGCCGACGATGTCTCTACAGGCTCCGCGCCATCCTGATGGGCGTCCGCAGCGACGGCCTCGTCAAGGCCAACGAGGAGTTCGCTGCCTGGCTCACCGGCGAACGGTCTATGCCCTTTGGCGCGAACGGGGAACACGTCACCATCCGCCTGCTCGATTTCGCCGAGCTCGAACGGAACCAGTACGTCGTCACCACGCAGTATACCTTCCGGGCCGGGGCCACAGAAAAGCGGGCCGACCTCGTGCTGCTCGTCAACGGCATCCCGCTGGTGGTGATCGAGGCGAAGACGCCCGTGCGGGCCAGCCAGAGCTGGCTCGACGGGGCGATCCAGATCCACGACGACTACGAGCGCAACGTCCCTGAACTGTTCGTGCCCAACATCCTCTCCGTCGCCACCGAGGGCAAGGAGTTCCGCTACGGCTCCATCGGGCTGCCGGTCGAGCTATGGGGCCCGTGGCGCATCGAGGCCGACGCGAACGCCGGCACTGCAAAAGATGACAGAGGCGCTGGAGTCGATGCTGCGGCCGCAGTCCTGCTCGACATGCTGGCCAACTTCACCGCCTACGCCACGGACAAGAAGAAGCGCCGCATCAAGATCGTCGCCCGCTACCAGCAGTACGATGGCGCGAACAAGATCGTCGAGCGCGTGGTGGCCGGGCACCCAAGAAGGGCCTGATCTGGCATTTCCAGGGCTCGGGCAAGTCGCTGCTGATGCTCTTCGCGGCCCGCAAGCTGCGCCTGCACCCGGCGCTCAAGAATCCGACGGTGATCATCGTGGTGGACCGCATCGACCTCGACACCCAGATCTCCGGCACCTTCTACGCTGCCGACACGCCCAATCTGGTAAAGGCCGACACGCCGCGCGGAGCTGCAGCGGCTGCTGGCGCAGGACATGCGCAAGATCATCATCACCACCATCTTCAAGTTCGGCGAGGCCGACGGTGTTCTGAACGATCGCGAGCAACATCATCGCGATGGTGGACGAGGCCCACCGCACCCAGGAAGGCGATCTCGGCCGCAAGATGCGCGAGGCGCTGCCCAACGCCTTCCTCTTCGGCCTCACCGGCACGCCCATCAACCGCGCCGACCAGAACACCTTCTACGCCTTCGGTGCCGACGGAGGACGCGGCGGGCTACATGAGCCGCTACGGATTCGAGGACTCGATCCGCGACGGCGCGACGATGCCGCTGCACTTTGAGCCGCGCCTGCTTGAGCTGCATATCGACAAGGAGGCGATCGACGAGGCCTTCAAGGAACTCACCGGCGGCCTCAGCGACCTCGACAAGGACCTGCTCGCCAAGACCGCGGCCAAGATGGCGGTGCTGGTGAAGTCTCCGGAGCGCATCCACGAAGTCTGCGCAGACATCGCCAAGCACTTCCAGGAGAAGGTGGCGCCGAGCGGCTTCGGCGCGCAGGTTGTCACATTCGACCGCGAGAGCTGCGTCCTCTACAAGCAGGCGCTTGACGAATACCTGCCGCCGGAGGTCTCCGATGTCGTCATGACGGTGAACAGCGGCGAGACGGAGTACGCTGCCTTCCGCCGCGAGCGCGACGCGGAGGAGAAGCTGCTCGACCGGTTCCGGGACCCCGCCGATCCCCTGAAGATCTTGATCGTCACCTCGAAGCTGCTCACCGGCTTCGACGCGCCGATCCTGCAGGCGATGTACCTCGACAAGCCGCTGCGCGACCACACCCTGCTGCAGGCCATCTGCCGCACGAACCGGCCCTACGGCGAGGCGAAGACGCATGGCCTGATCGTGGATTACCTCGGCATCTTCGACGACGTGGCACAGGCGATCCAGTTCGACGACGGGGGCATCACTCGGGTCGTCGCCAACATCAACGAACTCGAAGGCAAGCTGCCGGAGGCCGTGCAGAAGTGCCTGGCCTACTTCCCCGGGGTTGATCGCACGGTCGACGGCTACGAAGGCCTGATCGCGGCGCAGGACTGCCTGCCCAACAATGACACTCGGGACCGGTTCGCCGCGGAATACAGCTACCTTAGCCGCCTATGGGAGGCGATTTCTCCGGACCCGGTCCTCGGTCGCCACGAGACCGATTACCGCTGGCTGACTCAGGTCTATGAGTCGGTGAAGCCATCCACCGGGACCGGGAGGCTGCTCTGGCACGTCCTCGGTGCCGAAGACCATCGAGCTGATCCACGAGCACGTCCATGTAGACGCCATCCGCGACGACCTCGAAACGCTGGTCCTCGACGCTGACCTGCTCGAGGCCGTGCTTGGAACGCCGGACCCAACAAGAAGGCCAAGGAAGTCGAGATCAAGGTCGCACGGTACCTGCGGAGGCGCCTACACGACCCGCGGTTCAAGGCGCTAGGCGAACGCCTCGAAGCCCTCAAGCAGAGGCACGAGCAGGGGCTGCTGCTGAGCATCGATTTCCTGAAGGCGCTCCTCGAGTTGGCCCGAGACGTGGTGGCCGCGGAGCAAGCCGCGGAGCCGATCGCGGACGAGGAACGTGGCAAGGCGGCGCTGACCCAGCTATTCGACGAAGCGAAGAACGAGAAGACGCCGATCATCGTCGAACGCGTCGTGAACGACATCGACGAGATCGTGCGCTATGTGCGGTTCGACGGCTGGCAGAACACCCACGCCGGCGAGCGAGAGGTCCGCAACGCGCTCCGCAAGACGCTCTTCAAGTACAAGCTCCACCAGGATCAGGAGCTGTTCGACAGAGCCTACGGGTACATTAAGACATACTACTGAGCGGGCTCGCCCGGGCCCTGCTCATGACTCGTGTCCACATCATCATACTACGCGCGGCCAGCCGAGGTGCGCAACGTCGCGGAACGGTGCACCGTCACGCGCGCCGCGGCGTCCGCGAGGCCGCCAACGTCACCGTCCGGCCACCGCCTCTGCCTCCCGCTCGAGCCCCTCCCACTGCCCTAGAAGCGGACCGAGATCCCGCTCGGCGCGGGCAACCGCAGTCACCGCCTGGATCGTCGGCGCGGCGTCGGTGCCCTGGACCAGGCCGTACAGCCCGCTGAGCTGGCCATTGAGGCTCGAGAGGTCGGGCTGGCTGCCCCGCCTCGCCCGCCACCACCAAACCGGCCACCACCAGCACCGGCTAGCGCCGCCAGCTTGGCGTCGAGCGCCGCGAGGGAGTCCGCCCGCGCGCCCGGCCCAGTCTGCTGCTTGAGCGTGTCCAGGCGCGCACGCATCGCCCGGACCTCGGCCAACGCCAACGAGTCCTTCCGCCACGCCGCCACGATGCGCTGCGCCAGGTCGAACTGCTGCCGCAGACCAGCCAGCGGCGTCTTCACGCGAGGATCCATCCGCACTGTCAGCGGCTGGGTGTACGAGTGCCCACCCACCGTCAGCTTGACGGTGTACGTCCCCGGCAGCACCCAGACGCCCGCAGGCTCAGGGGCGTGTTGTGCGCGATGGCTGACATCGGATAGCCCCGCCGAGTCACCGGGGGCAGCGGTCCACGCAAATCCCACACGTAACGGTGCGCGCCCTGCGCTGAGCTCAGACCCAGCCCACGGCCGGACCCAGTACATGGGCAAGTTTGCCGAGGAGTCTGGCAGTTCTGGCGGATCGGCGCTGCTGATGTGGCGGACGAGCTTGCCGCTGGCATCAAGGATATCCAGCGTCACTGGACCGGTGACGCCGGACGGGCAGCCAGTACTGGAGAGTGGCGCCGTCGGGTGGATTCTCGCCGGCTGGTTCCTCTGGCGGGAGTGGCGTGTCCGTCCAGCGGTCCCATCTTACTCGCGTGGCGAGAGCGGGGCGATAAAGAGTGGGTGTAGGGGCTAGGGTGTAGGGTGTCGTCCCCGCCGCACCCTCCCAGTCGCCATCGCCGCCTACGCCACGTCACGCAGCGGCTCGATATCGTCGAGGATCCAGAAGCCGCGGCCGTGGGTGCCGGCCACGAGATCGGACTCGTGGATCCAGAGGTCCCGCACCGACTGTCACCGGCAGGTTGAGCTGCAACGGCTTGCCAGTGATCGCCGTCATCCATGCTCACGAACACGCCCAGCTCGGTGCCCGCGAACAGCAGCCCCGCACGCGCGGGTCCTCGCGCACCGCGTTCACCACCGCGCCCGCAGGCAGGCCCGCCACGATCTCGGTCCAAGTCTCTTCCGCCGTCCCGCGTGCGATAGACGTGCGGCGCGAGATCGTCGAGCCGGATCCGGTTGACCGCCGCGTACGCCTCGAGCGTGTCGGTGTGGCTCGCCTCCATCAGGCTCACCTTGCTCCACGGCGTCAGCGCCGGCGGCGTGACGTCTGTCCACTTCAAGCCGCCGTTGTGCGTCACCCAGATGAGCCCGTCGTCGGTCCCCGCCCAGAGCAGGTTCACCCGCCGGAAGCTCGGCGCGATGGTGTACACCACGCCGCGATGCCTGCCGCGCTCAGTATCCTGCCGACGTGAACGCGCCCACGCTCGCCGGCACGTCGTAGTGCGCGCGGCGTGAGGTCGGGGCTGATCACCTGCCAGGTGCAGCCGCCGTTCAGCGTCTTGAAGACGACGTTCCCGGCGTAGTAGAGGATGCGCGGGTCCACGGGCGAGAAGAGCAGCGGCTCGGTGCGCACGAACCGCCAGCTCGTGCCCGCCGGCGCGATGGGTGCGACGTTCTGCACGTCGCCCGTCGCCATGTCGAACCGGCTCACCTTCCCGCCGTAGATCAGGTTCGGGTGCAGCGGGTCGGGCGCGATGTAGGCGTACTCCTCCGCGCCCACCGGATGCCAGTCGGCGAAGGTGATCTGCCCGTCGTTCCCTCGCGAGAGCACCCACGCCGAGCCGCTCTCCTGCTGCCCGCCGTAGACGCGGTAAGGGAACTGGTTGTCGGTGATGACGTGATAGAACTGCGCCGTGGGCTGGTTGTACCAGCTGCTCCACGTGTCGCCGCCGTTGACGCTGACGCACGCGCCCTGGTCGCCGGCGAGGATCATCGTCCGCGGATCGTTCGGGTTGATCCACAACCGGTGCGGGTCGTCGCCGCCCGGCGCACCCTTGAAGCCGACGAAGTGCGCGCCGCCGTCGGTGCTCTTCCATGACGAGACGTTCACGACGTAGACGACGTCGGCGTTCTTCGGGTCCACCCGCACTTCGCTGAAGTCGCCGTCGCGGTCCCACAGGCGGTCGTCATTGTTGCCCAGCCGCCAGTTCGCGCCGCCGTCGTCGCTCCGGTAGAGGCCGCTCTTCCGGCCGTCGGGCACGATGGCGTACATCCGCCGCGGCTCGCTCTGGCTCGTGGCGATGCCGAGGCGGCCGAGGCCATCCGTCGAGTCGGGGAGGCCGGCGCCGAAGCGCGCCCACGTCGCGCCGCCGTCGGTCGAGCGCCACAGGCCGTTGTGCCCGCGGAGTTGGAGCGAGGAGGCGTCGCCCGACTCCCACGGCGTCTGCCGCGCCGCCCACGTCACCGCGAAAACGGTGTCCGCGCTGGCGGGATCGAACGCCAGGTCCATGGCGCCGGTGTTCTCGTCCAGGTAGAGCGGCTTGGTCCAGGTCGCGCCGCCGTCGGTCGAGCGGAACACGCCTCTCGTTTCGTTCGGCCCGTACGGGTGGCCCATCACCGCCACCAGCACGCGGTTCGCGTCGCGCGGGTCCACGAGGATCTGGGCGATCTGCTGCGCGTCGTCGAGGCCGAGGTGCGTCCAGGTGCGGCCCGCGTCGGCGGAGCGGTACATCCCGTTGCCGACGGACAGGTCGGGCCGCTGCAGGCCCTCGCCGCTGCCGACGTAGACGACGTTGGGATCGCTCGGCGCGACGGCGATGGCGCCGATCGAGCCCGTGCTCTGCCCGTCGAAGATGGGGTTCCAGGTGCGGCCGGCGTCGTCCGTCTTCCAGACGCCGCCATTGTTGACGCCGATGTAGAAGATGCTTGGCTGGTTGGGGATGCCGACGGCGGCAACGGTGCGGCCGCCTCTATACGGGCCGATGTTCCGCCAGCGGAGGGCGCCGTTCCAGAGGCTGGCGTCCTGGGCGCCTAGCGGCAGGACGCACGGAGGCACAGACGCACAGACGCACAGCAACAGGAGGCACAGGGGCACGGACGCACGGACGCACGGGAAAGACACTCTCACGACGAACTCCGGATTGGCTGGCTGAGAGTCGCAACTTGCACCGGGGGCGCACCCGTACGCAACAGAACGATGATGCCGCATGCCATTCATGCCTCCGGAGTTGGGCCCGCGCGCCGTGCCGCCCCCTCTCCGCACCCTCGTCGGTGACCTCCTACACGTGTAGGAGGTGCCCATAAGGGGCTCCCTTCCCGGGTGCGCTCTCCCATCCACTGAACGAAACGAAATGGTCCGCCGAATTCCGCAGCGCTCGCTACTCTGGGCCCGCGGTCGGCAGCACTTGTGGGGTCTCGCGTACCGCCCTTCGGGGCTACCAGGGTTCGCAGCCGGTTGGGGTGCGGGTGTGGCGGAACTGGTAGACGCGGTGGTTCCACAAGCCACTGGGCGAAAGCCCTTGCCGGTTCGAGTCCGGCCGCCCGCACCGCCGCGCTCGTCTCGTTGGGTGTTGCGAGCTGTTGATCGCCGAGCGTATACTGAGAAGGCTTGTGGGGCCACCGCGGCGGCCAGTTCGCCGCGCACAACGAAAGGCCGGGGCAATCGCCCCGGCCTTGTCGTGTATGCCGTATACGTCATGTGACCCGAGGGCGTGCCCACGGCACTCCCACAACCCACCACCTACCGCCTATCACCCACCAACGGTTGTAGGTTGAGGGATGCCACCGCGACGCATGCCGGGCTGCGTGGGCCTCGTGCTCCTGCTCTCCGCCGGCGCCCGCTCCGCGGCGGGGCAGACGCTCACGCCCCTCCCCCTCCGGCGCGGCGAGATCGCGGTGCGCGTGCGCGTCAACATCCTCCCCGCATTCACCGCCCGCGTGGACGCCGACAGCGCCGCCTTCACCGGCGACTCGCTCGCCGACGTGCGCGGCGTGGCGGTCGCTCCGGCGGCGAAGATCCACACCGGCATCGGCCTCCTCGACAGCCGCATGCGCCGCACGCTGGACGCGGCCCACTATCCCGAGATCCGTTTCGAGCTGCTGCGCGTAGTGCCCGGCGCCGCACATGGCGACACTGCGGCGGTGACCTACGACGGCCGCTTCACCATCCGGGGCGTGACCCGCGACGTCACCATCCCGGGCACCGTGGTGGTGGCGCCCGGCTCGCTCGTGGCCACGGCCACGTTCCCGCTCGACATCCGCGTCTACGGGATCGCGCCGCCGACGGCCTTCTTCGGGATCGTGCGGGCGGAGCCCGTGGTGAGGATCAGCGTGCGGCTGGAGTTTGGGGGGCCGGCGCCATAGCCGGGTGGCGAGAAGATGGGGCTAGGGGCTAGGGGCTAGGGGGTTCCGCTACTCGCCGTCCACTTCCCGGAAGAATGCCTCGAGATCGACGAGCAGCGGCTCCGGCACCCCCTCGGGCTGCCATAGCAGGTGCTCCTCCAGCATCTCCGGCCGCTTGTCGCCGGGCCGCCACCGCTCGACCAGCCGCGCGTCCAGGTCCACGATCCAGAGCTCGACGCCGGCCTTCTGGAACCGCCGCCGCTTCACGATCCTGTCCGCCCGCGCTGTGCTCGGCGAGAGGACCTCGACGGCAAGCCGCAGAGGCTGTGCGTCTTTCCACGTCTTGAAGCGCCTTCTCGCCGTGACGAAAAGGTCGGGCTGCACCATTGTGTGCGGGTCGAACTCTATGTCGGCGGGCGAACTCATCACGCGCCCAAGTTCATGTTGCCTGACGTATGGGTCGAGCAACCTGAACAGCTCGCCCACGGCGATCTGGTGCGGGGCGCGCGGCGCCGGCGTCACCAGGTGCTCCCCGTCCACGACCTCGTGACGGAGACCGTCGTCGGGGAGCGCGCGAATCCGCTCCGCGGTCCAGACCTCGGTTGCCTGCGGCATGCCCATAAAGTACCAACCGAGACCTAGCGGGCTGTCATCCTTCCATTGCAGACCGGCCCCACGAGGCTAGCGGCTGGTGGTAGGTTGTAGGTTGTGGGTCGTAGGAAAAGGGGCTGGTTCGCCGCCGCCTTCACCACAACCCACCACCTACAACCCGTCTGGAGCGCATCATGCCTGCAAGCGATCACGCCGCACGCGAGCTGGGCACCACCGGCCCGAAAGTGTTCCCCATCGCGCTGGGCTGCATGGGAATGTCCGGCATGTACGGCCCCAGCGACGAGAGCGAGAGCATCGCGACCATCCACGCCGCCCTCGACGCGGGCGTGAACCTCATCGACACGGGCGATTTCTACGGCGCCGGCCACAACGAGATGCTCATCGGCCGGGCGCTCAAGGGGCGCCGGGATCAGGCCTTGCTCTCTGTGAAATTCGGCGCGATGCGAGGCCCCGACGGCTCCTGGGGCGGCTTCGATGCCCGCCCGGCGGCAGTCAAGAACTTCGTGGCCTACAGCCTCAAGCGGCTCGGCGTGGACCACATCGACATCTATCGGCCGTCGCGGCTGGACCCCAGCGTACCCATCGAAGAAACCGTGGGAGCGATCGGCGAACTGATCGACGCCGGCTACGTGCGCTGGGCCGGGCTGTCGGAGGTGGGCCCGGACACGATCCGCCGGGCGCACGCCGTCCGGCCGGTCTGCGACCTGCAGATCGAGTACGCGATCATCAGCCGCGGCCCCGAACAGCGGATCTTCCCCGTGCTGGACGAACTCGGCATCGGAGTGACGGCGTACGGCGTCCTGTCACGCGGCCTGCTCACCAGCTCCAAGCTCGCCGCCCAGGGCGACTCGCGGGCCCATTTTCCGCGGTTCCGGCAAGACAATTCCCAGCGGAACGCGCAGCTCGTCGCCACGCTGAAGGAAGTCGCAGCGGCAAGAGGACTGCAGCCGGCACAGCTGGCGATTGCGTGGGTTCTCGCCAAGGGGCCACGCATCATTCCGGTGATGGGCGCACGCACGCGCAAGCAGCTGGCCGAGTCATTGGCTGCCTTGCAGGTGAAGCTCACCGCCGCCGACATCGCTCGCGTCGAAGCAGCCATTCCCGCGTCCGCCGTCGCGGGAACGCGCTACGACGAGCGCCAGATGAAGACTCTCGACAGCGAGAGGCCATAAAAAGGCCGGGGCAACCGCCCCGGCCTCTCCCACCACCTACCACCTACAACCCACCACCTGCTCTTCCCGCGACTCCTCAGCGGCGGCGCCGGTTCAACGAGTCCAGCGAACGCTTCGCCTCTGAGAGCTGCGGGTTGATGTCCAGCGCCTCCTCGAAGAAAGCCCGCGCACTGTCGGGTATCCCCAGCTGCACGTAGGTCTGCCCCAGCCGCCACCACGGCGCCCCTTTGCCGAAGTTCCGGCCGTCCCTGGTCGGACGCGGCGGCGTGTAGTCCATGGCTGCGAGCAGCAGATGCAGCTGCGCTTCCCGCGGGTCCAGCTTCATCTCGACCATCTGGCGCCCCAGGAAGTACTGGCCGATCACGTTGTCCGGATCCAGCTCCACCAGCCGCCGAAACGCCGCCAGCACGCGGTCCGGCCGGCGTCCCAGCTCGTAGTAGTCCGCGACGCGGAACACCACGTCGATGTCGCCCGGGTGAGCCTGCCAGAGCGCATCCATCAGCGAGTCGGCCTTCGCCCGCGACGCCGGGTTTCCGCGCAAGAGGATGCCGGCCATCAAGAAGGTGCCGCGCCCCTCGTCGCGCGCGCGCAGCCGGGCCGCCACCTTGAGCGCCGAGTCCCTGTCGCCGCCGACATTGCGCGGCGCCATCTGCAGGAACCCCGCCAGAGCCTCGAGGTACGAGAGGCTGTCCGGCGCCAGCTGCACCGCCCGCCCATAGGCCACCCCGCACTGCCGCGCCAGGTCGGGCCGCTCCCATCCCCCAGGCCCGGTCGCCTTGTCGCACGCGATATCCCCGAGCAGCAGCTGCACCTCCGCGCGGCTCGGCTCCGCCGCAGCCGCACGCCGGATCAGCACGAGCGCAGCGTCCACCCGATGCTGCGCATACGCCGCCGACGCCTGCTCGTACAGGCTGGGTGCAGCCGGCTGCTGGGCGGACAAGGGAAGGACCGCAACGACGAGGGAGACGCCGACAAGAGGAAGCGTTCGGCAGAGCACGCGGGAGCCCCGAGCTATCCCACCGGGCCCTTGGCGCGCGCGAGCGCGAACCGCTCTTCGACCAGGCCGATACAGATGCCGGCCAGCTCGAGCACCATGCGCTCCTTGCGCCGGCGCTCGACGCCGCCGGGCGGCGGCGCCGGGATGTCGCTGCGGACCGGCGCGATGCACCAGCGGCCCATGTCGAGCCGCGCCGCAAGCCACCGGCTCCCCTCGCGCACCGGAACGCTCCAGCTCCGAACCGCGTCGTTGATCTCGCTGGCGGCGGTCAGCGGCAGACGCCGATTCGACCCGATCGCCACCGGGGCAACGGTATGATCCGTCGCTTCGAACAGCGCCACGAGCCGTCCCTGCAGCGCCTGCTCGGCGCGCCGGAGCACTTCTTCACGCCAGATCTCGACCCTATCCCGATCTTGAGCAGCCACGGCGGCAATCTCCCCAGAGGACGTTGCGGGGGGTCACTAACATATGCGTTGCCGTGCGTTTCGTCGCGAGGGTCCCGGCCTGCTCAGACTCCAATTCGATATCCGACTGCCAATTATGCCTATCTGCGACGCCCCAGACCGGCCTCCGTCGGGGCGCTCGTGACGCCCGCATAACGCCCCCCCACTAGCGTGGAGCACTGCACCACCCGTGCCGAGCAACGCGCCGGGAGGCCCTGATGGTCCTGGATCGCACGAGCATGTACCAGCTGCCGTGGTCGCTGACGGACAACCCCGGCGGCTGGGTGGAAGTGACCGACGCGTGCGACCTCTCCTGCCCCGGCTGCTACCGCCACAAGCTCCACGGCCACGTTCCGCTCGCCCAGGTAGAGGCCGACGTCCTGACGGTGAAGCGCCTCACCAACTGCGACCGCATCGCCATCGCCGGCGGCGAGCCGCTGCTCTACCCCCGCATTCTCGAGGTCGTCGAGTTCATCGCCCGGCAGGGCCTCAAGCCGCTGCTCCTGACACACGGGGAGCGGCTCACGCTCGATCTGGCGCGCGACTTCCGGAAGGCGGGCCTGGTGAAGTTCCACTTCCACGTGGACAGCGGGATGCAGCGGCGCGGGTGGAGCGGCAAGAACGAAGCCGAGATGAACGAGCTGCGCCAGCACTTCGCCAACCTGGTCTGGGAAGCGGGCGGGATGCAGTGCGGCTTCAACATCACCGTCTTCCACTCGAGCCTGCCCTACCTGCCGCACGTCCTGGAGTGGTGCCGCCACAACCTCCACAAGGTCCAGCACGTGTCGCTGGTGGCGTTCCGCTCGATCCCCTTGTGCGACGAGTACGAGTACCAGGTCAACGGCCGGCCGGTGGACGCCGGCGCCTTCCAGCATGCGACGGAGGACCTCGACCGGATCACGGTGACCTCGGACGAGATGTACGAGGTCCTGCGGAACCACGATCCCCACTACCGCGCCGCGGTGTACCTGCCGGGCACGACCGCGCCGCAGACGACCAAGTTCCTGGTGGCGCTTCAACTCGGCTCGCCGTCGCAGTTCTATGGCTACCTCGGGCCGCGGACGGTAGAGGCGGTGCAGATCGCGCACCATTTCTGGACTGGGCGCTACGTGGACTTCATGCGCAGCCCGAAGACGGGGAAGAAGACGTTCCTGATGTCGCCGGTGGACCCGCACGTGCGGCAGGCCTTCAAGCGCTTCGCCGGCGCGGCGCTCAGGAACCCGCGGCGGCTGCTCGAGGACATCTACGTGCAGACTGTCTCGCTCCAGCAACCCAACGAGATGCTGGACGGCAAGGCGAACCTGTGCGGCGGCTGCCCCAACATGATGGCGTGGAACGGCGAGCTGATCCCCTCATGCCGGCTCGACGAGTACCGGCTGTTCGGAGGCCCGATGGCGCCGGTCCGCCGCGCCACGGCGGGCGCGAGGCACGAGGTGGGGTGAAAAAAGCGAGGGTGCAAGGGTGTAGGGTGTGAGGGTGTAGGGGGTACGGTGCAAGGGTGTGGCCGGGTGCTGACACATCCTACACCCTACCCCCTATACCCTCTTGTGATTTCGATACCGGTGCACCTCGCTGCGGGGTTGCGGATTGGGCTGCAGCCGCTCGCGCAGCGCCGCGTACACGGCCAGCGCCGGCACCAGCCCCGCCTTGACCCGCGCGGTTGCGGGGATGCGGAACGCCGCCTCGACCTGCTCCCGCAGCAGCGTCGCCCAGCGCCGCACCTTCTCCGACGGCGCCTTCCGGATCGCGAGACCGAACAGCGGATAGACCTCGAGGCACAGGTTCCGATACTCGCGCGCGCGAGCCACCAGGTGCGGCTCGGTGCGTCCCGCCAGCGCGTGATAGCCCTCGAGCTGCACTTCGGCCACCCGCAGCACCGACGGCCCCAGCTCCTCGTACTCCCGCCGGAAGAAGGCCTGCACCAGCGCCTCGAGCCGCGCGGCGCTCAGGTGCGGGTGGGTGAACAGCGCATGGAACCCGTCGTGGTACTGGTACGGCACCGGCGCCAGGCGCTGCTCGCGCTGCATCCGCGCGTAGAGCGGCGTCTGCGGGCAGGGACTGTAGATCATGAACTGCGAGAAGCAGGGCCGGAGCGAGAGGAGGTACTGGAAATCGTCCTCCACGCTCCGCTCGTCGTGCCCGTCCAGCCCGACGATCATCGAGGCCAGGGTGATGATCCCGGCGCCGCGGAGCCGCTGGAACGTCGCCGGCACGTCCACGTCCTTGAGCTTGCCGTAGCGCGCCTGGAGCGATTCCACCCCGAGCCACGCGCCGCCCAGCCCCATCGCCCACAGCTCCTCGGTGGTGTACTGCCCGACGCTCTTGAGGCTGGTGAGGCACGAGAAGAGGATCGGCCGGGCGACCTCGGCGGCGTTGAGCGGGATCATCGGCTCGATGCGCGCGCGGTCCTCGAGGAAGTCCTCGTCGATCACGCCGACGTTGCGGTAGCTGGCGCCGTCCAGGTGGACGGCCCGCATCGCCTCGTGCAGCTCGCGGCCGGTCTTGAGCAGCGGCACGTGGGTGCGATGGAAGAAGTGGCTGGTGCAGCAGAAGTCGCAGCCGCGCGAGCACCCGAGGCCCGCGGGAACGATGGCCTCGCCGCGCCGGGTGGGCCACAGCACGCGCAGCGTGCGGGTGATGCGCGGCACCGTGAAGCGCTCGGTCGCGGGCTCGCCCAGCAGCCGCCGCATGAAGGCGACGCCCTCCTCGCGGCAGACGTGGTCGGCGAAGGCGTCGCAGCCAGGGATCACGGTGCCGTACCCGCCGAGCACGATCCTGGTCTGCGGCGCCTCGCGGCGGATCAGCTCGCACAGCTCGAGCGTCTTGGGCCAGGTGCACATGACGAACGAGATGCCCACGAAGTCGTAGCCGCGCCGCAGCTCGCGGCGCAGCGCGCGCAGCGTCGGGTAGTGCAGGACCGTGACCGGGGTCTCGAGATTGGCGGCGATGAAGTCGAGCCCCCACCCGGTGCAGGTGGAGCGGATGCTGAAGAGCCCCTGCGCCCGCGTGACCTGCGCGTGGTACATCTCGGCCGAGATGTTGGGCGTGCAGACCGCGCTCTCCACCGCCAGCGGCCGGTGGACGGTGGTCAAGAGCACCCGCTTCACGAGGCCGCGTCCCGCGACCCGGGCGACCCCGGCGGCGGCTCCCACGGCCCCAGCGACGCGAGCGGCATCCGCAGGCCGGACGCCTCGCGCGGCACCGCGCCCACCGGCACGCCGTAGCGCTGGTACTCGTCGAGCCGGCAGGCGGGCACCAGCCGGCCCTGGAACCAGGTGCGATTGGGGCAACCGTCGCAGTTGTCCATCTCGCCGTTGGGCAGGATGTCCACCGGCTGGACCACCGAGATGCTCTGGAGATGGAGCGGCCGGAACAGCTCGGCCGGATGGCGGAGCGCCGCCGCCAGATAGCGGCGGGCGGTGCGCCGCAGCACCGGGTCCACCAGCCCCAGCAGCAGCGTGAGCTTGCCCAGGCGGTTGGCGCGGGGCGGCCCATAGGCGAGGTAGCGCCCCCGGAAGAGGTGGTGCGCGTTCTGGATCAACTCCATCGTCTTCGCCCCAGCCACGCCGTAGGTACGCCGCCCCGAGCTCAGCACCACACCGACGCTCCACTTGAGCGAATCGGGGAGCGCCGTCCCGCCCAGGAAGGCGCAGAACTCGAACCCCGGCAGCGCGTGCCGGATCTCGCGGTACAGGTCCTGAGCCGTGAGGTGGCCGATCGGATGCTCCGCGGAATACGGCGTGGCGCCGAGGTCCACCTCGCGGCCGCCGGCGACGAAGCGGAACGGGCCGCCGGCCTCGACGCCGCGCACGCAGATCAGGGTGAGGACGTGCACCTGCTCGGGCCGGGCGAGCGCCCACGCCACCACGTCGGGCATGAAGCGCAGCGCGTCGGGGAAGACGGTGGTGTTGAACCCGCAGCTGAGCCCGCCCTCGGCGTGCACCATCCCGGCGAAGTAGCCGCGCAGCTCGTTCAGCTCGATCTCGCTGGCGCCGGTCCAGCCGGGCCGCTGCTGGTGGCTGTCCACGTGGAAGGTGAAGCCGTGGAGGCCCGCCGCCCGCAGCTCGCCGATCAGCGGGCGGTCGAGCGCCACACCGTTGGTGACGAGCACCGGCTTTACGCCCGCGCGGCGCACCATCCGCACGATCGCCACGAGATCGGGGTGGGTGAGCGGCTCGCCGCCCGCGATCAGCATCGCGTCGCACCGCCGCAGGCGGAGCATGTCGTTCAGCTCGAGCTGGACGCGCCCGAGCGACTTCTGGCTCTTGGCGTCGTTCTGCGCGAAGCACGCGTCGCAGGTGATGTTGCACTTGCGCGTCGGCTCGAGCCACGTCATCGCGTTGTCGGCCGCCGTCCACGGCAACCGGAACATCAGGCCCGGATCGGGCCGCGCTTCATCCGTCTGCTCGGCCATCGTCACTCCGTGGCGCCCACTGCGCCCGCGCTCCACCGCTGCGCTCGCGCTCCGTCGCTGTGCCACAACCGCACCGCCGCGCTCACTGTGCCACAACCGCACCGCCGCGCTCACTCCGTGAGGATCTGCTCCTGTACGTCGCCGATGTCCCGCATCGTCACCGCCGAGAGGAACCACTCGGGCTCGATGCACGCCTCGGGCGGGAAGACGCCGCGCTTATGGATCTTCCCGATCGCCAGCAGCGACGCGCCGATCGCCGCCGGCACGCCGGTGCCGATCCCGATGCGGCCGGCCGCGGTGTAGACCATGTGCGTCCGCTTGCCCTCGAGCTGGCCTACCACCTCGGCGCGCAGCGCGCCGGTCGTCGAGACATCGTTCATCGCCTTGCACGCCTGATAGAGGTAGGCGGCGGCGAAGCCCACGCCGTCCACCAGCTTGCCGTCGACGCACACCGGGTCGAGCTGCCGGGCCAGTCGCCCCAGGTCCACGATCAGCCGGTTGACTTCGGCCGGCAGGAACGTCGCCTTGTCGTCGGCGTAGCGGACGCCCGGGATGAAGCGGGACAGCGTCAGCGGCTCGGGGTGCCCGATGTGGAACACCTCGACGGGGCCCAGCTCGGGGAACTCGATCGTCTCGCGGCCGTCCACGAAGGGCCGGACGACCTTCATCGCGCCGTCCTCGAACACGAACGCCTTGTCGGGCAGCGAAAAGAGGAGGTGCTGCGCCAGCGCCGGCCCGCCGGCGTCGGAGCCGCGCATCACCCACGAGGTGTGCACCTCGTCCACGCGGTCGAGCTTGTTGGCGCCCTCGCGCGCCAGGATGTTGGTCACGCCGGGGCTCGCGCCGAGCCCGAGGACCACCGTGATCCCGGCCCGCTTTGCCTCCTCGTGCAGGTCGAGGATCTCCAGCGTCGCCGCGAAGTCGTCGGACACATCGACCAGCGAGACGCCGGCGGCGATGGCCGCCTGCACCACGTGCACGGCGTTGCGGAAGTTCGGGCCGGCGAGGTTGCACACCACGTCGCAGCCCTTCATGAGCTTGACGAGCGCGTCGTGGTCGGCGACGTCGACCGCCACCGCGCTGCTGCGGACCGACGTGCGCGCGACCTCCGCCAGAAACGCCTCGGCGCGCTTGGGATGACGGGTGCCGACCACGACGTCGGCGAACACGCCCTGCTCGAGCAGGTCGCGGATCGCCACCTGCCCCATCTCACCGCAGCCCAGCACCAGTGCTTTCATGGGACGCTCCGCGCGAGAGAAGCCGTGCGACGGCGCAGCGCGGGCGTCACGGCCTCGAGCGCGAGGGCGAGCAGCGCTCCGGCCACGGCGTCGACGGCATAGTGGTGTTGCGTGTACACCGATGAGAGAGCGAGGCCGAGGGCGGCGGCGGTTACCGGCGCGGCCACGGCCGGCCGCCACCACCGCCACGCGCCGCACGCGATCACGACCGCCGCGGCGACGTGGAAGCTGGGAAACGCCGTGCCGAGGGAGTCGCCGAGCCGCGTGTAGGCGGCCATCAGCCGGTAGAACAGCCCGTGCACCGCCGGCGCGCCCGCGGGTATCGCCCGCTCAGGCCCCGCGACGGGCAGGAGCAGGTACACGACGCAGCAAGCGACGTAGCAGATGGTGAGCCCCAGGCTGACGTCGCGCAGCGCGTCGCGCCGGCCGGTCAGCCCGAACAGCAGCGGGGGCACCGCCACCAGCGGGAAGCACATGTACAGGAGGTACATCGGTTCGCTGATCCACAGCGACGGCACGCGCAGCACCCACTCCCTGCCCCAGCTCACGCCGAACAGCGCCACGTCGAGCCGTTCGAGGGCCGCGTCGAAGAACACGGGATGGAGCAGCGGCAGCAGGTAGTCCAGCTCGTACCAGAAGCCCAGGAGCCAGAGCAGCGGGTAGTACTCGCGGATCCACGTGGTGGCGCGCGAGAGCCGCGGCCGGCGGCGCAGGACGAGGAACAGCGAAGCGCCGGCGAGGTGCACCACGCCGAGCCAGGGCGCGAACCACACCTGGGGCGCGAGCGCGCCCCACACCAGGGCGAGAAGCAGGTTGTAACCCGCGACGATGCCATCCACCGGGAGCATGCCGCCTCACTGTGCCGGCGCCCACGCTCGCGCCGTCCCGTCAAGAGGCCGTCAAGTCCGGACAGCGATATCCGAGCCCGGCGCCGGTGATTGCATGCGGAGACACGCCGGACGAGCAACCTATGGCTCGGGCGTCAGCCGGGCGTCACTCGGGGGGGGCGGGCGGGAGCCTGCTATAGGGCGAACCGGGCTGCGGACATTATGTTAGGCCATGCCCCCAGCAGGCCGCACGGGATTGAGCGACCAGGTCAAGGATGCCCTGGTCCGGGAGACGCGCGAGCGCATCGTCCGCGAAGGGGCGGTGGTGATCTTCTCCCACCTCGTCCTGATGGTGGTCGTGGTCATCCTCGCCGTCGCCAGCGTCCCGACCCTGCTGCTGGGGGCGTGGGCCACCGTGATCGCTGCGACCGCCGGGGCACGCGTGATCCTGCGGCGCCGGCTCATCACCCGCGCGTACACGGGTCGCGAACGGCGGATGACCCGGATCTCGACCACGACGCTCGGCGCCGCGTGGGGCATCGGCGCGGGGCTGTTCTCGCGCTGGCTCCCGTTCGGCGACCTGGCGCTGGTGCTCATGATCCTGACCGGCCTGGTGGCGGCGGCCACGTCCACGTTCGCCGCCGACCGGCGGGCGTTCCGCTACTTCCTCGGCGCGATCGTGGTCCCGCTCGCCGCCGGCCTGCTGATCTACGCCCCGCTCACCCACCTGCACGTCGTCGCGCTGCTGCTGCTCGGCCTGTTCAGCCTGGTGATGCTGATTACCCACCAGCGCGGCTATACGGGGCTGGTGCAGCAGACGCTCACCAACGTCGAGCTGGCGATGAGCGAGGAGCGTGCAGCCCGCGAGCGCGCCCGGCTCGACGCCCTGTTCGCCAGTGCGCCGGTCGCCACCGTCGTGGTGGACGAGGAAGGCCGCGTCCGCGACGCGAACCCGCGCTTCCAGGTGCTGTTCGGCTACAGCGCCGACGAGGTCCGCGGCCAGCCGCTCAACGACCTCATCGTGCCGCAGCCCGAACAGCACGAGGCCTCGCTGCTCGACGAGACGGTGCGGGGCGGCGAGACGGTGGTGATCGAGGTCCAGCGGCGCCGCAAGGACGGGCAGCTGGTGCAGGTGCGCGCCTCCGCGGCGCGGGTCGAGGGGGTGGCCGAGCGGGGCCTGTTCGTGCTGTACGAGGACATCTCCGACGAGATCGCCGCGCGCGCGGCGCTCCAGGAGGCGAAGGAGGCGGCGGAGCACGTGGCGCAGATGCGCAGCGCCTTCCTCGCCAACATGAGCCACGAGATCCGCACGCCGATGAACGCGGTGCTGGGCCTCGCGGAGCTGCTGCTCGACACCGAGCTCGCGCCCGACCAGCGGCGCTCCCTGAACCTGATCCAGTCGTCGGGCGAGACGCTGCTGACGCTGTTGAACGACATCCTCGACCTGTCGAAGATCGAGGCGGAGAGCCTGCAGCTCGAGTCGGTGCCGTTCGACCTCCCGCGCCTGGTGGATTCGACGGTGAGCCTGATGGGCGCGAAGGCGCGCGAGCACGCCATCGAGCTGCTGGCCGACATCCCCTCCTCGGTGCCCGAGCAGGTGCGGGGCGACCCCACGCGCCTGAGGCAGGTGCTGACGAACCTGGTCGGCAACGCGGTCAAGTTCACGAACGAGGGCGAAGTCGTGGTGTCGGTGCGGGTGCTCGCCGAGCAGGACGCGAAGGCGACGGTGCGCTTCAGCGTCCGCGACACCGGCATCGGGATCGCCGAGGAGCAGCGCCAGTCCATCTTCCAGCCGTTCAGCCAGGGCGATATCTCGATGACGCGGAAGTACGGCGGCACGGGGCTCGGCCTCACCATCGCCCAGCGGCTGGTGCAGATGATGGGCGGCACGCTGGACGTGAGGAGCGAGCTTGGCCGCGGGAGTGAGTTCTCGTTCACGATCGATATGGCGGTGGACGCCGCCCTCCCGCCGCCCCTTCCCGCGCCGGGGGCGGTGCAGCTCTCGGGGCTGAGCATGCTGGTGGTGGACGACAACGCGTCCAACCGGCGGGTGGTGCGGGGGCTGCTGTTCGCGGCGGGCGTCACGGTGGACGAGGCCGCGGGCGCCGACGAAGGGCTGGCCGCGATGCGGGCCGCCGCCGCGGCGCATACGCCGTACGCGCTCGCCATCCTCGACGCCCAGATGCCCGTTCGCGACGGCTTCCAGCTGGCGGAGATCATCCGCGCCGACCCGTCGCTCAAGGTGACGCGGCTGCTGATGCTCACCTCGGCGGGCCAGCGCGGCGATGCGCAACGCTGCCGCGAACTCGGGATCGACGGCTACCTCACCAAGCCGGTGTCGCGCGCCGACCTGCTGGACATGGTGGCCGGCATCCTCGGCCGGCCCGAGGGGACGCCCGACACGGGGCACGAGGTCGTGACGCGGCACCGCATCGCGGAGTCGCGCCGCCATCTCACGATCCTCCTGGCCGAGGACAACCAGGTGAACCAGGAGGTGGCCGCCACCATGCTGAGGAAGCGCGGCCACCACGTGGACGTGGTCGGCACCGGCACGCAGGCCGTGGCCCAGGCCAGCCGCTCGCACTACGACGTCATCCTGATGGACATCCAGATGCCGGAGATGGACGGACTCGACGCCACGCGGGCCATCCGCGCCATGCCCGCCTGCGCCGACCTGCCGATCGTCGCGCTCACCGCGCACGCGCTGGTCGACGAGCGCCAGCGGTGTCTCGCCGCCGGGATGAACGCGCTCGTCACGAAGCCGTTCAAGGCGTTCGAGCTGTTCGCCGCCGCCGAGGGGTGGGGCGCGCGCACGGCGCCGCCGCCGGTGGACCTGGCCGCGTTCCGGCGCGAGATGGCGGAGGCCGGCGCGGCGGAAGCGGTGGAAGGCATCGTCGAGAGCTTCCTCGCCGCGGCGGCCGTCCGCACCAACTCGATGGCGCTCGCGGTGGAGGGGGAGGACCTGGCCGAGATCGCGCGGCTGGCCCACGCCTTCAAGTCGTCCGCCGCGCAACTCGGGGCGCACCGCCTGGCCGAGACGCTCAAGGACATCGAGGCCGCGGCCAAGGACTGGAAGATCGACCAGGCGCGCAAGTGCTACGGCGACTTCCTGGCCGAGGCGGAAGCGGTGGTGCAGTACCTGCGGCGGGAGATGGGAAAGAAATGAAAGAGGGACTAGGGACTAGGGGATAGGGGCTAGGGGCTAGGGATGGTAGGGCCCTAACCCCTAGCCCCTAGCACCTAACACCTAGCCCCTAACACCTAGCCCCCACTTCCGTCGAGGCCACACCACTTACCGACTGGATCGCTCGACCGGATAATCCCCCACCGGCACCAGCGACACCCATTCCGACATGCTGCCGTCGTACAGCCGGACGTCGGGGTAGCCGATGTAGCGCGCCACGAAGTAGTCGTAGCTCGCCTGCAGCCCGGTGCGGCAGTAGGTGACCACCGTGCGCACCGGCGGCGCGTCGGCTCCCAGGCTCTTCCACAGCTCTCCGTGCAACACGCGCATCGGCCGCAGGACGGGATCGTCCGCCGAGACAATGTTGTTCATCCAATACAGGTTCCGCGCGCCGGGCAGGTGACCGCTGCGCGCATCCGTCTCGACGCCCGCGTACTGCTCCGGCGGCCGCGCATCCACCAACAGGACGGCGCTGTCGCCCAGGTGAGCGCGCACCCACGCCGCCGGCACGAGCCGATCGGCGCTCCACCGCGAGGCGAACGGCTGCGGGCGGGGCGTTCTCGCCGTGGTCTCGAGGGCCCGGTGCTCCGCCGTCCACCGGGCCAGGCCGCCGTCCAGGATCGCGGCGCGCGCACTCCGGCCCAGAAGGTCGAGCGCAGCCCAGGTGCGCGCCGCGAACAGCCCCGGATCGTCACCGTAGATCACGATGCGCGCCGAGTCGCCGATGCCGAGGTCGCGGAACGTGGCGGCGAGCTGCTCGGGGGCCGGGAACTCGTTCGCTACGCCGCCCACGGTGGCCGCCACCGCCGAGAGGGGGAGGAACAGAGCGCCGGGAATGTGGCCGGCGCGGTACCTGTCGTCGCTGCGGCCGACGTGCAGGATGACGACGTCCGGCAGCTGGAGGTGCTCGGCCAGCCACGCGGTCTGAACGACGTACTCGGGATGGGGAGTCTGGGCGGGCGCTGGGTGCGCGACCCTGAAGGCGAGAAGAAGAGCTGCGACGGCTGTGCGCATCGTGGTGACCGGTGGTAGGTGGTGGGTGGCAGGTTGTGAGAGCAACCTGCCGGCCCACCACGTGCATCTATAACCTACCACCTACAACCTGCTACCTACCAGCAGCCTCACTCGCCGTACCGATCGTACACCCGCTTGAATTCCGGCATGGCACTCGACTGTTCCGAGCCATCGCGCGAAGGCCTGGTGACTTTCACGTGGATCACCAGTCGCTGCCCGTGCTTGGTGAGCTGGTATGACTCGGTCAGCGTTCCTCCGTTCGGCAACTGGCGGCTCACCTCGAATTGCTGCTTGTTCCAGCGCCCCCTCATGGTCAGCTGCGAGCCGCCCAGCGCGGGCGCGGAGACATCGCGGCCGTCGTAGAACAGCGTGTAGGCCACGCTGTCGCGGGGCGTGCGCGGACCGATCGTCATCGTGCTGTCGGTCTGCGTGATTACCAGCCGGCCCGGCGGACTGGCCATGGTGCTGTCACCCAGGTCGCCGCCCTGGCCACCCCTGCTTCCCCCTCCACCGCCGCCGCGGCCGCCATAGCCACCCCCGCCGCCCCTCCCGCCGCCGAAGCCACCACGCCCACCCCCACCGAACCCGCCCCCAAAGCCGCCGCCCCCGCCCCCACGACCGCCGCCGTAGCCGCCGCCACTCATCTGGCTCGGCTGGTCGCTGTCATCGGGGTTGTAGGTCCAGGTGCCGGCCATGTTCACGCCCGGCGGCGCGGGCTGGGGCGCCTGCGACGTGGCGTCGAACTCTTGCGGCCGGTGGGCGCAAGCGGCGAGAAGGAACACTGCTGCAACCGAAAGCGTGGTGCGCATAGGCTCGGGTCTAGGGGCTAGGGACTAGGGGTTAGGGTGTAGGGTGTGCGAGCGAACTTCAACCGGACTCATTAGACCCCGGCAGGCCGAGAATGTTTCGTCCGACTCCGGGGGCGCCGGAGCTGCGGGAATGGCCCCGCCCGTTACGAGGCCGCCCGGAGCTCCCGCGGCGGCGGTGGGACGACTGGCGGCTTGGCGTGGACGATCACACTGTGGCCGAGCGCCAGAGCCGGCCCGGCGACCGCGCCGACGTCCCCGCCGAAGTACGCCTCCTCGCCATGCTCGGTGAGATCGAGTCCGCTGATCTCTTCGTGGACGTCGGCCCGCACCGTCATGGTCAACCGGAGCAGACCATAGATGGCCACGGTCCCTGCCGCCGCGATCGCCACGGCGGCGAGCACCGCAAGGGCCTGGACGCCGAGCTGGGCGGCGTTTCCCGCCAGCAGCCCGTCGGCGCCCGCCGGATTGATCGTCTTGGAGGCGAACACGCCCGTCAGGAGCGCGCCCGTGATGCCGGCCATGCCGTGGCACGAGAAAACGTCCAGCGCGTCGTCGAGGCGGGTCCGCGAGCGGAGCTGCATCGCCGCGTAGGCCACTCCCGCGCCGAGCACGCCGATGGCCAGCGCCGCCGGGGTGCTCACGTACCCCGCCGCGGGCGTGATGGCCACCAGGCCGGCCACCGCGCCGGTGGCCGCGCCCACCGCGGTGGCCTTCCCCAGCCGCGCGGTGTCGAGCAGGGCCCACGCGACCAGCGCCGCCGCGGCGGCCGCGTTGGTGTTGACGAAGGCGAGCGACGCGATGCCGTTGGCCGCGAGTGCCGAACCCGCGTTGAAGCCGAACCAGCCGAACCAGAGCAGCCCCGCACCCAGCAACACCAGGGGCACGCTGTGCGGAGCGAGGGGCGTGCGCCGGAAGTCAAGCCGCGGCCCCAGGAGCCGGGCCATGACCAATGCCGAGACGCCGGCGCTGATGTGGACCACCGTCCCACCGGCGAAATCGAGCGCGCCGCGCGCCGCGAGCCAGCCGCCCTGGCCCCACACCCAGTGCGCGAGCGGATCGTAGACCAGCGTGCTCCACAGCACGAGGAAGACCACGTAGGCGCGGAACCGCATCCGCTCGACGATGGCCCCCGAGATCAGGGCGGGCGTGATGATGGCGAACATCCCCTGGAACAGGGCGTGCGCCTGGTGCGGGATGGTCGCGGCGTAGGCGGGATCGGGCGTCAGGCCGACGCCACGGAACATCGCCCATCCCAGGCTCCCCAGCCACGACGTGCCGGGCGCGAAGGCGAGCGAGTAGCCTACCACAACCCACTGCACGCCCACCACGCCCAGCGCCACCACGCTCATCATCATCGTGTTGAGCGAGTTCTTGGGGCGCACCAGCCCGCCGTAAAAGAACGCCAGCCCCACCGTCATCAGCAGGACCAGCGCGCTGGACATCAGAACCCATGCGGTGTCGCCGGCGGAGAGCGCTGCCACGGCAGCGCCCACCGCCGGCGCTTGTGAGATCATGCGACCGCTTTCTCCATGGCGAGCGCGACCTCGTTGCTCAGCACCGCGGCGCGCTGGACGTCGGAGGCGTTCACCGCCGTCAGGGCGTCGTTGTTCTCCTCGCCGGTGCGGATCCGGATGACGCGCTCCACGGGCTGGATGAAGATCTTCCCGTCGCCGACCTCGCCGGTGCGGGCCGCCGAGAGAATGGCCTCCACCGTCGCGTCGACGAACGGCTCCGACACCGCCATCTCGATCTTCACCTTCTCGTGGAACTCCAGCGCGACGGTCGAGCCGCGGTACTGGCTCAGCACCGCCAGCTCGCCGCCGTGGCCGACCACGCGGCTCAGGGTGATGCCGGTGACCCCAGCGCGGAACAGCGCCACCTTGACCTCAGGCAGGCGCTCGGGTCGCACGATCGTGGTGATGAGTTTCATGGGATAGACGATAATCGTCGGTCGTGCAATTTGTCAAGCAATGAGTGTGCATACTGCATCACAATTGTAGCAATCGAAATGAGAATGCCAATGTCATGCAATATGCACTGACAAATATGGGCAGAATGCAGAACATGGGGACTGCAGAACAGTTGCGACACGCCCGCAAGGCTGAAAGCGAGTGGCGAGACGCTGAGTTGCGAGTGGTTACCAGTTGCGAGTAGCCGGATAGCGAACAGGCCCCACGCGGTCACATGCTGCCCGGGGCCTGTTCTCTTACCCTTACCTGTTACCTCGTGGCCACTCGCAACTCGGCGTCTCGCAACTGCACTGACACCCGATGTTCTGCTGACTGAATCCTGTGGAGGGTGCTACCGCAGCGAGTCGAGCGACATGCGGGCCTGCCGCATCCCCGGGTTCAGCGCGAGGGCGCGCTGGTAGCAGATGCGGGCGCTATCGGCCTGCCCGAGCTGCCGGTAGGTCTGTCCCAGTCGCCACCAGGCGCCGGCCGCACTGAAGGAGAAACGCCGGCCGAGCGCGCCGACGCCGCCGGCCTCCGCGGACAACGCGGCCGGGTGTGCGATGACGTAGTGCAGGTGGCGCTGGGCCAGGCGCGGCTGCTGGCCGGCGGCGACCAGCATCCGCGCGAAGCCGTAGCGCGCGGGCGCATCGGTGGTGTCGCGTTCGACGAGCTTGAGGTAGAGCGCCACGCCGCGCTGCGGCCGCCCGGTCTGCGCCCAGTAGTTGGCGGCGCCGCCCTGCGCGATGCGATCCTCGGGATATGCGACCACCAGGGCGGCGACCAGCGAGTCGGCCTGCGTCCGGTCCCGCTCCCTGCCCCGCCGGCGGATGTCGGCCAGCAGCAATGTCCCGCGCACGGCGTCCAGGCGCCGCAGATGCTCCGCCAGCACCACGGCCGAGTCGCGGTCGCCGCCCACGATGCCGGGCGCCTGGGTCAGGAACTCGGCGAAGCCCTGGAGGTAGTCCGGGTTGTCCGGCTCGACCTGCACCGCGCGGGCGAACCCCGACTTCGAGCGCCGGACCGCGGTGAAGCCGGCGACGCTGAAGCCCGCGGTGCGCGCCTTGATGCCGGCAATCTCGCCCAGCCAGAACTGCACGGCCGCGCTGTCGGGCGCCGCGGCAGCGGCGCGCCGGATCAGGACGTAGGCGCTGTCGAGCTGGCCGCGCTGAGCCGCCGCCAGCGCGGCCGACGGATCCTGGCCCAGCAACGTTGCCGGCAGAACGCAGAGAAGATCGCCCAGCACGAGTACAGTTGCGAGACGCCCATGAGACTGGAGGCGAGTTGCGAGACGCTGAGTTGCGAGTGGTCGCGAGACGCGAGCGGGGAGCGATGAGACAAGACGTCGCGCCGCAGCCACCAGACGGTCGAGCGCTCCCTCGACCCTGCCAACTGGCCTGCGTTCTCCCAGGTCGCGACTCATAACCGCTCGCAACTCGGCGTCTCGCAACTGCACCGCAGTCTCGCCTCTCATCACTCAGCACTCTCGAGTGTGCGCATCGGGACCATCGGCGTCCTCACCGCCCGCCACACGGGGAATTCCCGCACCCCGCCCGAACCGTAGATCAGCCCCGAGTAGGTGCCGAACTCGGTACC
Source organism: uncultured Gemmatimonadales bacterium (assembly GCA_963812035.1). Taxonomy (GTDB): domain Bacteria; phylum Gemmatimonadota; class Gemmatimonadetes; order Gemmatimonadales; family JACORV01; genus Fen-1245. Next base: position 542,046 of record CAWETG010000010.1, read on the forward strand.
GAGCAGCCGGTCCAGCATGCCCCAGCGCGCCAGCCCCCAGCCCTCCGGCTCGAGGAGCGCGAAGACCAGCCGGCCCAGCGGCTGCGCGGTCGAGACGAAGTAGCTGCCCGCGGGCACGGTGTGCACCGTGCGCGCGTAGGTCCCGGTCACGGCCAGCAGGTGGTGGCCCTGGAACTCCCGCGGCTGCCAGGTGAGCTGCGCGATGCCGACCGTCTCGACCGTGTCGGTCCAGTCGGCGGCCAGCTGCTGGACCTGGATGCCGTGGAGCCGCAGCAGCCGCGGCACCTCGCCGGAGCCGGCGGGCACGAAGTAGCCCGCGGGCAGCGGCCGGCTGACCGAATCCACGAACCGGTCGCGGATCAGGATGCGGACCGTGCGGTACTGGCCGGTGGGCGTGAGCCGCGGCCGGCCGCGGGCGGTGGTGTCGGCCGGCCCCGAGGGCTGCATCACCTCGAGCGCCACGGGCTCCGTGCCGCGCGCGACCATCGTGTACTGCACGGGGAGGTCGGGTCGCGGTGCCGCGCCGGCTCCCTCGAGCGTTGTCTGGCGGTCGGCGTCACGCTCGATGCGCCGGATCTCGTCGGCGTGCGCCGCCGCGTAGGTCAGGATCTCGAGCAGGAAGTCGTGCGTCACCTGGACGCGCGACTTGAAGTCCGCGTGCGCGTACGCCTCCGCCAGGATCGCCATCCTCCCGCGCAGGCCGACGTAGTTCGTCCCGTACCAGCCGAGCGGCGCGTACGTGTCCCAGCTCACGGGCTGGACGGGATCCTCGACGTCGCCGTACACGAAGATCGGCTCGTGGTAGCGGTCGGTGAGCGTGTGCTGGAGCGCGGGCAGCATCTGGTCGCGCACGAACTCGGTGGGGCCCGTCGGGCCCCCCGGCTCGAGCGGAGGCGCGTAGGTCAGGAGGTAGCCGTGCCGGGTCCCGTCGGTCGTGTGCAGATCCACCATCAACGCCGGATCCCAGCTGTCGTACACGCGCTCCAGGCAGGCGCGGGTCTCCGGTGCCTCCGCCTTGAAGTAGTCGCGGTTCAAGTCGAGGTTGAGCCCGTCCGCCCGCTGGCCGACGACGACCGGCCCGGCCTGCTCGGAGCGGTTCACCGCCACGGGGCCGAACGCGTCGTTCCCATCGGGGTTGTAGTCGGGCGCCGCGAGGATCACGAGCTGGTCGAGCAGCTCGCGGCGTGTGGTGGCCAGCTCCCGCAGCAGGATCAGCACCGCCTCTTTGCCCTCCACCTCGCCGGCGTGGATGTTGCCCTGCAGGTACACCACCAGCTTCCCCGACGCCGCGGCCTCCGCGGGCGACGTCACGGCCGGCTGCGACAGGATCGCGAGATAGAGCGGCTTCCCGTAGGCCGACCGGCCCATCTCGGAGAGCGCGAGCGGGGCCCCCGCCAGCTGAAGGCTGTCGAGGAAGAACCCCACCTGCGCGCTGGTGGATGTCGAGTCGAAGTTGCTGCGCTCGGCGGCGGTGCGCGGCAACGTCTGCGCGGCCGCGGCGCGCGCCAGGCAAGCGAGGGCGACCAGCAGCGTGACAATGGCGCGGTTCATCGGGACCCTGGTGTCGATTCGGGAGTCCGCAATCTAGCCCGGCTGTGCCGCCAAGGAAGAGTGTGAGTGATTCAGTGCAGTTCCGAACTCTGGCTCCTCTCCTCTTCGCGACTGCCGGCTATTTCCAGGACACGCTCTTCGCCCAGTCGGCGAACTTCGTCGGCGCGATCCCGAATTCCTTCGCGTTGGCCGCGATGTCGGCGTTGTAGCCGACGCGGTCGAACCACTCCAGCATGATCGCGAAGTCCTCGCTCGCCTTGCGCACCTCGGCGATCGGCACCTGGAAGTGCGTCACCGGCCGGCCGGCGGCCTGGCTCAGGATCCGCGCGGCTTCCGGCATGGTGACCTGGTCACCCGCGATGTCCAACGCCCGGCCGTTCAGCTCTACGGCCCGCTCGAACGCCAGCTTCCCGTACGTCCCGATGTCCCGCACCGCGATCATCTGGAGCGGCGTCGCCGGCTTGATGCCGACCGCGAGCTGACCGTTGTCGATGGCCGGCTTGAACCAGCCGCCAAGAAAGTTCTCCATGAAGAACGCGGGGCGCAGGATCACCCACGAGTGGAACCCGGCGCTCCGCACCGTGTCCTCCACCCGCGCCTTGTTGTCGAAGTGCGGGATGCCCGTCTTGCGGTGCGCCGACCCGACCGACGTGTAGACGAAGTGCCGGATCCCCGACCTCGCCGCCACCGTGGCCACCCGCTTCCCCTGCACCTCCTCCTGCTCCACCCCCGCCTCCCAGGTGTTCTGGACGGAGAAGACGCCCCAGGCGCCCTCGAAGACCCGCCGCAGCGAGTCCGCATCATCCAGGTTGCCCGCCACCACGTCCGCGCCCAGCGCCGCCAGCGCCCGCGCCGGCTCGCCCTCCGGCTTGCGGGTCACGGCCCGGACGCGGTGCCCCGTCGCCAGCAGCTCGCGCGCCACGGCCCCGCCCTGCTGGCCGGTCGCGCCGGTGACCACGATCAACGCTCCGCTCTGCACCATCGCTCTCTCCCCGTGAATATGCTACTGACTTAAATAGTCGTGATCACGGATAAGGTCAACCCGAAGCGCCCCGGCCAGCCCCGACCACACGCTCAGGCCTGGCGCGTCACCTTCCAGTACACTGCGTAGCGCTCGTCGAACAGGGTGTGAAACGGCACCAGCGCGACGTCGCGCTCCTGGCCGGTGGTGCGGAATTCCAGCGGCTGGTCCACGCCGCTCACCCGCTGGATCCAGGTGGAGGGGTCGTCCGACCGGGCGCGCAGCGCCGGTGCCGGCGGCGGCTGGTAGGTGAACTCGGGCACCATCCGCGGCTTGGTGGGCTCCGCCCGCAGGTTCTGCGGCGTGATGCCGTCCGTACCGAGCTTTCCCACCAGCACCAGCGGCCCGTACATCACGGCCTGGCTCGTCGGGTCGTCCGGCATGGCGTGCACGTGCAGCGCCATCGGGAGCGCGACCTCGAGCCGGTCGCCGTCCCTCCAGGTGCGGTCGACCACGAAGTAGCCGCCCGGCGCCGCGAAACCGTCGAGCGTGCGGCCGTTCAAGGCGGCGCTCGCGCCGCGCGTCCAGGACGGCACCCGCACCCGCAGGGCGAAATGCGTGGGCCGGCCGGCGTGCACCACGAGCGACGTGCCGGCCGCGGCCGGGAAGCGGGTATCCTGCACGATGCGCACGCCCTTCTCCACCCAGTCCACTTCCGAGGCGATGAACTGGTTGACCCACACGCCGTCGTCGTCGTGGAAGTAGATGCTGTCGCCGAACTTCGACGCCGACTCGCTGCCGGTCCCCGTGCAGCACCAGAAGTCGTGGAGCGGCGTGCCGAACAGCTTCCAGTAGCCCGAGGCCAGCGGCACGTAGTAGAGCTTCTCGCCGTCGGCCGGGTGCTGGGTGCCGAGAACCCCGTTCCACAGCAGGCGCTCGTAGTAGTCGGCCGCCGCCGGGTCGGCGGTCCAGCCGAAGACGTGCCGGGTGAGCTTCAGCATGTTGTAGCTGGTGCAGCACTCCTGCGTCTCGCTGCTCAACTCGGCGGCCAGCACGCCGGGCTCCGTGTTCCAGCTCTCGCCGTTGCTCGTCCCGCCGGTGCAGTACGCGCGCCGGGTCGAGACCTCGCGCCAGAAGTACTCCGCCACGTCGCGGTAGCGCGGCTCGCCCGTCAGCTCGTAGCGCCGCGCGGCACCGATGATCTTGGGGATCGTGGTGTTGACGTGCAGGCCCTTCAGCTCGTCGCGGCCCACGGCGAGCGGGCCGAAGATGCGCTCGTGGTCGAAGCGGTGGGCGACGTCGCGGTACCAGTCGCTGCCGGTCACCGCCGACAGATTGTACAGCACCTCGTTCATCCCGCCGAACTCGCGCTCCAGCACGCGGGCCATGGCGTCGTCGCCCAGGGGCTGCACCCAGCCCGCAGTCCAGCGGGCCATCCCCTGCAGCACGTCGAGCGCCTGGGCGTTGCCCGCCAGGGTGTGCATGTCCAGCAGGCCGGCCATGATCTTGTGCAGGGTGTAGAACGGCGCCCACACGCCGCGGCCCGCGCGCAGCCGGTCGAAGAACTCCTCGGGGAACGCGCTCAGGTAGCCGTTGCCGAGCGCGTGCTGGCAGCGCGCCAGCTCCGCCACCATCAGGTCGCCGCGCGACTTGACCTCCGCATCGCCCAGGCTCGCCGACATGAGCGCACACGCCGAGAGGTAGTGGCCGGTGTAGTGCCCGCGCAGCTCGTTCTCCGGCGCCTCCCACCCGCCGAGCGGCTCGGCGGTGGACGGCAGTCCCGCGGTGACGCGGAACATGTGCAGCAGCCGGTCGGGGTCGAGCCCCATGAGGAACCGCCGGTTCACGTTCAGCGCGTCGAGGAACGGGCCGGGGAGGAGGCGCACGCGGGAGAGGTCGAACGGGAGCGCCGCCAGGGCCGGAGCCGCGTCGCCGGTCGCGGCGCCGCGCGCCAGGGCGCCCAGGCGCACTCGCCACAGCGGCACGGTCGCCGCGGCGGCCGCGAGGAAGTTCCTGCGCTTCATGCAACCCTCCAGCTGGAGCGGATGCCGACGAGCCTAGGACACGCCGACGGAGCGGTCAAGGCTCACCCGCCGATCCCCGCCCACTCGGCGGCCCGCCGGATCACGCCGGCCATGTCGTCCTGGTGCGCCGCGAAGGTGTCGTCCACCACGGTGAGGGTGGGAATCAGGCCGTCGCGTTTGGCGAGCGACAGCGTCTGCGGGTCCCAGCTTCCGAAGCCCGATTCGTGCACGCCGCTGCTGCCACGTCCCGGCGCCGGATGGCTGAGGTGCGAGAACGACCGCACGAACGGCGCGAACCGCGGTGCGTAGACCTGGTAGAGCGGGATGAACGCCGGAAGGGCGTCGTACAGGAATTCGCCGCAGGCCAGCACGCCGGTGTGCCGCGCCCGCAGGTCGGACACCAGGCGGCGCATCCCCTCGTGCATGTCGGCCTGCGGGTTGTTCACCCAGCCGCCGGAGATGTCGAGGAAGTAGGCGTCCACGCCGTAGCGCTCGATCACGCCGGCGATGCGGCCGGTGAGCCATTCGCGCCACGAGGCCACGCCGAGGTTCATGTACGACAGCCAGCCTTCCTCGTGCCGGTCGTTGTCCCAGTCCACCCAGTTGAGGTCGAAGCGATCGCCGTCCACCTTGCTGGTCGCGGCGTCGGCGAGCCCGGAGTACACGCGCTGGCGGCGGTTGGCCGCGTTGGCGCCGAACATCGGCATGAAGCGGAAGCCGAGCCGCTGGCCCTCGCGGATCAGGCGCACGAAGCCACGCTCGCCGCCGAGGCGTTCCGCCGGCTGGTAGACCGGGTAGTCCCAGTAGTAGCGCCCGTCCCACGCCGGCAGAAAGACCAGCACGCGCTGCGGCGGGATGCGTGCGGCGGTCCACTGGAGAATCTCCAGCATCCGCGCGTAGTCGTTGAAGACGTAGCCCGTGTAATGCATCCCGTGGAGCGCGACCACCAGCGCGGTGTCGTGGAGCCACGGCGGCACGTCGTCGCGGCTCGCGAAGCGCGGGATCCGGTACGCCTTCTCGAGGTGATCGAAGTGCGGCTGCGCCGCCGCGTCGAGCGTGGCGGCGCGCCCCGCCCGCCAGGCCGGCACCGCGACCCGGCGCTGGTCGAGCCATCCCTCGACCTCGAACACGCACTCGGTGCGGTACCCTGCCTCGCCCGGCTGGAAGTAGAACCGCTTGGTGCGCACCCGGTCGTCGAGGGATGAGATGAAAAAGTAGTCGCCCTCGCCGTGCTCCACGATCACGAGCGGCGTGCCTGCGCCCCACGCCGTGTTCCCGCCGAACAGGTCACCCCCGCCGAACGGGTAGCCGATCAGCACCTCGTCGTCGTGCGTGTCCGCCGGACCGCCGCCGCCCACCGAGATCTTCCCGCGCGGGACGCCGCGCAGCACGGTGGTCACCGCCTTGATGGGCTGGTCCATCTCCGCCATCATGTCCCACTCGACGAAGCTTCCGTTCTTCCGGAGGCGCGCCACCAGGCGGCCGGGCGCTCGTTCCTGGCCACCGGCCCAGACGAGCTCCGTGCAGGTGATGGCCAGCCCGTCGCCGTCCGCTTCGACCGCGATCTTGTCCGCGCTCAGCCCGTAGCCGTTCTCGCGGCTGAAAACCAGGAACCCGAAGCGCAGTCCGGCGTATTCTACCGAGGGTTCCGGGAAGTCGAAGGAGAACTTCTGGAACGCGTTGCCGCGGGGCGGCACGTAGACTTCGCTGGTCGAGGTGAGGGGGAGGATCGGGCTGTGCGGCGGCGGAGCAGCTACGCCCGCCGTGCCGCTCGGCGACGCGCCGGACAGCGGACCGACGAGCGGCAGGGCGGCTGCAACGCCGGCGGCCTTGAGCAGGTCGCGGCGGGAGATGGATTCATTCATGGGTTCCCTCGTACCTTGGGGCAGGTGCACGCATGGCCATCTATCTCGGTTTCGACCTCGGCACGCAAGGCCTGACGGCGATCGCCATCGAGGTGGAGGCGACGCGGCGCCGGGTGGTGTTCGAGCGCTCCCTCGACTTCGACACCGAGTTCCCGCGCTACCAGACGAGCCACGGGGTGCTCCCGCGGGAGGACCCGCTCGTGGCCTCGTCGTCGCCGCTTCTCTGGGCGGAGGCGCTGGATCGGATGATGACGCTCATCGCAGGCGAGAGCGGCCTCGACCGGTCCCGCATCCGCGCCGTCTCGGGCTCGGCCCAGCAGCACGGGAGCGTCTACCTCAACGCCACCGCCGGCGCCACGCTCGCAGGCCTCGACCCCGGCCACCCGCTCGCGGCGCAGCTCGTCGGGATCTTCGCGCGCAAGGTCGCCCCGATCTGGATGGACTCGAGCACGACCAAGCAGTGCGCCGAGATCACGCACTCCCTGGGTGGCCCGAACGCCGTGGCGCGGCTCACCGGCTCGCGGGCGTTCGAGCGTTTCACCGGACCACAGATCAGGAAGTTCTACGAGCACGATCCGGCCAGTTACCGGCGCACCGAGACCATCCACCTCGTCAGCTCGTACCTGGCGTCCCTGCTCGCGGGCACGCGGGCGTCCATCGATCCGGGGGACGGCGCGGGCATGAACCTGATGGACCTCGCGCGGAAGCGGTGGGCTCCCGCCGCACTCGCTGCCACCGCACCGGACCTCGCGGCCAAGCTCCCGCCGCTGAGCGAATCGTGGGCTGCGGTGGGGTCGCTGTCACCTTACTGGATGCGGCGCCACGGCTTCCCCGGCGCCGCCGCGATCGCGTGGTCGGGCGACAACCCCTGCAGCCTTGTCGGCACCGGGCTGGTGGCCGAAGGCTCGATGGCCATCTCCCTCGGCACCAGCGACACGGCGTTCGCCCTGATGAAGGACCCGCACCCCGACCCGTCGGGCGCCGGCAACGTGTTCGGTGCGCCGACCGGCGACTACATGGGCCTGATCTGCTTCAAGAACGGCTCGCTGGCGCGCGAGCGGGTGCGCAACCACCACGGAATGGACTGGGCGGCGTTCTCGCGCGCGCTGCGGGAGACGCGGCCCGGCAACGGCGGCACGCTGATGCTGCCCTGGTTCGAGCCCGAGATCACCCCGAGCGTCGTCCACCCGGGCGTCCGGCGCTTCGGCCTCGACCCGGCCGACGGTCCCGCGAACGTGCGCGCGGTGGTGGAGGCGCAGATGATGGCGCTGGCCACCCATGCCGGCTGGATGGGCGTCCGGGTGCGCGAGATCCGCGCCACCGGCGGCGCGGCCGCGAACCGCGAGATTCTCCAGGTGATGGCGGACGTGCTTGGCGCCGAGGTCCGGCGGCTCAAGGTCGGCAACTCCGCGTGCCTCGGCGCCGCGCTGCGCGCGTACCACGCCGACGAACTCTCGCAGGGCAGGAACATCCCCTGGGCCGATGTCGTCGCCGGGTTCGTCGAGCCGGAAGCGCCCGCCATCCGGCCGGACGCCCGCCTCGGGCCGCTCTACGCGGAGCTGAAGGAGATCTACGCCGCGTGCGAGGCGCACGCGCTGGGCGAGGGACCGGATCCGGGGCCGCTGATAGAGGCGTTCCGAGGGCGGTTTGCCGGAACGGGGAGGTGATGAAGTGATGACGTGATGGGGCGATGAGGTGATGATGGGCCACGATGCTTTGCGATCACCTCCTCACATCATTACCTCAATCACACCATCACCTCCCCGTCGAGCATCCGATCGAACGCGTCGTCCGGCAACTCGGCGAGCGAGCCGACCACCAAGTCGCCTACCGCAACCCCGCCCACCCCGATGCCCCGCATCCCGGCGCGATGCGCGGCCTCGATGCCGTGCGCCGCGTCTTCGACGACGACACAGTGCGCCGGCGGCACTCCCAGCCGCGATGCGGCCGTCAGAAACACCTCGGGGTCGGGCTTGCCGTGCCGCACGTCTTCGGCGGCGACCAGCGCCGCGAAGCGCGACTCCAGGCCAAGCACGCGCAGCACCACCTCCACGTTGAGTCGCGGCGCCGACGACGCGATGGCCTGCCGCCACCCCGCCGAATGGAGCCGCTCCACCCATGCCGCCGCACCCGGGAGCGGCGCCAGGCCTTCCGTCTGGACCAGGCGCCGGTACGCGACCTCCTTCGCGTCGCCCACCCGGCCAACTCGCTCAGCCGTGGCGCCCGCGCCGAGCCACCGGCCGAGGATGGCGTCGTTGCGCTGGCCGAAGGTGGCCAGGAACTGCGTCTCGGTGACGGCGACGCCCTCGGCCGCGAGCGCCTCCTGCCAGGAGCGCCAGTGCAGGGCGCGCGAATCCACCAGCGTGCCGTCCATATCCCACAGGACCGCACGCGGCTGACTACCGCTGCCCGTAGTAGGCGTCCTTGCCGTGCTTGCGGAAGAAGTGCTTCTCCACGAGGTACTGCGCCGGAGCCGGGGCGACAGCTCCGGTGTAGAGGCGCACCGTCCGATCGATGCGCGCCAGATACTCGAGCAGGCGCGCGTGCTCGACGGCGGCCATGGGATCGGCGCCCCAGGCGAACGGGCCGTGGCTGGCGACCAGCACCGCCGGGATCTCGACGGGCGAGAGCCCTCTGGTGCGGAAGGTCTCGACGATCACCAGGCCCGTGTGCTTCTCGTAGCTCCGCTCAACTTCGTCGCGCTCCAGATCGCGGGTGACCGGAATGTCGCCCTTGAAATAGTCGGCGTGGGTGGTGCCGAGGCAGCGGAGCGGAACGCGCGCCTGCGCCAGGGCGGTGGCGACCTCGGAGTGGGCGTGGGCGATGCCGCCGCAATCGAACGCCCGGTACAGCTCGAGATGCGTGGGAGTGTCGGACGACGGCCGGAGGTTCCCATCGACCACCGCCCCCGTTTCCAGGGACACGGCGACCATGCGCGCCGGCGTCAGATGCTCGTACGGCATGCCGCTGGGCTTGATCACGAGCAGGCCGGCCTTGCGGTCCACGCCCGAGACGTTCCCGAACGTCCCCGTCGCCAGGCCGCCTTCGACCAGCGCCAGGTTGGCGCGGCAGACGGTCTCGCGCAGCTCCTCTGCGATGATGCTCACGCCGCACTCCCCGTGGCTCGTGCCACCTGCCGCTCGCGAATCGCCAGCAGCCGCTTCATCAGGGAACCGAAGTCCGCTGCGCCGCTCACGCCGCCGAACGCGTCGTGCAGCTGCCGGTACAGCGCGTACAACTCATCGTACACCCGGTGCGCCTCGCCATCCGGCGTGAACCGCTGCTCCTTGAGCGAGGTCATCCGCTGCTGCGCCGGCTCGAACGCGTCGTATCCGCCGGCCGCGGAGCCCGCCGCCACCGCCGCCGCGATGGCCGCGCCGAGAGCCGGGGTCTGCGGTGAGCCCGCGATCAGCATCGGGTGCCCCAGCACGTCGGCGTAGATCTGCATGAACAGGTCGTTCTTCTCCGCGATGCCCCCGCAGCACACCACGCGCTCGATGGGCACGCGGTACTCGGTCAGCCGCTCGACGATCGCCCGCGCCCCGAAGGCGGTGGCTTCGACGAGCGCACGATAGACTTCCGCCCGCGTGGTGGCCAGGGTCTGGCCTACCAGCAGGCCGGTCAGCCGCTGATCCACCAGGATAGTGCGGTTGCCGTTGTTCCAGTCCAGCGCCAGCAGCCCCGACTCGCCGGGCCCCAGGCGCGCCGCCTCGGCCGAGAGGCGTGCGTGGTCGGCTTCGCTGCCCCCTCCGAGGCGCTCGACCCACCAGCCCAGCAGGTCGCCCACTGCCGACTGCCCCGCCTCGATGCCGTAGTAGCCAGGCATCACCGACCCGTTGACGATGCCGCAGATGCCGGGAACGTCCGGCACGCGTTCGCGCGCGGAGGCGATGGCGATGTCGCAGGTGGAGGTGCCGATGATCTTGACCAGGGTCCCGACCGTGACGCCCGCACCCACCGCCCCGTAGTGGGCGTCGAACGAGCCCATCGCCACGGGAATGCCCCGCTCGAGCCCCCAGGCCAGTGCCCATTCGGCCGACAGGTGCCCCGCCGGACGATCGGCCGGATACGCCTTCTCGTAGAGCCGGCCGCGCAGCTCGGCCAGACGCGGATCGAGACGCGCCAGGAACTGGGCCGACGGCAGCCCGCCCCACGCGTCCGAGTACATCGCCTTGTGCCCCGCCGCGCACACGCAGCGCTGGATGGCGGAGGGGCTCGTGACGCCCGCCAGCGTCGCGGCCACGAAATCCGCCAGCTCGACCCAGCTGGCGGCCGCGCCGAACACGTCGGGCGACGTCTTCAGGCAGTGCCAGATCTTCGACCAGAACCACTCGGAGGAGTAGCGGCCGCCGATGGGGGCGAGGTACTGCGGGGCGTAGCGCGCAGCCGCCGTGGTGATGTCGGCCGCCTCCGCCGCACCGGTGTGGTCCTTCCACAGCCACGCCTGGGCCGCGAGGTGGCTCTTCCAGCGAGGGTCCAGCGCGAGCGGCCGGTTGCCGGCGTCCACCGGCAGCGGGGTGGAACCAGTCGTGTCGGTCCCGATCGCGATGACCCGGTCGCGCCCGAAGCCGCGATGCGTCGCGGCGGCGGCGAGCGCGTCGCGCACCGCGGCGCGCATGCCCTCCAGCCAGTCGGCCGGATTCTGGCGGGCGAGATGCGGCTCGTGCGCATCGAGGAGCACCCCGCGCTCGCCCGACGCATAATCGGCCACGGCCGTACCGACCACCTGCCCGTCGGCACAGTCGGCCACGACCGCGCGGACCGAGTTGGTGCCGAAGTCGACGCCGACCGTGAAGGACGGCGGCACGGCTAACCGAGCAGGATCGGGCTCACCACGTCGAGCACGTCGGGGCCGGTGCCGGCGGCGCGGGCCTTGTCCAGCTCGCCCTGCTTGGCGTACACGCGGACCGCCTTGAGCGCCAGAGCCGCGAAGTTCACCATGCTGCGCTCGATCGCCCGCGTCGGGTCGTCGCGGTAGGTGAACTGGTCCTGGCTGTAGAAGCCACGGTAGTCGCGCACGAAGGTGGTGTAGAGGTACTCGACCGCCTCGGCGACCGAGATCGTGCCGAACATCAGGTCCTGGTCGTTGCGGCCCTGCCGCGCGTCGTTGATGTCGAACTTGTGGATCGGCACGCCGGCGTAGGCGGCGAGGTCGCACGCCGTGGAGGCGGTCGTCCCCTCCATCTTCTGGTGGCCGTAGTCCACGGTGAGGCCGCAGTTCGTGCCGCCGCAGGTGTCGTTGACCCGCTGCGCCACCAGGATCGCGGACGCCGCGGTCGGGACGATCATGAACAGCTCCCGCGGCTCGTACGGCTTCGGCTCGATCGCGAGCTTGATCCCGGCCTTCACGCACTCCTTGTTGGCCGCCACCAGCGCCTCGGTGAACCACTCCAGCGACTGCCGGTAGTCGATCTGGAAGTGGTAGTCGGCCCCGTCGGAGCCCGGCCACACGCTCAAGACCGGGATCTTCAGGACCTTGCAGATCTCGACCGCCTTCAAGAGCTCGTCCAGCGCGGCACGACGCAACTCCGGCTTCGGGTTGCAGGGGCCGCCGAGCTTGAAGCGGGGATTCGTCCAGGTGTTGATGTTGCACGCCGTCACCGTCATGCCCAGCTCGGCCAGGAAGCCGCCCTTCGCCCGCTGGATGGCCGCGTGGTCGACGTCCCCGTTCAGCGACTTCTCGAAGACATGCTGGTGGATCTCGATGCAGTCGATGCCGGCCGCCTTGGTGCGCCGGCACTGGCCCTCGAAGTCGTTCTTGAAGGCGGGATCGTCGGAGTTGTAGCCGGGCGGGGCGAACCGGTCGACGAAATCGCCGGCCGACCAGTGGCCCACGCTGATCCTGATATCCAGCGCCTTGAGGAAGGTGATGGCCTCGGCGCGGCCCATGGGCGCCCTGGTGGCGAGCGCCTGCTTGATCTGATCGGACGTGAAACGCGGCACGGGATCTCCCGGTGATGCGGTCGGCAGAAATTGCTGCAAGCTTCGCGCCCGCCGCAAGGACGCGGGGACAGGGGCACGGGGGCACAGGGGCACAGGGGCACGGGGGCACGGGAAAGACGATACGCGCCGCATTGACGCGCGGCGGCTCGCGTGTAGTGTCATTCCCGTTCCTTCCCCGTACGGAAAGGCCGCTGCATGGCGACGCTCGACTGGCTGGTCGTCCTCGCATACTTCATCGGTCTGCTGAGCCTCGCGTGGTGGGTGTTCCGCCGCGGCAAGGACACCGCCGACGACTACTTCCTGGCGAACCGCAGTCTCGGCTGGTTCATCGTCGGCGCCTCGATCTTCGCGTCGAACATCGGCTCCGAGCACCTGGTGGGCCTCGCCGGCTCCGGCGCGACGAGCGGCGTCGCGATGGCGCACTACGAGCTGCACGCCTGGGCGATCCTGGTGCTGGGCTGGCTGTTCGTGCCGTTCTACATGCGCTCCCGCGTGTACACGATGCCGGAGTTCCTGGAGCGGCGCTTCTCCCCTTCGGCGCGCGTCGTGCTGTCCATCACCTCGCTCCTGACGCACGTCCTCACCAAGTTCGCGGTGAGCATCTTCGCGGGTGGGGTGGTGTTCCGCGCGCTGCTCCCCGAGCTGCACGTCACGCTGCTGGGGCACGACTGGAACGCCTTCTGGATCGGCTCCGTCTCGATCGTGCTCCTCACCGGGCTCTATACCGTGCTGGGGGGAATGCGGGCGGTGGCCTACACGGAGGCGCTCCAGACGTTCGTCCTGGTCTTCGGCTCCGCGCTGCTGATGGTCTTCGGCCTGATCAAGATCGGGGGCTGGCACGCGTTCCGCGCGGCGCTGCCCTCGGACATGTTCAATCTCTGGAAGCCGCTGATCCCGCACGGGGTGGCCGGTACCTGGGCGCCCATCAAGGAGGCGGGGCGCGAGGCCTGGTACTTCAACACCAATTACCCCTGGCTGGGGATGCTGTTCTGCGCGCCCATCATCGGCCTGTGGTACTGGTGCACCGACCAGTACATCGTGCAGCGCGCCCTCGGCGCCCCGGACGAGAAGACGGCCCGCCGCGGCTCCATCTTCGCCAGCTACATCAAGCTGCTGCCCGTCTTCATCTTCATCATCCCGGGGATGATCGGGCTCGCGCTCGCCAGGACGGCCAAGGTCCCGGGGCTCGAGACGATGGTGGGGCCCGACGGGAAGGTCATCCCCATGATCGCCCAGTCCGTGTACCCCACGATGGTGTTGTCGGTGCTTCCCATCGGCGTCCGCGGCATCGTGGTCGCGGGGCTGATCGCCGCGCTGATGAGCTCGATGGCCGGCGCGTTCAATGCGTCGAGCACGCTCTTCACCATGGACCTCTACCAGAAGCTGCGGCCCAACTCCTCGCAGCACGAGCTGGTGTGGATGGGGCGGGTCGCCACGGCCGTGATGGTGCTGGTGGCGCTGCTGTGGATCCCGGTGATCGAGGGGGCGCGCGGGCTGTACGAGTACCTCCAGAGCGTGCAGGGGTACCTCGCGCCGCCCATCTTCACCGTCTTCTTCTTCGGCATCTTCTCCAAGCGCCTGAACGCGAAGGGTTGCATCTGGGCGCTGGTCGTGGGCTTCCTGCTCGGCACCTTCCGCCTGCTGGTGGACACGCCCGTGGCGCTCCACATGGCGGGCTACGAGAACGGTTACCTGCAGGGCTCGTTCCTCTGGATCGTGAACAACATCTACTTCCAGTACTACAGCCTGCTGGTGTTCGTGGTGTCCGTCGTGGTCATGATCGCCGTGAGCTACCTGACGGCGGCACCCGCGGAGGAGAGGCTCACGGGCCTGACCTTCGCAACGGTCACGAGCGAGCACCGGGCGGAGTCGCGTTCGACCTGGACCCGCAGGGACGTGATACTGTCGGGGCTGGTGCTGGTCGCGATCCTGTGCGTGTACCTGTACTTCAGAGGCTAGAGAAGACGGAGGACGGTGATCAGGGGAGTTGCGCGCAACTCCCCCGACCTCCGCCATTCTGGAGACCCCATGACTACTCGTCGGGACTTCATCGACGCGGCGGCCGCAGGTGGGCTCGCCCTGGCCGTGCCGGCCCTCGCGCGTCCGCGCCGCGCCGCGGGATCGTCGTCAGCCGATTCGCGCATCGAGGTGCTGCTCCAGGAGCCCATCGGCACGATTGCGCCCGAGATCTACGGGCACTTCGTCGAGCACCTGGGCGGCGTGGTGTACAATGGGATCTGGGTCGGTGAGGGCTCGCGGATCCCGAATGTGGGCGGGATCCGCCGCGACCTCGCGGAGGCGTTGCGGCGCGTGAAGCCGTCGGTGGTGCGCTGGCCGGGCGGCTGCTTCGCCGACTCGTACGACTGGCGCGACGGCGTGGGCCCGCGTGCCCAGCGTCCCCGGCGCAACAGCCTGTGGGGCGACGACCAGCGCTTCAAGACCCAAGGCAACATCCCGCAGCACTACGAGCCGAACGCGTTCGGCACGAGCGAGTTCATGCGCTTCTGTCGCCTGGTCGGTGCCCAGCCGTACCTAGCGGCGAACGTCCGCACGCTTCCGGCGCAGGCGTTCATGCAGTGGCTCGACTACTGCAACGCGCCCGCCGGGACGACGACGCTGGCCGATCTCCGGGCCGCCGGCGGCGACCGCGATCCGTTCGGGGTCAGGTTCTGGGGCATCGGCAACGAGTCGTGGGGGTGCGGGGGCAACTTCCGGCCCGAGGAGTACGCCGAGGAGTTCCGGCGGTTCACGACGTGGGCGGTGCCGGAGTTCGGCGTGCAGCTCGCCTTCATCGGCTCGGGCCCCAGCGCGGACGACCTGGAGTGGACGCGCCGCGCCTTCGGCACGCTGGCTGAGCGGAACGCGCTCGAACCGGATGTGGGGGTGGGCGCTGCACCACTACGCGGGGGCGAGCGGCGCGGGGGCCGACGCGCTCGCGTTCGACGACCGCGGCTGGTACGACCTGCTGGCGAACGCCGACCGGATGGAATCGCTGATCGGCATGCACTGGCAGGTGATGGGCGAGAGCGACCGCGACCACAAAGTGAAATTGGTGGTGGACGAGTGGGGTGCGTGGCACACCACGCACCCGCTGGCCGACCCGTCGCACCTCTTCGAGTCGCAGGCGACGATGCGCGACGCGCTGGTGGCGGGGCTCACGCTGGACACGTTCAACCGCCACGCGGACAAGGTGGCGATGGCGGCGGACGCGCAGCTCGTCAACTGCATCCAGGCGCTGTTCTTCACCGACGGCGCCCGGATGGTCACGACGCCGACCTACCACGTCTTCGATCTCTACTCCGCGCACCAGGGCGCCCAGGCGGTGCGTACGCTGTTCTCCGCTCCGGCCGTGGCCTGGGCCGACGCGCAGAACCACGGTCACGAGCTGTGGGGGCTGAACGGGTCAGCCTCGGTCGCTGGCGGCGTGCTGACGCTGACCGTGACGAATCCGCACCTGAGCGAGCCGCGCGCGGCGGAGATCGCGGTGCGCGGCGGATCGGTCACGAGCGTGCGGGCGACGACGTTGGCCGCGCGCGACGTGCACGACGCCAACACCTTCGAGCGCCCTGATGCCGTGGTGCCGCAGCCCGCGCCGGCACCCCAGGTCGCAGGGGGGCAGGCGTTGACATTCACGTTCGCGCCGGCGTCGGTGACGAGGCTCGAAATAGTACTCGAGGGATAGTCTCGGTTCGGAACAATGCAGGGAAGTTGCGAGACGCAGAGTTGCGAGTGGTTACGAGATGGCAGTAGTCAGACAGAGAACGGGCCCCGGGCCGCTAGGTGGCTGCCTGAGGCCTTTTCTCTTCTCGCAACTCAGCGTCTCGCAACTGTCCTGGTTGTGGCGTCTCGCAACTGTACTGACCTCCGCCTACTCCTCCCCGCTTTCTCCTCGATATCGCTTGAGCTTGTCATAGAGCGTCCGCAGCCCGATGCCCAACTGATCCGCGGCGGCGCGCCGGTTGCCGCCCACCGCTGCCAGGGCCCGTTCGATGGCCGCCCGCTCGATGTCCTCGAGGCTGCCGCCGTTCCCGCCCGCCGACGCCGCCACGGCCGCGTCGGCCAGCTCCAGGTGCGTGACCTGGATCTCGTCCCCGCTGGCGAGGATCGCGGCGCGCTCCAGCACGTTAGCCAGCTCGCGGACGTTGCCCCGCCAGGGGGCCGCGACGATCAGCTCCCGCGCCGCCGGCGAGAGCGTGAGATGCGCGCGACCGATCGCCGCGCCGATCCGCGCCAGGAGCGTCGCCGCCAGCGGCAGGATGTCCCGCCGGCGCTCGCGCAGCGGGGGCAGCCGGATGGGAAACACGGCCAGCCGATGGTAGAGGTCTTCGCGCAACGCGCCTGAGGCCCGGAGCTGCTCGACGTCGCGATTGGTGGCAGCCACCCAGCGCACGTCGGCCTCGATGGTGCGCGAGCCGCCGACCCGCTCGAACCGCCGGTCCTGCAGCACCCGGAGCAGCTTGGCCTGCAGCGCCGGCGCCATCTCCCCGATCTCGTCCAGGAAGAACGTGCCGCCGTCGGCCAGCTCGATGCGCCCGCGCCGCGCGCTCACCGCGCCGGTGAACGCACCCTTCTCGTGCCCGAACAGCTCGCTCTCCAGCAGCGTCTCGGTGATCGCCGCGCAGTTCACGGCCACGAAGGGCCCCGCCGCCCGCGGGCTCCACTCATGCAGCGTCCGCGCCGCCACTTCCTTGCCGGTGCCACTCTCGCCCATCAGGAGCACGGTAGCGTTGGTGGGCGCCACCTTCCGCAGCGCCTCCACCACGGGCAGCATCGCCGGATCGCCGTAGGCCAAGGGCGGCAGCTGCGGCGTCTCGCGCGTGGCGCGGTCGCGCGCCGCGAGCAGCGCGCGGTGCTCCAGCGCTCGCGCGGCCAGGAGCCGCAGCGCGCCAGGGCTCCCGATCGGCTTCTGGAGATAGTCGAACGCGCCGAGCTTCATCGCCTCGACCGCGGAATCCACCGTGCCGAAGGCCGTCAGGACGATGACCTCCAGCTCCGGCTGCTCGACGCGCACCTGCCGCAAGAGCGCCATCCCGTCGACCCGCGGCATCTTGAGGTCGGTGATCAGGAGGTCGAAGCTCTCCCGCGCCAGCTGCCGGGCGGCGTCCGCCCCGTCGGCCGCCTGCGCCACGACGTGGCCGTCGTCCTGCAGCGCTTCGGCCGCGAAAGCGCGCAGTCCCGGCTCGTCGTCCGCCACCAGAATTCTCGCCATGGCGCCTGGACGCTCAGCCGGCCGGGATGGCGATGCGGAACACCGCGCCGCCGTCCGGATGATTGCCCGCGGTGATGGTGCCGCCGTGCAGCTCCACCACGCGCAGCGCGACGGCGAGCCCCAGCCCCGTGCCGCTCGTGCGGGTCGTATAGAAGGGCGAAAAGATCCGTTTCTCGTCGCCCGGCGCCAACCCAGCGCCGAAATCGCGGACCGTAAAGACCAGCGAGCCGTTGCTGCGACCGACGGTCGCCTCCGGGCGCGTGCCCTCGGGTGAGGCCTGGTGGGCGTTGCGCAGCACGTTGACCAGGGCCTGCCGCATCCGGCTCTCATCCATCCGCCAGGTGGAGGGCGCCGCGCCGGCGTGCATCACGAAACCTCCGGGCGCCACCTCCTCCGCGCACGAGGCCAGCAGCGCCACGGGATCGGCCGGCTGCAGGTCCGTCGGACCGGAGCGCGCGAAGTCCAGCAGGTCGCTGGTCAGCGCCTCGAGCCGCTGCGCCTCCCGCACCACCAGGTCGGCCTTGCTGCGCTCCCCGCCCCCGGCAGTCAGCCGCTCCGCCAGGAGCTGCGCGTGGCCCTTGAGCGAGGCCAGCGGGTTCCGCAGCTCGTGCGCCAGCACGGCCGACATCTCGCCCAGGGCGCCGAGCCGCCGCTGGTCCTCCAGCCGGCGCTCGATCAACTCCTGCCGGACCGAGAGCCGCCAGAAGATCACGGCCGCGGCGATCAGGGCTGCCGCCATCAGCAGCGACAGCACGAGGGTGTTCGTGGCCTCCGCGGCGAGACGCTCCGCCACCAGCGGCTCGAACTCCATGACGAAGGTCAGGCGCCGTGGCCGGACGGGTGGCACGGACGGCGCGGAGGGCTGAGAGCCAGGTCGGGCTTGGGGCGGCTCCGGCGGCGCCGCGAGAAAGGCGAATGCCCACAGCCTCAGCTGGGTGCCGACCTGTTCCATCGCGGGAGGGCCGGGTGGCCGGTGCACCGGCAGGCGGATCGGGGCGGCCGCCTTGCCGGCCTCCGCGATCACCGCTCCGGTAGAATCGAAGAAGGCGACGTAGCTCAGCCCCGCGGCCTGGTGCTGGCGCAGCAGGCTGTCGAGCTGCCCGGCCCCGGGCGGTTCCGCCATCGCGCGCGCCTGCTCGCGAACGGCTTCGAAGAGAACCTGGCTCTGCCCGCGGTTCAGCGTCGCGGCCGCGGCCACGGCCCGGTCCCGCCCCATCCACGCGGTCGCGACCAGCACGGCGCCCATGGCCACCGTGGTGGCGAGCCAGCCCCAGCGCACCCAGCGGCCGAGCGGGGGCTTCATCAGTGCGGCACGCAGTGCGGCGCCGACGCGCGAGATCCCATCAGCGCGCGAATATAGGCTCCTCGCGGGAAGCCGCGAGGCGGCGTCCGTCGGCGTCACCGGCGTCGGCAGCACGCTCCGCACCCCTACTCGTACCGGAGCGCCTGGATCGGATCCAGCGCTGCCGCTTTCCGCGCCGGATAGAACCCGAAGAAGATCCCCACGGCGGCCGAGAAGCAGAGGGCGACCAGCACCATGTGCGGCGCGATCGCGGTCTGCCACCCGGTGGCCTTGGAGAGGATGGCTGCGCCGCCGAAGCCGAGCCCGACGCCGATCACGCCGCCGAACGAGCTCATGACGATGGCTTCGACCAGGAATTGCGTCAGCACGTCGGCGCCGCGGGCGCCGATCGCCATTCGGATGCCGATCTCGCGGGTCCGCTCGGTCACCGAGACGAGCATGATGTTCATGATCCCGATCCCGCCCACCAGCAGCGAAATGCTCGCGATGGCCGCCAGCAGCATCGTCATCACGTTGGTGGTGCCCTGCGCCGCCTCCGCCAGGTCATCCTGGTTCCGGACCGTGAAGTCGTTGTCCGCGTAGCTCGGCAGCTTGTGCGAGCCGCGCAGGATCTGCGCGATCTCCTGCTCCGCGGCCGGCAGATCCTCCTTGTTGGCGGTGCTGGCCAGGATCTGCGGCAGGAAGCTGAAGCCGCCCGAGAGGCGCGTCTTCACCGTGGTGTACGGCGAGACGATGAGGTCGTCCTGATCGGTGCCCTCCGCCGTCTGGCCCTTCGCCGCCAGCACGCCGATGACCTGGAACGGCTCGTTGCGGACGCGGATCTGCGCCCCGACCGGGTCCTGGCCCGGGAACAGGTTGTCCGCCACCGTCTTGCCGATCACGGCCACCTTGCGGTTGGCCTGCAGGTCGGCCTGGTCGAAGAACCGGCCCGACGAGACCGTCCAGTCGCGGATGGCCTGGTAGTCGAGCGACACGCCGTCCACCAGCGTCCGCCAGTTGTTGGCGCCGCCGATGACCTGGCTCGGGGCCACGAGCACGGGCGAGACGTGCGAGAGCAGCAGGCCCTCGCGCTGCATCGCGGTGTAGTCGTCCAGCGTCAGGCGCCCCGACGTCCCCGCGCCCAGGCTGACCCCGCCCTGCCGGTTGGCGGCCTGCGTGACCACGATCATGTTGGTGCCGAGGTTGTCGATACGCCGCTGGATCTCCGCCTTGGCGCCCTGCCCCACGGCCACCATCACGATCACCGCGCCCACGCCGATGATGATGCCCAGCATCGTGAGCAGCGTCCGCATCTTGTTTTTCTGGATGCTCTTGGTGGCGATGCCCACCAGCCGTGTCGCTTTCATGTCAGTCCTCCACCCCCGCCGCGACGAGCCGCGCCAGGTCGGCCTCCGCGCGGTGGCGACCCTCGATCGCCGTATCGCGCACCACGTGGCCGTCCCGCAGCTCCACTACCCGTTTGCAGTATTGCGCGATGTCGTGCTCGTGCGTCACCAGGAGGATCGTGATCCCCTGCGCGTTCAACTCCTGGAAGACCGACAGCACCTCGACCGACGTGCGCGTATCGAGGTTCCCGGTCGGCTCGTCGGCCAGCACCAGCGCCGGCTGGGTGACCAGCGCGCGGGCGATGGCCACCCGTTGCTGCTGCCCGCCCGACAGCTCGCTGGGCTCGTGGTGCGTGCGGTCGCCGAGGCCGACCCGCTCCAGCGCTTCCCGCGCCAGCCGCTTGGTGTCCAGATGGTGGCCGCTGCGGTCGTACATGAGCGGCAGCTCGACGTTGTCGAGGGCCGTGGTCCGCGCCAGGAGGTTGAAGCCCTGGAAGACGAAACCGATCTTCGCGTTGCGGATGTCCGCGAGCTGGTTCTTGCTCATCCCGTCCACGCGCACGCCGTCGAGCCAGTATCCGCCGCTCGTCGGCCGGTCGAGACAGCCGAGGATGTTCATCAGCGTGGACTTCCCGGAGCCGGAGGCGCCGATGATCGCCACCATCTCGCCGGGCTGGATCGTCACGCTGACGCCCCGCAGGGCGTGCACCTCCGTCTTCCCGGTGATGTACGTCTTCTTGACGTCCTCGACGCGGATGACCGCATCGGCGGGGGCGCCCGCCTCGGCGCCCCGAGCGCCCCGCGAAGGCATGATCTGGATCGCCACGGCTACAGCACCCGCCGCGCGCCGGGCCCGCCCTGCTGCTGCTGGGCCTGGAACGGATTGCTCGCCCCGCCCGCCTTCTCGTTCGTCACGGCGGCGATGATCTTCATCCCTTCCTTCAGGGTCATGCCGGTGATCTCGGTCTGCTGGCCGTCCGTCAGCCCCGTGTGCACACGCACCGGCGTGGGCTTACCGCTGGCGTCGAGGGTCCACAGGACCGCGACGTTGTTCGCGCCGGCCGCGCCGCCCACCCCGGAGCCGCCGGTTCCGCCCGGCTGCTGACCGCTGAAGCCGCCGCCCTGCCCGCCCTGGCCGCCGAACCCGCCGGCGCCGCTCTGCCCGCCTCGCTGCGCCATCATCTGGCGGAACCGGGCCGAATCGGCCGCCGTGAACTGGCGCCGCCCCGAGTCCGCGCCGGACCGGCCGCCGCGAGTCGTGTCGCCGGCCTGCCCGCTGCGGGCACTCTGCCAGCCTTGCGGGAGCTGAGCCGCCGCCAGCATCACCGCCGACGGGCGGAAGCGCAGCGCCGCGTTCTGAACCCGCAGCACATCGGTCGCCTTCGCCGTCTGGAAGTTCACCGTCGCGGTCATCCCGGGCAGCAGCGTTGCGTCCGGGTTGCTCACGGCCACGACCACCGTGTAGTCCACTACGTTCTGCACCGTCGCGTACTGGAGCCGCACCGCCTGCACCGTGCCGTGGTAGATCCGGTTCGGGTACGCCTCCACCGTGAACTTCACGTCCTGGCCCCGCTTGATCTGGCCGATGTCCGCCTCGTCCACCTGCACGAGGATCTGCACCTTCCGGAGGTCGGAGGCGATCACGAACAGCTGCGGGGCCGCGAAGCTCGAGGCCACCGTCTGGCCCACCTGCACGTCGCGCTCCTGCACCACGCCGTCCATCGGCGCGTAGATGTAGGTGTACGCCAGGTCCTGCTGAGCCCTCGCGAGGCCGACGCGCGCGGAGAGCAGGTTGGCCTTCGACTGCTCGAAGGCGACCTGCGCCGCCACGTAGTCGTTGTCGTCCATCATGCCGTGGGCGTGCAGCGGCGTGGCCTGGGTCAGCGTGAAATCCTTCAACGTCGAGTCCGCCACATCCTGCTGCACCTGGGCCTGCGCCGTGCTCACCTCCAGTTGCGACGGCCGCGGGTCGAGCCGCGCCATCAGATCACCCTTCTTCACCTTGTCGTTGAAGTCGGAGTAGAGCTGGGTGATCAGACCCGAGACCTGCGCCCCCACGGCCACCGTCGTGTCGGCGCTCAACGTGCCGGTCGAGTTCACGGTAGACGAGATGTCGCCGCGGTCCACGGTGACGAAACGGTACGTGGCCGTGTAGCCGGAGTGGCCGCGCAGCAGGAAGCCCGCGGTGACGGCACCCGCGACGACGACGAAGGCAACGGAGATGATGAGACGGCGCTTCATGGCGCGCATTCCTTACTGAGGTTCTGTCGGGGGAACACCCCCCGGCTTACACTCCATTAGAGCATTGCGCATGCCGTGAGTTATGATATTGTGGTATAATGAGTTACGAATACAGCAACTGTCTCATAATGCGGAATCCGCAGCGTCCATGGTGCAGAAATGGCACTTCTATGGGGAGTCGTTGAACGGAACCTTCCCGTCAGCGCAACGGCAATTCACTCACAGCCTCGGTGTAATTCAATACTGGCACCAGCACGATGACGGTGACCCCGGAGCTGAACTTCAGCCCGAGCGGGACAGTGTCCCCGATCGCGAGCCAGCGCCAGAGGCCCTCGAGCATCAGGTGGTAGCCGCCGGGCACCAGGTTCACGGAGCCGTGCGCCGGGATCTCGAGCGGGGTCGCCGGCTGCATCAGGCCGCCGACCATGCGATGGAGCAGGACTGACTCGGCCACCGGCGTGAGGGCGCCGGTGAAGGCCACGCTCTCGCTGCCCTGGTTCTCGATCACCAGGAACGCCGAGGCCTCGGACCTCGAGGGTGGTGCGGGGATCACAGCGTGGGTGACGGCGATGCCGCCCGCGGTCGCGTGGCCGCCGCGACTGGGATGGCACGCGACGAAGGCCAGCGCGGCCAAAAGGACTGCCCCGGTGGATCGGGTCATGGCCCTGCCTTGATGCGGGTGAGTTTGCAACCTAGCCAAGGCGGGCCGCGCTGGACAGGAGGAGCAACGAGAATGCAGGGCAGTTGCGAGACGCCGAGTTGCGAGTGGCTACGAGATTGGAGCCAGCCGAAACAGAACAGGCCCCCTGGCGGCTCATGCCTGCCCGAAGCCTGTTCCTTCTCCGTCCACTCCCGTCTCAAGACCACTCGCAACTCGGCGTCTCGCAACTGCTCTGAAGCCTGCTTGCCGCCTTCTCCACTCTGCCGGTATACACTAGCACGCTTCTTGCGCGATGGCGGTGCGATCCGCACAGGTGATGGGCAGGGGCACACGGAGGGAGGAGCTGTCATGATCATAGGTATTCCCAAGGAGAGCTTTCCCGGAGAGCGGCGAGTGGCCATGGTGCCCTCCGTTGTTCCTTCCCTGACGAAAGCGGGGTTCGAGGTCGCCATAGAAACGGGGGCGGGCGTCAGCGCCGGCTATCTCGATAAGGAATACGCGGGCAAGGGCGCCAGGATCCTGGGCAGCCGCGCGGAGGTCTTCAAGACCGCCGACATCGTCGTGCAGGTCCTCTGCTACGGTTCGAACGACAGGACGGGGAAAGACGACGTTCCGCTCTACCGGCAGGGGCAGTTTCTGGTCGGCTTCCTGCGTCCACTGGGAGCGGTCGAGAGCCTGAAGGACATCGCGTCCAAGGGCGTCTCGTCCTTCAGCGTCGAGCTCATGCCCAGAATCACGCGCGCGCAGAGCATGGACGCTCTTTCGGCCATGGCGACGATTAGCGGCTACAAGGCGGTCGTGCTTGCCGCCGACACCTTGCCGCGGCTCTGCCCGATGCTGACCACCGCCGCGGGAACGATCACGCCGGCCCGCATTCTCGTCATCGGGGCGGGCGTTGCCGGACTCCAGGCCATCGCCACCGCGCGCCGGCTGGGTGCCGTGGTCTCCGCGTATGACGTGCGTCCCGCGGTGAAGGAGCAGGTGCAGAGCTTGGGCGGCCGGTTTGTCGAGCTGCCGCTCGAGGCCACGGAGGCCCAGGACGCGCGCGGATACGCCACGGCGCAGGATGAGACGTTCTACCGTCGTCAGCGGGAATTGCTGGGGCGGGTGGTGGCGGAAAGCGACGTGGTGATCACCACCGCCGTGGTTCCCGGCAAGGCGGCTCCGATCCTGGTGACGGAGGACATGGTGAAGGGGATGGCCCCCGGATCGGTGATCGTCGATCTGGCCGCCGAACGCGGCGGCAACTGTGAGCTGACCGAAGCTGGCACGACCGTGGTCAAGCACAACGTCACCATCGTGGGCCAGATCAACCTCGCCAGCGCCGTGCCCTATCACGCCAGCCAGATGTACGCGAAGAACGTCGCCACGTTCCTCCTCCACCTGTTCAAGGGTGGGAAGCCGGAGCTGAATCTGGACGACGAGATTACCCGGGAGACGCTCATTACGCGGGGCGGGGAGATCGTGCACGGCCGCGTGCGGGAGTTCTTCTCGTTGCCGAATCAGGCCGCGCCGAAGAACGCACAGTAGATGAGAGGCTGCGCGACGGTTGGCTGAAGCCGCCCGCGCGGCTTGAACGCCTGAATGCCTGGCTAAAGGAGGGTACCGTGCCAGAGGGCTTCATTTCGAACTTGTACGTCTTCTTGCTGGCGGGCTTTCTCGGATTCGAAGTCATCCGCCGGGTCTCGCCGCTGCTGCACACGCCGTTGATGGCCTTGACCAACGCCCTGGACGCGATCGTGGTGGTCGCCGCGATCATCATCGCCGGACGGCGCGGGACGGCGCTCTCCTACACGCTGGGAGCGATCGCCGTTGCCGCCGCATTCAGCAACATGGTCGGCGGCTTCCTGATCACCGACCGCATGCTGCGGATGTTCAAGCTGAGCGGGCGCAAGAAGCCATGAACATCACCGTGCTGGACCTTGCGACGGTGCAGTACCTGACCGACTTCGCGTACATCATCGCGATCGCTTTCTTCATCCTGTCGCTGAAGTGGCTGAGCACGCCGGCGACGGCGCGCCGCGGCGTGCTGGTCGGCGAGATCGGCGCGGCGCTGGCAGTGCTGACCACGTTCTTCAACCCCGAGCTCGTCCAGTTCCAGTGGATCCTGATCGCCCTGCTGGTGGGCGCGATCGTCGGCATCCCGCTCGGCCTGGTGCAGATGAAGGCCGTGCCGCAGCGGACCGCCATGAGCCACGCCTTCGGCGCGCTGGCGGCCGCGCTGATCGGGATCAGCGAGTACTACCTCCACGTCCACGACCTTACGAAGTTCCAGGTGGTCGAGATCTCGATGGAGGTCATCATCGGCTGCCTGAGCTTCACGGGCAGCCTGATCGCGGCCGGCAAGCTCCAGGAGTGGCTCCCGCAGCGCCCCATCGTCTACAAGGGGCAGAACTACGTCAGCTTCTCGTTCCTGGGCGCGGCCGTCCTGGCGGCGCTGGTCCTGATCTTCAACCCCGCCGCTCCCTTCGTCTTCCCCGCGATGGTGGTCATCTCGCTGCTGTTCGGCGTGATGCTGGTGACGCCCATCGGCGGCGCCGACATGCCGACGGTGATCGCGCTCCTCAATTCCTACGTCGGACTGACGGCCGCCCTGCTCGGCTTCGTCTTGAACAGCAAGGTGCTGGTGGTGGCCGGCGCGCTCGACGGCTCGTCCGGCTTCATCCTGGCCGTCGTGATGTGCAAGGCCATGAACCGTTCGTTCACCAACGTCCTGTTCGGGGCCTTCGGCCAGCTCCAGGTGTCGGCCCAGGCCGCGCAGGAAGAGCGGACCGTGCACACGGCCACGCCGGAGGAGGCCGCCGCCATTCTCGCGTCGGCGAATACGGTGCTGATCGTTCCGGGGTACGGCATGGCCGTCGCCCAGGCCCAGCACAAGGTGCGGGAGCTGCTCGACGTGCTCTCCAAGAAGGGCGTGGACGTGAAGTTCGGCATCCATCCCGTCGCGGGGCGCATGCCGGGGCACATGAACGTCCTGCTCGCCGAAGCCGACGTCCCCTACGACAAGCTGGTCGAGATGGACGCCGCCAACAGCGAGATGCCCCAGACCGACGTGGCGCTGGTGATCGGCGCCAATGACGTCACCAACCCGGCCGCCAAGACCGATCAGGGCAGCCCGATTTACGGGATGCCGATCATCGAGGTCGATCGTGCCCGGACGGTGATGGTGATCAAGAGGAGCCTCAATCCGGGGTTTGCGGGCATCGACAACCCTCTCTACTACATCGACAAGACGCTGATGCTGTTCGGCGACGCGAAGGCATTCGTCAGCGGCATCGTCAAGGAACTCTCAGGAGGCGGTGAATAGGGGCCGCCTCTGGTAGAGGCCGGTGAGCAGTCGGGAGTCTGCGGATCAGTTGCGAGACGCACAGTTGCGAGTGGTTTTCAGAAGTGAGCATGCAGAGTGAGAAAAGGCCCCGGGCGGTGTCGTCCGGGGCCTCTTCTCTCCCCTCCAGACTCTCACCTCGTCACGGCTCGCAACTCGCCGTCTCGCAACTGCACTGGGCTCTCGCCCCTCGCGCCGTCCCCTTGGGCGGTGGCAGTGCGATAGCCGGCATAGATGAAGACCAGCCCGATCAGCTCGGTGACGTACAACACCTCCGTATGCCCGAACCGGGTGGCGGTGCCGCCGATGCCCGGCAGCAGCGCCCCGACCGCGATGAGCACGTTGCCGATGAACCGGCTCCGCGTCGCCGTCTTCCGGCTGAACCGCCAGGCGGAGAGCGCGGCGCCGCCCACCAGCAGCACGAGGGCATAGAGGTTGATGAACGGGCTGAAGGCTCGCGCCCACGACCAGGCGAACACCGCGCCGGTGAGCCGGTGCGGCTCGACCAGGGCGTAGTGGACCGGATTGAGGATCGCGAACACCGCGGCAACGCCAATCGCGGTGACCAGCGCGACGGCCAGCCGGTTCGCCGTGCGGCGCACCAGCAGCAGGTAGGCGGTGCCCTGGGCGAGCGGCGCGCCGCCCATCAGCGCACCGGAGATGTACCAGGCCCGGAACAGCCACTCGTGCCACCCGAACAGCGTGGTCGACGCCTCGGTCACGGTGCCGACGCCGTAGACCAGCACACCCATCGCCCACCACAGCAGGTGCGGCCCGCTCCGCCGCTCTCGATAGCGACGGAACAGGGCGGCCGAGAACGCCGCCGCGATCAGCGTGGTGAGAATCGGCAGGTAATCGACGAACGGCAGGCCGGCGCCGGGGCCCGCCGCCGCAGCGAGCGCGGGACTCATGCGCCGACCCCCACCGACGCCTGCGCGTACACCCGGCGGCCCCAGATCAGTGCCGCGCCCGACGGCTTGGCGTCGTTGAGGTCGTCGGCACCCACCGTGAACTTCAGGCCGCGCGTCACCGGCATCACGCTGCTGACGTTGATCCGCGTGAACGCGCCCTGGTAGGTGACGACCCCCGCCTGATCGCGCGCCACCGGCTCCTGCCCGGTGTAGATGGCCCCCGCGCCGAGGCTCCAGCCGTGGCGCCCGAGGGCGAGCGAGGCGTTGGCGGTGTGCGCCGCCGTCCCCAGCAGATCGGTGTTGGCGGTGATGTCGCGGGTACTCAGCCAGGTGTACGAAGCGCTCCCCGTCACGATGCCGCGCGAGACGCTCGCGCCCGCCTCCACCCCGCCGGTCCGCGCGCGATCGACATTGTCATAGGTGAAGAGCATGATGCCGCTGCTGTCGCCCGTCTGGTTGGCCTCGATGAAGTTCTTCAGGCTGTTGGCGAAGCCGCGCACGTAGAGGTGCACGTCGGCGCGCGTCAGCCCCGCTTCCCCGGTCACGTTCCACGACTGCTCCGCCTTGAGGTTCGGGTTGCCGTACACCGCGTAGCCGAACTGCGCCTGCAGCAGGTCGAGGTACTGTTCCTCAAACGACGGCGCGCGGAAGCCGTGCGCCACCTCGGCCTTGAGGTAGAGGCCGTCCGGGGCGCGCAGCGCGGCGCCGAGCCGCGGCGAGAGGTCGGCGCCCCACAACTCGCTGTCGGTGAACCGCACGCCGGTCGTCACGTGCAGCGCCGGCGCCACCTCCCAGTCCACCGAGCCGTATACCGCCCCCGTGGAGGCGGCGCGGTCGTAGCCCGTCACCCGGTCGGACAGAAACCACTCGCGATTCACCGTCGCGCCGGCCACCCAGTCGCTGGCACCCAGCGTTCCCCGCTGCACCAGCTCGACGTCCGCGTTCCGCTCGCGGTCGAACGACGGCGGCTGCGTCCCGGCGGAATCGGTGGCGTCCACGAAGCGGTGATCGTACCAACTGCCGTGGAACCGCAGGTCCGTCTGGCCGTTCACGCCGAACGTCAGCTTCACCAGCCCGTCGTACTGCAGGTTGGTGCTCGTCAGATAGTCGGGGGCGATGGTGTACTTCTGGGTCTCGTCGATCGTCATCAGCCGGGCGTCGACCGCGGTGTGGCCGATGTCGCCCTCCAGCCGCCCCATCCAGTCCCACCGGTCCGCGCTCCCCACGGTGCCGGGGTTGGCACCCGGCACCGCGTCCACGGCGCGGTGATCGCCGTCGAGCGAGGCGAACAGCCCGCCGACGGGCGCGCCGAGCCGGCCCGAGAAGTCCCGCTGGTCGGAGCTGCCCATCGTGCCCGCGAACTCCGCCGTCGGCACCCCGTCGCGGTTGGTGATCAGGTTCACCACGCCGCCCAGCGCGGTGGATCCATACAGCGTGGACTGCGGTCCTTCGACGATCTCGACGCGCTCGAGCTCGGCCGGGCTGATGCGCGAGAGATCGAACTGGCCATCCAGCCGGCCGGCCATCGGCGAGCCGTCGAGCAGCACCAGCACGCGATCCGAGCCGAGTCCCTGCAGGTAGATGCCCGACCCCGAGCCGACGACCGCCTCGGGCTGGATGCCCGCCACGTCGCGCAGAATGGCGGTGATGTCGATCGCTGCACGGCGCGCGATGGCGTCGCTGTCCACGACGATCACCGGTGCCGTCACGTCGGATACCGGCGTGGGCCGCCGCTCCGCCGTCACGACGATCGGGTTCAGCACGGTCGGGGGCCGGCGGGCGAGCGTATCCGCCTTGCTCGTGGTGTCCTGTTGAGCGATGGCCGCGGCAGGCAGGGCGCTCGCGGCGAGTCCAAGAACGAAGAGGGGTACGAGTCGTCGAACCGACATCAGGTTGCTCCAGTGCAAGTGCAGCCGTTCGGATCACGGGCCAGCGCACTCGCACTCTAAACGCCAAACTGAACTGAACCATTCGGAATTCTACGGATACACGACCGTATTTGTACGGATAACAGGAATCAGGAGAGGCGAATCCGCAGTGCAGTTGCGAGACGCCGAGTTGTCAGTGGAACCACTCGCAACTCGGCGTCTCGCGACTCAACTGGGCTCTCTATCGGCAACCTGCTACTTCCCCGGTCCGCCCCGGCGCTCGTTGCTTGGCGCAGGCTTGGCCGGTGCCGCCCGCGGTGCCGGCGCAGCCCTCGGAGCCTCAACCGGTCTCGGCGCCGCGCGTGGAGCCGGAGCCGCCTGGTGCGGCGGGTACTCCGGGTCGCGCTGCGGCCCCGCCGGCTTGCCGGCACGCAGGTTGTTGATCTGCTGCGGCTCCAGCGGCCGGCCTGCATCGGGCTGCATGGCCTGCTGCCGCACGGTGAACGAGGGTTCCGGCGGCGGCGGTGCGCGCCGGGTAATCAGCATCGGCGGCGGAGCCGAGGGCACGTACCTCGAGGCAGCCGGAGACACCGGAACGCTTCGCCGGACAGTCAGCGGCCGCTGCGCCTGAACCGTGGCCGCCGGCCGCGGCGTGGGTGCCACGAAGAAGGTCGGCCGCCGCACTCTGGGTTCAGCCGGTGCGAGATTTCCTCCAGCTTCCGCGCTCCGTCCCGGCAAGGCGAAGGGATGCGGCGCGATCCGCGCCTGTGCCAGCTGCTCCTGGGTGACCGGGATGACCCGGCGGGAGATGGGCAACCCACTCCGGAACGTCGTGGTCGGCACCACCGTCATGGCCAGACGCCGATTCCTGTAATTGATCTCGGTGACGTTGGCGGTGGCTGGGATGTTGGCCACGCGGCCGAAGGTGAGGGCGTTCATCCTGCGCCGATAATCGGCCCCACTGTGATACCATGGGTGATACGGTTCCCCCGGCCCCAGCGGGAACCACGCCTGGACGCCGACCTGGATCCCTGCGCCATCCACGAACGCCACCAGGGCGGGGGCATAGTACGGCCGCGCAACCATGGAACCGGGCAGCCAGCCCCACCTCGATCCCACGTACGCCCAGCGGCCGTAATGGAATGGAGCGAAGCCCCACGGTTCGCGCTCCACCCAGGTCCAGCCCCACGGCTCGATCCACGCCCAATGCCCATGGCGGTACGGCGCCCAGTCTGCCGCCAAGCCGGCAGGATACCAGACCGGTCCGTACTCCGCATCGGTCTGCCACGCTCCCGCGGCATCGAGATCGGCATAGCCCGGAATGTCGCGGCCCACGTACTGCGCCGAGACGGACGACGCCTGCAGGCGATCCCGTTCCGCGCTCCACTGGTCGAAGCTGTCCGGAGCCGGGAGCGCCGTGCTCGCCACCTGGATAGGGTTGATGCCGCTCACGGTGATCGCCTGTCCGCCCTGCACCATCTGGGCGACGCCTCCGGCGGTCCACTGGAGCGTGCCGCGGTAGACGGCCACGACCATCGGGCTCTCGTCGGGCGGCGCATTGACGCGGTACTCGCCGGCCGCGAGCAGCGTCAGCGCCCCGCGGGGCGTATCGATCTCGATGGAATCGCCGGGAGCCATGTCGTAGACGCTGACCCGGAGCGTGCCTTGTGTCAGGCCAACCTGGGCGAACTGGTCGGTCAAGCTGCTCACCGTGAGATCGGTGACGTCCGAAACACGGAGCGTCAGCGACCCCAGCTGGAGCTCGGCGCGGCCGTCGCGATCGGAGTAGAGCCGGTCGCCGGTCGTCAGCGGGTAGTTGGCCGTCACGAGGCTCCACGCGGTGTCACCCGACGGCTGGAACGAGACCGTGCCGGCCAGGTAGCCGATGCGCGCGACGCGCGCCGGCGGGTCGCCGGCCTGGCGAGTCGAGTCCTGGGCGGGCAATGCCGCCGCAAGCAGCGGGAGCAGTGAACCGATCAACAGCGGTAGGCGGCGCATAGTCCGATCCATCGTCAGAAGGTATGCCACTAATCTAAGGGACGGACCTCGCAGGCGGAAATGAACTCGAGCGCCACGTCCGCCCTACCCCAGCAGCGCGCTGAGGCGGGGAGACAGCTGGCCGAGACCGGCTCGCAACCAGGCGGGCAACGCGCTCGTCCCGGTGGGCCGCAGCCCGACGAGCGCGAGCAGACGCGGGTGGATCGCCGGGTTCTGCTGGGCGAGGATGGCGCGCATGCGAGCGCGGATCAGGAAATTCGCCTCCGGGTGCGTGAGGATGTAGAACTGTCGCGCCCGGATGGCCCGGAACACGCGCTGCGCCACGGCTTCGGGAGCGAGCCCGGCATCCACCAGCCGGCGGTGGGCCTTCGCCATCTCGCTGGGCTCGGTGCACGCCCCGCAGGTCGGGTTCCGGAGCGCGGCGGGCCGGTTCCGCGCGGCGTCCACGATCCCCGACCGCACGAACGCCGGGCACAGCACCGAAACGCCGACGTTCGCGCCCAGGTAGCCCAGCTCGAGGAGCAGTGATTCCGAGATGGTGACCACGGCGTGTTTGCTGGCCTGATACAGCGCGCCGTAGGGGAGCGACACCAGCCCGGTCACCGACGCCGTGTTGACGACGTGGCCCGGGGCGTCCTGTTGCAACATGATGGGGACGAACGTCCGGACGCCGTGGATCACACCCCACAGATTCACGCCCAGCACCCACGTCCAATCGGCGATGGTGCTTTCCCAGGTCGAGGAGCCGCCACTGACGCCGGCGTTGTTGAACAGCAGGTGCACGCCGCCGAACGCGTCGAGCGTCGTGCGCGCCAGGGCCTCCACTTCGTCAGCCCGCGAGACGTCGGTCCTCACGGCCAGGACCGCGGCGCCGGCGTGCGCCAGCTCGGCGGCGGCACGGTCCAAGGCGGCTTCCTCGATGTCGGCGAGGACGACCTTCATCCCCTCCCGTGCGCACTGATCCGCGAGGGCGCGACCGATGCCACTGGCCGCACCGGTGACCACCGCCACTTTGCCGCCGAAGCTGTCCATGCCGCCCCCCGCGCCCGTATCCAGTCCGCCACGCACCGACTCGCAGAAGGCTACGAGCGCTGCGTCACGCAGGCGTCAAGCAACGACCCGGCACAGAGTTGAAGGAGGGTCCGGAGCGCACCGGGCGGGCTGTACGACACGAAGCCCCGACCCGGCTTCCGCCGGATCGGGGCTTCGCTTGGGGGGCGGCGGGACATACGCCCGTGCCCCCTCGGTCGGTCCCGGCGCTTAGGCGGGGAGCTTGACCACGGCTTCGGCCGCGGGGCCCTTCTGGCCCTGCACGACCGAGAATTCAACGCGGTCGCCTTCGGCGAGGCTCTTGAACCCCTCGGCCTGAATGGCCGAGTGATGCACGAAGCAGTCCTTTTCGCCGTTCTCGGGCGTGATGAACCCGAAACCCTTCGCGTCGTTGAACCACTTCACTTTGCCGGTGATACGTGTCATACGGTCCTACTCCTTGTGTGTTCTCGTGATCACGCCCTCACGATAGGCTGTGTTCCGGCAAACTACGGCGGACGCCGTCGTCTGCATGCGATCTCGACAAATCAAAAGGGCCGGCGAAAGCGCCAGCCCTCTGAGGTGTCGCCAGAACTGTGTATGCATACAGCCACACAAATCGCTGCACAATGGTAACCCCGGTGTGTCCAAAACACAATGAGCGTCTTTGGCGCTACCAGGAGCCGCCGAGCGCGCCGATGTCCCGCTCCACCGCGTCGAGCACGTCCCCGCGCTCGACCGCGGCGCTCATCGCGTTGTGGTCGCGGAACAGCGGGCGATCCTCTTCGAGGTGCTCGACCACCCGCCGCACGGCCGCGTGCGCGGCGCGCACCCCCCGGCCCGGCGTGAAATCCCGGAAGTCGAGTGCCTGGGCGGCGGCGATCAGCTCGATGCCGAGCACGCCGTACCCGTTCCGCACGATCTGCTTCGTCTTCAGCGCCCCGTTCATCCCCATGCTCACGAAATCCTCCTGGTCGGCCGCCGCCGGGATGGACTGGACGCACGACGGCGCCGACAGGATGCGCTGCTCGACGATGAGCATATCGGCGGTGTACTGCGACAGCATGTGGCCCGAGAACATCCCCGCGCCCTTGGTGAGGAAGGCCGGCAGCCCCACCGACAGCGCCGGGTTGAGGAGCCGGTTGAGGCGGCGCTCGCACAGCACGCTCACCATGGTCACCGCCGCGCCCACCATGTCGAGCGGCAGCGAGACCGGCGTGCCCTGGAAGTTGGCGCCGGTGAGGACGAGGTTCTCCTCGGCGACGAAGATGGGGTTGTCCGCCACCCCGTTCAGCTCGATCTCGAACTGCGCCCGCGCGTAGGCCATGAGGTCGCGCAGCGCGCCGATGACCTGCGGCGTGGACCGCATCGAGTAGGCGTCCTGCACCTTCACCTTGAGTTTGCCGGTGACCAGGTCGGAGCCGTCCATCAGCTTGCGCAGGTTGGCCGCGCAGGTCCGGGCGCCGCGGAAGCCGCGCAGCTCGTGCAGCCGCGGCTGGTAGGGCTTCAAGTTGGCCAGCAGCGCCTCGAGGCTCATCGCGGCGGCGATCTCCGCCTGTTTAATCCACCGCTCCACGTCGTGGAGGATCAGACAGCCCATCCCGGTGATCAGGTTCGATCCGTTGATCGCCGCGAGTCCGTCGCGCGCCTTGAGGCCGGGCACCGGGATGCCGGCCTGGTCCAGGGCGGCCCGGGTCGGCATGCGCTCGCCGCGGTAGACGCACTCGCCCTCGCCCAGCAGCGACAGCGCGACCTGGCTCATCGGCGCCAGGTCGCCGCACGCCCCGACGCTGCCCTTCTCGCAGGCGATGGGGGTGAGCCCCGCGTTCAGCATGGCCACGTAGGTCAGCGGGATTTCCGGACGGCAGCCGGAGTAGCCGCGGGTGTGCACGGCGACGCGCGAGAGCATGGCGGCGCGCACGTGCTCGACCGGGGCGGGCTCGCCGATGCCGGCGGCGTGGTTGTAGATGAGGTACCGCTGAAACTGCTGGACCTGCGCGTCGTCGAGCGCGACCTCGGACAGCTCACCGATGCCGGTGTTGACGCCGTACATCGTCTCGTGGGCCGCGAGCTTCTTCTCCACCATCGCGCGGCAGCTCCGGATCCGCTCCATGGCCGCCGGGGCGAGCTCGACCGGCTCGCCGTGCCGCGCCACGCGCACCACGTCCTCGATCGTCAGGGGCTGCCCCGCACCGAGCCGAATCACGCGTCGCTCCTCCCGCTCTTGACCCCGTTCAACTTACCACGCCCACGCGGGATTCGGCTGCACGACGCGTGCCCGGCGCGCCACGGGTCAGTGCCAGGTGGCGGCGACGCCGAGCTGAAAGAGATTGGGCTTCACGGCGACCCCGGTATCCGTGCCGCCGACCTTCAGGTTGCCTCCGAGCGCGGTGAGGAAGCTCGCGTACGGCGTGAGGGAGAACTTGCGGAACAGGTACCAGTCGAAGCCCACTCCCACATTGACGCCCAGGCCTTCGCTTTCGAGCGTGGGCGAGGTGTTCGCGTCGTAGACGGCGATGCCGACGCCGCCCTTGATGAAGAAGGTCCCCCTGGCGCTCGGGTAGTAGTACAACGCCGCCGACATGTCTCCGACCGTCTCGGTGACCCCGGACGCGTCGTGCGACCACGCATTCACTTCCCCACCGAGCAGCAACTGCCTGGTCAGCGTGCCCCCCATGCGCAGCGTCGCGGCGCTCGACCCCAGCCGCTGGGTGCTGCCGCACGCGGAGCACGAGATGCTCGCCGAACCCCAGCCCAGGCCGAAACCGATCCAGAAGCCTTCGCGGTAGGGGGCCTCCACCTTGTCCTGCGCGCGGGCGGGGGATGCGGCGGCGCAGCCGCCGGCCAGGGCGAGTGCGAGCGTGCACCACCGCGCTGAGAATCTCACTAATGCGCTCCGCTGGAGAGGAGTGGACGACCGACGGGCATTATCAGACTGCCGACTATGCTGAAAACGGAGCATCAGTCAAGAGCCGGGCGCGGCACTCCGCAGGACAGGAGCCGCCTCTGGACAGCGCCGGCAGCGGTGCCGATTATGCGCGCATGCCCGCCTCGACGCCGTTCTTCACTGCCGCCAGCCTGCGCTTCCTCCGCGCGCTCGCCCGCAACAACCGCCGCGACTGGTTCGAGGCGCACCGCCGCGACTACGAGTCCGCGGTCCTGTTCCCGATGCGGGATTTCGTGGAGGAGATGGACGTCCGGCTCGCCCGGCTGGCACCGGAGATGGTCGGCGACCCCAAGCGCTCGATCTTCCGGATCTATCGCGACGTCAGGTTCTCCGCCGACAAGTCGCCGTACAAGACGCAGGCCGCCTGCTGGTTCTTCCACCGCGACGCCAGCCACCGCGTCGGGCAGGAGAGTCACGGCGGCGGCGCCGGCTTCTACTTCCATCTCCAGCCGGGATCGTCGCTCGACGCCGGCGGGATCTGGATGCCGCCGCGCCAGGCGCTGGGCAAGTTGCGCGATGCGCTGGCCGAACAGCCGGCCGCGTTCGCCCGCGTCGTCACCGCGCCGGCGGCAGTACGCCGGTTCGGCGAGCTGGACACGGACGCGGTCCTCAAGCGCGTGCCGCGGGGCTACCCGCCGGACCACCCCGCCGCGCAGTGGCTTCGCTTCCAGTCCTTCACCATGGGCCGAGCGCTGAGCGACGCGCAGATGACGAGCGCGCGGCTCGCGCCACTCGTCGCCGAGGACTTCGCGCTGCTGCTCCCGCTGGTGCGCTGGATCAACGGCGCGCTCGGCCTCAAGAGCGCCGAGCGCCGCTGAGTGCCCCGGAAACCACCCGAGCCCGACACCGGCCCAGCCGCCGGCGAGCCCGTCCGAGTGGACAAGTGGTTGTGGGCCGCCCGGTTCTTCAAGACGCGCGGGCTCGCGGCGGAGGCGATCGCCGGCGGCCGTGTGCAGGTGAACGGCGCGCGGGCCAGGCACGCCAAGACCATCAAGCCGGGCGACGCGATTCGCCTGCGGCTGGGCCCCTACGAGCACCTGCTCACCGTCCGCGCGGTATCGGTGCGCCGCGGGCCGGCTCCCCAGGCCGCGCTGCTCTACGAGGAAGACCCCGAGGCGAAGGCGCGCCGGCTCCACCTGGCGGAGCAGCACCGGCTCGCGGCCCACGTCTTCACCTACGGCGAGGGAAAACCCTCCAAGAAGGAGCGGCGGGACCTGCTGCGCTTCAAGCGGGGCGAGTAGCGTGGCCGAATCGCGGCAGTCGCCTTACAATGAGTTGCCATTCGCTCCGCAGGCGCAGGCACACCGTCTCTCGCCGTCGGTAGCGATCGCTGTCTCGACCGAAGCCGGAGGATCGTGATGAGCACTTCGCCGCCGGAAGGCGGGCACCATCCCAGGGGCACGCTGGCCGTGGTCGGCATTTACGGCCTGCTCTTCCTGCTCGGGTGGCTCGCGTTCTACTACCTCCTGTTCACGCCGCGTGGCGCGGTGACGCCATGAACGTCGACCTGTACGAGCGGATCTGGATGTGGGGCGCGGCGGTCATCGTCGTGGTGTTCCTCACCGCCATCGGCATCTCGACCTTCGCGTACGCGGTGCGGCCTCCCAGCCACATCGAGACGATCGATCCCGCGACGGTGATGCAGGACCCGCGCTTCAGCATGCCGGGCGTGACGACGCTGCCGGACGGCAGCGTGCAGGTGACGATGATCGCGATGATGTTCACCTTCCTGCCGAGCGAAGTGCACGTGCCGGTCGGCCGCCCGGTGACCTTCCGGATCACGAGCATGGACGTGACGCACGGCTTCGAGGTCACGGGCACGAACGCCAACACGATGGTGGTGCCGGGGTACATCTCCCAGCTCACCTACACGTTCCGGCAGCCGGGCGAGCACCTCGTGGTGTGCAACGAGTACTGCGGGGTCGGACACCACACGATGCAGGGCAAGGTGATCGTGGACCCGGCCGGCACGACGGCGGCGAGCCCGCCGGCGGTGACGCCATGAACCGCGCCAACCGGCTTCCCCTCGCGCACATCGGCGTCGCGGTCGGCGCGTTCGGCATCGCTGCGTGCCTGGCGGTGATGCAGGCGTTGTCGCGCGCCAACCTCGACCTGCCGTTCCGCTCGGCGCAGCTCTACTACCTGTCGGTGACGGCGCACGGCACGCTGATGGCGCTGGTGTTCACCACCTTCTTCATCATGGGGCTCGGCTACGCGCTCACCCCGCGGGCGCTGGGCCGCCCGCTGGTGCACGAAGGGCTGGGCTGGGTCTCGTTCTGGGTGGCCCTGGTCGGCACGCTCGCCACGGTGGCCGCGATCCTCTCCGGCAGAGCGACGGTCCTCTACACCTTCTACCCGCCGCTCAAGGCGCATCCCGCCTTCTACATCGGCGCCACGCTGCTGGTGATCGGGTCGTGGGGCTGGGGGTTCGTCGTGCTGCGCACGCTGCGGGCCTGGCGGCGCGAACATGCCGGCGTCCCTATCCCGCTCGCCGTGCACGGGATGGCGACGACGATCATCGTCTGGTACATCGCGACGGCGGGCATCGCGGCGGACATGCTGCTCCTGCTGATTCCCTGGTCGCTGGGAATCGAGAAGACCATCGACCCGGAGCTGGCCCGCACGCTGTTCTGGTGGTTCGGCCACCCCCTCGTCTACTTCTGGCTCCTCCCCGCGTACGTGATCTGGTACGCGGTGCTGCCGCGGGCCGCGGGCGGCAAGCTGTTCAGCGACAACCTGGCGCGCCTGGTATTCGTGCTGTTCATCGTCCTGTCGTCGCCGGTCGGCCTGCACCATCAGGCGATGGACCCGGGGATTCCGGCCGGATGGAAGCTGTTCCACACCTTCAACACGTTCTGGATCCTGTTCCCGAGCTTCATCACGGCGTTCACCGTCATCGCCTCGCTCGAAGTGGCGGGACGGATGAAGAGGGCGACCGGTCTGCTCAACTGGATCGGGAAGCTTCCGTGGAACGACCCGCTGGTGGCGAGCGTGCTGCTGGCGATGCTGCTCTTCGCCGTGGGCGGGTTCGGCGGTGCCATCAATGCCGGGTACGGCATGAACGCCATGATCCACAACACCGCGTGGGTGCAGGGGCACTTCCACCTGACGGTGGGCAGCGCCGTGGCGCTCACCTTCATGGGCACGACGTACTGGTTGCTGCCCAAGCTGACCGGCCGCGACCT
Source organism: uncultured Gemmatimonadales bacterium (assembly GCA_963812035.1). GTDB lineage: Bacteria > Gemmatimonadota > Gemmatimonadetes > Gemmatimonadales > JACORV01 > Fen-1245. The sequence continues at coordinate 580,392 of CAWETG010000010.1, forward strand.
GAAGCTGGGGCGGCTGGCGAAGGTGCAGCCGTACCTGTGGTTCATCGGGATGCTGCTGTTCTCGATCTCCAACCACATCACCGGGCTGATGGGCATGCCGCGGCGGGTGTTCGACCCCAGCTACGGGGGTGACGCCTTCGCGGCCCGGTGGAAAGTCCTGACCGGCATCTCCGCGGTGGGGGGCGTCGTCCTGTTCGTGAGCGCGGCGTTCTTCGTGATGGTCGTCCTGGGCACCTGGCTGGCGGGCCGGAAGAACGAGCAGTCCGAAGTGGAGTTCGCGCAGCCGCTCGAAGGGGCGCCCGCGCCGCTGGCGCTGCTGGATCGCCTGGGATTGTGGACGGTGGTCGCGGTGGTGCTGGTGCTTCTCGCCTACGGGTACCCGATCTGGCACCTGATCACCACGCCGCACTTCGGATCGCCGCCGTACATGCCGTTCTGACCGTGACCGGGCTGGGCGGGTCCGGGCGCCGCGCGGCGCCCGGATCCGCCCTCCCGCAACCCACTACAACGTCACCACCGCCGCCGCCCACTCCGCCGGGTTCTTGTCCTGCTGGAAGAACTTCGAAACGTCCACGATCAGGTTGGTGCCGTCGCGCCGCACCGCGAAGCGATCCATGCCGCGGGTCGCACGGCCGGAGACGAACACGCCGTCCGGCTGGTAGCGGGAATGATGTTTGGGGCACTGGAACTGCCCGTCCTCCGGCTGCCAGCGCAGCGCGGTGTTCTGGTGCGGGCAGGCGAGGTTGAAGGCGTACGCCTTCTGCTGGTAGCGCACGACGATCACCTCATTCGCGTGGTCGATCTGGGCGCCGTCGTCGGCAGGGATGGGATAGGTCAGATCCGAGCCGTGCCTCGCGAGAGCGTTGCCGAACCGCACGCTGAGCGCCGCGGCGCGGCCCGGCGTGCCGCCCAGTGCCGCGACGGCGGAGGCGAGAAGGATGCCGGCATCCCGCAGGAACGCCCGTCGTTCGAGCGGCGCGCAGGTGCAGGCGGGAGCGGCGGGGCCGGGATTCGACATACGAGCACGTGTCATTGGTCAGGAGATGGTGGTGAGGAATACGCCGAGAAGCAGCACGGTGAACCACAGCACCAGGCTCACGGCCGACGTGAGGCGGAAACGCTTCCAGTCCGAAGGGCGGCCCGCTTCCAGGCCCCGTTCCGCCCGCATCCGCACCCAGCCGTTGACGAGCAGCAGGGCGATGAGACCCATCTTGACCCAGAACAGCACGCTCGTCAGGTAGGTGTGGAGGTCGGAGAACACCTGGAGCACCCCGCTCGCCGCCGTGACGGCCAGCCCGCCCAGGACCCAGACGTGCACGCCCCGCCCGCGCTCCAGCTCGCGCAGCACGTCGGTCCCGCCCTCCGGCGAGAGCAGCAGCGACGCGCGGTCGGTGACGATCGCGAACCCTCCGGCGACAAGGATGCCGGCCAGGTGGATGAAGTTGACGCCCGAGCTGAGCGCCTTGGAGTCGGCGTAGAGGTGTGCCCACCACGCCACGAGACCCGAGGAAGCGGCGGCGACCATGGTCAGTTCTTCCACACGAGCATCATGAGGTACGACGCGAGGGCCGTGCTCATCGAGGCGATCGCGAGCGTCCGGTGCGTGTTGGCGGCCGCGGGCCCGTTCGTCCTTAAGAGCCGCCCCCCGGCGCCGCCGACGCGGTAGCGACGAAGCCGGCGTCCGCCGCGATCATCAGCGCCGCGTGGAGGTAGCGCCGGGTGCGGCCCGCCGGGTCCTTGCGGCTGTCCCACAGGTTCCAGACGCCGGTGACCGTATTCACCACGAACAGGCCGCCGATGGCGGCCGCCACGAGCTGATGCGCGTTCTTGGTCGAGGACGAGGCCGGCGTGCTGCTGATGAGCTTCTGGCCGAGGAAGTACTCCGTGACGAACAGCGGCGCGGTGGCAAGGCTGGCGATCTTGTGGACCGTGAGCCGGGCGTAATAGAAGTCGCTGTGCTCGATCGCCCGCGGACGCTGCGGCGCGGCATCCTCCAGCAACGGGCCAGGCCGGAACGTGCCGATGTCGGGGGGCAACGCCAGGTCGAGCCCCGCGTATGCACGGGGCGTCGCGCCGGTCTCGGCGGCGGGCAGCGAGTCCGGATCCGCCGGACGCACCACTGGCAGGTGCGGCACGCTGGTCGCCAGGATGAACCACAGCACATAGTCCAAGGCCAGGACTCCTCTACGACGGGAATCGGCTCAGTACCCGAGAGTCGGCGGCAGGGTCCGCTTCGCCTCGCGACGGATGGAACCAAAGGAAACCGCGCGGCGAGGGAGGCGCCAAGATAACCACGCCTCCCGGCCGCCGGTATCGCTCGCCGCACCGCCCATTGCCTTCCGGCGCAGCCGTTCGGTGCGTCCGGACGGCCCGGGCGGGGCCCGGAATCGTGCTGCGACCAGCCACGAGCCTCGCAGAACGCAAGGGTGTCTGGGGGCGCGGGAGATCCTTGCCCGCACCCCGCTAGTACCGTATGTTCAATGCCATCAATCTGTTATGGTTCGGCGGCCGTCTGGCGGTACGGTGATTGCCACTATCAGAAGTGGTAGCGAGTTTACGTACCGTTGTATCGGGCATCATCTTTTCAGGAGGTATCCGTGCGGAACACCAAGGGCTTCACGCTGATCGAGCTTCTGATCGTGGTGGTCATCATCGGCATTCTGGCCGCCATCGCGATTCCGAAGTTCGCGAACACGAAGGCGAAGGCGTACATCGCCAGCGAGAAGGCCGACCTGCGCAACCTGGTGACCGCGCAGGAAGCCTACTTCGCGGACAACGTCACGTACGCGAGCACGACCACGAACCTGAGCTACAACGTGTCGGCGGGGAACACGATTACGATCACCGGCTCGTCGGGCACGGGTTGGAGCGCGACGTCGTCCAACGCCGCCGCGGGCGAGAGCTGCGGGATCTACGTGGGCACCGGGACGATCTCGGGATACCCGAGCCCGAGCGAAGGCGCCCCCACCTGCCATTAGCCTGAGTTGACGGCCGAGGGGCGGGCCTCATCGCGCCAGCCCGCCCCCTCGACGTCACGCGCGTCCCGTCTTGAGGGAGGCAGCGATTGTGATGAGCGCCAAGGGCTTTACCCTGATCGAGATGCTGATCGTGGTCGTGATCATCGGCATTCTGGCGGCCGTCGCGATCCCGAAGTTTGAGAACGTGAAACAGAGGGCGTACGTCGCGAGCATGCAGTCCGACCTGCGCACGCTGGTGACCGTCGAAGAGGCGTACTTCTCCGACAACGTGACGTACTCCCCGACGACGACGAACCTGAACTACCTGACCTCGGCGGGGAACACGATCGCGATCACCTCGGCAAGCTCAACCGGTTGGAGCGCCACAGCAACAAACTTCTACACGCCCAAGGTCTGCGGGATCTTTGTCGGCACGGCCACGCCACCCCCGACCGCCACGGTCGAGGGCGCGGTCGGCTGCCAATAGCGAACGCGGCGTGAACGAAGGACGGGCGGCGCCGATGCGCCGCCCGTTCTTTTTTCCCTCGGCCGATGAGGTGGGAGGACCGCTCAGCCAGCGGCACCTGCCGTCTGATTGGCCAGGTAGTTCTGCAGTCCCATCTGGCCGATCTGGTCGCGCTGCTCCTCGGCCCAGTCCACGTGCCCCTCTTCCATCTTGAGGATCTTGGTCAGCAGGTCGGCCGTGCCCTGGTCCTCGACCTCCCGCGCCAGGCGGATGCCGGCGTTGTAGGAGCGCACGGCACCCAGCTCGTCGGCTTCGTCGTTGCCGATCATCTCCGGCACCGCCGCACCGATCTTCATGGGGTTGAGCTTGGAGACGACGGGCGAGCCCTCGAGAAAGATGATGCGCTGGATGAGCCACTCGGCGTGGTGCATCTCATCCATCGCCTGGCCCTCGATGGCCTTGTGGAGCTTGCCGTAGCCCCAGCTCTCGCACATCTCGGAATGCACCATGTACTGACTGATGGCGGTCAACTCGTCCGCGAGCAGCTGGTTCAGCACGGTGAGCAGCTTTTCGTTGCCTTTCATGTTCACCTCGAATTGTCGCGTGGTAGGTCCTGCCGGAGGCACCGTGGCCTGCGTGGCCCCCGCACACTCCATAACCCGCCTGGTTACGCGCCGCAAGAACGCCGCCACGGACGCAAGCTCCAGCACGTGCGACTGTTGCGGGACCACGGCCAACGGCTCCCCCGCGCCCGGAGCACCGGCGGCCGTGTCCTTCGTCTAGCGGACGGCGGGCGAATCGCTCCCGGAACGCTCGCTCAACTCGAGTGGTCGTGCACGATGAACCAGCGGCCGCCCCGGTAGCGCATGACCAGCGACGTCGGGCCGCGGGCCGTGATCGAGTCGCCGCGCTGCAGCACGTAGTAGGCGATGGCGTTCAGGGCGTCGGGGCCAAGCACGTCCACCTCGACGTCCTGGAAGGAGAGCGAGTCCCGCATCCCGCCGGGCGCGAACCGGGGAGCGTAGCGTGCCTCGATCTCGGCCAGGCCGTGCAGCACCCGCCGCGGGGTGACGAACGAGGCGCCGGGTGCGTAGTCGGAGACGAAGCTGGCCAGGTCGCCGCGGTTCCAGGCTGCGGCGCCGTGGGCCAGCAGGGCCAGCACGGCGCTGCGCGACGCCGCCGCATCAGCCGCAGGGGCCAGCGCCTCGGGGCGCGGCGCCCGCGCGCACGACCCCAGGACCACGAGCACGGCCGCCAGGGCGGCGCAAGAGCGCAAGCGATGCATCGATCAGTCTCCGAGAGGGTGGTCCGACAGGGTGACGCGACGTTCGAGTCTAGCCACACTGCGCGCCGAACGGCATCTTGGCTGCAGGTGACCGACGTCGCGTCCCGCCTCACCACGGCCCTCGCGGACCGCTACCGCATCGAGCGCGAGCTCGGCGCCGGCGGGATGGCCACGGTCTACCTGGCCGAGGACCTGAAGCACCACCGCTACATCGCGCTCAAGACGCTGCGCGGCGATCTCGCGGAATCGATGGAGGCAGAGCGCTTCCTCCTCGAGATCGAGATTGCCGCCGCGCTCACCCATCCGCACATCCTGCCGCTCTACGACTCCGGCGAAGCCGACGGCATCGTGTACTACGTGATGCCGTACGTGGAGGGCCCGTCGCTGCGCCAGCGGCTCCAGGGAGAACCGCGCCTCCCGGTGGCGGAGGCGCTCCGCATCGCGCGGCAGGTGGTGGGCGCGCTGGACTACGCGCACCGTCGCGGGCTGGTCCACCGGGACATCAAGCCCGAGAACATCATGCTGTACGAGGATGCCGCCCTCGTCACCGACTTCGGCATCGCGCTGGCCGTGCGCTCGGCCCACGCGGGGCGCCTCACCGAGTCCGGAATCGTGATCGGGACGCCGGTCTACATGAGTCCCGAGCAGGCGGTGGGCGACCCGGTGGACGCGCGCAGCGACCTGTACTCGGTGGGGTGCGTGCTGTACGAGATGCTGGTCGGCGTGCCGCCCTACATCGGCCCCGACACGATGGCGATCACCGCGCAGAAGCTGGTGGACCCGGTGCCGCCGCTCCGGCCCCAGCGCGAAGAGATCCCGGCCGAGCTCGAGGCGGCGCTGCTGCGCGCGCTGGCGTGCAAGGCGGACGACCGCTTCGCCACGGCCGCCGAGCTGGCGGCGGCCCTCGATCCGGCGGCGAGCGCTGCGGCCCGGGCGCGGCGCACGGGGGGCAAGGCGGAGGGCGGGCCGTCGATTGCGGTGCTGCCGTTCGTCAACATGAACGCCGATCCCGACAGCGAGATTTTCAGCGACGGCATAGCGGAGGAGTTGACCAACGCCCTGTCCCGTCTCGACGGCCTGCGCGTCGTGGCGCGGGCGTCGGCGTTCGCCTTCAAGGGGCGGACGGAGGACGTGCGGGAAATCGGGAAGCAGCTGGGCGTCGGCACCGTGCTCGAAGGCAGTGTGCGGCGCGCGGCCAACCGCGTCCGCATCACCGCCGAGCTGGTGAACGTGGCCGACGGCTGCCGGCTGTGGTCCGAGCGGTACGACCGCAAGGTGGACGACGTTTTCGCCATCCAGGACGAGATCGCCGGCGCCATCGCCAACGTCCTGGAGGCGAAGCTGCTGGGCGCGCCGAAGGCCTATGCCCAGGAGCCGGCCCGGAAGGGCGACCCCAAGGCGTACGAGCACTTCCTGCGCGGCCGCCATCTGTGGAACCAGCGGAGCACCAGCGCGCTCGAGCGGAGCGTGGAGGAGTTCAAGCTGGCGCTCGCCATCGACCCGCGGCACGCCCCCGCCCAGGCGGGCATCGCCGATTCCTACGTCATCCTCGGCGTGTACAGCCACCGGCCGCCCGACGAGGTGATGCCGAAGGCGAAGGTGGCCGCCGAGCAGGCGCTCGAGATCGACGGGTCGCTGGCGGAAGCGCACACCGCGCTGGCCTGCGTCCGCGCGCTGTTCGAGTGGGACTGGAACGCGGCCGACGCGCTGTTCCGGCGCGCCATCGCCCACAACCCGCAGTACGCCACCGCGCACCAGTGGTACGCGATGAACTGCCTGGTGCCGCAGGGACGGTTCGACGACGCGCGCGCGGAGCTCGATCGCGCCCTCGCGCTGGACCCGCTGTCGCTCGCCGTGCACATCAGCGTCGGGCTGCGCTACTTCTACGCCCGCGAGCTGGCCTCGGCCGAGGAGGCGCTACAGGCGACGCTGAAGCTGAACGCGGAGTTCGGCGCGGCGCACTACTTCCTCGGCCACGTCCGGATCGCGATGGGCCGGTACGACCAGGCGATCGCGCCGCTCGAGCGCGCCGTCACCCTGCAGGAGGAGAGCGCCGAGACGATCGCCGCGCTGGCCACCGCCCACGCCCTGGCGTACCAGCGCGCGCACGCCGAGGCCCTGCTCGCCGACCTGGAGCGGCGGGGCAAGGAGGCCTACGTGTCCCCGGCGCTGTTGGCACAGATCCACCTCGGCCTCGGTAACCACGAAGCCGCGCTGGAACGTCTGGAAGAGGCCGCCGAGCGGCGGTCGGCTGACCTGGTGTGGCTGAAAGTCCATCCGCTCTACGACGCGATCCGCGGCCATCCGCGGTTCCGGGCCCTGCTGGGGACGATCCACCTGAAGTGAGCGCAGGACGGGTGTAAGCGTGTAGGGTTTAGGGTGTAGGGCAAGAAACCCGCGGCACCCTAACACCCTCACACCCTCACACCCTTACACCCCGCCTCAACTCAGCGCCGCGATGGGCCCCTGGTGCCCACATCCCCCGGGGGAGCTTTCGGAACCGGCCCCTGTATGTTCTTCTTGTAACCCGTGTCCACGCCCGACAACATCCGCCACGTCGCCGCGCTGGCCCGCGCGGTGGCCGTCCTGCGCCGCTCGCCCGAACCGGGCAAGCCGCAGAAGGATGCCCTGCGCGCGCTGGTGGCCGCGGCGGCCGAGCGCTCGGTCACCCTCCGGTTCTACAGCGACACCCTGACGCTCGACGGCGACGTCGTGCCTACGACCGATCCCCGGCTCGCCGCGTTCGCCGAGCGGCTCGTGGCGCAGCACGTGGCCGAGGTCGCGATCGCCCAGGGCGCCGGGCCCGACGAGCTGCTCGCGCTCGCGCTCGGGCTCGCGGCCGATCCGGGACAGGGCCGGATCAAGGAACGGCTGCGCGACGCGGCCTCGGCGCGCGTGATGGTCGTGCTGCACCAGTACGACGCACACGCCGCCAGAAGCGTCTCCGCGGCGTTCGAGAAGGTGAAGTTCGATCAGGGTGTGCTGGCCGAGTGGAACACGTTCCTGGAGCACGGCGCCAAGGCGGAGTCGGCGCGCGTGGCTGAGTCCAAGCCGGCGGGCCAGGAACGACGCGAGAGCCCCGTGCGTCCCGGCGCACCGCCAGGAGCGGCGCCACGGACGCCGCCGGCGGCCCCGGCTGCCGCCGCGGAGCTGCCGCCGCCTCCCGCCCCGGCGCCGCCGGTGTCACCGCGTCAGCCGCGGCCGTCGACGCTCCAGGAGGCTTCGACCCCCGACGGTTGGTTCGCCGCCTTCGAGCGCAGCCTCAACAAGAGGTTCCCGGATCACTTCAGCCCCACGGACTGGGGCTTTCGCATCGACCGCGCCGCGCTCACCGTCAGAGCGGGCGATCGGCAGGGCCGCTCGGCCTTCTCCGTCTCGCTGCCTCAGGGCTATCTCGAGCAGTCCGCGTGGCTCGTCGCCGGGAAGTTGGTCGACGATCTGCGCCAACAGGCGGAACGCGAAGGGGCTCTGAGAAAGCGGAAGTGAGCGGTCCGGTCCCGGCGCGCCGACGCCGGCCCCCCCGACCGGTCAGTAGAACAGCTGGTAGTTAAGCCGGAATCCCCGCCCGGGCTGCGGCACGAAGTCCTTGATGACCGACAGGTTGTCGCGGTACACGCGGTTGAAAACGTTGTCGCAGTGCAGGCTGACTTCGGATACCAGCCCCCCGCGCACCGCCCGCACACCGATCCCGAGGTTCATCACGGCGTAGCCCGCCGTGGGCGTGTCGCCCTGGCCGAGCCGGGTCTGGCGTGCGGCAACGCGCCACTCGACCATCCCCATGTACTTCGGGTCCTGATAGGTCGCGCGCAGCAGGCCCCGGAGCGGCGGAATGAACGGCAGCGGCACGCCGTTCCGCGTGTCCTGCGCGTTGACGTAGTCCGAGCTGGCACGGAGCACCAGGGTCGGCGCCGGCGCGACGTTGACGCTCGCCTCGAAGCCCGCCAGGCGGGCGTTGGTCGCCGCGAACTGGCGCACTGGGAAACCCTGAATCGTGTCGCCGCGGAGGAACCCGTAGATGTAGTTGCCGATGTAGTTCAGGTAGGGCGAGACCTCGAAGGTCACGTGGCCGAAATCGCCCTTGAGTGACGCGTCGATGCCCAGTCCCGTTTCGGGCCCGAGGGTCGCGGTGCCGATGGAGTAGGTGCCGCTCGCGGCGTCGAGGCCGTTGGCGAACAGCTCCTGCACGGTCGGCGCGCGGAACGAGCGGGCCAGGCTCAACGACCCCGTGATTTGCGGCGTGAGCTGCTGGATCGCGCCCAGCGACGCCGTCAGGGCGTTGGAGAGCCGCGACGTGTCGAGCGTCCGGAAGACCGAGTCCGTGGATTGCGGGTACGGATCGGTCTGGATCCGGTTGTAGTCATAGCGCAGCCCTGCCTGGAGGCGCGTGGGCGGCGCCGCGCGATACTCCTCGTACGCGAAGGCTGCCAGTCCGGTGGTCACCGAGTTGGGCCCCAGGGGCTGGTCGCCCTCGATGGTCAGGTCCTGGATGTCCGACCACAGCCCCACCGTACCGCTGAGCCTGCCGAGCGGCCGCTGCTCGAGCTGCAGCACCGCGTTCACCTCCTGCTTGTGGAAGTGGTTGGCCTGCGGGTCGGAGACGCCGGTCGAATCCTCGGCGGTGGGGAACTCCGAGTGGTTGTAGTCGTTGTAGCTCACGTCGAGCTTCACCCGCTGCAGCCATGTCCCGCCGGTAGTGAGCAGGCCGCGCAACTCGACCGTGTTCCGCTCCTGGGTGATGCGCGACGTCGTCGGCGGGACGGTCTGCCAATCCGGATTGGGCGGCACGCCGGGAATGCCGTAGTTCGTCTCGTAGTGATTGCCGCCGATGCCGATCGTGCCGAAGCCGCCCTGGTACGCATAGCCGAGTCCGACCTCGCCGGTGTGGTCGAACGACTGCGGAATCCGGTCGAGACTGAACGCCGCGCCGCTGGCGGGGTCGGTGTACGTGCCGGCCGGGATGCGGATGTCCCCGGACCGCAGCCCGCCCGCCGAAATCCGGAAGGCCGAGTTGCCGCTGCTGATCACGGTGGTGGTGAACCCGGACATCTCGCCGCTCACGCTGTTGCCCTCGAGCGCGACGGTGCCGGATACGGGATGATCCGCGACGGCGGGCACGAAGTTGGTGATCACGTTCACCAACCCGCCGATCGTGTTGGGGCCGTAGAGGATCGTGGCCGGACCGCGCACCACGTCGATCTGGGCGACGCCCATGGCGTCGATCGGCGTCGCGTGCGCCGGATCGTACGTCGCGATGTCGCCCATCCGCAGGCCGTCTTCGAGGACCAGGACCTCGTTGTCCCCCAGGCCGCGCAGAATCGGGCGTGAGGGAGCCGAGCCGTTCCAGCGCACGTCCACGCCGGGAAGGTCGGAGATCTTCTCCGCGAAGCTCGTGCCCGTGCTGTTGTCGAACTCGACGCTCGACTTCGATTCCACCGGCTGGTACTGCTCGTCGGCCGGGCGCGCCGTGGGCGCCGCCGAGACGACGATCGCCCGCAGCGGCACGGCCGATTCCCGCAGCTCGAACGACGCCGCTGCGGTCGCGCCCGTGACCGAGACGGTGTCCGTGACCGACGCGAATCCGGTCGCCGCGACGAAGATGCGGTACGTCCCCGGGGGCACGTTCACGAAGCGGAAGTCGCCGTGCGCTCCCGTCCGCTCGGTGCGGTCGAGATCCAGGAGCCACACCGTGGCTCCAACCACGGGATGCCCGGCGCCACGCACGGTGCCGGTGACGGTTTGCGCCCGCGCCGTGGCGGCTCCGAGCGCCAGTGCCGCCGCCAGGGCGGCCCAGACCGAGAGATGACCAGTCCGGTTCAGCATGGAAATTCTCCTTCAGTGACTCACAGCGCCCCCGGCCGCACGGGCGCCGCGGGCGGCGCGGCGGGTTGCTCCGGCTCAGGGGTGAAGTCCTCGCCCGGGTTGATGAAGCGGTTGGTCTCCAGGGCGTACTGCTTGTCGTAGAGCTGGCGGTAGCGGCCGCCCGCCGCGAGCAGCGCGTCGTGGCTGCCGCGCTCCACGATCTCGCCGCCCTCCAGCACCAGGATCTGGTCCGCGCTGCGGATGGTCGAGAGCCGGTGCGCGATGACGAACGTCGTGCGCCCCTGGCGCAGCCGGCGCAGGCCGTCCTGGATCAGCGCCTCGCTCTCGCTGTCGAGGCTCGAGGTGGCTTCGTCCAGGATCAGGATGCGCGGGTCCGCCAGAATCGCCCGCGCGATGGCCACCCGCTGGCGCTGGCCACCGGAGAGCTTCACGCCCCGCTCGCCGACCACCGTGTCGTAGCCCTGCTGGAACTTCGCCACGAACTCGTCGCAGTGGGCGATGCGCGCCACCCGCAGGATCTCCTCGCGCGTGGCGTGCGGCTTCGCGAAGCCGATGTTCTCGGCGATCGTGCCGTCGAACAGGAAATTGTCCTGCAGCACCACGCCCAAGTGGGCGCGGTAGTCGTGGAGGCGCAACCCGGCGAGGTCCTGCCCGTCCACCATCACCCGTCCCGCCGCCGGCCGCGCGAACGCCATCACCAGGCTGATCAGGGTGCTCTTGCCCGAGCCGCTCGAGCCCACCAGCGCCGTGGTCGAGCCGGCGGGCGCGTGGAACGACACGCCTTTCAGCACCGGCACGCCGGGATCGTAGGCGAACTCAACCCGTTCGAAGCCGATCTCGCCCTTGAGGCCGTCGCCGATCGCGAGTCGCTCCCGGTCGGCCTCGTCCTCCGTGACCGTCCGGCGCAGGTCGCGGATGCGGTCGAGGCCGGCGAACGCCTCGCTCACCTGGGTGCCGATGGACGCGATGCTCACCAGCGGCGCCGCCACCAAGCCGATGAAGAAGACGTACATGACGAAGTCGCCGAGCGTCATCCGGCCGTCGAGCATGGCGCGCCCGCCCACGAGGATCATCAGCACGCCGATGCCGCCGGTGATGACGATGGTGGCCGCCCCGAGTCCCGACGTGCCCGTGATCGTCCGGGCAATGTTGCGGAACAACCGGTGCACGCCGCGCGTGAAGACGAGCTGCTCGCCCCGCTCGGCCACGTACGACTTGACCACCCGGATGCCGCCCAGCGACTCACCGAGGCGGCCCGTCACGTCGGCGTTGATCTGCCCGCGCTCCCGGAAGATCGGCCGGAGCTTGGCGAACGCGAAGGCCATCATCCCGCCGAACACGGCGAGGATGAGGATGGTGGCCGAGGTGAGGCGCCAGTTGAGGTAGAAGAGCACGCCGAGCGCGAGGGAGGCGGTCACCAGGCCGCCCAGCAACTGCACCAGCCCAGTGCCGACGAGGTTCCGGATGCCCTCGGCGTCAGTCATGATGCGGGAGATGAGGACGCCGCTCTTGGTCGAATCGAAGAAGCGGACGGGCAGGCGCATCACGTGCGCCTCCACGTCGCGGCGCATCTCGGTGATGGCGCGCTGGGCGGTGACGCCGAGGATCTGCGAGAGGGTGAACGACGTCACCGCCTGGAGGAGCGAGGCGCCGCCGGCGGCGAGCGCGAGCGGCACCAGGAGCCCGGCCTGGTGCTTCCCCACCACGTTGTCGATCAGGAACTTCGACGTGGCCGGCAGCACCAGGCCGGCCAGGCGATTGACCAGCATCACCGCGAGCCCCACGGTGAGGTAGCCGCGGTGCCGCCAGATGATGCGGCGGGCTTCCTGCCACGCCGACGGCCAGTTCAGCGGCTTCTTCTGCGATTCCGCCACGCGTCCACCGTGAGTGCGAAGCGGAGAAGTCTAACCGCTTCGCGCCCCACGGCGGAACCGTGGGCCCGCCCGGGCCCGCACCGCCCGAACGGGGACTCAGGCGAGCCGGCCGGGCGTCACTGCGGTGGAGGAGTCCGCCGATCGGGCTGGGTGCAGTCGAGCTTCAGCCAGGGGTGCGGCGTGCCATCGGGTCGCAACTGGTCGAGGTTCCTGCGATCGCGCGGCATGAACTGCGGATCCTCCGCCGCGAGATAGGCGAGCATCGCGACCAACGTGGCGTTCCGCTGGAGGTCGTCGAACGAGATCTTGTCGTAGGTGTCCCGGCTTGTGTGCCAGGTGTACCGGAAGTAGTCCCAGTCCATGGCGCTCAGCTCGAACGCGGGGGCGCCGCACCCGACGAACGACGCGTAGTCGTCCGGCGGGCCGGCCGGTCCCGGGAACGTGAACTTGATGTCGCGCGTCAGCTCCCCCGGGAGGTCCACCAGGTAGCGCGCGAGATTGCCGGCGCCCTGCGTGAACCCCGACGCGTCCATGAACGCCACGCGGCCGGTGCCGTCGTCCTGGTTGAAGACCGCTTGCAGGCTGTCGACGATGCTGTGACGGTCTGCCACGAAGGCCCGCGATCCCTCCAGCCCCTGCTCCTCCCCGCTCCAGTGGCCCGCGAGGATTGTGCGCCGGGGGTGCGGGTAGGCCACCGCCAGCATCCGCATCGCCTCAAGCATCATGATGGTGCCGGTGCCGTTGTCGAGCGCGCCGGAGCCTCCGTCCCACGAGTCGAGGTGGGCCGAGAGCATGACGTACTCGTTCGGCAGCTCCGTGCCCCTCAGCTCAGCCACGACGTTGAACACGGGGATCTCGCCCCCCGTCTCGGCCTGCGCCTGGAGCACGAGCACCGGTCCCTGCGCGTGTTCGGCCAGACGGAAGAGCAGCCCGTAGTCCTCGCACGAAATGTCCACGACGGGTGCGTCGACGTCCTCGACGCCGAAGATCCGGTCGGTGCCCCACCCTTGCGACCACTCGTTGGTGAGGATGCCGGCCACACCCGCCTGCGCGAGGCGCCGCAGCAGGGAGTGGTGCTCGTAGCGGGACTGGAAGCCCGTGTGCGCGATCCGGGCGTTCCACCCCCGTAGCGCGGCGGCACGGCGGGCCTTGATGGAATCGGTGGTGGCCGTCTCGGCCCAGTGCTCCCAACTCTCGTCGGGCCGGCAGGTGGGCTGCGGGAACGACGTGAGCACGAACTTCCCACGCGCCTGCGGCAACCAGGCGACGAAGGCGGCGCTGTCGGGCAGGTCGGGGAGAACCATGACGGGACCGCGCACCGGCTGACCGCCCGGCGTGCCGGGACTCCACGCGAGCATCTGGCCCTCGAGCGATCGCACCCTCGGCGCCACCAAGTCGATGTGGGTAATGCCGCGCCGCCAGGTGCGCCACGTACCGTAGCGCTCCCGGCGCGCGGTGACGTGCCAGCGCGCGTACGTCTGGAGCAGCCAGTCCTGCGCCGCCTCCATCCCCGGTGAGGCGGTGAGCCGCGGGCCGATGGAGTCGAGCAGCACCTGGGCGAGCGCGGGCGCTTGGGAGCTGTCCATGCCGAGCGCCCACAGGTGCCGCAGCACCGGGTTCTCGACCGCGAAGCCGGAGGGCGGAACGTAGAAGGTCTGTGCTGCGACGGGGGCGCCGGCGGCGGCGAGCAGCAAGATGGCGATGACGGTGCGGCGGATCACTGGCACGTTCTCCCGGGAGAAGGCATAGGGGGTAACGTAGCGCTTTTGACAAACCGGGAAACCAGCCTTCTCTTGCTCGGGATGGACATGACCAGACGCGAACTGCTCGCGGGCGCGGGCGCGGTGGCCGCCGCGGCCACCTGGCACGCCTTCAGCGCCCGGCTTCCGGAGGTGCCTGTGTCACACGACACCAGCGGACCCCTGCCCGCACGGAGCGACTTCGCGATTCCGACCGGGCAGACCTACCTCAACAGCGCGTTCATCCACCCCGTCCCGGTGGCCGCCGCGGAGGCGGTGCGGCGCTATCTGGAGACCAGGACGTTCCGCGAGCCACGGATCCGCAGCGGCGATTCGCTCGCCGCCGAAGTGAAGGGCGAGTTCGCGGCGCTGATCAATGCCCGACCGGCGGAGATCAGCCTGGTGCAAAGCACCAGCGTGGCGGAGAATCTCGTCGTGAGCGGCGTGGGGATTCCGGGTGGCGACGTGAACGTCGTGACCGACGCACTCCATTTCGACGGCTCGCTGGTGCTCTACGGTGAGCTGGCGAAGCAGGGGCTCGACCTGCGCATCGTGCCGCCGCGCGCGTGGCGCATCGAGCTGGACGATATGGAGCGGGTCGTGGATCACCGCACCAGGCTGGTCGCGCTGTCCCTGGTCTCGTGGTACAACGGCTTCCAGCACGACCTGAAGGCGGTGTGCGACCTGGCGCACGCGCACGGCGCCTACGTGTACGCCGACATCGTCCAGGCAGCGGGCAACACGCCGATTGACGTCAGGGCGAGCGGCGTGGACTTCTGCGCCTGCTCGACCTTCAAGTGGCTGATGGGAGATTTCGGCCTGGGCTTCCTGTACGTGCGGGAGGATCTGCTGGACACGGTGCTCCATCGCAGCCAGATCGGCTACGGAGAGGCAGACACCGAATTGCACTACCTCCCGTCCGACCCGCCGGCGAGCACGCCGGTCACGTGGACGCTGCACGCCGATGCCGCCGGGCACTTCGAGGTGGGGACCTACGCGCAGGCCGCCGTCAATGCCCTCGCCGTGTCACTCCCCTACCTGCGGCGCCTCGGCATCGAGAACATCCAGGCGTACCGGCAACCGCTGCTGCGGCGCTTGCATGAGGAAATGCCTCGCCTGGGCTTCGCATCCATCACACCGCCGGAGACACCCTCGGCGCTGGTCGCGTTCACAATGGCCGGCGCAGAACAGCGGTTCGGCGAGCGACTGCGGGCGGCGAACGTCGCGGTAAGCCTCTACGGCGACCGGGTCCGGATATCCCCGTCCATCTTCAACGACGCGCACGACATCGAGGTGCTGCTCAGCACGCTGTCCTGACGCCTTACTCGTCTCGACCCGGGAACGGCCGCGGCTCCGGCATTGGCATGGGCTCCGGCCGCGGCTCCACGTGCCCCCCGCCGAGCGCTCGCGCCGCGTGGGCGCGCACCTCGGGATCCGCGTCCTTCAGCGCGCCCACGATGGCACTGCGAGCCGCGTCGCTGTCCAACTGCCCCAGCGCCCACAGCGCGGTCCGGCGCACTCGGCCCACGGAGTCGGCGAGCGCCGCCGAGAGCGCCGGCACCGCGGCATCGTCCCCGATCTGGCCCAGGGCCCAGGCTGCCTTCTCACGAACCTCGGGAGTGTCGTGGCCCACCGCCCGGAGCAGGGCGTCCGGCGCACGGTGGGGGCTGATCTGGCCAAGCGCCCAGGCGGTCACCTTCCGCACCTCCTCCGCGCTGTCGCCCAGCGCCTCCGCGAGGGCCGGCACCGCGCCGGCGTCCTCGATCTGACCCAAGGCCCAGGCGGCGGTGCGACGGACATCCGCGTCGCCGTCGCTCCGCAACGCCGTCCCCAGCGGCCCGGCCGCCGCCTTGTCCTCGATCTGGCCGAGCGCCCAGGCCGCTTGCCGCCGCACCTCCGGCCGCTCGTCACGGCCCAGCCGCTCAGCCAAGGACGGCACGGCCGCGGCATCCTGGATCTGTCCCAGGGCCCACGTCGCGGTCCCCCGCACCTCGTCGTCCCGGTCCGTGAGCGCGCGCGCCAGCGCCGCGACAGACGACTTGTCTTCGATCTGGCCCAGCGCCCACGCCGCCGTGCGGCGCACCTCGGCGCTCTGGTCACCCAGGGCCGCCGCCAGCGCGGCGACGGCGCGCTTCGACTCCATCCGGCCCAGCGCCTCCGCGGCGGCCACGCGCACGTCCTCGCTCGCGTCGCCCCGGAGCACCCTCGCCAGCGCCTCCACGGCAGCCGTATCCTCGAGCTGGCCCAGCGACCGCGCCGCCGCCGCCCGCACCTCGGCATCGGCGTCGCGCAGCACGCCTCTTAGCGGCGGGCCGGCGCGCGCCGCTCCCACCCGGCCCAATGCCCACGCCGCGGCGAGACGGACCTCCGCCGCGTCGTCGGCCAGTCGGCCGACCAGGCCCGTCACCGCCCCGTCAGACTCCGCCAGCCCGAGCGCGACGGATGCCGCCGCCCGCGTGCCCGCCGTCGGCGCGCCGAGCAGGGGCAGCACGCCGCCGTTGACCTGCGCCACCGGCGCCCGCGCGATCAGCCGCGCTGCGATACCACGCACGCAGCCGTCCTGGTCCTCGATCCCGCGCAGCAGCACCGGCACGGCGTAGTCGGCCGGGCGCCGAGCCAGCGCCCAGCGCGCCGTGCCGGCGGTGTCCGGCGGGTCGCCCGGCGTGCGGCGCGGGTCCCAGCCGCGGGATTCCAGGGCCACTTCGGCCAGGCGGCACAGGGCGTCCGGCGCGCCGCGGGCCGAGGCGAGCAGTCCGGCAGCGTGTACCGAGTCCGCCGCCGCGCCGCTCCGTGCGGCCGCGGTGCCGTGCATGCCGCCGACGCCGAGCGCCAGCGCGCTGGCCACCAGGCCAATCACCGATCCGTTCACCAGCGTCCTCCGCGTCATGGGACCCCTCAGCAGCGTGCTGAGATTTCAGCACTATGCTGAATATTCAGCAGCGCGGGGCGGATGTCAAGCGGGACCAAGGCAAGCAGCCGGTCGGAGAATGGCGGGGCGGAGCGCTGTCTAGTGTCCGAGACGTATCAGAATGGCGACGCCGTTCGTGTTCTGAGGGTTGAGCTCGATGGATCGCCGATACTCATGCACGGCGCGGGCAGTGTCGCCGCGGGCCAGGTACGCTTCGCCCAGCGAATCGTGGCCGTTCCAATCGTCCGGGAAGCGACGCACCACTGCTTCGAACACCCGCACTGCGTCCGCACCCTGGCCCGCATGCAGCAATTCGTAGGCAAGGCTCACGAGCTCCCCCGGGCCGAAGTCGAAGCGATCGGACGCGGTGCGCTGGAGCGTGTCGTACGTGGCCAGCACGCCCTCCACCCCCTCTCTGCGATAGGCGCGATAGAGCGCATGTCGGACTCCGATCCGATCGCAGTATGGTGCGACGCCCCGCGCCCCGAGTGCGTGCTCCCAGCGGCAGGCAAGCGCCTGAACGAGCGCCCAGCCGTTGGTGCTGGCGATCACAACTCACGGCGAGTCTCCCTGCCTGCCGCCCGGCCGAAGCGCGCTCACCGGTTCGGCGCTGGGTGGCCTCTACGGCCCAGCTACCGGATCATCGGCATGGGCCACGGCCAGGGCCAGGGATCGCCGCTGCTGCCCGAGAGGGCGCGCGCCGCCCGTGCGCGGACGTCGGGATCGGGGTTCTTGAGCGCGTCGAGGAGGGCCTCGCGCGCCACCGGAGCCTCCATCTTCCCGAGTGCCCAAATGGCCGCGTGGCGGATCTCGGATGAGGAGTCGCTCAGGACAGCGGCGAGGCCCGGCGCCGCCTCGGCATCCTCGATCTTCCCAAGGGCCCAGGCTGCGCGAAGGCGAACGGCGGGTGACGCGTCGCGGAGCGCCGCGATCAAGCCCTGCGGCGCCCGGCCGGGCTGGATCGTGCCGATCGCCCAGGCGGCCCGGCCGCGGACCTCGGCGCTCGCGTCGCCCAGGGCGGACACCAGCCCCGGCACAGCGGCGGAATCCTCGATTTGCCCCAGCGCCCAGACTGCCATGGTGCGCACTTTCTCCGAGGCGTCGCGGCCGAGGGCGGCGACCAGTGGCGCGGTGGATTCGTGGCTCTGGATCTGGCCCAGGGCCCAGGCGGCCATCTCTCGCACCGACGGGTCCGGATCGCGCCGCACGTGCGTGCCCAGCGCGCCGGTGGATGCCGCGGCCTCGAGGCGGCCAAGGGCGTAGGCTGCATCGAGGCGCACCGACGCCACGGAGTCCTCGAGGGCGCCCACGAGCGCCGCGACAGTCCGGCCGTCAACTGTGTCGGCCGCGGCCGCCTTCGCCTCTCCGGTGTCGTCTCGATCGCCTGCCGTGGGAGCGAAGGCGGCAAACATCGCGGTGGTCTGATGCTCCGCCGTACGGCTGTGTCCGCTCGTGGCGCGCCCCGCGCTGGTCGCCGCCGGACCGGCTCCCGACGCCGTCGCTGCCGAGCGGTCGGCATTGAGCGCCCCGCGATCGGTCACCCTCGACGCTTGCATCACTCCCGGCTGGGGCGCGCGGGCCATCCCCATCGCGGCCAGCGGGAGCAATACGGCGAGGCCGAGGGCGGCGAGCAGGGCCGCGTGGCGGCTCGAGGGCGCGGCGCGGCGTGCGTCCTTCTCCAGGATCGCCAGCATCCGGCCTTCGAACTCGCGCCCCTCGGCCATCGGCAAGGCGGCCGCGGGCGAGCGCATCCGCCCGGCGCTGCACGCGATCTGCAGCAGGTGGTCGGCGTACTCCGACGGCCGCGTCCCGACGCCCAGCACCAAGTCGTCGCACGCGCGCTCGCTCTCCAGCCGCAGCCGGCGGGCCGCCACCCAGAACAGCGGGTGGAACCAGTAGAGCGCACAGCCAATGCGGCTCAGGATCGTCTGGCCCAGGTCGAAGCGCCGTACGTGCGCCAGCTCGTGGCACAGCACCGCGCGGCGGCGCCGCTCGGTCCACTCGCGCGCTTCGGCCGGCAACACGATGGCGGGGCGGAACACGCCGCACAGGATAGGCATCAGCACCGCGTCGCTCGTCAGCAAGAGCGGCTCACGGGCGAGCCCCAACCGGTCGGCGCCCTCGATCAGCGGCCGAGTCCAATCGGGGGAGTCGAGCAGCGTCGCGCGACGCTGCACACGCCGGACGAGCACGGCTCCGCGAAGCAGCCTCAGCAGGACGACGAGCGCGCCGGCGACCCACACCCAGAGCATCCACTGGGCCAGGGTCGTGCTCGAGAACACCCGCCAAACTCCGGCCGGGCCGGGAGTCGGACCGGGAGTCACCGCCGGGCCGGGCGCCGATGCGGCCGGGATGGCGCCTGACAGCGCGGGCGGCGCTATGCGGCTCGCGCCAGTCTCGAGCAGCGTGCCGGTCCGCGGCGCGGCGGCGGGTGCCGGCACCCGGATGACCGGGAGCTGCCAGGGAACCACGAGAGAGACCAGAGGCAGCAGCAGGACGGCCACGATGCCGCCGCTCCACACCAGGTGACGCACGCCGGCCGAGGCGCGCCGCAGCGCCGCCACCACCAGGAACACGACGGCCAGCAGCAGCGTGCCCTTGAGCAGGCTGCCCAACGCCCAGGCTGCGCCGTGCGCCGCGAGCAGTTGGCCGAGGCCCGCCGCGCTCACCTGCCCTCCTCGCTGGCGCGCCGGATCTCACGAGCCAGCCGCTGAATCTGCTTCTCCGACAGCTCCAGGTCGGAACGGCGGAGCAGCGTGACCAGCGCATGATCGGACGAGCCGTCGAAGAAGGTGTCCACCACGTGGTTGAGGGCCGCGCGCCGCGCCTGCTCGCGCGCCACCGCGGGCACGTAGACGTAGCGGGGTCCATCCTCCCGGTGCCCGACGTGCCCCTTCGCTTCCAGGATGCGGAGCGTCGAGCGGACCGCGGAGTAGGTCGGCGGATCGGCCAGCTCCGCCATCACCTCCGCAACCGTGCCCTCCCCGCTGCGGTACAGCACGTCCATCACTTCACGTTCGCGGCGGCTCAGCGGGGGCTTCGACGTGCTCATGGCGGCGGCCTCACAATGCTGAAATTTCAGCAGAAGCTAGGGCGGCGGGTCGGGCATGTCAAGGCGATATGTTGCGCGGCAATCCTGAGCGCCTGGCAGCTTCACGCTCCGCCTGAGAGGGCCCGCCACGACTCTCATGCGCGCCACCGCCCTCAAAGCCGACGACCGCAGTCGCAAACGCCTGCCGCGAGAGAAGGGCTTGCCCTAACGGCGGCCTAACGCTGCCGGCGTACCGTGTGCGGGGGTGGTTCTCCCGAATCCTCCATAGGGGGTAGTCACGTGGCAAAGAGGCTGGCTCTCGTCGTTGGAATGCTCGGTCTCTCGTGCGCCGTCGCCGCTACAGCGCGAGGGCAGGACAAGGGCTGGAAAGTGGGAGGGGTGCAGATCGGTGCCGTCGCCGGCGTCAACGTCTTCACGTTTGGCGGCTCGGACGCGTCGGGCGTCACGTCGCGGACGGCATTCTATGGGGGGGTGGCCCTCACGGTTCCATTGGGCGCGAGTGCCTTCCTGGAGCCGCAGGTCGTGTACTCCGCAGAAGGGGCCAAGACGACGGTGAACGACTCGACGCTGGGGACCATCGAGCGCACGTTCAAGCTCGGCTACATTGAGGTTCCCATCCTGTTCGGATTCAACTTCGGAAGAGCGGGCGGGACTCGTCCGCACCTCTATGCGGGCCCGGCGGTCGGCATCAATGTGGGTTGCGACATGGAGGCCGCCGCCGAAGGCATCACCGTCACGTCATCCTGCAGTGATGCGGGCGTCACGGTAAAGACGATCGACCTGGGCGTGACCGGCGGTGGCGGCGTGACGTTTCCTGTCGGGCGGGGAACGATCTCGATCGATGCCCGCTATACGCTCGGCCTGACGGACGTGTTCGACGGGCCGAACATGAAGAACCAGGGGTTCAGCGTCGGCGCGGGCTTCACGATCCCGCTGGGCCTCAAGTAGCGCGGGGGCCTGGAGCGCCGGAGGGACCCTGGCCGGTGCGGCCCGCGCCGCTTGACAGGGGCGGCGCGGCCGGGCCGATTGGGGGATGGCCGCGCGCGTCCGAATCGGCACGCAGGGTTGGAACTACGATGCATGGGTGGGCCCGTTCTATCCGGCGGGAACCCGGGCCACCGACTACCTCGCCGTCTACGCCAGGGCGTTTGACACCGTCGAGGTGGACTCGACGTTCTACGCGATTCCCTCGGTCCGGACCGTGCGCGGATGGGCGGACCGCACGCCACCCGGCTTCAGCTTCGCGGTCAAGCTGCCGCAGGAAATAACGCACGAGCGGCGGCTCAAGGACTGTCACGACCTGACGGAGCGGTTCTTCGATACCGTGCGCGAGCTGGGAGCGAAGCTTGGGCCAGTGCTGATGCAGCTGGGCCCCGACTTCGGGCCGTCGCAGCTGCCCGGGCTGGCCGAGTTCCTCCCCCGCGTGCCGCCCGACATCCGGCTCGCCGTGGAGTTCCGGCAGCGGGGATGGATCAACGAGGGCGTGGTGGCGTTGCTGCGTGCCCACCGGGCCGCACTGGTGCTGTCGGATGGGCGGTGGATTCCGCGCAAGACAATGCTCGGCCTCGCCGAGCAGCCGACCGCGACGTTTGCCTACCTGCGCTGGATGGGCGCCGACCGGGCGATCGCCGACTACTCCCGAATCCAGAAGGACCGCACGCGCGAGCTGGCGGCGTGGGCCACGAAGCTGCTCGTGCTCGTCCAGAAGGTGACGGAAGTCCACGGCTACGTGAACAACCACTTCGCCGGCCACTCACCCGCCTCCGCCCGGCAACTGCAGCGCCTCCTCGGCCAGAAGTCGGTCGAGCCCGACCAACTCGGGGAGCAGATGACGCTGTTCTAAGTCAGCGAGGCAGCGCCTGCCCTGCCCCGGCGACGAGCGTGTCCGCAGGCCGAATGCGGCGCCTATCTACCGAACGGTGAAGCGGTACGTTCCGGATTCAATCGCGAACACCGCGCGGCCGTTCCGGAGGCCCTCAAAAGTCGCACCGCGGCCGGCTACCGAGGGCGGCTGCTGCGCCGGCAGGAAGACGTGCCCGGCGGTGTTCGCCGGGATCGTCACCGTCACGACGACGGAACCGTCGCGCCTCCGCCGCCAGCCGCTCACGATCGCGCCGCGCGGCGAGCGGTAGACAGTCCGGACCGAGTCGAGCGCCGCCGACCAGCGCGGCCGGATCTCGATCCGGCTGAAGCCGGCCGATCCCGGCTCCTCGCCGATCCCGGCCAGGTACCGGTACAACCACTCCCCCACCGCCCCGAACGCGTAGTGGCTGTACGAGTTCATCCCCGGATCGCCGTGGTCGCCGTTCCATCGCTCCCACGTGGTGGTCGCCCCCTGCCTCACCTCGTAGAGCCACGAGGGATACGAGGGCTCGAGGAGCAGCCGGAAGGCGACGTCGTCCCGTCCCGCGTCCGAGAGTGCGGGCAGCACGTACGCGCTGCCCAGGAAGCCCGTCGTGAGGTGCCCGCCGTGCGCCGCGATGTCGTCCGCCAGGTGCGCGGCGACCCGCGTGCGCAGGCTGTCCGGCACGAGGCCGAAGAAGAGCGCGAGCACGGACGCGGTCTGCGTATAGGTGGTGCGGACGCTGTCCGGATTGATGAACGGCGCGCCGACGCGCCCGTCGGGGGAGAGGAACGCGCTGCCGAAGGCGGCCCGGACCCGCTCAGCGAGTCGGGCGTAGGCTGCAGCCGCCGAGTCTTTGCCCAGCGCGCGTGCCATCTGGGCCATCAGCGAGGCATCGTACGCCCAGTAGGCCGTGCTGATCAGGTCGGTGTTCGTCTCGCCCCACGACTTCGTGCTGCCCGCGGGGAGCCAGTCCCCGAACTGGACCTGCTTGCGATGCGTCCAGAGGAAATCGGGATTCGAGTCGCCGATGAAGGCGAAATAGCGCTCCATCGCGTCCCACTGCTCCGCCAGCACCCGGGTGTCACCGTACTGCTTCCACAACGTCCATGGAATGATGACGCCGGCGTCGGCCCAGCCCGGCGCGCCGCAGGTGAGGACGCCGAGGAAGCTCGGCGCGAAGTTGGGGAAGCATCCGGCGGCGGTCTGGCCGTCGCGCACGTCGGCGAGCCATTTCTCGCCGAACGCCGCCATGTCCATGTTGTAGCTGGCCGTCCGCCAGAACACCTGCGCGTCGCCCATCCAGCCCATGCGCTCGTCCCGCTGCGGGCAGTCGGTCGGGACGCTGTAGAGGTTGGCGCGCTGGGTCCAAAGGATGTTCTCCCACAACCGGTTCAGCTCGCGATTGGACGTCTGGAGCTCGCCCGTCTCGGTGAGCGCCGTATGCACCACGACTCCGGTGACGGCGCCCGGGACCGGCGCGCCGGGGAGTCCGCTCACTTCCACGTACCGGAACCCGTGGTAGGTGAAATGCGGCTCGAACGACTCGGCGCCGTGCCCGCTCAGCACGTAGGTGTCGGTCGCTTTGGCGCTGCGGAGATTGACCTGCGTGATGTTCCGGCCGTCGGGGCCGAGGATCTCGGCAAAACGCATCCGGACGCGGGTGCCGCGGGGCCCGCGCACCGCGAGCCGCGCCCACCCGGCGATGTTCTGGCCGAGGTCGAAGACCCAGGTGCCGGCGGCCGGCGACCAGTGCCGTCGTGGGCGCACCATGGCCGTGCGCTCGATCGGAGGCAGGTTCTGCGATTGGAGCGTGGCCGCCGGCGCGGGGGCGGCGATGACGCGATGCCAGCCGCGGTCGTCGAAGCCAGAGCGGTCCCAGCCAGGCTGTTCGAGCCGGGCATCGTAGGTCTCGCCGTTGTAGATCTCGCTCACCAGCACCGGACTCGGCGCCGCGCGCCACGTGCTGTCGGACGAGATGACGTCCTCGCTGCCGTCGGCGTAGGTCACGTGCAGCTCGAGCAGGAGCCGCACCGGCGGCGGCCCGAAGGCGTAGCGCTTCGTCGCGAAGCCCATCGGCCCCGCGTACCATCCGGCACCGAGCATGGCGCCGATGGCGTTCCCGCCCCGCTTCAAGAGCCGGGTCACGTCGAACGTCTGGTAGGTCAGGCGGACGCGATAGTCGGTCCAGTCCGGCAGCAGGACGCCGGGGCCGGCGGCGGCACCGTTGACGGTCAGACGGTAGCTGCCGAGCGCCGTCGCGTACACGCGCGCCCGGACGGGTGTGCCACGCAACGTGAAACTCCGGCGGAAGAGCGGGGGCCGGCCGTCCAGGCTGGTGGCGGTGTCCGCTGCGGCGGCCGCGGCGCCCAGCGGGGCGCCCGAGCCCTCGCCCTCGCGAGCCACGCTGTCGAGCGGGGCGTTCGAGGCGGCGATCCAGGCCGCGCGCCACGGCTCGCCCATGAGGCCGGTCTCCCACCACGCCGGCGCCGCGCAGGGTGCGTCCCGCCCCTCGCGGTCGCGGAGGCATACGGTCCAGTAGTAGCGGTGGCGCGGGCCGAGCGCGGGCCCGGCGTACGTCACGTCCAGCGACGAATCGGCTGCGATCGTTCCGCTGTCCCAGATATCGGCCCGGCCGGGCACGAGCCGCGCGGGCGAGGTGGCGACGAGCAACCGGTAGGCGCTCTGCCGAGCGCCGGGGCGCGGGTCCACCATCTGCCAGGAGAACCGTGGCCGGGCAGCGTCAATCCCCAGCGGCGTGGCGAGGTGCTCGACCCGGAGCGCCGCAGCGCGTGCCGGCGAGGGTGCGCCGTGGGGCGGCGGACCGCCCGTGACCAGCGCGGCGATGACTGCGGCCAGTCCGATCATGGTTCCTCGGCGTGCGGCGTGGTTCGGAGTTCTGGATCCAGCCCGTCGGCGCACTCCCTCACGCCGCAAGCTCCCGCAGCGCGCGCACCAGCGCGTCCAGGTCGGCGGTCGAGGTGAAGACGGCCGGCGTGATCCGGACGCCGCGCACGCCGGCACCGTCGATGGCGACGGTCCAGATGCGGTACCGCTCGAACAGCGCCTCGGCCAGCGCCGCCGGCGCATGGCCCGCCACCCCCACGTTCGCGATCGCGCAGGAGCGCGCCGGGTCGCCCGGTGTGTTCAGCGTGATGCCGGGCACGCCGCGCACCTGATCGGTCCAGTAGCGCTGGAGGTAGCGCAGCCGCGCCTCCTTGCGCCGGATCCCGATCCCGAGGTGGAAGTCGATGGCGTCGTTGATGGCCAGGTCGGTGTGCACGGGGTGCGTGCCGGTGTGGTTCAGCTTCAGGATGTCGTCGTCGGCCTTGCTCAGGTCCGCGAACGTCGGCCACAGCCCGGCGATGCGGTCGCGGCGCACGTGGAGGACGCCCGCACCCAGTGGGCAGCCGAGCCACTTGTGGAGCGAGGCGGCGAAATAGTCGCAGTGCAGGTCGGGCACGGCGAATTCGAACTGGGCGAACGAGTGTGCCCCGTCCACCATCACCTGCACGCCGTGGCCGTGCGCCATGTCGCAGATCTTTGCCACCGGGAGGATCTGTCCGGTGATGTTCACCATGTGGCAGACCATCAGGAGCCGGGTGCGCGGCGTGATGGCGCTCTCGTAGAGCTGCACGATCTCGTCGTCGGAGTGCGGGTCGTTCGGCAGGGAGACAACGCGGTTGACGATTCTCTGGCGCCGCGCTTGGAGCCGGAACATGTCCAGCATCGCGCCGTAGTCCTGCTCCGCCATCACAGCCTCGTCGCCGGCCTGCCAGGGGAAGCCGCCGATCACCGTGTCGAGCGACTCGGTGGTGTTGCGCGTGATGATCAGCTCCTGGGGCGGGACGCCCGCCATCGCGGCGAGCCGGTCCCGCACCGCGGCCTTGTCGTCGAACTGGCGCGTCCGCATGTAGCGCGAGGCCTGCCGGTTGATGTCCCGGACCCGTCCGATGAACGCCTCGAGCACCGGCTGCGACTGCATCAGGTAGTAGCCGTTCTCGAGATTGATGTACTCGGGGGTCAGGAGGTACTGCTGCCGCACGCGGGCCCAGAAGGTCTCGTCCTGCGCCAGCTGGCGGGGCGGCAGCGTTCTAGCGAGGGCCCACAGGTCGTCACCGAACAGCAGGCCGAGGGAAACCGCGCTGATAGTCCGGACGAAGTCGCGCTGGTGCACGGGGGAGGCCTCCGCGGGCCTTGGGGGCGCTCACAAGCTGACGACCCGGCCGGCGGTTGTCGAGGCTGACGTCTCCACGCCGGACTTCAGAGCCGGACGTTCAGTCCGGCGGTGACGATGCGCGAGCTCGGATACAGGTTGTTATCGATGCCGTTCGGCACCGCGGCCGGATCGACTCCGGCGTAGCCGGTGATGGTGAACGCGTTCTGCACGACCGCGTACAGCCGCCACCGCCGCCCGGCCACGGTGAACGAGTAGCCGAGGGTGATGTTGTCCATGCGGAGGAACGAGGCGTCCTGCACGTAGTAGTCGGACAGGTACTCCTGCGAGACGAAGCCGGTCTTCAGGACCGACACGTCCATGTTGCCCGGCGTCACGTTGCCACCGGTGACGTTCAGGTACGAGCCGTTCGACGCCGCGATGTTGTTGTAGACGTAGTTGCCCAGCGAGGCCCGCAGCGAGAAGCTGAAGTCGAAGTTGCCGTACGTGAAGTTGGAGGTGTGACCCAGCTCCAGCGACGGCCACGGCGAATGGTACGGCCGCGCGTTGCTCGTGCAGCCGGTCACCGTCGAGTCGCCAGACACGTAGGTGTTCTCCAACGGCTTGCCGTTCTTGTAAGCCTGCTGGCAGACCAGGAACGAGTTGATCGCGTAGCCCGGCTGCAAAACCTGAATGGTGTTGCCCGTACCGCCGCCGATGGCGCCGACGTTGATCGCCGTGATGCCGTTGGCGCCGTTGATGGTGAGCAGCTTGTTGGCGTTGTGGGCAACCGTGAAGTTGGCCGTGTACCCCAAGCTCCCCTGGTGCGGCTGGAGGATCGCGGCCGACACGCTCAGCTCGACACCCTGGTTCTGCATCGAGCCGATGTTGGTCGTGACGAGGTTGGAGAAATTGGTGCCGGCGCTGACGGGCACCGTGAAGATCAAGTCGGTGGTCTTCCTGGTGTACCAGTCAACGGAGCCGGTGAGCCGCTGGTTCAGAAATCCGTAATCGAGGCCGGCGCCATACGAGCTGGTGGACTCCCACTTGATGTTCGGATCCACCGCACTGGTGGTGTCAAAGGTCGCGACCCACTGGTTGCCCGTCCGTGCCCACGACGCCCGGAGCTTCAGGTCCGAGAGCGCCGTTACGCTCCTCATGAATGGCTCCTGCAAGACGCGCCACGCGACGGCGATCGAAGGGAAGGTGCCCCATGCGTTGCTCGGCTCGAAACGAGACGAACGGTCGCGACGCAGGCTCACCGTCGCGAGGTAGCGGTCGTTCAAGTTGTAGTCGGCGCGGCCGAAGAAGGAGATCAGCTTGTAGTTCACGATGTAGTTGCTGTTCTGCGCCGTCGTGGCCGAGGGCACACCGTTGATGCCGAGCAGGTTGCTCGACAGGCCCGTCTCCTGGAAGTACGGGGCTTCACTGTGCGACCGCGTGTACGAGTAGCCGCCCGTCACGTCAATGGCGCCCGGCACGAACTCGAGCGGGGCGGCGTAGTTCAGATACAGCTCCCCCACTTCGTTCGTCTGGTTGTTGTTCGCGTAACTCAAGAATCCCTGGAGCCCAACGGCCTGATCGCGCAAGTCGTTCGGCTGGAAGATCGAGTGGTCAATCGCCGTGATGTCGTAGCCGACGTTGGCGTTGGCCTTGAGGTGGTCGATAAACGGCACCGCCCAGTCGACCTGCACGTTGCCCACGCTCCGCCACGTCGTGCCCACGTTCGTGGACCGGTTCAGGCTGGCCACCGGGTTGCTCGCGCCCGCCGTGGTCCCCGGCCAATCCCAGTACCCGGTCGGGTTGGTCGGATCGTAGACCGGCTGGGTGGGGGCCATGCCGACCGCGTTGCCCAGCACGTCACCGGCCTGGAACTGGTCGTAGTCCCGCGAGCCCTTGATGTTCGCCTTGATGCCCAGCGCGTCGCTGAACAGGTGGGTGTCGTAGTTGAAGCCCACCGAGAGGCGCTGCGTCGAGGAACCCTGAACGATACCCTGATCGTTCATGTAGCCGAGCGACAAGCGGTACAGCGTGTTGTCGCCCGTCGAGGTCATGGACACGTTCTGCTCCGTGCCGTATCCGGTGCGCTCGATCAGGTTGAGCCAGTTCGTGTTCGCTGTCCCGAGCATGCTGGACCGCGCCGGATCGACCTGCGCTACGGCCGCCGTGAACTGCGCCGCGCTCAGCACTTGCGGGTTGCGCACGACGTTCGAGGTGGAAGCCGTCGTGCTGTACTCCACCACGGTGCCGTGCTGAGCGCCCGCCCCCGACTTCGTCGTGATCAGCACGACGCCGTTGGCCGCGTTCATCCCGTAAATCGACGCGGCATCGCCGCCCTTGAGCACTGTGATGCTCGCGATGTCATCGGGGTTCAGAAAGTTGAGCGGGTCGCGGCCGGCGGAGAGTCCACCGCCGGTGCCGGGGCCCAACGGCATGCCGTCGACGACGTAGAGAGGATCGCTGCCCAAGTCGATCGAGGTCGCTCCCCGGATCCGGATCGCCAGCCCGCCGCCCGGCTCGTCGTCGTCCACGACCTGCACGCCCGCGACCTTCCCCTCGATCAGCTGCTCGGGGCTGATGATGCGGCCGGTGTTGAACTCCGCCGCCGTGACCTGCGACACGGCACCGGTGATGTCGCCCGCCCGCCGCTGCCCGTAACCAACCATCACCAATTCCGACAGGCCTGCTGTCTGGGGGGCCAGGGCAAGGTCAATGACCAGTGTGTCGCCGGCCGCGACCGTGACGGCCCGCGTCACCGGCGCATATCCGAGCATACTGGCCCGCAAGCTGTCGGTGCCCGCGGGTACCCGTGTGAGGAGGTACGCTCCGTCCGCCCGGCTCGTCGCGCGGCGGCTCCCGACCGCCACCGTGACTGCGGAGAGCGGTTGCTGCGTCGCGCTGTCGACGATGCGTCCGCGGATCGCGCCCGCAGGCGCTTGCGCTTGAAGCGGCGTCCGGCAGAGCACTGCCAGGACACCGACGATGCACCGAAGTCGCCTCATACCCGCCTTCCTCGAGCCGTGAGAGCCGGTAGTTCCCCCGCCAGCCACGCGGCAACCCCATGTCGCCCATTCATGGGCTGAATCCCGCCAGTCAGGGGCACCAGTTCCGGCGCCGAAAGCGGGAGGAGACTACCACACCGGCGTTAGGCCGGCGTTAGGCCAGCGTTACGCCGCTCTGAGCTAACTGAAATCGCTGGCTGCGTCGAGTGCGAGCCAAGAGCCGCGCCGTCCCTGGGTCCCGGTCCGCCAGCAACAAGGCGGCCAGCGATAACTCGCTGGCCGCCTTTCAGTTACGCAGCTGTACTCTGTTGCCGGGCGGCATTGCAGGTCCGATGGCCAGGGCTCCTGGATGATCTGCTCGCCAAGGCATACCTTGTGCAGGAATGTTCCTCACGTAACCCGATGCGACCGGTCGGGTAAGGATCCCCGCACCATCGACACGTTGACCGAGAATCCATCATGCCGAAGACACGCCGTCTCGCCATTGCCCTGAGCGTCATCCTGCTCGGCTGCGGTCGCGCCGGGCCCGCGAAGTTCACCAGCGACAATCCGTTCGCTACGGCGAGCGCGCTGTTCGACCAGGCACCGCCGTTCGACAAGATCCACGACGCCGATTACCAGCCGGCGATCGAGGAAGGGATGCGCCGGCAACTCGCCGAGGTCGCGGCGATCGCGACCGACACGGCGGCGCCGACGTTCGACAACACCATCCTCGCGATGGAGCGCTCGGGGATCCTGCTCCGCCGGGTCACGAAAGTGTTCTTCGCGCTCGCCTCCGCGAACATGGACGACACGATCGAGACGGTGCAGGAGGCCGAGGCGCCGCGGCTCGCCGCGCACAGCGACGCCATCTTCCTCAACGACACGCTGTTCCGGCGGGTGAAGAGCGTCTACGACCGCCGAACGGCGTCGGGCCTCGACTCGCTGCAGCAGTTCCTGGTGCGGCGCTACTACCGCGACTTCGTGCGCGCGGGCGCCCTGCTCGACGACTCGGCCAAGGCGCGGTTACGGGCACTGAACAAGGAAGAGGCCTCGCTTTCGACCGAGTTCCAGAAGCGGCTGCTGGCCGCCACCAAGGCCGGCGCAGTGCTGGTGACCGACTCGACGCAGCTCGCCGGGCTGAGCGCCGGTGAGCTGGCCGCCGCGGCGCAGGCCGCGAAGGACCGCAAGCTCACCGGATGGGTGCTGCCGCTGCAGAACACCACGCAGCAACCGGCCCAGGCCGAGCTGGCCAACCGGGCGCTGCGCGAGCGCCTGTTCCGGGCGTCCATCACCCGGGCCGAGCGCGGCGACAGCAACGACACGCGGCAGATCGTCACGCGCCTGGCCGAGGTGCGCGCCGAGCGCGCCCGGCTGCTCGGCTTCCCGACGCTCGCCGCCTACGTGCTCGACGACCAGATGGCCGGGACGCCGGCGGCCGCGATCAAGCTGCTGACCGACCTCGTGCCCGCCGCCACGACCAAGGCGCGCGGGGAGGCCGCCGCGATGCAGGCGCTGATCGACGCCCAGCACGGAGGCTTCAAGCTCGCGCCGTGGGATTGGCAGTACTACGCCGAGCAGGTGCGCGCGGCACAGTACGCCCTCGACGAGGCGCAGATCAAGCCGTACTTCGTGCTCGACACGGTGCTCGTGGACGGAGTGTTCTACGCGGCGCATCAGCTCTACGGGCTCACCTTCAAGGAGCGGAAGGACCTGCCGGTTTACCAGCCCGATGTGCGCGTCTTCGAGGTGTTCGACGCGGACGGCGCGTCCCTGGGGCTCTTCTACTGCGACTACTTCAAGCGCGACAGCAAGAGCGGCGGGGCGTGGGAGGACACGTTCGTCGACGGCTCGCCGCTGCTCGGCACCAAGCCGGTGTTCTTCAATGTCGCCAACTTCACCAAGCCCGCACCGGGCCAGCCCGCGCTGCTCACCTTCGACGACGTGACGACGATGTTCCACGAGTTCGGGCACGGCCTGCACTCGCTGTTCATCAGCGCGCGGTACCCGCGGCTGGCCGCCAATGTGCCGACCGACTTCATCGAGGTGCCCTCCCAGTTCAACGAGCACTGGGCGCTGTACCCGGCGGTGTTCGCGCACTACGCGCGGTACTACCGGACGGACGAGCCGATGCCGCGGGCGCTGGTGGACAAGATCAAGCGGGCGCGGACGTTCAATCAGGGCTTCGAGACCACGGAGTTCCTCGAGGCCGGGCTGCTGGACATGGCGTGGCACATGCTGCCACCCGGGACCGGACAGACGAACGTGGATTCGTTCGAGACCGCGGCGCTCGCGCAGCGCCACGTCGAGATCCCGGAGGTGCCGCCGCGCTACCGCAGCAGCTACTTCGCGCACATCTGGGACGGCGGGTACGACGCGAACTACTACGCGTACCTGTGGAGCGAGCTGCTGGACGACGACGCGTACGCCTGGTTCACCGAGCACGGCGGGCTGACGCGCGCCAACGGGCAGCGCTTCCGTGACATGGTCCTCGCGCGCGGCGGCAGCGGGGACATGAGCGTGCTGTATCGCGCGTTCCGCGGGCGCGATCCGGTGGTGGAACCGCTGCTCGAAGCGCGGGGACTGGTCGCGGGCCGAACGATCCGGTAGGGGCTTCGGTCACGCGGGCAGTGGGGTCGTGCAGGTACAAGCCCCGATCCGGCCGGTTGCCGCCAGATCGGGGCTTGTCACGAGCAGGTGCGTAGATTACTCCCGCAAGCCGCATCCGGCTGAATCGTGATGGCGACAAGGAGATGGAGAACATGAACACGAGATTTCTGGGCAATACCGGGGTCAGGGTATCGGAGCTGTGCTTCGGCGCGATGACGTTTGGTGGGAGAGGGTACTGGAAGAACGTCGGGCAGGTGGAGCAGCAGGAAGCCGACGAGCTCGTGGGCATGGCGATCGACGCCGGGATCAACTTCTTCGACACCGCCGACGTCTACTCCGAAGGACGGTCGGAGGAGATCCTCGGCAAGGCGCTTGGCAACAAGCGGAACGACATCGTCCTCGCCACCAAGGTGAGGGGGAGGACCGGGCCCGGTCCCAACGACGTCGGTTTGTCACGCAAGCACATCCTCGATTCGTGTGAGGCGAGCTTGAGGAGGCTCGGGACCGACTACATCGATCTCTACCAGGTCCACAGCTTCGATCCGCGGACGCCGCTGGAGGAAACACTCAGGGCTCTCGACGACCTGGTGAGGCACGGAAAGGTGAGATACCTCGGTGCATCGAATTACACGGGCTGGCAGCTCATGAAGGCGCTGTCCATATCCGACGCGCACAACCTCGAGCGATTCGTCACGCTGCAGGCCCTGTATTCCCTGATCGCCCGCGACCTGGAGTTCGAGCTGGTGCCGCTCGCGCTCGATCAGAAGCTCGGCATTCTCCCCTGGAGCCCGCTGGGCGGTGGATTCCTCACCGGCAAGTACCGCCGCGGCAAGCCGCGACCGGAAGGCGCACGCCGCAGCGACCCGACGAGTCAATTCCTTCAGTTCGATGAAGCACGAGGGTTCGACATCGTCGATGAGCTGGAGAGGATTGCGGCCACTCACCAGGCAACCATCACGCAGGCCGCGCTCAACTACCTGCTGAGGAAGCCCGGCGTGACGTCGGTGATCTTCGGCGCGAAGACCAAGGCGCAGCTCGTGGACGATCTCAAGGCCACCGCCTGGGAAATGACGGCGGACGAGGTGGCGCGACTCGACGAGCTGAGCAAGCCGCCGCGGATCTATCCGTACTGGACGCTCGAACGATTGGCCCAGGACCGGTGAATCGCCCATGATCCTGAAGGACAAGGTCGCGATCGTGACGGGCGGCGGACGCGGCATCGGTCGAGCCATCGCCGAGGCGTTCGCCCGGGAGGGCGCACGCGTCATCGTCACCGCGGCCCGGCAGCAGCGCGAAATCGAGGACGTGGCGTCGAAGACGGGCGGCACCGCCGTGCTGGCGGATGTGTCGCACCGGGACGCGGTCCGGCAGCTGGTCGATGCCGTCGCGGCAGACTTCGGCCGGATCGACATCCTCGTCAACAACGCCGCGCGCGGGATGAAGTTCATCAATGAGCGCTTCATGACGGAGCCGATGCCTTTCTGGGAGGCGGACTCCGACATGTGGCGGATGGTAGTGGACACGAACGTGAACGGGGTCTTCCTGATGACCCGCGCGGTGATCCC
Organism: uncultured Gemmatimonadales bacterium; assembly: GCA_963812035.1. Lineage (GTDB taxonomy): Bacteria > Gemmatimonadota > Gemmatimonadetes > Gemmatimonadales > JACORV01 > Fen-1245. The sequence continues at coordinate 613,648 of CAWETG010000010.1, forward strand.
GCACATGCTGAGGCGCGGAGCCGGCAGGATCATCAACGTCTCGATCAATCACGAGACGATGAAGCGCAAAGGCTTCACGCCATACGGGCCGTCGAAGGCGGCGCTGGAATCGATGAGCGTCATCTGGGCGCAGGAATTACAGGGCACGGGGATTACCCTGAACGTCCTGCTTCCCGGCGGGGCCACCGACACCGGGATGATCCCGGATGCCTTCCCCGAATCCAGGCGAAGAGAGCTGATCGATCCCGCCGTCATGGGGCCGCCGGCGGTGTATCTGGCCTCGGACGAGGCCAGCGGAGTCAACGGACAGCGGATCGTCGCGATCGAATGGAAGAACGAACACCGGGCGATCGACCAACAGCGGGCTGCGAATTCCTGAGCATCAGAGGACACTATGAGCATCGCTACGGACTGGGTGAACTATGGACCGCACGGCGAGTACCGGGGCTTCGCCGCCTGGCCCGAGCGCGCGGTGACGCCGCTGCCGGCCGTCGTCGTGATCCAGGAGATCTGGGGCCTCGACGCGCACATCGAGGACGTGACCCGCCGCTTCGCGCAGGCGGGGTACGTGGCGTTCGCGCCCGACCTCTACGCCACGGCCGGCGTGCGGCCGGCCCCGCTCGCGCGTGAGCGCGTGGCCGAGCTGCAGGCGTTCCTCAATCAGCTGCCGCCCGGCTCCTGGACGGCGGTGCTCATGGATCCGAAGGCGCGCGAGGCCGAGTTCGCCAAGCGCCCGGCCGCCGAACGCGGCCGGCTCGGCGAAACCATGGGGATGCTGTTCGGCGCTCTGGCCTCGGGCGGGATGAAGCTCGACGAATACGTGCCGTCGCTCGTCGCGGCAACGGCCTTCCTGCGGCGGGATTTCCCGCCGGCGCGCGGCCAGAAGGTGGGCGCCGTGGGCTTCTGCATGGGGGGCGGCCTCGCGGTGCTCCTGGCCTGCCACGACCCGGAGCTGGCCGCGGCAGCGATCTTCTACGGCAGCGCGCCGCCCGTACCGCTCATCCCCAACATTCGCTGCCCGGTTGCCGGCTTCTACGGCGCGCTCGACAAGCGCATCACCGACGACGTGCCGGCGTTCGCCGAGGCGATGCGAGCCGCGGGGAAGACGTTCGAGTCCCAGGTCTATGCGGGGGCGCAGCACGCGTTCTTCAACGACACGCGCCCCAGCTACGAGGTGCGAGCGGCACGCGACGCCTTCGCTCGCGTGCTCGAGCTGTTGCGCCGCACGCTGCCGTGAACGACCGGCGCGAGGTCCGCGGGAGAGTCCCCGCTCGGCTCGGGACCACCGCGGAGGCTGCGCACCTGTCGCGTGACCACTCGCGGGCCCGGAGCTGCCGGAGGATGGCATGTCGGACACTGTGAGACTGGTCGCCCTGGTCACCGGAGGGAACAAGGGCATTGGGCGGGCAGTGGTCGAGGGCCTGGCCCGGCGCGGCATGACCGTCATGCTCGGTGCCCGAGACGCACAGCGGGGCCGGCGAGCCGCCGAGGAGCTCGCCGAGGCGGGCGACGTCCGATTCGTGCAGCTGGACGTCACCGATCCGGAGTCCGTCCGCCGGGCCGCCACCGTCATCGAGCGCGACTGCGGGCGGCTCGACGTGCTGGTGAACAACGCGGGGATCAGCGTCGGATTCGATCGTCCCCGCGACACCACGGCCGACGCGATGCGCAGGACCTTCGAAACCAATGTCTTCGGCGTGGTCACCGTCACGCGCGCGTTCCTCAACCTGCTGCTGCAGTCGCCGGCCGGGCGCATCGTGAACGTGTCCAGCCATCTTGGCCAGCTGGGGACCAGGACGGGGATCGCCGGCGCGCCGACCATGGCGTATTCCACGTCCAAGACGGCGCTCAACGCGGTCACCGTGCAGTACGCCCGCGACCTGGCGGACACGCCGATCAAGGTGAATGCCGCCGCGCCCGGTTACACCGCCACGGACCTCAACAACCACCGCGGAACGCGCTCTCCCGCGGAGGCAGCCGAAATCATCATCCGCCTCGCGACGTTGGAAGCGGACGGCCCGACCGGCGGATTCTTCGATGACAGGGGACTGGTGCCCTGGTAGAGGAGAGGACCCGATGCCTCAGAAGACACGCCAATCGACGCCTCGGGCCGCAGCGGCTCGCCGTCGTCCAGGCTCACCGCAGGGCGCTCCGCCGGTCGAGCTGCCCGCGCCCAGGCTCAGCCCCGGCAAGTCGCTGCCCGAATCACTCCGGCGACGCCGCACGACCCGCGAAATCAGCGACCGGAAGCTGCCGCTGCAGCTGCTCTCGAACCTGCTCTGGGCGGCGTGCGGCATCAATCGCCGCAAAGGCCCGTTCGAGACTCCGGGAATCACCGCCGCATCGGCGAGCAACTCGCAAGAAATCGAGCTCTATGTCGCCTTGGAGAGCGGGGCCTACCGCTTCGACGCGCAGCACCACCGGTTGCTCCCGGTCGTGGCGAGCGACCTGCGCACGATGGCCATCGGGCGCGGCCAGCGGAACGTGGCGATGAAGGCCCCGGTGCAGATCATCTACGTGGTCGACATCCACCGGCTCACCCACACCTCGGGCTTTCAGGAGCCGGGGCTGCAGGACCCCGAGGTACAGAAATCGTACTACTACGCCGACACCGGGCTCATCGCCGGCAACGTGTATCTGTTCGCCGCCTCCCAAGGGCTGGCGTCCTGGTTCCACAACTGCGACCGGACCAGCCTGACGGCGAGGCTGAAGCTGCGCGCCGAGCAGCGGGTGCTGTTCGCTCAATCGGTGGGATATCCCGCACGACGTGGAACATAGACGCGCCATACGGTCGCTGTCGGGGCGAGCGCATGTCGTGGTCCGGCGTGGGGCGTTAGAGAACTTGACGTCCCGGCGCCGGGCGGTAGCATTCCCGCCGTGAATCCGCTGTGCCAACCGAAGGTCATGGCGGTCGTCCAGGGCGCAGTGAAGCAATGGCCCGTCACCCTCTCACCCGTCAACCAGCGTGACTCTCGCCTCCCATTATCACGTGGTCGGATCCGTGTCCGAACCTGACGGCCTCGCCGCCGTCGTCGGAGGGCCGCACAGCGGGGCCCGCTGGCAGCCTCCAACCGCCCCCGACGAGCGCCGCGAGTATTCGGTCGGCTTCTACCGCTGGGTCGCCGAGCGCGAGCCGCTCTGGATCTGGGTCGACGCGGTCGAGCGGTGAGGGCCTGGCAGCGCGAACCGAGATGACAGCGGCTACGGCCGCACCGATCTGCGATCCGACCGCCCACGCTGCGCTGCAGCTCACCTGAGAACGAAGCCCTGGCGCGAACGCACGAACGGACTCCCGTGACCGGCGAGGGTTAGGGCGAGGCGATGGCGCATCACACGATCAAGTCCGGCTACTCCCAGCTCGCCGACCGCCTCAATCGGTTCCCCCAGGGCGCACCGCCGACTGCCCTGCTCTTCTCCATTCTCCGCATGCTGTTCAGCGAGCGCGAGGCCGGGTTGGTCGCGACGCTGCCCATCAAGCCCTTTACGGCCAGGCGCGCGAGCGAGATCTGGAAAACGGACCTCACCGAGGCGCACACGCTGCTGGAGCGGCTGGCGGACCGCGGCATCCTGGTGGACGTGGAAGACCGCCATGGGACGTCGTGGTACACGCTGCCGCCTCCCATGGCGGGGTTCTTCGAGTTCTCGCTGATGCGGGTGCGCGAGGACGTGGACCAGCAGGTGCTGAGCGAGCTGTTCTACCAGTACCTGAACGTCGAGGAAGACTTCATCCGGGCGTTGTTCACCCGCGGCGAGACGCAGCTCGGGCGCACCTTCGTCCACGAGCCCGCCCTGTCGGAGGAGAACGCACTGCACGTCCTCGACTACGAGCGGGCGAGCGAGGTCATCGCCACCGCGTCGCACATGGCCGTGGGGATGTGCTACTGCCGGCACAAGATGCAGCACCTGGGCCGCGCCTGCGACGCGCCGATGCACATCTGCATGACATTCAACGCCACGGCGCAGTCGCTGACGAAGCACGGCATCGCGCGGCAGGTGGATGCGGCGGAGGGGATGGACCTGCTGCAGCAGGCTTACGACCGCAACCTGGTGCAGTTCGGCGAGAACGTGCAGCGGCGCGTGAACTTCATCTGCAACTGCTGCGGCTGCTGCTGCGAGGCCATGATCGCGGCGCGGCGCTTCGCCATTCTGAACCCCGTCCACACCACCAACTTCCTGCCCGAGATCCGGCGTGACACCTGCAACGGCTGCGGGAAGTGCGTCACCGCCTGTCCGGTCGAGGCCATGACGCTGGTCTCCGCCAACGACCCCCACAAGCCGCGACTCAAGACGGCCAGACTGCAGGAAGATCGGTGCCTGGGGTGCGGCCTGTGCGTGCGGGCTTGCGGCCACGAGGCCGTCGCGCTGCGGAGCCGGCCGGCGCGCGTCTTGACGCCGGTGGACGGCGTGCACCGCGTGGTGATGATGGCCGTGGAGCGCGGCACCTTGCAGGACCTGGTCTTCGACGACCGCGCGCTGTGGAATCACCGCGCCATGGCCGCCGTGCTGGGGGCGATCCTGAAGCTGCCGCCGATCAAGCGGGCCCTGGCGAACCAGCAGATGCGGTCGCGGTACATCGAGGCGCTGCTGGCGCGCGCGCGCCACTGAGCGCACCGCGCCCCAGGTTGGGCGGTTACTTCCTCAACGCGGCCTTGGAGAACAGGTAGCCGGGCAGCGGCGCGTCGAACTCGATCGTCTCGATGACGAACTCGGTGCCCTCCCCCTCCTTCAAGACGTCGCGGTACAGCGCGTGCGCCGGCAGCCAGCGCCCCGCCACCTGCCGCACGTCGCCGAGCTCGATCGTCTTGAGCAGCCGCCCGCTCTTCGCGTAGAGATTCTCCCGGAGCGGCACGAAACGCTCCGCGTCCACCCACACGCGGCGCGTCTGGTAGGCCAGGTTCTCGACCTTGGCGGTCAGCGCGACCACCCAGCAGCGGCGGCCGCCCACCGTGTCCGTGCCTATCACCGTCGCGCTGTACGAGTGCTCGAGGCGCGGATCCTCCATCATGTCCTCGTACGACAGGTCGGAGCCCATCACCGACTGCCGCAGCATGCTGCCGGAGATCATGATCGTCCGGTCGGTGCCCGGATCGTACGTCCAGAGGTCGCCGCCCAGCTTCAGCATCTTGGTGCCGCGCTCCCGGGCGGGCGCCAGGTACTCGGTGTACGCGTCGCTCGTCCCGCGCTGCCAGGACTTCGATTCCACCGTCCGGGTCTCGCGCCGGCCGTGGATGATCATCTGCGAAACCAGGATCCGGCTCTCGGCGAACATGTTGCGGTCCACGCGCTCCACCAGCTCGTCGCCCGACGGCGTCTGCGCCTGCAGCGCCCCGGCCCACAACGCCGCCACCAGCCATCCGAACCGCTTCATGCTTCCAGCTCCTTGAACAGCTGCGAGGTCTGCCGGCGGTAGATGCCAATCCCCGAGATGCCGGCCCCGAGCACCGTCGCCAGCAGGCCGGGCACGAACCCGATCAGCGCGGCCCCCAGCGTCACGCGCGCACGCATGACGTCCTCCATCATCATCGTGTTGTCCTTGAGCAGCGCGCGCACGTTGATGCCGTGGACCTGGAGGAACCACGACGCGGCGAGCCCGATCGCGGTGCCCAGCAACGAACCGACGAGCCCGATCGCCACCGCCTCGACCAGCATCGTCCGGTAGATGTGGCCCTGGTCCTCGCCGACGGCCAGCCGCACGCCGATCTCGCCGTAGCGCCTGAGGCTCCCCATCAGCCCGGCGTTCCACAGCACGATGGACATCGCGAACACGAAGAAGCCGGTGAGCACGTTCAGCATCGCGGTGATGTAGTCGAGCAGGTCGGAGAGGCCGCTGGCCTGGCGCAGCGTCTCCATCACCGGGCGATACTGGTCGGCGGAGCGATGCGCCGCGTTGAACTGCACCGCCACCGAGTCGGCGCGCACCTCATGGTAGAGGTCGTCGCGGAAGAAGCCGAGAATCGCCGCGGCGCCGTTCTCCATGTCCAGCGCCGCCTGCACGTCCGGCACGTCGGCGACCAGGGCGCCGTGGTCCATGGGCCCGATGCCGAAGCGCACCGTCCCGACGATGGTGAAGTTCGCGAGCGCCATGGCGCCGTTCATCGTCGAGCCGATCAGGGTCGCCGTCTCGCCCGGCCTCAAGCCCAGCCGCCGCGCCAGCTCGTCGGAGACGAGCGCCTCGCCGCGCCGCGCCGGCAGCCGCCCGCGGACCAGGGCGGCGCCGAGGCGCAGCGTTGCCGGCTCCGGGCTTCCGGGCGAGAGCAGGTCTACCCCGAGCCCTGCGACTGGCGCCTGCGCCCGCGTCTCGCCGCGGGCGTCGGGAACGTCGAGCAGCCCGCCGAAGGTGATGCGCGGCGTCCAGGCGAGGTCGGGGAAACGCCGCCGCAGCCCCGCCAGGAGCGTGTCCGCCCCGAGCAGCGCGAGGTCAATCGGCAGCTGATCCGCGTCGGCCGCGTAGGCGGCGGTGGTGACGCGCACGTAGCCGGACGAGAAGTCCGCAGTGGACCGGAGCAATGACGCCTCCACCCCGCGGAGCCACGCGAACAGGAACACCGTGAGCATCACGCCCGCCGCCACGGTGAGCACCGGGAACAGCGAGCGCGACCGGTCGCGCAGCAGCCCCTTGAGCAGGAACCGGATCACGACATCCTGCCGCGCAGCGCGTCGGTGGGCTTGAGCCTCGCGATCCGCCGCGTGGGGAGGAAGCTCACGACCGTCGTCACCAGCAGCACCAGCACGATCGTTCCCGCCACGAGCGCGAGCGGATAGACGGGAAAGATGCGCTCGCCGACGGCGAGGCCGAAGCTGTCGGTGCCCTGCGGCATCCCGTAACCCCTGGACGCGACCCACGCCAGCAGCGGCAGCCCGTACACCGCCGCGACCGCCGCCGCCAGCACGCCGTGCAGCGCGCCCTCGACGGTGAACAGTCCGATCACCCGCGTGCGCGTCATCCCGAGCGCCATGAGGGTCCCGATCTCCCGCCGGCGCCGGAAGATGGACAGCACCTGCGTGTCGAAGATGGCGAGCATCGCCAGGAACAGGAGCACGAGGTACATCACGCTGGCGCCGATCTTCTTGCTCCGCACCAGCGAGCGGATGTCGCGCAACAGCCAGGACTGGTCCTTCCAGCTCCAGCCAGCCACCGCGCCCGGCGCGCTGGCCCCCTGCCGGAGCACGACCAGCGTCGCTTCGCCCGGCATGACGCTGAGGCGGCGCAGCGCCTCCAGCGGGATCCACAGCTGGTCCACGTCGACCTCCTGGACCGTGGTCCGCATCACCTGCGCGATCCGAACGTCCGTGGCGTCGAAGGTGCCGTGCGCGTCGCGCCACTGCATCGTGACGTCGTCGCCCGTCTTGAGGCCGGTGCTCTTCGCCATCCGGGCGCCGATCACGGCGGGAATCGCCCCGTCGCCGCCGGCCAGCGCCGCCGACGGGATCTCGAGAATGCGCTGCTCAGGCGCGATCCCCTTGAGCAGCACGCCGCGGAACCGCCCGCCCGGATAGATCGTCGCCTGGCGGACCAGGACGGGCGTCGCCAGCCCCCGGGCCACCAGCGAGTCGAGCGCAGAAGGCACCGGCGCGTGCGCGTCGGGCAGCGTGAGCGGATCGTAGGGGTCATAGCGCGCCTGCCAGTACTGGCCGCCCCCGTACAGCGCGGCGACGGAGGCGCGCGTCGCCTGCTCGTTCATCCCGTCGTACATCCCCTGCAAAAAGACGATCACCACGAACGAGAAGGAGAGCGCCACCACGTTGAGCCAGGTCCTGAGGCCGGCCCCCAGCAGGTTGCGCAGCGCGAGCTTGAGGATCAGCACGGCGCTACCTCCGCTCGTCCGAGGCGATCTTCCCGTCCACCAGCGTGATCTTACGGCGGAGGTAGCCGATCACCTTCTCGTCGTGCGTCGCGAACACGAACGTCGCGCCGAGCGTCTCGTTGAGCCGCACCATCGTCCGCATGATGTGGTGCGAGTTCTCGGCGTCGAGGTTGGCGGTCGGCTCGTCGGCGAGCACGATCTCCGGCTGCTTCACCACCGCGCGCGCGATCGCCACGCGCTGGCTCTGCCCGCCCGAGAGCTGCGCCGGCCGCGATTGGGCACGGTCCGCGAGCCCCACCCACTCCAGCGTGTCCATCACCATCTTCTTCCGACGCGCGGCGTCGAACCCGCGGAGCAGCAGCGGGAACTCGACGTTCTCGTAGACCGTGTAGACCGGCAGCAGGTTGAAGGTCTGGAAGATGAACCCGATGTGCTCACTGCGGAGCCGCGCCGCCTCGCGATGCGACAGCCGTGCGACGTCGGCGCCGAGCACCTCGACGCTGCCCGCCGACGGGGCGTCCAGCGAGCCGATGATGTTGAGCAGCGTCGTCTTGCCCGAGCCGCTCGGGCCCACGACGCCGACGAACTCGCCCCGGGCGATCGTGAGGTCCACGCGGTCGAGGGCCTTCAGCACGCTCGAGCCCAGCGCGTAGCGTTTCTCGAGCGCGGTCGTGCGGACGTAGACCGAATCCGTCATGGCGTTTCCCATCAGTGATTGAACGCGGCCATCAGCTGCACGCCGCGCCCCGCGAAGGCCTGGCTCGGCGAACTCGTGCCGAGCCCCAGGAGCTGCGCCGGGTTCCAGAACGCGAGCACGTACAGGGACCACGCGTCGTACGTGCGCTGCCACGTGACGATGCGGTACCACTGGCGCGACTGCCACGCCCGGTACACGATCGCCGAGAACTTGTCCACGACGCCCACGGGGTAGGTTGCGAGCAGTCCCGAGAAGCTCGCGCCCGGCCCGGCGCCGAGCGGCGACGCCGGCGCGTCGAGGCGAGCGCACTCCGCCAGCACGTAGATCCCGTTGCCGACCCCGATCGTGTAGTCGGCCCCGAGCGTCCAGAATCGCTGGTACGCCGGGACCGGCGCGGCCGTGCGCTCGTGCACCAGTGCCGCCTCGCCCCACAGCCCGACCCCGAGGTTCCACCTGCCGTCGAGGCCGTAGCGGTCCTCCGGCGCGTAGCCACCCGCGAGCGCGCGCAGGTCGGCCGCGCGGTGGTCGTACGTCAGGCCCACCTCGCCCGCAGGCACCGGCGTCTGACCCCGGCCGCCGTACTCAACGGTCCCGTGCTCCGTGGGAAACGTCTCCCAGCCCTTGGGCGGCGTGTTGCCCACGAGCGCCCACCCCCAGAGGTTGGTGTTGTTCTGGAAGGTGTAGCGGGCGAGCGCGCCCGTGACGCCGTTGGTGATCTGCAGCGGGTCGCGCGGGTCCACGCGGTCGAACCACATCAGGGGCCGGAACAGCGTCGCCGAGCCGAAGTCGATCTTCTGCAGGCCGATGCGTGTCTCGAACGTCGGCGTCGCGAACCGGAGCCAGGCGCGGTACGGCTTCAGATCCGCATCGTACGACGAGCGCCCCGACCCGAACGCGCCGCTGGCGACGGCGTCGAGCGAGAGATCCAGGGCCAGCGAGTCGCCGCCCGCGAGCGGGCGCTGCAGCGCGACGTCCGGGATGTAGCGGAGCCCCATCGCCGAGACCAACGAGGAGTCCGGCTTCGACGTCACGAACACGGACGCCTGCCCGCTCAGGGCCGGCTGCTGCCCCCGGCACGGGACGGCCCAGGCGAGCACGCCGAGCAGGGCGGCCCACCTCACCGGCGCCGCCTCTGCCGGCTCCCCGTCCGCGGCTTCGCCGCCGGTGCCTCGGCGACGAGCAATCGCTTGATCGTGTCGCAGACCAGCCGCGTGTGCTCCCGCACGCTCGCGGTCGTGACGCTGTCGTGGAGCGCCAGGAAGATGCTGTCGAGCACCGCATCGTTGGCTTCGAGCAGGCGGATCAGCACCTCCGTCGGCAGATCCGCCCGCACGCAACCCAGCCGCTGCCCGGTCTCGATCAGCAGCCGGTAGAGCGACTGCGCCTTGGCGAGGACCGGTGCGAACCGCTCGCTCCGGCGCTGCGCGCCGGAGAACTGGACGGCGACCTTGAACAGGTCGCTGGCCATGTCGACGGTCGCGGCCCAGTTCTCGACGAATTGCTCCACCGCAGGCCAGAAGTTCTCCGGCCTGAGCCCGTCGAACTCCGGCATGGGGACGCGCGCCACCATCTGCTCCACCGCGTCCTCCATCACCGTCGCGAGCAGGTCGTCCTTGTCGTCGAAGTAGTAGTAGTAGGCGCCCTTGCTGATGCCGGCCTCGGCGAGGATCTCGTTCAGCGACGCGCCCTCGAGCCCCCGCCCGGCAAAGTGCCGGGTGGCGATGCGCAGCAGACGCGAGCGGGCCCTGGGCGGGAGATTGAAGAACCGGGCGCGCGGCATTAGACCGATAGTATAGACCGCCGGTCTAGTCCGCAAGGCGGGCCGGGGCGAAGGACGCTGAGGCGGACCTCGGACGGTCCAGCGGCTGGTCCGGCTGTCGTTGTCTCTCGACCACCCTCCCTCGGGCAGCGCGGAGCCGACGGCGGATGCGCCGACGAGCACCTCGCTGTGTGACTGCGTCACCCGGAATCTCGGCGCAATTAACAGGGCGATCGGTCATCCGTCGAACCTGTGGGGACTATCAAGCATCCAGTGAGACGGTGGCTGCCGGAATCCTATGCCGGAGACGCGGCTACGGACGGTCGTGCCATAGCTCACGCCTACGCGGGAGAGCTTCAATGCGAACCAGCAGGGGTTTCACGCTGATCGAGCTTCTGATCGTGGTGGTCATCATCGGCATTCTGGCCGCCATCGCGATTCCGAAGTTCGCGAACACGAAGGCGAAGGCGTACATCGCCAGCGAGAAGGCCGACCTGCGCAACCTGGTGACCGCGCAGGAAGCCTACTTCGCGGACAACGTCACGTACGCGAGCACGACCACGAACCTGAGCTACAACGTGTCGGCGGGGAACACGATTACGATCACCGGCTCGTCAGGGACGGGCTGGAGCGCGACGTCGTCCAACGCCGCCGCGGGCGAGAGCTGCGGGATCTACGTGGGCACCGGGACGATCTCGGGATACCCGAGCGCGGGCGAAGGCGCCCCCGCCTGCGAGTAAGGTGAGTGCGCAACGCGGGGCGGCACGCGCCTGTGCCGCCCCGCCTTTTCATTCCTACAGCCAGATAGGACGGCTCCATAACCGCCGCGCGATCATGCCGCGCGGCGGGCGGCACCGCTCATCGCCTACCGCTGCGCTCCCGAGAAGATCACCACCGCGCGTTCGCCCGGCTTGACCACGCCGCCCCGCCGGAGCTGTATCAGCCCCGCGAGTCCGGCCGAGCCGGTGTGGCAGACGGAGACGCCGGTCGTCTCCCGCGCCAGCGCGTTGGCCTCGCGCAGCGATTCCTCGTCCACCACCAGCGCCGAGCCACGGGAGGCGACCAGCCCCTTCACCACCGCCAGCCAGTCGTAGGTCTCGTCGTCGAGGATGCCGCTCGCCACGCTGTGCGGCGCCTCTTCCCACGGCCACATGAACTCGGAGCGGTGCTTCGTAGCGCGGTCGAGCACCTCGATCTCACTTTCGGTGCGCAATCGCTCCTGGATGGCATCCCACGCCCGCTTCAGGGGCCAGGCTCCGCGCGTCTGCACCGCGTGGAATCGCGGCAGCTGCGACGTGAGCCCGGCGCGGTGCGCGAAGCGGAAGGCCTGGATGACCGCGCTGGCGAGCGCGCCCCCGCCCACCTGGATCACGACGTGGTCCAGCACGGCCCCACCGAGCTGCCCGATCATCTCGTGGCCGAGCAGCTCGCCCCCCTCGATGGTGAGGCCGTTCTCGCTCCCCTGGCAGCAGAAGGGGAGCGCACCGTCCCGCAGCGCGTCGTGGAACGCGTGGACGCAGGGATCGCCCGGCACCCCCGGCGTCCGGGGGCACGTGGCGATCGAAGCGCCCAGCGCCTGCAACCGCTCCAGCACCGCGGGCTCGGCATCCGCCGGCACGAACACCCGGAGCGGTCGCTCCACCGCGCGCGCCAGGACGGCGGCCGCCAGGGCGGCGTTCCCGCAGCTGGCGATGGCCAGCGGCGGCTGCTCCCGGCGCTCCACGACCTGCAGGTACAGCAGGATGCCCATCAGGTGGCGGGCCTTGTGCGAGCCGGCGACGTTGTCCGTCTCATCCTTCACCCACACGCCGCCGGCCGCGTCGAATCCCAGCCGGGCGCTCAGCGCCTCGCTCCGGCCGAAGGGCGTCGTGCGGAAGCCGCGCCCGTCGACCAGCCTGATCGCCGCGTCGAGCTGGCGTACCAGCTCCACGTAGGCGTCGTCGGTTTGCCCCCGGCGGCGGGCCGAGTGCCAGGAGTGCAGCAGCTCGCGGTGGCGGATGAACGGATTGAGGTCGTCGCCGCGCACGGCTTCGACGCGGAACGGGTCCAGCTTTCTGGTGACGACGTGGTCGGTATCCCCGCGGCCGGCCCGCCGGCATCGGAACGGGTAGCGCTCCTCCTCGGGCGTAGGCGCGACCCACTCGCATCCCGCGCAAACCAGGGTGGAAGCCGTGGGCTTCATGCTGCCTGCCCCTCCCTACGCCACTCTCTTGAAGTCGATATACCCGCGCTCGACATCCGTGCGGACCAGTTGCACCCGGATCCGGTGGCCGACGTCCAGGCCTTCAACCCCGCTTTCCAGTCGTCCTTCCACGGGCGGCTGCAGCAGGCGGACCCACGTGCCCTTGTCGGCCGCGCCGGTGACAATGGCATCGAACTGCTCGCCGACCCTCGCTTCCAGCAGAATGGCGGCTGCGGACTTGGTGACCTGGCGTTCGACCTTCTTCGCCGCGTCTTCCGCTTCGGTGCAGTGGGTGGCGAGCGCCGCCAATTCGTCGTTCGCGTACGTCAGGGGCCGTCCCGCCACGGCTGCCTTGAGCAGGCGCTGGGTGATCAGATCGGGAAAGCGGCGGTTCGGCGCGGTGGAGTGCGTGTAGTCCTTGACCGCCAGACCGAAGTGCCCGGCGACGCCGGCTCCCGGAAGCTCGACGACGTACTCCCCCGCCCCCAGGAGCTTGATCACGCTGAGGGAGAGGTCGGGAAAGCGGAGCGGGTCCGCCGCCTTCGCAGCCACCAGAAATTGATCGAGGGCCCGTGCGTCGGGTACCTTGGGCAACGTGGTGCCCCGCTCAGCGGCCAGCGCGACGATCCGGTCCCAGCGCTTGGGCACGCGGACCACGCGCCGCAGCGACGGCAACGTCTTGGACGCGAGGTAACGCGCGCTGACGCCGTTGGCGGCGATCATGAAGTCTTCAATGATGTCCTTGGCCCTGTTCTTCGTATCGGCTTCCAGGTCCTTCAGCTCATCGCCATCAAAGACCGGACGGGCCTCGATCGTCTCGAGATCGAGCGCGCCGTGCTGGTGCCGGAGCGCTTTCAACTGCTGGGCCACGCGGTCCTGGAGCCGCAGGTTCTCGGCGAGGCCGCCGACCGCGCCGATCGCTTGGGGCGCCGGCGCGTTGGCCTCGAGCCACGCCGCGACGCTGTTGTAGGCGAGCTTGGCGCGATTCCGTACCACCGCGCCATACAGGTCCGAGCGCTGCAGCGATCCGTCCGCGGCGAACACCATGTCAATGACGATGGCCAGGCGATCCGAGTCGTGGTTGAGCGAGGTGAGATCGGTGGACAGCTTCTCGGGCAGCATCGGAAACGTCTCGGCGGCCGTGTAGACCGAGGTGGTGTTTTCCCGCGCATGATCGTCCAGCGCCGACCGTTGCTTGACCAGGGCGTCGACGTCGGCGATGGCGACCAGCACCTTGGTGCTTCCGCCGGGCAGCGCCTCGGCGACCGTGAGCTGGTCCAGGTCCCGCGAATCATCGTTGTCGATGGAGCACCAGAGCAGGTTCCTGAGGTCACGCGTCGCTTCCTCGGTTCGCGCCGCCGGCCCGTGGATGCCGTCGAGCTCGGCGAGCGCCTGGCGCGGAAAATCCGGAACCAGCCCGCGTTCCAGCATCGCCCGGTGGGCGATGCCTTGCAGGATCGAGCGGTGCTGTCTGTCGGCTGTGTCGGTCATGTCCGTCACTCTCTCTGGAGTACCCTGCGCGAGGGCCGGCAGGTGCCCGCGGACGCGTCATCGTAACGTACCCCCGACATACCAACGCGCGCGATGCTCTCCGCAGTGAAGCGTGGGATGCCGACTTGCACGCCCGCCTCGGGACGGGGTTGCGGCGCGCGGCGCGGAGAATGCGAGGGGCACCGGTCAGGCCGGCGTCACGCTCCGCCGCCCAACGCCTTGTGCCCCAGCCTCTTAGGCACCCCGCCGACCGGAACGCCCCACTGGCCCACGGTATGCAATGATCTGAACGTGAGGACTTGGTCGTAGAGGCGCAGTCGCTTCAACTCGGACTTCGATCGCCGGTGCCGCGCTGTCGCCTCCCTCAACACGGAGGTGATCGGGCGTGAAAATCGAAGCTCCTCGCCCTTACGTGATCGACAATCTCAAATACGCGTTGAACCCCTCCTCAGTCGCTGTGATCGGTGCCTCGAGGCGTCCCACCAAAGTCGGCTACAAGGTGATCGAAGGGCTGATCAAGTGGGGATACCGTGGCACCATCTACCCGGTGAACCCCTCGGCCGAGACGGTGCAGGGTCTGCAGGCGTACCGGAGTCTCGCGGAGGTTCCGGGACCGGTGGACCTGGTCTTCGTCGCCGTTCCGGCGCGCGCCGTCCCCGAAGTGGTGGAGGCCGCGGCGGCCAAGCACGTTAAGGTCGTGGCGATCTCGAGCAGCGACTTCAAGGAAACCGGCCGCGGCGACATTCAGGATCGGCTCACGCGCTTCTGCCGGGAGCACCAGCTCCCGCTCATCGGTCCGAATTTCCTGGGGATGGGCAGCCCCTACTTCAAGTTCAACTGCGGGTTCATTCCCTACCTCCCCGTGCCGGGTCCGGTGGGACTGATCTCGCAGTCGGGCGCGAACCTTCTCGGTGCGCTCGGCGCCTCGATACTGCGCCACTTCGGGATGAGCTTCTTCGTCGGCCTGGGCAACAAGGCCGACGTCGATTTCTCCGAGTTCATCGTCTACGGCGGCAACGATCCCAATACCCGCTGCCTCGCCGTGTACATCGAAGGACTCGACTCCCCGGAGGCCTTCATCTCGGCGTGCCGGTCGGTCGTCCCCACCAAGCCCGTGGTCGTCATCAAGGTCGGCTCGTCCCAGCGCGCCAAGAAGGCCGCGATGGCGCATACCGCTTCGGAAAACGAAGGCCTCGACGATGCCTTCTTCGACGAGGTGTTTCGCAAGGCCGGCGTCATCCGGGTCGAGCAGTGGCAGGAGTTTCTCGACGTCGCAATCGGCCTCGCGATGCAGCCACCCTTGAGGGGCGACAACGTCGTGATGATCACCAACGGCGGGGGCTCGGGCCTGCTGTCCTGCGAGCACTTCGACCGCCTCGGCATGCCGCTGCGGTCGCTCACGGAGATTTCGCCGTCACTGGCGGGCCGGCTGCGCGCCGACATGCCCGGCTTCGGCTCGGTGCTGAACCCGGTGGACATCGCCGGCACGGCGACGCCGTCGGTGTACGAGCGCGCCTTCAGTGCCGCGTTCGAGGATCCGATGGTCGACGGTGTGTACGGGTCGGTCTGCCCGTCGGCCATCACCAATGTGCCGGCGATCGCGGACGTGGCCCTGAAGGTGCACGAGTTGTACCGCCACTTCGGCAAGCCGTTCGTGATGGAATGCCAGGGCGGGCTGGAGTGCAATGCCGCCCTCACGCGCCTCCGGGACTACGGGATCCCGGCGTATCCGACCCCGGAGCAGGCGGTCGGAGCCATTGTCGCGCTGCGGCAGTACGCACGCATCAGGGAACAACTGCGGGCTCCGGTGCCCGCTGAAGGTGTTCACGCTGGCTGATAGAAACGCATACGGAGGTGGAAGATGTCGGACGAAAAGCGTTACCTGGTTGACGTGGGCCTGCAGGATCTACCGTACCCGGTGCGGGTCGCCTCGCGCGCGAACCCCGAGGGTCAGCCCACGATCGCCAGCATTTCCATATCGGCGCGGATCAACCACGAGTTCGAGGCGAGCTGGATCGGGAAGCTGATCAAGATCCTGCACGGTCACCGCGACATCATCGGGACCAGCACGCTGACGCGGAACCTGCAGGACTATATCGACGGCCTCAACGCGACCGATGTCAGCGCCACGTTCACCTATCCGTTCTTCATGGAGAAGGTGACCCCGGTGTCGAAGGAGAAGTGCCTGGTCCGCTATCTCTGCAACTACACCGCGAAGGCCTCATCCTTCAAGCCGCGCGTGGTGTTCAGGATCAAAGTCCCCTGCCTCACGACCTACCCCAGCGCAGTGGGAAGCAAGGCCGGCGAGCTGTTCGGGCAACTCAGCGTGGTGGCGATCGAGACGCAGTCGGACAAGGACGTGTACCCGGAGGATCTGGTGGACGTGGTGGACGCGAAGGCGTTGGCGCCCATCTACTCCTACCTGGCCGAGAAGGACGAGGCCTCCATCATCCGCAAAGTGCATTCGGAGCGGCGCACCAGCGTGCAGGTGACCGACGATATCGAGAAGGCGCTGGTCGAGCGCAAGGATATCGCCTGGTTCTCAATCCGTTGCGCCAACTTCGGGATGCTCCACTCGTACACCACGCTGCTCGGGAGCGAGAAGAGCCTGTGGGGCCCGCCGGAGGAGTGGGAGTCGATAGGCCGCGCTGCCCTCGGGATCTAGTCGACAGCGCTGGGCAGTAGTGAGGGATCGCCAGGCTGGCGACCCGCACGAGTCAGGGGTACGATACGAGCGCGGCCTCGCGTAACGCGTGGCCGCGCTGCATATCTGACCGCGCCGATCGTCGCCTCCGGACGGGAAGATGATTGCACCGAAGGCGCCCTGCCACATCGTGCTCAGCATTCCGCCCCGGCGATGACGCCGCTGTCGGTCTGAGGGGAGTGGGCGATGCTCGTCTCCGGGCCACTCGGCGAGTATCTGAAGGCCTGCATCGCGATCTTCGTGCTCATCGACCCGATCGGGGCGATTCCCGTCTATCTCAGCGTCACCCCTAACTACACGCCCGCGGAGCACCGCAGGACTGTCCGCCGCATCGCGGCCGCAACCACGCTCATTCTGCTGGGGTCGCTGGCCATCGGTGGTCCCGCCCTCGCGCTCTTCGGAATCAGCATCCCCGCGTTCCGGGTCGCCGGAGGCCTGCTCATCCTGCTCATGGCCCTCGGCATGATGCGGGCCATTCCCGGCGGCGCACGACAGACCCGGGAAGAGGCGAGCGCGGCTGCCGAGAAACCGGACATCGCCGTGGTGCCGATGGCTACTCCCCTGCTGGCGGGCCCCGGGGCGATCGGGGCCATGATCGTGTATGGGCACATCCAGGCGTCCGTTATGAACTACCTCGTGCTCGCGGCCATCGCGGCGCTCGTTGGCGCGAGCACATGGCTGGCACTGCACATGGCGGCGCCCATCGGCACTCGCCTGGGCAGGACCGGCATCAATGTCTTGACCCGCATCATGGGATTGCTGCTCGCGGCCATCGCGGTCGAGATGGCTGCCAACGGCCTCAGGGACCTGTTTCCCGCGCTCGGCACCTATCCGCGATAGAGCCTCCCGACCGCGTCTTCTGCTGCGAGAATAGCGGCCCAGGGCACACGTCCCGGGCCGCTACCGTTTCGTTTGACCTGCGGGACCGATCGGCCGAGCTGCTGCGTACCTGGCTCAGGCCCCGCGCAGCCCGGCGAGCAGGCTTTGGAGGTTGAGCGATCCCGACTTGTCCTGGATCTGGCTCTGCACGCGGGGATAGATCGTCCTGGCATCCTGCTTGAAGCGGTCGAACAGCGCGAGCAGGTCGTTGCGGCTCAGGCGGCGGTTCTGCGCGTAGTACTGGTCGGCCACGTGGCCGAGGGCATAGGTCGCGGAGAAGGAGATGGCCGCGCCGGTGGCGACGCGCGTGGCGCCGCCGGCCAGGCCGCCGAGCAGACCCTTGGCGAGTCCGCCGACCAGGTTCATCACGACACCTTCCACGCCCTGCACCGCGACTCCCAGGCCTAGTGTCGCCGCCAGGTCCTTCACCTGATTGACATCGAGCTTCTGGCCGTGGCGTTGGCCGATCTGGTAGACCAGGCGGAGCTGCAGCGGCAGGATGGCGATGTTGGCCAGCTGGTCGGGGAGAATCTCCAGCGCGCCCGTGAGGATCGCCTGCTGGAGGATGAAGTCGTCGAGCGGGCCCGCCGGCGGCGCGCCGGTATGCACCTCAGCGGCCGGCGCGCTGATGCCCAGGGCGTCGCGCAGCTCCTCGAGAAAGTCCAGCTCGGCGGCGTTGGCCGGGCCGTCGGCATTGCAGATGGCGAGCGCGCCCTGGTACGCCGTCTGGCGGGCCTCGTCGTCGGAGAGTTTCGCGGCGAGATCGGCGGCCCGCAGCTGCCCACCCGCCACCTGCTCGGCGAGCCGGCTGACATCGGGCGAGCCCATGCGGGCGACGACGGCATCCACCGCCGCCTGCTCCGCGCTGTCGGTCGAGCCGTCAGCGCGCGCGGCGAGCATGGCGATGGCAATCAGAGGTGCACGGTCGGTGGTGTTCATGGCGGTGCCCAGGTGACGGTTAGCGGAAACCTAGCAGCGCGACGGCCACAGCGCAGATCAGCAGGTCGCCATCATCGCAGCGTCGCCGCTGGCGTCGCACCGCAACCACGCCTCGCCAGCGCTCCGCAGCGGCTTGGACCCGAAGCACGAGACGCCGGCTCCGAGAGTGGTTATCATTCGCGGCCGTGAACGAACCACGTTCTCATACGAACGCGCACGTCCCTGAGCGCGACCGACGGGGCACCGCCGGGCGCTGGAAGGTGTTCCTGGCCGTGCTCGGACCCGGCCTCGTGGTCATGCTCGCCGACACGGACGTGGGCAGCATCGTGACCGCCGGGCAAAGCGGGGTCCGCTGGGGTTACAAGCTCCTCCTCCTGCAATTCGTCCTGATGCCCGTCGTGTACGTGGTGCAGGAACTGACGGTGCGTCTCGGGATCTTCACGGGGAAGGGACACTGCGAACTCATTCGCGAACGATTCGGTCCGACGTGGGCCTGGATCTCGGTTACCGGCCTGGGAGTGGCGGCGGCAGGCGCGCTGCTGACGGAGTATGCCGGGGTAGCGGGAGTGGGAGAGCTGTTCGGCGTGCCCCGGATCATCAGCCTAGCGCTCGCCGCCGGATTCCTGCTGCTGATCGTCTGGACCGGGTCGTACCGGCGCGTGGAACGGATCGCCCTTGCCGTCGGCCTCTTCGAGCTGGTCTTCCTCTGGATCGCCTACAAGGCTCATCCCCACATCGGGGAGCTCGTCGCCGGGCTGGTGCACGCACCGCTGGGCGACCGCGAGTACCTGCACCTCGTGGCCGCCAACATCGGGGCCGTCATCATGCCGTGGATGATCTTCTACCAGCAGTCCGCGGTCGCCGAGAAGCGAGTTCGGCCGGAGCAGTACGCGCACGCCCGCTGGGACACCGCCCTGGGCGCCGTGGTGACCCAGATGGTGATGGCTGCCGTCGTGGTGGCCACGGCGGCCACGATGGGCAAGGTGAACCCGAATGGGAGCCTGGACACGGTCGGCGAAATGAGTCACGCCCTCAGCCCGTTCCTGGGGCCGCAGATGGGCCGACTGATCTTCAGTCTGGGCATACTCGGCGCGGGGCTGGTCGCGGCGATCGTGGTATCGCTGGCCGTGGCCTGGGGCTTCGGCGAGGTGGCGGGCTACAAGCACTCCCTGGGACTGCGCCCTGCCGAGGAGCCGTGGTTCTATGCCGTCTACAGCGTCGGCGTGGTAGGCGGGGCCGCGTTGGTGGCGGTCGCGCCGAATCTCGTCAGCTTGAGCGTCCGCGTGGAAGTCATGAATGCGTTGCTGCTGCCACTGGTCCTCGGATTCCTCGTCGCGCTCGCCATCACGGCGCTGCCGGCGGAGCATCGCCTGCGCGGGATCTACCTCTGGGTCGTAGTGGCGGTGTCGGTCCTCACCACCGGCCTGGGCGTCTACTCAGCCCTGTCTGGCGGATGGTGACGTGACCGCGCGGGAGGGCCCACTGCCTGGTGTCGCTCACTCCGACTCGTGCCTCAGGACCACCACGGCCAGGGGCGGCAGGAGGAGGTCGAGTGACTGCGCGCGCCCGTGGCACGGGATGGGGGTCGTGCTCACGCCGCCCAGGTTGCCCATGCCGCTGCCGCCGTACTCCCCGGCGTCGGTGTTGAGCACCTCGCGCCAGAACCCCGCGCGCGGCACCCCCATGCAGTAGCCGTACCGCGGGACGGGGGTGAAGTTGCACGCCACGACGATGACGTCCTTCCCGTCGCGGCTGTTCCGCAGATAGCACAGCGCCGAGTTGTCGGAGTCGTTGGCGTCGATCCACTCGTACCCCGCCGGGTCCGTGTCCACCTCGTGGAGCGCCGGCTCGGCCCGGAGCAGGCGGTTCAAGTCGCGGGTGAGCCGCTGCACGCCCTGGTGCGGCGCGTGCTCGAGCAGGTGCCACTCCAGGCTGGACTCGTGGTTCCACTCCTCGCGCTGGCCGATCTCGGCGCCCATGAAGAGGAGTTTCTTGCCCGGCTGCGTATACATGTAGGCCAGGAGCGCGCGGAGATTGGCGAACTTCTGCCAGTCGTCCCCAGGCATCTTGCCCAGGAGCGAGCCCTTGCCGTGCACGACCTCGTCGTGGGAGAGCGGCAGGCAGAAGTTCTCCGTGAACATGTACAGCCCACGGAACGTCAGATCGTGGTGGTGAAAGCGGCGGTGCACCGGGTCCTTCGACATGTAGAGCAGCGTGTCGTGCATCCAGCCCATGTCCCACTTGAGCCCGAAGCCCAGCCCGCCGACGTAGGTGGGCCGGGAGACCATGGGCCACGAGGTGGATTCCTCCGCGATCGTCTGCACGTCCGGGTGCCGCTCGTAGACGGCGGTATTGAAGCGCCGGAGGAAGTCCACCGCCTCCAGGTTCTCGCGCCCGCCGAACCGGTTGGGGATCCACTCCCCCGCCTTGCGGGAGTAGTCGAGGTAGAGCATCGAGGCCACCGCGTCCACGCGCAGCCCGTCGGCGTGGTACACGTCGAGCCACAGAAACGCCGAGGAGAGCAGGAACGAGCGCACCTCGTGCCGCCCGTAGTTGAAGATGTAGCTGCTCCAGTCGGGGTGGAATCCCTGGCGCATGTCGGCGTGCTCGAACAGGTGCGTGCCGTCGAAGTACGCCAGGCCGTGCTCGTCGGTCGGGAAGTGGGAGGGCACCCAGTCCAGGATCACGCCAATCCCCGCCCGGTGGAGCTGGTCGATAAGGAACATGAAGTCCTGCGGGGTGCCGTAGCGGCTCGTAGGAGCGAAGTAGCCGGTGGTCTGATAGCCCCAGGAGCCGTAGAACGGATGCTCCATGACTGGGAGGAACTCGACGTGGGTGAACCCCAGGTCGCTGACGTAGGGCACCAGCTTATCCGCCAGCTCGCGATAGGAGAGCGAGCGGTTGCCGTCCTCGGGCACGCGCATCCACGAGCCGAGATGCACCTCGTAGGTCGAGATGGGGCTCGCCAGGGCGTTGCGCGCGCCGCGGCCCGCCATCCACTCGCCGTCCCCCCACTCGTACTCGAGATCCCACACCTTGGAGCCGGTCTTGGGAGGCGTTTCGTGGTGGACGCCGACAGGGTCGGCCTTGTCCACCTGGAAGCCGCCGGCCCGCGCGCCGATGTGGTACTTGTAGCCGTCGCCCTTCTTCACTCCCCCGACGAACCCCTCCCAGATGCCGGAGGAGCCGCGCGTGGCCAGCGGGTTGGCCGCCTTGTTCCAGGCGTTGAAGTCCCCGATCACCGACACGTAGTCGGCGTTGGGGGCCCACACGGCGAAGGTCGCTCCGGCCACCCCGTTCAGGGTGGTGAGATGGCAGCCGAGCTTGTCGTAGAGGTGGTAGTGGGAGCCCTCGTTGAAGAGATACAGGTCGTCCTCGGTGACCGGCGGCGCCGTTGCGGCGGGGTGCGCCACAGCCCGGTGAGGTTTCGACCTTTCCGGCTCGGGTGGAGCCGGTCTTGCTCTTCGGCTTCAGCGTCGGCTTTGGCTTCGGCTTCGGCTTCGGCTTCTTCGGCTTCGCGTCGTCGCTCATCGTCTCTCCGTCTCTCCGCCCGTGCCGTCGCTCACCGGGGCGGACCTAACAACGTCCGGACGTCGGGGCCGCTCATGCCGGTGTTGTAGGGACGAGTGTCCGGCTCGAATTCCTTGCCACGCGCGAGCGGGCCGACGATCACGGCATCGAATCCCGCATCCCGCACCAGGCCGGCCGCGGTCTCGAGCGCCTTCGGATCGTCGCCGGCCAGTGGAATGCCGACACGATCCCCGTTTCGATGTGCCTCGCTCTCGAGCGTCTTGAAGTATACCGTGTTGAGCGCCTTGACCCACCGGCTTCCGGGAAACATCGCGGCCGCCCAGCCCGCCGAGCCCAGCGGGTGCTGTGAGGCGTGGCGGGCGGTGTCACCGTCGCGCCGTTCGTAGGCATTCCCGGTGTCGAGCACGATTTTGCCGCGCAGCGAAGGCGCGAGGTCCCGCGCGAGATCGGGAACGGCCTTGAGCGGAACGGTCAGCATGACCACGTCACCGAATTCGGCCGCCTGGTTCGGCGTTCCCGACGACGCGCGTGCTCCGAGCGGCTCCACGAGCGCCTTCAGGTTCTCGGGATGGCGTGACGCCACGCGCACCTCGTGCCCGGCGTCGGCCCACAGCTTCGCCATCGTCGACCCGATCATCCCCGCTCCAATGATCCCGATGCGCAAGGCGGCCTCCGATTCAACTCGGTTCCGAGAATCCCGGTCGGTCGTGGGTGTAGCCCACTCAACCATGGCAGGCGAGGAAGTCGGGGGTCAAGCTCGGTGTTGCGACAGCCGCACGGCACGTGGCCGTGGGGCCCTAGCGCGGAGGCTGAAGCTCAGCGGAAGGAACGATGTCAGCGCTTGCCAACGGGCGTGCTCATTCAGCCGCCGCCCCGTGCAGGGGAGCGATCTCGTACTCGACCCCGCTCAGGACAGTAGTGCTGAAATCAGACAGCGTCGGAGGAGAGACGTCGCGCCAATGAACGACGCGAACCAGTTGCCCCTCCACACGCAGCCCCCACCATTCAGGCACCGCACGCCTCCTGCTCCGATGGCGACGAATGCAGAATCTTGCGCAGGGCATGGTGCACAGGTTGTTCCCCCGGACATGCCGAATCGCCAGGCGGGCATCAGGCGGTGGAAGTGGCTGCCGCGCTTGCAGGTGCCCGCCGCGAGAATTCCGATTGCCATTCTTGATAATGACGAATTCCGTAGCGCCGCCGACACACAGTGTGGTCCGGATGCGACTCCGGTTGAGCAGTGCCACATGGCTCTAGTGGTCGAAGGAGCCGAACGCCAGCGTAGGAGGAGTTGCGCGACAGCGTGGACCGCGACGCGAAACGCAACGAGCGTGCAACCTCTGGCTGGATATTGGCTTAGGATGACTTCGCGGGCCGGCCTAGCGGTGACGCCTTCGAAGGCTAGATTGGCGCGGACACCATGTCCATCCGCCGGGCGCCCGCTGTCGCGCGAGACGCCTGGAGATGCCCGACCTTGAGCCGCAATCGCGGACGCCTTGTCATTGTGGACGACCACCGCCTGGTGGCCGAAGGGATGGGATCAATCCTCGGCAGGCACTTCGACGTCGTTGGCGTTGCCGACTCGGCCTCTGCATTGCGCGAGCTGCTGCGTACGCGCGAGGCCGACTGCCTGCTGCTCGACCTGACGATGCCGGGGATGAACGGTCTCGAGCTGATTCTCGAAATCCGCGCGTCGCATCCCGCCATGCGCATCCTCGTCGTGACGATGCACCTGGACCGGGGGCTCGCCGACGCGTCGCTCGATGCGGGCGCGCACGGTTTCGTTCCGAAGGACTCGAGTAACGACGAGCTCGAGAAGGCGATTCACGCGGTGCTCTCGGGACAGCGCTACACCTCCCCGCGGGTTCCGACGGCGACCGATCGCGTTGCGCTCCGGGCCACGCACTCGGCGGCGGCCTGCCTCACACCCCGCCAGCAGCAGATTCTCCACCTGATCGCCGACGGCAAGACCACCGACGAGATCGCCGCGGCCCTCGGTGTCACGAGCTACACGGTGACATACCATCGCGCCAACCTGCGCCGGGTGCTGGGGATCAGGAACGAGCAGGGTCTGCTGCGCTTCGCCGTCCTGGTCCGCGTGGGCGAGCGCGAGGCGGCTCAGGGGAAACATTCCGGGCAGCAGCACTAGTCGTCGCTCGCCCCAGCGCCGGCGCGGTAAGGCCTGGGACCTGGTCCGGGTTCGTCTGAGCCAGCGCGCAGGTGGTTGCCGCCTGTGAAAAAGCGGGGACTAGGAGTACTGATAGCCTTTCGCCCCAACGGCAGGTAATCGCATCCTCGATCGTCGCAGCGGTGTGTAGATGACCTCTCAACCAGTGGAGGCGACCATGGCGACGAAGAAGGTGACCCGGAGATTCGGATGGGTGCCGGACCGGCCCGACCACCGTGACTTCCGCTTTGCGGCGCTGGGTACAACCCTTACCAAGCTGCCTCCGTTCGTCGACCTGAGGGCCAAGTGCCCGAAGGTGTACGACCAGGGGCAGCTGGGAAGCTGCACGGCGAACGCCATCGCGGCGTGCATCGAGTTTGATCGTCTCAAGGAGAAGAAGGCGGACTTCGTGCCGTCGCGACTCTTCATCTACTACAACGAGCGGTCGATGGAAGGCACCATCGCAAGCGACGCGGGGGGGGCCATCCGCGATGGGATCAAGAGCGTCGCCGATCAGGGAGACTGCCCCGAACATGAGTGGCCCTACGTCATCACGCAGTTCGCCACCGAACCGACGCCCAAGTGCTTCCACGATGCGTTGAGGTACAAGGCGGTGAACTATCAACGCATCGAGCACAACCTGATGCAGATGAAGGGCTGCCTTGCTGAGGGGTACCCCTTCGCCTTCGGAATCTCCGTGTACCAGAACTTCCCGATGAACACGACGACCGGAGCCATCCCGATGCCGGGATCGGCGGCCGCGACCAATGAGGGGCACGCGATGGTCGCGGTAGGCTACGTCGACCTGAAGCGCGTCTTCGTCATCCGCAACTCGTGGGGCACGTCGTGGGGAGCGAAGGGCTACGGCACGATTCCTTACGAGTACCTGCTCAATTCGGATTTGTCCGACGACTTCTGGACGATCAAGGTGGTGCAGTAGACGGCGGGGATCATGGCAAGCCAACAGGCGATGCTACGCCGCTGTCCGTACCCGCCGGTTCAAGCGCCCGCGCCTGGCGCCGTCGTGGTCCAATCCGTCGGACGAACGACGGCGCCAGCGTGCACGAACCTGCGCGGCAGGATGGCCGACCTTGGGCAGGCCGACGCGCTCCACAGGCCGCACCAGGGGGACGCGATGAGGTCGTGAGCAGCAGGGGCTGATCCACCTGCTGGTCGTCACTCATGGCGTCCTCCCGGCCTGTCGAGTCGCGCTAACCGTGCGGAGTTGAACGCAGCGGCACGGCCGGCCAGCGCATGGCTGACGATCAGGCATCGGGCAGCGGCAACTCGCTCGAGTCCATCAACCAACCGATCAATATCGTGTTGATGAGGCTCACCTGGACCTGTCGAACGGCCTCGCCCTCGGGCTGGAATGCGACAACCGGGGTGCGAATGGTGCCGTTGAGAATGTCGCCATTGGCCAGCCACAACTGATCGTTCGGCATGGTCGAACTCTTGAAATGCACGCGCCGGATCTTCGGCGTTGGTACGTCGAGATCCCCCAGCTGTGTGGCGATCTTGAAGCTGGGAGTCTGCGTGACGCCGGTAAGCGTGTCGCCGGCTCTTCCGACGAGGATGTCGCGAGCCATACAGCCTCCGGAGGCAATGATCCCACGTGGACCGTCGGGCGTGGCCCCACCGACGGTCGTAACGTTCAAACGCGTTGTGAAACCAGGTGCGACGGTACTCATGGCGGGGCGTCTGACGGAAGACTGTGACAACTCATAGTCTCTCCGCCCCCAGGTATCGCAACGGGCGCCCTCCGGCACCCTATGAGTTTCCACAGTCTTTCGCCTGTTTCAGTCATTCGTCACCTTGCCAAGACAGCCTCGACAGCCCGTCTGCTGTCGGACGCGAACAGTGACGCCGTCGAAGGAGCACCGATGACCGTGATACCTGCTCCACCCGTTCAGAAACAACGCCGGTCGTGGATCTTCAGCCAGGCGGCGGTGCTGTCCCTGTTTTACGCATTCATTCTCGGGCTCGCCGTCTGGGTTGCCGTCGGCAACCCAGGCCTCATCACCTTCAAGCCACTCACCGCCGCAGCGTTCGTGCAGACGATGGCGCCGCTGCTCATTGTGTCGTTGTTCATCGAGCGGACCATCGAAGTGTTTGTGACCACATGGCGGGGACCGTCAGCGGACCAACTTGCCCTGCATGTGCGCTCTGCCGCGGTGCCCCACGGCGGGCCGGGGCAGCCCAGTCAGCAGCTGCTGGACTTGGCCGCGTATCGAAGCCAGACGCAGCGCATCGCCTTCACCGCGGGCGTGGTAATCGGGACAGGGATCGCAGCCCTCGGCGTTCGCGCGCTTGGCGCGCTCGTCGATCCTGGCGCGTTCGCCTCGCTGAGCCAGGCGCACGCGAGCCAGGCAAGCGTCTTTGTCGCGGCCGACGTCCTGCTCACTGGAGCGGTGCTCGGCGGCGGATCGGACGGCATCCATAAGATCGTGTCCGTATTCACCAACTTCCTCGACGCGACCTCCGACAAGGTCAAGACACAGAACTCGTGAGGATGTCCCCCGCGAGTCACGGAGGCTCCGGTGCACACGCCGGAGGCGGGGACGCAGCCGCGATCAGCGAGTCCGTTCCACCGCTTCCAAGTATGCGATCATCGCCCGGCGGAGCTCCCCGACCACCCGGGCCTGATCCGCCGGGGCGCGGTTGAGGATCGCCACGCCCTCGACGGCCCCGACCAGCACGGCGGCACGGGCCCGGCGGACCTCGGGCCGTACCGACGGGCTGCGCGCGGCGAGGACCTTCTCGATGATTTCGAGCCCGGCGTACTTGAGCTCCTCCCTCCGCTTCCCGAACCGCGGGCCCGCCTCCGGCGCCGCGTTGAGGAGCAGGACATCAGGGTGCCGGCGCAGGAACGAGAAGATGGGGGTGACGATGGCGTCCACCGCAGCCGCTGCCGACATCCGCGACCACTCGCGCCTGTCGCGGGCGGCGAGCGCCGAAAGCACCGGCTCGAAGCCCCTGAGGTGGCGGTCGACCAGCCCGCCGATCACGGCTTCCAGGTCGGGGAAGAAATGGTACATCGAGCCGATGGACGTGCCCGCGCGCTCCGCCACGCCGTGCACGGTGAGCCCGCCCACCCCCGATTCCCTGATCACCGCCGCTGCGGCGTCGAGGATGGCGTCCACCCGCCGCTGACCCCGCACCTGTAGCGGGACGCGGGGCGCGGCCGGCCGCCGCTGCGGCGGCCGGCGCTTGCGCCCATCCCTCCCCCGACCTGGCCGCTCCATAGTCCCTCGCCCGTGCGCCATCCTGCAGGCCCTTCGCATACCCGAGACCCGGGGCCGGTCGTCCGCAACCGGCCCCCACCGCGTCTTGACTTACTAGAATATGCCGTCTAGTCTCTCTGTCAAGTAGACGCTTGCGTCTAGTCCTGTGAACGCTACAGCAGCGGGGATTCGATGAACCACGTGGAGCGCCTCGCCCTGGTGGCCGCGCTGACGCTGACGGCCGTCCGTCCGGCGCGGGGACAGTCGCTTGACGCGGGGGCCGGCCAGCGAGCCGTCCGGGGGCTGACCTTCCGCGATGCGGTGGCGACGGCCCTCCTGCACAACCCGCAGCTGGCGGGCGCGCGCGCCGACGCGCGCCGGGTCGAGGGCGACGCGCTGCGGCCGCTCCAGGGGATCCTCCCCACCCTGCAGCTGCAGGAGCAGTGGCTGCGCTCGGACGATCCCTCCACGGTGCTGGCTTTCGAAATGAAGCGGGGGACGTTCTCGGCGGCCGATCTCACGCCCGCCGGGCTCTCCGCACCGGCCCCGTACTTCATGTACGGCGGGGAGGTCGCGTTGCAGGTGCCCCTGATCAACGTGGACGCGTGGCTGGGGCGCGGACAGGGCCGCTCCGGGGTCCGCGCCGCGCACTTGGGGCTCGACCGGGGGGAGCAGGAGCTCACCTTCGCGGTGCTGCGTGCCTACTTCGCCGTCCCGCTCGCGGCGGAACGGATCGCGGCGGTGCGGGACGCGGTGGCGGCCGCGGACCGCGCCGCCTCCCAGGCGGAGGCCCTCGAGCGGCAGCGACTCGTCGCGCCCGTGGACGTGCTGCAGGCGCGCTCGCGGCTGGCGGCCATGCGCGCCGAGCTGGCAAGTGCGCTCGCCGACTCCGTCGACGCCGCCGCCGCGCTGGAGCAGGTGCTTGGCGGGCGCATCGGCACGGGAGGTGTCGCAGACCCCCTGCCGGATTCCGTCGCGGTGCCGACGCTGGACGGGGCCCTCGCGGCTCTGGCGTCGCGGCCGGACATCGCCGCCCGCGAGGAAGCGCTGGACGCGGCCCGCCTCGGGGTGCGTCGCGCGAACGCGGGCTGGCTGCCGCGGCTCAACGGCTTCGCGACGATCGACCTGTACGATCAGAAACCGCTGGGTACCAACCGCAACTTCCTCACCACCGGCATCTCCCTCTCGTGGACGCCGTTCGACGGGATGCAGCTGCTCGCCGAGGGCCGCGCGGCCAGGGCCGCGCAGGCACGCGCCGAGGCCGAGCGGGACGCCGCCCTGCTCCAGGCACGAACCGAGGTGCGGTCGGCGCAGGCGCGATACGAAGCGGCTCGGCTCGGCCGTGCCTACGCGCAGGAGGCCTACGACCTCGCGCGTCAGGCGCAGGCGATCGCGGAGACGCGGTACCGGAACGCCCTCGCCTCAATGACCGACTTGCTGGCCGCGCAGGCGGCCGAGGCGGCGGCGGCGACCCGCCTGTCGGCCGCCCGCTACGCATTCGTCGTGACGGCCGGCGCGTACCGGCTCGCCGCGGGCATCACCGTGATGGAGGAGTGAGATGGACGCGAGGATGGTGCGCCGCGTGCGCTCCGCGTGGGCGCTCTCGTTCCCAGTGCTGGCAGCCGCCTGCGGCGGCTCACGCGCCCCACGCGAGGTGGCCCCGCTGAGCGTGCAGGTGGCGGAGGTGACAGCATCGCGCGCGCCCCGGGGGGTCCCGGCGGTCGGCGCGGTGGAGCCGATCCGCCGTGCGTCGCCCGCGAGCAAGCTGATGGGCACGGTCATCGCAGCGCCGTTCGAGGAGGGCGCTCGGGTGGATTCCGGGCAGGTGCTGGTCAGGATCGACGACCGTGACCTCGCGGCGCGGCGCGCGCAGCTGGAGGCGCGCGTCGCCGAGGCGCAGGTGCTGCTGGCTGACGCGGAGACGAACCTGAGACGGATGCAGGCGCTCGATTCGGAGCGGGCCATCGCCGGGATCCAGCTGGAGCAGGCCGAAACGGGGCGCGCGCGAGCCGCGGCCGGTCTCGAAGCGGCGCGGGCCGCGCTGCGGGAGCTGGAGGCGAACGCCTCCTACGGCACCGTCACCGCGCCGTTCGCCGGGGAGATCGTGCGCAAGAACGTGCAGCTCGGCGACGTCGCGTCACCGGGCGTTCCCCTGTTCGTGCTCGAGGACCTGTCGCGGATCCGGATCGTCGCGAGCGTCGGCGAGGCTGCGGCCGCGCGGCTCCACGAGGGGAGTCGGATCCCGGTGGAGATCGAGGCCGCGGGCGTGCGCGCCTTCGGCGTCGTCGAGGCGGTGATCCCTGCTGCACGCCCGCCGGTCACCGGCTTCCGCGTGAACGTCGTCCTGGGCCGGCCGAGTTCGGCGGTCATCTCGGGGATGACGGCGACCGTGCTGGTGCCCTCCGACGACCCCGACACCGGGACGGGGACGCGCCTGCTGGTTCCGAGCGACGCGCTCGTGCGACGGGGCCAGATGGTGGGCGTGTTCCTCGTGGACGGAACGACGGCGCGCCTGCGGTGGGTGCGGATCGGCCTGGAGGAGGGTGACGCCGTGGAGGTCCTCTCGGGCCTCAAGGCCGGCGATCGCGTCGTGGTCGGTGCGGGCGACCGGCTGACCGATGGGCAGCGCATCGTGGCGGGCGGGGCGTCCCGGTGAGCGAGCGGCTCGGCTTCGCCGGGACGGTCGCGGCGGCCTTCATCGAGTCGAAGGTCACTCCGCTCCTGGTGGTGGCCTCCGTCGCACTCGGGGTCTATGCCGCCGTCACCACGCCGAAGGAGGACAACCCGAGCATCGTCGTTCCCGTCGTCGAGGTCTTCGTGCCCTACCCCGCCGCGGGCAGCGCGGAGGTGGACGAGCGCGCCGCGCGGCCCGTAGCGGAGCTGATGCGCGAAATCCCGAGGGTCGAGCACGTGGCCAGCGCCGCGGGAGCGGACGGGGCCTTGATCACCGTGCAGTTCCGGGAGGCCGTCGACGCCGCGCGCGCCCTGGTGCAGGTCAACGACCGCCTCGAGGCCAATCCTGACGTCTCGCAGCCGGCGCACCTCGCGCCGCTCGTCCGGTCTCGCGGCGTGCAGGACGTGCCGATCATGGTCCTGACGTTCTGGAGCGAGCGCGACGATCCCTACATCCTCAGGCGCCTCGCGGTCGAAGTCGCGGGCCGGCTCCAGGACATCGAGGGACTCAGCGGCACGGAGGTCATCGGCGGTCTGGGACGCGAAATCACCGTGGAAGCGGACCCCGCGCGGCTCGCCGGCGAGGGCGTCAGCCCGGCCCGGGTGGCTCAGGTCATTCAGGCTGCGAACCTGCAGCTCCCGGCCGGCGACCTGCGGGGTCCCGGTGGAGTCCAGCGCGTTCAGGCCGGAGCGTTCCTCAAGAGTGCCGAGGACGTCGGGAGCCTGGTGGTGGGGGCCTCGCCCGCCGGCCCGGTGTACCTGCGCGACGTCGCGGCCGTGCGCGACGGGCCTGCGACCCCCGACAGCTACGTTCTGCTCCGGAGCCCGGCCACCGGCGCCGCTCAGCGCATCGCGGTCAGTCTCGCGGTCCGGAAGGTGCTGGGCACGAACGCCATCGTCATCCGCAACGCCGTCCTCAAGCGGGTCGAGGGGCTGCGCGGCACGCTCATCCCTTCGGACGTCCACGTCGAGGTCACCCGCGACGCCGGCGCGGAGGCGCTGCATCGCGTCGTGAGCCTCCTGGAGCACCTGCTGATCGCGACGCTGATCGTCGTGGGGATCGTCGCGCTCACGCTGGGCCGCCGGGAGGCGGCGATCAACGGCGTCGCGATCCCGATCATCGTCGGGCTGACCATCGTCGTCTACAAGCTCAGCGGGTACACGCTGAACCGTCTCTCGCTGGCCGCGCTGATCTTCGCCATCGGCATCCTGGTGGACGATGTCATCGTGGTGGTCGAGAACATCAACCGGCAGTTCCATCAGCTGGGCGACCGGTCGCCGCGCGACGCGGCGCTCGAGGCGGTGAGCGAGGTCGGCAATCCGACGATCATCGCCACGCTGGCCGTCATCGCCGCCCTGTTGCCGATGATGGCGCTCGGCGGGCTGGTCGGGCAATGGTCGCGGGGGCTCCCCTACGGCGCCATCATCGCGATGGTATTCTCGCTCGCCGTCACCCTCACCATCACGCCGCATCTCGCCTACCGCTTCCTCGAGCGGAAGGCGGCGGCCCCGGCGCGGGTCCCGGCTCCCGTCCCAGAGCGACGTGTGGCGCGCGGCACGCGGCTCGGCCGCTGGTACGGCCCGGTGGTGCGGCCGTTCCTCGAGCGTCCTTCCTGGCGCCACCGGCTCTACGCCGTTACGGTGCTGCTGCTCATCGGGTCGCTCGGACTGCTGGCGACGCGCACCGCCCTGGTGCAGCTGATGAACCCGGCCAACGACGACGAATTCTCGGTGATGGTGGATCTCCCGGAGGGAGTGGGCCTGGAGACCACGACCGCCGCGGCAACTGATGCGGCAACCTCTCTGATGTCCGTGCCGGAGGTCGCCGGCTACCAGATCTACGCCGGCACGCCGGGGCCGCTGAGCTACCAGGGCCTCGCCCGCCAGTATGGCCTCCGCAATCGGCCCCACCAGGCGGAGATCGTGGTGAAGCTCCGCAAGGCCGCCGACCGCCACCGCGAGACGCACACGCTGGCCGCCCTCGTGCGGCCGGGACTGGCCCGCGTCCTCCGCCCCTACGGCGCCACGTTCAACGTGGTCGAGCCCCCGACCGGCCCGCCGACCATGGCCAGCGTCGCCGCCGAGATCTACGGCCCCGACTACGCCGGCCAGATCGCGCTGGCCGAGCAGGTGCGCGGGATCTTCCGGGGCGCCCCCGGCGTGGCCGACGTGGGTATGTCCGCGGAGCTGGGCGACCGGGAGGTGAGCCTCGTCGTCGACTACCAGAAGGCCGCGGTCCGTGGCGTGGCGGCCGCCGAGCTGGCGCTCGCCGTGCGCGCAGCGGTTGCGGACGCGCCCGTCGGCTACGCGCGCATCACCGGCGAGACCGAGCCCGTGCCGATCGTCGTGCGGCTGCCGGAGGCGCGCCTCAGCTCGGTGGCCGACCTGACCGGCCTGTTCGTGACCGGAGCGGCCGGCCAGGTGCCGCTCGCCGACCTGGTGCACGTCCGCCATGCTCGCGTGGCTCCACCCATCGCGCGGATGGACATGGTGCCGGTCGTCTACGTCACCGGCGAGGCGGTCGGGAGGCGCACCGCGTCCCTGTACGTGGCGCTCGACCTCAGCCGCCCCATTCAGGATCTCCGCGCTCCGGACGGGCGCTCGCCGCGCATCAGCTGGACCGGCGCGCCACCCTCCCAAGACGCGTACACCGTCGCGTGGGGAGGCGACTACTCCTTCACCCGCGACACGATGCGCGATCTGGGGGCCGCATTCGTCGCCGTCCTGATCCTCATCTATGTGCTGCTCGCCGGATGGTTCGGGTCGTACACGCTGCCCCTGGTGATCATGCTGCCGATCCCGTTCACGCTGGTCGGCATCCTACCTGCACACGTCCTGGCCGGCGAGTTCATCAGCGGCACCGGTGTCATGGGCGAACTCGCCCTCGCGGGGATCCTGGTGCGGAATACCGTCCTGTTGATCGACTTCACGGAGAAAGCAACCAGGCGGGGCGTGCCGCTCCGCGACGCGATCCTGCAGGCGGGTGCCGTGCGCGTGCGCCCGATCCTGCTGACCGCGGCCGCCGTCGTGTTCGGCGAGTCCGTGCTGCTGCTCGATCCAGTGATGCGCGGTCTCGGATTGACGCTGATGTCGGGCGCCATCGCGGGCACCGCGCTGACGCTCGTCGTCGTGCCGGTGGTCTACTTCGAGCTCAAGACGGGGACCGAGCGCTACGAGGCGTGGACCGCGTCGCGCCGGAGGCGGGAGCGGCACGGGCGGAGGTCCGACCCGGCGGCAGATGTCTCACACGACCAAGGGAGCGGCGCGGGAGGGTGAGGGCGGAGAACCTCCGACCCCAGCGGGCCGCGCTCAGGGCGGCGGCCGGCACGCGGCGCGTGCGCGCTAGTTCTGCCGCTGCGCCTGGTCCAGGTGCCGCAGCACCTGGCGGATCACCGCGGTGTCCCCCTTCAGCTGCGGCAGCGCGTGCAGCACTTCGGGCAGCTGCTCCCGGAAGCGCCGCAACTCCACCGCCGCCGAGTCCGGCTGCAGCGTGATCCGGCGCCCGGTCTGGGCCAGCGTGACGTACGCATCGGACGGCCAGTCCGCCGGCCAGAGCTTCTCCAGCATGGTCATGCCGCGCTTCAACCGCAGCAGGCGGCCGGGCACGCCGTCCAAGAGCGCGTCGTCCGCGCCGACGGGCTGCGACACCACCAGCTGCTTGCGGGTGGAAACGTCGGCCTCGGGCAGCGACACGATGGTGGTGAGCCGATCCCCATCGTAGCGCCAGCCGGGCGCGGACCCGTCCGCCCGGTACGGGACTTCCGCGCCCTGCCAGGTCACGCGCGCGGGCGGCCACGTCCCGCGCAGCCGTACCTCGTACGCACGCTGACGCAGCATGCCCGGGAATGAGCCCTCCACAGGCGCGATCGTGAGCGCGATGGTGGCGCCAGTCCGCCGCTCAAGCACCGGCGTGAAGGTGTACGCGCTGTCGCGGTATCCCAGCGAGTCGCCCGCATCTTCGTAGATACGCGCGCTGCCGGAATCGCCGGGGAACACGTCCAGGATGAGCGGATCGACAGGCCGCTCGTCGCTCCGCTCCATCTTCGGCTGCTCCGGCACGATGCCGCCGGCCCGCGCGTACACCGGCAGCTCATCCAAGGCGAACGTCCGGTCCAGCACGCGCGGACCCGAGAGCCGCGCTCCGCTGGACCACTCCACCCACTCGCCCGGCGGCAGCCACACGTTCTGGCGCGCCAGAGCGCTGGCGCTGTCCAGGGGCGTAGCCACAGGACTCACCACCAGGTCCGAACCGAAGCCGTACTCGTCGGGGAACGCATACGCCTGGTCGGCGTCCGGCCAGTCGTAGTAGAGCGGGTGCACCACGGCCACGCCGGAGTCGTAGGCGCGCCGCGCGGCCGTGTAGATGTATGGGATCATCGCGTAGCGAAGCTGGAACGCGTCCCGCATCACGTCCGCGTATTCGGCCGGATACGCCCAGATGCGGCGCTCCGCGTTCGCGTTCTTGGTGGTGTGCGTGCGCAGGATCGGGCTGAAGATCCCGAACTGGATCCAGCGCGTATAGAGCTCGGGCGCGACCTCGCCTGGAATGTGCCCGCCGATGTCGTGGCTCCAGTAGCCGAAGCCCACGTTGGCGGCCGTGGCCGTGAAGTACGTCTCGAAGGCCAGCGCCGGCCAGGTGGAGTGCATGTCGCCGGAGAAGCCGATTGGGTAGCGATGGTTGCCGAGGCCGCCCCAGCGGTGGAAGATCAGCGGCCGGTGCAGGCCCTGCCGCTCCATATCGGTGAAGAAGACGTAGTTCAGCCACCACGTGGGGTTGAGGCCCGGCACCGAGGTGTTGCCCCACTGCTGCCAGTCCAGCCACCAGAAGTCCACGCCCTGCCGTTCCAGGGGGTGAATCACGTTGGCGAAGTACGCGTCCGCAAAGTGCTGGTCCTCGATGCGGAACGGCACGTACTGCTTCGTGGCCGGATCGATGCCCATCGCCCGCGCCATCGCCGGATACTGCGCTTCGTGCGGCTGGATGCCGGAGGCCGGGTGCAGATTCATCGTCGTGTGCAGCCCCCGCTGTTTGACCCAGCCCAGGAACGCGTCCGGATCCGGGAAGTAGGCGCGGTCCCAGGTGTAGCCGGTCCAGCCCATCCGCTGCCCCGCCTGGTCCCTGGGCTGGCCCTCCCAGCGCAGCTCGAAGGTGTTGTGCCAGTCCATGTCCACGACCAGCACGTCCAGCGGCAGGTCGTAGCGGTGGAAGTCCTCGACCAGATTCTGCAGCTCCGCGTCGGTGTACGCCCAGTAGCGCGACCACCACGCGCCGAAGGCGAAGCGCGGCGGCATGGGGATCTTCCCGGCCACGCGCGTGAAGTCCGCAAGCGCGCGGCGGTAGTCGTGGCCGTAGCCGAAGAAGTACCAGTCCTGCCGCTGGGCCGGTGCGCGCTGCACCACCCACGGCCACGGACTGGCGTCGAACAGCGGCCGGTCCGAGTCGTCCACCAGCGCCCAGCCGTCGCGCGAGACCAGCCCCTTCTCGAGCGGCACCGGGCCGGCCGCGCCGTCCAGCGTGCGGGCCGTGCCTCCCAGGTTCGCCGTATCCGACGTCCCGGGCCGCCACGTCACCGTCGAGTCGGCGTTCTTCAGCGTGATGCTCAGGTTCTCCGGCCCGAATCGGCCGCTGCCCGGGCGGTAGCGGAGCCGCAGCTGCCCGGTCGCAATCACGAGCCAGCCGTGCTCGACCTGCTTTGTGAACGCGACGGGCGGCGTGTGCCGATCCAGGAACACGAGCGAGGGCCGGTCCTCGAAGTGGCCGTCGGCGGCCCACTCGAGGCGCACGAGCTGCGGGGTCAGCACCGTGAGACGGACCTTGCCGTCGATCACCACGTTGCGCGGGTCCGCGACCGGATCCGGCTTCGCCTCGACCTGGGCATGCAGCGGCGTGAAGGCGAAGAGGGGTGCGGCCGTGAGCAGCAGTCTCTTGATGGCGGTTCTCATGCGGCGTCCTTCGGCTAACGGTGGCTAACCGTCCGGCTGCCGAATCTTATGCCGTGGCGCGACACGCAGCCAGCGCCCGCGGCGCGCATGAAGACTGTGTTGGCCTCTTGCGCGAGCGCCGGCCATTCCCTAATTAGCGGCCGGAACTCCCCTGAAAGTCTGCCGCAGTCGGTAAAGCTCAGCTCTCTCGGATGAGGCGGCGTTGCTGACGTGAGGATCGTGGGCGGCAGGTTCAAGGGCCGCGACCTGGTCTCGCCGAACGATTTCCGCGTGCGGCCGACCGCCGAATCCGTGCGCGCGGATTTGCTCGAGGCGCTGGCCGGAGAGATCAGTGGTGCGCGCGTCCTCGACCTCTTCGCGGGCACGGGAGCGCTCGGCCTCGAGGCCCTCTCGCGCGGCGCGCGCAGCGCGGACTTCGTCGAGTTCCGCCCGGCGAGCCTGCACGCGCTCAAGGCCAACGTCGCAGCCCTCGGGCTCACGTCGCAGACCCGCATCTTCAAGCGCGACGCCGTCCCGTTCGCCGAGGCGCTCGCGGCGGACAGCTACGACGTCGCCTTCGCCGATCCGCCGTACGGCTCGAGGATCCTCGATCGCGTGATCGCGGCGTGGCAGCGGAGCCGCTTCGCGCGGATCTTCGTGGCCGAGCACGACCCCGCGCACGACCTGCCAGCCGGCGCCCGGCGCATGCTCGTCGCCGACGCCGCGATCACGATCTACCGCGCCTGAGCGCACGGGTCGCATGAGGGACTCGCCGGCGTGCCTCGATGCGCGTCGCGCCACAGCATGAGATACGGCAGCCGGACCGCCAATCCCCGCAAGCCGTAGGACGCCGCATGAAGACCGCCATCGAGAGAGTCGTCCGCAGCTGGTCGCCGCAGCCGAGCGCGGGGCGGGCCTCGCCCACGGCGCCCTTGCTCGCCGCGGTCGACACGCGGCCCCAGCAGCCCTTCGATGCGCGCGGGTTCTACTTCCCGACCTAGCCTCTGACCATCAAGGGGCATCATCTCGAGTGGCTCGAGCTGAGCCGGTACCACGCCAGCATCAAACTCTCGTCAACCTCCGGCGACAGCGAGGCCGTCAATATCGACTGTGGGCGCGCGATCATCTCTCCCGAGGCGACCGTCACGTACAAGGGACTCGGAGGCCCGCAGTCAACTCCGGTGCGGTACCGTTACAGCAACCGGGAAGGCGGCAATTAGTCGGGCGCCGAATCGGCCGGTCAGGGTCTCCGCCGCAGGGTACGCGGCGCTGCGGGCGATCGAGTGGCGTGCAGCCCGTAGCGGGGGGCTGAGTGGCGCCCGCCTCGGTTGGACGCGGAGCGTCCCGGGGCGATATTCGACCCGATGAAGGAACGCCTGATCACCCTGGCCGAGCAGCGGTTCGGCCGACGGCCCGACGGGATCCTCGACCTGGTGGCGGACGGGTCCACGCGGCAGTACTACCGGCTGGTGTGGGACGCCGAGCGCGCCGTGGTGGGCGCCATCGGGCCCGACCGCGACGAGAACCGCGCGTTCCTGTCGTTCGCCAGGGCTTTCCGCTCCGCCGGCCTCCCGGTGCCCGAGATCCATGCGGAGGACCAGGAGGCGGGTGTCTGGCTCGAGGAGGACCTCGGCGACACCACCCTGTTCCGCGCGCTCGGCGCCGCGCGGAGCGCCGGCGGTCCGGACCAGTTCCCGGCCGACATCGTGCCGCTGTACCGGCGGGTGCTTGCGATCCTGCCGCGCTTCCAGGTCGAGGGCCATCGCGTGGTGGACTATCGGCTGGCCTATCCGCGCCGCGCCTTCGATCGCCAATCCATCCGCTGGGACCTGAACTACTTCAAGTATCATTTCCTGAAGCTCGCCGGCGTGCCCTTCAGCGAGCAGCGGCTCGAGGACGACTTCTCCCGCCTCACGACGCACCTGCTCCAGGCCGGCGCCGACGGCTTCCTGTACCGCGATTTCCAGTCTCGCAACATCATGATCCGGGACGGGGAGCCGTGGTTCATCGACTTCCAGGGCGGCCGGAAGGGGCCGCCGCACTATGACGTGGCTTCCTTGCTGTACGACGCCAAGGCCGCCATTCCGCGGCCGCTGCGCGCCGAGCTGCTGGAAGCCTACCTCGACGCGCTGGGCACCCTGGTGCCGGTGGACCGGGCGCGGTTCCGCGAGCAGCTCACCGGCTTCGTCCTGGTGCGGCTGATGCAGGCGATGGGGGCCTACGGATACCGCGGCTTCTTCGAGCGCAAGCGCCGGTTCCTGGAGAGCGTGCCTCACGCCGCGCGCAACCTGGACGATCTGCTGGCCGCCGGCCTGCCGCTGGCCCTGCCCGAGCTGGAGCAGGTATTCCGCCGGATCGTCGAGCGCTGGGCCGCGCCCGAGAACGGGGCCGCGTCGCACGCCGGCCTCGGCGTGCTGGTCCGCAGCTTCTCCTACCGCGACGGCTACCCGTCCGACAGCGAGGGCCACGGCGGCGGGTTCGTGTTCGACTGCCGCTCGCTGCCCAACCCGCATCACGTGCCCGAGCTGCGCGACTTCACCGGGGAGGACGAGAAGGTGGCGGACTTCCTCGAGCGCTCGCGGGAGGTGCAGGAGTTCTGGAGCAGCGTCAGCGAGCTGGTGGACGCGCACGTGGAGCGGTTCCTGGAGCGGCGGTTCTCGAGCCTGACGGTGGCATTCGGCTGCACGGGCGGCCGGCACCGCTCGGTGTTCATGGCGGCGAAGTTGGCCGCCCACCTGAGGAGCCGGTATCCGCACGTCGCGGTTCGCGTGGTGCACGGGAAGCTCTGATGGAGGCGATGATCCTGGCGGCCGGCCTCGGGACGCGACTCGCACCGCTCACCGACACGGTTCCGAAGGCGCTCATCGCGGTGCGCGGCCGGCCACTGCTGGCGCACGTCATGGAGCGCCTGGTCGCGGCCGGGGCTACGCGGCTGATCGTCAACACCAGCCGCCACGGCGATCAGATCGCGACGTACCTGGGAGAGCACGCGCCGCCCGGAGTGGAGATCCTGGTCTCGCCCGAGCCCGATGGGCCGTACGACACCGGCGGCGGCTTCCTGGCGGCGGGCCACTTGTTCGGCCGCGACGGCCCGATCCTGCTCCACGCGGTGGACGTCCTGTCTCGCGTCCCGCTCGAGGCGTTGCTGGCAAGGCATCGGGGCGCGCGGGACCATCCGGGCAACCTGGTTCTCGGCACGCTGGCTGTGCAGGACCGGCCGTCCGCGCGCCGGCTTCTTTTCGACGAACATGGCCTCGTGGGCTGGGAGCATCGCGAGGCGGGCCGCGCGCGCCGCGTGCGCGAGAGCGAGGGGACCGTGCGCGACTTCGCGTTCGCCGGCATCCACGTGGTGGAGCCGGAGATCCTCGACCTCGCCGAGCGCACCGGCACGTTCCCGATCGTCGAGCTGTACCTGGACCTGGCCGCGCGGGGCTACCGGATCGAGCCGGGGAACGTCTCGGCCCATGCGTGGCAGGATGTGGGGACCCCCGAGCGACTGCGCGAGGCTACAGCGGGCAACTGGTAGCCCGCTAGATTTGCCGGCGTGAAATCCTGCGTCCGGCGCCCGCCGGCATTGCCACCGATCTTCCACGACGTGCAGGGAGCTGCGGCGCGATGACCCTGGTCTCCATGGCCGGGGTCGCGGTGCGCTTCGGCGACCGGGAGTTGCTGCGCGACGTGAGCTTCCTCGTGGACCGCGGCGAGCGGTGGGGCATCCTGGGGCGCAATGGCTCGGGCAAGACGACGCTCTTCAACCTGATCCGCGGGGACCTGGCATCCTCAAGCGGCGTTGTTGCGCGTTCCGCCGGGCTGCGCATCACGGTGATGGACCAGTACCGCGATTTCGGCGACGCGGCGACAGTGTGGGAGGCGGCCGCGGGCGCCTTCGCCGACCTGTTCGCGCTCGAGCACTCGCTCGCGGAGCAGGCCACGGGAATGGCCGAGGCGGGGGACGCGGTGACGCCGGCGATGCTGGAGCGCTACGACCGCGACCTGCACCGCTTTGAGCGCGAGGGCGGCTATGAGGCCGCGGCGCGCGTCGACGCCGTCCTGCACGGCCTCGGCTTCGACCCGGACGCCTCCCGCACCCGCTCGCTCGCGACCCTGAGCGGCGGCGAGCGCGGCCGCGTGGCCCTGGCCCGCCAGCTCGCGGCCCCGGCCGACCTGCTGCTCCTCGACGAGCCCACCAACCACCTCGATCTCGAGACCACGCTGTGGCTCGAGGGGTATCTGCGCGCCCTCGACGCGGCCGTCCTCCTCATCACGCACGATCGCGCACTCCTCGAGGCGTTCGCCGATCATGTCCTGCACCTCGAAGGGCGCACCGCGGCCGTCTATGCCGCGGGCTACTCGGCCTTCGTCACCCAGCGCGCCGAGCGCCGGCTCGCCGCGCAGCGCGCCTACCGGCAACAGGCGTCGAAGATCGCGAAGGAGGAGGACTACATCCGCCGCAACATCGCCGGGCAGAACAGCCGCCAGGCGGTGGGGCGGCAGAAGCGGCTGGCACGCCTGCCGCGGCTCGGGCCGCCGCCGGGCGAGGACAACGTGATGGCCGTCCGACTCGAGGCGCGTGAGCGCGGCGGTGACCAGGTGCTCGTCGCGGAGGGTGTGCGCATCGCATTCGGCCCGCGGGTGCTGCTCGACCGCTTCGGCGCGACCGTGCGGCGCGGCGAGGTGGTGGGGCTGATCGGGGCCAACGGTGCGGGCAAGTCCACTCTCATCAAGGTGTTCACGGGGGAGCGCGCCCCCGATGCGGGCACGGTGCGCCTCCCCGATTCGGTCACGCTCGCGCACTACCGCCAGGACCTCGCGCAGGTGCCCGAGGAGAAGACGCTGTTCGACGCGATCGCAGATCGGCGCACCCGCTGGACGCGCGGGCAGGTACAGGGCCACCTCGGGCGTTACGGGTTCTCGGGAGACTCGGTGCTGCGGCGGTGCGGAACGCTTTCGGGAGGCGAGCGGGCCCGGATGGCGCTGGCGCTGATGGAGCTCGAGGGCGCCAACCTGCTGGCCTTCGACGAACCGACCAACCACCTGGACGTGGAGTCCATCGAAGCGCTCGAGGAAGCCATCGAGGGATTCGACGGCACCGTGATCCTCGTGAGCCACGACCGTGCGCTGCTTCGGGCGCTGGCGACGCGCGTCTGGGTGCTGTACGGCGGGCACATCACCGACTTCCCCGGCACGTTCGCGGAGTGGGAGGCGGCCAGCGCCGAGCGCGCGCACGCTGCGCGCGTCGCGGCTGAGGAGGAGGAAGCCTCGCGGCGGGTGAAGGAGCAACGCCAGATGCGCCGCGGGCAGGACACGCGGAAGCGGGAGGAATCGGTCCAGCGCTCGGCGCGCCGCGCCCTCGAGCAGGCCGAGGCGGAGGTGACCCGGGCCGACGCCGAGGTACAGCGGCTCCAGGCGGCGCTGGCGGACCCTGAGCTCTATCTCACCGGCGATGGCGTGCGGCGGGCGGCCGCGCTCGGCAGGGACCTCGACGCGGCGCAGCGGGCCCTCGAGACGGCGTTCGCGGCATGGGGGGCGTTGAGCGGAGAAGGGTAGATCGGTGCGGGCCCGAGCGGTTTCAGCGGTAGTGGCCCGGTTTTTGAGAGTGGGTCACTACCGACCGACTTGCCCCGTTCGTCCGAGCGGCGTGTGCTCTGCGAACCCACGAGTGCGGCGCGCGGCAGGTGCCGCTCGCCAGCCCTAGAAACCCCGGGCAACGCGACCCGGGGGAGGTGAAGAGGACGATGACGAGACCGACCTTGCGACGTTCCCAAATGCTCGGCCCCCTATTGCTCGCCCTGACCGTCGGGCTTCCCGCAGCGCTCGGCGCCCAGCAACCGGCAGAGGAGCAGCACCCTCCGAAGACCTTCACCGACGTGACGGTGCTTCCCGCCACGCCGGTCAAGGACCAGGCTAGCACGGGCACGTGCTGGGATTTCGCCACCATCAGCATGCTGGAGTCCGAGCTGCTGCGCATGGGGAAGGGTGAGTACGACCTGTCGGAGATGTTCATCGCGGACCACGTATTCCGCGAGAAGGGCGAGGCCTATTACCGCTGGCACGGCAACAACACGTTCGGGGACGGCGGGCTGAGCCACGACGTGGTCACCGCCATCGCCAGGTACGGCATCGTCCGCCAGAGCGACTTCTCCGGGCTGTGGCCGTACGAGACCCGCTACAACGACGGCGAGATGGAGTCCGTGCTCCGCGCCGATCTGGACGCGGTGCTCCGCACGAGGCCCGGGCCGTCGCCCAAGTGGACGAGGGGCTTCGGCGCGCTGCTCGACGCGTACCTGGGGCCGATGCCCGACACCATCCGGGTGGACGGGCGCGCCGAGACGCCCAGGCAGTTCGCCGATCAGCTCGAGATCGACCCCGCCGCCTACGTGGAGGTCACGTCGTTCACGAACATGCCCTTGTGGCAGCAGGGCCCGCTCGAGACGCCGGACAACTGGGCGCACAACGACCAGACCTGGAACCTCCCGCTGGACGACGCGATGCGCGCCCTGCGGCACGCCATCGAGAGCGGCTACACGGTGGCGATCGGGTCCGACGTCAGCGAGCGCTCCTTCGACCAGAAGGCCGGCTACGCCACATGGCACGAGGGCGAGACGATCACGCCCGAGGCACGGCAGGAGGGCTGGGACCGGTGGACCACGACCGACGACCACACGATGCACATCGTCGGCATCGCCCACGATGAGAACGGGGTCACCTTCTACAAGGTCAAGAACTCCTGGGGCGACGTGGGGCCATACCACGGTTACATCTACATGTCGGAGAACTACATCCGCGCCAAGTTCGACTTGCTCATGCTGAACAAGGCCGGGCTGCCGCAGGACATCCGGACCAGGCTGAAGATCTGACGGGCCGAAGCGGCCCGGCTGGAACGGAGGCGCGCCGGGTGCGGCGGATGTGAGCGCCGCACGCGGCGCCCCCGGTGGCGCCGGCCACCGGTCGGCGCCACCCGCAGGGCCTTTCCTCTCAGATCATGAACGGTCGAAACGGTCCAGGTTCATCACCTTGTTCCAGGCCGCCACGAAGTCGGCGACGAACTTCTGCTGCGCGTCCGAGCTTCCATAGACTTCAGCCAGGGCGCGGAGCTGGGAGTTCGAACCGAAGATCAGATCGACCCGCGTGCCGGTCCACTTGAGCTTGCCCGTCCGGCGATCGCGGCCTTCGAACACGTCCGCGTCCTTCGAGACCGGCTTCCACTCCGTGCCCATGTCGAGCAGGTTCACGAAGAAGTCGTTGGTCAGAGTCCCGGGCCGCTTGGTGAAGACACCATGGGCGGTTCCCCCGACGTTCGTCTTCAGGACGCGCATCCCGCCCACGAGCGCCGTCATTTCGGGCGCGGTCAGCGTCAGCAGCTGCGCCCTGTCCACCAGCAGCGCTTCGGCCGCGACGGTGTGCTTGCCCTTGAGGTAGTTGCGGAAGCCGTCCGCGAACGGCTCGAGCACGGCGAAGGAGGCCGCATCGGTCTGCTCGGGCCTGGCGTCCATGCGTCCCGGCGTGAAGGGCACCTTCACGCTGTGCCCCGCCTGCTTCGCCGCCCGCTCGACGCCGGCGCACCCGCCCAGCACGATCAGGTCGGCCAGCGAGACTCTCTTCTTGCCCTTCTGCGCTCCGTTG
Source organism: uncultured Gemmatimonadales bacterium (assembly GCA_963812035.1). Taxonomy (GTDB): domain Bacteria; phylum Gemmatimonadota; class Gemmatimonadetes; order Gemmatimonadales; family JACORV01; genus Fen-1245. The sequence continues at coordinate 657,244 of CAWETG010000010.1, forward strand.
AACGCCTTCTGGATGCCTTCCAGCTTCCCCAGCACCTTGCCCAGCTGGGCCGGCTGGTTGGCTTCCCAGTCCTTCTGCGGCGCCAGGCGAATGCGGGCGCCGTTCGCGCCGCCGCGCTTGTCGGAGCCGCGGAAGGTGGACGCCGACGCCCACGCGGTGGACACCAGCTCCGAGACCGACAGGCCGGACGCCAGAATCTTGGCCTTGAGGGAGGTGATGTCCCGCGCATCGATCAGCGGGTGATTCACCGCGGGGATGGGGTCCTGCCAGATGAGCGCTTCGGCCGGAACCTCCGGGCCGAGATAGCGGGCGCGCGGGCCCATGTCGCGGTGGGTCAGCTTGAACCAGGCCCGGGCGAACGCGTCCGCGAGCTGGTCCGGGTGCTCCAGGAAGCGCCGCGCGATCTTCTCGTAGGCGGAGTCGAACCGCAGGGACAAGTCCGTGGTCAGCATGGAAGGCGCGATGCGCTTCGACGCGTCGTGGGCATGCGGCACGGTGCCGGCGCCCGCGCCACCCTTCGGCGTCCATTGGTGCGCGCCGGCCGGGCTCTTCGTCAGCTCCCATTCGAAGCTGAACAGGTTCCAGAGGAAGTTGTTGCTCCACTTCGTCGGCGTGGTGGTCCAGGTGACCTCCAGGCCGCTGGTGATCGCGTCACCGCCCTTGCCGGTGCCGAAGCTGCTCTTCCAGCCCAGGCCCTGCTGCTCGATGGGAGCGGCCTCCGGCTCGGGCCCCACGTTGGTCGCAGGGCCGGCGCCGTGCGTCTTGCCGAAGGTGTGGCCCCCCGCGATGAGCGCCACCGTCTCCTCGTCGTTCATCGCCATGCGCGCGAAGGTCTCGCGGATGTCCCTGGCCGCCGCGATCGGATCCGGGTTGCCGTTCGGCCCTTCCGGGTTGACGTAGATCAGGCCCATCTGCACCGCCCCGAGCGGATTCTCGAGGTCGCGGTCGCCGGAGTAGCGCTTGTCCCCCAGCCACTTGTCCTCGGCACCCCAGTAGACGTCCTCGTCCGGCTCCCACACGTCCTCGCGGCCGCCGCCGAAGCCGAAGGTCTTGAACCCCATCGACTCGAGGGCGACGTTGCCCGCGAGGATCATCAGGTCGGCCCAGGAGATCTTCTCGCCGTACTTCTGCTTGATCGGCCAGAGCATCCGGCGCGCCTTGTCGAGGCTGACGTTGTCCGGCCAGCTGTTGACCGGCGCGAAGCGCTGCTGGCCCCGGCCGGCGCCGCCCCGGCCGTCGCCGACGCGGTACGTGCCGGCGCTGTGCCACGCCATGCGGACGAACAGGGGCCCGTAGTGACCGAAGTCGGCCGGCCACCAGTCCTGCGAGTCGGTCATCAGCTTGCGGAGGTCCCTCTTCAGCGCCGCGAAGCCGAGTTTCTTGAACTCCTTGCGGTAGTTGAAGTCCTCGCCCATCGGGTTGGACTTGGACGAATGCTGGTGCAGGATCCTCAGGTTCAGCTGATCCGGCCACCAGTCTCGGTTCGTCGTGCCGCCGCCGGCGGCGTGATCGATCGGGCACTTGGATTCGTTTGACATGGGCTCTCTCGTTTGGTCGTTGGCGCTCAATGACTCGGATCGGTGGTGCGCCGTGGGCTAGCCCCGGGCGCGCTTGTCTCTGCGTTTTCGGCGCGAGCCTGCCCGCGCCTGCGGGGCCGCCGCCTGTTTCGAGGGCCGGGCGGCCGTCGCCTTCTTCTGGCACGCGGCGCACAGGCCCGTGAAATAGATCGAGTATCCCTGGATGGCGAACCCCTGTCGGCGCACGTCCGGCGGCCGAATCCGGTGCTCGACGGCTTCTTCGTCCACATCGAAGAGGCCGTTGCACCGCTGGCACACGAGGTGGTGGTGCCGGCTCGTCCGAGGGTCCACCCGGCTCGCGGCGCTCGGGCTGCACGCCCTGGCCAGCACGCCCACCCGCACCAGGGTATCGAGCACCCGGTACACCGTGGTGCGGGAAACGCCGGGCAGAGTGTCTCGTACCGCCGCGTACACCTGATCGGGCATGGGGTGATCGGTGCGGCCGGCGAGGGCCTCGAAGATGCGGCGACGCTGGACCGTGACCGGCAGGCCGTGAGCCCGGCAGGCGGCTTCAAACTGCTGCGTGCGGGTGGGCGGGGCCATGGCTCTCCTCGGACGCCCCTGCTTGGCGCAGGAGCTCAGTCCAGAAGCATCGTTGGTAACTAATACCATCCGATGCTTTGTGTCAACTGATGGTCTCGCGGGTCGTGGGTCGGGCTCGCGGAGGCGCGGCCGCCGACTGTCCCTGCAAGCCAGCCACCTCTGAGGGGGTCCTACGCCGAAGCCTGAACAGGACTCAGGGGGTCGCTGCCGGCGCAGCGGGCACTTAGGTCACATCACTTCGTGCGGGAGCATGGAACTGTGGCGCCGCACGGGCCTGACACTGTCTGGCATCGACTAGCGTTGTATCCGCAGTGCCGGAGCAGTCCCCAATCTGGGACGCGTGGCTCCCGCGCCGGGGCGCGGCCCCCCCAGCAGTTCAAGCGCATACTCGGTGCTGCCCTGGAGCGTGTCCGCCATCGCCATGCCCTGGTTGTAGGCCGTGGCGGCCCGCCACAGGTCGCCGTGGTAACGGGCCCGGAGCAGTGCCAGGTAGGCGAATCCCAGGTCGAGGTTGACGTCAGGCTCATAGAGCTGGCCAATCGTGATGCCAGGCCGCAGATCCCGCGCCGTGCTCGGCTTGATCTGGGTGAGCCCGACTTCTCCTGCAGCCCCGAGCATGTTCACCCGGAAACTCGACTCGCGCTTGACCAGGCGAAACGCGACAGCACCGTCGAGCCCATGCCCATACGCGGCGGCGATGATCTCCCGGGCGAGTGCCGGTTCGATGTGGTATCGGTGGGCCCACGCAGTCGCGACATGGTCGGGGACGCGAACGGGCGGAACCGGTGGTGCGTACAGATGTGCTGCCGAGGCGCCCGTAAGGGCGAACGCCAGGAGGATGCTTCGCAACTTGTAGAGTTTCCTTTCGTTGGCCCGGCGACTGCCGCCAGCTCCATGCTGTGCCCTGCAGTCGACCGGGCGCTGTTTCCGCTCGGCTGGGCGGCCGTGCGGGCATAGGGCCCGGAACGGTCCACCCAATCGGCGGGCGCACATGCGGCCGTCATCCCCAATAGGGACGCTCACGGCAGTACTGCATGTGCTGGGAGAAGTATTAAACATCGACAGGAGGCTGCCCGGACGCTAGTGGCTCTTCCGTACCTGTGGATCTCGTTGTCTGACTTATACTTAGCCAGCGACATGACTACGGGCGCGCGGGATACCTGACAGAATCGCTTCATGGCACCGCCGGCACCTGCCGGCATACTGGGACGACACTTCCGCGGTTGCCGGCCTCGCTGGGCGGCAGTGGGCCGCCAACGGCGGTAATGATTTGCTGCGATTGAAGTTGCAGCGCTGCCTTGCCGCAAGTAGGCTGGTGCTCGGCGTTCGCATCAGGCAGGCGTCCTGCCGCACTCGGCGGGTTGTCGGCGCAGCGAGCCCCGCCTGACCTTTCCCGTCCCCCGCGGCACGCACCACTTGCAGACCCCACCCGCGTATCAGGAGGACCTGTCCATGGTCGTACCCGTTCAGCTGCCCACCGCGGCCCGCGACGTCACGGCCGCCGGCGTGACCTATCACATCGAGGGCGAGCTGGTGCCGGTGCTCCACCTGGAGCTGACGCACATGAGCGTCTTCTTCGAGCACCATATCCTGCTGTGGAAGAGCCCCGGGGTGGAGATCGGCATCAAGCCGCTCAAGGGCGCGTTCAAGCGCGTGATGGCGGGCATGCCCGTCTTCCTGACCCAGACCAAGGGCGTGGGCCACATCGCGTTCAGCCGCGACGGCGCCGGCCACATCTTCGGCGTGCCGCTGAAGGAGGGGCAGGCGGTGGACGTGCGCGAGCACCAGTTCCTCGCCGCCACGGACAACGTCGAGTACACGTTCCAGCGGGTGAAGGGCGCGGCCAACATGCTCTTCGGCGGCACCGGGTTCTTCATCGACAGCTTCGCCTGCCGGGCGGGCGGCGAGGGAATGGTCTGGCTCCACGGCTACGGCAACGTGTTCGAGGTGACGCTGAATCCGGGCGAGATGATTGACGTCGAGCCGGGCGGCTGGGTCTACAAGGACCCGGCGGTGCAGATGGAGACGCAGACGCAGCGCCTCACGACCGGGCTCCTGGGCAGCAGCGGGATGCTGTTCTGGAACCGGTTCCACGGACCTGGGCGCGTGGCGATCCAGTCCATGTACGTGCATCTGCCGACCGAGGCGTGAGCGGCGGAACGGCGTAGCCGCCCGCGGGGCGGACACCACCAGTGGGGGCGAAAAAACTCCGACCTCGCACGTCATTGCGAGGTCGGAGCTTACACGGTCGGGACGGCGGCAAGCTCCCTGCGATACGGGATGAGCACCGGCAGGCGGCTTGCCGACCCGAGCACGAGCACGTGCAGCCCCACAAGTAGCACAAAGGCGATCAGGAACGGGCGAGGCCCGGACGCCGGGAAGTACGGTGCCGACAGCGACAGGACAACGGCGATGACCGTTGTCGCGAGCGGCCCGCCCAACCGTTGGACGATATTGAGCGCCGTGGTCGCGACGGCGAGCTTGGCTTTCGGAACCGACGCATACGCCGCCGACACCGACGGGATGCTGATCGTACCGTAGCCAGCGCCGGCCACGAACAGGCTCATGACCGTCAAGGCCGGCGAAAACTGGTATTGGATCATCCACAGAAAGGGAAGCACGGCCAACAGACCCAGCAGCGCTCCGCCGGCGGACACCGCGCGACAGCCTAACCGCTCGGTCAAGACTCCCATGAGTGGAAACGTGCACATCGTCCCAAACCCGAAGGTCGCCATCATCCAACCCGCCCGGGCCGGCGACAGCGCACAGCCCGTGATCAAGTACAACGGGACGAGCAACTGTCTGGCATAAAGCACGGCGTTGCTGAGAAACTGGGTCGTCGCCGCCGTCGAAAAATTGCGGCTACCGAAGAGTTGGAGATCGATCAATGCCGCGCTGCCCATCCGCATCGCATGACGGACAAACGCGCCCAGCAGAAGCGAACCTGCCAGCAACGTCGACACGCCATCCCGATGCGCCGCATGCGGGAGTCCGTACAGCAGACACGCCAGACCTGGAGAGACCAACATGAATCCCACGAGATCAAATGGTCGCTGCTGGATCGCGGCTTCGTCGCCCGGCAGCAGCGCCGCCGCGAGCCCGACCCCCAACAGCCCAATCGGCACATTGAGGTAGAACAGCCAAGGCCACGCGGCGTACTTCAAGATCTCCCCCGCCAACACCGGCCCGAGGATTGGCGCGATGAGCAGGGGGACAACCGTATAGCCCAACACGCGGGGCATATGCCGCCCCGCGTACCGGGCGACCATCAGCTGCGCCATCGGCGCCAGGAGCCCAGCGGCCATGCCTTGAACCACCCGGGCCCAGATCAGTGTATCCATCGTCCGCGCGGCACCGCAGAGACACGAAGCCAGCGTGAACGCCGAGAAGCACCCCAGGTACAGCCGCTTCGCTCCCACCCGGTCGACCAGCCAGCCGCTGAGCGGCAGCATCAGCGCCAGCGCCAACAAATAGCCGGTGATAATCCACTGCGCCGTCGCGATCGGCGAATGCAGCGCCTGACGAATGGTCGGTAGCGCGAGATTCACGACCGTCGAATCCAATTGCGTCATGAACGGCCCCACCAGCGCTACGGCAGCCACTCTCCAGATTCTCGGGTCGAGGCCGTCGGAGGGGTCGTCGCGGGTGTCAGTGCCGGTCACTGCTCCGCCAGGCGTCTCATGATCTCGCCGGCCGCGAACAGGGTGGCCTGCTCCTGCTTGTCGAGCTGGGCAATGGCCTGCGCCAGCCACGTCTGCTTGGCGTATTTGGCGCTCTTCCGCAGGGCGGCGCCCTTGGCGGTCAGTGCGATATGTACCTGGCGGCCGTCGGTCGGATGCGGCGTGCGCTCGACGATCCCCATCGCCTCGAGCGCCGCGACCGTCGCGCCCATCGACTGTGGCTTCATTCCTTCGGCGCGCGCCAGATCGGCGGTCGTCGCCGGCCCTTCCCTGGCCAGCCGCGCCATGACGACCGACTCGGTCAATGACAGCTCCTCCGACGCTGCCGCCGCGCGCACGCGACGCACCAGCAGCCCAACGGCCTGTCTCAGATCGAGGATAGCGGCATCAAGGGGTCTGTTCGGCATGCCAGGAAACCTACGCAATGACAGTTCAACTTGCAAAGTTAACTTGCCAGTTTACATTGCTACTGTTCCTGGTCGCTGTCGCACCCAACCCAACGCGAGGATCGGCCACATGCCGTGGTATCACGACGTATCGTACCTGCTCGGCGGAGCGTTTCTGGCCAACGCCATTCCCCACCTGGTCAGCGGCATGATGGGGCGTCCGTTCCAAAGCCCATTTGCCAAGCCGCCCGGCGAAGGGCTGTCATCCTCAACCGTGAACGTGCTGTGGGGCGCTTGCAACATCGCAGCCGGCTACTGGCTCGTCTGCCAGGTCGGTGCGTTTGATCTCCGCAGCCCAACCCATGTCCTCGTTGCCGGGTTGGGCGCGCTGCTGATGGCGGTGAGCAATGCTCGTCTGTTCGGGCGCTTCAACGGCGGCAATACGCCCGGGCAATGAGACGCGGCCGGCCGCGCCCCGCTCGCTTAGAGCAGTGGCATCTCGACCGACAGCCCGGCGAACCACGTCCGGCCCGGCGACGGCTCGGAATATTTCCCCTCGCTCGCGTTCGCGACGATTGAGCTGACGTACTGCCGGTTGAACACGTTGTTTAAGCCGGATACCGGGGCGGCTTGTGGCATCCATACCGACGCATATGGGCCACGGCCAGGAAGCACCTACCGCTGAAGGATGTGGCTGCGGCCGGAGGATGGCGTGACACAGAGGCTCTTCTCACCTGCTACCAGCAGCCCGATCGCGAAACGCTGCTCACGGTGATGTCGAGCCGGCGCGAGGTGCATGATCCGGCCCTGAGACCGCAGATTACAGCAACCGAGACAGCAACCGGTGGTTTGTGTGGAGATGGTCCGGTGATCCGCTTCGAGACGGCGCCAGGGCACCAAGCCCAGGTGGACTTCGCCGAGGTGCGCCTGCCTTGGGGCAAGCGCTTCGCCGTGATGTTTATCCTCGGCTACTCGCGCCTGCTCTGGGTCCAGTTCTACCCTCGGCAGTCGATGCGCACCTTGATGACCGGCGTCGAAGCGGCGTTCGCCTTCTGCGGCGGCGTGCCCCGCGAGCTGCTCTTCGACCAGCTCAAGGCCGTCATCCTCGAGGACCGCCGCCCCGTCGGCGGTCGCGTCCTCGAGAATCCCGAATTCCTGCGTTTCGCCGCCCACTGGGGCTTCCGGATCCGCGCCTGCCGCCCGTATCGCGCCCAGACCAAGGGCAAGGTCGAGCGCCCCATCCGCTACGTCCGCCAGAGCTTCCTCTACGGCCGCGCCTTCGCCGGCGACGCCGACCTCAATGCCCAAGCCCTGCACTGGCTCGCCACGGTGGCCAATGTCCGGGACCACGGCACCACGCACGAGCTGCCCGTGGTGCGCTTCGAGCGCGACGAGCGGGCCGTCCTGCAGCCGCTCGCGCCCCACCCGTACCGCTCGCTCGTCCTGCTGCCGGACCGCACCCCAGCGCCCGCGCGCCCGAGCCCGGTGCCGCGCGTGCCCGTCGAGCGGCGCCCCCTGACCGCCTACGCTGCGCTGACCGCGGGGGCCCGATGAAGACCGCCCCCTCGCTGCGCGATCGGCTGCGTGCCCAGCTCGCCGACCTCAAGATGCCCGGCGCGCTCGAAGCCCTCGACGACATCCTCGCCCGCATCGACGGCGGCCACCTCAAGGCCCCGGACGCCCTCGAGGCCCTCCTCGGCGCCCAGATCAGCCTGCGCAATAACCGCCGGCTGGTGGCCGCCATGCGCTCGTCCCGGCTCCCGGCCGTGAAGACCCTGGCCGACTTCGACTTCTCCTTCCAGCCCTCGTTGCAGCGCGAGCAAATCGACAGCCTGCACACCCTCGGCTTCGTGGAGCGCCGGGAAAACGTCATCCTTCTCGGCCCGCCGGGCGTCGGGAAGACCCACCTGGCCATCAGCCTCGCGATCGCCGCCGCCCAGAGTGGCCGTCGCGTCTACTACGGGACCCTGAGCGACCTCATCACGTCGCTCGAGGAGGCGCAGCTCGCCGGACACCTCAGCCAGCGCCTCAAGACCCTCGTCTTCCCCGCGCTCCTGGTGGTCGATGAGCTGGGCTATCTGCCCATCACCCGCACCGGCGCGATGCTCTTCTTCCAGCTCATGAGCCGCCGCTACGAGCACGCCTCCACCGTCCTCACCAGCAACAAGGGCTTCGAGGACTGGGGCGAGGTCTTCGGCGACGACGTCATGGCCAGCGCCCTGATCGACCGCCTCGTCCACCACTGTCACATCGTCAACATCCGCGGCAACAGCTACCGGATGCGCCAGCACACCGACCTCCAGCAGCTGCTCAGTCCTCAGCCGGAGCCGGCCTCACGCCGCCCCACCCCCCGCCGCAGCGCCCGCCGCCAGGAGGCCCCGACGCCGTAGGCCCGTCCCCCGCGGCGGAGTGTGCACTTTTCGCCGCCGATTTCGTGCACTTCGAAACCGCCGTTGACATTTGTAGCACAAAGCCCCGATCTGGTAACTGCAAGCCAGATCGAGGCTTCGTAGTCGGGACGGCGGGATTCGAACCCGCGACCCCCTGAACCCCATTGCGCCAAGAGATTTCGCCGGATACGACAACGTGCAGCACTCACGCGGAGTTCCGGGCATCGGTGTCGTATCTGCAATGTGATCTCTGGGGCCGATGTAGTACCGAAACTCACAACGAAGCACACACCAGCGACCCCCTGATCCGTACCACAGGGGGTCGTTGTTTACGCATCGAGTTTGGCCTCGGGAACGACCGACGCGCCCGATCCAGCTGAAATTCTCCGTGGCCACGTGCAACAGCTCACCAGGCCGTTCCCGCTCGCAGCCCACGCCCTAAGCCACAGCCTGAACCACTTCCCCTCAGACCGCCCGCCGGACGGCCCGCACTCGCCCCGCCGGGGGTGACCTTCGCACTCTAATGCACGTTCACCGAGGCCTCCGATGGTCTGTCGGAGGACTCCGCACGTCCCCAGTATCGTTCAACGTCCCTCAGTGAACAACTTCTCTGTCAATCCCAGCTAGGCAGCCCGCCGCCTCCGAGCCAGTTCGTTCGAGTAGTGTGCGCCAAGGTTGTCGCGGTGCTCCTTCGCCCACGCCGTCAGCGCCGTGGTTCCCGTTGGAGGCGCATCGACGTACAAGAGATCCGCCATCAGGCCCCTAATCTCGTCGCGCGTGATGACGACATCGCCAAGCAGCGACCCCAAGGCGTAGGCCACGGCGTAGGCAAGCGTGGGTGGCACGGCCAGGACCGGTCGAGGCCAGCCGATGATCCGGCCAAGCGTTTGGACCAGCTCCCGAAAAGTGAAGGTCTCAGGCCCGATCGCGTCAACGATGGTGTTGTCGCGGCGGCCACCGTGGCTGACAGCAAGCGCCGCCAGGTCGTCGACGAATATCGGCTGGACCCGGTACTGGCCATCACCAAACAGGCCGAAGATAGGGAAGTGACGCAATACCCAGGCGATGTTGTTGATCAGGATATCTTCTTTGCCGAACAGCACCGTCGGTCGGAGGATTGAATAAGAGATTCCGGAATCAATGAGGGCGGCTTCGAGCTCGGCCTTGCCCCGGAAGTACTCGAGTGGCGAGTCCAAGGACGGGTTCGTGATGCTGATGTGGACGACGCGCTCAACGCCAGCCTCTTGCGCAGCACGGAACAGCGTGAGCGTGTTCTCGATGGCTTCCACATGTGTGAAGCAACGGTGGTTGAAACGTACCCAGTACGTGTTGTACAAGACGCGGACGCCGCGAAGGGTCTCAACCAGACTACCACGTCGCCCAAAGTCAAGCGCGTAGGCGCCGACCCGCCCGCCAAACGGGTCGGAAACCGGTCTCAAGTTAGTCAGTGTGCGCACCCCGAATCCGGCCCGTAGCAGGCGGTGCGCGATATACCGCCCAGTGTAGCCGAAGGCCCCGGTCACTGCCTGTAACTCGGACACGGGTCGTCTCCTACCACCTCAATGCCGAGATACCGGCCGACGAGCTGCGGACCGAGATGAAACCTCCACCCCCCCGAACTTCGATCGACTCTCCATAAGCCTACGGACCGTCCAACGACGCAGAGACCCGCGAGTCCACAATGGGCTGTGCCGGGTTCCGTGGACACCATGTTTAGGTGTTCTTACGGAATCGGAGGTGCGGCATGGGGACGCGACGGACGTTCAGTCGGGAGTTCAAGGTGGAGGCGGTCCGGCTGGTGGTGGAGCGCCGGGTGACGATGGCCCAGGCGGCCCGCGAGTTGGGGGTGCATGTGAATGTGTTGCGGTCGTGGGTGCGGGCGTACCGGGCGAATCCGGCGGAGGCGTTTCCGGGGGTAGGGCAGCAAGCCCCGGAGGCCGCCGAGCTGACGCAGCTGCGGCGCGAGGTGGCGCGCCTGAAGATGGAGCGGGACATCCTAAAAAAAGCCGCGGCCTTCTTCGCGAGGGAGTCGAGGTGAAGTTCGGCTTCGTGGCGAAGCACCGAGGGGCCTGGCCGGTCGACGTCCAGTGCGAGGCGCTCGGGGTCTCGCGCAGTGGGTTCTACGCGTGGCGGACGCGCCCGCTGAGCGCGCGGGCCCGCACCGACGCGGCCATCCTGCAGACGATCCGCGCGAGCTTCGCCCTGTCGGACTCCACCTATGGCGCTCGGCGCATGCTGGACGAGGTGCGCGACGCCGGTCATGTGTGCGGGCGCCAGCGCGTGGCCCGGCTGATGCGCAGCGCCGCCCTGCGGGCCCGACCCCGGCGCCGCGCCACGCCGGCGGATACCGGCGTACGGGCCTTGCACATGGTGGCGCCCAACGTGCTCGATCGCGACTTCACGGCCCAGGCACCGAATCAGAAGTGGGTCGCCGACTTCACGTACATCTGGACCCTCGAAGGGTGGCTCTACGTGGCGGCGGTGCTGGATCTCTTTTCGCGGCGGGTGGTCGGCTGGTCGATGCAGGCCGCGATGACGAGCCAGCTCGTGACCGACGCGCTGCTCATGGCCGTGTGGCGTCGCCGCCCGGCCGACACGCTGCTGCATCACTCCGACCAAGGCAGCCAGTACGCCAGCGAGGACTTCCAGCGGCTGCTCCAGGGCCTGGGGGTCACCTGCAGCATGAGCCGCTCGGGCAACGTGTGGGACAACTCGGTCATGGAGAGCTTCTTCTCGACGCTGAAGACCGAACGCTGCGATCGCCGGCGCTACGCCACGCGGCAGGCGGCTCGCGCCGATATCTTCGACTACATCGAACGCTTCTACAACCCACTCCGGAGGCATTCAACGCTCGGCAACCTGAGCCCCGCCGCCTTCGAGCAGGCGGTGGCGGTAGCTTAACTCACTGTCCACGGAACCCGGTGCAGCCCACAACGACTCACCTTGTCTCGGCACAAGGTGCAAGGGTCCCTCCTACCTACCGTCGATAGCTCGCAAGAACAGGCAACACCACACTGACGATGAGTACAGAGAAGATCATTCCATCTAGAGCCGCCAGCCACAGTGTAGTTGGCGGCAAGACGCAGAAGACAATCCACCACAGCCAATCTGTGGGGAGGCTAGTTCTGGATGGCACGCGCGTGAACGCTGCCGCTACCAACATTGCCGCCGGTCCCCAAACGTATATCCCCGCCAGAACCCAACCCCATCGGGGAGTCCCCCTGTCACGAGTCCAGAATACGATGCCAAGAAGCACCAGTCCCAGCAGAGCGCCCAAATTAAGAGCCACTATCCCAACGTTCTGCCTAAAGACCGCAGACAGTAAGATGACGGGCAGCCAGAATGCGAGCCCCCCAACGACGATCCAGAACAAGCTGTTTCTTGGTATTCTCATGATCGACTCAATTCACCCCGCTGGCGTTGAGCATGCAAGTCAAGTGAGCTCCTGTTCCAGGAATGACGCTATTGACGTCGAACAGTGCAGAACCGCCGGAAGGTGTAATCAAGGGCACAATTACAGGCATGGGCAAGTACCCTGTCCTAGGGTCATACAATGCCTGCAGACATCCCCTCATGCGTTGGGACCAACGGTCGTCGGGGAAATGACTGCACAGCCAGTTCAGTGCGTTCCCAGAGTTTGTGCCTGCTTGAAGGTAGATTGAATCGCCCCGGGATTGCCGGAGGCTCCATTTCTTGAGAGGATGGAGTCATGGCAACGACAACGCGGTACTCCCCGGAGGTGCGGGAGCGGGCCGTCCGGATGGTGATCGAGCACGAGCGCGAATATGCGTCGCAGTGGGCCGCGATCGGCTCGATCGCCGAGAAGATTGGCTGCACCCAGGAGACCTTGCGGCAGTGGGTGCGGCGGGCTGAGCGGGACGCGGGCCAGCGACCGGGGCTCACGAGCGGGGAGCGCGAGCAGCTCAAGGCGCTGGAGCGGGAGAACCGGGAGCTGCGCCGGGCGAACGAGATCCTGCGGAAGGCGTCGGCGTTTTTCGCGCAGGCGGAGCTCGACCGCCGCGCGCGGTGATGGTGGCGTTTGTGGACGCGCACCGGGAGCCGTACGGAGTCGAGCCGATCTGCGCGGAGGTGCCGATCGCTCCGGCGAGCTACTACGAGGCGAAGGCGCGCGAGGCCGATCCCGCCCGGCTCCCAGCCCGGGCGCAGCGGGACGCGGCGCTGCGGCCGGCGATCCAGCGGGTCTGGAAGGCCAACCACGAGGTCTACGGGGCCAAGAAGGTCTGGAAGCAGCTGAATCGGGAGCGGATCCCGGTGGCGCGGTGTACGGTGGCGCGGCTGATGCGGCAGCTGAACCTGCGGGGCGTGGTGCGCGGCCGGCGCTGCCGGACCACGATCCCGGAGGCAGTGGCCGACCGGCCCCGGGACCTGGTGGCGCGGGATTTCACGGTGGACCGCCCCAACGCGCTCTGGGTGGCCGATCTGACGTACGTGGCGACCTGGCGGGGCTTCGTGTACGTGGCGTTCGTGCTCGATGCCTTCGCCCGCCGGATCGTGGGCTGGCGGGTCGCCAGCACCCTGAAGAGCGACCTGGCCCTGGACGCCCTCGAGCAGGCGCTGTACGACCGGGAGACCGACGGCGGGCTGGTGCATCACAGCGACCGGGGCGTGCAGTATCTCTCGATCCGGTATACCGAGCGGCTCGCGGAGGCCGGGATCACCGTCTCCGTCGGCAGCCGGGGGGACGCCTACGACAACGCCCTGGCCGAAACGCTCATGGGGCTCTTCAAGACGGAGGTCATCCGCCGCCGCGGCCCGTGGCGGTCGATCGAGGATGTCGAATTCGCGACCCTGGAGTGGGTGGCGTGGTACAACACGTGCCGGCTGCTGGAGCCCCTCGGCTACGTCCCGCCCGCCGAGTACGAAGCAGCCTACGAGCGGGCCCAGGCAGCCCCAGCGGCACTGGCCACACTCAACCCGTGAGCTCTCCGGAAAACCCGGGGCGATTCACTACACCATGGACTACTTGCTCTTCTTGGGCGGAGACGGAGGCGGAGGCGGAGGTGGAACCGGAGGACGGAACCCCTCCCGCTTCTCCTTGCCTGGTCCCTGCGGTGGCGGTGCTTTCGGCGGAGGCTGAGAAGGCTTCTTGTCGTCGCGCATGTGCTAGCTCCCCATGTTGGCGCGGAGGAAGAACCCTGCTAGGAGCAGACCTACGATAAAGGCAGCCAAGGCGAGCGCGTTGAGAACGGTCGTGACGTGCGCGAACAATCCGCCTGTCGGCCGCGACGCGAGACCGCCTGCGTCGAGCTGCCTGATACCTTTGCGCATCGCTAGCGCGGACGTGTAGTAAGACGTAAGGACGATCGTCAGGGTGACCACCCAGAGTATCCAGGCCGCGAGAATAAGGCCCGGCCTAATAGGAGGCTGGCCCTTGAGGATGTCCTTGAGAAACGCGAATGAAAGCCCGAGGGCGCCGCCGGCTAGGGTGACAACCGTGGTATCAAACGCCTTCTGTGACTGCTGCTCAAGCGAAACCAGCGCTCGTCTATACTCCGCCGCTTCGTCCGCGTCAGCAGCCGATGCTGGGCTGGAAGAATCGCCAGAGGGAGTGCCTGTCATTGCTGCCGCTCCACAGATGCATCCATCGCGGAGGCCCGCGACAGAGATCCGTGCCCACATTGAACGCCGCTGAGTAGGAGCAGCGGCACGATCGCTTTCGAGCTCCAACTGGTCATGTGCCCCTCAATTGCGGGACTTCCCAGCAGCAGCCCTGTCGCTCCACAATCGTCAAATGCTACGCTGTACGATAACACTACTCTTTGACGCCTGCGCCTCCGCGAAGCTGACAAAGAGTTGGGGGCGTCGATCCGACAGCAGTAGTTCCCCTCTTGACAGTCGGTCAGTCCAGTAGTGACCAGCTAACTGCATTGGGCAATCTGCGGAAACGGGAATTAGGAATGCGCCGCTGTGAATTGCACTTCGGTCTCTGACAGCGAGTCTCGGGTCCGCACGATAAACGGCGGCGAGCAGAAGGGTGCCATCAGGTTCGTTGACGAATGCCGCTGACACGGTCACCGAGGCGGATTCGGCAGTTAGAAGACGCAGCGTCAAAGACGTGAAGGTCTGGCGGACAACCATGAATCCGTGGATGGGCGGGCCACCCTGGGGCTGGAGAGATGCCCGCCAGGTTCCGCGCAGGTAAGGTCGCCGCACCAGCCAGCGCCGCCACACGCGCCAGTGCCATGCAATGCGGTCGAAAAAGGCGAGGGCCGCGCCCAGCGTGGCAGTCACGAGAGAGAAGGGCTTGAAGAACGACGGATCCACTCTCGTTCCCGTCGCGACCAGGCTCAGCACCCAGACCACGAATACAATCGCAACGATGAGATTCAGTTGCGGTGCTGTCAGCATCGTGATTCCCGCCCTAAATGCTATAGTGATACTGCCATGCTTCGAGGATGAAAGCCCTCGCGGAATCGATGGTCCAGGGTTGCCCGCCGCGGAAAAGGTACTTGAGGTCGTTGACCTCTACCATCGCGCCCGCCGCCTCTGGAGAAGACAACGCCTGGTCAAGGTCCGTAAGCAAGCTGCGCAAGGTCGACGTCCATGTCGGCTCCTGAAACGCTTGGGGGTTGAGGTTGAAGAGCATTGACTCCAACAGGAACGACGGCGTGGCTGCCGCCGCCGCATGACCAGACTCAGTCATCTCGTTTCTCAGACGCTTGAAGATCCGGACACACGACTTGTAAAAGTGACCCGATTCGTCGTTCTTGCGAACGCCGTTGTCATAGTTCTGCTGCGGCCAATTGTGGATTCGGAATCCCCCGTCTGGCACAAACCCGGTTCCCGGCGCATAGCTAACGCGCCCGTCAGCACTGCGATGGTATTGTCGATACTCAAAACACGCGACGACGTCCGCATCTAGGCGGTATGTGTTTGCGTGGACGTCGAAAGCTTTCTTTCCCCGCGTGACGCCTTGGGAGCCAAGATACGAGATCAAAGCCCGCTGAACGTCGTTGCGATACTCGGCGTACTGATACTTAGCGTCGCCAAGACCCGCCTCAGCATCTGTGAGCCCCGGGGCAAAGTGGTAGTCGACCATGATCGTGTCGGGACACAGCACGCAGATATCAACGTCGCTGTCTTCTCGAACGTTTGTGCGGTTGCGGTATGAGCCTTGGGCGAACACGGAGAGACTGTGCCTTTGCAGAGGAGCGTAGGCGTCAATGGCCTTCTTAATGACACGCTCCGCATTCGCGGCCTTCTCCTGCTCAGTATCGCTCGGTGGCTTCGCCCATGTGCTGAGCACGGATTCCCAGTCTCTCGCCACCGGCGCCTCCTTTCACAGCAGCGGGACAGTAGGCGAAGAGCGTCATGGCGCCGTTAGTGCGCCTAGCTAGACCGCCTCTGTGCGGATGCTATCATGATGCTACGCCGAGCGCCCGAGTCTCGTGATGAGCCTCGGGCGCATCGTAACTTCATACTGGTCATCTGCTTGTGAAGTCGGGACGGCGGGATTCGAACCCGCGACCCCCTGAACCCCATTCAGGTGCGCTACCGGGCTGCGCCACGTCCCGTGACTGCCCCGGACTACCAACCCACTCCGGCACCACCACCAACTTCAGCCGCTGCCGGATTCCTCACGGCCGGAGAACATCGGCTGCCCAACGGAAGATAACCTAAACTCATGCTCAACGGAGGCGCTGGAGCGCAACGAGCGTTCCGGCGAGCGCAAGCCACGATCCGATCCAGAAGCCGAACATCCACCGGATCAGCCTGGTCTCAAGGTGCCCCATCTCCGTGCGCACCTCCGTGCGCAACTCCGCAATCTGCTGCCCAAGCCGCGCTTCGAGGCGCCCGAAGTTGGCGTCGAACAACTCCCGGAACTCCTGCCGGTAGCTCGAGTCCACCGCGTTCAACCAGGTCACCAGTTCGTCCGCCACCTCGTCGCCGAGCTTCTCGTAGAAATTGCGCGACAACTTCGCCGTGATCGGCATCCGGCCCTCCCCAGGTCGGGCGCCAACCTAACCCTACGCTCGGCCCGCCGAGGAGCGCAACCGACGCGCGGCGGCGCGGATTCGCGCGGACGCCGCCCTTGACTTCCCGGCCGCGGGGGTCAAGCTGAGTGCGGGAGGTCCACCGTGACCCGCACACGCCGCACGCTCATTCTGGGGATCATCGCCCTCGTGGCGCTCATCCTCGCCGTCCCCACCCTCATCAGCCTCATCACCGACTGGTGGTGGTTCAAGGAGATCGGCTACCAGATCGTCTTCACACGCCAGCTGGTCACGCAGGCGCTCCTCTTCTTCGTGGTGGGCGCCGTCACCGCCGGCACACTCTACGTGAACCTCCGCATCGCCCAGCGGGGCATCGTCCTCAACCCGATCGTCGTCGCGGTGGGGCCGTCGTCGCCACAGCTCGACGTGACGCGGACGCTGCGCCGCCTGAGCCTGCCGGCCGTGCTGCTGCTGGCCCTGCTGGCCGGCCTCACCGCCACGTCGCTGTGGGACGTGGCGCTCCAGGCCATGAACCGCACCCCGTTCGGGACCGTGGACCCGGTGTTCGCGCGCGACGTCGGATTCTACGTCTTCACGTTGCCGGCCGTGTCGGCGGTGCTCGCGTATCTGTACGCGCTCACCCTCGTCACGCTGCTGCTGCTCCTGATCGTGTACGCGCTGCGCTCCGACATCATCGTGCGCGCCCGCGCGGTCCGCGTCGAGCCGTCGGCGGCGATCCACATCGCGATCGTGCTGGCGACGCTGCTGTTCATCAGCGCCCTGCAGCTCTGGCTGGTGGACAGCGCGAACCTGCTCTACTCGGACACCGGTCCGCTGATCGGCGCCAGCTACACCGACCTGCACGCCAGCCTGCCGGCCCTGCACCTCTCGGCGCTCGTGGCGGTGGTGGCCGCCGTCGCCGTCCTGGTCGGGGCGCTGCGGCAGCGCCTCCCGCGCTACGCGCTCTTCGCCGTGGGCGGGTACGCCGTCGTGGCCGTGCTCGGGCGCGGCCTGTACCCGATGGTGATGCAGAAGTTCGTGGTGGCCCCGACCGAGCTGACGCGGGAGACGCCGTACCTCCGCTCGCACATCGCCGCCACCAGGCAGGCATGGGGCCTCGATAGCGTGGAGGTCCGCGATCTGGGGAGCGAGACCACGCTGACGCTGGCCGACCTCCGGGCCAACACGCCCACCATCGAGAACGTGCGCCTGTGGGAGCGCGACCCCCTGCTCCAGACCTTCGGCCAGCTCCAGGAGATCCGCACCTACTACGACTTCGTCTCGGTGGACGACGACCGCTACTGGATCGATGGGCAGTACCGCCAGATCCTGCTCTCGCCGCGCGAGCTGAATCCCGCGTCCTTGCCGACGCGCACGTTCATCAACGAGCATCTCACCTTCACGCACGGGATGGGACTCACCCTCGCCCCCGTCAACCAGGTGACGCCCGAGGGCCTCCCGGTACTGTTCATCAAGGACCTTCCCCCCACCTCGAGCGTGTCGCTCGCCGTCACCCGGCCGCAGATCTACTACGGCGAGCTGGACGACGATTACGCCTTCGTCGGCACCAGGCAGCGGGAGTTCGACTCCCCCTCGGGAGACGAAGACGTCTACGCCGCCTACAAGGGGAGCGGCGGCGTACGGGTCGGGGGCCTGTGGCGCCGGCTGCTGTTCGCCGCGCGGTTCGGCTCCTCGAATGTCTTCTTCTCGCAGGACATCACCAGTGACAGCCGGGTGCTCTACAACCGGGAGATCCTGGGGCGGGCCGCGAAGGCGCTGCCGTTCCTCACCTTCGATCCCGATCCCTACCTCGTGATCGCGGCCAGCGGCAAGCTCGAGTGGATCCTCGACGCCTACACCTCGACCGACCGCTATCCCTACGCCCAACGGCTGACCGACGGCACCAGCTACATGCGCAACAGCGTCAAGGTCGTGATCGACGCGTACGACGGCTCGCTCAAGGCGTACGTCAGCGCTCCGTCCGATCCGCTGATCCGGACCTGGGCCCGCATCTTCCCCGGCCTCCTGGCTCCTCTCGACAGCTTCCCGGCCGACCTGAAGGCGCACCTGCGCTATCCGGACCGGATCTACCGCATCCAGACCGCCCTCTACGCGACGTACCACATGGACGCGCCGGTGGACTTCTACCACCGCGAGGACCAGTGGCAGATCCCGGTCGTGAACCGGGCCACCGGCGGGGCGGTGCCGTTCATGCGCCACATCATCATGAAGCTGCCCGGGGAGGCACAGGAGGAGTACGTGTACATGGTGCCGTTCACGCCGCGCGGGAAGGACAATCTCGCGGCGTGGATGGTGGCCCGGAACGACGGCGCCGAGTACGGGAGGCTGCGCGTGTACCGCCTGTCGCGGCAGACGCTCATCTTCGGCCCGACCCAGATCGAGAACCGGATCAACCAGAACACCGAGATCTCTCAACAGGTCTCGCTGTGGGACCAGCACGGTTCTCAGGTCATCTGGGGGGACCTGCTGGTGATCCCGATCGGGACGTCGCTGCTGTACGTGCAGCCCCTCTACCTGCGCGCGGCTGGGGGGAAGATCCCCGAGCTCAAGCGGGTGGTCGTCGCCTACCAGAACGAGGTGGCGATGGCGGAGACGTTGGACGGCGCGCTGGCCGAGCTGTTCGGCGGCTCCGCCGGCCAACGCTCGGAAGCCGTGCCGGCCGCGGCGGCAGGAACCGGCGAGACGCCGGGCGAGGCGCAGCGGGCGCTGATCGCCGAAGCGCGGCAGCACTACGACAACGCGATGGCGGCACAGCGCGCGGGCGACTGGGCGCGCTACGGCGACGAGATCAAGCGGCTGGGCGAGGTGCTCACCCGGATCGGAGCGGGCCCGGCGGCGCGCCGGTAGGCAGGGCGCACTTCGCGCCGCGCCCGGCGCCGCGCCGGTACGGTCGAGGTGACCGAGGCGCGCGAGGCCAATCCTGCGCTCGCGTGCTAAGATTGAGCATGGCCGCGCCACCGTCCGTCACCCAACGCGTCGAGGACACGCTCGAGCGGATCGAGCGCGCGCAGCCCGCGCTCAACGCCTTCATCACGGTCACGGCGGAGACCGCGCGGACGGAGGCGCACCAGGCCGAGCTCGAGCTGGGAAGCGGCGCCCGCCGCAGCCCGCTGCACGGCGAGCCCGTCGCGATCAAGGACCTCATCGCCACGCAGGGCACGCGCACCACCGCGGGCTCGAAGATCCTCACGAACTGGGTGCCGGCGCGCGACGCCAACGTGGTGTGGGCGCTGCGCGAGGCGGGCGCGGTCCTGGTCGGCAAGACCAACACCCACGAGTTCGCGTTCGGCACCACCAACGACAACCCTCACTACGGCGCCACCCGGAATCCCTGGAATCCGGCGCTCACCACCGGCGGCTCGAGCGGCGGCTCCGCGGCCGCGGTGGCCGCCGGTCTCGTATCGGTCGCCCTCGGCACCGACACGGCCGGCTCGATCCGCATCCCGGCGGCGCTGTGCGGCTGCGTGGGCCTCAAGCCGGGCTTCGGATCATTGCCCACGCGGGGGGTCGTGCCCCTGGCGAGGTCGCTGGATACCGTGGGCCCCCTGGCGCGGACGGTGGGGGATGCCAGGAGAGCGTTCGAGGTGCTGAGAGGCAAGGGGCTAGGGGCTAGGGGTTGGGGATTAGGGGATGTGGCCTCGCAGACCCTAGCCCCTAGACCCTATTCCCAGTGGTTCAAGGGACTGAAGATCGGCGTGCCGGAACACTACGTCTTTGATCGTGTGGATCCAGAGGTCGAAGCGAGCGTCCGGGACGCGCTGCGGGCCATGGAGGAGGCCGGCGCCGAGGTGCGCACGGTCTCCGTGCCCGAGCTCGTGGGCTGCGTCGACGTCGGCATCGCCGTCCTCCGGCCCGAAGCGCTCGCGTTCCACAAGCGCTGGTACCCGGAGCGGGCCGCCGACTACGGGGACGACGTCGCCAAGGCGCTCGCCTCGGCCAGCGACATCACCCGGACCGCTCACCTCGCGGCCAAGCGAACCCGCGCTGCCATTGCCCGCGCGCTCCGCCGAATGCTGAAGGACGTCGACCTGCTGGCGGGCCCCACTGTTCCCATCCTGGCCTTCCCCAACGCCGACGCTTTCCGGCCCGTCCTTGCCGGCGGCGAGATGCCGCGCCACGCCCTGACCAGGCTCACCTACCCGTTCAGCCTGAGCCGCCTGCCGGCGATCAGCATCCCCTGTACACTATCCCGACATCGTCTACCCATCGGGCTCCAGCTAGCGGCAGGGCCGCGGCAAGAAGGCCTGCTGCTCGCCGCGGCCCAGGCATTCGAGACGATCCGCGGCCCGTGGCCGGCACCGCCTCTCTAGCAGGCTGTTACCGCTTCAGGCTCAGACCCCCTACCGCTCCTCGGCGAACCCGACGGGGACGATCAGGTGGGCGTAGGGCGTGTTGGCCCACAGCACGTACGGTCCGCCGCTCTTCCAGTTAGACGGGATTCCGGCGAGCGCGCCGAGATTCGGCAGCACCAGCTCGAGGTGCGGCCCTGTGGTCACCCACTGTTGACCGCGCGTGGGCTCCTTCCCGTACGGATCCGTGGCACTGGCGTAAGTGCCCCCCTGGAACCGGTAGGCCATGCCGACCGACGCGATGGCCGGGGGTTGATGCGCGGCGAGAGCGGCGGTCCACACCACAAACACCGAGTCCATGCAGATCGGGTCCACGCCGGGCGTGGCCGGATCGTCGGGGAAGCAGGTCCAGCCATTCGTGCCTGCCTTGAGCTGCCGCGGCGCGCCGCCGGGCGCCGCAGGCCAGTCCATCACGCGGGCGCCCCGAACGATGGTCGCTGGTCCGGCGTGGAGCGCGTTGAAGATCTTCCATTCCGGCGTACCCCTCGCGGGCTGGCCGGGCCGCGCCCTCGAGCACGACAACAGGGCGGTGCCCAGCAACGCGGCGAGGATCATCGCGCCGCCGTGCATCCCACTTCGCATACCACCTCCGAGACGGGATTGGCGCCTCGGCGCAGACCACCGAGGCGCCGAAAGCTACGCCGCCCCATCTCGATTGCCAAAGCACGGGTGGCTCGGCTGCCACCATGCGCTGGGACGGATAATGGCTAGGACATCACTCGCAATTGGCTGACTGAGAAGGGCGAGCGCAGGTGATTAGTCGCCGTTGACATTCATACGTTTGTATGACACAATACATACGTATGAACCAACCACATGAGATTCGCGAGAGGCTCATCGAGGCGGCCCGGGAGGCCTTTGCCCAGGACGGGTTCGATGCTGCCAGCGTCCGTGACATCACCGCCCGGGCGCACGCCAACCTCGGCGCCATCACGTATCACTTCGGCTCCAAGGAGGCGCTGTACCACGCGGTCATCGAGCGGTTCGCCACTCCGCTCGCGAACCGCATCGCCGAGATCTCGGCCGAGGCCGGGCCACCCTTGGAGCGGCTCGCGACAGCGATGTGGACGTTCATGGACCATATCTGGAAACACCCCGAGATGCCGCGGCTGATTCTCCGCGAGCTGGCTTCCGACCGGCCGCTCCCGGCGCCGGTCGCCGGCGTCATCCGCCGCAACATGGAATCGTTCAGCCGCATGGTGATTGAGGGCCAGGCGGACGGCACCATCCGGCCCGGGGAACCGCATCTGATGGCGATGAGCATCGCGGGGCAGCCGCTCTTTCTGGCCCTGGCCAGCCGCGCCATCCGGCAGGCCATCGGGACCGATCCCGGCGATCCAGCGATCCGCTCCCTCATCGCCGAGCATGTGATCGCGAACATGAAGGCCGCCCTGGGGAATGCGTCCACGGCGGCCCCACCGGCGCCGGGCGCCCAGCTCGCCGGCTCCGGGAACCCAACGCAGGACCGCAAGCCATGATCATTCCCCTGATTCTTGCCGTGCAGCTCGCTGCCCAGGACACCAGCCGCCTCACCCTGGCCGACGCCGTGCGGCGCGCACTCGATCAGCACCCCAGCGTCGCGGCTGCGCGAGCCGGGCGCGACGCCGCGGCGGCGGCCGTGGGCGGCGCCCGGGCGCCGCTGTTCCCGCACCTCACGAGCAGTTTCGGCACCACGCAGTACGCGCTGCCGAACATCGTCTATCCTCTGTCGGGGCTGGCCCTGAATAACCTCCCCCTGTTCGACCGCACGCTGAGCCAGGCGGCGTTCTCGCTGGGCTACACGATCTTCGACTTCGGGGGGCGCACCTCCCAGGTGCGGCTCGCGCAGGCCCAGGAGCGCAAGGCGGAGGCCGCGCTCGACGCTACCTCCGCGGCGCTGGTTTCCCGGGTGTCCAACGCGTACCTGTGCGTCCTCACGACGCGGGGAATCCTGGATGCTCAGGAGCGGCAGCTCGCCGCCCTCCAGGCGGAGGCGGACCGGACCGCCCAGCTCGAGGCACAGGGAAAGGCCGCCCACGTCGAGGTGCTGCGCCTCGCCGCGCAGGTCTCCCGCTCGCGCGCCGACGAGGTCAGCACGCGCGCCCAGCTCGATGTGGCGGAGCGCGATCTCGCGCAGCTGGTGGCGTTGCCGGTGGACATGGTGCGGCCGCTCCTGACGCCGGTGCGGCTGGCGGACACGACGCTGGCCGACCGCGCGACGCTGGTCGCCAGCGCAGAGCGCAACAGCCCGGACGTGGCTCAGGCCCTGCGCGCCTCGGAGGCGGCGACGGCCGGCGTCGGCGTCGCACGAGCCTCGTTGCTTCCACAGCTCCAAGTCAGCGCCGCCTACCTCGAGAACGGGCACTCCTTCACCGGCTACCGGCCATACTGGGACGCGGGGCTCCAGCTCTCGTATCCGATCTTCACGGGCGGCAGCCGCACGAGCGCGATCCGGCAAAATGAGGCGACCGCGCGGGCCGCGAACGAGCAGCTGCGCGATGCGCGCCAGGCCGCCGAGCACAGCGTCGACGCGGCCCTGGCGACGCTCACCGCTTCGCATGCCACGGTCGACGCACTCGTTACCGCCGTCGCCCAGTCGGAGGAGGTGGAGCGGATCCAGCGGCTGAGCCTCGAGGTGGGCTCGGGCACCGAGACGGACTACCTCGATGCAGAGGCGACCCTCCTCTCCAACCGGGCGAGCCTCGTTGAGGCGCGGAACGCCGAGATCGCCGCCCGGGTGGAGCTGGCGCGGGTGACGGGGGAATTGAGCGTGGGCTGGTTGGCGAGCGCGGTGGCGCAGTGAAGACAAGGACAGGGTGTGAGGGTGTAGGGTGTGGGGTGTAGGGACAACGGAGAGACATGACATGAATCGCAAGAGAATCCTGCCGATCGTTGCCGTGGTCGTCGTCGCGGCGGCGCTCTACTTCATCCTCCGCTCCCGCGGCGACGGCGGGACGCTGGATGCCTCCGGGACGGTCGAGGCGACCGACGCGCAACTCGGCTTCCAGGTCGCCGGACGGATCGACACGATCCTCGTGGACGAAGGAGATCGGGTCGCCACCAACCAGGAGTTGGCGCGGCTCGACGAGGCGGAGTTGCGCGCTCGGCGGGGACAGGCTGCGGGACAGCTCAGCGCCGCCCAGGCCCTCTTGACCGAGCTGGAGCGCGGCAACCGCGCCCAGGACATCCAGCAGGGGCGCGACGCGCTGGCGGCCGCGAACCAGCGGCTGGCCGACGCGCAACGCGACCTGGACCGGTCGAAGCGGCTGTTCGACGGCGGGGCCGTGAGCCGCGAATCGCTCGACAAGACGGAGCTCGCCTTCGACGTGGCGCAGACCCAGCACGACCAGGCAGCCCAGGCGCTGCAGCTGCTCGACCTGGGCCCGAGGCCCGAGCGCATCGACGCCCAGCGCGCCACGGTCGAGCAGGCCCGGGCGACGGTGGCGCAGATCGACGCGTTGCTGGCCAACTCGGTGATCCACGCCCCGTTCGACGGCGTGGTGACGGTGAAGGATCGGGAGATCGGCGAAACGGTCTCGCCCGGGGCGCCCGTCCTCACGGTGACGAACATGAACGACCGGTGGGTACGGATCTACATCCCCGAGACTCGCATCGGCGCGGTGCACCTCGGGGAGCGCGCGCGCATCACCGCCGACACGTACAAGAGGAAGGTGTACGGGGGACAGGTGAGCTTCATCGCCAGCGAGGCGGAGTTCACACCCAAGAACGTGCAGACCACCGACGAGCGGGTGAAGCTGGTGTACGCCGTCAAAGTCCGCATCACGCAGGATTCGACGTACGATCTCAAGCCGGGGATACCGGCAGACGTGGAGTTGGGAGTCGGGAGTAAGCGGTGAAGTTGCGAGACGCTGAGTTGCGAGTGGTTACGGGAACACAGTGATGAGCGCAGAGAACGCACTGCACACTCCACTGCATACTGCTCCGCCGCTGACCCCGGCAGGGGCGGCCATCTCGGCGCGGGGGCTGACGCGCAGGTTCCGCGAACTCGTGGCGGTGGACGGGCTCACGCTCGAAGTCGCGAAGGGCGCGCTGTTCGGGCTGGTGGGGCCGGACGGCGCGGGGAAAACCACGACGCTGCGGATGCTGGCCGGCGTGCTGCCGCCGACCTCCGGCGACGCGCTGGTGGCGGGGGTGAGCGTGGCCCGGGACCCGGAAGGGGTGAAGCAGCACATCGCCTACATGTCGCAGCGCTTCGGTCTCTACCACGACCTCACGGTGCGCGAGAACATCGAGTTCTACGCCGACCTGTATGCGGTGCCGAAGGCCGAGCGGCCGAAGCGCCTCGAGCGCCTGTACCACTTCTCCAGCCTCGGCCCGTTCGAGCACCGGCTGGCGGGCCAGCTCTCGGGCGGGATGAAACAGAAGCTGTCGCTGTGCTGCGCTCTGGTGCACCACCCGGAGATCCTGCTCCTGGATGAACCCACCTTCGGCGTGGACCCGATCAGCCGCCGCGACCTGTGGCTCATCCTGCACGAGATGGTGGCCGAGGGCACCACGGCGTTCGTCACCACGGCGTACATGGACGAAGCGGAGCGGTGCGACCAGGTGGCGCTGCTGCACCACGGCCGGGTGATCGCGCTCGACACGCCGGCCACGCTCCAGGGCGGCTATACGGGCGAGATGCTGGCGGTGCGGGTGAGCGACCGACGCGCGGCCACCAAGGTGCTGGGCGCGGCGGCCAGCGTACGCCGCGCGGCGGTCTTCGGCGACACGATCCACGTCACGCTGGGGAGTCGTGAGCGGGATTGGCCCAGCGCGGCGGCAGCCTTGAAGCAGGCCGGCATCGAGGTGCTGGAGACCACCGAGGCGCAGCCGAGCATGGAGGATGTGTTCATAGATCGAGTGGGTGAAGACGACGGCGGGCACGGGGGCACGGGGGCACAGGGGCACGGCAAGTGACTTCCACACCCTACACCCCACACGCTACACCCTCGACGAGCTGCGCCGTCGAGGTCACCGACCTCACCAGGAAATTCGGGGAGTTCACCGCCGTGGACCACGTCACCTTCGACGTGGAGCCCGGGGAGATCTTCGGCTTCCTCGGCCCCAATGGCGCGGGAAAGACGACCACCATCCGGATGCTGACGGGGTTGCTGCTCCCGACCTCCGGCGACGGGTGCGTGGCGGGGCTGGACATCCTGACCGAGACCGAGGCCCTAAAGCAGCGCATCGGCTACATGTCGCAGCTCTTCTCCCTCTACGGCGACCTCACGGTGGAGGAGAACATCGCCTTCTTCGCCGGGCTGTACAGCGTGACCGGAGACCGGCTCGAGGCGCGGCGCGCCTGGGTGCTCGCCATGGCCGGCCTCGAGGGACACGAGCGCCAGCTCACCGCCGAGCTGCCGCTGGGCTGGAAGCAGCGGCTCGCGCTGGGGTGCGCCGTGCTGCACGAGCCGAGGATCCTGTTCCTCGACGAGCCCACCTCCGGCGTCGACCCGGTGGCGCGACGCAACTTCTGGGAGCTGATCTACTCGCTGGCCGACGCGGGGACGACCGCGCTGGTCAGCACCCACTACATGGAGGAGGCGGAGTACTGCCACCGCCTCGCCCTGATGAACCGCGGGCGGCTGATCGCGCTCGACACGCCGAAGGCCATCAAGGCGCTGATGACGGAGCCGCTGCTCGAGATCCGGACCGGGCACGGGCCCGCGGTGGCGCAGGCGCTTCAGGGCCAGAGCGGCGTGCTGGAGGCCGCCCTGTTCGGCCGCGCGGTGCACGTCGCCGTCGAGAACGCGCAGGCCGCGGCGGCCGCGTTGCCGGGGCTCCTCGCCGCCCGCGGACTCGAGTTCGAGACGATCACGCCGGTCCGGCCCTCGCTCGAGGACGTGTTCGTCGCGCTGGTGCGCCGCGAGGGCGGCGCGGTGGCGGGCTAGATGCCGCGTCTCAGCGCCAGACGCCTGTGGGCGATGGCCCGCAAGGAGTGGCTGCACATCCGCCGCGACACGCGCAGCCTCGCGATGGCGTTCGTGGTGCCCGGCGCGATGGTGCTGCTGTTCGGCTACGCCATCACCTTCGACGTGCGCGACATCCACATGGCGGTCCTGGACCAGTCCCGCACCACGCAGAGCCGCGACCTCGTGGACGCGTTCCGCTCGTCGGGCTACTTCCGCGTGACGCGCCAACTGGACGACGACGCGCAGATCGCGCCCCTCCTCACGCGCGGCGCCGTGCGCCTGGCGCTCGTCATCCCGCCCGATTTCGCCAGGCACCTCGCCGCCGCCGAACCAGCGCCGGTGCAGGCGCTGGTGGACGGGGGCGACGCCAACACCGCCTCCATCGCCATCAACTACGCCCTTGCGATCGTGACCAGCTACTCAGCCACCGCGGTCCTCAAGGGGCAGCCGCTGCCGGTGCCGATCCAGGTCGCCTCGCGCGTGTGGTACAACGAGGACCTGAAGAGCAGCAGCATGATCGTGCCGGGCCTCATGGCGACGATCATGATGATCCTCTCCGCGCTCCTCACCTCGCTCACCATCGCACGGGAGTGGGAGCGGGGGACGATGGAACAGCTGGCCGCGACACCCGTCCACCGGCTGGAGGTGATCATCGGCAAGCTGCTGCCGTACCTCGGCATCGGAGCCGTGGACATCGTGCTCGTGGCGGTGCTGGGGGGCATCGTCTTCGCCGTGCCGTTCCGCGGGAGCCCGTTCTTCCTGATGGCCACGGCGATGCTGTTCCTCGTCGGCGCCCTGGGGCTCGGCATGTTCATCAGCGCGGCCACCAAGTCGCAGTTCCTCGCCACTCAGCTCGCGATGATCACGACCTTCCTCCCCGCCACGCTGCTGTCGGGGCTGATGTTCGACATCTCGAGCATGCCCAAGGTGCTCCAGATCATCTCCCTCGCGGTGCCGGCCCGCTACTTCATCGCCGCCACGCGCGGCATCTTCCTCAAGGGCGTGGGACCGAGCGTGCTGTGGGGCCAGGGGCTGGGCATGATCATATTCGCGGTCGTGGGCCTGGGGCTCGCCGTGCACGCCTTCAAGAAGGAAATCGCGTGACGCTTCTGGGGCTGGACACCGGCCGGCTCGTTCAGCTGGTTCGCAAGGAAGCGCGCCAGACCTTCCGCGACCCCCGCGCCCTGCGCGTCATCTTCCTCGCGCCGGTCCTCCAGCTCATCCTCTTCGGCTACGCGGTGACCACCGACGTCAAGAACGCCGCCCTCATCGTGTACGACCGCGACCGGACAAGCCAATCGCGCGAGCTGGTGCAGGCGCTCACCGCGGGGGGGTACTTCCGCGCGATCGTGCCGGCCGCCCGCGCCGAGGACCTCGCCGCGGCGCTCGACCACGGGCGCGCGATCGTCGCGTTGGAGATCCCGCGCGGCTTCCAGGGCGATCTCGCCGGAGGCGGGCCGGCCACCGTCCAGCTGCTGATCGACGGCACCACCTCCAATACGGCTACGGTGGCGCAGGCGTATGCGAGCCAGATCATCCTGAGGTTCGGACAGGAGCATTCGTCGCTGGCGCAGGCGGCGGTTGGCCAAACCATGGGGGCACAGGGGCACGGGGGTACCGGGGCACAGGGACTGCCGGGCGTGGACTTGCGGGTGCGGGCGTGGTACAACCCGAACCTCGAGAGCCGGGTCTACAACGTGCCCGGCGTGGTCGGAAACCTGATGATGCTGATGTCGCTGCTCCTCACCACGCTGGCCGTAGTGCGCGAGCGCGAGCTGGGCACGCTGGAGCAGCTGATGGTGAGCCCCCTCAAGCCGGCGGAGCTGATCATCGGCAAGACGCTGCCGGTGGTGGGCATCGGCCTGGTGGACCTGGCGATCATCACCTCGGTGGCGACGCTGTGGTTCGACATTCCGCTGCGGGGCAGCTTCGGGCTGCTCGCCCTGGCGAGCCTGGCCTACATCATCTGCGGGCTGGGGATCGGCCTGCTGATCTCCACGGTCTCCAACACCACGCAGGAAGCGTTCATGACCATGTTCATGTTCTTCCTGCCGGCGTTGATCTTCTCCGGGTTCCTCTACCCGGTCGAGAACATGCCCGTGCTCTTCCAGTACGTGACGCTGCTCGATCCGGTGCGATACTACGTGGAGGCGGTGCGCTCGATCTTCCTCAAGGGCGCGGGTCTCGGCGTCCTGTGGCCCAAGATCGTGACGCTGTTCGGGATGGGCGGGGCGATACTGTGGCTGGCCACCACGAGATTCCGGAAGACCACGGCCTGATGTAGAAGCGAGTTGCGAGACGCCGAGTTGCGAGAGGAGTTGCGAGACGCCGAGTTGCGAGTGGCGGTGAGATTGCGGTGGTCGGTGCGAGTGCTCCTCCTGCTCGCCGTGCTTTCCCTCCTTTGGTGGACCGAGGCGTTCACCAGCTGGCCGCAGGTGTACGTCATGACCGGCGAGTCGATGGAGCCCACGGTCGGGGCGCGATCGCTGTTCGTCGCCACCGGTCCCGTGCGGAAGCTGAAGCGCGGGATGCTGGTGATCTTCCGTTACGAAGACGAGGACGGGGTGTTCCACGTCCTCCGGCGCGTGGTGGGACTTCCCGGCGACACCGTCTCTCTGCGCGATGGCCGTGCGGTGGTCAACGGACGACCGATGCCCTGGCCGTTCCGCATCGTCGAGCCGAAGGCATGGCGGTCCCCCTACGTGCGCGGGGGCAACCTCTACACCTGGGGGCCGACGCAGGTGCCGCGGGATTCGGTGCTGCTCCTGTCCGATACGCGTGACGCGATGGGCTGGCCCGACAGCCGGTACCTCGGTCCCGTACCGGTCCGCGCGATTGAAGCCGAGGCCCGACGAATCCTGTGGCCGCCCGGGAGCGGCCGGTTCCTCAAGTCGCTGCGGGACTGACCGTTCGGCTCAATTGCAGGCCTCGCGCCCCGGTTTGCTCGTCGCTGATAATAACGCCCAAGTGACGCCCCACTGACGCCGCGCTGCTAGACTCGCGCCGTCGGAGCACTGGACGCCCGCGGCGGACGGGAGTGCGGCGAATGTTGAGAGATGTTGTCTGGATCAAGACGTTTCCGGACGAAGCGGCTGCCAGTCAGGTGTGCGAGCTGCTGCGGCCCAATGGCATCGAATTCGTCGTGACTGAAGATCCGGGCTGGGCAGCGGAGCGGGCGCCGGACGCGATCGGCGGCTACCGGCTCGGCGTGCGCGCGGACGACGTGCGGGCGGCGCTGACCATCCTCTGGAACACACGCCTGGCCTGACGCTGGCGGGCACCGCGCGACTCTCTTCCCGAACTAGCACCGCGAGCCGGCGGCATCACACCCGAGTGCCAATGCGTCTTGATTGCACCGCGACCCGACCGGCGCCCCGTGAGGACGATATGAAGGCCGCGTTAGTGGATCTCGAGGTTGGAGGTGACACGTGAAGATGCTATCGCGTTCCGGCATTCTGGCGACTTTCGCTCTGCTGTCGGTATGCGTGCCGTCCAGGGCACAGCGGAGCCAGCCATCCGCAGTCACCGTGATCACGGGCACGTTGCTCGGCGCCGACGGCGCGCCGATGAAGCTCGCCCACGTGCACCTGATGGAGGTGCTGACCGGCCGCCTGATCGCGCGGGCGCAGGCGGAGCGCGACGGCCGGTTCGCCCTCGCCACCGTGGAGACCGGCGCCTTCCAGCTGGAGTTCTCGGGAGTGGACCACTACTCAGCCACGGTCCCGCTCGTGGCGCTCGAGTACGGGAGCTTCGTGGTCAACACTCGCCTGAGGCACTACGCCTACGCCGACTCGCTGAACAAGGTGACGGCCCTCGGCGACTGGAACCACAACAGCTTTGCGCACACCACGCCGCTGGCGCGCCAGAGCGACGGCCGCTACACGGCGACCGTGACCGTGGACAGCGCGGCCGACAGCGTGGCCTATGAGCTGCTCGGGCTCGAGGCCTCGGGCAACCGCAGCATCAACGGCACCATGGCGGACCGGTACGTGTACGACGAGGGCGGCGACTACCGATCGGTCATTGACGCGCACGGCGGCAGCACGACCATCGTCTTCGATCCCGCGAAGCTGGAGCGGCCCCCGAAGGAGGGGGACACGCTGTCAGTCGTCTTCGGCGACCCGCGGAGCGAGGCGTCGCGCGTGGCGGACCTGTGGGCCAGCTGGGAATCCGCGCGCGGCCACTGGCAGGACTCGCTGATGGCAGGGGTCAGTCGCCGGGAGGCCCTGACGCGCGTCAACTACGACATCGCGCCGTTCGTCGCGGGGCGCTTGGGCGTGCTCGGCAAGGAGCACGACCCCGTCGTGCAGCAGCTCGTCCTCCTGCAGATCCTCCAGGCGCACGACATGGGCGGCAGGGTCGAGGCGCCGCTGGCGCGGCGAATCACTCGCGAGGTGCCGCCGACGTCGCCGTGGTGGGGGCTCTTCGAGCTTGGCGGCCCCCGTCGGATCGAGGCGGCGTACGCACTCGCCAGTCCTCCGCCTCCGCGCCCGGCCGGTGATACGACTCCGGTCCGCGCGGACACCTCCGCGCTCCGGTCGGCGCTCAACTACCTGAACCGGGTAGCCGCCGAGCATCCCGACTCGACCGTGCGGAAGATGGCGCACGGCGGCGCCTCGGGCCTCGAGCGAGCACTGGGCGACGACCGGACCGCGTCACAGCTCTATACGCAGCTCACGGCCGACAATCCCGAGCCGCCAGAGCTGGCGATGATGCGGATGATGTACTCGCCGAACCGGGTCTGGCAGGCGGGGCACGACGTGCCGGCGTTCCACTTCACCGCCCTCGACGACACGACCGTGACCTACACGCCGGCGTCGTTCGCGGGCAAGGTCGTCCTGCTCGACTTCTGGGCGACGTGGTGCGGCCCGTGCGTGGGAGAGATGAAGTACCTCCAGGCGGCGCACGACAGCCTGGCGTCGCGCGGGCTCGAGATGCTCAGCATCTCCCTTGACAACGCGCGCGATTCGGTGCGGGCGTTCCGGGGGCGCGAGTGGAAGATGCCGTGGCTGCACGCCTTCGCGACGGGCGGCTGGGACAACGACCAGCTCAAGCGGCTGGAGATCATGATGATCCCGCGCGCGTTCCTGATCGGCCGCGACGGCAAGGTCCTCGCGGTGGACAACGAGCTGCGGGGCGAACAGCTGCTGCCGACCCTGCGGCACGCCCTGGAGGCCGCGCCGACGCCGTGAAGCGCACGCGGTCGCCGGGACTGGCCTTCGCCTGGGCCGTCGCGCTCGCCGCGGCCGCCCAAGCGCAGGCGCCCGATGTGCAGGTGAGTGCCATTCCAGAGTACTCGGCCGTCGCACCCGGTGCCGGGTTTCGCGTCGCCGTACGGCTCGGCCTGCCGGCCGGGTGGCATATCGGCTGGATCAACCCAGGAACGAGCGGTCTCGCGACCACGATTGCGTGGCACCTCCCCTCAGACGTCAGCGGCGGCGCCATCGAGTGGCAGTACCCGGAGACCGACGACGCCGGCGGCGACGTGGTGCACGTCTACCGCGGCACCGTGGTTCTCATCTCGTCCTTCGCCACCAAGTCCGGCATCGCGGGCCCGGTCGACCTGTCGGCGGATTTGAGCTGGGGAATCTGCAGGGTCGTATGCGTCCAGCAGCACCGCACGGTGACGCTCACCCTCCCGGTGGCCCCCGGTGTCCCGGTGCGTTCGAGTACCTGGGCGGAGGCGGAGGCGGCCACGCGCCTGCTCCCGATGCGCGAACGAGGCGCGATCTTCGCTGCGGTTCCGCAGGGCGACAGCGTGCGACTCGAGGTCACCGGCCTCAAGGCCGGCCCGGCCCCGGGCTCCTGGGCGACCTACTTCCCGCTCACGCCGGGCAAACGGTCGGTCGTGGCTCCCGTCCGAGCGATCGCGGGTGGCATCGCGGTCACCCTGCCGCGTGCGGCCATGAGCGACTCCGCGCCGGGACGCCTGTCGGGCGTGCTGGTGGCGGCGCACGCGCCGGGCGCCCCACCGCCCGTGAGGGCCATCGCGGTGGACGTGTCGATCACGAACTAGGCGCACCACCCGATACCGGGAGCCTCGCCGCCGGGACCGTTGCCCCACACATCTGCAGCGCCTCCCCCCGCGTCGCCACGTTGGCGACGGCCTACTTGCCGCTCTGCGCACCGATCGACCGCACATCCGACACACGAGACCGCACATGCCGGCTTCGGCCAGCCAGGCCGCGCCAGCGACGGCAGTCGCCTGATCCACGTGCGGCAGCAGACAGCTCGACTTCGTATGCGAACTTGATCCTGTCCGCACTCGAACCTGATCCGGGTCCCATGCGAATTTGATCCTGGCCGCATTCGATCTTGATCCCACTCGAATGCGAACCCGATCCAGTCCGTGAGCGGACCTCATCCAGATCGTGTGCGGTCTTGATCCAGGCCGTGCCCACCCGGACATCCACCTGTGGCGACAATTCCCTTCCTCCCACACGGGTTCCGTGTGACGCTTGAGATCGACCGCCCCGCTTCGAAGCCCGCTGGCAGCGAACCGAACTGCTGCGGAGCACCGGCACTGCGCCGCAGTGGCATCGCTCAAGTTCGTCTACAAAGTCGGAACGCCGGCGACCGAGGAGGGAATCGATGTCCAAGGCTTCCGGGGAAGTGCCGGGCCACGATCGTAACCTCGACCCACCTCGCATGGCCCGTCACGTGCGTTCTCGCGCCCTGCGGCCATAGCCGATGGCCGATCGCGAGCGAGCCCAAGTGCGTGCCTCTCGCCGCCACAGTCTGGTGGCGTGGCGTTCAGGTGGGCGTCGGTGGCGGGGCGACGTGTCGGTGCGATGGCGCGCCGGTGCGGGGCGCAGCGGCGCCGGGACACAGCGGCGCAGCGGCACGGCTGCGCGGCGACACGCCGACACGCCGACACGGGGGCCGGGACGCAGGCGGCCCGCCCGCCGTGTCAAGATCGTGTCACATTCCTACCAGCTGAGCGCGGCCCCAAGTTAAGTTTCTGCCCACATGGACGACGTTGCCGTCTACATCGAGCGGTTCAGGGGACTCTTCGACATCGAGCGGCTGGTCGCCAAGTCCGACGATCGGCTGCTGTTCCTCGCGATCGATCCGGTCCTCAAGCGCCAGGTCGCGCTGCGCGTGCACGTCGATCCAGCGGCGCCGGGGCGCGCGTGGTTCCTCAAGGAAGCGGAGGTGGTCGCGCAACTCGACCACCCGTCCATAAGGCACGCGTACTCGGCCGGCGTCCTTGGCGAGCTGGCGTGGCGCAGCGGCGCCTGGATCGACGGCGAGAGCCTGGAGGAGGCGTGCGAACGGGGACCGCGGTCGATTCCCGCGGTGCTCGGCATGGCCCGTGACCTGCTGGACGGCCTCGAGCACGCCGACGTGCGCGGCGTCATCATCCGGCGCGTCCTGCCGACCACGTTGATGCTCGAGGTGTCCGGCCGCGCCGTCATCACCGACCTCAGGTACGCCAACCAGGTGCTGCCCGCGGTCGCCATCCCCGACTCCCCGGCCAACTTCCCGTTCCTCGCACCGGAGATCCGCGGCGGCAAGCCGGGCGATCCCGGCGCCGACGTCTACACCGCCGGCGCGGTGCTCTACTACGCCGTGACCGGAGCGCCACCGGGCGAGCCGGTAGCGCCGGCGCGCGAGCTGCGGTCCACCTGCCCGGCCGCGCTCGAGCGCGTGCTCCAGCGCGCGCTCGACCCCGACCGGGCGAAACGCTACCTCACCGCCGGATCGATGCTCGCCGACCTCGCGTCGGACATGGGCGACTTCGCGGGCACCGACGCCGGCCCGCCGCCGGCCCACATGCAACCGGGCTCCGCCCTGTGGGAACGGCGGCTGCGGCGCGCGCTGGGCGACGACTACGAGCTGCTGGGCGACATCGGCAGCGGCAGCTTCGGCCGCGTGTACCGGGTGCGCGACCTGAGGCTCGAGCGCGAAGTCGCGCTCAAGGTCCTGGATCCCGCCCTCACGGCCGACGCGGAAGTGGTCGAGCGGTTCCGGAAGGAAGCGCAGCTCGCGGCGAGCCTCCAGCACCCGAACATCGTCAGCATCTACGACATCGACGAGCGGTACGGCCTGCTGTGGTACACCATGGAGCTGATCAAGGGAGATAACCTGGGGCAGCTGGTCGAGGAGCTGGGCCCGCTGGATCCCGAGAGCACGGTGGGGATCCTGAACGATACGCTGGCCGCGCTCGAGCACTCGCACGAGCGGCGGCTCGTGCACCGCGACATCAAGCCGGAAAACCTGCTGCTGGGGCCCGACGGACGGGTGCGCGTCACCGACTTCGGCCTCGCCCTGGCCCTGCCCCGCGGGCGGATGTGGGGCGGCGCCACCTCGCGGAGCGGCACCCCGTTGTTCGCCGCGCCGGAGCAGCTCGTGGGCGGCCAGGTGGACGCGCGGACCGACTTGTTCTCCCTGGCGCTCGTCGGGTTCTTCGCGCTCCTGGGCAAGCCGCCGCTGGAAGGGCGCACCACCGAAAACGTCATGCGCGGGCAGGTGGGCGGCACGCTCCCCGACCTCAAGGCGACGCGGGACGACGTGCCCGATGGCCTGATCCGAGTGCTGAAGAAGGCGGCGTCCATGGATCCGTCGGCACGCTACGCCTCGGCGACGACCTTCAAGCGGGCGCTGGAACGGGCGATGCGGGTGTCGGGAGAGATGCAGCAGGCCCCGGAACGAAGGAATCTGCTCCAGCGGATTACGGGGATCTTTGAATAGGGGCTAGGGGATAGGGGTTAGGGGCTAGGGAAGGAAAGGCCGCCCTCCGCGTTGATTGGATACGGGGTAGCGAGCTCCGTGCGCAATATTGGGCGGCGATGGGCAACGCCATCCGAAGCTATCGGGATCTGAAGGTCTGGAAAGCGGGGATGATGCTGGTGGTCGATTGCTACCGACTCACCGCACGCTTCCCCAAAGTTGAGATGTTCGGACTCACGAGCCAGATTCGCCGCTCCGCGGTCTCCATCCCGGCCAACATCGCCGAGGGGCACGGCCGACTGCACCGCGGCGACTACCTGCGGTCGCTCTCAGTCGCGATAGGCTCGTTGCAGGAAATGGAAACCGAAGTGATGCTCGCGGGCCATCTGGGCTACGCATCCGCGAGTGACGCACGGCGCATCATACAGTTGGCTGACGAGGTCGGCAGGATGCTTGGTGCTCTGACCCGTAACCTACGCCGTCCCTCCCCTAGCCCCTGACCCCTAGCCCCTAGCCCCTAGCGCAACGGCCCACTCACCGCGCGAGGCCGCCGCCGGTCCGCCACCATCCGCCGCTCCATCCCGCTGCGGCGATCCCGCCCCGACCGCCGCTCGCCCCCCACGCGACGGTGGTAGGCGACCATGACGATCGAAGCTCGGCGCTCGGCCTGCCGGCGCTCGGGTGTCGCGCGCCTGCCCGCGTCGACCCGCCGACCACTGATTTCGCGCCGCTCCCGGGGCGGCCGACTGGAGCTCTCGAGACTCACGCTTCCCTCCACGACTCTTCCCTACGGCGACGACCTGAGGGGGACCGCCCTACAAGCTATTACTCCCGCGGCGCCGGGCAAGAGCGTGGGCTGGCCCGGGGGCAGCCCGGCTGCTAGGCTTGAGCCATGCCCACCTGCGTGAAGTGCAGCCGGGAAATCCCCCCGGCCTACGCCTTCTGCCCCTCCTGCGGCACGCCGAACCCCGACGCCCCGACGGTGCTCGCCGACTCCTCCGAGGCGACGCAGCTGCTGGAGCAGAACGACCTCGCGAAGAAGCTCCAGACGGCGCTCGGCCCGAATTTCCTGGTCGAGCACGAGCTCGGCGAGGGCGGGTTCGCGCACGTGTTCGCGGCGACCGACCGGAAACTGTCGCGCCGCATCGCGGTGAAGGTGCTGCGGCCCGAATTCACCGGCAACCGCGCCAGCGTGCAGCGCTTCATCCGCGAGGCGGAGTCCGCCGCCAAGCTCAACCACCCGAACATCCTGCCGATCTTCTTCGTCGGCGAGGGCGAGGGGCTGGTCTATTTCGGGATGCCGATGGTGGAAGGCGAATCGCTCGACGCCAAGCTGCGGCGCGAGGGCCAGATCCCGGAGCCGGAGGTCATCCGCATCGGCGCCGACATCGCCGACGCGCTCGCCGAGGCGCACGCGCACCAGCTGGTGCACCGCGACGTCAAGCCGCAGAACGTGATGCTGCAGGGGCCCAAGCAGCGGGTGCTGGTCGCGGACTTCGGGATCGCCAAGGCCGCCGCGGGGAGCGGCGAGCGGCTGACCGGCACGGGTGTGATCATTGGCTCGCCGCACTACATGAGCCCCGAGCAGGCGGCCGGCGCCCCCGACGTGGACGCGCGCAGCGACATCTACTCGCTCGGCGTCGTGCTGTGGGAGATGCTCGCCGGCGAGGTGCCGTTCGACGGCCCCTCCACCCAGGGCATCCTGATCCAGCATCTCACCAAGACGATGCCGGCCGTCCGGACCAAGCGACCGACCGTGAGCGCGCCGCTGGCCAAGGTCGTGGCGCGCTGCACCGCGAAGAAGGCCGACGACCGGTTCCAGGCCGCGGGCGACGTGGCCGAAGCGCTCAAGGCCTGCGCTGCCGGCGGCGCGACGGAGGGCGCGCGGCGCGGCCTGCCCCTTCCCCTCCTCGCGGCCATCGGCGTCGGCGTCGTCGTCGTGGCACTGGGCGCCGCGCTGCTGTGGCGCAGCCTGGGATCCCGGGGGGCGAGCGCAGCGGGTCGGGCCGAGGCCGCGCCGTCGGCCGCCGCGAAGCTCGCCGTGTTGCCCTTTGGCGTGTCGAACGCCGATACGTCGCTGGCGCACAGCCTCGCGCTCCTCTTGGCCGACCGCGTCGGCAACCAGTACGGGGTGCCGACGGTGGACGGCAACGATCTCGCCGGACGGTGGGCGGCGGGGCATCGCAACATCGTGGCGCCGCTCGAGGACAACGCCGGGTTCGCCTACGGCCTCGGCGCCAACCAGATGGTGATCGGCAGTGCCGTCGGATCGGGGCGGAGCCTGCTGCTGGCCGTGGACGTGTACGACACGCACGACCTGACGCGCCTGGCCCACGGCGAGGCCTCGGGATCGCAGGATAGCCTGAAGTCGCTGGTGGACCGGCTGGCGGGGCCCGTCGCCGCCGCCATGTGCACCCAGCCTGAGTTCAACCAGGGCCGGCTCTGCTATGACACCCCCGCGCACCCACGGGAAGCGCTGGCCGTGACCGACGTGCCGCAGCCCGGCGAGGCGCCACCCACTCCTGCCGAGTTCCTCGTACGGGTCTCCAGGACCGGCGACGTGGAAGACGTGCGGGTCAAGACGTCGTCCAGCCACGACGACATCAATGCCTTCTCCCTGGCCGCGGTCCGCCAGGCCACGTACCAACCGGCGACCAAGGCGGGGCTACCGGTAGAGGCATGGACGACCGTCCCCGTTGCGATCCGCTCGGGCGCGGGGAGCAAGACCGCTGTGGCGCTCCCGGCACAGTGCCGGACCCACGGGTACAACCCCGGCAAGATCTGCTGGGACACGAGGGCGCAGCCGCTGGCCGCCCCCTCGGCGCCGTGGCATGGCCAGGGCACGGTGCCGACGCCCGCGACGTTCTGGGTGCAGGTCAGCGAGACCGGCACGGTCGAGAGCGTGATTCCGATCGCGACCTCCAGCGACGGCGAGTTCAGCACGGCGGCGCTGACCGCCGCGCAGAGCATGAAGTTCAACCCGGCCCAGAAGAGCGGGCAGCCGGTCGAAGCGTGGACGCAGATCGCCATTTCTCCGCAGCAGTGAGCGGTGGGTAGTGATTCAGACGCGAGAGCAGTTGCGAGACGCTGAGTTGCGAGTGGTTACGAGATGGGAGTGTGCAGAATGAGTCTCCGCACCTGGTTCGGGATGGCGCCTGTCCTCCTGCTGGCTCTTCCAGTCACCGCCGTGGCCCAAATGCCCGTGGCGGAGGTGCAGGTCGCGCCGCCTACGGTGACGATGCGCGTCGGCATGACGCACAGGCTGAGCGCGCTGGCGTACGACGCTGGCGGCAACGTGATCGCCTCGGGAGTGCGCTACGTCTGGTCGTCGAACAACGTGAACGTGGCCCGGGTGGACTCGACGGGGACCGTGACGGCCGTCGCGGCCGGGACCGCGGTCATCCGCGCTGAGGCCGCGGGCTCGGGCACGCCGCCCAAGCGGGGCGACGCCGCCATCCGGGTCCGCCGGCCGACGCCATAGGCCGAGACCGCCAGCGGCGCCGCGACGGCCTTTCTCCGCCGCCCGGCGCCGCGACGCTGAGCGTCAGGACGGCTGGTAGCGCGCGAGGAGCCGGCCGTCCGACCGGGCAACCAGGAGGAGCGCGGCCCGCTCGCCGGGCAGCGTCACATCGAAATCGCGGTCGCCATAGCGCAGTCGCACCAGCGAAGACCGCGAGACTTCCGAAACCAGCGTAAAGAGCACCGCGCCGTGGTAGGTCGCCGCGTGGACCAGGACCGAGGCGTCGACCCCTTCGACCGTGAACGCCGGCACGAGGCGTGCCCGGCCGAGGGCCCAGCGGTACAGCTCGACGGTCGCGCCGTCGTCGCCCGCCAGCTCCACGCTCAGCGGCGACCACAGGATTTCACCTCGGCCGATCGGGACCCGCACCGCCGCTGACGGCCCCACGGGCTGGCCGGTGCCGAGCTGCTCGAGAGCCCCGAGCGGCCCCGTCACCAGCACGACCGATCCGCGCCGCGCCCACGCGCGGATGGCGTTCCACGCCTGCTCGCACAGCTCGCGCGGCGACGGAACCAGCACGAGGCGCGGCACATGCATCGCGGGCGTCGCCGCGAATTCGGAGATCGCCCACAACCCCATCCGGCATCCGTACTGCATCGCCCGCACGGCGCGCTTGGTGGCGTCGGTGGCGGTGTTCCGCGTCGAGAACATGTTGGAGTGTGGCACCACCAGCAGCACCGGCTCGGCCTGGCGACCCACCAGGTGCCGGCGCGCCTGGGCCGCGAAGGCCGCCACGCCGCGCAGCGCTTCCAGCTCGGGCTTCGCGGTGCCGTCCGCCCGCCAGAGGCCGATCGCGGCCTCGTTGTCGGAGGGCATATAGCAGTTCGAGTTCCACACCCACTCCACGAAGCCCGCGCCCCCGGGGCCGAGGGCGATGGCCATCTTCCGCTCGAGCAGATTCCGCGCGTACTCCTCCCAGCGTGTCTCGACGCCGGGCGGGTGCGCGGCGAACATCACGCCGGTCTCCTCGATCAAGTTCGTCTTGTCCGGCGCCTTCGTCAGCACCTCGTCCCACACCAGTGCGTCGTTGAGCCACCACGTGTGAACGCATGTGAAGTCGAGGTCGGGGGAGAGAAACAGGTTGTTGGGGCTGTCCCTCGTGCCGGCCTCGTCCTGCCCCACCGTGACGAGCTGCCGGGGGTTGGCGCCGTCGCGCAGCGCCGCCCGCATTTCGCGCACCCAGCGCTGGAACATCGCCTGCGCAAACAGCCGGTACTCGAGCACCAGCGTCGGGCGGTCCACGGCCTTGTCGCCCTCACCGAAGTCCTCGAGCGGCGGAAGCTCGGCCGCCGGCAGGTCAGGATGGTGTTCCTTCAGCCACGCAGCCCACGCCGCGGTCTCGAACCGGTCGTAGTTGGGCCGGCAACTCCACAGATGATCCTTGTTGCAGAACGACGGCTCGTTGATCAGGTCCCACATCAGGTCGTGCATCCGGGCGTAGCGGCGTGCGAGAGCAGAGACGAACGCGCGCTGCGCCGCGACCGCGGCGGGGTCGAGGTAGGGGTTCTCGCCGCCCCACGTCTCGGGCAGGAAGGCGAACAGCGTGAAGATCACCGGCACGTCGTGCCGCCGCGCCGTCAGCAGGTAGGCGTCGAGCGCGCGGCACGCCTCTTCGTCGAGCGCGCCGACCTTCGGCATCACCGCCTTCCACCCCGTCCAGATGCCGGTGCGCACCAGGTTGATGCCCGCGCGCTTCATCTCCGTGAAGTCCCGGTCCCACAGCCACGGGTTCGGCTGCAGCAGGAACTTCCGGTGCACGTCGGAGGCCATGTAGGTCGTGCCCGTGACCGGAAACGACTCGCCGCCCCGCGTCAGCGCGCCGGTGCCCGCCCCGAGCGGCCAGCCACCGGCCAGCAGCTTCTCGTCCCACACCCAGAAGCCGGTAGTACGGCGCAGCTCCAGCGGCCGCGCGCCTGGCACGGTGAGAGTCGCCTCGAGCCGGTACAGGCCGGGCGCGAGTGGATCGGGAAGACTGGACCCGAGATCGGAAGTCCCGCTCGCGTCCGCCTCTGTGCCAACGACGGCAACGGAGACATCCGCGAGCGCGGCACCGTGCTGGTCGAACACTTCGACCCGGCAGGTCGCGGCGAGGGGAGCGGCTCCCGCACGGGGGAACCCGCGGACGGCGACCGAGACCGACGGCCGCTCTCCGTCGCGGTAGCAAGCGAACGACGGCCGCACGACCAACTCCCGCGAGCCGAGCGACGCGGCCTCAACGAGAGCACGCAAGGCCGCCGGGGCGACCGCGCCGTCTCCCGTCGCGAAGATCCAGCGTCCGCCGACAAACTCCCGCTCGAGCCGGTCCACCTGGAGGAACGGCGCCACGACAGCGCGGCCGGCGTCATCGAGCCCCGAGACGAGCGGCAGCACCACCGCCTCGCGCGGTCCGGAGGAACCTGACTCGTCGGGCGTGTCCGCGATGCTGGAGAGCCGCCAGCACGGCTCCCAGACGGTGTCCGCCGCCACGCCCGCGGCAAGCGGCGCGGTCCACGGGAGTGCGTCGTTCGCCCGCCACTGCTTGACCGCGGCGGTGCGCACGGCGCAGGCGAGCGTTATGCCGAGTTGCTTGTGGTACGTGACCTCGCGCGGCAGGGCGTGCCAGCCGTCGCCGCTGGCCCCTGGCACCCGCTCCACCGGCACGGCGCATGGCACGCCGCCCAGGTTCACCCAGTTGCCGGCGCCGCCGAGGTAGTGGAGCAGTGCCGGCCACGCCTCCTTCGGGAAGGCGCTGCCGTAGGGGGTGATGAAAACGTCGTACCGATCCGGGGAAAGTCGCTCGCCGAGATCCGAGACCGTCAGCGAGGTGACGTCGAGCCCGGCGAGCGCCGAGCCGATGAGGTCGGCCCGGGGATCGGGGGCATCCATGGAAGGAAAGCCAGGCTCGTTGAGAATGGCCACGCGAACACGGCCTGGCTCAGCCGTTGGTCCACTAGTTGCATAGGCTGTTGTGGGGATTAGGCTTACCAGCGCGGAGGCACTGGCGGCCTGCAGGAACTGACGGCGGTCAATGGCCGCTGGCATGCTCCAATAATAGTCGCCAGGATGACAAGAGGTCACCAGGCGCGGAGGGCAGGATCGTGGCGGAACCTGCGACGGATGCACGCTACCGGGCGACGGCGCCTTCATCACTTCATCACGCCATCACTTCATAACCTCATCACCTTCTCACAGAGCCGGCGGTGGGGATTGAACCCACGACCCCTGGTTTACGAAACCAGTGCTCTACCGCTGAGCTACACCGGCGACAAACTGGTTGCGAGTTGCGAGACGCCCTCAAGACAGTTGCGAGTTGCAAGATGCCGAGTTCCGCGGCCACCCCGCACAGCTCCCCAAGACGACAGCAGGTCGCGCACCCTCCCCTCGCAACTCTGCGTCTCACAACTGTCCTGGCAATGCCCTGGGCCGGACTCGAACCGGCACGGATTTCTCCACCACCCCCTCAAGATGGCGTGTCTACCAATTTCACCACCAGGGCCGGCCAACGGTGAAAGCTAGCGGCGCGGTTCAAAAGGCGTCAACTTGACGTCCATGCCACGCAAGCCGCCTAAGCCGGTCACACCACGTAAGCGCGCCGCCAACCGCCCCCCCGCCCAGGCACGGCTCGAGACGTCCGCCTCGGCCTACCGCGCCATTCTCGATTCCACCGCCGACGGCATCCTGGTAGTGGACGGCCACGGGAAGATCTTCAATTACAACCGCAAGTTCGCCGAGCTGTGGCAGATCCCCGAGGCCGTGATGGCGACCGGGGACGACAACTTGGCGCTTGCGACCGTGCTGGACCAGCTCACCGAGCCGCAGCAGTTCCTCGACAAGGTTCGCGAACTGTACGAGTCGCCGGACGCCGAGAGCTTCGACGTGCTCGAGTTCAAGGACGGGCGGGTGTTCGAGCGTTACTCGCAGCCGCAGCGCGAGGACGGGAAGGTCACGGGGCGGGTCTGGAGCTTCCGGGACGTGACCGAGCGGCGGCGTGCCGAAGCCGCGCTCCAGGAGAGCGAGGCCCGCTACCGACTCGTGTCCGACAACATCGTGGACGTGGTCTTTACGTCGGACCTGGATCTCCACGTCACGTACGTGAGCCCGTCGATCGCGCGCGTCACAGGGTACACGGTCGAAGAGCTGAAGCGGCTGCCGCTCGATCGCCTGTTCACGCCGGCCTCGGCGGAGGTGGCGCGACGCAACCTCGCCGAGGCGCTGGCCGAGAACGCGGCACTCGGCCGGAAGGGCGGCCGGACGATGGAAGTGGAGGTCGTGCGCAAGGACGGCGCGACCCTGTGGGTGGAATTCAAGATCAGTTTCCTTCGGGACACGGCTGGCGTCGCGCACGGCATCCTCGGCGTCGCCAGGGACGTCTCCGAGCGCCGCCGGACGGAGACGGCGCTGAGGACGGTCGTGGTCGGGACGGCCAGGGCGACCGGCGACGAATTCTTCCGTACACTCACCCAGCACCTGGCAACCGCGCTCGAGGTGCGGTGCGCGGTGGTGGGCGAGCTGATCGAGCCCGAGTGCACCCGGGTGCGCACGCTCGCCGTCTGGGTGGGCGAGCGGTTCGTCGACAACGTTGAGTACAACCTGGCGGGGGCGCCGTGTGAACACATCGTGACCGACGACCGGCTCACCGTCTACCCGGAGCGGCTCCGCCAGCTCTTCCCTGACGACCCGTTCCTGGTGCAGCTCAGGGCGGAGTCGTATGTCGGCATCGCGCTGCGCGACTCGTCGGGCCGGACCCTGGGTAACCTGTTGGTGATTCACACCGGTCCGATGCCGCGCCTGGCACTGGCTGAGTCGCTGCTCCCCGTGTTCGCTAACCGTGCCGCCGCCGAGCTGGAACGGCGGCGCACCGAGCAGCGCCTCTCGCTCCAGAGCGCGGTGATGGAATCGGCTGCGAACGCCATAGCCGTCACCGACCCAGACGCCACGATTGAGTGGGTCAATCCGGCGTTCACGCGCCTCACGGGCTACCGCCTGAATGAGGCGGTCGGGAAGAGCACGCGGATCCTGAACTCCGGCAAGCAGACGACGGCGTTCTACGCAGAGCTGTGGCGGACGATCCTGGCGGGGAAGGTGTGGCGCGGGGAGATGATCAACCGGCGCAAGGACGGGTCGCTCTATGCCGAACGCATGACCATCACCCCGGTGCTGGCAAGCGGGAGCAGCGGGGGCACCGGAACGATCGACCATTTCGTTGCCGTGAAGGAGGACGTCACGGCGGTGAGGCAGATGGAGGAACAGCTGCGCCGCGCCCAGCGCATGGAGGCGGTGGGCCGACTGGCCGGGGGCGTCGCCCACGATTTCAACAACCTGTTGCAGGCGATGCTCGGAATCACGCAGCTGGCACGGCTGCAGGGCGGGGATCTCGCGACCATCCAGAACCAGCTGCAGGAGCTGGAGGAGCTGCTGCACCGCGGCGCCCAGCTCAGCCAGCAGCTGCTGCTCTTTTCTCGCCGCGAAGAGATCAAGGCCGAACCGCTGGACCTGAATCAGGTCA
This sequence comes from uncultured Gemmatimonadales bacterium, assembly GCA_963812035.1. Taxonomy (GTDB): domain Bacteria; phylum Gemmatimonadota; class Gemmatimonadetes; order Gemmatimonadales; family JACORV01; genus Fen-1245. The sequence continues at coordinate 701,717 of CAWETG010000010.1, forward strand.
TCCGCGACACGGTGAAGCTGCTCGGGCGCCTGCTGGGCGCGAACGTGACGCTCGCCATGGAACTCTCGCCGGAAGCGCTTCCGGTGTTGGCCGACCCGGGCCAGATCGGCCAGGTGTGGATGAACCTGGCGGTGAACGCGACGGACGCGATGCCGGACGGGGGCACCCTCACGGTCCGCTCGGGCCGCCGCGGGGACAGCGACGTGTGGTTCTCCGTGAGCGACACCGGCCACGGCATTCCCGACGACATCCGGGACCACATCTTCGAGCCCTTCTTCACCACCAAGGCGGATCGGCGGGGCACGGGCCTGGGGCTGGCGGTGGTCCACGGCATCGTGACGCAGCACGGTGGCGAGGTGGAGGTGGCGAGCACCGTGGGCAAGGGCACGACGTTCCGGGTCCTGCTCCCGCGGCGCGCCCAGGAGGGCGAGGCGGCCGCGCCGGAAGCGGCCCAGGCCACCGCGCTCCCGCACGGGCACGGCGAGCGCCTGCTGCTGGTGGAGGACAACGACTCGGTCCGGCGCGCGTTCGAGCGACTGTTGATACGGCTGGGCTACGAGGTGACCTCGGCCGGGAGCGCGGAAGAGGCCGATCGCCTGCCGGCCTCGCCGCCGTACCTGCTCTTGCTGACCGACATGGTGCTGCCGGGCCTGTCGGGGGCCGGACTGGCGGCCCAACTGCGGGCACGCTGGCCGGCGATCAAGGTGATCTTCATGTCCGGCTACACCGAGGACGAGGCCCTGCGGAAGCAGGCCGCCGAGGGTGAGGTGCGCTTCCTCCAGAAGCCGGTGGATCTCGGGACGCTGGCGCGGGAAGTCCACGATGCCCTGTCAGAGAGCAGTAGATAGACGGGAGCGCGCAGTAGAGTTGCGAGACGCCGAGTTGCGAGTGGATGTGAGTCTGGAGTCGTGAGCGCGCAGCTGAGTCGTCAGTACTGCCACGTCGACTGACCCCTCGCGACTCCCGTCTCATGTTCCTCGCAACTCGGCGTCTCGCAACTGATCTGGCTTCTGCCCTCCACCCACCGGCATACTATCCGGCATGGCCAGTTGGCAGGATTCCCTTACGCTGGACCCCGGCGGCTTCTACCGGTTCGACGCTGACATCACCGGGGGCGTCCCCGTCCGCCTCTTCCTGACCGAGCACCTCCTCGAGACCACCGAAGACAACCTGCTGTCTCAAATTCTCAACGCCTGCGCCTTCCCGGGCGTGCGGTGCGTCGTCGTCACGCCCGACGTGCACTACGGCTACGGCGTGCCGGTGGGATGCGTCATCGCCACCGACGGCACGCTCGCGATGGGGCCGGTGGGCTTCGACATCGGGTGCGGGATGATGGCGGCGCGGTCCGGCGTCCACGCCGGCGCGGCCACGCCCGAGCGACGCCTCAAGTTCAACCGCGAGGTGATGCGCCGCGTCGAGATGGGCGCCGGCGGGCAGTCGCGGTCCCTCAAGCACCTCACCAGACCTGAGTTCGAGGAGATCGTGCGGGGTGGCGCGGAGCACTACGTCGCGAAGTACGGCGCGACCTTCGACCGCAGCAACGCCGAGCGGCACCGCTTTCCCGTGGATGACGACTGGGAGATCCCCTACGGGGGCAAGGGCAAGCCGGAGCGCGGCATCAGCCAGGTGGGCTCGCTGGGGGGCGGGAACCACTTCATGGAGCTGCAGGCGGACGAGGACGGGAAGCTGTGGGTGATGGTGCACACCGGCTCGCGCGGTTTCGGGCACGGCCTCACCACCAACTTCTTCCAGGTCGCGAAGCAGGAGAATCCGGCCCTCCCCTCGCTCGACCTCGGCTACTTCACGCGCGAGTCCCGGCACTGGCGCAGCTACCGCAACGCGGTCGCCGCGGGAGGCAACTTCGCCATCGTCAACCGGCTGGTGATCTTCGAGCAGGTGGCGCGCGCCTTCTTCGAGACGTTCGGCGCGGAGCTGGAGCTGGTGTACGAGATCTCGCACAACCTGGCGCAGCTCGAGCCGCACCCCGAGTTCGGCGAGGTGTGGGTGCACCGCAAGGGGGCGACGCGGGCGTTTCCGGCCGGGCATCCGCTGCTGGCGGGCACCCGGTGGGAGGCCTCGGGGCACCCGGTCCTGATTCCCGGCTCCAACCAGGACGTCTCGTTCGTTCTGCGGCCGGCGCCGGGAGCCGCGAAATCGCTCTTCTCGGTGAACCACGGCGCGGGCCGGCGGATGAGCCGCACCGCCGCGTTACACGGGCTCGACCGGCGGCAGATCGAGGAGGAGTACCGGGCGGCGGGCATCCTGGTCAACGCCGACGGCCGGGTGCCGATCGACGAGGCCGGTCCGGCCTACAAGCCGGCGCGGGAGGTGGTGGACGCGGTGGTGGGCGCCGCGTTGGCGACGGTCGAACACCAGCTGCGGCCGTTGGCGTCGCTGAAGGGCACGGAAGAAAGAAGGCGGTTCAAGTAGAGTTGCCAGACGGCAAGTTGCCACTGGTTACCAGAAACAAGAGCAACCGGCAGTAGAAACCACATTGCAGCCGCCCGCGAAACCGCACCGGCTTGCAGCAGTTCGGGTACCGCAGCCGCCGACCCGCGGCCTACACTCGGCGCGTGACCGCTTGCGCCCCCAACGCCGAGCCGAGCAGCTTATGGGCATGCCGCAGACCGCCGAACGCTGGACCGCGGAGCGGGTCAAGGCGCTCCCCGCGGACGGAAACCGGTACGAGTGCGTGGGCGGGGAGCTGCTGGTGACGCCGGCCCCGCGTCCGCGGCATCAGGTAGCCCTGCAAGCTCTCTTTGTCCGCCTCCATCCGTACCTGTCCGGGCACGGCCTGGGCGACTTGCTCTGGTCGCCAGCCGACATCGAGCTGGACGCCGAGACGCTCGTCCAACCGGATCTTTTCGTCCTTCCGCAAGGTGAGTCCGGGCGGCTCGAGACGTGGAGCGACGTCAGCCGTCTGCTTCTGGCAGTGGAGGTCCTGAGCCCGAGCACCGCGCGGGCGGACCGCATCGTCAAGCGGCGCCGGTATCAGCGCGCCGGCGTGCCGGAGTACTGGGTCGTGGATCTCGACGCACGCCTGATCGAGCGCTGGCGGCCCGGTGACGAGCGGCCGGAGCTGTTGAGCGACACCCTCAGCTGGCAGCCCGACCCAGCCCAACCAGCACTCAACCTCGACCTGGCCGCATTGTTCGGAGACATCCTGCCGGAGGCGTAGATCGGTCCGGGCGAGCTTCCCTCGACGGTCAGCCCTGCCCGTCGGCCGCAGCGGCCGTCAACGCGCCGGGTCCCAGCACGTACGGGATCTGCAACGCCGCCACCGGGGTGAACCGCAGGAGCACTTCGAACGCCGCGCGGTGCGCCGCCGGTGCCGACGCCTCGCCGACATAGAGCGCGGCCACGAGGTCCCGCCAACGCAGCAGCTCCCGCAGCAGCGCCCGGCGCGGGCGGCAGGCGACGGTGAGATCCGTGAGGCGCAACACGCGCTCATAGCCGCTCTTGAGGCGCGCGCGATCCTCCGGCGCGAACAGCTTCGCGCAGCGGTGCAACTCGTTCGCAATCATCAGGATCCGCTGGTCCGGCGTGAACTCCGACCACCGCGCCGGCGTGAGCGAGCCGTGCTGCACCGGCATCAGAGCGGCTCCCCCCGACCGAGCACGCGTGATACCACGTTCCGGACCAGCCGACGCACCTCGGGATCCTGGATCTCCATCCCGGCGTTGCCGTGGGCGGGCCGGATGTTGATCATCGCCGTGAACTCAACGCATCCCCCGGGACCACGGCCCGGGTAGTAGTTGGCGCCCCACAGATCGGACTGCTCCGAGCCCTCCTCGAGCAGGAGCTGCTCGCCGTCGGCGTGCAGCTCGCCGCCGACCGCGGCCCGCCCCAGGCGCACGTCCACAACGACCTTCACCATGTCGCTGAAGAACGCCCCGACCAAGCGGCGGAGTTCGGCCTGGTCCAAGGGTTCCGAAGCGAGGATGATCGTCGGTGCATTCGCCATGGCTGAGACGCGAAGTCTAGCACATCGCGAGAGAGATGGCACTGGCGCCGGGCAGCGCGAATCGCACCCGCTTACTGGCATCAACAGGCGAGAAGAAAGAGGGCGGCGCCAGTGAAGTTGCCGGACGGCAAGCTGCCAGTGGATACCAGATACAAGCAGGTTATGGGCATGCCGCAAGCCGCCGAACGCTGGGCCGCGGAGAGGGTCAAGGCGCTCCCCGCGGACGGAAACCGGTACGAGTGCGTGGACGGGGAGCTGCTGGTGACGCCGGCTCTGCGCCCGCGGCATCAGGTGGCGCTGTTGGCACTCTTGCGGCGCCTCGATGCCTACCTCTCGGAGCACCGATTGGAAGACGTGCTCCTCTCGCCGGCCGACATCGAATTCGACCCTGACGCCCTCGTCCAGCCGGATCTCTTTGTCCTGCCGCAGGGTGAGGCTCGGCGGCTCGAGACGTGGAACGATGTCAGCCGCCTGCTTATGGCAGTGGAGGTCTTCAGTCCGAGTCCCGCGCGGGCGGATCGCATCGTCAAGCGGCGCCGGTATCAGCGCGCCGGCGTGCCGGAGTACTGGCTTGTGGACCTCGACGCACGCCTGATCGAGCGCTGGCGGCCGGGCGATGAGCGGCCGGAGCTGCTGAGCGATAGCCTCACCTGGCAGCCCGATCCGGACCAACCCGCACTCGCGCTCGACCTGGCCGCATTGTTCGGAGACATCCTGGCGGAAGAGTAGATCGGGGTGGGCAACGAGGGCGGAAGCGGCCACCAGACACACGAGGCACGCAGCCAGCAGAAACCACGAGGGGCCGCGAGCGATCGCGGCCCCTCGTGCTTGACGTGGCGGAACGCCGCCACGCAGCAACCCGGCAAGTGTGTCGATTCTACCACCCTCGGCGAGCCGAGTCAATGCAGCCCGACTACCAGGGTGCGGACGGAGGGATTCGAACCCTCATGGGCTTTCGCCCCGCAACTTGCCGAGTTGCTGCGTCTACCAGTTCCGCCACGCCCGCACCACTTCGGCATGTCGGCGCCACTGGTTCCATGGACGCTTCCCGGCAAGCGGCGAATGCCACTGGCGGAGCCAAGATGCCGATGACCGGTTGCGGTGCTGGCGCGCTTCGACGCGGAGCGTAGCAAATTCTTGCACTCTCTCGCGGGGGCTGGAAGAAAGAGGGCGGAGCCAGTGAAGTTGGTAGACGGCAAACTGTCAGAGGTCAGGCGCAGGCCCCGTTACCCTCCTTGACCGGACGCGCCCCGCGACAGACGTCCAGCAAGGCGTCCAGACCCGCCGCCTTGTCGAAGAAGTAGTCCGCCCCCAGCTCCAGGCATCGGGTGCGGTACTGCGGATACGGGTAGTTGGTGAGCACGGCGACGATCGGCGCCGGATGGAGCCGCTTCAAGTCCTCGATCACCGCCAGACCGCTTCCCTCCGCCAGCCTCAGGTCCACGATCACAAGATCCGGCCGCGAACGCTCGATGTTGAAGAGCGCCGCGTCGGCGCTGTCGGCTTCACCGACGACGCGGACGTCCTCAACTTCCTCGAGCGCCGCGGTCAGGCGCGACCTCATGGTGAACGAATCCTCGACGATAAACACATTCACGAGCGAACCTCCACATCCCACCTGGCGACGTTCCTCGGCGGCAGCCGAGCAGCGTCACGTCTGATCGAGCACCTCGCGCACCTTGGAAGCCAGCGCGCGCGGGGAGAAGGGCTTCTGGAGGTAGGGCATACCCTCCTCCAGCACGCCGTGCCTGACCACCGCGTCGTCGGTGTAGCCGGACATGTAGAGCACGCGGAGGCCGGGGCGCTCGGCCTTCAGAGCCTCCGCCAGATCGCGGCCGGTCATGCCAGGCATAACGATGTCCGTTATGAGGAGACGAATCTCCGCGGGATGCCCGCGCGCCATCTCCAGCGCGGCCTGGCCGTCCGGCGCCCGCATCACCCGATAGCCTTTCTGCGCCAGCACTTCCGACACGACCGCCCGAACCGAGGGGTCGTCCTCCGCCAGAAGCACCGTCTCTCCGCCGCCGGACACCAGTTGGTCAGCAGATACCCGGGCCACCACTTCGAGCGGCTCCTCGACCCGAGGGAGATAGACCTTGAACGTCGCACCTCGTCCCGGCTCGCTGTAGACCCATACGGAGCCGCCGCTCTGCTTGACGATGCCGTACACCGTCGAGAGCCCGAGGCCGGTGCCCTTGCCCTGCTCCTTGGTCGTGAAAAAGGGCTCGAAGATGTGGGTCCGCGTCTCCGCGTTCATGCCGATACCTGTGTCGCTCACCGCCAGCATCACGTGGGAGCCCGTCGACGCGCCGGCGTGCTCTCGGACGTACGCTGCGTCGAGGTCCACATTGGCGGTCTCGATCGTGAGATTGCCGCCGTTGGGCATGGCATCGCGGGAGTTGACCGCGAGGTTCAGGAGGACCTGTTCGATCTGGCCGGGATCGGCCCGGACCGCGCCCAGCGCCTTGGCCAGGGCAAGCTCGACCTTGACATCCTCGCCGACGAGGCGGAGGAGCATCTTGTCCAGCGTCCGGACGACTTCGTTGAGGTCCAGTACCTGCGTCTGGAGGATCTGCTTCCGGCTGAACGCGAGGAGCTGCCGGGTGAGCGCGGTCGCCCTCGCGGCAGCTGCCTTGATCTCTTCCACGTCGGAGCGCTTGGGGTCAGTGGCGCCGAGGTCTTCGAGCAGGAGCTCGCTGTATCCCGTGATGGCCGTGAGGATGTTGTTGAAGTCATGTGCAACCCCACCGGCCAGTCGGCCCACGGCTTCCATACGCTGGGCTTGCCGGAACTGGCTCTCCAGACTTCTCTGCTCCGTTACGTCCTCGACGAGTCCCTCAAAGAACTCAAACTCTCCGGCCTGGCCGCGGACCGTGCGCACATTGAGTCGCACCGTTATGGCGCTGCCGTCCTTGCGCTTCCAGTCGGTCTCCGTCTGAGCGTCGCCCAGATGCCCGAGCTGCGCGATCAGGGCGCCGCGCTGCTCAGGGTGCGCGTAAACGTCCCGGGCCATGTCGAGACTCAACATCTCCTCGGCCCACCGGTAGCCGAGCATCCTGATGAGGGCCGGGTTCACGGTGAGGAATCGCCCATCGGTCGTGGAGCGATAGATGCCGAGCGGAGCATGCTCGACCAGACCGCGATACTCGGCTTCGGAGCGGCGCAGGTTCTCCTGCGCCGCCCTTTCCTCGGTGACGTCCTGCAGCACGCCCGCGAGCCGGTAGATCTCTCCGCTCGAGTCCCGGACCGCCACGGTCCGGCCGAGCACCCAGCGAATCTCACCGCCCGGCCGCACGACCCGGAACGTGCGGCCGACGATCTCGCCGCCTTCGCGGATGCCCGCGAGGTCGTCCATCACCTGCACGCGGTCGTCAGGGTGGATGGCGCCAAAAAAGACCTGCAGGTTCAGCTCGGCGGGCTCCTGCCTACGGCCCAGGATCACCTCAAAGGCCGGGCTGATGTAGAGCACCTCCGAGAGGTCGGCCTTCAACATAAAGAAGGCTTCCCGCATGTTCTCTGTGATCTCACGGAAGCGCTCCTCGCGCTCCTGAAGCGCCTCCTCCATTTGCTTGCGGGCTGTGATGTCCCGCATGATGACCTGGGTCATCAGGCTGGCGCCATCGCCGCTGGGGATAGCCAGCACATCCACGTCGATCAGAGAACCGTCGAGGCGCACGAGCCGGCGCTCGATTGGGGGGTTCACCTCGCCGGTGAGCAGGCTGTGCCGGATGCGCCGGAGCACCTCCTCATGAAGAGCCGGCTCGACGGAATCGAGCACCGCGCGGCCGACCAGGTCCTCCTGGCGCGCCCCGCCGAACAGCCGCACCGCCGCCCGGTTGGCGAAGACCCAACGCTCTTCACTCATGAGAAGGACGGCATCGGTGGAGTTTTCAACCAGGTTCCGATAGCGTTCCTCGGAGGATTCAAGCGCATTGACCGCCAGCGCCTCGCTGTTCCGGAGCCTCCGCTGCTCGAGGGCCTGGCGCAACGCCACCGGGAGCCTCGCGAGGCGGTCCTTGAGCACATAGTCGGTCACGCCGCGTTTGACGCAGTCCACGGCGGCCTCTTCGCCCAGGGACCCCGTTACTAGAATGAACGGGATGCGGCGACCGGGCTGGAACATCTCGTCGAACGCATCCATCCCGGTCCAGCCCGGAAGCCTGTAATCCGACAGGACCACGTCATACTTGCCGGTGCGGAGCTTGGTCGCGAACGCTTCGCGGCTCTCGACGGTGTCGGCCGTCACGTCGAACCCCGCCTTGCGCAACTCGATGAGGGACAACTCGACGTCCGCCGCCCGGTCCTCCACGAAGAGGACCCGCAGCGGCTCGTGTCCGGATGCAGGCGCGGGCTCAGTCACCCGCTCGGGCTCCCGGACCGAACTACGCTTGCGCGCCACAGGCGGGTGGCGGCGGCTCATTGATCACCAGCCAGTAGAGACCCAGCTGTCTCACGGTCTCCTTGAACTGGTCGAAGTCCACCGGCTTCTGGATGTAACTGTTGGCGCCGAGCTCGTATCCGTTCACGAGGTCCCGTTCCTCCTTGGACGAGGTGAGGATGACGACCGGCAGGGTGCGAGTCCGGGAGTCCTCCCTGATCTGCCGGAGCACTTCGAGCCCATCCACCTTGGGGAGCTTGAGGTCGAGCAGCACCAGCTTGGGGAGATGGTCACCGCGGCGGTTGGCGTAAGCCCCGCGGCGGAACAGGAAGTCAAGCGCCTCCTCTCCGTCACGCGCCACATGGATCCGGTTGGCCACGTGGTCCTGGCGCATGGATCGAAGCGTCAACTCGACGTCGGCAGGGTTGTCTTCCACGAAGAGGATCTCGATTGCGTCGGGACTCATTGCTCGCCTCCCGCGGCACTGAGCGTGAAATGGAACGTGGAGCCCTTGTCCACCTCAGACTCCGCCCATACACGCCCGCCGTGCTTGTGGATGATGCGCTGGACGATCGCCAGGCCGATGCCGGTACCCTCGAAGTCCTCCTGGCGATGCAGTCGCTGGAAGACGGTGAACAGCTTGTCCGCGTATTTCATGCTGAAACCCACACCGTTGTCGCGGACGAACACCTCGGGGCACCCGTTCGCGGCGGCGGACCCCACCTCGATGACGGCGCCCGCGCGGGGCCGGGTGAACTTGATCGCATTGGAAAGCAGGTTGATGAAGACTTGTCGCATCATCGCGGGGTCGCACTCCACCCACGGCAGGCGACCGATATGCCACTCGATCCGCCGTCCCTCGACCGCCGGTTTCAAGTCCTCGATCGCTTCCTGAAGGACCTTGTCGAGCCCCACGGTCTGCCTTACCAGCTCGCGCCGCCCGAGACGGGAGAAGCTGAGCAGCTCGTCTATCAACTGGCCCATGAACCGCGTGCCCTGGCGCACCTGCTCCAGGTAGTGCAGGGCCTGATCATCCAGCTTCGGGCCGTAGTCGTCGAGCAGGATCTTGGCGAAGCCGTCCGCCTGCCGGAGCGGGGCGCGCAAGTCGTGCGAAACCGAATAGGTGAAGGCCTCCAGCTCGGCGTTGATCGCATTGAGGTCTGCCGTCCGCTCCCCGACGCGCCGCTCCAGGCCCTCGTTCAGGCGTGAGACCTCGTCCTTGGCCGCGGTCAACCCGGCCAGTGCCTTCCTGAGCTGCTCCTCCGCGCCCTTCTGATCCTCAATGTCGGTGCTCGTGCCGAACCACTTGACTAGCCGACCTTCGCCGTCGCGCAGGGGAAGGGCGCGGGTTTTGAACCAGCGGTGGACGCCGTCGCTTCGCCGAATCCGAAACTCGGCGTCGAAGACAGAACCTGAAGCGGCCGCGGCGGTCCACCTGGCAACGGTCGGGTCGCGGTCGTCGGGGTGCAACTGTTCCAGCCAGCGAAATCCCAGTTGCTCCGCCTCAGGAATCCCGGTGTACGCCACCCACTGGGGGCTGAGATAGTCGCACGTTCCGTCGTCCCCGCGACACGTCCAGATCAACTGAGGCAGCGACTCCGTCAACTCACGGAGACGCGTCTCGCTCTCGCGCAGGGCCTCATGCGATTTCCGGCGCTCTGTGATGTCGGTGACGGCTCCGATCCACCGGCTCGGCTCGCCCAGCTCGTCTCGCAGCGCGGTTCCGCGCGCCGACCACCAACGCCACCCACCGTCCTTGGCCGCGATACGGTACTCGAGGTCGTACGGGGCTGCGCCCCTGAGCTGGCCGTCAATGGCTGCCCATACCTTCGGCAGGTCGTCCGGGTGGAGCGTCGCCGCCCACCCGTCGAGGGTCCTCGGGAATCCCCCCGCCGGATACCCCATCAGGCTGTCCACGTCGCCGTACCATATGAGGGCGGCCTTCAGGTCCCACTCATACACCACATCCGACACGCTCTCGGCGGCGAGGCGGAACCGCTCCTCATTCGCGCGTAACACCTCCAACGCCCGCTTGCGCTCGGTGATGTCGGAGAATACGCCGCAGATGCCCACGATCCCGCCGTTCTCGTCGCGGACCGGCGCCTTGAGGGTACGGACCCACGTCTCCCTGCCATCCTGGAGATACCGCTCCTCCAACTCCTCACTTTCTCCTGTCTCCATGATCCTCGCGTCGTCAGCCCAGTACTTGTCGGCGAGATTCTTGGGGAAGAAGTCGGCATCCGCCTTGCCCACCACATCCACGGGTCGAATGCCGAGGTCGCGCGCAAAGGGCTTGTTGATTGAGAGAAATCGGTGGGCTCTGTCCTTCACGAAGACCTTCTCCGGGATGCTCTCCGCGAGCGTCCTCCACTTGGCCTCGCTTTCCCGGGCAGCGATCAGCGACCTGTCCAGCTTGTCGCCCACGGTGCGGGCAAGGGGCACCACCACCGCGGCCACACAGCAGGCCACCAGCAGCGCCGACAGCGCGGAGACCAACGCCGGGTTCGTTCCTGCCAGCAACCGTGTCGTGATCCAGTCCACCAAGAGCAGTGCCCCGATCGTGACCGGGAGGAACCGGCGCAGAAGGATCGTCTGCGTAGAGCTGCCCACCAGCGTGCTGAGAGGGAACGAGTCTGGACCAGCAGCCGCGACGATCGCCGTGCCGAGAAGAAGAAACGCTACCCCGCCGGGCAGCGCGACGAGACGCGGGTAGTCGTGGAAGAACAGCGGCGCCGCGTAGGCATAGCCGAGGCACACAATGCCGCCCATCGCCGCAGCGACGGACGCCGACAGGCCGGCAAAGCGCCGGCCGTCGCCGCTGGCGAACAGGAGCAGGGCCAGGCTGAGCAGCGCCACACAGACCCCGGAGAGCGGAGGCGTGAGGCGCGCATCCAGCAGGCCCGGGATCAACCGCTGCGCGAGCCCGAGCAGGCGCCCTTCGACGCCGACCGGGATTCCGGTCGCGGCCCGGAGCAGACTCAGAATTGTCACCAGCAGCAACGCCGCCGCGACGATGCGGACCGCCTGGGTGGCCGGTCTGCGGGATGGCACCACGACCAGCGACACAAGCGACAGCGCCAGCAGGAGGACCGCCACCGCAACGAACGGCACGATGGTCACGGCGCGAGGCACGAACACCACGGTCGACGCTCCGCTGGCCCATCCCATGATGCCGAGGACGCCGATCGCGCCCGCAAGCCCGGCGGTCACCACGGCGACTTGCCGCAGCCTGTCTTCAGTGGTCGTCACGACTCCGCCGTGGCGCGGCCGGCGACAACCCTTCGGCACACGTCGAGGAGCGAGTCCAATCCATCTGCTTTGTCGAAGAAGTGGTCCGCGCCCAGCTCCGCGCAGCGTCTCTGATACGGAAGGCTCGGGTCGCTGGAGAGGACGGCGACGAGCGGCGGCGCCGCGAGCCGCTTCACGGCCTCGAGGACAGCCAGGCCGCTCCCCTTGGCCAACCACAGATCGAGCACGACCAGGTCGGGTAGGGCGTCCTCGATCGCCTTCATGGCCTCACCCTCGCGATCCGCCCACCCGACCACGCGTACGCCCGGCAGCTCCTCCAACGCCTCGATTACTCGTCGCCGCACGACGCCAGAGTCTTCGACTACCAACACGTCCACGATGCCGTCTCCGACCACCGCGAAGTGACCAGCGCGCGCGGTTTGCACGTCATCAAAGGTCGACGGATCGCCCCGAGGCTGGCTATGGAGGTGGGCCGCGCCGGCGTGTGCGACCTGGCCTACAAACGCCGACCGATTTTGTTGTAATTAGACCGTAAGTTGATGCTCGAGGGCGTACCGGATGAGGTCCGCGTCGGACTGCAGGCCGAGCTTCTGGCGGATGCGGGAGTGGTAGGTGCTGACCGTCTTCCGGCTCAGCGCCAGATTGGCCGCTATCGCCTTGGTGCTCTCGCCCGACGCGAGGCGCACGAGCACTTCGAACTCCCGATCGGAGAGCAGCGCGTGAGGTGCTGAGGGGCTCGATTGCGCCAGGCGTTCGGCCAGAATCTCCCCCAGCGACGGTGTGACATAGATGCCCCCGCCGTGCGCCTTCCGGATAGCGTCAACGAGTAGCTCCCAGGAGCGCTCCTTCGAGAGGCAGGCCGAGGCTCCGGCCCGCAGCACCCGCACGGCGTACTGGTCCTCGGGGTGCATCGTCAGGACGACGACGTGCACCTGAGGATGCTCCTCCTTGAGCACGCGCAGCAACTCGAACACGCCCGGGCCCGGCATGGAGATGTCGAGCACCAGAACATCCACCGGTGACGATGCGAGGATCCGCAGGACCTCGTCGCCGGTCGCCGCTTCCGCTACGACCTGCAACTCCCCCGTGTCCTCGAAGATGCTCCGCAATCCTGCCCGGACCACGGCGTGGTCGTCCGCCAGCAGCAGCCGGATCATGCCGGGTCCGGCGCGGCCGGGCGCCGCTCGATCGGGATTGCCACACGAACCAGGGTGCCGACCCCGGCAGTCCCGGATACCTCGAGAGTTCCGCCGGCCATCCGAGCCCGCTCACGCATCCCGGCGATGCCGAAGGAGCGAGGGTCGGACTCAGCCGATGCCGGAATGCCGCATCCGTCGTCGCGCACCTCGAGGACGAGGTTCCCGCCGCGGGCGCCGACCCAGACCTCGACATTTCTGGCGTGGGCATGGCGCGCGATGTTGGTGAGAGCTTCCTGGACGATGCGGTAACCGGCGATTGCCAGGCTCGGCTCCAGCTCGGGTTCGCCGCCATCCGTCAGCAGCCGGATGCGCAGTCCCGCCCGCTTGCCCAGATGCTCCGCGAACCACTGCACGGCCGGGACCAGGCCCAAGTCGTCCAGGATCGGCGGCCGCAGGTCGGCGACGATGCGACGCCCTGCCTCGATGGCCTCGTCGGCAATGGCGATCATTTCGCCCAGCTTGCGCTTCGCGCCAGGGGTCGGCCCCCGGAGCCTGTTTGCTAGCCAGCTGAGGTCGAGCCGCAACGCCGTCAGCATCTGGCCCAGCTCGTCGTGGATGCCGCGCGCCATGCGCGCGCGTTCCTCCTCCCGCGCCGATTCGAGGTGCCCGGCGAGAGCCCGCAGGTGCTCCTCCGATTCCCGCAGCCGCTCCTCCGTTCGTCTTCGCTCCGTAATGTCGTGTATGACGACGGAGTAGCCCGTGAGCGCGCCCGACGCGTCGCGCATCGCGCTGATTGCAACGGCGACCCCCACGAGGCTGGCGTCCTTGCGCTCCCTGGTCCCCTCGTAACGGACCAGCGCCGCCCCGCAATCCAGAGCTTCCCGAGCCCGACGCACCTGCGCCCGCGCGGCGGGCGCGTTGAGCAACGCTTCAACGTCCTTTCCGATAGCCTCCACCGCCGCGTACCCAAAGAGTCGCTCCGCCCCTGCATTCCAGCTGCGAATGACGTGCGCCGTGTCCGTGGACAGGATGGCGTCGTCAGATGACTCCACGATCGCGGCGAGATGCCGCAGCGCCGCCTCGGCGCGCTTGCGCTCGGTGATGTCGCGGTGAATCCCCGACGTGCCGACGACGCGGCCGACGTCGTCCCTGACGGGCGAGGCGGTCACCGAGACCGCTATCGCGACGCCATCCTTCCGCACTCGCTCGGTCTCGTAGGTCTCGATCCGACGACCTTGGCCCGCGTTCTCCAGCTTGCTTTGCAGCTCGGTAAAGCGGTCGGGAGGGGCGAGGATCTCGAGCGGCCGGCCGATCGCCTCCTCCGCGCGGTACCCATATAGGGCCTCCGCGCTCGCATTCCAGCTTTCAATTGCGCCATCCATCGACACACCGATAATCGCATCATGCGACGACTCGACCAGGGCCCGGTAGCGGCTCGATACCTCGCCGGCCCGCTTCCGCTCGGAGATATCGCGCGCCACGCCCAGGAGGCCGAGAATATCACCCTCCGAATCGCGGATCACTGTCGTGCTGAGTGATACCGGGAATTCGGCGCCATCCTTCCGGCGGTTGACGAGATCCCCGCTCCAGCCGCCTTGCATCGTGGTCGAGAAGATCTCCCGCCGTACATCATCCGACGCTTCCAAGAGGGCCGGCGTACGGCCGAGCACCTCCTCGCGCAGGTATCCGTAAGTCCGGAGGAAGGCCTCGTTCACGTACACGAACCGGTTCTCGGCGTCGGTGATCGAGATCATGTCGCTTGCGCACTCGATGGCGTTCCCCAGCAGCCGCAACCGCTGCTCCGAAGTGCGCTGCTTGGTGACGTCCAGCGCAATCCCCACGCAGCCCACAACGGCCCCGGTGCCGTCGCGCAACGGCTCAACCCGGCCTTCGATGTCCGACGGCCCCTCGGCGCGTTGGTAGCGGGCGGACTGCCCCGCGAGGGCCCGCCGGTGCGCCGCGATGACCGGATGGCTCTCGTCACGTGTGGCGAAGAGTTCGTAGAGGGTGGTGCCGGAGCCGCCAAGGTCCGCACGCTCCGGTGAGGGGGAGAGTGACCCGTAGACGGACGTGAACCGAAGTTTCGTGTCAGTCGTCCAGACATCGGCCGGCACCTGCGCGGTCAGCAAGCGGAAGCGCGCCTCATTCTCGCGCATTCGCTCGACATTGTCCGCGTCTCGCCGAAAGTCGAGCCACCCCCAGGTGAGCAGCCCGAAGGCCGCGGCCGTGAGACCCAAGAGGACGACGGGGCCGATCCGGGGCCCGAGTGGAAAACCAGCGTGCGCGGCAATGGTCCTGCCGACGAAAGCGGCGAGACACAGCACGAGGACGGTGTCGATCAGCAGCAGCAGTCGCCGATTGCCCAGCGTCGAACGGAAGCTGCCAGCAACTGGACGCATGGCCGGAATCCCCCGGCTTCGATTTACGGCACCAACCCAGAAACCGAAAGAGGGCGGACCCGTTCGGCCCGCCCTCTGCAGTCTCAAGTCTCACAACCACTCGCAACTCAGCGTCTCGCAACTGCACTGCCCTCTGCCGCCCTCTATCTGACCTCTTTGAGGTTGGCGTTGACCTGCTCCCAATTGACGACGTTCCACCACGCCCCGATGTAGTCGGCCCGCCGGTTCTGGTACTTGAGGTAGTAGGCGTGCTCCCACACGTCGAGGCCGAGGATCGCGGCCTTCTTCTCCATCGCCGGGTTGTCCTGGTTCGCCGTGCTCGTGATCGCGAGCTTGCCGGCGTCGAAGACGAGCCACGCCCATCCCGAGCCGAACCGCCCCATCGCGGCCGCCGCGAACTGCTCCTTGAGCTTGTCGAAGCCGCCGAAGCTCTTGGTGATCAGCTCGGCCACGTCGCCTTTGGGGGCGCCGCCGGCCTTGGGGGCCATCAGCTTCCAGAAAGCGCTGTGGTTCCAATGCCCGCCGCCGTTGTTGCGGACGGCGGTGCGCACCGCTTCAGGCATCTTGTCGAGCGACCCCAGGATCTCGCTCAGGCCCCGCTTCTGCCATTCGGGAACCTTCTCGAGCGCGGCATTCAGGTTGTTGACGTAGGCCTGGTGGTGCTTGCCGTGGTGGATCTGCATCGTCTGCGCATCGATGTGCGGCTCCAGCGCGTCGAAGGCGTACGGCAGCGCCGGCAGCGAATACGGGTAAGACATGTTAGCGTATCCTTTGTCCGGGAGTGGGGGGAAAGATCCCCCAGGGCACGGCGCTTGCGCAACTGCCAGCCAACGGGCACCTGCCCTCGTGCGTAACTCACTGGATGTATCACAGATACGGGCTCTCGACCAAGGTTCTCGCCGTGCGCCACACCGCGCTCTTCGCCGCTCTCGCCGCCCTCGCCGCCGCATGCGGCAAAGACGCTCCTCCGCCTCGACCCACGGTGCCGGTGACGGTCGCACCGGTCACGCAGCGAACAGTGCCGCAGGAAATCAGTGCGATCGGCACCGTAACGCCCATTCAGACCGTCGCGGTCCGGGCCCAGGTGAGCGGCAACCTCCTCAAGGTGGCCTTTGAGGAGGGGGACGAGGTCCAGGCCGGGCAGCTGCTGTTCCAGATCGATCCCCGGCCCTTCCAGGCAGCGCTCGACCAGGCGGTGGCCAACCTGGCGAAGGACCAGGCGCAGCTCGTGAACGCCCAGCAGGAGGTGACCCGCTACCAGACGCTGGTGCAGAGCAACCTGGCCACGGAGGAGCAGTTCGACCAGTACAAGGCGAACGCGGACGCGGCGCAGGCGGCGGTGAAGGCCGACTCGGCCGCGGTGCAGACGGCGCGCCTCAATCTGGAGTACACCACCATCAGGACCCAGATCGCCGGCCGGACCGGGAGCCTGCTGCTGCGGGAGGGTAATCTCGTGCCGGTCAACGGGGCGACGCCGCTGGTGATCGTCAACCAGATCCGGCCCATCGCGGTGAGCTTCTCCGTGCCCCAGAAGTACTTCGACGACATCCAGCGCTTCAACGCCCGGGGCCGCCTCGCCGTCGAGGTCCGGCCCACCGACGACACGTCCATCGCGACCATGGGCACGCTCACCTTCATCAACAACCAGGTGGACACCACCACGGGCACGATCCAGCTCAAGGGCACGTTCGCCAACGCCGACCGGAGGCTCTGGCCCGGCGAGTACGTCGTCGTGCACCTAGTGCTGAGCGTGGAGCGCGACGTGCTGACGATCCCGTCGCAGGCGGTGATGACGGGCCAGAACGGCACCTACGTGTACCTGGTGAATCCCGACCGGTCGGTGCGCGCCCAGGACGTCACCGTCGGCCGTTCTTCGGGCGACTTCGTGGTGATCGAGAAGGGGCTCGCGAGCGGGCAGCTGGTCGTGACCGACGGGCAACTGCGGCTGGTGCCCGGCGCGAGGGTGGAGGTCACGAGCAATAGGGACTCCGCGCGTACCGCCGCGGCCGGAGGCACGCCATGACGATATCCGGCGGGTTCATCAAGCGGCCGGTGATGACCACCCTGGTCATGACGGGCATTCTGCTGTTCGGCGTCATGGGCTACCGGCTGCTGCCGGTGAGCGACCTGCCCAACGTGGACTTCCCGACCATCCAGGTGAGCGCCAGTTACCCCGGCGGCAGCCCGGAGACCATGGCCGCCGCGGTCGCGACGCCGCTCGAGAAGCAGTTCTCGACCATCGCCGGCATCGATCAGATGACGTCCAACAGCACGCAGGGCAACACCAACATCACGCTGCAGTTCACTCTGGACCGCGACATCGACGCCGCCGCCGCGGACGTGCAGTCGGCGATCGCGAAGACGCTGAAGCAGCTCCCGCTGAACATCCTCCCACCCACCTACCAGAAGGTGAATCCGGCGCAGGCGCCCATCCTGTTCCTCGCACTCACCTCGCCGTCGCTCTCGCTGACGACGCTCGACGAGTACGCGGAAACCTACCTGGCGCAACGCATCTCGATGGTGAACGGCGTGGCGCAGGTCCTGGTCTTCGGCTCGATGAAGTACGCGGTCCGGATCCGCATGGATCCGCGGGCGATGGCGTCGCGCGGCGTGGGGATCGACCAGGTGTACAACGCGATCAACAACGCGAACGTCGTCCTGCCGACCGGCATCCTGTGGGGCCTGCACAAGGCCTTCACGGTGCAGGCCAACGGTCAGCTCGAAGACGCCAAGGAGTTCGCGCCGATGATCGTGGCGTACCGCAACGGCTCGCCGGTGCGGCTCGAGGACATCGCCCAGGTCGTGGACAGCGTCCAGAACGCGCAGCAGGCGAGCTGGTTCGACGGGGTGCGGGGCATCGTGATGGCGGTCCAGCGCCAGCCGGGGACCAACACCGTCCAGGTCGCGAGTGACGTCAAGACGCTGCTCAAGAAGCTGCAGGCGCAGATGCCGCCGTCGGTCGAGGTGCGCACGCTGTACGACCGCTCGCTGTCGATCCACAACTCGGTGAACGACGTCAAGGCGACGCTGGTCCTGACGCTGTGCCTCGTGGTGATGGTGATCTTCCTGTTCCTGCGGAACCTCTCGGCGACGGTCATCCCGAGCCTGGCGCTGCCGATGTCCATCGTCGGCACCTTCGCCGCGATGTACCTGCTGGGGTACAGCCTCGACAACCTGTCGCTGATGGCGCTCACCCTCTCGGTGGGTTTCGTGGTGGACGACGCGATCGTGATGCTCGAGAACATCGTGCGCCACCTCGAGATGGGGAAACCGGTGATGCAGGCCGCCTTCGACGGGTCGGCGGAGATCGGCTTCACCATTCTCTCGATGACGTTGTCGCTGGTGGCGGTGTTCATCCCGGTGCTGTTCATGGGCGGCATCGTCGGCCGGCTGTTCCACGAGTTCGCGGTCACCATCGGCGTGGCGATCCTGGTCTCCGGCTTCGTGTCGCTCACGCTGACGCCGATGATGTGCAGCCGGTTCCTGCGGCCCCCGAAGGAAGAGCACCACGGCCGCCTGTTCCAGTGGTCGGAGCACCTGTGGGAGCGCACGATCCACGCCTACGACGTGAGCCTCCGGTGGGTGATGGGGCGGCGCCGCCAGACGATGGTCTTTTCAGGCGCCATCCTGGTCGCCACGATCGTGCTGTTCATGAAGGTCCCGAAGGGATTCCTCCCCAGCGAGGACACCGAGCAGATCTCGGGCACCACCGAGTTCGCCGAGGGCACCGGCTACGACGAGATGGTGCGGCACCAGCAGCAGGTGGCCGCGATCGTCCTGCACGATCCCAACGTCCTCGACTTCATGTCGTCGGTGACCGGCGGCGGGAACCAGGGACGGCTGTTCATCCACCTGAAGCCGCGCTCCAGGCGCAAGCTCAACGCCGACGCGGTCATCCGGGAGCTGGGGCCGAAGCTGGCGCCGCTGCCGGGGATCAAGGTGTACCTCCAGAACCCACCCCCCATCAGCGTCGGCGGGCGCGTCTCCAAGGCGCTGTACCAGTTCACGCTCCAGGGCGCGGACATCGACGCCCTGTACCAGTACGCGGGGATCCTGCAGACCAGGATGAGCCAGTCCCAGGTCCTGCAGAACGTGACCAGCGACCTCCTGATCAAGAACCCGCAGGTGAACGTGGTGATAGACCGGGACCGGGCCTCGGCCCTGGGGCTCAACGCGAACCAGATCGAGACGGCGCTGTCCGACGCGTACGGCCAGACCCAGGTGTCGACGATCCTGACGCCCAACAACCAGTACTGGGTCATCATGGAGCTGGAGCCCCAGTACCAGCTGGACCCGACGGCACTCAACCTGCTGTACGTGGCGAACCAGAACGGCGTGCTGGTGCCGCTGGGCTCGGTCGCCACGCTGACGCAGGACGTGGGCCCGCTCTCGGTCAACCACTCCGGCCAGCTGCCGTCGGTGACGATGTCGTTCGACGCCAGGCCCGGCGTCGCGCTCGGCCAGGCCGTGGCCGAAGTGCAGCGGATCGCGCGGCAGGTGCTGCCGTCATCGATCGCCACCCAGTTCGCAGGCACCGCCCAGGCCTTCCAGTCGAGCCAGGCCGGCCTGGTGTTCCTCCTGGTGCTGGCAATCTCGGTGATCTACCTGGTGCTGGGCGTGCTGTACGAGAGCTTCGTCCACCCGCTCACGATCCTCTCGGGGCTTCCGTTCGCCGGCTTCGGCGCGCTGCTGACGCTGCTGATCTTCCACGTGGACCTGTCGGTCTACGCGTTCGTCGGCATCATCATGCTGGTGGGGCTGGTGAAGAAGAACGCCATCATGATGATCGACTTCGCGCTGGACGCGGAGCGGAACGAGGGGAAGCCGCCCGCCGACGCGATCGTCGACGCGTGCCTGATCCGTTTCCGGCCCATCATGATGACGACGATGTCCGCGCTGATGGCGACCCTGCCGATCGCGCTGGGGCTCGGGGCGGGCGCGGAATCGCGGCGGCCGCTGGGACTCGCGGTGGTGGGCGGCCTGGCGTTCTCGCAGGTCGTGACGCTGTACGTGACGCCGGTGGTCTACACGTACATGGACAGCTTCCAGAAGTGGTTGGGCAAGGTGTTCAGCGGCGTGGCGAGTGCGGCGGCCGATGCCGAGCTCGTGCCGGCGGATTGAGAGGGGATAGGGGCTAGGGGCTAGGGGCTAGACAAGCCGGAGGCGCCTCGAGATCTGAGGCGCCTCTTGGTTTCTCCCTAGCCCCTAACCCCTAGCCCCTAGCCCCAGTCGTTCAGCTCCTCGACAGTCTGGGACCTTCTTCATCCTTCGGCGGCATCAGGTGGATGACCTGGAGGCGGCAGTTGTTGAGCCGCTGGTAGATCACCTGGGCCAGCCGCTCCATGAAGATGAAGCCGAAGCGCGGGTGAGCCTCGAGGTATTCGAGCAGCGCATCGGCGTCGATCGCGACTACCTCGGTCCGCTCCGACGCCTTGGCGCGCATGGCGCGCGTGCGCGGTGCGACCAGGGAGCCGAAGCCGATCAGGTCGCCGGGCTCTGCGGTGAGGAACCACACCTCGGTGCCGGGCGACACCTCGAATCCCTGGCGGACCCGGCCCTTGAGGATGATGTAGGCGGTGCGCCCCTCTTCGTCCCGGTCGAACAGCAGGCGGCCGGCCTCGAAGGTCTCCCTGCGGGCGAAGGCGGTGATGTCGCTCAGCGCCTGGTCATCGAAGCCGACGAAGAAGTCCGACCGCTTCAGGTCCTCGTTCATCGCAGTCTCCCCTTTCAGTGCACCGAGCACGAGACGCACGGGTCGTACGCGCGGACCAGCATCTCGAGCGCGTGCGCGATCTCCGGCGACGGCTTGCCCACCAGCGACGGCAGGAACGAGCGCATGTCCGCTTCGATGGAGGCCAGGTTCTGGCTGGTGGGGATGATGCAGTTGGCGCTCTTGACCCGGCCGTCGGCGCCGATCGTGTAGTCGTGCACCAGCGTGCCGCGCGGCACCTCGACCATCCCGACTCCGCGTCCGCCGTGCGGCCGGATCGCGCGCACCGGCTCTTCCGGCGCCGGGTCGGCCAGCAGCACCGCGACCAGGTCGAGCGCCTCCTGGTGCGCCTGGACCGACTCCACCACCTGCGCCGCGACGTAGTCGAACGGGTTCTGCGAGTCGGCGCGCAGCTTCAGGCGCGCCGCCGCCTCCTGGGCCCGCGGGTGCAGCCGGTCGTGCGCCAGGGCGTAGCGGGCCAGCGCCCCGACCCGGATCGTGCCCTCCGGCCCGCGCACGTGCTTCGCGGCGGAGTGGTTCACCAGGTACTCGTGCAGCACGTCGCGGTAGGCCTCGGGCGCGGTGACCGTGCCCGACGTGGAATGCAGCGGGCCGCCCATCATCGGGTACGCGCCGCCGTCCTCCAACGAAGCCAGGTGCTCGGTGCGGCGCTCCACCACCGGCCACGAGAGGCCGGCGAACAGCTCCACCAGCGCGTCGAGGTCCTCCTCGGCGCCGATGAGCTGCTCCTCCAGCGCGCGCAGCTCGGCACGCTCCGGCCAGTACCCCATCCACCCGGCGTGGTACGAGATCGGCATCACGTGCCGCCCGCTCACCGTGCAGCAGATGTCGTTCGCGAGCCGCTTCAGGCGCAGCGCCCGTTTCACCACGTCGGGGTGGCTCCCCACCATCGGCACGATCGAGGGCGCCCCGAAGGCGTCGGGCGCCACGAGGAAGCAGACGTGGAGGATGTGGGACTGCAGCCACTCCCCCGCCATGTTGAGCCGGCGCAGCTGGCGCAGCTTGGGGCCCGGCGCGATGCCCAGCGCCGCCTCGACCGCGAGCACCGAGGCGGTCGCGTGCCCCACCGAGCAGATCCCGCAAATGCGGCAGGAGATCCGCGGCGCCTCGTCATACGGCCGGTCCTTGAGGAGCACCTCGAAGAAGCGAGGCGACTCGACGATCTCGAGATCGCACCGCTTGATCCGGTCCCCCTCGAGGTCCACCACGATGTTGCCGTGGCCCTCGATGCGGGTTACGTGGCGGACGGCGACGGCACGGCTTTCTCCCATGCGTCACGTACCTCGCGGTAGTTGTTGAACAGCTGGAGCTTCTCGGCCGCCAGCGAGCGGGTCAACCCGTGGCGGAAGAACGCCTCGCCCAGCGCCTCGAAATTCGGCACGTCGTGGCAGCCGCGGCACGCCTCGCACGGCGCCCCGTAGGCCGGGCACACCGCGTTGCAGCCCGCCCGGGCCACCGAGCCCAGGCACGGCACGCCGCGCTCCAGGAGGCAGGGCGTCCCGCGGAGCGTGCACTCCACGCATACCGCGTACGGCGGCGTGTATGGCACGGTGCCCGCGATCAGCGAGCGCACCGCCTCGAGAAACTCGAGCCGGTCGATCGGACAGCCGCGGATTTCGTAGTTGACCTGGACCACGCTGTTCAAGGGGCTCGCGTCGGGGAGCGCGGCGAACACGCCGTCCTGCCGCCCTTCGTACACGTCGCGCGCCAGCTCCGTGACGGGACGCCGGTTGCGCATCGCGTTGACCCCGCCCAGGCAGGCGCAGGCGCCGATCGCGACCAGGATCTTGGCGTGGCTCCGGATCGTCTGCAGCTCCGCGACATCCTCCGGCTTCACCACCGAGCCCTCGACGAAGGCGATGTCGTAGTCGTCGCGCCGCTCGTCGATCGCCTCGCGGAAGTTCACGATCTCGACGGCGGCCAGCAGGTCGGGCAGCACGTCCTCCACCGAGAGCACCTGGAGCTGGCAACCCTCGCACGACCCGAAGGAGAAAAAGGCGACCCGGGGACGCATCACACCACCTCCCGCAGGTGGCGCACCTCGCGCCAGTTCACCAGCGGTCCCTCGCAGCAGAGGTAGTGCCCGTCCATCTGGCAGTTGCCGCACAGTCCCAGCCCGCACTTCATCCGCCGCTCCAGCGTGAGCCAGAGGTTGTGCTCGTACAGGCCCATCGCCAGCAGCCGGCGCAGGCAGTGGCGGTACATCACCGGCGGCCCGCACAGGAACGCGACGGTGCCCGCGCTGTCCAGCGCGAGGCCGTCGAGCAGCGAGGTGATGACGCCGATCCGGCCGTCCCACCCCTCGCGCGCCGCATCCACGGTGAGGTGCACGTGCACGTCGTCCTGCCGCGACGCCCACACCAGCAGGTCGGTGCGGAACAGCAGCTCGTCGGGGCTGCGCGCGCCCACCAGCAGGTCGATGCGCTTGAACCGGTCGCGCCGGCCGAGCGCACGGCGCACGAACGAGCGCAGCGGCGCCAGGCCGAGGCCACCGGCCAGGAGGACCAGATTCGACTCCTCGAACTGGTCCCACGCGACGCGCCGGCCGTAGGGCCCGCGCACGTACAGCACGTCGCCCGCCTGCTGCTGCGTGATCAGGTTGGTGAGGCGGCCGATGCGGCGGATCAGCATCTCGAACGTGCCCTCGGCCGCCCCCTCGCCCGGCAGCGCGGCCAGGGAGAAGGGCGCCTCGCCGATGCCCGGCAGCGAGACCATCACGAACTGCCCCGGCTCGGGCGCGAAGACCTTCGGCGCCTCCACCACGAAGTGGATGTCGCGGCTGTTGTGCGGCGTCACCGCGACGATGCGGCAGGGCTCGGGGATCATCGAGACCTGGGGCATCAGGGCGTTCTCCCCACCTGCAAAAAGATCTCGCGGATCGAGATGTGGGTCGGGCAGTGCGTGGCACAGCGCCCGCAGCCGGTGCACCCCACCATCCCGTAGCGCTCCGGCATGTACTTGCCCTTGCGGAAGATGCGGTAGCGGAGCTGCTGGGAGCGCGTCGGACGGAAATCGTGGCCGCCCGCGACCCGCGAGAAACCCGGGACCTGGCAGCCGGTCCACGAGCGCACCCGGGTCCCGTCACCGCCCCCGAGCGACGCCTGGTCGCACACGTCGAAGCAGGTGCAGGTGGGGCACACCAGGTTGCAACGCCCGCAGGAGAGACAGCGGTCGGCCGTCGCTTCCCACAGGATGTCCGACTCGGCGGCCTTGAGGGAGGTGGCCAGTTTCTCCGGCGCGAACTGCAGCTGGGCGGGAAACGCCTCGGGCCGGGCGCGCAGTCGCTTGCGCAACGCGACCAGCTCGTCGGGCGTGGCGGCATCGAGCGCGCCCACGTCCCGCATGATCTCGCGCCCGCGGGCCGTCTGGACCTTGAGGAGCAGCACGCTGCCGATGTCGTAGATGTACAGCGACGCAGGGCTCTCGTTCTCGAGGCTCCCCATGTCGCGGCAGAACGACTCCGGCAGGCACGGTGACCAGCAGGCGAGCCCGACGACGAAGGAGCGATCCAGCCGGCCCGGCACCAGGCGGTCGCGGCAACTGGACTCGTGAAAGGCGCGCAGCACCCTCAGCGATGTGAGGTCGCAGCTGTGGACGCCCACCAGGGCGACCGGCCGCTCGCTCGCCGGCTCCTCGAACGTGAACCGCCCGTCTTCGCCACGGTGATAGCGGAACAGCGTCTCGCGCACCGGAGCGAAGAACTGGCGGGGCGGGAGCATCGTGGTCGGATAGTCGAGGGCGAGCGGCACGCCGGGTCGAACGTCCGTCCACATCCACGTCGCGCCGTGCTTCACGGGCCCCACGACCCGGTAGTCGCGCGCCAACCGTCCGATCAGCGCATCGACGCGTTCCCGCGGCAGCCGGTAGATCTCGTTGTCCATGCGGGAGTGAAAGAGAGCAAGCCGTGTGCCGCAGGGCGGGATCGGGAGCCCGTAGAAATGCGGAAGGGACGAAAGGCGAGTCGGCGCCTGGTGATTGGGGCTAGGGACTAGGGGTTAGGGGTTAGGGTTTGATTTCCTGGCCCCTAGCCCCTGACCCCTAGCCCCTCTCACCCCTAGCCCCACTCTCAACGCAGCACGGACCTCAGGAACGCCACCGCCTCCGGCCACGCCTGCTGCGCAGCGCTCAGGTTCGCCCCATCCCGGCCGCCCTGGTCGCGCATGAAGCCGTGGCCCGCACCCCGGTACACGGTCCACGCGTACTGCTTGCCGAGGCGCGTCATAGCCGCGCGCGTCGGCTCCACCGTGGTGGTGACGCGGGCATCGTCGCCGCCGTAGAAGCCCGCCACCGGCGCACGGATTCTCGCCAGCGCGTCGTCCGCGGGCGGCATCCCGTAGAAGACCGCCGCGCCCTTGAGGTCGGGCCAGCTCGCGGCGAACGCAAAGCTGGTCGAGCCACCCCAGCAGAAACCCACGCTCGCCGCGACCTTCCGCGCAGCCGGGAACGCCATCGCGTACTCGGCCGCCGCGCGGAGACGGCGCTGGACATCATCGGGCTTCAGGCCCGGGATCAGCGCGATGGCTCCCTGCCGGTCCACCGACTCGGTTCCGCCCCCGTTGGGGCCCTTGCCGGTCAGCAGGTCGGGCGCGATGGCGATGAACCCCTCGGCCGCGAGTTGATCGGCCACCGAGCGGACCCAGTCCGTCAGGCCGAAAATCTCGTGGATGACGACCACGACGGGCGCCTGGTCGCCGCGCTCGGGGTACACGACCCACGCCCGCACCGAGTCGCCACCGCCAGCGTCGTACTTCACCCACTCGCCGTGCCGCGGTGACGCGTTGAGCCGCGCCACCGCGCTGTCCTCGCCCGGCGGAAGCCCCTGCGCCGCGGCGGCCCCGGCCGGAACGGCGGCGAGCGCAAGGACGGTCGTGAGAATTCCCAGCTTCGGCATGGACTGCCTCCTTCTCCCGGGACACATCGAGGTTGTCACGCGCATCGTCGTCGGCACCAGCGGCAGTCGGCCCGATGCCGTTGGACGGACTCCTGCCGGTGGACCGTACTGCCGGCTGAGGCCCGGTGCAACCGGGGACGGAGTTGCAGGAGGACACGCTCCGGCGTAGCCTCCATAGCCCCATATCGCGACGGAGAGGCACGGATGCCGGGACGGCTGACGAGCGTAGGTCAGGCGCTGCTGGATACGGCGACGCCAGAGCGCTCAACCCTGGGCGCGCTGGCCGTGAGCGTGACCATCCTGCTGCTGATCGCAGCGCTCGACTACGTCGCGGGTGTCGAGATCCAGCTCACTGCCATCTACCTGATCCCGATCTTCCTCGCGGCCTGGAACGTCGGGCGCGGAGCGGGGATCGCACTGGCCGTCGCCAGCGCGGCCCTGAGCATCGGCGGCGACGTGCTGGCCGGCGCACGGTACACCAGCTGGCTGGTTCCATGCACCATGGTGCTGCTCTGGGCGGCGCTGTACACGGTGTTCGTGCTGGTTCTGACGCAACTCAGGCGCGCGCTCGAGCGCGAGCAGGAGCTGGCCCGGATCGATTCCCTCACCTCCATCGCCAATCGCCGGCACTTCGTGGAGCTGGCCTCGGCCGAGCTGAGCCGCGCCAAGCGCCACGGCCGGCCGATGACCGTGGCGTACCTGGACCTCGACAACTTCAAGCTGGTCAACGACCGGCTGGGCCACGAGATGGGCGACGAGCTGCTGCGCACCGTGGCGACGGCGATGCGCAGCCGGCTGCGCGTCACGGACTCGATCGGGCGGATGGGCGGGGACGAATTCGCGATCTGCCTCCCCGAGACGGGAGTGCAGGCGGGCGAGCAGGTCCTGGGGGAGCTGCGCCGGCAGGTGCTGGAGGCGCTGCCCGAGGCCTGCCGGTTCGCCACGCTGAGCGTCGGGGCCGTCACCTTCACGGTGCCGCCGATGTCGGTCGAGGTGCTGCTCCGCCGCGCCGACCAGGTGCTCTACGCGGCCAAGCGGGGCGGCAAGAACCAGCTCAAGGTCGAAGCCGCCTGACTCGCCGCGCCTAGCGCGGCAACACCATCACCTCCACGCGCGAGGGCTGGGAGACGGTGCGGTAGATTCGCTCCGTCTGGGCCTGGTACGCGCCCGCCGGCGCCAGGAAGATGTTGTCCACGAAGGTCTGCGGGTTCCGGTCGTACAGCGGGAACCAGGTGCTCTGCACCTGCACCATGATCCGGTGGCCACGCCGGAAGGTGTAGAGCTGGTGGTGCAGGTCCACTGTGTACGACTCCACCGCGCCGGACGCGATCGGCTCCGGCTGCTCCCAGCTCCGGCGGTAGCGCCCGCGCATGATGTCCCCCGCCACCATCAGCTCGTAGCCCGCCATCCCGGGATGGGCCAGCACCTCCGGGGCGCGCGAGGCGGCGTCCGGGTAGACGTCGATCAGCTTCACCACCCAATCGGCGTCGGAGCCGGTCGTGGAGGCGAAGAGGTGGGCCGCGACGTCACCCGCGATCGTCACGTCCTCCGTGAGCGGCGGCGTGGCCCAGGTCCGCACGTCGGGACGTCCGTCCACGAAGCGCTGGTCCTCCGTCATCCACCGCGCCCAGCGCGAGCCGCGGCTGTAGGTCACTTCCACCGGCCGCGGACGGTATGGCACCGGATTGGCCGGGTCGGACACGTACTGGTCAAAGGCGTCGCGCTCCGCCGGCGGGTCGAACGACATCCGGCCGTCGGCGTGGAAGTAGAGCGCACCCGCCTTCGCCTCCTGGGGCGGCCAGCGGTCGAAGCTCCGCCACTGGTCCCGGCCACCGTCGAACAGCCGCGCCTCCGGGAAGCGGCCGTCGCCCCTGCCCTTCAGCCACCAGGCGAACCACGGCGCCTGGATGTTGATCTCGAACGAGTCGGAAGTGGCGCTGCCCCAGTGCACGTTGCCGAGCGATTCGCCGCCCGGGGAACCCCACTGGCCGTGGCTCCACGGCCCGATGACGAGATGGTTGATGCCGGTCCGGTCGAACCGCTCCAAGGTCTCGAAGGTCTCCTGGGGACCAAACAGGTCCTCCTGGTCCCAGAAGCCGCCCACGGTGAGGGTGGGCACGCTCATGCCGGTCACCGCCCGCTCGAACGCGCGCCGCTGCCAGACGCTGTCGTACGCCGGATGCTCCACGAAGCGGCGCCAGGTGGGAATCCGCATCGCGCCCGTGGAGTCGGTCAGCGCCTCGAGGCTCGGGAACGAGAGATACCAGGCGTAAGTGTCGTGGCCGGTGATCGGCAGGTCGCCGGCACCGACCGCTCCCGCTTCCATGCCCCACGCGTACTCGAACCCGTAGGCCTGCCGAAAAGCGCCCTGGTGAAAGAAGTCGTCTCCCAGCCAGGTGTCGGTCATCGGCGCCTGGGGGGAGATGGCCTTCACCGCCGGGTGGGCGCCGATGAGCGCCTCCTCGGCGAGCCATCCCGGATACGAGATGCCGAACAGTCCGACGCGGCCGTTGGTGTTCGCGACGTTGTGGATCAGCCACTCGACGGTGTCGTAGGTGTCGGTGCTCTCGTCGGTGGCGGCCGAGTCCCGCGGATCGCGGTTCGGCCGGTTCATCACGAACGCGCCCTCCGAACGGTTGCGGCCGCGGATGTCTTCCTGCACGAAGACGTACCCGTCGGCCGCGAGCGCCGCGAGGGCCCGCGGCGCCGGATCACCCTCAGGCCACCCGCGGGCGCCGTACGGCGTACGCGTCAGCAGGATGGGCAGCGGCTCGGCGGCACCCCGCGGCGACATGATCACGGCGAAGAGCTTCACGCCGTCGCGCATCGGGATCATCACCTCGCGCCGGTCGAACCCGGCCGAGGAGTCCCGTTGCTGGGCGCAGCCGGGAACGGCGGTGGCGGCGACGGCGAACGCGAGGAGCAATGGGCGGCTGATCTTCGGGCGCATGCGTTTCCCCACGGGAAAACGGCGGTGGCGATGGAAGGGCTTCAAGCTGGCCGGCCCGGCGATGCCACGCAAGCGGCGCGCGTTGCCTGCGGGCCCAACCTTCCACTAGGATTCCACATCCAAACGGTCGTCAGCGATTGTCTCCCCGGGGGGTGCATGCGCCGGTTCCGCCTTGTCCGCTCGGTTCTCTCGTCCCTCGCCGGCATGGCCGTGGCAACGCTCGTCGCGACGGGCACCGCCATCGCCCAGCGGCCCACCGGCATCGTGGGCGCGTACGTGGCGCCGCGCGACTGGGCGCCGCCGCCGCATGGTTTCGACCTGCTGCACCAGAAGATCGCGGTGAGCTTCGACGTGCCGCAGCGCGCGGTGACGGGGGTCGTGACCAGCACGCTGGTCATCACGGGGCAGGCGACGGACACCGTCCGCTTCAACGCGGAGAACCTGACGATCGACGACGCGACCCAGGGCGGCCACCGGCTGCGCTTCACCAGCGACACCGCCCACGTGACGGTGCAGTTGGGGCGTCGGGCGGCGGTGGGCGACACGGTGGAGTTCGCACTGCGCTACCACGGCACCCCCGAGCGCGGGCTGTACTTCGTGCCCCGCGAGCGCGTCATCTGGACGCAGGGCGAGGCCACCGAGACCCGGGCCTGGGTGCCGACGTACGACGCCCCCGACGACAAGACGACCTGGGAGTTCTTCGTCACCGCCGACACCGGCCTCAGCGTGCTGTCGAACGGGCGGCTGGTGGACGTGACAGCGGCGGCGGGAGGCGCGCAGCGCGTCTGGCACTGGGCGCAGGAGCGGCCTGCCTCGACCTACCTGTACTCCGTGGTGGTCGGGCCGTTCGCGGTGCTCAGGGACCAGTGGCGTGCCGTGCCGGTGGACTACTGGGTGTACCCGGACACCGTGCAGGCGGGTTGGCGCACCTTCGGCGAAACGCCGACGATGATCGAGCTGTTCTCGCAGCTGCTCGTGCCCTTCCCCTGGGCCAAGTACGATCAGTCGGCCATCCCCGACTTCACGTACGGCGGGATGGAGAACGTCTCGGCCACAACCCAGACCGACGAGGCGCTGCATTCCGCGGGCGACGAGCCCGAGCAGAATGGCCGCGGCCTGGTGGCGCACGAGCTGGCGCACCAGTGGTTCGGCGACCTGATCACCACCGCGGACTGGGCGGACGCCTGGCTGAACGAAGGCATGGCCACCTACATGGAGTCCGTGGAGAACGAGAAGACCCGCGGCTGGGACGCGGGCCAGCTCAGCTGGATCGGCCAGCAGCAGGAGGCGATGGCCGCGGACCAGCGACAGGCCCGCCCCTTGGTGTGGGGCCAGTACCAGGGCCACGATCCCATCACCCTGTTCTTCAGCGGTCACGTGTATCCCAAGGGCGCGCAGCTCGCGCACCAGCTCAGGCGGCTGCTGGGCGACTCGCTGTTCTGGGCGGGACTGAAGCGGTTCCTGACCGACAACGCTTACAAGGCGGTGACCACCGCCGACTACGCCGTGGCGTTCGAGAGGACCTGCAACTGCGACCTCGGCTGGTTCTTCGACCAGTGGGCCTACGGCATCGGGTATCCGAAGGTGCGCTGGTCGCGGCACTGGGCCGAGGGGTCGAAGACGCTGCAGCTGATGGTGGACCAGACCCAGACGGTGGATTCGCTGCATCCGCTGTTCCGCTTCCCGGTCACCGTGCGGGTGATCACGCGTGACTCGGTCGTCCGCCAGCAGATCATGATTGCCAGGCAGCGCGACACCTTCGCGATCCCGCTGCCCGGCGAGCCGCTCTCGGTGCGGTTCGACGAGGGCGGGTGGCTGCTCGGCCTGGTCAAGAGCGACCAGACGGCGTCCGAGCTGGCGGACATGGCGAAACACGATCTCGACTTCTCGGCGCGGTACTGGGCGCTCCAGCAGCTGGCTCAATCGAACGACAGCGCCGCTGCAGCGGCGCGGCGCTTCATCCTGTTGAACGAGCATGACGGCGAGCTGCGACGAGTGGCGCTGCAGATGATGACGCACGACTCGACGCCCGAGGCGCGCGATGCCATCCGGGCGGCGCTACGCGACCCCGACGGCGGGGTCCGCTCCGGGGCGCTCCAGGCGCTCATGGCGTTCGACCCCGACGCGGCGAAGGCCGCCGCTCGCGGCATCTATGCCGGGGATCCCAGCAACCGGGTGCGCAGCACCGCACTCTACATCCTGGCCAGGGACGGTGACCGCGAGGTCCTGCCGCTCGTGCTCGACGCCGTGAAGCCGGGGAACTCCGGATGGCTGCGACGCACGGCGCTCTTCCGGCTCCCCCGCTTCCACGCGCCGGAGGCCGCCGCCGCGCTGGAGCGGATGACCGAGCCGAGCGAGACGCGGGATGTCCGGAACTCCGCCCTCAACCTGCTGGTACAGCAAGGCGACACGGCGCGGGCCGTCACCCTGGCCACCCGCTACCTCGGCGATCCCGATGCACTGTTCGCCGCGTCGGCGGTGCGGGTGCTGGCGCAGGTGGGCGGGGGCCGCGCGCACGTGCTGCTGCTCGAGCGGTTCGGGAAGGAAACGCGGGTCAGAGTCCGATCCGCCATCGAGGAGGTGCTCCAGCCATGACAGGATTGCCGACGTTGGACAGGTGGGCCGGCCGGCTCGCGCCCTACACGTCCCTGGTGCTGAGGATTGCCGTGGGATGGATCTTCCTTCGGCATGGCATCGTGAAGGCGGGAATGGGCGTCGCGGGGGTCGCGGGCTTCTTCCACGGACTCGGCATCCCGCTCCCTCACGTGGCGGCCGTCGTAGTGATCGTCGTGGAGACGGTGGGCGCCGCGTGCGTGGTGGCCGGCGTCCTCACGCGATTCTGGGCGGCGTGCATGGTGGTGGACATGATCGTCGCGATCCTGGTCGCCATCCTGCCCACCGGGCGCGCGTTCGAGCTGGAGGGCCTGCTGCTCGCCGCCGCCCTGGCGCTGGTCGGGCTGGGCGATGGTCCGCTGTCGGTGGCGAGACTGGGGAGGAAGGGCTCGCGGAGCGGCTGAGCGGCCCGCTCCGCTCGGGCGGCCCGTTACGGAATCGGGAATCGCGCCCCGACGATATCGAAGCGCACGCGGAGGACCTCCAGCGCCGCGGCGTCGGCGACGGCAGACGCGCCGGGCTGCCTGCCGCCCACGCTCACCTCGTAGCGCCCCGGCTCCACGGCGCGAGCGCCGGCGGCGTCGACCTCGGAGAGCTGCCGTGGCGCGAGCGACAGGAGCGCGCGCCGCCGCTCTCC
The DNA here is from genome assembly GCA_963812035.1 of uncultured Gemmatimonadales bacterium. Lineage (GTDB taxonomy): Bacteria > Gemmatimonadota > Gemmatimonadetes > Gemmatimonadales > JACORV01 > Fen-1245. The sequence continues at coordinate 733,668 of CAWETG010000010.1, forward strand.
CGGCCGCAGCGGCACGCGCTGGAACCCTTCCAGCGACCGGATCGGTGAGCGCGCGTCCCCGTCGAGCGCGGTGAGATAGAGCTCCACGACTTCCTCTCCCGCCACGCCGCCCGCGTTCTCCACTTCCACCGAGACCTCGGCGGAATCTCCGGCGCGCACCCGGAGCGGCACCCGCAGGTCACGATAGCGGAACTGCGTGTAGCTCAGCCCGTAGCCGAAGGGGTAGAGCGCGTCGCCGCGGAAGAAGCGGTAGCTCCGCCCCGCCATCCGATAGTCGGTGAACGCCGGCAGCTGATCGACGGAGCGGTAGACGGTGACCGGGAGCCGCCCCGCCGGGTCATAGTCGCCGAACAGCACATCGGCGATGGCGGTGCCCGCCGCCTGTCCGGGGTACCACGCCTCCACGATCGCGGGCACGTGCTCCGCGGCCCAGTTGATCGACAGCGCCGAGCCGTTGAGGAGCACGAGCACCACGGGTTTCCCCGTCGCGACCACCGCCTCGAGGAGCGCTTCCTGCGGGGCCGGGAGATCCAGACTGGTGCGGTCTCCGCCGGCGAAGCCCGGCACGCTGACCGGCAGGTCTTCACCCTCGAGGCGCGGCGACAGACCGAGGCAGAGCACCGCCACATCCGCCCGCCGCGCCGCCGCAACGGCCGAATCGAGCAGGTGCGCGTCCGGAGTCGCCGTGCCCAGCGCCACCTCGCTGCCGCGCGCGTACACCACCTCGGTCCCCGCCGCGACTTTCGCGCGAATGCCCGCGAGCGGCGTCACCGGTGCCGCCGGCGTGCCGTTGTAATTGCCGAGCAGCACTTCCACGTCGTCGGCGTTGGGGCCGATGACGGCCACGCGGCGCAGGCCGCGGCGCAGCGGCAGCAGGCCACCGTCGTCCTTGAGCAGGACGATGGACTTCCGCGTGGCCTCGAGCGCGAGGGCGCGGTGCGCCGGCGAGTCGTTCTCGCCGTAGGGGATCCCCGCGTATGGCACCTGCTCCGGCGGGTCGAACATCCCGAGCCGGAAGCGGATGCGGAACAGGCGCCCGACCGCCGTGTCCACTTCCGCCTCGGTCACCAGGCCTCTCCGCACCGCATCCACCAGGCTGCGGTACGCCCGCCCGCAGTTGAGGTCGTCCCCCGCCCGGAGCGCCATCGCGGCCGCCACGGCGCTGTCGCCGGTCACCTCGTGGCCGGCGCGGATGTCGTCCACCGCGTCGCAGTCCGACACTACGTACCCCTGGAAGCCCCAGCGCTGGCGCAGCGTCTGCCGCAGCAGGAAGGGACTGGCGCACGCCGGCGTGCCGTCGAGCCGGTTGTAGGCGCACATCACCGACTGGGCGCCGCCCTCGGCGACCGCGGCTCCGAAGGCGGGGAGGTAGGTCTCCTCGAGGTCGCGCTGGTCCACGACGGCATCGAAGCCGTGGCGGCCCGGCTCGGGCCCGCTGTGGGCCGCGAAGTGCTTCGGCGTGGCGACCACGCGGAGGTAGTGCGGGTCGTCGCCCTGCATCCCCCGGACGAACGCCACGGCCAGGCGGCCGGTGAGGAACGGATCCTCGCCGTACGTCTCCATCCCGCGGCCCCACCGCGGATCGCGGAAGATGTTGATGTTAGGGGACCAGAAGGTGAGCCCTTCGTACCCGTCGCGGCGTCCCTCGCGCACCGCCTCGTGGTGCTTGGCCCGCGCCTCGGTGGAGATGACGGTGGCCACCTGGTGCATCAGTCCCGTGTCCCACGTGGCGGCCAGGCCGATGGCCTGCGGGAAGACAGTGGCGACGCCGGCACGCGCCACACCGTGCAGACCCTCGCTCCACCAGTCGTAGGCGGGAACGCCGAGCCGGGGAATCGCGGGCGCGGTGTTCATCAGCTGGCCGACCTTCTCCTCGAGCGTGAGGCGTCCCACGAGGTCGGCGACACGCGCATCCAGCGGCAGGTCACGATTCCGGAACGGGAGGGCGGCCGGTGCCGCTGCCGGGGCTGGAGGTCCGGCCGGCGCTGGGGCGTGACACGCCGCTCCGGCCACGAAGGCCAAGGCGGGCAGCGATCGGAGGCAGCGTCGGACCGTGGGCATGGGGTTGCAGAGCTACCACGCCGCCGACGCGATGTCTATCCCCCGCGTTGCCGCTACGCTATCCCCTCGTCCCGCGGACGCGTCCGGAGTTGGCGCCACCGGTCCAGGACGGCGTGTCGGGTCGGGGCGTACTCCAGCTTCTCGATCCAGCCCATCAGGCCGGTCACGGAGAAGTCGTGCGGCAGCGTGATGCCCGTGACGCGAGCGAACCGCTTGCCCTTTCGAACGGAGTAGTACAGCAGGTCGAAGACTGCCTTCTCCGGAGCGGCCAGGTCGAACGTCCCGGACTTGTGGCGTCGAAACCCGCCGACCAGGCAGGGTTGCATCGAATAGAACTGGTAGGTCGCAACTTCGGTTCGCCGGAGCCGACGCATGCGTCGGTCGCTCACCACATGGATCGTACGCGGCAGTTGCGACAGCATGCCGTGCAGGCTGAGGGCGGAAAGCAGGGAGACGTAAGCCACCGCCCCTGGTGCCCCCAAATGGACGAGCGCGGGCACCACGGCGTAGCTAGAGAAGCGCGGGTGCCGAGTGTCGGCCCACACACCGGCAGTAATACGCGTGATCAAGTGGCGCCGAGCCAGCAGCGCGAGATCTCGAGACGCCTGACTACCGCTGGTACCCACCGCAGCTGCGGCCTCTGCGGTTGTGAAGACTGGGGATCGCGGGACCAGTATTGTCCACAGCGCCTCGGACATCCTCTTCACGGGTCACCCCGGTCACGAGGACCCGGTTGAGGCAGCGCGAGAATGGCGTCGATCATCTCAGACACGAATAGCTGTCGTGTTTCCCACTCATCCCGGGTACCATGCTCTGCGCGGTCGCTCTCCCCGAGGAACTCCACGACCTGGTCCAGGAAGGTGGGATAGTCGAGCGCCCAGACGCGTTCCCGCGCCAGCGCCAAGCGCTCGGTTGGGAGCCAGCGTCTCAGGTAGGCAACGTCGACGCTGGCCAGCGCTCCCCGCGCCAGAACGTGCAGATCGAATACATCGCGCGCTTCCGGCGTCGCACGGGTCGCGAGGGCCTCCAGCTTCTGACGCGTCGCGGGATCAACCGGGTAGTGTGGCAGGGTGAGGGGTCCCTCTCCGGCGGCAGCGTAGCTACGTACGACATCCTCAGCTGCGTCCTCCTGGGCGACCTGGTCACTCGCAGGACGCCCCCGCATGGATACCTCGATCTTCGTGTGAAGGGGAATGCCGCCACCGTTGATGACCATCATCTTCACGCGGAACGTCGTCTCGGTGTTCTTGGCCGGTCGTCCCGAGTACTCCACACCCTGCAGGCCCACGGCTCGCAACCTCGCGTCGAGCCACGGGCTCCCTATGATCTTCGAAATGATCTGGCGCAGGATGGGGCTGGTTGCGGCATCACCATCGAGATCCATATCTGCCGAGTAGCGCGGACTCCCGAAGAACAGCCGGAGGTTCACGCCGCCTTTCAGCACGAATGATCCCGCCCGCGCCTCATCCTTCAGTTTCCTGAGGACCAGGACGTGGAGAGCCTCTCGTGCTTGGGCGTCGGTCAGCATGGGGCATCAATATGTAACAATAGTTGCAAAAGCTGCAAGTGCAGTTACTTAATGAGTTGTGTAACAATAATGCAATGAACAGGTTACGAAATAGTATTAGTGGCGGCGTGGCACGGCGCGCAGCTTCCAGCGCGGTCGTTCCGTGCGGGCACGGGCATCGGGTCGCAAGATAGACGAGCGAACAAGTTGGAGACGGGCCGGCCGGGTAGGTACAGCTGCTCGACCCCTGTACTAGCCAGTGACGCGCACCCTGCGCAGCCGCCGCATGGCGGCGATGCCGCACAGCGGGCCGGCGGCCAGCGCGACGAAGGCCCAGCGCCACCCCACGCCCGCTACCAGGCGCGGCACCAGCTCAATCGAGACCATCGTCAGCAGGAAGCCGAGCGACGTCTGCAGCGTCAGCGCGGTGCCGACCGCGTGGGCCGGCGCCAGCTCCGTCACCAGCGCGCTGAACTGCGCCGAGTCGGCGACGACGGTGAAGCCCCACACCAGCGCGACCGCGAGCGCCAGACCCGGCGACGCGGCGCCCAGGCCGATGACCGCCGCGCAGCCACCGCTCGCGGCCATCGCCCAGATGGTGAGCCGCTCGCGCCCGTAGCGGTCGGCCAGCCAGCCACCGACAACGCACCCTGCACCGCCGACGGCGATGGCGGCGAAGCCGCCCACGTCGGCCGCGCGGGCGCCGAAGCCGGCGCCCGCGGCGAGGAACACGGCGATCCACGTCCACATCGCGTACAGCTCCCACATGTGCCCGAGGTAGCCGCCGATGGCGAGCCGGGTCTCGCGGTGGCGCACCACGCTGCCCACCAGGCTCCACGCGAACGCTCGCCGCTCGAAGGCGTGGGGGCCGTCGCGGTAGGCGGCGAGGACGAGCAGGCCCGCGAGCGCGGCCGCGCCCGAGGCCCCCAGGACGACCGGCGCGGCGCCCGCGCGCTCGAGGCCGTGCACCAGGTATGGCATCGCCTTCCCGACCGTGAGCGCGCCGACGATGGTGCCGATGGCGAAGCCGCGCGCGTCCCTGTACCAGGTGGCGATCATCTTCATCGCCGGTGGGTACACGCCCGCCAGGAAGAAACCGGTGCCGAACCGCGTGAGGAGGGCCGGTGCGAACCCGCCCGCCGCGAGCAGCGCCAGATTGCACGCGGCCGCGGCCAGGGCGGCCAGCGCGAAGTAGACGCGCAGGGGAACGACATCGGCCAGATTCAGCAACGCGGCAATGGCCGTCCCGGCCACGAAGCCGAGCTGCACGCTCGCGGTGAGCCAGCCGGTCTGGGCCGGCGTCAGCGCCCAGGCGCGCTGAAGCTGCGGCGCCAGCGCGCTGGCAGAGAACCACACGGACATGCCCAGCAGCTCGGCCAGCGCGAGCAGAGCGAGAACGCGGTTACGTTGCGCCACGCGTACCTGTCACTTGGGAGGATCAGGGTCGCCCCGCACTCCTGCCTTGTCAACCCGCGGGCGGTGGCCGATTCTATCTCAGGGACGAACGGGGACCAATTCATGAACCGTATCGCTCTGGGCGCGCTATTCGCGGCGGTGCTCGGGGCCGCCGCGCGGCACGGCGCGGCGCCCCGGGTCTCGGCCGCCGTGCCGGTCCTGCGGGCCGTCGCCGACGTGCCGCTGCCGGGGCCCGCGGTGCGCTTCGATTACCAGAGCCTCGACCTCCGCTCCGACCGGCTCTACATCGCGCACATGGGCGCCGACGCCATCGTGGTCATCAACGTCAAGACCCGGCGCGTGGAAGGCACGATCGGCGGCCTTCCCGGGGTCACGGGCGTGTGGGCGGTGCCGGCACTCGGGCGGGTGTACGCGTCGGTCAGCCGGTCGCACTTCGTCGCCGCGATCGACGCCGGCACCATGCAGGTCAGCGACCGGATCGGGAACATCGGCTTCCCCGACGGCATCGCGTACGCGCCGGAACAGCAGAAGATCTACGTCTCCGACGAGTCGGGCGGCGGCGAGCTGGTCATCGATGCGCGGACCAACCGCGTGCTGCGCACCATCCCGCTCGATGGCGAGGCAGGCAACACCCTGTTCGATCCCGGCTCCCGCTGCATCCTGGTGGCGGTGCAGACGCGGAACCAGGTGTGGGTCATCGATCCCGCGAGCGACCGCGTGCTCGGGCGATTCGACCTCGTGGGCGCCGCGCGCCCGCACGGGATGGCGATCGACGCCGCCCGGCGCCTCGCCTTCGTCGCCAACGAGAGCGACGCCAGGGTCCTGATCGTGGACCTGAAGACGATGAAGGTCACCGGTTCGGTGCCGGTGGGCGACAATCCCGACGTGCTCGCCTTCGACCCCGGGTGGCGGCGGCTCTACGTGGCGTCGGAGTCGGGTACGGTGTCGGTGTTCAGCGAGACCGGGGCCGGGCTGGTCCACGAGGGCGACGTGCGGATGCCACACGCGCACACGGTGGCGGTGGATCCGCGCACCCACCTGATCTACCTGCCGCTTCAGGACATCGGCGGCCGGCCGGTGCTGCGCATCATGACCGGCGATCCGCCGGCCGGAAGCTAGCCCGCCTTACGCCGAGGTTCGGAGCTGCGCCGTCACCGGGAGCCGAAGTCCGACGCCGGGAGCACGACCAGCGTGCCGTACATGAACGGCAGGTGGCTCGGAATAGAGCACGTGTAGCGGTAGATGCCGGCCAGGCTCACCACGTATCGGGCAGTCACGGTCGATTCCGGCGGCATTCCCACCGCGAGATCCGGCAGGACGAACGAGTGCGCGTCGTCCTCCGGGTTGACCAGCGTCAGTGCGAGCGTGTCCCCTTCTACCACTGTGATGGTGCTCGGCTCGAAGGCGTAGACCTCCTTGCCTTCGAGCACGCCGCCTGGGGCGAAGTCGTGCGCCAGAAACGGGTAGATCCGCTGCATCTCCCTGGTGAGCAGCGGCACGGCGGTGATCGTGACTTCGCGTCGCCGCGGCCGGTACGCCGAGCGCAGGTGCCCAGGCGCGGCGCATCCGGTGTTCAGCCACGAGAGCAGCAGGATAGCGCTGGCGATGATATCGGCCCGCCGACACAGCGTATGCACGCTCGCATCCGTCGCAGAGGGGATCGAGCGGGAAGCTACCGGGCGCACCGCCGAGGAACTAGAGTCGCATCCTGAACAAGGGTCGCGCCGCGGGCTCGAACCGGAAGTCGGGCAGTGCGCGCAGCGCCTTCATCCAGGCATGCGCATTGGCGACCGTGGTAGCCGCCACTCGCACCGGAAACGGTGCGGCCGTCTCCAACTCGGCCTCCCCGCGGAGGAGCCACGCCACCCAGGCGGCCGTCGTCGGCAGCAGGGCGAGTGCCAGCACCGCCCGCGCCCAGGCTGCGGCAGGGGCCAGCGCTGCGAGCCCCGCGAGCCCGAACAGCACCGCCCATGACGACAGCCACGGCCCGAGCTTGTGGCCCAACAGAATCCAGGCGAACGCCCCGTAGCGCCGCGGGTTGAGCAAGTGGGGCTTCAAGAGCAGCGTCGCCAGGTCCCGGGCCACCGTCTGCACCGTGCGCGCGTATTCTCCCTGCAGCGTGCGGGGCTGCGCCAGCAAGCATTCGGCATCTCCGGCGTACACGGCACGGTAGCCCTGCTCGCGGGCGCACAGGAGCGGCGCGAAGTCCGGGCTGAGGGTCGCGGCGACCGGCGCCCGGTACAGCTCACCCCGCACCGCGTACATCGCGCGGCGCGCGCTGACGGTGCCGAACACCCGCGTCTCGTGGTCGCGCAACCAGCCCTCGTATCGCCGGTAGAACGACTCCTTGATCGCCGCGCCCTCGCCCGACGGCCGCGGCCCCAACTCGCGGGCGTAGGCGACGCCGACCGTTGGGTCGGCGAACAGCGCCACCAGCGCCGCCAGCGCCGACGGCCGCGGACGCGCCGCCGGGTGCACGATGACCACCAGCTCCGAGGCCACGTAGCGGCGCGCCAGGTTCTCCGCCGCCGCGGCGGAGCGCCGTTCGCGCAGGACGCGCAGCAGCTCCACGCCGCGGTCCGCGAACGACCTGGCGATGAGGTCCGTGAAGTCGTCCGAGGCGTTCGAGACCACGAGAATCCGGCGCCGCTCGGCGGGATAGGCGAGCGCAAGGAGACTCTCCAACAGTTCCCGCAGCGAGGGCTCGGCATTCCGCACGACCACGACGACAGTCACGGCCGGCCAAGCCTCAGGAGCGGCTCCCGGCGACCTTGCCGGGCGCGAGCGTGACCGCAGGTGCAGCCACAGCGGGTATCCGATCCAGGTCGCGGCCAGCACCATGGCCGAGACCCCCACCAGGAGCACGGGCAGATCCCGCATGACGATTTCCCTCGAGGCAAAGCCGGATGCGAAGGTGGGCGCTATCCGAAGAGGAGACCGCCGCCCCGGTGCCGAGGTAACGCCATGCTCCCTCCCGCCGGCCGCCACCCCGCGGAGTGAGGGAGCCCTGCGTGCGCGGCGGCGGGGGCGGCGCCTGCGGCTAGTCTGCGGGAATAGGCGCCGGCCCCTCGGACGTCCGCGCGCTCTTCAGGAGCCACACCAGCGGGATCGCGATGACGAACAACGCCGCGGCGAGCTCGAAGATGTGATTGTAGGCAAGCACGACCGCCTGCCGCGTCACCTGGAGATTGAGCATGGCGATCGCGCGCTTGCCGGCGGTGACAGGATCGGCGCCGGCCGCGAGCATCGCCGCCGTCGCGCGCTGCAGGAATAGCCGCGTGCCCTCGCCGTAGATCGTCACGTGCTCGGAGAGGACGTCGTGATAGCGGCTGGTGCCGTAGCTGAGCTGCGTCGCCGCCACGGCGATCCCGATGCTCGCGCACACCATCCGCACCACGTTGTAGAGCCCCGTCGCCGCCGTCATCCTGGGCTTCGGGATGGTCGAGAGCGCCGCCGTAGCAATGGCGACGAACAGGATGCTCGTCCCAGCCCCCGACCAGACCTGCGGCCAGAAGATGTCCCACGCCCCCACCTGGCTCGTGAGGTGCGCCAGCTGCCAGAACGAGTACGCGTTGAGGGCCATGCCGATGAACACCAGTACCCGCGGCCCGAGGCGATTGTAGAACCACCCGCCGATCGGGCCGATCACCGCGGACGCCAGGCTCCGGGGCAGCATCGCGATGCCGGACTTCAACGCGGGGAAGCCCAGCAGGTTCTGGAGGAAGACCGGCAGCAGGAAGAGCGTGCCGAACATGCCCATTCCCAGCACGCCCCCAAGCGCCGTGCCGGAAGTGAACGGCACGTTCTTGAGGATCCTGAGGTCCACCGCCGGCCGGTCGGCGGTCAGCTCGCGCCAGATGAAGCCGCCGAGCCCAACCGCCGCCAGCACGGCGAACCAGACGATCAGCGACGAAGCGAACCAGTCCTTGTCCTGGCCCTTTTCCAGCATCAGCTGGAGCGAGCCGAGCCCGAGGGCCATCAGGCCGATTCCCGCCCAGTCGATCCGCCCCTTGTGGCGCACCAGGTAGTGCGGGTCGTGGATGAACTCCTGCACCAGCAGCAGGTTCACGATGCCGATGGGCACGTTGATGTAGAAGATCCACGGCCACGAGTACTGGTCGGTGAGCCAGCCGCCCAGCGTCGGCCCCACCGCCGGGGCCACGATGACCCCGACGCCGTAGATGCTCATCGCCAGCCCCTGCTCTTCGATCGGGAAGGTCTCCCGCAGGATGGCCTGCGCGACGATCATCATCGTCCCGCCCCCCACGCCCTGGATCACGCGGAACGCCACCAACATCGGGAGGCTGCGCGCCGCGCCGCACGCCATCGAGGCGAGCGTGAACGCGATCACACTCGCCATGTAGAACCGCTTCCGGCCGAAGCGCTCCGACAGGAGCGCGACGATCGGCATGACCAGGACGTTGGACAGCATGTAGCCGGTGGCGACCCAGGTGATCTCTTCGACCGTCGCGCCCAGGGTGCCCATCATGTGGGGGAGCGCGACGTTCACGACGCTCGAGTCGAGCACGGCCATGAACGTGCCGGTCAGCACCGTGCCGGCGATGACCCACTTGTGCGGTGCAGGCTCGCTCACCGCACGCCCTCAGGCTGCCGCGCGCTCGCGCACGTCCGCCCAAAGGGCATTTTCCGTGCCCTTTCGGGCCGCGCCCCCATGCCCGCGGTCCGAAAGGGCAGTCAGTCGCTAGGGTTTCTCGTCGAAGCCCGCCGGCGGGCACGGGCCGATGTCCAGCGGCGGCGGCTCGTCCTTGACCAGGTACTCGAACTGCTCGCGGAACTGCTCGAGCGAGAGCTTGGCCGTGGCCGCGAAGCGGGCCAGCTCGTGCGGGTCCTCGAAGTCGTCGCGCCGGAGCCGAATCATGTAACGGCGGGCGATGGCGTAGCGCGTGGAGTGGATGTCCACCTGCCGCACCCGGGTGCGGCCGGTCTGCGGATCGAGCATGTCGGTGAACGCTATCGGCACGAAGTGACCGCCCTGCATCGAGATCATGATGCCGCTGCACCCCGACAGCAGGGACTTGGCCGCGCAGTACCCGAGGTCGCGCGTGTACTCCATGTCGTAGGGGATCGGGTCGGCGCAGCGCAGCTCGTAGCCGATGTTCTTGGCGACCACGGTCATCTTGATGCCGAACTGCCTCAGCCGCTCCTGCACCGCCGCCTTGAGGATCTCGCCGATCGAGACCTCCGCGATCCGCAGGTTCCCGTGATCGTCCCGCTCGACGTCCTTCAATCCCGACAGGTCGTTCGGATCGAGGCCCTCGACCACGCCCTCGGCGATCACCGCGACGCCGTGGCGGCTGCCTTCCGCGATCCGCTTGATGATCGCCCCGACCAGGGTGTCGACGATGGCCTTGAACTTAACATTGTGGAACCCGAACTCCTCCGGGATCAGTGTGAGGGTCGCGCCGGCCGACTTGCCGATGCCGAGCGCGAGGTGCCCGGTCTTCCGCCCCATGGTGATGATGAAGTACCAGCGCGACGTGGCGTGGGCGTCCACCATCAGGTTCTTCACGATCTCGGCGCCGTAGTGCCGCGCGGTGGGGAAGCCGAAGGTGTCGATGTCGGGGGGCAGGTCGAGGTCGTTGTCGATGGTCTTGGGGACGTGCACCACCTGGATGCGGCCCTCGGCCTTTTGCTCGAGGCGCATCGCGGAATAGGCGGTGTCGTCGCCGCCGATGGTGATGAGCTGCGACACGTCCATCCGCAGCAGCGACGTGACCGTGTTCTCGAGCAGCTTGGGATCGGTGGTCGGGTTCGCGCGGGCGATGCCGATGATCGAGCCGCCGCGGAAGTGGATGCGGCTCACCGTCTCGATCGTGAGCGGCACGACGTGCTCGATGTTGCCCTGCATGATCCACTCGAAGCCGTCCTCGATGCCGATGACGTCCACGCCTTCCAGGACGCCCCGGATGGTGGCGGCGCCGATGACGCTGTTGATCCCCGGCGCGGGGCCCCCGCCCACGAGGATGGCGAACTTGTGTCGCTGGGTCATGTCAACTCCTCCGTCAGCTTGTCTATCTCGGCGAGGTGATCCGCCGCCATCCGCCACGAGCCGGCCGCCGCGTTCGCACGGACCTGCTCCGGTGACGAAGCGCCCGCGATGACCGACGCCACCACCGGCCGGCTCAGCAACCACGAGATGGCCAGCTCCAGCAGCGTGTGCCCGCGCGCAGCTGAAAATTCGCCCAGCCGCCCCGCCAGCGCGAGGTTGCGGTCGGTGAGGAAGCGCCGGGCCCAGTCGGCGTTGCCGGCCAGGCGCGAATCCGGCGGCACCGGACGGCCGCGGGCATGCTTGCCCGTGAGCAGCCCGCAGGCCAGCGGGTAGTAGGGCAGGAAGGCCAAGGCCTGCCGCTCGCACTCGGCCAGGACCCCGCCCTCCGGCTCGCGGTGGAGCAGGCTGTACTCGTTCTGGACGCTGGAAAACTTCGCGCCCGCGCCGGCCGCCTCCCGCGCCGTGCGAAGTTCCGGCGCCGTGAAGAACGAGCACCCGATCTCGCGGACCTTCCCGCTCCGCACCAGCTCGTCCAGGGCGGCGAGTGTCTGCTCGACAGGCGTCCCGGGATCGGGCCGGTGGAGCTGGTAGAGGTCGATGTGGTCGGTGCGGAGCCGCCGCAGGCTGTCTTCGACGGCACGGCGCACGTAGTCGGCCCCGGCGCCCTTCCGCCCGCCGCCCATGTCCATCCCGAACTTGGTGGCGATCACGACCCGCGAGCGGTGCGGCGCGAGGATGCTGCCAAGGAAGTCCTCGCTCCGCCCTCGGCCGTAGACGTCGGCGGTGTCGAACAGCGTGACCCCGGCGTCGAGCGCCGTCTCCACGACCGCGGCCGTGCCGAAGTAATCCAGGCGCGTGCCGAAGTTGTTGCAGCCGAGCCCCACGGCCGAAACCTCGAGCGAACCGATGCGGCGGGTTTCCATCGCGCGCGCTACCTGGGCAGCCGCCGGTCGGGGCTGTGCGGCCCGGGAGCCAGCTCCTGCGCGAGGGCGGCGAGCCGGTCCACCAGGTGCTCGAGCTCCCGGGCCCGCGCCTGCACGCTGCGGCGGTAGATCACCCGCGCGCCGACGTATACGCCCGCGAGCCACACCGGAATGATCAACGCCACCCCGACGCCACCGGCCAGCGCGGCCCCCAGCGGCGCGACCAGCCCGGTCCCGCCGCCGCCCGCGCCCCCACAGATGCCTCCGAAGATGCCGCCGATCAGGTTCCCCAGACTCTCCTGCGCGGTAATCCGCGTCCGTCCGGCACGGACCGAAACGGCCACCTCGAGTCCGCGCGTCCCGCCGGCCGCGCGCGCGCTGGTCCACGAGAAGGAGCGGCCGAGCTGGCTCACCTGCCCCGGATGGTTCAGCACTCTCCGGATCTCCTCGACCATCGTCGGAAACTCGGAATCAGGCACCTCGCCTTCGACCACCCGCTCGCACGAGAGCCGGGTCGGGCCGCCGATCCACGGATTCGTCCGGATCGGCTCGCGCGGAGCTGCCAGCGCGGGGCCGGATGACCGAAGGGCAAGCGCCGCCTCGCGCACCGTCTCCGGCGCGATCCCCACCTCAGCCGCCAATGCCTCGACACCCCCCACCGTCATGGAGCCGCCGGCCGTCGGGTTCGACGCCTCGATCTCCGAGGCGCGCTTCACGATCTCGCGCACCTCGTTCTCGCTGTAATGGCGGCGCGGCGCGACCGTGCCCGTCAGCTCTTCCATCAACGCCAGCGGCGTCGGCGTGCGCTGATCGTGCCGGATCGCCGTGCCGCGCACCAAGCCCCCTTCGACGACGCTCCCCAGCTGCGCCAGGCGCGAGCGGTGCGCCGCAGGCGCCTCGAGGAACCGTCCGCTGCGCACCGCCTCCTCGGTCGGCCAGCGACCCGGCACTTCGCCCACCAGCATCTCGTACACCACGACCGCGAGACTGTACACGTCCGTGCGCTCGTCGAGGTCGGTCAGCCCAGCCGCCTGCTCCGGGCTCATGTAGCCCGGCGTGCCAAGGGGAAAACCGGTGCGGGTCAGATTGGTGTGGCCGGCGGTACTGATGGCCTTGGCGATGCCGAAGTCGGCGACGATCGGATGGCCCTGCGAGAACAGGATGTTCTCCGGCTTGATGTCCCGGTGGAACACCCCCATCCGGTGGGCGTAGCTCAGCGCCTCCGCCACCGGCGAGGCGATGGCCAGCGCGGCGGTGAGCTCGAGGCGCCGCTCCGCTTCCAGCCGCGCGCGCAGCGAGGGGCCGTCGATGAACGGCATGACGTAGAACAGGAACCCGCCGGCTTCGCCCGAGTCGTGCAGCGCGAGGATGTGCGGGTGGGTCAGCCGCGCCGCGATCTGGATTTCCTGCAGGAACCGCTCGGCGCCCAATGACGCCGTGAGATCCGGGCGCAGCACCTTGAGCGCGACCTGGCGGCGATGCTTGCGGTCGTCGGCGAGATAGACGGTGGCCATGCCGCCACGGCCCAGGACGCGGCGCAGCTCGTAGCGCGCCGCCAGGGCGGCCTGGAGCTCCGAGGGGATGTCGGTCACGGGCTACAATATTACTGTGGCGGACCGGCCAGCGCGCATGCGCCCAGTGGAGCGGCACCCGCCACGCCCAAGCCCTCGACGGGTTCCCGCCAACGCGAACGGGCGGCCCACCCGGGCCGCCCGTTCACCTGCTGCGACTCCGCCCGAACCTAGTAGCTGCCCAGCTCCGTCGTGGCGTTGCTCGCCATGGCGACCAGGGTCTGCGTGTACATGCTGCTCTGGTAGCCCACCACCTGCTTCACGATGCCGCCCGGCACGTTGTCGGCGGTCCACCACTCGTAGGTGCCGCCGCCCATCATCGCGTAGCGGATGTGCTTGGCGGTGAAGTTCCCTGCGGGGGTCGTGACGCTTTCGGTGCCCACGGTCGCCGCCGTGAGGCTCTCCTGCGTCAGATACGTGGGCTCGCGCCAGGTGATGCCGGTGTTCTGCTGGACCGGGATCTCACCGGCCTGCTGGCCGCTCGTCTTGCCGCGCATCCGCAGGACCTGGGACCGGTCGGCGCTGAACAACGCCTCGAAGACCACCGTGTCCGGCTTATCCGACAGGTTGTACCACTTCACGCGGTACCACTGCGTGCCGTCGGGGAGCTTGGTCAGGTAAGCGTGCTCCATCCGCTGCGTGTTACTGCCCTGCGTGAACTCGAAGGTCACCGACTGGCCCGGCTGGAGATCCGAGTTGGGGAGCCCGAAGCCGCCCGAGTTGAAGCCGAGGGTGAACATCCAGTTGGCGTAGTAGGTCATCATCTGCGCTGACTGCGGCCCCGCCATGCCGGCGCCGCCGGCCCCGCCCGCCCCGCCGGCCGGAGCGCCCGGCACCGACGGACCGTGGAACTGTCCCGCGACGGCGGTCCCGGCCGCGGTCGAGACGCCCGTGTTGACGCCGCCCATCGCTCCGCCCATCGCGCTACGGACGGTCGAACACCCCGCGACCGAGAGTGCTACTGCGCCGTACATCAATGCCCTGCCTGCACGAATGCTCATCTCGACGGACTCCTGTGGTGGTGAGAAGAACGCGAAATGTAGCCGCCTGCTCACCCGGGCGCGAGGACCGTCACCATACCGGACCGTCAGGTTGTAGTGGACGTCCTCCGCGACGAAGGACACGCGGCGCCTCCGATGCTCGCCCGGCGGCGAGCCACAACCCGCCAGTAGACGGCGAGGTTCAGGATCACCACGACACCGCCGAGCGCGATCTGCACGCCGCGCGTGAGGTCGGCCGGGTACAACGCCGCAGTGACGTAATGGCCGATGAAGTCGCCGCGGTAGCCCAGCTCGCCGCCCAACAGACGGAACCGGATCTCCAGCGGCGTCAGGGGGCAGACGATTCCGGCGAACTCGACGAAGGCCGCCCAGACCCCGCACGGCAGGTGAATCCACGCGACCTTCGGTCTCCGGAGCACCAGCAGTCCGCCCAGCACGGCGAACAGCACGAAAGCCAGGTGCACCAGCAGCACCAGGTCCGCAAGCCAGACGTAGGGCAACGGACGCGCCCAGGTCACCGATCAGCGCGCCCGCGCCCAGCGCACGCGCCAGGCAACGCGCGCGTTGTGCGCCGAGCTGAGCCGGACGACTCGCAGCTTCCCTGCCAGGCTGGTCCCGACCACCCTGGCGCCGTCGGCCGAGACCCCCACGAACCGGAAGCCGGCAGGCTCGGTCAGGTACAGGTCGTACGCGTCGCCGCCCACCAGGTCGCTCGTCCCGCTCAGGGTATCACCGCTCCAAGCCACATCGACCAGGTCGACGGCCCCGCAGCTCACGTGCCGGCTGGTGGCGACCACCTGCGGGCGGGCCACCTTGCCGCGGATGCAGAAATCCTGGACCTGATAGCGCGCGTCCGGCGCGCCGGGGACGAACGACCCCCTGAACGATCCGAGCAGGCGCTTCGTCCAGAATTCGAACACCAGGTAGCTGCTGTCGGGGGCGAGGCCGAGCTCCGCGAAGGCGATCGGACCCTCGGCGCCGCCGGTGCGTGCCAGCACCGTCCAGCGCTCGAACGGCCGGTCCACGTCGAGCTGATACAGCGGTTGCACGAGCCGCTGGTCGGCGTCGAACGGCCGGGGCCCGGAGCCGCTCACCGAGACGTCCACCTGGGCAATCGCACTCGAGCGCGAGGGATCGACGTCGTACACCTGGCCCGGGACGGTGAACGGCACCGGAGCCGCGCGGCGCGCGGCCTCCACGCGGCCGGTGCGGTAGACCTCCGGCGGGTCGGTGAGCATCAGCACCGAGCCCGTCAGCGCGGTGAGCGTCGTCGCGCGGTACGCGTCCGGCGCGGAGAGCTGGATGTGGTCGGGATCGTTCCGCCACACGACGTTGTTCCAGGAGTTGTACTCGGCGAAGCCCCCGTAACCGAAGCCGTCGGTGCCCACGCGCGTCGCGTCGATGATGCCGGCCAGCTCCGGCCGGATGCCCCAGCACGCCAGCAGGAAGACCTGCCGGCCGATCTCGTCACGAATGGCCTGCACGAAGCCGCGATACACCACGACGCGGTCCTGGCCCCGGCGGCGGAACACGTCGGCAAAGCTGTTGTAGCCCTCGTATCTCAGGTGGCGCAGCGCATCCACCTTGAAGTACGTCCATCCCTGGCGCGCCAGCGCCCGGTAGACCGGCCGCACCAGGTCGTTCAGCGTGGCGGGATTCGCGCCGTCCATGACGAAACCCACCCAGTTGCCGTAAGCGGGCCCGCCGTCGGGGGACGGGAGGAAATACTCCTGGTGCGCCCAGGCAAAGGCACTGTCGTGGAAGGTCGTGTTGGTCCAGATGCCGGGCTGGAGGCCGCGGGCGGCGATGTAGCGGCGCAGGCTGTCGAGGCCGGAGGGGAACTTCTGGTTGGCCTCCAGCCAGTGGTCCGGCACTCCGATGGGCTCGCGCTCGTAGCCGTCGTCGATCTGCAGGTACTCGTACCCGAAGGGCGCCAGGGCCGCCGCGAGCACGTCGGCCGTGCGGGTGATGTCCGCCTCCGTCACGTTATCGAGGAACGCGAACCACGACGACCACCCCGCGACGGAGCGGTTCCATACGCGGTAGGTCCACGGCCGGAACTCCGCGAGGCCGCGATGCCGCTGGTAGTAGCGCGGGCGGAAGCGCAGCGCGATCTCGCCGCCCGATGCCTCGAGGCGGAAGGCGGTGGTGTCGGCGGACGCGGCCACGGGAGTGACCCGGACGCGAGCTGGATAGTCCACGGATAGGACCCAGTCGCCCTGCCGGTCATAGACCGCCCGATTGAGCCGGCTGTGACTGAGCCCCACACTGTTGCGCACGATCCGGAGGCCGTTCTGCCGGGGCTCCACTTCGCAGGGAAACGCCTGGCCGCTCGCGCTCAGCATGCCCTGGAGGACGAGGCCTCCCCGGCCGCGAGCCGTCCACTTCAGCACCTGGGTCACCGCCCCGCCGGCCGTGTCGACTGCGGTCCGGAACTCCGCGGCGGCGTCTGGCCCGCCGACGGTCAGGGCGAGCAGCGTGCGGCCCGCATAGGTGACGGCCCAACTGCCTGCGCTCCCGCTCACGACCGCCGGGGCGTTCGGCGGCTCGGCCGGCTCCTGCCCGGCGGCCACGCGCGCCGCGCCGGCCGGCAGCGCGAGGACGAGCGCCAGCGCGAGCGGGACGCGACGGGAGAACTGGGAATGGCTCAAGGGGCGCACCGTCGTTAAAGTGTGAGCGCCCCGCGCCGCGGAGCAAGGCTGCGCGCGTGCCGGGACGGGGAGGCGGGTCTCTATGGCGACCGATGTCAGGGCGTTGATGGAGAACATCCAGTCCTGCTACGACTTCCGAGACAAGTCAGTGATCCACGTCGGCGCCGGCGGAGGCCAGCTCATCGGCTACGCCATGGCCGCCCGGACCGTCCTCGCCGTGGATCGCGACCCCGACGCAGTCAGGCGGTTAGGCGTAGTGCTGCGCGAGCAGGGACTGCTGAGCCGCTTCATCGTCTTCAAGGGCGACTTCGCGTCGGTGCGCACCAGGGCGGACGTCGTCTTCTTCGAGTTCTGCCTGCACGAGACCGCCGATCCCGACGCCGCTTTGCGCCACGGGGCATCGCTCGCCCCCGAGACCCTCGTGGTCGATCACGCGCCGGGCTCCCGCTGGGCCTGGTATGGCGGGGAGGAGACCAAGGTCGAGCGGAGCTGGGAGGCCGTCCGTCGATTCGGGATCTCCCGCGACGAGACCTTCATGGGTGCCCAGCAGTTCCACGACTACAAGGAGTTGCTGGCGAAGGTAGCCGTTCAGGGCGAGCCGACGCTCGGCCGCATCGAGGAGTTCAAGGGCCGGCAGGGCATCGCCATCCAGATGCCGTACCGGATCGCTCTGCTCAGGTAATCAGGACCAAGCCAGGACGCCGCGCGCCGGCTTTCACATCGCCGGGCGCCGCGGTGTTTCAGGAGAACTCGTGACACGAGAGAGCATCTGATGGCGGCGCTCCGCGGCAAGGCTCTGGTTGCTTACCTCCTGGTCTGCGTGCTCTGGGGCTCGACGTACCTCGCCATTAGGATCGGCGTCGAAGTCCTTCCGCCCTT
Source organism: uncultured Gemmatimonadales bacterium (assembly GCA_963812035.1). Taxonomy (GTDB): domain Bacteria; phylum Gemmatimonadota; class Gemmatimonadetes; order Gemmatimonadales; family JACORV01; genus Fen-1245. Next base: position 751,687 of record CAWETG010000010.1, read on the forward strand.
CCTCTTCGCCGGTGTGCGGTTTCTCCTCGCCGGGCTGTTGCTGCTCGGCGGCTCACTCGCGGCCGGAGCGCGGCTGCCGCGCGGTGCACGGGAGTATGGGGTCCTTGCCATCGTCGGCCTCTTCCTCCTCGGCGGCGGCAATACGATGGTGGTGTGGGCGGAACAGTTCACGCAGTCCGGGGCAGCCAGCCTTTTCGTGGTCACCGTCGCGCTGTGGATGGCGCTGTTCGACTCGATCGTGCCCGGGGGTGCGGGCCGGCTCTCCTGGCAGGTGATCGCCGGGCTGGTGCTCGGCCTGGTCGGCACGGCCGTGCTGGTCGAGGCCGATCCGCGCTCTCTACTGCACGCCGACCTCCGCGGGCCCGTCGCACTTACGGGGGCGAGCGCCTCGTGGGCGTTCGGCTCCGTCTATTACAAGCGCCGGCACCCCGAGGCCGGCCCCTACGTGGGCGCGGCTATCGAGATGATCGCGGCCGGCGCGGCGGTGGTCGTTCTGGGACTGGCACTCGGAGAAGCGGGCCACGTCCATCTCACCGCCCGCGGCTTCTGGGCGCTGGCCTACCTCGTGGTGTTCGGCTCCATCGTGGGCTACACGGCGTACGCGTACGCCCTGCACCACGCGCCGGCCACGATCGTCGGAACCTACGCCTATGTGAACCCGCTGATCGCGGTCCTGCTCGGTTGGCTGCTGCTGCACGAGCGCGTCGGAGCGCGGACCTTCCTGGCGATGGGGCTGATCCTGGGCGCCGTGGTGTGGATCCAGATCTCCCACGCGGCTGCGGTACGCGAGGAGGCGGAGGCGCCCGCGAGCGATTAGCGGCCCGTCGTGAGCGGCCGTCCGCCGCGGCGGGCGGGCTGGCAGTGTGGTGGCGCGCTCCGTTATGGTGGAAGAGAGGAACCGTTCGGGGGGGCACGATGGCCAGCAACGCGATCCGCCGCCGACTCGAGGAACTGCTGACGCTCGCCGACGTCCGGGCCGGCGGAGACCGGCCATGGGACATCCGGGTGCACGACGAGCGCCTGTGGGCCCGGGTGCTGGCGGAAGGCGCGCTGGGGCTGGGCGAGTCCTACATGGACGGCTGGTGGGACTGCGACCAGCTCGACGAGTTCATTCACCACGTCCTGGCCGCCGACCTCGACACCCGAGTCGAGCCGTGGAAGGACGCGCTGCGCATGGTGCGGGCGAAACTGCTCAACCTCCAGAAACCCTCCCGTGCGTTCCAGATCGGCCACCGCCACTACAACCTCGGCAACGATCTGTTCGAAGCGATGCTCGACCAGCGCCTGATCTACAGCTGCGGCTACTGGAAGGACGCCACCACTCTGGACGCCGCCCAGGAGGCCAAGCTCAACCTGGTCTGCCGGAAGCTCGGCCTCGAGCGCGGAATGCGGCTCCTCGACATCGGGTGCGGCTGGGGCGGAACCGCCCGATTCGCGGCCGAGCGCTATGGCGTGTCGGTCGTGGGCATCACGGTCTCAGAGGAACAGGCGAGCTACGGGCAGCGGCTGTGCGAGGGACTGGACGTCGAGCTGCGCCTCCAGGACTATCGCGACCTGGACGGGAAGTTCGATCGCGTCCTGTCCATCGGGATGTTCGAGCACGTCGGGTACAAGAACTACGGCACCTACATGCGGACCGTCCGCCGTGTCCTGGCGGACGACGGGCGCTTCCTGCTGCACACCATCGGCGGCAACCGCTCGGAAACGACGACCAACCGCTGGACCGAGCGCTACATCTTCCCCAACTCGGTGCTGCCTTCCGTCCGGCAGATCGGTGCGGCGATCGAGAATCGCTTCGTGCTCGAGGACTGGCACAGCTTCGGACCGGACTACGACACCACGCTGCTCTGCTGGCACCGCAACTTCGAGGAGCACTGGCCGAGCCTCCGGGAGAAGTACGATGAACGCTTCCACCGGATGTGGCGCTACTTCCTCCTTTCGAGCGCCGGGGGATTCCGGGCGAGGAAGAACCAGCTCTGGCAGATCGTGCTCTCGCCGCGCGGGATCCCGGGCAGGTACAGCGCGCCGCGGTGACCGGGAGCGGCGCTTGCGCGCGTGGCCGACCGCGGGCAGACTACTCGCCCCCCAAGACACGGAGTGTCGGATGCGCAGAGCCGCAGCAGGAACCTTGATCGCTTTCGCCGCCTTGGCTGGATGCAAGTCGGCGCCCGCCCCGCTGACCGGCGCCGACCGCGCGAAGGCGAGCCAGATGGACTCGGCCTTCACCGCGGCCGTCGCCGTGGGCAACGTCGAAGGCATGATGGCCGGCTACGCGCCCGATGCGATGGTGTTGCCTCCCAGCATGCCGATGTTCAGGGGCTCGGACCAGATCCGCCAGTTCATGAAGGGGATGACTGGCGCGAGGGTGTCGCTGCAGCTCACGCAGGAAACGGCGGACGGCTCCGGCGACTTCATGTACACCACCGGCAAGTACCACTACCAGGAGCTGCCGGCGGAGAAGGGCGCCTCCGAGGACGGGAAGTACCTCGAGGTCTTCCGTCGCGGGGCCGATGGGAAGTGGATGCTGGTCGCGGACACCTGGAGCCCCAACGCGCCGCCCGCAGCCATAGCTCCGGCGGCACCCGCCAAGCCGGCCGCGACGCGCCGCTCCAAGTAGAACCCACGCTCGCGTGAGGGGGCGCCCGGTCTCTTGCCGGGCGCCCTTTGTGCTCCCCGTTGCCCGACAGATACGAGCAGGCTCGCGGTTGCTCCGCGAGCCTGCGGCGACGCCGCTGAAGCAACGACGGCGCTACGAACCCAGGTTGAGCACCTCGACGATCAGGGTTGGCTCGTTGCGATCTCCCCGCCTCGAGCTGACGAGGACCGCATCACCTGGGCCGACTCGGACGTCGATCGTCCCGACACCCGCCATCCGGACGCACTCGGCGACAGGCAGCAACGACGCACGCGCCGCCACGGGCACCGAGTCGGGCCGCAACGCGACGGCGAGGATGGACGTGGTCACGTAGGCCGACGCCTGGATGCTGCCCAGCCGCTGGGCCACGGCGCTCCGGACCAGCAGCGGCGCACCCGCCAGCAGGGCGGACAGGACGGCGATGCGGAGCAGCTGGTCGAGCCGGAGCGAGGTGGTCTTCATGGGACCAAAGATCGGTCCCAAGGGCTGTCGTAAACATTGGATTCACAGGACGTTACGTGTGCGGTTCCGCCGCCCGCCGCGTAGGGAAAGCCCTACAGCCGGGCCGGTCGGCGGCTCAGATCAGGCGGTGCTCGAGCGCGTAGCGGACGAGGTCGGCGTTGGTCTTGAGCCCCATCTTCTCGAGCAGGCGTGTGCGGAAGCTGCTGACCGTCTTGGGGCTCACGCCAAGCCGCCCCCCGATCTCCTTCAAGCTGAGGCCGCCGGCCAGCAGCCTCAGCACCTCAAGCTCCCGGTTGGACAACAACTCGTGCGGCTGCTTCGCCGGCTCCTCGACGATGCCGAGGACCAGTTGCTCGGCGAAGGCAGCCGTGACGTAGCGGCGCCCGGAGGCGACGCGCCGCACCGCCTCGACGAGGTCCGGGGGAGAGTAACCCTTGGTGAGGTAGCCGGTCGCGCCGCCGCGCAATGCCCGCACCGCATACTCCTCTTCCGGTTGGGCGCTGAGGATCAACGCGTGGGTGCGGCCGCCTGCCGCCGGGAGCCCGGAGAGCACGTCCAGGTAGCTCGGCCCCGGCATGCCGATGTCGAGGATGAGCACGTCGGGCTTGAGCGTGCGGACCGCGTCGAGCACTTCGTCTGCGCGCCCGACTTCGCCCACCACCTCCATCTCGGTTGCGCCCTGGAGAATGCGGCGAACCCCTTCGCGCACCACGGGGTGGTCGTCCGCGATGAGGACTCTGGTCATCGAGCCGCCTGCGGTCCGGCCGGCACGAGCGGGAGCGTTACCCGGATCGCGGTGCCGGCGCCCGGCGCCGACTCCGCGGTGATGGTGCCCCCGCCGCGCGTCACGATGGCGTAGAGCGTGGAAAGCCGCAGGCCCGTGTCGTACGCGGTGTCGAACACGAACGGCTCGAAGATCCGCGCGGCGGTCTCCGGATCGAGGCCGGGACCGTTGTCGCGCACGACGAGCGACGCGGTCCGCGCGCCGCCGGCAGGCCCAGCCGAGCAGCCCGTCGTGACGTCGACCCGGCCGCCGACGGGGAGAGTGTGGTTGGCTCCGGCGACGAGGTCGAGCGCCAGCTGCCGAAGCCGCGGCGCATCGGCCCGCACCGCCAGCGGTGCATTCACGAGGTCGAGATGGAGCTTCTTCCCGGGGGGCATCAGAGCCTGCAACGCCGGCTCGACGTCCCGCAGCACAGCGTTCAGATCCGCCGGCCCGGAACCGAGGGTCGGCGCGTGGGCGAAAGCGCGAAGCGCCTCCACCAGCTTCGTCGCGCCATCCACCGTCCGCACGGCGGCTTGCAGATCTTCCTTCGCCTTGGGGTCGGGTCCCAGCTCCTCGTCCAGCAGGTAGAGCATCGTCCGCACGGACCCGAGGTAATTGGCGATCTCGTGCGCCAGCGCCCGCGCCATCCTCGACGCGGCGTCCATCCGCTCGGCACGGATCGATTCCTCGGTTTCGGGCAGGTTCCTCATCGTCACGTGCCGGCAGTCCCCCGTAGGCGGTGCGCTTCCCGACGCCTCACAAAGGTGGGGGTCGCACCGGGAGGCTGCAACGCCTCGGCATCACCGCCCGCCGGAGTCGCCCCCTCCCGGCGCGCCCACGTTCTTCGCGGTCACGTAGAAGTTCTCGTCCACCACCACCTGGCCCGCCTGGGGAGAGCTGACGGCCAGCGTCTGCCACGCTTCGGTCGGGCGCAGCACCCGCGTCCCCAGCCCCGGCACCTGCACCCTGAGCGGCATGTCGAAGCCCGGCACCACGTTCACCCAGCGGTACGAGAGCGTCGTTCCCTCGACCTTGTAGTCGAATTCGGGGACCTGCGTGGTCCGCAGGTACTGGTCGAACACCCTGCCGAGGTCCATGCCGGCCTGGCTGCTGATGTACTCCTCGATCTGCCGTGTGGTGACCGTCTGGTGCCAGAATGTGCGGTTCAGTCCGCGCAGGATATCCCGCCACCGCGCGTCGTCATCTACGATCTGCCGGATGGTGTGCAGCAGGTTCGCGCCCTTGGGGTACATGTCGCCCGAGCCGTCCCGATTGACGCCGTACGGCCCGATGATCGTCGTCGTGTTACGGATGCTGCGGCGCACGCCGATGAGGTAGGCGGCGCCCGCCGTCTTGCCGAGCTGGCATTCGCTGTAGAGACCTTCGGCGTAGGCGGCAAACCCCTCGTGCACCCACATGTCGGCGGCGTCCCGCACCGTGAGGCTGTTGCCAAACCACTCGTGGGCGCTCTCGTGGACGATGATGAAATCCCACTGCAGGCCGATCCCCGTGCGCGACAGGTCGAACCCCAGGTATCCGTTGTGGAAGTGGTTGCCGTAGGCCACGGCGCTCTGATGCTCCATCCCCAGGTGCGGCGCCTCCACCAGCTTGTAGCCGTCGGCGTACCACGGGTACGGGCCGAACCAGTGCTCGAAGCACTGCAGCATCGGCGTGGCCTGCTGCCACTGCCGCTTGGCCACATCGAGGTGATAGGCCAGCGGCCAGAAGTCGCGCGTCAGCTTCCCGGCCTCGCCGTCGAGCGTGTCCGTGTAGTGCGCGTAGGTCCCGGCGTTGACCGCGACGTCGTAGCTGTTGATGGGATCGGCCACGAACCACTCGAAAGTCGTGGTGCCATCCGCATTGTGCGTGGTGCTGCGCAGGCGCCCGTTCGACACGTCGGTGATCGAGTCGGGGACCGTGATGGCGATGCGCTGGCTGTCCGGCTCGTCCGCCAGCAGGTCCTTGAGCGGCCACCAGACGCTGGCGCCGAGCCCTTCGCAGGTCGTGGCGATCCAGAGGTTGCCGACGCTGTCGCGTGCCCACGTGAAGCCGCCGTCCCACGGCGGGCGCTTGGCCACGCGCGGCCGGCCGTGGTAATAGACGGTGACGGTCTTGACGTCACCCGCCCGCTGCTTCGCCTTGAGTGTGACGAAGAACGCGTTGCTGTCGCGGCGGAACGTGAGCGTGCGGCGATCCTGCACCATGCTGTCCACTTGCAGCGGGACCTGGAGATCGATCTGCATCTCCTGCGCCGGCTGCAGGACCCGATAGGTGATGCCGTTGTAGCCCACGATGCTGCTGTCGGCCGGGTTCACGCGGACGTGAAGGTCGTAGAACACCGCATCCCACCAGGCACGCGCCGGCCCGTTGGAGCCGCGCAGCGTGTCGGCGTGGGTGTAGTGCGTGGTGTCGGGCGTCTGGGCCGCAGCGTTGGCAAGCGGACAGAGGGCAAGGGCGGCGAGGAGGGCGAAAGAGCGCATGGGCAGATGGGGGCTAGGGGCTAGGGGCTAGGGGCTAGGGGCTCGAAACCGCACGCAGGATGGCGCCGGGCGGCGGCGTGGGCAAGGGCGGCCGATATCCGATGCCGATCGTCGGTGTTCTGCGGTCGTGGGACTTGACGCGCGGACCGCGGCGGCCAAGCTCAGCTGGAGAACCACCTGACGCTGCCTTGACGCTTCCACTATACATGCGCGCGCGTCTCCGATCAGCGGTTCCAGTAGTCTCAAAGGAATCCGGTCATGAGCGATCACCCATCGAGCAGGTTGACCCTCCCTGCCCTCTTCGAGGACACGGTCGCGCGGTTTCCCGCGAACACCCTGGTCCTGGAGAAGCGCGACGGAGTCTGGCAGGGAACGACCTACGCCGACATGCGCACGCTGGTGCATCGCTGCGCGGCCGGCTTCCTGTCGCTCGGACTCCACAAGGGAGACCGCGTCGCCCTGATCTCGGAAGGGCGGCGCGAATGGCCGGTGAGTGAGCTGGGCATTCTCTACGCCGGCGGGATCAACGTCCCCATCTCGGTGAAGATCGACGAGCTGCCGGAGTTGCGCTTCCGGCTCTCCCACTCCGGCTGCCGGATGGTCGTCGCCTCGGGCGGCCAGGCCAGGAAGGTCCTGACCCTGCGCTCCGACCTCCCCGACCTCGAGACCGTCATCCTGCTCGATGAACCGGACGAATCCCCAGCGGGCACCCTGCCGTTCGCCGACTTGCTGAGGCGGGGAGACGTATTTCTCGCGGGTCACCCGGACGGCGTGACCCGGTCCTGGCAGTCGCTCGAGGGCCGCGATCCGGCCAATATCTGCTACACCTCCGGGACGACCGCCGACCCCAAGGGCATCGTCCTCTCGCACCGCAACTACACCGCGAACATCGCGCAGGGTGTAGGGCTCTACCCGCTCCCGCCCAACGCGGTGACGCTGCTGATCCTCCCCTGGGACCACGCCTTCGCCCACACCTGCGGTATCTACGCCCTGGGCTCGACCGGCGGCGCCTTCGCGAGCGTCCAAGCCGGGAAGAGCCCGATGGAGACGGTGCGCAACATCCCCGTCAACATCAGGGAAACGCACCCCACCCTGCTGCTGAGCGTGCCGGCACTCGCCAAGACCTTCCGCAAGGGGATCGAGAAGGGCGTGCGCGACAAGGGTCGCATCGCCTGGGCGCTGTTCCGCGCAGGCGTGGCGACGGCCACGGCGTACAACGGGCTGGGGGTCGACCGCGGGCGTGGCGCGCGGGCGCTCTTGAAACCCCTGGTGGCGCTGTTCGACGCCGTGCTCTTCAAGAAGGTACGAGCCAACTTCGGCGGGCGGCTGGAGTACTTCGTCGGCGGCGGAGCGCTGCTGGATCTCGAGCTGCAGCGCTTCTTTTACGCCATCGGGATCCCGATGTACCAGGGGTACGGGCTCACCGAGGCGGCTCCGGTGATCTCCTCCAACAATCCGCGGAAGCACAAGCTGGGCTCGTCCGGCCCGCTCGTGCCCGACCTCGCCGTGCGGATCTGCGACGACGCCGGCCGGCAACTGCCGGCCGGAACCAAGGGCGAAATCGTCGTGAAGGGCGAGAACGTGATGCTCGGCTACTGGAAGAACGATAAGGCGACGGCCGAGACGATCCGTGACGGCTGGCTCTACACCGGCGACCTGGGCTACCTCGATGGCGACGGCTTCCTCTACGTCCTGGGCAGGGAGAAGAGCCTGTTGATCGGGCACGACGGAGAGAAGTACAGTCCCGAGGGGATCGAGGAGGCGCTGGTCGAGCACTCGCGCTACGTCGACCAGGTCATGCTCCACAACAGCCAGTCGCCCGCGACGGTGGCGCTGATCGTTCCGAACCGTGAGGCGCTCGTCGCGTGGATGAAGCACCACGGGCTGCGCCCGGATTCGGTGGATGGCCAGGACGCCGCGCTGCACCTGCTCGAGGCGGAGATCAATGCGTACCGTCCGGGAGGCAGGCACGCGGGGATGTTCCCCGAGCGGTGGCTTCCCTCGACCTTCGCCGTGCTCGCCGAGCCGCTCACGGAGCAGAACCGGTTCCTCAACAGCTCGCTCAAGATGGTGCGCGGGCGCATCGCGGAGCACTATCAGGGCCGCATCGCCGCGCTGCACCAGGTGGAGGGGGCGAACATCTGCAACACGAGGAACCGGGAGGCAATCGCCAGGCTGGGGCAGTAGCTTTAACGCATGAAGATCGGTCTGGTGGGATTCGCGGGTTCCGGGAAGACAACCGTCTTCAATACGCTGACGGGGCTCAACGTCCCGGTCGGGTTCGGCGGCGAGCTGCACCTCGGCACGGTGAAGGTGCGCGACCGGCGGATCGACACGCTGAGCGGGATCTTCAAGCCGAAGAAGACCATCTACGCCGAAATCGTATTCAGCGACATACCCGGTGAGCACGGTGCCGAGAAGAAGGGGCTCTCCTCCAAGGCGCTGCAGCAGATTCGCGACCAGGATGTGCTGTGCCTCGTCCTTCGCGCGTTCCCCAACCCCGCGCTGGAGTCCGCGCCGGATCCGCAGGGGGAGCTGGACGCCTTCGTGACGGAGTGCCTCCTCGCCGACCTCAAGCTGGTCGAGCGTCGATTGGACCGCGCCAAGAAGGACAAGCCGGACCCGATGGAGCTGGCCGCCTTCGAATTGATGCAGAAGACGCTGGAGCAGGAGCTGCCGCTGCGCTCGCTGTCGGCGCAGGTGCTGGACCGCTCGAAGCTCACCGGCTACGGGTTCCTCACCGACCGCCCGCTCATGGTCGTCGTGAACCGGAGCGAAGACCAGGCGGCGGTGCCCCTGCCGGACGGGATGGCGAAGCGCCTCGCCGCGACGCACGCGGCGGGGCTGGTGCTCTCGGCGAGCGTGGAAGCCGAGATCGCCAAGATGGACCCGGCGGACCAGGCGGCGTTCCTGGAAGACCTCGGGCTCAAGGAATCGGCGTTGACCCGCTTCATCCACACCGCGTATGGGCTGCTCGATCTCATCTCGTTCTTCACCGTTGGGCCGGACGAGGTCCGGGCGTGGCCGGTGCGGCGCGGGAGCAACGCGCGGCAGGCGGCGGGCCGGATCCACACCGACCTGGAGCGCGGCTTCATCCGCGCCGAGGTGATGCCGTACGAGGTGTTCATGCAGTTCGGCTCGGAGCAGGCGCTGCGCGACGCGGGCAAGCTGCAGATCGAGGGGAAGGACTACGTCGTCGCCGACGGCGACATCCTCAACATCCGGTTCAACGTGTAGCGATGGCCGGCCGAGCGGCCCACTGGCGGACTGTCGGCTCGGCGCTGGGCGGCCTGCGGGCGTACTGGGGTAGTGCGGTGCTGGCCGCAGTCACTGGCGCCGTAGCGCTGGGGGCAGCGCTGCCGGTCACGCGGTTGGCCACGTGGAGCGGCGGGCTCCGGCCACGCCTCCAGCTCGGTACTGAGCGAGTGTTCGACGCCGATTTCCTATGGCTTCAGGTGCAGGGGCCGGCGGAGTTGCGCCAAGCGGCCGTCGCGCCGCTGTTCAAGCTGCTGCTCGGCGTCACGCTGGGTCTTGTCGCGGTGGCGGTGCTGACCCTGCTCGCGACCTTCGTGGCGCGGGCGTCCGCCCGCGGACCCGAGATCGCGATCCACCGCGCGATAGGCGCATCGAGCCGTGAGCTCCTGGCGACCCACCTCGTCGAAGGGGTCATCATTGGCGCGGCCGCTCTCCTGTGCGGCGGGGCGCTCGGGCTCGCGGTCGCGGGAGTTGCGGGAGCGGCGTGGCCGGGGAGCCTGGCAGCGCCGGTGGGCCACTTGAGCAGTACGATCGCCCTTGTCGTGACGGGAGCGATCGTGTTAGGTGCGCTGCTGCCGGTGGCGATCACGCGCCGGCCCGCGCGCAGCAGCACTGTCGATCCCACGCCACTGGCACTGGTCGTTCCTGCTGTGCAGCTCGGGCTTAGCCTCACTGTGCTCGTGGCCGGCTCGATGCTGCGCCTCGGCGCGGAGCGACTGGCTCCAGCGGACCTCGCCGCGAGGAGCGCGAACCAGGTGTACGAGATCGGCGTGGCGGGGCTGCCCGCGCCCCAGCGGGCCGCCGGCTACGCGGAGCTGTTGCGGCGCCTCAAAGCCGCCCGCGAGGTGACGCTCGCCAGCCTGACCAGCCCTGGTGCGCTCGTCGGTCTCGGGAGCAGCGCGCTCGCCGTGGACGAGAGCGCCTTCTACGCCGTTCACCACGTCCTCTCCGCCGACAGCTTCCGGGCTATGGGCCTGCATCTGGTAGCTGGGCGCGGCCTGACGGATGCAGACGGCTGGACGGCACCGCGGACGGTGGTGGTGAACCGCGCGCTCGCGATGCACTTGGTGGGCATCGGAGAGACGCTGTTTCTCGGCTACGGTTCCCGCGCGGAGCACACCGTCGTGGGGGTTGTGGACGACGTGCAGCCCGTGGGCCTGGGCGGGACACTCCAGCCGAAGTTCGTCGTGTACACGAGCGTTCTCCAGCACCCGCCTGCTGATGTTGAGCTGCTGGTGCAAGATCAGGGGGGAGCGCAGGTCGCCACCGCTGTTCGAGGCGTCATCCGCGCGGCCCTCGGCGCGGGCGCCAATGCGTCGGGGCCGGTGAGCGAGGCTTCCCTGTTCGCCGCGGAGTCGGCGCCGCTCCGCTGGTTCGCTGATGCGTTCAAGGTCGAAGGGTGGGCGATGCTGGCGGTGGCGACGATCGGCACCTTCGCTGTCATGTGGCTCTGGGTGACGTCCCTGTTCGGTGAGCTTGGCCTGCGGCGCGCAACCGGCGCCCGGCGGCGCGCCATTCTGCGCTTCGTCCTGGCCCGCGCGGCGGCCGTCGCGGCGTGGGGCATCGCGCTCGGCGCCTGGGTCGGCATGATGGTCTGGGACGAGGTGTATCGTTTGTCCGAGACGGTGCCGGCGTGGAACCCGGCTGCGGTCGGGTGGTCGAGCCTCGTGCTCGGCGGCGCCGCGCTGGCCGGCGCACTGCTCCCCGCCTGGCGCGCGGCGCGCACGCCACCGGCTACGCTGATCTCTGCGAGCGAGGGCTAGTGCGGCTGTCTTGCTGACAATCCAAGTGGCACTAGCAGGCCGACGCGCTGCGTGTTTTTCCTTCAACAAGCGTGGTGCGTCTATCGTAGAATTAAGATTGGGCAAGAGCCCGCGGGCTCACCTCGGAGGGGTGATGGCGCGCAGCAAGGCACGGGTGTTACAGAGACGGATCGGCGCGGTCGCCGTGGTGCTCCTTACCACCGCCGCGTGCGGCAAGACGGCGCGCGGGCCGCAGCGCCCTGCCGTTCCGGTCACGCTCACGTTGGCCCGGCGTCAGGCGGTGTCCTATACCGTCATCGCGAGCGGCATCGTCACGCCGGCCCAGACGGCCGTCGTATCGTCGCAGGTAGACGGGATCATCACCAGCGTCGCCTTCCACGAAGGGGACGAAGTCGCCGCCGGCCAGCCGCTGTTCCAGATCGAGCCCCGCCCGTACCAGGCGGCCTATCAGCAGGCGCTGGGGGTGCTGGCCCGGGACCGCGCCACAGCCGCGAATGCACGGATCGAGGCCGCCCGCTACGTGCTGCTCGCGCAGAACGGCGTCGCGACCGCGGAGGAGGAGGAACAGGAGCAATCGACCGCGGACGCGGCGTTCGCCCAGGTGCTGTCGGACAGCGCCGCCGTCGCGACGGCGAAGTTCAATCTCGACAATACCGTCATCCGCGCCCCGATCGGCGGCCGGACGGGCGGCCTGCTGGTGCGCGCCGGCAATCTGGTGCATGCCGCCACCGCCACCGCGCTCGTGACGATCAACCAGCTGCACCCGATCGACGTGCGCTTCGCGGTGCCCGCCTCCCAGCTGCCGCTCATCCAGCAGTACAGCGTCCATGGCGGGCTCCGCGTCATCGCGACCCACGGCCTCGCGCAGGACGTAACGGACACGTCGCAGGGCACGCCAGGCGCGACGCCGTCGGCCGGTCCGCCGTCGGCCAGGCCGCACGGCGGCCAGGCGCCAGCCGGCGCCGACGACGCGACGGGGACGCTGATGTTCATCGACAACGCGGTGGACACCACGACCGGGACGGTGATGCTCAAGGCGAGCTTCCCCAACCCGACGCGGACGCTGTGGCCCGGCCAGTTCGTCTCGGTGCGGCTGCATCTGTTCACGGAGGACCAGGCGCTGGTGCTCCCGACGCAGGCGGTGCTCACCGGGCAGCAGGGGTCGTACGTGTACGTGGTGGATTCGACGGGCGCCGCCCAGTCGCGACCGGTGACGGTCGAGCGGACCGCCGGCACCCTGGCGGTCATCCAGAGCGGGGTGCGCGAGGGCGAGAAGGTCGTGGCAGAGGGGCAGTCGCGCCTGACGCCCGGCGCCAAGGTGAGCCTGCCCGGAGCGGACTCGGCGCGCGCCGGAGCGCCGGGCGGAGGGCGCCGGGGCGGCGGACGCCGCGGCACCTGACGCATGAGTTTCACCAGCCTGTTCATCCGGCGCCCGGTCATGACGACGCTGCTCATGATCGGCATCCTCGTGTTCGGCGTCGTCGCCTACCAGGGGCTCCCGGTCAGCGACCTGCCGACGGTGGACTACCCGACGATCAACGTCAGCGCCAGCCTGGCGGGGGCGAGCCCCGAGACGATGGCGTCCACGGTGGCGACCCCGCTCGAGAAGTCGTTCTCCGCCATCGCCAGCATCGACAACATCACCTCGACCAGCACGCTCGGCTCCACCCAGATCACGCTCCAGTTCTCGCTTGACCGCGATGTGGACGCGGCGGCGCAGGACGTGAACGCGGCCATCTCCCAGACGCTGGCCCAACTGCCGTCGAACATCATCCCGCCGTCCTACCGCAAGCAGAACCCGGCGGCCGCGCCGATCCTGATGTTCGCGCTCACCTCGAGCGCGCTGTCGCTGCCCGCGCTCGACGAGTACGCCGAGACGACCATCGCGCAGCGCCTGTCGATGGTCGATGGCGTGGCGCAGGTGATGGTGTTCGGCTCAGCGAAGTACGCGGTGCGCATCCAGCTCGACCCGGACCAGCTCGCCACCCGCGGCCTCAGCATCAACCAGGTCGCCGCGGCGGTGCGGTCCGAGAACGTGCTGATCCCCACCGGCGTGCTGTACGGCCCCGAGCGCACGCTCACGATCCAGGCCACCGGCCAGCTGCCCAACGCCGCCGCGTTCCGCCGGCTGGTCGTGGCGTTCCGCCACGGCGCCCCGGTCCACCTCGACGAACTCGGCAACGTGTTCGACGACGTGCAGAACAACAAGGCGGCGGCCTGGTACAACGACGACCGCGCCATCGTGCTGGCCGTGCAGCGCCAGCCCGGCACCAACACCGTCGCCGTGGCGCGGGCCGTCAAGCAGACCATGGCGGAGATCCAGCGGGACCTGCCTTCCACGGTCAAGGTGAACGTACGCTACGACCGCTCCGTCTCCATCGAGGGCGCCGTCAGCGACGTGCGGTTCTCGCTGGTGCTGGCGCTGGCGCTGGTCGTGCTGGTGATCTTCCTGTTCCTGCGCAGCGTCGTGGCGACGCTCATCCCCAGTCTGACGCTGCCGATGTCCATCGTGGGCACCTTCTCGGTCATGGCGCTGCTCGACTTCAGCGTGGACAACCTGTCGCTGATGGCGCTGACGCTGGCGGTGGGATTCGTGGTGGACGACGCCATCGTGATGCTCGAGAACATCTTCCGGCACCTCGAGATGGGCAAAGCGCCCTTCCAGGCCGCCCTGGACGGCGCGAAGGAAGTCAGCTTCACGATCCTCTCGATGACGCTGTCGCTGGCGGCGGTATTCATCCCCCTCATCTTCATGGGCGGGGTCATCGGGCGGCTGTTCCGGGAGTTCGCGATCACGATCGGCGCCTCGATCCTGGTGTCCGGATTCGTGTCGCTCACGCTGACGCCCATGCTGTGCAGCCGGCTCCTCAAGCCGCAGCACGACATCCGGCACGGGCGCTGGTTCCTGGCGAGCGAGCGGGCGTGGGAGCGGATCGCCTCGGCCTACGAGCAGAGCCTCGGGTGGACGATGCAGCACCGCCCGCTGACGCTGGTGTTCTCCGCGCTGATCCTGGTGCTGACGGGCGTGCTGTTCCGGGTTGTGCCGAAGGGCCTGTTCCCCAGCGACGACACCGGCCTCCTGCAGGGAACGACCGAAGCGGCGCAGGGGACCTCGTTCGACGAAATGGTCCGGCTGCAGCGGCAGGCGGCGGCGCTGCTGGCCAGGGATACCAACGTCGCGGGGTTCATGTCGTCGGCGGGCTCGGGCATGGGCTCCTCGACCAACCAGGGATCGTTCTTCATCGCCCTGAAGCCGGCGGGCCACCGGCCGACCGCCGACCAGATGGTGGCCGAGCTGTCGCGGCGCCTGTTGGGTATCCCCGGTCTCAACGTCTTCATCCAGAACCCGCCGGCCATCCGGATCGGCGGCCGCAGCTCCAAGAGCCTGTACCAGTTCACGCTCCAGGGCCCCGACGTCGCGTCGCTGTTCGCAGGCTCGGAACGGCTCCTGGCGAGGCTGCAATCGCTGCCGCTGATCACGGCCGTGACCAGCGACCTCCAGAACGCGAATCCGCTGGTGACCGTGTTGATCGACCGGACCCGGGCTTCCGTGCTCGGCGTCACGCCGGCGGCGATCGAGCAGGCGCTGGCCAACGCGTACAACGAGCAGCAGGCCTCCACCATCTACACCAGCACGAACGAGTACTGGGTGGTGCTGGAGGTTGCGCCCAAGGCGCAACTCGATGCCAGCGTGCTGCCACGGCTGTGGGTCACGGGCACGAACCGGCGCCTCGTGCCGCTGGCGGACGTCGCCTCATTCACCCGCGGCGTGGGCCCGGTCAGCATCAACCATTCCGGCCAGCTGCCCTCGGTGACGATCTCCTTCAACCTGGCGCCCGGCGTCTCGCTCGGCACGGCCGTGACCGAAGTGGGCCGCATCGCGCGCGAGATGCTGCCGGGCACGATTTCGACCGCGTTCTCGGGCACCGCCCAGGCCTTCCAGGCCTCCCAGCAGGGGCTCGGCATCCTGCTGCTGATCACGGTGTTCGTGATCTACATCATCCTCGGCATTCTGTACGAGAGCTTCATTCACCCGCTGACGATTCTCAGCGGACTGCCGTTCGCCGCGTTCGGCGCGCTGCTCGCGCTGTGGATCACGGGCACCGAGCTGGGCGTGTACGGGTACGTCGGCGTCATCATGCTGATCGGGATCGTCAAGAAGAACGCCATCATGATGATCGACTTCGCGATCGCCGCCGAGCGCGCGGGGCACACCAGTCCGGCGGCGGCGATCGTGCGGGCGGCGCGGGTGCGGTTCCGGCCCATCATGATGACCAGCGTCTCGGCCGTGGCCGGCACGCTGCCGATCGCGATCGGCGTCGGCGCCAGCGCGGCCTCGCGCCGGCCGCTCGGCATCGCGGTCGTCGGCGGACTGGCCTTCTCCCAGATCGTCACGCTGTACGTGACGCCGGTGTTCTACACCTACCTGGACGACCTCCAGACCCGGCTCGCCGCGCTGCCCGCGCGGCTGCCGTGGGCGCGGCGCGAACCGGCCGCAGCGGCCGCGCTGGTCGCCGGGGGGGAGACTGAGCGATGGACTTCACCGGCCTGTTTATTCGCCGTCCGATCATGACCACCCTGGTCATGGTCGCGGTGCTGTTCTTCGGCATCGTCGCCTACAAGCGGTTGCCGGTGAGCGACCTGCCCAATGTGGACTTCCCCACCATCACCGTGACCGCGGTGCTGCCGGGCGCGAGCCCGGAGACGATGGCGGCCACCGTGGCCACGCCGCTCGAGAAGCAGTTCTCGACCATCGCCGGCATCGACAACATGACGTCGACGTCGAGCCTGGGGCAGACGCAGATCGTCATCCAGTTCTCGCTCGACCGCAACGTGGACGCCGCGGCGCAGGACGTGCAGGCCGCCATCACCCAGACGCTGCGCAGCCTGCCGCAGGGCATCATCCCGCCCTCGTACCAGAAGACCAACCCCGCCGACGCGCCGATCCTGACGCTGGCCCTCACGTCGGACGTCGTCCCGCTCTCCACGCTCGACGAGTACGGCGAGACCACCATCGCGCAGCGCCTCTCGATGGTCGGCGGCGTCGCGCAGGTGCTGGTGTTCGGCACCCAGAAGTACGCCGTGCGCATCCAGCTCGATCCCACGCAACTGGCCTCGCGCAACCTCGCGCTCGAGGACGTGGTGGCGGCCGTCGGCAACCAGAACGTGAATCTGCCGACCGGCGTGCTGTGGGGGCCCCGGACCGCGCTCACCGTCCAGGCCACCGGCCAGCTGGACGATGCCAGCGCGTTCGACAACATGATCGTCGCGTACCGGAACGGAGGCCCCGTCTACCTGCGCGAGGTGGGCCGCGTCAGCGACGACGTCCAGAACAACAAGACCGCGAGCTGGTACAACGGCGAGCGGTCCATCGTGCTCGAGATCCAGCGCCAGCCGGGGACCAATACCGTCGCGGTCGCGAACCGCATCAAGGCCGCGCTGGTGCGGGTGCAGCGCGAGATCCCGCCCACCGTGCACGTCCAGGTGCTGTTCGACCGGTCCACCACCATCCAGGCGTCGGTGGACGACGTGACGTTCACCTTGAAGCTGACGCTGGTGTTGGTCGTGATGGTGATCTTCCTGTTCCTGCGCAACCTGTCGGCCACCGTCATTCCCAGCCTCGCCCTCCCGATGTCCATCATCGGGACGTTCTCGATCATGTTCCTGCTGAACTACAGCCTGGACAATCTCTCCCTCATGGCCCTCACGCTGGCCGTGGGGTTCGTGGTGGACGACGCGATCGTCATGCTCGAGAACATCGTGCGCCACCTCGAGATGGGGAAACCGCGGCTGCAGGCCGCGATCGACGGCGCGTCCGAGGTGGGCTTCACCATCGTCTCCATGACGCTGTCACTGGCGGCGGTGTTCATCCCGATCCTGTTCATGGGCGGGATCATCGGCAAGCTGTTCCACGAGTTCGCGGTCACCATCGGCGTGTCCATCCTGGTGTCCGGGTTCGTGTCGCTGACGCTCACGCCCATGTTGTGCAGCCGCTTCCTGCGCTCGGACCACGGCCGCAAGCACGGCCGGCTGTACGAGGCGAGCGAGCGGGCGTACGACCGCTCGGTCGGCGCCTACACGCGCAGCCTGGCCTGGGTCATGGAGCACCGGTTCGGGGCGCTGCTGTTCTCCCTGGCCACGCTGGTCGCTACGGCGTGGCTGTTCTGGGCGATCCCCAAGGGGTTGTTCCCGACCGACGACACGGGGCAGCTTCTGGTCACCACCGAGGCGGCCGAAGGCGTGTCGTTCGACGCGCTGTCCGAGCGGCAGCAGCAGGTCGCCGCCCTGATGGCGAAGGACCCCGACGTGCTCGCCGTCACGTCTGCGGTGGGGTCCACCGCCGCGGCCAACCAGGGGCAGCTCACCATCGACCTCAAGCCGATCGCCAAGCGGCATCGGACCGCCGACCGGATCGGGCGCGACCTCGCGCAGGCGGCGCTCGCCGTACCGGACATCACCGTCTACGTCCAGAACCCGCCCGCCATCTCGATCGGCGGGCTGACCTCCAAGAGCCTGTACCAGTTCACGCTCCAGACCGGCGACATCGCCGTGCTGAACACCTCCGCGCGCGCGCTCGAGGCGCGGATGCGGCAGATCCCGATGCTGTCGGACGTCACGAGCGACCTGCTGATCTCCAATCCGCAGGTGACCGTGGACATCGACCGGGAGCACGCCGGGCAGCTCGGCGTCTCGGCCACCGAGATCGAGAACACACTGTACGACGCGTTCGGCCAGCGGCAGGTGTCGACCATCTACACGTCGACCAACGAGTATTGGGTCGTGCTCGAGCTGCTGCCGCAGTTCCAGCGCGACGTGTCGTCGCTGGGCTCGCTGTGGGTGCGGTCGGCCAACGGGCCCACCGTCCCCTTGAGCGCCGTGGCCGCGTTCCGCTCCGGCGTCGGCCCCGTCACCGTCAACCACGCGGGGCAGCTGCCGTCGGTCACGATCTCGTTCAACCTCGTGCCGGGCGTGTCGCTGGGCACCGCGCTGAGTGCCGTACAGGCGGCGGCGCGCGAGGTGCTGCCGTCCTCCGTGTCGGCCGGCTTCTCGGGAACGGCCGAGGCGTTCATCAGCACCCAGCAGGGCCTGGCGCTGCTGCTGGTGCTGGCGGTGTTCGTGATCTACGTGATCCTGGGAGTGCTGTACGAGAGCTTCATCCACCCGATCACCATCCTGACCGGCCTGCCCTTCGCCGCGTTCGGCGCGCTGGCGACGCTGCTGCTGTGGGGGCTCGATCTGGACGTGTACGGGTTCGTGGGGATCATCATGCTCATCGGCATCGTGGAG
The DNA here is from genome assembly GCA_963812035.1 of uncultured Gemmatimonadales bacterium. Classification (GTDB taxonomy): domain Bacteria; phylum Gemmatimonadota; class Gemmatimonadetes; order Gemmatimonadales; family JACORV01; genus Fen-1245. Next base: position 770,335 of record CAWETG010000010.1, read on the forward strand.
AAGAACGCCATCATGATGATCGACTTCGCGCTCGAGGCGCAGCGGGCGGGCGGCACGACGCCGGCCAAGGCGATTCTCGAGGCGGCGCGCGTGCGGTTCCGGCCCATCATGATGACGACGCTGGCGGCGCTGATGGCGGCGATCCCGATCGCGGTCGGCTGGGGCGCGGGCGCCGCGACGCGGCGGCCGCTCGGCGTGGCGGTGGTGGGCGGGCTCGCGTTCTCGCAGCTGGTGACGCTGTACGTCACGCCGGTGTTCTACACCTACCTGGACGAGCTGCAGAGCTGGTTCAGCCGGGTGCGGAAGACGGAGCCCGGCGTGATGGCCGCGGCTCCGCTGCCGCAGCCGGCGGCCGACTGAGCGCCGTGGCGGACCGGGAAATAGCAAAGGGCCGCGGGATTCCGCGGCCCTTTCGTATGGGGCGGACACGTTGGCCTCCGCCGGAGGCGGCGGCCTATGGGGCGGCGATCAGCCGCTCGAAGCGCGGATTGCCCCTCAGCGGCGCGAAGTTGGGATCGATCCGCAGCCACCCGGGCGACAGGTTGTACGGCGTGCGGAGCAGCGGCTCGAGCTGGTCCAGCGCCTTCTCCTTCTCTCCCACGATCAGGTAGATCCGCACCAGCTGGTGCTGCATGTACGGACCGTTGCTCGCATCCGCCGCCATCGGCAGCAGCGCCACGCCGCGCTCGCCTTCGCGGATCGCGTCCCCCTTGCGGCCGAGGTAGGCGAGCATGAGTCCGAGGAACATGTGGAGCTGAGCATCGTCAGGCGCGGCGCGAAGCTCCTGCTCAGTACCCTGCCGTGACGTGTCGGCGTAGGCGCGGGCCCGCGCCATGTCGCCCCGCAGCGCGTACGTCTGGGCCAGCACGCCTGCCCAGGTCGGCCGATCGTTGTCGAACGCGCTCGGAGTGAGGCGGAGCAGGAGTTGCTGCTGCGGCTCGTCCAGAACCCACATCAGGTCGTCGTAGTTCGCGAAGTACGCCACGATCGCGGGTTGGGCCAACGTCGCCGGCGCATCCCTGATCACCGCGCGCGCGCCCTCGAGATCGCCCTGGGCAAGATGCACCTCGGCCTGGAACTCGATGACCTGGAGGTCGAGCGGGGCGACGGCGAGCGCTGCGCGGCCCACCTCGAGCGCCTCGGGATACCGCCTCAGGCGAATCAGCGTTCGATCAAGCGCCGTCGGAGGAATGCGCGGATCGAGCCGCCGCGCCAGCTCCAAGTGCCCAACGGCATCGTCCCATCGGGCCAGACTGAGTTCGACGCTGGCCGCGACCCGGAGGGTGGGCGGGTCCTTGGGCGCCGCGCGGAGCGCGAGCGTGAGCTGCTCCTCCGCCTGCGCCGGCGATTTGACGACGCTCAGATAGTACTGCCCCATCGCCCGGTGCCCGGTCGCGCCGGCAGGATCGAGGGCCAATGCCCGCTCGGCCGCCGCGCGAGCCCGCGCCGCGATGCCGGGCTCCGGGACGGAGTTGAAGTACAGGGTGCTCAACGTGGAGCCGAGGAACGCCCACGCCTCGGCGAACGTCGAATCGAGCGCCACGGCCTGCTCGTAGAACCCCGCGGCCTGCCGCAGGGTCGGCGGATCGTTGCTGGTGAGCGCCCTGCCCTTGAGGTAGACGTCGTAGGCGGCAATGTTGTCGGTCGGTCGCCTTGCGAGCTGCTGCTGCTCCTCGCTGCCGAGCGCGACGCCCAGCGCGCCCGCGACCTCGGTCGCAATCGTCCCCTGCACCTCGAAGACATCGGTGATGTCGGCGTCGAACGTCTGCTGCCAGCTCACCGCCCCGGTCCGGACCGCGATCAGCTCGGGCACCACCTGCACGCGGCGCCCACCCTGCGCGCCCGGCGCCCAGGACACCGTGGCGGCGAGCAGGTAGTCCACGCCCAGCTCGCGCCCGATGTCCTTCGGCGATTTCGTCGTCTGCCGGTACTGGTCCGAGCTGCTGCGCGCCGTGACCTCGACGCCGGTGAGCCCGGCCAGCTTGCCGCGCACTTGGTCGGCGATGCCGTCCACGAAGTAGGCATCCTCGGCCGCGCCGTGGTTGTCGAACGGCAGCACCGCGAGCCGCTTCACTCCACCACCATGGCCTGTTCCACCTCGCAGGGCCAGCGCCGTCGCCACCCCCGCCCACACCACCAATGCCAGTATCCCCCCCGCGACGACCGTCTGCCACGTCAGGAAACGCCGCACCCCCCGTACCTCGCGCCCCGCCCGCCGTCGCGCCTCCACCCGCCGCGTCAGCAGCAGCACCGGCCAGCCGGCCGCCATGAGCACCACCGCCAGCGCGAACGCCCACGGCGGCAGGCCCACCTGCTTCATCACCGCGTAGATCACCGCCAGCACCGCGGCGGCCGCGATCCCGAAGATCGCCCCGACCTGGCCCGCCGTCGGGCCCGCCACTACCGTCGCCGTCGCTCCGCTGCGCGTGGCATCGAGCGCCGCATTGAGCGCCACCGCCAGCTCGCCCGCCGTCTGGTAGCGCTCTTCCGGAGAGCGCGCCATCGCGTGCGCCACCACCACCGCCACGGTCGGCGATACGTCCGGACGCAGCGCCGCCAGCGGCCGCACGTCTCCCGTCAGGCTCCGCACCAGGATCGCCTGCGGCGTCGGCCCCGTGTACGGCGGTTGCCCGGTCAACATCTCGTAGAGCACGCAGCCGATCGCATACACATCGGAGCGCGCGTCCACGTCCCGCTCTCCCGATGCCTGTTCCGGGCTCATGTACTGCGGCGTCCCCACCGAGAGGCCGGTCTGCGTCAGCACGGCCCCGCCGTCCGCCGCCCGCGCGATTCCGAAATCCGCCACCAGCGCGTGCCCCGAACCCAGCAGGACGTTCGCGGGCTTGATGTCGCGGTGGATGATCCCCCGCCCGTGCGCGTAGGCCAGCGCTTCGGCCACCTCCAGGGCCAGGCGCACCGCGTCCTCGACCGGCAGCTTCCCTTCCCGGTGCAGCCGATCGCGCAGCGTCTCCCCGTCGACGTACGGCATCACGTAGTAGAGGAACCCGCTCGCCGCGCCCGAGTCGAACACCGGCAGGATGTGCGGATGGCTCAGCTTCGCCGCAATCTCCACCTCTCTCAGGAACCGGTCCGCACCCAGCGTGGCGGCCAGCTCCGGTCGCATCACCTTTACCGCCACCTGGCGCCGGTGCTTCAGGTCCTCGGCGAGGTACACCGTCGCCATCCCGCCCTCGCCCAGCACCCGCTCGATGCGGTACTCCGCCGCCAGCGCCGCGCGCACCTTCGTCACCTCCACCGCCGCCGCCGCGCGTGGAGGCGCGTCGGGGTCGGTCGGCGTCGCCGTGCCGCAATGCAGGCAGTACTGTGCCTCCTCCGGCAACGGCGTTTGGCACGCAGGACAGGCGCGAGCAACAGGCATCATGAAGCCTCGAGGGATTGATCCAAGGACGGACTGGTGAGGGGCGAGCCCGAAAGTAACGGGTGGTCGCCGCCCCAAGCAACCGGCGCGTGACCGCGACAAACAGCCAATTCTAGCCGGCGGACCTGAGCGACCGCCACAATCGGTTGTGCCGTTGCGGCGCTCGAATGCCGAGGTTGTGACTCAGGCACTCCGCCTTCGCCGAGCTTGACCTTCGCCCGGCCGAGTGCGAGTATGGCACACTATGACACTGTCTGTCGGCGGCGTGGCGTCCACAGTCGCCAGAGCGGCCATGCCACTCGCGACGCTGGGCACCTTCGCGCTCTGGAGTTGCCGGCCTGTGCCCCGGGCCGGTGGCTCTGCGGCGCCGGCAGCGGGCCGCGAGATCCTGATCACGGAATCGGACATCGCCCGGCTGTCGGTGCGCACGGCCTGGGACATCGTGCGAGTGCGGGCGCCACGGCTCACGTACGGACAGGACGCGCAGGGCCAGCCCACGAATGTGATGATTCAGCCGAAGCGCAGCATCAATGCCGACGAGACCCCGCTGTTGGTCGTGGACGGGATGCAGATGTTCGACCTCGCGTACCTGAGCGAGATACAGGCGTCCGATGTTCACGCCATTCACATTCTCGAGAGCGAGGCCGCGGAGCAGTTGTATGGCCTCCGCGCCGCGGGCGGGGCGATCGTCGTCGAAACCAAGCAGGGACCGAGCCGTCCCTGAAGGTGGACACTCAAGTCAGCGAACCCCTCATCGCCACCGGCTCGGGCAGCTTCCGCGGGGCCGGGAGGGAACATCCGCACCTCCGGGCGCGTAATACCTGTATTGAGTAAGTCGTCTTCGCGGGGGCCGGGTCCATGCTCGCTCCGATGATGTTGCTGCTCGCTCTGGTGAGTCCGACGCCCGTGCTGGACGTGCAAGGCGCGCCCGACCACCAGCAACCGCCGATCCAGGTTTCGCTGAACAACGACGGCCGCTACGCCTTCGGCGACGCCATCCGCGTGCATGTGAGGCCGGCCGAGGACGGGTACCTCGTCGTGCTGCGCACCGACGTCCACGGCTGGGTGCGCGTGCTCTACCCCGCGAACCCGCCGGCAGAGAACTTCGTCCGCGGCGGCGTCGATATCGAGATCCGCGGGCCGCAGGGCGGTGAGGCGTTCGAGGCGGGACCGAGCGCGGGCACCGGGACGATTGTGGCCGCGCGCGCCCACGAGGCGTTCCACTTCGACCGGTTCGTCGTGGCGAACCACTGGAACTACCGCGCGCTCGACTCGGCACGCGCCGGCGCAGATCCTGAGCGCGCCCTGGTGGGCATCGTGCAGCAGATGGCCGGCGACGTCCACTTCGACTACGACGTCGTGCAGTACTCGGTCGCCGATTCGGAGGCCGCCGCGGGCTCCGCCACGGACTACGCCGCGGATGACGGCGGTCCGGCGTATGGCTACGGATATCCCTATTATCCCTATTATCCCTACTCGCCTTATCCCTACTACTGGCCATACGACCCGTTCTTCGGCTTCTTCGGCGTGACGTTCTACTCGCCGTTCCTCTTCAGCCCGTACTGCTACGGCTGCTTCGGCGGCTACGCGTTCGGCGGCCGCGGCATAGGCTTCGGCCGGCCGTTCGCGCCGTTCGGGCCGTATCGCCCGCGTGCCTCTTACGGCACGGGGCTGCGCGCCCGCGCTCCGGTGGCGGCGCCGGCCAGCCGCGTCGCGGTGGGTCGCAACTACATCGCACGGACGGGTTCGCGCGCGGCGATGTCGTACCGCGCGGCCCCGCGGAGCTCTGGGGGAGCCCGGATGTCGTATGGCGCGGCCCCGCGCAGTTCTGGAGGAGCCCGAATGTCGTCCGGCGCTCCGCGCGGCGGAGGCGGAGGCTACAGCGGTCGCTCCGGCGGCGGTGGCGGCGGACGCCGCGGCCGCTGATACGGCCGCCCTGTCGGCTTGAGTTCAGCCCACCACGGGTGACGCCAAGCGGGGCGTGAGTCTTTGGTCAGTGCGCCGCCCGTGAATCGACCACGGACGCTGCTGATCGTCCGCTTCAAACCTGCGTGAACTTCTCGCCTTTCGCCCCACAGATCGGGCACTTCTCGGGCGCCGTGCCGAACTCGATGTGGCCGCACACCGGGCAGAGGTAGAAGCGGCTCTCGGCGAGGTCCCTGCCGGCCCTCACGGCGTCGAGGGCGAGCTGGTAGAGCTTCGCGTGCACCGCCTCGGCCTTCACCGCGTAGCCGAACATCCGCTTGGCCTTGTGACCGTCCTGCTCGGCCTGCTGCAGCATCGGTGGGTACATCTTCGTGAACTCGTACGTCTCGCCGTCGATGGCGGCCTGGAGGTTCGCCGCGGTGGTGCCGACGCCGTCGAGCGACTTGAAGTGGCCCTCGGCGTGGATGCGCTCGGCCTCGGCCGTGGTGCGGAAGAGGCGGGCGACGTTGGCGAAGCCGTCCTGCTCGGCCTGCTTCGCGAAGGCGCGGTACTTCTGGTTCGCCTGGCTCTCGCCGGCGAAGGCCTCGTGCAAATTCTCGCTGGTGGTGGTCACGTCGGTTCTCCCCTGGAGGTGGTGCGCCGGGACGCCGGCCCCGGACGCACGAGAGCGCCGGGAGGCATCGCGCCCATTCGGCGCGCAGGACCGCAATCTCCGTTCCCCGGCGGTCGGGTGGGGCGACCGCGCCCAGTTCCTCGCTCGGTTCGTCACCAGTAGCGAGCAGAACAGCGAGCAATACTCATCTCGGCCACAAAGACGAACCCCGCTCGGGGCCATAGCCTCAAGCGGGGCGCGAGTTTCCTTCGAGTGCGCCGCCCGTGAATCGAACACGGAACCTACTGATTAAGAGCCGGAGCTAGGGCGGCATCCTCTTCCGACAAAATGTCGTCCAACCGCGAGTTCGTGTCGTCCGCTGCCGGACTTGCACACCCGAAATGTCGGCCTTTGATACCCGAAACTAGCTCAGAAACTGACTCACCATACGGGTGAGGCGCTTCGCCGTCCATATCTGTTCCGTGCGCCAGCGCACAGGCAACCCACTGACGAGGCCGCGCCTCAGACCCACCGACCCGATGCTGCGCGGGCCACACTGATCTCCGAGGTCGAGCTGGCTTAAGTCTAGGGTAACGTCAGTCGTCCTTGCGGCTCCGGCACTTGAG